>NZ_CP081832.1:0-2610628 GCF_019797805.1 Idiomarina abyssalis
GTGAATAATTCGCTTTGGCAACAATGTGCAGAGCGACTGCAATCGGAGTTACCGTTACAGCAGTTCAACACGTGGATCAGACCTCTTCAAGCCAAACTTAATGGCGAGACTTTGACCTTATTTGCGCCGAATATCTATTCGGTCGATTGGGTGCGTGATAAATACCTGAAAACCATTAATGCGTACTTGGAATCCATGTGCGATGACAAAGTACCGAATGTTGTTTTAAAGGTTGGGGAAGCGTCGCCAACACAAAAAGATAACGGTTCGCAACAACGCGCTGCTGCAACGCGCAGAAAGACGCCAAACTTTTCCTCAAGTAATGCCGATACTGAAGTACCGTTTGAGAGCAATATTCATCCTGAATACACTTTTGATAATTTTGTTGAAGGTAAGTCAAACCAACTGGCCCGTGCGGCGGCTATTCAGGTAGCTGAGAATCCAGGCGGTGTTTACAACCCACTTTTTGTCTATGGTGGTACGGGTTTAGGTAAAACACACTTATTGCACGCAGTTGGCAATGGCATTATGGCGCACAAGAAGGACGCCAAGGTGTTTTATATTCGGGCAGAACGTTTTGTTCAGGACATGGTTAACTCAATTCGCAACAGTTCGACTAATGAATTTAAACGTTACTACCGTTCAGTTGATGCTTTGCTAATAGATGACATCCATTTCTTTGCAAATAAAAAGGGCTCTCAGGAAGAATTCTTTCATACTTTCAACGCACTGTTGGAAGGTAATCAGCAAATTATTATGACCAGCGATCTTTATCCGAAAGAAATAGATGGAGTAGAAGATCGTCTGAAATCCCGTTTTGGCTGGGGTTTGACCATTGCTATAGAGCCGCCGGAATTAGAAACGCGAGTTGCTATTTTAATGCGGAAAGCCGACGAACGTGGGTTACATATGCCACACGAAGTCGCCTTTTTCATTGCCAAAAGATTACGCTCAAACGTACGTGAACTTGAAGGTGCACTGAACCGGGTTGTCGCGAATGTTCAACTTACCGGCCGACCCATTACTATCGATTTTGTGCGCGAAGCACTGCGTGACCTAATTGCCGCTCAGGAAAAATTAGTCACTATTGATAACATCCAAAAAACAGTCGCAGAATATTATAATATTAAGTTAGCTGACATTTTGTCTAAGCGCCGAAGTCGTTCCGTAGCGCGTCCACGACAGTTGGCCATGGCGTTGGCGAAAGAATTAACCAACCACAGTTTACCGGAGATTGGTGACGCTTTTGGCGGGCGTGACCACACGACGGTTTTACATGCTTGTCGAAAAATACAAGAATTAAAAGATGCGCAGCACGACATAAAAGAAGACTATAGAAATCTTATTCGAACATTGTCGTCATAAGGTATGTCGTTATAAACAGGGGACTCAGTCATGAAATTTTCAATTAACCGCGATGCTTTTCTCAAGCCACTGCAGGTTGTGAGTGGTGCTGTTGAAAGGCGGCATACATTACCAATTTTGTCGAATTTGTTATTACAGGTAGATAACGGCCAGCTTAAATTGACCGGAACAGACCTGGAAGTTGAACTGGTCTCCTCGGTACCGCTGGAATCTGCAGATATGGATGCAGCAGTTACTGTACCAGCTAAGAAACT
Organism: Idiomarina abyssalis; assembly: GCF_019797805.1. NCBI lineage: Bacteria > Pseudomonadati > Pseudomonadota > Gammaproteobacteria > Alteromonadales > Idiomarinaceae > Idiomarina > Idiomarina abyssalis. The sequence goes on from NZ_CP081832.1 coordinate 1,620, forward strand.
TCTGGATATTGTGCGGAGCTTACCGGAAGGTTCAACAATTGAGTTCACTTCACAGGAAGACAGCGCAACCGTTAAATCAGGTCGCAGTAAGTTTAAGCTTAGCACTCTGTCGTCAGACGACTTCCCAAATATCGATGACTGGAAAAGTGACATCCATTTGGTGACTGAGCAGGCCATATTGAAGGACCTAATGGAGAAAACCCATTTCTCAATGGCGAACCAGGACGTCCGTTATTATTTAAATGGTATGTTGTTTGAAACGGATAATGGCATGTTGCGCTCTGTTGCAACTGACGGTCACCGTTTGGCCATGAGCACTTGTGCTATAGACCAACCAGGCCTTGCACAACGACAGGTTATTGTTCCTCGTAAAGGGGTGGTTGAGTTACTTCGTCTCTTGGGCGATGACGATCAGGAAGTGTCGGTTTCTATCGGAAACAACCATATTCGCGTTGAAACACCAGAGCTGGTGTTTACCAGTAAATTGGTAGATGGTCGTTTTCCTGACTATCGTCGTGTTTTACCAAGTGGCGGTGATAAAGTTGTGGTCGCGCATCGTGATGCTTTACGTCAGTCTTTTGGCCGTGCTTCAATTTTATCAAATGAAAAATTTCGCGGTGTGCGCTTGAATTTAAGCAGTGGTGAGCTTTGTATTACTGCGACAAACCCTGAACAAGAACAAGCGGAAGAAGTTATTGAAGTCGATTACCAAGGCGATGATCTTGAGATAGGCTTCAACGTTAGCTATTTGCTAGATGTCTTAAATAACATTGATGACGAACAGGTTTCTTTTACTCTGTCTGACTCAAACAGCAGTGCACTAATTGAACCTCAGCATGACGAGTCTTGCTGTTACGTTATTATGCCCATGCGTTTGTAACCCTGCCTTATAAATGTTCATTGAGACATTGAGTTTAAGCCACTTCAGAAATTTTTCGGAAGTGGCTTTGTCCCCCAGTCCCCAAATTAACCTAATTACTGGAGACAACGGTTCCGGTAAAACGAGCCTGCTTGAAGCTATTTATTTACTCGGTTTCGGTCGTTCTTTTCGTCCCGGCGGGTTTCGTCAGTTAATTAAAGAGGGTAATAGCGGCTTTACCGTATTTTGTCGCTCTAAAGATTACTCTATTGGCGTTCGACGCAGCGGTGATGGAGAGCAGTCGTTAAGATTAAATGGTGCGAATGTTCAGCGGATGTCAGATGTTGCCCGTTTAGTGCCGGTACAGTTGTTAACCCCTGAGTCTGTAGATATTCTTTTAGAGGGACCAGGTCAGAGAAGACAGTTTATTGATTGGGGAGTGTTCCACGTGGAACATTCTTTTTATTCGGACTGGGTTGCTTACACCCAATTACTTAAACAAAGAAACAGTTTACTCAAACAACGCTCGCTTCCCGTGCGGGAAGATAAATACTGGAAAGAACAGTTGGCCTATTATGGTGAACGCATTAGTAAAAGTCGCGAAAAATACCTAGAAGAACTTAATGATTATATACAAGAACTAGCGAAATCTTTTCTCTCCGATGTTACAATGGAGGTTCGATTAAAATCGGGCTGGGATACTAGCCAAAGTTTATTTGACGCCTTAGAAAGCCATACAGAGAAAGATAAGAAATACGGCTTCACCTCAGTTGGGGCACATAAGGCAGATATCAAAGTGATAGCAGATGGTGTGGAAGTAAAGCATCGCTTATCTCGCGGGCAGCTAAAAACCGCGATAACCGCTTTGAAATTAGCGCAAGGGAAGCATTATCAAAAAATTAAAAAGCAACCCTGCATCTATTTGGTCGATGATTTAACGTCAGAGCTTGATTCAAGAAACCAGGCGTTACTTTGTCGTGAGTTAGAAAATCTAGACGCACAAGTGTTTATCACCGCAATTACTGGAAAGCAGTTGTCGGATAAATTTCAAAAATCACCTCGAATGTTCCACGTGGAACATGGGGTAATAAACGAATGATATCGAGATAATACTATGGAAGAAAATAATTACGGTTCATCGAGTATCAAGGTTCTCAAAGGGTTGGATGCGGTTCGTAAACGCCCAGGTATGTACATTGGTGACACAGATGATGGAACGGGTCTGCACCACATGGTTTTTGAAGTTGTCGATAACTCTATTGACGAAGCCTTAGCGGGCCATTGTTCAGAAATTATGGTTACCATTCATTCTGATGGTTCAGTCAGTGTGAAAGATGATGGTCGCGGAATTCCCGTTGATATACACGAAGAAGAGGGCGTTTCAGCTGCTCAGGTTATCATGACCGTATTGCACGCTGGTGGTAAGTTTGACGACAACTCTTATAAAGTGTCTGGTGGTTTGCACGGTGTTGGTATCTCTGTTGTAAACGCGCTGTCTGAAAAGCTGCAGTTGACCATTCGTCGACAAGGCCAGGTTTACGAGCAAACTTATCATATGGGTGAGCCTGACAGTGACGTAAAACCTGTAGGTGAAACGGATACAACAGGGACTGAGCTTCGTTTTTGGCCGAGTCACGAAACCTTCACGAATACTGAATTTCACTACGATATTTTGGCGAAACGCCTGAGAGAACTTTCATTTTTGAATTCGGGTGTTGGCATACGGTTGCGAGATGAACGTGACGACCGTGAAGATGTTTTTAAATACGAAGGTGGTATTGCCGCTTTTGTTAACTACTTAAACCAGAACAAAACCCCCATTCATCAAAAAGCTTTCTACTTTACGCTTCAAAGAGAAGACGGTATTGGTGTAGAGGTAAGCATGCAGTGGAACGATTCCTTCCAGGAAAATATTTACTGCTTTACCAACAATATCCCACAGCGTGACGGTGGTACTCACCTGGCGGGTTTTCGTGCAGCATTAACTCGTACGTTAAACACCTATATGGAAAAAGAAGGCTTTACTAAGAAAGCAAAAACCTCAGCAACCGGTGATGATGCCCGTGAAGGTTTAACTGCAATTATTTCAGTTAAAGTACCAGACCCTAAGTTTTCTTCTCAGACAAAAGATAAACTCGTTTCTTCTGAAGTGAAGTCGGCTGTAGAGCAGTCAATGAATGAACAGTTAGCCGATTATCTGTTAGAAAACCCAGGTGAAGCCAAGCTTATCATCAATAAAATTATTGATGCGGCTCGGGCGCGTGAAGCGGCTCGTAAAGCTCGTGAAATGACTCGCCGTAAAGGTGCTTTAGATATAGCGGGGCTTCCCGGTAAGCTGGCCGATTGTCAGGAAAAAGATCCTGCACTGTCTGAACTCTACATTGTGGAGGGTGACTCTGCAGGCGGTTCAGCGAAGCAGGGGCGTAATCGCAAAAACCAAGCGATACTGCCGTTAAAAGGTAAAATCCTTAACGTTGAAAAAGCACGTTTTGATAAAATGTTGTCATCGGTTGAAGTCGGAACTTTAATCACAGCAATGGGCTGTGGTATTGGTCGTGATGAGTACAACCCGGATAAAACACGTTATCACCGTATTATTATAATGACGGATGCTGACGTTGATGGTTCTCACATTCGTACCTTGTTGCTAACCTTCTTCTATCGCCAAATGCCGGAGATTATTGAGCGTGGTTACATCTACATTGCTCAGCCTCCTTTGTATAAGGTGAAAAAAGGTAAGCAAGAAGTCTATATTAAAGACGATCCGTCATTGATTCGTTACCTGACCAGTTTGGCGTTGGACAACGCGTCGTTACACGTTAACGAAACTGCTCCGGGTATTGCGGGTGAAAAGCTGGAAGAGCTGGTTAACGGCTACCAAATGGCGCAGGAAAATATAAAACGCCTGAGCCGTCGTATGCCGGAACGTTTTCTGCAGCGCCTGTTCTACGCGCCTCGTCTAACTGATGAACGGTTGAAAGACAAAGATTATATGGCCAAGTGGGTCAAGACACTAAACGATGACCTAACAGCCAGAGAAGTCGATTCAGCAACCTATACTGTCTCTTTGCATGAAGATACTGAACGCAGAATGTGGTTGCCGACAACAACAATTCGTCAGCATGGGGTTGATACCGATTACCCACTTAACTACGAGTTCTTAATGTCGAAAGACTATGAACAGATAGTGACGCTTGGCGAAAAAATCGACTCGCTGGTAGAAGAAGGTGGCTATGTTCTCCGTGGAGAGAAAAAGCAACCAATTAACCATTTTGTTGACGCTGTTGAATGGCTTATCAATGAGTCTAAGCGTGGACTTTATGTTCAACGCTATAAAGGTTTGGGAGAAATGAACCCTGACCAACTGTGGGAAACGACCATGGACCCTGAAACCCGTCGTATGCTTCAGGTTACTATTGAAGATGCTATTGGCGCGGATCAGTTATTCACCACCTTAATGGGTGATGAGGTCGAGCCTCGTAGAGCATTTATAGAGTCTAACGCGCTTAAGGTTGCTAACCTCGATGTCTAGTTAATAGACATAAAGAATGTCAGCATAAAAAAAGCCGGTTCATGCAAAATGAACCGGCTTTTTATTTTTTAAATCAAAGACTTACTGAAGAAGAGATATGTCTGCTATTTCCAGGAACAGCTGACGCAATCTGAACAGTAAGTTAAGTCGGTTCACACGAACTGTATCGTCTTCCGCATTAACCATTACATGTTCGAAAAACGCATCGACAGGCTCTTTAAGCTCTGATAACTGTGTAAGGGCGTCACTATAGTCACCGTTAGCAATAAGCGGCTTAATAGCGCTTTCAGTTTGCGTTACTAAACGATAAAGGGCTGTTTCGGACTCTTCTTGTAAAACAGACTCATCAACTTTTCCTGATATTTCTTCTTTAGACTTTGCGAGAATATTCCCAACCCGCTTATTGGCGGCTGCTAAACTTTCGGCAGAGTCCAGAGATTTAAATGACTGAACAGCCTTAACGCGTTGGTCGAAGTCGGTTGGCTTTGACGGCGACCGTGCCAGTACTGACTGAATAACATCAACCGAAATACCTTGATCCTGATACCAAGGGCGGAAGCGGCCAAGCAGGAATTCAAATACGTCGGCAGCTACTGTTTTATTGGATAACTTGTCACCAAAGCCTTCTACTGAGGCTGCCAGTAACTCGTTTAAATCTAGTGCGAGATCGCGCTCCACCAGTGTACGTAATAAACCTAAAGCTGCGCGGCGAAGAGCAAAGGGGTCACGATCCCCTTTGGGTACCTGGCCAATACCAAATATTCCGACCAGCGTATCCAGTTTGTCGGCTAACGCGACGGCACAGGCCTCTTTGGTTTGAGGTAATTCATCACCGGAAAAGCGAGGCCAGTAGTGTTGCTCAATTGCCTGTGCGATAGTTTCACTTTCACCGTCGTTAAGTGCATAGTGCTTACCCATAACACCTTGAGTTTCAGGAAACTCTGAAACCATATCGGATACCAGGTCAGCTTTGCACAGCAGGCCGGCTCTTTGTGAAGCTTTTACGTCAGCGTTTAACTGGTTGGCAATTTTACCGGCTAACACGGAAATGCGACGTGCTTTGTCACCAATACTTCCGAGTTGCTTCTGGAAAAGTACAGAATCCAGTGCTGAAAGGCGAGACTCCAGTGTCTTTTTCTTATCGGACTCAAAGAAAAACTGTGCATCCGCCAGGCGAGGGCGAACAACCTTTTCATTACCTTTAACAATTTGTTGCGGGTCGCGACTTTCAATATTGGTGATGAAAATGAATTGAGATAATAAATTACCTTTGCCATCTTCAACCGGGAAGTAACGCTGGTCGTCTTTCATGGTGACAATGAGCGGTTCCTTTGGCACAGCCAGAAAACCCTGATCGAAACTTGCGGTTAAAGCTACGGGCCATTCCACCAGTGCAGCAACTTCCTCAACTAACTCGTCATCCTGAATAACCTGGCCGCCGAGTTCCGAAGCAAGACGTGAGATCTCCGATTGAATTGTCTCAATACGCTCTTCGAAGTTAGCGATTACTTTCGCTTGACGCAGCTTTTCAAGGTAGTTGTCGACATGATCAAGCTCGAAACCTTCAGGAGAATGAAAACGATGACCCTGAATAAAACGAGCGCTCTTAGTTTCCAGAATTTCAGCTTTTATGAGCTCGCTACCCAGCATAACCGTCAGTGTATGAACCGGGCGAATGAACTGTGCGGTGCTGTCACCCCAGCGCATAGGCTTAGGAATCGGTAGTGTTTTAATGGCGGCTTCCAGCATACCCTGAACTAATTCAGCGAGCGCCTGGCCTTTTACTGTTGCCTTATGCAGCAGCCATTCGCCCTTGTCTGTCTTTAGACGGTCAGCCTGCTCAACGGTAATACCATTAGAACGAGCCCAGCCTTCGGCGGCTTTTGTCGGATTACCTGAATCATCAAAAGCCACATTAACAGCGGGACCGCGTTTCTCTACTTCTTTATCCTGCTGCTCGGTCTCAACCTGTTTAATCAGGACAGCTAATCGACGAGGAGTGGCATAAGCTTCAATACTATCAAAACTCAGTTCAGCGCTTTTTAAACCAGACTCAATACCCGACTTTAAGCTGTCGCGCAGTGACTTTAAGGCTTTTGGAGGCAGCTCTTCGGTACCTAGCTCAATTAATAAGTTTTCTTTGTGCACGGCTTGGCTCTCCTTAGTTCGCTGCTGGGTTGTTTTTATTGTCGGCTAAAGGGAAGCCCAGAGCTTCGCGCGCCTGGTAATAAACTTCGGCAACGGCTTTTGCCATGGTTCTGACACGAAGTATGTAGCGCTGCCTTTCGGTCACAGAGATAGCATGCCGGGCATCCAGCAGGTTAAACGCGTGAGACGCTCGCATCACTTGCTCATACGCAGGCAAAGCCAAAGATTTTTCTATGAGCAGTTCGCACTCTTTTTCACAGTCGTCGAAGCGACGGAAAAGCACATCAACGTCAGCGTATTCAAAGTTGTAAGTTGATTGCTCAACTTCATTCTGATGAAAAACGTCGCGATACAAGATCTTACCGCGAGGGCCGTCGGTCCAGACCAGATCGTAGATGCTGTCCACACCCTGAATGTACATGGCCAAACGCTCCAGGCCGTAGGTAATTTCTCCGGCCACGGGGCGGCACTCTAAACCACCGACTTGCTGGAAGTAAGTAAACTGAGTGACTTCCATACCGTTAAGCCAGACTTCCCAACCCAGACCCCAGGCGCCCAGAGTAGGCGATTCCCAGTTGTCTTCTACAAAGCGTATGTCGTGAGTCAGTGTGTCAAAGCCAAGCATTTCTAAAGAGCCCAGGTAAAGTTCCTGAATGTCTTTAGGTGAAGGCTTCATAATGACCTGAAACTGATAGTAGTGCTGTAATCGGTTTGGGTTTTCGCCATAACGACCATCAGTAGGACGGCGGCAGGGCTGAACATAAGCAAAACTGGCTGGCTCGGGGCCTAATGAGCGTAAAAACGTCATTGGGTGAAAAGTGCCTGCACCCACTTCCATATCTAATGGCTGAACCACGGCACAGCCTTGCTGAGCCCAGTAGTCCTGAAGAGCAAGAATAAGCCCCTGAAAGGTTTTCACATCGTATTTCGACATACGCATTCTCTGCTTTTTTATTTGTGGTTGACCAATGGTCGAAAAATATGCGTAGATTATACCCTCTGACGCGCCTTGGTTATAGGGGAAGGCATGACAAATAATGAACCAGAACGTTGTTCCTGGTGTGAATCTGCTGACGATTACCGTGCGTATCACGACAATGTCTGGGGAAGGCCGGTACGTGACCCGATAGAACTCTTCGCCAAACTGTGTCTGGACGGGCAGCAGGCGGGTCTTAGCTGGTTAACCATATTGCGCAAACAAGCGGGCTACGAGAAAGCCTTTTTGGGTTTTGATCCGAAAGCTATTGTGGCAATGAGTGATGCTGATCGCGAACGGTTGTACAGCAACCGTGATATTATTCGTAGCAAGGCGAAAATTGACGCGATTTTCACTAACGCCGAAGCCTTTTTAAAGCTAGAAGAGAAAGGTGTTAGATTTGAGCAATGGCTATGGGCGTTTGTTGGCGGCTCACCGATTATTAATGCGTATCGGACGCAAAGTGAGATTCCAACCGAAACTGAGGCTTCCCAAAGCATGGCAAAAGCGTTAAAAAAGGAAGGCTTTAAGTTTGTCGGGCCGACCATTTGCTATGCTTTTATGGAAGCAGTTGGTATGGTGAACGACCATGTTACCAGCTGTCATTGCTACCAGCCTGTTGCTGAGCAAATGAAACAGTTTACGTTGTAAAATGAGCGAAGGACGAATGATAGAAATTACACTTGCGGATTATAGTAACCCCAAACACCGTAATGCCGTTATAGCTATGTTGGATGCTTACGCTAAAGACCCAATGGGTGGTGGTGAAGGCATATCAGATGAAGTTAAAGAAAGTCTGATAGATGAAATGGCAAAAAGAGACCATGTCTTTTCTTTGCTGGCCTACGATGGTGACACCCCGGTTGGCGTTGCAAACTGTGTAGAAGGCTTCTCAACCTTCGCTGCAAAACCATTAATGAATATTCACGACATAGCGGTTATTCCGGAATATCGAGGCCAGGGCGTTGCGCGTAAACTTCTGGAAGAAGTGAAAACACTGGCAGAATTCCGTGGTTGCGTGAAGCTGACTCTAGAAGTTCTGGAAAACAATGACCGAGCTAAGCAAGCCTATAAAAACTTTGGTTTTGAACCTTACGAATTAGGTGAAGTGGGTCAGGCTGAGTTCTGGGAAATGTATTTAAATAAAAATAAAGCCTGATACTTGAATGTCAGGCTTTTAGTGGGACTTCCTAACCCAGTAGCGGTAAGGCATCTCTTCGGTTTCAGAAGCAACCAGCTCATGCTCCATAAATTCGCAAAAGCCCGGAATATCCCGGGTTGTTGCGGGATCATCCGCAATAATCAGCAATACCTCACCAACCTTCATTTTACGAATAGCCGCACGAACTAACATTACGGGCTCCGGGCATTTAAGGCCAAGGGTATCGAGTTCTTTGTCGCAGTTAATCTGGGTCATGACTTCTTTAAAAGACGTTAGGTGAAATTGGCGAGTAGTTTAACACTTTCGCGACTAAGAGGTGAGGGGGGAGTGATGGATTGCACCGCTGTTTGTTGGCGGGAAATACTCAGAAACTGTCTGCAGCCATGGATGGCTGCAGTCAAGCCCCCAGGGATGGGTTCACGGCGTGTTTCTGAGTATTTCCTGACAATAAAAAGGGGCGAGCCTTCGCTCCCCCCTTCCTCAGAGCAGTTAAAGTGTTAAACCGCTCTAGTTTTGCTGTTTCTTTTAAACGCGTTCGAAGACAGTAGCAATACCCTGGCCAAGGCCAATACACATGGTTGCTAAGCCAAGCTTCGCGTTTTTCTCTTCCATCAGGTTGATTAGCGTCGTTGAGATACGTGCGCCAGAGCATCCTAATGGGTGACCCAATGCGATAGCACCACCGTTCAGGTTCACTTTCTCTTCCATCTTGTCGAACAGTTTTAAACCTTTAAGTACAGGCAGTGACTGTGCGGCAAAGGCTTCGTTCAGTTCAACAACGTCGATGTCGTCAATAGACACACCAGCACGTTTAAGTGCTTTCTCAGTTGCCGGAACGGGGCCGTAACCCATAATGGAAGGATCGCAGCCTGCAACGGCCATTGAGCGAATCTTAACGCGTGGCGTCAGACCCAGTTCTTTGGCTTTATCAGCAGACATAACCAACATGGCAGCTGCGCCGTCAGACAAGGCTGACGATGTACCTGCGGTTACCGTACCGTTGGCAGGGTCAAACACCGGGCGAAGCTGTGACAGGCCTTCAGCAGTGGTTTCTGGACGAATAACTTCGTCTTCTGTAACACGTACCAGTTCGCCGTCGGCATTGTGGCCGTTAATTGGGTAAATCTCTTTAGCAAAGCGGCCTTCAACTGTCGCTTCGTGCGCTTTCTTATGAGAGCGCGCGCCGAATTCGTCTTGTTGTTCACGGGTAATACCGAATTTGCGAGACAACAATTCAGCAGTCATACCCATGCTGCCCGAAGCTTTTGCTACAGACTTATTCATGCCCGGGTGAAAGTCGATGCCGTGAGTCATTGGTACGTGACCCATGTGCTCAACACCACCGGCCATAAAGATCTCGCCGTCGCCGTTCATAATAGCGCGGGTAGCGTCGTGCAATGCCTGCATGGATGAGCCACACAGACGGTTAACGGTAACGCCGGCCACTTTATGAGGAATGCCGGCAATTAACGCTGAGTTACGTGCAATGTTGAAACCTTGTTCTAAGGTTTGCTGCACACAACCCCAGTAGATGTCTTCCAGTTCTTCAACATCCACTTCCGGGTTACGCTCAAGTAAGCCCTTCATCAGCGCAGCTGAGAGGTCTTCGGCACGAGTATGGCGGAAAACACCATTTTTTGAACGCCCCATTGGCGTACGAATACAATCTACAATGACGATGTCTTTCATTTTAATAACCTCCTCAAGCCTTACTTCGCGCTGGTTGTGTCAAAGTAAGATTTACCGGCTTTAGCCATTTCGCGCATGCCGTCGGTAACCTGATAAATTTCACCCAGGTGCGCGTACTTGTCTGCCAGTTGAATAAAGTTGTCCATGCCAAGCGTTTCCAAATAACGGAAAGGGCCGCCTCGGAATGGAGGGAAGCCTAAGCCATAAAGCAACGCCATGTCTGCTTCGGCAGCAGAGCCCACAATGTCTTCTTCCAGACAGCGAACCACTTCGTTCACCATTGGGATCATGCAGCGAGCAATGACTTCGTCTGCGTCCAGCTTTTTGCCTTGTTCACAGCCTAATAGCTCGTAGGTGGCTGGATCAGCTTCTTTGGTTGGCTTACCTTTTTTGTCGGTGCCGTAAACATAGAAGCCTTTACCGTTTTTCTGACCGTAACGCTCAGCGGCTGCCAGCTTAGCAATGGCGCTGGACTCGTCGCGTTTCATGCGGGTCGGGAAGCCTGCTTCCATAACAACGGTACAATGATCCGCCGTGTCGATGCCGACAACGTCGCTCAAGTACGCAGGACCCATAGGCCAGCCGAACTGCTTCTCCATAACCTTGTCGATGCCGACGAAATCAACGCCTTCATCAACCATGCCGGCAAAGCCTGCCAGGTAAGGGAACAATACGCGGTTCACTAAGAAGCCCGGGCAGTCGTTAACAACGATAGGGGTTTTGCCCAGTTTCAATGCATAGGCTACTACGGCATTAACAGTGTCATCTGAAGTTTTCTCGCCACGAATAATCTCAACCAGCGGCATTTTATGTACCGGGTTAAAGAAGTGCATCCCGCAGAATTTTTCAGGGCGCTTCAGGTTCTTAGCGAGCTCTGTAATAGAAATGGTCGAGGTGTTTGACGTTAAAATAGCATCATCACTGATAACGCCTTCAATTTCAGCAAGCACCGAACCTTTAACTTTCGGGTTTTCAACAACGGCTTCAACAACAATATCGACGTCTTTAACGGCATCGTTCAGCAGCGTAGGTGTAATAGAAGATAAGATTTTAATCATCTTCTCGTTATTGACTTTACCGCGCTCTACGCCTTTCTTCAGGATCTTGCCGGCTTCTTTCATGCCCAAGTCTAAAGCGTCTTGCTTTATGTCTTTCATTACAGCCGGTACGCCTTTAAGGGCAGACTGGTAAGCGATACCGCCGCCCATAATGCCTGCGCCTAAAACACCCGCTGTTTTGATTTCTTTGGTTGCTGCTTTGGCGTACTTCTTAGACTTACTTTTAACCGCCTGGTCCGCCAGGAAGATACCAACCTGTGCCTGACACGCTTCAGTTTGGGTCAGATCGAAAAATGCGTTGTTTTCAGCTTTTAATGCGCCTTCACGGTGTTCGCGTGCGCCGTTTTCAATGGCTTCTAACGCCTTGTGCGGTGCCGGGTAGTGTTTACCGGCTTTGGCTGCAATTAAACCTTTAGCGGTAACCAGAGTCATCATCAACTCGGTGTCGTTGGCTTTTAACGGCTCTAACTTAGGCTGACGCTTGGCTTTCCAGTCTTGCTCTCCGGCAGCGGCAGCTTTCGCTAAATTCAACGCCGCTTTTGTCAGGTTCTCTGGCTCAACAACGGCATCAACAGCGCCAACGCTCAATGCATCAAGTGCTTTATTGTTTTTACCTGTGGTGATCCACTCTAAAGCGTTGTCCGGACCAATAACGCGTGGTAAACGCATGGTACCGCCAAAGCCCGGGATGAGACCCAGCTTAACTTCAGGCAGGCCGATAGTTGCTGTGGTATCCGCTACACGGTAGTCACAGGCTAATAGTGCCTCACAGCCGCCGCCTAACGCGAAGCCTTTAACCGCACCAACGGTGGGTACCGGCAGGTCTTCCAGTTGGTCAAATACGCGTGATGCTTTTGCTACCCAGCTGCGGGTTTTTTCCTGATCAGAGAATAGTGTCAGGAACTCAGTAATGTCAGCGCCTACAATAAAGGTCGACTTGCTGCTGGTAACAATAACGCCACGTAAATCGTCAGTGTTTTGTAATTTTGTCAGTGCTTCACTGAATTCTTCTAATGTTGCCTGGTCGAATTTATTAACCGAGCCTTTCGCATCAAATTGTAATTCTGCGAAACCTGGTTCGATAAAATCGACCCGAATGCTTTCACCTTGATAGATCATCTTGGGTCTCCCACGACTTCCATTAATTTGTTGCTATAAAGAAACTGATTCTGCTATAGCTTTGGGTTAAGGTAGAGAGAGTTTGGCGCGAATACGCCAATTTTTCAACGGTTATTTAAACATGCGTTTGAATTAATGAAAAAGCAGTCGTTTATCATACGTTACAGTGCATCATTGTTTTTCGCGTTATCGCTGTTTAGTAGTGGTGCAGCCCAATCTGAACCTGTTGATAGTGAACAACGGGAGCAGCAGCGTGAGCTATTCAAAAAAGCAGAATACGCCGCTAAGCGTGGTCGTCGGAATGAATACCGTCAGTTATTACAGAAGCTGGAGGGCTACCCGCTCGTTCCGTATCTGGAACTGACAAGGCTGGAGCAAGTAGGCTATTTGGCTAATGAAGACCGGGTTTTGGCTTTTCTGGAAAAGTACGACAACACACCGCTCGACTGGCAGCTAAGGCAGCCGTGGCTTACTTATCTGGCAGGGCAAGAAGAGCATGCACGCTTTATTCGCGACTTCCGGCACCCGGGCACTTTGACTCACCGTTGTCAGTTTATTGAAGCGCAACGAGAAAAAGGTTTGGGGGACGGGCCTTTCCGTCGCCAGGTTGATGCTATTTGGGAACACGGTTTTTCACTTCCTTCAGCCTGTGATCCCATTTTGAAGGAATGGGAAAGCCTTGACGGACGTACTGATGAGAAAGTTTGGAATAGACTGAAGATGGCAGCTGAACGCGGTAACCCAACGTTACTGCCTTACCTCACAGGGTTATTACCGGAGTTACAGCAATATCTGGGTGAGTTTTATCATAAAGTGCGCTATTCACCGGCGGCCATTGAAGACGGTTCCTGGTTTAAGGGACGTTACCCTGAAAAAGAAGCCCAGATAACGACTTTTGCACTGACAAAGCTTATTTGGCGAGATGAAAATATTGCCCTGCGCAGTTATAAAAAACTGAAGCCCGAGCTACCCTTTTCAGAGGCGCAGGAAGAACGCATTGCAGAAGAGTTTGCGGTTGCGCTAAGTTTGAAGTCTCATCCGGAAGCGCGCGTCTGGCATGACCGTGTTCCGGTTAATGCGCTCAATGAGCGAGTTCTTCAGTGGCGTTTAGCTATTTACCTTAAAGACAAAGATTACGAAGGTCTGCGTGATGCTATTCAAAGTCTCCCCGTTGCTATTCGGCAAGGGAACCAGTGGCGTTACTGGCTTGCGCGCGCGCAGGAAATTACCGGGAATGCATTAGTTGCTCAGCAACTCTACGAAGATTTATCCGACGAACGCCATTATTACGGCTTTCTAGCCTCTGCACGGTTACAGAAACCGGTTAGCCTTGAGCACGAAAAGCTTGAGGTGAGTGTGGTTCAGCTTGAACAGATTCGAAACCATCCGAGCGTCCAGCGTGCATACGAGCTTATTCAGCTTGAGCGCTGGGTGGACGCAAGGAGAGAGTGGAATCACTTATTAACTCAACTCGATGGCGAAGAGCAAAAGGTCGCAGCGTATCTTGCCAGCGAGTGGGGGTGGCATGATCAAGCCATATGGACATTAGCGCAAATTGGTCATTTTGATGCCGTGGGCATTCGTTTCCCATTAGCTTATAAAGACATATTAGGAAGGGCATCACAGGCCGCAGGAATAGATGAAAACTGGGCTTTAGCCATTACCCGGCGAGAAAGCAACTTCCGGCATGATGCTTATTCCAGCGCGGGCGCCAGAGGCTTAATGCAAATACTGCCCGGCACCGCCAAACAACTGGATACCAAAAACAACAGTTGGCGTCGTTTAAATGACCCGTCGGTCAATGTGCGATTAGGAACTCATTACTTGAGTCGCCTGAAACATCGGTTTGAGAATAACTGGCTATTAGCTACGGCAAGCTATAATGCAGGATACTACCGTGTGAGAGAGTGGCTACCGGAAGAGCCTGTTTATGCCGATGAGTGGGTTGAAACCATCCCTTACCATGAAACCCGAGATTATGTAAAAGCGGTATTGAGTTACCAACAAATTTATAGGATGTTAGGTGGTAACGAGGATAATTTGTTTGAGCAAGTTGTTGATATGACCATTGTTGAGACTGAATAAGGCGATTCAATATGACTGCGACAGCAGATTTGTGGCCGTTATTTCCTGACCATATAAAGCAGCTTCAAACCCGTGCGGAGCGACTCTGCAAACGAGAAAATTTAGATTTACTCGCAATACACTCAGGCCAGCAAAAGCGCTGGTTTTTGGATGACATGAATTATCCTTTTCGTGCGAATCCTCATTTCAAGGCTTGGTGTCCGGAAACGCAGCTTCCTAATGCCTGGGTCATTATAAAACCCGAGACCCGTCCAACGCTCGTTCTGCTCAATGCTCCGGACTTTTGGCATACAACAGCAAATTTAGAAAGTGAACCCTGGCTAGAAGAGTTCCACGTGGAACACATCAGTTCGCCTGAGGCTATAGAAAAGCTCTTACCTTATGATAAGAAAAACGCCGCCTACCTGGGTGAACATATTGAAGTAGCAAAAGCGCTAGGCTTTGAGAACATCAACCCAGACCCGGTTCTTCACTTCTTTCATTATCACCGTTTGTTCAAAACAGACTATGAAATAGCCTGCTTAGCGCAAGCCAACCATATTGCCGCAGAAGGACATATTGCAGCGGCGGAGGCCTTTTTTAAAGGCGACTCCGAGTTTGATTGTCTTTTGAATTATATGGCGGCGACACGGCAAGGGCAGAATGAAGTACCGTACAATCATATTATTGGGCAAAATAGGAACGCGAGTGTTTTACACCATTGGTTACCGGATAAAAAGCCACAAGTGTCGTTAAAGTCTATGTTGGTTGATGCCGGCGCGGAGGTTTGCGGTTACGCTGCCGATATTAGCCGGACTTGGTCGGCAGAGCATAATGAGTATGAAGAGCTGATAGCGGCTCTTGACCAAATTACGTTAGCGCTTATCGACAAAATGAAGCCCGGTATGGAGTTTCCTGTATTGCACCAGTTGGCTCATGAGCAAATTGCTAACGTACTTTTTGCCTTTGGTTTTGTCAGTTGCAGTCCCGAGCAAATGATTGAAGATGGCATAACGACGGTCTTTTTCCCGCATGGCCTGGGTCACCCGCTAGGACTGCAAGTGCACGACGTTGGCGCTGCTCAGGCTGACGAGCGGGGAACCCCCATACCGTCGCCAACAGGCCACCTTACATTAAAAACAACCCGCACTGTCGAGCCGCGCCAGGTGTATACCATTGAGCCCGGTATTTACTTTATTGAACCTTTACTACAAAAGCTGGCGGGTTCTCGCAATAAGCACGTTATTAATTGGAAAAGGGTGGATGAGTTTCGCCCATTTGGCGGTGTGCGGATTGAAGATAACATTGTTATCTATCGGGAACGAAATGATAACCTTACGCGACAAACGTCTTTGGATGCTTACGTGAAAAAGGTTACCCGTCTTGCATGATCAAGATTACGATATTCCGATCTCTGAAGCCGAAGTTGAAATAGAGATAAAAGGCAGTCGTTTTATCGCCTGCCTTGCGCATACCGACAATGAAGCCAGTGCCGCTGAATTCTTAACTGAAGTACAAAGAAGGTGGCCAAAAGCTTCGCACTATTGTTCAGCCTCCGTATTTTCTGCTCCGAATAATAGCCAACGTTTAGCCTCCAGTGATGACGGAGAGCCTTCCGGAACGGCAGGAAGGCCTATGCTTATGGCGCTGCAAAGCAGTGGTGTAGGGGAGGTTACGGCAATAGTGGTGCGCTACTTTGGCGGCGTAAAGTTAGGGACTGGTGGCCTTCAACGAGCCTATACGGAAGCGACCGTCACTGCGTTAGCGGAGCTTGAAAAAGAACGTCGGGTTTTCAAACAGGGGTTTCAGTTGCACTTTGCCTATACCGACCAGGGCGATGTAGAGCCGATTTTATTTGAAGCTGGCGTTGAAACTGCGTCGTCGGAATATGGAGAGAGTGTGTTGCTGACTGTGTTATTAAGACCCATAGAGGTAGAGACGCTGCAGAAAAAACTACAGGCCGCTACCCGAGGCCGGGTTCAGCTAAAGCCTCTTAATTAGAAGAACATTGCGCTGGGCTGGAAGACTTTCTCAACCTGATCAATGTACTTTTTATCCAGCAAGAACAGAATAACGTGGTCGTCCGAGTGAATAATGGTTTCGCTGTGCGCCATGAGTACTTCATGTCCCCGAACAACGGCGCCAATAGTGGTACCCGGCGGAAGTTTAATGTCTTTAATGGCCTTTCCGACGACCTTAGAGGTGTCTTCATCACCATGTGCAATGGCTTCAATGGCTTCAGCAGCGCCTTTACGCAGCGAGTACACATTCACAATATCCCCACGGCGTACGTGGGTGAGTAACGCTGAAACGGTGGCGCGTTGTGGCGATATAGCAATATCAATTTCACCGCCCTGAACCAGGTCAACGTAAGCACTGCGCTGAATCAGTACCATGGTTTTGCGGGCACCCATGCGCTTAGCCAACATAGCCGACATGATATTTGCTTCGTCGTCGTTGGTTACCGCAATGAAAACATCAATATCCTCAACGTGCTCTTCTTCCAGAAGTTTTTGATCGGAGGCGTCACCGCGGAAGATTAATGTATGCTCAAGGCTTTGTGACAATTCTTCGGCGCGCGCTTCAGAGCGCTCTATCAGTTTGACCCTGTGGTCAACTTCCAGCTGCTTAGCCAGACCTGCGCCAATATTGCCACCACCGACAATCATGATGCGTCGGTATTTGTCTTCAAGCTTCTGCAGCTCCTGCATTACCGTGCTGATATGACGAGTATCTGCAATAAAGAAAACTTCGTCATCGGCTTCAATAATAGTGGTTCCTGTCGGGCGGATAGGCTTGCCCTGACGATAAATGGCCGCGACTCGAGTGTCGATATTGGGGATGTGCTCTCGCAGAGTAGAAATTGCGTGCCCGACGAGCTTGCCGCCATAGTAAGCCCGGACCGCAACCAAACTGGCACGACCGTTAGCAAACTCCATAACC
Source organism: Idiomarina abyssalis (assembly GCF_019797805.1). NCBI lineage: Bacteria > Pseudomonadati > Pseudomonadota > Gammaproteobacteria > Alteromonadales > Idiomarinaceae > Idiomarina > Idiomarina abyssalis. The sequence goes on from NZ_CP081832.1 coordinate 19,170, forward strand.
TGCAAAGCGCCGGGGTAGTCAATTAACCGTCTGATGTAGTTAGTAACTAACTGTTCCGGAGAAATGATGTGATCGACCGGCGCGTCCTGGTTATGAAATAGCTGATCTTTATAACGGATATACTCTTCGGAGCGGATTCGGGCTATCTTTTTCGGTGTATTAAAAATGGAATAAGCAACCTGGCAGGCAATCATATTGGTTTCATCGCTGCTGGTTACGGCAATCAGCAAATCTGCGTCGTCTGCACCAGCTTTACGCAATACGTCCGGATGAGCGCCGTTACCGACGACAACACGCAAGTCATATTTGTCCTGCAAGTCGTCCAGTAAGTCGTTATTGGTATCAACTATGGTGATGTCGTTGCGCTCACCAACCAGGTTTTCTGCCAATGTGCCGCCGACCTGGCCAACACCGAGTATGATTATTTTCATTGGGCTTTCTTCAGTCTCGCGTAAAAGAAACCATCCCCGCCATATTGTCCGGGAAGCAATTGCAGTGTGTCATGCTCTGCTGTTATAGGTATCAGACTAGCACCAGACTGCTGCTGTAGAAAAGACTCAATTTGAGTTTGGTTTTCCTGACGCAGAATAGAGCAGGTTGCATACAGCAGTTCTCCGCCTGGCTTAAGTAGTGGCCAAAGTGAGCTGAGTATCTGCTTCTGTAACTTTGCCAGTTCGCTGATGTCTTCAGCGCGGCGTAACCATTTAATATCCGGGTGTCGGCGTATCACACCGGTTGCGGAGCAGGGGGCATCCAGCAGTATGCGGTCGAATTGCTCGCCGTCCCACCAGTCATTGGTCGTGGCGACATCTGCGCAGTGAATAACAGCGCTTAAACCAGCACGCTCCAGGTTTTCATCCACTCGCTCAAGGCGCTTGGGGTCGATATCAATAGCCTGAACCGGTTGTTCAAAGCTGTGCCGTTCCAATAAATGGAGTAACTTACCGCCGGGAGCGGCGCAGCAGTCGAGTACACGATGCGCAGCATCTACATTTAGAAAGTCTGCTGCCAGCTGAGCGGATCTGTCCTGTACAGACACATGGCCACGGGCAAAGCCGGGGAGTTTCTCTACCGGACAGGGCGCATGCAATTGAATTGCATTGATTGCGCTGGCATCAGCCGTTGCTGCAATGCCGCTATCCTCAAGCTGCCGTAAGTAGTCATCGCGAGTGGAAAATCGCTCATTCACACGTAACCACATAGGCGGGTGAGTGTTGTTTTCCGCCAGAATGTTATCGGCATGCTCGGGGTGGTCATTGTTAATGGCATCAAATAACCAGCGAGGATGATTCTGCATTGAATCACCGGGTAACTCACGTTGGTGTGAGTCATCGGCTGAAGGAGCTTCGCGCAATAACTGACGCAGTATACCGTTCACTAAGCCTTTATGGTTTCTTTTACCCAGTATACGAGCGGCTTCTACGGTTGCACTTACGGCAGCGTGATCTTTAATTCGTTGGCAATACAATTGATAGGCACCAACCAGTAACAGGTAATGCAATACTTTTAACTTACCTTTGAGGGGCTTATCCAATTTTGCGCCAACCAAGCGATTAAGGCTGGGCAGAACGCGCAAAACACCGTAACTAATCGCACTGGCAAGACGTTTATCCGCATCGGGTAATTTGCTGGTTGCATAAGGCAGGGCCGCCGAAAGCGACTCGCCTTTCTCTAAAACCTGAAACAGGGCACTCGCAGCCGCCGCCCGGCTTTGTGCACCGTGACCGCTGCCTTCGGATTTCTTCTGCTGACTCATTGTAATTCCAGTCCGGGGCTAAATACGTTGCTGTAGCCGTTAACCAGCGTACTGGCCGGCTGCACCTTTTTGCCCGGCATTTGTGCCTGGGTAATACGCAAAAGACCATCGCCAGTGACAATGTCTATACCTTGGTGCGTGCTGCTAATAATAGTTCCGGGCCTTTTGTTACTGGCACCCTGAACTAATTCAGCAGCATGAACTTTAATCGTATTTTGTTGCGCCTTTAAATTGTCTGACTGACACCAGCTCATGGGCCAGGGGTTAAATGCCCTTACGCAGCGTTCAATAAATGCGGCTGGTTGCGTCCAGTCTATTTTGCCTTCCTGCTTAGTCAGCTTTTTTGCATAGGTGGCTTCGCTGTCACTTTGCGGTTTGGCCTGGCGTTGATAACTTTCAAGGTCTGCTAATACTGTGATTAACGCTTTTGGACCAAGGCTTTCAAGCTTATGATAAAGCGAAGCGGAGGTCTCCTGCGGGCTAATAGCGCATCGTTCTTCATGCAGTACCGGACCTGTATCCAGACCGGCTTCCATCTGCATAATGCAAACGCCTGACTCGGAATCTCCCGCCCAAATGGCGCGTTGAATAGGAGCTGCCCCCCGCCATCTAGGCAATAAAGAGCCATGGACATTCAGACAACCTTTGGCCGGGATATCCAACACGGCTTGCGGCAGCAATAAACCATAAGCAACAACGACCATTACGTCAGGTTTTAGCTCTGCTAAAGCCGACTGAGCTTCTTCCGATTTTAACGACTCTGGCTGGTAAACGGGTAGTTGGTGTTCAACTGCCAGTTTCTTAACGGCGCTCGGTTGCGGCTTTTTGCCGCGTCCAGCAGGGCGGTCGGGTTGGGTGTAAACACCGACTATCTGATGAGATTTATCAAGCAATTGCTGTAAGTGTTGTGCGGCAAAATCGGGCGTGCCTGCAAAGACTATCCGCATTACTGTGCTTCCGCCGCATACTTTTCAGCCAAACGCTGTTCTTTCTCTAATTTCTTACGAATACGCTCGCGTTTCAGTGGCGATAAATAATCGACAAAGAGTTTACCCTCTAAGTGATCAATTTCGTGCTGAATACAAATAGCTAAAAGGCCTTCTGCCGAACGACTGAAACGTTCACCGTTTTTATCTAAAGCCGTAACCGTAATTTTTTCCGCACGTTCTACTTTTGCATAAACGCCGGGAAACGACAGGCAACCTTCGTCATTCTTGAAATGACCTTCGGCTTCGGTTATCTCCGGGTTAATAAACACCAGCGGTTCGTTCTGATCTTCGCTGCAGTCAGCAACAAACAAACGCTTGTGAACATCGACCTGAGTTGCGGCAAGGCCAACGCCTTGCTCTTCATACATAGTTTCGAACATATCATCGATAACCGAGCGGATGCTGTCATCCACTTTGTCAATCGGCTGTGCGACTTTGCGTAACCGTTCGTCTGGATATTTCAGAACCGTCATTTTTGCCATTAGAACCTCCAAATCTTCATCTACCCTTAGTTTACCTTAAATCGGTAGGTCAAGGACAGTCTGTGAACACACAGGAATTATGTGTATTAATGGGGATGACACGCGCATCAAACAAGGTACAGAAAGCGGCACGGGAGTGTGACAGCTGGCAAACGCTGTTTGAGCGATGGGGGCAATCGCTAAAACCGGTAGACTCGCGCTGGCTGAAAGCGGCTGAGAACTGGTGTCTAAGTGATTATCAGGGCGTTATATCTTACTTCAGCGACGATTACCCGGCATCGTTAAAAGCAATCAGCAATCCGCCCTGGTTACTCTACTACAGAGGTCGGAAAGAGTTGCTTAAAGGGGTCTGTGTGGCGGTTGTAGGCAGCCGCAAAGCGAGCCATAGCGGGCTGCAGGTTGCTGACTGGATCAGTGAAAAACTGGTCGCGTCGGGTATTGTTGTGGTGAGCGGCCTGGCAATGGGCATTGATGCCCAGGCGCACAAAACTGCCGCAGACAAAGGCAAAACCATTGCCGTTTTGGGTACCGGAATTGATCAATACTACCCTCGACGAAACAAAGCCTTGCAGGATTTCATTGCCCATCAGGGCTTGTTAATTTCTGAGTTTCCGCCCGGACAAACCGCAAGGACAGATCATTTTCCCCGGCGTAACCGTATTATTAGTGGTATTAGTCAGGCGGTTGTTGTGGTTGAAGCCGCCCGTAAAAGTGGTTCGCTCTCAACGGCAATACACGCGTTGAATGAAGGGCGTGAAGTCGGTGCTGTTCCCGGGTCGGTTTTGTTGCCGGAGCATCAGGGGTGTCATTGGCTGATACAGCAGGGGGCAAAGTTAATCAACACACCACAGGATATTCTAGAGTGGTTTTCGATTAACCCCGCTCAAGCACCGGTTTCAGAAGAGCGACAATATCTTGATGAAAGCTTGGCAAACAATCGATTGTTCGCTAGTCTGAGTTCAGAGCCACGAACAATTGATGACATGGTACAATTGTCCGGACTCGAGGTTGCTGAAGTCATGGAGAAAGTAGTGTTACTCGAATTAGAAGGGCTAGTGGCAGCCGTACCAGGCGGTTATATCAAAGTGGGGAGGCGCTAAAGTATGTTTGATATCCTCATGTACTTGTTTGAAAACTACATTCATTCCGAAATGGAAGTTGTGGTTGATCACGATGAGTTAACCAATGAACTTACACGGGCTGGTTTTCGTCACCAGGAAATCCAGAAGGCTTTGGCGTGGTTAGAGCGCCTGGCCGACTTACAAGAAATGGAAACCAAGTCTTACCTGGATGTTGCCCCGCAGCAGTCTACCCGTATTTATACAACGGCGGAGATGTCGCGGTTAGATAGTCAGAGTCGTGGTTTCTTAATGTATTTAGAAAATCTGGGTGTGTTAGATTTCGCGACCCGCGAAGTGGTTATTGATCGCGTAATGGAGCTGGAAACAGCGAACTTTACTCTGGATGACCTGAAATGGGTTGTGCTGATGGTTCTGTTTAATGTTCCTGGTCAGGAAGCCGCCTACGACCAAATGGAAGGTTTGTTGTTTGAGGAAGCTGAAGGGCCCTTGCATTAATGTCATCAGATGAGCGCTGCCCGCGTTGTGAGCGACCGCTGGTCATTAAACATGTTGGACATAACAGCTTTCTTGGCTGCACAGGGTACCCTGACTGCGACTATAAGCGAGGTCTTCGCGAACAATCTGAAATTGAACCCGAGGACCTTGGTGTTGCTTGTCCGGAGTGTGGTAAAGAGCTGCAATTAAAAAGTGGCCGTTATGGTTTATTTGTTGGTTGTAGCGGGTTTCCCGACTGTGAGTTTGTGACCGAGCCCAATGCTGACGAAGAGAACGCTATTACCTGTCCGGAATGCGGCAGTGGTCAGCTGCATCAAAAAACATCACGACGCGGCACCGTATTCTACGCCTGCGATCAGTATCCCAAATGCCAGTTTACGGTGAATCAACCGCCGGTTGATGAAACCTGCCCTAAATGCCAATACCCGCTGCTGGTGAAAAAGAAGTCCGCTGCAGGAATTCGGAAAGTCTGCCCGCAAAAGCAATGCGACTATAAGTCGGACGCGCTATAATCTGACTCCTTAAGAGGAGGGGATATTATGGCAGATAAGTGGGAAGCAGCGCATAACGCAGTAAAAACAGGCGTTATTGCCTACCCGACAGAAGCAGTATTCGGACTGGGCTGTGATCCAACCAATGAAGTTGCTATTCAAAAATTGCTAAGCCTGAAGCAGCGGCCTGCTGAAAAAGGGCTCATTTTAATAGCTGCTGACTACAGCCAATTACTTCCTTTTGTTGAAGACTCCGCTATTCCGCAGGACAAACGTTTCAGTGTTTTGTCTCATTGGCCGGGCCCCGTCACCTTAATTCTTCCGGTAAGAAAAAGTGTATCGCCATTATTAACTGGCGGCAGAGACACCATAGCCGTGCGGGTTAGTGCGCATGAGCCTGTCAGAGAGCTTTGCCGCGCACTGGGTCATGCTTTGGTATCTACCAGTGCCAACTTAACAGGCCAGGAGCCGGCGAGAACAGCAGCCGAAGTGCGCCTGCAATTTGGTGACAGCGTGGACTGGATCATGGATGAAGCGACTGGTGGAGCTGCTAATCCAACTCGTATCATTAATCCATTTAATAATCAGGTTGTCAGAGACGATGCATAGTGACTATTTAAAGCAGGTAAAAAGCTATCTGATGTCGTTGCAGGACGCTATTTGTGAGCAGTTAGCGCAAGCTGATGGTCAGCAAGGCTTTCAGGAAGACAGCTGGGATCGGCCCGGCGGCGGAGGCGGTCGTTCCAGAATCATAAAAAACGGCGAGGTTTTTGAGCAGGGCGGCGTCGGTTTTTCGCACGTTTACGGTGAGAAAATGCCTGCATCGGCAACAGCGCACCGTCCTGAGCTGGAAGGTCGAGACTTCAATGCCTGTGGTGTTTCTCTGGTAATGCACCCCAAAAACCCCATGGTACCTACGGTACATATGAATGTGCGGTTTTTCATTGCGCAAAAAGAAGGCGAAGAGCCGGTCTGGTGGTTTGGCGGTGGCTTTGATTTAACACCCTTTTATCCATTTGAAGAAGACATCGTAGAATGGCACCAACAGGCAAAAGACGCTCTGGACTGCATTGATGAAAAGCTTTATCCGGAATATAAAGCCTGGTGTGACGATTACTTCTATCTTAAACATCGCGATGAAGCTCGGGGTGTGGGCGGTATTTTCTTTGACGACCTTAATGACCGCTCTTTTGACGAGTGCTTTGCTGTAATAAAAGCGGTGGGCGATGCATTTACCAAAGCATACTTACCGATTGTTGAGCGTCGCAAAGCCCTGACGTACACACAGCAGCAGCGCGATTTCCAGCTCTATCGCCGTGGACGTTATGTTGAGTTTAACCTTGTCTGGGACCGCGGAACCTTGTTCGGGCTACAAACGGGTGGCAGAACCGAGTCTATTTTGATGTCGATGCCACCGCTGGCTCGTTGGGAATATGACTGGCATCCGGATCCGGACTCGGCCGAGGAAAAACTTACCAGCTACTATTTGAAACCACGAAACTGGTTAGCCCTATGAAGCCAGTTATTCATCTGGGGGTTTTTGGAAACCCAATTGAGCACAGTTTGTCTCCGCGTATTCATTCGTTGTTCGCGAAAGCGCAACAGCATCCGGTTGAGTACCGTCGTTACTTATCGACTCCCGGGCAATTTTCCCGAAACATAGCGCAATTTTTTCGCAGTGGCGGGAAAGGGTTAAATGTCACGCTACCTTTTAAGCAGCAAGCCGCGGAATTAGCAACTGAATTAACTAAGCGAGCGCAAGAGGCTGGCGCGGTCAACACCCTGGTTGCGATGGGAAATGGTCAATTACTGGGTGACAATACCGACGGTGAAGGCCTAATTAAAGACTTGGAAGAAAAAGGATTTAAAGTAAGTGAACGCTCACTTGTTGTTTTTGGTTCGGGGGGCTCTGCCCGGGGAATATTGCCTTTGCTGTTGCAGCAGCAGCCTCGCCGTATCTATTTAGTGAACCGGACTGTCGATAAAGCACTGATGCTGAAGTCTCAGCTGGAAAACTTGGGTGTGTTAGCTGCTGACCGTATTCAGGTGCTTGCATCGGCTTTGGAAATTAATGAACCGATTGACCTGATGATTAATGCCACCAGCAGCAGTTTAATGGGGCAGCGCTTGGCCTTGCCACCTCAACTTGCTAAAGGGGCTTCAGGTTATGACTTAATGTACTCTGATGAGCCTACTTTATTTATACAGCAACTGAGTCAGGCCGGCTGCGAAAATGTTAGTGATGGGCTTGGTATGTTGGTTGAGCAGGCAGCCTCATCTTATCAACTCTGGATGGGGGGAGAACGCCCCGATACCGCATTTGTTATGGCGCATTTGCGAGCTCGTAGTTAGTTGATTAAAAAAGGTTTTTCTTTGCTTTTTATAAGTAAAGAGAAATGAGGAACAAAAGGTTATAAAAAAACGGAATTTGGCAGTAGATCATTACTGATTTTGTGGTAATCTGTTTGACCTGTTTGCGATGTACTTCCTTCCATTTCAGGGCGTAAACAGAATAGTTTCCACAGTGAAGCATAATAATAAAAAGTACTAGGCATTTAGGGATGCCTGCCGTTTTAAATCCCACACTATCAATAACTTAAGTAAACTTTGGACACGGGGAAATTTTAATTTCCGGCTGTGGAATCGGTCGTTGTTAACAGACTTATTAACAGGTTATACACACTCTGCTCAGTGGCCTGAATTACCGTTCTGTGGCATCCTATAGGTAACGCTTAATTTAGGTTTTTAACTATGGCCACATCTGTTCCCGAAAATCCGTTTATTCTCGTCGATGGTTCCTCTTATTTGTTTCGCGCCTTTCATGCGCCACCGCACTTAACCAATTCCAAAGGCGAGCCAACCGGCGCTGTTTATGGTGTTGTTAATATGCTGAGAAGCTTATTGAAACGCTATAAACCCAGCCATATGGCGGTGGTTTTCGATGCGAAAGGTAAAACCTTCCGTAGCGATATTTACCAGGAGTACAAAGCAAACCGTCCGCCAATGCCCGATGACTTACGCACACAAATTGAACCTTTGCATGAAATTGTGAAGGCAATGGGGCTGCCGCTGTTATGCATTGACGATGTTGAAGCGGATGATGTTATTGGCACTCTGGCCCGACAGGCCGGAGAAAAAGGGCGCTTTACGTTAATTAGTACCAGTGACAAAGACATGGCACAGCTGGTTAATGAACATGTCATGCTAATTAACACAATGACTGACACCTTGCTGGATCCTGAAGGTGTAGAGAAAAAATTCGGCGTGAAGCCGGAGCAGATCATTGATTATTTAGCACTAATGGGCGATAGCTCCGATAATATTCCGGGGCTGCCAAAAGTTGGCGAAAAGACGGCGCAGGCAATGTTGCAACAAATTCCAAGCATTGATGCCATTTATGAAAATGTCGATGCGGTAAGCGAACTGTCCTTTCGTGGCGCGAAAACCATGCCGGCGAAACTGAACGAGTATAAAGATCAGTTGCTTATGTCCCGGGAATTGGCAACCATTAAGCTTGATGTGGCTATGGAGTTGCAGCCGGAAGAGCTGACTATACAAACGGCAGACAGCGAAAAACTGGCTGAGTTATATAGCCGGTGTGAATTTCGCCGTTGGCTTGGTGAGCTTATGGAAAGTGGGGCAGCAACTGACCAGGCTTTGGGTAAAGCTGAAGTTGAAAAGCCCGTCAGCGACATTAACCGGGACGCTTACCGTGTTTTAATGACGGAAGAGGAAGTGAGTGATTATTTAACCTCACTTAAGAAATGTGACTACTTTGCTTTTGATACCGAAACGACGAGCCTGAATTATATGCAGGCCGAGCTTGTCGGCGTGTCGTTAGCTGCCGCCCCGGGTGAAGCGGTCTATATTCCGGTTGGCCATGACTATATGGAAGCCCCTGAGCAAGTCGGTCGCGACTGGCTTCTGGAGCAGTTGAAGCCTCTACTCGAAGCGGACAAGCCGCAGAAGGTTGGGCAAAACCTGAAGTACGATGCCCATATTTTGCGCCGTTATAAAATTCGTTTAGGCGGTATTTTAAATGACACCATGCTGGCATCTTACGTATTTAATAGTGTCGGCTCCCGCCATGACATGGACACCTTGAGCCTGCATTACCTGAACCACAAGACGATCAGTTTCGAAGAGATCGCCGGTAAAGGTGCTAAGCAGCTGACCTTTAATCAAATCGATCTTGAACAGGCGGGCCCATACGCGGCCGAAGATGCAGACATTACGTTCCGATTGCATGATGTATTGTGGAACAAGGTAAAAGATGTTGGCAGCGAACTGCACAGTGTACTGACTGATATTGAAGTACCTTTAGTTCCCGTATTGTGCGATATGGAACAATATGGTGTCCGTATAGATGCTAATTTACTGGGTAAACAAAGTCAGGAAATTACCGAGAAGCTTGACGCTTTAGAGAAAAAAGCGTTTGAGATTGCCGGTGAGGAGTTCAACTTAGGTTCGACCAAGCAGTTGCAACGCATTTTCTTCGAAAAGCTGGAACTTCCGGTTGTGAAAAAGACCCCGAAGGGGGCTCCGTCAACGGCGGAGGAAGTTTTGCATGAGCTGGCGCATGACTACCCTTTACCAGATGTTATTTTACAGCACCGAAGCTTGTCGAAGCTAAAATCCACTTATACCGATAAGCTGCCGAAGATGATCAACCCGGACACCGGCCGGGTACACACCTCTTATCAGCAGGCGGTCACAGCAACCGGACGTTTGTCTTCCACTGATCCCAATTTGCAGAATATTCCTATTCGCACAGCTGAGGGGCGTCGGGTGCGTCAGGCCTTTGTTCCTGAGCAAGGTTATAAGATTGTCGCTATCGACTATAGCCAGATTGAACTGCGCATTATGGCGCATTTATCCCAGGACGCGTCGTTGCTAAAAGCTTTTGCTGAAGGCTTGGACATTCACCGGGCAACAGCCGGGGAAGTGTTCGGCTGCAAAGCCGATGAGGTAACGGATGACCAACGCCGTCAGGCTAAAGCGGTCAACTTTGGCTTAATTTACGGTATGTCTGCGTTTGGTCTTGCGCGTCAGTTGGGTATTGCCCGCCATGAAGCTCAGCACTATATGGATAAATACTTTGAGCGTTTCCCCGGTGTGCTGCGCTACATGGAAGATACCCGTAAACAGGCAAAAGAGCAGGGGTACGTGAAAACCCTGTTCGGTCGCCGCTTGCCTTTGCCGGATATTAAAGCCAGCAACGGAGCTCGCAGGAAAGGTGCGGAACGGGCTGCCATTAATGCGCCGATGCAGGGAACCGCGGCGGATATCATTAAAAAAGCAATGCTGAAAGTCGCCGACTGGATTGATAGCAATAAATGTCAGGATGACGTACGTATGTTAATGCAGGTTCACGATGAGTTGGTCTTTGAGATAAAAGAGGCCAAGCTGGATGATTATATTGCACAATTAACCGATGTCATGGAAAAAGCCGCAAGCCTTGATGTGCCGCTAATTGCAGAGGCGGGTAAAGGCAATAATTGGGATGAAGCGCATTAATTTTGCGATTTTTGTGAACTTTATAAAAAGGGTCTAGTCACAATAAGTGAGGGGATTAATCCTCCCTCACAAAATTGTTCTCCCTGGATTACTTTTGGCCCGGCTTTTTAGTCGGGCTTTTTTATTGCTCTTTCTGCGGAATACCGGCCAGGCCGGGGCGACCCTTGCGGTTGGCAAACCATACACCAACAAGAATCGCTAACATACCAACACCCTGTTGCAGCCAGAATGCTTCCCCGTCAAGTACTCCAAGCAAAACGGCAACCACCGGAATAAGATATGTGACTGAACTGGTGAAAACCGTATTGGTTAACTGGACCACGTGGTTAAAAATAACCAAAGCACCAGCCGTTCCTGCTATACCTAACGCCAAAACAGAGAACAGCGATAGCATAGCGCCGGGTTGTTGAACCTGGGCTATAAATTCTGTGCCAGCGAACAAATAGACAGTGGCAGGAACCGCCGCCATAAGTAGTGATATACCGGTGATGGTTAACGGTGATAAGTCACTGATTTTATGTTTAATCAGGTTCAGGTTGAGGCCGTAACAAACCGTTGCTGCCATGACTAACAACGCATAAAGGTTGAAGTCCCAACTGCCATTCGCCGAAGCGGTTACCAAAAGCAGGGTACCAAAGAGGCCTATACCGACACCGATAACCTGTGCTACCCGCGCCTTTTGATGGAAGAATAAAGAGCCGATAACCAAAGTGGCAATGGGTGTTAAGGCATTCAGAACCCCGGTGACGCCACTGGCTAATTGAGTCTGTGCTATGGCGAACATAAAGGCAGGGATTAGACTTCCCACCAGGCCAACACTTGCTAATTTTAGCCAATGCTTACGGGTGATTTTATTCAGGCGACGCGCAATAAAAGGGGCTAGCACGATACCGGCTGAACTGATCCTAAGCGCACCAACTTCCATCGGACCAAAAGCAATTAGCCCTTTTTTAATCAACAAAAAAGAGCTACCCCAAATTAATGCGAGTAACCCTAATAATAACCAGGCACTAAGTGGTGGTGTGTTATTCGTCGTCATACTCTTTGCTATACCACTGGTTGAGTTTTTCTTCGACTTGCTCGACGCCGAAGCGTTTTAGTGAGGAAAATGCTTCGACCTGAACGTCACCATTAAAGGCAATTGCAGCTTGTCTTGCTTTTAACACCGTTGACTTACGAGCGCCTTGTTTAAGCTTGTCGGCTTTGGTGAGCAATACCAGTACCGGTAGCTCGCAATCAACAGCCCAGTAAATGAGTTCCTGGTCGGTTTCGCGGAAAGGGTGGCGGATGTCCATTAGTACGACAATACCTTTGAGGCTGTCTCTCTGCTGCAGGTACTCGCTTAAAGAGCGCTGCCATTTTTCTTTGACGGCCAGCGGCACTTTAGCAAAGCCATACCCGGGTAAGTCGATAAGGCGTTGACCGCTGTCGAGTTCGAACACATTAATTAGCTGTGTGCGCCCCGGAGTTTTACTGGTACGAGCCAGTGATTTCTGCCGCGTTAGTGTATTCAGAGCACTGGATTTACCGGCATTAGAACGGCCGGCGAACGCAATCTCGATGCCTGTGTCCGGAGGCAGTTTGCTGATATCCGGTGCACTGGTCACAAATTTTGCCGATGCGTAATCTAATTGCTGATCTGCCACTATTAAGGTCACTTTTATTGATAAAACGGAACGTCTACGTGCATTATGAAGTATCCGGACAGTATCTCCAATGATCATTTAGCAATTGATTCGGTTTTAATCGTTTAATCCACACAAGTTTTGTGTAAAATAGCAACCTGCTTAAGGTGATTTATTGGGGCGCGTGGCGCCATCCAGAACAGAAGAGAAGCAAACATGAAAAAATTCGCAATCTTTTTGGGACTTTTCTTCGGTACCGCCGGTATCGCAGTAGCACAAAGCGGCGACGCTGAAGCCGGAAAAGAGAAATCGCAAGTTTGTGCGGCTTGCCATGGACCCAATGGTGAATCTCCGTCCGATATGTATCCGCATTTGGCCGGTCAGCACGAAAAATACCTGCTTAAACAGCTGAAAGATTACAAACGGGCGTCAGAAACCGGTGGTGAAGAAGGGCGTAATAACCCCATTATGATGGGCCAGGTTGCGTCATTATCTGAGCAAGATATGGCTGATTTAGCGGCTTTCTTTGCATCACAGGAAGAGCCTAAAGGCGAAACGCCCGAAGATATTATTGCACAAGGGCGTGACCTTTACCGTCGCGGCAACCCTGAAACCAATATGCCGTCTTGTGCCGGCTGCCATGGCCCTCGGGGAAATGGTCTGGGGCTAGCGGCGTTTCCGGATATTTCTGGTCAGCACGCGGCTTACACTAAGTCTCAGCTAGAAATGTTTCGTAGTGGCGACCGCGCTAACGATCCAAACGGCATGATGCAGGGCGTTACAGAGAAAATGACAGACGACGAAATCGAATTGCTGTCTAAGTTCCTGAGCGGTTTGTATTAAACAGAGCTTAATCAAATAGAAAGCGGCTTAGGCCGCTTTTTTTATGTCTATAATAAATGAGATAGTAAAAACTTATTTTCGGGTGTTGTTAACGAAAAGTAATAAGAAAGTTGTTTTTTAGATCAATAAAATCATTGAATTAATATTTGGTTCAAGTAGTCTTAACAACGCTCCGGGGCCGTACGGACAGAAAAAAACAAAAAAAAGATGTTAAAAGCCCTTGAGGAAATAATAAAAAGACTGTAAAAATACAGCTAACTCGACACAAAAAAATAACAAGAGGTCGAGAGATTATCGAAAAGTCAGATTCCATCTTATTTCTCGATAATCCAGGGAGTAAAGCCAATAGGCTAGTGGTTGCTCCATTTTATAATAACAATAATAAAAGACAGGTTACGGAAAACCGCAATAACAAGTCGGAAGCAGTGACAACCATTCTCATAGTTGCAGTGCGCTGCCGATAATATGAGAGAAGCAGGCGATGTGTAAAAGCATCGCCTTTTTTCTTATTTGGGCTCAGCCTTTCTTAAACGTACAAGCTTTTCCTTTACCCTCCACTGACGTCATCCCCGTTAATGAGTTACAATAGGTCATATTAGTTTTTATTTAGGAGCGACCATGACTCGCCGCAAGAAAACACGTAAGGTAGGGCCGTTGGCGCCATCTAAAGCGCCAAAAGAAAGACAAGCATCAGATGCTGCTTCAAAAGGTAAAAAGAAGGGTAAGGGTCAACCGTCAGGCCAACGACATTCATCCACTAAGGTTCTGCAGCAAAGTAGAACAAAAGGCGACGAAAAAGATCCCCGACACGGCAGTCGCCGTAAAGTAGCTTTGGTGATGACACCTGAGCAGGAACTAAAACAGTTACAGGAAGACAAAAAGCTTCAGTTACTGGTTGAACGTTTCGAAAATGATGAGTCTCTGACAGCAGAAGAGCAGCGCTACCTCGATGAAAAATCTGAGCGTTATGAACAGCTGGTTGCCAAACTGGGTTATGAACTCGATGAAGAATGGGATGATGAGGAGTACTAATGTCCAGCGAACTCTATTGGATTATCGCCATTGTTGGCGTCTTAATTATTGTCGCTCTGGGGTGGTACGCCACCAACTTACTGCTACGCCTGCGTTGGCAGACCAGAATTCGGGACGCAGCTGTACAGAAGCGTGTCGATCGCATTGATGAGAGTATTATTACTATTGCAAAAGCCATGCAGCAAGAGCAGTGTCCTTTGTCTGAAGGATGCTTACGTATTGTGGTATTGCTTGATCATCGCCCGGAAGCTGTAGAGTATGACTATTCTAAAGATTACCCGGCAATGCATGAAATGTATGAAAAGATAAAACATATGCCAACGCACGAGTCACGTAAGAAATTTCCGAAAAAGAAAGTGCGGGAAATGGATGACGAGCGTGAGGGCTATGAAAAGTCGATGCGGGACATTATTCTTGCAGACGTTGATAAGTTATTGAAGCAATTTCCAGCGGCCTGAGGAGGCGGCATGCCGTTTTTTAAAGGTATAAAAGAAGATATCGCCAGCGTTTTCGACAGAGATCCGGCTGCGCGGAACACAATGGAAGTGTTGTTTCACTATCCTGGACTGCATGCCACCTGGTTCCATCGTATAAGCCATAAACTTTGGGAGTGGAAGTTATACTGGCTTGCTCGTTTTGTTTCTAATGTTTCACGCTGGCTAACGGGGATAGAAATTCATCCGGGTGCTAAAATAGGTCGTCGTTTCTTTATTGATCACGGTATGGGTGTGGTCATTGGTGAAACCGCAGAGATCGGCGATGACGTTACTTTGTATCATGGCGTGACTCTTGGCGGTACAAGCTGGAGCAAAGGTAAGCGGCACCCGACCTTGAAAGACGGTGTGGTGATTGGTGCAGGAGCAAAGGTACTGGGTCCAATTACTGTCGGAAAATCTGCACGCATTGGCTCTAACGCCGTGGTGGTGCGAGATGTGCCGGAGCTAACCACTGTGGTCGGTATTCCGGCCAGGGTAGCTCAGTCCGCGGTCGATGCGGAAACAGCGGAACGTCGTAAAAAAATGGCAAAGGAGTATGGCTTCGATGCCTATGCTATCTCAGCGGATAACCCAGACCCGGTTGCGACAGCAATTGGGCGCATGCTCGATCATGTACAGGTTTTAGATAATAAAGTCTCTGACCTTTGCCAGGCGGTTAATAAGTTGGGTGGCGATGTCTGTGGTGAGATCCCGGAAGTCGATATGGACGATGTCGAGTTTCTTGAAGAAAGTGAGCGCGCCGCAAAACGACGCGCCGATAAAGATGATACTTCAGCCTCGGGTAAACAAGACTCTTAACTTTTTAAATTAAAGCGCTCGATCAAGGAGTAAAGCTGCTGACTGGTGTTTTGCAGCTCGTTGCTTGAGCGTTGAGTTTGCTCTGCTGTTTGTTGGGTATGACGTGCAGTGTCCGCAATTTCAGTAATTTGCTCGCTGATATGCTCCGCAACGCCGCTTTGCTCTTCAACAGCGGACGCCATTTGCGTCGACATATCTGAAATGTCCTGAATAGCCACTGATATCTCACCCAGAGCAGTGTCTGCCAGACGAACTTTCTCAACACCCTCTGATGCCGCCTCTTCACCTTGTTTTGAAACCTCGACGGCATTACGTGCGCGCTCTCGCAACTGTTGAATGACTTTGTGAATACCCTCAGTAGACTGGGTTGTTCTTGAAGCCAGTGAGCGAACCTCATCTGCGACCACTGAGAAACCACGGCCATGCTCGCCAGCACGAGCCGCTTCAATGGCAGCATTCAGGGCTAACAGGTTGGTTTGGTCGGCAATGGAGGATATTAAATCAGCAGCCTCGCCAATAGCCCCGGTCGATTCATCCAGCTCTTTAACGGTTGCGGCTATTTGCCGAACGGCATCGTGAAGCTGGACGATAACCTCGCTTGCTTCTCTTGCCAGCCCTACGCTTTCATCCACATTGGTTTTGGCTGACTCAGCTTGTTGCGCATTACGTTCAACCGTATCTGCCACTTCCTGAATAGCGGATGCCATCTCATTCATAGCCGTCGCCGTCTGTTCAGTCGCAGCCGTTTGTTTATCGACATATTGTTTACTAAGCTGAGCTTGATCGTAAGTATCGTTGGTCACTTTTAACAGGCTTCCAACCGCGTCCTTCATGCGGCTAAGTGCTGTACGGTTACGGGCGCCCTCGCTGATAAGCTGCATAGCGAGCCTGGCTTCGCGTCCCTGTTTATCAAAGTAGGTCATGCCAACCAGTTCGGAATCAAAAGCCTCAGGGCGTAACTCCAGTAACCCTTGCAGCATACGGCCAATATAGGTGGCGTAAGCGAACGTGGTAATAGCGGTAGCAGCCAAAGCGATTAACGCGGAGGTAGGTTCACCGAGCAGTGCTATGGCGGCACTGGCAATTACGCCGGGGATAACGACGGGCATTAGATCTTTACAGCCCAGCCAGAGTCGTTTTCCCAGGGGAATGGCATGCTTTCCTGAATTTAATCGCTCATAGATGCGCTGTGCACGTTTTTTACGGTGGTCTGATGCGGCAACACGGACGGACTCAAAGCCAACCGGCTTACCGTTTTCCATAATTGGCGTAACATAAGCACTCACCCAGTAATGGTCGCCGTTTTTACAGCGGTTTTTAACCAGACCCATCCAGGGCTTGCCGCGCTTGATGGTTTTCCACATATTCTCGAAAACGCTGGCAGGCATGTCAGGATGACGCAAAAGGTTGTGTGGTGAGTCAATTAACTCATCACGTGTGTAACCACTGACATTAACGAAATCTTCGTTGCAGTGCTTTATGACCCCTTTAAGGTCAGTCGAAGAGATCAGTCGATAGTGGTCTGGAAAGCGGTTTTCCTTTCCTGTAACCGGACCATTATTTTTCATAAGCGCCTTTAGGAAGTTTGATTTACATCAATATAGTAAGATTATCGTATTTTGGCAGGAAAAGTTTAACGGTTTAGGCTTTTGGCCATAAAAAAACGCCGCTAAGAGCGACGTTTTTGAAATTCTTTGTGTAAACGTTCGGCACCCGAAAGGGTACTGAAGGTTCCTTACATAGGAACTACGTTTTCAGCTTGTGGGCCTTTAGGGCCTTGAGCTACGGTGAAAGAAACTTGCTGGCCTTCTGCCAGAGTTTTGAAACCGTCAGACTGAATAGCGCTGAAATGTACGAAAACGTCTGCGCCGTTTTCTTGTTCGATGAAACCGAAGCCTTTAGCTTCGTTAAAGAATTTTACTTTACCAGTAGTAGTAGACATGCTGATATTCCTCGTAGTGCATGTTGAAATCAATGTATTGCTAAAAAAAACTTGGTATTACTTGGACTTACAAAACGAGGTACAGCAAAAAGGACTTCGTAAAAAATCTCAAATCAATAGCCGAAATTTTCTCAGCGGTTTCGAGTATACGCTTAATATAGCCCGAGTCAACAACAGGTTGCGTTATTTTAACCAATTGCGGCTTATATGGCGGAAGGTATCGCCGCCCGCTTTTTCAAGCCACTCAAATGCGGCCATTTCAGAAGTGATAATTTCTACACCAGCGGTTCGCATACGTTCAATGGCGCTGTCTTTATCGGTGGGGCGACGGGAACCAACAGTATCGGCCGGTAGAAACACTTGATAACCGGATTCCTGAAGCTCTATTGCAGTTTGTAGAACGCACACATGGGTCTCCATACCCATAATAACCACATGTTTTTTATTGTACTCGGAGAGAACATCGCGGAAGGTATCGTCACGCAGCGCACTGAAATGTGTCTTCTCGACAACGCGGGCGGCTTCAATGATCTCTTGCAGACTATCAACGGTATAGCCTAAACCTTTAGGGTACTGTTCGGTAATAAGAATAGGCAAGTCCAACTGCATAGCAATTTCACCCAGCCAACGCATTCGCGAGGTGACAACGTCTCGTTGATGAATTGCAGGCAACAGTCGCTCCTGAGCATCGACAATGAGTAATAGAGAATCTTTAGCGCTAAGCAGCATTGTTTATTCCTGTTGGTAGAAAGTCGGTTCACATACTAACCTTAGCCCATTAATCTATCTATCAGCAAAAAGTCTTAATTTGGTCAATAATCACCCATGAAATTTGCAGTTAAGGCGGCCAATGGCTACAATCCTCGCCTTCCCAAATGCAGATGCACATCCAAAACAGTAAATAAAAGGTGACACCATGGCTCCGGTATTGATTCTAATGGGTTCCCAGTCCGATTGGCCGGTAATGCAAAAAGCAGCAGAAATGCTGGAATCGCTGAACGTAAAGTGGCAGGCGAAGGTCGTTTCTGCGCATCGTACGCCGGACTTACTTAAGTCGACTATGGAACAAGCCGAGCAAGACGGAGTGCCTGTGGTTATTGCCGGCGCCGGTGGCGCTGCTCACTTGCCGGGTATGCTGGCGGCTTATACGGCTATTCCTGTGTTTGGTGTGCCGGTTCCAAGCAAGCAATTAAAAGGTTTAGACAGTTTATTGTCTATTGTGCAAATGCCTAAAGGTGTCGCTGTTGGTACTCTGGCGATTGGTGATGCCGGTGCGGCCAATGCGGGCTTGTTGGCTGCTCAGGTTATTGGCAGCTTTGACAGCGAAGTGCGTAAACGCGTACATGAATTCCGCAAAGCTCAGAAAGAGAAAGTGATGGCGAACTCAGATTTGGAGCTGCCAAAATGAAAATTTTGATCCTTGGCAACGGGCAGTTAGGTCAAATGCTGGGTAAAGCCGTTATTCAACAGGGGCATGAATGTGTCTTATACAGTGACCGACTGGATAAGGTGATGGCTTTAGGTAGCCAACAACCTTTGGCAATGACGTTAGCCGAGGCGAATGACTGGGCAGATGTAACCACCTGGGAGCACGAGCATTTAGGCGAAGAGCTGGTTGCTAAAACGGCCGATAAGTTCTTATTAAAAGCAGAGCGTTTCAACGGCTTAGTTGATCGTCGTACGCAAAAAGCGCTTTGTGATGAACTCGATATTCCCACTTCCGCCTGGAAAGCCTATGAGAATGTGGCTGAGCTGACGGCTATTTTAGAAGGCTGCAACCATGCGGTTGTCATTAAGTCGGCGAAAGGCGGCTACGACGGCAAGGGCCAGTGGCGCTGGAAGCCGGGTGAGGACATCGCCGCTGTCGCTGAAGAGGCAGGGCAACGCCCGGGTATTGTTGAAGACATGATTAACTTTACCGACGAGGTTTCTGTTGTGGGAGCTCGCTCACACAAGGGAGAGCAGCGCTGTTTCCCGCTGACATTAAACGTCCATACTCAGGGTATTCTGTCTTACAGTCTGGCTGGCGCAGAGCATTTTTCTAAAGCGCTTGAGGCGTTAGCCAAAGAGCATCATAAGAAGCTGACCGACGCGCTGGATTACGTGGGTGTATTAGCTATTGAGTTCTTTGTCGTTGGTGAAGGCGAAAACCAACATTTGCTGGTGAACGAAGTGGCTCCGCGGGTTCACAACTCAGGGCACTGGACGATGAGTGGCGCTAATTGTGACCAGTTCAACCTGCACATTCGCGCCATTACCGGTTTACCGCTGCCCGACTTACTGATAGCCCCCACCTTAATGGTGAACGTGATTGGCGTTGCGGGTATTCCGGAAGCTTTATGGGAAGCGGCGGCCGCTGAATGTCATTGGTATGGCAAGGATGCGCGACCCGGTCGTAAAGTGGGTCATGTGAATATTATGATTGATTCGTTTGAGCGGGGCGAGAATTTAGCCTCTATGTGGGCGGATAAACTGCAACTGTTAGCGAGTTAATACCTGCTTAGATGAGCGGTTAAAACCGCTCATCCAGCCATTTCTGCATATCTTGAACCTGTTCTAAGCACAGCGAGTGCGGCATTGGGTAGGTTTGATACGTCACTGAAAACCCTTTCTCTTTCAAAATTGCACAGGCTTTCTGGCCAAGAACTTCCGGAACAACCGGGTCCTGAGTTCCGTGTTGCACCAAAATTGGCAGCTCTTGGTTAGCCTCATTCACCTGAATGTCACCAGCGGTGGCAAAGTACGTAGAATGGGCCATTAAACCCGCCAGCGGTTTCGGGTAGGTTAAAGCGGCTTCATAACCCACGGCGCCGCCTTGTGAGAACCCGGCAATAATAATGCGTTTACTGTCGATGCCCTGAGCAATTTGCTCGTCTATCATGGCATGCACTTTGGCCGCTGACTCGCGCAATTGTTCGCTGTCTATCTGGCGGTCGATGCTCATGTCGGTAATGTCGTACCAGGCAGGCATGACCATACCCTGGTTTATGGTGACCGGCATTTGTGGTGCGTGAGGAAACAAAAAGCGAACCTGCGCGTTGGCAAATTTTAAGTGCTCGGTCATAGGGACAAAGTCATTGCCCGAGGCTCCCAGGCCATGCAACCAAATGATAACGGCGTCGGCTGTGCCTGCCGGTTCGTGTTTTATGACTTCCAGAGACATTACTGCTTTCCTATTTCTGCGGCAGGGTAAGAACCCAGCCAGTGAATGTTGTTCATAGCGGCCAATTCTTCAAGAGCCGAAGCGACACCCAGTTCGCTGCGGTGGCCATCAAAGTCGATGAAGAAATGATAGTCACCAAACTGACTACCCGCCGGCCGCGAAACTATGGAGGTTAAGTTAATTTGCTGCTTCGCAAACACCTGCAAGCTGTCGACCAGCAAGCCGGGATGGTCGTTGTCATCAATGAGCAGCAAGCTGCTTTTCCAGTGCTCATCCTTTCTGTATTCCGGCTCTTCAGACGCAGCGGATAATACCACGAAGCGTGTTTCGTTGCGTGGGTTGTCAGCGATATTGTTATTCAATACCTGCAACGTCTGCGGGCAACTAATGTGTTGGGGAACTATGGCTGCAGAGGCCTCTTCAGCCGCCAGCAGAGCTTGAAGCGACGCGGCGTTGCTGGCCGTATGAATAATGGGCAGCCCGAGCTTGTGTAAGTACGAATTACATTGTCCTGCTGCGACAAACTGTGCCCATATCTGGGTAGGCTTCGTACTATTACTGAGACATTGGAAGCCAACAGGAATACGGATTTCCGCCTGAATGCGTAAGGGCCTTTGCACCAAGTAGTCGACGACCGGAGAGACGAAGCCTTCGGTCAAATTTTCAATAGGAACAACGGCAGCGTCGCACTCTCGTCCAACCGACTCCAGGCAGCTGACCAGGTTATCCAGTAACTGAATGTCGTGATCTTGTTCAGGCTGGAAGAGCCCCGCGGCAACCTCTGAAAAGGTGCCGGCAGGACCTAAAGTGGCTAGCTTCATTTCTTATATTGCTCGAACCAGGCCAGTGCATGCTCAATTTTGGCAATCATGTTGGAAGGACGAGCTGTAACGCCATGAAAAGCGCCCGGAACACGAACCATAGCTGTATCTACTTTTTGCAGCTTCAATGCCTGGTAGAACTGCTCGGTCTCCGATATCGGCGTACGACGATCCTTCTCGCCGGTAAACAGCATGACTGGTGTTTCAACGTCACCGACCATAGACAGTGGCGAGCGCTGCCAGTAGTGCTCTAGCTCTTCCCATGGCATCCCCGGGAATTGGTTGGTAATTTGACCAATTGAGCTGTCAGCCGTCAGTACTTTGCTGACCCAGTTAATAACCGGGTTAGTGGCTGCCGCTGCGTTGAAGCGGTTGGTCAGCCCGACTGCGTAGGCTGTGGCGATGCCACCTGCAGAACCGCCGGCAATAAACAGGTTGTCTGAGTCGGCAATGCCTTTATCAATGAGTAAATCAATGCCAGTCATGTGATCAGCAAAGTCATAAGGTGACGAGTAGTTGCCGTCCAGCAGCATGGCAAAGTCTTTACCGTATGAAGTACTGCCGCGATGGTTTACATAAAGCACCACATAGCCTTCGGCTGCATAGCGCTGGTGTTCTGCGGCAAAATGCGGACCGTAAGACAGGTGAGGACCGCCATGTATTTCTAATAGTAACGGGTACTCTTTGTTTTCATCGTAGTTTGGCGGAGTAATGTACCAGCCATGAATCTCTTCGCCGTCATAGCGCGACTCATAGCGAATTTCGTGAACTTCACCCAACTCACGGTGACCAAGCAGGTCTTCATTAAGCTGAGTAAACTGAACCGCTTCACCATCTTGTGGCTGATAACCGACATCGGCGGGGCGATATTCGGACCCCTTGGTGTAGGCAATGGCGCCAGTTTTTGAGGCAGTAAACGAGCCCATGGTATAAGGGCGGCTGACATAAACACCGGAAACGTTATCCACTCGGTTTGTCAGTTCATTGTTCAATGTGACATCAGCAACAACGGTTTTGCCCTGGTCGGCGTATGAAACCGCCAGTGATTCATTGCCCGTCCACTGTGGCGAGCTGAAAGAACGGTCAAAGTCAGCTTGAAGTTCTATCTCTGAGCGTTCGCTCCAGTCCATGACCCACAATTGTGACTTATGGTAAGGCACCGGCTCGTTAGAGCTGTGTAAGTAAGCCAGACGCTCGCCGTCAGGAGAGAACTGCGGCGACGACTCGCGGCCGGGCTTGTCAGTGACCTGCGCCACTTCTTTTGAGCTCAGGCTGACGCTGTAAAGGTCGCTTTCATTCACCTGGTAAGCCCAGTCTTCCGAGCGGTTGCCGGAAAATACGATATGGCTGTCGCCTTCTGTCCAGGCCAGCGGGCCGCCATGTCGGTAAGGACCATCGGTCAGCTGGCGTGCACTGCCACCCTCAGCCGGAACCACGAAGAGTTGTGTGTGCGCCGGTTCCAGAACACCTTTACCGTCGCGCTGATAATAAGCTTCTTCAACAATAATAGGCGATTTGGACCACTTCGCGCCTTTGGGTTTAGCTGGCTTTTTTACGCTTTTAGCAAAGGGCGTAGGTTCAGATTTAACCGACATGGTAAATGCCAGTTGAGTATCGTCGTTAGACCAACTAATGCTGCCCGGGCTCTCGCTTACGTGAGTGACTTTAGCGGTGCGCTGTTCTTTAATCCAGTGCACATGAATTTGGTTCTTTTCCGAGCGATTAGACGCAAAGGCAAGACGAGTGCCGTCGTTTGACCAGGCCAGACTGCCGTAGTTGTATTTATCATCAAAAATCGGTAAATGTTGACCGGTTTCGGTATCAATCAGCCATAATGATCGACGAGTATTGTCTTTCATATCATCGAAGCTGTTGCGTATGTACGCAATGTATTTACCGTCAGGAGAGATACTGACTTGGTTGGCGTACTCGAGCTGGAAAATGTCTTCAGCCTTGAATGTATCGTCTGATAACGCTGGAGCGGAAGTAAAAAGTAGCATTAAGCTACCGGCAATGACGGATTGTTTTAACCACATTGTTGTTCTCCTTTTAAGTATAGCTTTACGTTACTGAAGCTGACGAGGTGATGCAAAGAGTTCCGTTCAAGTTGGCAGAAAATACGGTAAACTGAAAACCTTTTCCGAATGTTGTCAAAAAATTTAGAAGGAAAGCCCATGCACTACCGCCAAACTCGCGCAGAAATATCGCCCGCTGCAATAGCGCATAACGCTAAGTGGGTGCGTAAGACGATGGCTGGCGGGAAATTGCTGGGAGTTGTTAAAGCCGATGGCTACGGGAATGGTGTTGAGCCCGCAGTAAAGGCGCTAGAACCGCATGTGGACGGCATGGCTGCTGGGTTCATGGAAGAAGCGCTAGCCGTTCGGGAATGCGGATACAAAGGGCCGTTGGTTATTTTAGAGGGCTGCTTTTCCTCGTCTGAACTTAGGGTTTGTGCAGAAAACAACTTAAGCCCGGTGGTGCATTGCGAGCAGCAATTACTAGACATAGAGGCGGGAGCTTTAAGTAAACCATTGTGGGTGTGGTTAAAGGTCGATACCGGCATGCACCGCTTGGGCTGGTCTGAAGAACAAGCCCTGCAAGCATTGCAGCGCTTAAATGCCAGTAACAATGTGGCTGGCGTAACGCTCATGTCACACTTGGCTAACGCTGATGCGAACCATCGGCTGAATGCAGAGCAAAAACAACAGTTCTGTCAGTTATCGGAAGCGCTCAATGGCTATCAGGCGCGCAGCTTCCATAATTCGGCAGGCTTACTGAACCCTGATACAAAGTGGTCACTTCAGGAAAATGACTGGGCCCGTGCAGGTTTATTGCTTTACGGCGTAAACCCCTCGAATGTGACCGAAGTACAGTCGGCGCTAAAACCCTCGATGCGGCTGGTCGCCCCGGTCATTGCATTGCATCAGCTGGAAAAGGGTGAGTCGGTCGGCTATGGCAGCGCCTGGAGTGCTGAGCGACCAACGGTCATTGCAACGGTGGCTATGGGCTATGCGGACGGTTATCCGCGACAGGCGAAAAATGGCACACCAGCAATGATCCGAGGCAAACGTGTCACTTTAGCGGGGCGAGTCTCTATGGACATGTTGACGATAGATGTCACGGGCATTGAGGGTGTGCAGTTGGGTGACGATGTTGAGCTTTGGGGACCGAACGTTGATGTGCGACAGGTTGCGGCCTGCGCAGATACTATTTCCTGGCATTTACTGACCGGCGTCAGCGGACGTGTTCCGCGGGTCGTTGTTTAACAGACTCAACTTCTGAGTATTAGCCATACAAAAAGTATGGCAATTATTAGTATTTATCCTACAAGCTTTACATCTTTGACCCTGATCTTTGTCAACAAAGGCGTATACTTAAGACAAACCTCAGTTAAGGGTGTTTGCTATGTTCGAAAGTTTCGACGCATTGTTTCTGGCGCGCTTTCAGTTCGCTTTTACGATAGCGTTCCACATTATTTTTCCTGCGTTCACCATCGGTGTGGCCAGCTACCTGGCGGTACTGGAAGGCCTTTTCTTAAAAACACGAAATCCGGTTTATCAGAAACTATTCCGTTACTGGGTCAAAATATTCGCCGTTGCTTTTGGTATGGGCGTGGTCTCAGGCATTGTGATGAGTTACCAGTTTGGTACTAACTGGTCGGTATTCTCGGACAAAGCAGGGCCGGTTATCGGACCGTTAATGGGTTACGAAGTACTGACTGCGTTCTTCCTTGAAGCCGGGTTCTTGGGTGTCATGCTGTTTGGTATGAACAAAGTGGGTGAAAAGCTGCACTTCTTTGCTACCTTGATGGTTGCAGTCGGTACTGCCATTTCTGCTTTCTGGATACTGTCAGTAAACAGCTGGATGCAGACCCCGGCAGGCTATGCTATGAATGACGTTGGTCAATTTGTGGTGACCGATTGGTTTGAAGTGGTATTTAACCCTTCTTTTCCATATCGGCTGGCGCATATGTTGTTAGCGGCTTACCTGACAGTGGCCTTTGTGGTGGGTGCAGTCGGTGCCTGGCATTTGCTAAAGGACAAAACCAACGCCGCCGCACGCAAAATGTTCTCCATGGCCATGTGGATGGCGTTAATTGTTGCGCCATTGCAGGTTCTGGTCGGCGACTTCCATGGGCTGAATACTCAGGAATATCAACCTGCAAAAGTAGCTGCAATGGAAGGGCACTTTGACACCGAAGCCCGGGCGCCACTGTATTTATTCGGATTGCCCAACGAAGAAACGGCGGAAGTGGACTACGCTTTGAAGGTGCCGGGGCTTGCCAGTCTTATTCTGAAGCATGACATTAATGCCGAAGTGACCGGGCTGGATCAGTTTCCGCGCGAAGACTGGCCTCCAGTGGCAACCGTATTTTGGTCATTCAGAGTCATGGTCGGAATAGGGCTCTTGATGGTACTGGCGGGGTTATGGTCCGGTTTACAACGGTTACGAGGCAAGCTTTATGACAACAGCCTGCTACTGCGCTTTAGTTTGTTTATGGGCCCCATGGGTTTTGTCGCTGTAATTGCCGGCTGGATAGTCACCGAAGTGGGGCGTCAGCCCTGGGTTATTCAGGGCTTGCTACGAACCGCCGATGCGGCGTCTCCTATTGATAAAGCCGGTGTCGCAGGCAGTCTGATAGCCTTTATTGTGGTTTACTTCCTCGTTTTTGGTGCCGGTACGTTTTATATTCTGCGAAAAATGGCAGCGGATCCTGAAAAAGTGACGATTCCCGACTATGCCAAACATAAGCCGACAATGGCGGCTGAGCGCATTTACGATGAGGAGGCCTAAGCTATGGATTACGCACTGATTTGGGCAATATTAATTTCGGTCGCCGTATTTGCTTATGTTGCGCTGGACGGCTTTGACCTGGGAATTGCATTGCTTTTCCCCTGGTTTAAAAAGGAAGAAGATCGCGACGTAATGATGAACACCGTGGCGCCAGTCTGGGATGGAAATGAGACCTGGCTGGTACTGGGCGGTGGTGGTTTGCTGGCGGTGTTCCCGCTGGCCTATTCGGTGCTCATGCCGGCACTTTATATGCCGGTTATTGCTATGCTGCTGGGGCTGATTTTCCGCGGCGTGGCTTTTGAGTATCGTTTTAAAACCAAACGAGCAAAAGGTATCTGGGACTTATCCTTTATTGTTGGTTCGCTGATAGCGGCTTTGAGTCAGGGCATTATGCTGGGCGCAATGCTACAGGGTATTCAGGTAACAGACCGAGCCTATTCCGGCGGCTGGTTTGACTGGTTAACCCCGTTTAGCTTTTTCTGCGGTGTTGCAGTGGTTATTGGCTACATGATGCTGGGAGCGACCTGGCTGGTAATGAAAACAAACGGTGACCTGCAACGCCAAAGTTATAGGGCGGGCTGGTACAGCGCTCTTTTATTGGTCGCTTGCATTGCTTTTGTGAGTCTTTATTTGCCCTATGTAGACCCATTTATTGCGGAACGTTGGTTTACTTATCCGGCCTCGGTTGGCTTGTGGGTGCTACCAATTCTGCTGGTAGGCATTACGCTTGGGTTACTGCGCTCGCTGCATAAAAAGCAGGAAGGCAGACCCTATTTGTGGGGCCTGGGACTGTTTCTTTTGTCTTTTGCCGGGTTTGCAGTCAGTATTTTCCCTTACCTGGTTCCGCGCAGCATTACCTTGTGGCAGGCAGCCGCGCCGGATAATAGCCTGAAGTTTTTACTTATTGGCGCCGTGGTACTTCTGCCTATTATCTTCGCTTACACTGGTTATACCTACTGGGTGTTCCGCGGCAAGGTGGATTCAGACAGTGGATATCACGACTGATGAAGCCTGTATTTAAAAAATGGTTGTGGTTTGTCGGACTGTGGTGTCTGGGTGTGCTGGCTGTCACTTTAGTTGGCGGCCTTATCCGCTGGGCTTTATTGTAAGCTTGCGCTAGGCTAAAGGCAGATTTTACGCCGGAGGCAACCAACATGAAATTGACTCACCTTCTGGCCGCAGCGGTTGCGGCCTTATTTTTATCGGCTTGTAACAACGCCGAACCTCAGAGTAATGAGACTCGCAGCGCAGACTACGTCATTAAGAACGTCACCCTTGTTGACTGGCTTAAAGGCGAGCCCAATGTCATTGATCAACAAACACTGGTGGTGAATAACGGCTATATTAGCGGTGTGTTCTCCAATGCTGAAGCTCCGGCTTTTGATGACAACACGCAAATCATTGATGCTGAGGGGCAATACGTTTTACCGGGCATGGCAGAAATGCACGGCCATGTGCCGCCGGCAACAGACTTTGGTGACTTCCCTAAACGCTACGCTGACGACATGTTGTTTTTGTACATTGCCAATGGCGTAACAACAGTGCGTGGCATGTTGGGTTATCCGCACCAGCTGCAGCTGAAATCAGACATTGAATCGGGTAAGCGCCTGGGTCCAACGTTATATTTGGCCGGGCCCAGCTTCAGTGGCAATACCATAGAGTCGGTTGAACAGGTTACGGAGCGGGTTATTGCACAACGCGATGAAGGGTGGGATTTACTCAAAGTGCATCCGGGGTTAACCCTTGAAGAATATGAGGCCATGGCAAGCACGGCTCGACAGGCGGACATGGACTTTGCCGGACATGTGCCGGCAGAGGTCGGATTAAAACGAGCCATGGAAGCAGGCCAGAGAACCATTGATCACCTGGATGGTTACCTGGCTTACGTTGATGCCATGAACAGAGAAATAACGCAGGACGAACTTGATTTGCTGGTGGCTATGACACTGGAGCACGACGTTGCGGTAGTCCCCACCCAGGCCTTATGGAAAACCCTGATCGGTGCGGCTGATCCCGACAAACTGAAAGACTACCCGGAAATTCAGTTGGTACCAACGGCTGTTCGGGAAGGCTGGCTAAACTACTACAATAACCCCAGCAGCTACTTCAATCAGGAACAAGCACAAGTGCAGCAGGAAAATCGTCAAAAGCTATTACACGCTCTGCACGAAGGCGGCGCGGAAATTATTTTTGGAACCGACGCGCCACAGTTGTTCAGTGTTCCGGGTTATTCGGTACACCACGAAATACGTCTGATGTCAGAAGCGGGTATACCTATGGCTGATATTCTGCGTTCCGCCACGGTAGCGGCAGGAGACTACTTTTCTGAGCAGGACACCTTTGGGCGAGTTGCTGCCGGGCATCGTGCTGACTTTATTCTGTTAAAGGATAACCCTTTGGAGAATCCAGACACCTTGCGTGAGAACCTGGGGGTTATGGTGCGTGGGCAATGGCTTAGCCGTGAAGCTATTGATAAGAAAGTTGAGGAAATTCGCGCTGCTTATGCGCAGTAGCCAGAGATAAAGGCACCCATTGGCGGGTGCCTTTAATGAGAAGCCTGGCGTTGCTTATTGTTCTAACTGATGAACCCATTCGGTTAACAAGCGCACTCCAAAGCCGGTTGGCCCAGCCGGGTGAATACCGGTATCTGAACTGACCATAGCGTCAGCGGCCATATCGATATGGATCCAAGGCGTATCACCGGCAAAGTGCTTAAGAAACGCTGCACCGGCCTGTGTGCCCGGAGAGCCAATGTTACGAATATCGGCCAGCGGACTGTCGATAATACCGTCATAGCCTTCTAATGGCAGTTCCCAGACTTTTTCACCTGTTACATTGCCAGCCTCAATAATGGCTGAGCGTAAGTCGTCTTTGGAGGCAAATAAAGCAGCGTAGCCCGTGCCCAATGCACCAACTTTCGAACCGGTTAAGGTCGCAATATTGGCAATGGCACGAGGTTTGAACTTGTCGTTGGCATACCAGTTACCGTCGCCAAGAATCAGACGTCCTTCGGCGTCGGTGTTGGCAATTTCTACCAAAGTACCGTCACCGGCTTTAACCACGTCCCCGGGCAGAGTTGCTGAACCAGAAATAAGGTTGTGCGACAGCGGTGCTACAGCAACGACATTTACCGGTGCTTCTTGTGCCGCTAACGCCATAACCGCGCCAATAACGGCTCCAGCGCCCGCTTTGTCGGTCTGCATGCGCAAAATAGAAGAGGAGCTGGTTTTTAAGTTATAGCCACCGGTGTCAAAGGTATTGCCTTTACCGACCAATGCGATTGGATCAGCGTTACTGCCTTTATAGTGCGCGGCCAGTAGGTAAGAGCCGTGTTGGCTGCCCTGGCTAACGCTGTGAAGCAGGCCCATGCCCATTTCTTTAACTTGCTCAGGCGTGACGATAGTCAGCTCAATGTTTAAGTCTTTCATGGCTTCCTGAGCTAACTTCACAATGGCTTCAGGGTATCCGTCGCTGCCGGGCAGGGCGGTAATGTCGCGGGCAACAAACACGCCTTCAGCAATGGCGCGCGAGGCCAGATATTTTTTCTCTGCCATGTCAGGGCTTTTCACTAACCAATGGTAAGCCGTTTGTGGACGCTCTTTTGGCTCGGACTGATAACGGTCAAAACGATAGTTGCGCAAGTCGATGCCATGAGCCATGTGCGAACTCAGTTCGGCGGCAATGCCCGGGTTGCTAATTAGGCGTGTGTCGAAAACAACGCTTTCTAGCTCAGGCTTTAAAGCAGCCGCAATAGACGCGCCTAACTTCTCCGCTTCAAAACGGGAAAGTTCAGCCGGGTTACCGACGCCCGCCAGAAGCAGATGATTGGCTTTGGTGCCTTCCGGGGCAATAACCGTGGTTAACT
The DNA here is from genome assembly GCF_019797805.1 of Idiomarina abyssalis. Classification (NCBI taxonomy): domain Bacteria; kingdom Pseudomonadati; phylum Pseudomonadota; class Gammaproteobacteria; order Alteromonadales; family Idiomarinaceae; genus Idiomarina; species Idiomarina abyssalis. Next base: position 49,362 of record NZ_CP081832.1, read on the forward strand.
GTGACGCCTCGCCTTTAAATTCCTCAATCTCTGCAGCACGACTAACGGCATTTACATCAGAGCCTGACCATTCTGGTAGCTCAACTGCCGTACCTTCCGGCACAAAAATAACGCGAGTTTTGGTGTGTTTTTTTTCATCAGAAAAGCTCGTGGACGTGTCCAGGTAGTCACTTGCCAACGCAGGCAGCGACAAAACCGAAGAAACAGCCAAAGCACTCATGACTTGTTTTAACGACATAGTGTTTTCCTTGAATTAGGTTTTCTTGAGTTGTCTGCGTTTAATATAAAACCATAACCCACTGACAGGCAAAGCGATTAAGGCCAAACCCGATAAAAGCACGATGAACAAATAAAAAGCTCCGCCAACCGAGGCCACGTGAGTCGGGTAAATCATATTCGAAACTTGATTACCGAGAGCGGTTTCTCGCTCATCAATAACCTGACTCACAGCTCCGGTTTCTGAGAACTCAATATAGTTGCGGCCGTTCGGGTGCCATTCGTTTGCGTGCTTAGCTCTAATTCGTGGATCTTCCAGATAAAGCAAACGAGCCTCCGCCGTTGGGAGAGCTTGTTTTGCCAGCTCTAGCCGTTGTTGCCAGTTATCAGCAGTTATAGAAGGCGGTACAGGCGTTTCAATTGACTGAGTGAACGGGAGTAGGAAAATTAGTGCAGATTTTACCGGAGCAGCGTACATGATGGCGGTACCGGTTATTAGCACGATAGTGACAGGAAGGAAAAGTACAGCTCCGATGAACCGGTGCAACTGCCATAAGGTTTGGCTACCGCGCTTAGTGAACGGATTAAAAAACCGTACTGACAAAGCGCGCCGGAAACTGCCTCTACGTGGCCACCAGCGGATTAAGCCTGTGCCGATAAGAACTAAGCTTAAGAGGCCGAGAATTCCCATGATGTCCTTACCCAGTTCGTTGAGTGCTAAATGATGGTGCAGCTCAACAAGCCAGCTGGTGAGATCTCCTAGATATTCTCGCTCAAGCAGCAGATTGCCGCTGGCGTCATAGTAAAAGTGTGTTTTGTCCGCATTAACCACTTCAAGCCAAGGGCGGTCAGCGGTGGGCATGAGGGCGTAGCCGTTGTCGAACTGGTCTAAAGCGGCGGCAGCGTCTGTCGTTTCAACGGGCTGCGCTAAATTGAGCTGTGGATAAAAAAGCTGCAACAGATCGTTTTTGTAGAGTAGCAGCGAACCACTTATTGCCATCAATAAAAGCCAAAGGCTGAGCGTTAAGCCCAGCCATCGGTGCCATTGCGTTAATGTCGGCAGCTTGCGCTTAAGCGACATGGCTTACCATTGGTAATTCCAGGTAAAGCTAATGGTGCGTCCGCGACCCGTGAAGTTACGGTTATCGCCGCCGACCGTTTGCGCGTAATAGGTGAAGTAGTACTTATCGAATAAGTTCTCAATACCCAGCGAGAACTGACCCATATCACGAGTCTCAACCAATAAGGTGGCATCAACGGTGTTGTAGCCGTCGAAGTTGTTGATGGCGTCTTCACCGCTGTAAATGTCGCGATCGAACAGCTTATTCCATTGTACCCGGCTGCTTATCATGCCTGTCCACTGCTGTGACCAGAACAGGTTGGCACGCTTCGGTGCAATGTTACGGCCGCCTAGCTTAGTATCGACCGAACCATCATCATTGCTGTCATACTCGCCATTAGTGTCAGCGTAGTTCAGTCCTAGAGCGGTGTCATTGGATAGCGCATACTCGGCACTAAACTCAATACCGTCAATTTCAGTCTTTTCACGCTGAACACTGTAAAAACCGTCAGCATCGGCTTGTAGGCGGGCGCCCAGATCAGAACTTGAACGGAAATAGCTCAGTGAGGCATTCCATGCATTGCCCTGATACTCAATACCCACTTCCTCGTTGTCAGCGATAACCGGTTGTAGATCCAGGAAGCTGCTGACGCTTAAGTCAGGTGTTGAAATCCCGCGCAACACACGGCCAACGTCGGGCATGCTGAAGCCTTCAGAATAACTTGCGAAGACACGCCATTCGTCGTTCAGAGCATAAACAGCGCCCAAATTACCCAGTAACTCGTTAAAGCTTGGTTCACCGCCTTCAACGAAGACAGACCCGTAAGATGCCAAAGTAGTGAAGTCATCGGCTTTTAATTTTCCGTATTCATAGCGTAAACCGCCGCTTAAAGTCAGACCGTTTGCCTGATAGCGCAGTTGCGCATACGGAGCCCAGTTTACAAATTCAGTCTCAGGTACCCATTTGCGACCCGTTTGAGCCAGCTCCTGGAAAGTTTCGTCAGCTAAAAAGTCCAGTCCTGCGCTAACCGATACAGGCGACTGCTGAACATTGTTCCAGTTTAGCGTTAAGCGCGAACCATATTTACGAGAGTCGTTACGTGACTGGTCAAAAATTTCGTCGCCGTATGCAGGATCCTGAAACGTTGCATAGGTACCGCCACCGTAAAGTGCGGAAAAGTCCTGGAAGAACAGCTGCCAGTTTACGTCGGCCATTAAGAAGTCGCTGTTGCTGTACGTCAGACTTGAAGTGGTGACTTCGTTCTCAGGCGCATCGCCAGGGTATTGGCCTTCAAGTGATAAGGTCGGTACATTCGCCGAGCGATCGCCGTTTACTGAGTAATAGTCGCCGTTACCAGCCATATCAAAGCGATTGAGCATAAACTCAAGACGTTGTTCGCTATCAATGTCGTAGCCGACTTTTGTGAATAAGTCGTAGCTTTTTGAATCCATGGTGTCGCCTTGTGCAACGTCAACACCAATGAGCTGACCTTTGCCATCAACGTACATGCCGGTGTCACGGTACTGAGCACCGAAAACAATGTCCCATTTGCCGCTGCCATGGCGCAGAAGGTATCCGGCTTGGTAGCTTAAGCCTTCTGAAACTTCAGAATCCGGCGCGCTAAAGCCAGCGTTAACCTCGTGGTTGGTTCCTTCTTCGGCTTTCTTTGTGACGATGTTAATGATACCACCGCTAGCGCCCATGCCCTGAATAGCGCTGGCACCGTGAATCACCTCTACACGCTCAATCATGAAAGGATCGATGGTGTAGGCGGCACGCGACCCGTTACGCAGAGGGTTGGATTGAGGTACGCCATCAATTAGGTAAAGCGGCTGACGGCCTCTTAAGGTTTCGCCTGAGCTTGTTAGCTTTTGGCGAGACGGGGAATAGGCGGGTATCAGGTTTCCAAGAATATCTGACAAGGACTCGGCCACACTTAATTGCTGGCGCAACTCTTCACCCTCAATAACCGAAACGGTAGCGGGAATAGCGCTTTGTGGAATACTGGTACGGGTTGCTTTAATTTCGATGGTTTCATCCACTTTTGCTTGTTGTGCAAGCGCAGAACCAGAAATTGCGGCGAGGATTGCAAGGGCAAGAGACTTCTTAAACATGAGAATCCTTATCATTTAAATAATTTGGCGCCAATGATAACGATTCGCATTTTGGTGTCAATAAAAACTTAACTCAGTTTCCGCTATAGTTGATATCGGTAAAAACGAAACAGGTTGTGGTAGTCTGAGAGAAAACAAGAAAAAGGTCATACCATCATGAAAACACTATCTAAAATTTTGTGTGTTAGCGCAGCTGCTGGTGCGTTATTGGCTTGCTCTGACAGTGCAAAGGTTGAGCAGAAAGAGGGCGTTTCACTGGAGCAGAAAATTCGTCAAACCGCCGAACAGTCTCTGGATACCTTTAACATTCCGGGCCTGGCGGTTGTTGCCGTAAAAGACGGAGAAGTGGTTTTAGCGGAAGGTTTTGGCGTACGCGATATTGAGTCACAAGAGCCAGTTACTCCAACAACCTTGTTCGGCATAGCTTCTCATACCAAAGCTTTCACTGCTGCGGCTATGGCAACTCTGGTTGAGCAGGGGAAAGTGGACTGGGACGATAAAGTCATTGAGCACTTGCCGGGTTTTAAACTGGCTAACCCTTATATAACTCGGGAGCTGACCATTCGTGATTTACTGAGCCACCGCTCTGGCCTCGGGTTAGGCGCAGGCGATCTGATGATTTGGCCGAACACCGACAAAACCACCAACGAAGTCATTGCCGGGTTGGCGAATGTGCCTATTGAGCATGGTTTTCGGGAGCGCTTTGACTACAACAACCTAATGTTTGTGACAGCAGGTGAGGTGATTAGCGAAATGTCGGGTGTGCCGTACCACCAGTACGTTGAGCAAACGTTGTTTGAGCCCATGCAAATGGACGAAAGCACCATTGGCTTTTCTCGCATTGATGCCAGTTACGACAATGTGGCGGTAGGTACTATTGAAATGGATGGCGAATTGCATCGGTTCCCGCTCGACTTTTTAGAGGACTTTTCTGCCGCTGGCGCAACGGCAGCGAGTGTTGATGATATGAGTCGCTGGTTGCTGACTCTGCTGAATGAAGGCGAAACACCGACCGACAAACGCTTATTTAAGGAAGAGTCGCTGCATGATATGTGGCAGCTGACCACGCCACTGCCGGTGTCGGCTGATGCGGCAGAGCAAGGCACATACTTTCGTGGCTATGGTCTTGGCTGGTTTGTGAAGGACTATTACGGCGTTAAGCATGTGTCGCACAGTGGCGGTATTCTGGGAATGTTGTCCTTTACCACCGTTATTCCTGAGGAAGAATTCGCCATTACGGTTATGAGTAATCAGCAGGCGTTTGGTGCGTTGACCGCAATAGTGCAAGAGTCTCTGGAAGTCGTTCTGGATGTGCCGGACCAGGACTGGATCGCAAAGGAAAGTAAGAAATATCATGAGTTCATTCAGAAAAAAGCGGATTTTAAAGTAGAAGCCGTTGATGATCCCCAGCCATCGCTGGCGTTATCGAAATATGCGGGAACTTATACCGACGCCTGGTACGGCGATGTCGTTATTTCTGAGAAGAGCGACGCTCTGCACATAGATTTCACCCATACCGATATGCTGAAAGGTTCGCTGGAGCATTACAACGGCAATACCTTTATTGTGCGCTGGGATGAACCCTTGTTAGAAGCCGATGCTTTTATCGAGTTCGATGTAAGTCGGAGTAATCAGGTAGAAGCGGCAACCATGGAAGCCGTAGCTGACTTTACCGATTTTAGCTTTGACTTTCATAACCTGAAACTGGACAAGCAATAGCGGCGCAAACTCTGGACATAGCGGGGGCTAATCCCTATAATGCCCTCGCTTTCCAAAGCACGTGCACCCGTAGCTCAGCTGGATAGAGCGCTGCCCTCCGGAGGCAGAGGTCATAGGTTCGACTCCTATCGGGTGCGCCATTCCTGCAAGACTTTCCTTGATAGTAACCACTTACAAAATCAACAGTGTGTCCAGCAAAGTCCAGTCGTCGATAGCACTTAACCTTTGGTTGACAAAAAGTTTATTGATATGAATATTGTAACGCTAATGGCAACTGAAACTGACGGCGGTTCTCAAGCTTTTAACATTTAGAAATAGAAACGCGTATCGGGACGTCAGATGTTGACCGATGAAATAAAGGCATATACGCGATGAATAAAGAAAGGACTTCTAATATATGAAACTATCAAAACGTTTGTTTCTCTCAACAATGTTGGTTTCACTTTTCTCCGCAACTGCCACTGCTACAAACGACGAAAACAATACTGACGACAATACAATCTTTAATATTGACGGTTATCACCTAGACGCAGAGCGTGCAGTTTTGGGCCACTGGCTCGGAGAGCCAATTATGAAGAGCGTTGAGAGCTACGGTATTAATAAAGTGGATACGGCAATTGTATTTGCTCAAAAGACCGATTTAATGAAGCTTACTCAACGGGTCACTGACTCTACGTTTGATACTAACCACGACGTTCAGGCAATTCATATCTATGGCGAAGGCTTTAACAACGGGGTCGTAGATAAAGTCACTGGTTATAGCATACTTGTCAAAGATGACAGCTCTGCCGAGGGCTTCCGTATGGATACCTATAAAGTCAAAAATGACGGCTCATATAAACTATTTAAACCTCTTTCAGGAAGCGTCGTAGGCGCAATGGATTGCAACTCTGCTGCTACAGCCGCAGTCGTTTTTGGTCGAGCCAATAAAGACTTGGTTGCGATGACAGTCGGCAAAACTTATTATGATGAAAAGCCCGTTTCTGAATCTAAGTTCTCCAGCTACCTGTTAAACACCAGTATCGGCTTTGCAATGCAACGCAGCCAAGGGAGCCCCGTTTTCGAAAACACGGAAGTCGGTACCAGCTCTGTCGGTGGAGGAACTGTAGAGCCTCAAATGCTACCACAAGAGTATTGCGGCAACTCATCATCGTGTGACCGAGGCGACGACAGTTGTAATGTGTTAGATGGCGGTACATGTAACAATTAGTCGGTTACAGCGTGGCCAGCCTGGCAAAGTAGGCTGGCTAAGAGATTCCCGTTAATCTTGCAGTATTTAGTCACAACAACGCGCTTTATTTTGAATTTCTAACCTTGAATGTTCTAACAAGCTCGCCGAGAGTTTGCGAGGTCGCGGTGAGTCTTTGAAACGCATCTTTGACATTCCCTGATCGTCGTGATGCTCAAAAATCGAAAAAAAACGCTTTATGATATAATTTAACTTATTGATAAATAAAGCGAAAACAATTAACAGCGATTTTCTCTCTTTCGTATTTATTATTAATTCTTCTCTTTACTGTTTTTTCGGCGTGACCGTTAGCTGTTGTGGCTGACCTAATTAGTCGCTCGACGGTTTGAATATCAATTTGATGAAATGTGCTTAAAAAGTTAGTGAGAGATAAATTTCCGACTAGAAACATTCTTACTCTAGTAGTGCATCAATCAACCAAGCCGATAGTTGGTTGCGACCACTTAAACCAGACTTAGCATAGACTGACGATGCCTGCTGGCGGACCGTTTTTTCTTTGGTACTACGGACTTCGGCTATTTCGTTAAAGCTCAACCCTTTGATTAATAACACGGCAACCTCTTGCTCACTGGGAGACAGCTTCCATTGTTTGAACCAGGACTGTACGGCGGTATAAGAATCTGGCGATTTATCATGTTCTTTTCCCGACTCATGGTTCGCTGTGCTTTCCTTTTCACGCTGCTGGTGTCGCGATAGCGCAACTTTTACCTGCTTCAGTTCTTGATTGCGCCGCAATACCCGTCGCCAAAGGACAATAAATGCCGCAATCGAAATGACCACAGTAATTCCCTCAATGGCCAGATGCCAGGTTGCCACTTGCATATGGTAATCGGCTACCACGTCAGAGACGTTAGCAAACGCAATTAATAAAAATATCACCATTAACAGTCGGTCAATTGTCATAAATTCCCCATAAACTACTAAGCTTAGGACATCCGCCCGATGCATTAACGCCTTAAAAACCTTAATGTTCACCATGATATTAACCGATGGAGGCTTTGATGTCTTTGTTCCGCGCCACCCCTGGTAATTTATTTTTCAGCCTATTGGCTAGTGCATTGTTTTTGCTAAGCCCTTTGGCTAAGGGCGATAGCCTATCGCAGCAAACATTGCTGGAATCCGCTGTTGAACGGCTCAAAACAGACGGTCTTCTTATCGATACCGATTTTAGCCGGCGACAATGGTTGTCTGCGACGCCACGGTTATCCCTGATGCATTGGCAGACTAACGATGATGCTATTGGCTCCAACGAAACAGAGCTGGTATTAGAGCTGGAATTTTTATCCCCCGCGCAGCGCAAATTAGTTAACAGCTCTGAAAAACTCGTTGAACGCTACCAACAGCTTCAACAACGTCAGCTAGAATTAACCGCCAGCGGCGTCATACGCGAGCTTTTTTGGCAAGCTAAGCGCCTACAGGCTGAACTCACTTATGCCGAAAAAGTTACCACTCAATTACATCAGCTTCAGCGCCAGACTCAGTCGTTAGTGGAAGCCGGCGAACGCCCAGCTTATTCCGGTATTATAGTGAAGCAACAACACCAACGTGCGCTTAGCCAGGTTGCAGAAAAGCAAATAGCCTTGCAGCAGCTCGGGCGTGTATGGCAGCAACTGACCGGCGTTAATAACGTGCCACTGTCGCTACAGGAATCTGTTCGTCCACACGCCTCAACGGCAGCGCATCCAGCATTACAAACCCTTCAGCTGCAATGGCAATTAGCGTTAAATGCTACGCAACAGACCGTTGCTGAGCAAAAAAGCTGGGGCATTAACGCGGGCTATAAATACATTGACGCGCCCAACCAAAGTGAAAACCAATGGGGACTAGGCTTTAGTCTTCCGCTCGATTTTTCACAGTCGCTGAATGCTAGTGAACTTGTTGCGTTGCAACAGCAACAAAGCGAGCTTAACCAGTCACTCCGGCAGACTCAAATCCGCCTTGAACTCAACATAGCTAACGCGCAAAGCCAGTTAGAGCAGTTGAAACAAAAGCACCAAAGTGACCGTCAAAATGCCGAGTTAAGCCACAACGCCATCGAGCAGCTCGACAACTTATATCAACAAGGTCAAATTGACACTCGCTTGTATATCGAGAGATTACTCGAGCAGTTGTCCTATCAGCAAGCGGCGCAGCTAAGCCAGATAGAGCTACAGCTGGCAAATGCCTTATTAAACCAAGCACAGGGAATGACTTTATGAAACGCTGTAACCTATCTCGTCTCGCCGCTACTCTTAATCCCATAGTTAGTGTCATAGCACTTGCTCTGTCAGGGCTTGCGACAACAACGACTGTGTTAGCGGCGCAATCAATTTCTGTCGAGCAGGTAAGTAACTACGATTTACGCCCGCAAGCGGCAGTGAATGTAGATAACGTAGCTTTTGCACCGGTCACAGGAAGTTACCAGACGACCCCAGGCAGTGTTTTAACTCTGCCCAACCCGTTTGAAAACGCAGCAGTAGACTATCAAGTTGTTGATGGGCAGGCGGTTGAATCCGGTACCCTTATTGCGCAACTACATGGCCCCTCAGTAGAACACTTTTTTCACCGTGTTGAAACGCTACAAGAACAGTACGATGTTGCCGCGAAGCAATATCAGAGCAAAAAGAAGTTATACCAAAACAATGCCATTGCCGCCGATGAGTGGCAGCAGTTTCTAACGCAATACATTAGCTTGAATGACACCTTGCACGAAATTAACGTGGTCCTGCGGCGGGTAAAACAAACCGCTGAGCAGTCTGCACAACTGATCGCAACAGAGCCTGGAGTGTGGCGAACCAGCAGTAATGGGCAACAGCTGGGTACGCTAATCGCTCATGCGCGTTTAGCCATCGTTGCCGAGGTACCGATAGAACAGGCAAAACGTATCTCGAGTCTAAACATTAACGGCCAAAAGCTGCGGGTAAGCCAACGCGAACAAACCGTGCGTAATGGCTTTGTACGAATTTGGAGCGAGCCACCAGAAAATATCAACTGGACCATCGGTCAACGCGTTAACGTTGTACCCCAGGCAACAATAGAAAATGCCTATCTTCTGCCGGCCAGTGCCATTGCCACACTGCAGGATCAACCCGTTATCTTTAGCATAGAAAATGCGACAATTAACGCTGAGCCTATCGAACTATTAAGCTTAAGCGGCGAGCATTACTTTGTACAATCAACGACACCTCTGAACATCATCGCAACGCATTCTGTCGCAGCACTTAAGGTTATAGCAGAAAACGAGGGGGCGCAGTAATGGTTAGCCGCATACTGAGCTTTTCGCTAAAAAATCGTCTGTTTGTTTTTATTACTTTTCTGCTGTTAATAGCGGCCGGTATCCAGTCGCTTCGCCAACTACCGGTGGATGCTTTCCCGGAGATTTCACCGACTCAGGTTAACGTCATCTTACGCGCCCCCGGTATGGCTGCCGAACGGGTAGAAAACCAGGTAACTCACCCGTTAGAAACCGAATTATTGGGTATACCAAATCAAACCATTCTGCGTTCAACCACCAAGTACGGTATTACCTCGATAACCCTCGACTTTGAAGAAGGCACCGATATTTATTGGGCGCGCCAACAAGTTGCGGAAAAACTTGCTGCCGTCAGTAAAGACCTGCCGGGCGGTATTCAAGGCGGTATGGCACCGATGAGCACGCCATTAAGCGAAATGTTCATGTTCACGGTAGAAAACCCCGGCATGAGCCTGGAGCAAAAGCGTCACCTGCTAGATTGGGTGATTCGGCCGACATTACGCACGGTTGAAGGGGTAGCAGATGTCACTAATTTAGGCGGTAAAGTCAGAACCTTTCAGTTTACTCCGTCAGCGTCAAAATTAAGTGATGCTGGCATTTCGCTACAAACTATTAAGGATGCATTGGCTGATGCCAACCAAGTCGGTAATTTAGGTCGCATCACCCAAGGTACCGAAACGTTTAGCGCACGGGTTACCGGACGTATTGTCGCGCTTGACGACCTGGCGGCCATTAGTGTGACGAACCAATACCAGCAAGTGTATCGACTAGACCAACTGGGTGATGTTGCGCTTAGTTATCTACCGCGCTTTGGCGCGATTACCAAGGATGGCGAAGAAGCTGTCGAAGGCCTGGTGGTCGGCTTAAAAGGGGCTAATGCCGCGGCGGTGGTTGAAGCGGTTGAGCAAAAACTGGCACAAGTAAAGCCTAGCCTGCCAAAAGACACTGACATTAACGTGTTCTATAATCGTAAAGGCCTTATTGACACGGCTATAGCTGGAATCTCTGATGCGCTGATGCAGTCCATCGTGTTAGTTATAGCGGTACTGGTTTTCTTTTTACGTAATGTTCGTGCGTCAATTTTGGTCTCGTTATCGATCCCTGTGGCGGCGCTGATCACCTTTATTTGCCTGCAATTACTCGGTTTATCGGCGAACTTGATGAGTTTAGGCGGGTTAGTTATTGCCATCGGTATGATTGTGGACTCGTCGGTAGTGATCACCGAAAAAATCGAGACTGAGTTAAACTCACAAAAACAGTTGCCCTTGCTGCACAAAATTTACCGTGCCAGCCTGTCCGTGGCGCCCTCTGTGGTTAGCGGCACTGTGATCATTATTTTGGTGTTTTTACCTCTACTCACGCTGACTGGCCTGGAAGGTAAGTTATTTTCACCGGTCGCCTTGACCATTGTTATAGCAATCACCGCCGCTTTAGTGACTTCGCTGACGCTAATCCCTGCTTTAGGCTCTTTACTAATGCGACCCAAAGCTCGCCGCAATAAATCACTTGAGCGTATGCAAGCGCGCTATCAGAGTATATTATCCGGCGCAATTAAACGTCGCAGTGCCACACTGATGGGCTTTGCGGGAGTGCTCGCCTTAAGCGTAGTCAGCTTTATCATGGTCGGTAAAATCTTTATGCCTACCATGGATGAAGGCGACATTATCGTGCAACTGGAAAAGTCACCGACCATTTCTTTACAAGAATCGATAGAACTGGATACACAGGTTGAGCGTGAACTGCTTGCTAGGATCCCGGAGATCAAGCAAATCGTTGCCCGTACCGGCTCAGATGAACTCGGTTTAGACCCCATGGGTTTAAACGAAACCGATGTGTTCATGGAGCTTAACCCTAAAGACAGCTGGCGTTTTGATAGCAAACAAGAACTGATTGATGCCATTCGCGAAGTGGTTTCAGGCTATCCTGGCATGAACGTTAACGTTACCCAACCTATTCAAATGCGCATTTCTGAAATGCTAACGGGCAGTAGTGGCGACGTCTCGATTAAAGTGTTTGGTGATGACATGAATACCCTTGCCAATGTCACCGATAGAGTAGTTGAGCAAGCCAAACAAGTGCAAGGCGCGGTCGACGTTCAGGCAAGTGTTATTACTGGCGCACGCTTTTTAAGTATTGTCCCGAATATGCAGCAACTGCGCTTTTATGGCGTCACGAAACAAAACTTTAGTGAATTTATTCTTTCACAACTCAGCGGCTTTCCCGTTAGCGAAGCCGTGGATGGACGTATTCGCACACCGATTGTGATGGGTTCGCAAAAACCTGCGGGCAATTATCACTCTGTCAGCAACATCGAGTCCTTGCCAATTGTCACCGACAACGGCGAAACCGTCGCACTGCAGCAACTTGCCGAGATCACCTTCGAGCACGGTCCGGCGATTATCGAGCGTGAAAATTCTAATCGTTACGCGTTAATCACCAGCAATGTTGAAAACCGCGATGTCGTTGGTTTTGTTAATGAACTACAGCAACGTGTCAGCGCCAACGTAAACCTTGATCCCGGCTATTTTATTGAGTACGGAGGTGAGTTCGAAAACCAGGCGCGGGCCAGTGCTAATTTGTTGATGGTTATCCCTGTCGCTTTGCTGTTAATCGTTATTTTACTGTTTAGCTCGATGGGCTCGATTGGCCTGACAACGATTGTGCTGACGAATATTCCGTTTGCTCTGAGTGGCGGGGCGATTTCGCTCTGGCTAAGCGGTGAGTACATGTCCGTTCCAGCATCGGTTGGTTTTATTGCCTTGATGGGCGTTGCCATACTTAATGGTATCGTCATGGTGAGCCATTTCGAGCAGACTCGAGTTCATTTCTCTGACTTTAAAACCTTAGTGATTGAAGGGGCAAAAGACCGTCTGAGGCCGGTCTTAATCACAGCCATTACTGCTATTTTTGGCTTGATTCCGTTGTTAATGTCCAGTGGTCCCGGCTCAGAAGTGCAAAAGCCCCTGGCCGTTGTGGTCATAGGAGGACTCATTACCGCAACGCTGGCTACGCTGCTATTGCTACCCATTTTATACTTACTCGTGAACAGGAAGCCTTGTGATGCTCAATAAGTTATTAAAACTTTACTTTAGCCGCGAACAAAAAGCTGATTTGGTCGATTGCCTGATTCAACTTGACTATTTAAGCGGCTTTAGCCTCTACGATATTGACGGTTTTAGTCGCAACCACGAACGCTTTGATGTTGGCGAGCAAATACGAGGCGCCCGTGGCATGTTGATGGCTGAAGTAATTTGCTCTGTTGATGATGTAGCTCGTATTCGTGAAGCTCTATCGCAACTGCACTTCAAAGAGCCAATTCGCTACGTGATGCAGTCAGTAGAGGATGTTGGACATAGTGACTATATCTAACCTGATTTATAGGAAGAGAAGAAGGGAGAGCTCGCCCCTGGCTTTCTGCCACTGGTGATGTTTATGCAATCCCTTATCGAAATAAGGATAAGTTCTCGCACGATTTATGTTGGGCTTTTTAAGCCGCTACTAAAATTCATGAGTACCTTATTTATCCCAAGTGTCCTGTCTTAACCCAAATTACGGTTTCTCTATCCACAAAAGGGTGGTGCATGCTCATGTGAGGGCTGCGCATCCAGGTACCTTTGGGGTAACGACCATGTTCGTCACAGAACTCGCCGGATAATACCAGTATTTCTTCGCCGCCCATGTGGCGGTGGGGTTTGAATACTTCTTTAGCTGGCCATTTCACCAGTGCAATGTGCTCGGTGCCATGACTATGTAATGGCATAACTTGGAGCCCGCCTTGGCCGGGCAACCACTCAGCTTCATGGGTATTAATGCGTACAGCTTGAGTGTCGGTTGGCTGGAACTGGTGCAGCTTGACCAGTAACTTGCAGCCATCCTTGCTAAACGGCGCATGCGAGCTACCCGGAGGATTGCGAATATAAGTGCCGGCAGGGTAGTCACCGTTTTCATCAGAAAAAACACCTTCGAGCACTAATATTTCTTCACCCAGTGGGTGCTCATGAGTGCTAAATGACGCACCTGGCGTATACTCAACGATGCTGGTCGCACGACCGCGCTCAGCCTCTTCACGCTCCAATAATTTACGACGCACACCAGAAGCCGGGCTGTCGACCCACTCCTGTTTCACCGTTTCAATAATGACTCGTTTAGCAAAATCTAAATTTAACATTACCTAAGTCTTACATCCGTTAAAAATCGTATTACACTTACGTAAAATAGCACCTTTATAGTTCACGCTGAGCGATAGATAACTGGGAACGAGCTGAATGACTGAAAAAATGATTGTTGCATGCCCTTCATGTCACAAGAAAAACCGAATTGCTGTCGATAAGAAAAACGAGAGCGCCGTTTGCGGCCAGTGTAAGTCATCGCTTTTTAACGGTGAAGTTATCGTCGTAAATAGTGATGAGTTTAGATCGCATCAGAATGCTGATATGCCTTTAGTTGTCGACTTTTGGGCGAGTTGGTGTGGTCCTTGTCAGCAATATGCTCCACATTTCGAACAGGCGGCTACAAATATGCGATATGACGCTCAATTTTTAAAGATAAGTACGGAAAAAGAGCCCCATTTAGCGCAACAATATGCTGTGCGAAGTATTCCGACAACTCTGTTCGTTAAAAACGGTCAGGAAGTGGCTCGACAAGCTGGCGTCATGTCAGCGTCACAAATTCAGCAGTGGGTAGCTCGGTATTAATACGATCAGTTATCCTCTGGTACGGGGGGTGCTGACCAGAGCACCTGCCAACGACAGAGCTCGCACAAGCCGCAGTCCGACCGACAAAAGAGCAGGGCTCTAAAGTCAAGTATGCAGTAACGCCGCTTAGATCTCCTGAATGAGCATTTAAGGCCTCTACTTCTGCATCACTTACCAATGGCCTGCGTAACGCTTTTGGACATTTGAAACCTTCAAACCCAGTTTAACTCGTTTATTTAAGTATGCTGTCATCAACAGCACGCTCAAGCTTACCGCGCATGACAGACCAAAGCGCTTCGCTGCCGTTCTCAATTCGTTGGTTTACGGAAAACACGCATATCATCTGGTTAGCTTTCTTTTTTTCATCCTCCCCCTCTATGACCGAACATTTCCAGACTAACGTTTCATCAGCTAAACTCAGCTTGCCACTGCACATTAATAACGCACTACAACATTAAAAGGCGGATGAGTGCTTAAACCCAAAGTTTTGTTTCCTCAGCAGTTTATTCACAAACACCCTATTCATCATGGGGAAGAGTTTGGCGTGCTGTGTTGGAATACGCAAAAACTGACCGAGAAGCCAGATTTTCAGCATACCTTAGCAAGCGTTTTAACAGACTATCCGAGTTTGTTTTTGTTACTTCAGGAGGTGAAGCTGAGTGCAAAAAATAATTGGCTGCTGCCGAGCTGGTCTTATGCGGTAGCGCCGAATATGCAAACCCGGCGCTCTGTGTATGGTGTTCTTACGGCAAGCGGTTATGCGTTTAAAGAAGCTCAGGCTCGACTGAGCAGCAAGCGCGAAGGCATGTTCGCAACCCATAAAAGTTACATGCTCTCTCATCATTCGCTGGCAGAGGGCGGCTCACTGCTGGTCGTCAATGTCCACGCGATTAACTTTGTTCGTGCGCGCCAGTTTTCACAAGAAATAGAGCTTATCAAAGAAGAAATACTAGAACATAAAGGACCGCTGATTGTGGCCGGTGATTTTAACGTGTGGAGTCGCCAGCGCCGGCTAAGCTTGCTGCGGTTCTGTCGCAGTGTGGGTCTTCGGCAAGCAATTATGGTCGACCCACATCATGTTAAGACTTACCGACAGCATCCTCTTGATTTCATCTTTTATAGGGATCTCAAACTGCAAGAAACACTAGCGATCGATACCAGTAAAGTGTCTGATCACAACCCGCTTTATGCGCGATTTAAACTATAGCGACTCAGGGTTGGTGTTTTGCTACAACGAAGTGAGCCCTGTTATAGAGCTCACTTTCCTTAGAATATGTAGATAAATCCGACGCCTATTTCAGCTTCGTAATTACTACGAGCAATGGGGCTTTCGCGAACTTCACTGCTGTAATATTCAAACAACGCTTCGCCATAGATCTGCCAATTATCATTAACGTAATGGCGATAGTTATAATCGATGCCAACTGAGCGTAATCCACCACTCACTGACGTTTGCGGTAAGCCCGATGCAGCAGCTTGGCCTGCGTCAATACCGAAGCCTTTGTTGGCGTATTCGCTGTCGTGAAAGGTCGCAACGACATTAATTTCAGAGCCGGTACCGTCGAGCTGGTCACCAAAGCGGCGGCCTACACCAAATAGACCCAGGTTGCCTTCATCACTTGCTACGATACGACTGACCAGCCAGTAGCGCCAATCGGCATCGAGGGCACGACGGGCCTGGAAGACGAACTCTGCGCCTTCGTCTTGATCACCAAGTCCGTCCAGGTGGCCGTCGTCTGAATCGCTCTCTTCGCGACCTTCATCGAAGCCAATGGTGGCCTCCAATAGCCAGTTTTCAGAGCGAACGCCACGCCAGCCGAGGGCTTCACCGGCAAAATAGAATATATTGTCACCGCTACGCCATTGCACGGCGCCGGCAGGCTGAATTTCCAATCCAAATTCGTCCGAACCTTCGTAGGCGGTTTCATACTCAACACCCAAACCCAGACCGAAACTCCAGCCATCTTCGCCTTTGGAAAAGTCATCGAGTGATGGCAAAGGTACCATCGCTGTTTTTTCGTCTTGGGCTAATGCAGTTTGAAGGGTTAACCCATTGATGCACAAAGCCAACAGTAAGCCAGTAAACTTTTTCATATAGAACTCACTTAAGTAGGTGTTGGTAAATATTAATTCTGGTTTCAAAACCTCAAAACGTAAAGGTTGTGCAATTAGATCACGCACTATCAACTTATGGTTCGCCAAGGGTTAAAACAGTTGCGTAATGCCCAGCAAAATAGCGTAGCGACCAGACTTACTTATAAAAACCAGAATTAAAAACTGCCAGAAGGTTAACCGCAGCATACCGGCTATAAAGGTGAGAGGGTCGCCAATGAATGGCGCCCAGGCCATTAACAGCGACCACTTACCGAAGCGTTCAAACCAGCGATGACCACGGGCGAGAGATTTTGGTTTGAACGGAAACCAGCGGCGATCCTGATACTGCACCAAAAAGCGGCCTAAAACGTAATTAACCACAGACCCCAGCGTATTACCAATTGACGCCAGCCACCATATAGCCCAGACGTCATAACCCATCTGCTGAGCGCCGACGACCACAAACTCCGACTGAGCGGGTAGTATTGTGGCGGCCAGAAATGCTGTCAGAAATATACTTAAGTACATTGGACCATAGTTACACTGAATCGCTTATATGTGCGGTAACGAACAGACGCCCTTTTGAGAGCAATCTATACTTCGAAATAGCGTCATAATTGAATGATGCTGATAAACTCTTTAAGGAGTTAATAATGGATACGCAAAAAAACCAAGGTTCACAAAAGCCGAACAAACCAGGCGAACAAAAACAGGCTACTCCTGGTCAGCAAAAAGACCAAAAGCAACCTCAACAAACACCTGGTAAAAAAGCGTAATTAATTACGCTATCCAGAGCCCAGCGCAATTTATGCTGGGCTTTTTTTGGGACCTAATCAAGCCTTTCTTTGCAATTATAATTTTAGCGGATCTCCGCGCAGGAGTTCCCATGCCTGAATCATTTCTTTCTTCGTCGAGCCCCAGCGATAGCCCCCTATAGCCCCGCTTTTTTGAATAACACGGTGACACGGAATTAGCATAGCAACAGGGTTAGAGCCAACAGCATTGCCAACCGCCCGAGACGCTTTAGGGTAACCCAAGGCATTGGCAATTTGGGAGTAACTGGCCAGTTGTCCCGATGGTATCCTCAACAAAGCTCGCCACACAGCGACTTGAAAATTGGTGCCCATTACGTGCAATGACAAGGGGTTAGACTGCCCGTCTTTTAACCGACTAAACAGTACGTTAGCAACATAGTTCGTCGCGTTGTCATTTTGCACGAGCGAGCCTTTAGGCCAGTCTTTACCTATATCTACAAGTATCTCATCAGCAGATCTGGAGCCCAAAAACTCGATGCGGCATACGCCTCGAGGGGTCATTGCGACAAATATCTTACCAAAAGGAGTTTCATTAACTCCGTATTGGATAGTAATCCCCTGGCCTCCGTTTCTGTATTCACCTGGTGTTACGGCTTCTAGCTTCACAAAGTGGTCATACAGTCGGGAACCTCCGCTTAAGCCCATGCTGAGGGAAACATCCATAAGAGAGCCTTCTTCTTTCAGCATTCGTTTGCTTCGTTCCAGCGTTAAAGCCTGCAGGAAACGTTTCGGTGTGGTGCCTGCCCATTTACAAAACATCCGATGAAAATGAAACGGGCTGAGATGAACATGGGCAGCAACGTCTTCCAACGAGGGCTGGCTTGATACATGCTCTGACATATAGGTCATGGCTTTTTCAATGCGGATATAGTCAGACATAACCGTCACCTTTACACGCGATTAATTGAGATACCACCATCATAAAAAACAGTTTATCCGACAACGACCCGAAGCTTGCTCTTTTTTTTTAAAATCACGCGGCTAGATACGAATGCCTGTATCAAGCACTGACTATATCCCGAGTGACATTATTATTTGCATTGTTACTGTATGTCACCTAGTATTTATTTTACTGTGTTTCACACAGTGTGCGTAATACAGTATAAATAAGGACTCACTATGGCTACTGCACCACTCGATAAACTCAAGCTAGAACTGCGCCGTGGCGTTTTGGTTTTAGCGGTACTCGCATCTCTGCGCGAGCCTCATTATGGTTATTCGCTACGTAAGCAGCTGCAAGGTGCCGGCGTCGATATTGATGAAGGTACGTTATACCCACTTATTAGAAGACTGGCCGATCAAGGGCTGCTCGATAGTGAATGGAAGCAGGGAGAAGGGCGTGAACGACGTTATTACCAGTTATCAACGCTGGGCGCAGAGCTATTAGAACAATTAACCCAGGAGTGGACCTCGCTCAACAGCGCGATTGGCCCCCTACTGTTGCGGAACACCAATGAGGAGCAACACTAATGGATATGGTAGAACGTTATATTGCCGCTGTTCAGCGAGAGCTGCCAGAAAAGAAACGCGATGATATTAGCCGCGAGTTAAAGGCGAATATTCTTGATCAGATAGACGCATTAGAATCGCAGCAAGGGAGTGTGTCTGACGCCGAGGTGGCTGAACTGTTAAAAGTGATGGGGCATCCGCGCAAGGTGGCGCTTCAGTTTTGTCCACCCACGCCACTGGTAACCGCGGAGCTTATGCCTTTGTATTTGCACACGCTGTATATGGTGCTCGGCGTGTTGTTTGTGATTTCAACCGTTGAAATTACGGGCCGCTGGCTTGGTGGTGCTGAAATGAGCTTGCTGCTATTCATGAAGGGCATAGCAAGCGATTTTCTGGCCAGTGGTTACTTTGCGTTTACGACAATTACCATTGGTTTTGCAGTTATGAGCCGCTCTCGGACGAAGGAAACTGCAGAGGTTCCAGGCATCTGCAAATGGAGCCCTGAGAAGCTCCCGGCCGCAGGTAAAAGTTGGCAGCATATTAGTTTACAGAATATATTTTCCGATCTAGCCACATTACTATTTTTAGTGATGTTGATTTGGTATCCGTTATGGCAGCCCGACAGTGGTACGCAGAGTATTTTTGCTGAGCAAGCGCTGACTATTTTACGCTGGTTTACGCCGGTTATTGCAATTGCTACGGCACATAGTTTGTGGCAGTTACGGACAAGGCTATGGACCCGCAATATGTTGATGCTTAACATTGCTGTTAGTGCTGCGTTTTTACTGGTTTCGGCAGGGTTGCTGATGTTATCGCCTGTGTTACAAATTAATGTCGAAGTTTTGAGGGAAGAACTGGGTATCGCCATTATCGAACGAAGTGCTCAGACAGTTCTGGTGGCTGCTGCATTAATAGCAACCTATGAAATTGTCCGTGATGTACGTCGGTTGATCCGCAGTTGATGGGGAAAGACAGACAAACAGCCGCGCTTTATTGCGCGGCTAGGTTGGTTGCAGCCAAGGATTTTTCTGACAACTACTGCTGCGCCTGATTCAACGCCTGAATAGCAAAGCTGCCCAGCCAGTGACCACCTTCGTAGCTATCGCCAACTAGATTAGGGTAGGAGTGCGCCATATGTTTATCGGCAACTTCGCGTAAATGCTCATACTGTGGGTATTGGTTAGCCAGCGCATACAGGTTCCAGGCGCGGCTGAAGTTTAAACCGTCCAGATGCACCAGTTTGCCGTCGGTTCTGTCGCTGACTTTACCTACCGTCAGGCTGTAGTCCGGATCGGCAAGTTGTGGCATAAAATCATCTAACCAGGTTAAAAATTGCTGTTTTGGCAGGACGCGTTGCATTAAGCCTATTTCTTCCAGGCAGGGTGACAGAAAGTCGTAGCCACTTGGCTCCCAGCTTATCGGACAGTTTTTATCTTCTAAAAAGTAATCTTTAGCGCGCTGAGCGATTAATTGCTGCAACTCAGTGTGTTCACGATTAACAGCATAGTCGTAGGCGAAACTTAAGCCAAAGGCTGTGTTGGTATGCTCGCCCACTCGCACTGGGTAGACCAGCCGGGGTAAGAAGTTGATATAGCGTTCAACGATTAAATCGGCTAATGGTTGTAAGTTAGCGGCCAGTTCTTTGGCCATAGGATCTTCCCATGAGTGAAGCTCGTCAGACAGTTTTAACAACCAGGCCCAACCATAAGTGCGCTCAAACGAGTCATTAATGTCTTTGCTGAAAAAATCCACTTCACGTGCCACGCTTTCTGCAGTTAAGTTGCGTTTAAGAACGGCTCTTACCTCGTCAGCCTGTTCCAGATCGGGGTGCTGCTGTAACAGAGTGACCATAGACCAGTAGCCATGAACGGCACTGTGCCAGTCAAAACAGCCGTAAAAAACGGGATGAAGAACGGAAGGCTCTTTTAAATCGGCAGCGCTGCCCAGTACCGCTCCAGTTTTGTATGGGTAAGGTGTTTCGACACAATGTAGTGGTAGCTCCACCAGTTTATTTGCTTCGGACAGTGTTAAATGGTGTGAAGCCATGCGTTCGGTGTCCTGAGTTGCCGGAGAACAGGCCTGCAATAACACCATACTTAACAGGGCAGTACAAAAGGAAAGGGCTTTTAGCATATTAGGCTCACATTGATGATTGTTTTTAGCTCGAATGATAGTAGCAACCTTATAAATTTTTAGCTATGTCCGAAAGCGGCAGCTGAGTATTGCTATAGCGCCTTAGGCAGGTTTGCGTTATCCGTACTGGCAACCGAAATCAAAACTGCCATACTGAAATTCATAGCACAGAGGTCGACACCTATCGAACCTATTTGAAGTACAGGAGGCCAGACTAATGCCGAGTATTGCGCAGCCTTTCGACAATGAGAGTTTGCCGAACGACAAGTTAATAGCGGAGTATGAGCGGGTGCGTGCGCAAACAATGAGGTTGACCGAAGCCTTAAGTGCAGAAGATATGATGCTGCAATCGATGCCCGATGCCAGTCCGGCGAAATGGCATCTCGCGCATACCACCTGGTTTTTTGAAACCTTTTTACTGCAACCGCATTTAGCGGGTTATAGAACGTACAACAATGCCTATCAATACTTATTCAATTCTTATTATGAAACGGTAGGCGAGCGACATCCGCGTCCGCAACGGGGCTTGTTGTCACGGCCGCCGTTAGAAGAAGTGGTGAATTATCGGAAGCATGTTGATGACGCCATGAAGGTGTTACTGGAGTCATACTCTGCTGAAATTGGGCCGGCGGTTACCATTGGCTTGCACCACGAAATGCAGCATCAGGAACTGATACAAACCGATATTAAACATGCGTTGTCACTTAATCCGTATGCGCTGGGGCCGGATACCAATGCAGTAGCATCTTCGCCTGATTCCGGTAGCACAGGAAACCCTGAATTTGTCCATTTTGAAGGTGGCTTATCTTTTATCGGTACCGATGCGGAGTCATCCTTTGCCTATGACTGCGAACAACCCCGGCACCAGGTATTTGTGCCGGAGTTTAGTCTGTGTGAGCGCTTGGTGACTAACGCAGAATGGTTAGAGTTTATGGCTGACGACGGCTATAAACGTCCAAAACTCTGGCTTTCGGACGGCTGGGCAACAGCGCAACAGGAAGGTTGGCAAGCGCCTTTATACTGGCATCGTGAAGGTGAGCAGTGGTTTACTGTGACGGGCCGTAACCGTGTACCTTTAGATCTAAATGCTCCGGTTTGCCATATTAGCTATTACGAAGCAGACGCTTTTGCGCGCTGGTGCGGTTGCCGTTTACCAACAGAGTTTGAATGGGAGCATGCGGCGCAGTCGGTTGAATGTTGCGGTAACTTTCTGGAGCAAAACCAGTTACTGCCGCAGCCGGTAGTCGCCGTTAATGAGGGCCTCAATCAAATGTTCGGCGATGCCTGGGAGTGGACGCAAAGTCCGTTTATTCCTTATCCGGGATTCAAAACGCCGGAAGGGGCGTTGGCTGAGTACAACGGGAAGTTTATGGCTAACCAGTGGGTTCTGCGTGGCGGTTCATGCGCTACTGCTGAGCAACAAATACGCTCAACCTACCGGAATTTCTTTTACGCGCATCAGCGTTGGCAATTTAGCAGTCTGCGTCTGGCCAAATAAAATCAAAAATCGGGATGTTTTATGAACCATGGGTTTTTGCAGGATGTTCTGGCGGGGCTACGCTTGCCTCAAAAAACGCTACCACCCAAGTATTTCTATGACGCAAAGGGGTCAGAGTATTTTGACCAAATTTGTCAGCTGGATGAATACTATCCCTACCGCACTGAGCTCGGAATGTTGCCCGATGTCGCCGGGGAATTAAAACAGTACTTTTCGGGAAAGTCTCTCGATAACATTCAACTGGTCGAGTTTGGGGCGGGGTCGCTGCATAAAGTAAAACCATTGCTAAAAAAGTTACCTGTGATAACGGAGTTTGTCGCGATTGATATTTCGGGTGAACACCTCAAAAACGCCTCAGCCGACCTTGCCGAGTCCTTCCCCAAATTACAGATTAAAGTTGCTCAAGGGGATTTTACCCAACCAATAGAGCTGGCGCTTTCTCAGGCTACTTCAATGGGCTTTTTTCCAGGCTCTACCATAGGCAACTTTGAGCCTGAAGAGGCCTGCGAGTTTCTGCGTAGCGCTCGCACAACCCTTGGTAAAGAAAGCTATATGCTGATGGGAGTAGACACCAAAAAAGACGAGCAAATGCTTGAGCGTGCATACAACGACAGCAAAGACATTACCGCACGTTTTAATAAGAATATTCTGACCCGAATGAACCGAGAACTTGATGCTAACTTTCATCCCGATCAGTTTGAGCACCTAGCCATTTATAATCAGGAACTGGGCCGTATAGAAATGCATTTGCGCAGTTGTACCCGGCAGGAGGTTGAAGTTGCCGGTGAAAGCTTCCAGTTTAAGGAGGGTGAAACCATTCACACCGAAAACTCCTATAAATATTACCCCGAAGAGTTTGACCGGTTAGCAAGCTCGGCAGGCTGGAAGCGCGAAAAGATATGGCTGGCGCCTGACGGAATCTTCGCGATTATGCTATTACACAATGCTGACAAAGTTCGGGACTAATCGGTGTCTGCTATGCCAAAACTTTGTACTGTCGATGTCTTTTATGGTCCGCAGGCGTTGGGCAATCAGCATCATATAGCTTATCGCCCGGCACCCGCGTGGTCCGAAACGCCTTCGCAATATCAAAGAGTTCCAAATCTAATTCTGATGAGTGGCGGCTCGGGAGCGTTTCAGGCTCAGTTTTTAAATTATGGCAGACAGGTACGTCGCTGTGGGTCGGGTAACCTCGCGGTTGCTGCGTACATAAACGAGAAACTAAAGACGAAACCCACCAACGAGCTTTTATTGACACCCTCAGGTGAAATACAGCTAGGGTTTGACCATAAATCGGCTTACTACCTTGATAAACCTTTAACGCAGAGACCGTTGCGTAACTTTAGGTTTTGGCGACGACTTATAAGTCAGCCAGTTATTAATGGCTGCTACTGTGGTGGTCGTAACGATTATGTGTTGCTGGAACTTAGCCAGCCGTTGACACAATTGAGTGTAAATAGCGGTGCATTATGCCAGTTTAGCCGGCGAGCTCTAATTGTCATTTACCGGTTGGTGTCAGGTGCGGTACAACTGCGTTACTTTGCGCCGCAGTACGGAGAGGCTGAAGATGCAGCTACAGGCTCGGCCTGTGTGCAGGCTGCCGCTTACCTCAGAAACCAATACCCAAAGAGTTACGCACATCAGCCGATTGAAATTAAACAATGTTCACCCGCAGGAGGGTGTCTTTATCTGAAAAATTATCAGCAACAGGTTTTGGTTAGGGGGCGAACAGCGATGCGAGATAGTACCGCTGTTTTCTCGTCTTTTGACTACACTGAAGAGTGAACATTCCGCAAGAAAACAGAGAGGTGCTTCAATGGCATTTGAGAAATGTCCAAAGTGTGAAGATGAGGTTCTGGATAATAAATACAGCTGCCCGGCTTGTGGCTACGTGAAACCCGAAAATTCAGAACAAAAAGAGCAACCGGGTGAAAACGATCAGCCTGGAGAAAGCAAAATTACCACTGAAAACACATCGAAAAGCTTGCAGGTGCAAGGGGTACTGGCAATCGTTATTCTGATTATTGGTGTGCTCTGGTTTTTCCTAACTTCTGACGATTACCAGCAGAGCAAGGAAATTAATATTGTTCCTCTTATCATGTTTATCGGTGGTCTTGTCTGGTACATAGTGACGCGCTTTCGGATCTGGCGCGAGCATTCCCGGAAGAAATAAGCGGCCGTCAGGAATGTAAGCAATATCGTTCATACATTGCTCTAGAACACAGAGGACTTTGATCGTTTTGGCTTTTTAAACCATACCCATTAGTCAGCAAGTGAGTAAAAAGGAAGACTTGGAGGTGGAAATGGACAATAAAGAAGCATTTGAAAAGAAGCACGAAGCAAAAATTGAAGAGATGAAGGCTGAGATTGATCGTCTGAAGGCTAAAGCGAAACAGTCGGAGGCTGACTCTCAAATCAAGTATGAAGAGAAGATTAACGAGCTTGAAGCGCTGAAAGACAAGGCCGAAGATAAGTTGGAAGGTTTGAAAAAGTCCAGCGAGGACGCATGGTCTGACATTAGTACCGGCCTTGAATCAGCAACTCAGTCGCTGGCAACGGCAATAAAAGCCGCCAGTCAGGACTTTAAAAAGTAACCTATTATGGGGTGGTGGTTAGCCACCCCGTTTATTATCCGTTACTTGTAGACTTTAAACGTAACTCAAGTAAGCGTATTTCACGTGCGGTATGGTTACGGTTTGTTTGCATGTAAATCCATAGCTTTGTAGCAACCTGAGCGTTAAAACTTAATATGAGAAGCACGCCCCAGAACAATTCGTTGTCCGGTGTTGCTGTAAAAAACTGATACCCGCAAAACAATAGCAATACCGTAAATATAGCGCCTAGCCCATAAGCAACCTTCACAACCCAGCCTATGTCGTACTTAAACCCTTGCTTTAAGTAGCCGGTAAGGCCTTCGCCAGTGCCCATTAACTTATCCAGTTCCTGTGCTTGCGCGGACAGATCTTTTTCTATTTGTTCGTTAACTTCTTTGTTTGTGCTCATGGCTTATTACCCTCGTTTAAGTATCTATGACGCAATTCTTCTCGTGCGCTATGCAATCTTGATTTGACTGTGCCAGGCGCTATAGAGAGTACTAACGCTGTTTCGTTAACCGACAATTCACTCAGGTAGAACAGTTCAATAACTTCACGTTCGTTGGGTTTCAGGCCCGCCAAAAGAGGAGCTACATCCAAAACCTCTGGCCGTAAATCTTCTGTGAATAAACTCGATTCATTAAGCTCTTCGAAGTTCGCATTACGCTGCTGACGTGCCCAGTCGATAATTTCCCACCGCAACGCTTTATAAAGCCAGCTCCGAAAAACCCGAACATCCTGCATAAATTGCAATCGTCTACCGACCTTGAGCCAGACGTTTTGTACAAGGTCTTCCGCCGTTGTTGTTTGGTGAACCCGTATCAATGCGTAGCGCTTCATCGGCGTAAAAAAATGACGATAAAGCAATTCCAGAGCATCGCGTTTACCTTCTTGTGCTGCTAGAACGAGTACCTCTACTTGCTCTATCTTCATGAGTTGATGCCTTATTAGTCATTGTTTTATTGCCTGTAACTCAGTAGAGAGACGAAGCGAAGTATAGATTGGTTCAGAAAAAATGCGTGATGAGTTGATATCTCCCCCAACTCAATGTAGTTTTCAATCCACTCTCATTAAACAAAAGCCATTATGTCCTCTTTATTAAACTGGATGAAAACCCTGGGCACCATACCTTTAGCCCTTTGTGTTCTTTTCGTCGTATTTTTGCCTTCTATCTTATTTGCGGCATTTATTGTCTGGGTTTTCGACTTACTGTTTCTTGATCTTACCTGGATGTCCTGGCCGACCTTTTGGTGGATATTGGGAACCTGGGCTGTGACTATGATCATTGCTTTAGCTAACAACGCCGACAAAATTATGTTTGGTACGCCGAAGTAGCCCGCTTAGACAATCCTGATTAGTAACTACATAAACCCGTTTATCTTGTCTAGACTCTATGACAAAGGCACCAAATAGAGGGAAGCTATGACAGATACTGAGCGGCAAGAGCTCAAAGATGCCGGTGTGATTTTCAAATAATGACTACTTTCTCAGCGCACGTTGATAATGGGCAAACTCTTCGTCACTGAATAGCACAAAGCGCACAAGCTTCAGATGGCTCAGCTTTTCAACGTGCTGCCTAATTGTGTCCAGAGCCACTTTAGTTGCTGCCTCAAAAGGGTAACCGAAGGCTCCGGCTGACAGCGCCGGGAAAGCAATAGACTCTATTTGATGCTTATCGGTTAAATCCAGTGCATTACGATAGCAATTTGCCAGCAGCTTATCTGAGGGTGTGTCGACGCCATAAACGGGCCCCAGGCAATGGATAATGTAGCGATTAGGAAGATTGAACCCGTCGGTGATGACGGCTTCACCGGGTTCAATGGGAGCCAGTGAGCGAGTTGCTTTTTCCAGTTCAGGGCCCGCTGCCCGGTGAATTGCACCGGCAACTCCACCACCGGGTTTGAGCTCTGCATTAGCGGCGTTAACTACGGCATCAATATCGGTTTGCTGGCTAATGTCCGCGTGTACGCATTCGTAGTTCATAGTCGCCCTCCGTTGTTAGTCCCTTCTAAATAAAATGGCCTGTTCGCTGATAATTTCAAGTTTCAGTTGAAAATGTTGTGCTATCCACTGCATGGTTTCAGGCGTGTAAAAGCTGACATGGGTCGGGTCACCTTTGTAGCTCCACTGGTTAAATTGCTCAGCTGTTTTCTTTGTAAACATCCAGGTCATCACGCCTATGTACCCTTGAGGTTTTACTAAGCTTATTAACTGTGGCCATGTCTTGCCCGGCTCATTAAAGTGCTCAACAACTTCGCTGCAGGTGACAAAGTCATACTGACGGCTCAACTGTCCGCTGTCCGGCGCGTAGAAGATGTCGTAAATAGACATCTTCATGCCGTGCTCCTCAAGCATAAAACTAAGTGTAGGCCCCGGCCCGGAGCCAAAATCAAGACCAGTCATGCCAGTTGATAGCTTTTCTAATAAAGGAATTGAAATTTGGCTTAAGAACTCCCGGTAGCGGGTGTCGTGAGAGTCGTTTTGATGAAAGTCGTAAATGGCTTTTTCTTCGTCCTGCGGCAAGTAAGCCTGCGGGTCTGCAAAAACCATGTCGCAGACAGTGCACCGGAAGTACTGGCGTTTTTTATCTTCACAGAAGGGTTCTGAGGCCGAGGAGCATAAGGTACAAAGCATACCGACATGCTACCGTAGCGTTTTTAGTAAGGCTAGCTTTTCAGAATGGAAATAGGAATTGTCACTGGTCACCAATGTGAGCATGTAAGTTACTGACAAGATAGTCGCTCAATACCTGTACAGCAGGTGGCTGTCCGCGGCGGGACAAGGTTAACAGGCTGAGCTTAGCTTTACCGGTTGTCCAGTTCGGTAGTACGCGGGTCAATAATCCTGTATTAATTGCATCTCGGCAAGTGTAAGCCGGCAGGCTGACAATACCTAGCCCATCTATTGCAGCTTTTTTCAGAGTACTCATATCATCGCTACATAGCTGAGGCCTGTGGGGAACGGTTATTTCCAGCCCTTCCTGATTTTCCAAAGTCCAGATACCTGACGTAGACTGCCAACCCATTTTAAGGCTTTTTTGTTTGAGTAAGTCGTCAGGCGAGGAGGGTGCGCCGTGTGACTCAATGTATGCAGGGCTTGCAAACAACTGCCACGACACGGTAGTTAGCTGTCGTTGAATAATGCTTGAATCGGGAAGCTGATCAATATGCCCACGAATGGCGATATCAATCCCATTTGAGACTAAATCGACGGTCTGGTTTGTTACTTGCTGCACCAGGTTTACCTTTGGATTTTCTTTCAAAAACTCGACAAGCAATTGCTTTACAGCGAACTGAGCCACACCAAGCGAGCAGCTTATTTTTACGGTTCCGCTAAGCGTCTTTTTAGTGCTTTGAACGGCAGCTTCAGCCATCTCCATTTCATCTAACAGAGCTCTGGCGTGGCGGTAAAAAAGCCGTCCCGTATCGGTGATTTTAAACTGCCGGGAGGTACGTTGAATGAGCTTGCTATCAAGGCGTTCTTCGAGTTGTTTTATATGACGGCTCAACCTGGACTTTGGCATGTTGAGCGCCGATGCAGCTGTTGAAAAGCCCTGCTTTTCGACCACATGGACAAAGTAAAAGTAGTCATTTAAATCAATCATCACAGTTTTCTCTAAGTAGCAGGGCTCCGTTATTATTAGTTTATCGTTCTAAATATAGAATGAAAGTTTCATTTCTTGGTTGTGGAGATTCTTATTGTTCTACTGCTAGAGTTAAATCCTATTGAGTAGCGAATATAATGTTGGGAGATACAAAAATGAACCGACCAGAAAACCGAACCGGAAAGACATTTTCTGAAGCATTGAATGAGCAAGTTTCAATTACGAAGGTCACCGAAGGTAAGCCGCTGGATGTTGGTGGAGGCTTCAAAGCGAAAAGCTTCAGAGAGAAGGCGTTTTCGGGCGCAATGGATCCACTTGTGATGGTTGATCATTATACAATGGTAGAGCCGACCTTTGGAGCTCACCCGCATGCAGGCTTATCCGCAGTTTCACTTCTGTTTGAAGATACCGTAGGAAAATTTCATAACCGCGATACGCTAGGCAATGACTTCGATCTATTACCCGGAGATTTATACTGGTTAAAAGCAGGCTCTGGCGTTGTGCACGACGAGTCGCCAAGAAATGGATCTAAAATTCACGGTTTGCAGGTGTTTGTAAACCTCCCGACAAGGCTAAAGCCCAGCTCGCCCGAGGCGCTTCATGTTAAGGCCAGTAAGGTACCGGTTATTCAGGAAGCAGGAGCTCGCGTTAGAGTCATGCTTGGGGAAAGCAACGGAGTGAAAAGTGAAGACTCGCCAGCACTACCAATGACTATTTTAGATGGCAGTCTTACTTCTGGCTCATCTTTCTCTCATCGTTTGAACGCAGGCGAGAGCGCCTGGTTGTATGCCGTGTCAGGTTCACTAGAGTTAAGGGTATCTGACCGCAGCGTGACGCTACCGTCCGGACAGGCACTAGCGATAGGTAACCAGTCAGCATCACTTGGCAGTACCATTGAACTGGCAAATCAATCCTCCTCCGATATCAAATTTGTTTTATTTTCCGCTGAGCCGGTAAAAGAAGAGTTTGTTCAAAAAGGCCCGTTTGTCATGAGCACCGAAAGTGACATTGAACAGATTGAAGCGGATTATGCCGCAGGGAAACTTGGACAGTTAAGTTAGAGTTATCATGGGGTTGTTGAACTACTGCATGTTAGAAAGTAAGTTAGTTAATAAATGCGCCAGTAATTAAGGTGTCTTATTAATGTATATTTTTGAAATTATCGCAGTACTATCCTGCGCATTATTTGCGGGTGCAGCCATTTATATTAATTTTGCCGAACATCCTGCGCGGTTAGAGTGTGGCACTGAACTAGCGGCAACCGTTTTTGGGCCTAGTTACCGCCGTGCGGCTGTTATGCAAGCTTCGCTGGCACTGGTAGCCGCTATTTCAGGGCTAATTGTTGCGCTAAGCGGCGACTCATTGCTCTGGTATATTGGAGCAGTACTCGTTTTCTCTGTCGTTCCTTTTACCTTTATCGTTATCATGCCGACCAATAAGCAACTGCTTTCGCCGGAAGGAAGTCTGTCAGTGACAGAGACTCATCGGTTATTGGTTAAATGGGGGCGGCTCCATGCGGTCCGTAGCAGTTTAAGTCTCGTTGCAGCGATTCTATATGTGTACGCTCTTTCCGGGTAATCTAGTGATGTCTGTCAAATAGTGGTTAGCAAGACTGCGAGGCTGACCGATCCTTCCTCTTATTTAATCTGTATCTATAAAACCTATCAAAGCAAACGGTATCTTGCCTTGGAGTAAATGGCTGAGCGTTGCTATAACTATAGATAACAGT
This sequence comes from Idiomarina abyssalis, assembly GCF_019797805.1. Taxonomy (NCBI): domain Bacteria; kingdom Pseudomonadati; phylum Pseudomonadota; class Gammaproteobacteria; order Alteromonadales; family Idiomarinaceae; genus Idiomarina; species Idiomarina abyssalis. The sequence goes on from NZ_CP081832.1 coordinate 79,563, forward strand.
TATTCAAATTTAAGCACAGAGATAAGGAAGGCATAATGAGTAGTTCAAGCGGTGGCGGTAAATGCCCAATCATGCACGGTAGCATGACATCTGAGAAAAAAACGAACACGCACTGGTGGCCAAACTCCTTAAAGCTGGAAATTCTGCGCCAGCACGACACCAAAGCGAATCCAATGGATGACGACTTTAATTACGCGGAAGAATTCAAAAAAATTAATCTAGAAGAGTTAAAGCAGGACCTGAAAGATCTCATGACCGACAGCCAGGACTGGTGGCCGGCTGACTGGGGTCACTATGGTGGCTTAATGATTCGTATGGCGTGGCACTCCGCAGGTTCTTATCGTTTAGCCGATGGTCGCGGTGGCGGTGGCACCGGTAACCAACGCTTCGCGCCGTTAAACAGCTGGCCGGATAACGTAAGCTTAGACAAAGCACGTCGCTTATTGTGGCCAATTAAGAAAAAGTACGGCAACAAACTGTCCTGGGCTGATCTCTTTATTCTGGCTGGTAATATGGCTTACGAGTCGATGGGTCTTAAAACCTTTGGTTTTGCCGGCGGCCGTGAGGACATCTGGCATCCTGAAGAAGATACTTACTGGGGTAGCGAGAAAGAATGGCTGGCGGAAACTAAAAACCGCTACAGTTCAGATGACGAGCGTGAGTCGCTTGAAAACCCATTGGCTGCAGTGCAAATGGGTTTGATTTATGTGAACCCGGAAGGCGTTGACGGTAATCCTGATCCGCTTCGTACCGCAAAAGACGTACGCGAAACCTTTAAGCGCATGGCAATGAATGACGAAGAAACCTGTGCGCTAACTGCGGGTGGTCATACTGTGGGTAAATGTCACGGTAATGGCAAAGAAGAGAATTTAGGTCCTGAGCCGGAAGCGGCAGATGTTGAAGAGCAAGGCTTTGGCTGGCGCAACAGCGGTGGTAAAGGTGTGGGCCGCGACACCATGAGTAGTGGCATTGAAGGTGCCTGGACGACAAACCCAACGCAGTGGGACAACGGCTACTTCTACCTGTTGTTTAACTACGAGTGGGAGCTGAAGAAAAGCCCGGCTGGCGCCTGGCAGTGGGAGCCTATCGACATTAAAGAGGAAGATAAACCGGTCGATGTGGAAGACCCGTCCATTCGTCATAACCCAATCATGACTGACGCTGATATGGCCATGAAAATGGATCCGGACTATCGCAAAATTGCCGAGAAGTTCTACAAAGATCCTGAGTACTTCGCCGACGTATTCGCTCGTGCCTGGTTTAAACTGACGCACCGTGACTTAGGGCCTAAAGACCGTTATTTAGGCGCGGATGTGCCGAAAGAAGACCTAATTTGGCAGGATCCGATTCCGAAAGTGGACTACACCTTAAGCGAACAAGAAGTTGCTGATTTAAAAGAGAAGTTACTGAACACAGAGTTAACGTCTTACGAGCTGATTTCTACCGCATGGGACAGTGCACGTAACTTCCGTTGTTCGGACTTCCGCGGTGGCGCAAATGGCGCACGCATTCGCTTAGCGCCGCAAAAAGACTGGCATGGTAACGAGCCGGAAAAACTGCATAAAGTCCTTCGCGTACTGGAAGAGTTGCAGTCTACCCTGGATAAGAAAGTCAGCCTGGCCGACTTGATTGTACTTGGCGGTACGGCAGCGGTTGAAAAAGCGGTAAAAGATGCCGGTTATAACCTAACGGTTCCGTTTGCGCCGGGTCGTGGCGATGCAACCGACGAGCAAACCGATGTGGAAAGCTTTGAGCCGTTAGAGCCATTGCATGACGGTTACCGTAACTACCTGAAGAAGGACTACGCGGTACCGGCCGAAGAACTGATGTTGGATCGTACCCATTTGATGGGCTTAACGGCACCAGAAATGACGGTTCTTGTGGGTGGCATGCGTGCTTTAGGTGCGAACTACGGTGAGTCTAAGCACGGCGTATTTACTGACCGGGCTGGTACGTTAACTAACGACTTTTTCGTTAATTTGACTGACATGAACAATGTCTGGAAAAAAGCGGATGATCACTACGAAGTTCGTGACCGCAAAACCGACGAACTGAAGTGGACAGCAAGCCGCATTGACTTAGTCTTTGGCTCAAACTCAATCCTGCGTTCGTATTCAGAGCTGTATGCTCAGGATGACAACCAGGAGAAGTTTGTAAAAGACTTCGTGAAAGCCTGGACTAAGGTTATGAATGCTGACCGCTTTGATTTAGCTTAAGGAGGAAGCATGTCGAAAGTACTATTAATTACCGGTGCCTCAAGCGGCATCGGTGAAGCCACGGCGCGCAAAGCGGCAAAAGAAGGGTTAAAGCTAATATTAACGGCGCGACGGAAAGACAAGTTGGATGCGCTGGTTGAAGAGTTTGGCTCTGATAACGCCATTGGTGTTGCCGCCGATGCGGGTAACTTTGACGAGCTTGAGCAGGCCGTAAAGCAGGGCGTTGATAAGTTTGGTCAGTTGGACGCTGTGTTCGCAAATGCAGGAACCGGTGTTTCAACACCAGGTACTGAAGAAGGCGACGCGGAAGAATGGAAGCAAATGGTTGATGTGAATATCAACGGGCTTCTGTATACCGCGAAACTGACCTTACCGCACTTGCGCAAAACTACCGGTCATTTTCTAATGACAGGATCAGCTGCCGGGCGCATTACGCTTAAAGGTTCTGTTTATGGTGCCACCAAATGGTTTGTGCACGGTTTCGCTCAGAACTTAGCTGAAGAAATGAAAGAGTGGAATGGTCGCTGCACAACAATAGCACCGGGTATGGTCAATACGCCGTTCTTTGATGAACCCAAACCGGATAAGCTGGACCCCGATGATGTTGCCGATGCAGTACTTTACGCAATAAACGCTAACCCGCGTAACTGCGTGCGTGAAGTGTTCTTAATGCCAGCTTATTAAGAGGAAAAAGTAGCTGTCATCGAAATAAAACAGGGAAATCTAAAAACTGTCATATTGGGTAAGTAAGCTACAGCACGACTTAACAAATGATTGGTTGTAACTCCCTGGTTAAGTTTTCAGCCCCCGCTTTGGGGGCTTTTTTATGGACTCAACGGTTTTGACATCCCACCGGGACAACTCCATAATCCTTAAGCATTAGGCTTTGTAGGGAGTAGACAGCAGAAAATGACCGCTTCAGTGGAAGAAGAAAAGCAATACAAAGCCTCCTGGAAACGTTTAGCGCTGTTTAGTGTGCTGTTTGTTTTGCTTACGGTTGCTGGCTTTTATGCCATTTATGATCATTTCTCCGGTCGTAGTTTAACCTTTGATTTTCGTCTGTTCGCCCCGGAAGTACTCAGCGTTACTGTCTTGCTTTTGCTTATCTATTTTTCCGCTGATGGCTTACGTCTATACTACACACTGCGGGCTCTGGGTTACCGGATACCTAAGAAAGCCATGGCAAAACTGGTTTTTATCAATATTTTCTTTTCCAATATTACGCCTATGGCGACCGGCGGCGGCTTTGCTCAAGTTTGGTTTCTGCACGAACACGGCGTGCCTATTGGTAAGGCAACAGCGGCCACGACGATTCGCACGGTACTGGCTATTTTCTTTATTTTCTCACTGACGCCGGTATTTTTGTTAACGCTGGAGCCTTTGCAGGACAAAGCGATTATTAGCGATATTGGTACTGCACTAGCGGTATTTATTGTACTGTACCTGCTCTTTTTCGCCGTCGTTTTACTCAGAGCGCATTGGCTTATTGGACCCTTAAGTTTCCTTTGTAAGGGCATACATAAATTGCAACTGATTAGCCCGGAGCGTCATCTGCGTTGGCAGTATAAAACGCGACGCGAGATGCTGCGCTTTTCTCATAGTTTTTCCGAATATTGTCGTGGCTCGAAAGTCGCTATTTTACTGTCCGTGTTATTTACCTTTATTTTCCTGCTCAGTCTGTTCAGTTTTCCGGCATTATTGATGTGGGGGCTGGGATACGATGTAAATTATTTGATAAGCCTGGGACTGTTGGTTGTCACAACTTTTATAATGTACTTTGCGCCAACCCCGGGGGCATCCGGTATTTCTGAAGGCGTTTTCGGTAGCTTTTTCAGTGACATCTTAGCTAAAAATCATTTGCTGTTGGTTACCTTCAGCTGGCGCTTTTTAACCATCTATTTGGGCATGCTGTTGGGGCTGTTTATTTTACAACGATACTTAGTTAACTCGGCCAAAACACAGGGCATACAATGAATAAAAAGAAATTATTAAAAGCCCTGTTCTACTTAAATATAGCCATAGTTGTCAGCCTTATTGGCTATAAAGTTTATTTGAACCTGGTGACTTCTGAATTCGAGGCAGAGCATACAGATCAGCTTGCAGCTATCAGCGCCAGGCTGGAAGGACAAGACAGTTACAGTTTTGCGGTGGTTGGTAACATCAATAATTCGGTAGGCATTTTTGAACGCCGCATTATTCCAATGCTGAACGATGCCAATGTCGACTTTCTCGTGTCCGCAGGAAATGCTGTTAGCAGCGGCGGAGAGGACAAATACCGGGCAATACGGGGTACTCTGTCCCGTTTGGATATGCCTTATTTATTGACCTTTGGTAACAACGAATACGAAGAGTTTGGCAGCTTTCGTTTTTATGATCACTATGGGCCTCATTTTTTCAGCTTTACCGCCGGTGACAGCCGTTTTATCTTCCTCGACAGCACTGAAAAAACCCCCTGGCAGTGGCAGTTACGGTGGTTAACCGACACTCTTAAGGCGGATGAATCGACGCATCGGTTTGTTTTTATTGGCCACCCACCTCTGGAGCCGGAAGAAGCGTTTTTTCTGGCCGAGGATGACGACTTTTTACAGCCTGCTGAATTCAGAAGCGCGTTGCTGCAGACGCTGGAAAACTTTGGTGTCGACCGGGTGTTTTCATCAAACATTTCAATCTATTCGGAACAAGAACATAACGGCATACCTTACATAACAACCGGTGGTGCAGGTGGTCTGGTACTGAACCAGGATGAAAGCTTTTATCACTATGTGAAAGTGACCGTGAGCGCCGATGGTTCCGTCGAGCATTCGGTTGAAGAGCTGGAAGTTGGTCAGCACCCCATTTTGAAGCAACTGGAAAGTCTGTGGTTCTTTATTCACTCCCTGTTTTATGTGGGTTACCTCAACTTTATTCTTTTAGTCAGTTTGTTCCTGGTTATTAGCACCAAGCTCTATAACGCTGTGTTTGTCGGAAAAGAGTACTACCCGGACTACGACATTGACCCAGAGCCCTGGCTTAAGAAAACCATGCGGGTGGCTATGTTTACCAACAATTACTTGCCCTTTATTGGTGGCGTGCCTATTTCTATCGAACGCTTACGAAGCGGACTGGTGCAGCTTAAGGACAAAGTTCTGGTTGTTGCACCGCGCTATCAACGTGCAGCAGAAAAAGAAGAGAATGTGGTGCGTATGCCTTCGTTATTCTCTTTTGGTGAAAAAAGCGAGTTTCGATTTGCCAATATTTTTTCAGGCGCCGTACGTAAAAAGGTCAAAGCGTTCAAGCCGGATATTATTCATGTACACCACCCGTTCTGGATAGGGTCGCTCGGGGTTTTTGTGGCTCGCAGACTTAAAGTTCCTGTGGTTTATACGTATCACACCCGGCTAGAGCACTATGCTCACTTTGTGTTTTTGCCCGGCTCGCTGTTTCGTAACATTATTGCGCACTTTTTGGTTCGTCGCTTTGCAAACAAATGCGATGGTGTGATTGTGCCTACGCAGTCGACTGAAGAGTACTTACGCATGATAGGCGTAAAGCGTCCGACCTTTGTGCAGCCAACCGGCATTGAGTTTGATCGCTTTCAGCAGGTTGACGCGAGACAGGTTGAGGACTTGCGCAAACAGCAGAATATTGGCGACGAAGCCGTTTTTGTCAGCGTTTCCCGGCTCTCTAATGAAAAGAATATCGACTTCATGATAGACGCCATGGCGCAATTGAAGGAGCAGACGGATAAAGCATTCCGGTTGTTGATAGTGGGTGACGGCCATCAGCGTCGCAGATTACAGGGGCGCATTGACGAGATGAACCTGCAGCAGCACATTACCCTGGTCGGTGCTGTTCCTCCTGAGCAGATGGCCGCCTGGTACCGACTCGGTGACGCGTTTTTATTTGCGTCTCAGTCGGAGACTCAGGGTATGGTTATTCTGGAAGCGATGGCTGCCGGTCTGCCGGTGGTTGCGGTGCGCTCAAGCGGTATTGATGATGTCGTTGAAGATGGGCATAACGGTTACAAAACACCGGCTAAGCAGTCGTTATGGTGCGAACGGGTTAAACAAATTCTGGATGATACGGATTTGCGCCAGAGCCTTTCAGACAATGCTCTGGCGTTTGCTCGTGACTATTCGGTTGAAAAGTTCAGTAAGGACGTGCGCCTTATTTACGCTGAAACTCTGGCTCGTTACCACCAGACCAAGTAGCGTTACAAAATATGGTTGCCGAATACCAGCAACTGACAGACAACAACGGCTGTTGTTAATAAAACGCGAATACGATAGTAGCCCATATAAGAAGTCATGGCGGAGCTGCGGGCGAGCTTTTGTTCAAAGAAAAGGACTAAAACAAAACCGAGCATTTGCAGACCCAGAGACCAGGCGGGTAGGTTAATGAGTATTGTGAACCAGGCTAAAAGAGCAAAAACATTGCTTAGTAGTAGTAAGCCTGCGGTTTTTTCGCTTTCAGCACGATGTAAAGCCCGCCCCCATAAGGTGCCACCTAAAAAGGTTAATATAATAGCGCCGTAGGTGATTAAGAACTCCAGCGGTTGTATGCCCCAAAATGCGCCCGTCCCCATTAATGCAGCAAGAGACGATGCTAAAAAGGGGATTAGCCCGAGAAAGCCCAGTGTGTGTATAAGCCAGTTTTTGCCTTTATTCATAAGCAAATCAGTCCACCAGATGTGAGTTATAGTTGTTTTTACGGTAATTGTTCTCTTTACGTTTAGTCTAACTTTAAATAACTTGCGTAATAAACGATAACAACAATGTCTTTTTTCTCTCGTCGACTTTCCCCTACAGGCCTGTTGTTTACGAGTTTCAGTTGCTTTAGTAAAAGTCAGCCGATACTATTTCGGCCCTTTGACTTTTAGTGACGCTAACGTTGCTGGGCGCAAGATCTATGAATAAACGGATACTGGTTACCGGAGGCTGCGGTTTTATTGGCTCGCATACCGTGGTTGAGTTAATACTCAACGGTTACCAAGTGGTTGTTGTTGATAACCTGAGCAACAGCAGCGCGTCGGTCATTGATAAAATACAGAAGGTTACAGGCAAGCGGCCAGACTTTCATCAAGTCGATATTTGCGACATCGACGCATTAACCGGTGTCTTTCGGCAGTACTCTATTGATGGCGTTATCCATTTTGCGGCGCTAAAGAATCCCCAGGAAAGTTATCAGTTAAGAGACCAGTATTTTACGACTAATGTGGACGGTACGCGTAAACTGCTATCGGTAATGAAAGCATTTTCTGTTACCCGGCTAGTGTTTTCGTCTTCTGCTGTCGTATATGGAAACCCGTCAACAGTACCAATTCCTGAATCGGCCCCAGCGGGAGACGTCACTAACCCTTATGGCGAGACAAAGTTTCAGTCTGAATGCGACCTAAGTCATTACTGTAACAGCAATGCCAATTTTTCTGCGGTCAGTTTGCGTTATTTTAACCCGGCGGGAGCTCATCCTTCGGGGCTCCTCGGCGAACAACCGCTTAAGCCAGCGGCAAACTTGGTTCCGGCTATTGGTGATGTCATTACTGGCAAAGTCGGCTCAATTCATGTTTACGGCCATGACTATTTGACCGATGACGGCACAGCGATACGCGATTACATTCATGTCTGCGATATTGCAAAAGGCCATGTGGCTGCACTGGAAGTGGGGTTTGCGCAAACCGGGCATCAGGTCTTTAATCTGGGAACGGGCAAAGGCGAGTCGGTGCTTGAGGTTATACGGGCCTTTGAAAAGGCGAGCGGGCGCACCATCCCGGTTCAGTTTTCAGGCAGGCGGCAGGGCGACGTAGAGAGTTGCTACGCCGAGGTAGACAAAGCCCATAGAGAGCTAAACTGGCGAGCAGAGTCGGATTTGAGTGTTATAGCCCGGGACTACTGCCACTGGTTATCGCTGTCGAGCTGATACAGTGAGATATCACTGACTTTATCCGCTGTCACTGCCTGGTAAGCACACAGCAAAAAAGAGTTTAGCCGGAAGTATCTTGCCGCGTGTTGCTGCTTTTCAAGAGGCTGCTCCAGAACTTTAAGTAAGGGCTCACCTGAGGCTTTGGCTACCGCTTCGGCTAAGGTCCACTGTCGGAAAAATGCTTGCTTAGTCAAAGAGCTACCTGTTAGAAATCCATCTTTATAATAGTCACGAATGCGTTGGTAGTTTTTGCTGGTACGCAAGTTCTCAACGTCTATGCCGATACTACAGTTTGTTGAGTAGGCGGCGGCGATGAATCCCGATTTATGAGAAAGTGAGCAATAAACGGGCTGCTCGTTTACGCTCAGTAGTGGGGCACCGGAAGGCGTTTTGTCTATAGTGACGTGAACAGGTCCGGAAACCAGCCAGTACTTTCTGACAAGCTGTATCAGTAAGTCCCGCGTTGCTTCCGACACTTGCCGGGGTGATGCGGTGTCGTTGTAGAGCCTATATCCGATAACCATATGCGCTGTTATATTTTTGAAATGTAGAGTGAGATTCTGTACTATTCCGCTTCTTTTTTGAGTATCTGTCCAAACCCTATGCGAGCCTTTGTAGCTGATAGTACATTAGTCCAGACCGAATGTCGTGAACGGCTGAAGCAAATTCCGGCTTCGACCCGACGGCGGCTGAGCTCGTATGCGAAAGTGCTGATAACTGCCATGCTGGAATTGAGTGAAAGGCACCCTCAGTTGCAAGAGACACCGGTGGTATTGGCAACGCGGCATGGCGACTTACACCGCACCGAGAAGTTACTGCGGGAATTGGTGCGGGGGGAAATTTTGTCGCCAACCCAGTTTGCGCTTTCGGTGAATAATGCCGTACTGGGGCAGTACAGCATGGCCGCTGACAACAGGCAGTCTATGACAACCTTGTCGGCGGGTGAGCAAACCTACCCTTTAGGGTGGTTAGAGGCGTTAAGCCAGCTACAAAGCGAAGCTGAGCAGGTACTGTTAGTGTATGCTGATGAAGTGCCTCCTGCGGTGTACTCCGGGCAGGTTAAATCGCCGGTAACCGGTTTTTCTCATGCGGTTTTACTCCATAGAAAAAACGGACAAGAATTGATTTTGGATCGTCAGGTTGGAAAAGAAAGTCAATTACAGGAAGACGTCTGGTCAGTTGCTAACAGCGTGCAGAAAATACTGGATGCCGGCGGCGGTAAGGTGGTTCAAGACTATAACAAGGTAAGGTGGAGCTGGCATGTTGCTTAGTCTCTGGCAGGTCATTAATCGCACCTGGCGACGTTTCGCCACAGGGCTTTGCTTTGCCATTTTTGGTTTAGGCGGCCTGTTGCTGTCGGTGACTGCGCTGCCCTTACTGGCCATACTATCTAACGGGAATGAGCAGCAGCGCCAGGCCCGGGCCCGGCGTTTAGTGCAACTGACGTTTAAGTGGTTTATCGGCGTAATGAAGTGGACCGGCGTGTTCAACTTTGACTTTAAGGCAATTGAGAAGCTACGAAGCGTTCGGGGTCATGTCATTATTGCGAATCACCCTTGCTTAATTGATGTCGTGGCATTGATTTCTTTTGTGCCCAATCCAGACTGTGTGGTTAAGTCACACCTGTGGAAGAACCCTTTTATGCGGGGCGTTATCCGTTCAACGGGTTATTTAAGCAATGACGATCCGGAAGATTTGGTCAACGACTGTGAGCGCTCGCTGGCGCAGGGGAATAACCTCATTATATTCCCTGAAGGTACGCGCACGACACCAGGAGAAGTGGTCAAATTCCAACGTGGCGCAGCGCATTTGGCGTTGCGTACACGGGCTAAAATTACGGCACTACGCGTGGATTGCGTACCTGTAACTTTGATTAAAAATGAGGCCTGGTACTGTGCACCGCAACAAAAGCCGACCTTGTCGGTGCATTATTTAGGCGAAATAGATTCAGCCGTATACTGCAATGCTGAAAAGCTCAGCATTGCCGCGCGTCAACTGACTCGCGACTTACAGAATTACTATGAAAAGGTGTTAGAAGATGACGGAAAACCTGAAGCAAGAGATCAAAGCCTTGATTATCGAGTCGCTGGATCTTGAGGATGTTGAGGTATCAGATATCAATGACTCAGCCGCTTTATTCGGAGACGATGACGATGGCCTGAACCTCGATTCCATTGATGCATTGGAACTGGGTTTGGCAATAAAGAAGAAGTACGACGTAAAGCTGGATGCAAACTCAGCGGAAACAAAAAAGCACTTTTACAGTGTTGATACGTTAGCGGACTTTGTCGCTAATAATCGCGGCGAATAAACGAGGGAACGATGAAAACGAAAGACGAAGTGTATGCGCGATTAGTTCAAATTCTTGAAGAAGACTTCGAGATAGAATCTGATGATATTTCTTTAGACGCAAACCTGTATCAGGACTTGGATCTTGATTCGATTGATGCGGTAGATTTAGTGGTTAAATTACGCGAAATCACTGGTAAAAAAATCAGCCCGGATGCGTTTAAAGCGGTGCGTACTGTCGAGGATGTTGTCGAAGAAGTTTATAAACTCGTTCACAGCAATTAATGAAAACCGCTCTGCGTTTATTAATCAGTGGCTTACTGATTGCCTACCCTCTGATGGTTTGGTGGTTTGCGCAGAACGGCCTGACAAACTGGCTGCTACTGGCACTGATTACCTTACTGAGTTTAAGCATTGTTGCCCAGGGTATTGGTCATCCCAGAAGCTGGCTTTCAATGGCCGTGTTATTGGTCGTTTCCGTAACGGCTATTTTTGCTGACCAGCTGACAGGTGTGTTGTTCTATCCGGTCTGGATGAATGCGGCATTGCTGCTGGTTTTTGTTGCGTCCTTATGGCGCAAACCGTCGGTAATAACCCGCTTAGCGACGCTGATGGAAGGCTCATTGTCTGAGAAGGCCGTTGCTTACACTGAAAAAGTGACCATGGTCTGGGCCGTATTTTTCCTTATGAATGGTGCTATTGCGCTGGCGACGGCAGTTCATGGTGACATTGAGCTTTGGACGCTATACAACGGTTTTATATCCTACGTGCTGATTGGGTTACTTTTTGTGGTTGAGTGGAGTGTGCGGCGTGTTGTTAAAAACAAGCACTGAGCAATGGGAGCTGCAATGGCTGTGCCCGGATGCAAAACTAGCCTCAATTAACGGTGAACCCATCAGTGTTTCAGCCTGGCTTCAGGATGTGGCTGCCGCTGCTGATTGGCTTAATGAGCAGAAAGGCGATGCGTTACTTTATCAGCGTGACTGGTATCGTTTTAGTGTTTGGTTCTTCGCGCTGCTAGAGAGTAAAAAGCGAATTATTCTGCCAGCTAATGATAAGCCTGCGACCCTGTCAGAGCTATCATCTCAGTATGCATTCAGAGTACCGGAAGAATTACCTTCCAAAGGGCGTTCTGATGCGCCTTCTTTGATCTTAAAAGGTGACTTGGACTCCCCTCTGACCTTTTTCACCTCCGGTAGCAGTGGTAAACCTAAAGCAGTAGAAAAAACGCTAAGACAGTTATGGCTGGAAGTAGAGACGCTGGAGCAGACCTTTGCAGATAAACTCGGCCAGACGGATATTCTGACCACGGTGACTCATCAGCACATTTACGGGCTTTTGTTTACAGTTCTATGGCCTCTTGCAGCCGGGCGTTCGGTAACATTACCTTTAGTCGATTACCCTGAGCAATTGCAGCAACTATTGGCGAAAGCTGACGGTCGGCGTTACGCTTTGGTAAGCAGTCCTGCACATTTGCAGCGTTTGGATAACTTGCCACAGCTGGCGCAGCATAAAAACGCTTTGACCATGGTCTTTTCGTCAGGTGGGCCGTTGCCGGGCTCAGTTCCTAACAACTTCGCTGACAATGAACTGCAGGCCCCCATTGAGGTGTATGGCAGTACGGAAACCGGAGGTATAGCCTGGCGGCAGCGTAATCCGGGTGCTTCAGATAGTTTCAAGCCTCTGGCCGGCATAGAGGTGAGCTGCGACAACAACGATTTACTGGTTATTCAGTCACCGTATCTTAAAGAGCCACAAAGGCCGTATACTACAGAAGATAAAGTTCAGCTTCAGGGGCAGGGGTGTTTTCTGTTACTCGGACGCCAGGACAGAGTCACTAAAATTGCTGAAAAGCGAGTATCGCTGAACGAAGTCGAGCAGTTTATTCAGCAGCACGAATGGGTCGAGTCAGCCAAAGCTTGTGTGTTACATAGCCCTCGTGTTGAGTTGGGTTTGGTGTTAGTGCTGAACTCCGCCGGAAATGCAGAACTTAATGCCCAGGGGCGGTTTAAAGTGCGTCAGGAGTTGCGTCATCATTTACAGCAGCGTTTTGAAAAAGTCGTTGTACCTAAACGTTTTCGCTATGTGGAGCAGCTACCTTATAACGGCGCCGGCAAAGTCACTCAGGCTGACCTACAGGCGTTGTTCGAAGAGGAAAAGTAGAGAGATTATGCAGACTCAACTACCTAAGTTTATTCGCTTCTCCGAAAGCGCCGGCGAGAATGAAAAGCCAGCACTTAATGGACAGTTTCAATTAGAAGCAGATTGTATTTATTTGCAGGGTCATTTTCCTTCAGCGCCCATTTTACCCGGGGTCGCACAACTTGACTGGGTGGTGCAGCTTGCCGCTGAGCATTGGTCAACACCCACCTCAATTCAACGCATTGAAGTCCTCAAGTTTAACGACATGATTTTACCCGGGGCGACGGTTGACTTGTTCATTGAGAGAAAACGCGAAGACTGCGTTACCTTTAAATATTCTGACGGTGATAAAGCGCTGTCTTCCGGACGCCTGGTGTTTAATTAATATGTCTCAGTATTGCTTTCTTATTCCTATTTATAATCACGATAAAACCATTACGGCAACGGTTGAGCGACTGCTGCCTTACGAGTTGCCAATTATTATTGTTGATGACGGCTCAAATGTTCATACCAAAGAAGTTCTGGCAACTTTAGCGGAAGAGCATAAGTCACTTGTACTACTGCACACGCTTCCCGAAAATAGTGGAAAAGGCGGGGCGGTTATGGCCGGCTTCCATTTGGCGGCTGAAGAAGGTTTTACTCACGCGTTGCAAATAGACGCTGATGGCCAACATGACAGTAATGATATTCCTGAGTTTTTAGCTTTGTCGAAACAGAACCCCGGCGCGCTGATAAGCGGGTTTCCGCAGTATGATGACAGCATGCCGACCAGCCGACGCATTGGGCGCAAGATCACTCACTTTTGGGTGCACATCGAAACTTTATCGATGCAGATAAAGGATACTATGTGTGGTTTTCGGGTATATCCCTTGTACCAGACAGTGGGCTTAATAAAGCGTCGCGATATTGGCACACGCATGGACTTCGATATTGAAATTATGGTGCGCCTATACTGGGCCGGAACACCAGTTTTGTTTATTCCAACCAAGGTGATTTACCCACAAGGCGGACAGTCACACTTCAGAGCACTGCAGGATAACCTGAAAATTTCCTGGCTGCATACACGCTTGTTTTTTGGCATGTTGCCACGCATTCCGCTTTTATTACTGCGTAGGTTTAAACGTTAATTATGGTGGAGAAGCATTGGGCGAAAAAGAAAGAGCGCGGCAGCTACTGGGGCATCGTTATTGTTCTTCGAGCCTATCAGTACGGCGGCCACTGGTTAATGCGGCTGATTTTAGCGCCAGTGATCACTTACTTCTTTTTGACCGGAGGCGCTCCTCGCAGGGCGTCTCTGGACTTCCTTCGTCGTGTGCATTCATTTGCTGGTGAACAGTCTCCTTTTGTTGCCGAGCCGGGATGGCGCCAAAGTTGGTACCATTTTTGGCAGTTTGGTTTACACGCTCTGGCAAAAATTGATGCCTGGGTTGGTAAGGTTTCTAAGAACCAGGTGCGCAACTGTGGTGACACCCATTTTGACGATTTAGAAAAACAACCAAAGGGCGGTATTCTAATTGGTAGTCACCTGGGTAACCTGGAGGTTGCGCGAGCGCTGGCTTCAAAAAAGTATACCCGGCGCATGAATGTACTGGTGTTTACCCAACATGCGCAGTCGTTTAACCGTGCATTAAAAAACGTTAACCCGAAAGTTGATATTGACCTTATTCAGGTGACCGACATTGATATGGGACTGACCATATTACTGAAAGAGCGCATTGAACAAGGTGAGTTTGTGGTCATTGTAGGGGACAGAACCTCGGTGACTCAGCCCGGGCAGACCATAGATCAGGAGTTTTTAGGTAAGCCCGCTGCACTTGCCTTAGGGCCCTGGATATTGGCCAGTGTGTTAGAATGCCCCGTGTATTTTTTGTTCTGCCTAAAGAACTCTGATGACGGACATTACGATTTATATCTCAACCATGCGTGTGACCAACTGAAGCTACCGCGAAAAAGCAGGCGGGAGGCTTTGCAGCCAGTTCTGAAAGCTTACAGTGAAACACTGGAGAAATTAGCGATACGCTACCCTTATCAGTGGTTTAATTTTTTTGATTTCTGGAAGAAGGACAGTCAGTAGTATGACGACATCGATTATAGCCTTTGGTGGCCGCCCGTTGACCATTAAAGACGTGGTAGAAATAGCCAATGGCAAAGCGCAGGCCGCATTAAGCGATGCGCCGGAGTTTGTCGAAAAAGTCGATGCCGGTGTCCGTTTTCTGGATGAATTACTTGAGCAGGACGGAGTTATTTACGGCGTAACAACGGGGTATGGCGACAGCTGCACCGTAACGGTACCGGAGAACTTAGTTAATGAATTGCCCATTCACCTTACGCGTTTTCATGGTTGCGGCCTGGGAGATACCTTTGATGAGCAGGAAACCCGTGCCATTCTGGCAGCGCGCTTAAGTTCGCTGGCTCAAGGTTATTCCGGTGTCAGCTGGGAGTTGCTGGAGCGCCTGGTGGTGATGCTGAACGAAAACATGTTACCGCTTATTCCAAAAGAAGGTAGCGTAGGTGCCAGCGGCGATCTAACGCCTTTGTCGTACATTGCCGGTGCGCTTATTGGTGAGCGAGACGTGCGTTTTCGCGACAAAGTGATGAACAGTGCAGAAGCTTTTAAAGAGCTTGGCATGTCGGTTCACAAACTGCGGCCTAAAGAAGGCCTGGCCATTATGAACGGTACTGCTGTAATGACTGCATTGGCTTGCCTGGCCTGGGACAGAGCGGAGTATATAACCCGGTTATCCAGCCGTATTACTTCTTTGGCGAGCATAGCCCTGGAAGGAAACAGTAACCATTTTGATGACCTGCTGTTTGCCGTGAAACCTCATAAAGGGCAGCAACAAGTAGCCAGCTGGATCCAGCAAGACCTGAACCATGTGGAGCACCCGAGAAATTCATCGCGCCTGCAGGACCGTTATTCCATTCGCTGCGCCCCTCATGTTATCGGCGTACTGAAGGACAGTTTACCCTGGTTTCAAGAAACCATAGAAAATGAATTAAACAGCGCCAATGACAACCCCATTATTGACGGTCTGGGAGAGCACGTTCTGCATGGTGGGCATTTCTATGGCGGTCATATTGCTATGGTAATGGACTCGATGAAAACGGCTGTGGCGAACCTGGCGGACCTGCATGATCGGCAAATGGCGCTGCTGATGGACACGAAAATGAACCACGGTTTGCCCTCTAATTTGTCCGCGGCAGAAGGCGAGAGAACATCCATTAACCATGGCTTTAAAGCGGTGCAAATTGGCTGCTCAGCCTGGACCGCCGAGGCATTGAAATTAACCATGCCTGCCAGTGTCTTTTCGCGTTCAACTGAGTGTCATAACCAGGACAAAGTGAGCATGGGTACTATTGCTGCCCGTGACTGTATCCGTATTCTGGAGCTGACCGAACAGGTGGTTATCGCAACCTTGCTGGCAGCTTATCAAGGCGTTGAGTTGCGCAAGCGCATAGCAGAGAAGCCTGTGAGCCCATCGTCTGGTGTTGTTGAAATGCTTGAAAGCCTGGCCAGCCAGTTTGACCTACTGACGGAAGACCGTCAGTTAGAGCCGGAGTTACGCTATTGGCTGACCCAGTTACGATTAAAAGTCTGGAACTTGTATCAGGAGCCAGCATGAAACAAGCCAGTTTGACTATTGATGTTCCCTTTTTCGATGTCGACGCCATGCACGTTGTCTGGCATGGGCATTACATAAAATACATTGAAATGGCGCGCAGCGAGTTGTTGCGTACCTTCAATTATGACTATCCGGATATGGAAGCCAATGGTCATTTGTGGCCAATTGTCGACTTACGCTTAAAGTACGTTGCGTCGGCTACTTACGGGCAGCACATTCGGGTGACGGCCACTTTGGTGGAGTGGGAGCATCGACTGAAAATGAACTATGAAATTCGCTGTGTTGAGAGTAACGAGCTTTTAACCAAAGCCACCAGTGTGCAGGTAGCCGTGTGTAAAAAAACGCGCGAAATGCTGTTTGAATCCCCTGACATTGTGTTTGAAAAGCTGGGGGTTGAGCGCTCATGATGCGTTTATTGGTGGCAACGGTGTTCTTTATGGTCTCAGCAGTTACTTCTGCCGAGGACGATAACTCGTTAAAGGCGCTGTCGGCATTAGAGAAGCAATCAGAGCCGTTGCCGCTGTCGCTGGACTTCCATCAGAAAAAACAGTTGTCAGGGCTGCCTAGGCCTTTGGTGAGTTCGGGGCAACTGGATATTAGTACGGATGAAATTATCTGGACAACCGAGCAACCTCAACAGCAGGAATTGACCATAAACCGTCAGGGTATTTTTGAGCAGGGCGGTGCGGAGTCGATAAGTGGCAGTGACACCATTGCGCAGTTGTTATTGGCTATTTTGCAACAGGATGAAGCGGTGCTTAAGCAGCAATTCAACCTGTCGGTAGAGCAAGAGTGCGTGGTGATGGTGCCAAAAGCAGACACGCTGGCCAGTGTGATTGAAAAAATCCACAGCTGTGGAGATGATCGCGTTGAACTTGTGGAGTTGTTTGAGCAAAACGGTAACACCACCCGTATTGAACTGAGCCAAAGGTAACATGGAATGAAAGGCGCACGCGCCGCTAGGGCGCCTCGATTACTGCTGCTGTTTGCTTTCATTGCTATTGTGGTATCGGGGCTTGTTTCGCAGTTGCCGAATACGCAATGGAGCAGCAGTCTGGCAGACGCTCTGCCTAATGAAGTCTCTGATCTGCAGCGCAGTTATTTAAAAAGCCAGCAACCTAACTCGCAGCAATTGTTGCTGGGGTTTGAATCGCAGCAGCATTCCGAAAGTGAGATTCTCAAGGTTGTGCAGGAGCAGTTACGTCAGCTGTTCCACGTAGAACCCGCCCTACAGCTGGCTGAAATGACAAACCCAAAAGCGGTATTGTCATTTTATCAACAGCAGGCAGGACGACTAGCAACGTTTCGTGACAGGCAAATGCTTGCAAGTGGTGACTATGAGGCGTTGATTGCTCGCGCCCAAAAAACCTTACAAAGTCCCGCCCCGGTTTTAACGCCGCTGCAAAGCGATCCGCTATTACTGACACAGCGCTTTATACAGCAATTACCAGACTTAATGCCGGGGTATGAGAGCCACGGCGGGCTTTATACTCGTTCGTCAGAATCAACCCGGCAGGTATTGGTACCGCTGCGTATTGCAGGCGATGCGTTAAGCGTGAACCAGTCCGGGCAGTCCGTTAAGGCAATAAATGACTTTACCAGTAAAGTTACTGAGCAGTTGCCCGGTATTCAGCTCTATAAAAGTGGATTGCTGTTTCATTCCGATGCGGCAGCAAAACAGGCCAAAAAAGAAATGACCTGGTTTGGTGGGCTGTCTCTTCTGGTGGTACTGGCTCTGTTACTCTGGGTTTTCCGTTCGGGGCAGCAGTTGTTCTATACGCTGCTGTTGCTGGGTGTGTCGGCAGCGACGGGTCTATTGGTCACTTTGTTACTAAGCTCCCGGCCGCATGTGCTGATGCTGGTGTTTGCGACCAGCTTTATCGGCTTGTGCATTGACTACGTTATTCATGGCTTTATTGCCCGCAGTCATGGGAAAACGGCCTGGTCAGCACTGAAGCCGGCTTTATGGCTCAGCGGTTTAACCACTGTTTTAGGTTATGTCTTACTTCTGCTGCTGCCTTTACCTTTATTGCAGCAATTAGGCATTTTTATGGCAGTGGCTTTAATCACTGCTATGACTCTGGTGGTGACGACGTTGCCATGGTTGCCGGAGCCAAAAGAGCCTGCCCCGCGCTGGCAGCAGTTCTGCCTCAATATGACCAAGCTTTACCGGCAGATGCGTAACAAAACCACAACACATTGGTTAAGTGCTATGGCTCTGACCACCCTGGGCTTGCTGGTGTGGTCATTTACCGCTAATGATAACGTCCGGTTACTGGCCAGTTCTCCGGAGTCGTTGCTGCAGCAGGAAAACCATTTGCGTGAAACCACCGACTTTTATTTTCAGCCCGATGTACTGTTGGTGGCTGGCGGAACGAAGCAGCAAGCGCTAGAGCGTACCGGCGACTTGGCCAACTTGAACGGCAGCGTTAGTCTTTACGATTACGTGTTGCCGGTGTCAGAACAGCAACAAGTGGTGGAAGGTCAGCAAAGCCTTTTTAAAAGCCAGGCCGGCGAAGGCTATCTGCAATGGTTGGGTATCGACGCGCCTGCATTCAACGGCGCCCCCCAGAAACACCCTTTAGAAAAACAGTTCTTATACCCAGCCGAAGCAGGCTGGATGAGCGTTGTCCGGCTAAAACAGCCATTTAGTTCGGGTGATATTAAAGAGATACCAGGCAGACTGGAGCATTTTAACCCCATTGAGCATGCATCAGACGCATTGACCGAGTATCGGCATTCCATGCAGCTATGGCTCATTGCTTTACTGATCGTTTCTTTACCCATACTGGCGCTATTTTTACGCTCACAACAGAGTCATAAGCAGCGTGTTCAGGCGGCATGGCAGGTTACCTGTGTTATGACGCTGTCGGTCGCAACAGCGTTGCTGCTGGCTCAGCTAATACAACCTCTGAACTTGTTTCATTGTATTGGCGCTATGTTTGTATTGGTGCTTAGTATCGACTATGGCGTTTTCTGCGCCGGCCGTTTAAAGCGACAGCATGCGCTGCAGGCCATTTATCTGTCAGCTTTCACTACCATGGTGGCTTTTGGTGCATTAAGTTTCAGCTCAACGCCAGCCATTGCTGCTTTCGGTATTATTGTTTTAATTGGGGTCTTTATGAGTGCCCTGTTCAGTCCGTTGATAATAGAGTCGCCTGATAGCTAAGGAAAGAATCATGCAGGAATCGGTTTATGATGTGGCAATTATTGGTGCAGGGCCCGCAGGGGCAACTGCTGCTGCCATGTTGGCAAAGGCTGGAAAGAATGTGTTGGTGGTTGAGAAGCAGGAGTTTCCGCGATTTTCTATTGGCGAAAGCCTGCTGCCCCAGTGCATGACCTTTATTGAAGAAGCCGGGTTGCTGGACACTGTGCTTAAAAATGCAGAGCGGCTGGGGTTCCAGTACAAAGAAGGCGCGGCTTTTTATTATCAGGGGAATAAAGTTAACTTTGATTTCCGCAAAAAATCCAGTGAAGGGCCGGGCACAACTTATCAGGTGAAACGCGAGCATTTTGATCAGCTATTGGCGCAGGGCGCGGCAGAGAAAGGTGCTGAAGTCCGACACGGTATTGCGCTGGAAGCCATTGATTTTAGTGACCCGGATGCGGTTAAATTGAGCTTATCCAGCACCACCGGGAAGACAGAAGCAAAAGCTCGTTTTGTGCTGGATGCCAGTGGTTTTGGTCGAGTACTGCCACGCTTATTGTCGTTAGAGTCGCCGTCGGACTTTCCCGTGCGCCAGGCCGTTTTCTGTCATGTGAAATCTGAACTTACCGGCGGACACTTCGACCGGACTAAAATCCTCATCACGGTGCACCCACAAAACCCTGAAGTTTGGTACTGGCTCATTCCTTTTGCAGATGGTACCGCCAGTATTGGTGTTGTTGGTGCCAGTGAGTACTTTGCAGAAAATGACAGCGAAAAAGAAGCGCTGTGGAAATTGGTGGCAGACGAGCCTTACCTGATTGAAGTGTTAGGCGAATATAAGGTAGTTCGTGCTGAACAGCGTATTACTGGCTATTCAGCCAATGTGGATCGTCTATATGGCGACCGGTTTGCGTTGCTCGGTAACGCCGGTGAATTTTTAGATCCGGTTTTTTCTTCGGGGGTGACCATTGCAATGCAGTCTTCATCGTTGGCGGTGCCGTTGGTGCTTAAAGAGCTGAATAACGACCCCCAGGACTGGCAGAAGCAATACAGTGACCCTTTGCGTGTCGGTATTACAACCTTTCGCACTTTTGTAAAGGGTTGGTATGATACCCGCTTTCAGGATGTCATTTTTTATCCTGACCAGCAGCAACAGGTGAAAGCGATGGTTTGCTCAATTCTGGCTGGCTACGCATGGGATACCAATAACCCTTATGTTCGCGATAGCGAGCGGCGCTTGAACGTATTGGCGGAGCTATGCAGCTAGTATCTCTTAAAGGCGTTTTCTTACTACTGGTAATGGCTATCCTTGCCGGTTGCCAGTCGTTGAGTGGGCATTCCGTTCAGGTGCCTGTTGCCGACGGGAGTTACCAACTGCAGCACAGCTGGCCGGAAAAGCCTGTGCAGCTATGGCAGAAGGTAGAGTGGCAAAAAGGGCAGCAGCAACGCACTTTTATGGTTTCGGCTGTTTTTGATAATGAGCGATTGTTGTTGGTTGCGTTGTCTCCACTTGGACATGAATTATTTCGCAGCGAGATTACTCAAGCGAACGGACTGAGCTTTAAGGGCAGTGAAGCTTTTGACGATGCGCGCCTGGCTCTGCAGGTATGGGCAGATTTGCAAATGGCGCTGTGGCCGCTCGATTTTGTTAATTCAAATTTAGACGGTATGAGCTTACAGACCACCCAGACAAAACGTGAACTTTGGCATAACGGCCAGTTGTTATGGTCAGCAGCTAATGACGATGCCAGTCTGCAACGGGTTATTCAGAATAAATCCATGGGTTATCAATTGGTGATAACAACCCTAGAGTATGAGCTATTAGAAACTGATGACAGTAACACTGAGTGAACCGGGCGCTATTTGTGCGTCGGGCCACAATTGCGAGACCATTTGGCAGGCAGCGCTAACGGGCGAGCAGGCCGGTTTGAGGGCGTCTGCTTTCGTTACCAACGATGGCACTTCGCTATTTGCCGGGCAGGTAGCGGACGACAAACTGCCAAATATAGACAGCCTGCCGCCGGCAATGCGAACCCGGAATAATCAGTTGGTTGCGGCGGCCTTACAGCAAATTAAAGAGCCACTGCAGGCGCTGATAAATAAGCTGGGCTCTGATCGAGTAGGCGTGATTCTGGGCACCAGTACCTCGGGCATAGCTTCGGGTGAAGAAGCGTTAGCACATGATGAAACAAAAGGTGGCCTGCCGGACTCGTTTTATTACGCCATGCAGGAAATGCTCGCACCGGCAGAGTGTGTTGCTGAATTAATGGGTATTACCGGTCCGGTTTACAGCCTTTCTACGGCCTGTTCGTCCAGTGCACGTGCTTTTATGAGTGGCCGGTCTTTATTGCGCTCAGGTATGGTCGATGCAGTGGTTGTTGGCGGTGTTGATTCTCTTTGTCAGCTGACCTTAAATGGTTTTAAAGCGCTGGAGTCGACGTCGACGGGGCGCTGTAACCCCTTTAGCGCGAATCGCGATGGTATTACTATTGGTGAAGCTGCCGGGTTATTTATAGCAACTCGTACAGAAGACAATTTACAACCGTCCTTGGTAACTTTAACTGGTGCCTGCGCTACGTCCGATGCTCATCATATGTCCGCACCACACCCCGAAGGGCGTGGCGCCTTAGCGGCTATGCAGGGGGCGTTGTCAGATGCTGAACTGAGTGCCGAGCAGCTTAGCTACATCAACCTGCATGGCACGGCCACACCACTGAACGACAAAATGGAAGCTTTTGCAGTGAATGAACTGGGTGCTTCGCAGGTTCCGGCCAGTTCTACAAAGGCGTTGACCGGGCATACCTTAGGTGCCGCCGGTGCTATTGAAGCGGTGTTCTGCTGGCTGGCGCTGACTCAACAAAACGGGCTGCCAAAGCATGCCTGGGACGGCGTCAAAGATTCGGATATAACGGATATCAATTTATACCAGGGTGACTCATGGCAGATCACTGTTGAGCATTGTCTGAGTAACTCCTTTGCCTTTGGTGGAAACAATGTTTCCCTGGTTTTTAGCCGAGGAAAGCAACATGGCGCATAATTTAGACGAGCTGATAAAGCACCAACCCCCCATGCGGCTGATTGATGAGCTGTGCTGGGCCGAACCCGGCAAGGGACAGTGTCGGCTAACGGTCAGTAGCGATAATTTGTTTTACAGCGAATTGCTTCAGGGTCTACCGGCGCATGTTGGCATTGAACTTATGGCACAAAGCATCGCCGCTGTTGCGGGATACCAGCATAAAGCCGCCGGTGGTGAAATTAAGCTGGGCTTTCTACTGGGAAGCCGAAAATATCAGTGCGATATTGCCAGTTTCAAACTGGGCAAACGATACGATGTGTTCGTTGAAGAGTTACATGTTGAGTCGTCAGGGCTGAGTGTTTTTGCGTGTGACATTCGCCATGGCGATAAGGTGATTGCACAAGCCCGGCTGAATGTTTATCAGCCACCGGATGAAAACGCATTTATAGAGGAAAATTATGGTTAAAGGTATGGCTGAACGAGTGCTTGTCACGGGTTCCGGTAAAGGGATTGGTCGGGCAATTGCGCTGCAACTGGCTAAAGATGGCTTTGATCTGGCCATTCATTGTCGCTCAGACAAAACATCGGCGGAACAGGTTGTAGAAGAAGTTAAAGCACTGGGTCAACAGGCGTCTTTACTGGTGTTTGATGTTAGTGACCGCGAAGCTGCCCGACAGGCGATAGAACAGGATATTGCAGATAACGGCGCTTATTATGGTGCGGTGTGTAATGCCGGCATCACCCGCGACGGCGCTTTCCCTTCACTAACGGAAGATGACTGGGACAGCGTGCTGCAAACTAACCTGGGCGGTTTTTATAATGTGCTGCACCCGTTAATTATGCCCATGATCCAGCAGCGCCGGGGCGGCCGTGTGGTCACTATTGCTTCGGTTTCCGGTATTGCCGGTAATCGTGGGCAGGTTAACTATAGCGCTTCTAAGGGCGGGGTTATTGCGGCGACTAAAGCCTTATCGCTGGAGCTGGCTAAGCGCAAAATTACCGTTAATTGTGTAGCTCCGGGACTGATTGAAACAGACATGACCGGTGAGCTCGAGCATGAGAAAGACATTTTATCCATGATACCCATGCGCCGTGCGGGTAAGCCGGAAGAAGTCGCGGGTTTGGTTGGCTATCTGTTCCAGCCGTCAGCCGCTTACATTACGCGCCAGGTTTTCTCGGTTAATGGTGGGTTAGTTTAATGAAACGTGTGGTCGTAACCGGTATGGGCTGTCTGACAGCTTTTGGTGACAACTGGTCAAGCTTTCGGAGTCGTCTGGAAAGCGGTAAAAATGCCGTAGTTAATATGCCCGAGTGGGAGCGTTTTGAAGGGTTGAACACACGCCTGGCAGCACCGATTCAGCCAGCGTTTAAAAAGCCTTCGCATTACTCCCGCAAAGCGGTGCGTTCCATGAGCGGCGTTAGCTTAATGGCCACCCGGGCAACCGAGTTAGCATTAACCGATGCCGGGCTACTGGAGCACCCTTGTATTAGTGACGGAAGCTGCGGTGTTGCTTATGGCTCTTCGACCGGCGATACCGAGCAGATGAAAATCTTCGGTAATATGCTGGAAAACGGTGATATGACCGGTCTGAATGCAACGACCTATATAAAGAGCATGGCTCATACCACGGCGGTTAATCTGGGTGTATTTTACGGCGTCAAAGGGCGGGTACATACCACAAGTTCAGCCTGTACATCCGCTTCTCAAGGTCTGGGTTATGCCTATGAAGCCATTCTTTACGGTCACCAGAAAGTCATGATAGCCGGTGGTGCAGAAGCCTTGTGTCCTTCTGAAGCTGTGGTGTTTGACACCTTATACGCGACCAGCACCCGCAATGAAGCACCAGAGCAGACGCCCCGACCTTTTGACAAAAATCGTGATGGACTGGTTATTGGTGAAGGAGCGGGAACCTTTATTCTTGAAGAACTGGACCATGCTCTGGAGCGTGGAGCGACTATTTACGCTGAGCTGATTGGCTTTGGAACTAACTCGGATGGCGCCCATGTTACTCAGCCTACGGCGGAGACCATGGCGGTGGCAATGCAACTTGCGTTACAGCAAGCAAACTTAGAACCGGAGCAGGTCGGTTATGTAAATGCGCACGGTACTGCTACCGATCGCGGCGATGTTGCTGAATCTAATGCCACCGCAAAGGTATTTAAACGCCAGGTGCCTATCAGTTCGCTGAAAAGCTACTTAGGCCACACTTTGGGAGCTTGTGGCACCATCGAAGCCTGGGCCAGCATTCATATGATGCGGGAAAACTGGTTTGCACCAACAGTGAATCTGACCGATATTGATTCGGAATGTGGCGACCTGGATTACATTACCGGACAAGCCCGAGAGATCGAGACAGACTATGTCATGACCAATAATTTTGCCTTTGGCGGCATTAATACCTCATTAATTTTTAAACGTTGGAATAACTCAAAATAATATAAGGAAATAGAAAATGAAAAAGCTGTTTGTAGTTGCTGTTGTGGTATTGAGTTCATTGTTGTCATTGCAGGCGGAGGCTCGCAATGACTTAGTAACACTGGAGCTTAAGCCCGTAATGGAAAGTAATAAAGCGAAAGAGGCTTTGCTTGATGTTCCTGTTTACTTTGCTGGTCAGTCGCACCCGGAAGTGGCTCAGTCAATGGGTGTTGTCACAACCAGCCGTAAGACGAATGCGCTGAATAAATCTGACCGTGAAGCTTGTGAATGGGTTTTGTTGTCGGCATTGAAAGTGCTGCAAGACAACGCGCGTGATAACGGTTACGATGCAGTCATTAACATTAAATCAAATTATGAGCATAATGAGTTCAGCA
Organism: Idiomarina abyssalis; assembly: GCF_019797805.1. NCBI lineage: Bacteria > Pseudomonadati > Pseudomonadota > Gammaproteobacteria > Alteromonadales > Idiomarinaceae > Idiomarina > Idiomarina abyssalis. The sequence goes on from NZ_CP081832.1 coordinate 104,706, forward strand.
GTGCCGAAGAGTTTCAGTGCGGCGCTGGCTTTTTAATGGCTGGTGTAGCCTTAAAAGGTGAAGTGGTTAAATTCAAATAAGGATAATAACAATGAAATACCTACTGGGAGCAGTGGCAGTCAGTTTGCTGACAGCCTGCTCACAAAATGTTGAAACAGAACAAGAGGCGAATACGCAATCTATGTCGTATCCGGAGACGCGTAAAGGCGATGTGGTTGATACCTACTTTGGAACCGAAGTAGCAGACCCGTATCGTTGGTTAGAAGATGACCGTAGCGAAGAGACAGAAAACTGGGTTAAAGCTCAGAATGAAGTGACTTTCGCACACCTGGAGTCCATCCCATATCGCGAAACGATAGAAAAGCGTCTGACCGAATTGTGGAACTACGAGAAAATCAGCGCACCGTTTAAAGAAGGTGATTACACTTACTTTTACAAAAACGACGGCCTGCAAAACCAGTATGTGGTGTATCGCCAAAAAGGTGATGAAGAGCCGGAAGTGTTTCTGGATCCGAATACTTTCAGTGAAGATGGCACGACTTCGCTGGCGCAATTAACCTTCTCTGACGACGGTTCGCTAGCGGCTTACTCAATTTCTGAAGGTGGTAGCGACTGGCGTAAAATTATCGTCATTGATGCCGAAACCAAGGAACAGCTGGAAGATCCTTTAGTGGATATTAAATTCAGCGGTATTTCCTGGGTAGGCAATGAAGGTTTCTACTACTCCAGTTATGACAAGCCAGAAGGCAGTGAGCTTTCGGCAAAAACCGATCAGCATAAACTTTATTACCATGAGTTGGGCACGGACCAATCTGACGACAAGTTGGTGTTTGGTGGAACGGATGCTGAGAAACACCGCTATGTTGGTGGATCAGTAACCGATGATGATCGTTATTTACTCATTTCAGCGGCTAACTCAACGTCGGGTAATAAACTGTTTTTAAAGGACCTGACCGATGAAGACAGTGAACTGGTTACCGTTCTTGATCATACCGACTCTGATACTCGTGTATTAGATAACGACGGTTCAAAGCTTTACCTGGTGACGAACCTCGATGCGCCAAACCAGCGCGTTGTGACCGTTGATGCCAGTAATCCAACGCCTGAAAACTGGGAAAACTTTATTCCAGAAACTGAAAACGTGTTGAGCGTATCAACCGGTGCGGGCTATATCTTTGCCGAGTACATGGTCGACGCCGTGGCTCAGGTTAAGCAATATGCCTATAACGGCGATATGGTTCGTGAAGTGCAGCTTCCGGGTGTGGGCAGTATTGGTGGCTTCTCAGGTAAAAAAGAAGCGGATGAGTTGTACTACACCTTTACCAACTACAGCACACCGTCAACGATTTATAAATTCGACCCTGATCAGGGCGGCTCTGAAGTTTATGCTGAATCCGGTGCTGATTTTGATTCTGCCAACTACGAATCAAAGCAGGTCTTTTATACTTCCAAAGATGGTACCGAAGTACCTATGATCATCACCTACAAAAAGGGAACAGAGCTGGATGGCTCTAACCCAACAATTTTGTACGGTTATGGTGGTTTTAATATTAGCCTGACACCTTCATTCAGTATTGCTAACGCAGCCTGGTTAGAAATGGGTGGTGTTTACGCTGTCGCTAACCTGCGTGGCGGTGGTGAATACGGTAAAGACTGGCATAAAGCGGGTACTAAGCTGCAAAAGCAAAACGTTTTTGACGACTTTATTGCAGCAGCTGAGTACCTGATTGATGAGAAATACACATCGTCTGAGCAATTGGCGGTTCGTGGCGGCTCTAATGGTGGCTTGCTAGTCGGCGCGGTTATGACTCAGCGGCCGGAACTCTTTGCAGTTGCATTGCCTGCAGTAGGTGTTCTGGACATGCTTCGCTATCACACCTTTACTGCCGGCGCTGGCTGGGCGTATGACTACGGTACTGCGAACGACAGCGAAGAAATGTTTGAGTATTTGCTGGGTTACTCGCCGGTTCACAACGTGGAAGAAGGCGTGGCTTATCCGGCAACGCTGATCACTACGGGTGACCATGATGACCGCGTGGTTCCTGCGCATTCATTTAAGTTTGCTGCAGAGCTTCAGGACAAAGCGGGCGGCGAAAATCCTCAGCTTATCCGTATTGAAACCAATGCCGGGCATGGTGCTGGTACACCGGTGTCAAAAACCATTGAACAGTATTCAGACATATTCGGCTTTACTCTGTATCACATGGGGTTTGAACAACTTCCTGAATAACCACTGACTCGCAAAGGTTTCGTTGTAATTGACGGAACCTTTGCGTCATTCTTTCGCTATTTTTCACACTTTCCGTTAATCTCTTCCCTTATCATTCTCGTATAATGAGGATTCAATAATGACGAGCGATTTTAATATTATGTGGGTAGTTGGCGCACTGATTGTCGTACTGTTGCTCATTGCTTCAGTGCGCATTGTTCCGCAGCAAAGCGTTTACCTGGTGGAATTGTTCGGTCGTTACCGCCGTATGCTGACGCCCGGTCTTAACTTTATCATTCCGCTGATTGAGCAAGTTGCTCATAAACAGTCAATGAGAACACGTCAGTTGGACGTTGATGTTGAAACTAAAACCAATGACAACGTATTTGTTATTGTCCGGGTGTCCGTGCAGTATCGCGTGAGTAATGAAACCTCAGTTTATAATGCCTTTTATCAACTGGAAAACCCCGAGTGGCAAATGCAGTCGTATGTGTTTGATACGGTGCGCGCGCAAATTCCTAAGCAGAACCTGGATGCGGTGTTCGATAATAAAGACTCTATTTCTAAAGATGTAAAAGAGCAGTTGCGCGATACCATGGAAGACTATGGGTTTGAAATTATTGCGTCGCTAGTGACCGACATTGACCCGGATCAGTCCGTTAAAGATTCAATGAACCAAATTAACGCCGCAGAACGAGAGCGTCGTGCAGCGGAGCATAAAGCGGAAGCTGAAAAAATTATGCTGGTGAAGCAGGCCGAAGCGGATAAAGAGTCTAAAATATTGCAGGGGCAGGGCATCGCCGGTCAGCGTTTAGCCATAGCCGAAGGCTTACGTGACTCTATTGCCATGGTCACTGATCAGGCAAACGATATTACTTCTAAGGACGTTATTGATTTGCTCAAATTTACTAACTACGTGGATGTACTAGGCTCTTTCGATACAGCTGCCAGTAAAGTGATAATGCTGCCGCAGCCGACAGGCCAGCTGGACTCTTTATCGTCGGATATTTTAAGCGCAATGGAAGCGGCTAAAGACAGTAAAAAAGATGGCTGAAACTTTTCCGTTACTGGCAGCTCAACCCATTTATGACAATAAAAACCGCTTTTATGCGGTAGAGCTGCTTTATCGTAGTGCGCTGAACTTAACCGCCGAGACGGTCGGCGATACAGCGGCTACCAGCGAGGTTGTCTTTAACCTTTGTGCGGGCATAACCACCCAAACTGAGCAGTACGATGCTACAGCATTTATCAACGTTTCCAGTGAGTTTTTAGTCTCCCAAAGCTTTCTTCCCATTGAGCCGGACAAAGTGGTTATTGAGCTGGTGGAGCGAATCAAGCCGACCAGAGCCGTCGTTAATGCGGTGGCGCGTTGGTACGAAAAAGGTTTTCGCTTTGCGTTGGATGACTTCGAATTCGACCCTGCCTGGGAGCCTCTGCTGAAGTATGCGTCTTACATCAAAGTGGACGTTTCGACTCTAACGCTGGCACAGGCTAAAGCTTTTAAACAAAAGCTTTCCGGATTCAAAGGAAAGTGGCTGGCTGAGCGGGTGGAAGACGAAGCGACCAAGCAAGCTTATGAAGCCCTGGGTTTTGAGCTGTTTCAGGGCTATTATTTTGCGAAACCAACCGTGGTTTACGGAACTCGATTAGAACCTTCCTCTTTGCAACTGGCAAAGGTACTATCGCTTTGCTTTGAAAAAGAACCCGATTTAACCGAGCTTTCTCAGGTTATTTCAGAAGATCCTAAGTTGTCAGTGAGTCTGCTTAAAATCGTTAACAGCCCTTTATACCCAACAGCGAGCCCTATTACCCGGGTTAAAGACGTTATTATGCGCCTGGGTATTGAGAAACTAAGGCGCTGGATAGCCCTCATTGGCTCGGTAACCGCAAGTAGCCCCGAGGCCTCCCGCATGGTCTTAGTTCGGGCGCAGATGTGTTATGAGCTGGCTAAACGGCAAAATTCACCGGATATCGACCCGGATCAATGCTATTTCGTCGGGTTATTATCGGGTATCGATATTATGCTTGGGGTCGATAAGGCGTGTTTCTTTGAAAAATTACCGCTGTCTGAACAAACAAAAATGGCGGTTGATGATTGTGCCGGACCAATGGGGCATTGCTTGCGTATTGCACTTAAGCTAGAGCAGTTAGTTCAGATGAAACAACAGCTCCATAAAGTCGATATCCGCTTATTAACCAGTTACAGAACGGTGTCGGCAAAAGTTCAGGAGCTGTTTAATACAATTTAAGCCTGGCTTTGTTTCGCTAATTGCTGAATTTTTCCGACAATTGCACGTAAACCGTTACCACGGGTTGGTGTAATGTGGTTTTCTAAATCCAGTTGCGCAAAGTAATGGTCGATATCAAATGCCAGAATTTGTTCAGGGGGTTTATTGTGGTAAGCCGCCATAACTAAGGTCAGCAGGCCTTGCACAATGACCGCGTCACTATCTACGTGCAGCAACAGCTTGCCGTCTTTTTCTTCGCTGATAAGCCAGACATTACTTTGGCAGCCACGCACCAGATACTCTTCTTTATGCTGACTTTCCGGTAAACCGGGCAGAGCTTTACCTAAATCAATGATGTACTGATAGCGTTGCTCCCAGTCGTCTAAAAACTCTAAATCATCAATGATTTCATCTGTGCTGGGTAAATTCATGCTGACCAATAACCTTCACTTATAAGTTAAAAGAGTAACTAATGTTAAAAGAAGACGCCGGCTTCAAGCTGAGCTTCTTCGCTCATCATGTCGCGTGACCAGGGTGGGTCAAAGACCAAATCAACTTTCACATTTTTAACGTGCGGTACCAAAGAAACGCGGTACTCCACATCACCCACAAGTACAGGACCCATGCCGCAGCCTGGTGCGGTTAAGGTCATATCAATGGTGATGGTATGGGTGTCCTGATCAATGTCGACCTTATAAATAAGCCCCAGAGAAACCAGATTAATTGGAATTTCAGGGTCATAAATGGTTTCCAGAGCATCCCACACTTGTTGCTCCGATATTTTGCCGTCGTCTGGTACCGGAAAATCGAGCTTTTCGGGTTTGCGCCCAATAGCATCCGCGTCAGTACCGTCTATACGCAGCATATTGCCCTGAAAGGTGACAGTATAATTACCGCCTAAATCCTGAGTAATGTTAACAAATTCACCCTTAGGAATTACTTTCGGTTCACCCGTTGGCACACGACGTGCCTTAACTTCACGGGTGGTGGACACCATTTTCTGCTGCATAATTTAAACTTCCGTTACTGCACGTTGAAGCTTTCGCCACAACCACATTCGTTGACCACATTCGGGTTGTTGAACTTAACCACGCCGTTAATGCCTTCTTTTACGTAATCAATTTCGGTATTACGCACCAGTTCGAGTGCATTAGAGGCAATCGCGACCTTCAGGTTATCGTTAATATCGACAACTTCATCACCGTCCTCCAGTGCATCGGCCGAACTGAGTACATAGGCATAACCTGTGCAGCCACTCTGTTTAGTGGACAGCCGAATGAACTTACCTGGCTCGTCTTTTAAGCGCGACTCGAAATAACGTACGGCGCTTTCTGTCATCGAAATTAAGGACGATGATGGTACAAATGTTTCTACAGACATGAGTCTCCTCCTGCCATCAGGCTAGCATTAGACGAGCTTTTTTGATGCCTTCAAACAGCATTTCAACCTCGTCGAGCGTATTGTAAATGGAAAACGATGCACGCGCAGTGCCCGGCACGTTCAGACGCTTCATTAACGGCTGAGCACAGTGATCACCAGTACGAATGGCAATCCCCTGCTTGTCGAGCAAAAAGCCAATATCGGCCGGATGTGCACCGTCTAAAATAAAGCTTAGCACGCCAATTTTCTTTGCGGCATGCCCAACAATGGTTAAGCCATCGGTTTGCTCGGCTAATTGTGTCGCTCTTGCCAGTAAAGCGGTTTCGTGAGCCAGAATGTCGGCTGCATCATATTGCTGGAGCCAGTTAATTGCTGCCGCCAGACCAATAGCACCGGCAATATTCGGCGTGCCGGCTTCCAGGCGGTTAGGTAATTCGCCCCAGGTGGCATCCTGGTAACTGACTGTCGCTATCATTTCGCCACCGACTAACCATATGGGCCAGTCTTTTAAAACTTCGTAGCAACCCCAAAGTACGCCGATACCGGTTGGCCCAAATACTTTGTGCCCGGAAAATGCGTAAAAGTCACAGCCAATGTCCTGTACATCAATAGCGCCATGTGCAACGCCCTGAGCACCATCAATCATTACCAGTGCGTCTTTCGCTTTGGCGGCTGCAGTGAGCTCTTTAATTGGGTTAATGGTGCCAAGTGCATTTGAAATGTGCGGCATTGAAACGAAAGCCGTGTTCTCGCTCAACAGAGCATGAAACTGCTCGGTATTCAGCGAGCCGTCTTCGTTAATGGGTACTACTTTCAATGTTGCGCCCGAGCGTTTACAGGCTTGCTGCCAGGTCACCAAATTCGCATGGTGTTCCATCTCGGTAACCAACACTTCATCACCGGCCTTTAGTCGCTGGGCAACGCCATTAGCGACTAAGTTAATGCCTTCGGTGGTACCGCTGGTCCAGATAACCTCTTCCTGGCGGCTGGCATTTATATACTCAGCAACGGTTTTACGCGCTGCTTCATAACGCCGGGTCGCTTCATCGGACAGGTAGTGAGCACCACGATGAACGTTGGCATTGCACTGAGTGTAGTAATCCGTCAGCGCGTTAATGACCGCCTGCGGCTTCTGGGTGGTTGCAGCGTTGTCCAGATAAACTAAAGGTTTACCATGAACCTGGCGGTGCAGTATCGGAAACTGCTCACGAATTTGCGCAACGTTCAGGCTCATTGCTGCTCCATCATACTTTCAAATCGTGTTTTCAATATGGGCTGTAACCAGTCAGCCAACGCTTTATTCGGCATTTGGAAAACCATCTCCTGCACGAAACCAAAGTTCAGCATCACCAAAGCCTGTTGCTTGTCGATGCCGCGCGTCAGCATGTAGTACAACGCTTCTTCATCAATCTCAGCCACTGTCGCACCGTGTGCGCACTGTACGTCGTCTGCGTAGATTTCCAGTTCCGGCTTAGTATTGATTTGAGCACCGCGGGTCAGCAGCAGGTTACGGTTATTCAATTCTGCCAGGGTTTTCTGTGCATGGCGGTGAATATGAATGCGTCCGTTAAATACCGCTTTTGCCCGATCACCAATAATGCCCCGGGCATTTTCTTCGGTAGTCCCGTTGGGTGATGCGTGCTCAATGGTGCTGTGTAAGTCGAAATGTTCACGCGGAGCCAGTAAATACACGTTATTAAACTTAGCAAAAGCGTGCTCGCCAGCGTGTTCAATATCCACGTCCAGGCGTGTCAGCTGACTGCCGTAGCCAATTAAGGTGCTGTTCATCTTGGCATGGTCGTGCAGTTTAAAATGACTGCCGCCAATATGAATAGACTCACCTTCGTGCAGGGCAAAACGGTAGTGCTCTAAACTCGCTTTTTCGGCAATATCGTACTCTGCAAACGCTGTATTCAAGCTATTACCTGAACCGCTGCCATGCTCAATAATCGTTGCCTGAGCATTTGCACCAACACGTACCAGAGTGCGCTGGTGAGATTCGATACCGGCTGAAGCAAAGTTAACGATACGAATGGGCTGCTTGATTTTAGCGCCGGCGGCAATATCAATAACAACACCTTGCTGCGCCAATACATCATTAACCAGACCAAACAAATGATGGCTGGGTTTTACTTGCGCAAAAAGCGCTTCTGCTGGCTCGCTTGGCGCGGAAAGCTCACTAATAGTAACGCCTTCCGGCAGCTGAAGCTTGCTGATGTCAGTACTCAGTTGGCCATCAACAAAAACCAGATCAAGGCTGTTCAGCCCCTCGATGAAAGGCGCTTCGGCGGTGTTATTGCTTGTGCCTGTCTGCAACTGCAAATCAGCAACCGGGTGCAGCGAGGTATAACGCCAGGCTTCAGTACGGCGTGTTGGCCATTGCTGCTGCTTTAAAGTGTCCAAGGCTTGTGCCCGGACCGGAGATAGCCAATCGTCAACGGTCGAGGCACGCTCTAGAACGTGGTTTAACCATTGACTCATGCATCTGCTCCTTCTGCTTCAGCTTCTGCTAACCAAGCGTAGCCTGAAGCTTCAACTTCTTTAGCCAGTTCAGGACCGCCACTTTTCACAATTTTGCCTTTAGACAGAATGTGGACGTAGTCTGGCTGAATGTAATCCAGCAGGCGCTGATAATGCGTGACAACAATAAAGCTGCGTTTGCCGTCGCGCTGGCTGTTGACGCCTTTTGCAACAACTTGCAGAGCGTCAACGTCCAGGCCGGAATCGGACTCATCAAGGATGGCGATTTTAGGTTCCAGCATAATCAGCTGCATAATCTCGTTACGTTTTTTCTCGCCGCCTGAGAAGCCTTCATTCACACCGCGTTTTAAGAAATCGAGCGGTAACTCAACCTGTTTACAGGCTTCTTTGGCTTTTTTTAAAAATTCTGCAGAGCTTAACGCTTTCTCGCCACGCGCTTCGCGTAGGGCGTTAACCGATTCTTTCATGAATTCCATGTTGCTTACGCCGGGTATTTCAACCGGGTACTGGAATGCCAGGAATAATCCGGCTTGAGCGCGTTCTTCAACTTCCATGTCCAGCAAGTCTTTGCCGTCCATCTCAACGCTGCCGCTTTCCACTTCGTAGCCATCGCGGCCGGATAAAACGTAGCCTAAAGTACTTTTCCCGGCACCGTTAGGACCCATAATAGCGTGTACTTCGCCGGGTTTTATTTCCAGATTCAGGCCTTTCAAAATTGTTGTTTCTTCTACACGTGCGTGCAGATCTTTAATAGATAGCATGTTTTACCCCACTGAACCTTCAAGACTGATTTCAAGCAACTTACCGGCTTCCACCGCAAACTCCATTGGTAGCTCACGGAACACTTCTTTACAGAAGCCATTTACAATCATTGAGACTGCTTTTTCAGGGTCCAGGCCTCGTTGCCGACATAAGAATAATTGATCGTCACTCACCTTAGAGGTGGTGGCTTCGTGCTCAACAATCGCGGTTGGATTGCTGCTTTCAATATACGGGAATGTGTGTGCGCCGCACTGGTCGCCAATAAGCAGCGAATCACATTCGGTAAAGTTACGCGCGCCCTCAGCACCCGGGCCCATACGAACCAGACCGCGGTAAGCGTTATTACTGCGACCGGCGGAAATACCTTTAGAAATGATGGTCGACTTGGTGTTTTTACCTAAGTGAATCATTTTGGTGCCGGTATCGGCCTGCTGTCTGCCGCGGGTTAACGCTACTGAATAGAATTCACCAACGCTGTTATCACCTTTGAGAATACAGCTTGGGTACTTCCAGGTAACGGCTGAGCCTGTTTCTACCTGAGTCCAGGATATTTTCGCGTTTTTCTCGCACAGACCGCGTTTAGTGACAAAGTTATAGATACCGCCTTTGCCGTTTTCATCGCCTGGGTACCAGTTTTGAACCGTTGAGTATTTGATCTCGGCATCATCCAGTGCGACCAGCTCAACCACGGCTGCGTGTAATTGGTTTTCATCGCGCTGAGGTGCGGTACAACCTTCCAGATAACTGACATGGCTGCCTTCTTCGGCAACAATTAAGGTACGCTCGAACTGACCGGTATTCTGTTCGTTTATGCGGAAGTAGGTTGATAGTTCCATAGGGCAGCGAACGCCTTTTGGAATATAAACAAACGACCCGTCAGTGAATACGGCACTGTTAAGCGCAGCGAAGAAATTGTCGCCACGGGGAACTACGGTACCTAAATACTTTTTAACTAAGTCAGGGTACTTGTGAAGAGCTTCAGAGATAGGGCAGAAGATCACGCCAGCCTCTTCCAGTTTCTCCCGGAAAGTAGTGACGACGGAAACCGAGTCGAAGACCGCATCGACAGCTACACCGGCCAGCATCTCCTGCTCGTGCAGAGGAATACCGAGTTTTTCATAGGTGCGCAGCAATTCAGGATCAACCTCGTCTAACGACTTAGGTTTATCTTTCATGCTTTTAGGCGCTGAGTAGTATGAAATAGACTGGTAATCCACTTTGGGATAATCGACGTGTGCCCAGTCCGGCTCTTCCATTTTTAACCAGGTGCGATAAGCCTTTAGACGCCATTCCAGCATCCATTCAGGTTCACCTTTAATGGCGGATAGACGGGCAATGACGTCTTCATCCAAGCCAATTGGAAAAGTTTCTGACTCTATTTCTGAAACGAAGCCTGCATCGTATTTACGTGCAAGCGCCTGATCAATCTGTTCACTCATGATTTACCCACTCTAAAAGCTGCGGATGGGAATTTCGCCCGTTACTGGCCAATAGTATAAAATACCTGACTAAAACACTCAACTTTATCTGTTGACCCACATTATACGGGATTGCAGCCCTTTTGTCGCTTATTTCGCCTACCGTGAGTGAGGTTATCTTACCTTCATGTCCGTCATTATGTTTTATTGGAAATAGAGCGCTTGTTACATTTTGTAACATGTTCTAAGGTGCATAAACTTTCGGCATAAAAAATAATCGTATATTATAAAGGGTCACATAGTTCGTTAGAAAAATGTAATTCAAATTATAATCGAAGTAACGAATATGTGTTTTAACTTTAAGGGATGTTATGGCGCGTTTTACTCAGTTAGCTTTAATTGAACATCAAAAGCGTACACAGAACTTGGGGTTGCTTGCTGAATCTTTAGAAATATCGGTTGTCCATCGTACTTTCTCTGAACTGGTTGAAAGTTCGCCGCTGGAAAATACGATGGTAGCTTACTCGTTAGGTTCAGAGCAGCTTTCGAGGTCTCATACCACCAATGAAATTGCAGCTCTAACCAGAACTTACCCCTTGTTTTTAGTTAACGCCAGAAAAGGTGAGGTACGTCCGAACCAGGCGCTAAACCTGGGTGCGCGTGGTATTATTTATGAAAACGACCATTTAGATCGCGTGCTTACTGCTATCAAAGTGATAGGTCAGGGTGAGTTGTATTACCCGCGTTCTCTGCTTTCCGGTAAAATTGAAGAAATGATGCTGCGGCGCCAGGCCGATGACGATTCTTTTACTACTGCGTCACAAGTAAATTCTCTGACTCCTCAAGAATTGAAGATTATTGAGCTGGTGGCAACTGGCGCACGTAATAAAGAAATTGCAGAACAGTTAAATATAAGTGCTCACACGGTAAAAACACACTTGTCTTCAATTTTTAGAAAAACCGGAGCGCGCAATCGAGTTGAGCTTTTAAAGTGGTCGAATTACGCAACGTCCGGTTAAATAAAATAGCGAATCATCGGTTAGCTATCCGCTCGCCAAAAGCCTCTCTCTTGCCCCTTTTCAATTAATTCAAATAATGCCTTTTCCATTGCTTGCTTAACAGAAAGCTGAACCGGTTCGTTCGTCGAATAGCCACCTTCAAATTCAGCCAGACGATTTAAGGAAACGTAACGAAACAGGCCTGCTCTTAGCTCTTGTGAAAAGACTTTTTTGTTTGCCGAAACAGAGAGAAGAACCTGTCCTGTGTATACATCGACAGCACGTATATAAACGGATACCTGATCTTCCCGGTATAACTCCGATGCTCCGATACCAAAATATTCGGCTCCAATACCACCGGTACTGACATTTGTGTCGTAGCTAATAATGCCGCCTTCCAGCAGTAATCGAGCCTCTCGCAACGGAGGTAAGTCAGAGCTCTTGCTCGAGTTGTGGATTTTGCGCTCAGTAAGCAGGTTCTGTAAGTTTTCTCTTTCCATGGGTAAGAACCAGCCAGACTCAAGTAACATCTGAGTCAGTATCGACGTAGCACCCTGAGTTACGGCAGTGGAAAAACTTGAGACATTAGCTTGTGGTTTGTATTGCCCGGTTTGATCCCGAAAAGCATAAACCGAGACGGGAATGCGATTTTTAGGTAAAGGGCTTTCTTTTAAGGTCAGCATCATTGAGCTGGGCGCATCAATTTCAGCTGGTTGGATATTCAGGCTTGTCGGCTTGGGCATCATAGCGCAACCGGACATTGCGACTGACAAGACCAATAAAATGATAGTACGAATATTCATGGTAACTCTCTTAAATCGAAGGCATTGTTATAACGGTTTGCTCACCGGTTTCGTTATGCGTGATATAAACGAGCACGCTGCCGTCAGGCTGACCAATGACTTCCACTGTGTACTCACCAGTGTCATAAAGGCCTTCAACGATCTCACCGTCCGCTATTCGGCGAGTAAGCGAGTTGATAATGTTTCTTTCAAGTGCATCTCTGAAGCGATCGACGAATGAGCGTCCTTCATCAGGAGCTGTATGCGCGTTTTGGCTCTGAGCTTTTTGTAACAGAAAGCTGCCATTCATTGGGTTTCCGCCAAAGCTGGGGTTAATTGGTTGATAGACAATTTCTGTCGCAGCAACCAATGGGGATGATAAAGCCAAAGCTAAACTGATAATTGATAGTCTTTTTTTCATAGTTAACGCCTTTTTAGAATTGATTATTTTCTGGCGAATCAAAAACTGAGTCTGCTTTTATACGGGCGACCTCGTTAATGCTTATAAGGATGGCCTGTTCAGCCAGCTTCTTTACGTCATTTTGGCGACGGCCAAAATAGGTTTCGAAGACTTTTTGTTGTTCCATTTCCACCCACAGGTAAGTTCCTGCTTGTGGGTACACTCGCTCGTTAACGACGACTGTAATTCCATTAGTCGATGGTATATCTCGCCAGTAGCTGGTGTAGTAAAAGAAAAAGTCTTTGCCAAAACGAGATATCGTTCTGTCAAGAACCATTCCTCCAAGCTCTATTTCATCCGCCTGGCTAAAAGGGGTCATTAAAATGAGAGCAAAAATGAGTTTCTTTAACATAAGCGCCTAAAAAGCGGCTACTAAAAGCAGCCGCTTTATATTATTGAGCTAATACTGAATTAGTATTGAACTACGGTTGCTACGTTATAGTCGCCTTGCTGATAAACACTCATGGTGTTGGTATCGCTAAATTGACCACCAGTCACAACGTTGTTGTCACCAACCTGCTGAATGTCAACGCTGCCACCATTACCGCCGACAATAAATGACCCTTCGTCGCCAGCAATAATGTTGTTGTTACCTTCCTGAACGAAAGCGATAAGGTTGTCATTACCACCGATAATGGTATCGATAAGGTTAATGTCGCCAGTTTGCTCTGATTGAAGGTCGTTGCCAGAGGTTGTGCCTGCGTCGTATGAGTATGCCAACAAGGTATTGCTGTCTCCGTCCTGGCGTGAGTCAACTTCGTTGTCGTCACCTGCAATAACGATTTCAGCAGTGTTAGCATCTCCGTATTGGCGGCTAGATGCTTCGTTGTCTGCACCAATTAAAGCAACACCGTTGAAGTTATTGTCACCACGGCTTTGGATGTGGATGTCGTTGTATGCGCCATAAGACTCCGCAACAGCGATGTTGTCGTCACCACGTTGACTCATTGAAATAATGTGGTCATCACCTTCGGTTGCGAAAACTGCGTAGTTGTTATCACCGTTTTGGTGCGCATCAACTGTGTTGTAGTTACCTACCATGCCAGTTGCGGCTTCTACTACGTTTGTATTACCTTCTTGCTGAACAGCTATTTCGTTTAAATCACCTTGGATTGGCTGAATTAAGAATTCATTGCTAGCGCCGTCCTGATATACGTCTACCAGGTTTTCGTCACCCGCCAGGTTCTCTGCAATGAAGATGTTCGCTGAACCAAACTGCTGAACGTAAACCTCGTTCATGTCGCCATTAGCGCCGACTACGCCACCTACGTTTCCATCGCCTTCTTGATCAGCAATAAATACGTTGGCATCACCCGTTGCATTAAAGTAACCGGCTTCATTAAGTGAACCTGACTGATAGGCTGAAAACTCGTTGTCACTACCTTCAATTTGGAAGCTAGCCCAATTAGAGTCACCGAACTGTGAAATATCGGCAGCGTTGTAGTCTCCAGTCAAATCGATAGAGGCAGTGTTTCCAGCACCTGCTTGCTCAACGTAAGCAGAGTTACCATTGCCCGTCAGGAAGACTTCAGATGAGTTCATGTCGCCTTCTTGAAGACTGGTCAGCATGTTGTCATTACCGGTCGCTTCTGAATCGAAGATATTCCAGAAACCGGACTGCTCACCCTCAACAAAGTTAAAGTCGCCGGTCACATAAGTATAAGCTTCCTGCCAGTCGTCAAACTGAAGAAGTGACGTGTCGTTACCTTCTCCGTACTGATCAGCGTAAGCCCAGTTCAAGAAACCGCTTTGCTCGATGTACATGTTGTTACCGAATTCAACGGCTTCTGATGAATCCTGGTTAACAACCGCGATATGTGATTGTGCTGCTGCGTAGCCTGAGAATGCCAGACCTAAAGCTAAAGCTACTGCACTTTTTTTAAGAATTGTATTAGACATGTTTTGTTCTCCATTGATTGTTCTTATTTGAACTGCGTGATGGACATTTCAGCGGCAGCGCCTGTCTGCTGAATGGTTATAGAGTTTCCATCACCAAGTTGCTGAAGCTGAATGACATTGCTTTGCCCAACTTGAAGAATGGTCGCTGAATTACTGCGTCCAGACTGCTCTGCAGTGACAGAATTATTGAACCCTTGCTGCTCGATAGTCAGAGTGTTTTCCAACCCGAACTGAACGAGGTATGCGTAATTTTGCTCTCCTGCCTGCGCTACTGAAGTGAGGTTATATGAGCCTAGTTGAGCAATTTCGGCATGGTTTGCAAGGGACTGCCGCTCCAGTAACCCTGCTAATGCAACAGATAACTCGTCAGCCTTTCCTGAAAAAGAGATGAGGATGACAGCTGTTGCTACTAAAAGTTGTTTAATGAAAGTCAAAGCGGAACACCTTTTGTTAATAATTCCGCTAACAAGAATAGAGGTTCAAATGTGCGCGACAATCGTATGAATGGTGTATTTTTTAGATGGTATTTGAATGAGAAAGTCATTATTTAACAAAGTTTTAGGGTTTATTTTCCTCGAGAGCAACCTGAATGTCCTAGTCCCTTTTTCGTATTTATCGTAAAGAACATTAAATATTTAACTTTTGGCGTAAATCAGTGTGAAAAATATGCTACTTATTTTTTAGTGCTGAAAAAGCAGTTCGCACAGGTAAATGATATTCCTACAACAATAATGAGGAAGGAAGCATGACGAATTTGAAAAAATTGGTCGTTGGCGTATCTATGGCACTTGCTGCAGGAACAGCTGCTGCCAATAGTAAACAAGCGGACGACGACTCTCTGTTGGTGGTTTTTAAAGCCTCGGCAACGAAAGAGCAGCGCCTGGACCTGATAAGTAATGCAGGTGGTACTTTGCGTGCACTTGATAACCGCGGTCGGGACATGGCAATGCGGAACATTGCTGATGGACGTATTGCAAAAGTAAACGTACGAAATGCTAAGCAGCGTGATGCACTAATTAAGCGGCTCTCAAACCACCCTTTAGTTGATGTAGCTGAGCCGAACTACATCATTTCAATTAACGATACGAAGAGCTCAGACTTCAATATCCTGGCGACGCCGGACGACCCAGCTTTTGGCGACATGTGGGCTTTGGAAAATACCGGGCAAAGCGGCGGTACGCCGGGTGTTGATATCGATGCGCGTCCAGCGTGGGATATTACAACGGGTGACTCGACCATAGTCATTGGTGTTATCGACTCCGGTGTTGACTATACGCACCCGGATTTAGCCGGAAACATGTGGGTTAACCCAGGTGAAGTTTGTGACAACGGTCAGGACGATGACGGTAACGGCGTTGTTGATGACTGCTACGGTTACTCTGCAGTTAATTCAAACGGCGATCCAATGGATGAAAACGGTCATGGTACGCATGTTGCCGGTACTATCGGCGCTAGTTCAAACAATGGCGAAGGTGTAACAGGCGTTAACTGGGACGTTGAAATTGTTGGTTGTCAGTTCCTGGATGCATCAGGTTCAGGTAGTACAGCTGCGGCCATAGAATGTATTGACTACATGACTAACCTGAAGGTGAATCATGGCGTCAACTTAGTTGCGACGAACAACTCCTGGGGTGGCGGCGCATACTCTGAATCACTACGAACGGCTATCAGTGACAGTATTGATGAAGGCATTATGTTTGTTTCTGCGGCCGGTAACGATGGTATCGATTCGGACGTTACTGCAAGTTACCCGGGTGGTTACGACTTAGACGGTATTGTTAACGTCGCAAATACCACGCGCACTGACGCAATGGCTGCTTCTTCAACTTATGGTGCTGTGTCTGTTGACTTAGGTGCACCAGGTACTGAAATTCTGTCAACTTATCTAAATGGTGGTTACGCAACAGCCTCTGGTACCTCAATGGCAAGCCCTCACGTAGCTGGTGTTGCAGGTTTAGTGTGGTCTATTGCTCCGCATTTGACGGTTGCTGAAGTTAAGCAAATTCTGATGGACTCTGGGGAAAGCAACCCAGCTTTAGCCGGTAAAACAGTGTCTGGTAACCGTTTAAATGCATTGAGTGCTCTCGAAGCTGCGGATCCTGATCCAGCTTATCGCTTAACACTTTCTCCGGTATCTCAGGAAATTGTTGCTGGTGATAACGCTACATTAACTCTGGATGTGGGCAGTATTGCTGACTGGTCAGGGGCTGTTGATTTAACGGTTTCTTCTGAACCTCAGCTTGATGTCTCTTTGTCTTCTAACCAGGCACAAAATGGCGAATCGGTTGATGTGCAAGTAGCAACAACTGAAGACACCGCTTGGGGCGAATACGCCATAACGGTTAATGGTACCGATGTAGAAACTGGTGAGATGACCCGCGATGTTAGCGCAAGCGTTTATGTGCTGCCACAAGGCTTATCTGAGTTTTATTACGATGATGTTGCCGGTGTTGATATCCCGGATGACGACAGCAACGGTATTACTCGAGTGATCAACGTGCCTGATACAGGCGTTGTCTTCGGTGCTGATGTCAGTGTTGATATTACTCATACATGGCGTGGTGATTTAATCGTTACTTTAACATCGCCGGAAGGTACAGAGCATGTACTGCATGACCGTACTGGCGGCAGCGAAGATGATTTGGTTCAGAGCTGGTCGCTGGATAGCTTTAACGGTGAAGATATGACCGGTGACTGGACGCTGAATGTATCAGACAACGCTGGTGCAGATACCGGTGTATTGAACCATTGGTCCTTAAATCTAACCGCTGTTGAAGAAGACGATGGCTTACCAGATGCTCCTGTTGCAGGTTTTGAAGCAGACGCGGCTGACTTAACGGTAAGCTTTACGAATACATCAACAGACAGCGATGGTGACATTGAGAGTTATTTCTGGGAGTTTGGTGACGGTAGCACTTCGACAGAAGCAAACCCTGTGTATGCGTACTCTCAAGAAGGAACCTACGATGTTACTTTAACAGTGACTGATGCAACTGAGCTGTCGGATACGGTAACTCAGTCTGTGACGGTTAGCCTTACCGATATCGAGTTAGACGTTTATCGTTCACGCTTACTGCGTAGCGGAACCGCTTTGGTTGACCTGCGTTGGTCAGGCGCTGCGGGCGACGTCGACTTGTATCGTAACGGTGAGTTTGTTGAAACATTATCAAACTCAGGCCGAGTACGTGACCGCTTTGACTCGGATGGTAGCGATGTTGTCTACAAACTGTGTGAAGCGGGTACAGAAGCTTGTGATTCAGTAACAGTTAGTTTTTAATAACATTGAATTAACAATTTAATCTGTATTACAATAGGGGCTCTTGTGGCCCCTATTTTATTTTTGGATGTTTTGCATGCGACGTAGTAAAGGATTTACGCTGGTCGAACTTATTACTGTTATTGTCGTGCTTGGCGTTCTGGCCGTTACTGCACTTCCACAGTTCATTAACTTTTCTAGTGACGCTGAAAAAAGTCGCCTTAAAGGGCTTGAGGCTTCGTTGAAAGCTGCTCTCGATATCACCTACAGCAAAGCCGCAGTTCAAGGTCTGGAAAGTGCAGACTCTGCCTGTCTTGGCGGTAAGTTTGATGAGACAAGCGTCAGTTGCCCGGACGGAGGCACACTAATTTTCTATGGTTACCCTGCGGCGAAAGAAAGTGTTCTTAACCAGGTCGTTGAATTGAGTGACTGGGCTGTTTCCGAAGTTGGGATAGGTAATGTTGTCGGAATAGCAGCGACTGAGGATGATCTCATGCAGTGTTATGTGACCTATTCAGCCGCCACCTCTGTCAGCGAACCTCAAATTCGGGTTTATGCCGATAATTGTTAAGTGAAAATGGTTCACAAAACTGATTAGCAGGAAGTGCACTCTAAAGGTTGTGGGTAAAAACGCATCGAGACATCAGGGTGCGAACGCTTTCTGCCTTTCATTACATTCTCGCCCACATTATTTAGTAATGGATTATTCGGGTCGCTGGTTGGCCCTTTTGCTTGTTTAGCTAAATGAGGTGGCAGATTTAGCACGGGCACTGACGCATCAAGCTGTGCGGCCATGAAAAAAGCAGAAGAGTATCGGGTCACTCCTTTTTTAGGACTGGTCACACGGTGGTTGGTCGCTTTTAAATAGCCGTTAGATGCCAGCTCCAGTAGCTCACCAATATTGACGACAAAAGCTCCGGGACGGGGGGCGACTTTATACCACTGTTGCTCAAATTCCACTTCCAGCCCGCTGTTTTCGTCCTGCATGACTAATGTCAGGTAGCCGGGGTCTTTATGTGCGCCCACCCCTTGCTCGGAACCTTCTGAAGTTCCCGGGTACTTTATGAGCTTAGTGTGGCGATAGGGCCCTTTGCGAACCGTCTCTGAAAGGGCATCAGAAGGTTGCTCCAGGCTTTCGCAGAGCGCTTCTAACAATTGCAGCGACACTTCGGTGAGTTTGTCCTGCCAGCTGAGAAGCTGGGGTTTCATTTCCGGCAATTGTTTTGGCCATTGGTTAGGGCCAATCAGCTTCTGCCATTCATGATGAATGTCTGCATCTGAAAAAGCCGTCAGCTCATCCATAATATCGAACTGCTCCCGGCGGTCGCGACGACCAGCGGTCAACTCGGAATAGTTTGCAGAATATCCGCGGAAATGGGGTGAGTGAATCATCTGAATCTCTTTCTTCGCGGTATTACTAAGCGCGAAAAATGATTTAGCAGTATCCAGTACCTTTACTTGCTCTGTCAGTGAAATACCGTGATCTTCCAGATAGAAGAAGCCAACCTCGCGTGCTGCCTTACCGATCTCAGCAATAAACTCCTGGCGATGAGAGGCACTAGAGTAAAGTTTTCGCATAGATAAAACGGGTACTGGGTTTTGCATAACGGACTCAACTGGTTATTTCTGCGGCTGAGTTTACGCTGGCCGATAGTGGTAACTGAAGAATCAAAAAGTTCTATGGTAGACGGGTTGGCTATATCAACAATATGAACGGATGCCGCTACTTATTCCTGGTATTGCTCGACCAGTACCTGCTGCCTGTGTAAAATCTTTGGGTCTTTAATTAACCAGTGAGATATTCAGAATGGGTCGCGCCTATCAAAACCGAAAAGAGTCTATGGCTAAAACCGCCAATGCAAAAAGCAAAGTTTACAGCCGCTACGGCCGTGAAATTTATGTTTGTGCGAAGCAAGGCGGTACCGATCCGGACGGTAATCTGGCACTACGAGGTCTGATAGACCGGGCAAAGAAAGACCAGGTACCCGCGCACGTTATTGAAAAAGCTATTGATAAGGCTCAGGGCGGCGCTGGCGAAGATTTTTCTCCTGCACGCTATGAAGGTTATGGCCCGGGAAACTGCATGGTCATAGTCGATTGTCTGACCGATAACCCGAACCGAACCTTTGGCGATGTGCGTAACTGTTTTACCAAAAGTAAGTCAAAAATCGGTGCTCAGGGCAGTGTTGCTCACTCCTTTGATCATTGTGCAATTTTTGCTTTTAAGCACGACAGTGAAGATGAAGTACTTGAAGCCTTAATGGAAGCTGACGTTGACGTTACCGATGTTGAGTATGAGGAAGGGCTGGTTACAGTATTTGCACCTCATACAGAATATGCTGCTGCTCGTCAGGCTTTAACCGGCGCTTTCCCAGAGGTTGATTTTGAGGCTGATGAAATTCAGTTCCTGCCACAGGTAACCACCAGTATCAGTGAAGATGACCAGCCAATGTTTGAGCGTTTAATGGATATGCTCAACGACCTGGATGATGTTCAAAACATTTACCATAACGCAGAACAATAAATTGATGCAGATCAATTCAGTCAAGCGATAAACCTTATAAGCTTTGTGGGTATTCATTAACAAGGAGTTACCCATGAAGCTTAAAGCATTGTCTTGTGGTGTATTGTTAGGGTTGTTAAGCACTTCTGCTTTAGCAAATGATTTTTCAATTAATGTTGGTGCTATCTCCGTCATGCCGGATGACAGTAGCAGTAACCTTAATGTTGTTGAAACCGTAGCGGGTCTGCCAGAGAACTCGACCGGTGTCGGCGTTAACACCAATACGCAATTGGGTTTAACTTTTGATTACGCATTAACAAACAACTGGACGGTAGAGCTGGTTGCAGCAACACCTTTTAGCCACGATATTACTGCAACAGGCGCACTAGCCGGACTGAAAGTAGGTAAAACAAAACATTTACCGCCCACTTTGCTGGCGCAGTATCACTTTGACCTGAACAACGACATGTTCAAACCTTTCGTTGGTGTCGGTGTTAACTACACGGCGTTTTTCGACGAGCAGATTGACCCTCAGCTGCGTTCAACTTTAGGTGATCTTGGCGTTGTGACTGCTGACGATTCCGTTTCACTGGCGCTTAAAAACAGCTGGGGCTATGCCTTGCAGGCTGGTGTTAATGTGGAACTGACTAAAGACTGGGGCCTGCATTTTATGGTCAGTCGCATGGACATTGATACAACGGGTGACGTGCGAGTTAACGATGCAACCATTCAAAGCGTTGACGTTGATATTGACCCTTATGTTGCTATGGCCGGTATTCGTTATTCCTTCTAGAGCCTTTGCGTCGCCCACCTACAGGGCGGCGCCTTTTTTAATGCGGTGAGCGTTTTGCTAATTTTCGCTGCAACGTGCGTCGGTGCATTCCCAACTCTCGGGCCGTTTTAGATATATTTCCCTGATTATCCTTAAGTACTCTCTGAATATGTTCCCATTCAATTTGTCCCGGGGTTAGACGGTTACCCGAAGGAGCGTCCAAATGAATAGGGGTATTTGTAAAACGTTGCAATAACTCTTCGGTAGCAACTGGCTTGGTTAAGTAATCTGTTGCACCACGTTTCATTGCTTCGACAGTTGTTGCGATACTGGCGTAACCGGTCAATACAATTAAGTGCTTAGGAGAGTATTTATTAATTAGTGGTTGGATAAGAGACAGACCATTATCATTGCCCAGCATCATATCAAGCAGAATACCGTCGAAGGGGCCTTCCAATTTTAGTGACTGCTCTGCTGAATGGGCTTTTTCTATATTCAAACCATGATGTTCCAGGCGCCTTTGGAGTATTTTACAAAAGCTCTCTTCATCATCAACGATAAGTAACTTAAAGTTATGCATTGGCAACCACCGGTAAAACGATCAACGTTAATGTTCCCTCTGCTGTTGATTGCCAGCTGACTTGCCCTCCAAGACGCTCGACTGTGGCGTGACTTATGACGGCTCCAACGCCCATACCTTGTTCGCTTGCGGCTATGGACTTACCTATTTTCTTTTGTTGAAGCTGGCTCAGGCCGTCCCCGTTATCAACAATGTGAATTTGGAGTTGCCTGTTGTTTCTCATAAAAGCATCACTGAACTGCACAGAGATTACCTGATGGTTGCTTCGCTCTCCTGCGCTTAGTGCGTTGATGATCAAATTAACAATAGCGGGAAAAAGCGTGCGATCTGCAGAAATAATCGCATAACGTAATGACTCTGGAGATTCCCAATTGACCTGCGCGTCAGGGCGCGCAATTCGTAGTAATTGTTGTAACTGAGTTACAATTTCGCCAACCGTATAATTGTGCAACCGATTACTACGGACATCTTCTGCAGCTTCCCGCCATTGCTCCAGACTAGCTTCGACTTTGGTTAAGTATTCGTTTAACTCGCGTTTCAGTGCTAAATCGATATCACATTCTTGCAGTTCTTCATTGAGCAATCGAAGAGATTGCACCGGAGTAGCCACGTCGTGAGTTAATTGAGCGGCCGCGGCGCCTATGGTCAGTAGTTGTTCATCACGCAGCTGACGTTCGCGCACATCTTGTAACGCCTTCTCTGACTGAAACCACTGTTGTTTTAGGTAGTACAGTGATACTGCAATGATAAGCGCAGCAATAATAAAGCCGATAACCATGCCCTGGGCGTGTTTGAGCATTTCATCGCTCAGCGCATGGGCCGCATGATTTTGCTGGCCCGGCAAAAGAGAAGGCAAACTCACTTGTGCGACTTGTCCCAAAATACTGACCAATACAACAACTAAAGCAAAAATGGTTGGTAACAACAAAAACGCTATAACGATAAAAATCAGTAGCAAAGAAGTAAAAGGGTTACTGATGCCCCCATTAAAAGCGACCCACAAGTTACCCAGGGCAATATCTAAACACAAGGCCAGACATATTATCCAAGAGCGGCGATTAATAAATTTATAAGCGAATAGTGTCAGCATATTAATTAAAACTGGTAGCTGGTTTGCAACCAGATGGTACGACCTGGCTCGTTAACTTTGTCAATTTGTTGATATCCCGAAATACTGGCAGCAGAACGACTTAAATGCTCTGCATAATTTTTATCCAGTATATTATCGATTCCTAAGCTTAGCTGCCACTTTGGGTCAACTTCCCAGTCGATATTAGCCGAGACTACACCAAAACCCGCGCTTTTCTCTAAGTCGTAACCAATAACATTCCCTTGGTTTGGCGCAACGCGGTTTTGTTGTTTAACCAAACGCCACAACACAGAGTAGGTGAACTCCCCAAGACGGTAATCACTGGCCAGCCGCAACTCATCAGCCGGTTGCTGGGGTAGGTAGCTATCGTCCGTTGTATTGGTACCACGAACAATGGCAATGGCGGCGGAGACCAACCAGGGATCGGTTATTTGGTAACGGGAGGTCAATTCACCACCCCAGCTGCGGGCGTCGATATTGCGCACCATTTCAGGTTGCATCATCATGCCTTTCTCCAGCAGGATAAAATCATCCACTTCGCTGAAAAATAACGAGCTTTCCAGTGTGAGTTTGTCGGCCTTCCAGTTCAGTCCGATATCCCACTGTTGGTTTGTTTCAGCGTCCGTATTAAACGCCGACAGAGAGCTTGGTGAGCGGCGGTTGTTTCCTATGACTTCCCAGTAGTCCGGAAAGCGCTCGGCTTGCCCCCAGCCGGCATACCAGTAGCCGTTGTCGAATTTTCTTTCAACACGCACAAAGCCGCTGTGTAAGTTGTCGCTGCGAGTGTCGTTGGCGGTTGGGTTAGGCTGCGCCGGGGAGCCCATGACCATTAACATTGCGCGCTTGTCAGTTATTGACCAATGATCGAGCCGGTAACCTGTCACCACCTTCCAAACAGCGTCAATGGCGTAGTCGTACTCAGCATAAAAGGCGTCCTGGCTGAACTCGGCATCGTCGATGCGAGGCAGGTTTTGATAAGACGCGTTCAGCTGATTGCGGCTAATGCGGTCGCGATGCTCCGATTCGTGATGTTCCACGCCGGCTTTTAACCTACTACTGGCCGTTAGTGACCATTCAGACGTTATCTTTGCGCCACGTGAATGACGGTCGGGATTACGGGCAGTGGGGTTAGGCATCATCATGGACGGAGTGAAGTCACGTAATGAGTAGTTATCCATAACGTGGTCTATAGAGTTAAAGTAAGTATTTACTGACACTTCTTCCAAATGGCTGCCCTTGGGTTGCCAGTTGTAATCAAGAGACATGCTCTCTCGCTTAAATAACACGCCGTCCATGCTGCGGTCTGCGTAAGCTGCCTCGCCGTCGCTGGCGCCTAACTTAAGCATAAGACGCTGGTTATCCGAAGGAGTCCAGGCAAGATCAACGTCACCACTCCAACGTTCATATTGGCTGTTAATTTCACGGTCAGAACCATCCTGGTAATCATCGGCAGTGGCTGCGGTTGCATTTAAGCGCACAAATCCCCCAGAAGAGCCCCACGTCATATCGGCCGAACCGTTAACGCGCCCAAAACTGGCGGTGGTAGCGTTGAGAAACCCCGAGAACTCGTGGTCATCAAACCGGCTGACGTCTCTTTTAAAATGAATAGAAGCGGCAGAGCCTGAGTAAAGAACGGTCTGTGGGCCTTTAACCACAGTCACGCTGTCGTAGCTCTGAGGCGTAATGTAGGCCGTTGGCGGATCCATGCGGCTGCTACAGCCTCCTAGCAGCATTTGGTCATCGGTCACAATAGCCAGGCGCCCGGCGCCCATGCCTCTGAACAAAGGGTCTGACGACGCCCCGCCTTTACGGGTTGAACTGAACCCCGCCAGGCTTTTCAAAAAGTCTCCCGCGTCATGAGCTGGTAGTGGCTGGCGCGGCTTCTTGGCGTCAACAACCCATTCACTGGGGGCCTGCATAGACTCGCCAATAATGACAATGCGTTCATCGACAGTGGTTTGCTGAGCCAAAACGGCGGACGGTATTGCTAATGCTAAAACTA
Source organism: Idiomarina abyssalis (assembly GCF_019797805.1). Taxonomy (NCBI): domain Bacteria; kingdom Pseudomonadati; phylum Pseudomonadota; class Gammaproteobacteria; order Alteromonadales; family Idiomarinaceae; genus Idiomarina; species Idiomarina abyssalis. The sequence goes on from NZ_CP081832.1 coordinate 129,526, forward strand.
ACGGAGTAAATGACTTCATACGACATAATCTCTAGCAAGATAATGTCGCTATTATCATGAAATTTAAGGCAAAGCGGGATGCGACAAAAGGTAGCATCCCCAAAGAGATATCACTTAAGAGACGGGCAGAATTTATTTTTCAGTAACTTCATAAAAGCTTCGGTATCCGGGTCTTTTATCGAGTAGTAGACGGTTTGAGATTCTTTTCGAATAGTAACCAGCTCCTGCTCCCGAAGCACCGCCAGGTGCTGTGAAAAAGCGGATGCACTTAAATCAAAATGCTGGTGCAATTCACCCACACTTTGTTCTCCTAATGCCAACCGGCATAAAATTTGTAAGCGGTGAGGGTTGCCTAGAGAGCGCAGAAAGTTTGCGGCGTTCTGCGCTTCTTCCTGAAGCATCTCTTGTGATTCAGTTGCACTCATGGTGTCTTTATTTTCCTGCTTTTTCTAACTCTCGCTCAGTTTTTAATCCTAAAGCTTTTTTCATAAAAATGCTTGCCGGACAAAAGCCAGTGAAAGACTGTTGAAATAGGTTGGCGCCAACAAATACGGTTAGCCATACCCAATTGGGATGAACCCAATAAGTTAAGGCTACGGATAACAATATCATAAAGCCGGCAAATGCAGTTAAAGCTCTTTCGACGCTCATTATAAAACTCCTTTACTTGATATTAAAACGCGTACCTGACTCGAAGGTAAGCATTGTTGTTTTCAGTAAACTGTCCGAAAAAGGTATTCGGACGTTCGCGGAAAAACAGGTTAAAACCACCGCTGAATGACCAATTGTCGTCAATGCGGTAGTCAAAAGTGGGGCGTAAGTAGCCGTCGTTTTGATTCGGTGACACAAAAGCAAACAGCGACAGGTTCAGATCATCACGCTCGTCGCGCCAGGTTAAACGGGTGGTGAATACGGTGCGTGTTTGGGTGTCGCCTTTCTCAATGTAGGCCTGAAAACCGCCGGTAAAGCGCGTCCACAGCTCTTGCTCATAGCCAATCAGTGCGCGCCAGTGGTCTGCTGCATCGTGACGGTTGTAATTGGCCACCTCGGTGTTAACCAAACCTGGACCAAAGGTCATTCGCACTGACGCCCCAACCACAGTTAAACGGCCGAAGGTAGGCTGAAAGTTTTGAGTGACGGCTTCGGGGCTTTTGGTGAAGCCGTCGTAACCATAGACAGCGTATTCCACACCATCGTAGTTACGAAACAGACGCATTGCGAACTCGTCGCGCGTAGGCTCTATAAACTGAATAGAGGGGTCGTCACCGGTTAACTGCCCGGAGAGTGGGTTAAAATAGGAGATGCGCTCGCCACGAACGTAGTTATCGTGATCAAACTCCGGCGTCCAGACAAAATCAACGTTAAACCAATCAAAATAGCTTGTCACCCTAAGCGCGTCAGAAGGCGCTTTTAAGTATTCCTGATCGCGACCAACAAAAAACGACTGCCAGTCTTTCGGAAACAGGTCATTCAGAAAAAGGAAGTCACCGGTGCCCCAGGTGAGCACCTGACGGCCAACTTTTATATCGGTATTATCGAAAACCGTGAACTGTGCATTCAGTTCGCGAATTTGGCCATGCCAGGTTTCATCGAAACCGTCGTACCAGCCGTCGGCTTTCGCGGTCCAGGTAATGTCCTGCCAACGGTCGTCGAAACCAAGCTGTAGTCGAGGCTCGGCAATAGACAAACGCTTGTGATAGGGGGAGGGTTCGAGCCGTCCGCCTATTGCCGCCTCAACGAAACCATAGACATTAATTCCCTGATCTTGTTCCGTTCCCCAACCAGAGTCCCATTGCTCATCGTCCCAGGAGTCCTGTGCCGATGCGGCTTGAGCCAAAGTGAAAAGAACGGTAAACGTTAAAACTTTCCGGTATGGCATAGTTAGTCTCTCAGTTGTAACCATTCTGCCGGCGGGTTACGTAAGCTACGCTCGCTGAAAATGCTGTCCGGCAAACCGATGTTGTACTTCATAAAGCGAAACTGCATTTCTGTTTGTCCGCCATTGGTTAAGTCCGACATGCGTGAATGAGTCACGGTTGGGTAGCCCTGAACCGTTTCGATTTTCAGTACTTCCATTTTTCGGTAGGCTTCGCCGCTGTCGTTATAGAAGGTGCTTTCAACCGGCAGCATGTGTTCTTTATCAATAACCACTTCGTAGTAGCTGAACTCAACGTTGCCAGGGTCTTTAGCTGTGCCTTTTAACACGTAACTGTCTTTGTTTTCAGAAACCAGCTCGTAACTATCCAGATCAGTATTACGGCCGGAAACGTCTTCATAGAAAAAGTGCGAACCCACAAAAGAGGTGCGCTTATCGCCGGCAGATATGCGTTTCACCAAATCGAGATCAGGTAAATACAACCAGCGGTCATCGTCGTCGTTGACTTGTTTGACCACACGGAACACCGTGTCGCGCACGTCAGCAGGGCGTGAGAAAAATATCATCATGTCTTGTACGCCACCATCTTGTTGGTCTTTACGCAAAATGGTGAACTGCCGCATTTGTTGGCGACCCTGATTATCGGTAATAATCATCCGAGCTGCACTGCGCCCATCATCGCCGGAATAATAGGCGTTTAATTCAGCTTGCTCGACAATTTCACGCGCGCTTTTCTCAGCACCAATGGCCTGGCCGCTAATAAATAAAACGGCGGCGGATAAAGCGGTTAAAAATAGGGTTTTCATGATTGACCTCCACGGAATATAAGGCGGCTAAAGGCAGTCATCACCGCCGGGAGCATAATAAGTGTCACTATGGCCGATATCGCCATAATGCTGGCCAAGAATACGCCTACGGTAATGTAGGGCACTAACGGTGCGAACAGCAGTGGCGTAAAGCCAATGGCAATGACAATGGCATTGCGGGAAATGGCACGTGCAGGTTCGTCAAACATAACCGCTAAAGTGTCTTTCCAGTTACCGGTTTGTTTGAAGGTAGCGCGCGTACGTTCAATAAAGTGAATGGCAAAGTCCACTGACAGCCCAAGCGTCAGCGATGACAGCACGGCAATAGGCATATCGTAGTCTTTACCGACCCAGCCGATAAGGCCATAAATAAAGGCAATGGTCAGGCTGAGCGGTAACATCGCCAGTACCCCGAAGACTACCGAGCGGAACAGTAGCACCATCATAATGAACACCACCACAAAGGCGCTGATTAGGCTGTCGAGCATGCCTTCGACCATGGCTTCCTGCCACACCACGTTAAGGTAAGCTTTACCGGCCCAGTCCATTTCAATATTAGCAGGCAGTGGGTTGTCTTCAATGTAGCTGTCAACGGTGTTGACGACCTGGGTTACGTGCTGGTTGTCACCGCTGGTTAACTGCAACCACATTAAGCTGCGTTTGTAGTCCGGCGTAACAAAGTGCCAGAGGTCTTGCGGACGGTGCGACGACTGATACTGCAACAGGGTTTGCGCAACACCGGCGGCATTGTCCGGCAGCTCGTAGTCTCTTTCTTCGCCCGAGCGTAATTCGCGGTTCACCGTCTTCACCACGTCGGACAGACTGTTTGACTTGCCCACCAAGCCTGTCGTTTGCAAGTACGCTTGCATCTCGCTCATGTAAGCCAGTAATTCCGGGCTTTGGAACGCTTTGCTGGCGCTATTCAGCTGTTCGAGCTCAGTCATTAATCGCTCTAACGGCTCTAATTGGTCAGAACCGACGCTGAAGAGCAGATCATCAATAGCGATAATCCACTGGTTAAAGTTCACTTGCTGTTGCTCAAGCAGAGCGCTTAAAGCATCCCGCGATTCTTCAGACAGCGCGTCGTTATTCAGGGCGTCACGAACCGCTGAGCGAGCTTTTTCGGTCGCATCTAGGGTATTTTCAAATACTACATACGCGTTGTACGTCCCGGCAAAGTGGTCGTTTAATACTTCGTCAGCAATACGAACCTCGTGGTCAGGTTTAAACCAACGCACCGGGTTGTCGTTAATGTTTATTTGCTGAATACCGAACCAGGCAAAAGCCAAAACTGCCAGGAAAAAGGCTATCCATAGTTTAGCGTGGCGAGCAGCGACAGCGCCCAGCTTTTGAAGCCAGCCATCCTTGTGTTCTTCATGAGTGGCTTTAGCAAAGCCTTCTAACGTTGATGGCTTCAATGCACAGATATAGGCCGGTACGAAAATCACGGTAATTAAGAAGGCCAGTAAAATACCGGAACCAACAAAAGCACCAAATACCTGCACCGGAGGAATAGGTGTCAGCATTAATGAATAAAAACCAATCGCTGAGGTGACAGATGTGAACAACATTGGTCTGAATAAGTGCCCAAGGACGTTCTTAATCGTGTCTTTTGCGTTACTTTTTTCACGGTATCGATCCGAAAACTCCGACATAATATGCACTGAGTCGACCACGGCAATGGGCATCAGGAAAATGGCTATCATTGATGACATAATGTGTACAGTGAAGCCCAGAGCAATAAGAGCACCCATGGTAATCAGCACGGTCGACATAGCGACTATCATGGCGGCACTTATAAAGCGCATATTGCGGAAGAAGAACCAAAGCAGCGCGAAAATAACAGCGGCAGCTAACGGCGCGGAAATCCCCATTTGCACAAACATTTCATACCCAAACTGGTCTTCAGCCACCGGCAAACCGGTAATATGCCAGTCGTCGTTGCTCTCTAAGGTATTGATTTTGTCACGCAGTTGCTCCGCCAGCGCATAGCTCTCGTCTTTACTTTCAATAGGCACATAAATAGCGGCGGCTTTGTTATCGCCCGAGACAATGGTGTTATAAAGCAGTGGAAGGTCTTCAACCTGCTGTTGAATGTAGTGAGCTTCAGCGTCATTTTCCGGAGGTTGATTCATCATCCATTCAAAACGAATGGTGCCGGGCTCTTTTTGAGTAATATTGTCGACATTAGCCAGTGACATCAGATCGTCACTGATAACTCCGTTCAGTGACTCCGCATAATTCGACATGGTATGCAGGTCGGTTAAAGTCTTTTGGTTGTAGACGGTGTTCTCATTCACTACGCCAACGACAATCATGTCATGCATAGCAAAAGTTTCTTTGACCTCATTATGGAAAACACGCTGCGGGTTATCGTCCGGCAGCATGTTCTCCGGATCGGTATCAATGGTAATAGAGGGGATGAAGGCAGCAACGGCAATAGTGATCAGCGTCAACAACCAAAAGACACTTCTGCGGTAACCTGTCGCCAATTTCATAATGACATCGATCATATAAATTCCGAGTTTACTAATTTAGATAAATACGAAATATAGTCGATAATTTCTGATTTGTCATCTATCTTGATTAAAAAATAACAGGGCGAACCCTATGACCACTCCCCATATTTCGGCTAAGGCCGGCGATTTTGCAGAGCTTTGCTTGTTTCCAGGCGATCCTTTGCGGGCAAAACATATTGCTGAAACGCATTTAGATAACGCTGAACTCATAAGTGACACTCGAAATATGCTGGCATTCACCGGTCAATTTCGTGGCACGCCGGTTTCCGTTATGGGGTCTGGCATGGGTATGCCGTCCTGTACGCTTTACGCGCAGGAGTTATTTCAGCACTTCGGAGTAGAGCGGCTGGTTCGGGTGGGCAGTTGCGGTGCGGTATCGCCAGACCTTAATTTACGAGACTTAGTGGTAGCCCAGGGAGCTTGCACCGATTCGGCGATGAACCGGCAGCTGTTCGGTGGTTACGACTTTGCTCCTATTGCAGATTATAAGTTGTTGAGTGAATTTGTCGGCTATTGTCAGAAAAAAAATCAGCCGGTGGCGGTGGGGAATGTGTTTTCAACCGATAGCTTTTATCATCCTGATAAAAAGCTGGAATGCCGACTGGAGGCTATGAATGTGCTGGCGTTAGATATGGAAGCTGCTGCACTGTACGCCATTGCCGCTATACACAAGAAACAGGCGTTAGCCGTTATGACAGTCTCCGATGAAATAAGAACGGGTAATGGTTTATCGGCGAATGAAAGGCAGACGGCTTTTAGTGAAATGACAGAGATGACTCTGGAGAGCTTACTGGTTTATTGATCCTGATCAAGTAACAGCTACCTAATAAGTAATAACCCTATATTTCATGTGACTAATGCCGATGAATAGGCAAAATAGCCCGTTTGTGGTTGCAGATTTTGCCTGTAGTGGAGTGGTTATGAAGTGGCTCGATTGGTTAACTCGCCCTGTCCAGAAGTTGTTTAATTTATTAAGCTTTCGACGAAAATTCAGCTTAATCGGTTTTTTGTTGTTTATTCCGGTTATTGTACTCAGTTCACTGATGGTAACTGACTCCTTAAATAAGAGTCAGCAAGTGGCAGAAAAGCAAACGGCAGCCCAGTACTGGCCTGAGTTCAGAGGGTTGCTGGAGCATATTGCTAAGCACCGGGGAATGACCGGGAGCGATGCGCAAAAGCGTGAGTTTTCCGGAGAAATAAACCGCTCTGTGCAAGCCATTAATAGTCACTTCGATAAGCTTGAGGCGTTACAAAGCCAGCAGGCGTTTTTCTCCACACGGGCGTTGTCCCAACTGCGGCGTCAATGGCAAAGTCTTAACGGTTCTACCGGCCAGTTTAAGCAGCACACTCAGCTATTGAAAGATCTCCAAAGCCTTTTAGCAAAACTTAGTGCCGGCTCGGAACAGCTGTTGGAGAACGAGCTGGCCAGCCTTCTGCTGGCACGTCTTGCGGTTGAAGAACTGCCGCAGTTAGTTGAGCAGAGCGGGCGCTTAAGGGGTCTCGGAGCACAATGGTTAAACGGCCAGGAAAGCAAAGAGCTGCAGCAAGATATCACCACAATAACCTACGTACTGGAAAACCAGGTTTCGAACTTTGTTGAGGCGGTTAAGAATCTATCCGATGAAACCAATGAGATTGGGTTGCTGAAACAGGCGGAAGCGGCCGAGCAACAATTAACACTATTTAGTGAGACGGCATCGCGTAGGCTGCTGAAGCGACAAATGTCAGCCGGGGATTTTTTCCGTGAAGGCACTGCGGCAATTGGCGCCTTGTTTGGTTTTTATGACAGTGTTATTCCAGCGTATCAGTCCAGATTAGAACAGCGGGCTGCAAAGCTAGACACCGTAGTCTGGACCAATATTGCCTTAATGTTGGGTGTGCTGCTATTGCAGCTATTGCTTTTTACCAGCCTGTACTTAGGCATTTATCGCGCTGTGTCAGCCAACATTCGTATGGCAAAACAGTTAGCTAATGGTGACTTAAACAGCTTAGGCACAACAGAGGGCAAAGATGAACTGTCGAAAATAACCCATTACTTAAACTCTGTCGCCATAGAAACCAGCTATTCAGTCGATGCCATCCGAAAATCGAGCGACGGTATGGACAGCCTGGGTGATGGAAACTATCAGGCCATAAAAGAACTTGCCGAGCGCGCTAAAGCTCAGGCAACGCAAATGCAAAGTGCAGCCGCGGCGGTGGAACAAATGACAGCCGCAATTAGTGAGGTATCTGAGTCAACGCAAAAGGCGGCTACTGAAGCTGACAACACCTTAGTGTCAGCGCAAAACGGTCAGCAGGTTGTTAATACCATGGTCGTGGCTATTCAAAAGCTTGAGCAGGAAGTGTCTGAGTCTCAGCAAGTGATAAAAACCCTGTCGGAAGACAGCCAGGCTATCTCTAAAATACTACTGACCATTAATGATATTGCCGATCAGACTAATTTGCTGGCGCTGAATGCGGCAATTGAAGCCGCCCGGGCGGGCGAGTCGGGCCGCGGCTTTGCTGTGGTGGCGGACGAAGTCAGGCAACTGGCGCAGCGCGTGCAGGCATCAACGGGTGAAATACAAAATGTGATTGGCCGGCTTGAAACCAACACCAGCAACGCGGTTCATTCTATGGAGCGCAACAAGACTCTGGCTGGCGAGAATGTCGAGCAGGCCAATAAAGCTTCCAACTCATTAACCGACATTGTTGAAAACGTCGGTGTTATTAATGACCTGAATATTCAGATAGCGTCCGCAGCCGAAGAGCAGTCGGCGGTTACTATGAACATTCAGGAGAACATTAATTCGCTGTCAGAAAGTGCCCGAATTGTGGATGCGCGGTCGCAGGAGGCATTAGAGAGCTCGGCGCAATTAACCACCTTAGGCGGCGAGATAAAATCTCTTGGCGACCGGTATTACATTGAGAAAGACGTGATAGAGCAGCGTCTTGCGGAGCAGGACGTACTCATTGAATGGTCGTCGAAACTGGATGTAGGCATTGAAGAAATTAACCGTCAGCACCAGCGCTTAATTTACATTGCTAATGAGCTTTACCGCCTGAAGCTTCGCGATGGCGACCAGCATGCATTGCAGCGCTTGGTGGATTCGTTAATTAACTACACGGCAACGCACTTTAACTACGAAGAGTTGTTAATGGAGCGTAACGGCTACCCGGACTTAGAAAATCATAAGCTTAAGCACCGCGACTTAGTGCAGGATGTGATGCGTTTCAAACACCGGGTTGATAACCACGAAGACGTGATTGATGAACTACTGGACTTCGTAAAAGCCTGGTTAATGAATCACATTATGAAGAGTGATATGGCTTACAAAGGACACCTTAACAGTAAAGGTATCCGCTAAATATTACAGCCCCAGGCTAATAACCGGGGCTTTTTCACTTTCTTGTCGCTGAGTAAAGTCATCTTTACCGGAAAGATTGCGCCAGTTGGCTGCGACCAGGCTTTGTCCGGTGGCACCACCCAGGCTATTGCCAGGCCCCAGCAGCAATAGCTTATCCGGCGCAAATTCTCTTAAGGCGACTGTAATGGCTTTGGTGTAGTCGTAATATTCGGTTACCTGATGCCCAAAAGTATAGCGTTGCAGGGCGTCCAAATGGCAGCCGGGCGGCTCCCAGATAACACCACGGCCGTCTATCAGTGGCAGTTCAGGCTGTCTGAAATGACTGCTGTCCCACACGGAAAGAGCCTGATCTGACGCCTCTTTCATTAACGGCGAATGAAATGCCGCATGGCCGGGTAAAATCATAGGGAAGCGGTTATCAACAGGAGCCAGGGTTTTGCTGGCAGCGTTAATCGCATTCTGTGTACCTGCCAGCAGAACATAGCCGCCGTAACGAATGGATAAAAACAGCTCTCCCGCGTGTTGTTCTAACAGTTGACTGACGGCCTTTTCACGAGCTTTGTCCGGTTGCCACTGCTCGTTCATAATGGGGTAAATAAGCTGCGCACCCTCGGCTGTGGCAGTTCGCTTTGCCATGTCGGTGACAATAGACATCGCTTTTTCCGGCTGCCATGCACCGGCACAGGCCAGGGCGGTATACCAGCCCATAGAGTTTCCGGTTACGGCTACTATGTCATACTGCTCCGGGTCAACCGCTTTGAAGTCGGCGTAACCGGCGGCAAAAATTAAGGCTGCGGAATTTTCCGGTTTTAAATGTAGGCGGTGATCGAACTTATCTTTCTGGTCCAGCTCCGAAATGCCGGTAAAACCTTCGTTTTCGCGGACTTTATCTAACCGGCTAATGAGTTCGCTTTGCTTTGGCAAATGGCGCTCAGTGATAGAGCCTAATTCAGGTTTGTTGTAACCACCACGACCGGGGCAGACGATAACGGCAGTTTGTTTCATTGGCCTAAATGCTCCTGTAAATACTGGCGAATGTCTTCTTTTCCGGGCAAAACCTTATAAGCGGCTGAACCCAGGGGAATAAAGCTGTCCTTGGCGGTAATGCGGTCAACGCGTTGCCAGTCACGGCGGTGTTCGTACAGAGCCGTTATCAGCTCTTCACTTAGCGAACCGCGGTTACGACACTCATCGACAACCAGAATGTGGTTAGCAGAGCCAATGGCCTCTACGATCTTTTCAATATCCAGCGGTACTAAGTAGCGTAAATCAAGAATACGGATGCGCTGTTCAAGGTTGAGTTCACTACACGCTTGCCGGCTTAAGTAGTAACCATTGCCGTAGGTGATAATGACCAACTCGTCGCCGTCACCATAACGGGAAGGCTCGCCTAAAGCTGGCAGCGGTGCGTCAGCTGATGGAAACTCATGCAGCCAGCATTGATCGCCTTCTTCAAGCAAGTCACGAGTCATGTAAAGCGCAATAGGTTCAAGAAAAATGACTAAGCGCTTCTGGCAGTGGGCAAGCTGAACCGCTTGCCTCATCATGAGTACCGCGTCGTGCCCATTCGACGGACACATAACGATAACCCCTGGAATATCGCGGAATACGGCGAAGGAATTGTCGTTATGGAAATGGCCGCCAAAGCCTTTTTGGTAGGCAAGGCCCGCAATACGAATGACCATACCGTTGTGGTACTGACCATTAGAGAAAAAGGGCAGAGTGGCGGCTTCGCCCCGAATTTGGTCTTCGGCATTATGTACGTAAGCCAGGAACTGAATTTCCGGTATGGGAAGAAAGCCCTGTTGTGCCATGCCCATGGCTAAGCCAAGAATGCTTTGCTCATCCAGTAAGGTATTTACGACACGGTTAGCACCAAAATGATCAAAAAGGTGGTGAGTCACATGGTACACCCCGCCTTTTTTGCCGACATCCTCACCAAACACAACGGTGTTCTGGTACCGCGCCAGTATTTCGTGCAGCGCCCAGTTAATCATTTTGCCTAAGGGCTGGGGCTTCTTAAAGTTACGCTTATCAAACGCGAATACCGCCTGTTGCTGTGTGCTGGTTAGTGGCTGAGTATCGTCGGCCAGTGTTTTTGGCACAATGGAAGCCATGACCGACTCCGCGCACTCGAGTCTGGGCCGGGTGGAGGCTTCAGCCCCCACCCTCTGAATACGCTGCAACCAGCACTGCGCTTTTTCCGAAAGTTGAGAGCCGGTGCAAAGGCCCCGTTCGACCACTTGTGCTGCGGTTTGCAACAACACATCGGTTTCAAAGCCTTGTGCAATTGATTCACTGCTGCGGTAGGCAACTTCAGCATCGGCACCGGCGTGACCAAAAAAACGCTGCGTTTTCAAATGCAGAATCGCGGGTTTTCGCGTGCGCCTTATATAATCGGCTGCCTGACTGGCAACAGCGTAGGTTTCACTGACATTAGCGCCGTCTGCATAGTAGTAACGTATTGACGGATAATTCTGAAGCTGCCGAGCGGTCCATCCTCGGGGTGTTGAGGTAGAAATGCCAATACCGTTGTCTTCACACACGTAGAGAATGGGCATCGGCATGCCCTGGTACGCACTCCAGCCGGTGGCATTGAGAGCCCCTACTGCCGTAGAGTGGTTTGCTGAGGCGTCGCCAAAGTTACAAAGCACAATGGCATCATCCGGCCACTGGCCAGCTTGTTTTAAGCGTTTACTGAGTCCAATGGCGTAGGCGGTACCCATGGCTTTGGGTAAGTGCGAAGCAATGGTCGAAGTTTGCGGTGGTATATTAAGCGCCAGGCTGCCCAGTACCTTGTGGCGGCCGCCGGATATGGGGTCGTCACTGGAGGCACAAAAAGACAGCATGAGGTCGTACAGGGAGTGCGACCCCTCAAGTTGCCTGGCACGCTGCAAGAAAAAAGCGCCGCTGCGATAGTGCAGAAAAGCCGGATCGGTGACCCGCAGCGCTGCGGCAATAGCAGCGTTACCTTCGTGTCCCGCGCTGCCAATAGTGTAAAAGCTTTTGCCCTGACGCTGCAGGCGTCGTGATTCGATATCGGTGAAGCGGCTCAGAACCTGACTGTGAAAGAGTGCAAATAAGTCAGTATCGCTCAAGTTCGAGTGCTGCGACTGAGGCGCAGGCAAGTCTTCCTGCGCCAGTCGCTCAATAAAGTCCTGTTGCCAGCCCTCAATATCGCAACGCATGATAAGCCTCGCTATTAAAACGCAGGAATGTCGGTCTGTGAGCGACCCAGAATTAACGCATGAATATCGTGTGTACCTTCGTAAGTATTCACCGCTTCTAAATTCATCACATGGCGGATTACGTGGTACTCATCGGCAATACCGTTGCCGCCGTGCATGTCGCGTGCCTGACGGGCAATATCCAGTGCCTTACCACAGCTGTTACGTTTAATGAGCGAAATAGCTATGGGGTTAAGCGTGCCGTTATCGAGCTCGCGTCCGGCTTGCAGGCAGCCTAGTAAACCCAGGCTGATTTCGGTCTGCATGTCAGCCAGTTTTTTCTGTATCAGCTGGTTTGCTGCTAACGGGCGGCCAAACTGACTGCGTTCCAGCGTATATTGTCGTGCTGCGTGCCAGCAGAATTCAGCGGCACCAAGCGAACCCCAGGCAATGCCATAGCGCGCTTTATTGAGACAGCTAAACGGACCTTTTAAACCTTTAACTTCAGGGAAAATATGGTCTTCGGATACTTCAACGCCATCCATAACAATTTCGCCGGTGATAGACGCTCGAAGCGAGAACTTACCGTCAATTTTAGGGGCGCTCAGACCTTTCATACCTTTTTCCAGTACAAAACCGCGAATTTCGCCGTCAAGTTTTGCCCAGACCACAAAAACATCAGCGATAGGCGAGTTTGTTATCCACATTTTAGAGCCGGACAACACATAACCGTTGTCGGTGCGCTTAGCTGTGGTACGCATGCTGGCCGGATCTGAGCCGGAATCTGGCTCGGTCAGGCCAAAGCAACCCACCCATTCACCGCTGGCTAATTTAGGTAAGTATTTTTTGCGCTGCGCCTCGGTACCAAAGGTGTAAATAGGGTGCATCACCAACGATGACTGTACACTCATGGCACTGCGATAGCCGCTGTCGACACGCTCAATTTCACGGGCAATAAGGCCGTAGCTGACATGGTTAACACCGCTGCCGCCGTATTCTTCCGGTAAGGTGGCGCCCAGTAGCCCCATCTCACCCAGCTCGTTCATAATCTGGCGATCAAAGTTCTCATTGCGGTTGGCATCCAGCACGCGGGGCATCAGCTTTTCCTGAGCGTACTGATGAGCACTTTCCTGAATCATCTTCTCTTCATCGGACAAAGCGTTTTGCCAGTTGAGGGGATCGGACCAATTAAAACCAGCGGATGACATGTAACCTCCTAAAGTAGCGTTATGCGACGCGGCGCTCTAAGGCGTTTAAATTGTTTATGGTCAGAATAGACTGCTTGGTATCGATAAGGGATTCTTCCTTTAACGATGTAAAAATACGGCTGACGGTTTCAACGGCTAAGCCTAAATAGTTGGCTATGTCGGTGCGCGTCATGGGCAGTCGATATTCGTTGCGTGAAAGACCATGTTGATGCATGTGCGTGCTGATTGAAAGCAAAAAAGCGATGACTTTTTGTTCAGCACTGGTATTCACTATGTTTAAGTAGTGTTTGCTGCAATTGGCTAAACGGCGGCTCATTAGCTGCAAAAGGTTGTTTTCAACTTTGGGCAGCTCCTGCGCGAACAGTTTATTTAGCTTAATTTCGCAGAGCATGGAGGTCTCTAAGGTTTCGCAATAAGTTGCGGCTTTACCGTTGGCTAATGCCTCAAGGCCTACAATATCGCCCACCAGATGGAAGCTGGTAATCTGCTGCTTACCATTACTGTCAATGGTATAGCATTTGACCGATCCGCTTTTAATCGCGAACACAGAATTTAACGGGCGGTCCTCGCTGAAAACCACGCTGCGTTTATTATAAAGATGCGGTTCGCGGCTGCTTTTATCGAGAATCTCGACGTCGCTTGGAACCAGGCCAGCGGGGACGCAAATCGATTGCATGCTGCATTGGCTACATTGAATTGGGGTACGCATAGTCATCTCATCTACCGAATTATTGATCTGGTTCACTATACAAAACCCTCCGAATGATTTATCTACCTCTAAAGAGAGGGGGGTATTTACCCCTTTGCTTGTAGAATATCGACCGCTTCAACCGGGCAGACGACATAGCAGTTAGGCGTATCGTAATAGCCTTCACACTCTACGCACTTATCCTGATTTATTTCGTAAATGCTGTCGCCCATCGAAATCGCTTCGGTTGGGCACTCGGGTTCACAAATATCGCAGTTAATGCAACCATCGTTAATAACAATCATGCTACTTTCCTCACTGCTGCTTCTTTTATGAGAAAACAATAGGGAATGTCCTGTTTGTCTATGGCGACAGGTGTTTGAATTTTGACCTGATAACCAGACCCCGGCGCGCGGATCATAGCTTCATCTTTAAGTGACTCCATACGTGCCAGCTGAAATGGATAGTTACCTTTCGGAGTCATCAGTAGCAAGTCATCGCCAATAGAGAAGCCATTTTTTACCGCGACCTCATAGACAGAGCTGCTGTTTGCCGCCCCAGTTAGCTGACCTACCAGAATATGTTCGCCTTCACTGTGTGAACGTTCGTAGTTTTGTAAGTCCTGTGGGGTGTGACGCTGCAGAAAGCCCGGGGTAAACCCGCGGTTTGCCATACCGTTTAACTCATTAAGAAGCTCGGTATTAAAAGGTTTGCCGGCAACAGCGTCATCAATTGCCCGACGATAGACCTGAGCTGTGCGGGCAATGTAGTAGTCTGATTTGGTGCGGCCTTCAATTTTTAGTGAGTGCACACCCATTTCTACTAAGTCATTGACATATTCCACGGCGCGCAGGTCTTTGGAGTTCATAATGTAGGAGCCGTGCTGATCTTCATCGAGCAACATTAAGTCTTGTGGACGCTTGGGGTCACCAAGCAGTACTGGCTCGTACTGACCTACCGCGTTCTCTTTGGCTTCGTGAACTTCGTAGCCCCAGCGGCAGGCATTGGTGCAGGCGCCCTGATTTGGGTCGCGCTTGTTCATATAACCGGAAAGCAGGCAGCGCCCGGAGTAGGCCATACACAAAGCGCCATGTACAAAAACTTCAATTTCAATCTCCGGCACCTGCTGGCGCATTTCTGCAATTTCTTTTAAGCCCAGCTCGCGCGACAAAATAACGCGTTCAATACCTTGTTGCTGCCAGAACTTCAGCGCTGCCCAGTTAATGGTGTTGGCCTGCACCGATAAGTGCAGGGGCTGCTCAGGGAAGTTTTCCTGCAGCAGCATCACCACTCCGGGGTCGGAAACAATTAAGGCATCCGGTTTCATGTCGACAATAGCGCGAATGTGTTCAACAAACTTTGCCAATTTCGCATTATGTGGAGCAATGTTGACTACCACATAAAAGCGCTTTCCCTGTTGGTGCGCTTCGTCAATGCATTCACCCAAGTTATCCAGAGTGAAGCTGTTATTGCGTACGCGCAGGCTGTAGCGAGGCTCTCCAGCGTAGACCGCATCGGCACCATAGGCAAAGGCCATACGCATGGCTTCCGGGCTACCGGCAGGGCAAAGCAATTCAGGGCGGAAATGAGCGGCTGACATAGAACACCTGTATGACCAACGTGGCGGCAAAGATTAGCAGAAATTTCACCGACAAAACTTGATGTATATCAAGGCTTATAGCGCGCAAATACCCCCTAAGTGGTAGTTCACCCCTCCCTTCAAGGGAATTTCGCTCTATAGCTTGCTCTACTAAGCTGTGCACACTACGCCGAGCTACCGGCTCTAAGCTCTTTTATTAGGGTATGAACGGTATGCCGTGGCAATTCAGCCACCAGGGTGCTTTTGGAAACGAAAGTACCTCCCGAACTTGGAAAGGTGTGATATGCAACAATTACAAGATCGCTTCGCGCGCCGCTTTACCTATTTGCGCCTGTCATTGACCGAAAGCTGTAACTTTCGCTGTGACTATTGCCTTCCCGACGGCCCCGACTGCAGCTCCCGTAAGTATGAAATCACTTTGCCTGAAGTGCGCCGTCTGGTAACGGCTTTTGCCAAACTGGGCACCACCAAAATACGCTTAACCGGTGGTGAGCCTTGTCTGCGTAAAGACCTGACGGAAATTATCACTACCTGTAAGTCGGTTCCCGGCATTGAGAAAGTGGCTATGACCACCAATGGCTACCGAATGAAGCGCGACTTGCCCGCCTGGCGTGACGCCGGTCTGGACGCAATTAATGTCAGTATCGACAGC
The DNA here is from genome assembly GCF_019797805.1 of Idiomarina abyssalis. NCBI lineage: Bacteria > Pseudomonadati > Pseudomonadota > Gammaproteobacteria > Alteromonadales > Idiomarinaceae > Idiomarina > Idiomarina abyssalis. Next base: position 145,389 of record NZ_CP081832.1, read on the forward strand.
CTGGATCCCAGTACTTTTCATCTGGTGACCGGGCAAAATAAACTTCCGGAAATTATTGAAGGTATCGACCAGGCGGTTGATATGGACTTTGCAACGGTCAAGGTCAATACCGTGCTGCTAAAGCAATACAATGGCGGTGAGCTGCCTGAGTTTCTCAAGTTTATTAAAGACCGCAATGTGGCGTTGCGATTCATTGAGCTAATGCGTACTACGGACAATACAGAATACTATCAACGCCATCATGTCAGTGGAGAAAGCATAAAACAGCAGCTCCAGTCCGAAGGCTGGTCGCTTACTTCAAGAGCGGACAACGCTGGCCCTGCGCAGGAGTTTACGCACCCTGACTACAAAGGGAAAATGGGGCTTATTATGCCTTACAGCAAAGACTTCTGTGACGACTGCAATAGGCTGCGGGTTTCCAGCCTGGGCCAGCTGTTCTTATGCCTGTTTACCGAACAGCATCAGGATATTCGCAAGTACTTACAAAGCGATGATCCGGAACCGCTAATGAACGCACTGCGTGACAATATTATGCTGAAAGAAGCGACTCACGGCTTGCACGAGGGTAACAGCGGAGCAACGCGTCATCTGGCGATGATTGGTGGCTAACATGGTCGGCTCTAACCTAAGTTCTTCTTTCAGTAGCATACTGCTGGCTGGTGGTCGTTCTTCCCGTATGGGTAAGGACAAGGCTTTACTGCGTTTTGGTTCTGAGAACCTACTGGATTATATGCAGGCAAAGTTATCTGAGCTTGGCTGCCACAATATTATTGTCAGCCGCAATCAGCCAGGGTTTGTATCGGACACTATCCCGGAACAGGGGCCTCTATCAGGCTTGCATGCCTGTCTGCCGCATTGCCAATTTACTAAAGTATTGGTGGTACCGGTAGACATGCCGGCATTGACGGCTGAAACTTTGTTACCGCTGCTCAATAACCAGGCTTCAGCAAGTTACTATCAGGATTGTGCTCTACCTTGCGTGTTGACCAACAGCAAGGAGCTTCATACGGATATTGAACAGCAATTGTCGGGCCCCAATGGTCGGCGATCAGTTTTTGCACTGCTGCAACGGTTTAACGCGCAAGCCTTGCCTTGCCAGAACGAATCACAACTGGTCAATACCAATACCCCGGACCAATGGTCACAACTCTGTCAAATTCACGGCCAGAATCAGGAGTGGATGCATGAAAGCTAATAAATCCTTTAAGCCATTAAACATTGCTGTGGTGACTTTTTCAGATAAACGCACCCGGGCGGACGACAGCACCGGCGACCTGCTGCAGAAGCTCATGGAAAACGACGGCCACAAGGTCGTGGAACGCGAAGTACTCAGTCACGACAAATACCAGATTAGAGCATTGGTCAGTCAGTGGATAGCGCGTGAAGATATTCAAGTTGTGGTGACCAATGGCGGCACCGGTTTCGCGCTGGATAACGTCACTCAGGACGCACTAATGCCGCTACTGGACAGTCATATTGATGGCTTTGGTGAGTTATTCAGGCAACTGTCTTTTGCTGATATCGGTACCTCCAGCGTTCAGTCACGGGCGTTTGCCGGATTAGCAAACCGTACCTTAGTTGCAGCAGTACCAGGCTCCGGCGGCGCTGCACAGCTGGCCTGGGACAGCTTGCTGGGCCCACAGTTGGATTCACGTCAGGGCCCCTGTAATTTCGTCGGCCATCTGTCATAAGGAAAACACATGAGTGAATTAACCCATCTGAATCAGCACGGCGAAGCCCATATGGTGGATGTTGCTGATAAAGCCACCACTACGCGCATAGCAGTGGCACAAAGCAGGCTACGTAGCCGCACAGACGTGATTGAGCTGCTGGAAGCCGCCGCGGCTAAAAAGGGCGATGTCCTGGCCACAGCACGCATTGCCGGCATTATGGCTGCCAAAAAATGCAGCGAGCTGATTCCTCTTTGCCACCCGTTAGCCCTAACCAAAGTCACTATCGACTTCGAACTTGACCATGAAAAAGGCGAAGTTCGCATTCAGAGTCTCTGCAAGGTAACCGGTAGTACAGGCGTGGAAATGGAAGCTTTGACGGCGGCATCGGTCGCGGCCTTAACGGTGTACGACATGTGCAAAGCGGTTGATCCGGCCATGGTCATAACCGACACCTGTCTGCTTGAGAAAGAAGGTGGCAAAAGAGGTCACTGGACACGAGGAGGTACGCCGTTGTGATCACCGTAAAATTTTTTGCTGTATTGCGAGAGCGGTTAGGGTTAGCAGAAACGCAGGTGGATGCTGACGTCAGTACAGTACAAGAGCTGGTTCAGGTATTAAAACAACAGTCTGAGCGCTACGCTAAAGAGCTGGATCGCTATCAGTTGCTGTGTGCGGTTAATCAAAACTTATTGCCGCTAACAACGGAAGTTAAAGACGGTGATGAAGTGGCGCTGTTCCCGCCGGTTACCGGTGGTTAGGAGTTACTCATGAGTATCAGCGTTCGGGTTCAGCAAGAAGACTTTGATTTAGCCACAGAATATCAACGCCTCGCACAGAATAAGCAGTGCGGTGCGGTGGTGACTTTTACGGGTTTGGTGCGGGACTCGGTTGAGGGTGGTTTACGCGGTCTCGAGCTTGAGCATTACCCGGGAATGACTGAAAAGGCACTAGCCTCTATCGTTGAAGAGGCTCAGAAACGCTGGGACCTGCATGGCGTGACGGTTATCCATCGGGTAGGTTATCTGGCGCTGAATGAACAAATTGTTATGGTGGCCGTTGCCAGTGGCCATCGGCAGGCAGCTTTCTCGGCTGCCAGCTTTATTATGGATTACTTAAAAACACAGGCGCCTTTCTGGAAGAAAGAACATACAGAAAAAGGCGAGCACTGGGTAGAAGCAAAGCAAAGTGATCAGCAAGCGGCAGAGCAGTGGAGTCAGCAGTAGTGAAGCTTTGGAGTTTGTTGTTATTGCTTTTTTCATCGTCGGTATGGGCTACAGACTTAACCATAGCGGCAGCATCCAGCTACCGGTCTTTGTTGACCGAGCTGGCAGATGAGTTTGAGCAGCGCGAGAATGTTTCTGTACGCTTGGTTTTCGGCTCCTCCGGCAAGCTGGCTACTCAAATTCAGCACGGTGCGCCGTACGACCTCTATTTTTCGGCCGACGTTAGCTACCTTCAGCATCTGCAAACATCGGGCTATTTAAGCGGAAAAATTATCACCGATGGCTATGGGCAACTGGTGTTGTGGAGCGCGAAAGCGGGCTTACTGCCTGAGTCGATTGAACAGCTGAGCGAGATGAAATCCGTTACTCTGGCGATTGCCCAGCCGCGCCATGCTCCTTTTGGCAAGGCGGCTATGCGCGTTTTAGAGAACCACCAGCTTGCTGATGCGGTTGAGGGGCAGTTGGTTTACGCAGAAAATGTCGCTCAGGCAGCCCAAATGGCCTTGTCAGGTGCAGCCGATATGGCCTTTGTTGCGGTCTCCGTTCTGCCATTTGAGGCTCGCGACGACAATCAGTTGCTAGTATTGCCTCTGAGTGACGAGCGCTTATTGGAGCAATCACATGCGGTGTTAAAGCGCGCTGATGATTTGAACTTAGCAATACAGTTCAGTCAGTTTACACAGAGAGAGGAGTTTAACCCTCTTAAACGTAAGCATGGGTTAATGCCGGATAACAGAGCGGGGGCCAGCAATGAGTAGCACAGACTGGCAAGCGGTAGTTCTGACATTGCAGTTAGGCGCTTACAGTACGCTTATTCTGTTACTGCTGGCGACGCCTATTGCCTGGTGGCTGGCGAATCAGCGCAGCTGGCTGGTAGCTCCGGTTCAGGCCATTGTGGCTTTGCCATTGGTGTTACCGCCGACAGTATTAGGTTTTTATCTACTCATTTGGCTAGGTCCTAACGGTTTTATTGGATCTACGCTGGAGTCCTGGGGGCTGAACCATCTGGCGTTTAGTTTCGAAGGCATTCTTATTGGTTCGGTTATTTATTCCTTACCCTTTGCGGTGCAGCCACTGGTGGAGTCTTTTCGGCAACTGGGTAAAGAGCAACTGGATGTTGCAGCAACTCTGGGTGCCGGCTGGTGGCGTCGCTTCTGGACCATTGTATTGCCCTCTTGTCAGGGCGGGTTCCTCATTGCGGCAACTCTGAGCTTTGCCCATACCTTAGGCGAGTTTGGTGTCATTTTAATGCTTGGTGGCAGTATACCGGGAGAAACCCAGGTTTTGTCGGTGCTTATTTACGACCATGCCGAAGCCATGAACTACGGCGCGGCTGAGCGGTTGTCGCTGGGTCTGTTGTTATTTGCCTTTACCGTACTGGTCTCAGTTTATGCCTGGCAGAGGCGCGCTCAGCGTGGAGGGCGGTTATGTTAACGGTCAATATAGAACAACAACAGGGCGACTTCTGTCTGCAGTTGGCGCACAGTTTTGCCGATGACCGTGTGACCGCCATTTTTGGCCCGTCGGGCTGCGGTAAAAGTACTTTATTACGAGCTATCGCCGGATTAACTCCGGGTCTGAAAGGCAGTGTCCGCTGGCGGGATGCACTCTGGCATTCGCGCAAACCGCGCATGAAAACGGAGCAACGTGGACTGGCACTGGTATTTCAACAGGCTCACTTGTTTACCACTATGTCGGTCGAAAATAACCTAAGATACGGCATGCCGAAAAACGTCAGTGACAGTGAATTGGCTATCGGCTTTGCTGAGGTCGTTGATATGTTGTCACTTAGAGAGCTGCTGCAGCGTAAGCCGGGCCAGCTTTCCGGAGGGCAGCAGCAGCGCGTAGCCATTGGCAGGGCATTGTTGTCACAGCCACAGTTATTATTACTCGATGAGCCCATGAATGGTCTGGATGCAACCGCGAAAAAACAAATTCTTACCGATTTACGACGAATACAGAATCGCTTCCGGTTACCTATGTTGCTGGTGTCGCATCATGTTGAGGAAGTGGTGCAGCTGGCCGACGACGTAGTAATCATGGCGGATGGGAAGCTCGTCTCCAGCGGTACTTTGCAGACCCAGATCGATTCTCTGGCCGGCCACAGCGAAGGGCCGCTGTCGGTGTTATCGGTAACGCCACCGAACCAAACGGCCGGGCGTGTTAATGCCACCGATGAACTGCTTGCATGGCAATTGGCGGAGCAGCAACTCTGGCTACCGGTCAATGCCGCTGTCGATGTGACAGGTGTGAGCGAGGCAAAAACACGCGCGGCGGGGCGGCTACTTGTCTGGGCGAGAGACGTCAGTATTGCGACAGGATATTTACCTAATACCTCACTGACGAACCAGGTCGTCGCGCGTATTATCGACTTTGAACCTGCGAAGCATGTTGCTGAGACCGTTGTTGTTTTAACCGTTGGTGACCAGATACTCCGGGCATTGGTAACCAATGCCTCGGTTAAACGTCTGAACTTACAGTTGCAACAACAGGTTTATGCATCATTTAAAGCAGCCGCTATGCATTAAGAAAGCGATAAGCAAAGCGGTTCAGTCTTTCAGTTCTGGTATTGGCTGCCAGCTCAACCTCAATAAAAGACACTTTCTTTGTCTGCATTAACGCCTGCTGAACGGCGTCTTCAAGTTGTGCACTTTGGCTGACGCGATAATAGTCACAGTTCATGCTCTGACTTAACTGCTGATAGTCCCAGCCATTGAGATTGGTGCATTCAAGTTGAGGTGCAAAAGCCTGGATCATGTCCCAGCAACGGTTATTAAAGAGCACAATAATTGGGGCATAATCATGTCGTTGAAAATGTCCAAGCTCCAGTCCGGTCATCAGGAAAGCGCCATCGCCTACCAACACCATGGGCCGCATGCCCGTAGCGGCCTGAATACCATAGGCTGCGGGTATGGAGTAGCCCATCGAGGCATAGTAGGCGGGGGCCAGACAAAGACTGGGTTCGGCCTGTAACGAGGCAAACAGGCAATCGCCGACATCGGTCACAAAAGGAACCACCTGCTCACTGCGTGCCAGTTGCTGATGAATGGTGCGCATCACGTTGTCGGCATTAAAGGTATCATCAGGTATAGAGCAACTGCCGGTCGCGGCTATAGAGTAGTGGTAGTCTGGGAGGTTACCTTGCTCTAACTTGCGGAATAGCTTATCCAGCTGCACATGGTGGTAAGCACTTTTTTCTATCTGACAGTGGTTCTGCTGAATATCCACCAGCTTCTCATTATTAAAGAGTGGATTATGGGCGGCAAAGTTACTGTCTGTGCGGATAACCCCCACCGCCAGAATTAAGTCGGTCTGCTCCAGTAACTGGTAGGCCCGGGTATCAGCATCATCAAGAAATACGCCGGCAAAGTTAGGGTGTGTATGATCAACCACCGCGCGTCCGAGAAAGGTGGTGATAATTGGAATGCCGGTTTTCTTACTGAAGTTCTCCAGTTCAGCAGAGGCGTTAAAGCGGCGCACATCGATACCTGCCAGAATTACGGGGTTTTTTGCTTTTTCCAGACGTTTTTTTAGCTGTGAGGTCAGGCTGGACAGCTCTGTATCTGGCATTTCCGGTACGGCTAAGGCCTGAGGTGGTTCAACGGGGTAATCGTAAGCATCCCGCGCAACTTCAATTAATACCGGGCGAGAATACTTACGGCAGGCAGCTAGCGCTTTTTGCAGTTGTTCGGTAGCCGTTAGCGGTGAATTTATTCGCACCTGACAGCAGGTGACTTGTTCATAAATAAGGCGCTGCGAGTCAACCTGCTTGGCCTGGTGATGAATGCTTAACCCACGATCAATTTCTTTTTGCGCCGGAAAGCCTGCAACGATAATGAGCGGAACGTGCTCTTCATAGGCTTGAGCAACGGAATTCACTGCATTGAGTGCACCAGCACCATAGGTGAGAAACACCGCCGATGGCCGGTTACAAATACGGGCCGCAGCATCTGCGCAAAAGGTAATAGCTGGCTCATGGCTCAGGTAATGAAAAGGCATGCGCTGGCGACTTTGAATGTCTGCCAGTAGCGGCAGAATAAAGTCGCCCGGAATGCCGAACAGTTCGTTTATGCCAAGTTCTTCAAATTGCTCTAATAGTACGTCTGTAAATTTCATGGACACCCTCCCGGAAGGAACAGTGTCCATGTTTTGCGTCAGGCCGAATTGATTTTGGTCAACATTTACCGCAACAGTGAGGAAAAAGGCAGAATGGTGACTTCTTCGCCCGCATTCACAGGGCCGCGGTCCTGCTCTAGTCGGATAAAGCAGTTGGCACGTTTCAGTGTACTTAACACGGCGGAGCTTTGCGAACCGGCACTGCTGACTTTAAGCTGACTATTGTTGTCCTGCTCAAACCAGCCACGCTGAAAGTCGGCCCGGCCCGGACGCTTTTTCAAATATTCCGCCGCCGTTGCCTGATAAGATTCACTACTGATGTGTTTTTCACCGGAGAGATGCTTCAACACCGGCTGTGTCAGTTGATCCATGGTCACGGCTGCTGCAACCGGGTTGCCGGGTAAACCAAAGAACCAGGTGTCTTTAAGTTTGCCAAAGGCAAAAGGTTTACCCGGCTTCATAGCGACCTTCCAGAATGAAACCGAGCCCAATTGTTCTAAAGCGGTTTTGGTAAAATCGGCGTCACCGACGGAGACACCGCCACTGGTTATCACTGCGTCGCAATTTTGTGTTGCGTCTTGTAATGCCTGGCTTATAGCTTCTAAGTCATCATTCAGCCGGCCAAGGTTAACAGCCTCGACGCCCATTTTCTCCAGCATAGCCAGTAACAAATAACGGTTGCTGTCAAAAATTTGCCCGCTTTTCAGCTTTCCGCCAGGGGCTACTAATTCATCACCGGTTGAGAACACGGCAATTTTCGGTTTACGGTAAACGGCCACTTCTTCAATACCCAGTGATGCCAGCAAGCCAATATCAACCGGACTTAAGCGTGTACCCGTTGCTATCACTTCTTCACCCAGAGCAATATCGCTGCCCCGGCGGCGAATATTATCGCTTTCAGCGACATTCTGTAGCACGGTAATTTCACTTTTATCCTGATTAGCTTCAGTATTTTCCTGAATGATAACGGCGTCTACTGAATCAGGTATGGGGGCACCGGTCATAATACGAACGCACCCGTTTTCAGGGATAGCATCGTTATAAGGGTGTCCCGCAGCGGCAACTCCGACAACTTTTAAGCGAGAACCTTTCTTCGCTTCACTGCTGCGGACAGCGTATCCGTCCATGGCCGAATTATCATAACCGGGAACATCCAACGTTGAATTTACCGGCCGGTTGAGGATACGCCCCAGCGCTTCCGATAATTCAACCGTCTCTTTGTCAGTTATGGTTGAAACGGTATTGAGCATGTTCTCTAGTGCCTGCTCAACAGGCATTAGTGACGGGTTACTCATACTTATTCACCTTGTTGATTAACCATCCAGACTGCGGCCTCAACACGAGAGCGCAAGCCCAGCTTTTTCAGTAAGTGTTTAACATGCACCTTAACGGTACCATCGGATATGTCCAGCTCGCGGGCAATGACTTTGTTACTCATGCCTTTAGCAATTAAGCTTAGAATTTCATGCTCGCGGTTGGTTAAGGTACTCAATTGCGAAGTAGCAGACTGAGTTGGCTGGCGCAAAGCTGTAGCCAGTATTTCGGTGATGGCTTCGCTTAACACCATTTTTCCGGTCACTGCGCGGTGAATTTGTTCTAACAGAAGCTCGGGTTCCATATCTTTTAGCAAGTAACCGTCAGCGCCATTAGTAATAGCTGCCACCACGTCGTCGTCGGCGTCACTAACCGTGAGCATGATAATGCGCGATGTCACCCCGGAATCCCGAAGCTTTTTCAGGGTTTCTATGCCATCCATACCATGCATGTTGAGATCCAGAACAATCAGGTCGGGATCGTGCTCAGCAGCTAACTCCAGTGCGTCCGGGCCGTTACTGGCTTCGGCGACAACAGTCATGTCGTCTTCCATGGCAATCAGCTGTTTTAGTCCTTTTCGCAGTAGTGGATGATCGTCCACTAACATAATGCTGGCTGCTTCGGTTGTCATAGTCTTCTCCCTTGTGTACTTAACTCAGTTAGTTTGACATAGCTGGTGTTTAAATTCACCGCACATAGCCAGAACTTACACTTTTGAATAACATTTTTACCCATAATTAGGTAAAGCATTACCCCATAATAACCCTAAAAGTAACTCTTGATGTGAGTTGTATCTAACCGGCCTTAGTAGCAAAGTCTTTAGTCATAAAATAAAACGAATAATTGCGACGATATGGATAAGGCTTCGGCGACAAATACAGTCAGCGACGTGCAGGGAAACCTCGGTTCTCACGCGGTTTTGCGCTGGCTAACGCTCAGTGTATTGTTACTTGGCGTTACCTTTTGGGCAAGCTGGAGTGTTATTGTCGTTCTGTTGGCAAAATCCAATGCCAACTTAACGCCCAGTCAGCTTATGTCATTAGTCGCTATAGCGGGTGCCAGTGGCGCTCTGTCCCGACTACTAGGTACTTTGGTTGTTAACCAGCTCGGGCGCTGGATGCCAGCTGTTATTGCAACCATTATGTTGCTGGTCAGTATTGATAGTTTTGTGCAGTTTTCAGATACGAACATTACTTATCCGGTGCTTGCATTATTAGCTGCGCTATCGGGTATTGGTTGCACGATGTTTGCGCCGGCATTTGATCTAACCCGCCAATATAAAGGCTCTTTGAATTTACCGTTGTCTATGAGTGTGGTTATTGGTATGACCATATTCTCTTTATTTCTGGCGCAGTTGGCGGTGCCGTTACTGGCAACCTGGCAGCCTGACGGAATGGAATCTTCTTTAGTACTGCAACGCAGTAGCGGGAACTTTTTCGCGCGTGTTGATGCCGGTGAGCCTATTCTGTTAAACAGTTTCAGTTGTGTCTGGGCTGTTTTATTCACTTTTACCGCTATTGTGAGTGTTGGTGCTGCATTATTTGTCCCGAAAAAGCAGTCGTTGCCTAAGGTAACCATACGAAAGCTTCTTACCCAAAACGGTCATGCCTGGTACTGCAGTATTCTCTATAACATGACTTTTGGCAGTTTTATTGGTTTTGCCATGGCGTTGCCATTGTTGCTTGAGTTTGTATTTGGTTACAGCACGTTAATTCTGGTCTGGATGGGACCTTTTGTCGCTTTACTGGCCCGACCTTTTGGCCGTTGGTTGGCCGGAATTTTTGGTGGTGCTCTGGTAACACAAATCAGTTTATTGTTAATGATGGTTTTTGGTGCGGTAGCCGGGCGTTATATGTATTTTGCTCAGCACGGTCCAACAGAAATTTATTTTGAACCCTTTTTTATCAGTATGCTGGGTCTGATTTTTACCAGTGCCTTAGGGAACGGGTCGGTAGTGGTGACTATGAGAAAGGTGTTTCCACGAACCTACACTCATAGAGTATTAATTTGGGCGGGTACCATCGCAATGTTGGGGGCGGTCTATTTGCCACTGCGCTTTGCCTGGGCGCTAAAATCGCAAAGCACCGATACCGTTTACATCGATTTTATTGTGTTCTACGTGATTGGTTTACTGCTGAACGGTTTTATCTACTTGCGCCGGCACGGCCAGTTCTATAACCCCTAGGCAGACCGGTTATTGCAACAGGTAGTCCGGGGTAAAGGAAAAGAGCACTTCTGTGCCTCCTGCAGCAAGCCGCGACATATTAATTTCACCACCTAAGTTACGGCTGCGCTCCTGCATAATGGCCAGTCCATAATGGTTAACCTTCTCTGCATTTTCCGGTAAACCGACACCGTCATCAGTAATTCTGAGTTCGACATCCTGCCCGCCGGGTTGCGAAAGGCTGATGTGAACCTGAGTTCCCTGGCTGTGGTTGACCGCGTTTTGGCTGGCTTCACGAATAATCTGCAGCAAATGAATTTCTTCATGCGGAGCCAGCGGTATGTTATTCAGACGGTAGTCCAGATTAATGGCCATGTCGCTTTGCTCAGTTAATTGCTTAACCGTAGTTTGCAGTGCGTTATAAAGGCCGGAACCGTCTACTTTCAGGCGGAAGGTAGTCAGTAGTTCACGCAGTTGACGATAGGCTGAATTTAAACCTTCACGAAGTTCGCTACTGACATCGTCAATAGTTGCGCGGTCGTTTTTTTCAATGCCTTTGTGCAAACGTGTCACCTGTATTTTGAGGTAGGACAGCGCTTGTGCCAGAGAGTCATGCAATTCACGGGCAATAACGGTACGCTCGTGCATCAGAGCCAGTCTGCGTACTTGCTCTTCTTCAGACTTGAGGCTTTGTGATAAGGCCAGTTGATCGGCGGTTGAACTCATCAGTTGTTGCTGCCAGGTAGCCAGCGGCTGGTTTTGCTCGCAACGTACAATGAGTACGCCGTAATTTTGATCTTCTCTTTTTAAAACAAAACGATAAACGAGTTTGTCCTGCATAACCGATGCGCCTGGTCCCGCCTTAATACAGGTAGCACAATCGCCGGCATCACAAGGGTCATGTGAATTCGGGCGAGGTTGTAACTGTAGGAATGGGCGGCTGCCTTCCTCGGTTAAAAGGCAAAGTTCTATGTCTTCCACTTCGCCAACTTCATAGAGCTTTTCTACAACTTGCTGATAATTGTTGTAGTCGTAGCTGTGAACAATAATGGAGCGAGCGGTATCGTACAGAAAGGATAAAACTTTGTTCTTACGCGACAGTTCCTGGGTTTGTTGTTCCACCCTGCGCTCAAGACCGCCGTAAAAATAACTGACGGTTTCTGACATTTTATTCATGGTGCGTGAAAGCTGACCAATTTCATCTTCGTTATTGAGCTTAGATTTAGCGGTGAAGTCGCCTTGGCCTAAACGCTTAGAGACCGACAATAAATGCATGAGCGGCTGATCAATTTTGCGTTTAAGTACAGTCAGCAGAAAGAAAAAGATAGCAACAATGACGAAGGACGCCAGGGCCAGAGCACTGCGGACCGTCTCCATGCGGTGCTCTGAATGTTCCTGCAGTTGACCTACCAGAGTATCCAGTTGGTTAACGTAGTTATCGATGGCTTCATTTTGCTCTTGAGAGAAACTGACAAAGCCCTGTTCGGCAATACCCGTTTGAACACGCTCCCACTCTGTCCGGGCTTCCTCGGCCAACTGCTGAATGCTGCCACCAGCCTTAACGAAATGGCGATTAAGCAGAGGCTTTTCCCACAAGGTTCCAATGTCCTGAGCTGTTTGATTTGCCTGCTGGGTTTCACCGTTAGATAACTGAAACGCAAACTTATAGGCTTTCATGCGGTGCGAGCCGGCTACGTTGATAAGCTCAGCATCTTGTTCGGACTTCTCTAAAAGCCAAAATGCCGATAAAGAGGAGGCGCTGGCCACGATCACGATAAGCGCAAGCGAAATTCTAAAAACATTAATAATAGATGCGTTGCGTATCATTCCGGACCACATTCAGAGTAAAAATTCAGCTACATGATATAGCATTTCCAAAGGGGGAGACAACAACCGATAACTTTGGGCTACCTCTTTTTTACCACCTTTAGGGCTAATTAATAATCACTCTCAATTAGAACGGGAAAACTTCTTAAAAATCAGTCTATGCAAGCTAAACTCATATACCACCTTAGTGGTAGTTTTTAATGTATATCAATGAGTTAGCTAATTTTTTGAACTGGCAAGTCAACTCAGGATCACGCACACTTCTCCCACATATCTATTTAGTTACTGTTAGACGTGGACTGGGAGTCTAATTATGAGTCGTCTGCTTGAAAAACTGCGTTTCTTTAAAACGCAAAAGCAACCATTTTCGGATGGACATGGTGTTACTACCGATGAAGACAGAACGTGGGAAAAAGGGTATCGCCAGCGCTGGCAGCACGATAAAGTCGTGCGTTCAACGCACGGTGTGAACTGTACCGGTTCCTGCAGCTGGAAAATTTACGTTAAAGATGGACTGGTTACCTGGGAAACCCAGCAGACCGATTACCCTCGGACACGTCCTGATTTACCAAACCATGAACCGCGTGGCTGCCCAAGGGGCGCCAGCTATTCCTGGTATATCTACAGCGCTAACCGCCTGAAGTACCCTAAAGTACGCCAGCAGTTAATGACGCTGTGGCGCGAAGCCAAGGAACAGCATAAAGACCCGGTGAAAGCCTGGGAATCAATTGTGACTGATCCTAAAAAAGCGAAAAGCTATAAAGAAGCCCGCGGTATGGGCGGCTTTATCCGTGCAGACTGGAAAGAAGTGAACGAAATTATCGCCGCTTCCAACGTTTACACCGCGAAGGAATATGGCCCTGACCGTATTAGTGGTTTTTCACCCATTCCTGCGATGTCGATGGTGTCATACGCCGCTGGCGCCCGTTACCTGTCCTTAATTGGCGCAAACTGCCTGAGCTTCTACGACTGGTACTGTGACTTGCCACCGTCATCACCACAGGTATGGGGCGAGCAAACAGACGTACCGGAGTCAGCCGACTGGTATAACTCCAACTACATCATTGCCTGGGGTTCTAACGTACCGCAAACACGTACTCCAGATGCTCACTTCTTTACCGAAGTGCGTTACAAAGGGACGAAAACCTGCGTTATTACTCCGGATTACTCCGAAGCCTCTAAGTTTGGTGATACCTGGTTAGCGCCACGTCAGGGTACTGATTCGGCTCTGGCTATGGCATTTGGCCACGTTATTCTGAAAGAATTCTACGTCAACAAACAAAGCCAGTACTTCCACGACTATGTCACTCGTTACACCGACATGCCAATGCTGGTTATGCTGGAGCCGGGCGAAAAAGTACTGAACCAGGGCCGTTTTTTACGTGCTGCCGATTTGGTGGACAATCTGGGTGAAGAGAATAATCCAGACTGGAAAACCATTGCAATTAATGAAAAAAATAACAGCCTGACCAGCCCGAACGGCTCTATTGGTTATCGCTGGGGACAATCCGGTAAGTGGAACCTGGAACAGAAAGATAAAGATGGCGATGTCGAGCTGCAACTGTCGCTTAAAGACAACAACGACGAAATTGTTGAGGTAGGCTTCCCTTACTTTGGTAGTGCTCCACACGAATACGAGTACTTCCAGCACACTGAGCACGACGAAATTCAGATTCGCAAAGTTCCGGCTAAGAAAGTCGAATTAGCGAACGGCGAAACGGCTTATGTGGCCACCGTTTTTGACTTAATGCTTGCGCAGTATGGCGTCGAAAACGGCGTTAACGATGAAAACCGTGCTAAAGACTACAACGACGATGTGCCTTACACGCCTGCATGGCAGGAACACATTACCGGTGTAAAACCTGCGGATGTGATTCGTGTTGCAACTGAGTTTGGTCGTAATGCCGATAAGACCAAAGGTCGTTCCATGATCATCGTTGGCGCTGGTGTTAACCACTGGTACCACATGGACATGAGTTATCGCGGCATGATCAACATGCTGATGATGTGTGGCTGTATTGGTCAGTCCGGTGGTGGCTGGGCCCACTACGTTGGGCAGGAAAAACTGCGTCCGCAGACTGGCTGGACTCCTTTAGCCTTTGGTCTGGACTGGCAGCGTCCGCCACGTCATATGAATGGTACTTCGTTCTTCTACAACCATTCCGACCAGTGGCGCTACGAAAAGCTGGATATGAGCGAAATTGTCTCGCCATTGGCAAACAAAGATAAATGGCAGAGCACGATTTTGGATTACAACACCCGTGCTGAGCGTATGGGCTGGTTACCGTCCGCACCGCAGTTGGGTCAGAACCCATTGCGCGTTGTTGAAGCTGCTAAAGCTGCCGGTAAGGATGTTAAAGAGTATTTGGTTGAGCAGCTAAAAAGCGGTGATATTCGCTTTGCCTGTGAGCAGCCGGATGACCCTAAAAACTTCCCACGCAATATGTTCATCTGGCGTTCGAACCTGCTGGGTTCCTCAGGTAAAGGTCACGAATACATGCTGAAGCACCTGTTGGGTACTAAGCATGGCCTGCTAGGTAAAGACCTGGGCGACTTTGGCGGTAAAAAACCAGAAGACGTGGAATGGGTTGATGAGGCGCCGGAAGGAAAAATTGACCTGCTGACCACACTGGATTTCCGTATGTCGACAACTTGTCTGTATTCAGACATCGTTTTGCCGACCGCTACCTGGTATGAAAAAGATGATATGAATACCTCGGATATGCATCCGTTTATTCACCCGTTAACCGCAGCCGTCGACCCGGTTTGGGAAGCGCGCAGTGACTGGGATATCTTCAAAGGTATAGCGAAAGAGTTCTCCCGTGCAAGTGAAGGGCACCTGGGTGTTGAACAAGACGTGGTTACCGTACCACTACAGCACGACTCCCCCGGAGAGCTGGCGCAGCCATACGGTGGTAAAGCCTGGTGGAAAGGCGAGTGTGAAGCTATTCCGGGCAAGACTATGCCGAACATTACCGTGGTTGAGCGTGACTACCCGAATACCTACAACCGCTTCACTTCGCTTGGTCCATTAATGGATGAGCTGGGTAACGGCGGTAAGGGTATCAACTGGGATACCAAGGAAGAGGTTGAATTCCTCGGTAAGTTAAACCGCAAGCACGTTGAAGAAGGCATTAACAAAGGACGTCCTAAGATTGAGTCAGCCATAGATGCCTGTGAGGTTATTTTGTCACTGGCACCGGAAACTAACGGTCATGTTGCCGTTAAAGCCTGGGCTGCGCTGGGTAAACTCACCGGTCGCGAGCATACCCATTTGGCGAAGCCGAAAGAGGAAGAGAAAATCCGCTTCCGCGATATCGTTGCGCAACCGCGTAAGATCATTTCTTCGCCGACCTGGTCAGGTCTGGAAGATGAGCACGTGTCTTACAACGCAGGTTACACCAACGTTCATGAGCTGATTCCATGGCGCACCATTACCGGTCGCCAGCAGTTCTATCAGGACCATGAGTGGATGCGTGACTTTGGCGAAACCTTATGTGCCTACAAGCCGCCGATTAACCTGAAAACCGTTGCGCCGGTACTGAACAAACGTCAGAACGGTAACAAAGAGATTGTACTGAACTGGATCACACCGCACCAGAAGTGGGGTATCCATAGTACCTACTCCGACAACCTGTTAATGCAGACCCTGTCGCGTGGCGGACCTATTGTTTGGCTTAGCGAAGTTGACGCAAAAGCAGCCGGTATTGAAGACAACGACTGGCTGGACATTTTCAACGTCAACGGTGCGATTTGTGCGCGTGCGGTGGTGTCACAGCGAGTACCGGAAGGTATGAGCATGATGTATCACGCTCAGGAACGTATTTTGAACATGCCGGGCTCTGAGTTAACCGGTACCCGTGGTGGTATCCATAACTCAGTAACGCGTGTGGTTATGAAGCCGACTCATATGATCGGCGGCTACGCACAACAAGCCTATGGCTTTAACTATTACGGGACAGTTGGCTGTAACCGCGATGAATTCGTGGTGGTCCGCAAGATGGACAAAGTCGACTTCCTGGACACTGAATAATTCGGAGTGGGGACAACACGATGAAAGTAAGAGCTCAAATTGGCATGGTGCTGAATTTGGACAAGTGTATCGGCTGTCATACTTGCTCCATCACCTGCAAAAACGTATGGACCTCGCGTGAAGGGGTTGAATATGCCTGGTTTAACAACGTAGAAACCAAGCCAGGCATTGGTTTCCCGAAAGAATGGGAAAACCAGGACAAATGGAACGGCGGTTGGTCGCGCAATAAAAAGGGTAACCTGGAGCTGAAAATTGGTAGTAAGCGCCGCGTGCTTGCCAATATTTTCGGTAACCCGGATTTACCTGAAATTGATGACTACTACGAGCCGTTCGACTTTGATTACCAGCACTTGCATACGGCGAAGCCGAGCAAGCACCAACCAACTGCGCGTCCACGCTCACTGATTACCGGTAAGCGGATGCAGAAAGTTGAGTGGGGTCCGAACTGGGAAGAAATTCTGGGTACGGAATTCGAAAAACGTAAGAAAGACAAGAACTTCGACGACGTGGTGCAAAAAGACATGTACGGTCAGTTTGAAAAGACCTTCATGATGTATTTGCCACGCTTGTGTGAACACTGTCTGAACCCGGCCTGTGTGGCGGCTTGCCCTTCCGGCGCAATTTATAAGCGTGAAGAAGACGGCATTGTTCTGATTGACCAGGACAAATGTCGCGGCTGGCGTATGTGTGTATCGGGTTGCCCGTACAAGAAAATTTACTACAACTGGAAGACCGGTAAATCTGAAAAATGTACGTTCTGCTATCCGCGCATTGAAGCCGGTCAGCCAACCACATGTTCAGAAACTTGTGTGGGTCGTATCCGTTACTTAGGTGTGTTGCTTTATGATGCGGACCGCATTGAAGAAGCGGCAAATACACCAAACGAGCAGGATCTGTACGAAGAACAGTTAGGTATCTTCCTTGACCCGCATGACCCTGAAGTTCAGGAAGCGGCGCGTAAAGAAGGCATTGCTGAAAACTGGATCACGGCTGCACAGCGCTCACCGGTTTACATGATGGCAATGCAGTGGAAAGTAGCACTGCCACTGCACCCTGAGTACCGGACGCTGCCAATGGTTTGGTATGTGCCACCGCTGTCGCCAATTCAAAGCGCGGTCGAAGCTGGCCACGTGGGTATGGACGGTGAAATTCCGGATCTTAAATCGCTGCGTATTCCGCTGCGTTATCTGGCTAACCTACTGACTGCCGGTGACGAGAAACCCATTGTTCGCGCACTGGAGCGAATGATAGCCATGCGCTCGTACAAGCGTTCAGAGCATGTTGACGGCGTTGAAGACTTAGCGGTTCTGGAGCAGGTAGGCCTGACCAAGAACCAGGTAGAAGAAATGTACCGTTACATGGCGTTGGCCGATTATGAAGACCGCTTCGTTATTCCGACCAGCCATCGCGCTTATGCTGAAAACGCATACGACGTTAAAGGCGGCTGTGGCTTTACCTTTGGTAATGGCTGTAGCGACGGAAACAACGGTGTGAATCTGTTCGGCGCTAAGAAAGAGTCGGTTCGTCAAGTCATTCCTGTGACCATGAAGGAGTAATCAGCATGCAGGTATTACAAGTTATTTCGTTATTGCTGGATTACCCCAAACCCGAGCTTGTAGAAGCTCGGGCGGAGTTAGAGCAAATGATTCAGCAGTCGCCTTTAAGTGCTGACGATAAAGCAGCGCTGGAGGCCTTTATTGAGCACCGCACCAGTATGTCGTTGATGGACTGGCAGTCGGAGTACGATGGGCTGTTTGAGCGTGGCCGCGCTCTGTCACTACTGTTGTTCGAGCACGTACATGGAGAGTCGCGTGACCGTGGCCAGGCGATGGTTGATTTAATGAACCAATATAAAACCGCTGGTCTTGATTTAGGTGTGAAAGAACTGCCGGATTACATTCCGCTGTATCTGGAATTCTTGTCCACCCAGGGCGATGAAAATGCTCGTCTTGGCTTAGAAGAAGTTGCGCATATTCTGGCACTGCTTACAGCAAGGCTTGAACAACGCGGCAGTAACTACTCGCTTTTATTCCAGACACTGTTGAGTATCTCTGGTGTGCAGATTGATCTTGACGACGTGCGTCAGCAAATTGCCAACGAGAAGCGCGATGACACCAGCAAAGAACTGGACAAAGTGTGGGAAGAAGAAGCGGTGACCTTTGCCGGCAATGACCAAATGCAGGGTTGTCCAACGGCGCAGAACCGGCCTTCGGAAGGTCAGCGTCGGGATCAGTACGTGCCATTGAACACCGACGATTTATCACAGCCGCGTAAAGTGTCGGGTATTTAAGGAGATTACCATGAGCTATCTAAATATGTTGGCCTTCGGCGTATACCCTTTTATTGCCTTGGCTGTCTTTTTCATCGGAGCCTGGATCCGTTATGACCGTGAGCCATACACCTGGAAAACGGCGTCCAGTCAGATGCTGGAAAGTAAGCAACTGCGCAAAGGTAGTTTGCCGTTTCACGTTGGTATTCTGGGGATCTTCTTTGGTCACCTGGTGGGATTGCTAATGCCAAAGCCTGTTTGGCACATACTGGGTGTGAGTAATGAGGCGAAACAGTGGCTGGCAATTATTGCCGGCGGTATCTTCGGCTTAATTTGTTTATATGGGTTGGCTATTCTCATTAACCGCCGCATGAACAACGTTCGTGTGCGGGCTACCAGCACCAGAATGGACATACTATTGCTGTGGCTATTGTTAGCACAATTAGTTTTAGGGTTAATTTCAATTTATTACTCGGTAAACCATGTGGTGCATGGTGCAGAAGGGGAGAAGGCGGGCGTTATGCTGATGCTGATGACCTGGGCACAGAACATTGTGACGCTTGACCCGGTAGAGGCAGTAGCGGCTATCAGCAACCCTCAAATTGAGTGGGTATTTAAACTGCATGTATTCCTCGGAATGACCATTTTCTTAGTCTTTCCATTTACCCGACTCGTGCATATGTTCAGCGCGCCTGTTCAGTATCTTACTCGTCAGCACCAGGTTGTCCGTAAAAAATTCGCTCGCTAGTTGTAGAGTTATCGAGAGGGGCACCCCTCTCAGGGAAGGTTGTTATGATACAAGTGAATCAAGTGGAAATTGCGGAAAAGGAGATACTGGCTGAAATGCAGTATCACCCCGCTGACACGCAGGAAGAAGCCATGAGTATGGCAGCGGAAGCACTGGTAATCGGTGAGCTGTTCAAACAAAGGGCAAAAGATTTAGGCATTGAGGTACTGGATGACACCGCGCAGGGTGGCGAAGATGACTTCATTGAAATATTGATTGAACGTGAAGTAGCTCGCCCGAAAGCGGACGAGCAAGCTTGCAAACAGTACTTTGAGCAAAACCCGGAGCGCTTTAAAACGTCGCCGATTGTTGAGGCTCGCCATATTCTGTTAGCGGCAGCGCCGGATGATGATCTTGAGCGGGTGAATGCAAAGCGTATGTCGGAGCAGCTTATTCAGCAGTTGCAGGAAGGCGACGACTTTAGTCAGCTTGCACGCCAGTATTCCTCGTGTCCGTCAAAGGAGACCGACGGGAACCTGGGGCAGTTGAGCAAGGGGCAAACCGTTCCTGAGTTTGAACGCCAGTTGTTCACCGCTGAAGAAGGGTTAATGAAATACCCGGTAGAAACTCGTTACGGGTTTCATGTGGTGTCTGTTGACCATAAAATTGATGGTAAGCCGTTACCGTACGAGGCGGTTAAAGACAAAATTGCGGAATACCTGGAAGAGAAAGTGCACCGTAAAGCGGTTTCTCAATACATACAGGCATTGGCGAATGAAGCTGATATCAAAGGTTTCGATTTTGTTGATACCGGTTCACCGTTACTGCAGTAAGTGGCTCTATTTCTGCTAGGATAGGCACCCAAAGGGGTGCCTTTTTTATTTTGGAGTCAAGTTATGGAATCTGCCTTCTGGCATGAGCGTTGGGAAAATCAGCAAATTGGTTTTCATCAGCCACACACACATGAACTATTGCTGAAGTATTTTTCTGGTGTGGTAAAGCCTGGTGCAAAGGTATTTGTGCCTTTGTGTGGTAAATCAAATGACATGCTGTGGCTGCTGGAAAAAGGCTACCGTGTTTTTGGGGTAGAGCTGAGTGAGCTGGCGGCCAGACAGTTTTTCGAGGAGAACCAATTAAAACCCAAAATAACCCAGCGTGGCGACTTTAAAGAGTATGCTCTGGATGAGCTGGTTATATGGGTTGGCGATTTCTTTAAGCTGGTTAAAAGCGACCTTGCCGATATTGATGCCTGGTACGATCGCGCCGCCATGATTGCGCTACCACCTGAAATGCGTCAACGCTACGTTCAACAGCTATGCGAGCAATTACCCGAGCAGGCAAAAGGTTTACTGATTACGTTGCAGTACCCGAATGGGTACCGTGAAGGGCCGCCGTTTTCGGTATTGGAAGGAGAAGTCGAAGTGGGTTATGGTCAGCGTTTTAGCATTGATCAACTGGAGTCAGCTGAAACCACGGTTAACGGGAAAGAAGCGGACGACAACCCGGTTACCGAGCAAGTGTATAAGCTGGATTAGCTCATTAATTTATTGCGCCGTAGAATCTTTTCAGTGCGGCGTGCCAATTTTTCCATAAAAACCAGGTCCGCTAACGTTGGTTCTGCCAACTCATTATCCAGGTCGGCCTGCCATTGGCTGACCTCAGCATCCAGCATTTCCATCATTTTCTTAGAACAGCCACGACAAATACCCTGGCACATATCCGCTTCTTTTAAGCCAAAAGGAATGTGTTCGCGAATAACATCCAGCAGCTGATACATCGCGGTTTTGGTATCGGGTTTGCGGCTCATATATCCTCCGATTAACTCGTCCAAAAAGAAAAACCAGGCTTCCACAAAGTTGTAGAAGCCTGGTTTATTAAGGGTTAAGCAGATTTATGCTTTAAGCCTTTTACAACTTGCCAGCTGATGCCTAGTGCACCGACGATGAAGACCATATCGCCGACGGTACGGAACCAACGTAGGTTCTGAAGCAGAGGCTGTTGCATGAAGGCTTCACTACGTGCGTACCATAAACCTTCAGTCGCAGCGGCGTAGAACTGAATGAAACCGACTGGCAGCAAGCTGGTGAAGAGCATTAGCACTAAGCCAATGTTCATTGTCCAGAAGGCCATTTTCATCAGTTTCTCGTCGAACTGCAGGTTCGGACGAATGTAGCGCAGTATCAGCAATACAAAGCCCAGTGCCAGGAATCCGTACACACCGAATAGTGCTGCGTGTGCGTGAGTAGGCGTAGTGTTCAGACCTTGTACATAGTACAGCGAGATAGGCGGGTTGATCATGAAGCCTAATACGCCGGCGCCTAACATATTCCAGAACGCAACGGCAACGAAGCACAGTAGTGGCCATTTAAGGCGTTGCATCCAGTCAGCACGTTTTTGCAGGCTGTAGTTTTCCCAGGCTTCATAGCCCAGCACAATTAGCGGTACCACTTCTAACGCTGAGAAAGTAGCGCCCACGGCCATAACCGGTGTGGTTGTGCCTGAGAAGTACAAGTGGTGGAAGGTACCCGGGACACCGCCCAGCATAAACAATGACGCTGAGGCCAGTGCTGCAACGGTTGCCATACGGCGGGAAACCAAACCCATGCTGTGGAAAATGAACGCCAGTGAGGCAGTGGCAAATACTTCGAAGAAGCCTTCTACCCACAGGTGAACAATCCACCAGCGCCAGTATTCCATGATAGAAATGTGAGTACGCTCGCCGTAGAAGAAGCCGGCACCGTAGAACAGGCCAATGGCAACGACTGAGGCGGTGAAGAGTGCCAGTAAGTTCTTGTCGCCTTTCTCTTTGAAGGCACCAACAACACAGCGCATCATCAGTACTAACCAGAAGACGATACCCAGGAACTTACCAATTTGCCATAAGCGACCTAAATCGACGTACTCATAGCCCTGGTGACCTAACCAGAAGTTCAGGTGTTCAGGCATGATTTGCGCAATGGCTAACCAGTTACCGATAAAGGTACCCGCGACAACCAGGACCAGTGCCCAGAACAGGATGTCGACACCCAGTTTCTGATACTTAGGATCTTTACCACCGTTAATAATCGGGGCAAGGAAGAGTCCTGCAGACAAGAACCCGGTCGCTATCCAGAACATGGCGGCCTGAATATGCCAGGTACGAGTTAGTGAGTAGGGGAACCACTCTGAAATATTAATACCGTAGAACTCTTGCCCTTCTACTGTGTAGTGCGCGGTTAGACCACCCATTAACACCTGGAAAGTGAACAGAGCAACAACGATAAACAAATATTTGCCCAAAGCTTTTTGCGATGGAGTCAGCTTAACCTTAGCAATAGGATCATGCTCTGGCGCAACCAGTTCCTCTTCTTCTTTGTCGCGTAAGAATGCCCACGCCCAAATTAAGAAACCAATACCGGCGATCAATAGGATAACACTGACAATGGACCAGATAATGTTTTCTGCGCTAGGCACGTTATCTATCAAGGTTTCATGTGGCCAGTTGTTGGTATAGGTGATGTCTGCACCTGGACGTTCAGTAGCAGCTGCCCATGCGGTCCAGAAGAAAAAGTCGTTCATTACTGCACGACGCTCAGCTGAAGGCAGAGTGTTTTCCTTCATTGCATAGCTTACGCGAGTAGGGCGAAGCTCCGGGTCATCGCTGAACAGTTTTGAGTAGTACTCACCCGTTTGTTCAATAGCCTGAATGCGTCGCTCACTAAGAGTAACGGTGTCTGAGGCTTTATCGTAGGTGTTGGTGCGATACTCTTCCTTAAGTTCGTACTCAAGTTGGTTCTGTTGTACACCAGTAAGCTGTTCATAAGGCTTATCGAAGACTTCGTGGGCACGAATGTCTAACCAGGCCAGCAACTCACGGTGTAGCCAGTCAGCTGTCCAGTCCGGAGCCTGGTAAGCACCATGTCCCCAAATTGAGCCAAGCTGCATGCCGCCAACCGACTGCCAGGCTGTCTGCCCGTCTAAAACCGATTCCTCGGTTGCAACGACGTTACCATTGGTACTCATGAACTTATCCGGAATAGGCGGAGCCTCCCGGTAAACTTCCGTTCCAAAATACCCTAAAACGCCAAAGGTAATTGCAAGAACTGCAATTAATGTCCACCAAAGCTTACGATACCCGGCCATTATTGACCTCCTTGATGCTGAACAGCTTCATGTTGTTACTCCATAGGTTTATGAACAGAGAATTTTGATTAATTCACTATGCGTTTACCTAATTGCAATATTGAGGCCACTTTTTAAAGTGTTGATTATTATAGTTTTTATTTTAAATAGGGTTTTTATGACTGAGTTTTATTAGGTTGTTTTAACTGGCGTGGTTAAAAGTACCCTAAAGGTCATTTCTACCCTAAAAGAGGTATCTCTTCAGGCGAGTTGGCAGCTTTATTCCTTTCTGCTTAAACCTTGAGCAGGATCAATGCATTCGCATCAGACTCTCCTATGCTAGAAACACAATATGTAGTGTTAAATTTTAAATAACTAACGATATATGGTGTTTTATGCCGGTTTACCCCACAAGACTGCATTACAGCGCGGAACAGATTGTCTGGCAGGAAGTTCCGGGAGAAGTGGCGTTAGCTTACACCATTACCGGCTGCCCGGTTGGGTGCAAAGGTTGCCATAGTGTGGATAGCTGGCCGGTCGGAAGTGGGGAGCCGCTGACGGAGGAGCACCTTCAGCAGCAGTTGCAAAAATATCGCGGATTAATTAGCTGCGTTTTATTTTTGGGGGGCGAGTGGCAGCCAACGGCACTACTGAAACTATTAAAGCAAATAAAAAATGAAGGGCTGGAGACTTGTCTGTATACCGGCTATGAAAACGTCTCACTAGCGCTTCGTGAACAACTGACTTATCTAAAAACCGGACCGTGGATAGCTGCCCGGGGCGGCTTGGAAAGTCCAACGACCAACCAACGATTCTATGACTTACGGACACAGCAGTTATTGAACTGCGAGTTTCAAACAGGAGAATAATTATGTTGCGCTTAAACGAAGAACAAGTCACTGGCAAAGTCGATTTCATCCACGAGTATTTACATGCTCAAAATGCAGCCGATGGCTCAAAAATGGATGCAAACGCCAACGTCACACAAAAGAACATAGCAACACTTGAAGCCGAGTTAATGAAAGACTTTTTTGTGCAGGTTAACCGCAAACAGGTCAGCAATAAAATCAGTGAACTTTTTGGTAATGACCTGGCAAAAGAATACGTTCGTCAAATTGAGGACCATGAAATTTACGTGCATGACGAAACCAGCCTGAAGCCTTACTGTGTTTCAGTCACTATGTACCCGTTTTTACGTGACGGCTTAACGAAGCTGGGCGGCGAATCTCAGGCACCTAAACATTTAGAGTCGTTCTGCGGCACCTTTGTTAACTTTGTTTTTGCTGTAAGCTCCCAGTTTGCCGGAGCGGTTGCTACGGTCGAGTTCTTAACCTACTTCGACTACTTTGCCCGTAAAGACTACGGCGACGATTACTTAAACACCCATCGCCACCAAATTGAAAACCACTTGCAGCACGTGGTGTATGCTCTGAATCAGCCAGCGGCGGCTCGCGGCTACCAAAGTGTGTTCTGGAATATCTCTATTTACGACCAGCATTACTTTGACAGTATGTTTGGTGAGTTTGTTTTCCCTGCGGACTTCACTAAGCCGGAATGGAGTTCGGTGAGCGCGCTGCAGGACTTCTTCCTGGACTGGTTTAATAAGGAACGCGAAAAAACGATTCTAACCTTCCCGGTGGTGACGGTTGCCATGTTAACCGACGACGGTCAGTGCAAAGATCAGTTATTTGCAGAGAAAATCGCCGGAGAAATGGCTAATGGTAATTCTTTCTTTGTCTACTTATCCGACAATGCCGACTCGTTAGCTTCATGTTGCCGACTACGCAGCGAAATTAGCGACAATACCTTTTCTTATACCCTGGGTGCCGGTGGTGTCGCTACAGGCTCTATTAATGTCATCACCATGAACATGAACCGCTTGGTTCAGGATGGCAGAGATTTAGAGGAGGAAGTCAGCAAAATTCACAAATATCAGGTGGCTTACAGAAAGTTGATGGAAGAATATAAAGAAGCGGGTCTGTTAACCGTTTATGATGCCGGCTTTATTACTCTGGACAAGCAGTTCCTGACTATAGGCATTAACGGCATGGTTGAAGCGGCTGAGTCGCAGGGGATTACCGCAGGTAACAACCAGGCTTATAAAGACTTTGTGCAAAGCCATTTAAAAGTGATTTACGACGCTAATAAAGCCGCGAAAAAAGAATACGGCTATATGTTCAATACCGAGTTCGTGCCAGCAGAAAACCTGGGTGTGAAAAACGCTAAGTGGGACAGAGCTGACGGCTACAAAGTGAGCCGTGACTGCTACAACTCCTATTTTTATGCGGTAGAAGACGACGACGCCAATGCATTGGATAAGCTTGTTCTTCATGGAAAAGAGTTGATTGAATACCTGGACGGCGGTTCGGCTCTGCACTTAAACCTTGATGAAAAGCTCAATACCTCAGGGTATTTGTCGTTACTGAATATTGCTGCAAAAACCGGCTGTAACTACTTCTGCATTAACGTCAAAATTACCATTTGTAATGCCTGCGAACAGATTGATAAACGCACCTTAAGCGAATGTTCCAGCTGTGGCTCTGCAGACATAGACTACGGTACACGGGTTATTGGCTACCTTAAACGTGTATCGGCATTTAGCGCAGGTCGACGCAAAGAGCATCATTTGCGTCATTATCACCGTAAACAGCCGTCAGAGGTTGCTGTTGGCGCAGCGCAAGCCAATATTGGGCTGCGAAAAGCCAGCTAAAATTTGAAAACTACCCATAAAGAGGGAGCCCGCCTCCCTCTTTTTTCATGCCTTAAAATTGCGCTTTTATGGTATTCTCCGCGCGCACTTCCGGAAATTCAGGTGAAGCCATGGAAATCAATAGTTATCAAGACTTTATAAAAGCAGCAAAACAACAACACGAACCTCAGCGTTTGCTGTTTGTGTTGGCAAAAGCGCAACTCCCCGAGCAACCGACAGACAGTCAGAAGCAGCAATTCGAAACACAGGAAGGCGGCACATTAGAGCCGGTACTTTGTGTCGATAAACTGCCCGAAGAAGTCGAAGACTTTTCTGCGTTGGTTGAAGAGTCTAAACGCACCGACATTGACTGGGATATTGCGTTTATCAGCGCAATGGACGGCCGCGGCGGTCATCCCATTTCAAGCGACGAAGCCAGCCAGCCACTGGAAATGATGGTGCAACAAATTCAGGCCGGCATGATCAAACATTTTTTAACCATTAACCGACAAGGAGAGTTGGTGCAGTTACTGTAGAGGTACGCTGCGCCCTATGTGGCCATGACAAAATTTCTGATTACCGTTATTACCCTGTTTTTTTCGGTATCGGCACTGGCGGCAGAGCCCGCCATCTCTCCTTTTGATTTAACCCAGTCTACTGTTGGCTACACCGCCATTATCATCTTTGTTCTCGCCTACATTTTGGTGATGGGCGAAGAAAAGCTCCATATGCGTAAGTCAAAACCGGTATTGGTTGCCGCCGGCCTCATCTGGATTTTAATTGGCTGGGTGTATACCGGTGATCAGGCCGCTATGGCCGAATCCGCATTTCGCCATAACCTGCTTGAGTTTGCGGAATTGATGCTTTTCCTGTTGGTGGCCATGACCTATATAAACGCCATGGAAGAGCGCCGTTTGTTCGATGCACTGCGAGCCTGGTTACTGAAAAAAGGCTTTAGTTATAAGCAGCTGTTTTGGATAACCGGCTTACTGGCCTTCTTTATTTCTCCGGTGGCGGATAACTTAACGACTGCCTTATTGATGTGTGCCGTGGTCATGAAAGTTGCCCAGGACGATAAGAAATTTGTCGCCTTATGTTGTGTCAGTATTGTGGTTGCGGCCAACGCGGGTGGTGCCTTCAGCCCCTTTGGTGATATCACCACGTTAATGGTATGGCAGGCAGGACAGGTCACTTTTACTGAGTTTCTTCGTTTGTTCTTGCCATCGGTTGCTAACTATTTAGTACCGGCAATTGTGATGAGCTTTTTCATTGAAAATAAAAAGCCTACAACACTGCACACCGAGGTGGAACTAAAACGTGGTGCGCTGCGAATTACCGCCTTATTCTTACTGACGGTAGCTACAGCGGTAACTTGTCATATTGTACTGCACCTGCCGCCTGTGCTGGGCATGATGATGGGCTTAGGTTATCTACAGTTCTTCGGTTACTTCTTACGTATGACACTACCAGGCTCTCTAGCTCGTAAACGAGCGATGGCAGAGCGCGTAGGCGACCAAAAGCGCCTGGAACAATTAGGTGGTGTGGTGCCCTTTGATGTTTTCAGCCGGGTTTCGCGAGCGGAGTGGGACACCCTGTTGTTCTTCTACGGAATCGTTTTATGCGTTGGCGGTCTTGGCTTTATGGGGTATCTGAGCCTGCTTTCTGAAACGCTTTACGGCGGTATGAGTGCGACAATGGCGAATACCATTCTGGGTGTCGTTTCGGCGGTCATTGACAACATTCCGGTCATGTTTGCTGTACTGTCGATGGAACCCGATATGTCACATGGTCAGTGGTTGCTCATTACCCTAACCGCAGGTACCGGTGGTAGCTTACTCTCCATTGGGTCAGCAGCCGGTGTCGCTCTAATGGGGCAGGCCAGAGGCTACTACACCTTTGCCTCCCACCTGAAATGGACCCCGGTCATAGCACTAGGTTACATAGCCAGCATATTACTGCACCTGTGGCTTAACGAAACAACGTTTCATATTTAGTTAGTGGGAAGGGAAGAGCTCTCTCAGGGCAGGGCTTCTGTTCTCAGAGAGACGCCGTAAACCTACCCCTGGGGGCTTGAGTGGCGCCATCCTTGGCGCTACTCACTCTCTGAGTTGGAAGCTCTAACCACGTGAACGTCCTTTCCTGATCGCCCCAAGCGTATGAAGACCGGTTTACCTCTTTCTACTAAACCACTTTGGAGTAGCGGTTCTGGCCGTGGTCCAGGTATTCGTCAAAGCATGCGCAGATGCTGCGAACCCACAGGCGACCTAATTCTGTGACACGCAGCTTTTTATCCGATACATCAACTAAGCCGTCTTCGATAAATGGCTTCAATAGCGGTATGGCTTCGGCGAAATGTGCCCAGAAGTCATCGATATTCCACTCGGCTTTAAAGGCCTCAATATCCAGCTCAAAGTGGCAGATAACCTGAGAAATCAGAGCGGCGCGAATTTTATCCTCGTCCGTTAATGCCATGCCTTTGATAATGGGCTTTTGTCCGCTATCTATCATTTTGTAGTAAGCCGGTAGCTCTTTTTCATGTTGCCAGAGCACACCGTTTACCTGGCTAATGGATGATACGCCCAGGCCCAGTAATGCATCCTGCCCGTCGGTCGTATAGCCCTGGAAGTTACGTTGCAAACGACCTTCGCGCTGAGCAATTGCCAGACCGTCGTCTTTCTTCGCAAAGTGGTCCATGCCAATAAACTGATAACCAGCCTCGCTAAGCTGAGTAATGGCTTGTTCCAGCAGGCTTAACTTAACCGAAGGTTGTGGAATGGACTCTTCTGGTATTTTCTTCTGCCCGGCAAAGCGTTCGGGCAAATGCGCATAGCTGAATACCGAAATACGGTCAGGGTCCATTTCAATTACTTGCTCAATGGACTTCCTAAAGGTTTCCGGACGTTGGTAGGGCAGTCCGTAAATCAAGTCTAAGTTGATTGAGTCAAAACCCAGCTCTTTACTCAGCTTCAGCTGGTGAGCAATTAAATCGACATCCTGTACGCGGTTGATAGCAATCTGAACTTTTTTGTCAAAGTCTTGTACGCCGTAGCTGACACGGTTGAAGCCTAATTCGCGCAAATGGCGAAGTTTTTCATCACTGCAACTGCGTGGGTCAATCTCAATACTGACTTCGGGGTTACTGGCAAAAGTAAAGTTCTCGTGAACCAAGTCCATCAACCGGGTCAACTGCTGTTCAGTCAAAAAGGTTGGAGTACCGCCGCCCAAATGAATTTGGCGGATTTTCTTGTCCTTTACCATGGGTTGGTACATCGCCATTTCTTTGGCCAGGTAATCCAAATATCTATCGGCCTTGTGCTGATGGCGGGTGATCACCTTATTGCAACCACAGTAGTAGCAAAGCTTATGGCAAAACGGTAAGTGCAAATACAAACAGAGTCCGTCACCTGCATTTTTTAGTGCGGCTTCAATGCGGTTTTCTGAAAATTGTTCGGAAAGCATCAACGCCGTGGGATAAGACGTATAACGAGGTCCATTAATGTTGTATTTTTCGATTAATTCTTTATCCCAGGTAACTGTACTCATAACCACCTCTTGACCTCGGTCAAAACTTATTTAATTAACTTATCTGTATTGTTTCACCTTTTTCTTTATAAATAAAACCGCTAAAGCGGTCGCCTATTAAAAATAAGGCCTTGGGAAGCTTTTGATTTACCTCAATAGTGTCTAAGAAGTTTTTTAAATGTAACCCTAATTCGGTATTGCCTTTTACCATTAACTTTCGGTTAAAAAATAAAGTGTCAGGATCAACCTTGCCATAAATCAATAAAAGCAGGGTGTCACCATCTGCTGAGAGCTGAACGTCAGCCTTGGCGGGGCTATTGAGGGTCTTTAGCTGGTTCTCTTTTAAGGTTAAAAAGAGTGATAAATCAATATCTTTTACTTTTATCTCAATAACTCTTTCAGAAATAAAGTCAAGATCACCCGATATTATTTCTTCTTTAAATAAGCGGTTTAATAATTGTTCAGATCCAAAGTTAATAATGCGCTCTGGTATTAATTTATTTATTGGCTGAATTATTTTAGGTATAGAAGATACCCAATTGGTGGTATTCATTTTTTGCTCCATAGATAACAACAAAATAAAAGACTTGGGCACTATAATAAATAAACAAATAAGGCGCTACAAAATAGTTAAATAGAGGTTTCAGATGGAATTGTTATGTCCAGCCGGAAGTATCCCTGCATTAAAAGCGGCTATAGAAAATGGTGCCGATGCGGTTTATGTGGGGCTAAAAGATGAAACCAATGCGCGTCATTTTGCAGGTTTGAATTTAAACCAGATGAAGTTATCGGAAGCAGCGGACTACGTGCATAAGCATGGCCGTAAACTGCATGTTGCTATTAACACCTTTGCCCATGCCAACAGTTGGGAAAAATGGCGGCAAGCGGTCGATGATGCCGTACTGGCCGGTGCCGATGTGCTGATTATTGCTGACTTAGCGGTTTTGGCTTATGCGGCGGAAAGGTACCCGAGAGTTGAGCGGCACTTATCGGTGCAGGCTTCTGCAACCAACGCAGGTGCCATTCGATTTTACCAGCAGTTTGGTGTTTCCAGGGTCGTTTTACCCCGGGTTCTGTCTATGCAGCAGGTACGGGCGCTGGCGCGCACAACCGACGTTGAGCTGGAGGTGTTTGCCTTCGGTAGTCTCTGCATTATGGCGGAAGGGCGCTGCTACTTAAGTTCTTACCTGACCGGTGAATCACCTAATACCGCAGGAGCCTGCTCGCCCGCCGCTTTTGTGGAGTGGGACGAACAGGACAACAAGCTGGAATCTCGGCTTAACGGTGTGCTCATTGATCGTTTTGATGAAAACGAAAAAGCCGGTTACCCCACTTTGTGTAAGGGACGCTTTTCGGTCGATGACGAAATTTACAACGTGCTGGAAGAGCCTACCAGCCTGAACACCTTGAGCCTGTTGCCGCAACTTTATAAAGAAGGCATTGCCTCCTTAAAAATTGAAGGGCGACAGCGCAGTCCGGCTTATGTATCACAAATTACCAGAGTGTGGCGTCAGGCTATAGACACGGTTATGGCCGACCCCGACAACTTTGAAGTGGCAGATAACTGGAACTCAGTTCTGTCCTCGCTTTCTGAGGGCAGTCAAACGACGCTCGGCGCGTACCACCGGAAATGGAAGTAACCAACATGAAGTTTTCTTTAGGACCTAACCTGTACTTTTGGCCAAAACAACAGGTCTTTGATTTTTACCAGCAGGCTGCCGAGTCGGATGTTGAACATGTGTATCTTGGTGAAACTGTCTGTAGCAAGCGGCGTGAGTTGAAGCTGGATGACTACCTGACAATAGCGCACATGCTAAGAGAAGCGGGTAAGAAAGTGACGCTGTCGACCATGACCTTACTAGAGGCACCTGCTGAATTAAGAGAGCTGGGTAAGTATTGTGACAATGGTGAATTTGATGTTGAAGCTAATGATGTCAGCGCCATTGGTATATTGCAGGAACAGGGGCTTAACTTTACCGCCGGGCCGGCTATTAATATTTATAATCATCAGAGCCTGCGCCGCTTAATTGATATGGGCATGACGCGTTGGGTTGCGCCTTTTGAACTCTCGCGTGACTGGCTGCAGGATATTTTACAGCAAAACCTGATTAATACGGTGAGAGACTGTTTTGAGGTGGAGGTGTTTTCTTTCGGTCATATGCCACTGGCCTGGTCTGGACGCTGCTTTACTGCGCGGTCAGAAAACCGCCCGAAGGATCAGTGCGAACTGTGTTGCATAAAGTATCCGGAAGGCCGCGAAGTTAAAAGCCAGGAAGGGCAGCAGGTGTTTGTGCTTAATGGCATTCAGACGCAATCGGGTACCCGCTATAATCTTATAAATCAATTACCCAGTATGAAAGATCTGGTTGATATTGTACGCATAAGCCCGCAGCCGGAAGGGACTTTTGACTGGCTAGGGCGTTTCCGTAACAATGTCGATGGTGAGCAACCCGTAAAACTAAATAGTAAAGAAAGTAACGGCTATTGGTTACAGCTTGCGGGTTTGGCAACGGCGTAACGGAACAAAGCATTTATAGCGAAAAGGATAACTATGTCAGAGAAAATAGCTCGAATTGGTGTACTAACCGTTAGTGACAGGGCCAGTGCCGGAGTGTATGAAGACATTTCCGGGCAGGCGATAAAAGATACACTAAAAGACTACCTAACCTCTGAATGGCAGGCGGAGTACCGGATTATAGCCGATGAGCAGCCGCTTATTGAGTCCACCATTAAAGACTTAGTGGATAAAGAAGGCTGTTGTCTGGTAGTAACCACCGGCGGAACCGGGCCGGCCAAACGCGATGTCACACCTGAAGCGACAGAAGCCGTTTGCGACCGGATGATGCCGGGTTTCGGTGAATTAATGCGACAGGAGTCTTTAAAGTACGTTCCTACCGCCATTTTGTCGCGGCAAACAGCAGGGCTCAGAGGCTCGTCATTGATTATTAACTTACCGGGTAAACCTAAGGCCATTCGGCAATGTCTGGACGCTGTATTTCCGGCAGTGCCGTATTGCATTGATCTTATGGATGGGCCTTACCTTGAGTGCGATGAATCGATCATTAAGCCCTTCCGTCCCAAAAGTAAGTAGTTACTTCTGCTGCCGGAGCCGCAACAGGCTTCGGCACAACCCAATAAAAGTGACTCCCCAAGCCAGCAGTGCAATGTAAAAGAAGGCTGAAGGCCATTGCTGCTGGTGGGCAGCAATGGCGATGATTCCTGTTGCCATCACCAGCCCAAAGTAGGCTGGTGACAGTTCTTTTGCTTTACTCATTAGACTCATAGTTTTCATACCTGAGCCCAGACGGTTTAGCAGGGGTCTGGTGCGTTTTTACGAGAGTAGAACCACCAGGTTATCACGCTGCATATAGCGTAGAAGACAATAAAGCTCACTAAGGCAGCGGATACACTTCCTGTCAGACTAATGGATGAACCATAAGCTTTCGGGATAAAGAAGCCGCCGTAGGCTGCGAATGCCGAGATAAAACCAATAACCGCAGCCGATTCTTTATTGCCCTGCTTAATGGCTTCATTGGTATCGCCCAGTTCGCGTTTGCGCTGGTTCAGGAAAATGACCGGAACCATACGGAAAGTGGAGCCGTTGCCAATACCCGTTGCAATAAACAGCACCATAAAGGCAGCAAAGAAGCCCCAGAAGTTGCCTTCAGTACCCGCTATTGGCAGGAAGTACATGACACCCGCTACGCCGGCAATCATCAGCAGGAAGTTCCAGAAGGTTACCCTTGCACCGCCTAGCTTGTCAGCGACGATACCACCGACGGGACGAGCCAAAGCACCGACTAACGGACCAAGGAAAGCGTAAGCAGTTGGGTCAACTTCAGGGAACAGCATACCCGACAGCAGAGGGAAGCCAGCCGCGAAGCCGATAAAGCTTCCGAACGTTCCCAAATAAAGGATACACATGATCCAATTATGACTGCGTTTGAAGATAACGGCTTGATCACTGAACGAAGCTTTCGCTGAGGAAATGTCGTTCATACCAAACCAGGCTGCGACAGAGCCAATAACAATTAACGGAACCCACAAGAACGCAGCGTTTTGCAGCCAGACTTCCTGACCCGCATTCGCACCTTCCTGGATCACCAGTGGGTCACCTCCCATACCACCAAACACACTGGCGGCAATAACCAGCGGCGCCAGTAACTGCATACCCGATACACCCAGGTTACCCAGACCAGCATTCATGCCCAAGGCACCGCCTTTTTCCTTATGTGGATAGAAAAAGCTGATGTTGGACATACTGGACGAGAAGTTACCGCCACCAAAGCCGCACAATAATGCAAGAATCAGCATGATCATGTATGGCGTATCGGTATTTTGAACGGCAAAGCCAATCCAAATACACGGTAGTAGTAAGGACGCTGTCGATATTGCTGTCCAGCGACGGCCACCAAATATCGGCACCATGAAGCTATAGAAGATCCGCAAGGTCGCACCCGACAATGCTGGCAGTGCCGCTAACCAGAACAGTTCGTTTTGGCTGTAAGGGAAGCCGAGAGCCGGCATTTTGACTACCAGAATACTCCAGATAGTCCAGACTGCGAACGCCAAGAACAGGTTCGGTATGGAAATCCACAGGTTACGGGTGGCAATGCGTTTGCCTTTTTCTTCCCAGAAGGTTTTATCTTCCGGACGCCAGTCATCCAGCACCATAGAGTTCGGAGTGGACAGCTCGGGCAGGTCGCGTTCTTCGCGGTCTTCGCGATACTCAACACGCTCTGCGCGAAGAATAGCAAAATGCATCCACGCCAGTGCGGCTGCTGCAATAACGAATAACAGCATAAAGCTGCTCTGCCATACACCAATCACATCGTTCAGCATGCCGAAGGTTAATGGCAGCAGGAAGCCACCTAAACCACCAATCATACCGACCACACCACCGACTGCGCCTACGCTTTTAGGATAGTAAACGGGTATATGTTTAAATACTGCCGCTTTACCCAGCGACATAAAGAAGCCGAGTGCAAAAGTAAGGAAAACAAAGCCAAGTAAAGTGATTTCGAAGTGGAAGTTATAAGTCTGGTTTACCCCTTTAACCGCGTATTCGGTGCTGGGATAACTCAGTAAGAAAGTACAAATTACCGATGCAATGAATGTCCAGTACATGACTCGACGAGCCCCGTATTTGTCAGACATCCAACCGCCCAGAATACGAAACAACGAAGCAGGGATAGTGTAAAGTGCCGCTATCATACCGGCCGTTTTTATATCCAGCTCGTAAACACCGATAAGGTAGTGCGGCAACCATAAGGCTAACGCGACAAAAGCACCAAAAACAAAGAAGTAGTAAAGTGAGAAGCGCCAGACACGAAGATCACCAAGGGGCGACAGCTGCTCCCAAAAACCTTTTTGCTGAAGTTCCTGACGAGTTTCTTTTAGCGGATCGTCTTTTGCGAGGAAAAGGAAAACAACACCGGCAATCGCTAGTACCGTTGCATAAATTTGCGCAGTACCCTGCCAACCAAGGGCTATTAGCAGAAACGGAGCACCAAAGTTAGTTACCGCCGAGCCAACATTACCGGCTCCGAAAATCCCTAGTGCGGTGCCTTGCTTTTCTTTTACGTCGTTAAACCAGGCCGCCGTATAGGTGACACCAACAATGAATGAACCACCGGCCAGGCCAACACCTAATGCGGCAATCAACAACATAATGTAGCTGTTAGCAAAGGTGAGCAAATAGACACAGGCTGCGGTCAGTAACATGAGAATACTGAAAACTTTGCGACCACCATACCGGTCGGTCCAGATACCCAGGAACATACGGCTGATAGAACCCGTTAATACCGGGGTTGCCATCAGTAAGCCCAACTGAGTGTCAGTTAAGTTGAAGTCGGCCTTTATCTGAATGCCGATGATTGAAAAGATGGTCCAGACCGCAAAACAAAGCGTGAACGCCAGCGTTGAAATAGCGAGCGCTCTGTTGCGTTGACCACCTGTGACTGACAGGGGTTGGTTCATGAAAGACCTCCAGTTAGATCCATTAAGTCAGATGGCTAAACTTTACTGTTAACTGCAATAAAATGCTTTAGTATCAAAAGACTAGGACGAAGCGGTAGGTTCTGGTAATGCTACTTTAAGGGTAGTTTCAAGTGTCTTGGGAAAGCCTGTTAAAAGCGAGGAGGCTACCCCTTAATGGGTAATTTTTACTTGCCATAAAGAAACGAAATCAACTAAGGGGTACTAACTTATTTTCGCGAGTAAGCAGTCGATTTTCCGATAAATAAAAGATATATTACAAATGTACCTTTAAAAATTAAGCGGTGACAATGATGCAGATCACAGACAAACAAAAAGAAGAGCAGTTAATTCCAATTCTGCGCCAGGCATTTCGACCGCTGTTCCTGCTGGGAGCAGGGTTTAGCGCCATCGCTATGCTGTTGTGGGGGCTGGCACTTGGTGGAAAGGTCGATTTGCCCGTGTATGGCAACATCATGTTCTGGCACTCCCATGAAATGATGTTCGGCTTTGTTATCGCTATTGTGCTTGGTTTCTTGTTAACCGCGGTGCAGAACTGGACGGGGCTTAGGGCACCTCACGGCAATACCTTGCTTATTCTGACGGTATTATGGGCAGCAGCGCGGCTGGGTCTTTTGTTTGGGAGTGAGTTGCCCTGGTGGCTGGTTGCGGCTGTCGATGTCAGCCTTTTACCTGTTGCTGCATTTTTGTTCGGGCGCATGGTGATCAAGGTGAATCAGACCCGAAATCTGTTTTTTGTCCCCATTCTGTTGTTGCTGACAGTTTGTAATTTGCTTATGCATTATGGCTTGCACTTTGGTCAGTACCATATTCAAATTCTTGGTGCCTACAATGCGGTGTTCCTGGTGACCTTGCTTATGGCAATTATTGGCGGCCGGGTACTGCCCATGTTTACCGCCAACGGCACCATGACACCGAAAGTACAGCCGATTGTCTGGCTTGATCGCATTGCGCTGGGCAGCTTGTGGCTTATTTTTGCGGTTCACTTTTTGAATCTGCACACCATTTTACCCAGTCAGGTGATGGTCTTCTTATTTACCGTTTCAGCTGTTGCTACAGCGATACGGGTAGCGCGCTGGAAAATCTGGATGACCTGGCGGGTGCCGTTATTGTGGTCGCTGCATTTGGCCTACTGGTTTATTCCGGTTGGGCTGGCGCTATTTGCACTGCGCTATGCCGGTTTTGAGCTGACTCAGAGCCTGGCATTGCACGCACTGACCGCTGGTGCTATGGGTAATATGATTTTGAGCATGATAGCCCGGGTATCCCTGGGGCACAGTGGCCGTCCATTGCAGCCCAAACTGATTATGACCGGTGCATTCTTATTGGTGCTAATTGCGGCACTGACCCGGGTCTTTCTAATGTGGCTGGCACCAGAGTTAACCAGCCAGTGGCTCATGTTCAGCACTTTAGCCTGGGCTTTGGCTTACGGTATTTACGTTGTGGTTTACTTTAAAGTACTGACTACGCCGCGTGCTGATGGTAACCCGGGTTAAAGGTCTGCACAGTGTGGGCACTGCGGGTGCTTCTGAATATTGAGCCGCTGCCAGTCACTGTGCAGC
Organism: Idiomarina abyssalis; assembly: GCF_019797805.1. Lineage (NCBI taxonomy): Bacteria > Pseudomonadati > Pseudomonadota > Gammaproteobacteria > Alteromonadales > Idiomarinaceae > Idiomarina > Idiomarina abyssalis. The sequence continues at coordinate 182,606 of NZ_CP081832.1, forward strand.
GCATCAAAAAGCAATACCGATGAATACAGCGGCTGGCCAATACCAGCCGCTATTTTTATTGCTTCGACAGCCTGCATGGTACCTACCACCCCCACCAAAGGAGACAAAACACCGGCTTCTGTACAACTGAGTTGCTGCTCACCAAAAAACTGGCTGTAACAGGCGTAGCAGGGCGAACTGTTTTGCATAGAAAAGCTGGCAATCTGGCCCTCAAAACGAATGGCAGAGCCGGAAACCAAAGGCGTTTTACTTTTTAGGCACGCTTTATTAACGCTGTTACGTGTCGTCAGGTTATCGCAGCAATCGACAATGAGCGTGGCTTCTTTTGTCAGTTTGGCCAGCAAAGCCTCATCTGCCCGTACCGGGAGTGATGTAATATCAGCCTCGCTATTCAGCTGCATCAGGTGCTGGCGAGCTTGCTCTGCTTTGTTATTCCCTACGCTGCTTTCGGTAAACAGAATTTGGCGTTGCAGGTTATGACGGTCAATTACATCGTCATCGACTAAAGTGATCTTCCCAATACCGGCCGCGGTTAAATAAGGTGCCACGGCGCATCCTAATCCGCCCAGGCCAATGATGACCACATGGGCGTTTAGTAACCTTTCCTGGCCTTCTAAGTCCATAGCCGGTAGCGCAATGTGCCGGTTGTACTTCAACATCTGCTGATGAGAAAGGGTTTTACTCATAACGAGTTTCCATTATTTTCAGGTACAAATTCAGGGCGAGTGGCCAGCCAGTAACCCACGGTGAGTAAGGCCACACCCACCAGCCCTTTTAACCACACGGGAACCTGTGGAACCAATAACCATAACACCAAATAACCTGTTGCCATCATAATCAGGGCTATGACTTTGGAACGGCGTTTTATGACGCGATTATCGCGCCAGGCTCTAATATCCGGACCGTATTTGGGGTGGTTAATCAGCCAGGCCTCTAAACGAGGCCAGCCTTTGCTGGCGGCCCAAAGCGCGGCGATAAGAAAAGGAACGGTCGGCATCACCGGCAGAGCAATACCAACCAGCCCCAGTAGTACAAAAAATAGGGCCAGAGCGCGCCAGAGCAACCGAATCAACAACTCCCGGGTCATGACTTCATTCCCAGCCGGCTTGCCATTTTGTGCAGGTTACTGGCGTCCAGTTGCAGGTCTTTAGCAGCTTGACTCCAGCTGTTGTTATGCCGACTCAAAGCCGCTTCAATCATTTTTCTTTGGGTGTAGCTAACCGCCTCCTTCATGGAAACGTTATGCACGGGCAACTCGGCTCCTCCGGTGTTTTTATCGGAATCCAGAGAGGCTGACATGGGTAACTGAACATCGAGATCCAACATGTCCGGCTCAATGGTCGCAATATCGCTTTTCTCAACGCCATGGCTCAGCAGCTTAATGGCCGCGCGGCTTATTACGTGCTCCAGTTCGCGCACATTACCCGGCCACTGATACTGCTGTATGGCCAGTTCCGCTTCCGGCGACAGCCGCAAAGCACGAAGCCCCAGGCGCGCGCGGTTTAACTCAAGAAAGTGACCGGCCAGAATCGACACATCGTCATCGCGCTCACGCAAAGGAGGTATGGGTAACGGGTAAACCGACAGGCGGTGGTATAAATCCGCACGGAAGGTTTCATTACTGACTTGCTGGCGCAGGTTACGGTTGGTGGCTGCTATCAGGCGCACGTCTACTTTACGATACTTGTCCGAACCCAGTCTCTGTATTTCTCCGTTTTGCAGAACCCGTAGCAGCTTGGCCTGTATCGACAGTGGCAGTTCGCCCACTTCATCCAGAAATAAGGTGCCGCCATGAGCCGCCTCAAAGCGCCCGGAACGGTCACTGGTAGCACCGGAGAAAGCGCCTTTAACATGACCAAAGAGCTCACTTTCAGCTAAGGATTCTGGCAGCGCAGCACAGTTAACATAAATAAGTGGCATATCGCTGCGCTGCGACAATAAGTGAAGTTCGCGTGCGAAGAGTTCTTTACCGACGCCGGTTTCCCCTAAAAGCAGTACCGGTAAGTCAGCACCGGCGACAACTCTAAGTTCTTTCAGAACACCTTCTATGGCTTTGCTCTGACCAATAATTTCAGAATCGTTGGTTTCCGTCGCTCCGGATTGCGGCATGGCGCGTTGTTGCCCCTGACGCAAGGCTCTGACGTTTTGCTCAAGCTGGCCAATACGCACCGCTGTTTCAACGAATAAACTGAACTTTTGCAGCTCGAGTATGGAATCATCGGTAAAGGTGCCCGGCTGCAAGGCATCTAATGTCAGCACCCCCCAGCATTTGTTTTCCAGGTACAAGCTGATTCCCATGCAGTCGTGTACGGGCAGTGCATTACCCGGCTGCTCCGCTAATAAACCGTCATAAGGGTCTGGTAACGAAGAGTCATGCTCAAACCTTACCGGGCTGCGGGAAGCCAGCAGTGCTGCCAGCCGTGGGTGTTGCGCAACCACGAAGCGACGACCCAGAGCTTCGCGCACCAGGCCCTGAATAGCGACGGGTTGAAGTACCTCGTTATCCAGTTTTAGTAACACCACCGCCCCACAGTTGAAATGACGGCGTAAGGTATTGACCAAATTCTGTAAACGAACGGCGGCAGGCTGCTCGGTCAGCAGGTCTGCTAATAGACTTTCTTGTAACATGGTTAAATTGACTGCTCAGGTTAAAAAGACCCTTATTGGTTGGGTTGATAGTACCTTGGCACCCCGGAGAGTCAATAATCACAATGGGGTAGAAGCTGGCCTGTTTGTTGCAATCAACAGCCATAGCGAGAGTTTAGACCGTTAAGTAACGGCTGAAAATTTTAATTTAGCAAACAGGAGTTACCCCATGAATACTTTAAATGAACGTTTACAAGCTGCTGAACAAAAGTGGCAGGATTCTGGCTCACAGGAATTAATCGAGCACATCTATTTGCGCTTTCATCAACGTCATCGCGAGCAGTTACCGGAACTAAAGCAGTTAGCTATGCGCGTGGAAGAGGTTCACGGTGATCATGCCGAAGCGCCTAATGGTCTGGCTGAGCACTTAGACAATATGTTGCAGGAGTTGGAAAGCCACATGATGAAAGAAGAGCAAATTCTGTTCCCAATGTTGTCGCGCGGAGTCTATCCAAGTGGCCCAATTTCAGTCATGGAAGAAGAACACGTGCAGCACGAAGACGAAATCAATAAAATTGATGAACTGACCAACAACCTGACTTTGCCTGAAGGCGCCTGTGGCACCTGGACTGCGCTTTATAACGGCCTGAAAGAGTTGCAGGACGACTTACGCGAGCATATTTACCTGGAAAACAACGTCCTTTTTGTCGAGAAGAAAGCGGCAGCACCGGTACACGGTAAAGATTTTTGCTGTGGGTCTTGTCAGTAATTTTGCTTAAAGTACATCACCTTTTCCAGGTACCGGCGGCTTTCAGCCAAAGGGTGTTTTGAAGTTAAGTCCCGGTAAATAACGCCGGGCTGACTTCGGTTCATTATCTGTATGGCTCTGTTGCGGTTGGATGAAAAGGTTTTTAGTACATTGCCGGCGCCGCCGTTATATGCGGAGACTATAGCGTATTCGCGGCTGCTTGGGTTTCGTACGCCTTTTAAATACTGGGTATTGAGAATGTGTAAGTAGGCACTGCCTATATCAATGTTCTGGGCGGGGTCAAACAGCTGCTCAGAGGTTGGTTGGCCGGGAACTTCACGTACCCGCTCAAAGACATCTCGCCCGGCGGTAGCTGCCACCACCTGCATTAAGCCATAAGCATTGGCATGGCTTACCGCATAAGGGTTGAAGCTGCTTTCGGTTTCAATAATGGCGTAAATAAGCTCAGGCTCAATATCGTAGCGTTTCGCGGCAGCTATCACGTAATCGGAATATTGGTGTTTGCGTAGCGATTTATGATCGTCCACCAGCGCAATTTGTACTTCATAAACGTCGTTGTCTTTGGCACGGCGAGTACGAAGCTTGTTGTTAACTAAATACTCAGCAAAACGCTTTGCTCGCCACTGGTATTCGACCACCACATTGTCCTGGTCAACAACCTGGCCTCGTAAAAAGGGCTTTCCTGAACCTTCCGGCTCTTTATCGGTAAATATATCCACGGCGGTGAGATCGGCGGGTGTCAGCAGCGTGCGTACAATCGCCGCCTGCAATTTTTGCCGGGTTTCGGCGGGATTGTTGCTGTCATGCAAAGTGGCTACGGTCAGCAGGCCTTGCTCAAAATCAACAACGGCTTTGGCATGAAAGTTATCGCTGTATTTAACGTACTTTTTCTCGCTGGGAACCGTGTCCTTTTCTTCACCCCAAATGGCTTCGGCAACGGTACGAAGGTCGCGCAGCGCTTTGCGCAGATCTTCAATATCGCTAATAAGCTGACGGGGGTTGCTGCGGTAGCTATTGAGGCGCTCACGAGCTAACGACTCAACAACCGCTGTGGGGTCATTTCCGCTGAGGATGCCGGAAGTAACTACTCGCCTGACGTTATTCGGTGTCACTTCACAGCCGGCCAGAATTATTGTGGTAGTTAAAGCCACCATTAGTGTGATTATTTGAGTCTTTTTATTCATAGCGCCTAAATTGAGCTTCACTTCCCTTGTTCAAGCTTTTACATTAGGGAGACATAAAAATAAACCCTAAGCATTGTTTCGGCAGTGTGTAAAACAACAGGAATGAAGATGCGCAGTCTCAAATTAGCGGCGCTGATAGCCGCCTCGTGGTTCGTGATACCCACCCATGCACAGCAGCTGTCCGGCGAAAGTTCCTTACTTCCCGAAGCCAGTTACAGCGACTCCGAAGTGACCGTCGAGCAGGTTCTGGGTTACCCAATGGGTACCAAAATTACCAGCCCGGCGGATATGAGCCATTACTTTGAAGCACTGAAGCAGGCCTATCCTAAACAGGTAAAACTGCTTGAGTACGGCAAAAGTTGGGAAGGACGCACGCTTTATTATGCGGTTATTTCCAGTGAAAGGAACATGGCCGACTTTGACGGCTTCATGCAGGGAATGCAGTCCTTGGCTGACCCGCGTAAAACCGACAGCGATGACGCCGAGCAGTTAATTGACCAATTGCCCGGTAGCATCTGGCTGTCCTATGGCGTTCACGGCAATGAAATTTCCTCGCCCGAAGCGGCTATGATGACGGCTTATCATTTACTGCATGACCAGCGTGAGCAGACTCAGCAGTGGCTGGACAACACCATGGTGTTTATTGATCCATTGCAAAACCCCGATGGGCGGGCTCGTTTTGTGGATCGTTACTACATGAGTGTTGGGCTTGAGCACTCAGGCGATCGTCGCAGTGCAGAGCATAACGAACCCTGGCCGAACGGGCGCACTAACCATTACCTGTTTGATATGAACCGCGACTGGATTGCGCTGACGCAGCCTGAAATAAGCGGACAAATTGACGCCTTACTAAAATATTATCCGCTGGTGTTTGTTGACCTGCACGAAATGAGCGGTGATTCCACATACTACTTCACACCCGAGGCGCGGCCTTATAACCCACTGATAACCGAAGCGCAGCGCGAAACGCTGAACTGGATTGGTAAAAATAATGGTCAGTGGTTTGATGAAAAAGGCTTTGATTACTTTACCCGTGAAATTTTTGATGCCTTTTATCCGGGTTATGGCGCCAGTTGGCCGCTTTATCAGGGCTCCGTTGCTATGACTTATGAAATGGCTTCGGCGCGTGGACATTTGTTTGAGCGCGAAGACGGCGACGTGCTGACCTACGCCGATGGTGTTCAACAGCATTTTATTGCGTCTATTTCGACAATACAGACGGTTTCCGAGCGTCGAGAAGCCTTGTTGCAGAAGTTCTGGGAATACCGTAAATCAGCGGTTGAAGCCGGTGAAGACGGCGATGTCCGCTCTATTATTCTGCCCGCCAAAGATGATCCGGCTGCTGCGCGCAAGCTGGCGTCCTTGTTGGTTGAGCAGGGTGCTGATGTGAACCAGGCGGAGGAAGCCTTTGATGTGTGCGGAACTGACTATGAAGTCGGCGCTTACATCATTGATATGGCACAACCTGCACACCGCATGATACGCACCTTAATGGATGAGCAAGTGGACATGGCGGATGACTTTTTGGCCGAGCAGGAACAACGCCGAAACAACAACCTGCCGGACCAAATTTATGATGTAACCGGTTGGTCACTGCCATTAATGTTTAACGTTGACAGTCATCAGTGTGATGACCTGCCGGATGTTGCCACGGCCTCGGTTGAAGAAGGGCGCATTGAGCCAGGTAAGGTCATTAACCCGGACGCCAAGGTGGCCTTTTTGGTTCGTTGGGGTGACATGAATGCGGGTCGCTTCCTTACTGCCGCCTTGCGGGAAGGCCTGGAAGTTCGCCAAAGCGAATTAGCCTTTACTCATGAAAGCGCCGGCGATTTTCCAAGTGGTTCGCTCATTTTAACCCGCGCAGACAACCAGGGTGGCTTACAGGCAAAACTGCAGGAACTGGCTAAAGCCTCTGGCGCAACCGTTGAAGGCGTCGATTCAAGCTGGATGACCGCCGGTCCGAACTTCGGTTCACATAATGTGAGTAAGCTGGAAGCGCCAAACATTGCTATTGCCTGGGACGAACCCGTCAATGCCTATAATGCGGGCCATACACGCTTTGTTATTGAGCGTCAGATGGGCTATCCGGTAACAGCTATTCGCACCATGCAGTTGCTTCGTTCTGATTTGGACGGTCTTGATGTTCTGATCCTGCCGGAGGGGCGCTACGCAGATGTCTTAAATGACAAAGCGGTTGAGAAAATTAAGCAGTGGGTGTCAGACGGCGGTGTTTTATTAACCTTAGGCAGCGCCTCTGCCTGGGCCGTTGAAGCCGGACTGTTAGATACCAAGCTTGAGCGCAAAGTCCCCGAAGAGGGCGTTACTAAACCGGAAGACGAAACTAAAGTGGACGGTAAAGTCATTGAAAGCCGCGAGCAGTTCTTAACGGAAATAAAGCCGCACGGCGCTGACCCGGACTGGGTGCCCGGTGCGCTGCTAAATGCTGAGGTGGATACCGACCACTGGTTAAGTGCCGGTGTAAAGCCACAGGTTATCAGTATTTATAACGGCAACGATGTGTTTACACCTATTGATATCAACCAGGGTAGAAATATTGCCTGGTTTGCGGGTGCGGACGATATGCTGGCGAGCGGCTTTTTGTGGGATGACATTGCACAGCAACTGCCTTACAAACCGCTATTAATGTGGCAGCCAACGGGTAATGGTATGGTTATCAGCTTTACTCAGGAACCCACTTACCGCGCTTACATGGACGGTTTAAACACCTTGCTGATGAATGCGCTGTTCCTGGCGCCGGCAAAAGCACAATAGGAGTCTGACATGGCAGAATTTGGCGTCATTGGTTTAGGGCGCTTTGGTGCCCGAACCTCGAAGGAACTGCTGGATATGGGGCATCGTGTTATTGGTGTCGACTCGGATGAGAAAGCTGTAGAGGCAATGGCCGACGTGCTAACGCACTCCGCGATTGCTGATGTGACTGATGAAAAAGCGTTAGAGGAACTGGACTTAACCAACTGCGAAGTGGTCTTGGTGGCTATTGGAGAAGATTTACAAGCCAGTTTGTTATGTGTTTTGCACCTGAAAAGTATTGGTGTAAAACAGATTTGGGCAAAAGCAACGTCAAAATCGCATCATCAAATTCTGTCGAAGTTGGGCGTAAACCGTATTATCCATCCGGAAGAGGAAATGGGAATACGGGTGGCTCAGTCTTTGAACTACCCAATGGTCAATGAATATATGTCGCTTGGACATAATTGGTTCTGTGTCGAAATTGGCATTGGCGACTACCTCAAAGGCAAAACTCTGAAAGATATCATGCCCGATGATAGTGAGTTTTTTCATGTTTTATTATTGAAGAGACGGGATGATGTAACGGTAACCCCTTCATTATCTGTAACTCTGGAAGGGAACGAAACCTTGGTTATGGCCGGTAGTTTAAAGGCATTGAAGTCTGTGGCTCCTAAGTTAAAAGAGGATTCATGAAGCAGTGGGTCCCTTCAATAGCCTGGCTATACCGTCGCCCTGGACGTAAAAGACGAAAAGCTTTTAGTGCCAGCCCGCCGGTTATTCTGTCGGGGGGCTTTGCCTGCTTAATTCTATTGGGCACCTTATTGTTGAAGTTGCCTTTTGCGACCGAACAACCGATAACCTGGTTAGAAAGTTTATTCACGGCTACTTCAGCTGTGACCGTAACCGGACTGGTTGTTGTGGACACCGGGGCGACTTACACCCCATTTGGAATGGGGATTCTGGCTTTGCTTATCCAGGCGGGTGGCTTAGGCTTCATGACCTTTGCGGTTTTGGCCGCCATTTCAATCGGCGGACACGTCGGTATGCAACATCAGGTGCTGGCAAAAGAGGCCATGCAGCAAACCAGTCTCGCTAGTATTGGGCGCACGGCAAAAGCAGTTGTCTCTTTGGCTTTGATCGTTGAAGCCATTGCAATAATAGGCCTGACGCTCACCTGGTGGCAGGAAAAGGGCTTTATTGATGCCTTTGCTGAAAGTATTTTTTACGCTATTTCTGCCTTTAACAGCGCCGGGTTTGTTTTGTCTCCTAACGGTATTGTGGATTATGCCAGTAGTGTACCGGTGAACCTTATTATCAGCATTTTGTTTGTTATTGGTGGTTTGGGCTTCTCGGTGATTACCAATATCTACGAAAAACGCCGTTGGTATAAATTTTCGGTGTATACCCGGGCCATTTTATGGGCGACCTTAATTATTAATGTATTGTCGGTAGCTATTATTTGGCTGCTGGAAATGAATAACCCGGCAACATTCGCTAACTTAAGTTTCGGGGACCAGGCTATGGCTGCCTGGTTTCAGGCAACCACCCCTCGTTCGGCAGGTTTCAATACGGTTGATACCGGAGCAATGACAGACGCCAGTGCCGTGTATACCATGTTGTTAATGCTTATTGGTGGCGGTTCAATGAGTACTGCAGGTGGCATAAAGTTAGGGACTTTTATTGTTTTGCTGGTCGCTACTTATGCTTTTCTTCGTCGCCGTGAACATGTCACTTTATTGAACCGTACCGTGCCCCAGGAACTGGTGATGAAAGCACTTGCAGTCACCTTGGTTACCTTAACTTTGATGTTTCTGGGTATATTTATCCTAATGATTTTGAATCCGCTGCCGTTTATAGATATAACCTTTGAAGTTTTATCGGCTTCGGCAACTGTTGGATTGTCCAGGGGAATTACCGCAGAAGTAACGGCGGCAAGCCAATTGGTGTTGGTGTTCCTGATGTTTGCCGGACGTGTCGGGCCATTAACATTGGCTTATTTTCTGGCAACGCCAAGGAAACGACACATCCGCTTCCCGGAAACGGACATTCAAGTGGGATAGCCCGATAAAGCGACTGACCGCCTAAGAATGCTCATAATAGAACGATAATAAGAGATGCTTTTAAGATGCTGAAAAAATTAAAGTTTACACAAAAAGTGACGGCTGTTGCATCGCTAATACTGGTGTTAGTGCTGGGTGTTTTTACGCTCACTAACTTTTTGCAGATGTCGACTCAGACCCGTAGTAACTTGCAGCATCAAATGCAGGCGTTATCGGACTCTGTATCAAGCAATATCTCGCAGTGGTTCAATGACCGCATGAGCATTGTTCAGGCAACGGCTGACGCCTATGACGTTGATGATTCCACTGCCCGTTCATTGGAACGCGTGCAACAGTCAAAAGCGGCCGGGAAGTTTAAAAATGTTTACTATGGCTTAATTGACGGGACCTTCCTGCTGGATGATCCGAGCATTGATTTGCCCGACGATTACGATGCCCGCAGCCGCCCCTGGTATCAATTAGCGGTTGATGAAGGGCAACCAACCTATACCGCGCCTTATATCGACGTTACAACCAACGAATTGACCATTACCGCAGTCGTTCCTATGCGTCGGAATAACCAGCTGGTCGGTGTTGCCGGCGGCGACATGATGCTGGATGAAATCTCGAACATTGTAAACGACATCGACTTTATGGGCCTGGGTTTTGCTTTTCTGGTAAGTGGTGACCGTAATATTCTGGTTCACCCGGATGAAAACTGGATTGAAAAATCCGTGAATGACTACGCCGGGCAGTCGGTGTCATTGAGCCCGGACTTTTCTGAATACCGCATTAATGACACGGAGCGCCTGGTTTCTTTTCATAAAATAAAGGGCATTCAGGGCGTCGAGTGGTATCTGGGTGTCGTTATCGACCGTGATAAGGCTTACAGCAACGTGTCGACCTTTGCCTGGACCGCTGTTATCTATCTGATTATTGGTATTGTCGCGGTTGTTGTATCACTCACCTGGCTACTGCGTTTACTGCTGAAGCCTTTGCGCAGACTCAATGAAGCCGTTACTGATATGGCCCGTGGTGAGGGTGATTTAACTCAACGGCTGCCGGTTGAATCAGATGACGAGTTTGGTTTGGTTTCACGACGCATGAATGAATTTATTGAAAAAATTCAGCAAGCCTTACTTGAGGTAAATGCAGCTGCCGAACAGGTGGAAAGTAACATTCGCAGTATGGTCAAAGCGAATGATGACTCTATGGATATTGGTAGTGAGCAAGCGGGTAAAGCCAGCTCTGTCGCAACCGCAATTAATGAGCTTGGCGCCAGTGCGCACGAAATTGCGGAAAATGCTGCAAAAGCCTCTGAGCAGGCCAGTTCAGGTACTGCAAAAGCATCATCGGCAAGAGATTCGCTGCAACACAACCGACAGCAAATTCAGCACTTGTCCGAGCGCATGGATGCCTCCAGCCAGGCCATTCATACCCTGGATGAAGATACGCAGAATATTGGAAATATTATTGAAGTGATTAAAGGCATTACCGAGCAAACCAACTTGCTGGCACTTAACGCGGCAATTGAAGCGGCAAGGGCTGGTGAAGCTGGTCGTGGTTTTGCGGTCGTTGCCGACGAAGTGCGTAACCTGGCGCAGCGGACATCGTCATCGGCTACCGAAGTAGAGTCAATGATTGAACGGGTCAGGGCTGGTACGCGCAGTGTCGTTGAAGTTATCAAAGAAAGTCAGGAAATAAGCAGTGCCTGTGTGCTAAGCGCAGAGGAATCTGCTGAACACATGTCAGAGATTAACGGCATTATCGTCAATATCGATGATGTGAATCATTCGGTGGCCTCAGCAACGGAACAACAGACTTCAGTGATCCAAACACTGGATCGTGACATTATGGATATCAGTAGTATGAACGATCAGAGTGTCAGCAATCTAAATAATACCAAGCAGGCATGTCGTGAACTGAATACGGCATTTGAACGCTTGGAACAATTGGTGACACAGTTTAAACTGAATTGATTGATATCAATAACTGGAGAAACTTATGAATAAAGCATGGATGATTGGCGCTTTAGCCATGTTAGGCGGCCCTGTACTTGCAACCGCACAGGCAGCAGAAACAGAACGTACGGAAGCATCGCAAGAAGCCCAGGCTTACATTATCTCTCCGCAAAACGGTGAGACCGTGGGTAAAACCTTTAAAGTTAAGTTTGGTTTAAGCGGTATGGGTGTGGCACCAGCGGGTGTTGACGTAAAACATACCGGGCATCATCACTTGCTAATAGATAAAGATGAATTGCCGGCTATGGATAAGCCAATGGGTGGCGATGTTATTCACTTTGGTGGCGGTCAGACGGAAACCACGGTGACTTTAGAGCCGGGTGAACATACGTTGCAGCTCATTTTAGGTGATAAAAACCACGTGCCGCATAACCCTGCCGTTGTTTCAGAAAAAATCACCGTTATCGTCAAAGACGATTAATCCAGCTCAAGTTCGAGTTGTAATTGCTCGTTGGGGTCAGGCAATGTTGCGCTGATCCCCAACAGCCTCACACCTTTCCCTTTACCGCGCTGCCAGGCTTCATCTAAGAGCTGATAAAACAAGCTGGGCGAAATAAACTGAGAACTGCGCGAGACCGTTGTTTGAGTAAAGTCCGAGAACTTCAGTTTAAGAGTTTGACTGCGAATAGGTTGTTCCCGCCAATGTGATATCTTCATCCGTTGCCGCAGCTTGGGCAACAAATTGTCCTGAACATAAGCCTGTGCCGTCGACTCCAGCCGCATGTCTGTCGTTAAGGTTTGCTCAACGCCCACGCTTTTTCGAATGCGCTCAGTCACCACTTCCCGGCGGTCACGACCATGACAACGCTCAAATAAAACATACCCGGCCTTTTCCCCAAGAATAGCCTGCAGTTGTTGCAGCTCAATTTGTTGTATGTCTTGACCTGTGGTCAGGCCATGATTTGTCAGTACCTGCTGGCTTTTCGGGCCTACACCGGGGATCTGTTTGAGGTTTAAGGCAGCAATGTAATCCAGTACCTCGGAAGGATGAACAACAAATTGGCCGTCGGGTTTACGCTCTTCGCTGGCTATTTTCGCAACCATTTTTTGATTCGAAATGCCGGCAGAACCTGTTATTCCAAGCGTTTTTATCCGTTCGCGAACATGGTTCATAGCCAGGGTTGCGCTGCCTTTAAAGCCTTCAAGGTGGGTTAGGTCCAAATAAAACTCATCGATAGAAGCGGGTTCAATACGTGGCGTCAGTTCCTGCAGAACATCCAGAACCTTGTTGGAGAGTTCCCGATAATAATTGCCATCGGGCCGTATAAAAGTTAATTGTGGGCACAGACGCCGAGCATGACTGCCCGGCATGGCGCTTTTTACGCCGTACTGACGAGCCAGGTAATTTGCAGTTGCCACCACGCCTCGCTCGCCACCGCCGCCAACAGCAAACGGACGTGTTTTCAGGCTGGGATCACGCAATTCTTCGGCCGAAGCAAAGAAAGCATCCAGATCCAGCAAAGCTATTTTGCGAGCAATTTCAGCCAAGTGTTTATCCTTTGCGCATTTGTGGTTATAATCGCATCCACTAACTGGGCGTGCAAGAACACCAGCCATTTGTAGGAGAAACCAGTGAAAGTTATGAATTCATTTTTCGTCAAGAGCGTTTTGGGCACTATTTCCATGCTGTTTGCGCTAAGCATCAGTGCGTCTTCGGTGCAGGATGACATGTCACGCGAAGCGATAGCAGAGCGTATTAAGCCGGCAGGTAAGCACTATGTGGCTGGTGAAAGCAGCGCAGCTGAAGAAAGCAGCGGTCCACGTTCAGGCCAGCAAGTTTACGATAAATTTTGTACAGCCTGTCACACCAGCGGTGTTATGGGTGCGCCTAAAATTAACGAAGCTTCTGACTGGAAAGAGCGGTTAGACCAAGGTATGGAAACCGTATTAAAGCACGCCGTTGAAGGCTACAACGCTATGCCCCCTATGGGAACTTGTAGCGACTGTTCTGAAGACGAAATTCAGGCCGCTATCGACTATATGATTGAAGATATCTAAAACACATGAGTTTTAATATGTTCTGAAAAGGCTGCCAGATTGGCAGCCTTTTTTCGTGTCAATTGACGTTAACTGCTCTTCGGAATTCCCTCGCCCCAATTATTTCTTCAGCAAATCTTTTCTATTTTTTGACAGAGGTCTATACTGTACGACTGTTATTAAATGCAACAAGTGTTAAAAAAGTGTGTTTGCGGCAAGGAGTGTCAGTGTTTAAAGGTGAACCTGGATGACAGACCGTAAGGTAAGCAAGGAGCAGCTTCAGGAATTACAAACTGAAAATGAACGCTTGCAAAAGGTCATTGCCCGTTTAAAGGGGTTGACCCAAAAATACCGATCGGCTGAAGTCGTACAAAAGGCGCTGTTTCGAATTTCGGAACTGGCGGCTTCCGCACGCCAAATGGACAACTTCTACCAGTCACTGCATGAAATCATCGGCGAACTGATGTACGCCCGCAACTTTTACATCTGCCTTTATGAACCTCAGGAAGAGCTTGTCGACTTTGTCTACTTTGTTGATGAAATTGATCAGGACACCTTGTTCGAACGCATTCCAATTGATCAGCTCAGCAAAGGTTTAACAGGGTACGTTTTAAGAAAAGGCCAGTCGCTTTTATGCCCACCTGAAGTCTATCAACGGCTCATTGATAATAATGAAATTGAAGGTTTGGGAGCCGAACACCAGGACTGGCTGGGTGTCCCCCTGAAACGTGGTGATATTACTATTGGCGTTATGGTTGTGCAGAGCTACAGTGCCGATGTCCGCTACGATACCTCTGACGAAGACCTGTTGACCTTTGTTTCGCAACACGTAGTGAATGCACTTGAACGCTTAAAACAACGCGATTTAATGCAAAGCGAAATAGAGCACCAGACTGCCGAACTTCGACATGCCAATGAAAGCCTGATGAGCGAAATCACCATTCGGGAAAGGGCTGAGCAGCAGACTTCGGTGCTGTTCGCAATTTCAGAGTTGACCAATACCTCTGATGATATGAATGCGTTTTACCGACAATTGCACCGGCAAATTGGCAAACTCATTCATGCCGATAACTTTTATGTGGCGTTGCTGTCGGATGATAAAAAGTTTCTGCATTTTCCCTATCACGTAGACGAGACGGGCGCAAAAGCAGAACGTCGTCGGGTAGGTAAGGGTTTGACTGAGTACGTCATTAAAAAGCAGGAGCCGGCTTTTGTGAATGCGGCCGTCAGGCAGAAGTTACTGAAAAAGAATGAAATTGAATTAGGTTATGGCGGCATGAAGCTGGCGAAGCAGTGGCTGGGCAGTCCGCTAATGATGAACGGTCAGGTGTTTGGTGTTATTGCGGTGCAGACTTATGACGGTGACTTCCTTTATCAAAATGATGACCTGGAGCTGCTGAACTTTGTTTCGCAGCACGTTGCTGTTGCTATCGACAGAAAGCGTTCCGCTGAAGAAATTCAACGAGTGAACCAGTTTCTTGAGAAGAAAGTGGCAGAGCGCACCGAAGAGCTTGTATCAGAAATTGAGCGTCGAAAGAAAACAGAGTCCAACTTATTCCACGCTGCACATCACGATAACCTGACCGGGTTACCCAACCGGATTTTGTTTAATGAGCGCCTGCAGCAGGCTGTAGCGCATAAACGCCGCCATCCTGAACATCATTTTGCGGTATTGTTTGTCGACCTTGACCGTTTTAAAAACATTAACGATACCCTTGGTCACTCTGCTGGTGACGAATTTTTGCTGGAAGTGAGTAAGCGTATTGGCGACTGTGTGCGTGACAACGACATGGTTGCGCGTTTGGGCGGTGATGAGTTCGTTATCTTACTGGATACCATTACCAGCATTGATGACGCGAAAGACGTTGCCAAGCGAATGATCCAACAAATGAGTGAGCCGTTTCAGCTGAATGGGCAGGAACATTACTCCGGTGCCAGTATTGGTATTGCCGAGTGTCTTGAAGAGACGGACTCGGCTGAACGTCTCCTGCGTGACGCAGACGCTGCTATGTATCAGGCTAAAGGCATGGGGCGGGGCCGTTACGTATTATTCGACGACAGTATGCATGAAACGCTTGTCGACAGTGTACGCAAAGAAACGGCGTTGAGACACGCGAAAGTCGACAAGGACTTTGCTGTTAGCTATCAACCAATCGTTGATTTAAAAACAGGCGATGTCAAAGCGGTAGAAGCAAAGTTAGTGTGGGATGATCCCCGTTACAGTTTCGACAGCGAGGAGCTTCTACCTCTTGCTGAGCGGACGGGGCTTATTGTTAAGCTCGACAGATTTGTTTTACGTACCGCCAGTCGCTGGCTGGTTGAAAATAAGGTCAGCAATGAAACGTCGTTGCATCTTAATTTATCGGTTAGGCACCTGTTGAAAACCAGTCACCTGAATGAGCTGGTTAATATCGTTATGGACAGCGGCGCCAAGCCGGAAAATATTGCGTTAGAGTTTGATGAAACTGATTTGGTGAAAGATGGCCGACGGGTGCTCGCAAGTCTCAGGCGGCTGTCGGAATTCGGCTTTACACTGGTTATCGATAATTTTGGTAGTGGCTCCGGGCCGTTGCAGTTCTTGTATAACTTCCCGTTTACGGTATTAAAGCTGGATCATCATTATATTGCCCGGCTAAGCAGCAATAACCGTGCTCAGGCCATGCTTAAGCACATAGTTACGCTGTGTCATGAACTGAATATTGAGGTTTATGCAGACGGTTTAGAGACTGAAACACAAAAGGACGACGTTGAAAAACAGGGCGTCACTATTGGTCAGGGGAGTTTTATTGACCAAAACTATGAAAGCCGTATCGTTAAAGACGACGACTCCAGCTTCGTGTGCGCGTAATCGTTATCACCGGCGCTATTTAAGCGCATTCTTCAACATCTCCAGCCCCTGACTTCTTTGTTCTTCCCGCTCTTCATCTGATTTCTGCTTGCGGTGTTCCCACTCTAAGTCATCCTGAGGGAGCTCTAGCAGGAAACGACTGGGCTGCGGCTCAAGCTTTTCCCCAAACTGGCGGCGCTCTTTCGCCATAGTGAAGACTAACTTATGCTGTGCCCGGGTTATGCCCACGTAAGCCAGCCGACGCTCTTCTTCAATATTGTTTTCATCAATACTGCTTTGGTGCGGCAGTAAGCCTTCTTCCATGCCCACTAAGAATACGTAAGGAAATTCCAGACCTTTGGACGCATGCAGAGTCATTAACTGCACCTGCTCAAACTGCTCATCATCTTCGTTGCGGGACATCATATCGCGCAGAGATAAACGGCTGACGACCTGATCCAGTTCCATAGGCTCATGTTCGGCATCGCCTTTTAGCATATCGGACACCCAGCGATGCAGCTCGTACACGTTTTTAATCCGCATTTCGGCCGCTTTTGCACTGGGGCTTTGTTCAAACAACCAGTCCTCGTAACCAATTTCGCTGAGCAACTGTCGCACCGCATCGCTGGCATCTTCCTGATGATCAGCCTGACGAGCGAGGGTATCTATCATATTACGGAACACGTCCACATGCTGGAAAACACCGGTGCTGAGCTGCGTTTTTAAGTGGGGTGACTGGCAGGCTTCAAATAAGCTGCAGCCTAACTCCTGTGACAAACGACCAATGCGCTCCACGGTTTGCGGACCAATGCCACGGCGCGGCGTGTTAATAATACGCAGAAAGGCGGTGTCGTCGGTTGGGTTCACCAATAACCGCAGGTAAGCCATAATGTCTTTGACCTCCGCACGGGCAAAGAATGACTGACCACCGGTAATTTTGTACGGAATACGGTTGTTCATTAGCGCCTTCTCAAACAAGCGCGACTGATGGTTACCCCGGTATAAAATGGCAAAATGATGATACGGCGTTTTACGCAGGAACCGCTGCTTCACAATTTCAGCTATGACCCTTTCGGCTTCATGTTCTTCATTCCGGCCAAAGATAACACTCAGCGGCTCGCCGTATTCCATCTCAGAAAACAGCTTCTTCTCAAAGACGTGCGGATTATTTTCAATGAGTATGTTCGCCGCTTTCAGAATACGGCCGTGCGACCGATAATTCTGTTCCAGTTTCACCACTTCCAGCTGCGGAAAGTCCTGTTTTAATAGTGCCAGGTTCTTTGGCTGCGCTCCCCGCCAAGAGTAAATGGACTGGTCATCGTCGCCCACTACTGTAAAACGAGCACGCTCGCCCACCAGTAATTTAACCAGCTGGTACTGACTGGTGTTGGTGTCCTGATACTCGTCCACCAACAGGTACTGAAACTTTTTCTGCCAGCGCGCGCGGGCGTTTTCATTGGTTGCCAGCAATAAGGTCGGCAGACGAATCAGGTCATCAAAGTCGACCGCATTGCAGGCACTCAGGTTGTTTTGGTACTGCTGATAAACCTGCGCGAAGGCATTTTCCTGATCGTTTCCGGCTTTCTGCAAAGCCTGCTCGGGCGAGAGCATGGCGTTTTTCCAGTGGCCTATCTGGTGCTGACAGGCTTGAATCAGCGCTTTATCGCCCTCAAATACATCTTCAGTAAGGGCGTTTAGCAGGGCAAAGGTGTCCTGGTCGTCAAATAACGAAAACCCGGGCTTAAACCCCAGAGTGCTGAGTTCGCGCCGGATAATATTCAGCCCCAGAGTATGAAAGGTACACACGGTTAAACCGCGCAGCTGCGCTTTCGGCAAGGTTTGCGCAATACGCTCTTTCATTTCTTTGGCGGCTTTATTGGTAAAAGTCACCGCGCCAATTTGGCGTGCCGTGTAAATTTGCTGACGAATAAGGTAGGCAATTTTCTCGGTAATAACCCGCGTTTTACCGCTACCGGCACCGGCCAGTACCAATAAAGGACCCTGAATATAATGTACAGCCTGGTTCTGGCGATCGTTCAGCATGGGCGCCGCGGAGTTCCTGATTCGTGAAAAAGCCGATAAGAAGCTCGGATTTTACCTGAATCTCCTGCTAAGCTAAATGAATAAGCAACGATTTACACAAAGAGAGACTTATGGACAACAAAACAATAGAGAATATTGCTCGCCAAATTAACGACAGCATGCCAGCCGGTGTTAAAGAACTGGCCGGTAATATGGAGCAACGTGTTAAACAAACCCTGCAGTCACAGCTGTCAAAGCTCGACTTAGTGACCCGCGAAGAGCTTGACGTACAGCAGCAAATGTTACTGCGCCTGCGTGAGCGCGTTGAGCTGTTAGAAAAAGAACTGGAAGCGACCAAGAACCAAAACAAGGACTAAGTCAGACGTATGATCCAATGGATTAGTGGAAAAGTTGTCGAGAATTACCGTTGGAGTTCTGGCGTTTTCAGTTTGAGAATTGTGGCCGAGCCGTTTGATTTTAAGGCAGGACAGTTTGTTCGTTTAGGCCTGAATGTGGGTGGTGAGCAGCTATTGCGTGCCTACTCGCTGGCCAGTGCGCCGGGCGAAGCCATACTGGATTTTGTCATAGCCGAAGTGGAAGGTGGCGAGGTCAGCACCAAGCTAGCTAAGTTGCAGCCGGGTGACAGTGTGGACATTACCCAGCCCGCCGGTGGCTTTTTTACACTGGATGAAGTACCGGACGGCGACAGCTTGTGGATGCTCTCTACCGGAACCGGCATTGGCCCATTCATATCTATGCTAAAAACCGAAAAGCCATGGGAACGATTCAAGCGCATTAACCTGGTGCATGGTGTTCGCGTAGCAGAAGACTTAGTTTATCAGGGACAAATAGAGCAGTGGCAACAAGAATACCCCGGCCAGCTGGGTTATCAGCCGGTTATAACCCGTGAAAACATTCCGGGTGCCTTCTCTGCACGGATTCCAGAACTGATTAGCTCGGGTCAATTAAGTGATGCACTCGACACACCGTTGGATACCCGCGCGCAGGTGATGCTTTGCGGTAACCCTGACATGATAAAAGAGTCACGTGCCGCGCTGGCGGAACTGGGGCTTGCTAAGAACACCCGCCGCAAGCCCGGTAATGTGACTTCGGAAAACTATTGGTAAGACGCCTACGTAAATGGAAACTGCTGCTTCTCATGCAGCACGCGCAAAACTCGTATGTTGGTTCCGTCGATATAGTAAGGGACAAGCATTGAAATATCGGGGAGGATTAAAAGCCTTCCCTTTATATTCTCGCGTTTAACGCCAATATAGGGCTGCTCAAGCAATGTTTCGACTTTGCTTTGTATCAGTGAATCGGTTTGTTCTGCCACTATAGGGTTAAAATTGTAAAGAAACTCGAAAATCCTTTCTCTGTCTTTCAGGGCATCCTCTTCCCAATAAATCATTTGCACGCCTTATTTTCGAAATTGAGCTTTAAATTTTTCCATGCGGCTTTTTGCCTGTTCGTTATCCATGAATTCAGACTGGCCAGATTCCAATTTCTGGAATGCCTGATTCACTTGTTCTGTAAGCCAGCTGTTCTGCGATAGCTGTTTTCGACGCTCCGATGCTAGCTGCTCGGCAAGTTGCCGACACGCGTCACTCAAAGTCCGACCTTCACTCTCAGCCTGCTGCTGCGCTAAGTGCTTTGTTTGTTCATCGATACGAAACTGAATTCTTGTTTCCATGATGGTTCTCTTTTAAATGTGTGCTCACAAATGTTAGTACGAGCCGAAGCCTTTATCAAGTAATCCTTTAAAGAAGGGAGCTTGTAGCAAGCTCCCTATCTATTTCTCAGTTAATCTAGTTCAAACTGCTCGGTAGCTATGGTTTCCAGCTTGTCATAAGGAATATAACCAGGCGTTACCTGCTGACCAATGATGATGGTCGGTGTGCCGCGAAAGCCTAGTTCGCGAAATGCTGACATATTTTTGCGAATAACCGCTTCGCTTTCGCTGGACGGTGACAAAAAGGCCTCGGTACCCGTGACTTGCGCAACGCTTTGCAGTGAGTCAGCGGTATGCATGCCCGACTTTTTCATCATTAGGTTATGAGATTCAAAGAACGCCTTAGGGTCATTGCGCCACAGGTTCAGTCCATAAAGTGCGGAATTGGTTTTAAGCCCATCGACCGGCTGTTGGCGTAAAGGCACAAAAATATTTACAACCTGAATAGACGGGTATTCCTCAATCAGTTTATGAAGGCCAGGCTCTAACTTCTTGCAAAACGGGCAGTTGTAGTCGGTAAATACAACGATTTTATGCGGCGCATCTTGGTCACCTAAAATTGGATGTGCCGCCGACTGATACAGCCATTTCTGGTGGTTAGCAAAGGCGTTTTTCTGCTCACTTTGCTGTTCTAAAAAGCGCTGCAAGCCTCTGTGAATGTTTGAAATTAGCTGTGGGTTTTCACGCAATAGCTGTTCGACTTTTTCCAAGTCTTCTTCTTGTTGCGGGTTTAAATCTTGCGCAAATACGTTGCTGCTAAAGATAAAAGCAACGATGAAAAACGTTTTATAGATAAAATTCATACTACTTTCCTACTTCAAAAAAACTGGTGAAACCAAAGGCGAATAAACAAACCCGGAGGCGTTGTGACTCCGGTTGTCGCTGAAACAATGTCACCGTTTTCAATAATGATGATGGTTGGCGTGGCAGATACCTGCCAGCCGTTTGATACGCGGTTGAGGTTGTCGTTAACAATAGGAAACT
The DNA here is from genome assembly GCF_019797805.1 of Idiomarina abyssalis. Classification (NCBI taxonomy): domain Bacteria; kingdom Pseudomonadati; phylum Pseudomonadota; class Gammaproteobacteria; order Alteromonadales; family Idiomarinaceae; genus Idiomarina; species Idiomarina abyssalis. The sequence continues at coordinate 203,498 of NZ_CP081832.1, forward strand.
CATACCCTTTCGCCTGCGCGTAGCGCGTCAGTTTGTCGTTGTCGCCAGAGCGCAATGCCACGCTAATGGTTGGGTAGTGGTTGCCAACGTAATCAACCGTAGGCGATACCGCCGGGCAAACAGGACACCAGGTTGCCCAGAAATACAGCACAACCGGGCTGTCCTTGCTCATCTCGCGTAAGTTATATTGCTCGCCGTTTATGTCCGTTAGTGACGACAGCTCCGCCGGAACAGACTCCGGCACGTCACTATTACGAAAGGCGTCGACCACGAACGCCACTACCGAGAACAGCACAATATAAAGCGCTGCGGTTCGTAGCCGCTTTGCCCACGACGGTTTCGCTTTGTTATTGCTCACGAGCATCCTCCAGCGCGTCCATGACTTTGTCTTTACTGAGTACTACGGGCAGGGTTATACCGTCCGGAGCGCCGGGTCCGTAGACTTTGTTAAAGGGCACACCAAAGGTATTGTTGGCCTTTAAGTATTGGGTGACGCTCTCGTTGGCTTTGGTCCAGTCGCCGCGCAGGCGGGTGACGTGCTTCTCACCTAAGGCTGTAAATACCGGGTCTTGCAGTAACACGCCCGCTTTGTTGGCCTGGCAGGTGATACACCAGTCTGCGGTCACATCCACAAACACGGTTTGGCCATTGGCAACGGCTTCATCAATACGCTGCTGGGTTAGTGGCTGCCATTGGTGGTCCTGCGGTAGTTTGTTGACCCAACGGTCTGCGGTAAGAATTAACGTCGTACCGACAACGGCAGCTAATACCAAAAAGCCACCAATGGATAAAAACAGCGCCTTACGGCCATGCACTTTACCAATAATCACCAATGTCAGAACCGATAAACCGACAGTTAGCGCCAGGAATAACTCGTTGCTGATAAAGTTTTTCAGCAAGGTTGTCAGCCAGACCGTGGTTGCCAGCATCATAATGGCGAAAACGGGTTTCACCCATTGCATCCAGCGACCGGGCTTGGGTAGTAATTTTGCGGTTTTCGGGAACACGGCTATGAGTAACAAGGGCAGCGCCATGCCAATGCCAAGAGCGGCAAAAATCAGCAGAATAACCGAGGATTCGGCGGCTAATGCAAAGGCTACCGCGGTACCTAAAAAGGGCGCTGTACAAGGTGTAGCCAATACCGTGGCCAGCATGCCTTGCAGGAAATTCCCTTTGTAGCTGTTATCGCCGGCGGCTGCAGCACTGGTACTCAAAGAAGACGGCAATTTAAACTCAAAGGCGCCCATTAAGTTCAATGCGAATAGCCAGGTAATAGCAACCAGTACGGCAATGAAATAATGGTTTTGAAACTGAATTCCCCAGCCGACAGAACCGCCTGACCAGCGAAGAACCATCAGCCCCAGGGCAATGATCAGAAACGAGCTGATAATACCCAGTGATGACGCAAAAAACTGCTTACGCACCACCTTCGGCTGTTGTGCACCAGACAACATAAGGCTTTGAACTTTCAGGCCTAATACCGGCAACACGCAGGGCATAATGTTCAAAATAAGCCCACCAGCTAACGCCATCAATAAAATGGCCCAGAGCGGAGGTGCGTTATTTGCAATAGTGCCTGCGGTTAGCTGAACCTTATATTCAGCGGCGAAGTTTTCATCACTGACCGTGGCGATGAGTTCAGCTCCGCTAAGATCCGGCAGCTCCAGCCAGTGGCTAACATCAACATGCGCTGTGAGTCTATTTCCTTTCACTTGAATATCGGGAGATGAAAAGGTGGCATCGGCCAGAGCGTCGTCGTTGCTGTGTATAAACAGCTTAGGATCTTGCCAACCACTGTCACGCTCTATGGTCAATTGAACGTGCTGGTTTGCGTCGGACCAAATAGCTTGCTTGACGTTATTGCTGTCGTACTCCCGAGGCACCTTGCCCATCGCCTGATTAAAGGCAAAGGCACGATCACTGTCGACGGTCAGGGTGTCCAGATCAACTTGCAAGTCAATTGGGTAGTCCGTTAACACACAAACGGTGGTACAGGATGACATAGTCAAAGTACCGCTAATGTGCGCCTGCCGGGCATCCGGGCTTAGCTGTATCATTAACGGAAAGGTCAACGACCCCTGATACCCGACGGTCTCAATACCCTGAATGCTGTAGCGCGAGGGCACCGGCCAGTGCCACTCAATATCGTCAATATTAGATGACTCAGACCAATCAAAGGTTGGCGGTATTCCGCCTTCGCCGGGTGAACGCCAGTAGGTTTTCCAGCCTTCATCCAGCTCAACATGCAACAGAGCAGGTAGTAGATTCCGCTCAGCCTCATAATGGCCGGTAAGTTCCAGCTTCACCGATACCGGCGGGTGGTCTTCATGACTGAGCCAGCCAGTAGACGGTGTTTCCGCTAAGCTTTGTGCGCTATAAAGCAGCAGCGCAGCAATAAGCGATACGAGCCATAACGGTAAAATTTTATTCATACATTACTCCTGAAGTTAGTATTCCAACGATGAAAATCCGTTGGAAGCGCTACTCCAGAAAGCAACAAAATACGGCGTGGGGTCGCCTTTTACAGGAAAAGAAAAAGAATGGGTGCGCTAACTGCTTGTTAACAGTGGTCTTCAGCGCCAAAGTCAGAAGAACAAAGAAAGACAGTGCCAAGTAAGTGATGTCGGACTGGAACTGCTGTAATAAATGCGCTGTTTTGTCGCAGTCGGCTTTGGCGCTTTCGTGTTTTGCTCCCAGGTCCGCATGGCTTTCTGCGAGCTGTTCAGCCGCTGGCGCGCCCTGATGCTTAGGACAGCCTTCCAGCCAACCAAAGTTTTGCCCCCAACACAGCATAAAAACCAGTAATAGCAATGGTGCTATATACCGACCTTTTCGACACTGTTGGTTCAGTTGGTGGAACATGTTTTTTACTGACCTTTGGTTATTCGGTTTGTTCTTAATTAGGGCAAGATGATGACAGAAGTGGGTATAAAAGCAAGTGAGAGAAGGAATGATATCGGTCATTGCTTGAAGTGTTTAGCTTACAGACAAGGACTTACCCGCTGCTTATAGTTAGGTCGTTGTTCAGTCATGGAGAGACAGATGGCGTTAGCGCGAGTGTACACCCGGGCACTGATAGGTATTCATGCGCCGGAAATTCGGGTTGAAGTGGATCTGGCGAGGGGAATGCCTGGATTCACTATGGTCGGCATGCCTGCAACCACGGTTAAGGAGGCTCGCGACCGGGTCAAAACCGCCTTAATGAACGCAGGGTTTGAGTACCCTCCGGCCACACGTATTACGGTGAATTTGGCTCCGGCCGATATCCCCAAAACCGGTGCCCGGTATGACTTAGCTATAGCCGTGGGTATATTGGCTGCGTCAGGACAAATACCGGATACTCTTCTGGAGCAGGCGGAGTTCTATGGGGAGTTAGCGTTAACTGGTGAACTGCGAGCTGTGAATGGACTCATTCCCGCACTGTTAGCTTGCCGTAAGAAAAAACGACAGGCCTTTGTGCCTATAGCTAACGAGCAGGAGGCGGGGTTAGTACGCGAACAAAAAAGCTGGTTAGCGGCGGACTTGGTCAGTGTGTATGAGCACCTACATGAGCATGAACCGCTCAGAGAATCCAAACCAATAGACTGGACTCAGCAGAGTGCGATTGATGAAGGTGACTTAGCTGACGTCGTGGGGCAGGAGCAGGCAAAACGAGCTTTGCTGTTGTCAGCGGCGGGTAAACATCACTTGTTGTTCGTCGGGCCACCGGGAACGGGCAAAACTATGTTGGCGCAGAGGCTTAATGGCATATTACCGCCACTGACCGAGCAGGAAGCTATGGAAATTGCAGCGGTTAAGTCAGTGTCTTTTGACTATCATCATGCGGAATCTTTGACCCGACGAGAGCTGCGGAGCCCACACCATACCTGCACTTCGGCGGCATTGGTCGGTGGGGGAACAGGTAATTCTGTTCGCCCCGGAGAGATATCATTAGCAAATAATGCTTTGCTTTTTCTTGATGAATTTTCTGAGTTCAGCCGGCATGTACTGGATTGCTTACGAGAGCCACTCGAAAGTGGTGAAATAACGATTAGTCGAGCGGGCTACAACGTCAAATTCCCGGCTAATTTTCAGCTGGTCTGCGCATTGAACCCATCGCCTTGTGGTCAGTTTGATGGCTCACTGGCTAATTGTCGTTCCACCCCGGACCAAATTCTCAAATACCTGAATAAGCTGTCGGGTCCATTGTTGGATCGTATCGACATTCAGGTGATGGTTCCGAGAGAAACTGAATCCATGCGTTTGAATGGCGGAGCAAAACGCAGTAATCAAATGACGACTGCTCAGGCAAAAAGCTTGGTTGAGAAAGCTAGAAGACGTCAATTAAACCGACAGGGTTGTCTAAACAGTGAGTTAAAACCCAAAGCCTTGAAGCAAATATGCTTTTTGTCTGGACAAAGCGAAGCTTTCTTAGCAAAAGCGGCTGAGAAGATGAAACTGTCACACCGAGCCTATCACCGAACCCTTCGCCTAGCTCGAACCATCGCCGACTTAGCTGAAAGCGACACCATAGAACAGCAGCATTTAGCCGAAGCCCTCAACTACCGAGCCCTCGACCGGCTCATAGACCAAGTGCAGAGTTTGTAGCCTGATGCTATTGCATCAGCTGCGATCTATCCGCCAAAGCTCATGCGTAAATAACAACCCTTTGGTGATGTGATCAACACCTCACCTGATGTGAACATCAGGCTACGTCGTTCAGCCACTGCTTAAACAGTTCAATAAAGTGCTCCAGCTGTTCACGGCTAACATCCAAATGGCATACAAGGCGCAGTTTTTGTCCGCCGGGTAATTTAATATCATGCTCTGCCATAAGCTCCCGTAAGCTGTCTGCTGGTAAACTGTCGGGTAGCTCAACAAAGGTCATATTGGTGGCGGAATAGCGAACATTGGCCTCGGTGCCTGCCAGCAAATTAGAAAGCTGCTCGAAAAGCCACTCTGCATTGTCGTGGTCGTCCTGAATGCGCTCAAACTGATGCGTTAATGCGTAATCAATGGCTACGGCAACAAACCCTGCCTGGCGCATACCGCCACCGACCATTTTGCGCCAACGACGTGCGCGGGCAATCAGTTCTTTTGAACCGGCCAGCAACGAACCGATAGGTGCGCCTAACCCTTTTGAACAGCACAGAGACACGCTGTCGAACGGTGAAGCCAGTTCCGCCATACTGCGGCCGCTGGCAATGGCAGCATTTGGTAAACGCGCGCCGTCTAAATGCATCGACAAACCATTCTGGTCCGCCAGAATTCGGGCTTTATCAAAATAAGCCTGGTCAATCAGTTGCCCGCCGTGGGTATTTTCAAAAGCCAGCAACCGGGTAATAGGAAAGTGCGGATCGTTAGGTTTTATCCGTTGTTTAATGGTGTCGAGTGACAAGGTTCCGTCGGCTTCTACCTCAATGGTTTGTGGCACTATGCTGCCTAAAACTGCAGCACCGCCAGCTTCGTACCGGTAAGTGTGATATTCCTGACCCACAATGTACTCTTCGCCATTACGGCAGTGGCTCATTAACCCCAGTAAGTTACTTTGGGTACCTGAGCTGCATAGCAAAGCGTCTTCTTTACCCAGCAACTCTGCTACTCGCTTTTCCAGTGCGTTAATTGACGGGTCTTCACCATAAACATCATCACCGACTTTGGCATCGGCAATTGCGGCGCGCATTGCGGTGCTTGGAAGGGTTACGGTATCACTGCGTAAATCCAGCATAACAGCCTCATTTTGGGGTTAGTTATAACAACTATCATCCGGTTCTAAGCGCAAGGTTGTTTAGCGAGCTCAGTCAAGGGATAATGACCCGATATTGAACCAGACACTCGACAACAAAGCGAGCCCATATGAAAGTTTTTAATAATGTAATAGAAATGGTCGGTAACACGCCAATGGTGAAAGTCACCAATATGGATACCGGCCCGTGTGAGCTGTATTTGAAACTCGAACTGCAGAATCCTGGCGGCTCCATTAAAGACCGTATTGCGGTAGAGATGGTTGAGCAAGCAGAAAAGCAAGGCAAGCTGAAGCCGGGCGATACCATTATTGAAGCAACGGCTGGTAATACGGGGTTGGGTCTGGCGTTAGTGGCGGCTGGCAAAGGCTATCCGTTGAAAATTGTTATGCCGGACAAAATGAGCCAGGAAAAAGTGAACAATCTGCGCGCTATGGGTGCTGAAGTGGTACAGACTCGCTCAGATGTGCAAAAAGGCCACCCTGAGTATTATCAGGACATGGCAGCACGTATGGCTGAAGAAAACGGTTACTACTATGTAAACCAATTTGAAAATCCGGCAAATGTCGATGCACATTACAAAACGACCGGCCCGGAAATCTGGAAACAAATGGACGGTAAACTGGATGCGTTTGTCTGTGGTGTTGGTTCAGGTGGTACCTTGACCGGTGTTGGGCGTTATTTACGCGAGCAAAACAGCGGAGTGGACCTGGTGCTTGCAGACCCGGCAGGCTCAATTTTAGAGCCTTTGGTTAACCGTAACGAAGAAGTGGAAGCGGGTAGCTGGCTTGCCGAAGGTATTGGGGAAGACTTTATCCCAACTATTTGTGATCTGAAATTGGCTAATACGGCGTTTGCTATCTCTGATAAAGAAGGTATGCAAACCGCGCGTAAGGTACTGGAAAAAGAAGGTGTGATGGTCGGTTCATCCAGTGGCTATTTAATTGCCGCGGCGCTGCGCTATTGCCAACAACAAACCGAACCAAAGCGCGTTGTGACTTTAGCTTGTGATACAGGTAATCGTTATCTGTCCAAGCTGTTCAACGACGACTGGATGCGTTCTCAAAACTTGCTGTAACCCTTGTTGTAAATTAAGGAACCTGAATCATGGCAAATGAAAAAACAATGAAATTCGCGACGCGCGCCATTCATGGCGGGCAGTCTCCTGAGCCGGTAACAGGCGCGGTTATGCCGCCAATTTTCACCAGCTCAACCTACGCACAGGAAAGCCCGGGTCAGCACAAAGGTTTTGAATATTCGCGTTCACATAACCCAACGCGTTTTGCCTGGGAGCGTTCTGTTGCTTCTTTAGAGGGCGGCAAGCAAGGTTTGGCTTTTGCTTCGGGTATGGCGGCAACCTCGACCATTCTGGAGTTATTAGACAGCGGCGATCACATCGTTGCTATGGACGACTTATACGGTGGCAGCTTCCGCTTATTCGATAAAGTGCGCGGACGTTCTGCTGGCCTGAAATTCTCTTATGTCGATTTAGCTGACTTAAGCGCAGTGGAAGCCAGCATTCAGGACAACACCCGCATGATCTGGGTGGAAACACCAAGCAACCCGATGCTGAAGTTGGTTGATATTGAAGCCATCGTTAAACTGGCGAAGAAAAAGAACCCGGACATTATTGTGGTGGTGGACAACACCTTCGCTACGCCATTTAACCAGCGTCCGCTGGAAATGGGCGCAGACATGGTTATGCATTCGGCCACCAAATACTTAAACGGTCATTCAGACATGGTTGGCGGTATTGCCGTTGTTGGCGACAATGACGACCTGGTTGAGCGCATGCTGTTCTTACAGAACTCTGCAGGTGCTATTGCCGGTCCGTTTGACTCTTACCTTGCGTTGCGAGGCGTGAAAACGCTGGCATTGCGTATGCGTCACCACAACGAAGCGGCAATGGAACTGGCCAAGTGGCTTGAGCAACACCCTAAAGTGGAAAAAATGATTTACCCGGGGCTTGAAAGCCACCCGCAGCACGAGTTGGCTAAAAAGCAGATGCAGGGCTTTGGCGGCATGATTTCTATTCTGCTGAAAGGCGATTTAGAAGCGGCGCGCAAATTCCTGGAGTCGGTAGAAGTGTTCGCCTTGGCGGAAAGCTTAGGTGGCGTTGAGTCGCTCATTGAGCATCCGGCTATTATGACGCACGCGTCAGTGCCAAAAGAAAACCGCGAGAAGTTAGGCATTCTGGATAACTTTGTTCGCGTATCGGTTGGTATTGAAGATCTTGATGATCTGAAAGCCGATTTAGACAAGGCGCTAAACGCATTTTAATCGCCACCAACGATTAAAAGTATAACGCTTAATATAAAAAACCGGCCTTTTGGTCGGTTTTTTGTTTTTAAATTCAAATATTTATACAAAGTTTTACACTTTCGTCATAATTCAGTAGTCTTTACCTATCAGTAAAAACTGATCGAAAACAAAAATAAAAACGCAAAAGCGTTGCATAAATAACGAGAAGGAAAGACTTATGCTATTGAGCCTCATGGTACTCCAAGGACTCGTAGCCGCTCTATTGTTTTACACTTTAGTGGGCCAGCATCAGAAAAAGCCACTGTGGAATTTGTTGGCGGTTTTAACCGCGGGTTTTATTCCTCCGGTAAACTGGGCGCTTTTAGTGTTCGCTATTGGTGTCAGAATGTGGCGCCGTTCGCCGCAAACCAGCTCACCACAAAACATTGCGGCAAAACTCAGTCATTAATTTAGTCATTAAGAGTGAAGGCAAATTAGCAGTATGTCAGATACAACCAATGTACGGCCCTTTCATTTAGCCATTCCTGTCAGCTCTCTCGATAATGCACGGTCGTTTTACGGTGATGTGCTAGGGCTGTCACAGGGACGCAGCAGTGACGAATGGATAGACTGGAACTTCTTTGGTCACCAGTTTGTGACTCATGTAGCGCCCGATGTTGCTGGTGTAAAAAATCACAGTGGCGTTGATGGTCACTCCGTTCCCGTTCCGCACTTTGGCGTCGTCTTATTGCGCGATGACTGGGAAGCACTGGCTGAACGTGTAAAAGCCGCGAATATTGAGTTTGTTATAGAGCCCTATATTCGGTTTAAAGGCAAACCGGGTGAGCAGGGCACCATGTTCTTCTACGATTATTGCGGTAACGCGCTGGAATTCAAAACCTTCAACGACGACAGTCAAATTTTCGCAACCTAAGTTGTGAAATAGCATCGACTATTGGCGCAGCTTTGTATCTTCCGGCTGTGCCGCAACGTTACCGCCACTCAGCACCAAGCCAACTCGTTTGCCTTCAAACAGCGCTTTATTTTGTATAACCGCAGCTAAGGCAATAGCAGAAGACGGTTCGACGATAATTTTCAGATGATGCCAAATCAGCTGCATGGCGCTTAGCGTATCTTCATCCTTCAAGACTAATATATCGCTGATACGTTGCTGAATAATGGCAAAAGGCAATTCGCCAACTTGAGTCAGTAGGCCATCGCACAGGCTTTTCGCAGGTAATGCCGACTGCCGCTCTCCGGCTTTCAATGACAAGAAAGCGTCATTTGCTAATTCCGGCTCCGCTCCGAACACTTGTATTTCGGTACCGTCACAGGCAAGACAGGCGCCTGAAAGCAGACCTCCGCCGCCCAGTGGCGTTATTACCGCATCCAGTGCGTCCGTTTGCTCCAGTAACTCAAGTGTTGCTGTGCCCTGACCAGCAATAATGTCGGCATGATCATAAGGCGGTATAAAGTGACTTTCGCCTTCTTTTTGCCACTTGGCAACAATAGCTTCACGCGCGGCCATACCCGGTTCAATATCAGTAATTTCAGCACCACCGGCTTCAATGTTTTGCCGTTTTATTGTGGGAGCATTAGTGGGTACGCCGACTTTTACTTTTACACCCAAAGCTTTACCTGCATGAGCTAATGCCGCACCATGATTGCCCGAAGACACCGTAATAACCCCTTGCTGGCGCTGCTCCGGGCTAAGTTTAAGTAGCGCGTTAGTGGCACCACGGAACTTAAAAGCCCCGGTACGTTGCAAATTTTCACATTTGAAAAATAATTCGCAGCCCAATTGCTGATTTAAAGCAGGGTTAGTCAGCACAGGCGTCTTGACGGTGTAGCTATTGATTCTCTGCCGGGTTTGCACAACATCGGCATGGCAGGGGAGCGATAACTTCGGCATAATACGGGCCCTTAACGAATAAAACGACACAGTGATAAGCATACACTGTCTGGAGCCGGAACGTGAGTCAACTCGATACCTTTCAGCGCATACGCGAACTGCCGCGTGAACAGCAAATTGTTATGGCGTTATATTTGTGCGAACGCATGGTTCCTAATTACGACTTCTTTCATCAGTTAACCGGCTTTGGTGACAGCAAACCCTTGCATGGCACCTTAAATGCCTGCTGGGATTGGGTGGCCAACCCGAAGAAAACCAAAGTGAATTTTGCCCGCTGGCAGGAAAAAGTCGACGAGCAAACCCCGAGTGAATACGGACACGATATGTTGGGTGTCTACCCGGCAATGGATGCCTGCACAGCGTTGAGTACGTTGTTGCAGGGGCTGCTGGACGATAACGCGTCTAATTTTCTGGATGTGGCAAAAATATCACAAGCCAGTGTGGCGAAGTTTATCGAACTCAATGACGCCGAAGAAGTGGGAACCGAGCAATTAAAAGAACACGTTCAGAACCATGAATTAATGGAATACGAAGTTGCTATTCAGCAGGCTATGCTCAACTTTCTTGAACAACAGCCTGCGGTAAACAAGGCTTTGGTAAGCCAGTTAAAAATGATGCTCAAGGACGAGGGGGTGTCGAACCTTGGTCTGGCTTTGGACGCTGAAGAATAGACAGCCAGGCGAAAATGCCAAAGGCCAGAATTTGCCAGCTGTCGCCTTTGCGCCAGGGAAAGACCTCTTTCATGGTGGCAACAAAAATACCAAGCAGCAGCAGGTGAGTAATAACCATAACGGCTAATAACAAGCTCAGCAAACCAATGGACTGGGTGCTGAGTTCGCCGTTTGCCCCTGCAAGCAGAGCAAAAAGACCCAGCCAAATAACGGCAAAAACCACTTTGCCGGCAACAATAATAACTTTCATGCTATGTCCTTAGTCAGTAATCGAAAGCAAACTTGCCCGTGAGTTTTCTCCTTGGTCACACGCCAGTTTGCGGGTAATTTCAATGGCCATTCCTTTTCTGTTTCCAGATACACCTGATTGTCGACTGCCAGCCAGTTACTCTCATCCAGTAGTTTCAGCGCTTTATCGGCCAGTCCTTCACGAAACGGCGGATCGATAAAGACAATGTCATAAGCTTCACTATGCTGAGTTTGCAGCCAGTCGAGCGCGTTATGAGTAACAACTTCAATGTTCTGGCCTTTTAACATGCCAATGTTTTTCTGTAACTGTTGGCTGACAGACTTTACCGCTTCTATCAGGGTAACCTGCGCCGCTCCGCGCGATGCCGCTTCGAAACCTAAGCTGCCACTGCCGGCAAATAAGTCCAGCACCCGGGCGTCGGTAATGTCCCACTGCAGCCAGTTAAACAGAGTTTCGCGCACTCGGTCTGTGGTGGGTCGTAAACCTGGGCTGTCGGCAACAGGTAAACGCCTGCCGCGCCATTGTCCGCCAATAATCCGATAGTAGCCGCTGGCGCTTGTCTGGCGTTTTTGTCTCACTCTGTGGCTTCCTTTATTCAGACCGTCGTCAGTTTGTTAACAGCATGGTAAACTAAAGCCTATAGTTTAACGATTCCTGCGTGTCAGTTCCAAGGAAACCAATATGTCGATGTTTTCGCTGTTTAAGAAAAAGCGTAATGAAAAGGCACCTGAGGCCGAAGAGAAAAAAGAAGATGCGGTAGTAGAAGAGCAGGAGCAGTCAGAGCCTGAATCAGAGTCTGAGGCTGAATCTAAGCCTCATGACGAGTCGGAACCAGAAAGAACCGAGACACACGAAGAGTTGCCCAGCGCGGCGGAAGACTGCGCGCAAGTTACCGCTGAATCGCATGCGTCGAAACACGCACCAGAAGCGAGGGAAGCCGCTCAGCCTGAGTCGGTTACCGAACCTGAGCCCGCAGTTGAACCAGAGCCAGATTCAGAGATCAAACCCGAAGCTAAGCCAGAATCAACCGAAGCCGCACCGAAAGAGAAGGGTGAGAAGAAAGGTTTCTGGGCACGCCTGACTCAAGGTTTACGCAGAACTTCCGGGTCTATCGGTTCAGGTCTTATTGGCGTATTCCGCGGTAAGAAAATTGACGATGACCTGTTCGAAGAGCTCGAAACTCAGTTACTTATGGCGGACCTCGGCGTCGCGACCACCACCAAAATTATCGATAACCTGACTAAACAGGCCGACCGCAAACAACTAAAAGATGCGGAAGCTTTGTACGAGTTATTACAAGAGCAGTTAGCTGAAATTTTAAAGCCCGTCGATAAACGTCTGGAAATACCTGAGTCCGGCTCACCTTTTGTTATCTTAATGACCGGCGTCAATGGCGTGGGTAAAACCACCACTATTGGTAAGCTGGCTAAGCAATTTAAAGCTGAAGGTAAGTCGGTAATGCTGGCCGCCGGTGATACCTTCCGTGCGGCGGCGGTAGAACAGCTGCAGGTGTGGGGCGAGCGTAACGACATTCCGGTTATTGCTCAGCATACCGGTGCTGATAGTGCATCGGTTCTTTATGATGCGCTGCAGGCCGCCAAGGCACGCGATGTTGATGTGCTTATTGCGGATACAGCCGGGCGCCTGCAGAATAAAGCCAACTTAATGGAAGAGCTGAAAAAGCTGGTTCGGGTCATGAAAAAACTTGACCCGCAAGCGCCTCACGAAGTGATGCTGACGCTTGATGCCGGTACCGGTCAGAATGCCATTAGTCAGGCGAAGCTTTTTACCGAGGCCGTAGGTGTTTCGGGTATTGTCATGACCAAGCTCGACGGTACCGCAAAAGGCGGCGTTATTTTCGCGGTCGCAGATCAGTTCGCCATTCCTATTCGCTATATTGGTGTGGGTGAAAGTTTAGAAGATTTACGGCCTTTTGTGGCAAAAGACTTTATCGCGGCGCTATTTGACCGTAACGTAGACGAATCAGAAGAAACAACAGCGAGTTAAAGATGATCCGCTTTGAGCAAGTCAGTAAAACCTACCGTGGAGGCCATCAGGCACTGAGCCATGTCGACTTTCACGTAGAGCCGGGTGAGATGGCCTTTTTAACCGGTCATTCCGGAGCGGGTAAAAGTACTCTGCTCAAACTGATCAGTCTAATGGAAAGGCCAACCGCAGGCCGGGTACTGATTAACGGGCACGATTTGCGAAAGATTAAGCCTTCGCAAGTGCCTTATGTGCGCCGTGACATTGGTATGATTTTCCAGGATCACCGTTTGTTAATGGATAAAACGGTGTTCGATAACGTTGCGCTGCCACTTATTATCGAAGGCTACAGTGTTCAGGAAGCGCGCAAACGTGTTGTTGCCGCGCTGGAAAAAGTCGGTATAGCCGATAAGGTGAAGCATTATCCACAAATGTTGTCCGGCGGTGAGCAGCAACGAGTAGGTATTGCCCGCGCTATTGTCACCAAGCCACCCTTGCTATTGGCTGATGAGCCCACCGGTAACCTTGATCCTAAGCTGTCGATGGAGATTATCCGGCTGTTTGAAGAGTTCAATAAAGTGGGTGTTGCTGTGCTCATAGCGACCCACGACCTGGGCCTCATCGCACGTTTACGCTACCGTACTTTAACCTTAAAAGACGGGCGTATGATTAACGATGGCCTGGAGGACAGTGAACTATGAGTTTATTGTTCCGTAACCGCAGTATAGAAAAGGGCGCAAGTAGCCGCGGACGTTTGCCCTGGTGGCGACGTTTAATCATGGTGCCGGTGCATCATGCTCAACAAGCCATCGCCAGTTTAGGCGAGTTGTGGCGCAATCCGTTTGCTTCGTTTATGACCATGGCGGTGTTGGGGCTGAGCCTGACTTTGCCGTCATCACTGTATGTTTTAGTGAAAAACACCACCAGTATTGCTGACAACTGGCAGGAAGCCTCGGAAGTCACCCTGTTCTTAAAAAAGGATCTGCAGCAATCCGAGGTCGACACATTAAAAACGCAAACCGAACTCTCAGAAGGCGTTGAATCGGTTCGCTTAATTCCTAAAGAGCAGGGCTTGCAAGACTTTAAAGAGCAATCAGGCTTTGGTGAAACCCTGGACTACCTCTCATCGAATCCTCTGCCGGATGTGCTGGTGGTTATTCCGGCTGAGTCACATCGCTCGCCGCAGCGGGCAAAGGAGCTGTTAAACCGGCTGGAAAAACAGCGAGAAGTGGCTTACGCGAAAATGGATCTGGAGTGGCTTAACAGGCTGGAGGGTATTCTCAATTTAATTGAAGATATTCTTGGAGCCCTGGCAGTGGTGCTTTGCCTGTCGGTTGTTCTTATTGTTGGTAACACCATTCGACTGAACATTTTGTCTAAGCGTGACGAAATTATGGTGATGAAGCTGGTGGGAGCTACTAACGCCTTTATTCAGCGCCCTTTTTTATACACGGGCGTTTGGTACGGAATTATCGGCGGGTTGGTGGCCTGGTTGGCAACCGCCTTATTGATCTGGTGGGTTGAAAGTGCCGTAGTAGATTTAACCGAACTTTACGAAACGCCGTTTCAATTAAACGGTCTGACGTTAGGCGAATTATTGATTATATGGTTGATTGCCGTTGGCCTGGGTTTAGCCGGTTCTTACTTGGCTGTAAGACGTCATATACAGAGTATTGAGCCTGAATAAAATAGGGTTGCGAAAGCCATAGGCTTAGTTATACTAAATCACCTGATCGACAACGATCATAATGGAACTTTTAGACTCTAAAGGGGTCTTAGAAGCTGACTGAAAGGCAGTAATTTAAGTCGGTATTTTAAGTAGAGGTTGTTAAATGAGCACTGAATTAAACACCATGGCATTATCGGTTCCCCAAGGGGGAGGACTGGACGGGTATATTCAGTCAGTCAACCGTATTCCTATGCTCACCGCCGAAAAAGAAAAGGCGTTGGCAACAAGACTTTATGAGAACAGTGACCTCGATGCTGCGAAAGAGCTCATCATGTCGCATCTCCGCTTTGTGGTGCACGTAGCCCGTAGTTATTCAGGTTATGGTCTGCCGCAAGCCGATTTAATTCAGGAAGGCAATATTGGCCTGATGAAAGCCGTTAAACGCTTTGACCCATCTGTGGGCGTGCGTTTGGTGTCATTTGCTGTTCACTGGATTAAAGCAGAAATTCATGAATACGTGCTGCGTAACTGGCGCGTTGTAAAAGTGGCAACCACAAAAGCACAGCGTAAGTTGTTCTTTAACCTGCGTAAAATGAAAAAACGTTTAGGTTGGTTTAGCCAGAAAGAAGTTGAAACTGTTGCCGATGAGCTGGGTGTCAGCACGAAAGAAGTGCTGGAAATGGAATCCCGCATGAGTGCTCACGACCAGGCCTTTGAGCTAAGCTCCGACGACGATGACTCGAAAGAAGGCAGTGCCTACTCTCCAGCGATGTATCTGGAAGACAAACGTTCCGATTTAGCGGCAGAAATTGAAGCCGAAGACTACGAAAGTCATACACAGCAGAAACTACTGGGTGCTATGAGTCACCTGGATGAACGTAGTCAGGATATCGTTCAGTCGCGTTGGCTGTCTGAAGATAAAACCACGCTGCATGACTTAGCAGCAAAATACGAAGTATCGGCAGAGCGCGTTCGTCAGCTTGAACAGAACGCGATGAAGAAACTTCGTCTCGCAATGAGCTAAATGAAGTGCCGCATTGGTTGCGGTGCTTGCTGCATAGCTCCTTCTATTAGTTCTCCCATCCCCGGCATGCCAAATGGCAAGCCGGCGGGTGTGCGCTGTGTCCAACTCGACGATGATAATTTATGCCGGCTGTTTGGTAAGCCCGAACGTCCCGCCGTTTGTGGTGAGTTTTCAGCGGATAGAGAGATTTGCGGTGAAAGCCGCGAGCAGGCAATTATTTTGCTGACGTCACTGGAAGAAGATACCCGTTCTGGTTAGTCGCCTGAGTTAGCTCAGAAACGAACACTAACTCAATTCCCTGCTTTTGCAATTCAGGTAAATGCTGCTTAAGAAAACTCAACGTCTCGGGGTAGGGGTGACCAATGCCAATGGCCTGACCGTCTCGCTTGGCTAAACGAAGCAACTGGTCAAACTGCTGTTGCAGATAATTTTGGTCAACTTCGTTATCAAGAAAGACATGGCGGCGAGAGGTCCTGACTCCAAACTGTCCGGCAATTTGTTCAGCCACACTAAATTCCGACGTCCGACTATCAATAAAAAAGAGTTTGCGGGCTGCTAATGTTTCCATAACAGCTTGCATGGGCATGGGTAGCTGAGTCAGTTTACTGCCCATATGGTTATTCACTCCGGTCACGTAAGGAATCGAGTCGAGAGCGTTAACCAGCTGCAGCTTTATTTGCGCGTTGCTCATGTCGGCGGTGACCACACCCGGACCGGGCCGGTCGTTTTCTATTGCTTCCATTGGCATGTGTAAAAGCACTTGCTTTTGCTGGTGGTGTGCACGTAATGCAAAAGCCCGGGCGTAGGGCGTGTATGGCAGCACGGCGAAACTGACATTGCCCGGTAAAAGCGCCGCTTTTAAGTCATTCTTGTGATTACCTATGTCGTCAATAACAATAGCTATCTTGCCGGCAGAAACCGGAGCTGCCAAGCAAGTAAGTAAAGCCAGAGTCGCAATAAGGCGTAGCATCAGCGTATCCAGTTACTTGGGTTTTGCGGACGCCCCTGGTGGCGTATTTCGAAGTATAACGTAGGGCTGTTACGCGAGCCGGACTGCCCCATAAGTGCAATTTCCTCGTCTTTGCGAACTTTGTCACCAACGGCTTTCGTTAATGTCTGGTTGTGACCATAAAGGCTCATGTAACTTTGCCCATGATCAACCACAATGACTAAACCAAATCCGCGTAGCCAGTCTGCGTATACCACCCGGCCATTAGCAATTGAGCGAACGGGCTGTCCGTTACTGCCTTCTATTAGAACGCCTTTCCAGTCAACCGGACCTTCTCGGCGTTGACCGAACACCCGCTTTACATCGCCGTCACTTGGCCAGCGTAATTGGTTTTTGACTGACTGTAAGCCAACCAGTTGCACGTCTTTTTGTTGGGCCAGAGCGTTTTCTATGGCGCTCAATACCTGCTCCAACTGATCCCGGCTTTGTTCCAGTTGTCCCACGCGTGAACGGTCTTTACGTTGTTGCTGTTGCAGCTCCGCTAACTTTTCTTCCTGACGATGTTGTTGTTGCTCAAGCTGAGAACGCTGTTCTTCCTGTTGCTGCCGTAAAGCGGCTAATTGGTTTTGCTGCTGTTTTAACTCTTCGGTAAGTGCGACAATTTCCTGCTGGGTACTCTTAATGACCTTAATTTCTTCAACTCTTGCGGTGTTGAAGTACTGGTAATAACTCAGCATTCTTTCGAACTGACCGGGATCCTGCTGGTTTAACAGCATTTTTAGGAAGTCATGGTCGCCGTTCATATAGGCGGAAACGAGCTGATCTTCTAATAACGCCATTTGTTGCTTCTGCTTTTGCTGAAGTTCTTTGCGCTTACGCTCTGACTCAGCAATTTCAGTATTGACGCTATCGAGCTTGTTTTGGGTTTTACGCAGTGAGCCGGCGACTTCTGCTGTTCTTATTTCCAGGTCGCGGAGCTGTTGCTCGGTTGAGCTTAGTTCCGCGTTACGCTCTTCTATGGCCTGCAGGCGTTCTGCCAGTTCTTCTTTGACAGCAGCTATTTCGGCCTCCGTAGAGGCTTTGTCGTCTTCACTGTAGTCCTGAGCTACTGCCGGGTTGGCCAACACCCCCAAAACAATCAGCAAGAACACCGGTAGCGGCATGAGTTTGTCCTATTCCTGCTCTAACAACATGAGCGGGGTGCCGGTCATTTCGTCAGGCTGCTCCATGCCCATTAAATGCAAAATTGTGGGTGCGACATCGGATAAACGCCCATTTTGTGCCTTAGCGGGACGACCAACATAGATGAAAGGAACCAGCTCATTAGTGTGAGCTGTGTGCGCCTGGCCGGTTGTTGCATCACTCATTTGCTCAGCGTTGCCATGGTCTGCAGTTATCAGGCATTCACCACCAACAGCCTCTAAAGCCGATACCACACGGCCAACGCTGTGGTCGACAGCTTCACAAGCCTTAACGGCCGCATCGAAGTTGCCTGTATGGCCAACCATGTCGCCATTAGGGTAGTTGCAAATAACCACATCAAAGGCTTGAGACTCAATGGCTTCAACCAGCTCATCAGTGAGCTGTTCCGAGCTCATTTCTGGCTGTAAGTCGTAAGTTTTCACCTTAGGAGATGGTATCAGAACGCGTTTTTCTCCTTCAAACTCCTGTTCGCGGCCGCCGCTGAAAAAGAAGGTGACGTGTGCGTACTTTTCCGTTTCTGAGATGCGTAATTGTGTTTTGTCATGTTTAGATAACCACTCACCCAGCACGTTATTCAATGGTTCCGGCGGGAAAGCACAAGGTGTTTTTAATGTGTCGGCGTACTGAGTCAGCATGACAAAGTCGCTGAGTTCGATCCGTGATCCGCGGTCAAAACCGTCGAAATCATTATCAATAAAAGCCTGAGTCATTTCGCGGGCGCGGTCGGCACGGAAGTTCATAAAGAAAACAGAGTCACCGTTTTTCAATGGTGCAGGTTGGCCAATGACGACCGGAGTAACGAATTCATCGGTTTCTCCGCGCTCGTATGCGTCTTCTAATGCGTCTGTGGCATTCGGTGAAGTAACCCCGGAGAGGCCGTGGTAAATTGCTTTGTAAGACTGTTCAATGCGTTCCCAGCGTTTATCTCTGTCCATGGCAAAGAAACGACCGTTTAAGGTGGCGAAACGGCCTTTACCCAAACGGGCAAATAAAGCTTCAAAGCGCTCAATAGACGCCAGGGCGGATTTTGGCGGCGTGTCCCGGCCATCTAAAAACGCGTGCAAGTAGACATCATCTGCACCTTGTTCGATAGCCATTTCTACCATAGCGACCAGGTGGTCTTCGTGGCTGTGTACGCCGCCCGGAGACAACAGACCCATAATATGAACGGCACCATTAGCTGTTCCGGTCTTATTTAATGCGTCACACAGTACAGTGTTGCTGAAAAAGCTGCGGTCAGAAATAGCTTTACTGATGCGGGTAAAATCCTGGTAAACGATGCGACCAGCGCCCAAATTAACATGACCAACCTCGGAGTTGCCCATTTGGCCGTCCGGCAAACCAACTGCGCCCCCTGAACCATCGACTAAACAATGAGGGCATTGCTTCCATAAACGATCCATAACCGGTGTATTGGCTTTTGCAATGGCGTTATCCGGTGCATCTTCACGGTAACCCCAGCCGTCAAGAATCAACAATACCAAAGGTTTTATCGTAGGAGTCATAATGGGCCTCATTGCTCGGTGTTTTCGATGATGAAATTAGTCAACATTCTACTCGATTTCCGGAGCTTACGCATCCACCCAAGATTTTTCTGGCAACTGAGATTTGTACAGGTATACTCTTTGACCGCTATTTTTTTCTGTTACCCACGATTACTGGTAGGTCTTATGCAAGAACTTTTTGAATTTGTCAGCCGCAACCCAATGATGAGTGGCGTGTGGGTTGTTCTGTTAATCGCATTAATAGTGACGACGATTCGCTCTGCTATGTCGCCGATGAAAAGCCTGCAGCCGCAAGAAGCAACGGTTTGGGTCAACCGGGGTGATGGCGTATTCGTCGATATCCGTAATAAAGACGAATTTAAGAAAGGCCATATTCACGGATCGGTGTCATTACCGGCTGAAAAAATCAAACAAAAAGAACTTTCAACTATTGAAAAGTTCAAAGAAGCCCCCATTGTGATAGTCTGTGCAACAGGAATGACGGCAAAATCGGCTGCCAGCCAATTAATCGCTGAAGGCTTTAGTCAGGTGGCTGTGCTGCAAGGTGGTATTAACACATGGCGCAGTGCTAAATTGCCGGTTTCGCAGAAAAAATAATAAAATTCGTCTAAAACTTAAAATGAATAGGAAGTAAAATCATGGCTGAAGAACAGCAAGCAAACGGCGCGGCCGCTGAAAACCAACAACAGCAACCACAATTCGCAATTCAGCGCATTTACGCGAAAGACATTTCTTTTGAAACTCCAAGCTCACCGGCTATTTTCCGTAAAGAGTGGAAGCCAGAACTGAAGCTGGACTTAAACGTAAAACACGAAAAAATTGAAGACGGTGTTTACGAAGTGGTGCTCACTCTGACCGCAACCAACAAGGTTGAAGACGATGTAGCATTCCTGTGTGAAGTACATCAGGCAGGTATTTTCACTATCGGTGATGAAATCCAGGAAGGTCAGTTGGCACACATGCTGGGTTCTTTCTGCCCGAACATTTTGTTCCCTTACGCTCGTGAGTGTGTTTCAAACCTTGTTAACCGTGCGACTTTCCCACAGTTGAACCTGGCTCCTGTTAACTTTGATGCTATTTTCCAGCGTCACATGCAGCAGCAAGCTGAACAGGCTCAAGGCCAGCAAACTGCTGACGCGTAAGCGATACGATAATGCAGACACCTCAGGTGACAGTGTTAGGGGCGGGCTCTTACGGGACCGCCCTTGCTATTTGTTTCGCCCGTAAAGGCATAGCGACTACGCTGTGGGGCCGGGACGCCGATAAAGTTGCGATAATGCAGGCTGCGCATGAAAACGAAGAGTATCTTCCTGCCTGCCCTTTTCCTGAGTCCTTAAGTGTAACGGCAGATTTAAGCGAAGCATTGCATGACGTAAAAAACGTCGTCGTTGTGGTTCCCAGCCATTCTTTCTCGTCTATGTTAGAGCAGGCGAAACCGTTGTTAGCGAAGCACGCTCGCGTAGCCTGGGCAACTAAGGGGCTGGAGCCTGATACAGGGCGTTTACTGTATGAAGTAGCAGAAGACATTCTCGGTGAAGAGCATCCGTTGGCGGTATTGTCAGGCCCTACCTTCGCGATTGAAATGGCAAAGGGGTTACCAACGGCCATTTCAATGTCATCGACCAACAAAGCTTTTGTCGATGAGCTTTCGGAGCTTCTGCATTGTGACCGTTCCTTCCGTGTTTACACCAATAATGACTTTATTGGGGTACAGCTGGGCGGGGTGGTGAAGAATGTGATTGCCATTGGTGCCGGCATGGCAGATGGCATTGGCTTTGGTGCAAACGCACGAACGGCATTAATTACCCGTGGCTTAGCGGAATTGACCCGACTGGGTCTGACATTAGGTGCTAAAAGCGATACTTTTACCGGTATGGCCGGGCTGGGGGATTTAATCCTGACTTGTACCGACAACCAGTCGAGAAACCGTCGTTTTGGTCTGGCTTTAGGTCAGGGGAAAGGCGTTGAGCAGGCCCTGAAAAGTATCGGTCAGTCGGTTGAAGGTTATCGGAATACCCGTGAAGTGGTTGCTCTGGCCAAACGCTATGACGTTGAAATGCCAATTTGTGAGCAGATATATGCGGTCCTTTATGAAGGCAAAGAACCGCAGCAGGCAGCTATTGATTTATTGAGTCGTGAGCGTAAAACGGAGTGACCTGTTTCACACAGTAACCCGTTTTACGCACTTATTAGCTGTTGTTCCATGACTTGCCATTGAGCCGATAAATGTTCTGTTGGCAAACGTTTGAAATTAGAGCGCACGAATTGACTGATTTTTCCATCGGCGTAGCTTAGCAATAAATTCGCCAACACGGCTTCATCAACAGTAAAGCGTTGCTGTTCCCGCATCGCTTTTTCCCGCAATACCTGCTTTATTGAGCTTTCTATACGATTAAAAAGGTCTTCCATACGACCTCTTAAGCGGTCGTGTTCGCCCATAAGTGCATCACCCGTCATTACTCGTGTGATACCAGGGTTACGCTCAGCGAAGGTTAATAAGAGCTGCAAAATAGCGTAGCAACGGGAGAGCGTATTCTTCTCCTCGTTCATGATCATGTTAATGCGGGTGAGCAGGGTGTCTTCAACAAACTCAATAAGCCCTTCAAACATGCGCGCCTTTGATGGAAAGTGACGGTATAAAGCCGCCTCCGAAACACCTAAGTTAGCCGCCAGTTTTGCTGTTGTAATACGCTGACCCGGGCTGGTTTCCAACATTGCCGCCAAAGCCTGTAAAATTTCCTCACGACGGTTACGTTTTTGTTCTGCCATGCTTGTAACTTTCCTTATTTGAGAGGCCGGAATTTATTGTAATTCGGTTTATGAGCGGCCAGAGTGACCGAAACCACCTTCACCGCGGTCGGTTTCGTGAAACTCGTCGACAACGGTCATTTGCGCCTGTACAACGGGTAAAATCACCAATTGCGCAATGCGGTCGCCAGGTTCTATGGTGTAGGCCTTGTCGCTGCGATTCCAGCACGAAACTTTAAGCTCGCCCTGGTAGTCTGAGTCGATAAGTCCAACTAAATTACCCAGTACCAGGCCGTGTTTATGGCCCAGGCCTGAGCGAGGCAGAATAGTTGCTGCGTAGTTCGGGTCACCAATATACATTGCAATACCGGTTCCAATTAACTGGGTTTGTCCCGGCTCTATGGTTAATGGCTGATCCAAACAGGCGCGCAGATCCATTCCGGCAGAACCCTGGGTGGCATATTCAGGAAGCGGAATAGACTGGCCAATACGTTCATCTAAAATTTTTACTTCGACTTGCGTCATGGAGTTCTCACTTTCTTTTAATTAGCCCTGATTTCAGGATTTGTATTATCAAAATAGCGTTTGGCTATCGCATCAATAATTGCAATGGCCATGTCATGCTTGCTCATCGTCGGAAGTGACTGCTCACTATCCTGACTGAAAATAATGGCGTTATTGCTGTCGCTGTTAAAACCCAGACCGGTCTGGCTAACATCGTTAGCGACAATCATTTTTAATTGTTTTCGTTCCAGTTTACGCAGCGCGTTAGCCTTTAAATTTTCGGTTTCGGCTGCAAAACCAACGGTAAACGGCGGTTTCTCTGAACTGGCTACTTGTTGCAGGATATCCGGGTTTTGCACCAGCTTAAGTTGCGGAGGCTCGTCATTCTGCTCTTTTTTGATTTTTTGTGAGGCAATTTCGGCAATCCGATAGTCCGACACGGCAGCACAGCCAATAAAGACATCGCACTGCTGCAGTTGCTGCTGTACCGCGTTAAGCATTTGCTCGGCAGTTTCTACGTCAATTCGCTGAACGCCGGCAGGAGTCGCCAACTGCGTCGGTCCGGAAACCAGAATAACGTTAGCGCCGGCATGAGCGGCAGCCTCTGCTAACGCATAACCCATTTTGCCGGAGCTGTGGTTACTGATATAACGCACAGGATCAATGGCTTCGCGAGTTGGGCCAGCAGTAATAACAAAGGTTTTTCCTTGCCAGGTTTGTGGCGTTTTAGGCTGTTTCTCAATTAACGCCTGTACAATCTGGGTTGGATCGCTCATGCGGCCATAACCGACATCGCCGCAGGCTTGTTCACCACTTTCAGGGCCTATCATTTGTACGCCCCGGCTTAGCAGAGTTTCAATATTCTTCTGCACGGATGTTGCCGCCCACATTTGTTGGTTCATTGCCGGAGCAATGACAATAGGTGCCTTGCTGGCAAGCACCAATGTACTGAGTAAGTCGTCAGCAAATCCGTGCGTTATGCGGGCAATGGTATTCGCTGTGGCTGGCGCAACGAGAATGATATCGGCCCAGCGAGCTAGCTCAATATGGCCCATAGCAGCTTCTGCTGTCGGATCTAACAAATCATCGCTGACCGTAAAACCTGACACGGCTTGTAAGCTAAGTGGGGTTACAAAAGCTTTGGCACTGTCAGTCATTACCACACGAACTTCTGCGCCCTGCTCACGCAAACGGCGCACCAGGTCAGGTGCTTTATAGGCGGCAATGCCACCGGTAATACCTAAAAGTATGTGTTTGTTCTGCAACTGTGCCATGCGAACCCCTCTGTGTTAATTCGTGTAAAGATAACATGAGACCCCGTTACAGGGTAGATGGTCGTTATACTTCTCTCTTTAGAATTAAGGAGAGAGTAATGAGCGTCAAGGAATGGCCTGTTTCGGAACGACCCAGAGAAAAACTGCAAAATCAGGGAGCAGAATACCTGAGTGATGCGGAATTATTAGCCATTTTACTCGGTAGTGGCAGCCAGGGACAGGACGTTGTCGCTTTTGCTCGGCATTTATTGAATCAGTTTAACGGAATAGGGGCGCTGCTTACGGCAAAGCCGGAGCAACTTTTAGCCTGTAGTGGCATTGGACCTGCACGAGTGAATCAGTTGCAGGTTGTCATGGAGCTATCAAGAAGGTACCTGAAGTGGCAGCTGGAACGTTCGGATGGCTTCACCGACCCGTCTATGGTGAAAGATTATTTAACCGCGCAGCTGCGTCATCAGGGCCGCGAGGTCTTTGCTATTTTACTGCTGGACAGTCAGCATAGGTTATTACGTTATGAAGAATTGTTTCAGGGTACAATTAACGCTGCTCCGGTTTATCCGCGTGAAGTCATTAAGTTGGTCATGCAGTACAATGCCGCCGCAGTAATTCTGGCGCATAACCACCCATCGGGTGTGGCAGAGCCCAGCCAGGCAGACCAGCGGGTGACTGAGCGGGTAAAAAAAGCCCTGACTTTAATCGATGTGGCGCTGCTGGATCATTTCGTTGTTGGTGCCGGCGATCCAATTTCTTTTGCGGAGCGCGGATTGTTGTAGTTTTGTACTGGCAGTTTGATTAAAAATCACGTAAAATCCGCCCCGAACGATCGATAAGGATCATATTTCCGTCGTATTAGCTTGATTAGAAGGGCAGTTTGCTGTATAAAATGCGCCCTCGGATTTATAGGCAAGGTCACGTTGGGCGACAGGCGAGCTTGCAGCAATTTTGGAGTAGAGACATGTCACAAGTATGCCAAATTACAGGTAAGCGTCCGGTAGTCGGTAACAACCGCTCGCACGCACGCAATGCGACTAAGCGTCGCTTCCTGCCGAACCTACAATCGCACCGCTTTTGGGTAGAAAGCGAGAAGCGTTGGGTTAAGTTACGCATTTCTACTAAAGGTATGCGTATTATTGATAAAAACGGTATTGATGCGGTATTAGCGGATCTCCGCGGCCGTGGTGTTAAGGTTTAAGGAACTCAATTATGCGCGATAAGATTCGTTTAGTGTCATCTGCTGGTACGGGTTACTTCTATACCACAGACAAGAACAAACGCACCATGCCAGAAAAAATGGAGATCAAAAAATTCGATCCAGTGGTTCGTAAGCACGTGATCTTCAAAGAAGCTAAAATCAAGTAATTGGTTCTAAAGCTTACAAAAAACCCAGCTTCGGCTGGGTTTTTTATTGCCTGACTTTTACGGTTAGCGCGGTGGGTCCACAATGCCGGAAATACTGGCATTGATGCGGAACCAACCGGTAATGCTGAAGCGGTCTCTTTCTGAACGTAGTACTTCATGCACAAAACGGTCACTTAAAAATACCACCAGGCGTCCTTGTTTGGGCAGTACGGTTTCCAGCACTTGACCTTTATTGCCATAAATAACCAGTTGCCCGCCATCGGTTTCTTCCCATTCGGGGTTCAGGTAAAACACCGTGGTCAACACGCGGTTACTCCGGCCTTTAAATGCATCCAGATGTTTTTTATAGAAAGCCCCTTTCGGGTAATGAGCCAGGTGGCACTCGTAATCGAACAAGCCAAGAAACAACTCGCGGTTAAATTCATTGCGCAATTGTTCCATAATGGCCAGGTAATCTTTGTGGCGGGGCTCTTCCTGAGTTAACCAGTAAATGCGGTCGTTGCGTACCATGGTATTAATGGTTTGGTTCTGTTGACGGCCAATGCCGGCCAGATTCCAGTGCTGGGCCGGTAGTTGCTGAGCGTAGTGGTACAGTGCCCCAGAGCGCTCCGGCTGGAGAAAATCATCGATAATGCAGTAGCCTTGGTCGGCGACTTTGTCGATAATATCAGATAGCACCATAATGCAATAAAGCCCCGTATTTTGTTGTCGCGCGAGAATATAGGGTATTCTGTTTCTAGTAACAAGAAGTACAGCAACAAGAAAATTATTCGTCAGGTTATCACATAGAGCGGAAGCCAATGAAAGTGAATGAGAAGCGAAAAATATTTGGGCTGACTATGACCCGCAGAGCGTGGAACAACGTTCTGGTTTACGCCTTATTAATTATTATGGTGGTGTTCTGGTATGTCGCGCCGCCAGTTAAAGAAGAAGCAGAGAAAGGTATTAAGGATGAAGCCTCACCGGGTGAGGTTATTGGTTTGATACCCGATGATGGCAATTTAAGAGAGATACAAATTGATGAACTTCGGCTGGTTCTTGAGGAACAGAAATGGCAGTGCCAGACTCCATGCCGCCTGTCCGAAAAAGCCGCTGAAAGTGTGGTAGAGAACTGGCTGGCGTTGACTATGGAGCCAACCAACCAGACAGCAGAAAATTTAATCACTGACGTTTATTTTCGTTTTGCCGGGGGAGAGGAAGCGCGTGTCGAGCTGTACGCCGACCCTGAGTTGATAATTCGTCTGCCGAACCAACAGCAGAATTTTCGCGTAAAAGAATTCACTGCCAGTCAATTACTGGGTCATTAAGGAAGTCTGAAGTTTATGCCGGAATTACCCGAAGTTGAAGTCAGCCGATTAGGCATATCTCCGCACATCGAAGGTCATAAAATCACGACCGTTCAGGTTCACGATAAGCGTCTTCGCTGGCCGGTACCGGAAACAGTGCATCAGGTAGAAGGCCATGTTTTGCGCTCGGTAAGTCGCCGTTCAAAGTATTTATTGCTGCAGACGGATAACGGGTGCCTGATACTCCATTTGGGCATGTCGGGAAAGCTAAGAGTGGTGCCGGCTGAAACCCCGCATTACAAACACGACCACATTGATATCGAGTTTGCTAACGGACAGACGCTCCGGTTAAACGACCCGCGCCGCTTTGGCGCTTTGCTTTACAGTGAAACCGATGTGACCGGACATGAATTGCTCAAACAGCTAGGTCCGGAGCCGCTAACAGAAGCCTTCCATGTTGACTATTTATTTGAGCGCTCGCGGGGGCGAACGCAGTCGGTAAAAACTTTTATTATGGACAATAAAGTTGTGGTTGGTGTCGGTAATATTTACGCCAATGAAGCCTTATTTAAAGCCGGTATCAACCCCAAACGCGCGGCTGGTAAAATCAGTAAAGCACGCTACCAAAAATTAGTGCCACTCATAAAAGAAACTCTGGCAGGCGCTATAGAAATGGGCGGAACGACGCTAAAAGATTTTACTCAAGTAGACGGTAACCCCGGTTATTTCGCGCAAAAACTTCAGGTTTACGGACGTGGTGGCAAGCTTTGTATGGTATGCAGTAAACGGCTGAAGGAAATTCGTCTGGGTCAGCGCAGCACAGTGTACTGCACCCATTGCCAGCGCTAGTTTAGCGCTTCACTGCCTTTAATAACTCACTGACAAAGCGTTCCGGTTCGGAGATAAACGGAGCGTGTGAGCTTTTATTGAATATTACCGCGTCTGAGTCAGGTGCCAATGCTGAGATATCCGCAATAGCGCGCTCAGGAACCAGACTGTCCAGGCGTCCGTAAAAACGGGTAAAGGGCACTTCAATATTCTTCAATTGCTGGCGCAGATCGGCGGTTTGCAAAATGGATAACGCCTGTTTAAGCACACCCGGGTTAGGCATGGGTTTGGCAAATATCAGTTGCTTTACCTGCTTCACTTGCTCACGTGCATCGTTACTTCCCATAGCCTGAATGGCCAAAAAGCGTTCAATGGTCTTTTTAAAGTTTGTCTCCAGCTGCTGCTGAAACTGCTCCAGAATATCTGGTTTGATGCCCGACCAGCTATCACTTTCCACAAAGTGAGGCGATGAGGCCACGGTATTTAATGAAATGACCCGTTCGGGGTAACTAAGAGCCGCCTGCTTAGCAATAAGCCCACCTAAAGACCACCCCAGAAGATGAAAACGCTCGGGCAGGACGGGCATAATTTGTTCTACAAAGCCTTCGAGCGAAACTTCGCTCATCGGCGACCATTCGGAAAGTCCAAAGCCGGGTAAGTCAACACAGTGAAGTTGGAAGTTTTCGCTTAAAGCAGGCACCACCGGCTGCCAGATATTCCCGTTCATGCCCCAGCCATGGAGTACAACAAAAGGCGTTCCTGTGCCACTGCATGTTACCGATAGGCTCACTATACTCACTTTCCCAAATTTGGTATTTAGGTGACTATGCTAGCGTTTTTCCGAAGCCTCGCCAATGCTTTTGAATTAGGTACTTGCTGGAGTTGTGGTTGCGCGAGTGTTACAGCTACGGCTTTGTGCTCATACTGCGACGAGGCGTTACCACGTTGGTATCCACGTTGTTGTCAGCACCTGTCCGATATTGAGCAGCATCTCACCGCAGATCAAAAGCGGTGCCGCTATTGGTATGGTGCGTTGCGATGGGAGCCGCAAGTGCAACAATTGATGACTCTGTTTAAATTCCGCAATAAGGCTGAGCTTGCTCCTCTACTGGCTACTCAGCTGGCGGCTCATTTGCGACTTTGCTACCAGGGGCAGCCCATGCCGGACTGTATTGTTGCGGTGCCAATGACGCAGCACGCCTGGCGCCAACGCGGGTTTCACCAAACTGCATTATTGGCGCGCTATTTGTCTGCTGTACTACAGGTGCCTTACATTGCGGGTGGCTTACGTAAAATACGCTCGGTGCCTATGCAGCATATGGCATCGCAGTCCGCTCGCTGGGAAAACAGTAAGCGAAGTCAGTTAGCCCTTCACGATTTTAGTGGTAGTACGGTGGCTGTTGTTGATGATGTACTCAGTACCGGAGCCACCATGATGGCCGCCGCCGATGCCCTCTACAAAAAAGGGGCCGCAGCCGTGGATGCCTGGGCGGTTGTCTATAACCAACACGACTAGAAACTGAAGGGTATCTCGGTTACACTATACCTTAGTAATTTACTCAGGTATAAGCCGTGAGGTCAGTATTTATGATTCGTATTTCAGAAGCAGCGCAGTCCCACTTTCAGAAGCTATTAGCGGACCAGCCAGACGGCACGTGTATTCGTGTTTTTGTGGTTAATCCGGGAATGGCAAATGCCGAGTGTGGTGTTTCTTATTGTCCGCCAGATTCCGTTGAGCCTGACGACGAACGTTTACCGTTTAACGGCTTTGATGCCGTCGTAGATTCCGGTAGCGCTCCGTTTTTGGAAGACGCAGCCATTGACTTTGAAGAGCAGGAAATGGGGTCTCAGTTAACCCTGAAAGCACCAAACGCGAAAGCCCGTAAGGTTGCTGATGACGCACCGTTAATTGAGCGTGTAGAGTATGTGATTCAGGCTGAGATAAACCCGCAGTTAGCGAGTCACGGTGGTCAGGTTATGATTGCCGAAATTACCGATGACGGCGTGGCTATTTTGCAATTTGGCGGTGGCTGTAACGGCTGCAGCATGATCGATGTCACGTTGAAAAACGGCATTGAAAAAGAATTGCTTGAACGCTTCCCGGAAGAAGTGACCGGAGTTCGTGATATAACTGATCATGAGCACGGAGAGCACTCGTACTACTAGACCTTTCGACTATACAACTTTGTATTGTTCGATTTTTTAGTGTTAAAAATATGTGATCCCTTGCACGATCTTCACTCGTAACGATATTTGCCTAATCAATACGAGGAAATTAATCATGCAAGGGATCAAAAAGTTTGGTGTCCTGGCGACATCTCTATTATTAATAACGGGTTGTGACTGGTTCGACAGCGACAATGACGATACTACCACAACTCCACCTGAAGCTGAATCAAGCTTCGTTCGTGTCCATCATACCTCAGCTGACTCACCTAACGTTAATGTATTAGCAGGTGACGCAGCGCTATTAGAAAATGTGCCTTATCACACCTCTTCTGCGGTTTTAGAAGTTGATGCCGGTGACTATGACATTACGGTTCAGGGTATTCTGCCTGATGAGACTACCGTCGATGCCATTGGGCCTGCCTCTTTAACTTTTGCTGCCGATACGCGTTATGAAGTGTTCGCTGTTGGTCAATTGGCGGATGAGTCTCTGGAGCCGTTAATTATCTCTAACCCGGTATCTGATGTAGCAGGCGGGGAGAGTCGTATTCAGGTTGTGCATGCCGCCTATGGTGCGCCGACAGTTGATGTTTATTTAACGGCTCCGGATGCAGACTTAAGTGCCGCATCACCTGCCCTGACACTTGCTTACGGTGAAGACAGCGGCCAGGTCGACGTTGAAGCCGGTGACTACCGCATTCGCTTAACCGGTGCGGGTGACGATGCGGTTGTCTATGACTCAGGAACCGTTAGTCTTGCAGATGGCGGTGATTACATCATTGCGGCAACCAACAATGTGGCGGCCAATTCGGATAATTCACCGGTTACTCTGCAGATCAGCGACGGTGAGTCGACCACTTTAGTACATGACGCCGACGCTGGTGCCGATGTTCGTGTTGTGCATGCCGTGGCGGATGCACCGAACGTTGATGTCACATTAAATGATGCAGCAGAAGCCCAAGTGCAAGACCTGCCTTTCCAAAGTGCAACTGGGTACTTAAACCTGGAAGCTGCCGAGTACAGTGTTGATGTCGCTGCTGCGGGCGGTGATCCGGTTGTTATTGAAGATGCAGCTCTTGCTGTAGAAAACGCAATGAGCTATTCAGTTTATGCAGTTGGTGAGCTGAGCACTATTGGCTTACAAGTACTGACTGAAGAGCGTCGTCGGGTCACGACTGAAGCGAAGGTACAACTGGTTCATGCCGCACCCAGTGCCGGTAATGTTGATATCTACGTAACCGCAACAGACGACATTAGTGGCGCAGACGCTGCCTTTACCGATGTTCCGTTTGACGCAGAAGGTCTGGTGAGCACAGGTAATGTTGCTTTAACACCAGGTGACTATGTGGTTACTGTAACGGCAACAGGTACGCAGGACATTGCTATTCAGACGCCTGTACTGACATTAGAAGGCGGTGGCATCTATACGGCAGTTGCGGTTGATGCAACTGACGGAGGTTTGCCACCACAGCTTATCCTGATGGATGATCTGGCGAACTAAGGTATTTGAACCAGATTGCCTGGGTAATACCACGCATGAATAAAAAGCCGCTGAGAGCTAACCACAAACCGTGGTTCTCCAGCGGCAATCCTGCCCACCACAACGGTAAAAAGCCAATGACAGCACTGAGTATCATGGTGTTGCGCATACCACGGCTTAACGACAAACCGATAAATACACCGTCAAACCAGTAACTCCAGTGAGCCAGTAGCGGCAGCACTATTATCCAGGGTAAATAATCTTCAGCAACCCGGATAATTTCAGGAATATCGGTAATCAGACGAATAATTGCACTGCCTGCCAGAGCGAAAACGAGCGTATAAACCACAGCAAAGAGTGACGACCAGAGCAAAGTAATTTTGCACCAGTAACGGATTTTATCGTAACGTTTTTGACCTTTTGCGGCTCCGGCAAGAGCTTCCACGGCATAGGCAATGCCGTCTAACCCCAAAGAGATTAGCATCAGGAACTGCATGAGTACGGCGTTAACTGCCACCATGGTACTGCCGTAGCGCGTCGCGTAGCCTGTCATTGTGGCCATACACAGCTGCAACACCAGGCTGCGAATAAAAATATTACCGTTAACGCCTAAAAACTGACGCAGCTGCTGAAATTTGAGCTGCCAGTGACGTAAGTGCCAACCCAGTGCACGGGCGGTCCAGTAGAAACCGACAATGGCGGTCACCCACTCGGCACTTAACGATGCCCAGGCGGCGCCTTTTACATTCAGTCCAAAGCCAAGAATGAGTATCACATCCATAACCACATTCACGGCGTTGGTAATGATTACCAGGAGCATGGCTTTGCGGCTGTTTTGCCGGCCTAACAATACGCCCAGAGCAACCAGCGTTATCAGCGAAGCCGGTGCTGACCATAAGCGAATTTCGATGTAATCGCGGGCGTAGCCTTCGAGCTCTGCAGAAGGGGCGATAACCCACATGGCTAAGTCATTAATTAACGGGCTGGCAACCGCTATTAAAACACCTAAACCCAGCGCAATAATAATGCCGTTATTAAAGTGCTGGCGCTGAGCATGTATGTCATCGGCTCCGTAGGACTGGGCTATATAGCCGGTTGTCGCCATGCGCAAAAATACCGCCAGCAGATAAATAAAACTGACCACCATGGCACCAACGGCAACGGCGGATAAGTAGATAGCGTCCGGCAAATGACCTATGATGGCAGTATCGACCAGACCGAGAAGCGGCGCAGCAATATTGGAAATGATCATTGGCAGGGCAATCGCAAAAACGCGGCTGTGATCAGACAATGAAAATCCAAACAGCTTGTGCATAACTATCCTTAAGTAAACTCGGTTAATAACGGCTTTTATACTTTATCAGGAGTCAGTATGAAGATGTTGAACAAAATGACTTTGAGTGCCGCATCGGGCTTATTGCTGGGGTGCTCACCATTGGCTCAGGCTGGCAGCGCCGATAGCGTGGTGGTGCTGCAGTACCACCACGTCAGTGACTCAACTCCCGCCGTAACGTCAATTGACCCGGAGACGTTTCGAGAGCATCTGCAATACCTGCAGGATAACAACTTTAACGTTATTGATATTACCGTCGCGCGCGATGCCATTGAAAAAGGCGAAGAACTTCCTGAAAAAGCCGTTGTTATTACCTTCGACGACGGCTACCAAAACGTCTATGAAAACGCTGTAAAGGTTCTGGAAGAGTTTGAGATGCCTTATACGGTGTTCGTTAACCCTGAACTCATGCGTAAGCACAGCGGCCATTACATGGGCTGGGAAGAACTTAAAGAAATTCAGCAGAACGGCGCTACCATTGCTAATCATGGACAGACTCACGCACACCTTATTCGTAAGCAAGAAGGTGAAAGCGATGAAGAGTGGCAGGAGCGTATGCGTTACGATGTAATTACGGCACAAGAAGCCATTGATGAGAACTTAGGCGCACAGCAGAAGTACTTTGCCTACCCTTACGGTGAGTATAACAACGAATTGCGGGCTTTACTGGATGAATGGGGCTTTCTGGCCTTTGCTCAGCATTCAGGCCCATGGTCCAAATGGAGCGAAGATACGGTTATTACTCGCTTTCCGGCCTCGGGTATCTATGCGAACTTAAATACGCTGAAAGCCAAGTTGAATTCTAAAGCCATGCCGGTAAGTGCTTATCAACCGGAAGAGCCTTTAGTCGCACATGATAATAAGCGCCCAACTATTAGTGTGACGCTGGAAGCGGGCGATACACTGGACGATGTGCGCACCGATGCGTTGCAATGTTTTGCTAGTGGTTCAGTACTAAAGCCTGAATGGGAAAGTGATACAAAGTTTCGTGTAAGCTTAGAGCAGGACATCAATATTGGACGCTCACGCGTTAACTGTACCGCGCCCAGTGCTTCAGAATCGCGCTACTACTGGTATTCCGTAGCGCTTATCCGTCCGAACGAGTCAGGTAGTTGGCCTGATTAATCGGCGATAATGGCAAAATCTTTTTTGAGTTTATCCATGCTGACCACCGGTATTTCTCCGCGTTGGTGGTCGGCATTGAAAATCGCTTTCCGATTACCGTCCGGGTTCACCAAAATAATAGCGGCGCTGTGGTTCACCAGATAATTTTCCTCGCCTTCATCGGGAATGGAATACATTAAGCCTAAATCGCGCACGAAAGGGAACAGCTCTTTGTGCTCGGCGCGCACACCGACAAAGTCGTCACCAAAGTAGTTAACGTATTGAGTTAAACGCTCAATATCATCGCGTTTAGGGTCAACTGAAATCAACCAAACTTTAACCGGTTCGGAAACCTCTCTCTGCAATTCAGGGATCACGCCCTTCAAGTCTGACATAGTGGTTGGGCAAATATCGGGACAAAAGGTATAACCGGTAAAGAGCAGGGTCCACTGACCTTTAAGCGCATCGTTTTCCACTGTGCCGGCTGCTGTGCTTTCTAAAGTAAAGGGCTTTAACGCACGAGGCGGTTCATAAACTAAGGCTTCCGGCTTTTCTTCCGGCCAAAAGTTGTAAACCGCAAAACCCGCTGCAAGGGCAATAAGAGCGGCCAGCAGTGTAACGATACGACTCATCTATTACTCCATTTATACGTAGTGATCGACCAGTAAAATGACAAACAGCAGCATGAGGTGCCAGATAGAAAAAGCAAACATGTTAAAGGCTGTCTTTTTGCTGGGCGCGTACTTCAGCTTCCAGGCGTAAGCCAGGAAAATGGCGTTAAGTAAACTGACTCCTACCAAGTAAATCATGCCGGTCATGCCAATTAAGAAAGGCATAAGGCAAACTACGGTCAATAAAACGGTGTACAAGAAAATACAGGTTTTGGTGAAGTCGATACCGTGAGTAACCGGCAGCATCGGAATTTCAGCTCGTGCGTAGTCTTTTGCGCGGTGTACGGCAAGCGCCCAGAAGTGGGGCGGTGTCCAGGTAAAAATGATCATAACCAGCAGTACCGCTGGGGCGTTAATTTCATTGGTGACTGCTGTCCAGCCCAGTAGCGGCGGCGCTGCACCTGCCAGGCCACCAATAACAATGTTTTGCGGCGTTGCGCGTTTTAAGAACATGGTATAAACCACAGCGTAACCCACCATACTGGCAAAGGTTAACCAGGCGGTTAAGGGGTTAACCCAGGCATACAGGGTCACAAAACCAATGGCGCCAATAGTTGCCGCAAATACCGTGACTTTTGTCGGTGATAAATTTCCCTGAGGCAGTGGCCGACGCAGCGTACGGGCCATTTTCGCGTCGATATGACGGTCAACCAGATGATTAATAGCAGCCGCAGCAGCAGACATCAGGCCAATACCGGCTAAGGCCGGGACCAGGACATTCATTGAAACAAGCTCTTCAGTGGCCAGACACATGCCAACCACTGCAGTGAGCAACAACAAGGCGACGACACGAGGCTTGGTCAGCTCCAGATAGTCTCGCCAGTGAGCGTTGCGCGTTTTTGTTATATTTTTTGTGGCAACGGATTCCATAATTACAACTCCTCTACGCTTTTCTGGACAGGTTGTAATTCAACCCAACCATCGACAGTAACAACAAAGCCCCAACAGCATTGTGCGCTACTGCATTCCAAAGCGGTAATTGAAAGACTACGTTACTAATACCGAGCAGAATTTGCAAAGACAATAACAAGCCAATAACAATTAATGAGCGGCGGAAAAACTGCGACTTTGCTTTTCTCCAACATTTAAAGAGTAAAGCACAGACCACTAAAAAGGTAATAATGGCGCCAACTCGATGCATGACATGCATGGTCATGCGGTCGTTGTAGTCATGGGCACCGTACTGATAGGTATCGGCCTCTGGTATGCTAAAAGCGCCGGCAAAGTCCAGTTGTGCGGTCCAGTTACCTTCGCAAAAAGGCAGGTCAGTACAGGCGACGGCGGCGTAATTGGCTGCAACCCAGCCCCCCAGAGCTATTTGCCCAATAACAACTAATAAGGTGAAGAAAGCCAGCCCTCTGTAGCGCCTTAGCTCTGAATCTCCCCCCGCAAGCCGGAACGACGACAGACGCAAAGACAACAAATACAGCAGTGATATGACTGAAAAGCCCCCTAACAGATGTCCCATCACTATAAGTGGCTGCAAATTCATGGTCACTGTCCACATGCCCAGAGCTGCCTGGAATATGACCAGCCCCAGCAACAAGGTGGGTAATTTTACCGGCGTAGGGTAATGGCTATAACGGCGGCCTTTAATCCAGGCGATGATAGCAATAGCCAGAATCAGTAAGCCTAAGGTGCCGGCAAAGTAGCGGTGCACCATTTCATTCCAGGCTTTACCCTGCTCAACCGGGGCATCTGGAAATCGAAGTTGAGCTTCCTGAATGTGCTCTGCCTGAGAGGGAACACCCAAAAAGCCGTAGCAACCCGGCCAGTCCGGACAACCCAGGCCAGCCTCAGTCAGCCGGGTAAATGCGCCAAGAACAATAACGACAAAAGCAAAAAAAACGCTAATTTTTACCAGTAAACGCATGTGATTTTCCTACCCAATTCTGGACAATTTAAGCAGTTTACGAAGATCCGCCAGCACGTTTTTACCTTCTGTTATCATCTGCTCTTTATCCGAGTGAGTTGGGTAATAAAGCATAACGTTGTGCATAGGATCGATTATAAAGACGGTGTTTTCCGGCAGTTCGCTTAATTGTTCAATGAGCTGCGGTGTTACCAGTTGCGTAATGTGAGGTGCGCTGTGATTAAACTCTGACTGTGCATTCTCGCTTTGGTGAAGCACCACTGGAGTCAGGCGTTCGGTGTCTTTACCAATAGCCACGTCGACCTGATTCATAACGTACAAGGTATTTTCACAGGTTGTGCCACAGTTTTTGGGTGCGACATAACCCAATTGCCAGCCTTCCGGTAGTTGGTCGGTTTGTTTATCTAGGGTTATAGGCGGCTGCAGCAGGGTGCCTTTATTGGTGCCCGCTTCATACCAGTTCTGTGACAAAATCAGCCAGGCCGCTAGTAACGGGACAATAAAGGCAACGAAAACAATAATAATGGCGCGTCGAGAGCGATTCAGGGAGCTCATCGGGTCTCCTCTTTTTTTGGTTGTTTATTCAGTTTTATAACAGCAAATAGGAAAATCACCAAACAGGCAATTGCCAGTGAGAACCACTGAATGGCGTAACCCTGGTGTTTTTCCGGTGACATTACCTGAGGTTTCCAGTCGCGGCTCCAGCCCATAGTTTCTGGCGACTCAAGTAAAAAGGTATAATCGGTTAATGACATATCGAGTTGTTTTGCTATGGCGTTCGGCTGAAACTCCTGCACCCGAATTTTGCTATCAGCTAAGTCGGTCTCGTAAGTGTTATTTACAAATTGATTGTTGGAAGGAAAGTACAGAAAACCGGTTAGCCTATGCTGACCTGAAGGAATATTCACTTCCGGTAATGACTGTCTGGAAGCCGGTGCTGGTAGCCACCCCATATTAACCGGAACATAATTTTCAGACATTGCCTGTGGCTGGAACAGCGCAATTACCTGATAACCAACGGTGCCGTCTTGAATTTGGTTATCGAGAAGGAAAATGGGTTGTGGAACAAATTCACCATTCATTTCCACATAGCGAAAGCGATCGTTTTCAGGTGACACCTCAGCCAGACGGTCGAGTTTGGTCGCTTCACCGCTTGAGAGTTGTTGCTCATAGTCGCTAAACAGCTGGCGTTTTTGTTCAGCGCGTTCAAGCTGCCAAAAACCTAACTTGACCAATAACGCAATTGCCAGCAGAGTAACTAACGTAGCGACAAGAGGAAAACGTATGTTGGTCTTTTTTAAAATCATTATTGTACTGCTGTTAGCATATATGGTGGTGAACCTGTTCAGGGCGTTATTTAGTATGCTGCGGAACGACCCGGACAAACCACCTATGTCCCATTATTTGGGAAAGCGAGTGGGAGTAGCCGCCGTTATCTTTGTCATACTGATAGCGGCGACCGCCAGTGGTTTCTTACCTTTAAATCCACGCCCCTATTAACCGGGGCGTTTTCTTTTTTTTTTACAGAACGTACACCACGACAAAAAGGCATAGCCAGACGACATCGACAAAGTGCCAGTACCAACTCGTTGCCTGAAATGCAAAGTGGTTATCCGGTGTAAAGTGACCTTTCAGAACCCGCAGGAACATGACAATAAGCATGACGGTACCCAGGGTGACGTGCATACCGTGGAATCCGGTCAGCATGTAAAAGGTATTACCGTATATACCTGAGTCAAGTGCCAAGCCAAGCTCTTCGTAGGCGTGAACGTACTCTGCACCTTGTAAGTACAGGAAGATACAACCCAGGATAATGGTAATGCCCAGCATGGCTGTCAGCTGTTTGCGTTTATTTTGCTCCAGACCCGTATGGGCAAAGTGACAGGTTACCGAGCTAATTAGCAGGATAATGGTGTTAATAGCAGGCAGGCCGTACCAACCCATTGCCTGAGTCTCAGTGCCACCCGGGGTGTTAACCAAAGGCCAGTGAGCGACAAACTCCGGCCATAGGACCTCATTGGTCATGGCGTTATTGCTGTCACCGCCCAGCCATTGAACGGCTATAACACGAGCGTAAAACAGAGCACCGAAGAAGGCCGCAAAGAACATCACCTCGGAGAAAATAAACCAACTCATGCCTTGCTTATAAGAAACACCTAACTGGTCGCTGTACTTGCCACTCATGGACTCGTTAATTTGGTCGCGAAACCAACCAAAGAGCATGACGGCTATAACGATTAAACCAATGGTTAATACGGTACTGCCGTAACCATCCTGCTCTTTACTCATATCGATAACGGTGTGTCCCGCGCCCCAGGCAATTAAGCCTAACCCAACTGCGCCAACAATTGGCCAGGGGCTGGAAGCAGGAACATAATAACTCTGTTGTTCTGCCATAACGTCGTTTCCTTATTCTGTTTTTAACAGCTGAGCCATTTGCTCAGCCGACGTATTGGCTGTCATATCGTACAGCGTGTATGACAGGGTTAATGTGTTGATGTGGTCCGGAATATCCGGATCCAGATAAAATTGCATTGGCATTTCTGTATCAGCACCCGCAGCTAAAGGCTGTTGGTTAAAGCAAAAGCACTCCACTTTATTGAGGTAAAGCGAGGCTTCAGCCGGTGCAACCGATGGGATAGCCTGTGCGACCATATTGGAAGAGGTCGGGTTAGACGCTAGAAAGTTAACGACTTTAACCTCACCCGGATGAATTTTGACTTGTTTGGTTGAGGGCTCAAATTTCCACGGAATGCCCTTAGCATTCCGCGTAATAAATTGAACGTTAACCGTACGCGATTCATCGACTTCTACCTCTTGATAAACCGCGGCTTCATTGCTGGTACGGCCGTTAAAGCCTGTCACTTCACAAAATACATCGTAAAGCGGTACCAGCGCGAAGCCGAAGGCAAACATCCCGGCGACTGTCAGTAACAGTCGCTTAACCAGAATGCTGTTGTCGGGGCGCTGATCAGACATGAGTCATCACTCCACTTTCGGTGGTTTTTCGAAGGTGTGATAAGGCGCTGGTGATGGAACGGTCCACTCCAGTCCCTCTGCACCATCCCATGGCTTAGCTTCTGCTTTCTCGCCGCCTTTGACACATTTGATAACTACCCAAAGGAAGATCAATTGTGACAAACCGAAGGCAAAACCACCGATACTTGCTATCTGGTTAATATCCGCAAACTGCGTAGCGTAATCCGGGATACGCCGCGGCATACCGGCCAGCCCCGCAAAGTGCATTGGGAAGAACAGCACGTTAACGGAAATAAGCGATGTCCAGAAGTGGGTCTTCGCCAGTGTGGTGTCGTACATATGACCTGTCCATTTCGGTAGCCAGTAATAAGAGGCCGCCATGATGGAGAAAATCGCACCTGTCACCAGAACATAATGAAAATGAGCCACTACGAAATATGTGTCGTGGTACTGGAAATCGACTGGCGTAATCGCCAGCATCAAGCCGGAGAAACCTCCAATGGTAAACAGAATAACGAACGCCAGGGCGAACAGCATGGGGGTTTCAAAGGTCATTGAGCCACGCCACATGGTGGCAACCCAGTTAAAGATTTTGACCCCGGTCGGCACCGCAATGAGCATCGTACAGTACATGAAGAAGAGCTCAGCAAATACTGGCATACCGGTAGTGAACATATGGTGAGCCCACACCAGGAAAGACAGTAAGGCAATGGCTGCCGTGGCGTAAACCATGGATGCGTAGCCAAAGAGTCGTTTTCGGGTAAAGGCCGGAATAATGGCGGAGATAATACCGAAGGACGGCAAAATCATAATGTAGACTTCCGGGTGCCCGAAGAACCAGAAAATATGCTGGAACATAACTGGGTCACCACCGCCTGCAGCGTCAAAGAAACTGGTGCCAAAGTACTTATCGGTCAGTACCATGGTAACCGCACCGGCCAATACTGGCATAACCGCAATAAGCAGGAAGGCGGTAATCAGCCAGGTCCACACAAACAATGGCATTTTCATGTAATTCATACCCGGTGCGCGCATGTTCATGATAGTGACTATCACGTTAATGGCACCCATGATGGATGAAATACCCATAATGTGTATTGAGAACACGAACAACGCGGTTGAGTCCGAGCTGTAGGTGGTTGAAAGCGGTGCATAGAATGTCCAGCCGAAGGCAGGGCCACCACCCTCCATAAATAACGAGCCCAATAAGATAATGAAAGCGAATGGCAGAATCCAGAAGCTCCAGTTATTCATACGTGGCAACGCCATATCGGGCGCACCAATCATCATCGGGATCATCCAGTTAGCAAGCCCGGTAAAAGCAGGCATGACCGCACCAAAAACCATTATAAGGCCATGGACCGTGGTCATCTGATTAAAGAAATGCGGCTCGACCAACTGTAAGCCTGGTTGAAATAGTTCAGCACGAATGACCATGGCCATGGCGCCACCGGTCAAAAACATAATGAAGCTAAACCACAAGTACATTGAGCCAATGTCTTTGTGGTTCGTTGTAAATAGCCAGCGACCAATACCCGACGGCTTATGATCGTGGTGTGTGTCGTGATGTGTCTCTTCCACTGTAGTGCTCATCACCGTCTCCTTATTGATTCATGACTTCGTTAATATCGGCGGCCTGAATCAGCTGTCCGGTATCATTACCCCAAGCGTTACGCTCGTAGGTGATTACCGCAGCTAATTCGCGCATGGACAGCTGGCTTCCAAAGGCCTGCATAGCTGTGCCGGTTACGCCATTAACAACGATGTCTATGTGCTGATCTTTGGCTTCGGGATCCACAGAAACGCCGGAGCCCGCTAATGCAGGGAATACTCCGTTGACGCCCTGGCCGTTGGCCTGGTGACAAGCAGCACAGGTGCTGTTGTAAATTTTTTCACCGAGATCCATCAGTTCATCTTCCGACATCTCCATAGCAAGCAATTCTTGTTCACGTTCCCGTGCCGCCTTTTGCTCAGCTTCTTTCTCGGTAATCCATTTTTCATATTCAGCAGGTTCTTTTGCTATAACAACGACAGGCATGAAGCCGTGATCTTTACCGCAAAGCTCTGCACACTGACCGCGGTAAATACCGGGTTCGTCGACTTTAGTCCAGGTTTCATTAATAAAGCCCGGGTTAGCGTCTTTCTTAACGGCAAAGTCAGGAACCCACCAACTGTGAATAACGTCGTCTGAAGTGACCAGGAAGCGAACTTTTCTATCGGTTGGAATAACCAATGGACGGTCCACTTCTAACAAGTAGTTTTCGCCTTTCTCAAATTTATTATCAATTTGTTCTTGTTGAGTGGCTAAACGACTGAAGAATTCCACGTCGTTCTCAAAGTACTTGTAGTGCCATTTCCACTGCGAACCTGTTACCTGGACAGTAACGTCAGCATCGGAAGTGTCTTCCATGGCAATTAAGGTCGTTGTTGCAGGAATGGCCATGCCTACCAGTATAAGTAAAGGCACAATAGTCCAGGCAATTTCGACTTTAACGTTCTCGTGGAAATTTGCAGGGTTAGGGTTTTTAGACTTCCGGTGTCGGATCATCGAAATAAACATGAGACCGAATACGACCACACCAATTACACAGCAAATGTAAAAGATGGTCATGTGGAGATCGTAAACCCGGTTACTCACTTCAGTGACACCTTGGGTCAAATTGAGACGCGACTGAGCAGCAGCCGGTAGACTCGTTAGCGCCAATAGTGCCCACAAAGGCTTCATTTTCACGTGGCTTCTCCTCTTATTCTTCAATGAGACAGCAAATAATTTCGCTAGCCTGAAATAGAAGAACAAAGAGGTAAGCAGAAAAAGGTACAGCTTCTCCCCAGAAATCGCTTTCTCTACTGACTCTTTGTTGTAGTTATCGTTGTTATATTATTTTTATAGTCGGGTAGTGCATTTATTAACGAATTTACAACCAAAGATCCAGATCAAATCAAACAAATGCACAAAAAATAGACGGATCTGTTAAAAAAAGGCTGCAAAAGCAGCCTTGGGGGATAAAACACACAAACAAAGTGGGATTAGTGCAGGTGGGATGTCAGTGTGTTTTTATCAAACAGAAAATATTGTGTTTCACTCAATTTACTGGCCATACGAGCACGCTGCCAGGTACGGTTAGAAACTGAGTCCAAATAACCGATAACCATACTGCTGGTACCGGCCAGTAGAGCCTGTTCCAGCGCCCACTCGCAGCGTTCGGCTGAGTGGCTGCGCAACCAGCGAATTTGCGATTCAGCAACACCACAAGCAATAAGCTGTTGAATCACGTCTTTGTCGCCGCCAATAACCGTTACCCATTGGCTTGGCTTTTGTTGCAAAGCCTGCTGAACAACAGGGGACAGCTTGTCGACGTCAATTGCGTCCTGCGTGTTTTTAGCATCTAACTGGAACGATGGCGCTGTATTTTCGGCAGTCCAAAGACCTGGGTGATGTAATTTGTGCTGATGTTGAGTTTTCATAAGGTCGCTCCGTTTCTGATAACACCGACGGCAAGTCCTTCAATGGCAAAAACCTGCTCTGCCAGATTGACAGTAATGGTCGAGAAATCTTCATTTTCAGGATGAAGCAAAATAGTTTTTCCACGCTGTTCAAAACGCTTTACAGTGACATCGTCTTCTACGCGGGCAACGACTATCTGGCCGTTACGAGCTTGCTCGGTTTTATGCACAGCCAGTAAGTCGCCGTCTAAAATACCAATGTCTTTCATGCTCATGCCGTTTACTTTCAATAAGAAGCTGGCAGCAGGATGAAATAGAGACTCGTCAATTTTGTAATGACCTTCAACGTGCTGTTCGGCCAGCAAGGGCTCCCCGGCTGCAACCTGGCCAATTAACGGTAGGCCATCAGCGATGTCGTAGTCATCGGCTACAAGACGAATACCGCGCGACATACCGGGTAAAATTTCAATAACCCCTTTGCGTGCCAGAGCTTTTAAATGTTCTTCTGCGGAGTTGGCAGAACGAAAGCCCAGCTTATGAGCTATTTCTGCACGCGTTGGCGGCATACCAGTGGCGTGTAGGTTATCCTTAATAAGTTCAAGGATTTCAGATTGTCTTGGTGTTAACGGGCGCATAATGTACCTGTTTATTTGTACAGTGATACTGTGAGTATATACAGGTAAATTCATTTCGCAAGTAATTTCTTGAACGACAAATTTAAACGAAGTTGGTATCCTATCTTTCTGTTTAAAACAGAGGTCTAAGTATGAAAGGAATAAGTCGCTTTTACCCAGTCTTTAAGTACCCGTTGCGTTGGTTAACACGCTTTCAGGAAATTTGGGACGGTACTGAAGAAGAGCATGAAACCACAATTGCTAAGCCCATTGTGTATGTCATGCGCTCAACGTCGAAAGCAGACTTATCCATTTTACAAAGAGCTGCAGCAAAACGAGGCCTGCCTGACCCGACCGAGCCTTTAGTGGTTGACGGTAAAAGCTATGACCGAATTATGTTCCTCGAAGAGTTTGCTGAAGAAACCTCCGAGCAGACCGTTTCAGAATTTCATCAATTGCTGACCTTACACAAAGACAATGCAGAGCTCGACGTGCAGCTTGTTCCTGCAGGTGTGTTCTGGGGACGTCAGGCCGGGCAGGAAGCCAATGCCGGTAACGCTATGACAGGTGACCTTGATAACCCGGGCCACTGGCGCAAGTTTTGGTTGGTGTTGTTTTCTGGTCGCCAGGTTTTACTTCGTTTCTCGCGA
This sequence comes from Idiomarina abyssalis, assembly GCF_019797805.1. Classification (NCBI taxonomy): domain Bacteria; kingdom Pseudomonadati; phylum Pseudomonadota; class Gammaproteobacteria; order Alteromonadales; family Idiomarinaceae; genus Idiomarina; species Idiomarina abyssalis. Next base: position 246,944 of record NZ_CP081832.1, read on the forward strand.
GCTGTCAGTCTGGGTACAATGGCACATGACCATGGTACCGATATGCGCATCGCCCATAAATTGGCGCGAGTTGCACGGGTGCACTTTGTGCGTATGCGTCACGCTGTTGCCGGTCCTAAGTTAAGTCACAGAAAAGAACTAATGGCAGCACTGATTGATACCCCTGCCTTAAAAAAGGCTGTAGCAGATGAAGCCCGGGGTAAGAAAATCAGCGAAGAAGCAGCGCGTAAGCGTGCCTTATCTTACATTGATGAAATTGCAGCGAATTACAGTTCGACCTTAGTTCGTGTACTTGACCGCTTTATGACCTGGATGTGGAACCGTATTTATAACGGTATTCATGTCAAAGGTGGCGATACTATCCGAAGGTTGGCACAACAAGGGCATGAAATTATTTACGTCCCTTGCCACCGCAGTCATATGGATTATTTACTGCTGAGCTATGTGATTTATAAAGAGGGACTGGTACCGCCGCATATTGCCGCAGGGGTTAACCTTAACTTCTTTCCTGTTGGGGGGATTTTCCGCCGTGGCGGCGCGTTCTTTATTCGCCGCAGCTTCCGGGGTAACAAACTGTATTCAGCCGTTTTTCGTGAATATTTGTGTTGGTTGTTTCAAAAAGGCTACCCGGTGGAATACTTCAGCGAAGGTGGCCGCTCCAGAACCGGCCGCTTATTACCGCCTAAAACCGGTATGCTGGCAATGACCGTTCAGGGCATGCTGCGAGACCAGCAGCGTCCTGTGTCGCTGGTACCCGTGTACCTTGGCTATGAGCACATTATGGAAGTGTCGACTTACCTGAAAGAACTCAAAGGTAAGGACAAAGAAAAAGAGTCGGTATTTCAAATTCTGAAAACCGTGACAAAACTAAAGAACTTTGGACAGGGTTTTGTAACTTTTGGGCAGCCCATCAACCTGAAACACCATTTAGACAAAAAGGCACCCACCTGGCATCAGTCTGTTACCCGTGGCGCGCAGGAGCCTGAGCGACCTAACTGGCTTAACCCGGTGGTAAATGGTTTAGCGGAGCAAGTAATGCAGGGTATCAACGATTCAGCGGCCGCCAACAGCGTTAACCTGACCGCTTTGGCGTTATTAAGCTCTGAGCACCATGCGTTATTAAAAGAAGAGCTTTTAGCGCAGTTAGAAGTGTATCTGGGGGTTCTGCGTGAAGTGCCCTACAGCAATTTAGTGAGTGTTCCTGAAGAAACGCCGGAAGAATTATGGCAACAGGCTCTCAGGACAGACAAGTTCACCGTCAGTAGTGACACCATGGGTGAGGTAATTTCACTGGAGCGGATGTCGGCCATTGCGATGACTTACTATCGCAATAATATACTGCATATGATGGTTGTGCCGGGCATTGTGGCTTCCATTATTATGGCGAAAAAGAAAGTCAGCGTAGCGGAGATAGCGGCACGCACTCAGGCAATTTATCCTTCGCTCAAGGCGGAGTTATACCTAAGCCACAATGCGGATGACCTTCCTTTGTGGACAGAAGCCTTAGCAGAGGAACTGGCGCGGCAAAATCTGATCACACTGGAAGACGGCATCTGTACTATTGCGCAGCGCGAGAGTGCCGAGTGGTATCGTTTACGCTTATTAGCTAACAGTGCCAGTGAAACTCTGCAACGTTACTGTATCGTGCTGGAGCTGTTGCAACAGGCGCAGCCAATTATGCGTGCCGACCTGGAGAAGCAATCAATTACACTGGCTGAGCGTTTAAGCTCAATTCACGGTATTGATGCGCCGGAATTTTACGACAAGAAAGTCATGTCGACTTTGATTGCCAGTTTAAAACAGCAAGGCCTGGTGGAAATTGACGACGATGGTCAGCAAATTGCTGCGCAACCGGTAGGTGAGTTAAGCGATCAGGTAGATGAGCTTATCGATGGTCCGGTACTGCAGACCATTCGCCAGTCGGTTGAGCACTTTGTTCAACAGTTAAAAGCACCAACCGATGACGAACAAAAACAGAGTGACTAGAACCAGTAGTGCAGCGCTAAACCTATAGCGAACACCATGCCAACATAGTGGTTATGCAGAAAAGCCTGGAAGCATTTTCCGGGCTCTCTGTGCCGTATCAGCCAATGTTGGTATCCGAACAGAAGCAATACCACGGCTAAACCCAGCCAGGCCCATATTTCGGCGGATAATAAATAAAGCACCCAGGCCAGCAGCGCCAGAGAAACTAACTGCATAAGGCCAATGGCCAAGCGATCAAACCGGCCGAATAAAATAGCGGTGCTCTGCAGCCCAATCTTTAGGTCGTCCTCGCGGTCAGCCATGGCGTACTCGGTATCATAGGCTACGGTCCAGATAACATTGGTCAGGAATAATAGCCCGGCGATTAACCACTGCTCAGATTCCAGTGCAGTAAAGGCCATTAAAATACCAAAACTGAAGGCAATACCGAGAACCACTTGTGGCAGATGAGTCCAGCGTTTACAAAATGGATAAAGCGCAGCGACACCAGCGGCAAAAAAGCTGAGCATAACGGTCTGAGTATTAAGCTGCATGACAAGACCAAAGGCAATTGCTAACAGAGCAATAAAGCCTATCATGGCCTCTGTTGCCGATATTTTACCGGCCGGAATAGGTCGTTGACGAGTGCGGCGAACATGGCCGTCGAAGTTACGATCAGCAAAGTCATTAATAACGCAGCCGGCTGACCGCATAACAAAAGTTCCCAGCAGGAAGATAACCACAATACGCATGGGAGGGTTACCGGCACCGGCTATCATCAGAGCCCAAATAGTGGGCCAGGCAAGTAGGTAGGTGCCAATAGGACGGTCTGCTCTCATTAACTGCCAAAATGCGGCTAACTTTTGCATGCTAACTCCTTTTATTGCGACGAAAAGTTTCAGACGCTGAATACAGTGACGACGGCTCAAGGAATATCTCACTGACCAACAACTGTTCGCCCGCGGTTGAAAACATTCTTCGTCTGCCAAGCAGCGTGCGGCTCTTTTGAAACCATCGCTGATTCAATTGTGCAACTGGGTGATCACCACCAACCGCTGCAACTTCTATATCGCCGCAGTGTAAATCGCTGCGGGCAAACAAGGACTCACCCAGTGACTGATTGCCAAGCTGCTGTAAGTTCAGCGTACTGGCTTGCTCCGCGCTTGGCGAAAACAGACTTCGGGCAAAAACCCACGGCTGCTTATCACAGTATAGTAGAACTTCACGAACTACGACGTTGCAGTTAAGGTTAAGTCGTTGCTTTTCTTCAGGGGTAGGTTCCAATACCTGCTGCCCCAGTAATTTTACCGAAAAATTTCCACCGACTTCTTTCAGACGTTGCGTTAACGAACCTTCGTAAAGCAGCCAGTCGGCCTGCTCAGCTGTTAACTCGAATTGTTGTGGGGGCGACCACTGCAGCGCTTCGCTAACCGGAAAAGCGGGTGTTGGATAAAACTCTGTTGTCATTTGTGTTGGCGTTATTAAGCTCTGTCGCTATGATAGCAGAGAGAATTTAATTGAACAGCAATCGGGCCGGGTAGGGCTATGAAACTTCTGATAACAGTAGTAGCAAGTATTTTTCTTTGGTGCAGCAGTGTTTCTTCTGCCTCAGCACAGGATGTCTCTTACTATGGTTTTGAACCGGACATCACCACGAATTACCTGAAAGAAGGTAATGATTACCGGCTTGGGTTTATTCGAGTCGCCATTGAAGTGATGGTGCCTGACCCCAGCTACATTAGTGTGGTTGAGCATCACGCGCCGTTATTGCGCAATGCCTTTGTCTCAATTTTAAGTACCGCAACCGAACGTCAGGTCAGGACGATGACCGGCCGTGATCAGTTGCGCTTAAAGTGTGTGGAGCGAGCGCAGGAACTCATGCAGCAGGAAACGGGTAACCCGGTTATCCGCGATGTTATTTTCACTAAATACATTTATCAGTAGAGTTGCCGTATTTTAGGGTTTAACCAACGCACCACAAAGCCGGCAAAGCAGCCGGAAATGAGTCCGGCTAAGTGCGCCTCGTTGGCCACATTGACCCACAACATGTCGGTGTAGCCAATGACCAGCCAAAGCAGCATAAAGATAATAAGGCCCGGTGGCAGATAAAGCGGGGTTGGGCGGTTAAAGCTGTATACCCAGCAAAAGCCAAGCAAGCCATAAACCACCCCTGACAGGCCGCCAAAGTTAGGTCCATTAAATAAATACTGAATAACGTTGGCTGTAATGCCACAAAATAACAGCAGAGCCAGTAACCAGGAGAACCCGAGAGAGCGCTCAACTCGTCCACCCAGATACCACCACCAGAACAAGTTAAACACCAGGTGCAGCGCCGTAAAGTGCATGAGTACCGGGGTAATAAAGCGCCACGGCTGCTCATAAGGCAGAGCTGAAAAGTAGATGCTGATTTTTAGCGTATCCAGAATGGTTTCCGGGTACATCTGAATGGCTGCAAATACCAGCAAGGTCAATACCGCAACGATACGCGTTAACCAGCCACTTTGTTTCAGTAAACTAAAAGACAAAGAGGTTGAATGCGATGCCGTGGCAGCCTTCTCCTGTACCGGTTCAGCGGCTAGCTCCGGGTTATCTTTAAACTGTTGAATCAATGTCTTAGCAGCGGCTTCATAGCTGCTTTGGTGTAACCACAATTCCAATTGCTCACCGCGTTCGGTAACGCTGACTGGCATGCCTTGCTGACGTAGATACTGATACAGCTTGTGCATCCAGTCTGAGTCGCGGCTGCTGAGCAATCGTCGCATGGTTTAGGTCCTTTCAGTGTGTTCAGGAAAAGACATGGACCAGGCCGTATAGCCACCGTCCATGCTGTGCACATCGGTGAAACCGTTGCCTGCTATGTAGTCAGCGGCGCCCTGACTGCTAATGCCGTGATAGCAAACCACAATCACTTTTTGGTTTTTATCAACTGAGTTCAGGAATTGCGGCAGGTTGCTGTTATCCAGGTGTTGAGAACCCGGAATATGCCCCGCAGCAAAAGACTGCGGGTCACGGATATCAACAAAAACCGCTTCGTTATTTTGCCAATGCTCAACGGCGATGGGTAATTCCATTAGCTGATAATTGCTCATTTACCTATTAGTCCCAGTTCAGTATGACTTTGCCCGACTGGCCTGAAATCATGGTTTCAAAACCTTTCTCAAAGTCATCTATGGGCATTTCGTGCGTTAATATCGGTGAAATATCCAGTCCTGACTGCAGTAAGCTGGCCATTTTGTACCAGGTTTCGAACATTTCACGACCGTAAATACCTTTAATGACCAGGCCTTTGAAAATGACCTGATTCCAGTCAATGGCGACGTTCTCTGGCGGAATGCCCAGCATGGCGACCTTGCCGCCGTGGTTCATAGCTTCCAGCATTTGTGAAAACGCTGAAGGTACGCCTGACATTTCCAGACCCACGTCAAAGCCTTCCTTCATGCCGAGCTCAGTCATGACGTCAGACAGTTTTTCTTTGCTAACGTCCACTGCGCGGGTAACGCCCATTTTACGAGCTAAGTCTAGACGGTATTCATTTACGTCAGTAATAACCACATGGCGTGCGCCCACATGACGGGCAACGGCTGCTGCCATAATGCCGATAGGGCCGGCGCCAGTAATCAGTACGTCTTCGCCCACCAGGTCAAAAGCCAGAGCGGTGTGAACGGCATTGCCGAATGGGTCGAATACCGCCGCCATTTCGTCAGTGACGTCATCTGGCAGTTTGAAGGCGTTTTCAGCCGGTAGTGCTAAGTATTCTGCGAAAGCGCCAGGGCGATTTACGCCAACGCCATAGGTGTTACGGCACAAATGACGACGGCCGGCACGACAATTACGGCAGTGACCACAAGTAATGTGGCCTTCGCCGGAAACGCGGTCACCAATCTCAAAGCCGCGAACACCGTCACCCATAGCGGCAACTTCACCCACGTATTCGTGACCCACTACCATAGGCACCGGAATGGTTTTCTGCGACCAGTCGTCCCATTTGTAAATGTGAACGTCGGTTCCGCAAATGGCGGTTTTCTTAATTTTAATCAGCAAATCGTTGTAGCCACACTCGGGCTTTTCAACGTCGGTCATCCAGATGCCCGGTTTTGCGTGCAATTTTGACAAAGCTTTCATTCTTTACTCCTTAAATCACACCCAGCTCTTTACCAATGCGGGTAAAGGCTTCAATGGTGCGATCCAGTTGTTCGCGTGTGTGAGCCGCCGACATTTGTGTGCGGATACGGGCTTTGCCTTTAGGAACGACAGGGAACGAAAAGCCGATCACATAAATATCTTCTTCTAACAGGCGGTCCGACATTTCTGAGGCCAGTTTGGCATCGCCTACCATGACCGGAATAATAGCGTGATCCGCGCCGCTCAAAGTAAAGCCGGCTTTAGTCATTTGCTCACGGAAGTAGCTGGCATTTTCCCACAGTTGGCTGCGCAGCTCATGGCCTTCGGCCAGCATATCCAGTACACGAATCGATGCCTGCACAATGGCTGGCGCTACTGAGTTAGAAAATAAATAAGGGCGTGAGCGCTGGCGTAACCAGTCAATCACTTCTTTCTTGCCTGAAGTGTAACCACCAGATGCACCGCCCAGAGCTTTACCTAAGGTGCCGGTGATAATGTCGACACGACCCATCACGTCGCAGTATTCATGCGTACCTTTACCGTTCTCACCTAAGAAGCCAGTGGCATGGCAGTCGTCCATCATCACCAGCGCGTCGTATTTGTCGGCTAAGTCGCAAATGCCTTTTAAGTTGGCAATAACGCCGTCCATAGAGAACACACCGTCGGTAGCAATTAATTTGTGGCGTGCGCCGTCCGCGTCAGCTTGTTTAAGCTGTGCTTCCAAATCTTCCAGGTCGTTGTTTTTGTAGCGGTAGCGCTTGGACTTACTCAGACGAATACCGTCAATGATGCTGGCGTGGTTAAGCTCGTCACTAATAATAGCGTCTTCCGGGCCCATTAGGGTTTCGAATAAGCCACCGTTCGCATCAAAACATGATGAATACAAAATGGTGTCTTCAGTGCCCAAAAACTCGCTCAGTTTTTGTTCCAGCGTTTTGTGAATATCCTGAGTGCCGCAAATAAAACGGACAGAAGCCGTACCAAAGCCATGCTCGTCCAGGCCCTGTTTGGCGGCTTTAATTAAGTCCGGGTGGTTTGCCAGCCCTAAGTAGTTGTTGGCGCAGAAGTTGAGTACCTTGCGGTCATTAACCGTAATTTCCGAGCTTTGGTCCGAACTGATAATACGTTCTTTCTTGTAAAGGCCTTCGGCTTTGGTTTCGGCCAGTTGGTCGGCCAATTGCTGATAAAAGGCTGAGCTCATCTTTTTACTCCACTATTTGAAAACGTAAATTACCCTCTAGTTTACTGATGTTAGTCGTAACTCGCATCCTTAATTTGAATATCGGGCTTTTGTTTAGTGTGCACTTGCGTGTACTCTTTATTGAAAATTAAGAATGGCTCAATCACGGTTTAGGAGACGCTATGCACCGCCGAGCAATTTATCCGGGGACTTTTGATCCTATTACAAACGGCCACGCCGACTTAATTGAGCGTGCTTCAACTCTGTTTAGTGAAATTGTGGTGGGTATTGCAGAAAGCCCGAGCAAGAAGCCACTATTCAGTCTGGAAGAACGCGTTTTATTAGCGCAGCAGGTCACTGAAGACCTCGATAATGTCACCGTCGTAGGCTTTTCCGGGTTATTGGTGGACTTTGCGCATGAGTACGATGCAACGGTGCTGATTCGAGGGTTACGGGCGGTTTCAGACTTTGAATATGAGTTCCAGTTAGCCAACATGAACCGGCGTTTAGACCCGAACCTGGAAAGTGTCTTTTTAACACCGGCAGAGGAAAACTCGTTTATTTCTTCGTCGCTGGTGAAAGAGGTCGCTTTACACGGCGGCGACGTTTCCGGATTCACTGACGCCCGGGTGGCGTCAGCATTAGGGCAAAAATTTTCCGGAAAACGTCCCGGTAAAAGTTAACTTGGTTTAACTAAAAGCGACGTGATAAAACACAATGCTCATTAGCACCGGGCATAAATAACGAATATGCCAGCGTAATAAAGTTAAACCGAGACTTCCCGCAGCAATAGCTTTTAAGTGGTTGCTGCGGTGCCATAACCAACCGACCACCAGCAAGTAGAATAACCCTGACAGCGGCAACTGAAACTGAGTAACTGCCGTGACAACCCAGCCAAACAGCGGCTCAAAAAACAAGATTAATAACAGCGAGAAGGTTGCGATAACCCCCAGTGATAAAGCCGTTGCCGCAGGGCGTTTTAGCTCACGTTCTTCAATGCAGTAAGAGACCGGGACTTCGGCCTGAGCAATGGTTGAAGTCAAAGCGGCGATACTGAGTAAGATAAAGAATGCGAAAGCAACGAAAGGTCCGGCTACGCCCATGCTGTTAAAGAGCTCTGGCAATACCGCAAAAATGAGCTGGCCTTCGCCAATAAGCTGGGAACCTTCACCGACATTAACGCCCAGATGAATACCAGCGTATAAAGCGGGAATAATGAGCAGGCCAGCTAAGAACGCAATAAAGGTGTCCAGCGCAGCTACGGATAAACTTAAGCGGCCTAAATTAGCACCAGGCTTCAGGTAAGAGCCGTAAATCATCATGCCGCCCAGGCCAATAGAAAGCGAGAAGAAGGCCTGGCCCATAGCCGCAACCAAAATGCTGGTGTCGGTCATGAGGCTGAAGTCGGGCACTAAGTATTTCTGCAGCCCTTCGTCAGCCCCGGGTAACGTCAGCATGTAAGCAATAAGGGCAACCAGTAAAACAACCAGGGTTGGCATCAGCCGTTTCGACCAGCGTTCAATGCCTTTTTCCACCCCCTGAAAAACCACATAAGCTGTGGCCAGCAAAAATACAGCGGTAAAAATTAAGTCGCGGGTGAGTGAGCTATTAAGCAAAAATTCGGCGGCAACTTCAATGCCAAAACCGCGTGCCAAAAAGCCCAGAGCGTGAACCAACATCCAGCCGGCAACCACGTGGTAAAAGCTCAGCATTAAGCACGAGCCCAGTACATTCAGGTAACCCATTAGGCGACCAATGGGGCGGGCGCGACCTTCAGATAGCTGCGTTAATGAGCGAACCGGATTCGCCTGAGCGCTGTGCCCAATAAGCATTTCACTGTATAAGGCGGGTATGGCAAGTATAAAGATTACGCAAAGATAGACCAGCAGGAAGGCGCCGCCACCGTGGTTTGCCACTTGTGTCGGAAAGCCCCAAATGTTGCCCAGACCAACGGCCGAGCCCGCGGCTGCTAGTATAAAGCCAATTCGGCTGTGAAAAGAATCACGCATAAATGATCAGAAACCCACTGCTGCTTGCTTAAGTCAGGCGGGCATTCTATCGAACTGACAAAATTTTGCTCTATCTTTTTTACCTGAATCGGGTTAACATTCGCGGCCTGAAAATTGACCAGTAAACCAGCAGCAAAACAGGATGCTTTGCGCGGTGCTACTGCTGTTAACGTTAACGAACAAGACCGTAATCTCAGGAGCCTTACGTCATGCCAAATCTGGATCTGAGCCGCTACGGCATCACCGATGTCGAAGAAATCGTCCATAATCCGTCCTATGACCTGCTGTTCAAAGAAGAAACTCGCGATGACCTGCAAGGTTATGAAAAAGGAACGGTAACGGACCTTGGAGCGGTTGCTGTTGATACAGGAATTTTTACCGGACGTTCCCCCAAAGACAAATACATTGTTCGCGACGACACGACTCGCGATACCGTCTGGTGGGCTGACCAGGGCAAGAACGACAACAAACCATTGTCGACTGAAACCTGGAATGAACTGAAAGGTTTGGTTACTGAGCAGTTGTCGCACAAACGTCTGTTTGTGGTTGACACCTATTGCGGTGCTAACGAAGATACACGTCTTGCGGTTCGCTTCATTACTGAAGTGGCATGGCAGGCACATTTTGTAAAAAACATGTTCATTCGCCCAAGCGAAGAAGAGCTGGAAAATTTTGAACCAGACTTCGTGGTCATGAATGGCGCAAAGTGCATTAATCCTAAGTGGCAAGAACAAGAGCTGAATTCTGAAAACTTTGTGGCGTTTAACTTAACTGAAAAAATTCAGTTGATTGGCGGCACCTGGTATGGCGGCGAAATGAAGAAAGGTATGTTCTCAATGATGAACTACTTCCTGCCGCTTAAAGGTATTGCTTCTATGCACTGCTCTGCCAACGTCGGTGAAAAAGGCGATGTGGCTATTTTCTTTGGCTTGTCAGGCACAGGTAAAACGACGTTGTCGACTGACCCGAAACGCGCACTGATTGGTGACGACGAGCACGGTTGGGACGACGACGGTGTCTTCAACTTTGAAGGTGGTTGTTACGCGAAAACCATTAACCTGTCGAAAGAAGCTGAACCGGATATTTATAACGCCATTCGCCGTGACGCTCTGCTGGAAAATGTTGCTGTTGATGAAAATGGTGTTGTTGATTTCGACGACAACTCAAAAACAGAAAACACGCGTGTTTCTTACCCAATTCATCACATAGAAAACATTGTGAAGCCGGTGTCTAAAGCGGGTCACGCGAAAAAGGTGATTTTCCTGACGGCTGACGCTTTTGGCGTATTGCCTCCGGTGTCTAAGCTGACTAAAGAGCAGGCGCAGTACCATTTCTTATCTGGCTTTACCGCCAAATTAGCAGGCACCGAGCGCGGTGTAACCGAGCCTACGCCAACGTTCTCCAGTTGTTTTGGCGCGGCGTTCTTAAGTCTGCACCCAACTCAGTACGCGGAAGTATTAGTGAAGCGTATGGAAGCGGCTGGCGCAGAAGCTTACCTGGTTAACACTGGCTGGAACGGTACCGGCAAGCGCATTTCTATTAAAGCGACCCGCGCTATCATCGACTCTATTTTAGACGGCTCGATTGAAGACGCGGAATTTGTCGAACTGCCATACTTCAACTTAGCGATGCCAACTCAGTTAGCCGGCGTTGAAGACAGCAGCATCTTAGACCCGCGTAACACCTACGAAGACGCAGGTGAGTGGGATGTGCGAGCCAAAGACCTGGCTGAGCGTTTCGTTGCTAACTTCGAGAAGTTTACCGACACCGATAACGGTAAAGCGCTGGTAGCGGCAGGCCCGCAACTGTAAAGTCACAGTTTGAAACAAATTAAAGGGCTCGTAACACTTGTTACGGGCCCTTTGTGTTTCTAAGATAGGCGCCACATTCTAATAACAGAAAAACAACATGCGCCTTTCAGTTAATAATGTCACTAAGCGCTATCGCACGGTTACGGCGGTAGATGCAATATCACTCGATATTCAACCCGGAAAAATTCAGGCTCTGCTTGGTCCCAATGGTGCCGGTAAATCCTCTTTAGTTCGTATGCTGGTTGGTTTGACGCACCCCGACCAAGGCGAAATTGTGGTTGAGAACAACGGTCAAACCATAGACCTGACTTACCACGACTTTGCTTACTTACCCGAAGACCGTGGCTTGTATCAGGACCGCTCCATTCTCGATAACCTTAATTACATTGCCAGTCTGCGCGGACTGAAGCTGAGCGACATACGTGGCGATATTGACAGCTGGCTGGCACGGTTTGAACTGACGGATCGTAAAGACGAGCCGTTGCGTCAGATGTCTAAAGGTAACCAGCAAAAAGTGCAGCTTATAGCCACCTTGCTGCATGACCCACAGTTGGTGATTCTTGACGAGCCGTTTTCAGGTTTGGATCCGGTGAATCAGGAACATGTGCTGACGGTACTTAGTGAGCTGCGCGAGCGCGGCAAAACCGTGGTGCTGAGTGCGCACCAGATGGCATTGGTAGAACGTTTAGCCGATACCATGCTGTTAATGAATAAAGGCCAGGCTGTTGCGCAGGGAAGCCTTCAGGAAATTCGCAATACTTTACTACCGGAACCGGTTTACCGGGTGACCACCAATGCCCAGCTTGCAATGGAAAACTGGGCGGCAGTGGAACAGGTCGATTCAGTTCATAAAGTAAACGACGAGCAGGTTGAACTGACGTTTAACAAGGACGCCGATATTGAGCAGTTGTGGCCGCAGCTAGCACAGCAGGTGCCGATAAAGGCTTTTGCACCTATTCAGCCGGGGTTACATGACTTGTACCTGGACACGATACGTAAGCAAACCGGGGAGGTGCAGTCATGAAAGTCAGTTACTTACAACAGTTAAAAGCTATTGCCTGGTGGGAATTCAAACGCTTTTTTAAGTGGAAGCAGGAGCTGTTTTCCATTGCGCTTTTAGTGGTGATTTTTGCGGTGAGTGCTGGTTGGGGAGCTATTACCCAAATTTTTTCCGATGAATACCAGGGCGCTATTTTCTATCAGGAAGGTAAGCCGCAGGCGTGGGAATTCAAGGCGCCAAAAGACTTAACCCTTCGTAGCGCCGGCACCATGGAAGTGGAAAAGTGGCAAACGCAGCTACCAGAAGACTTAGATACCTTGATTGTGATTACACCCGAGTTAACCGCTAAGGTTTGGGTGAAGAAGTCACAAAGCTGGCAGCAGGAGTTACGCAGCGAGCTGCAGGAGCAGTTGCAGACTCTTCGTATTCAACAACTGTCACTGACGCCGGAAGAGCGCACAGTCATTAATGAGAAACCCGACATAACCTTTGCTATTGAAGAAAGCGAAGACGCTTCGATAGACGATGCCAGCGACGCTTCCGCCACCATGTTACTGATGGTGATCATGGTCGGCGTTTTCACCGGTTTTGGATTGATGATGATGTCGATTACTGCCGAGAAGCAGCAACGTGTGACGGAACAGTTGCTGACGATTGTGACACCTACGCAGTGGATGGACGGAAAAATAATTGGTATTACGCTGCACAGTATTAAATCCATGACCTTTATTGGATTAATGATTCTGGGCGTGAGCATGGTGATCGCCGCCTTTTCAGAAGACGGTGGTTCGGGCCTGGACTGGGGCGTGGGAACGACTCTGCTCAGTATTATCTTTGTGGTGCTGGGAACAGTTTTAATCAACGCCATGCTGGCTGGCTTTTCGGCAACTATTGATGACCCGAATCACTCGTCCCGCAGTACCGTAATGCTGGTACCGCTGTTGCCGGTGTTTTTAAGCTTCAGTGTGATTGGTGAGCCAGACTCCACCATCGCAACGGTGATGAGCATTATTCCGATCAGTTCATTCGCAATGATGCCTGCGCGCTTGCTGCAAACTGACGTTGCAGTATGGGAGTGGTTGCTGAGCCTGGTATTGCTGGCGGCCTTCGTTTACTGGATGCGTAGTGTTGCCGGGCGTTTATTCGCCATGGGCATTCAGTACTATGGTAAAGAACCAGGCTGGAAAGAAATTTGGCGAGCTGTCGCCGGTAAATAAAGAAGTTGAAGGAACAAAAAAGCCGGGACGCTTCACAGCTCCCGGCTTTTTATTAGAGGTATTCTTACTTCAGCTGCTCAGCGTGTGGCAGCTCAAACGATGGTTTCTCTTCGGCTTTCTCAACCAGGAAGCTATCCATCCAGCGCATTAGACGCATGCTGTAGTCCAGCTGTGCTGCAACTTTACGGTTACCGTGGCCTTCGCCGGGGTAAAGCACTAAGCGAACCGGCACGTTACCGTGAGTCTTCAGGTAACGGTAGAGCTCCATTGACTGAGAAGGGTGTACACGGGTGTCTTCTTTACCGTGCATGATAAGAATTGGCGTGCGGGCCTTTTCTGCGTGGAAAATTGGGCTGCGCTCTAAGTACCATTCCCACTTGTCCCATGGGTAGCTGCGCGCGTGTACCGCGTGCATTTCTTTCGCAATGTCAGTGGTACCAAACTTAGATAAGTTGTTGCTGATACCGACAAACATGACGCTGGCAGCAAAGTGCTCGGTCTGTGCCGTTGCGCCCCAGGCTGATGCAAAGCCGCCATAAGAACCGCCGGTAATACCGACGCTTGACTCATCCGCCAGGCCGATATCAACGAGGTGTTTTTTAGCATCGACAATGTCATCGAACTCTTTACCTGCGTAGTCGTTCTGACCCAGTTTGGAGAACTCAACTCCGCGTCCGGTACTGCCACGATAATTCGGGAAGAACAGCGCATAACCTTTGGCGGCAGCGTGCTTAACCGGCGAACCATAACGGTCTAACCAGCCGTTGCTGTAGTGCGACTCAGGACCGCCGTGAATCACCATCATTAATGGGTAGCGTTTGCCTTCTTCGTAGTCTGTCGGATAAACCACAATGCCTTCCAGCCTAAGCCCGTCACGAGCTTCGTAGGTCATGGTTTCCTGACGCGGCATTTCAACATCTGCTAACCAGGGGTTAGAATCCGTTAAACGCTCCAGACGACCGTTGTTGTACTTAAAGGCTTCGTTTGGATGGCTGGGGCGATGACCCGTCAGCACAAATTCTGACTTGCCCGCTTCGCCGTCCAGGCTGGTGAAAATGGCTTCGCCAGTTTCTAACAGGCTACGGCTTTCCAGGAATTTAAGCGTCAACGCCTGAACTTCTGACTCCGTGCCGCGATGGCCTAACCAGATAATCTCTTCATCCGTCCGCCAGCTAAAGTCCTTGATAGAGCCTTTGTAGTCCGGCAGAACATTGCGGTGCTCTTGTTCGCGGGTGTCATAAACAAATAAAGTGCCGGCAGACGGGTCGTTGTAGTCCGCCGCGCGGATCATAGCCAGATAACGACCATCCGGCGAAAATTCAGCACGCCCCAGTTTGCCTTCGCTTTCGAACGAATTAACAACTTCGCCATCCAGACCAATCAAATGATACTGGCTGCTCATGTAGTTGTCGTCAATAAGCGAAGTTGGTGCGGTACGAACCAGTAACTGTTCGTTATTCGGGTGGAAGCTAACCGAAAGCGCGTGCTGGTCTTCGGCGGTAACCGCTTTGGCTTCTGCCTCTTCGTCACCCAGAGAAACATGGTAAACCTGAGTGTAGGTTAAATCTTCTTCGTACACTTCAGCTTTAAAGCCCTTTTTCGAAAGCTTTTTCTTGTCACTGTCCTTTGCGCCTGAAGATAAAAAGACCAGTTGCTCACCGTCATCGCTCAGTGCGTAGCTGCCAATGTTACCTTCAAATTCAAAGACTGACTGAACACCGCCTCCGCGTACTGGCATGCGATATAATTCCTGGTACTCGTCACCTTCTTCTTTAGCGGTAAAGTACAGGTACTCGCTTTGTGGCCCAAAACTGACCCGGCTGAACTTTTTATCTTTGCTCAGGTAAGAAGTTTCTTCGCCATCAGCGTTAATAAGTACTAACTCACGGTAGCTGGAACCGTCGTCGTCTTCGTACGGAGTACGGGGCGTAGAGCGGATAACAGCCGTGAATTGCCCATCCGGCGATAATTGAGCTGAACGAATGGCTTTGGTGGTTACGGTATCTATTAGCGACATTTCGCGGGCGTCTAAATTAACCGCCCAAACTGCCAATGCCATACCGCTTACAGCACGTAAAAGCATATAAGTCTCCAGTGTTCTGTCTGTTTAAAGTTGTTTTTCTATGACTCTCGTTTTAATAATCGGCGAGTCGCTTCGGCGCCTCTGGCAACCAGGCGAACTTGCTGAATTGTTTTCTCGGTAATAATTTCGCGTTCTTCTTCATCAACATCGAAGCAGTCGGCCCCGGCGCTGAATACAATTTTAGCTATGGTATCGGATTGCAGTTCGGCCAGCTCTCGGGTAAAGGACTGCTCATTTACTAAGTAGTCCTCCAGCTCTGCTTTAAAGTGATCAATTTCGCGCACTACGGCTAAACGGAAACTGCGCGAGCGGCCGGAACGTTCCTGCAACAACAGCCGGAAGGTCGCAGTATTGTCCGCCACAAATTGCATAAAGGTTTCAATGGATACCCTAATAATGGAACCGCCGGACTCGATTCTCTGGCGCGCCTGACGAAGCAACTGACGTAATGCCAGACCGCACTCATCAACCAAAGTGAGTCCTAACTCATCCATGTCACGAAAGTGTCTGTAGAAAGACGTAGGGGCAATACCGGCTTCGCGTGCCACTTCGCGTAAGCTTAAGCTGGAGAACCCGTTTTCGGCGCTTAATTGGTTCATTGCCGCGTTAATTAACGCCTGTCGGGTTTTCTCTTTCTGCTTTGCGCGAATTCCGGCCATAGTGTTCGTTTATTTATGCGTGTGTGTAAAGAATGATAACACAGCTTTTTACACTTTTACCGCTTGTAATTTGACCGAGAAACACGTACATTCAGCGAACAGGTGTACGCTGTTTTGTCACCTGCCTTTATTTGATTGTTTTAGGTTATATGCATGCAACAGATTTCTGAAAAGCCCCCCATTATCTGGTTAAACACCTTAGTTTTTGCCATTACTTTTATCGTCGCCCTTGTTGGCGTGCCTTTATACGCGTACAGCGTAGGTATTGGTGCCGCATTTTGGTGGGTTATGTTAGGCACGGCGTGTTTCGCCGGGCTATCGATTACCGCGGGCTACCACCGCTTATGGGCGCACCGTACTTACGATGCCAACCCCGTAATTCGCTTTATTTTTGCTATTGGTGGTGCTGTCGCACTGCAAAACAGTGCGCTTCACTGGTCTTCTGATCATCGTGAACATCACAAACATGTTGATGACAACGACAAAGACCCGTATTCCGCTAAGCGAGGGTTCTGGTACTCGCACATAGGCTGGATGATCCGTGAATATCAGGCCAGTCGTTATACCGACTACGACAATGTTCAGGACTTACAGAAAGATCCAATTGTTATGTGGCAGCATAAGTATTACTTGCCACTGACCTTATTTGTTAACTTTGGTTGGCCAATTGCCGCTGGCTTTATGCTGGGCGACGTATGGGCCGGGCTACTGGTTATTGGCGTATTGCGCCTGGTGCTGAACCACCACACAACCTTCTTTATTAACTCGCTGGCGCACATTTGGGGTAAACAACCTTATACCGACAAAAATACGGCACGCGACAACGGCGTGCTGGCTTTTTTAACCTTTGGCGAGGGCTACCATAATTATCACCACATTTTTGCTGCGGACTATCGTAACGGCATTCGCTGGTGGCATTTTGACCCGACCAAATGGCTCATTGTTGCCAGTAAATGGCTGGGTCTGGCGAAAAACTTAAAGCGCAGCTCGCCGTATCAGGTAGAGCGGGCGAAGCTGCAAATGCAGTTAAAACGCGCTCAGCAGAAAGCTAAAGCAGCACCGGATTCGCTGTTTGAAAGGGCTCAGGAGCACTATGATCAAATGGGTCAGCATTTGAAGGCTTACTATCAGGCTCGTAAAAAGCTTTTGGACACGAAAACTAAAGCGTTAAAAGAGCATGTGAACCATGATATTGACGTGCTGAAAAAGCAGGTCGATGAAATGAAAGAAGCCTTAGAAGTGCAGAAACGCTCATGGAAAGCCTTGCTGAACCAGATTCAACAACACGCATAAAGCCGGCTGAAAATTGCGATGAACGGTACTTGTCAGTACTTGAAAATGTTTAAAATATGACCGATACTGACAAGTACATTCGCAGTAACACGCGCAGCGCGTGATTAGGAGTGACTATGGAAATTGGTGCAGCAATGAACTCAGGCTTGCAAGGTATGCAACGTGCAAACCAGCAAGTTTCTCAGGCTAGCCAGGAAATTGCTTCAGCTTCTGCATCTGGGCGCAATGACGTTCAGCAGCAGGACAATGCCAATGTTAATGGTGCTCAGACAGCGACAGAATCCGCATCTGAAACGAGCCAAAGCGTAACGGCTACAAGCACAACGGACTCTCTTGTTTCTCTGAATCAGGGGCAGACCAATTTTGAAGCAAACACTCGTACAGTAGAAACTGCTGACGAAGTGTTGGGCACAATGATCGATACCAACGCTTAATGTTCTAACATGAATATCTCACCAGCGTTACCGCCTATTCCTGTAACGTCGGCTCCACCTGCGGAGTCGATGAACAGGGATAATTTTGAGCGGCCGTTGGTGAAAGAACCTGCCAAATCTGACCAATCCAGTAATAAACCGAATACTCAGGCCGACCGAAAAGCCGACGGCAAGAATGATGGCAAAGGTGATGACAAAACAGCCACCGACAAAGCCAGCAAGGAAGTCACCGATGAAGCTGAAAAAAATCAGCAAAAACTCAGTGAAGAAGAAATTGAGAAAGTCGATGAACTGAAAAGCCGTGACCAGGAAGTTCGTGTGCACGAACAGGCTCACGCTGCCGTTGGTGGTCAGTATGCCAGCTCACCTTCGTACGAATATGAGCGAGGACCCGATGGCAAGTCTTATGCTGTTGGCGGTGAAGTTCAGATAGACGTTAGCCCGGTTAATGGTGACCCACAAGCTACTATCCAGAAAATGCAGGTGGTTCGTCGTGCAGCTATGGCACCGGCGCAACCTTCACCGGCAGACAGAGCGATAGCGTCTGAAGCAACCAATAAAGCAACTCAAGCGCGGGCTGAATTAGCCCAAATGCAAATTGAGTCAGGCCAGGGTGGTGAAAAGAGCGAAGAGCCAAACCCGGATATTAGTATTAATGCGCCGTTTAACAAAAGCCTGGAAGGTGCAAACAAAAGCGAAGGTGACAGCCAGTCAAATGGCGTCGACGCCGCAGCACCTGCTGAACAGGGCAAAAAGACTCTGTCATCGCCTGAACGAGGCGAGATGATAGCCTCTTTCTACGATAAGCGTGTTCGTCCATCCGTGGACTCATTCAGCGCTACTGCTTAACGTCTCTCTTTATTCCGTTTTAATTTTTCTTCGCTTTTGCAAAGGCATCTGCCAATGCGCTACCCATAGCCGAGTTTTGTGGCTGTGGCGCACGACCACTACTACCGGAAGGTTTTTTCTTAGGCCCGTTACCGGCTTTCGTTTTAGGCTTGTCAGCTGAGGTGTTGGCAGGCGCTTCATCGCTTAAACGCATGGTTAAACCAATACGCTTACGCTCAATATCTACTTCCAGAACTTTTACCTTCACAATGTCGCCGGCTTTCACTACTTCACGCGGGTCGCTGACAAACTTATCGGCCAGTGCTGAAATGTGAACCAGGCCGTCCTGATGCACGCCAACATCCACAAAGGCACCAAAGTTCGCCACGTTAGTTACCACGCCTTCCAGCAACATGCCGGGCTTCAGATCGCTGACTTTCTCAACGCCTTCTTTAAATTCCGCGGTTTTAAACTCAGGGCGGGGGTCGCGGCCCGGTTTTTCCAGTTCAGCCAAAATGTCCGTTACCGTTGGCAGGCCGAAGCGCTCGTCTGTATAGTCCGCCGCGTTCAGGCTTTTAACCAATGAGTGGTTGCCAATCAGCTCTTGTACCGGCAAGTCATTTGCTTTTGCCATGCGTTCTACCACTGAATAGGCTTCCGGGTGAACCGCTGAGGCATCTAACGGCTGTTCGCCATTATTAATGCGCATAAAACCTGCCGCCTGTTCAAAGGCTTTTGGCCCCATGCGTGGCACATCAAGTAATTGTTTACGGTTAGCAAAGGCACCGTTGGCGTCGCGGTAATCGACAATGTTTTTCGCTAGCGTTTTCGACAAACCTGAAACGCGCTGAAGCAAAGCCGCAGAAGCCATGTTGGCATCCACACCCACTGCGTTTACACAGTCCTCAACCACGGCATCCAGGCTTTGTGCCAGTTGCGACTGGCTAACGTCGTGCTGGTACTGGCCCACACCAATCGATTTAGGCTCAATTTTAACCAGCTCGGCTAGCGGATCTTGTAAGCGGCGGGCGATAGACACCGCGCCACGCAGTGATACGTCCATATCCGGAAATTCCTGCGCTGCCTGCTCAGATGCTGAGTAAACCGACGCACCGGCCTCGTTGACTATAACCTTGGTGGCTTTAATTTCGCTGTGCTGCTTCAGCATGTCACCGACCATTTTGTCGGTCTCGCGCGAGTGAGTGCCGTTACCAATGCTGATAAGCTCAACCTTGTACTGCTTGCACAAGGTCGCCAGCGTACGCATGGCTTTATCCATTTGGTTTTGCGGCTGAAACGGGAATACCGTGTTGGTGGCAACCGCTTTACCGGTTTCATCCACTACCGCAACTTTAACACCCGTACGAACACCCGGGTCTAACCCCATAGTGGTTTTAGCACCTGCGGGTGCCGCCATCAGTAAGTCTTTTAAGTTGCTGGCAAATACCTGAATAGCCGCTTCCTCGGCACGCTCACGCACACGAGCCATAAGTTCGGTTTCCATGTGCAGCGACAGTTTCACCCGCCAGGTCCACTGAATCACCTGACGCAGCCAGTCATCGGCAGCACGACCTTTGTGCTCAAAGTTCAGGAAGTCGGCAATAATGACTTCGCAGTGCGAGCCGGAGGTTTTGTCTTCACTACCCGGGTCAGCGTCCATAGAAAGCTGCAAAAAGCCTTCGTTACGACCACGCAACAACGCCAGCGTGCGGTGCGAGGGAATAGTTTTGAATAACTCAGAAAACTCAAAGTAGTCGCGGAACTTAGCGCCTTCTTTTTCTTTACCCGCAGCAACGGTGCTGGTTAAGTGCGCGTTCTGCCACAAGTGTGAGCGCAAACGCTTAAGCAACTCCGCCTGCTCGGCAAAGCGCTCCATTAAAATGGCGCGGGCACCGTCTAATACCGCTTTGGCGTCAGCAAAGCCTTTGTCAGCGTCAATGTAGTCAGTTGCGGCTTGTTCCGGGTTCTGCGTTGGGTCTTTCCACAGTAGATCTGCCAGCGGCTCAATGCCTGCTTCAATAGCAATTTGGCCTTTAGTGCGGCGCTTAGGTTTGTAGGGCAGGTATAAATCTTCCAGCTCGGTTTTCGAATCGGCAGTTTTAATGCTCTGAGCCAGTTCGTTGGTTAATTTGCCTTGCTCATCAATCGACTTCAGTATTACCTGACGGCGGTCGTCCAGCTCGCGCAGGTAGTTAAGGCGCTGATGCAGCTGACGTAATTGCGTGTCGTCTAAACCGCCGGTTACCTCTTTACGGTAACGGGCAATAAAAGGCACCGTCGAGCCTTCGTCCAGCAACTGGATAACAGCGGCAATTTGACGCTCGTCGACCTTCAGTTCATTAGCAAGTAATTGCGGTATCTGGCTCATAGTACATCTCTTGGTTTTAAAACGTTACGACAAATAATGGGGACGAATACTATCACGAATTGACTACGCGGGCTGTTGGTAACTTATCTTATTAATAAACCAAGTCTTGGTGCCCTGCGGCGTGTTAACCTCCGCCTCATCGTCCACCTGCTTTTTCAGCAGAGCGCGCGCCATGGGCGAGTCGATAGACACTGCGTCTTTGCGATCATAAATCTCGTCCGGGCCAACAATTTGAAAGGCGCGAACGTTCTCGTCTTCGTCCTCAATTTCCACCCAGGCACCAAAAAACACCTTACCGTCCTGTTGCGGCGAATAATACACAACCTTCACCTGCTCCAGACGCTTGGTTAAATAGCGAATACGACCATCAATTTTACGCAGCTTCTGCTTATTGTATTTATAGTCTGCGTTCTCTGACCTATCACCAAGACTCGCCGCCCACGACACCTTCTCTACGGTTTCGCGGCGCTCCACCCGCCAAAGGTGCTCAAGTTCCTGCTGCAACTTTTCATAACCGCCAAGGGTAATTAAATTGGTTTTCATACGCTGATTCGTTGTGCCTGCGTTGAATGATGAGGGGATTTTACTGGGTTATTAAGAGGAGGGGAATGGGGGATTAGTAAGGGAGTGTAAGTAGTTGTACATGGCCTTTTGTTGTACTCAGCGTGTAACTCATTTAATGTGAATTACATAACAACAACCAGATATTGCGCATCCGCTAGAGTGAAAAGGAGCAGACGCAGTATACAAATGTAAACCCTCAGGGGAGAGATTAATGAATAGGTATTTCGTCCCTGCTTTGCTACTTTTATTAACTGGATGTGTTGAGCACCCTGATACAACCGCTTTTAATATACCAGGCATAGAGCAAGCAGTTAAGTCGTTAGATATTGAATCTGAAGAGGTTGTCGTAATACCCAAAGAAGAATTACCGGAGACTCTAAAAGAAATAAATCCAGAGGAGGTGAGGGGGACTAAATTTGGGACTTTTATTATTTTGCAGAGTAGCTTCAATAATGAGAGTGGCCTATTTGTATCTCCGTACTTCGGTAGCATGACGTCTTTCGGGGGAGTCGATGGAGGAAATGGGTTTCCTGGGGAATTTAAAAAAGTAGAAAGTCATACTTTCACATTTAAGAGAACGTAAAGAAATATAGTAAATGTATATCGATGGGTAAGTTTTTGCTTTTTAAGGAGAGAGCACGAGTTCCCCCCAGAGACTTTCTGAGTCCCGGTAAGGAACTCACAACTAATTCCTGTGTGACTTTTTGCTTAACACATCTGTCACCCTGCCCAGCAACGTAAATATTCCGTCAGTGCTTTGAAGCCTTGGAATAAACCTCTTATATTTAACGCAGTGCATAACACGAAGAGGTAAAGCATTGCAGCATGCGTTGTTAGTTATCAACCCGAAGAGCCGTAATGGTCATTCCGAGGAGTTAACTGAAGCCACCGACTTGCTCAGAAACTCCGGCATTGAGGTTGAGGTTTGCGTCACTGAAAGTCCGTCTCATATGGCCTCATGCATTGAAAATTACCGTGAGAAAAAAGGAGTGGTGATTGTTGCCGGGGGCGATGGAACCATCAGTTCGGCGTTGGAGTCAATCTATAAAAGCGAGCAAACCTTGGCCATTTTACCGATGGGAACAGCTAACGACTTGGCGCGCTCTCTTGGCATTTCGCAGGACGTTGTTGCAGCCGCTCAGGCTATTGTTAATGACAAGCGAGAACGCATAAACTTGGCAAAAGTGAATAATAGTTATTTTGTGAATGTTGCTCATGTTGGTTTAGGCGTAGAGGTAACCCGCGAGCTGACGTCAGAAATGAAAAAATACTTTGGCGTGTTTGCGTATTTGGGCGCATTTACCAGCGTCATGAAGCGCAACAAGAGTTTTAAAGTTCAAATAGAAGCTGACGGTTGGAAGGAGTCTGTAAGGGCAATTCACCTGGCGGTAGGTAATGGTCGTTACTACGGTGGCGGAAACGTTGTCGATGATGACTCTACACTGTTGGATGGGCAGCTGAACTTATTTTGTTTGAAACCAATACGGTGGTGGCGGTTGTTATTACTGGGAGTCAATTTTCGTAACGGCAATTTGCAAAAGGCAGAACGGGTTGTCTGTAAAAAGGCCCGAAAAATTAGCATTAAAACCTCCAGGGCTAAGCACATTCAGGCTGACGGTGAGTTTAAAACCGATACACCGGCCAATTTCGAGGTAATGCCTAAGGCTATTGAAGCTGTTGTAGGTGATATGCCACTGCCTAACGTAAACAAGGATTAAAATGTCGATATTACGCACAGATAATCAGGCCGATAGTATAGAAATTCTGAAGTTAGTCATTGAGACAACGGATTACTACCGGGAGATAGCGAAAGTGGTTGGGGATGATAACCTCGCCAGTAAGCTTAATGATATTGCCAACGAAAGAGCCTCCTATATTGAGCCATTTGAGAATGTAGTTAAAGACTTAGGCGAGCTACCGGCTAAACCTGACCCTGATAAAGAACTCCTGCACAAAATAGAAGGGGAACTTACTCAGTTTTTCTCTGCGAATTCTAAAAACGCCATTTTGGATAAGTGTCTGCAGGAAGATGAAGAACTGGCAATTGTGGTAAAACGCACTGAGCTGGGTGAGAAGTCGGCGGAGTATCAAAAATTACTCGATGCGTTGGCTGAAAACCTAAGTAAGACTCAAAAATCTATTCAGGCATTGAAAGACTAGAGTTTATAGAGTTAGCAATAGAATATTATTTTTATATGATAAATATTAAAAGGTTGAATCAAAGGAGACTAACTCTATGGAAGATACGCTTTTCGCTGGCATCGGTATTATAGGTGGACTGGCCTACTTAGCTATTGCTTTGTTATGGATACTAGTACCAATATTTATTTTTCTTATTTCAAAGCGCGTTAAGGACATGCGAGATATAGCACGCGAGTCTCGATTGGAAGTTAAAGAGCTTAACGCCAACCTCAAGGCTTTAAAAAGGAAGCTCAACGAGGAAGAGTGAGAAAAATACTGCAAAACGGTGGAGAAAAGGTCAGAATTAACATTTATTGTCTGGAATCAAAACCGTTTTAACAGGTAAAAATTTGTCACAACAACAAAAGCAAAATGATACTCACTGGCTGACCGGTCAGTTTCTTGACGCTGGTAAAGAGTTAAAATACCGCCACTCTATTGAATCGAATGTTAGGTCGGATTCCCGCCTTGCGCTACTTTTAGTATCTATTATTTTTGCCATGTTCGGCATTACCGATTACAACCTTCTGGGGCTAACGCAAGAGTATTATTCGCTGCTGACTATGCGCGTTGTGGTAGTGGGCTCCTGCCTGGTGTTAGCCTTTGTTATTGGTCACCGGGGTGGTTATGCTGAAAAAGCTTGGTTGCACGCGTTACCATTATGGATTCTGGCAACGGGGATTATTCTGATTGTTCCTTTGCGCCCGGAAAGCCTTCTTACGCAGATCACCGCAGTGGTGGTCGCTATTATGGCTTTTTATCTGCTTATTCCAAATTTGTTGACGGTTGCGGCGCTGGCTAGCCTGTTCTTAAGTATTACTTTTTTAGCGGCGAGTATGTTGTACGCAGGAGTAACTCCCACAGGCGCAATCCGGTTGGGTCTGTTGCTTATCATGGCCAATATTGTTGGGTACACGGCGCTGCGGCGGTTAGAGCGTTTGCAGCGTCAGCAGTACTCCTTGCTTAACGAAGAGCGCGATCAAAACCGCGAGTTACTGCAGGAAATAAAACACCGAAAGTCATTAGAGGCGCAGCTGCGCATGGTCGCTGAGAATGATGCGCTCACGGGTGTTGATAGCCGCAGTCACTTTATGAAAAGAGCTGAAGCTTTGCTGCAAAGATCTCGACTGGAAGATACTCCGTTCTGCTTGTTTATGATTGACGTTGACCACTTCAAGCGTATTAACGACACTTGGGGCCACACCCGTGGTGATGTCATTCTGACGAAGATAGCCGAAGTTTGTCAGCACTCACTTCGGCCAACCGATATTATCGGTCGTTTTGGTGGCGAAGAGTTCGTGGTGGGGCTGCCTCATACGAGCCCTGCCGATGCTAAGGCGGTGGCTGAGCGTCTTAAGCAAAATGTAGAAGCCTTGTCATCAACTGACGAGTTAAATGATCTGGAGCTGAGTGTGACCATTGGCGTTGCTGTTGCCAAGGCCGAAGACGATTTGGATATGCTGATTACCCGAGCCGATAACCTACTTTATGAAGGTAAGCGTGACGGAAGAAATCAGGTTGTGATGAAGGATTAAGGGTATTATTCGGCACTAACTATATATGATACATGGCATATTCTACCGTTGCCTTTTGTTTCCTTCTCATTTAGTGTTAGCCAAGTGTTAACAAACAAAAAAGGCATGAGATGAAATACCTTCTTGCAATAGCTGCTCTGCTTCCTGTGACTCTGCAGGCAGCTGAGCCTGACGAGACTCAGTTTGGTGTTGCTTTAGGTACGCCGGGAGGCGTTAACCTGGTTATGAAAAAAGAGATTTCCGGGCACCCAATTCAGTTAGCTGTTGGATACACGGGAAAAGCCTACGGAATTGAGGCAGGTTACAGTTTTTACTATAACCGTGACAGCGCAATGCGTTCTTGGCAGGTAATAGCCGGAAGCTCCACAATAAAAGATAACGCCCTTACTTATTACTCAACCCAAGATGTTGTCTATAGGGTCTATGAAGACGAAGATTGGAACTACGCCGGTGTCAGTGGCACTTTCCAATATGGGGGCTTCTATATTGAACCCGGAATAACAGCGGGTAGCGGCGACTTCTCGAGCCCTCAGTTAACCATACAGGTAGGTTGGCTCTGGTAGGCAGAAGGCCAGGTTAACTCAAAAGGATGTGAGCATGTTTACCTCCAACCGCTTTTTTAGGCGTTTTTTAATCGTTGCTTTAGTGCTTAATCTTCCCCCGCTTGTTACACCCGTATTTATACAGCTGGGCCTCGAACCTGTCTTTCTCATTGCGTTATTAGCAGCCTGGGTTAATGCGCCGTTTTGGCTGGGGTTAGAACACTTTTTTAGCGACCAGGCAGTGGTCTTTAGTGAGTTTGGGGTTCAAGATGCTTCAATGATGGTGTGGTTATCTATTGTTGTTTTCTGGTTTTTGTGCGCAGGAGTGCTCGCCGCTATTAGTCTGGCATTCTCCAGAAAACGCAGCGTTGAATAGCCACTATGAGGAAAATCACTATGGCCTACCCGACATAGGGAAACTGAAATGAAAACAAGGCGTTATTTGCTGTCGGTATCACTGTTGGCATCGTTGCCATGCTTAGCCGCAGATACTTTTCGGGTCTCAAGCTCAGTATTTAAAAGCGGTGAACTCGTTGAGTCGCCAGTGATGATCGTGGAAGAAGGTAAAATGGCTTACATGAAGGTTGGTGATGACTTTCGCTATGAATTAACCGTGTCACCAACGCAAGGCGAGACGGTTGAGGTCCAGGCGGCCGTTGAAGTTGGGAAGAGTGTTATTAATCCTACTCTGACTGTGTTTTATGATAAAGAAGCATCAGTAGAAATCGACCAGACTAAGCTAATGGTGTTAGTAAGCAAGCTTGAGCGTAAATAACGGGAACATCAGAATGGCTCGGCAAGCGATAGCTATGACTCAGTTTCTTAAGCTCCTTAACAAGATTCCGCGGATTTCACCGCCTTACATGCAAAGCCCGAAATAATATTTAACATCATTTTTATAGCTTTAGATTTGTTTTTTGTGGTTTTATAAACTTTAGGGGCAGCCTGCACAGGCGCCTTAAACAGAACGCTGAGCTATTAACCAATAAGAGTTAATTCAACATGAAAAACAAAACCACTAACTTAATAATGCGCAACGACGTTTTTGTCTGGATTGCAGTAGGTTCAGGGTGCATTTTACTCGTGCCGTTTGTTGCCATGCAGTTCACGACAAGCGTTAATTGGGAGCTTAACGACTTTGTTGTTATGGGAGCTCTGCTGCTTTCAATAAGCAGCTTGTTTGTGCTGGTGGCAAGAAAAGTACCTAGCAAGTATTGGTTGCTTTGGGCGGGGTTATGCGTTGTAGCGCTACTGTATGTTTGGGCCGAGCTCGCGGTTGGTATTTTTACCCAACTGGGCAGCTAAGCGCTAACCATACGGAGTCTATATGCAAAAAGCAGTATCCTTGGCTAAGTACGTAAAGAAGAGAAATGGTGTCGCCATAGGCGCGTCGGGCTCTATGAAGAATATGTTTCAGCGAGCTTTGGGTGCGGGCTCTTTTACGCAGTTTTGGCATTATTGGAATCCTGTTTGGGGCTACTATCTGTCGCGTAACGTCATGAAACCTGCGAGTTCTTTTTTGCCGGTTTGGCTCGCGGTTTTAATAACTTTTGCAGTCAGTGGTGGTCTGCATGACATAGCGGTTAGTGTTGTTAAGTGGCAATTCATCTTCTTTTTTACACCGTGGTTTGTATTTATGGGTCTTATGGTTGTGTTAACTAAGTATTTGGACCTTACCTACGGTGGTCTCCCGTGGGGAGTTAGGGCTGTTATTAATAGTGCTTTTATTGGCGTTTGTTTGGCTGCCACCTATCTGTTAGAAAGCTTTTATATTTGATGGAATTTGCAGTGAAGATTTAGTTACAGATTATTCAGGATTGTGGCAGGTGGAGGCGGAGAATAACCATCCTTAAGGGACTATAAAAATGTACGTACCGAAGCATTTCAAGGAAGATGACAACGCAAAATTACACGAATATATTCGTGATTACGGTTTTGGTGTATTAATTGTTGCCGATGAAGATGGAATTGAGGCAAACCACCTTCCTTTTCATTTAAGCTGCGAAGAAAGCGACTCTCTGGGGACACTTCAGTGTCACGTGGCACGCAATAACCCGGTATGGCAACGCCTGAAAGATGGAGGGCAAGTGCTCGCTGTTTTTCAGGGGCCTGACGGTTACGTTTCTCCCTCGTGGTATCCCTCTAAAGCTGAAACCGGGCGGGTTGTACCAACCTGGAATTATTTGGCTGTACATGCTGCAGGGGAAGCGAAAATCGTTGAAGATGCAACCTGGCTGAAACATCATTTAACGCAACTAACAGACCAGCATGAGTCAGGAATGAAAGAACCCTGGCAGGTAGATGATGCTCCTCAAGATTTCACCGACCGCTTAGTTAAGGCTATTGTTGGTATAGAAATAGAAGTTGAAACGCTGACAGGTAAATTGAAAGCAAGCCAGAACTTGCCTGAGCGAAATAGAGCAGGAGTTAAAGCGGGCCTTGAAGACAGTGAGCACTCGTATAGTCGTGCGATGTCTGAGTTCGTTAGCTGACTAAAGCAGTGTCGATGTTAGTGTCTCTGACTTGTTGTCCATTAAATACTTGGAGAACGCAATGTCTGAAATTGTAAACACACCAGAACCACCTTATTACGCTGTTATATTCAGTAGCCACCGCACTAAAGGCGACAATGGTTATGGTGAAATGGCTGACCGAATGGTGGAGTTAGCAGAACAACAGCCCGGATTCTTGGGCATAGAGTCTGTGAAGGAAGATTTGGGTATTACAGTTTCATATTGGGAAAGCCTGGACGCTATTAAAAACTGGAAAAATAACGCTGAACACCTAGAAGCTCAACGTCTTGGTCATCAGCGGTGGTATTCCAATTTTCGTGTGCGCATTGCAAAGGTTGAGCGCGAGTACGGTATTTAAACGAGCGATAGCCCGTCATTACGTCCGATTTTTTCAAGAGTTTCCCTAATGATTGCCTATAGTTTGTTTTATACCGCTACCACTGCTTGTTTTGGAGCAAGTGGTGGACGAATGGATAGCGTCAGTGGGGGAATAAATGAAATCTATTACGACAACATTAATGTTTGTTCGCGAACAAGCGGGGAAAGCCGAAGAAGCTATTAAGCTTTATACCTCGGTATTTCCCAATTCGAAGATTATCGATATTCAGCACTACGGAGCAGATGAACCTGAGCCGGAAGGTTCGGTTAAGTTAGCTCGGTTCACAATCAATGGTGTCGAACTTATGGCAAGAGATAGCCACCTTGATCATAAATTCAGTTTTACGCCTTCCATGTCTTTGCATGTTGAGTGTGAATCGGAAAGCGAAATACAGAATGCGTTTACAACTTTAGCTAAAGGCGGAACGGAGTTGATGCCGCTGGATAACTACGGATTCAGCGAAAAATTCGGTTGGTTAAACGATAAATATGGGGTTTCGTGGCAGTTTAATTTATCCGAAGAATGAACCAGCACGGCGCTGCAAGGTTCTGTATGGAGATAAATGATGAACAAACTAATTCTTACAACCTTTGACTGGGTTCCCGAAATGCCGCGAGGCTATGTACGCGATATACGAGTGCGTTGGGCATTGGAGGAAGCGGGACTGCCCTATAGCGTTAACAGTGTCCCTTTTCGCGAACGAGGTGCCGAGCACCTGTTGAACCAACCGTTTGGGCAGGTTCCGT
The DNA here is from genome assembly GCF_019797805.1 of Idiomarina abyssalis. Taxonomy (NCBI): domain Bacteria; kingdom Pseudomonadati; phylum Pseudomonadota; class Gammaproteobacteria; order Alteromonadales; family Idiomarinaceae; genus Idiomarina; species Idiomarina abyssalis. Next base: position 276,373 of record NZ_CP081832.1, read on the forward strand.
GGTTGACTGATGGCAACATATCAATCTTCGAAAGTGGCGCTATTTTGCTTTATTTAGGTGAGCTCAGTGAAGCGTTGATGCCAATAGAAAAATCCAGTCGCGTTGAGGTTACAGAATGGTTGTTCGCGGCGCTTAACTCCGTTGAGGCGGCAAGCCTGCCCTGGTCAATATTTAAGTTTTCTGGTGACACAACTGAAACTCCCGGCCGCAATCATTTGGATGATTTTCTTAAAGCCCGGCTGAAGCACATGGAAGCCGTATTAGTGAGTCGAGAATGGTTAACCAATACTTTTTCTGTTGCTGACATAGTGATGGCGGATGTCCTTCGTCTTATTGATAGGTTTAACGGGCTGGCCGAGTATCCAACTTGTCGCGATTACGTCGAACGCGCTACAGCACGCCCTGCTTTTATTAAAGCGCACAAAGATCAAATAGCACATTTTGCAGCGGCGGACTGACTCGTTTGCCGCCGGCATTTAAAGGAGACAAATTATGAAAAAAGAAGAGAAATATCATGGTAGTTGCTTGTGCGGATCCGTCAGTGTATCCGCAAATATTAAAAGCAAAAGTGTTGGCGCGTGTCATTGCGGCATGTGCCAGAAGTGGGGTGGAGGGCCTTTTTTTGCCGTGGAATGTGGCGACCAGGCAAGCTTCGAAGGTGATGAGAGCATAGCTGTTTTCGATTCATCGGAATGGGCGGAGCGTGGTTTTTGTAAGAAGTGTGGTACTCATTTGTTTTATCGCTTAAAGGGTGAAGACTATTACGCCATACCTTTTGCGTTGTTCGAAGGCCATAACGACTGGGAGTTCTCTGAACAAATATTCATTGAGCAGAAACCTGAGTTTTACTCTTTTTCGCAGCAGACGAAGAACCTGACTGGCGAAGAAGTCTTTGCCCAGTATGCGGCTTCAAAAGAGTGATGTTTAAAGCTTATCTCAGTGAGCCTTATAGTGTAATTTTATAGGTTATATTGATGCCTTTGTTGTCAAAGTGTCTGGCCGGGAGCTTAAAGCTATGCTGAGTGCGTTGTTCGTCATTATTGGGGTTTTGTTGTTGACCACGGGTGGTGAAGCCCTTATTCGAGGGTCGCTGGCCGCTGCGAAGCGTATGGGTGTTTCGCCTTTGCTTAGCGGTTTACTGATTGTCGGGTTTGGTACTTCGGCCCCTGAGTTAGTGGTTTCAATTGATGCCGCTATAAACGAGCGGCCGGACATAGCTGTTGGTAACGTTGTTGGCAGTAATATCGGCAATATTCTGCTTATTTTGGGACTGTGTGCTGTAATCGCGCCCCTTGCAGTGAAGCCGCTGGTACTGCGCCGTGACGGTATTACCGTAGTTGCCGGAACAGTCTTGTTTCTGGTGCTTGTCGGGGGAAGTGCGCTGGCAAGGTTTGATGCCGCTATTTTGTTGCTGGCGCTGGTAAGTTATTTGATCTGGGCATACAGAACCGAGCGTTTCGGAAATGCACCATCTGCAGATTTGCATAAAGCAGAGGCGCAGGAAGTGACCTCTTTGCCCACAACCAAGCTCCGTATAGCAGCAGCCATTGTGTTTGGTCTGGCGTTGTTAATTGTCGGTTCTCAGGTGCTTTTGAAAGGTGCGGTCGATATTGCCGAGTCGTTGGGTGTTTCTGAAGCCGTTATTGGGCTGACTCTTGTGGCGGTTGGCACTTCTTTACCTGAGCTCACCGTTTCAGTTATTGCGGCATTTAGGCGACACGCTGACGTGGCTATTGGCAACATTCTGGGCAGTAATATTTTTAACGTTTTGGGCATACTCGGCATTTCGGCGTTGTTACAGCCACTGCCCGTGCATGAGCGAATACTGCAGTTTGATCAGTGGGTTATGCTGGGCGCATCACTCGTTTTGCTACTTTTTCTTTATACCGGGCGTAGGCTAAGCAGATTTGAAGGCGGTCTGCTTCTGTTAGGATACGTAGCTTACGTAGGACTGAGTTTTACCGTATTTGGAGGATAACCCGAATACGGTAAAACTGGCGTGAGAAGAGTTTCCAGTGACTTACAGCTTAACAATCAATTTGCCTTTGTTTTCACCCGTGAAGAACAGGTTCAAGCCTTCAATGGCGGACTCCAGCCCCTCAAGAATATGAGAACGGTGTTTGATTTTTCCAGACATAACGTAAGGCGTTAGTTTGCTTAGCAAACTGGGAATCTCCTCAAAATGGTCCGGCATAGTAAAGCCCTGAATGGTCAGGCGCTTTTTAATAACCGGTATCCAGCTTGGACCAGGGCTTGGTACTTCTTTGTCGTAGTCGGCTATCATGCCGCAAACCACGACACGCCCATGAGCGTTCATGCGCTCAACGACCAGGTTCTGAATGGGGCCACCGGTGTTTTCAAAGTACAAGTCTATGCCCTCAGGGGTTAGCTTGATTAGCTGGTCGCGCAAGTCACTGGTTTTGTAATTAATGGCACCGTCAAACCCCAGTTCGTTGACAATCCAGTTGGCTTTTTCATCGCTGCCGACAACGCCAATCACTTTCAGTCCTTCGGCTTTGGCCAACTGCCCGACAATTGAGCCGACCGAACCTGCGGCGCCGGTTACCACCAGAGTTTCACCATTCTTAGGTTTACCAACATTAAACAGTCCTTGTGTGGCCGTCAGACCCGGTAATGCAAACACTGACAGCACGGTTTCGTCGGGCACATCGGCCTGTACTTTATTAATACCCTGGCCATTACTCAACGCATATTCCTGCCAACCCATCATACCCATGACGCGGTCACCTTCGTTAAAGTCAGGGTGGTTACTCTCAATGACTTTGCCGACACCAGAGCTGCGCATTACGCTGCCCAGTTCAACAGGGGGAATATAGCTTTCAGTATCAGGGCTCATCCAACCGAACATGGCAGGGTCTAGAGACATTTGTGTTTGCTTAATCAGAATTTCACCGGAGCCAGCTTTGGGTAGCTCTTTCTCTACAACATCAAATATGTCGGTTGTGACAGGGCCAGGCTCAGGGCGTTTAATCAAGTTAATGGCTTTATAGGTGGTCATAACGGTTCCTTGTTAACTTATAGATACTTTGCTTTTTCTACGGATTAAGGTTGCTTTAGATCACTATACTTTGATTCCTGTCTATATGCCGATTTGTGACCCATACTAGACTCAGGAAAAGAGCTAAAAGAGGACACAATGATGAAAAGAGTAGAAGGTAAAGTTGCCATTGTTACTGGCGGCGCATTAGGTATTGGCCGGGCGGTTTGTCTTGAGCTGGCGAAAGAAGGAGCCAAGGTTGCCGTAACCGATATTGCAGACGACGAAGGAAAAAAAGTTGTCGATGAAATTCAAGGCTTTGGCGGCACTGCTAAATACTGGCACATAGATACGGCCAGCGAAGATGATGTAAGCAGTGCTTTTTCAGACATTGAGAAAGAGTTCGGCTCGATAGATGTCTTAGTTAATAACGCCGGCATTGCTGGGGTTAATAAGCCGACCCACGAAATTACCAAAGAAGAATGGGATAAGGTGATTAACGTTAATGTCAGTGGTGTTTTTTACTGTACAAAACACGCCATTCCGGCAATGAAGAAGGCAGGCGCAGGCAGCATTATTAACCTGTCATCAATTTACGGAATGATAGGCGCTGCCGATTTACCGCCTTACCATGCCTCTAAAGGCGCCGTCAGGTTAATGAGCAAAAATGACGCACTTATTTACGCAAAAGACAAAATTCGGGTCAATTCCGTGCACCCGGGCTTTATCTGGACGCCACTTGTTGAGCAGTTAGGCAAAGAATCGGAAGAGGGCGTTGATGCGTTCAGAAAGCAGCTGGATAGCCTGCACCCCATTGGTCATGTTGGTGAGTCTGAAGACATTGCTTACGGCGTGCTGTATTTGGCGTCGGATGAATCTAAATTTGTGACCGGAACCGAGTTAGTGATTGATGGGGGCTATACCGCGCAGTAAAGTTCCCTTACTTATGGTGGCAAGTAATAGGTGAACAAGACTTACAATTAAAAAAAAGGTATAGTTTTCAAAAAAATATAAGGAACTTACCTGCTAATGATTGCTATGCATTTTACTTTAACCCGTCAAATGCCACCAGCGGCCGGAATGATGGCTCTGTTAGGCCTTGCTGTTGTTGTCGGCGCCGTATCACAAATTTACCTGGCGAATATTCTGACCTACCCCATGGAGTGGTTTGATGCAATTGCCTACGAACTGGAGGTTATGCTGGCCAGTGTATTGCATCTGGTTGGTTTTTATTCTGAACTACCCTGGCCGACACCATCGCGCATAGCACGATCGATTGACGTGGGCGTGTTTGGTGGCCTTCTCTATATTGCATCCGAAGTGTTGTACGTTATTGCCGTGGTGGTTGTCGCGACCCGACAGGCAACTCAGAGTGGCTCAGCGCCGAGCGCGAAAGTGCCGAAGAAGCTGATTTCGTTTTACCTTGTCATGGGTCTAATTTATACATTCAGTTTCTTTTACCTTGGTATGTTCATTGCTGGCATAGCGAGTACCTATGAAATGGCGTTTTCAATGATTCTGAACGCCGATAGTATACAGAAGATGATTTTGTACGGTTTGCCCTGGAAACTGGTGCTTTTTGTTCCGCTTCAGTTGGCTTTGTTGGTTGGACTTTGGACAAAGCAAAGCTGGTTCAAACGCGCTTTTCTGGCATACCTTCTGTTAGACGTTCTTTACTACGCCGCGTTTACTCTGTCGGCCTTAAGTTACGGGATTTATGTCGGGCTTATTGTCAGTCTACTTGCGTTGCTTCTATTTTTACCTTACTTCCTTAGAAAGTGAGCTATTGATAACTAAATGTCCGCAGCAGTAACAGGGCTTTTCACAGCGTGGAAATAGGCCTATTCTAGGCCTATACAACTTATTAACTTAAGGTATCTTTTTGCGAAACCTTCTTGTTATTATTTTTCTGTTATTAGCTGCGGCGCCTTTAATGGCACAGGATAAAACACTCAAAGTGGGTGTGTATCATAATCCGCCGAAAATTATGTTCGATGAATACGGAAAGTTAAGCGGTATTCATGGTGAGCTATTAATGGTTGTTGCCGAGCGCCACAATTGGCAACTTCTGCCTGTTGAATGCGATTGGGAGCAATGCCTGACGTTTTTGCAGCAGGGGAAAATCGATATTCTTCCGGATGTTGCCAAAAATGATGCCCGGGCTCAATGGGCAGAGTTTCATGAGGAAGCCGCGTTGCTTAGCTGGTCGCAACTGTATGCCGCTAAGAATGAAAAAATTACCAGCCTGCTGGACTTAAACAATAAACGTGTCGCGGTTTTGAAAGGGTCTGTACAGGAAAGCTACTTACAACAACTGATTGAAAGCTTTGAATTAAAAAGTGAGCTTTATCCGGTGGAAAGTTTTAGCGAAGGTTTTGACGCTGTGCTCACGGGTAAAGCGAACGCTGTTGCAACCAATCAGTTTTTCGGGAACCAGCAAGTGGTTGACCGAAGCGTTCAGATGACGCCTATCATGTTCCTGCCAAGTGAACTCTTTTTTGCCGTATCTCAACAGTCAAGTTCAGACATTCTAACCACAATAGATAACGAGCTTAAGCGCTTAAAGGCCGACGAGAACTCAGTTTATTACCAAATAATTGAACGCTGGAGTTCTCAACAAAAAGCAGTCAGTGTTCCTTTCTATGTGTGGTGGATAATAGCAGCACTGGTGTTACTTGCTGTGGGCGTGCTGTTCTTTAATCAGCTGTTAAGACGCAAGGTTGCAGACAAAACAAAAGCTCTGGCGCAAAGTAAATACCGTTTAAATACCATTCTGGATAGCGTTGAAGCCTACATTTACATTAAAGATAAAGACCTAAGATATCAGTATGCGAACTGGCAGGTGTTAAAGCTGTTTAAGCTGGAGCTTGAAGATATTATTGGCAAAACCGATTATGATTTGTTCGATAAGACCACGGCCGACCAGCTTAAGAGTTATGACAGCAAAGTGCTGGAGAGTGGACACCGGTTAGCTCAGGGTGAGGTGAATAATCTGCCCGGTGAGAAAGAGATCCATCAATTTTGGTCAGTTAAAGTTCCGCTATTTGATTCAACGAACCAAGTGATCGGACTGTGCGGTATTTCCACAGATATTTCCGAATACCAGAATATGAAGGAAGAAATCCAGTCTCTTGCCTACTTTGATCCCTTAACCGGGTTAGCAAACCGACGTTTTATGCTTGAACGCTTAAACGAAGAGTTTGACCTTTACCAGAGTGGCGGCGGAGACGGCGTATTGGTTATGCTCGATATTGATCACTTCAAAAAGATTAACGATAGCTTTAGCCATGACACCGGAGACGAACTGCTCATTTTATTTGGTCAGAGGTTGGAGTCTGAACTACGCCAGGCTGACAATGCCGGGCGTTTAGGCTCGGACGAGTTCATGGTGTTGTTGAAAAGTGAAAAAGGCCAAAGTTTACGTGACGACAGTAATTTACGTCAGCGATTACAAGTACTTTTAGAGCGGCTGGGGGAGCCTTATAAGCTGGGCGGCAGTCTTGAATCAGTGTCAGTGAGTATGGGCATTACCTTGTTTTCCGATGCACAAAGTCCGGGTGACTTAATGCAAGCTGCAGATTTGGCGTTATCGCAGGCAAAAGATGTCAACGCATCGAAGCTGCAATTCTTTAATACCGGAATACAGCGGGAGTTTAATTATCGACAGCAGCTCATTGCAGCTTTGCGAAAAGCGATAAAATCTGAATCACTGGAAATCTATTTACAGCCGCAATACCAGCAGGTATCACCCGATTCGGCTTTAAACTGTTTAGGTTTTGAGGCCTTATTGCGTTGGTGCGATGAGGAGCTTGGCTGGGTCTCTCCCGCTGAGTTTATTCCATTAGCAGAGAGTCAGGGGCTCATGCCCGACCTGCACAGACTGGTGCTTGATCAGGTGTTGTCTAGCATCCCGAGGTTGCAGCGTTCCGCTCTTGAGTGTGGTGTGCGGGTTGCTATAAATGTCAGTGCCAGTCAGTTTAAAACCGAAGGTTTTGTTGAAGATATTGAACAACGGTTGCTGGCAACAGGCATACCGGGTGAGTTGCTGGAATTAGAAGTCACAGAAAGTATGTTGATTGACGATATTGAGCATACTGCGAACAACATGGAGCGGCTTAAAGCTCTGGGTGTCACGTTCGCTTTAGACGACTTTGGTACGGGATATGCCTCGTTAGGTTATTTAAAACGCTTGCCGCTGAACTCACTGAAGATAGATCAGTCTTTTATTCGGGATTTGCACACCAACAATAGTGACGAAGCCATTGTGCGCACTGTAATCGCTTTAGGAAACAGCCTGGATTTAGACATTATTGCTGAGGGCGTGGAAACCGAAGAGCATTTGCTTAAGCTTCAGGAAATGGGCTGTTTTCGTTTTCAGGGGTATTATTTTGCAAGGCCAGAGCCGGTCAGCTTTTGGACCTCCAGTGAGAAAGATTAAGTTATGCTGATATCCTTTTTGTGTAATTCTATTGTGGTTGGCTTGGCGGTTATTTTTCATTATGAAGCGCTAAACCGGATAGGCTGGCTTATTACCCACATGAGAATGTTTAGCCAAATTCGACTCATGTTTGGGGTCATACTTGCTATTATCGCTCACACTGTCGAAGTTGCCATTTTTGCTGTTGCCTATTACCTCATGCACCACGAACAAGGGTTCGGCACCTTAGTAGGAAACTTTGACGGCAGCTTTTTAGATGCCTTGTACTTTTCTTTTACGGTTTTTACTACGGTGGGTTTTGGTGATATTGAGCCATCAGGCACCTTAAGGTTCTTAACCGGTGTTGAGGGCCTAACAGGACTGGTTTTAATTACCTGGACGGCTTCTTTCCTGTATGTCGAAATGCAGCGTTATTGGCACCGGTAGTTGAAACATTTGCTAACAGAAGCCTGCTTCTATAACGCCGCTAAGCAGTGTATCTTTATGGTTAAGGCACGGCAGCTTGGAAAACAAAACTGATGATGCAGGAAACATTAAAAATTTTGGTAGTGGATGACGATGCGCGGCTTCGAAGCTTGTTGGAACGTTATCTTACTGAGCAGAACTTTCAGGTACGAGTCGCGCAAGACTCGGAGCAAATGGACCGTTTGCTGACCCGTGAGAATTTTAATTTACTGGTATTAGATCTGATGCTGCCGGGTGAAGACGGGCTGTCTATTTGTAAACGTCTACGCAGCGAAGGTAATAACCTGCCGGTTATTATGCTGACTGCCAAAGGCGATGAAGTTGACCGTATTATTGGCCTGGAGTTGGGGGCTGACGATTATCTGGCAAAACCCTTTAACCCCCGCGAGTTGCTGGCGCGGATAAGGGCGGTATTGCGTCGCCGCGGTACCGAAGTACCTGGTGCACCTTCGCAGGAAGATCAGGAAGTCACTTTTGGTGAGTTCAGACTGAACCTGGGAACTCGTGAAATGTTTCGTGGCGACACACCAATGCCGCTGACCAGTGGTGAGTTTGCTGTTTTGAAGGCCTTAGTCAGCAATGCTCGTCAGCCGCTTTCCCGCGATAAACTAATGCACCTTGCACGCGGGCGTGACTACAGCGCACTGGAACGCTCTATAGATGTTCAGGTGTCACGCTTACGTCGTATGCTCGAAGTTGACCCCACTAAGCCGCGTTATATTCAAACGGTCTGGGGCTTAGGTTATGTGTTTGTACCGGATGGTCAGCTGAAGTCCTGATGAAGTTATTTCCCAAGTCAGCGTTTGCCCGCACGGTTGCGCTGCTGGCTCTTGTATTGCTTATTAACCAGCTCGTCTCTTACGTGATGGTGAGTAACTATGTTGTCCGGCCTTCCATTGAGCAAATTAATGAGTTGGTGGCTAAGCATATCCGCACTATGTTCATTCCTCGTCAGCATTCAGCTGAAACCGAACGTGAACTGATGTCTTATTACACTGAAGCCACTGGCATAGAAGTGTTTAATGACACTGAAGCCGAGCAGCAGGGCTTGAGCAACTCCACCTATTACGGCTATTTGTCGGATGACATGAGCGACATGCTGGGCGGGGAGTCACAGGTTAGAGTTGCTCAGGGGCAAAAGTTTTACCTTTGGGTAAAGCCACCCCGGGCGCCCGACTTCTGGATACGTGTTCCGTTGGATAGCATGCAGCGCGGACAGTTCTCTCCGCTGGTGATGTACTTGGTGTTAATTGGCCTGTTGAGTGTATTCGGCGGTATGCTGTTTGCTAATTGGCTGAACAGGCCACTTAAAGCACTGGAAGAATCGGCGCGCAGAGTAGGGCGAGGAGAATTCCCTGAGCAACTGCCTGAAAAAGGCGCAAACGAAATTATGGCGGTAACCCGGGCTTTTAACCAAATGTCGCGGGGTATTCGTGAGCTTGAAAACGACCGTAACCTGTTAATGGCAGGGGTTTCTCATGACTTAAGAACGCCACTGACGCGCATTCGCCTGGCCGCTGAAATGATGCCGCAGGAAGACGGTTCTCTGGCTCAGGGGATCGTTGAAGATATCGATGACATGAATGACATTATCGATCAGTTTATTGATTATGTCCGTCTTGATCAGCAGGAGCGCAGCAGCAAAGAGTCTCTTAATGAACTCATTGAGCAAACGGTGGCGAATGTACCGGACAACTGGACAAAGCAATTTGAACTTGATTTAGGGACGTTGCCTTTGGTTTGGTTGCGCCCGTTATCGATGAAGCGCGTCATTATTAATTTGATGGAAAACGCTGAGCGTTACGGTAAGCAGCGGGTTGTGGTCAGCTCTGGTCACGATAAAAAGCAAAAACGGGTCTGGTTCCGGATAACCGACGACGGCCCTGGCATTCCCGAGGAACAACAAGAGAAACTCTTTGAGCCTTTCACTCAGGGTGATAAAGCGCGTGGTGGTGTAGGCTCAGGGCTTGGGTTGGCAATTATTAAGCGTATTGTTGATCGTCACGACGGCGATATAAAACTGCAAAACCGCCCGGAAGGCGGTTTGTGTGTCCGAATTGAGCTGCCGCTGTACCAGAAACGGCAGTAACCTGGCTTATTGCAGCAGGCGGTTAATGCCATTTAATGCGGCAACGCGGTACGCTTCTGCCATAGTCGGATAGTTAAAGGTGGTGTTGACGAAGTAATCGATGGTATTACCACCGTTTTTCTGCTCCATAATAGCCTGACCAATGTGTACTATTTCTGAAGCCCTTTCACCAAAGCAATGAAGACCCAGCAGCTCTCTGGTTTCGCGGTGGAATAACAGTTTCAGGCAACCCACATCGGCACCCGATATTTGCGCCCGGGCAAGATGCTTGAACTGAGCTCGGCCAACTTCATAAGGCACTTTCATTTCGGTGAGCTCTTCTTCGGTTTTACCCACTGAACTGATTTCCGGAATGGTATAAATACCGGTCGGTATGTCACTCACCAGAACTTTGTCACAGTCGCCGTTAATAATGGCTGAGGCACAGATGCGGCCCTGATCGTAAGCGGCACTGGCTAAGCTGGGGTACCCAATAATGTCACCCACTGCATAGATATTTTCCACGGCTGTCTGGTAGTTGTCATTCACCTCCAGTTGCCCGCGGTAGTTGGGCTCAAGGCCTACAGACTGACAGTTTAGCTCTTCTATGTTACCGGAACGGCCATTAGCAAAAAGCAGGCAGTCGGCAGCCATGGTTTTGCCGGACTTGGTTTTCAGAACGACTTTATCGTCATAGCCAGTAATGGTGTCATATTCTTCGTTATGGCGGATGACCACGCCGCTGTTGCGTAAGTGGTAGCTGAGCGCATCGGAAATTTCAGCGTCCAGAAAAGACAGCAAACGTTCGCGTTGATTAATGAGATCCACTTTAACGCCCATTCCACGGAAAATACTGGCGTATTCACTTCCGACCACACCTGCACCATAAATTAAAATGGTTTTAGGCTCGTGTGACAATGACAGAACCTTGTCTGAGTCGTAAATGCGGGGGTGCGAAAAATCGACGTCTTCGGGATTATACGGCCGGGAGCCGGTCGCGATAACAACATGTTTTGTAATCAGGTCATCCACCGAACCGTCTAGCTTAGTTACCCGAATACGGTTCTTGTCTAAAAATGAGGCCTTACCGTGTACGACGGTGACATCATTGCGGTCGTAAAACGAACTGCGCAGCTTGACCTGTTTGCGGATAACCGACTCGGCGTAGTGCAATATGTGGCTGAAAGTCATGCCGCTTTGCCAGCCTGGCCCAGAGAACAGTGGGTTGTTATTGTACTCAATTAAACGACTGACCGAGTGGCGCAGGGCTTTTGATGGAATGGTCCCCCAATGCGTGCAGCCGCCGCCAAGAGCTTTATGTTTTTCTACAATGCCAACGTTGTAGCCGCTTTTGGCCAGTTGCATAGCAGCGCCTTCGCCGCCGGGGCCAGTACCGATGACAACCACATCGTATTCAGTTTCGGTTTCAGGCTTTATTGCAGTCATATTACTCGCTTCACTACCGGTGGACGGGTTTTAGATAGTAGCACTCTATAAGAAAAGCGTAAATTGACACTGTTTTCTGTGCGCAGACTCGTTATAGTAAAGAGAGACAATGACTTGGACCTGTCGTATGAGTAAAGAAAAACAAGTCCCGCAAATTTTATCCCGTCGCGTTGTTGCGCAAAGCAGGCTAATGCGTGTAGAAGCGGTTGATCTTAAGTTCAGCAATGGTGAGCAGCGCCAGTTTGAGCGTATGAAAGGCAGCGGCCGTGGCGCGGTAATGATTGTTCCCTGTATTGACGATGACACCTTATTGCTTATTCGCGAGTATGCAGCAGGTCTGCATGACTATCAGCTAGGCTTTCCCAAAGGGCTTATCGATCCGGGCGAAACACCAGAAGAAGCAGCACAGCGCGAGTTGAAAGAAGAAGTTGGCTACGGTAGTCACCAGCTTGAGTTTCTAATGGAATTGAGTCTCGCGCCTCAGTTCTTTTCCGCGAAAATGAGTGTTTTTGTCGCTCGTGACTTATACCCTGAGAGCTTGCCGGGAGATGAGCCTGAACCTCTGGAAAAAGTTACCTGGTCTATCAGTGACATTAATAACCTGTTTGCTCAGCCCGACTTTTCAGAAGCTCGCAGCGTTGCTGCGCTGTTAATGTTGTTGCGTAACCAGGGTGAGGGCCGCTAGTGGCAGAAACCATGCTGAATAGACTGAAAGAGATTGCGACAGAAGCTGGTGGCGTTATTTTGTCCATGTACGAAAGACGTGACTACAGTACGGCAGAAAAGACCGATGACTCCCCCGTAACGACCGCCGATATTGTCGCCAGTGAGTTGATTGAAGACCGGCTTAAACAATCTTTTCCGGGCATTCCTGTGATTTCTGAAGAAAGTGAGCACCAGGACTATAACGAGCGCCGTCAGTGGAAGGCCTATTTCATTATCGACCCTATTGACGGAACTCAGGAGTTTATTGCCCGCTCGGGTGACTTTGCCGTAAACATTGCTTATGTGGAACACAATGAACCGGTTATTGGTGTTATTTTCTGGCCGGTAGGTGAAGCGCTTTATTACGCACAAAAAGGGTTGGGAGCTTTTAAAAAGGACGCCACAGAAAGTCGGTCTATTAATGTCCGTAAGTTTAATGACCCCAAGACCGACCCCATTATTATTGCCATTAGCCGTCGCCAGGCCCGGGAACCGGTGCTAAACCGCCTTCAAACTGAGCGAGATGTACAGCCTCTGCCAACCGGAAGCTGTTCGCTAAAAGCTTGCTTCATTGCCGAAGGCAAAGCCGATTGCTTTTTACGGCTGGGGCCAACCGGCGAATGGGATACAGCCGCGTCTCAGGTAATTGTAGGCGAAGCCGGGGGGCGTATCGTTAATGAAAACTTTGAGCCAATTACCTACAATCGAACGGTCAGTTTGCTAAACCCTAACTTTCTGGTTTTGGGTGACCAAAGCGTCCCCTGGGACGAGATCTTCATTGCTCGCCAGGCTCGCTTCCGGTAACACTGTCTTTATCGACAATATCGACGCTCTCGTGTAATTCGGAGAAAACAATAACAGCCTCGCCGGACTTCAATCGTTGCTTCAGTTGCTCGACTTTTGTGTCGAAACTGAGTTCCTGACTGCCGTAATCTGTTCCTTCTCTCAGTACTACGGATTCGAGTAAATTATTCAGTGTCTCCTGATCCACTTCCTGCCAGGGAATAATCATTTGTCCTCCGTTTGCTGTAGTTCTTCGGTTAGCTCTGCCAGCTCTTCTTCCGCTGTCATCCAGACGCTCTCTTGTTGTTGTAAGTCTTTCTGCGCTTGCGCCTGTTGGTCTAATAGTTTCTGTAACTTAGCTTTGTTGGCATCCTCATAGAGGCTGCTGTCGCTGAGTTGCTCATGAATATCGGCTAACTTCTGCTCCAGCGTGTGAATGCTCTTTTCAGCTTTTTCTATTTGCTGGCGCAAGGGTTTGGTTTTCTGCCGAGCTTCGGCTTCTTTGCGTTTTTGTTGCTTGCGGTCGTCCCGCTGCCGTGTGACTGGTTGCTCGCTGCGTTTGTCATTGGCTGCCTGTTGCTGCAGCCAGTCATGGTAGGCCTCTAAATCGCCGTCGAAGGTTTCTGCTTTACCATCGGCAACCAGGCAGAACTCATCAACAGTAGTGCGTAGCAAGTGTCTATCGTGCGAAACCACAATCAGCGCGCCTTCGTATTCCTGCAAAGCGGCAACCAGAGCGTCACGTAATCCTAAGTCTAAATGGTTGGTCGGCTCATCCAGCAGCAATAAATTTGGCCGTTGATAAATAATCAGCGCCAGGGCTAAACGCGCTTTTTCACCGCCTGACATGGGTTCAACCGAGCGGGTTGCCTGATCTCCGGAAAAGCCAAAGTTACCTAAAAAGTCACGCAGCTTCTGTTCACTGGCTTGCTTGTCTATGCGCTGTAAATGCAACAGCGCCGATGCTGCCAGGTCCAGAGTTTCCAACTGATGCTGAGCAAAATAACCAATACTGAGCCCCGGGTTAACCAGCCGCTCTCCGGCCATAGGTTCTAATTCCCCCGCCAGCAGTTTAATCAGCGTTGATTTACCGGCGCCGTTACGGCCAAGTAACCCTAAGCGGGTACCTGGCACCAGGTTGAGCTTAATTTTCTCTAGTATGGTGGTGTCACCATAGCCCGCTTTGGCGTCACGAAGCGTCAGCAGTGGATTAGGTAACTTTTCCGGCGTCAGAAAGTGAAAATCGATGCCGCTTTCGGCGCGAAGTGGCGCCTGGTTGGGCAACTTTTCAATGGCTTTTAAGCGGCTTTGTGCCTGTTTGGCTTTGCTGGCCTTATAGCGAAACCGATCAACGTAGGCTTGCAAGTGTTGCCGCATAACCTGTGCTTTTTCGTACTCACTCTGTTGTTGAGCCATATGCTCTGCACGCTGGCGCTCAAACTGAGAGTAATTACCGCGGTAACTGTTCAGCTTCTTATGCTCAATGTGAACAATATCGGTGGTTACAGAGTCGAGAAAATCACGGTCGTGCGATATCAGTAACAGCGTTCCATCGTATTGCTTTAGCCAGCTTTCCAGCCAGAAAATCGCATCAACGTCTAAGTGGTTGGTTGGCTCATCCAGCAGCATTAAATCGGCACGGGCAATCAGTACCTGTGCCAAATTAAGACGCATACGCCAACCACCGGAAAAGGCTTTCACCGGTTGTTGCAGCTGCTGCTGAGTAAAACCAAGGCCGGCCATTAAACTGGCCGTTCTGGGCTGAATGTCGTAGGCACCAATTGCAGCGAGTTTGTCGTGACAGTGCGCAATGGCTTCGCCATTATTGTCGGCCTCGGCTTTGGTAAGTTGCGCTTCTAGCTGACGGAACTCGGCGTCACCGTCCATTACATAGTCGATAGCGGACTTATCCAGTGCCGGAGTGTCCTGTGCTACGCTGGCTATGCGCCAGTCGGCGGGTAAATGTATGTTTCCGCTGTCGGCACTAAGCTCACCACGCAGCAAGGCAAACAGCGATGACTTGCCGCAGCCATTGCGGCCTACCAGGCCAACGCGGTGTCCCGGGAATACTTGTAAGTCACTGTCTTCAAATAAAACATCACCGCCACGCAACAAGGTGATAGCTTCAGCACGGATCATAAACTACTCTTCATTTTGTACAGCTGTTCAGCTGCGGTATCATAGACATGTTCTGCTCACAATTCTAACACAGGAGCTGTTGTGGCTAGAGAAAAGAAGCGATTTATTGCCGGGGCGGTTTGTCCCAAATGCGATGCCATGGACACGCTCATGCTTTTTATCGAAAACGATATCGAACAAGTTGAGTGCGTGCAATGTAAGCACCGGTTTAGTGAGCCCAAGGAGCAGGGTGGTGGTAGCGAGCGTCAGTTTGACCAGGTCATTGGCGTATTTAAGCCAGACTAACGCACTATTGGGGAGGCACTATGACAAACACCGACGGTAGCCGTTATGAAAACTGCCTTTATCGTGTTGAGCAATTGCAGAAAGGCGAAAAAAAGGCAGCTGAAGCCAGCGCAATGAATATGATGCAGCTGATGTCAGCCGCTGGTAAAGCCGTTTTCAAGCAGTTACAAAGACGCTTCCCGGCACCGGCGCGTATTGCTGTATGTTGCGGTGAGGGCAATAACGGGGGCGATGGTTACATTATTGCCCGACTGGCTCATGAGGCGGGGTATCAGGTGCAAGTATTTGCTCTAAAGCCCAATGCAGAGCTTTCAGACCCCTTAGAATCTGATGCGCACCGGGCTCGCTCAGCCTGGCGCGAGCAGGGGGGCAACGAAAAAGCCCTGCTCGATTGTGTACCTGATCAGTTTGACCTTGTGGTAGATGCGTTGTTTGGTGTTGGACTTAATAGAGCCCTCGAGGGAGACCCCGTGACCTGGGTACAACATGTCAATGCCAGTTCTACGCCGGTGATCTCAGTCGATGTGCCTTCTGGTTTAAATGCCGATAACGGCCATGTTCCCGGTGCTGCCGTGCGCGCCCACCTAACGGTAAGTCTGGTGGCATTAAAGCGCGGTTTACTCACAGGTAAAGCTCAGAACCATACGGGTGAGCTTGTTTTAGAGGACTTAGGCATTGGTGAGACTTTTAAGCAGCAAAATGAAGCCGACTGGTTTCGGGTCGATGCCGGAGGGTTAGGTAATTGGCTACCTGCCCGGGCGCGCTGCACTCATAAAGGCGAACAAGGCCATGTGCTTATCGTGGGTGGACAACCGGGTATGTCAGGGGCGGTGATACTGGCTATGAAGTCCGCCTTGCGAGCAGGTGCCGGTAAAGTTTCAGTGGCCTGCCACCCCGACGTACAAGCAATTGTTGCAGCGGCGCAGCCAGAAGCTATGGTGCATTCTATTAAGGACGAAGATACGTTAAAGCCGTTGTTACGTGATGCCTCGGCGATTGCTCTTGGTCCCGGGTTAGGGCAAAGCCGTTGGAGTCACGATGTGTTTTCACAAGTGATGAAGGCGGATGCGTTGAAAGTGATAGACGCCGATGGGTTGAATTTACTGGCAAGTTATCCAGCCCGGTCGTCAAAGTTACTGCTGACGCCACACCCGGGAGAGGCGGCCAGGTTACTGCAAACGACAGCTGATGAAGTGGAAGCCGATAGGTTTTTAGCGGTAACACAACTACGCGAAAAGTACGGTGCTCAAGTTCTACTTAAAGGCGCCGGCTCGCTGCTGGTCACCGATCGCGGGAGATGCTTGATTGACAGAGGTTCACCGGCAATGGCGTCGGGTGGTATGGGTGATTTATTAACGGGCTTGATAAGCGGCCTGTTAGCGCAAAGAATGGCACCGGCACAGGCATTAATTGCTGGCGCCTTATGGCATGCCATGGCTGGCGAAGAAGCAGGAAAAGATGGCGAGCGGGGAACCTTAGCCTCTGATTTGTTGCCCTATATACGGCGGTTGGTGAATGGATATGGAAGGGACGATGACTGAGGTACACCACTGTAAATTAGCGAATGAAGCTGAGACGCTGGCGCTTGCGAAGAAATTTTCAGAAGTTTTACAAGCTCCTTTGGTGGTCTATTTGAAAGGGGAATTAGGTGCCGGTAAGACAGCATTTTGTCGTGGTGTTATTCAGGCTTTAGGCCATTGTGGCGCGGTAAAAAGTCCTACCTACACCCTTGTAGAGCCTTATCAGCTGCAGGGATGGCGTATTCACCATTTTGATTTGTATCGGCTGGCTGATCCGGAAGAGCTTGAGTACATGGGAATTCGTGATTATTTTGCCGAAGATACGCTAAACTTTATAGAATGGCCTGATAAAGGCTATGGCTGGCTACCGGGAGCGGACATAGAAATCCGAATCGAGTATGCTGGTGAAGGACGTAAAATAACTTTCAGTGCGCTAACTGAAGCCGGACAAAGAATAATTAAAACATTATGATGCAGCGATTTTGGGTGTTTTTGTTTGCTTGTGTTCCTCTGTGGGCATGGGCTGACAATAGTGTAGACAGTGTAAGGGTGTGGCCATCTCCGGATAAAACGCGGGTGGTCTTTGACCTGTCTGATACACCGGACTATTCCTATTTCACGCTTTATCAGCAAAAGCCTTATCGGCTGGTTATTGATTTCAACAATACGTCGCTAAAAGCGGATTTGAATAATTTGGGTAAAGACTCTCTGCTGGTGGATAAAATTCGCACCAGTTCGCCCAAAAACTCCCGTAGCACTCGCATCGTTATTGAACTGGATTCAAAAAGTGACGCGAACCTGTTTACCCTTCCGGCTAACGACTCTTATAAAGATCGCTTAGTGGTGGACTTACCGGGTAAGTCGATTGAGCGCAGCGGACCGGCAAAGTCCGTTTCTGAACTGAAAGACAGGCGCGTAACCGTTGCCATTGACGCTGGTCATGGTGGTGATGATCCCGGCTCTATTGGTCCACGCGGCACCTACGAGAAGCACGTCGTTATTCGTATCGCGCGGGCGCTGGCTAAGCTGATTAATGATGACCCGGGTATGCAGGCTTATTTGATTCGTACTGGTGATTACTACGTAGGCCTTAATGAACGCCCGCAGAAAGCCTGGGATGCTAAAGCGGACTTCTTTGTTTCGATTCACGCTGATGCCTTTCATTCACCTCAGCCCAATGGAGGGTCTGTGTGGGTGCTATCAAAACGCCGGGCGGATTCCGAAGTGGGTCGTTGGCTGGAAAACCGCGAACAGCAATCGGAGTTGCTGGGTGGGGTAACGGACATCCTCAGTAAAAATGGACACGAGCCTTATTTGGCTGAAACTCTACTGGACATGTCAATGGACAGTTCTATTGCCGGTGCCTATAGTGCGGCAAAACACATTATTGATGAAATGTCAGCAGTAACCAAAATGCATAAGCGCACGCCACAGGCTGCTAGCCTGGCCGTGCTAAAATCACCAGATAAACCGTCATTACTGGTAGAAACAGGGTTCATTTCTAACCCCAGAGAAGAGCAACTGCTAACCAGTAATGCCCATCAGCAAAAACTGGCGCGAGCGCTTTATAATGGTATCCGGCGTTATTTTGTCAGTAACCCAATCGACAATACTTACTTGGCCAATCAAAGTAGTTTTACCTATACCGTGAAGTCGGGTGACTCTTTGTCTGTTCTCGCTCAGCGTTATAACACTACCGTCAAAGCCATTAAATCTGAAAATAGTCTGGCCAGTAATACGCTTAAAATTGGCCAGAAGCTGACGATCCCGAGTCGCTGATGGCTATTCAGCAGTTACCCATTGAGCTGGCGAACCAAATTGCTGCGGGTGAAGTGGTTGAACGCCCTTCGTCGGTGGTTAAAGAGTTAGTTGAAAATGCGCTCGACGCCGGTGCAACCCAGTTAGTACTGGATATAGAACAGGGCGGCAGCAAGCGAATAAGAATTCGTGATAACGGCTGCGGTATCGTTAAACAGGAACTAACGCTGGCGTTAAGCCGGCATGCCACCAGTAAAATCAAAAGCCTGGATGATTTGGAACATATTGGCAGCCTTGGCTTTCGTGGTGAGGCTTTGGCCAGTATTAGTTCGGTTTCTCGTTTACGTTTAATATCAAAACCGCCGGAGCAAGAAGAAGCCTGGCAGGCCTGGGCCGAAGGCCGGGACATGCAGGTTAATATTGAGCCGGCAGCTCACCCCGACGGCACCACGGTTGATATTCAGGACTTATTTTTTAACACGCCGGCAAGACGTAAGTTTCTGCGTACAGAAAAAACTGAATTCACTCATATTGATGAAGTGATAAAGCGTATTGCGCTCAGTCGTTTTGAAGTTGGTTTCCAACTGAATCATAACGGCAAATCAGTCCGTATGTTTCCGCAGGCGCTGAGCGAAAAAAAACAGTTGCAGCGGTTGGCAAAAATTTGTGGTGGTGGCTTTGCTGAACAAGCTTCGACTATCGATGCGGTGGACGGAGATTTTCATTTAACTGGCTGGCTCGTTCCCCCTGAGCACTGCCGGCACCAGGGTGATATTCAATATTTTTTCGTAAACGGTCGCATGATGCGGGACAAGCTGTTGTCGCATGCGGTACGCCAGGCGTATGAAAAGTATTTGCCAAACGAGCGGGTCCCTACCTTTGTGCTCTATTTTGAATTGCCGTCAGAGCAGGTGGATGTGAATGTGCATCCGGCCAAACATGAAGTGCGGTTCCATCGCCAGCGGCAAGTGCACGACTTTATTCTGACGCGTATTGAGCAAGCTTTGATGCAGTTGGTTGCAACAGATAGCCCGCAATCTGCTGTGACTCACCAGCATCATTATGGTTCACAAGAACGCCCGTCAGGACCAACGTCGTTTCCTTCCGGCAGAGCTTCAGGCGGAAGTGTCTTAGGTGAAAGAAAAGCATCAGGTTCGTTGTTGCCAAATGCCGCCCGAGTTCAAAATAGTATCAGTAGCGGACAACCCCAGACAGAGCCAGAAGCGGTAAAATCGGAAGAAAACTGGCGGGTCCTTACGGTTTTTAATGGTGTTTACGCGCTTATTAGAAATGAACAAAACCTGGCCTGGCTAAACCTGGCAAAAGTGCATACCGAATGCGTTGCTCAAAAGCTGGTTCAACAACTGCAGGACGGGCTCAATGGCCAGCCACTGCTAGTACCTGTGGCAGTTAATTTAGCGAATTTACCGGGCCCGGCAAGTCAGTGGCCGCAACAGGAGTTGAATCAGTGTGGCGTAGTGTATCAGTGTCAGCGCGAACAGGTCATTATTGAGCAAATGCCTGAAATGCTGCGTCAGGGGAATGTGGTTAGTGGTTTTACCGAACTATTAAAGCTATTAACAGAAGGTGCTGAAACTGAGGCGTTGGCGAGTTGGCTTGCGCAGTTTGCGGGTCTTGAGTCATACAGCATCACTCAGGCTGAACATTGGCTTATCCAGTGGCGTTCACAGCTTTTTGAAGCACCGGATGTACTGCAGCGATTGCCGCTACCCGGAGAACGTCATGCACAGTAAGGACGCTGTTATAGCGATTTATGGGCCGACAGCATCGGGCAAAACGGCGTTGTCACTGGCTCTATGTAAGCAACTGGATTGCGAAATTATTTCTGTAGATTCAGCACTGATATACCGCGGTATGGATATTGGTACAGCTAAGCCCAGCGCCGAGGAACAAGCTCAAGTTCCTCATCATTTACTGGATATTCGTGACCCGGCTGAAACCTATTCCGCGGCCGACTTTCAAAAAGACGCTTTGGCATTAATTGAAGACATTCAGCAACGTGGCAAAGTACCTTTGTTGGTTGGCGGCACCATGTTGTATTTTAAAGCCTTGCTGGAAGGACTCTCGCACTTACCTGAGTCGGATGCGAGCGTACGAGAAAGGCTTTCGGCTGATTTGCGTAACAAAGGGTTAGCTGAGTTACACAAGCAACTGCAGGAAGTGGATCCGGTAAGCGCTGAACGCATTCACCCAAATGACCCTCAGCGGATTATACGTGCTCTGGAAGTGTATGAACTCGCCGGTAAAAGCCTGACGGAACTTACGCGGGAACGCTACGGTCAGTTGGATAAACCTATTTATCAATTTGCGGTGGCCCCGGCAGAACGGGAAGTTTTACACCAGCGTATCGAACAGCGCTTTGACCAGATGTTGGCACAACCTTTTGAAGACGAAGTCAAAAAGCTGTTTGACCGCGATGATCTGCATACGGATCTTCCGTCAATACGCAGCGTCGGTTATCGTCAAATGTGGCAGTACCTTGCCGGTGAACTCAGCTATGATGAAATGCGCGAGCGCGGCATTATAGCAACACGGCAGTTGGCAAAGCGCCAAATGACATGGCTACGGGGCTGGCCCGGTGTTCATTGGCTGACGACTGGCGATACCGACATGGAAGCCAAAGTATTGAGGGTAATGCAGCAGCCTGCAAAGAAATTTGACCGTCAGGATTGAAATACGACGTTCAAGCCCGCAGATCCAATTTCTGACTAAATGAGTAATTCTTAACGTTTTTCTTATTGCAAAAATTCTTTACTGGTCTAGTGTGTCTTTACAGATGACTGCAAATTGGCAGTCCTGTGGCTTACTATTTACACATTGGATATTAATAACGATAAAAAGGAATCCAAGATGGCTAAGGGGCAAACTTTACAAGACCCATTCTTAAATGCGTTACGTCGTGAACGCATACCAGTATCTATATACTTAGTTAATGGCATTAAATTACAGGGACAAATTGAGTCTTTTGATCAGTTTGTTGTCTTATTAAAAAACACGGTTAGCCAAATGGTTTACAAGCATGCAATCTCAACGGTTGTGCCTGCGCGTATCCCACAAAATTATTTGCCGCAGCAAGCCGCAGAAGATATGGCTGAATTAGAAGATTAATAATGAAAGAGAGGTCTGAACAACTTGTTCGATAGGTATGAAGGTGGCGACTACGCAATATTGGTTCATGTGGATTTACCCGCAGAAGTTGACCGAGAAGATCTCTCAGAATTACAACTCTTAGCTGATTCTTCGGGCGTGAAAACGATGGGAGTGATGACATCCAGTCGTAGCTCCCCAACTCCCCGATATTTTGTTGGTAGCGGTAAGGCGGAAGAAATTGCCGAACAGGTGAAACTGTTAGACGCCAACATTGTTATTTTTAATCACGCCCTGTCACCAACCCAGGAGCGAAACCTCGAGGCTGTTTGTAAATGCCGGGTTTTAGATCGTACGGGTCTTATTCTGGATATTTTCGCACAGCGTGCGCGTACTCACGAGGGTAAGCTGCAAGTTGAGCTTGCACAGTTGCGTCATATATCAACTCGTTTGGTACGAGGCTGGACCCACCTTGAAAGACAAAAAGGTGGTATAGGTTTACGTGGACCGGGTGAAACCCAGCTTGAAACCGACAGACGACTAATTCGCGGGCGTATTAAAAACATTTTAAAGCGTCTGGAAAAAGTACAAAAACAGCGGGAACAAGGTCGTCGGGCACGTAAGAAAGCAGATATTCCGACGGTATCGCTGGTGGGTTATACCAACGCTGGTAAGTCGACGTTGTTTAATCGCCTGACTGAGGCGGGTGTTTATGCGGCGGATCAGCTATTTGCAACGCTCGACCCAACCCTCAGAAAACTTGCCGTAGAAGATATTGGCGAAGTTATTCTGGCCGATACCGTTGGGTTTATCCGTCATTTGCCTCACGACTTGGTCGCTGCATTTAAAGCTACGTTACAAGAAACCCAGGAAGCGGATTTATTGTTGCATGTGGTTGATGTCAGTGATGAACAGCAGCAAAATAATATGGATCAGGTTGCTGAGGTTTTAGAAGAAATTGATGCGGGTGATGTACCTCAGTTAATTATTTGTAATAAAATAGATCAAGTAGACGGTGCCGAACCCAGAATTGATTACGATGATAACCAAAAACCAATAAGAGTATGGGTTTCAGCTCAACAGGGGCTTGGTATTGAGCATGTGCTGGAAGCGTTGCGGCAGATACTTGGTCCACAGATGGTTGAGCTGTCCCTTAAAATCCCGCACTCAATGGGTAAATTACGTGGTACATTATACCGTTGGAATTGCGTAACATCAGAAGATGTTAACGAAAATGGCGAACTTGCGTTGCAAGTGCGAATGTCATCGGTAGACTGGCAGCGTTTACATAAGGCCTACGGCAATCAACTGGATGACTTGGTCATCCCTGAATAAAAATTATTAGCAACAGTTTTATTAAAAACTTGGAGCACTCAATGGCTTGGAATCAACCGGGAAACGGTAATAACAACGACCGTGACCCATGGAAAAATCAAGGTGGCCGGGATCAGGGGCCACCTGATCTCGACGAAGCAGTTCGTAAACTGTTTTCCAAATTCGGTTTTGGTGGCAAGAAAGGCGGCGGCTCGGGGGGCAGTTCAGGTATCCCGAGTAAAGGCATCGGTATTATCGCAATTATTGCGTTAATTGTTTGGTTTATCGCTGGCTTCTACACAGTAAAAGAAGCCGATCGTGGTGTTGTACTGCGTTTCGGTCAATTCCATTCACTGGTTGAGTCGGGACTTCACTGGCGTCCGGTATTTATTGACTCGGTAGAGCATGTTGACGTAAACAACATTCGCTCAGATAAAACCGACGGTTATATGCTGACTCAGGACGAAAACGTGGTGCGTGTTGAACTTGATGTTCAGTATCGTGTTGTTGATCCGCGTTCTTACCTATTTAATGTCGAAGATGCTGACGGCGTATTATCCAGAGCGACCGATAGCGCATTGCGTTATGTGGTTGGTCACACAACCATGGACGAAGTTTTGACCCGTGGTCGTGAAGAGGTCAGAGCCAACACGCTGGAAATGCTGGAAAAAACGATGAATCCGTACACCGTTGGTTTACAGATCGTCGATATTAACTTACTGCCAGCTCGTCCGCCGGAAGCGGTTAAAGACGCATTTGATGATGCCATCTCAGCACAGGAAGATGAAGAACGCTTCATCCGTGAAGCTGAGGCTTATGCTCGTGAAGTAGAGCCATTGGCACGTGGTCAGGTACGTCGTATGTTGCAGGAAGCACAGGCTTACCGTGAACAAATTATCCTGGAAGCTCAGGGTGAGGTTGCTCGCTTTGAAGAGCTGTTACCTCAATATCAAAATGCGCCAGAAGTCACTCGCGAGCGTATTTACTTAGATACGTTACAAGACCTTTATGCAAAAACGCCTAAAGTATTGGTTGACGTTGAAGGTGGTAATAACATGATGTATTTACCGCTTGAAAAGCTTCTGGAAAAACAAGGTCGAAATACGAATACATTCTCTCCGACGCGTGTTCCTGAAAATGTTTCAGGTGGCTCTTCAAACAGTGGTTCAGAGTCACAAAATACGCGCAGCAGTAACCGTAGCGGAGGTCGAAACTAATGAAAAACCTAATCGCAATTATTGTTGTGGTCCTGGTCGTTCTGGGTCTGTCCTCCGTTTATGTGGTTAAAGAGGGCGAACGTGCCATCTTAATCCAGTTCGGTAAGGTAGAACGTGACGCTCAGACGGGTGAAGCCATGGTTTTCGAACCAGGTCTGCATCTTAAAATTCCTTTCATTGAGCAGGTTAAAAAGCTTGATGCGCGTCTACAGACGTTGGACGGAGATCCGGATCGCTTTGTAACAAGTGAGAAGAAAGATTTGATTGTTGATACCTACGTCATGTGGCGTATTAATGACTTCTCGACCTTTTACTTGAGTACTAATGGCGGTAACTATCTCCAGGCCGAAGCACTGCTGACACGTCGTATTAACAGTGGCTTACGCAGTGAGTTTGGTAACCGCACTATTTCAGACATCGTCTCCGGCGAGCGTGATGAGTTAATGCGCGAAGCTCTGATTCAGGGCTCAGAAAGTGCTTCAGACTTAGGTGTTGAAGTGCTGGATGTTCGGGTTATGCAAATCAACTTACCGAACGAAGTGAGTCAGTCGATTTACCAGCGTATGCGTGCAGAACGTAATGCGGTGGCGACAGAGCACCGTTCAGAAGGTCGTGAGCAGGCTGAGTTTATTCGTGCTGATGTTGACGCCCGTGTAACGGTAATGCTTGCTGATGCTAAGCGTCAGTCACGTGAATTACGTGGTGAAGGTGATGCGGAAGCAGCGAGAATTTATGCTGAGGCGTATCAAAAAGATGCTGAGTTCTTTGCCTTTATTCGCAGCATGGAAGCTTACAGTAGCTCATTCGGTACCGGCAATGATATGTTAGTGCTGGATGCGAACAGTGACTTCTTCCGTTATTTACAAAATATGATGGGAAAATCTGAAGAGTAATCAAGAATGAGCGTCTGATGTGATCATCAGGCGCTCTCCTCCGATGTACAAACCCTCCGATAAAAGGTAAGATCGCTCCGATTTTTTTTACGCGGGGCAATCATGAGTCAGAACGTTGTAATTCTAGGCACCCAATGGGGTGATGAAGGCAAAGGTAAAATTGTCGACCTGTTAACCGATAAAGCCACAATGGTTGTGCGGTATCAGGGTGGACATAACGCTGGACACACATTGGTTATTGACGGTGAAAAGACCGTTCTGCATTTAATTCCTTCAGGTATTCTACGCACCAACGTTCAGTGCGTTATTGGCAATGGTGTCGTTTTGTCACCTGAAGCGCTGATGGAAGAAATGGCCATGTTGGAAGCACGTAATGTTCCTGTTGCTGACCGTCTTCGAATTAGCAAAGCCTGCCCTCTAATTTTACCATTCCATATTGCTCTTGATCAGGCACGTGAGCGTGCCCGAGGTAAAGAGGCGATTGGAACAACTGGTCGTGGTATTGGTCCTGCGTATGAAGATAAGGTTGCCCGCCGCGGTCTGCGCGTTGGCGACCTGTTCGATATGAAACGCTTTGGTGAGAAGCTAAAAGAACTGGTCGATTACCACAATTTCTCTTTGGTTGAATACTACAAAGCCGACGCTATAGATTTTGATACTGTTCTGAAGCAATGCGAAGAATTCGCTGAAGTATTAAAACCAATGGTAGCCGATGTACCATCGTTACTGGATAAGGCTCGCAAAAACGGCGAGTCAATAATGTTTGAAGGTGCGCAGGGCACTTTACTGGACATTGATCACGGTACTTATCCTTACGTCACCTCTTCAAATACGACTGCCGGTGGCGTTGCTACAGGCGCTGGTTTTGGTCCTCGTTATATTGACTATGTGTTAGGTATTGTAAAAGCCTATACCACTCGTGTCGGTAGTGGACCTTTCCCGACAGAACTCGATTGTGAAGTGGGGCAGTATTTAGGTGAAAAAGGCCATGAATTTGGTGCAACAACGGGACGTAAACGTCGTACTGGCTGGATAGACGCCGTTGCCATGCGCCGGGCTGTACAAATCAACTCTATCAGTGGCTTCTGCTTAACTAAGTTAGACGTATTAGACGGCCTTAAAGAATTGAAAATTTGTACCGGCTACCAACTTGCTGACGGCAGTGTGACCGATCACCCGCCGTTATCTGCAGAAGATTACGAAGTTGTTGAGCCTATTTACGAAAGCATGCCTGGCTGGCAACAAAGCACAGTGGGTGTAACAAAGCACAATGAGTTACCTCCTGAAGCGCTGGCTTATATTGCCCGTATTGAAGCCTTAACAGGTGTTCCGGTAGACATCATTTCAACCGGTCCTGATCGTAAAGAAACCATCGTTTTACGGCACCCTTTTGGCAAGTAAACGACTATAGTATATGTTACTAAAAGACGGTCAGTTTTCATCCGATGTAGATAAAAACTGACCAGTCAGAACAAAAAAATCAAAAAAATTGCACGCATCTATTGCACTATCAAATTTAGTACCATAGAATGCGCTCCACCTAACCGGGGTGCCGGCATAGCTCAGCTGGTAGAGCAACTGACTTGTAATCAGTAGGTCGGGAGTTCGACTCTCTCTGCCGGCACCAATTCAAATTGCAAAATGCGGGAGGGGTTCCCGAGTGGCCAAAGGGATCAGACTGTAAATCTGACGGCTCAGCCTTCGCAGGTTCGAATCCTGCCCCCTCCACCACGCAATTTCCTTGGTTTTGAGGTGGCCTCACAAAATTGTGAATTTGCGGGTGTCGTATAGTGGCTATTACCTCAGCCTTCCAAGCTGATGACGCGGGTTCGATTCCCGCCACCCGCTCCAAATTCCGTTAGTGCTGATATAGCTCAGTTGGTAGAGCGCACCCTTGGTAAGGGTGAGGTCGGCGGTTCGAATCCGCCTATCAGCACCATTTCACTTTAGGCCCCTAATAAACCTCGGTCTTGCTTTTTAGCTTAGGTAACACACCGAAAGAATTTTGTTAGAGAGGCTGCAATGTCTAAAGAAAAATTTGAACGTTCGAAGCCGCACGTAAACGTCGGCACCATTGGTCACGTTGACCACGGTAAAACTACACTGACTGCTGCTATCACAACAGTTTTGGCAAAAGTTTATGGTGGTGCGGCGAAAGACTTCGCAGCCATCGATAACGCGCCAGAAGAGAAAGAGCGTGGTATTACTATTTCAACGTCACACGTTGAATATGACACGCCAACTCGCCACTACGCGCACGTAGACTGCCCGGGGCACGCTGACTATGTTAAAAACATGATCACCGGTGCTGCACAGATGGACGGCGCAATCCTGGTAGTAGCGGCAACAGACGGCCCAATGCCACAGACTCGTGAGCACATCCTGCTTTCACGTCAGGTAGGCGTTCCTTACATCGTAGTATTCATGAACAAATGTGACATGGTAGACGATGAAGAGCTGTTAGAGCTGGTAGAAATGGAAGTTCGTGAGTTGTTGTCAGAGTATGACTTCCCGGGCGACGACCTGCCAGTAATTCAGGGCTCAGCACTGAAAGCGCTGGAAGGCGACGAAGACTGGGCGAAGAAAATTGTTGAGTTAGCGGATGCGCTGGATTCATACATCCCAGAGCCAGAGCGTGACATCGACAAGCCGTTCATCATGCCAATCGAAGACGTATTCTCGATTTCAGGTCGTGGTACGGTAGTAACCGGTCGTGTAGAGCGCGGTATCGTGCGTACAGGCGACGAGTGTGAAATCGTTGGTATGAAAGACACCACGAAGACGACTGTTACTGGTGTTGAAATGTTCCGTAAGCTGCTTGACGAAGGTCGTGCAGGTGAGAACATCGGCGCCTTGTTGCGTGGTACGAAGCGTGACGAAGTAGAGCGTGGTCAGGTATTGGCGAAGCCAGGTACTATCACTCCGCATACTAAGTTCGAAGCAGAAGTTTACGTACTGAGCAAAGACGAAGGTGGCCGTCATACGCCATTCTTTAAAGGCTACCGTCCACAGTTCTACTTCCGTACAACGGACGTAACTGGTGCTGTAGAATTGCCAGAAGGCGTAGAAATGGTTATGCCTGGTGATAACCTGAAGTTTGTTGTGGAGCTGATTGCTCCAATCGCAATGGACGAAGGTCTGCGTTTCGCTATCCGTGAGGGTGGCCGTACCGTAGGTGCAGGCGTCGTATCAAAAATCATGGACTAATGCTGTCCTGTTGATTTTAAGAGCCCGGCTTTGGCCGGGCTTTTTTATGCCTGTAAAAGCCGACATGCGCGTCGGCTGGGCTTGCGTCAAAAACCATAATAGGTATAATACCGCGTCCAATCCTGCACCAATTGTAGGGTAGGCAAATTTAGGGGCGTAGTTCCAATTGGTAGAACAGCGGTCTCCAAAACCGACGGTTGGGGGTTCGAATCCCTCCGCCCCTGCCAGATTTTATTGATTCAAAGCGAAGACCGTCGCAACTAGGATTAAAGAATGAGCGCAAATAACGAGACGCAGAGCAGTTCGTTGAACAGTTTGAAATGGATAATCGCAATCGCCCTTTTAGTTGTTGCTATTGGCGGTAATCACTATTACACAGAAGAAGTGTCGGTTTTATATCGCGCTATTGCTGTGGTTGTTTTAGTGGCCTTAGCAGGTTTCTTTGCAAGCACGACGACGAAAGGAAGAACCTTCCTGTCGTTTGCTAAAGAAAGCCGCACCGAAGTAAGAAAGGTTGTTTGGCCATCGCGTCAGGAAGCAACTCAGACCACGCTTATAGTTATTGTTGCCACTGTTATTGTTGCACTTATTCTTTGGGGCCTTGATGGTATCCTGGTTCGTGTGGTTGGCTTCTTAACCGGATTGGAGATTTAACCATGAGCGATAAGAAACGTTGGTACGTCGTACAAGCTTTTTCCGGTTATGAGGCACGTGTTGCCGAGTCTCTGAAAGAACATATCAAAATGCATGGTATGGAAGACAAGTTCGGCGAAATTCTTGTACCGAAAGAAGAAGTGGTTGAAATGCGCGGTGGCGTTCGTCGCAAAAGCGAGCGTAAATTCTTCCCAGGTTACGTTTTGGTCGAAATGGACATGGACGAAGATGCATGGCACTTAATTAAAAGCGTGCCCCGCGTACTTGGTTTTATCGGTGGCAGCAGTGACCGCCCAACCCCTATCTCCAAGAAAGAAGCTGACGCTATTCTGGATCGCTTACAAGATTCTGCAGACAAGCCTAAGCCTAAGACCTTGTTTGAGCCAGGCGAAGTGGTTCGCGTAAACGACGGACCTTTTGCTGACTTCAACGGTACGGTTGAAGAGGTTGATTACGAGAAAAGCCGTGTAACGGTTTCTGTTTCAATCTTTGGCCGCGCAACGCCAGTTGAGCTTGAGTTTGGTCAGATAGAGAAAGCTTGATCAAAAAAGCAGCAAGACAATGATTGATCTATGGCGCGAAGTCACTTATAATTCGCGTCCTTTTTTAACGGGAAGCCGTTAGAGTAACTTTCCTCTGAAAAGTTACGAGGCGTTAAACCCACAACAGAGGTAATTATCATGGCGAAGAAAGTATCGGCCATTATCAAATTACAGGTAGCTGCTGGTTCAGCTAACCCGTCACCGCCAGTTGGTCCTGCATTGGGTCAGCACGGTGTGAACATCATGGAATTCTGTAAAGCGTTCAACGCGCAAACCGATAGCCTTGAAAAAGGTGCTCCGGTTCCTGTTGAAATCACAGTCTTCGAAGACCGTTCATTCACATTTATTACTAAAACACCTCCTGCGTCTTTCTTATTGAAGAAAGCGGCTGGTATCAAAAGTGGTTCAGGCGAGCCAAACACCAAGAAAGTTGGTACGGTAACTCGCGCGCAATTAGAAGAAATTGCTAAGACTAAAGAACCTGACTTGACTGCTGCCGACATGGACGCAGCTGTACGCACTATCGCCGGCTCTGCTCGTGCGATGGGCTTGAACGTGGAGGGCTAATCAATGGCTAAATTAACAAAACGCGCTCGTATGATCGCAGAGAAAGTTGAAGCCCGTGATTACGATGTGAATGAAGCTATCACTCTGTTAAAAGAGTTAGCAACAGCAAAGTTCACTGAAAGTGTTGATGTCGCAGTAAACTTAGGCATCGATGCTCGTAAATCTGACCAAAACGTTCGTGGTGCTACTGTACTGCCAAACGGTACTGGTCGTGACGTTCGCGTCGCTGTATTCACTTCAGGTGACAATGCAGAGAAAGCGAAAGAAGCCGGTGCAGACATCGTTGGTATGGAAGACCTGGCAGAGCAAGTTAAGAAAGGCGAGATGAACTTCGACGTAGTCGTGGCTTCGCCTGACGCAATGCGTGTTGTCGGTCAATTAGGTCAAATCTTAGGTCCACGCGGCCTGATGCCTAACCCGAAAACAGGTACTGTAACACCTGACGTAGCAACAGCGGTTAAAAACGCTAAAGCAGGTCAGGTTCGCTATCGTAACGACAAAAACGGTATTGTTCACGCAACAATCGGCCGTGTAGATTTCGATAACGACAAATTGAAAGAAAACCTTGAAGCCTTGTTGGCCGCTCTTAAGAAAGCGAAGCCTTCATCAGCTAAAGGTGTTTACTTAAAACGCATCAGCTTGTCTACAACGATGGGCGCTGGTGTAAGCATTGACCAGGCAACTGTAGCAGCGGTTTAATTCGCTCAGTTCGGTTAATGTAATGGTTTATGGGTTGGAGCTGCCGCGGCGTTGCTAAGTCGCAACAAAGCAAGGCTCCCGTCCAAGACCGTAGGTGTACCGCGAGTATCCCGGAATATTGGGTAGTGGCACTTAATTTCCTACGCAGATGGTGATATCCGACTCAGGCTCTCTGGGTAGAGAATCACCGTGACAACGCGGTGGGTTTATCCCACCTAATTGTAACGAGGGACTTCGGTCCCAAATTGAAAACGAGGTGATATCAGTGGCAATTGGTTTAGCCGGAAAGAAAGCCATCGTTAAGGAAGTTAACGAAGTTGCTTCAAATGCGCTAGCCGTCACCGTTGCTGAATATCGAGGCATCGAAGTAGCCGATATGACTGCGCTGCGCAAGAAAGCTCGTGAGCAGGGTATTTTCGTTAAAGTTGTACGAAATACACTAGCAAAACGCGCTTTTGAAGGCACACAGTTTGAAGACATGGGCGATGCACTTAAAGGACCTCTTGTTTATGGGTTTTCAATGGACGCACCGGGCACATCAGCTCGTTTGTTCAAAGACTTCTCAAAAGAAAACAAGAACTTGCAAGTGACAGCTCTGTCAATCGGTAATGGCATCATGGGTCCAGAAAAACTGGATGCAGTTGCTTCACTTCCGACTCGTGACGAAGCATTGGCTAAATTGCTCGCCACCTTCAAAGAACCTGTTAGCAAATTCGTTAAAACTGTTAACGAAGTACCTAGCAAGTTCGTTAGAACGTTGGCTGCAATTAAAGACGCTAAATAATACGTTGGTTTTTTTAACCATTTTTTGTAATTATCAACCCAGGAGTTTAGAGTAATGGCTCTGACTAAAGACGACATCTTAAACGCGATCGCTGAAATGCCAGTAATGGAACTGGTTGAATTGATCGAAGCAGCTGAAGAGAAATTCGGCGTTGACGCATCTGCAGCAGTAGCAGTAGCTGCTCCAGCAGCAGGCGGCGAAGCAGCAGCTGAAGAGAAAACTGAATTTGACGTAATGCTGAAAGCAGCTGGCGCTAACAAAGTTGCCGCTATCAAAGCTGTTCGCGGCGCAACTGGCCTTGGCTTGAAAGAAGCTAAAGCTATGGTTGAGTCTGCACCAGTAGCAGTCAAAGAAGGTGTAAGCAAAGACGAAGCTGAAGAGCTGAAAAAGCAGCTTGAAGAAGCTGGTGCGGAAGTTGAAGTTAAGTAATTTCACTTTTGTACGACATATGGCCTTTTAGGCCTTGGGCTGGTGGTTAATTAACCACCAGCCTTTTTGCGCTGTATCGCTTGTATCATTTTGCCCGACGTTGGATACAGATAAGCGAAAAAAGATAACAACGGGATCGACAGATAAAAGATTAATCTGTTTTTAACCATCGAACCACTCGTTGGTTAGGGTCATCAATCAGCTAGCTGAGGAACCCCATGGCGTACTCCTACTCTGAAAAAAAACGTATTCGTAAGGATTTCGGTAAACGACCTCAGGTCTTAGAAGTTCCTTATTTGCTGTCTATGCAGCTTGATTCATTTAAGAAATTTATTGAAGTCGATCCAGAAGCCAATAATGGTCTGGAAGCGGCTTTTCGTTCGGTTTTTCCTATTGCCAGTTATTCTGGTAATGCGGAACTGCAGTACGTCAGTTATCACATGGGTGAGCCGGCGTTTGACGTTGAAGAATGTCAAATCCGTGGCATTACCTACTCAGCACCATTGCGTGTGAAACTGCGTCTGGTGCTGTTTGATAAAGAAGCAGCTGCCGGTACAGTTAAAGACATTAAAGAACAAGAAGTGTACATGGGCGAAATTCCGTTAATGACAGAAAACGGAACCTTCGTTATCAATGGCACAGAGCGAGTTATCGTTTCTCAGCTCCACCGTTCACCTGGTGTGTTCTTTGATCACGATAAAGGTAAATCTCACTCGTCAGGTAAAGTCTTGTATAACGCGCGTGTTATTCCTTACCGTGGCTCTTGGTTGGATTTTGAATTTGATCCTAAAGACAACGTTTTTGTACGTATCGACCGTCGTCGTAAATTACCGGCGTCTATTATTCTTCGTGCATTGGAATACAGCACTGAAGAAATCCTCGATATGTTCTTCGACACTACTTACTTCGAGATCCTTAAAACTAAGGTGAAGATGCAGTTAGTGCCTGAGCGTCTGCGTGGCGAAACCGCCAAGTTTGACATTAAAGGCGCTGAAGGCGAAGTTTTGGTCGAAAAAGGCCGTCGTATCACCGCACGCCATATTCGCCAGCTTGAACAGCTGGGTATTAAAGAAATGGAAGTGCCGGCTGAATACATGGTTGGAAAAGTATTAGCGAAAGACTATGCCGACAAGAAAACCGGCGAAGTTGTTGGCCATGCTAACGATGTGCTGACTCTTGAGCTTATCGCTGAGCTTAGCGAAGCTGGTATTAAGAAAATTGAAACGCTGTTCGTCAATGATTTGGACCATGGTCCATACATGAGCGAAACCTTGCGTGTAGATTCAAGTAACAATCGCTTAGAAGCCTTAGTTGAAATCTACCGCATGATGCGCCCGGGCGAGCCACCAACGCGTGAAGCTGCAGAAACTCTGTTTGATAACTTGTTCTTCAGTGAAGAACGCTACGATTTATCAACAGTCGGTCGCATGAAGTTTAATCGTCGTTTAGGTCGTGATGACTTAAGTGGTGATAATACGTTATCCAGAGAAGACATCGTTGATGTCATGAAAAAGCTCATCGAAATCCGTAACGGTTTAGATGAAGTTGATGACATTGACCACTTGGGTAACCGCCGTATCCGTTCAGTCGGTGAAATGGCAGAAAACCAATTCCGTGTTGGTTTGGTACGTGTAGAACGTGCAGTAAAAGAACGCTTGTCGCTGGGTGATTTAGATAACACCATGCCACAGGATCTTATCAACGCGAAGCCAATTAGTGCCGCGGTTAAAGAGTTCTTTGGCTCAAGCCAGCTGTCGCAATTCATGGACCAAAACAACCCATTGTCAGAAGTGACGCACAAACGTCGTATCTCTGCGTTAGGTCCGGGTGGTTTGACTCGTGAACGTGCAGGCTTCGAAGTTCGTGACGTACACCCAACGCACTATGGTCGTTTGTGCCCAATCGAAACGCCGGAAGGACCGAACATCGGTCTGATTAACTCGCTGTCTACGTTCTCGCGTACCAACGAATATGGCTTTTTAGAAACGCCTTATCGTCGTATAGAGAATGGTGTTGTAACAGACGATGTTAATTACTTGTCGGCTATTGAAGAAGGCAACTATGTTATCGCTCAGGCGAACGTAGGGCTGAACGACAAAGGCGAATTGACAGAAGATTTAGTGCCATGCCGTCATAAAAACGAATTTACGCTGATGAGTAAAGAGCAGGTCCAGTACATGGATGTTGCACCACAGCAGATCGTTTCTATTGCAGCAAGCATGATTCCGTTCCTGGAACACGATGATGCTAACCGAGCTTTGATGGGCTCGAACATGCAACGTCAGGCTGTACCGACTTTACGCGCTGATAAGCCGTTAGTTGGTACTGGTATCGAACGCACAATCGCAGTTGACTCCGGTGTTACCGTTGTTGCTAAGCGTGGCGGTGTGGTCGACTACGTAGATGCCAGTCGTATCGTTGTTAAGGTTAACGAAGAAGAGATGGTTCCGGGTGAAGCGGGCATCGACATTTATAACCTGACCAAATACACGCGTTCTAACCAGAACACTTGTATTAACCAGAAACCGACTGTGAATCCAGGCGAACCTGTGACTCGCGGTGACGTTTTAGCTGACGGTCCGTCAACTGACTTAGGTGAACTCGCACTGGGTCAGAACATGCGCGTGGCCTTCATGCCTTGGAATGGTTATAACTTCGAGGATTCGATTCTGATTTCTGAGCGCGTAGCGCAAGAAGATCGGATGACAACCATCCATATTCAAGAATTAAACTGTGTTGCTCGTGATACCAAATTGGGTGCTGAGGAAATTACCTCTGATATACCAAACGTTGGTGAATCTGCATTAGGCAAGCTGGATGAGTCCGGTGTTGTTTATGTCGGTGCAGAAGTTAACGGCGGCGACATTCTGGTTGGTAAAGTAACGCCTAAAGGTGAAACTCAGTTAACGCCTGAAGAGAAGCTTTTGAGAGCAATCTTCGGTGAGAAAGCGTCTGATGTTAAAGACAGCTCACTGCGTGTTCCAAATGGTGTTAACGGTACTGTTATTGACGTGCAAGTATTCACTCGTGACGGCGTAGAAAAAGACAAGCGTGCGGTAGCGATTGAAGAAATGCAGCTGGCTAAGGTTAAGAAAGACCTGACAGAAGAATTTAAGATTCTTGAAGAAGGTATTTACAACCGTGCTCGTAACCTGTTGCTAAGTAATGGCTTTGATGAAGCCAAGCTGGCAAGTGTGGATCGTGCAAGCTGGTTAACTCAAGACTTAGGTAACGAAGACGCTCAGGCTCAACTTGAGCAAATTGCTGAGCAGTATCAGCAAATTCGCGATGACTTCGACACTAAGTTTGAGACTAAACGTCGCAAGATCACTCAAGGCGATGATTTAGCGCCGGGTGTTCTGAAAATCGTTAAAGTTTACTTAGCAGTCCGTCGTAGCATTCAGCCTGGTGATAAGCTGGCTGGCCGTCACGGTAACAAAGGTGTTATCTCAACTATCATCCCTGTGGAAGACATGCCGCACGATGATGAAGGTAACCCAGTAGATATCGTATTGAACCCGTTGGGTGTACCTTCGCGGATGAACATCGGTCAGATTCTGGAAACCCACTTAGGTATGGCTGCGCGCGGTATCGGTAGCAAGATTGATAAGATGCTGAAACAGCAGCGTGCTATCAAAGAACTGCGTGATTTCTTACAGCAAGTGTATGACTTAGGCGAATGTCGCCAGAAAGTCGACATTAGTGAGTTCTCTGATGATGAAGTCATGCGCTTAGCCGGTAACTTGAAAGCGGGTCTGCCTACTGCTACACCAGTATTTGATGGTGCAGTGGAAGAAGAGATTAAAGCGTTGTTGAAGCTGGCAGACTTACCTGAATCAGGTCAGATTCCGTTATTTGACGGTCGTACCGGTGATAAATTTGAACGTGACGTAACTGTCGGTTACATGTACATGCTCAAATTGAACCACTTGGTTGACGATAAGATGCACGCACGTTCAACTGGCTCGTACAGCTTGGTTACTCAACAACCACTGGGTGGTAAAGCTCAGTTCGGTGGTCAGCGCTTCGGTGAGATGGAAGTGTGGGCACTGGAAGCATATGGTGCGGCTTATACCTTGCAAGAAATGTTGACAGTTAAGTCGGACGACGTGAACGGTCGTACGAAGATGTACAAAAACATTGTCGACAACAACTTGCAGATGGAAGCGGGCATGCCGGAATCCTTCAACGTATTGTTGAAAGAAATCCGCTCGCTGGGCATCAATATCGAGCTAGAACAGAACTAAGACGCTGTTGCTGGAATAAATTGGGGGAGTGCTTGCGCTCCCCGTAGGTTGAACTCCGACAGGAGATAAATCGTGAAAGACTTGCTGAAGCTTTTAAAGCCGACGAATCAGGCAGAAGAGTTTGATGGTATTCGCATCGCTCTTTCGTCTCCAGATATGATCCGTAGTTGGTCATATGGTGAGGTGAAAAAACCTGAGACTATTAATTACCGTACCTTCAAACCTGAACGTGATGGTTTGTTCTGTGCTCGTATTTTTGGTCCGGTAAAAGACTATGAGTGCTTGTGTGGTAAATACAAGCGCCTGAAACACCGTGGTGTTATTTGTGAAAAGTGTGGCGTAGAAGTCACCTTGACCAAAGTACGCCGTGAGCGCATGGGTCACATTGAGCTGGCGAGCCCAGTTGCCCATATCTGGTTCCTTAAATCATTACCTTCGCGTATTGGTTTAATGCTGGATATGACGCTGCGTGACATCGAGCGTGTACTTTACTTCGAATCTTACGTTGTAACTGAAGGTGGCTTAACGTCTCTGGAGCAGGGTCAAATTCTGACAGAAGACGAATACTTAGACGCACTTGAAGAACACGGTGATGAATTTGACGCTAAAATGGGTGCAGAAGCTGTTCTGGATCTATTACGTGCTGTGGATATCGACGGCGATATTCAGAAGTTGCGCGAAGAGTTACCTGAGACTAATTCAGAAACTAAACGTAAGAAAATCAGCAAACGACTGAAGTTACTAGAGGCTTTCCAGGTATCAGGCAATAAGCCTGAGTGGATGATCTTAAAAGTACTTCCAATCCTGCCACCAGACTTGCGTCCGTTGGTACCTTTGGATGGTGGTCGTTTTGCGACATCGGATCTTAACGACTTATATCGTCGCGTTATTAACCGTAACAACCGTTTGAAGCGTTTATTAGACCTTGCTGCACCAGATATTATTGTGCGCAACGAAAAACGTATGCTTCAGGAAGCGGTTGATGCGTTGTTAGATAACGGTCGTCGTGGTCGTGCTATTACTGGTTCTAACAAGCGTCCTCTGAAATCTTTGGCAGACATGATCAAAGGTAAACAGGGTCGTTTCCGTCAGAACTTGCTGGGTAAACGTGTTGACTACTCAGGCCGTTCGGTTATTACCGTTGGTCCTAAGTTACGCCTGCACCAGTGTGGTTTACCTAAGAAGATGGCTCTGGAACTGTTCAAGCCGTTCATCTACGGTAAATTAGAGCGTCGTGGTTTAGCGACAACCATTAAAGCAGCGAAGAAAATGGTTGAGCGCGAAACGGCAGAAGTTTGGGACGTACTTGATGAAGTCATCAAAGAACACCCAGTACTGCTTAACCGTGCACCGACACTTCACCGTTTGGGTATCCAGGCGTTTGAACCGGTACTGATTGAAGGTAAAGCCATTCAGTTGCACCCATTGGTCTGTGCGGCTTATAACGCCGACTTTGACGGTGACCAAATGGCTGTGCACTTGCCGCTGACGCTAGAAGCGCAGTTAGAAGCACGTGCGTTGATGATGTCTACCAACAACGTACTGTCACCAGCAAGTGGCGATCCAATCATCGTTCCTTCGCAGGACGTTGTACTTGGTCTTTATTACATGACCAAAGAAAAAATCAACGGTAAAGGCGAAGGCATGATTTTCAAAGATCCGAACGAGGTTGAAAAAGCCTATCGTACGGGTCAAGTCGAGTTACACAGTCGCGTTAAAGTGCGTATCACCGATACCACCATTGATGAAGACGGTAACCGCACAACGAAAACAGAATTGCGCGATACCACCTGTGGCCGTGCCATTTTGTCACTGATTATGCCAGAAGGTCTGCCGTTTGAGCTGATCAACCAGGCTATGGGTAAAAAGCCAATTGGTCGTATGCTGAACCAGGCATACCGTGACCTTGGTTTGAAAGATACGGTTATTTTTGCTGACCAAATTATGTATACCGGTTTCCATTATGCAATGGTCTCAGGTGCATCTGTCGGTATTAATGACATGGTTATCCCTGAAGCGAAGAAAGAAATTGTTTCTGCAGCAGAAGATGAAGTTGCTGAAATTCAGGAACAGTTCGAGTCAGGCCTGGTAACTGCGGGTGAGAAATACAACAAAGTTATCGATATTTGGTCAACTGCTAACGAGAAAGTCTCGAAAGCAATGATGGATAACCTGTCGAAAGAAATCGTTAAAAATAAAGACGGTGAAGACGAAGAGCAAGCGTCATTCAACTCGGTCTTTATGATGGCGGATTCAGGCGCTCGTGGTAGCCCCGCACAGATTCGTCAGTTGGCTGGTATGCGTGGTTTGATGGCTAAGCCAGATGGCTCAATCATCGAGACGCCAATCGTGGCTAACTTCCGTGAAGGTTTGAACGTACTTCAGTACTTCATCTCTACGCACGGTGCGCGTAAAGGTTTGGCCGATACGGCACTGAAGACAGCGAACTCAGGTTACCTGACGCGTCGTCTGGTTGACGTATCGCAAGACGTTGTGATCATGGAAGAAGACTGTGGCACATACGAAGGTCTTTACATGAAACCGTTGATTGAAGGCGGAGACGTGGTAGAGCCATTGCGTGAACGTGTACTGGGTCGAGTACTTTGTGAGCCGGTAATGAAGCCTGGCAGCGAAGAAGAGTTGCTTCCAAGAAACACATTACTTGATGAGAAAATGTGTGACTTGTTAGAAGAGAACTCTATCGACGAAGTTAAAGTTCGTTCGGTTATCACCTGTGATACAGACTTTGGTGTTTGTTCGCACTGTTACGGTCGTGACCTGGCTCGTGGCCACATGGTTAACCAGGGTGAAGCGGTTGGTGTTATTGCAGCACAGTCAATCGGTGAGCCGGGTACACAGTTAACCATGCGTACCTTCCACATTGGTGGTGCGGCATCTCGTGCAACAGCTGAAAACAACATTCAGGTGAAAAACCCTGGCTCTATCAAGCTGCACAACGCCAAGTGGGTTGTAAACAGCGATAAAGCACACGTTATTACATCACGTTCAACCGAGCTAACGCTGATCGACGAGTATGGTCGTGAGCGTGAACGTTACAAAGTACCTTACGGTGCGGTTCTGAAGAAAGGTGAAGGCGACTCAGTAGACGGCGGCGAAACTGTTGCTAACTGGGACCCGCACACGCACCCAATCATTACCGAGGTAGAAGGTCGCATTAAGTTTGTTGATTTGATTGATGGCGTCACTATGACACGTCAAACGGATGAGCTGACTGGCCTTTCAAGCATTGTTGTACTGGAAACTGGTCAACGTACCAGTGCCGGTAAAGACATGCGTCCAATGGTTAAGTTGGTTGATGCTAAAGGCAACGACGTAAACATCGCAGGTACTGACATTCCGGCGCAATACTTCTTGCCGGGTAACGCTATAATCAACCTGGAAGATAATTCCGAGGTTAGAATTGGTGATACCTTAGCGCGTATTCCACAGGAAGGTTCTAAGACTCGCGATATTACAGGTGGTCTGCCACGAGTTGCTGACTTGTTCGAAGCGCGTAAGCCAAAAGAACCAGCAATTCTTGCAGAGAAAACAGGTACAGTTTCCTTCGGTAAAGAAACCAAAGGTAAACGCCGTTTATTGATCACCCCAACAGACGGTGGCGATCAGCACGAAGAGATGATTCCGAAGTGGCGTCAGCTGAACGTGTTCGAAGGTGAGCAAGTGACTAAAGGTGAAGTTATCGCCGATGGTCCTGAAGCACCTCACGATATTCTCCGCCTACGTGGCGTTAGTGCTGTGGCTAACTATATCGTTAATGAAGTGCAGGAAGTTTATCGCCTGCAAGGTGTAAAAATTAACGATAAGCACATTGAAACTATTGTTCGTCAAATGCTGCGTAAAGCCCTTATTTTACGTGCTGGCGATACTAACTTGCTGGAAGGCGAGATGGTTGAAATGTCAGAAGTGTTAGCCGCTAACGCAAAAGCGGAAGCGGATGGTAAGAAACCAGCAACGTTTGAACGTCAGTTGTTGGGTATTACCAAGGCATCGTTGTCGACTGAATCGTTTATTTCAGCGGCTTCGTTCCAGGAAACAACGCGTGTTCTTACCGAAGCAGCAGTTGGCGGTAAGAAAGACAGCTTACGTGGACTGAAAGAAAACGTAATTGTTGGTCGTCTGATTCCTGCGGGTACAGG
Source organism: Idiomarina abyssalis (assembly GCF_019797805.1). Lineage (NCBI taxonomy): Bacteria > Pseudomonadati > Pseudomonadota > Gammaproteobacteria > Alteromonadales > Idiomarinaceae > Idiomarina > Idiomarina abyssalis. Next base: position 316,796 of record NZ_CP081832.1, read on the forward strand.
TTACTCATATCACAAAGAGCGCATGCAGCGTCGACTGGATGAACTGAATGTTGATATCGAGCCAACCATGACTGCAGAGCAGGCAGAGCAACAACTTGCGGATGCCTTAAATGCTGGAAATAGTTCTGCAGGTGATGATTCTGCAGAATAATTAGCGAACGTTTTTAACGTTCGTGTACAGAAGCCGGTACTGTAAAAGTGCCGGCTTCTTTTGTATAGCCTTGACAGGCGAAAATATGACCATTAGAATTTCCGCTCCCGATTTTCGGGATCCGACTTTCAGTGGTCGGAAGAAAGCGATTTTTCACGCTCTATACACGTGGTAAAAAGCGACATCAACTAAACTAGGAGTAATGAATGGCAACAGTTAATCAGCTGGTGCGTAAAGGCCGTCAAAAGCCCGTTGTGAAAAGCAACGTTCCGGCTCTTGAAGCGTGCCCTCAAAAACGCGGTGTATGTACCCGTGTTTACACAACTACGCCAAAGAAACCGAACTCAGCAATGCGTAAAGTTTGCCGTGTTCGTTTAACGAACGGTTACGAAGTTTCTTCGTACATCGGTGGCGAAGGTCACAACTTACAAGAACACTCAGTCGTACTAATTCGTGGCGGTCGTGTAAAAGACTTGCCAGGTGTGCGTTATCACACAGTACGCGGAGCACTTGACTGCTCTGGTGTTAATGACCGTAAGCAAGGTCGTTCTAAGTACGGCGCGAAGCGGCCTAAATCTTAACGGTTCTCCGTTAGTAAGGCCAAACTGTCGTATACGTTTTGGGTAATACCCTGAATTAATCGGAGAATATTGAGATGCCAAGAAGACGCGTCATAGGTCAACGTAAAATCCTTCCAGATCCTAAGTTCGGATCAGAATTGTTGGCCAAATTTATCAATGTCGTCATGGTTGACGGCAAGAAAGCAGTCGCTGAAAAAATTATTTACGGTGCATTGGACATCCTGGCAGACAAGTCAGGTAAAGATCATCTGGAAGTTTTTGATACAGCATTAGAAAACGTTCGCCCTACAGTCGAGGTTAAATCTCGTCGTGTTGGCGGTTCTACGTATCAGGTTCCGGTTGAAGTTCGTCCAGTTCGTCGTAACGCACTGGCTATGCGCTGGTTAGTTGATGCAGCGCGCACCCGTGGTGAAAAATCTATGTCGCAGCGTCTGGCAGCTGAAATGCTAGATGCATCGGAAAACAAAGGGTCAGCTGTGAAGAAACGTGAAGACGTTCACCGCATGGCAGAAGCAAACAAAGCGTTTGCTCACTATCGCTGGTAATTCACAGTTAACCTAGAAGGAGTTTATTGTGGCTCGTAAGACTTCCATTGAGCGCTATCGTAATATCGGTATCTGTGCTCACGTAGACGCCGGTAAAACAACCACAACTGAACGTGTGTTGTTTTATACAGGCTTGTCTCACAAAATTGGTGAGGTGCACGATGGTGCAGCCACCATGGACTGGATGGAGCAAGAACAAGAGCGTGGTATCACTATCACGTCGGCAGCTACCACCTGTTTCTGGCAGGGTATGGACAAGCAGTTCCCTGAGCATCGTGTAAACATCATCGATACTCCTGGACACGTTGACTTCACTATCGAAGTTGAACGTTCTCTGCGTGTTCTTGACGGTGCTGTTGTTGTACTTTGTGCATCATCTGGTGTCCAGCCTCAAACTGAAACAGTTTGGCGTCAGGCAAACAAATATGAAGTACCGCGCATGGTATTCGTCAACAAGATGGACCGTGCAGGCGCAGACTTCTTATCTGTTGTTCACCAAATGAAAACGCGTTTGGCGGCTCAGGCTGTTCCGATGCAGTTACCAGTAGGCGCAGAAGACAACTTCCGCGGCGTAGTGGACTTAGTTAAAATGAAGTTCATCAACTGGAGCGAAGAAGACATGGGTACTTCATTCACTTATGAAGATATCCCTGCCGAGATGGTTGATGACTGTGAAAAATATCACGCTGAGTTAGTAGAAGCTGCGGCTGAAGCTAACGAAGAGCTGATGAACAAATACCTGGAAGAAGGTGAGTTAACAGAAGCGGAAATCAAGCAAGGCTTGCGTATTCGTACTCTGGCTAACGACATCTGCTTGGTAGCTTGTGGTTCTGCGTTCAAAAACAAAGGTGTTCAGGCTGTGCTTGACGCTGTTATTGAATACTTGCCGTCACCAACTGAAGTTAAGCCTATTACTGGTATTTTGGATGACGAATCTGAAGGCGTACGTAAGTCGTCTGATGAAGAGCCATTCTCAGCTCTGGCATTTAAAATTGCGACTGACCCATTCGTTGGTACGTTAACGTTCGTTCGTGTTTACTCTGGTGTATTGAACCAGGGCGATGGTGTTGTTAACCCTGTTAAGAACAAGAAAGAACGTGTTGGCCGTATGGTGCAGATGCACTCAAACAGCCGTGAAGAGATCAAAGAAGTTCGCGCTGGTGACATCGCGGCACTAATTGGTCTTAAAGACGTTACTACTGGTGACACGCTGTGTGATCCAGCTCATAAAATCACACTTGAGCGTATGGAATTCCCTGAACCAGTTATCTCGGTTGCAGTAGAGCCGAAAACTAAAGCTGACCAAGAGAAAATGGGTATTGCTTTAGGTAAATTGGCTGCAGAAGATCCATCGTTCCGTGTTAAAACCGATGAAGAATCTGGCCAGACAATTATCTCTGGTATGGGTGAGCTTCACCTGGACATCATCGTTGACCGTATGAAGCGTGAATTCAAGGTTGAATGTAACGTAGGTCAGCCTCAGGTTGCTTACCGTGAAGCGATTCGTAACTCGGTTGAAATCGAAGGCAAATTCGTACGTCAATCAGGTGGTCGTGGTCAGTTCGGTCACGTTTGGTTGAAACTTGAACCAATGACTATCGAAGAAGACGATAACGGCGATGATGTTACTTACAAATTCGTTAACGAAATTGTTGGTGGTGTTGTACCGAAAGAATACATCCCTGCAGTAGACAAGGGTATCCAAGAACAGATGCAGCAAGGCGTCTTGGCTGGCTATCCTGTACTGGGTGTTAAAGCGACGTTGTATGATGGTTCATACCACGATGTCGACTCTTCTGAAATGGCATTTAAAATTGCTGGTAGCATGGCCTTCAAAAAAGGTGCATTACAAGCTAATCCAGCATTGTTAGAGCCAATGATGAAGGTTGAAGTTATCACTCCGGAAGAATCTATGGGTGATGTCGTTGGTGACTTAAACCGTCGTCGCGGTCTTATCGAAGGTATGGAAGAAGCTCCAGGTGGCTTGAAAGCAGTTAATGCTCAAGTACCACTGTCAGAGATGTTCGGTTATGCGACAGACTTGCGTTCACAGACGCAGGGTCGTGCATCGTACTCTATGGAGTTCCTGAAGTACGCTGAAGCACCAAACAACATTGCTGAAAAAGTAATGGCTGAGCGTAACGCTAAATAAGTAAGGTCTGGTCCGGTTCTTTCGAGGCCGGGCTTTTAACTTAAGTTTGAGGATATATCATGTCTAAAGAAAAATTTGAACGTTCGAAGCCGCACGTAAACGTCGGCACCATTGGTCACGTTGACCACGGTAAAACTACACTGACTGCTGCTATCACAACAGTTTTGGCAAAAGTTTATGGTGGTGCGGCGAAAGACTTCGCAGCCATCGATAACGCGCCAGAAGAGAAAGAGCGTGGTATTACTATTTCAACGTCACACGTTGAATATGACACGCCAACTCGCCACTACGCGCACGTAGACTGCCCGGGGCACGCTGACTATGTTAAAAACATGATCACCGGTGCTGCACAGATGGACGGCGCAATCCTGGTAGTAGCGGCAACAGACGGCCCAATGCCACAGACTCGTGAGCACATCCTGCTTTCACGTCAGGTAGGCGTTCCTTACATCGTAGTATTCATGAACAAATGTGACATGGTAGACGATGAAGAGCTGTTAGAGCTGGTAGAAATGGAAGTTCGTGAGTTGTTGTCAGAGTATGACTTCCCGGGCGACGACCTGCCAGTAATTCAGGGCTCAGCACTGAAAGCGCTGGAAGGCGACGAAGACTGGGCGAAGAAAATTGTTGAGTTAGCGGATGCGCTGGATTCATACATCCCAGAGCCAGAGCGTGACATCGACAAGCCGTTCATCATGCCAATCGAAGACGTATTCTCGATTTCAGGTCGTGGTACGGTAGTAACCGGTCGTGTAGAGCGCGGTATCGTGCGTACAGGCGACGAGTGTGAAATCGTTGGTATGAAAGACACCACGAAGACGACTGTTACTGGTGTTGAAATGTTCCGTAAGCTGCTTGACGAAGGTCGTGCAGGTGAGAACATCGGTGCCTTGTTGCGTGGTACGAAGCGTGACGAAGTAGAGCGTGGTCAGGTATTGGCGAAGCCAGGTACTATCACTCCGCATACTAAGTTCGAAGCAGAAGTTTACGTACTGAGCAAAGACGAAGGTGGCCGTCATACGCCATTCTTTAAAGGCTACCGTCCACAGTTCTACTTCCGTACAACGGACGTAACTGGTGCTGTAGAATTGCCAGAAGGCGTAGAAATGGTTATGCCTGGTGATAACCTGAAGTTTGTTGTGGAGCTGATTGCTCCAATCGCAATGGACGAAGGTCTGCGTTTCGCTATCCGTGAGGGTGGCCGTACCGTAGGTGCAGGCGTCGTATCAAAAATCATGGACTAATGCTGTCCTGTTGATTTTAAGAGCCCGGCTTTGGCCGGGCTTTTTTATGCCTGTCAATAATTAAGCGAAGGGTCGCTCAACTATTGACATTTGGGGCCGGAAAATTAACTATGGATGCAGATACTTAACCGATTAGTCAGTCTATTGAGAATACTCAGATACCTTTCTGTAATCGTTTTAGCTGCGATAAGTGGTACTGCCGCAGCAAAGATACCAGTGAAAGTAGCTGCTTACGATTACCCTCCTTATTTTTCAGACGTTCTTGAGACGGATCTCACACGAGAGCTCGTTACGCTATTGAATGAGCACCAGGATAGTTATGAGTTTCAAATTCAGATTATCCCACCTACGAGTCGCTATGAGGCGCTTAGCGAAGCAGGGTGTTGCGACGTGATATTCTTTGAATCGCCACTGTGGGGTTGGGATAGACGGAACATTAATTACGAAAAGACAATTCCTCTGGTGAGTGGTAAAGAGCGTTTAGTCACTGCAAAAAAAGAGGGACGAACTCAGTCTTTCTTCGATGATTTTGAGGGAAAGATTCTGGGCGGTGTAAAAGGCTACCACTACTTGCTTGGTGGTGAGTTAATTGCCTCAGATGAAGTCAAAGAAAGGTACACCGTTTACTTAGCTGACTCACGAATTATTAACGTACGCATGGTGCTAGGTGGACGGGTTGACCTCACTATAGTGAATGATGAGTTACTATCGGCGCTTGAGGGTTCACAACAAATTAAAGTCGAAAATCTTTTACTCGCTGAAAAAGCCAGCTTTGCCTATAACTTGCATATACTTGTCGGCGAAAATAAGAGTATTACAGCAGGAAGTATCCAAAGACACTTAAGAGAGTTGGGACGAAAGGGCGAGATAGATAGCTTATTTAGACGATTCAATATGGAACGTTTTCAGACTTACCGACCCTCGACAATTCGTTAGTAAACGCTTAGACCCAAACGATTAGCAAGTTCTCTGACCATATACATGCCACGCGCACTGTTACCAAAGCTGTTTAATCTTGGGCTCCATGAGCAGATAACGCCAAAGTCAGGCACAACAGCAATCATGCCGCCGCCAACCCCACTTTTTGCAGGAACGCCTACCGTAAAAGCAAACTCACCGCTTTGGTCGTACATGCCGCTGGTAGATAGCAACGCATTAATACGCTGAGAGTCCCGTTTAGACATAATTTCCTTTTTGGAAAAAGGGCAAACTCCGTCATTTGCGAGAAAAGTAAAAGAGCGAGCGAGGTTTTCGCAGGACATGGTTAATGCACATTGCCAAAAGTAATGATCAAGCAGTTCCTCAACGTCTGCATCAATATTACCAAAACTTTTCATTAAGTGAGCCAGTGCCGCATTGCGATGGCCGTGTTCTTTTTCTGACTGGTGTACAATGTTATCGGCATACACATTGTCGTTGCCGCATAAGGTACGGACTAAGCTTAAAACCGCGTTCTTACTGGCTGAATAACGACTCACCAGCACATCACTAACGACAATAGCGCCGGCATTTATCATAGGGTTACGAGGAATGCCTTTTTCCCATTCTAACTGCACGATAGAGTTAAATGCCTGGCCAGAGGGCTCCATTTTGACTCTGTCCCATAAATCTTCGCCCAAGCGCTCCATTGCCAGCATTAGGCCGAAAATTTTTGAAATGGACTGGATGGAAAACTGCTCGTGAGTATCACCCACGTTAAATACCTCGCCATCAAGGGTGGCAAGGGTAAGTCCGCAGAGCTCCGGGTTGACCTCTGCTAATGCCGGAATGTAGTTGGCAACATGTCCTTCTGTGATCTTCATCGCTTGCTGGTGAATTTCCTCCAGCAAGCTTTTGAGATCATCAGGGGCATGTATCTGTTGCCCACCACTGACGAGATCACGCGTCAAGAGGGTGCTCCGGATGCGTTATAGTCGCCAGACGTTCTTTTAATTCATCGGATAACTTCACAGAACGCTCCTGTTGGTAATCGAAGTAGACCAAGACTGTTTTCCCTTTAGCGCAGAGTTTATCTTTTTGCCAAATTTCGCTCGTAATATCAAATGAGCTACCACCTAAACGGCTAACATAAGTCTTAACTGTGACATGACCACCAAAATAAATTGGAAATAAGTAGTCAACCTCAAGCCGGGCAACAATTAAGCTCTGCGTTTCGGGCGACATTTCCCCGAAGAACTCAAAAATAGGCAACCGCCCGGTTTCGATCCAGCCGGGAATAACGGTGTTATTGACGTGCCCAAGGGCATCGGTCTCATAAAATCGTACTTTAAAGTCTTCCGTTAACATACTGCGTCCTTTTTATGACTGCTTTAGCATCGGTTTCAAGAATCGCGCCGTGTGAGAGCGCTCGTTTTCACAGACGTCTTCAGGTGTGCCTTCACACAATATTTCGCCGCCACCGGAACCGCCTTCCGGGCCTAAGTCAACAATCCAGTCAGCAGTTTTTATCACGTCCAGATTGTGCTCAATGACAACGACTGTGTTGCCGTGGTCACGCAGACGGTGGATAACTGCCAGTAATTGCTTAATATCATGGAAATGCAGGCCTGTCGTTGGCTCATCCAGAATGTACAAGGTCTTACCGGTATCTCGCTTAGAGAGCTCACGTGATAATTTAACCCGCTGCGCCTCACCACCTGAGAGTGTGGTAGCAGACTGACCCAGACGGACATAAGATAAACCAACATCCATTAAGGTTTGAAGTTTACGTGCAATGGCCGGAACCGGATCGAAGAACTCACGTGCGTCTTCTATGGTCATATCCAATACTTCGTGGATATTCTTGCCCTTGTATTTTACTTCCAGCGTTTCGCGGTTGTAGCGCTGGCCTTTACAAATATCACAAGGGACATAAACGTCCGGCAAAAAGTGCATCTCAACCTTAATAACGCCGTCGCCCTGGCAGGCTTCGCAACGTCCGCCGCGAACGTTAAAGCTGAAGCGGCCCGGCTTGTAACCGCGAGCCCGTGACTCCGGAACGCCTGCGAACAGTTCACGAATGGGTGTGAAAATTCCGGTGTAAGTTGCCGGGTTAGAACGCGGTGTCCGGCCTATCGGGCTTTGGTCAATATCCACCACTTTATCCAGCAGCTGCATCCCTTCAACACTTTTGTAGGGGGCTGGTTCACCGGTTGTTGCACCATTGAGTTCGCGATGCGCAATATGGAATAAAGTATTATTTATCAGCGTCGATTTGCCGGAGCCAGATACACCGGTGACACAGGTCAGTACGCCCAGCGGTAGGTTAAAATCAACGTTCTTCAAGTTATTACCACTAGCGCCACGAATGGTGAGCCGGCGTTCATCGGGCTTGTGGCGTTGCTGCGGAACTTCTATTTCTTTTCTGCCGGACAGGTAGTCGCCGGTTAGTGAGTCTTCACTCCCAACAATGTCGTCGACTTGCCCCTGAGCAATAATCTCACCACCATGGACACCCGCACCAGGACCAATATCAATAACGTGGTCTGCCTGGCGAATCGCGTCTTCATCGTGTTCAACTACAATCACTGTATTGCCCAGGTCTCGTAAATGCGTGAGCGTATTCAATAGGCGTTCATTATCGCGCTGATGCAAGCCAATGCTGGGCTCATCCAGTACATACATTACGCCGACTAACCCAGCACCAATTTGGCTGGCCAGGCGAATACGCTGTGCTTCACCACCGGACAAGGTTTCTGCGCTACGCGAAAGGCTTAAATAGTTAAGCCCCACGTTCACCAAAAAACGCAGCCGGTCGTTAATTTCTTTCAGAATTTTTTCTGCTATTTGGGCGCGTTGGCCTTCCATATGCAGTTGCTGGAAAAACTCCAGTGCGTCGCCAATAGACTGTTCTACAATTTCAGGTAACGTGGTGCCCTGAATAAACACATGACGAGCTTCTGTGCGTAAGCGCGTGCCGCCACAGCTTTTACAAGGCTGGGTCGCCACATACTTTGATAACTCGTCTCTCACTGCTTGTGACTCAGTCTCGCGATAACGGCGCTGCATATTTGGGATAATACCTTCAAAAGCGTGCGCTCTTACGACCTTGTCACCGCGGTCATTCATGTAGGTAAATTTAATTTCTTCTTTACCACTGCCGAACAGAATTTTCTCACGAATGTCGTCAGGCAATTGGTTAAAAGGCTGCGACAGTTTAAAGTCGTAGTGCTTCGCCAGCGACTGCAGCATTTGATAATAGTAGAAATTCCGTTTGTCCCAGCCGCGGATTGCGCCACCCGTTAGTGATAATTCGGCGTTAACTATGACTTTTTCCGGGTCGAAAAACTGCTCAACTCCGAGTCCGTCACAGGTTGTACAGGCACCCGCCGGGTTATTGAATGAGAACAGACGAGGTTCCAGTTCCTGCATGCTGTAGCCACAGTGAGGGCAGGCGAAATTTGCTGAGAATACATCGGCCTCGCCGTCACCTTCCATTGGCACAACCAATGCCGTTCCGCCACTGAGGTCCAACGCCGTTTCGAATGACTCGGCCAGGCGTTGTTCCATACCTTCACGAACTTTAAAGCGGTCAACCACCACCTCAATGGTGTGCTTCTTTTGCAGTTCCAGTGTTGGAGGATCGCTCAGGTCACAAATCTCACCATCAATGCGCGCACGGATAAAACCCTGAAGAGCCAGATTTTCCAGAACCTTCAAATGCTCGCCTTTACGGTTCTGAATAATAGGTGCCAGTAACATGCGTTTCTCACCTTCCGGCGCGGCCAGCACGTTGTCGACCATTTGCGAGATGGTCTGAGCTGCCAGCGGCACATCATGTGTCGGGCAGCGTGGCTCGCCCACTCGCGCAAACATCAGGCGCAGGTAGTCATAAATTTCTGTAATGGTACCAACGGTTGAGCGTGGGTTATGTGAGGTCGACTTCTGCTCTATTGAAATTGCAGGTGACAAGCCCTCGATGCTGTCTACATCGGGTTTTTCCATCAGCGATAAAAACTGACGAGCATAGGCGGATAAGGACTCAACGTAGCGTCGCTGGCCTTCGGCATACAGCGTATCGAAAGCCAGTGACGACTTACCCGAACCGGACAACCCGGTAATCACAATAAGCTTATTGCGAGGAATCGTCAGGTTGAAATTTTTTAAGTTGTGCGTGCGTGCACCGCGTACTTCAATAGTATCCATAATTCCCGTCTGTTGTTCAGTAAATGACTGACGACAAAACGCTATTATCGCACAGTGTTAGGCATCTGGTACAATAGCAGCATCATTTATCATATTACTGACTATGAAGCAGTGAAATGACACCGCAAAAACTGAATAAAACTGAAAAAAAAGCCGCTTTAGCGCTCGCGTCTGTCTTTGGTATACGGATGCTGGGGCTGTTTTTGATCATGCCCGTGCTGGCAGTTTATGCACAGGAGTATCCAGACTATTCGCCATTGTGGGTGGGTATTGCTCTTGGTGCCTACGGACTGACTCAGGCGCTTTTGCAAATTCCTTTGGGTATGTTGTCAGACCGGCTAGGTCGTAAGCCCGTTATTGTTGGCGGGCTGCTGGTTTTTGTTGCCGGAAGCGTGGTCGCGGCGCAGGCTGATACTTTATTCGGCGTGTCTGTTGGTCGAGCTCTGCAAGGCCTTGGCGCCATAGCCGCCGCAATATTAGCCCTGGCGGCTGACCTGTCACGTGACGAGCAACGGCCGAAGGTTATGGCTACCATTGGTATGTGTATTGGCTTAGCGTTTGCGGTGTCATTGGTTGCAGGACCTCTGCTGGGTGACGTTATTGGTCTTTCAGGGTTGTTTTGGTTTACGGCTGCCAGCGGTGTTCTGGGCATTTTCGTGCTACTGCTCAGTGTGCCGAAAGTTGTTACTACCTCTGCCCGGCGGGAATCCTTGCCGGTTTTGTCCGAGCTGGGAGACTTACTTAAACATAAACAATTGTGGTGTCTGAACAGCGGTATTTTTGTGTTGCACGCTATATTGACCGCCTGGTTTGTGACCTTGCCAACCCAGTTGCAAAATGCAGGCTTTGAAAGTCAGACGCATGCCTGGTTTTATCTACCAACCCTGGCCGCCTCAATTTTGTTTATGGTACCGATGATCATTCACAGCTCCCGCAATAATAATTCAGTGCAGTGGCTGCGGTTTTCGATTGTGACCTTAATTGTATCTCTGCTAATTATTGGTGTGGCCGGGCAGTCAGGATGGTTGCTAGTTGCGGCCTTGGTGATTTTTTTCACCGGTTTTAATTTTATTGAGGCCAGTTTACCGTCATTACTGACCCGTATTGCGCCCGCCGGGAGTAAGGGCAGTGCCAGCGGTATCTATTCAACCGGACAGTTTTTAGGTGCCTTTGTTGGCGGTGTTGCAGGCGGTTGGGTCTTACAGAATTATCAGATATCTGGCGTTGTTGTTTTCTGTCTGATCTTGCTAGTATGTTGGTTACTCATCAGCTTAGTTATGGTTAATCCTGCAGGCGTTACCAGTGTATCGTTATCATTACCCGGACTATCTGAGGACAAGGCGAAGAAACTAAGTGAGCGGTTACTTACCGTAGCTGGAGTAACGGAAGCAAGGTGGGTTGAAGAAGATCAGGCAACCTATTTAAAAGTTGATAAAAAACATTATGATGAAAAGGCGGTTAATCAGTTGCTTGAAAAGGCATCGGTCGCCCAATAAATTGAAGCAGTTGTAACGCGCATAAGGAACAGGAGAAAATAATGGCCAGTCGCGGTGTAAATAAAGTCATATTAATTGGTAACCTGGGAGCTGACCCAGAGGTACGTTATACCCAAAACAGCACAGCGATAGCCAACCTGTCGATTGCTACCAGTGAAACCTGGAAAGATAAGCAAACCGGTGAACCGCGCGAACAAACTGAGTGGCATCGCTGCGTGGCGTATCGCCGCCTGGCAGAGATTGCGGGTGAGTATCTGAAGAAGGGCTCAAAAGTGTATGTTGAAGGCCGGTTGCAAACTCGCAAATGGACAGGGCAGGACAATGTAGAGCGTTACACGACAGAAGTTGTGATTAACGAAATGCAGATGCTGGATTCTCGTGGTGGGCCTCAGGGTGGACCACAAGGCTCTGCGCCGCAAGGTCAAGGCTTTGGTGGCAGTCAGCAGCAAAGCGGTGGTTATGGCGGCAGTCAGCCTCAACAGCAACAGCAGCGTCCGGCACCTCAGCCAGCGCAGCAGCAAAATCAACAGTCTCAACAGAAACCGGCAGAACCTGCACCGTTTTCACCGGACAACGACTTTGATGACGACATTCCCTTCTAGTTTTCCGACTGTCTAAGTGTGATTTATTATCATTGACCCCCTTCTTTAAGGGGGTCTTTGCTTTCTATTTGCTTGTCATTTTCTTGTATAGGCTCTAAATTGAAGCTATGCGACTGAATACAATGCAATTGCTTATTAGTTTGGTTTTCGTTGTTTCCTTTTTAGCTGATGCTCAAGAGGAGAATGAAGTTACCGTAGAAAAACTCGAGCAGCTTCCTCCTTTAGCCGAGGAGTTCGAGTCGCTTTCCTATCTAGAGCGAATTAATTATTTAACGGAGCATCTGGAACAAGCCGAGGGACCCGCTGATGAGTATCGTCTTCAGCGAGAGTTAGCTTATCAACACTACTTCTATTACGAGACTGAGTTAACTGCACAAGCCTGCCAACTCCATCCTCCCAAGGACTTCGATATTTTTTATCGGCATTTATGCGTCTCGGTAAAGGATGCGGAATATGAAGAAAAACTAGCCGAGCTTATCGCCCTGCATGAAGATGCTCTTGAGTTAGGTGGGACTGAATATGCAACTGAGCTGCTATCAGAAATCGGCTGGATACAGTCAAGTAACGGTCATATTGGACTGGCATTTAATAGCTTTGAACGTGCACTGGAGCTTGCTAAAGACCCAGCAGTAAACTGGCCTGTGTTGAATACCGTCATGCAGAATACCGCAACGCTGTATATTATGTATGGTGACAAAGAATATATGGAAAATGGTGTTGAGCTGCACCAGCAAGTGCTTCGACGCACTAAAGAGTTAATGGAAGAAGGACAGATTGATGAGCGTATGGCTCAAAATACTATCAGTCTGACCTATTTTAATCTGGGGGTAGCTAATACACTGCACCTGGAAGATTATGATGCTGCGCTTGAGTGGTTCGATAAGGTTCAGTCTGATGATGCAGGACTGTTGAAATCCACCCTGGTTTTCTCCGCCTTGTCTGCGGTGTTATTGGGTAAAAATGAGTTAGGCGCGAACTTTTTAGATCAGTCATTACAAACCACCGCACCGGATGAGATTACCGCTCGTTACCTAAAATGCTATCAGCAACTGATACAGCTTAAGTTAAAGCAAACGGACTCAATAAGCGCATGCAATAATTTGCATCCCGATACCCAACTCGAAGTGAAACTGGATGTTTACAAGCGGATGTCGGAGCTTGAGCAAGACGGGTTACAGTTTCAGGGGCTTAAGAAATTTTACGCCTTATATCTTGAGACCCTGGAGCCGCAATTAAAGCAAAGCGCCAGTGCCGTTGCGTCCAGCGCGGAGCTTAGTCGCTTAAAGCTGGAGTCTCAGTTGCAGGACGAGCTGCTGGAAAAAGAACAGTTATTAAAAGAAGCTGAGAGCAAGCGCCGGGAAACCCAAACTCGGTTAACCTATGCATTGGCCAGTATCTTTGTTCTAGTGATTATTTTTGGTCTGCTTCAGCTGCGTCAAAAGTTCCGCCAGGCTAAACGTTTTGAAAAACTGAGCAAGACCGACATGTTAACCGGGCTGAATAACCGTTCTTATCTTGAACACAACATTAGCAAGTACATCGACTCTGCTGTGCTTTCTAATCGAAGTGAAGATACTAACAAAGTCGCTATTTATCTTTTTGATATCGACAAATTTAAAATGATTAACGACACCTATGGGCATGAGGTCGGTGATCAGGTACTTGTGGAATTTAGTAGACGAGTTAAATCTGTACGACGAGAAAGCGACATACTTGCCCGTTGGGGTGGAGAAGAGTTTCTGTTGGTTGCAAAACTGGATGATCTTGATGACTACCATGGTTTAGCGGAGCGAATACGGACCGTTGTCAGTGAAGAAGAGTTTGATTTGCCGTCGGGACTCAAAGTTAAGGTCTCCTGCTCTATTGGTGGGGCTATATATCCGTACAGCCCATACGGCGATGCGGGAGTGCATTGGAACAAGCTAATACAACTGGCAGATTTGGCGATGTACTACGGAAAGCAGCATGGACGGAATTGCTGGGCTTGCATTGACGAAGTCACCAACCCTGAGCAGCTTGAAACTGTTCTGCAGCAAACTCTGGACGATTCACTTAAGCAGAACAGTGTCAAAATTAGCAGTTCTATCAAATAAGGGCCGGTAACCTTATAAACTCAGTAGTCGTTGATTAAAGCCCAAACTTCTCAACCACTTTGTCAAAGTACTTCAGGTTCTGTTTGGCATAGTCGCGCTTATCCACATAGCGGCCCGGGAAGAAATTTTTCTTAAAGCCGTAAGCAACAATATCTTTCAGGCGTTTCAGTGATACATCAAAGTTATCGACAGCCAATTGGTACTCGTTGCTAACCGTTGTGCGCGACACCAAACGGTTGTCGGTACAAATGATAGTGGCCAGACGATGGTCCAGCATGTGCTGGAAGTTATGGTTCTTAATGTCGCCGATATCCGGGTTGGTTTGCAGGTTGCTGGTCAGGCAGACTTCAACGGCAATACGGCGGTCAGCAATATAAGAGGCCAGGCTTTCACCATAAGCTTTCGGGTCTTCTATTGACGGATCCTGAGTCATTTCAGGCGAGAATAACGAATAGCCATGGCCTAAGCGGTCGGCATGGCATTTGGTTAAGGCTTCAAAAATGCTCTCAGCACCATAAGCTTCGCCCGCGTGCACGGTTTTGAGTAGAAAGTTTTCGTGAGCGTATTCATACACTTCTTTAAACTCACCTGCCGGGTAGCCAATTTCTTGCCCTGCAATATCCAGCCCCACAATAGGCATGCTTTCTTCGTCGCGCATACGAACGCTGGCGCGGACTAAATCCATTGCCGCTGTTTTAATCACCTGCATGGCTTCAAAGTCACGCATTAGCTGGAACATTTGCGTGTAATAGGGTGAGAATCCTTTTTTACCAAACATGCGCATTGCGCAGTTGATAATGCCGTATTCAAATGGCGGTTTATCGCCATTCTTTACGTCGGCGCTGCTATTGTATTCATTCTTCGCCCGTAAAAGACCGTCGTTAACGACGTGCATAATGGTATCGAAGGTCACGCCTTTGCTCGGATCCATTAGCAGTTGCGGTGCAAAGCGCACTTCGATGTAGTTAACCCCTTCATTTTGGTTGTCGACGGCTAACTCATAAGAGGCTTGCTCCAGGTTTTCTAAGTCACGCAAGGCTGCACAGGTGTACTGAAAACCATTGAGATACTCACCCAAATTGTTGTAGTGAGACTTAAAAACTAAATCAAATAAACCTTCCTCGGTATAGCTAGGGAGTTCGATATCAGCGCGTTTAGCCATATCAATTAAACTGCTGGCACGGAGGCTGCCGTCCAGGTGCAGGTGTAAGTCAGCTTTAGGAATGGCTTTAATAAATTCGGGGGAATATTGCATAGAGAACTCCTGCCTTAAGGTTGCTTTGTCCCATAATGCCATAAAATCGTGGTAATCTCTGCCAGGATCTAACCACAATAACCTAAAAAAATAGAACAAAATGGCTTCTCTATATTTTACGTATTCGGCAATGAATGCGGGGAAAAGTACCTCGCTGTTGCAAGTGGCTCATAATTACGAAGAGCGCGATCAGCATGTGTTATTGATGACGCCGGCTTTAGATGACCGGGCCGGCAAAGGGCGTATTGCGTCGCGTTTAGGCATTGGCCGTGACGCAGTGTCCTTTACTCACCGAACCGACTTGGCGGCAGTGGTGCGTGCCCGCTATATGCAACAGGCAATTGACTGTGTATTAATTGATGAAGCTCAGTTTCTAAGTGAAGAGCAAGTCTGGCAGTTGTCCAGCCTGGCCGACACCGACAATATTCCGGTGATGTGTTACGGCATTCGGACCGATGCCTTTGGTAATGCCTTTCCGGGAAGTGCGGTGTTGCTGGCTATAGCGGACAAATTGGTGGAAATGAAAACCATATGTCACTGCGGGCGCAAGGCAACCATGTCTTTGCGGGTTGATGAAAAAGGCAACGCCATTCGCATGGGGCAGCAAATTGCGATTGGTGGTAACGATAGGTACGTTTCATGCTGTCGCAAGCACTGGAAAGAAGCCATGGGGTTGCGCTAAAACGCTCAAATAGAATACAGATTAAAGGTTTTTGCTAAGGAACTTAATGGTATACTGGCTTTATCATTTTTTAGCCAGAAGTGACTATGCAAAGCTTAACCATTCCAAGACCAGATGACTGGCACCTGCACTTACGTGACGGGGCTATGTTGAAAACAACCGTACCTGCTTCGGCAACTGTTTTTCATCGCACTGTTGTTATGCCAAACCTTGTTCCGCCGGTTACCACCGTAACAGCGGCTTTAGAGTATCGGGCAAGGATTATGGAAGAGGTGCCCGAAGGCGCTAGCTTTAACCCGTTAATGGCTTTGTATCTCACGGCTGAAACCACTCCTGAGCAAGTTGCCGAAGCCGCTGCTAATGATCACATTATCGGTTTCAAACTCTACCCATCGGGGGCAACGACGAACTCCGCTGCGGGGGTTAAGTCAGTTGAAGCATTAGAGCCGGTGTTAGCTGCTATGCAGGAACACGGTTTGCCACTGCTTGTGCATGGTGAAGTGACCGACAGCGATATTGATATTTTTGACCGTGAGCGCGTATTTATAGAGCGCCATTTAATTCCAATAACTGAGCGTTTCCCTAACTTAAAGCTTGTGCTGGAACACATCACAACCGCGGACGCCGTTGAGTTTGTGACAAACGCCAATAGTAATGTCGCAGCAACGATGACGCCGCAGCACTTGCTGATGAACCGGAATGATTTACTCGTTGGTGGTATTCGCCCACATAATTATTGTCTGCCAATTTTAAAGCGCCGCACACATCAACAGGCACTGCAACAGGCTGCACTGTCCGGAAGCCCGAAGTTTTTTCTGGGAACGGACTCTGCTCCGCACGTGCAGGCGAGTAAAGAAACGGCTTGTGGTTGTGCCGGATGTTACTCGGCACCTGCGGCTATAGAGCTCTATGCTGAGTTTTTTAGCCAGCATAATGCATTGGATAAATTGGCTAACTTTGCCAGTGGCTATGGTGCTGACTTTTATCAATTGCCGCGTAATACAGATACCATTGAACTTGTTCAGCAGGAATGGACTGTGGCTGATACGGTAGATACGGCAACAGGACCCATGGTGCCTTACTGGGCTGGCTCGAGCTTGCAATGGAAGCTCAAGTGCTAGTATTACAGTTAAAGCACGACAAATGGGCTATGATGAAAGATATAAACTGCTCGAACCGTATTCTTTTTGTAATGAGCGGTGCAAAGTTTCTGTTAACATACATGAAAAAATAATAAAGGATGCTGCTGGGTGTTAGGATTTTCGAAGCAGAAACAAAATGGTCACCGTATTTGCTTTCAGATAACGCAAACCAGCGTCCGTCTCCTTATTGCTAAAGGACTCGCCGAGTCACCTGAACTGATTGTTAACGATCATGAGCAAGTAAAGCGTGGCTCACTGGTTAAAGAAGCGGGCGCGTTGCTGAGCAAATATTCGCGTATGTCTCTAAAGCATGCGCAGGTGATTTTAGTCTTAGGTACTGACTTATATGAATCGGTTCAAGTAGATAGACCCATGCTTGACTCCGATGAAATCGCTGAGAGTTTAAAATACAGCTTAAGCGACTTAGTTTCCCTATCTGGCAATGAGATTATCGCCGATTACTATGAGTTTCCTGAACAACCTTCGGGGCAGGATAAGGTAGTTGCAGTTGCAGCGAACCGGCACGAATTAAAACCCTGGGTCGATTTTTTTAGCGAACATGATCTGCAGCTAACGGACATTGGTATTGCGGAGTTAGCCTTGCCCCGGTTGGCCGAAATTCAAAACCATGCTGAGTTAACCTTGTACCAGAACCCAAGTGGCAATTATATCGCGCAAATTAACACGCCAAAAGGGTTGATGTTTACGCGTTTGCTACGTGGTGTCACCGATATTTCGAGCTATACCGCTGAAGAAATACAGACGGGAGCTTTGGAGCCGCTGGCAACCGAGCTCCAGCGTTCGGTTGACTATTTTGAAAGTCATTTACGGCAGGCACCCATTAGCCGCATTATTTTAGCGGTTGAGCACAGACAGCTATCGGCAGTGCAGAGCAGTCTGTCAGAGCTTTTAGCTGTTGAGTGCAGCGTTTATTCGTACCCACAGTGGGCAACTGAATTACGCGAAGACGACTATTCCGATTTGGCAGGCCTGGGCGCATTGTTAGAGGTGTCCTCATGAAGCAGTGGGTAAACCTTTATCGTCGTGACTTGCAGCCAATTAAACAGCGCCTGACCTTAGCTCGTTTAAGCGCTGTTTTAGGTGTTTGGCTGGCGCTGCTCATAGCTGTAGTTGTGGTTACTCAATGGCAAAATTCAGCAGTTACCCATGAAAATGAAAAATTATCGAATGCTTTACAGGCGGTTAACGATGACCTGACTCGTGCCCGGGAACGACTTGAACGGCGAGAG
Organism: Idiomarina abyssalis; assembly: GCF_019797805.1. Taxonomy (NCBI): domain Bacteria; kingdom Pseudomonadati; phylum Pseudomonadota; class Gammaproteobacteria; order Alteromonadales; family Idiomarinaceae; genus Idiomarina; species Idiomarina abyssalis. Next base: position 335,113 of record NZ_CP081832.1, read on the forward strand.
CCTAGCCTGCAGTTACGTGAAGAAAAAGAAGAGCTCATACAACAACTTCAGGATACGCAAAGTTTCAGTCGCAGAATTAGCGAGTTCCAACAAGGTCAGTCGTCTTCGGTTAGCGGCTTTTTAAGTGAATTGGCACAAATAACGCCGGAAGCTATTTGGCTTACGGATTTTTCAATTGCGGGCGAGAATATTCGTTTGCATGGGCAGGCGTTAAATAGTGAAGCACTCGTTTTGTGGATGGATAAATTCGGTCAGTCTGACTTGCTGGCAGACAAGCGCTTTGCTGTTGTTGAGCTTAAGCGAAGCGAACAGGGCTACCAACAGTTTCTGTTGCAAAGCGTCAGGACCGACGAGGACAAATAGAGATGATGAACTGGTGGCTAAACTTACAAGAAAACTTTGACGCTATGCCTGCTCGCCAGCGTACGTTGATGGCCTTGGCAGCTTTTCTTGTTGTGACACTGCCTCTTATCAGTTACTTAATTGTTCCAACTGTTGAAGAGAACAAAAGTACGCAGGCTGATAACCGTCGTATTGAGTCGCAACTGGAACAGCTGAAGCAATTGCAGCAAGAGTTAAGAACTCAGTTAAGTAAAGATGTGAACGCGCCGGTTAAAGCAGAGATTAAACAACTACAGCAGCGCTTGGTTGTGGCCAAAGAAGATTTCTCAGGAAACACTGTGCTATTACCTGCCGACCAGCGTAAACAGTTTTTGCAAGGGGTATTACGACACGCTTCTGAGTTGGAAATGCAAAGCCTGGAAGCGCAGGAGCCGTCAGTGGTGTTTGAAACCGGTTCAATTAAGCTCTATCAACATGCTATTCAGGCGGAGTTCAGCGGACGTTTTTTTGCTGTATCGAAATTTGTCGATAAACTGCAAACGGAGTATCCAAGTGTGCGGTGGGCGAACTTTGAGTACCAAGTGACGAATTATCCGACAGCAACAGTGACTATTGTCTGGTATTTACTGAGTACTGATAAGGAGTTTATCAGTGCGTAACTTAATTTTATGGCTATTTGTTTTATTGCCGTTGTCGACGTTAGCGCAAGAGCGTGACCCGACTCGGCCTCCGGTCAATGAAACGGAAACAATAGCTAACCTGGAGAGCTGGGCGGAAGAATTGAAATTGACGCAAATTTTGTATTCTGAGCAGAGCCAGTCAGCTCGGTTAAATGGCCAGTGGGTCAAGCCGGGAGAGCGGGTTGATGGTGTGGAAGTAATGTCAATAAAACCAAACAGTGTGGTTGTTGAAAAAAGTAATGAAGTGGTCGAGATTACTTTATTTGAGCCGATAAAACAGAATAAGAAAGGCATCCCGGGGGCAGTACAATGATAAAAGTTGCGACAGGCGCATTATTACTGGCAGTAATAGCGGGTTGTGCTTATCAACCGAGCTATTCACCAGGCGAAGCAAATGAGGCAATGAAGCCAGAAGCTGCCGAGAAAAAAGCGTCTGCTACAAAGTCGGCTGTGCCTGCGGAAGTCAGTAACTTTCTCAGTCAAAGCGCGAGCGGGCAACAAGAAGACGGCTTAGCATTGCTGGAAGAGCCCCGCTTTGTTTTACAGGCCGATGAAGTTGATGCAAAAGCTTTCTTTTACGGTCTGGCTGCCGATTCCCCTTATAATATTCTGGTGCATCCGAATGTCAGCGGCGAAATTTCAGTGAGCCTTAAAGATGTCACGCTGGATGAAACGCTGGACGCAGTGCAGGATATGTACGGTTTTGAAGTGCGTCGCTCCGGCCGTACAATTCAAATCTTCCCTTCCGGGGTGCGCACCCAAACGTTTTCGCTCGACTACCTGTCACTGCGGCGTTTTGGCATGTCACAAACTGAAATCTCGGGCGGTGGCGTCAGTGATGAGCGTAATAACAATAACCAGTCTAATCGCGGAAATACGAATAACACGAACGTTTCCGGAGCGATTCCTTTTACCGGTAGTGGTGAGTACAGCCGCGACTCACGTCAAAACTCCATGCAAGGCAATGGTTCCAGTATTACCACGCAATCGGAAACCAACCTGTGGGGCGACTTAAAAGAAGTTATTGAAGGCATCATAGGTAACGGCAATGTAGTCTTGTCGCCGCAGGCCGGGGTGGTTAGTGTGACTGCGTCAGCCGACAAGCTTCGCGCTGTTGGCGACTTCATCGAAACCCTGGAGTCGCGCTTACAACGTCAGGTGATTCTGGAAGCACGCATTATTGAAGTAACACTGAACGACAGTTATCAGCAGGGTATTAACTGGAGCGATATCTATTCCGGCAATGCGGGTTTTGGAGTGGAATTCAATGGCGTGACCCCAACTAACGCGACGTCAGCGGCTATTGGTGGGTTATTCGGTCTTACTTACACCGACGAAGGAAATAATTTCAGTGGCATGATAGAAATGCTGCAAACCCAAGGCACGGTTCAGGTTCTGTCGAACCCTCGTGTCAGTGCGTCGAATAATCAAAAAGCGGTCATTAAAATTGGTGAAGACGAGTATTTTGTTACCGACGTGACCAGCCGCACTTCGCTTGATTCCGGCGGTATTTCGTCGTCAGACTCTGATATCGAGTTCACACCGTTTTTCTCCGGTATCTCTCTGGATGTTACACCACAAATTAGCGATGACGGCGAAGTCATTTTGCATGTTCATCCGTCAGTGGTCGAAACCAGCGAACAGGAAAAAGTCATCACCGTGTCAGGAAAAGAGTCGGTACTGCCGCTGGCGCGCAGCAACATTCGCGAGTCTGATACCATAGTAAAAGCCCGCAACGGTGAAATTGTTGTGTTGGGTGGTTTAATGCAAACCACAAATTCTGAAGAAGTGGGTAAGGTTCCGTTACTAGGCGACATTCCGTTGCTCGGTGAGCTTTTCACGAATCGCCGTAATCGTCAGGAAAAGAAAGAGTTGGTTATATTACTGAAGCCCACGGTAGTCGGTGTTGATACCTGGCGCGATGAACTGAAACGATCACGCGAACTGCTGCAGGAATGGTTCCCGGACATTGAGCAATAGGTAGTATGTATTTATACCATTACGGCTTACGCGAACTGCCTTTTACGATAACGCCGAACACGCAGTTCTACTACGACTTGAAAAGCCACCACGAGGCTTTCGAGGTGGTTCTGACTGCGCTGAAAACCGGCGAGGGCTTTATTAAAATTACCGGAGAAGTGGGAACCGGTAAAACTCTGCTATGCCGGCGGTTACTGAACGATATTCCTGACTTTTTTAAAACGGCCTATATTCCTGACTCCTATCTGGATCCGGCGGAGCTGAGGCTGGCCATTGCTCAGGAATTGTCCGTTGAAACCGAGCAGTTAACTAACCAGCAACAACTGGCGCGAGCTCTGCAGCAACGTTTGCTGGATATAAATAAAAGCGGGCAGGCGGTCGTTATTTTGATTGATGAGGCACAGGCGTTACCAGAGGAAAGTCTGGAAGCTTTGCGTTTATTGTCCAATCTGGAAACTGAGCGGCGCAAATTGGTGCATATTATTTTACTCGGTCAGCCAGAGCTCGATGAGCGCCTATCTCAAAAAGCTTTCCGGCAGTTGCGTCAGCGCATTAGTTTTGCGCATAAACTGACGGCCATGAACGTCGATGAGACAGCGGAATACATCGCCCATAGAATGGATGTGGCCGGTTATAAAGGTGCGCCAATTTTTGACTGGAAATTGATAAAAGGCCTGCACCGGAGCAGCCGCGGCGTACCAAGGTTGGTTAATATGCTCTGCCATAAAATGCTGCTATTAGCTTACGGAGAAGGTCGGCGCCAACTGTCTTCAAAAGATTTGAAGCTGGCGGTTAAGGATACCGAAGATACTGAGTCAACCCGCTCTGTTTGGCTACCTGTTACTGTGTCAGTCGGCTTTGTTTTCCTGGCTGCTGCCGCTGTTAGTTATTGGAAAATGGGTGGTTCTTTATGAGCGTAATCAATAAAGTCTTGAAGGATCTTGATCGCCGTGGCCAGCAACCGTTTTCAAAAAATGCGGCCAGTAGCGCGGTGGAGCGCCGAGGTAGTCATCGTTTTGGGTTATGGCTGTTAGCGTCACTCATTGTTATTACGCTTGCTCTGGTGTTTTTTTGGTGGCAGTCCTCAGATGATGACGTGATGACGGTAACTGAAAGCGAAGCTGCGGACATGCCGTTAGTGCAGGAGCGCGTTGAGCCATTAGTTGATTCATCTGCATTTACGGTACCCACTGAACGTGCCGATGCGCAAGAGACTGGCTCGCGCGAACAAACTGTCATTGACCAGAATAACCTCGCATCAGTGGCGGTGTCTGAGCCTATAAGTGAGGCAAAACGCGTGCCTGAAAGTAAAGAGGTTGAACCTAAAGCAGTTGAAGAAGAGCCTGAATCGACCGCGGATAACAGCAGCGACAAAGCTGAGCCGAGCGGTGAGTTTAGTAAGCAGCCCGTACAACTTTCACCGGCTGAAATTGCTGAACAACATATTGAGAAAGCGCAGAAAGCGCAGCAACAGGGGCGGTTAACTTCAGCTGAAGAGCATTGGCGTAAAGCGTTGGCTGTAACTCCGGATAATAAAAATGTCCGAAAAAAACTGGCAGCGCTTCAGTTTGGGCGCAACAAGGTATCTCAAGCTCTGACGACATTAGAGGCAGGTTTTAAACGTGACCCGTCTGACTTTGAGTTTCGGTTATTAAGCGCCCGCATTTTAGAAAAAGAAGCTCGTCCTGCAGCGGCCCTAAGTTTGCTGAAGCAAGCGACACCGAATGCAGCAGACTACCCGGACTACGTTCAGAAACAAGCATTGTTAGCTCAGGAAGTGGGTGACTATCAGACGGCTGCCAATACTTATCAGCGCCTTATTGTGGCGGAACCGGCGCAGGGCCGTTGGTATTTGGGTAAAGCCTTAGCTCAGCAGGAATTTGCACCGCAAACAGCTTTAGCCTCTTATGAAGAAGCATTAACGCGAATTACGCATCGTCCCACGGTCGACTTTATTCATCAGCAAATTGCTTTGTTAGAGGCAAGTGAACCGGCAGGTGAACAATGAAGCGCCCACGTCTTAAAATGCGACTGGGTGATTTGCTTGTTCATGAGCAAATCATCACTGAAGATCAACTGCATAAGGCTTTGGAAGAGCAGCACCTCAGCGGACGCAAGCTAGGGGCAACGTTAACTGATCTCGGTTACATTTCTGAGCATCAGTTACTGGAGTTTTTGGCGCAGCAACTGAAACTTCCGCTCATTAGTATTTCTGAGCGGAAAATCCCACCGGAGGCTTTCAAGTTATTGCCTGAGGTTCAGGCTCGCCGGCATCGCGCTTTGGTCATTGAAGCCAATGACAAGAAAGCCCTGGTTGGCATGAGCGACCCGGCCGATTTATCCTCAATTGATGCGATAAACCAGTTGTTGGCTCCACGTCAGGTTGAATTGGCGGTTGTGCCTGAGGGTGAGTTGATGCAGGCCTTCGACAACCTGTACCGACGCACGAAGGAAATTGAAACCTTTGCCAGCCAGTTACAAGACGAATACGAAGACACCAGTGAATTTGAACTGGGCCAACTCAGCCTTGATGACGATACGGACGAAGCAACTGTCGCCAAGTTACTGCAGTCAATCTTTGAAGATGCAGTGCAAGTTCGCGCGTCTGACATTCATATTGAGCCGGATGATCGTAAGCTCCGTATCCGTCAGCGGGTTGATGGTGTGCTGCAGGAAAATGTTCTGGATGAAACCAATATTGCCAATGCGCTGGTATTGCGCCTTAAGCTGATGGCCGGACTGGATATCTCCGAGCGTCGCTTGCCTCAGGACGGGCGTTTTAATATGAAGATACGCAAGCACAGCATTGATGTGCGTGTATCGACTATGCCGGTGCAGTATGGTGAGTCGTGCGTACTGCGTCTGCTGGACCAGTCAGCTGGCTTATTGTCTTTAGAGCAAACCGGTATGCCGGACTCAATTCTTAAACGCGTACGTAACTTGATAAAACGACCGCACGGTATGCTATTGGTAACGGGCCCGACGGGTTCCGGTAAAACGACAACCCTGTATGGCGCACTGAGTGAATTAAACACCGAAGGCAAAAAAGTCATTACGGTTGAAGACCCGGTGGAGTATCGCCTGCCGCGTATATCTCAAGTGCAGGTAAACAGCAAAATCGGCCTGGATTTCTCACGCGTGTTACGTACCACCTTACGTCAGGACCCTGACATTATTATGGTCGGTGAGATGCGTGACCACGAAACCGTAGAAATAGGTTTGCGCGGCTCCATCACTGGTCACCTGGTTTTATCCACCCTGCACACCAACGATGCTATCACCAGCGCCATGCGCCTAATTGATATGGGCGCGCCGCCGTATTTGGTTGCTGCGGCACTACGCGGTATTTTAGCTCAGCGCCTGGTGCGCAGGGTGTGTGACAAGTGCACTGAAGATTATCAGCCAGATGAACCGGAAAGCCAGTGGCTGGAACATTTGAAAGAAGGTAGCTCTCAGTATTCTTTCAAACGCGGAGCTGGCTGTCAGAGCTGCAACCATACCGGATACCGGGGACGTATCGGTGTGTTTGAGCTGCTTGAAATGAACACACCCATGATGGATGCCTTACGTGACGGTAACACTCGTGAATTTGCTGCGGCTGCTAAAGCGCATCCGGGCTATCAGTCCATGGCGACGGTTGCGCTGGATTATGCGCGGCAGGGCGTTACCAGTGTGGATGAAGTGTTATTCCTGGCTGAAAGTGTTGAGGACAGCATCTGATGCAGTTTCGTTATCGCGCCCGGGACAAATCAGGCCAACTGCAGCGCGGCTCAGTTGATGCCAGCGATGAGCGTAATGCCGCTGACGTACTCATGCGGCGCGGGTTGGTTCCTTTGTCCATTAACCCGGCCGGCGGGCAGGGCTTTTCGTTACTTAACAGCAGCTTTGGTGAAAGTTTAAAATCGGCTTTTCAGCAGAAAGTCTCATTAGACGAACTGATTATTTTCTGCCGGCAGATGTACTCGCTGACACATGCCGGCATTCCTATGCTAAGAGCCATTGAAGGCCTTGCCGATACGACGCAAAACAAACGTCTGCGGACAACCCTGAAAGATGTGCATGATCAACTGGAGCGGGGGCGAAATTTATCCACGGCTATGTCTCAGCACCGAGGCGTTTTTCCCCGGTTGGTTATTGCTATTGTGCATGTGGGAGAAAACACCGGTCAACTGGAGGAATCCTTTCAGCAGTTATCGGTGTACTTGGAAAAAGAGCAGGACACCCGTAAGCGAATAAAAGCGGCCACACGTTACCCGAGTTTTGTGCTGATAGCTCTGGTTGTCGCCATTTTTGTGCTGAACATTTTTGTTATCCCAACTTTTGCCTCCATGTTCAGCCGGTTTAATGTTGAGCTCCCCTGGGCAACGAGGGCGCTGCTCGGGTCCTCTGAGTTTTTTGTCGGCTACTGGCATGTTCTGCTGCTAGCCATGGTGGGCGGTTTTTTCGGTATTCGTTACTACGTGGGAACGGACAATGGGCGGTTGAAGTGGGACAGCCTTAAATTAAAAATTCCTATTATTGGCTCTATTTTAAAGCGTTCCATGCTAGGCCGCTTTGCGCGCAGTTTTTCGGTGATGATTGGCGCCGGTGTTCCATTGACTCAGGCTTTATCTTTGGTGGCCGAGGCTGTTGATAACGCCTGGATGGAAAAACGCATTATAGAAATGAGGCGGGGTATTGAACGGGGCGAAAATTTGTCACGAGTTGCCCGCCAGTCGGAACTCTTTACGCCGCTGATTCTGCAAATGATTTCCGTTGGTGAAGAAACCGGTCGAGTCGATGTGCTGTTACTGGAAGTGGCTGAATATTATGAGCGTGAAACCGATTACGATCTGAAAACTTTAACCGCGCGTATTGAGCCGATAATGATAGCTGTGGTCGCGGTGATGGTACTGATTCTCGCGCTGGGAATATTTACCCCAATGTGGGACATGATGAGCGCATACCAGGGACGCTAATGACACGGGAAACAACGGATGAACGTAAGGGCATTCAACGTTTTCAGAACATTCTGGTGGTATTGCTTTTGTTGATACTGGCTGCGGTGGCCGCCAGAATGGTACTTATTAACGAGCCGCAAAAGTGGCGTCAAACCGAGTTAGACATTGCAGTATCGCGTTTTATTGACTCGCTTTGGCTGGCACGCACCGAATGGATGCGCCGCGGCAAGCCGAAAGAAGTGGCCTTGCTGAATGAAAGCAGAAAGCAGCAAGTGAAAATAGTCATGAATAATAAGGGCTGGCCTTCGGTTGAACAAGGCTGCCTGCGCTTATGGCAGCAATTGGGCGGTGAAATACCAGCCAGTGCTTTGCAGGCTAAAGCGGAGCTAAACAGCTGTTATTACGAAGTTAACCAACGGGCCTGGTTTAGCTATCACGATAAGCAGGGTCAGGTCGTTCGAAAATAAAGAGAAAGCTGGTGTTAAGTGTTAAGGAAATGTCATAAAATGGATTCCACTGGAGTTTTAGTATGAGAACTAAAATGAGAAAGCAGCAAGGCTTCACTATTATAGAGCTGATTATCGTGGTGGTTATTCTGGGGTTATTGGCCGCCGCGGCTATTCCCCGGTTTACCGATGTATCATCAGACGCAGAAGACGCAGCTCTTGAAGGCGTAGCTGGCGGTTTTGCCAGTGCTGTAGGCATTGTTCGGGGTGAGTGGGAGCTTAGCGGACGCCCGAAAGGTGATAGCAGCACGGGTTCAGGGGCTGAAGTATCGCTGGACCAAATTCTGCTTTATGTGGATGGCAATACCGGATACCCGGTTAGTGGTGACAACGACGCAGCGCACGACGAAAATCTGGTAGCTGAGGACTGTGTAAGTGTTATGCAGTCTATTTTGCAAGGAGCACCAACGGTTACAACCGATTTTAGTAACCTTGAGCAGACCCGTTATTTTACTTACGTGACACAGGACAGTGCGGCAGGTAACGATATGTGTGTTTATTATTTAACAAACACCATAAAAAATGAAGCAACAGCGCCGTCGGGTGATGATTATCTGACAGTGGGCAACGCTTTCGTTTATAATCCACGCAATGGCGGCGTGAGTATTCACAGCAATAACCAATAATTTCTATATAGAAATATTTTTAAACAACAATTGAGAGTTTTAATTATGCGCAATCAAAAAGGTTTTACTCTGATCGAACTGATCATTGTCATCGTAGTTTTGGGGATTCTGGCTGTAACTGCTGCGCCTCAGTTTATTAACTTTTCTAGTGATGCTCGTACTTCGACTGTGAAAGGTCTTAAAGGGGCAATGCAGGGCGCGACTCAGACAGTATATGCAAGAGCTGCGATTGATGATGACTTGGATGGCACTTCGGCTGCTCCGGTGACTGTTAATGGTGTAGCTACTGTGAACGGTTATCCAGCAGCGACACAGGCAGGCATTGTTACTGCTGCCAATTTAGATGCAACAAATGTTGATCCTGCTACTACAGTAACAACAGATTGGGCGTTTTTTGCAGATAGCGGTACCATTTCAATTGCTCCAGGTGATCAAGTAGTAGATCCTACAACGGCAGCGGTAGGGGATATTACCGACACGAACTGTTACGCGACATATTCAGATGCGGCTGATTCTAATACCCCTCCAGTAATTACTATTGTAACGACTGGCTGTTAAATCCGACTTTAGGAGCCTGCAGCCATTCAGCTGTGGGCTTTTTAAAGGCTAGCTATGAAGTCCCGAGGCTTCACTCTTATAGAACTCATCATCATACTGGTCATCATCGGTATCTTAGCCGTATCGGCTAGCCCCTTATTTATTAGTGATTCTGGCACAAAAAGCCAAACAGCCCGCTTACAAGCGATGGGTATTTTGCGAGCCGTTCAGCAGCAAGCAATGCAAGATACTGTGAATGATTATAGTATTTCGGTAACAGAAAGCACTTTGGGTAACCCGCCTTACAGCGAAGACAATAGCCTTCAGCTCAGCAATTTAGATGACATCACGTTTTCACCTTCAGACCTAACTATTGGCTTCAATGCACTAGGGCAGCCAACACACGGTTGTACTGGCGGTTGCACAATAACGATTACCGAAAATTTAGGCGTAAGCCGAACCATTAGCATTAATAAAGAAGGCTTTATTGATGCGCAATAAACAGACAGGTTTCACACTCATTGAGCTTATTGCCGGCATTGTGGTTATTGCTATTGTTACTTTGGTGGTGACAACCGGGTTGGGCCAGCTCTTTCGTCAAAGTGTGGACCCCTGGCAGCAGATTAGGGCAACGGAAGTTGGGCAAAGTCTCATGAATGAAATAATGGCCCGGCGGTTTGATGAAAATTCTAATATCGGTAATCAGTATGAACGCTGCTCTGAAGGTTCGGGGAGCTGCACAACACCGGCTCCGTGTCCTGGTGACGGTAGCACCCCAAATGCCGAAGAAGCTCAGCGAGAACAGTTTGATGATGTGGACGACTATAACGGCTTGAGGCTAAGTGGAGATGAATTGAGTGGCTCCTCACCGAATCGTTACAATGGTTTTGAGGCATTTGTTTGTGTCACAGAAAAAAATGCAAATGAACTTAAAAGAATAACGGTCACAGTTATTACTCCTCAAGACGAGCGCATAGAGTTCAGCTCCATAAAAGGGAACTGGTGATGAGAGCGCAACGGGGCTTTACCTTAATAGAACTCATTATTGTTATTGTGTTGCTGGCCATAGTGGCGGGTTTTAGTTTTCAGTTTATTGGCATTGGCGCGCAAATGTTTTCGACCGGTGCTGAGCGGTTGCAGACCATAGAGAAAAGCCGTTTTGCCATTGAGCGTTTGACCCGGGAAGTGCGGGGGGCGGTTCCAAATAGTGTACGGGTTAGTGGTCAATGCCTTGAGTTTGTGCCGGCAAAAGTCGCCGGGGTTTATTATGATACTCCAATACGACCCAGTTCTGCCGACGAAATGACCTTTGTGACTTTTGCCGGGAGCTCAGATGAAGACAATATAAGCTGGAGCCTAAGCGGAGATGAGCGTATTTTTATTTATGCCACCAGGGCAAACTTTATCTACTCAGATAACCCACAACGTTATGCAGAGCTAGCAAGTGGCTATGTGTCTACCAGCTTTGAGAATACTCTGCCTTTAGAGTCATCAAGTCAGTTCGCGAAGGAGTCGCCACTGCAAAGAGCTTATATTGGCAGCCCTCCGGTCAGCTTCTGTTTAAATGCGGGTAACTTATATAGGGTGAGCGGCTATGGTTGGCAGCAAACGCAACCAATACCCTCTGGTGGTTTTGCACCTGAAAACCTAATTGCGCAAGACATTAACATGAGTACCGCTGTTTTTGACGTAGAAGCGAATAACCAGCAAAGTAATAATATCATTACTCTGCAACTTCAATTCGGCGAAGCCGCTGAAGAACAAGTATTTTATTACCGTGAGGTGCACATCCCTAATGCGCCATAACAGACAGCAACGACAACTCGGTAAACAGCGAGGGAATACCTTAGTTATTGCGGTGTTCGTTATTGTTGTGCTCGGAGGTCTGGTAGCTGTGTTATCCAGTCTGCTGAGGACGACCTCAGAAAGTGTGGTTACCGAAGTGCTGGGAGCGCGTAGTTATTTAGCTGCGCAGTCGGGGCTGGAGCAAGCCATGTTGGAAGTCTATCCATTAAATAATGACCCTGTTACCAACTGCAGCTTTGATGGCACCAGTTACAGCTTCGCAGGTAACCAGGGCCTTCAGCAGTGTAACGCAGCCATAAGTTGCGATAGTCAGAATTACACAGATGCTGATAGCGAGACCTTTACTCATCTTGTGGTGACATCAACCGCGGTTTGTGAAGCTGGCTCACAACGAGCATCACGGCAGCTGCAAATAGAAACGCGAGTGGGGAATTAAAAATGAAAGCTCGCTATTTATTTTTACTAGCCGTTGCGTGTCTTCTGGTCACGGTAAGTGCCGACGCCAAAAAGTACAACTTGCCGAACCAAAGTCTGCCGGGCTGTACGCAAAATGGAACGACTTACACCTGTGGAACCTTAACACTCAACAGTGGCGATCAAATTGAAATCACCGGTAATGAAGGCGTTGTTATTATCGTTGAAGCCATTGACTTCGCTGACGGAGTTCAAATTAACAGTAAAGGCCCGTCTCTGGATATGCAGTTTTTATCGGGAGGGCAAACTACTATTGGTGAAAACAGTTCGGTGAATGCGTCCTTCGACAGTGACGGTGACATCGTCATAAGCGACGGCACAACGGTGACCGGAGATATTAGTTCAAGTGGGGATATAACGTTAGGGGACAACGTAACGGTTGAAGGTGACCTTAGTAGCGCAGGGACGGTAACAATAGGCTCCGGAAGTACAGTAACGGGTGATGTGAATGCGCCAATAATTAATAATAGCGGTACGATTGAAGGCGAAACTTGCAGCACCCCCGGTAATGTAGGCGACTGCCAACAGACCCTACCCGATCCAATAGGTTACTGGCAGTTTGATGAATTACAGTGGGGTGGTACATCCGGAGAAGTTGCCGATAGCTCACCATACTCTTATGACGGTATTGCGTTAAGCAATGCGTTTACGTCAGGTTTTAACCCCGCGAGAACCTTAAACGATGAGAGTACTTGCCGTTATGGTCGCTTCAATGGCGACAACCGGGTGCGCGTTCCGGGTGTCGACCAGACACTGGAGTCAAATACCATTTCCGTTGCTTTTTGGTTTAAAGGTGACTCGGAGTTACAAAACCCGAGCGACAGCTACCAGACGTTGTTACTGCTCGGGGAAGGCACGACAGAGACAGATGCTGGGCGTTTTGAAGTCTACCGGCAGGATGATAGCGACGGCGGCGGATTATACTTTGAAGTACGTAAAAGAAATGGTGACCTGCTGACAATTGAAGCGGGAAATGCCTTTAATGGTCAGAGTAATTTATTTGATGACCAGTGGCATCATATAGCGGCGAGCTACAATGCCGACAATAACGTTCTTTATTTGTATATTGACGGTGAACTGTTCGATACCAACTCTTACTCTGGTGATACAAGACTTAACGACAGAGTAACGCCCACACTTTATATTGGTGGTCAGGGCAGTTCACAAAATAGTTTTCGTGGAGAAATTGATGAAGTCTACTTGAGTGACGGAGTTTTCACGCCGACAACTGCTGCAGTTCTGTATTACCAAACACGGCCATGTGCGAACACCCGCCCTCAATGTTCGGCAGTATGGCCTCAAGGGTTCAGCCCGGCCAATAGCGTACCTTTGCCTTTTGACTTGCCAGACAGAGCTTCGAACTCTCAATTGCCGGGAACGCTACAGCCTATAGATTATTTGCGAGTTGGTGATTTTGGTGATGTTGGCGCAAACTACTCAACAAACGGGCAGACGTCGCGGGTTTATATTGATGGTGATTTAACCATACAGTCCGGCCGTCGGATTAATATCGGTGGCAGCGCAGATGAACTGATTCTGGTTGTGACGGGTGATTTATATTTAGAAAAAGACGTAGAAATTAACGGTTATATTTATGTTCAGGGTAATTTGTATTTCGAAGAAAGTATTTTCCCCTGGAACAGAAGTGAGGTTAGCGGGGCGCTGAGTTTGGCAGGCCAGGCCAGTTCTTTTGGTTTTCCGGGGTTTTTCTCGCCAACAATAGCGTATGGAGCCCCTGATGAACCTCTGGATGGCGGCAATTTTTGTGAAGCTGGCAATACAGAGCCTCCGGTTGTAGTGCCTGATCATTATCGGTTGTCCTATACAAGCCCGGCATTAACTTGTGAAGCTACGGAAGTGACTATCGAAGCATGTGCGGATGAGTCATGTTCAAGTTATTCACCTGTTAGCAGCACGGTCTACCTTTCTCAGAGTGCGGGGCAGTGGAGTCCGAACCCAGTTGTAGTAGCACCTACGGCAAATGTTGAGTTAAGCCAGTTAGAAGCGGGTGACTACACGCTAGCCGTTGATGATATTCAAACAACGCCAGGAGCTTTGAACCCGACGCAGTGTTACGTTAATGGCAATTTAACTTCAAATTGTGAGATAACCTTTAGTGATACCGGTCTTAAGTTTGGAGCGATTCCAAATCAGGTTTCGGGAGTGCCATTCTCCAGTACGCTTTCCGTTGTTCGACTTAATGATGAAACTAAGGCCTGTGAAGTCGTGGCCGAACAGGTAAATGAAGTCGATATGGGAATGTATTGCGTAAATCCAGGCAGCTGTAGCGACTTTACTCAGTTTCCTTATGCACAAATGACAGTTGATAACACTCAAATCGACGAACTAGAAGAGAATGGCAGCGGTGTTGTTGAAGGATGGACAGCTGTTGTAACAGACTTTGTTGATGGAGAGGATCTATTTACGGTTCAATACGGTGATGCTGGCCAGGTGAAGTTACACGCAAAAGCTCAACTGCCTAATGGCAAAGTGATTGAAGGTGTGTCGAACGACTTTGTCTATAAACCGGCTGAAATCTCGCTACAAACCGTGAGCAATTATAGTGGTGACATTCTGGCGAAGGCGGGCGAGGCGTTCTCGATGTCGTTGCAAGCGGTTAATGCGGGTGGCGAGGTAACGCCGAATTTTGGTCGTGAAACTCCACAGGAGACACTGAATATAGCGAGTATCGCAGATGCAGTTTTGCCTTCAGAGAATGATGGTAATATAGAGAATGCCGGCAACTTCATAGCGCAGGATATCGGATCGATTCGCTTTGATAATACGACAGTGGCTTATACCGAAGTCGGCAATGCTAGAGTTACTGCTCAAATTGCGGACCAAGATTATCTTGGCACAGGAACGATTATCACTGATCATAACATTGGTCGCTTCATTCCTTTCGCGTTTGAGCCATTGACCGCGGAATTTGCCGGTACTTGCACAGATTTTTATTACATGGGGCAACCGCAGTTGATTGAACTGTCAGCAAGAGCGGTTAATGCTAGCGGCGCAGTAACGGCAAATTATGATGGCTCGCTCGCGAAGGCCATACCTCTGTTTTATGCCTATGATGACCAGAGTGGTCTGGCAGAGCCGTTATCTGAACATTCAGTATCTGAAAACCCGGCAAATAACTGGCAATGGGACAATGGCATCGGCCAATTTATAGGCTCCGCTAGTGTGACTGTGTCCCGGTTATTGTCACAGCAGCCCGATGGTCCATATGAAAATTACATACTGGGATGGCAACTCGACGATCAAGAAGATGGTAACTTCTACTCGGTACTCGAAAATAGTGAGCTACCTGCAATGAACGGGGCCGCCCGGTTGGATAGTTCCTCTCTATATTATGGTCGTGTTAACCTGCAAGATACGTACGCGGCTATGGGCGATGTCATGCCAGTTGCCGGAGCTGTTGAATATTGGCAGGGCGAAAGCTTTGTTACAAATGAAAAGGATGCTTGCTCGACATTTTCTCGCGCAGACATTCAATTGCGCGACGACCTAACAGCCGGACCGTACCCGGCGTTAGAAACAACGCCGGCCGAACTTAGCGTCAGGGATGGGTTACTGAACCCCTCAGATGTTGATATTAACGAGTTATTCCGTTGGGTATCGGAGCAAGAAAGTGAGCCCTACTCGTTTCTTTTTGAGGCTCAAGTGCCTGCATATTTACAGTATGACTGGTCAGGAGATGGCGACTTTGATGAAAACCCGCAAGCCGAGGGCACATTCGGTATTTATCGCGGTCGCGATCGCCAAATTTACTGGCGTGAAGTGGGCTGGTAGAGTCATTTATGATGAATAATCGACAATTCGATGACAATGCCTCTTGCTCTTTTGTTGACAAGCAAATAGCATAAAGCAGAGTTTAAACGAAAAATGCGCGACGTTGACGAACGTTCAATATTATTACAATAACTATAGCGCGATTACAGCTTTGGCTTTTACGCCGCTTTGTTATTTTTTCAAGCTTGGAATGGGAACATGATGCGATTGGCTCGACTGGCCCTAGTAATGGCCTCTACATTGACATTCGCCTCGACGGCTCTTGCTCAGCAGGAGATGACTGTCGAAGAAATTGCTAACCAAATTTCGACTCTAGAGAGCGACTTTGAGAACTTTTCTGGCACCGTTAATACGCTTCAACAAGAAGAGCGTGAGCTGCGTGAAAAGCTACAAAACTTGCGTGAACGCAATAGCGAGCTGGAGTCAAAGCGCGAATCGGCTTTAGCGGAAATGAATGACCGCTATCAGCGTTTGGTAGAAGACCCCACAATTGATATTGCTGGCGCTCAGGAAGCATACAAGCAAGCGGTCATGGCTCACCAGCAAAATAAAGCGGACATTAAGCAGCAGGTTAGCCTGGTGAATGAAAAGGCGCGTGAAGTTGAAGAAGCGCGTGTTAGTAAGCACAGCCTAATTAATGAAATTGAAACCTTAAAAGAGCAGCGTAACTTAGCTCGGGTCGACCGGTTAGAGAACGAGTTTAACCGCACGGGTGAACTGGAAGTGAGCCAGTCCATTAGCTGTGATCGTCAGGAAACGTTGGCGCAGTGTGAGAACCGCGGTAAGTTGATGGCGAAGCAAAAGGCCTCAAAACAGTATCTCAATACAATTTTAGATGGCTTAAGTGAATCGTCGCTGGCACGTGAAAATATTGAAAAAGCGAGCCCGAACGTTCAAATCTTAGGTTCAAAAACCGTTAGCAATGGCTTCAGTGGTGCTGGTAATTATGGCGTCAAACTTGCTGTGGAACTGAGAGGGCAGCTGCCGCAAAGTCAGGCATGTACTCTGCTGAATGTTGATATGCGCTACTGCGCGGCGGAGCAACGGCCGGGGGAGCTGCAAGCGGGTGATGAGGAAACGGTTGATAGCTCCGTCATGCACCCGTTAACCATACGCTCGAACGTGTATGATGATGAAGTTGTTATCGATGGAGTAAGTTATGGCTCAACACCGTTAGAAGTGATGTTGCCAGGTGGTGAACACCAAATTGAAGTTCTTAAGTACGGATACTCTGCTTATGCAGAGAAAATAGTATTAAAAGATGCAACCTCTATTCGAGCTGATTTAGAGAAGTCAGAGTATTCTTTTACTCGTGGCGAGAAAATTCAGGACATTCTATTCCGTGACGTTCGTGGCCCGGAATTAGTCGTTGTCCCTGCCGGGAAATTTAAAATGGGTGATCTAGTAGGCAATGGTTTGCCTAATGAACGCCCTGCTGAAACACGTGAAATTCCAACGGCTTTAGGTATTTCAGACACTGAAATAACCGTTGAGCAATTTAGTAATTTCGTAAAAGATACTGCGTACGTCACTGATGCCGAGAAACGAGGCACATGTGCAAGCCTTAGCAATGGCCGCCCTCAGTTTAACGACAATCTAAGCTGGAAAAATCCGGGCTTTAAGCAGTCAGATAGCTCGCCGGTTGTTTGTGTGAGTTATAATGATGCTAAAGCATACGCCGACTGGTTAACTCAAAAGAGCGGTTTTAAATACAGCATTCCAACAGAAGCCGAGTGGGAATACGCTGCGCGCGCCGGCTCTGAAACAGATTTTTGGTGGGGAAATGATGTTGGTTATGGTAAAGCAAACTGCCGTAACTGCGGTACAGATTGGTCAAACACACGTCCGGCTCCAGTCGCCAGCTTCCATCGTAACCCTTGGGGACTGTACGATACAGTCGGTAATGTCTGGGAGTGGACTGAAACCGATAACGGTGTGGTAGTGAAGGGCGGCGCCTGGAACTTTACGCCAAGTTTGGCAAGAGTTTCTACAAAAATGGAACTTCCGTCAGATTTTAACTCCAACTACATTGGATTCCGTGTTGTAAGAGCTCAGTAAGTACTTACTGAGCTCTTTGCTGTCACTCTGTTAGCTTATAAGTAGGGATATACCGCTTCATGTTTAAAAAAATTCGCGGCCTTTTTTCAAACGATCTTTCAATTGACCTTGGAACAGCGAATACGCTTATCTACGTCAAAGACGAAGGTATTGTGCTGAACGAGCCGTCTGTTGTTGCCATTCGTCAGGAACGCTCTGGTGGGCCAAAATCGATTGCCGCCGTTGGGGCAGCAGCAAAGCAAATGCTGGGTCGTACGCCAGGGAACATTCGTGCTATCCGTCCAATGAAAGACGGCGTCATTGCAGACTTTTATGTGTGCGAGAAAATGCTGCAGTTTTTCATTAAGCAGGTGCACGACAGCCATTACTTCCGCCCAAGCCCGCGAGTTTTAGTTTGTGTTCCTTGTGGCTCAACTCAGGTTGAGCGTCGCGCCATTCGTGAATCGGCACTGGGTGCAGGAGCACGCGAGGTTTACCTGATTGACGAGCCTATGGCGGCCGCTATTGGTGCTGGCTTACCGGTATCCGAAGCGACTGGTTCAATGGTCGTTGATATTGGTGGCGGTACAACTGAAGTTGCCATCATTTCATTAAACGGTGTGGTCTACTCGTCATCGGTACGTATTGGTGGTGACAAATTTGATGAAGCAATTATCAATTATGTCCGCCGTAACTTTGGCGCGTTAATTGGTGATGCAACAGCAGAGCGTATTAAACATTCAATTGGCTCAGCCTTCCCGGGTGAAGAGTTGAAAGAAATTGAAGTACGTGGACGCAACCTGGCTGAAGGAGTTCCGCGCTCATTTACGTTAAACAGCAATGAAATACTGGAAGCTCTGCAAGAGCCGCTAATGGGTATTGTCAGTGCCGTCATGGTTGCACTGGAACAGTCGCCACCGGAGTTGGCATCCGATATTTCAGAGCGCGGTATGGTTCTGACAGGTGGTGGTGCGTTACTGAAAGACCTTGATCGCCTGTTGGTTGAAGAAACCGGTATTCCGGTCATTATTGCTGATGATCCGCTCACCTGTGTTGCGCGCGGTGGCGGTAAAGCCTTAGAGATGATTGATATGCATGGTGGTGATTTATTCAGTTATGAGTAATTCATGAAAACTCTGTTTGCCCGAGGTCCATCCTTACTCTCCAGGCTAGTGCTCGCACTAGCCTGTTCGTTTCTACTGATTTTTATTGATCATCGCCTACAAGCGATGAAGCCTGTCCGTCTATTTCTCAATTCGTTAGTGGCTCCAGTGCAGTACCTGGCTATTTTGCCTGAGCAGATACTGGACGGCTTGTCTGAATCGGTAAAAACAACCTCTCAGCTCAGCGAAGAGAACAAACGCCTGAAGCAGGCGATTCTTGAGTTACAGGGTGAGCAACAGCAGCTTCGCTTTCTTCAGAATGAAAATAAACGGCTGCGAGAATTGCTGGGGTCCGATGCACGCGACTCCGCTCGTCGTATGGTAGCGGAAGTTATTGCGGTTGCATCAGAGCCGTTTTCACAACAGTTGGTCATCAATAAGGGTACCCTGAGTGGCGTCTATGAAGGACAGCCGGTGCTCGACAGCAATGGTATTATTGGTCAGGTGCAGGATGTTGGCGGAAATACCGCCCGTGTTTTATTGTTGTCTGACCAAAGCCACGCAATATCTTTGCGCTCAGAGCGCAATGACATTCGGGTATTGGCACAGGGAACCGGTGATATTGGTCGCCTTGAGCTCATGTTTATCCCACACAGCAGTGATTTACAAAAAGGTGACTTACTGATGTCATCAGGCTTGGGTGGGGTATTTCCTGAAGGCTATCCCGTCGCGCGAATCAGCAGTATTGTTAGAGATGAGTCGTTGCCTTTTGCGACGGTATTTGCTGACCCTGTCAGCGCTCTGGACCGTGTTCGTAATGTGCTTTTACTATGGCCGAGTGAAGGTGAGCAGCAACCAATTTTCGATGAGGACGAGGAATGATTGTGGTTAAACCCGGGTTTATCACCTTGCTGGTTACATACGTCATTGCACTTACGCTTATGGTGATGCCGATGCCTGCCGCATTCGATACCTTCCGTCCGGACTGGCCGACTCTGGTCATGTTGTATTGGATAATAGCTCTGCCACATCGGGTTAATATGGGCACAGCGTTAGCTCTTGGGGTTTTAAGTGACATTTTATTAGGCTCTATTGTGGGTGTTCACGCGTTAGGCATGGTGGTGGTTACCTATTTTGCTGCGCGCCACTTTCAGCGTATTCGCAACTTTGCCTTAATTCAGCAGGCGCTGGTCATTGCTTTACTTATATTTATTAAACGCTTTGTGGTCTTTGAGGCGAATGTGTTTTTGCATGACGCTGAATTTACACTGTCCTATTTCTGGCCGGTACTAACATCGGCTGTATTCTGGCTTTGGGTGTTTCCGTTATTACGAAAAGTCCGTCGTCAGTTTGGGGTAGTTTGATGCGTCTTTTGCTTGCCTCGTCGTCGCCAAGGCGCAGAGAACTGCTGACCTTACTGCATCGGCCTTTCGACTGTTATGTTCCTGAAATTGAAGAGCGCCGAGCTCAGAATGAGACTGCTATGGCCTATGTGACCCGGCTGGCTGAAGAAAAAGCTCAGGCTGTAGCGAAAAGGCAAAACGAAGCCTGTCTGGTTATAGGCTCTGATACCTTAATCAGTTTTCAGGGGCAGGTTATGGAAAAACCTGAAAACTACGAGCATTTCAGCCAAATGATGAAGCAGCTGTCAGGGCAGACGCACCAGGTTTTAACGTCCGTCAGTGTCTGCTACTGGAATGGTCGTAGTATTCAGGAGCAGGAAACCGCCGTGGTAACAACTCAGGTTGAGTTTGCGGCGCTTACCAATGAAGAAATAGAAGCCTACTGGGAAACCGGAGAGCCGCACGATAAAGCTGCTGGCTATGGTATTCAGGGCTATGGCGGTAAGTTTGTAAAGCGCATCGACGGTAGCTACTTTGCGGTTGTTGGCTTACCTTTATATGAAACGGAGCAACTATTGCGGATGTTCGAAATGGAAGGTGAAGTCGATGAGCGTTGAAGTCTTAATGAATGTGACCCCCACAGAGACTCGTGTTGTGCTTGTTGAAAATGGCATCTTGCAGGAAGTCCATATTGAACGCCAGGCAAAGCGTGGGCTAGTCGGTAATATCTACATGGGTAAGGTGTCCAGAGTGCTGCCGGGTATGCAGGCGGCCTTTATTGATATTGGCCTGGACAAAGCCGCATTTTTACACGCTTCCGACATTGTTGTTCAGGTGGACGGCGATGACCTGCCTCAACCGGATGAAAAGCCTCAGCAAAAGATTACCGAGTTGGTCCACCAGGGGCAGCACATTATGGTGCAGGTGGTAAAAGACCCCCTGGGAACCAAGGGAGCGCGTTTAACAACCGATATAACCCTACCTTCAAGGTATTTGGTCTTTATGCCCAAGAGCGACCATGTGGGTGTCTCTCAGCGCATTGAAGAGGGTGATGAGCGTGAACGCTTACGTCAATTGGCTGAAGAAGTTAGTAAGGTTGACGGGAAATTCATTGTACGAACAGCGGCAGAAGGCGCTTCTGAGCAGTCTTTAAGGGGTGATGCAGATTTTCTTTTCCGGTTGTGGGATAAAATCAAAGCCCGCAAAAAATCACAGCGCAAAGTGGGCATGTTGTACGAAGATCTCAATCTTTCCTGTCGCGTATTGAGAGACTTTGTCGGAGAAGAAATAGAGCGTATTCGAGTGGATTCAAAGGTGACTTTTGACACCTTAAAAACGTTCACCCAGGACTTTATTCCGGAATTGACCAGCGTACTTGAGTATTATACCGGTGACCGCCCCATTTTCGACTTGTTCGACGTGGAAAATGAAATGCAGCGCGCGTTAGACCGCAGGGTCGATTTGAAGTCAGGTGGATCGTTGATTATTGATCAGACCGAAGCCATGACAACGGTAGACATTAATACCGGTGCTTTTGTTGGTCACCGTAATCTGGAAGAAACCATCTTTAATACCAACATCGAAGCAACACAGTCTATTGCCCGACAATTACGCTTGCGAAACCTGGGTGGCATTATCATTATCGACTTCATTGATATGCAGGATGAAGAGCATAAGCGTCGGGTTCTCCATAGTCTGGAGCAGGCATTGGCTAAAGACCGTGCAAAGACGACCATTAATGGGTTTACTTCTCTGGGCCTGGTTGAGATGACCCGTAAACGCATCAGAGAGAGTCTGGAGCATGTTTTGTGTTCCGAATGCCCGGTTTGCCTTGGACGCGGCAGTATGAAAACCGTGGAAACGGTCTGCTATGAAATTATGCGAGAAATTGTCCGGGTGCACAAAGCCTACGAAGCGGATAAGTTCGTTGTTTACGCCTCCGCTCAGGTAAGTGAAGCCTTACTTAATGAAGAATCTCATGCTCTGGCTGAACTTGAGCTCTTTGTTTCGCGTCAAATAAAGATACAAACCGAACCCTTGTATAATCAGGAACAATTCGACGTTGTCATGATGTAAGGCTAATGCGTACTCTGTCGTGGATTTTAAACAAACTCTGGCTAACGCTGGCTATTGTGCTGGTGCTGGTTGCGGTCGGCCTGAGTTTATTGCGCTACAGCCTGCCTTACCTGCCCGATTTAACTGAACCTCTCGAAGAGCAGCTGGAAGCCCGTTTTCAGCAACCCGTGAGTATCAGCGACCTGTCTATGACCTGGACCAGAGAAGGCCCTTCTGTTGTCCTCGATAATCTTGTTTTACTGGAGCGTGAGAAGTCACCTCTGCAAGTGCGCGTCGGTGAAGTTCATGTTGTACTGGATTTCTGGAATACGCTGTTGGACAGACAGTTGATTGCTGAGCAGTTTATTCTGGAAGATGCACGCATAGCTTTGGATCTGAGGAAATTTTCCGGTCTTGATGAAACCGAAGAATTAAATATCGACTACATTAACCGTTTGTTTTTGCAGCAGTTAGAGAAGTTTTCACTGAATAATGGCGAATTATTACTGACCAATCTGCGTGGAGTGACCCGTAAAATTGATATTGATCGCCTGTCCTGGACAAATGAAGGCAAAAAACACCAGGGGATAGGTCAGTTCAGAATGGAAGACTTTGCCACCAACAGCCTTAATTTTATTATTGATTTACGAGGTGATCGTTGGTCAGAGTTTAATGGTCAATTTTACGTCGATTCACAAAATGTCGACATTAGTCCCTGGTTAGAAGAACAATTGGGGGATATTGATGTACAAGCTTCGAATGTTAACTTCACCGGCTGGCTAGATGTTCGTAACGGTCAGTTGTTTGAGGGGTTACTTAAACTAAGAGATAACCGCATCACCTGGCTGGATGCCGGAGCCGATGAGCTTAAATGGCTTCAGCTCCCGGAGGGCGAAATTATTCTGAGGCCGGAAGCTGAAGGGTGGCTTATCAACAGCTTACCTATGACAGTGAACACCTCTGTTGGTCAGTTAGACATCCCCCGTATTGCCTGGCAGCAATTGACTGATGTTCATGATATTAGCATCGACGATATGGATATCGGTGAAGTCATTGGTCTGCTTCCTTTAATTCCTGTCGACTTTGATACCAACGGATTGATGGCCCTGGGTCTTAATGGCAAAGCAAGTTTTCGGTATCGGATGCACCCGGTTTCTGGCCGGCAGTGGTCGTTGAAAAGTGAAAATTTATCTGCCGATGGTAACGATAGTTTGCCAAGTTTTAATGGCCTGGATTTAGTGGTAAATAGCACCGCAAACCAGGGGTATTGGCGTGTCGATGGTCGTAATGTTCGGCTTGCAGGCAATAGCTTGTCTCCAACGCAGGCATGGGATATTGATACTTTGAGCTTATCCGGTTCGTGGCTAGTGCAACCCAAACACTGGAAAGTCCGGTTAGAACAGATGGAATTAGCCAAGGACGATTTTCTTCTTGCTGGAAGTGGACAGCTTACTGGTAACGGAGCGGATACCCCTCAAGTTGATGCGCTACTGTCAACCCAACAACCTTTTTCTGTCTCAACAGCGCGGACATTGCTCCCCTCAGTTATGGGGCAGCGCGTCAAAGATTACCTCACTAATGCTTTAGTATCCGGTGAGGCCAAAGGTCTTGAAGTACTATGGCGCGGGCCGGTCAATGAGTTTCCGGGGGAAAAACAGAATGGCGTTTTCAACGCGCGTGTTGACTTCGATACTCTGAGCTACCGGTTTCAACCGAACTGGTTGCCGTTAGAAAACGCACCCATAAAATTAGACTTCTATAACAAAGCCTTGCTGATGTCAGCGAATGCCGGCCACATTAACGAAGTACAGGTGAAGCAGGTTGATGCCCAAATTCCTGATTTAACGGATGCGGAGCAGGGCTTGCAAGTACAGGCGAATGTGAGTGGTAAGGCTGAATCTTTACTTCCTGTTTTTGAACAGTCTCCGCTTGATAGCGTGACTGAAACCCTATTGCAGCTTAACCCTAGAGGTGAGGTTGAGGGGGCGTTTGAATTAGACATTCCGTTTAATGGTTCTCGTGAAGTGGCGGTAGAAGTCAGCACGCCGCTGAAAGGGGTTTCAATTACCGTTGAGGCATTACAGCAGACCTTTGACATAACGAACGGGCAATTAACGGTAGAGAACAGTAGCGTCAGCACCGAGGGTTTACGTTTAAACTGGTATGGAATGCCAATAGATACTCAGGTGTCTGGTGAGTTAGGTGATGAGGAGTACCTGCTCGATATCACTACGGCAATAGACTGGCAAAGCGAGCCTTTGTTTGAACAACTCCCTTACCCGCAATGGGAACCGTTTTTCTATGGTGCGGTTAACGGCGAAGCGGACTTAGTTTTGCGCCTTAGTAACGAAGATGTTGGTGTTGAACTCGAGTCACAGTTTGATTTGACGGGTCTGGAAACCTCACTGCCCGAACCTTTGCAAAAGGACTTTGGAGAGGGCTGGCAGCTCTCAGTTCGTCTCAATGGGAACAGTGACCAACTGCGACTGCGCGCCAATATCGATGATCGCCTTAGCTGGGACAGCCTTTGGCAGCCTGGTAGTAACGGATGGCAGCAAGCCGTATTGAATGTCGGAGAAGTATCTTCAGCAGATGAGCCGGGCAATTTTACCGGGTTTGCTGTGAATGCGGAGTTACCTCAAGCGGATATTGGACAGTGGTACTCAGTTATCTATGCTCTGGCAGAGGGAGCAGGTGTTGATAGTGAACAGCAGAGCAGTGGTGATGGGTGGTTGCCGGACTCTATTAGTATTGAAACACCTCAGTTGCGTTGGGGGCAGCAGAGATTTAATCAGGCCGATATCCAGGTATGGCCTGGTGAGTCAGGCTGGCAAGCCCGCGTAGACGCGAATAACGCCGTGCTAAGCGCGACAATCCCCGAGAATTTTGTGCAGCAAGGTATCAGCATTAGAGCGGATTATTTAGCCTTAAGCACGGGTTTTGAATTACCGGAGGAATCGAATGAAACGAACTGGAGCTGGCTTGAAAAAGTCCCTCCATTGAATTTTCTGTGCCGTAGTTGCCGTATCGATGAAAAAGACTTAGGTGAAGTAGAGTTGATTCTTAGTCCTCTTGATGACGGCTTCAGTATTGAAAAAATGACGCTTAAAAAGGACAGTGACGAGCTGACACTGACAGGGTTCTGGCGGCATTCAGAAGAGCGGGGATTCAGCGCTTTGTCCGGTAGCCTAAGTAGCGAAGATTTGGGCGATTTATTACGCGATTATGGTTTGGAAACCGCAATAAGGGACAGCGCGGCGGTCATTGATTTTGATTTGAATTGGCAAGACCATCTACATCAGTTCGAGTGGGAGTCACTCAATGGTGAAATTAAATGGGATTTAGAGAAAGGTTATTTGGCCGAAGTCAGTGATGGTGGTGCCCGTTTGTTTTCTATGCTGAGTCTGGACAGCATTCTACGTAAGTTGACACTGGATTTCCGTGACATCTTCTCTCAGGGAATGTTCTTTACTGACTTAACCGGGAGCGTTCAGGTTGAAGACGGCGTGGCCAACACCAATGACGCGCAACTATTAGGCTCCGCCGGCGATATGGAAATTCGCGGGTGGACAGACATGAACACCGGCGAGTTAAACTATAATCTGACTTATGCACCTAAAGTGACTTCCAGCCTTCCTATTATCCTGGCCTGGATGGTTAACCCGCCCAGCGGCCTTGCCGCTTTGTTTATTGACAAGGTACTGCATGACGCTAAAGTCATTTCTCGCTTGCGGTATCAGGTGACAGGAACCATTGATGATCCGGTAGTTGAAGAAATAGAACGTGACAGCCGCCCTGTTGATTTGCCAGAATTGGAAGAGAACTCAACCGATTCCGAGGCAGATGATGACACAAGTGCAACTGACGGCGCTGCAGATGAGCAGTCGCCCGGATCCGCAAGATAATCTGACCACTGTTGCTAAGTTATTAGAGCGACTTCCCGCTGCGCGTCCGCAACTGGTGGTGTTGCCGGAAGCGTTTTGTTGCTTCGGTGCTGGTGATCGTGCGCAGTTGGACATGGCTGAAACCTATCAGGACGGTGAAGTACAGCGACAGTTGGCTTCGCTGGCAAAAGCGCATGGTATTTATCTGGTTGCCGGCACCATACCCATAGCGGCAGGCGAACGTTTCTCTGCGGCATCGTTACTCTTCGGGCCTGACGGTTCTATTGTCAATCGCTACGATAAAATTCATTTATTTGATGTCGATGTTGCAGATAACACCAAAAAATACCGGGAGTCAAAATGGACGAAACCCGGCACTGAAGTAGTAACAGCCGCAACCGACTTAGGTGTGGTTGGTATGTCAGTGTGTTATGATCTGCGCTTTCCAGAGTTATTTAGAGCATTGCGTCAGGCGGGCTCCGATATCATTGTTTTACCCTCCGGATTCACCCAGGTTACAGGGAAGGCTCACTGGCATGCGTTAGTTCGGGCCAGAGCTATTGAGCAGCAGGTGTTTATTGTAGCGCCGAACCAAGTCGGACAGCATGATAATGGCCGCGAAACCTATGGGCACTCGATTATTGTTAGCCCCTGGGGTGAAATACTGGTCGAGCAGGAGCAGGGCGAAGGAATTATCTCTGCCAGCGTTGACTTAGCGGATGTAGAATCCATTCGAAAGCAAATGCCGGTGGCGCAACAGAATCAATTTGAGGTTGTACAAAAGACATGACACTAACTGACTACGAACTGTCACAAGACGAAATAAGCAACGCGTTATCAACACTTTATAGCGGTGATATCGACTTTGCTGATATTTATTTACAACACAGTGTCAATGAGTCCTGGGTGCTGGAAGATGGCATTATTAAGGACGGAGCGTTTCATATAGAAACCGGTATGGGCGTGCGCGCGGTGCAAGGCGAAAAAACCGGTTTTGCGTACGCCGATGAAATTACTTTGAATGCGCTTAAACGTACCAGCGAAGCTGCCCGGGGTATAGCCCGTCAGGGACAAAGTAAAAAAGTCCAGGCGTTGAAATCGGTGCAGGCAAAGTCGCGCTATGAAGCGCTTAACCCGCTGGATACCTTATCTGAAGATGAAAAAATCGAATTACTAAAAAAAGTAGATGCCCACGCACGTGCCCAGGACTCAAGAGTGAGCCAGGTCGTCGTGAGCCTTAGTGGCAGTTACGATGAAGTTCTGGTCGCTGCAACAGACGGTACTCTGGGAACGGATAAACGCCCCTTAATTCGTCTAAATTGCTCTGTCATCACCGAGCAAAACGGCCGCCGCGAGCGCGGAAGCGCCGGTGGTGGTGCTCGCGTGGGTTATGAGTTTTTCCTGGAAGAGAAAAGCGGTAACGCGCGTTGGCAGCGTTTTGCTGAAGAAGCTGTACGTCAGGGGCTCGTTAATTTAGAAGCAAAGCCGGCACCTGCGGGCAATATGCCGGTGGTTCTGGGATCGGGTTGGCCGGGTGTGCTGTTGCATGAAGCGGTTGGCCATGGTTTAGAAGGTGACTTTAATCGTAAAGGGTCGTCTGCTTATTCCGGTAAAATTGGCGAGCAAGTGGCTTCACCACTTTGCACTATTGTCGATGACGGCACACTGAGTGATCGCCGTGGCTCAATGAGTATTGATGACGAAGGCACGCCGAGTGGTTACAACGTATTGATTGAGAATGGCGTGCTGCGCGGTTACATGCAGGACAAAATGAATGCGCGTTTAATGGGTCAGGCAACGACCGGAAACGGACGCCGCGAAAGCTTTGCTCATCTGCCGATGCCGCGAATGACCAATACCTATATGCTGGCCGGCGAGCACAGTCCGGAAGAGATTATCGGTAGTGTGAAAAAAGGGATTTACGCCCCCCAGTTTGCGGGTGGTCAGGTCGATATTACTTCAGGGCAGTTCGTTTTTTCTGCGTCTGAAGCTTATTTAATTGAAGACGGGAAAATCACCACACCATTAAAAGGTGCAACACTTATTGGTAACGGACCAGAAGCCATGGCACAAGTGTCTATGGTTGGGAATGATTTATCGCTGGACGAAGGTGTGGGCGTTTGCGGTAAAGATGGGCAAAGTTTACCCGTAGGCGTTGGTCAGCCAACCCTGAAACTGGATTCAATGACCGTAGGTGGTACGGAATAACCGAACTGCCTGCGGCTAGGCAAGCAGTTCACGTAAATAGACGAAGAGTTGACGAGCGGCAACAGGCGGTTTTTGTTCCGCTTTTTGCTTCTCTGCAAGGCGGATTAACTGACGCAGTTTTTGGCGGTCAGCATGAGGATGCTCCTCAATAAATGCTTGCAGAGCGTCGTCGCCTTCATGCAGCAGCTTATCGCGAGTGGTTTCAATCTCGTGGAAGATAGAAGTCTGCTGTTGATGCGCATTTTTTAGATTATTTAGAGCTTGCTCAATAGGCGCAATATCACGTAAGCGCATGAGCTTGCCAATAAATTGAAGCTGGCGTCGGTAGCCTTCGTGCTTGTTGCGAATTTTATGGGCAAGTAAAACGGCATCGCGCAGCTCATCATCCAGTGGCATTTTTGCTAACTGGCTGTCGGTTAAATTGACAAGTTGAGTCCCAAGCTCCTGGCGTTCCGCCATTTCGCGTTTTTTTTGGGACTTGCTGACGAAGTCGTCAGATTGTTCAGGATTTTCGGCTGGGCGTTTAGGCATAAGTTCGATTCATTAGCGCTACAAAGCCGTCAGTTTAGCAGTGAGGAGAGTTTTTTGATAGTACAACTGAGTGACTTACAGGTTCAAATGAAGCAGGTAGAGACTGCGGTAAAAGAAGCGCTGCGTCTGGCTGAGGCCAAAGGTGTCAGTTCTGCCGAGTGTTCAATAAGCCACAGTTCAGGTATTTCAGTGGGCACACGCCTGGGAGAAGTTGAAACCGTAGAGTTTAATCAGGACGGTGCGCTGGGTATTAGTGTTTACCGTGGACACCAGAAAGGTTCGGCATCAACCACTGACCTGTCTGAGCAAGCAATTAGTGCGGCAGTTGATAAAGCCTGTGATATTGCTCGGTTCACTTCTCCGGATCCATACAATGGCTTGGCTCCGGCAGAATTAATGGCTACCGATGTGCCCGATCTGGACTTGTGCCACCCGGGTGATCAGAGCGCTGAGTATGCTATAAAGCAGGCATTGGCTTGCGAGAAACACGCGTTGAATCTGGACGAGCGTATTGTTAATTCAGACGGCGCGCATTACGGCAGCCATACCGGCTTTCGGGTTTACGGTAATAGTCATGGTTTTATCGGTGGCTATTTACAGTCCCGGCATAACCTCAGTTGCGTTTTAATCGCCAAAGAGGGCGACAAAATGCAGAGAGACATGAGTTATTCTGTTGCGCGTAAGATGCAGGAACTTAAATCTGCCGAAAGCGTTGCCGAAGAAGCCGCTGCAGAAACCTTGTCCCGCTTAGGTGCACGCAAAGTACCAACCGCTAAAGTGCCGGTCATTTTCCGGGCAGACATTGCCGGAAGTTTGTTCGGACACTTGGTGAGCGCAATCAGCGGTGGCAATTTGTATCGTAAATCCAGCTTCCTGCTTGATCAGCTCGGTAAACAGGTACTGCCCGAGTGGCTTAATATTCAGGAAAAACCACACATTATTGGTGGCCTGGCGAGCTCGCCATTCGATGCAGAAGGTCTGGCGACAAAAGAGCAGAATATTATGACCGACGGTGTTTTGCAGACTTACCTGTTAGCCAGTTACGCCGCGCGTAAATTGGGTATGCAGCCAACCGGGCACGCTGGAGGTATTCACAATTGGCGAGTTACACAGCAGGATAATTCTTTAGCACAATTGTGCAAGAAAATGGGTACTGGTTTGCTGGTAACTGAGCTAATGGGCCAGGGCGTGAATATGGTCAACGGTGACTACTCACGTGGCGCCGCCGGCTTCTGGGTTGAAAACGGAGAAATTCAATACCCGGTAGAAGAAGTCACTATTGCCGGTAACTTAAAAGACATGCTGGCGAACATTGTTGCCATAGGTAATGACACCGATGAGCGCCATGCGCTGCACACAGGCTCTGTATTGTTAGAGCAAATGAGTGTTGCCGGTAATTAAACTAAAAAGATTTAAGACAGTAATAAGGTTGCTGAGCCAAGGAAGGCAAAGATACCGACAACGTCAGTCACGGTAGTGAGGATAACCCCGCCCGCCAGAGCCGGGTCAATATTAAAGCGCTTAAGAACAAGTGGTATGGTCGCACCGGCCAACGCGGCAGCTACCAGGTTCATCATCATTGCAAAGGCGATAATCCCACCGACTAACCAGTCTTGCTTCCACAGCGCGACGACAGCCGCAATCAGCACCGACCAGATAATGCCGTTTAAGAAACCAATAGCCAACTCTTTACCGATAAGCCATCGGGAGTTACTGGTTCCTATATGGCCCAGAGCCATACCTCGTATCACCAGCGTCAGTGTCTGACTACCAGCGATACCACCCATACTGGGCACAATGGTGTTCAGAATAGCCAGTACCGCCATTTGCGCTAAAATATCTTCAAATAAGGAACTGACCATAGCGGCGAGTAACGCCGTAACTAAGTTCACCGCCAGCCAGACTGTCCGGCGTCGGGTACTTTTTAATACGGGGGCGAAGGTATCTTCGTCATCTTCCAGACCCGCCATACTCAACATAGAGTGCTGGGCTTCTTCGCGAATAATATCGACCACGTCATCGATGGTAATACGACCGACAAGCTGCTGGTCACTGTCGACAACCGGCGCGGATACCCAGTCATGGCGTTCGAATAGCTTCGCGACCTCGGTTTCTTCCATATCGACGGGTATGGTCGTAATGTCAGACGACATAATCTCATCAATACGGCGGCTCGGGTCAACGGTCAGTAGTTGAGTCAGAGATATCTCACCGGTGACTTTTTCATTGCGGTCGACAACATAGAGTTTGTCTGTCGCTTCGGGCAGTTCGCCTTTAAGACGCAAGTAACGCAGGACAACGTCTATGGTGACGTCTGAGCGCAGGGTAATAGTATCGGTGTTCATGATACCACCAGCGCTGTCTTCGGCGTATGAGAGCGCTGTTTCCGCACGTTCACGGTCGCTCTCGTCCATGGACTTCAATACTTCCTGATAGACTGGCTCAGGTAAGCCACGCAAAACGTAGGCCAGGTCATCGGTGTCCATGCCTTCGGTGGCAGCGGCAAGGTTCTCCGGTGCCATTTGGCGAATAATGTCTTTCTGAACTTCTTCGTTCAGTTCTTCAAGAATTTCACCGTGTTCTTCAACATCGACCAGTTTCCAGACAATGGAACGGCTTTTCGGTGGTGAAGACTCCAACAACAGTGCCACGTCACATGCCGGCATATTATGCAGCATACGGCGGGCAGCAACGAACATGCCATCGGACAGCGCGGAGTTAACCTCCTGGATGCGCTGCATGGCATATTCTTTGTCGGACAGTTCCGCAATCATGTTTATTCGTCTTCCTCGAAGCGATCTTCAAATAACGCACTAACAGCATCCAGCGCCGCTTGTGCATCTTTTCCTTCAGCACACACTTCAACAGATTTACCCTGTTGGCTGGCCAGTAGCATGAGACACATTACACTGGCGGCATTCACGCATTGTTCGCCTTGTCGCACCGTTATGGTTGAATCAAATTCTTGTGTCAATTGAGCCAACTTGGTTGCGGCGCGAGCATGCAGACCCAGTTTATTGCGAATAATCAGGTCTCTGCAAACTTTATCCATTTCGCTTTAACTCCCGGTGTCTGACCTGAACCTTTAGGTCTTTTTGTTCAAAGCGCTCGGCTAGCTGCTGAGAGATATAAACTGAACGGTGCTGACCACCAGTGCAGCCGGTGGCAATAGTCAGATAACTTCGGTTGCTGCGCTGAAAATGCGGTAACCAGGTGTCGAGAAAGTTTTCCAGCTGATAGATAAACTTAGTGACTAAAGGTTGTTGGCGGAAGAAGAGTTGTACATCGGTATCCAACCCCGTTAACAACTTTAGCTCAGGTTGCCAGTGTGGGTTCGGTAAAATTCGTGCGTCAAAAACAAAGTCGGCGTCTTTGGGTAAGCCGTATTTAAAGCCAAATGACTGAAAGACAATAATGAGTTTTTTATCTGCGCGACCAAGTACACGCTCAGTAACCTGTTCGCTCAGCTGGTGCAATGACAAGTCGCTACTGTCGAGGCGCCAGGTGGCACGTTCCATAATAGGCTCAAGCATCTTATGCTCGGTTTGCAGCGCTTCCAGTAAAGGCAGTTCTTTTTGCGAGAGCGGGTGTAGTCGCCGGGTTTCACCGAAACGTTTTAATAAGGTGTTGTCGTCTGCATCAATGAACAGAATTTCGGGCTCTACGCCTTTAGGCAAAAAGTTGAGTGAATCCAGCAGTTCTTCGGAGTGCTCGGGTAAGTTACGAACGTCAATGCTAATGGCAATTTTCTGGTATTGCTCGATAACAGCATGGACTAACGTGGGTAGCAGGCTAATGGGTAAATTATCAACGCAGTAAAAACCTAAATCCTCAAGGACCCGCAACGCGATGGTTTTACCTGAACCGGAACGACCACTAACAATGATCAGTTGCATGGCGACTGCTCACCTTCGCCAATAAATAATTGGTATAAGTCTTTGTCGGAGTCAGCCTGGCGTAATGCACGTGTGCAGTCTTTGTCATTCATACGGCGAGCGACAGAAGCTAAAGTCTGCAGATGGTTTTCGTGTTCGGATTCTGGTACCAGAAGCGCGAATATAATATCGACGGGTTGGTTGTCGATAGAGTCAAACTCAATCGGCTCATCTAGCGTGAGTAATACCGCAACCGGGTGGTTAGCATTGGGTAATCGGCCATGAGGAATTGCGATACCTAAGCCAATTCCCGTACTGCCCAAACGCTCACGGTTCAATAGGCTCTCAAAAATGTCATGGCGGGTAATGCCGGACAACTTAGGAGCTACGATTTGACTAATGGTTTCAAGCAGTCTTTTTTTACTTGCGCCCTCGACTGCACACTTGGTGCAGTCGGGGCTTAACAATTCACTCAGTTGCATGGATTAATGTTGTTTCATTTTTTCTTTGTGTTTAATCACCTGACGGTCCAGCTTATTGATTAAACCGTCGATGGCCGCGTACATATCGTCGTGTTTTGCGTCGGCAAAAATTTCACCGCCATTCACGTGCAGCGTAGCTTCCGCTTTTTGAATCGTTTTTTCAACATTTAGGATGACGTGAACATTAGTAATGTGGTCAAAATGTCGTTCCAGCTTGGCAAATTTTGTGTCTACGTAGTCACGTAAAGCTTCGGTAATATCGATGTGGTGACCGGTCAAATTAATTTGCATAACGTCTTCCTTCTTGCAGTTAACAAAGTTACAAAAGACTTTTGCGTTGGCTCGATGATGGAATGTTTAACGATTCCCGATACTTCGCAATTGTCCTCCTTGCTACTTGGATACCTTGTTCAGCTATCAGTTCAGCAATTTTGCTGTCACTTAACGGTTTACTGCGGTTTTCTGCAGCGACCATCTTCTTAATTAAAGCACGTATTGCAGTGCTTGAACACTCACCACCGCCTTCAGTACTGACATGACTTGAGAAAAAGTATTTTAACTCAAACACGCCCCGCGGACAGTGTAAGTATTTCTGTGTTGTCACCCGCGAAATGGTGCTTTCGTGCATATCCACCGCTTCGGCGACATCGTTTAAAACCATAGGCTTCATGGCTTCTTCGCCATGCTCAAAAAAGCCCTGTTGGCGTTGCACTATGCAGTTGGCAACTTTTAGCAACGTGTCATTGCGACTTTCCAGGCTTTTTATAAACCAACGCGCTTCCTGCGTGTGGTTTTTTATGTACTGGCTGTCGGCTACTGACTTAGCTGCTTTACTCAAGGCCGCGTATTCTTCATTGACCTTTAATTTAGGTACGCTGTCGGGGTTCAATTCGACCATCCAACGCCCATTTTTTTTTGTCACAGCAACATCCGGAATGACATATTCAACGGGTTGTTGTGCAACTTGCTCACCCGGGTGGGGATGCAACTGCTGAATCAAGCGCATGGTTTGACGCAAGTCGTCTTCCGAGAGCTTTAACTTACGCTGAATGGTGCGAAAATCCCGGCTGCCCAGTAAATCCATATGTTCAGTCACTAAACATAGAGCAGTTTCTTTGTACTCAGTGTCGTCGCTTAGTTGCCGCAATTGGATGGCAAGGCATTCGCTGACGCTGCGTGCTCCCACACCTATTGGGTCGAAGTGCTGAATGCGTTTAAGCACCATACAAACTTCTTCTGCTTCCACCTCCGGAAGGCGCACCGCTTCAATAATCTCATCAACATCGACCATTAGATAGCCGTTGTCGTCTATGGCTTCGATAATGGCTTCAGCTATGGCGGTGTCTTCCTCAGAAAAGTGAGAAAGCTGCATTTGCCAAAGTAAGTGATCTTGCAACGACTCACTGGTCGAGCCCTGGTAAACTTCAAAGTCACCTTCAAAAGACTTACCAGAGGACGCGGCCCCATTAACCGGTGTCTGGCTGGAGTAGGTGTCATCCCAACTGCTGTCTACCGGTAACTCGTCCGGCATTTCCTGAGTTTTTATAACGTCTGAGGTTTCTCGCTGACTGTCATCCCGCTCTTCGATATTTCGGGTTTCGGAATTGTCAGCTTCGTTGCTGGCATCGCCTTCAACTTCTAATAGAGGATTACTGTCCAGTGCATCCTGAATTTCAGCCTGAAGATCGAGCGAGGAAAGCTGCAGCAGGCGAATGGCCTGTTGAAGTTGTGGCGTCATGGTCAGATGCTGACCAATTTTTAGCTGCAGACTTTGCTTCATAATGACTGTCCCGGTTTCACGTTATAAGGTGAACTGCTCACCGAGGTAAACGTCTTTAACCTGTTGATTCGATAATATACTTTCTGCATCCCCGCTGGCAATAAGTTCGCCATGACTAACGATATAGGCGTGTTCACAAACCGATAGGGTTTCACGAACATTATGGTCGGTAATCAATACGCCAATACCGCGTTGCTTTAAATGCTCAATGATTTTTTTGATATCAATGACGGATATGGGGTCGACACCGGCGAAAGGCTCATCTAAAAGAATAAAAGTGGGTTCTGCTGCCAGGGCCCGGGCTATTTCAACCCGTCGGCGCTCACCGCCTGACAGACTCATTCCCTGGCTGTTGGCAATGTGCCCAATATTAAACTCTTCGAGTAAGGCATCGAGCTGTTCTTCTCTGTCGTTGTCTGATAACGCTTTGCGGGTTTCTAAAATGGCCATCAGGTTGTCACGTACGGTGAGCTTTCTGAAAATAGAAGCTTCCTGTGGCAGGTAACCAATACCTCTGCGCGCCCGCTCATGCATTGGCAGTAAAGTGAGGTCGTTATCATCCAGTAAAATCTGGCCTTTATCGCTGTTAACCAGTCCGACAATCATATAAAAGGTGGTTGTTTTACCGGCTCCATTAGGCCCTAATAATCCAATAACCTGTCCCTGGCTCACCTCCAGGCTAACGTCTTTAACAACCTGGCGACTTTTATAGCTTTTGGCTAAGTGTTTAACTCGTAAGGTTGCCATATTAAGGGTTCTCGTTATTTTTCTCGTTGGAGTCAGTTTTTGCCTTTGGCGTAAAAATGGTGATGACGCGACTGTCTTCTTCACCGGAACTGGTCGCGGTTATGGTTTGTTTGTCTAAATCATAGGTGATGAGATCACCACTGGAACTGCTGCTACCCTGAGAAATACGGGCTTTTCCGCTAAGCTCCAGGCGCTGTTCCGATTGAAAATAGGTAATTTTGTTGGCCTCTGCGTTTATCTTATTGCCATCATCCAGAGTCTGGCTGTAAGTAGCAGGAGTGCCTTCTGCAACAAAAGTATCGGCTTGTTCTGCATTCTCGCTGGCCGAGGCTTCAAGTCTGTCTGCTCTGATTAATAACGATCCCTGACGAATAATGACATTGTCCGTTAAAACTAGCCGGTTGTTTTTAATGTCCAGCTCTTCCTGGCTCGACTCTACCTCCATAGGCTGACTAAAGTCGGACTTACCCTGAGCCATAACTGCACAAGGCACCAAGGCAATAAGAGTAAAACTACTCAGCAGGCTGGAAAATCGTTTTAACATGTCTTTTTAGCTCCATTCGTTCAGCTTTCAGGTCAGCACTCATTCCGTTACCACGAATTAATAGCCGGGGTCCGTGAATGCTCACCGGGTGTTCGGTGCTCATTGATTGATTTTTCAAATCAACAATCAGGTATTCGGTTAACACTTGTTTAATTCGAGTATCAGGCTCTAACGCAAGGATTTCAACATCGCGCTCTAAAATAAGAGTTTGATCATCGTAGAAAGTCCCTTGTGCAGAGCTAACCTCCCAAATTTCGTCACCTTGTTCTGAGAAGACAGTGTACGTAGGCTGCTCGAGTTCGGTTAAGCCTATTTGATTATAATGCGACATCTTCTCTGACTTGATTTTATGTGCGAGTAAGCCGTCACTCTCAAAAATGCGGGTTTCCAGACCAAAAGCAGTGAAATCCGGTCGCATCATGCGGGTTGCGGTGGCATTATTGTCGTCTGCATCATCACCAAAAGGGCGCCAGACAAGCAAAAGCCCGGCACCGAATAGCAGAATAAGAATGACAGTAACTCGTCGGCTCACACACTGGCTCCTGTTGCCAGGTGCAGTTGGCCCTGACTGAGCATGATGAGATCGCAGACTTCGCGTACCGCTCCGTATCCACCGTGACAACGGGTAATATAATCGGCTTGCTGCTGCACCGATGCGTGAGCATCCTGTACTGCAATACCCAGACCGGCTGCCTTAATCAGAGCTAAGTCGGGGGTGTCATCTCCCACATAGGCGACTTGGTCGGTGCTCAAATTCAATTTCTTCAGCAGCTCATTAAAAGCAGCTGTTTTGTCGTTCTGGCCCTGATAAATGTGACCAACATCTAAATGTTCCATGCGATGTTCGACAATGCGTGAAGTTCTGCCGGTTATGACCGCGGTCTCAACGCCGGACTTTTTTAACGCTTTCATGCCAAATCCATCACGGGTGTGAAATGCCTTGAGTTCCTCACCGTCGTTGCCTAAATAGATTCGACCGTCAGAAAAAACGCCGTCCACATCCAGTACCAGTAACTTAATTTCGGAAAAACGGCTAAACAGGCTTTTATCAATATCACCGTACCAAGTATTAACACACTCCATTAGAGTACTCCCGCCTGTAGTAAGTCATGCATATTCATCGCTCCACACGGATGACCATCATCATTCGTGATGATAAGCCCGTTAATTTTGCGGTCCTGCATCAGTTTTAATGCTTCTGCGGCCAGCATATCTGCATTAGCGGTCGTACAGGAGCGGGTCATAACATCAGCTATTGGTGTTTTGTGGACATCCACCCGGTTATCCAGAATGCGGCGCAAATCACCATCGGTGAAGATACCGGCCAGGCGATTATTTTCATCCACTACAGCGGTCATGCCCAGGCCTTTGCGCGACATTTCTAACAAGGCATCACTGATAATGGCGTCAGCCGGAATCATCGGAACTCTGTCGCCTGTGTGCATGACATCGTGCAGGCGAAGCAACAATCGTTTGCCTAAAGAGCCACCAGGGTGAGACAAGGCAAAATCATCGGCGGTGAAGCCGCGGGCGTTCAGCAGAGCGACGGCAAATGCATCACCCATAACCAAAGTTGCTGTGGTAGAGGCTGTTGGCGCCAAGCCCAGTGGGCACGCCTCTTGCTCAACAGCAATACAAACATGGGTGTCGGCAAGTCTTGCCAGAGTGGAGTCCGGTTTGCCTGTCATTGATATTAAAGGAACACCAAGGCGTTTTATGACCGGAATAATGTTCAGTACTTCGGCTGTTTCGCCGCTGTTTGATATGGCAATAACCACGTCCTGGGCTGCCACCATGCCGAGGTCACCGTGACTGGCTTCGCCCGGATGAACAAAAAAAGCAGGCGTGCCGGTAGAGGCAAGTGTTGCGGCTATTTTCCCGCCAATATGGCCGGACTTTCCCATGCCGGTAACGATAACCCGACCTTTGCAGTTAAACAGCGTTTGGCAGGCAGCATCAAAGTTATCATCTAAATATTGATATAAACCTTCAATCGCTTTCTTTTCGATATCCAGTACCTGTTCGCCCAGCAGCCGAAAATTCTGGGTTACTTGCTTCATTGTCATGCCTCTGGCGTTGTGCTTTTGCCTTGTATAATACGTCATTCAATACAACTCTGCCTACCGTACTCAGGTAAATCTTGTATTTTATTGTAAAAATAATTACTATACCAACCAGACGGTTAATAAAGTGACTACAGGTAAAGTGAAGACGTTATGGTAGAGAAAAAAGGAGCAGGACGACCCAGTAACAGGGAAGTCATTCTGGATGCGGCAGACCAGCTGGTCGCGGCAGAAGGGGCTGCACACCTGACGTTTGATGCTTTAAGCCAAGTGACAGGAATAAGTAAAGGCGGGTTGCTCTACCATTTCAACAGTAAAGACTGTTTATTACAGGCTATGCTCAAACGACGAGTTGAAAGGTATGAAGCTTTACGTGAGTCCTATCATCAACAATTTAGCGATGACCCAAAAGGGGAGTTAAAAAGTATCTTACTAGCAGCTCTTGATACTGACGCCGAATGTTCACGTCTGGGTAGTGGCATGCTGGCCGCCGCTGCAACCAACCCTGAGCTGCTGGGGCCGTTAAAAGAGCATGTTGCTGTTACTTTGCAGCGACTTGAACGTATCGCCGGCAAAAAAGTCGGTAAGACCCTGTTTTATGCTGTTCATGGTGCTCGTTTGTTTGAACAGCTAAACTTATGCGAAGCCTGCGTACATGAACGTGAGGACTTTGCACAATATTTACTGAAACTTGTCGATGAATTGACAGAAATTGAATCGATTCGCTGATAAGATTTGCAACACTTTATCGGTATCAGGTTATGCCGAATGCCGCTAAAATAATGGCATGGAAACCCTAACAGGAAATTGTCGTGACAAATTTGGTAGAACTTAAGGATCTAACGTTTGCGCATGGAAGCCACCGGGTTTATGACGGCTTGTCGCTTACTGTTCCCAAAGGCAAAATGGTTGCTGTAATGGGCCCCAGCGGAATCGGCAAGACCACGTTGCTGCGTCTTATTGGCGGGCAGCTTAAGCCTGACAGTGGCAGCATTAAAGTCGCCGGTGAAGAAGTTCCTAAGTTAAAACGCGATGCACTGTACCAATTGCGAAAGCGTATGAGCATGTTGTTTCAAAGTGGCGCTCTTTTTACCGACATGTCGGTTTACGAAAATGTGGCGTTTCCGCTGCGCGAACATACGGACTTACCGGAAGAGCTCATTCGTAGCGTTGTATTAATGAAACTTGAGGCTGTAGGCCTGCGGGGAGCTCGCCATTTAATGCCATCGGAACTTTCTGGCGGCATGGCACGAAGAGCTGCACTAGCAAGAGCAATCGCATTAGACCCGGATTTAATTTTGTACGATGAGCCATTTGCCGGACAAGACCCTATTTCTATGGGGGTAATCGTAAAACTGATTAAATCTTTAAATGAGTCACTGGGGCTAACCTCCATTGTTGTGTCTCATGACGTTAACGACCTCTTGTCGATTGCGGATTACGCCTATGTCATAGCCGATAAAAAGGTGGTCGGTGAGGGCACGCCTGATGAACTGCGAAACAACGAAACGGCAATTATTCAGCAGTTCTTGAACGGTTCAGCAGATGGCCCTGTTGCATTTCATTATTCGGATGATGACTTCACAACGGACTTGTTAAGGGGCGAGGGATGAGCCAGTTTCTTCAGTCTATCGGGCGCAAAGTATTAGATAGCCTTGCTGGCATTGGTTATGCACTAGCAATGCTGATAAGCGCTATCATTGGAAAACCCCAGCCGCGCAAGTCCTGGCCATTGTTTGTGAAGCAAATGTATGTTGTCGGCGTACTATCAATGCTCATTGTGATTGTCAGCGGCTTGTTTATAGGAATGGTTCTAGGCCTTCAGGGCTATACTATTTTGGTTGATTATGGCGCTGAGCAGAGTCTTGGCCCCATGGTGGCTTTATCGTTATTGCGTGAATTGGGGCCTGTTGTCACCGGTCTGCTTTTTGCCGGCCGTGCTGGTTCTGCTTTAACAGCAGAAATCGGCTTGATGAAAGCAACTGAGCAATTGTCCAGTCTGGAGATGATGGCGGTTGATCCGCTGCGTCGTGTTGTTGCTCCGCGCTTTTGGGCCGGCTTAGTCAGTATGCCATTGCTGGCGCTGATGTTTTCAGCTGTTGGTATTTATGGTGGTTACCTGGTTGGTTCTGGCTGGCTGGGCGTTGATGAAGGTGCTTTTTGGTCAGTAATGCAGTCAGCGGTTGATTGGCAGGACGACTTACTCAACGGCATTATTAAGTCAATCGTATTTGCTTTTGTTGTTACCTGGATAGCCTTGTATAAGGGCTATCGTGCAGTGCCAACCTCGGCGGGAATCAGTGCCGCGACAACGTCAACTGTAGTGACGGCATCGCTGGCAATCTTAGGACTCGATTTTATTCTTACAGCTATCATGTTTGGTGGATAACCATGGAATCAAGAAAAACACAGTTATGGGTAGGCGTTTTCGTTGTCGTCGGAATTTTAGCTTTGTTCTTTATCGCATTAAGAGCAGCGAGCGGCACCATGACGACATCGGGTGATACTTACACCCTGTACGCAAAGTTTGACAATGTTGGTAGCCTGAAAGTCCGCTCTCCGGTCAAGGTTGGGGGCGTTGTTGTTGGTCGTGTTACCGATATTTCTCTATCGGGCGACTACTATGAGCCGCGCGTTGAAATGACTATCAGTAAAGAGTATGACCAGTTTTCTGAAACCAGCACCTTGTCGGTACTAACCTCTGGTCTGTTA
This sequence comes from Idiomarina abyssalis, assembly GCF_019797805.1. NCBI lineage: Bacteria > Pseudomonadati > Pseudomonadota > Gammaproteobacteria > Alteromonadales > Idiomarinaceae > Idiomarina > Idiomarina abyssalis. The sequence goes on from NZ_CP081832.1 coordinate 376,160, forward strand.
GGTGAGCAATATCTCGGACTGGAACCCGGCTTTATTGATGACAGCGTTGATATGCTGGAAGACGGGGACATGATTACAGACACGAAATCTGCACTTGTACTGGAGAATTTAATAGGCCAGTTCTTGTTTAGTCAGGGTAACGATTAGGTTGTAAGGAGAGCACCATGGCAGTAAATAAATGGGTAACAGCAACGTTGGCGATGCTCCTGTTTGTAGCATCGGCATCGGCTGATTTAATACGAAACGAGAATCCACATGAACTACTAAAAGAAGTTGCTGAAACAACTTTTGACCGTATCGCATCCGATAGGGACAAAATTGATGATGACCCTAACTATCTGAAGGAAATCGTCGAAGATGAGATGATGCCTTATGTCGATAGTTTGTATGCTTCTAAGAAAGTATTGGGTCGTTATCTGCGTGATACCACGAAGCAGCAACGAGAACGTTTCTACCGTGCATTTTACGATTATTTAGTAGCGACTTATGCGCGCGCATTCACACAGTACGATGAGAGTAAGCACAGCGTCAGCTTTGAGCCCAGCAATGATTTAGCCGACGATGCGCGCACTGCAATTGTGCGCACCCGGGTAAAAGAAGAAGGGCGTCCTGAAATTCGTCTGGATTTTCGTATTCGCTATGACTCGGATGAAGAAATTTGGAAAGCTTATGACTTGGTTGTGGAAGGTGTGAGTCTGCTTAACAGTAAGCAAAGCGAAATTTCATCGGTTATTCGGGCTAATGGCATAGATAAGACAATAGAGCTGATTGAGAAGAAAGCTTCTGAGCCTATCAAGGCCGATGACGAAGTTGAAAATCCGACAGAGGGAATTTAATGAGCGCTCAGCAGACAGGCCTGACATCAGTTAAAGTGAGTAGTGATAAAACGCTGGTTTTTAGCGGCTCATTGACTCGCCATAGTGTTGCCAAACTCTGGTCTCAGCGAAAAGGTTGGTCGATAGGCCCGGAAACGAAAGTTGATTTAACGGATGTGGATGTGATCGATACAGCCGGGGTTGCCTTCTTACTTGAGATTCTTAAGTTAGTAGGTGATGGTAAAGGGCCTCTGACGTGTATTGGTGCTTCTGAACAGTTGAAACAAATTGCCCGCGTTAGTGGCGTCGAGTCGTTGCTTTCGTTAAGCTAGGCGGCATTACTCACTTTTAAGCTAACGGCAGATAAAAATGAATACTGAAGAATTGAAAACTTTGCTTAACGAGGCACTTTCACTGGAAGAATTACTGGTCAAAGCCGAAGGTGCTAATGTTGAAATTATCGCTGTCAGTGAAGACTTTAAAGACATGAGCCGGGTTAAGCGTCAGCAAGCTGTTTATGGCCCACTAAACCCCTTAATTGCGGATGGCTCTATTCACGCAGTTTCAATTAAAGCTTACACGCCTGAAGACTGGGCGCGTGATAAAAAATTAATGATGCCATAAGGTTGTTGGTTAGTTGATGGATAAATTTAAAATACGGGGTGGGCAGCCTTTGTCCGGTTCGGTCAAAATCTCCGGTGCAAAAAACGCGGCTTTGCCTATCTTAATGGCGTCGCTTTTGCCTTCTGATAAAGTCATGTTATCCAATGTTCCCGATTTACATGACGTTGATACAACCTTGGAGTTGTTAGACTGCCTTGGCATTTGTCACAGTAGCCTGAACGATAACAGTGTGACTATCGACCCAACCACACTGAATCATTTTAAAGCGCCTTATGACTTAGTAAAAACGATGCGGGCGTCTATTCTGGTTTTGGGGCCACTATTGGCGAAAACCGGAAAAGCCGAAGTCTCGCTTCCGGGTGGCTGCGCGATAGGAGCCCGTCCCGTTAATCTTCATATTGAAGGTTTACGCAAAATGGGGGCACACATTGATGTTGAAAATGGCTACATTAAGGCATCTGTCGAAGGCCGTTTGAAGGGCGCGGAAATTTTATTAGATACCGTCAGTGTTACTGGTACTGAAAATCTGATGATGGCGGCGGTATTGGCAGAAGGTGAAACGGTAATTGAGAACGCGGCTCGCGAGCCTGAGGTTATCGACTTAGCAAACTTTCTGAACAGCCTGGGTGCGAATGTGCGCGACGCTGGTTGCGATACCATTCATATTACTGGCGTGGAAAAATTGCATGGCGGAGAATACAGCGTCATGCCTGATCGTATTGAAACCGGTACCTTTTTGGTTGCAGCTTTGGCAACAGGTGGGTCTATACGGTGCGAAAACACAGACCCGGCCAGTCTGGATGCTGTACTGAAAAAACTGGAAGAAGCCGGCGCTGAGGTCGAAAAAGGTGAAGACTGGATCACGCTAAAAAGTCAGGGACGCCCCAAAGCGGTGAATATTATTACCGCGCCTCACCCGGCTTTTCCGACTGATATGCAAGCCCAGTTTTGTGCATTAAATGCAATTGCAGAGGGCACCGCAGGTATTCGTGAAACGATTTTTGAAAACCGGTTTATGCACATTCCTGAGCTAAGGCGTATGGGTGCAAATGTAGAGTCGGAAGGCAATACTGCCTTATGCCATGGTGTAGAAGAACTAACCGGCGCTGAAGTTATGTGTACTGATTTACGCGCTTCGGCATCGTTAGTTATCGCAGGCCTGGTAGCGACTGGAGAAACGGTCGTCGAGCGTATTTATCATATCGACCGTGGTTATGAGGGCATTGAAAAGAAACTACAAGGTTTAGGTGCTGATATTGAGCGAGTGACGGCTTAGTCGCCGTCTGCTTTTAACGAGGTAACTCGGCAACGGTTACCGTGGTTGTCATGCGTTTGTTGTTACGGTAAAACTCTACCTCTAACTTCGTACCCGGCTCGCTATTGGCTACTCTGTCCAGCCCTTCGGGAGCTGAACGAACCGGCTCTCCGTCAATAGCGACCAAAAAATCATTACGTTGCAGACCGGCAGCCGCTGCTGGGCCGCCCGCTTCAACTTCTGTAATTAAGATCCCTGATAAAGACTGCTCTTCGCTGAAGTTCGGATTAACGCTAATGCCAATGAAGCCACGAACCACCTTGCCTTCACGAATGAGTGTTTTCATCACTTTGCGTGCATTTTCATAGGGCACGGCAAAATAAATCCCTTCGCCGCCATCACCGAAAGCTGAGTTGTATCGGGCGTTATTAATTCCTATTAGCTCGCCGGCGGTATTTACCAATGCCCCCCCAGATGCGCCTTGGTTGATAACAGCATCCATTTGAATTAAATCAGAGTAGGAATTGCTGACGCCTACACGTCCGCCGCTGGCACTGATGATTCCTTGAGTTATTGTTTGACCGATGTTGTAGGGGTTACCTATAGCAAGAACAATATCACCAACCTGAATGCGGCGTGTTGACTGAACCGGAATAACGGGAAGGTTGTCGGCATCAATTTTAAGTACGGCCAGGTCAGTGTATCGATCGCTGCCAATTAATTGAGCAGCGTAGCGACGTCCATCCTGCAAAGCGACCTCAATTTGATCGACATTATCAACAACATGGTGAGCGGTTAAAATGTACCCCTGAGAGTCCATAATCACGCCAGAGCCGAGGCGCCAGACGCGAGATGACTGTGGCTGGTAGTATGAACCTTGTATCTCGCCCATGCTGTATATATTAACCACTGCAGGGGCTGCTTTACGAACGGCCTGATTAAAAGAAATAACCTCGGAACTGGTTTGTCTTAAAGACTCAGATTGGCCCCAAAAAGGCTGACTGATAATGACAATGGCCGCAACAACCAAGCCTAAACCGACTGACTGAAACAAGAATCGTAGGGTTGAAGAGAGTCGCTGCATACCTGTTTCCGATTAAATTAAGTGGTATCAGCATAGCACTGATACCACCTGTCTGTCACAATCTCAGTTAGCGTTGCGCAACACAATAAAGAGTGAGCTGTTGTCGCGTTTTATATTTAACGCAATGACGCCGGCCTTATCTTCAATGGCGGCTCTGAGTTCAGCAATGGAACTGACTGCCTGTCGATTCACACCCTGAATAATATCGCCTTTTTCAAGGCCAATTCGGGCTGCAGGTGAGCGTTCTTCGAGCTCAGATACTTCTATACCTTTGCCTGAATCAGCTGCGGCGAGAGTTGCTCCTTCCAGAGCCGGGTGGATAGAGGCGGCGGTTACTGAGGTGTCTTGCGCTCCTAAAGTGACGCTGATTGACTGCTCCTCGCCGTCGCGAATAATACCAAGTTCGATTGACTTACCGGAGCCTATCGAGCCAACCATAGCTCCAAGCTCGGAGAATGAGCGAATGGTCTGGTTATTTACCGATATGATGACATCGCCAGACTCAATACCTGCCTCAGCTGCCGAGCTACCGGGTACTACCTGAGAAACAAAGGCCCCGCGATTAACGGGAATATTCAGTGCCTGAGCCACATCATGGGTCAGGTCGTTGCCTCGCACACCCAGAACGCCTCTGCGAACTTCACCGAATTCAATCAGCTGCTGAACCAGGTTATTCATCATGTCCGACGGAATGGCAAAACCGATACCGATATTACCGCCATTGGGTCCAAGTATTGCGGTGTTTATGCCAATTAACTTGCCGTCTAAGGTGACCAGTGCGCCGCCTGAGTTACCACTGTTGATCGCTGCATCGGTTTGTATAAAGTTTTCTAATTCTTCGATACCTAACCCGCCACGGCCTAATGCACTCACAATACCCGAGGTGACCGTTTGTCCAAGACCAAAGGGGTTGCCAATAGCAACCACGAAGTCGCCGACACGCAGGTCTGAAGACTGGCCGAGTTCGATAGCGGTAAGGTTGTCACCATTTTCAATTTTCAGCAGTGCAACGTCACTGCGTTTATCGGTGCCGATAACCTTGGCGTCAAACTCGCGGCCATCTTTTAGGGTAACCAGAATTTCAGTTGCATCGTCAATGACATGGTTATTTGTGACGACATAACCGTTCTTGGCATCAATAATTACGCCGGAACCCAGCCCCTGAAATGGATGCTCGCGAACTTGTTCGCGCGGTGCATTAGGTCCGAAGAAAAAACGAAGCGCATCCGGTAGTCGTTGTCTGACCTCGCGCTTTCCTTTTACGGAAATGTTGACAACAGCAGGTGTAACCTCTTCCAGCATAGGTGCCAGAGTAGGTTTTTCGTCGTCATTGCCAAAAAATGGGATCCCGGCCTGAGCCGAAGTAATAGGGGTAAAACTAAAAACAAAGAGTAAACTGAATAAAGCTAATACTCGTTTCATGGTTTGAGTGACTCCTTAATAAAGCACTAACAAGCGGTCTGCGAGTTAAGACCGCTTGTTAGTTATATGAGTTCACTCTAAAAGTGTTTCAAGATGTTTTTGAGGACTCTTTTTCCGATTTTTCTTCGTAACTATTTGAGAATAAGCCGCTGGAACCTTCGGTGTAGTCGCGAGGCATGTCGTTAGCACTATAACTGTCACGACCAGAGCGGTGGTCTTTGTTCAGAGAGTTGGCTACGCGCAACTGCTTAAGGGTATCTTCAGCGAAAAAAGGTAAGTCGCTTTGAACATCGCCTTTTTCAAGCAATTCGGCACTTTGGCTCAAATAGCTTTGCAGACGCTGTTGTGTGTCGGCCAGTTGTTCTACCATGGCATTGGCCGTTGCAAAGTGTTCGGCAACTTCTCGCTGGTAGTCGGTTAAACGCTGTTGGCTTTGCTGAACTTGCTCTTCAAGGTCGCCTGACTGACCTTTTGACTGACTGTAACGAGCTGCGAAAAAGCCAATGATTGCACCGGCAATGACCAACAGAACTCCAATAATCCAACTCATAATTAACTCCTGAACAAGCTGCTACAGCTTCGAATGATTGCTGCGCTTCACCTTCATGGTAACATATTACCTATTAGGATAATCCCAACTGAGGTGAAGTGGTAGTGTCCAAACAGCAAATGTCTCCATTAGAACGTTATCAGTATGATATCGAACACAATGGCTTCTCGGAAGATGAAGCCCAGCTTAATGCCGTTAAACATTTGCAAAGACTGCATGATGAGCTTATCGACTGGCACCATTACCACACCTTATCGGGGTGGCGAAAACTTCTAAGCAAAGAGCCTGAGAGGCCTCAGGGAATTTATTTCTGGGGTGGTGTGGGCCGTGGTAAAACCTACTTGGTTGATACTTTTTTTGAGAGTTTGCCAGTTGAACGTAAATGGCGCATTCATTTCCATCGTTTTATGCATCGAGTTCATAACGAATTAAAAATGCTGGATAAGCAAAGTGATCCGTTACGTATTGTGGCGGACAAGATCGCCGATGAAGCACTAATTGTCTGTTTTGACGAGTTTTTCGTACAGGACATTACCGATGCTATGTTGCTGGGTAAGCTGTTTGAGTATTTATTTGAGCGGGGTGTGGTGTTGGTTGCCACGTCGAATATTATTCCGGACGATCTTTATAAAAATGGCCTGCAACGAGCGCGTTTTATTCCGGCGATTAAACTTATCAAGCGGCACTGTGAAGTGGTGAATGTTGACAGTGGTATCGACTACCGCTTAAGAACACTGACACGAGCTGAAATTTTTCACTCACCGCTGGATGACCAGGCTGATAAAAACTTATGGCAGTATTTCAAAGAGCTGGCACCGGAGTGCAAAGACCGGTACGAATCAGATTGTATTGATATCGAAGGTCGGGATATTGACGTAAGAGCCGAGTGTGACGACGTTGTGTTCTTTGATTTTACTTCTATTTGTAAAACCGCACGCAGCCAAAACGACTACATGGAGATAGCGCGAATTTATCACGCTGTCCTGATCAGTAATGTCGAACAAATGGGCGCGGGAAAAGACGATACCGCCAGACGTTTCATCGCGTTAGTGGATGAATTTTATGAGCGTCGGGTGAAGCTGATTTTATCTGCAGAAGTGGATATCGAATCGTTATATACCGAAGGCCAGTTAACTTTTGAGTTCCGCCGCTGTGTCAGTCGACTGCAGGAAATGCAGAGTCAGGAATATCTCGCTATGGCACATAAAGCATAAATTTCAGAAAATGCGTGATCTTTAACCGCATTTTTCCTATAATCCGCGCAGCCCACGTTACAGTCCGTTGTGTTACCTAACGTAATGCAGCGGTCGCAGCAGATAACTAAATGATTTTTATCATTTTTTTATTGTTGTGATTCGCGGGGAAGCCCGGAATTACTGTCCGTGAACTTTTAAAATGTAGGTTTTATACAATGAAAACATTTGTAGCCAAGCCAGAAACGGTAAAACGCGACTGGTACGTAGTAGACGCTGAAGGCAAAACTTTAGGTCGTTTAGCTACTGAAATCGCTCGTCGTTTACGCGGCAAGCATAAGCCTGAGTACACGCCTCACGTTGATACCGGCGACTACATCGTCGTAATTAACGCTGAGAAAGTTGCCGTTACCGGTAACAAAGCTCAGGACAAGATGTACTACTCGCACACTGGATTTCCGGGTGGTATCAAATCAATCAGCTTTGAAAAACTGATTGCTAAGAAACCAGAGATGGTCATTCAGAAAGCGGTGAAAGGTATGTTACCCCGTGGTCCATTGGGTCGTGCCATGTTCCGTAAACTGAAAGTGTACGCAGGTACTGAGCATAACCATATTGCTCAACAACCTAAACAACTGGATATATAATACGGAGCAAGAACACTATGGCAGATAATCAATACTACGGTACTGGTCGTCGCAAAAACTCCACGGCTCGCGTATTTTTGCGTCCTGGTAGCGGCAACATCAAAATTAACAACCGTGAACTGAACGAATACTTCGGTCGTGAAACGGCTCAAATGGTTGTTCGTCAGCCGTTAGAGTTAGTTGAAATGACTGAAAAGTTTGACTTGTACATCACTGTAAGTGGTGGTGGTACTACGGGTCAGGCTGGTGCAATTCGTCACGGTATTACCCGTGCATTAATGCAGTACGACGAAGCTCTACGTAGTCCGCTACGTAAAGAAGGTTACGTTACTCGTGACGCTCGTCAGGTTGAACGTAAGAAAATCGGCTTGCATAAAGCACGTAAACGTCCACAGTTCTCGAAGCGTTAATTCGTCTTCATTTATTGTGGCAAAACCCAGCTTCGGCTGGGTTTTTTTATGTCTGATCGAAATAGAAATACCGCGATAATAGCGGCTATTAAGCTTGTAAAAAGTGTGTCTTTTCATTATCATCTCAAAGCATTTTCTGTAATCCGCATAAGCGGACAAAGCAGCAGCTAATTCCCGACTTCGCGACAAAGTATCGTGGAGCGTCCAAAACTGGAGAGTAGATGGATGAGCAATGCGCCTGTAGATAAAGGCCGCCGTCGTTTTTTGACTGTCGCAACCTCTGTGGTAGGTGGTGCCGGAGCGCTAACAGTAGCCGTTCCCTTCATAAGATCATGGAACCCAAGTGCGAAAGCGAAAAACGCGGGTGCGCCCGTAGAAGTGAATATACGCAAGGCTGAACCTGGCCAGCTAGTCCGTGTGAAATGGCGCGGAAAGCCAGTCTGGGTGGTGCGTCGTACCCCCGATATGCTGGAAGGGTTGTCTAAAGTTGAAGATCGGCTTCGCGACCCTAATTCGGAAGAACCACAGCAGCCTGAGTACGCTCAGAACCAACACCGTTCAATCAAGGAAGAATTCTTTGTCGCCGTTGGTATCTGTACCCATTTAGGTTGTTCCCCGTCCTATCTCGAAAAGGGAATGGGAGACCATGTTGATGGCGTTGAATCTGGTTTCTTCTGCCCGTGTCACGGTTCGAAGTTTGATATTGCAGGTCGTGTTTTTGAAAGCGTTCCAGCACCTCTGAACTTAGTCGTGCCGCCGCATTATTTTATCGACGAGAACACCATTTTGGTGGGTGAAGATAAGGGGCAAGCATAATGTTTAAGCGATTTGTAGAGTGGATGGATGCCCGCATCCCCATGACAAAAACCTGGAACATCCACCTGGCACAGTATCCAGCTCCGAAAAACTTCAACATGTGGTATGTTTTCGGTTTCTTGGCAACTATTGTATTAATTAACCAAATTCTGACCGGTATTTGGCTTACCATGAACTACGTACCCAGTGCTGAAGGCGCATTTGCTTCGGTCGAGTACATCATGCGTGACGTTGAATACGGTTGGCTGTTGCGTTACATGCACTCCACTGGGGCATCAGCGTTTTTCGTGGTGGTCTATCTGCATATGTTCCGCGGCATGATGTACGGTTCTTACCAAAAACCACGGGAATTAATCTGGTTGTTTGGTATGTTCATCTTCCTGGTACTAATGGCGGAAGCCTTCATGGGCTACTTGCTACCATGGGGACAAATGTCATACTGGGGTGCTCAGGTTATTATCTCCTTGTTCGGTGCAATTCCGGTCATTGGTGATGATTTAACTTTGTGGATCCGCGGTGACTACGTTATTTCGGGCGCTACGTTAAACCGTTTCTTTGCACTGCATGTCATTGCTTTACCATTAGTGCTGGTTATTTTGGTCTTCTTGCACATCGTCGCTTTGCACGAGGTCGGTTCTAATAACCCCGATGGTGTTGATACGAAGAAGCCTAAAGGCTCGGTTCCTGACGAAGAGAAGCCGAAATTTAAGTTCCATGAGCGCTTCACGAACAAGAAAGACATTGTTGATTCCATCCCGTTTTATCCTTATTACATCCTTAAGGACATGTTCGGTTTTGGTATCTTCTTGTTCTTCTTCTGTTACGTTATTTTCTTCAATCCGGAAATGGGCGGCTTTTTCCTTGAGCCACCGAACTTCGAGCCAGCGAACCCGCTGAAGACACCAGAGCACATAGCTCCGGTATGGTACTTCACTCCGTTCTACGCTATTTTGCGCGCGGTTCCGGATAAGCTATTTGGCGTCATTCTCATGTTTGCTGCCATTGCCTTCCTGGCCTTATTGCCTTGGTTAGACCGTGGTCGAGTACGCTCAATTCGTTATCGTAGCCTATTGCATAAGCTGAACTTAACCGTATTCGCGATCAGCTTCGTTGTACTGGGTTATCTGGGAACTCAGCCTGCAACTCCTGTTGCAACCGTGTTCGCACAGATATTTACGTTCTTGTACTTTGCATTCTTCGGGCTGCTCTGGTTCTACAGTAAGCGCGAGAAGACTAAACCGGTACCAGAAAGGGTGACGTCGAAATGAAAAAACTGTTAATCGCTCTTATAACTTTGATTCCGTCGCTGGTTTTTGCGGCGGGTCCTGAAGTTCCATTAGATAAGGCCGAAGTCGATTTACACGACAAGGCCTCGTTGCAACGCGGTGCGCAGTTATATATGAACTACTGTCTGGGTTGTCATCAGCTGGAGTATCATCGCTATAACCGCACCTTTGAAGACCTTGGTATCCCACAAGAGCTGGGTGAGAAGCACTTACAGTTTACTGGCAATAAAGCCGGTGATCTTATTACCAATAATATGAATTCAGATTCCGCTGCGAATTGGTTTGGTACAGCTGTACCGGACTTAACCAATGTTGCTCGTGTACGTGGTGCGGACTGGATTTACACTTATTTACGCTCATTTTATAAAGACGAAAGTCGCCCATTTGGGGTTAACAACGCAGTATTCCCTAACGTGGGTATGCCGCATGTGCTGGAAGAACTTCAGGGGCTTCCTGAAAAAACCTACGAAGAGCGTATGATAGACGGCGAAATGAAAGACGTTTACGTTGGTATTAAAACCGATGGAAACGGTCGCCTGTCTGAAAGCGAGTACGACCAAGCGATGCTAGATTTAACAGCGTTCCTGGTATACACCGGTGAGCCTATGTTGTTAGAGCAGCGTCGAATGGGTTGGTTTGTCTTTGGTTTCCTGCTGGTATTCACTATTTTGGCATGGTTACTGAAGAAAGAGTTTTGGAAAGACCTCAAATAATCGAGGCTTATCAGTCTGTTAGACAACGACTTAGTAAAGGGTGGCTTGCCACCCTTTTGCCGTTGATATTATCTGGAGAAAGGAATGGCTGTTGCAGCAAATAAACGCTCAGTAATGACGTTATATTCAGGAAAGGATGACTTAAAGAGTCATCAGGTACGTCTGGTGTTAGCTGAGAAAGGTGTTGGTGTCGAAATTACGTATGTGACCGACGAAAGTACGCCGGAGGATCTGTTACAGCTTAACCCGTACCCAGAGGCTACGCCGACTCTTGTTGACCGTGAACTGGTGTTATATAACGCACAAATTATCATGGAGTATCTTGATGAGCGTTTCCCGCACCCGCCACTGATGCCGGTGTACCCGGTTGCCCGTGGTACAAGTCGTCTTATGATGTACCGTATTGAGCGTGACTGGTACAGTCTGGCTGAAAAAATTCAGCAAGGCGATGCACAGGCAAGGCAGGAACTGAAAGAAGGGATACTTTCTTTGGCTCCTATATTTGCCGACACGCCTTATTTCATGAGTGAAGAGTTCAGCTTAGTCGATTGTTATTTGGCACCTCTGCTATGGCGTTTACCAGCTTACGGCATTGACCTGGAAGGGCAAGGTGCAAAAGAGATCAAGCAATATATGGTACGTTTATTTGAACGCAAAACGTTCCAGGACTCTTTAACGGAAGAAGAGAAAGAGCTCGCCCGTCATTAATTTCATCGACGTCGAGGAGTAGTGCTATGACGCCGAAAAGACCTTATCTACTTCGTGGACTGTACGAATGGATTGTTGATAACGATCTGACTCCGCACTTGGTTGTTGACGCAACCATTGTCGGCACGGTTGTGCCACAAAACTTTGTGAGTGAAGGCCAGATAGTTCTTAATATTTCACCAACAGCAGTTCAGAACTTACAGTTGGCGGACCATGAGGTGCGGTTTAACGCACGTTTTGGTGGGCAGCCCATGCAGGTTGTTGTTCCTATGACGGCGGCATTAGCCATATACGCCCGTGAAAATGGAGCTGGTGCTATGTTTGAGGCCGAGCCCGAGCTGGATAAAATGCCCGAGCTTGACGAAGAAGAGCAGAGCAACACTGAAACTGAGCAAAAGTCAGCGAAGAAAAAGCCCAACTTAAAAGTTGTTAAGTAAGGATTTAAAGCACTAACGCTTAATGGTTAGTGCTTTAATGACTCGTCCTACACCATCAACATTTCTTGCAACTTCAACAGCAGCCTCTGCTTCCCCCTGACTAACATGGCCTAGCAGAAATACCTCGCCGTTTTCTGTTACCACTTTTATGTTGGTGGCATCTATGGACTTATTATTCGCAAACTTAAGTTTCACTTTACTGGTTATCCAGCTGTCGCCTGCGCGAACCGTTGCAGAAGCTTTTGAGCCAATACGCAGTTGATTGAAAATTTTATTAATGCCATTCGTATCTCTAATGACATCTTCTGCTCTTCTTTTCAAACTCTCGCTGGGCACCTGGCCAATCAACAGCACGTTGGTATCGTAGCTCACCGCAATGACGCGAGAATCCTCAAGCTGCTCATCGTTCCCCAGTTTGGCATTCGTTTTCATTTCAATCGTTTGATCGTCTACCTGCGTGCCTATGGTACGTGGGTCTGTTGCAGACGAGATACCAACTGCGGCAGCGCCAACTGCGACAGCAGCGCATCCTTGTAAGGCTAACAAGCTGATAAAAATGACGGGTAAAGCGAGTTTAGATAAAGTCATACGCGTCAGTGCTCCTGAGGGAAGATAGTATTTTCTATTTGTTCACATAGACCATGGACAATAAATAACTGGGTTTCCAGTATACGAGCGGGATTTAAACTTGGCACACGCAGTTCTATGTCATTAGCCCCTAATAAACCGGAAACAGAGTCATTACCTTCTCCGGTTAGGGCAATGATTAACATGTCGCGGCTAATTGCTGTTTCCATAACGGAGGTTAGTTCTTCATTTTCCTGATTATCGGCTATAACTATCAAAATGTCGCTAGCCTGACCTAAGGCAGCCAGTTGCTTTTGCTTGCCCGAATTGAGGGCCAGCACTGGAAAAGGAGGCCGTTCGAGCTTCATCCCCTCTGTCATGAGATTGGAAAAATGCTGTGCAACCACTCCTGTGGTTCGGTCTCCGCAGCAAAAAACGCGTTGACCATTGAGCAGGTTAGCCACTAACAACTCCACTGTGGTTGCCATGTCATCGGTCAGGCTCTCAACTGCGGAGATCTGTGTCTGTATGCTCTCTGTGAAAAGCGCTTTAATTAGCTCGTCATTCATAATTAGAATGCGTCCTTAAACCATTCAATTTTTGTTGGGTGACCGACTATTGCAATAACATCAAAACGTATTGCTGCGGTATGTTCGTCTATATTATTACTGAGTAAATAGTAACGAGCAGTATGCCTTACACGCCTACATTGTTGCGGCTTAATTTGCTCAAGTACTGAAGCGAAGTGCTCATGTTGCCGATACTTAACCTCGCAAAAGACCCAGTAATCTCCGTCTCGGGCTATAATATCAATTTCACCGCCGTCAATGCGGTAATTTTTGCAAATAATTGTAAGGCCATTTTTTTCCAGAAATTCTGCCGACAGTAACTCCGCGTGCTTACCTGTTGCTACTTCCTGCATTATTTGACTCCTTAGCTAAGGCTATTTTCCCCTTAGTAAAGGTAGCCCAGGTTAGTTCACGTTGAACCACTGAGTCATTGATGTGGAGGTTGCCACTCAGTCCGCTCCAGGTGAGCCCCGGCATACGGTTCATCATTTCTAATCGTTGTATTAATGACACACTGTCATATCCCATTGCGGCTAACCTTGCTAGTGAAAGTCCCCAACCATTGCGTAGCTCAAGCCACTGAGTTAAAAGCAAATTATTACCGGCATCTGAAGCTAACCAGGGAATGTCAGAAAAGATAATACCGTTAAGATCAGAATCCCCTAAGCGGTTTTTAAGTTCGTGAGTCGCAGAACTGGCGTACACCTGAATGGGTGCGGCAAAAGGTGAAACACTGACATCAATAAAAGGTTTTAACAGACGAGTTTGTTGTAAGTTTCCCGGCAGATAAATAGCGCTGATATCTCTCCGGCTTCGTTCCTGCTCATCAACAATGATCTTTCCAGCGGCTATTTTCACTGCCCGAATGCGCTGCTGACTGTCAGTTAGCCCCAGAGAGCTTTCCACCGTTGCTTTCATGTCCGCGCGTTCCGAAAAGTAAGAAACTTTGGGGTCTCCCGCCTGCTCATTATCCCAACTCGATTTAAAGGCATCGACCATTCTACGTCCGTTGGACGTATCGGCGGCGATGATCATGGCACTTTTAGCTCCTGAAAGTTTCTGATTGATGCGCTGTGCAGCTTGCCGGGCTTCTGTATCAGGAGTTAAGGCGAAAAATGCGCTATTAGCAGAGGAGTCCGCTGATTCTCTTTCAATCTGGTTTAGAAAAATCTGAGGTACATCACTGGGTGGCTGCTCAGCCCAAAGCGCAACATTCTCTTTTAAAAGGGGACCGATAATACCAACCGGGTTCAGTGACTTTATCTGCTCTTTATGTGCCGCAATGTCACCTTGTTCGCTATCAATAAAAACCACTTGTACTTCTTTTAATTCTCCTGTGCGGGCAATAATGCCATCGCGTACGGCCTGACCTTGTTGTTGGTATTTTCCAGATAAGGGTAATAGGACCGCAATGACGGGTTTGGATGTCTTCTCGTTATCATTCCTGATTCCTGTTTCCTGCCATCTTTCTACCATCTCGACTGCAGCGTGCTCGCTATAGCCTTGCAACCATTGGCTTAGGTAAGCAGACAGTTGTTCCGGGTTGGTCATGGCCTGATGATGGTAGTCAACTAAACGCCACCAACCCGCTAGAGCTAAATCAGTCGGACGTTGCTGTGGGAGCTCAGATTGGGTGACCCGGCTGGCAACAGACCATATGGTTTCTGCGCTGGATTGTTCAGCAAAACGCTGAGCGTCGACCTGCCACACCAAAGCTTGCCAGTAGTTTTTTTGCTGGTAAGCGGCTTGAGACAGCAATTGTAAGCTCAAAGCGCGAAATTCGCGTTGGTTAAACTGTGTATAAACGCTCTGCAGTTCATCAATAACCTGGGGCCATTGTTCTTGTTCTGCTGCCCAACGAGCTTTAGCCAGGTGATAGTACTTTTGACTATGCCGGGTAATTTTTTGAGGGCTTAATTGAGACAACACGGCTACAGCCTGCTGCCATTTTTGTTCATTCTGAAACGCATTAGCTGCGCGTATTAAAGCGGAGTGCTGTTCAATATCGTTGGCGGCAGCGCGGGCTTCATCTAACCAGTCCTGAGCCGATTTTTCTTCAGTTAAACTCAAGTCCTGGTCGGCGACATCTGCGGTTTTGTCGGGCGTTTCAGTTTTCCGGTCAGGGGCAGAGGTACACTGAGTGAGTACCATGAGTGCCAGTAGAGCTAAAAATACAAATGACTGAGTTCTAAACACTGTAAGGTTCCGCTTTGGTGCCTGTTCGGTGATACTATAAACGGCATTGACGTTGGAAACAAACTGAGACTCATTATGACAAACCCGGGGACCCTTTATATTGTACCCACGCCTATCGGGAATTTAGGCGATATGACCGAGCGGGCAATAAAAACATTAGCCGATGTAGCAGCCATAGCTGCAGAAGATACGCGGCATACGCGGAAGTTAATGCAGCATTATGGCATACAAAACGACGTGTTTGCGCTGCATGAGCATAACGAGACTCAGCGCGCGGATGCGGTGATTGAGCGCCTGCAGCAAGGCGATTCCCTGGCATTAGTCAGCGACGCGGGTACGCCACTTATTAATGACCCGGGTTATGTGCTGGTACAACGGTGTCGTCAGCATGGCCTCAAAGTGGTTGCACTGCCGGGTGCCTGTGCCGTAACCGTAGCACTGTCTGCGGCTGGCTTGCCTACCGACCGCTTTGCTTTTGAAGGTTTTTTGCCTTCTAAGCCGCAGCAACGCCGGGCAAAATTAGAAGCCTTAAAAACAGAACCAAGAACCGTTGTTGTTTATGAAAGCCCACACAGAATTCTGCATACCCTGGCCGATATGAATGCCGTGCTGGGGACAGAAAGGCAGCTGGTACTGGCGCGTGAACTGACGAAGCAGTTTGAAACCTATTTAAATGGCAGTGCTGCAGAGTTATTGCAGATTTTAACAGACGACAGCAACCAGCAGCGGGGAGAAATGGTGTTACTGATATCACCCTTGCAGCAAGAAACGGAAGCCAGTGACGGCCCTGGAGAGGCGGCTAAGCGCACCTTGCTGTTGTTACTGGAGGAGTTGCCATTAAAGAAAGCGGCTGCTGTCACTGCGAAAATTCATGATGAACGTAAAAACGTGTTGTATCAGTGGGGGCTGGAGAATAAAAACAAAGATTGAGTTAAAGCCTGGCGCAGCGTAGAATCCTCCGCGGAGAGCTGGCCAGACAATCGCCGCCTGTTTACAGGGGGAGGAAAGTCCGGGCTCCATAGGGCAGGGTGCCAGGTAACGCCTGGGCGGCGTAAGCCGACGACTAGTGCAGCAGAGAGTAAACCGCCGATGGCTGCTTGCAGCACAGGTAAGGGTGAAAGGGTGCGGTAAGAGCGCACCGCGCAACTGGTAACAGTTTGCGGCACGGTAAACTCCACCCGGAGCAAGGTCAAATAGGGGTTCTTTGGCGCGGCCCGCGTTGAACCCGGGTAGACTGCTTGAGGGTCAGGGCAACCTGATCACTAGATGAATGATTGTCCACGACAGAACCCGGCTTATCGGCCGGCTCTCCACCTTATTCCTCTTTTCGACTTCAGAACTGCCATTTTCGCAAAAAGTCTAATAGCTTATCTAAAGTCAGGGGTTCACTAATAAAGTAGCCTTGAGCAAAGTCACATTGTTGTTGCTGCAATAACTCCCATTGGCGCTTAGTTTCCACACCTTCAGCAATAACGTCGATATCAAGGGCTCTGGCAACTCGCAGTAATGCGTCTAATAAAGCAACCTGAACGCGGTCGTCAGGTGCCTGATTCAAAAAGCTTCTGTCTATTTTTATATAGTCGACAGGGTAACGCTGCAGGTAATTAATGCTTGAGTAACCGGTGCCAAAATCATCAATGGCCAGTTGTACTCCTTGCGAGCGCAGGTAATGCAAAATTTGTAATTGCCGCTGCTTATTACTCATTAACAAGGATTCAGTAATTTCGAAAGTGATGCTTTCAGTTGGTATACCGTGTTGCTTGATGCAAGACAGCCACTGTTTAGCGACTTCCATATCGTTCAGCTCTCGCTCTGAGCGGTTAATTGAAACCTCAATAGGGTACCCGGACTTATGGACGGTAACCCAGTCAATACAAGCTTGCTCCAGAACAAATTGCCCCAGCTCGTGAATTAACCCCGTGCGTTCAGCAACCGGAATGAACTCAGCGGGAGAAATGACGTTTCCATCTTCATCTTTCCAACGAAGTAAGGCTTCACATTTGGTAACTTTGCCGGAACTAAAATCCACAATAGGCTGATAAACCAGCGAAAACTCATGTCGCTTTAGGCCGTCCCGCATTCGGTTGTGAATGGTATTCTGGCGTTCGGTTTGCGCTCTTAGTTCGTCATTAAAGAAGTAGTGGGTGCGACGCCCTGCGGTTTTTGCGGCGTACATGGCCAAGTCTGCATTTTTGAGAAGCTCGGCAGCTTTCATGCCATCGTCAGGGTACAACGCAATACCAATGCTGCAGGTGGTTTGTATTTGGTTCTGACGTAATGTAAAAGGTTCGCTTAAATGACGATTAATTTGGGTTGCCAAATCATTAATGACTTCATGTGACTTGAAGCGATTAATCACCACAACAAATTCATCGCCGCCAATACGGGCGATAAAGTCAGAACCCCGCAGTTGACTCCTTAAACGTTCCGCAACTGACACCAGTAACTCATCGCCGGCGTCGTGTCCCAGGCTGTCGTTAACTTCTTTAAAATGGTCAAGGTCGATAAACAAAATAGCAAAATGCTGATCATTGCCGCTCTGAGTTAATTGATTGAGATAGTCAACAAAGGCTCGACGATTAGGCAAGTCGGTGATTGAATCGAAGTTGGCCTGCCGGTCAATCGTTGTCAGAGCTGTCCGTAGACGACTCTGGGTTGCGACCAAATTATACATAAAGGCAATCATTAAGAATGAGAGTGTCCAGCCGGCAATTATGATGACCCAATAAATATTATCGCGTTTAGCCCAGCCATTATCTTTCGGCGCAAGAGCCAGTATCCATTGGCCGGAGGATACATCGATTTCAATGGCGACATAATCTTTTTGCCATACGGACGGATCGCCACGTAGAAATAACTCTTCGCTATCTTTAATGTTCTTTTTCAGCGCGAAGAGATAATCATCAACTGAAGTCAAACCGCTACTGATCATTAACTGCTCAATATCAATAACAACCGCAATAACGCCCCACAGCGAGTTATCGATAAAAACCGGAGCCCGTGCTATTAGTGCCCAGCCGCCTTGCACTAATTTGACAGGGCCGTCAATAATGATGCTTTTGCGTTGAATGGCTTCCTGAACACTCTTGAACTGTTCGGGTGAAGCTCGGTAATCAAAACCCAGCGCGTCCTGGTTTGGCACTAAAGGATAGAGAAACTCGATAATAAGATCAGGGGCCAGAGCCACATGACGAACAGGGAGGTCATTGTCTATTAGTTCTTGCACCAGTAAACGATAGCGTTCTGCGGAAATGTCAGGGGAAAGTTTTATTTCAGCCTGCAGCGCACGAGCGGTGGTCAGCGAGGAATTAATCTGGCCTTCGAGTGCGGCGCGTAACCTGCCTAAGCGTTCGGTAGCCACACGCTTACGTGACTCTATCACTTGCGAGTGTTGATTTTCCGCAAACCAGATAACGCCGGTCACCAGCACGCAAAAGCTTACCAATATGACAAATAAGTAGCGCTTCATTGAGTATCACAGCTAGCTAAAACTCAGTCGAGTATCGCATAAAAATCGCACAACCCATAGCAGAAAAACTATTTTGCACGTTGCATCAAGCGCTTAATGTAAATTTCTGTGAAGCCCTGACAAATAAAGAGGTTTTTTCTTGACAGTGGGAAACAGTGACACCTAGACTGTAACATTGTGGGGATTTGTGGATAATAGTGGATCACAATGATCAGGTGGGATCATGTTCCGAGGTGCAACAACATTAAGTCTGGATAGCAAAGGACGTTTGGCCATACCGGCCAAGTACCGTCATGCGTTGTCATTAGACTGTGAAGGCAAAATGGTCTGCACGATTGATATTAAGCAACCGTGCCTTTTGCTGTACCCGCTTCCTGAGTGGCAAATCATAGAACAAAAACTCACTCGATTATCCAGTATGAACCCCGCAGAACGTCGCTTACAGCGGCTTCTGTTAGGCCATGCCGACGACTGTGAAATGGATAAAAACGGTCGTCTGTTATTGTCAGCTCCATTGAGACAACACGCCGGTTTAGAAAAAAAACTGATGCTTGTCGGGCAGCTGAATAAATTTGAAGTTTGGGATGAAGACGCCTGGCATGAACAAGTGGCGCAAGATATGGATGTTGAACGCGAAGGTGACTTTACTCTCAACGAACGACTAGAAGACTTTTCATTATAATGATAACAACGTCACCGCAACACGTTTCGGTGCTACTGGAAGAGTCGATACAAGCATTAGCGACTGATCCGCAAGGCACATATATTGACGCCACATTTGGTCGTGGCGGACATACACGTGCGCTTCTTAATCAGTTAGGTGACAAGGCCCGGGTAATTGCTCTTGACCAGGACCCTGAGGCCATTGCTGCGGCAAAATCCTTCGAAGACGACCCCCGTTTTCAAATTATCCACACTCCTTTCTCAAACCTGCAACAGGTGCTTGATGACTTGCAACTGAACCAGCAAGTGACGGGTATTTTATTTGACCTTGGTGTCTCCTCCCCACAATTGGACGATGCTGAGCGAGGCTTTAGCTTTATGCGTGACGGTCCGCTGGATATGCGGATGAACACCACTAGCGGCGAAACAGCGGCCGAATGGCTTAATCGTGCAGAAAAAGACGACATTAGCTGGGTTCTTAAAGAGTATGGTGAGGAACGTTTTGCTCGCCGTATTGCCAGTGCCATAGTTATGGACCGCGAGAAAAAGCCTTTCACCCGCACGAAGCAGCTTGCGGAAATGATTGCCCGTGTGAGCCCGGTAAAAGAAAAGCATAAACACCCGGCAACGCGCACATTTCAGGCCATACGAATTCATATCAACCGCGAGTTAGAGCAAATAGAACAAGCTCTCGAAGCGTCGCTTTCTGGTTTGAAAGAAGACGGGCGGTTGGTGGTTATTAGCTTCCATAGCCTGGAAGATCGCTTAGTTAAACGCTTTATCCGTAAACACAGCGAAGGCAAGCAACTGCCTCCGGGGTTACCGGTAACTGAAGCCGAACGGAATAAAGACAAAACATTGGAAAAGGTGGGTAAAGCGATTAAACCGGGCAAGGCAGAAGTCCAGGAAAATCCGCGTTCACGTAGCTCTGTGCTGCGTATTGCCAGGAGGGTTCGCAATGACTAAACAGCGTTACCCAAGCCTGACCAAAATGTTACTTCAAGATCTGCTGCAACATAAGTGGATAGTGTTGCTGAGCGTGGTGGTTATTGTTAATGCACTAAGCATTGTTTATATCGCGCATTTGAATCGACAATTAACTGCTGAGCGCGACGACTTACTCTCGTATCGCGACACTCTGGACAGAGAGTGGCGGCACCTTGTGATTGAGCAGAACTCGCTGACTGAACACAGTCGAGTGGAGCGTATCGCGCAGGAACAGCTTGGTATGCGTGACGTTGCGCCAGAGCAGGAGGTACTTGTCTCATGGCAGTGACTCGTCGCAAAAAACGTTCAGAGCCAGCTGGCACTCGCTGGCGTTTTTATACCGCAGTGTTTTTACTGTTCGGTGTTTTTTCCGTACTCATTGCACGTGCTGCCTATATCCAGGTCATTAGTCCCGATGCGTTTTCGCTGCAGGGCGATATGCGCAGCTTAAGGTCAGCCAGTGTTGCGGTTGAACGAGGAACCATTGTTGATCGCAACGGCAGAGAACTGGCGGTGAGTGTTCCGGTAGAAACCGTGTGGGCAGATCCCAAGCGAATTGCAGAAAAAGATGCGTTGGCAGACGAACGTCGCTGGCAGGCTCTGGCGGAAACCTTCCGCATGAATCGCAATGAGCTGGTGAGCAAAGTGGACGATGAGTCAAAACGCTTTGTTTATCTACAGCGAAAAGTGACGCCGTCAGAAGCGGATTACGTGAAACAATTGAAAATACCGGGTGTGTATTTAAAAACTGAGTCTCGGCGCTATTATCCAACAGGTGAAATCAGTGCTCATTTAATTGGGCTGACCGATATCGATGGTGCAGGCCAAGAAGGCCTCGAACTATTGTACGACGAACACTTAACCGGCACACCGGGCAAACGAGTTTATCGCAAGGACGCGCAAGGGCGGGTTGTTGAAGAAATTAGTCAGACAGACGCACAACAACCAAAACAGCTGACACTGAGTATCGACCAACGTGTTCAGGCAACTGCTTACACCGAACTGAAAAAAGCCGTGCGCTACAATCAGGCAACTTCAGGCTCGGCAGTAGTGCTTAATGTCGAAACCGGTGAAGTTCTGGCTATGGTCAATAGCCCGTCCTTTAACCCAAACAACCGTGCGGAATTGCAGTCTTTCAGAATGCGTAACCGTGCGGTAACTGACAGCTACGAACCAGGCTCAACGATGAAACCTCTGGTGATTCTCAGTGCGCTAGAGAATGGCCGACACAAAGCGGGCGATAGCATTGATACCAGCCCGGGCTGGTTGAGAATCGGCGGACGTCGCGTCAGTGACCCTCGCAACTATGGCGAACTGTCGTTGACCGAGGTGCTGAAACATTCCTCCAATGTTGGGGTGACCAAAATAGCTCTGGATTTGGGCATTGAACCACTATTGCAAACCTATGCCGACGCAGGCTTTGGTAACGATACCGGCATTGCTCTATTGGGGGAAAGTATCGGTATTTTAGGCGATCGTCGCCGTTGGTCTGAATTTGAAATTGCGACGCTTTCATACGGCTACGGGCTGTCAGCAACGACTCTGCAACTGGCGAATGCCTATAACATTATTGCAAACGGTGGTTTGAAACGGCCGCTTACAATATTCCGTCAGGAGTCACCGTTACCCGCTGAGCAGGTGTTTAATCCGGACAACACACGAGCTGTTATGCATATGATGGAAGAGGTGGTGCGAGACGGCACGGCCAAAGCAGCTCAGGTTCCGGGGTATCGTGTAGCGGGCAAAACCGGGACAACAAGAAAAACGAAGACCGGTGGTGGTTACGGCGACGAGTATGTTGCTTTATTTGCTGGCATTGCGCCGGTCAGCGACCCGAAAATTGTTGTCGTGGTCACCATAAATGAGCCGGGTACCGATGATTACTATGGCGGTACAGCGGCGGCACCCGTATTCTCAAAAATTGTGTCTCAGACCATGCGTCTGCTGAATGTCGCGCCAGATAACATTGAAGACACTCGAGTTCGTGCTGCTGGCTTCGGGGGTGATGAATGATGAAACTGGCTGAGTTATTAACCATGCTGCCTGCTTCATTCGCTATTCCGGATGTTACTGTCAGTGGAATAAAATTAGATAGCAGGCAGGTTGCGAACGGCGACGTATTTGTTGCGATCCCTGGTTATGAAACCGATGGACGGGCTTATATTGATGCCGCTATAGATGCCGGCGCGGTAGCGGTTATTGCTGAAGCGCCCGGACTTGCGCTGGAACATCGCCGAGGTGCTGTGGTGATCGGCTTTAGCGGTGTGCGCGAGCACTTGTCACATATTGCAGGCACCTTTTTTGGTCACCCGTCAGAGAAAATGCAGCTGGTTGGTGTTACCGGAACTAACGGGAAAACATCGGTCACTCATATTATGGCTCAGTTGGCAAAAGCTCTGGGCATGGAAGCAGCGGTTATTGGTACCACAGGTAGTGGGCTCATCGGACGTTTGTTGCCTGAACGGCATACGACTCCAGATGCAGTTACCGTGCAACACCGACTGGCGACATTACTTGCAGAAGGCGCAGAGCTTGTGGCTATGGAAGTGTCTTCGCACGCTTTGATTCAGCGCCGTGTCGAAGCACTGCACTTTTCCGCGGCTGCTATTACCAACATCAGCCGTGACCATCTGGATTACCATGGCACCATGGAAAATTACGTTGCAGCGAAACAACGACTATTCGCCGACTTTGGTGTGCAAAACCGAATAGTTAATGCCGATGATGACACCCTGAGTCAGTGGCATAAAGACAACTTAGCGGATCTATGGATAAGCCTTAATGATAGCTCGGTAGAACCGTGCTTGCGTGCAACGGGGCTTCAGTTCCATGAGCAAGGCTCAGTATTTCAGATCAATTGGCAGGGCGAATCCTGCACCGTTGAGACACCTCTACTGGGGCGCTTTAATGTTTATAACCTTCTGTGTGCCGTAGCGGTTTTATTGAAGTTCAATAAGCCTCTGGCGGAAATTGGCCAGGCTTGCCGCAATTTGCTACCGGTTCCCGGGCGCATGGAAGCTTTTCATAACAAGCAGTCGCCATTAGTGGTGGTTGACTATGCGCACACACCAGACGCTTTACACCAGGTATTAAGTGCTTTGCGGCTGCACTGCAAAGGTCGTTTATGGTGCGTGTTTGGCTGCGGTGGCGACCGTGACCGGGGTAAACGCCCACAAATGGGCAAAGTCGCTGCAGACTACGCCGACGTCGTGGTTGTTACAGACGACAATCCAAGAACTGAGCCAGCGCAACAGATTATCGAAGACATTCTGACAGGTATTGCGGATAAAGAGCGGGTTAAAGTCTGGCCCGGCCGCCGCGAAGCCGTGATTAAAGCCATGCAGGAGGCAGCGCAAGACGATGTTGTTCTGCTGGCAGGCAAGGGACATGAAGACTATCAGGTTATCGGCACCCAACGTGTGGATTACAACGAAAGAGCAGTCGTGAGTGAATGGCTGCAAGGAGACTGCGCATGATTTCAGTATCACTGGAGTGGATCGCGGAACAGGTGGAAGGCCGCCTGGTTGGCTCTGATTGTAAAATAGACAAAGTATCAACGGATACGCGTGCGGATTTGCAGGACGCACTTTTCATTGCCTTAAAAGGAAAGAACTTTGATGCGCACGACTTCGTTGAGCAAGCTATAGCCAAAGGTGCTGCTGCCGTTATTTGCGAAAAGCAGCAGGACATTGACTGTCGGCAAATTATTGTCGAGAACAGCCGCCATGCACTAGGACGCCTGGGCGCAGCGGTGAAAGCCAGGGTTGCTCCGAGAACCATCGCGGTTACCGGCAGTAATGGTAAAACCACAGTAAAAGAAATGCTGGCGGCCATTTTATCAATTCGTCATCCGGTATTGGCGACTCAGGGCAACTTTAATAACGACATTGGTGTTCCTTTGACTCTGCTGCGACTGGAAGAACAACATAAATACGCGGTGGTTGAGCTGGGAGCGAATCACCCCGGAGAAATAGGCTACACCACTAATCTGGTCAAGCCCGACGTCGCTATTCTAAATAACGTAAGTGCTGCACACGTTGAAGGTTTTGGCAGTTTACACGGCGTAGCTCGTGCGAAAACTGAAATTTTCCGTGGAGTGGGGAGCCAGGGAACGGCTGTTACCCCCCGCGATTCCGAGTTTTACCCATGCTGGGAGCGCGCTTGCACTAATATGAACTGGAAAACCTTTGGTTTAACCGACAGTTCGGACGTGTTTGCCACAGATATCACTCTTAATGGAGAAGGACACCCGTCATTTACGCTTCATTTAAATGGGGAAGCCCGACAACTGACTTTAAAATTGAGCGGTCAGCACAACGTCTTAAATGCGCTTTCTGCGTCGGCTGCGGCCAGCGAATTGGGGATATCTCTGGATGATATTGTTACCGGTTTAGAGAAGGTTCAACCGGCAAAAGGGCGTTTAACTACCATAAAAGTGAGTGATCACTTACGTATCATTGACGACACATACAACGCCAGCGTTGCTTCCACCAAAGCCGCTCTCGATTTGCTTGGAAGCTACAAGGGTTATCGAATTTTTGTCCTTGGAGACATGGGCGAACTAGGAGCTGATGCAAGAGCCTATCACGAAGAAATTGGTGAGCATGCTATTGGCTCCGGTATCAACAATTTATATAGCCTGGGCGTACTCAGCCAAAGTGCCAGCGAAGTCTTTAACGGCAATGGCGGCAAGCACTTTGGAAGCTTGCAGTCCCTGGTTGACTCTGTTTTACAAAGACTTACAGAACAGACAGGTAAACAGCCTGTCACAGTGCTGGTTAAAGGCTCACGCTCTGCACATATGGAGCGCGTTGTTGCAGCAATACAGCAGGCTGTCACAGTTGATGACAGCACAGAGGAAAAGCACGCATGTTAGTTTGGTTGGCGGAGTACCTAACCCAGTTTGAAAGCGCGTTTAACGTGTTTTCCTACTTGACCTTACGGGCAATACTGAGCGTTTTAACCGCTTTAGTTTTGTCATTGTGGTTAGGACCAACATTAATTCGCCGTTTGCAACGTCTGCAGATAGGACAAACGGTACGGGACGATGGCCCCGAAAGCCATCTAAGTAAAAGCGGTACACCGACCATGGGTGGTGTCTTGATACTAGCGGCTGTGTTGGGTTCATCACTACTCTGGGCCGATCTGGAGAATCGCTATGTATGGGTTGTGTTATTAGTAGTTACTGGCTTTGGCATTGTGGGTTTTGTTGATGACTACCGCAAAGTAGTGCGCAAAGATCCGAAAGGTTTAATCGCCAAATGGAAGTACTTCTGGCAGTCGGTTATTGCCAGTATCGCAGCGGTCTACCTTTACTGGAGCAGCACTCAGGGCGCCGAGACGGCACTGATTGTTCCTTTCTTTAAAGACGTTATGCCGCAACTGGGCATGCTTTATTTGTTGATGGCCTATTTTGTCATTGTCGGTACCAGCAATGCGGTGAACCTCACTGATGGCTTAGATGGGCTGGCGATTATGCCGACCATTATGGTTGCCGCAGCATTGGGCATTTTTGCTTATGTTTCCGGCAACGTGAACTTTGCTGAATATCTGCAAATTCCTTATTTACCCTTAACCGCCGAATTGTTGGTGGTCTGCACCGCTATTGTTGGTGCTGGGCTGGGGTTTCTATGGTTCAACACTTATCCGGCACTGGTATTTATGGGCGATGTAGGCTCTCTGGCTTTAGGCGCTGCACTTGGCATTATCGCGATACTGGTCCGCCAGGAGTTGGTGCTGTTTATTATGGGCGGCGTATTTGTCATGGAAACGGTTTCCGTGATGCTGCAGGTGGGCTCTTACAAACTGCGGGGCAAACGTGTTTTCCGCATGGCGCCAATTCACCATCACTACGAATTAAAAGGTTGGCCTGAGCCACGAGTCATTGTGCGTTTCTGGATATTGTCGTTAATTTTTGTACTGATAGGACTCGCAACCTTGAAGTTGCGTTAAAAAATAATGAAAAAGATAGCCTGGCAGAATATGAAACACATTGTTGTCCTCGGTCTTGGAAAGACCGGGGTTTCTGTGCTGCGCTATTTACAAAATAAAAAGCAACAGGACAAAAAGCTGGCAAATGTTCAGATTCGGGTATTCGATTCTCGCAGTAACCCTCCTGGTCTCGACGAAGCCAAACAAATATTGGGCGATACTGAATTCCTGAATCGTCGCTGGGAGTTAGAAGACACGCTGGCGGCTGACTTAATTATTACAAGTCCGGGCATTGATCTGCGCGAAGAGCCGATAGTTTTAGCCCGGGATGCAAATATTCCGGTGGTTGGCGACGTCGAACTTTTTGCTCAAGAGTCGAATTTACCCGTCATTGCAGTAACCGGTTCTAACGGTAAATCCACTGTTACCCGAATGGTTGAGTTTATTGCTCAGAAATGCGGTAAGAATGTGGTTGCAGCCGGTAATATTGGTCTGCCGGTGCTGGAGTTACTGCAACAAAAAGAGCAGCCTGACGCTGTCATGCTGGAACTGTCCAGCTTTCAACTGGAGTCTGTAAGTAGTTTAAATCTAAAAGCTGCGGCACTTCTGAATATTAGTGCCGATCACATGGATCGCTACGGCACCATAGAAGAGTATGTTAAAGCCAAACAGCGCATTTTTACTAACGCGAAGACCTGGGTATTAAACCGACAGCAGCAGGACACCTGGCCACATCCAATTACCGGTAAGTTAATGAGTTTTGGCGATGACGCTCATCCCCAGCATTTTGGGCTATTGTCCGGCAATGTTGATCGCTCCAGTGGTCCGGTGGCAGTTACTTACCGCGGTAATGTTGTGCTCCGCGCCGATCAGTTAAAACTGCAGGGCATTCATAACTTAATCAATGTGCAGGCTGCTCTGGCGTTGTGTGAGGGCATTTCAATTGATGTCGAGCAAGCAGCCCGCGCAGTGAAAGAATTTAGCGGCTTGCCTCACCGTTGTGAACTCGTCAGCAGTGACGGTGATGTATTATGGGTTAATGACTCAAAAGCAACCAATATTGGGGCAACGGCAGCGGCCGTCGAAGGCCTTCGGCCAACGGTTAATGGACGTCTATTGCTTATTGCCGGAGGCCATGGCAAAGGTGCGGACTTCCGGGAGCTACAGTCAACTCTGGAGCGCGTCGATATTTTGCTGACTATAGGCGAAGACGGTCCGCGTTTGGGGCAGCTGTTCAACGGCTCGCGTCAGGTTAAGAGTCTGCAGCAGGCTGTTGAGCTGGCATCCTCTCTCGTTCAGGCAGGGGATATGGTTCTGCTGTCTCCGGCCTGTGCCAGTTTCGATCAGTTTGATAATTTCGAGCATCGTGGCGAGAGTTTCCGTCAGGCAGTGGAGGCGCTTTATGTCGACAGTGCGTGAAGAACAACTGAATCTCGAAATACCTGAGAGCCAGGCCAATACTCGGTTACAGCAGCTATTCGACTGGTTCCGGGGAACAACCAGTGAGCCTCTTTACGACCGGGTGCTGTTTGTTCTTGCCATGTCGTTACTGGCTTTTGGCTTTATTATGGTGACATCAGCCTCGCTACCAACAGCCGAGCGGCTAACCGGTAACCCTTTTCATTTTGCGATACGTCACGGCGTTTATATTGTTATCAGCTTAGTGATTATGCTGGCGACCTTGAGGGTTCCTACGCAAAGCTGGAATTTGCACAGCGGTAAGCTACTACTTATTGGCTTGATGATGTTATTGCTGGTGTTGATTATCGGCCACGAGGTGAATGGCTCTCAGCGTTGGATAAAAGTGGGGCCTATCACTATTCAGTCTGCAGAAATGGCTAAATTATTTTTCTGTATTTACATGGCCAGTTATTTGTCCCGTCGTGAAGACGAAGTGCGCGAAGCCGCCAAAGGCTTCATTAAGCCATTATTCCTGCTGTTTATTGCGGCAGTGCTGCTGTTGATGCAGCCAGACTTCGGTACTGTTGTGGTTCTGTCGGCGACCACTGTCGCTATGCTGTTCCTGGCCGGTGCCCGGTTATGGCAGTTCTTCGCGGTATTTCTTACCTGCGTGTTGGCGCTCATTCTTTTGATTATTGTTGAGCCCTACCGAATGCAGCGACTATTAACGTTCTTAGAACCGGAAAAAGACCCTTTTGGTGCCGGTTATCAGTTAATGCAGTCGCTTATTGCCTTTGGACAAGGGCAGTTTAGTGGTGCAGGCCTGGGTAACAGTATTCAGAAACTTCAGTATCTGCCTGAAGCTCATACCGATTTTATTATGGCAGTTATTGCCGAGGAACTTGGTTTCTTAGGTGTTCTGGCTGTCATTGCTACTGTACTTATGCTGGTTTGGCGGGCATTAGTTATTGGTCGTCGCTGTTTAATGCTGGAACAGCGCTATGGTGGATACCTCGCATACGGTATCAGCGTTTGGTTCAGTATTCAGGCCTTCGTGAATATTGGCGTCGCTTCTGGTGCTCTGCCAACGAAAGGGTTAACCCTGCCCATGGTCAGTTATGGCGGTAACAGCCTGATTGTGTCGGCGTTAGCCGTTGGTTTGTTATTACGGATTGACCACGAGCGCCGCATGACGGGTCGCAAAGTTGCGCCGCGCGGAGGTGCTGAATGAACCGCGTTCTAATCGCAGCCGCAGGTACCGGCGGACATATCTTCCCGGCTTTAGCCGTGGCTGAAGAAATGCGGAATAACGGCTGGCAAGTTGACTGGCTTGGTACTCAGGAAGGGCGTTTGGAAAGCCGTGTTATTCCGGCGGCAGGCTTTGCTTTACACAGTATTAGTATGACCGGGGTGCGCGGTCATGGCCTGAAAAGAAAGCTGTTAATGCCATTTACTTTAGCGAAAGCAGTTTTGCAGTGTCGACGTTTACTTAAAACGCTTCAGCCGCAGGTGGTCGCCACCTTTGGTGGTTACGTTTGTGCCCCAATGGGCTTAGCAGCAAAACTCTGCGGTGTGCCATTAGTGGTGCATGAACAAAATGCCATTCCGGGTATGACCACGCGTTTGCTGGCGCCAAAAGCCGACAAAGTCCTGCTTGGCCTGCCTGTTGCTTTGCCGCAGTGGAAACGCTATCCGGTGGTGGGTAACCCTTTGCGCAGCGGTTTATTGAAGCAAGCAGCTGAACAGCCCGACAACTCAAAAATGACCGATGAATTAAATTTATTGGTGGTTGGTGGCAGTTTAGGGGCGCAGGTATTGAACGAAGCGGTACCGGAAGCCGTCAAAGCATTAGATGGTGTAACGCTAAATGTGGTGCATCAGTGCGGTGTGGGCCGTGAAGATGCCACAGAAAAAGCGTACGGGAATGCGCCGGCTCTAAAAGCGCTTACCGTAGCTGAATTTATTGATGATATGGGCGAAGCCTTTAGCCGGGCCGATCTGGTGATATGTCGTGCGGGAGCTTTAACCATTTCTGAACTGGCTGTTATGGGCGTCGCGTCCATTCTGGTACCTCTGCCTCACGCGGTAGATGACCACCAAACGGCAAATGCGAAAGTCCTGGAAAGCCGTGGTGCGGCAGTTTTAGTACCGCAAACTGAAGTTACCAAAGGTGCATTGCAGCAACAGTTAAAACGTTTATTGCATGACAGGCAACAACTGTGGACAATGGCGCGTTTCGCTCGTCAGTGCGCTATGCCAGAGGCAACGCAACGACTAGCAAATGAATGTATGGAATATAAAAAGAGCGATGACTAGCATGACCGCAACCAACGCACAGCCATTTACAATTGTGAACGTACCGGAAATGCGCCGGGTACAGCGAATACACTTCGTTGGTATCGGCGGCGCCGGTATGGCGGGTATTGCGGAAGTTCTGTTGAACCAGGGGTACCAGATATCGGGCTCCGACATCGCTGAGAATACCAATACCGAGCGTCTGCGCAGTCTGGGTGCGACGGTCGTGTTAGGCCATATGGCCGAAAATATTGAAGGTGCCAGTGTGGTTGTGGTGTCCAGCGCTATTAAAACGGATAACGCGGAGCTCATTGCCGCTCACCAGTTACGTGTACCGGTTGTCCGCCGTGCAGAGATGCTGGCCGAACTCATGCGCTTTCGTCACGGTATTGCGGTAGCCGGAACACACGGTAAAACCACAACCACCTCGTTGGTTGCCAGTATTTTTGCCGAAGCGGATCGCGACCCAACTTTTGTCATCGGAGGCTTGCTGAACAGTGCTGGCTCTAATGCCCGGTTAGGTAACAGTAAGTACCTGATTGCTGAAGCCGACGAGAGCGACGCGTCGTTCCTGCATTTACAGCCGAT
This sequence comes from Idiomarina abyssalis, assembly GCF_019797805.1. Classification (NCBI taxonomy): domain Bacteria; kingdom Pseudomonadati; phylum Pseudomonadota; class Gammaproteobacteria; order Alteromonadales; family Idiomarinaceae; genus Idiomarina; species Idiomarina abyssalis. The sequence goes on from NZ_CP081832.1 coordinate 406,786, forward strand.
GGTCGCCATAGTGACCAACATTGAAGCGGACCATATGGACACCTACGAAGGTGACTTTAATAAGTTACTGGACACCTACGTTGAGTTTCTGCATAACCTGCCATTTTATGGCTTAGCGGTTATGTGTGTGGATGATCCTGTGGTAGCCGACTTAATTCCGCGGCTGGGTCGTCAGACCATGACTTACGGCTTTGGTGAAGCCGCAGATATTCGGGCTATTAACTATAAGCAAACCGCCAGTGAGAGCTGCTTTACCATTTTACGCAAAGGCCTGCAGCCATTAGATGTCTGCCTTAATCTGCCGGGTAAGCACAATGTACTGAATGCACTGGCAGCGGTCGCAGTAGCCACAGACGAAGGCATTAATGACCAGGCAATTCAGTCGGCGTTAAATAAATTTGAAGGTATTGGACGACGTTTTCAGCATTACGGAAATTTTCCTGTACCGGGTAAAGAACAAGGTGAAGTCATGTTGGTGGATGACTACGGTCATCACCCGTCTGAGGTTGCGGCGACCATACAGGCCGCCCGCGAAGGTTGGCCTGAGCGTCGTCTGGTAATGGCATTTCAGCCGCACCGATATTCACGGACACGTGACTTATATGAGGACTTCGTCAACGTGCTTTCGCAAGTTGATGTGCTGCTGATGCTGGAAGTTTATAGCGCAGGAGAGACCCCGGTTAGTGGAGCTGACAGCCGCTCTCTATGTCGCTCGATACGACAGCGCGGGCAAATAGACCCTATTTATGTCGCAACAGTAGATGATATGCCGGAGGTGCTGGAGTCGGTTCTGGCCGCTGGTGACCTGCTGTTAACTCAGGGGGCCGGAAATATTGGTGCGCTGGCAAAGAACATAGCGACGGAGGTGCTGAGCAATGAACGCTGAGACCTTTGGTAAAGTCGCTGTCATGCTGGGTGGTAGCTCGGCCGAGCGAGATGTCTCGCTAAAATCGGGAATGGCCGTATTAAAAGGCTTAGTGGCTAAAGGTATTGATGCGCATGCATTTGACCCGGCAGCACATAGCCTGCAAGAACTGGTTGATGATGGCTACGAACGTGTATTTATCGCGCTGCATGGGCGTGGTGGCGAAGACGGCGCTATGCAGGGTGCACTACAAGTACTGGGCATTCCCTATACCGGTAGTGATGTTCTTGGCTGTGCTCTGGGTATGGATAAGGTGCGTTGCAAACAAATTTGGCACGCTTTGGGGTTACCGACAGCCAGCTGGCGGGTCATTACTCAAGAAGAAATAGAGCAAGTGAACGCCGAAGCGCTGCTGTTAGAGCTTGGCGGACGCGTCATCGTTAAGCCGGCACGTGAAGGCTCATCCATTGGTATGAGCAGTGCCGATAGCGCACCGCGACTGGCGGCAGCGTTAAAACATGCCGCACAGTTTGATGACGACATTCTGGTTGAGCAGTGGATTGAAGGCCCTGAGTACACCATCGGCTTGCTAGACGGAAATGCTTTACCTGTTATTCGTCTGCAGACACCGCATGAGTTTTACGACTTTGAGGCGAAGTACCAGGCGAATGACACGCAGTATCACTGTCCTGCCGGGTTAAGTGATGAAGACGAAGCGAAACTTCGTAGCTTGGCTGAGCGGGCATTTTCAGCGATTGGAGCGAGTGGTTGGGGGCGTATCGATGTTATGCGCAGCGGCAATGGCGACTGGTTCTTACTCGAAGCCAATACCGTTCCGGGCATGACCGAAAAGAGCCTGGTACCTATGGCTGCAAAAGCCGCCGGATTAAGTTTTAACGATTTAGTGGAGCGCATTTTAGCGCAAACACTGGAGCGCTGATGATGGCAGCTGAACAGCGCCTGCGTTCTGTGAACTTTTGGTCGGGTGTGACAGTGCTATGCCTGACTATAGCAGGTGCCTTGGTTGGTATTTATCAGTTAAACCAGGTGCTGACTGACGAACAGCAAGTACCGTTAGCTGAATTAAATGTACAAGGCGAGTTGCAGTATACCGCCAACGAAGAGGTCAGAAAGGCCTTAACGGCAGAACCGTTGGGAAGTTTTTTTACGGCAGATGTGAACGAATTAAGGCGCCGGGTAGAGCAGTTGCCCTGGATACAAAAAGTCTCGATTCGCAAAGTCTGGCCTGACAAATTGTCGGTTTATGTGACGGAACACAAACCGGTAGCCATGTGGAACGGTGATCGCCTGATAAATGAGCAAAGTGATGTTTTTCGGGCAAATATAGAACAAGTGGATACGGCTTTGCCGCAGTTGTTTGGGCCGGAAAACGCCGTAGAGGAAACCTGGAAAGAATTTAACCGGGTGCAGCAAATGTTGGCAGTGAATGGCTTTCAGGTAAGGGCACTAAGGTTAACAGAGCGATTTGCCGTGAGCGTAGTTTTAGCTCAGGGAATTGAAGTGAAATTGGGGCGCGAAGCAACGCTAGAGAGAATAAAACGGTTTATCGATGTGTTTCCCAGCATCGTTGAACATGAAAAAAGTAAAAACAACGAAATCGATACTGTGGATTTACGATATGACACCGGGGCTGCAGTGGCCTGGCGTGAAGCAAAAAGTGAGAGTTAGACGGTTATGTCGAAAACATCGGAACACAATATGGTTGTAGGTCTGGATATAGGTACCAGCAAAGTGACGGCGCTTATTGGCGAATTGCTGCCAGATAATGAGATCAGCGTTGTTGGCGTTGGTACAGCGACCTCGCGTGGTATGGACAAAGGCGGCGTTAACGACCTTAACCTGGTTGTTCAGTCGGTCCAGCGTGCTGTTGATGAAGCCGAACTGATGGCTGACTGTCGCGTGGCATCGGTGTACCTGAACATTTCCGGCCGTCATATTTCCTGCCAGAACGAAAGTGGCATGGTACCGATTAACGAAGCTGAAGTGACACAGGACGATGTCGACAGCGTGATTCACGCCGCACAGTCAGTACCTATTGCAAAAGAGCGTCGTATTTTGCATGTGTTACCGCAGGAGTACGTCATTGACTCCCAGGAAAGCATTCGCAGCCCAATTGGCATGTCGGGTGTTCGCATGGAGTCTAAAGTGCACATTATTACCTGTGCGAATGACATGGCGAAAAACATCATAAAAGCGGTTGAGCGCTGCGGGTTGTCGGTGGACAAACTCATTTTCTCAGCGCTGGCATCCAGCATCTCGGTACTGACCGATGACGAAAAAGATTTAGGTGTAGCGCTGGTCGATTTAGGCGGCGGGACCATTGATATTTGTATATATGCGGGCGGTGTATTGCGTCATACCGCTGTTATTCCTGCGGCGGGCAATCAGGTCACCAGTGACATTGCCAAAATTTTCCGTACACCGACCAACCACGCGGAAGAAATTAAGACCAAGCACGCTTGTGCGCTGCGGCAAATGGTCAGTATGGAAGACACCATTGAAGTGCCGTCGGTGGGTGGGCGTCCGTCACGGGTGATGTCACGTCATACCTTGTCGGAAGTGGTAGAGCCACGTTATCAGGAATTGTTTGAGCTGGTCAGGGACGAGATCCAGCAAAGCGGGTTAGATGAGCAAATAGCAGCCGGCGTAGTTATCACAGGCGGTAGCGCCAAAATGGAAGGCTGCGTCGATTTTGCTGAAGAAATTTTTCAAATGCCGGTTCGTATCGGCGTTCCTCTGGGCATGAAAGGCCTGCGGGATTACGTCGAAGATCCGGTTTATGCCACAGCGGTGGGACTGTTACGGTATGGGCAGGAAGATGCCGCTGTGTCACAAAAAGAAAGCTCTAAAACTGACGTGATCGGACTCTGGCAAAAAGTGCAGAGTTGGTTCAAAGGTGAGTTTTAACTTGGGGTAGCACGTTAAAAGCAGGTAGGGAGAATTATTATGTTCGAACTGATGGACAATTATGAAAGCGAAGCCGTCATTAAGGTGATTGGCGTCGGTGGTGGCGGCGGAAACGCTGTTCAGCACATGGTAAAAGAATCAATTGAAGGTGTGCAGTTTATTGCAGCCAATACCGATGCGCAGGCTCTGCGTAATCATACGGCAGATGTCACCATTCAATTAGGGCAGGACATTACTAAAGGTCTTGGCGCTGGCGCCAACCCTGAAGTGGGTCGCCAGTCGGCAGAAGAGGACCGCGAGAACATCAAAGTCCACTTAGAAGGCGCTGATATGGTCTTTATTGCAGCTGGCATGGGCGGTGGTACCGGAACCGGTGCAGCACCTGTGGTTGCTGAAGTTGCCAAAGAACTGGGCATTCTGACTGTTGCCGTTGTGACCAAGCCTTTCCCGTTTGAAGGGAAAAAGCGCATGGCTGTCGCCGACGAAGGTATTAACGCACTGGCACAAAGTGTCGACTCGTTAATTACCATTCCAAACGAGAAATTGCTTAAGGTTATGGGTCGTGGAACCAGCTTGCTGGATGCCTTCAGCGCAGCAAACAACGTATTGTTGGGTGCGGTTCAGGGTATTGCCGAGCTGATTACTCGTCCGGGTCTTATCAACGTTGACTTTGCCGACGTTCGCGCGGTTATGAAAGAAATGGGTACGGCCATGATGGGTACCGGTGTTGCCAGCGGTGAAGACCGTGCGCAGGAAGCGGCCGAAATGGCAATTAACAGCCCGTTACTGGAAGACATCGACTTGTCTGGTGCTCGTGGCGTATTAATTAACGTTACTGCTGGTATGGATATGAGCATTGAAGAGCTCGATACCGTCGGTAATACGGTTAAAGCCTTCGCCTCAGATAACGCCACAGTGATTGTGGGTACCGTTATCGATACCGAAATGTCCGACGAACTGCGCGTTACTGTTGTTGCAACCGGTATCGGTGCTGAGCGTAAACCGGATATTTCTCTGGTGAACAATACCAGCCAGGCTGCGCCTAAGCGTGAACCTCAGCCGGCATACCGTAGCAGCGACATAGACCGCGGTGCGGCCGCTCCTCGTTACGAAGAGCAGGAAGAAGTTCAAGCGGAAGCAAAAGCTGAACCAAAACGTCAGCCAGCTGCCAAAGCTAAACAGGATAAAGAACTCGATTACCTGGATATTCCGGCATTTTTACGAAAACAGGTCGACTAATTTGGCGTAACTCTGTGTAAGTATGCGTAAAATTTGATCGAACCATGACAAATGTCGTATAATATGCGGCCGCTTTGGCGTCAGCCAGGGCGAACCGAATAGAAAAGGTAGGTGAACAAGTACCATGATTAAGCAACGTACATTACAGCAAGCAATATCAACCACGGGTGTTGGGCTGCACAAAGGCAATAAAGTAAACCTTACTTTACGTCCTGCGCCGGCTAATACCGGTTTGATATTCCGTCGTGTGGACCTTGATCCTGTGGTGGATATTCCAGCACGGGCCGACTGGGTGCGTGATACGCAGCTGTGTACCTGTCTTATCAACGAAGAAAACGTTCGCATCTCTACCGTCGAGCATTTGCTCGCTGCGCTGGCCGGCGTTGGAATTGATAACGCGATAATCGAAGTCGACTCGCATGAAATTCCAATTATGGACGGCAGCTCGCACCCGTTTGTTTACCTGCTACAAAGCGCGGGTATTGAAGAGCAGTCAGCAGCGAAAAAGTTCATCCGGATCAAACAGCCGGTACGTGTCGAAGACGGTGATAAGTGGGCGGAACTGCTACCCCACGATGGTTTCCGTATCGACTTTGCTATCGACTTTGAACACCCGGCTATTGCAGACACAGGGCAAACAGTCAGCATCGATTTTAGTGCTAATGCCTTTATAAAAGAAATTAGTCGTGCCCGTACCTTTGGCTTCATGAAAGACATTGAATTTTTACGGGAAAACAACCTGGCACTGGGCGGCAGTTTTGATAACGCCGTTGTGCTGGATGAATTCCGCATTCTCAACAGTGACGGCTTACGTTACGACGATGAGTTCGTAAAACATAAAATGTTGGACGCTATTGGTGACTTGTACATGGGGGGACACAGTATTCTGGGTCACCTGCGTGCTTATAAGTCAGGGCATGCACTGAATAACCAGTTACTTCAGGCTTTATTAGCGCAAGAATCTGCGTGGGAATTTGTGACCTTTGACGGTGAGCAGGAAAAAGCGCCTATCGCCTTTTGGTCACCAGCAACAACCACAGCTTAGTCTTTATCGTTGGCGGTAAACTTTGCCGCCAACGCTTTTAACTCCGATTTCAACGGCTCGTCGCAGCCTTCCGCCATTGCCAGCAAACGCTCCGCACTGCTTGAATCTTTCTGATTTTTAATCGTTTTCTGAAAACTGTTCATTGACGGAGACACCTTAATAGAAAGGCTCTGTACCGGGACCGTCGCATTGTCACGAAAATGCGTTATAATGGCCGCTTGCTGAAGTTTTAGCCGGGTTGCCCAACTACCGTTATCCACCTGAATGATCATTTGACCATCGCGGATATTCAGCAATTGGCAGTGTTGGTTGGTGTTTTTATCAACGCATTGTTGAAACAATTGTTGCCAATGCGAAAGTTGGGCGGCAAACTGTGCATAGTGTCGTAATGTTGTCGACAAAGTCCGTTGTCCGGAACGGAGCCATTCTGATGGGGTTTTCGGGTGTCGTGACATAATTGCGTAGTAGGCAAATAATAAGAGAGTTCAGATGAGTTTATCAGTCTTTTATCGAGGCTCCAAAGTACGTTTTCGTATTCGGTTAAGTCGACGTCGGTTTTTGTCCTATGTTGGCATTGCTGCTTTTATCGGACTTGCCAGTTGGCAGCCATGGCAGTATCAGGGAATCGATCCTGAACTGGCGCAATCAAAAATTTCTGCAGAGCAGAAAAAGCTTGTCCTACAAGAACAAGCATTAAAAGACCTGAAAGAGGATACCCAAAAGCGTTTGGGTGCAATGACGGTATACCTGGGTGAATTAAGAGCTCAAATGCGTCGTCTGGATGCTCTGGGGGAACGTTTAGCTGGCGTTGCCAATTTGGATAACGGCGAGTTTAACTTTAATCAGGAACTGCCCATAGGTGGTCCGGAAATTGAAGTTGCCGAGTTGCCGCAAAGCTCAGGTACAGACGTTATTCGCGAAATTGAAGATATGTTGTCGCAAATCTCTGACAAACAAAAACAGCTATCACTACTTGAATCTGTGATGATGAATCACCAACTTAATAATGATGCTTATATTGCGGGGCGCCCAATCTCAGATGGTTGGTTGTCGTCGCAATATGGTGTGCGTAAGGACCCTTTTAATGGCACACCAGCCATGCACAAAGGGTTAGACTTTGCCAGTTATAATGAAGAAGTGAAGATTATTGCTACCGGCGCAGGTGTAGTGACCTGGGCGGGTGACCGATACGGTTATGGTATGTTGGTTGAAATTGACCATGGCGGTGGCTTAAAAACGCGCTACGGACATAATGATAAGCTATCGGTATCAGTAGGGGATGTTGTCACCCGTGGCCAGCAAATTGCTGAAATGGGTAGTAGCGGTCGTTCTACCGGCCCGCACGTTCATTACGAAGTTTTGCGTAATGGTCGTCAAATTGACCCGAACCAATTTGTGTATCGCAAAGCTGACTCAAAATAACTCGGTAAATTAATTTAGAACGTAGGCGGTACTTCGGTACCGCTTTTGTTGTTCAGGAAAGTAACACAGGATAAATCAATCTCATGCTAGGCAGTCTGTTTCGAAAAGTATTTGGTAGTCGCAACGATCGCATTCTAAAAACCATGAAGAAAGACGTTGAGCGAATCAACTCGCTGGAACCCGAGTTTGAAGCGTTAAGTGATGCCGAGCTAAAAGAGAAAACAACGGAGTTTCGAAAGCGCCTGAATGACGGTGAGCGTTTAGATCAAATTTTACCAGAAGCTTTTGCAACGGTTCGTGAAGCCAGCAAGCGCGTCTTTGGTATGCGTCATTTTGACGTGCAGCTTATTGGCGGCATGGTACTGAATGATAATCGTATTGCTGAGATGAAAACCGGTGAAGGTAAAACCTTAACTGCAACCCTGCCAGCTTATTTAAATGCGTTGCCTGGTAAAGGTGTTCATATCATTACGGTGAACGACTATCTGGCAAAGCGTGACGCTGAGTTCAACCAGCCATTATTCGACTTTCTGGGGCTGACAGTTGCCTTTAATATTCCGGGTATGGCACCGGAAGATAAAAAAGCGGCTTATCAGGCAGACATTACCTACGGTACCAACAACGAGTTTGGCTTCGACTATCTTCGTGACAACATGGCATTTGCACCGCAGGACAGAGTCCAGCGCGAATTAAACTATGCTTTGGTCGATGAAGTTGACTCAATTCTAATTGATGAAGCCCGTACACCGCTGATTATTTCCGGACCAGCCGAAGACAGCTCGGAAATGTACCGTAAAATGAATGAACTGGTTCCCCATTTGGTGCGCCAGGAAAAAGAAGATACGGAAGAAGAAAAAGGCGACGGCGACTTCACTATCGATGAAAAAGCTAAGCAGTTGCACCTGACCGAACACGGACAAGAGCACATTGAAGAGCTGTTGAAAGAAAAAGGCATGCTGGAAGCGGACGATTCGCTGTATTCCGCCGCCAACATCAGCTTACTGCACCACATTAATGCGGCATTACGTGCGCATCACCTGTTCCAGAAAGACGTTGATTACATCATTAAAGACGACAAAATCGTTATTGTTGATGAACATACAGGTCGTACTATGGAAGGCCGCCGCTGGTCCGAAGGTCTGCATCAGGCGGTTGAAGCCAAAGAAGGCGTTCCAATTCAGAATGAAAACCAGACCTTAGCTTCTATTACTTTCCAGAATTACTTCCGTTTGTATAACAAACTGGCGGGTATGACAGGTACAGCGGATACTGAAGCTTTTGAGTTCCAGTCTATTTACGGCTTGGAAACTATCGTACTGCCAACCAACAAACCTATGATCCGCGATGACAGAGCAGACCTTATCTATCTGACTACGTTGGAGAAATACGAAGCGATAGCGGAAGATATAGAAGAATGCCGTAAGCAGAAACGACCGGTATTGGTGGGTACGGTATCTATCGAAAACTCTGAACTGTTGTCGAACCTGCTGAAGAAGAAGAAAATTCCTCATGCGGTATTGAACGCTAAGTTCCACGAAAAAGAAGCAGATATCATCGCTCAGGCAGGTCGTCCGGGTACCGTGACTATAGCAACCAACATGGCCGGTCGCGGTACCGATATCGTGTTAGGTGGTAGCTGGATGGCTGAAGTTGAAAAGCTGGATGAGCCTACCAACGAGAAAATTGAAAAGATAAAGCAAGAATGGCAAAAACTGCATGATGCTGTTATTGAAGCCGGTGGTTTGCATATTATCGGTACTGAGCGTCACGAATCACGTCGTATCGATAACCAGCTGCGCGGTCGTGCCGGTCGCCAGGGTGACCCGGGTTCGTCGCGTTTCTATCTGTCGTTAGAAGATTCACTCATGCGCATTTTCGCTTCAGAGCGAATGGCTACCATGATGAAGCGTTTAGGCATGAAAGAAGGCGAAGCAATTGAACACCCTTGGGTAACTCGTGCCATTGAAAATGCTCAACGTAAAGTGGAAGGCCGTAACTTCGACGTGCGTAAGCAGTTGTTGGAGTACGATGACGTTGCCAATGATCAGCGCAGCGTTGTCTATGAACAGCGCAATGAATTACTGGATGAAGGCGATATTTCTGAGACCATCGTTGCTATTCGCGAAGATGTTATCAACAGTGTCATTAGCGAGTATGTTCCGCCTCAGTCTTTAGCCGAGTTATGGGACTTAAAAGGTCTGGAAGAGCGCCTGCGCGGTGACTTCCACATAGACGTACCCTTACAAAAATGGCTGGAAGAGGAAGAGCATTTCCACGAAGAAGTTCTGCGTGAACGTGTTCTGGAAAAACTGATTGCGTCCTATCAGGAAAAAGAAGAGATGGTCGGGCCGGAAGTTTTACGCCGTTTCGAAAAATCTATTATGCTGCAAAGCCTCGACCAACACTGGAAAGAGCACCTGGCGGCAATGGATCACCTGCGTCAGGGGATTCACCTGCGTGGCTATGCGCAGAAAAACCCTCAGCAAGAATACAAGAAAGAAGCCTTTGCGCTCTTTACCGATATGCTGGAGGCATTGAAGCTCGACGTGGTAACCATTTTAAGTAAGGTTAAGGTTCGGGCTCCGGAAGACGTCGATGCGGTTGATGAACAACGTAAGGCAGCGGATAGTGCTCCTCGTGAGTTCCGTCATGAGCAAAGCGGTCCTGCTGCAGAAGAGCCAACTCAGCAAAACAATGCTGACGCACAGGGACAACCTGTTCGTAAAGGTGCCAAAGTGGGTCGTAATGAACCTTGCCCTTGTGGTTCTGGTAAAAAGTACAAACATTGTCACGGTAAACTGTAGGTTACTATGAAAACCGAAGCATCGCCTGCTGTACATGTTGCAGTGGGCGTTATTGAGAATGAACAGGGTGAAATTTTTATAGCCCAACGTCATCCTGAACAACATCAGGGTGGGAAATGGGAATTCCCGGGCGGTAAAGTCGAAGCCGCCGAGAATGTCCAGCAAGCGCTGCAACGCGAACTAAAAGAAGAGTGCGGTATTGATGTGACCGATATGGCACCACTAACAGTTATCGAGCATCAGTATAAAGATAAACGGGTCTTACTCGATGTCTGGTGGGTACTTGCTTACGACGGTGAAGTGCGTCAGTTAGAAGGTCAGGACTGGTGTTGGGTTGATAAAAACCAACTTGACGCGTTTCAGTTTCCTGAAGCGAACCAGCCCATTGTTGAATGCATTATGCAGTCTTTAAACGCCTATTAATAATCCTGTTCGTCGTTGTTGTAATCATCATTAGCAATGACAACAGGCTCGCCAGGAATACTTTTCTCTTCGTTAGCCCATTCACCTAAATCAATCAGTTTGCAACGCTCACTGCAAAAGGGGCGGGCGGGTGATTTTTCTGACCATTCAACTTGTTTTTGGCAGGTTGGGCAGTTAACGCTAACACTCATGGACTACACCTTGCGATTTCGAATTCAATGTCTTGAAGAGAGGTTTCATTACTTTCCCCCGGTAAGGGCATGAATCGTACCGTAAAACGTTGCCTGTGCCCACTAATGACGGGGTAAATATTGGCTGAGCGAGGAACTTTAATGCGCAACATTGCCAGTAGCTGATCCGAACTTTCCTGTAAGAAACCATTTTGTAGCTGCATGGGAACAAAAACAGATTGCTCGCGTAACAGTGTCAGCTTCAGTGTGATAGCTAACTCCACAAAAGCTAAGGTCTTGCGCCACTCTTCGCATTGTTTGGCTTTGTCTTCAGCGGACTGGCTTAACCAAAGCTGCAGTTGTGGTAATTCAAATAAACCACTCATACCGGGTTGGCTAAAACGTTGTCTGATACTGGCTAGCAGGGCATCGTCCTTAAGTTGTCGCAGGTATTTTGGAATATCCTGTAACTGGTTAAGACACTGCTCAATTTCCTGAATGGTATTGCGCAACGCTTCGCGGTCAACGTCAGGGTGCGCTTCCCACTTTTGCAAACGTTGTTTATCGAGATCTAAATCTTTACTGAGTTCGGTCCGAATATCAAAGCGTTCCAGTAGCTCGGTAACGGCGAATAACGCATTAAAGAAGGGTTCCGCTTGTTCTTCAAAGCACAGTTGACTGGCTTTTAGCTGCTCAAAGCCGTGCTCCAATCGCAAATAGGTTCGCATGCGCTCCTGAAGAGGGTATTCGTAGAGAATGTTGTCGTTATCAGTCGATGCCATGCGATTGCCGATTGGTGAACTCTGTTCCTATAATAGCGAATTACTTTTCCTGTGCAACGGTTGCCGCCAGGTAGCGCTGATGTAACTGAAGTACCTGCTGTTTCAGCTGTTCCAGACTGCCATCATTGTTTAGCACATCATTTGCTTTTTCTAGCCGCTCGCTGCGGCTTAGCTGTGCCTTCATAATAGCTTCCACTTCTTTTTTAGGACTGTCATCGCGCTGAATAGTTCGCGATATTTGCAAAGATTCAGGAACATCAACCACCAGCACTCGCTGGCAGTATTTTTCCAGACCGTTTTCCAACAACAAGGGAGCTGACAAAATCACGTAGGGAGAGTCGGCTTGTTCAAGCTGAGAGATGAGCTCTTGTCTTATCGCGGGGTGGAGCAACTTATTCAGCCATTCCTTTTCCCGGGGGTTAGAGAAGACCCTTTGGCGTAACGCCTTGCGGTTAAGCTCACCACCTTCAGTCAATAACTGGTTTCCAAAGTGCTCTGCAATAGCCTGCAGGCAGGGAGTTCCCGGCATAACAACCTGACGGGCCACGACATCGGCATCGACGACGGTAATACCCAGCTTTTCGAATTCAGCAGTAGCTGCAGACTTGCCGCTGCCAATACCTCCTGTTACACCGACAACATAGGTCATTTTAAACGCCTCCTAACCAGCGCCAGTAACTAAAGAGTAAATCTGTTCCAAAGAAGTAGCTGAGTATGCCGCCGCCAATTAAAAACGGGCCAAAGGGTATTGGCTGTGACCGGCCTTTGCCGCGTATCATGACTAAGCCCACTATGGCACCACAAACTGAACTGGCAAGAATGGTAACCGGCAACAAAGTTGCACCGGTAAAAGCGGTAATGGCCGCCAGCAGCTTAAAATCGCCGTAACCCATTCCTTCCTTCCCGGTAACAAGTTTGAACGCCCAGTAAATGCTCCATAGACTCAGGTATCCTGCTACCGCGCCTATAATGGCGGAGTCAGGTGAGAGTTCACTGGTAGGTGACAATGACCAGAGCAAGGCAATCCAAAGCAGCGGATAGGTTAACTGATCGGGCAATAGCTGATGATTCCAGTCAATAACAAACAGGCAGATGAGCAGCGAAAATACCGCAACATAAACCAGGGCTGTAAGACTAAAACCAAAGTACCAGGCAACCAGTCCAAAGGTTAGACAACTGATAAGCTCAACCAGCCAGTAGGTTAGCGGAATATGAGTCTGGCAGTGGCGACACCGGGCACGTAATGCCAAATAGCTCAGCAGCGGTATATTGTCGTACCAGGCTATAGAGGTTTTACACTCAGGGCAGTGTGAGCCGGGAACCGCAATAGAAAAGTGATCCAGTTCTTTTAATGGAGTGCCGTTCATTTCAGCACATTCACGCTGCCACTGTCGCTGTAACTGAATGGGTAACCGGCTAATAACAACATTCAAAAAGCTGCCAATAACAGCACCAAGTATCAGCGCCAACACCAGAGTTGGTATCGACTCAGCAGCGAGCAAGTGTTCCATACTTGTGTTCCTTCGTGGTTAAAATTGCTGCCCCATAGAAAACAGCGGTAAATACATTGCGACCAGCAGAGTGCCTATAATGCCGCCTAAAATCACCATCAGCAAGGGCTCTGCCAGACCAATCAAGCGCTCACAGTTTTGTTCAAAGCGTTGCTGGCGAATATCGGCAAGCGTGGCAAAGGCCTGATCGACGTTACCGTTTTGTTCGGCAACTTTGAGAAAGCTCAGTGTACGAGGCTCACTTAAAGGGCTTGCTCTGAAACTGTCTACCCAGCCGTTTCCCTGCTCGACACTTTGTTGAACAGAGCGTAAAGCATGGCGGTGAGGTAGCCAGGTCAGGGAATGCGCGGTGCTGTTAAGAGCCTGACGCGTTTCAATGCCAGCCTTCAGGGCAACAGCCAGACGGTGAAAAAGCTGTTGGAGTTTAATGTCCTCCAACAATTTCCCGATAAAAGGCAGTTGGGACAGGGCTCGTTGCCAGAATAAAGGCGCCTTTTTCCTGACCATATACAACGATGCTGAGAAGAACAAAATAAGGCCAAGAAGCGACACGGTTTGCTCTCGTAGGAAATCCGAAGTATTAAGTAAAGTCCGGGTCAGCCACGGGAGTTCCCCTTCACTAAATAACGGTGCGAAACTTGGCAGTACCCAACCCATCATCATGAAGCAAACGGCGCCCGCAACTAAAAGTACTATAACCGGATAGCGAAGCGCTTTGCTCATTTGCTTTTTGAGCCGCAGTTGGCGTTTGGCAACCTGATGCAACTGGTGCAGGGTGTGAGCAAGCTGGCCGGTTTGCTCCGCCCAGGCTATGGCGGTGATGTCTTCTTCCGGCAACCAGTTTTTATAGAGCTGCAACGCCCGGCTAAAAGCAAGACCGCGCTCAATACAACGGATGCAGTCTTCAACCATCCAGCGCAACCCTCTGGATGGGCTCTCGCAGACACTGTGTCGTAATGCTTCAGCAAGCGGTAACCCGCTGCTGAGTAGGTCAGATACTTGCTGCAGCAACTCATACCACAGCGATAAGCGGGGTTTATAGCCTTTTAGTTTGTGGGCCGACAAAGGTTTTACTGCCGCACTGTTTATTTTGTGCTGCGCTAACAGTTGTTTTGCCTGAAGTGCCGAGTCGGCATGAACAAACCCGCACTGCTTACCCACTTGCCAGTACCAGCAATGATTAATCGGCATCATAGGTGAACCGTTCTTTTTCTTTGCGGTTGATCTGACCTGCGTCTATGTAGTTTTGCAAAGCTTGAGAGAAATCAGGCAGCTGCAATGACTCCAGATAACGACGCAGATCCGCTGTATTTGTCTTAAGGTCGATGAATTTCTCCGCCTGCTCCTGCCAGGGGACGACCTCAAACACTGCTTGACGCTTATTTTCAGCAGTTGCGGGTACCGGAAATAGCCGTTGACTGACAATAAGACTGAGTGAACTGCGGATGTCCAGCGGGTTGATGCCAAGAGACTGTAAGCGTTTCAAGCTGTCGAGACAGCTGTTCGTATGCATCGAGGTCAGAACCAGGTGCCCGGTCTGCGCTGCCTGCACTGCAATTTTTGCTGTTTCAGAGTCCCGAATCTCTCCAATCAGCATGACATCCGGGTCCTGCCTTAGCAGAGCGCGGAGCACAGACGCAAAGGTGAGCCCTTGTCGATGATTGACCATCACCTGGCTGCAACCGGGCAGGGGGACTTCAACCGGGTCCTCAACACTGCAGATATTGCATCGCTCTGCGTCTAACTGACTTATGGCGCTGTATAAGGTCGAGGTTTTGCCGCTACCGGTCGGGCCGGTAACCAAAATTAACCCTTGTGGCTGACTCAGGCAATGGGCAAACCATCGGTATTGCGCGTCCAGTAACCCTGTTTGCTGCAGGGGCGTAATACTCTGCGTTGGCTGCAGGCATCTCAGCACCAGCTTTTCACCCCCAATGACGGGGCAACAACTTAAGCGAAACTCGTGTTGGCGGCTATTCTCAGCACGCACCGACAAACGACCGTCTTGCGGTTGACGTAGTTCAGTGAGATCGAGATTAGCCAGTACCTTAATTCGGGAGTAAATCTGCTGCCCAAAGTCTGCGGGCAGCACATCTAAGCGAGAGAGCTCGCCGGCTATGCGGCCTCGCACAGTAATGCCACTTTCCTGAGGTTGTATATGAATATCTGACAGGCCTTCCGCCGCGCAGTACAGCAACAGCTGGTCAACATAATCGACGACGGAGTCATGGCTTATCTGAACTCCCGGAAGTTGACCTTCCCCGCGAAGTACCATCACTTTTTTATTGCTGTAAAAGCTCAAAAGCACGGCATCTACCGGTGGAAAACCGGGTTGTTGTATTAATAGCTCCCAGTGTTGAGTACTGGCAAAAGGCTGCAACCCGTGTTGCTTAAGAAACGGATCGTCTGTACTACCTGATACCTGCTTCAGATGAGCCAGTGAACAGCGACCGATAACAGACATTAGTAACTTACCTGACGTTCACAGTTTTGCACGACACTGCGAGACTCACCATAGTCTGAGCAGGCGATACTCCAGTCTAAGTGCGTATTAGCCGCATTGGGTGTCAGTTCAATTTGCAGAGGTTGGTTATTAATACTGACAGAGTTCAGGGTCAGTCGCACGGCAGCCGCCTGTGTCAGGCTCAAATCACTGAGTTCATCAGGTAGTGGTGCCGGGACTGCAGGAATGCCCTGGCTTCCGGCCTGATTGCACTGGTTTAACTGTCCCTCAATTTGCCAGCATAGGGCAATACCCAGTTGCAATGGTTGAGCATGAGCCAGCGCCTTACTGACTTTAGCCTGCTGCGTATAGTAGGTATATGACGGAACCGCAATAGCGGAGAGAATGGCAATGATGGCCACCACGACCATCATTTCAATTAAGCTAAAACCGGCTCCGGGTAAACGGTAAGAATGTGCATCCTGCATTAGACAGCTCCCTGTTAAAAACAGTGAAACTGTGGCTTACCCTGGCCAATTAGTAAATTCTATTTCTCTGTAAGTTATTCACTATCTTGGGAAATTCTCATTGATAAATCAATGGCTTGAATGTTTTTAGTCAAAGCGCCGGAAGAAATGAAATCCACACCGGTAGCCGCTAATTCTTGCAAACGCTCATCGGTGACATTACCGGAAACTTCTAATTTAGCCTGGTGTGACGAGTTGTTTTTGTTCTGCTGCACGGCCTGCTCGATATCAGCGATACTGAAGTTATCCAGCATAATGATGTCGGCTTCTGCGGCTAACGCCTGCGAGAATTCATCCAGGTTTTCAACTTCAACTTCCACCGTTTTACCCGGATTCAGTTGTTTTGCTGCTTTAACGGCCTGAGCTATGCCACCACAGGCAAAAATGTGATTCTCTTTAATCAGGTAGGCGTCAAACAAACCGATACGATGGTTCACGCCGCCGCCGCAACGCACCGCGTATTTCTGTGCTAATCGCATACCCGGCAAGGTCTTACGCGTATCCAGCAGCTGCGTTTTGTAGTCATTCAGAAGTTGACTGTACTGGTATGTGGTGGTGGCGGTTGCAGACAAGGTCTGCAAAAAATTAAGTGCAGTGCGCTCTCCGGTCAGCAAAATGCGACTTGGTCCTTTCAGACGACACAGTTCCGTATTCGCTGCCACCTTATCACCGTCTTTCACCAGCCATTCAATTTCCACTTTTTGCCCAAGCTGGCGGAATACTTGATCGACCCAGCCACACCCACAAACCACCGCTTCTTCCCGGGTGATAATGCTGGCACGGGACTGACTCTGCTCAAGAATCAATTGCGCAGTAATATCATAACTGGCGTCTTCGCCGGATAAATCTTCCTTCAGTGCGGCGCTTACGCCGTCCTGAATGGCAAGTTGCAGCTCGGGCTGACTCATAGATGGCTTTACCTTTTAGCAGACAATACGGATACTAGGGGGCAAACTTTACCGTTTTGTTGAGCCTGTGAAAAGCGACCCGATAAAAAATCATAAAATAACAACGGCAGTTCAATACCCGTCGCCGCACTGCGATGAGCGTCCACAGACAGACGAGATCAGTCTGTTGGTTATTCATTGCATCAGCCTGCCCGAGGGGGAATACGGTACGCCATACGTGCGTCAATTGTTTATGGGTGAGCTGGAAACCGACGCACACCCGGACTTTTCTATACTGCAGGGACTTCGAGTGTCCGCGCATTGTGTTATCCGCCGCGACGGCACGCTGGAACAATACGTTCCTTTTGATAAGCGTGCGTGGCATGCTGGCCAGTCAAGGTATTGCGGGCGCCGGCGGTGCAACGATTTCAGTATAGGTATTGAACTCGAAGGAACCGATCACACCGCCTATACTGAACAACAGTATCAACAATTAATCCAGGTAACCGAGGCGCTTATCGCCACATACCCAAAATTAAACCGTCGTCGTATTGTCGGTCATCAGGATATCGCTCCGGGCCGCAAGACCGACCCGGGCAGTGAATTTGACTGGCAAACCTATTTAAATGCCCTATAAGGAGTCATGAATGGTCCTCATTGCGTTGCTGATAGCACTAAGCGTTGAGCGTTTGTACCACAGCCCTGCATTCTTGCACTGGGCTTTCTATATGGAACGTTGGCAACGTTGGAGCTCAGCCCGTCTGCAGGATGAAAAATGGGAGAGCGAGCCCTTACAGCTTGTGCGTTTGTTGATACCGGCACTGGCTGTTGGTCTGTTGGTGGTGCTACTGGACAACCTGATGGTGACTTTTATTGTCAGTATTCTTGCGCTGCTGCTGGCTTTTAACTGTGAACCGGCCCGGAAAAACTACAAAGAATATTTAAAAGCAGCTAACAGAGGAGATGAGCCAAGTATTATTGAACATCAACAGTCTCTGACTGAATTTGCCGGGCGTCATCAGCCTCACCAAATTAGCGACTCTTTAATCTGGATCAATTACCGACAATATATTGCCGTGATGTTTTACTTCGTGTTGTTTGGCAGCTTTGGAGCCTTGGTTTATGCCACTCTGCGCTACGCTGAAACCCAGCAGCGCGAGGGAGAATCGGTTAGCCTCTGGCAGCAACTGTTGTGGTTTGCTGACTGGGTTCCGGTAAGGCTGGCAGCTTTTGGTTTATTGATAGTTGGTCACTTCTCACGGGCGCTTCCCGAGTGGTTGCAACAAAGCCTGAATCCAAAGGCCGATCCGGATAAGCTTCTGTTTAATGTTGCCAGTAAAGCAGAAGACAACCCGCAACACCCGGATGACCGAACCGAACATGCTGCCTGCCAGTTGCGCCTGATGCGCCGACAACAGATATTCTGGGTTTGTGCTATTGCCGTGCTGACATTGACAGGCTGGGTCAGCTAGAGGTAGTACCAGCTGAGAAAAATTTGGGCTCAGCCGTTAAATGATTTAGAATAACCGCATCTTTTGGTCTGACCAATTTACCGTTATGCCAGATTTACCCATAAAACAGACGAAGCTTTCCGACACTATCGTGGCGCATCTGGAACAGATGATCGTCGATGGTCGGCTTAGTGCCGGGCAAAAACTGCCGGCAGAGCGGCAACTGGCTCAGCAATTTAATGTTTCACGCCCATCGCTGCGCGAAGCCATTCAAAAATTGGAAGCCAAAGGTGTGGTAGAACGTCGCCAGGGCGGCGGAACTTACGTTGTGAATAGCATCAATGAGCAACTAACAGAGCCACTGTTTGAGCTCTTGGCCAAGCACCCTGAGTCGCAGTTTGATTTGCTTGAGTTTCGTCATGCGCTGGAGGGCATATCCTCCTTTTATGCTGCGTTAAGAGGAACCGATGCCGATCTGGATCGTATTTCAGAGAGTATAAAAGGCTTAGGCCATAGCCAAAATAGCACTATCGATGAGCAGGTTAATGCCATCGTCGAGTTTTATCACCGTATTGCAGAAGCATCACACAATGTTATTTTGTTGCATGTCATTCAGGGCATGCAGGAATTATTGGCCGAGAATATTCGGCAGAACCTGGAAATATTAGCGGGTCGCGACGACCTGCTGGAAAAACTGAATCAACACCGGCAGCAACTGGTTAGCGCTATTGTTGCAGGTCAACCGGAGCAAGCGCGGGATGCGTGTCACCAACATTTGGCCTATATTGAACAGACATTGTTGGAATTAGGCAAAGAACAGTCACGTATTCAACGTTCGCTACGACGTTCCTGAATTGATAAAAAGGTAAGGAATAGCTATGAGTGAAGAATTAAACAAAGATGTCGATCAGCAGGAAACTCAGGAGTGGCTAGACGCTCTTGAAGGTGTGCTTGAGGCAGAAGGCCCGGAGCGCGCGCATTACCTGTTAGAACAACTGGTCGACAAAGCCCGTCGTAACGGTGCATATTTACCTTACAAGCCAACTACTGCGTATTTGAATACCATTCCGGCTAGTCAGGAACCAACCATGCCGGGCAACCAGACGCTGGAATCGCGGATTCGCTCAGCTATTCGCTGGAATGCTGCCATGATGGTGTTGCGGGCATCAAAAAAAGGCGAAGAGCTGGGCGGCCACCTTGCCAGTTTCGCTTCTTCTGCCATGTTGTACGATGTTGGTTTCAACCACTTCTTCCGCGCACCAAGTGAAGGTGACGGGGGAGACTTCCTGTTTATCCAGGGTCATGTGTCACCTGGTATTTACGGTCGCGCTTTCATTGAAGGACGCTTAACCGAAGAACAACTTAATAATTTCCGTCAGGAAGTGGATGGTAAAGGTCTACCTTCCTATCCGCATCCACATTTAATGCCTGACTTCTGGCAGTTCCCGACGGTTTCTATGGGCTTAGGTCCAATTCAGGCAATTTATTTAGCCCGCTTCCTGAAGTACCTGACTGACCGTGGTATTAAAGACTGCTCAAAACAGCGTGTTTATTGCTTCTTAGGCGACGGTGAAACCGATGAGCCGGAAAGCTTGGGGGCTATTGGTCTGGCCGCTCGTGAAGAACTCGACAACCTGACCTTTGTTATCAACTGTAACCTGCAGCGTTTAGACGGCCCGGTTCGTGGTAACGGCAAAATTATTCAGGAACTGGAAGGTAACTTCCACGGTGCTGGCTGGGAAGTGATTAAAGTTATCTGGGGCCGCTACTGGGATCCGCTGTTGTATCGTGATACCGAAGGTAAATTACAGCAGTTGATGGAAGAAACCGTTGACGGTGACTACCAGAACTTTAAAGCCAAAGGCGGTAAGTTCACGCGTGAGAACTTCTTTGGTAAGTACCCTGAAACTGAAGAAATGGTTGCCAACTTGTCAGACGAAGACATCTGGCGCTTAAACCGCGGTGGTCACGATCCGGTAAAAGTTTACTCGGCGTATCACAAAGCGGTGAACACCAAAGGTCGCCCACAGGTTATTTTAGCGAAAACCGTTAAAGGTTATGGCATGGGCGCTGCCGGTGAAGGTAAGAACATCGCGCACCAGGTTAAGAAGATGGATCTGGATGCGGTTAAGCATATGCGTGACCGTTTCAACATTCCGTTTAAAGACGACGAACTGGAAGACTTGCCGTACTACAAGTTTGAAGAAGACAGCGATGAAATGAAGTACCTGAACGAGCGTCGCGAAAAGCTTGGTGGCTATATGCCAGTACGAAACCCGGAAACGGATGTGGAACTGGAGTTGCCGGCATTGAAGGCGTTTGATGCGGTATTGAAAGGTTCAGGAGACCGGGAAATTTCATCGACTATGGCCTTTGTCCGTGTTTTAACAGCATTGTTGAAAGACAAGAAAATTGGCAAACGTATTGTGCCAATTATTCCGGACGAAGCCCGTACTTTTGGTATGGAAGGTCTGTTCCGTCAAGTGGGTATTTATTCTCACCATGGCCAGAAATACACACCACAAGATAAAGATCAGGTCGCCTATTATCGTGAAGACCAAAAAGGTCAGGTTATTCAGGAAGGCATTAACGAACTGGGTGCTATGGCGTCCTGGGTGGCAGCGGGTACCAGCTACTCGCTGAACAACGAACCCATGATTCCGTTCTACATTTATTACTCTATGTTCGGTTTCCAGCGCGTGGGCGATTTAGTCTGGGCAGCAGGCGACAGTCAGACGCGTGGCTTCCTGGTCGGTGGTACCGCCGGTCGAACAACGCTCAATGGTGAAGGTCTGCAACACCAGGACGGACAGAGCCTGGTTCACTTCGGCACAGTGCCAAACTGCATTAGCTATGACCCGACTTATGGTTATGAAATTGCTGTTATCGTGCACGATGGCCTGAAGCGCATGTTTGGCGATCAGGAAAACGTTTTCTATTACCTCACCGTAATGAATGAAAACTATCATCAGCCAGAAATGCCGGAAGGCGTCGAAGAGGGCATCGTAAAAGGTATTTACGAGCTGGATAAAGTAAAAGCGAAGAAAAAAGCCAAGGGCGATGTGCAGTTGCTTGGTAGTGGTACTATTTTGCAGCAAGTACGCGAAGCGGCGAAAATTCTGTCGGAAGACTACGACATTAACTCAACGGTTTACAGTGTGACCTCGTTCAACGAGCTGGCGCGTGACGGTCTGGATACCGACCGCTGGAACATGCTGCATCCGGAGAAGAAAGAAAAAGAAGCTTATATCACACAAGCCATGAAGAAAGCGAAAGGACCTGCTGTAGCAGCAACCGACTACATCAAGTTGTATGCTGATCAGGTTCGTGCCTGGGTTCCAACCTCTTACCGTGTACTGGGTACCGACGGTTTTGGACGCTCGGACAGCCGCGCTAACTTGCGTAAGCATTTTGAGATTAATCCGCAATACATTGTGGTTGCTGCGCTAAAAGAGTTAGCGGATCAAGGTGATATCGATAAGAAAGTGGTAGCGAAAGCTATCAAAGACTACGATATCGACACTGACAAACTCAACCCACGTTTGGCGTAAGGAGGTACTGAGATGGCCGATCAAATCGAACTCAAAGTCCCCGACGTGGGCGGAGAAGAAGTAGAAGTCATTGAAATTCTCGTCAGTAAAGGCGATACCGTTGAACAAGAAGACGGTATTGTGACGGTTGAGAGTGACAAAGCGTCAATGGATATTCCGGCATCTTCAGGCGGTAAAATTGTTGAGCTGAAGGTAAAAGTTGGCGATACCATCAGCGAAGGCGATGTACTGGCTATTGTTGAAGCTGCCGGCGACTCTGACTCTTCGGATGACGAAGAAGAGAAAGAAGACGAAAAGTCAGAGGAAAAAGAAGACAAGTCTGACGATAAAGACGAAGAAAAAGCGTCTGAGTCGAAAGATGAGGACAAAGAAGAGAAGAAAGAATCTTCTGAGCCGAAGAAGTCCTCAGGCGAGAGTAAAGTCATTGATGTGGAAGTCCCGGACATTGGTGATGAAGAAGACGTCGAAATTATTGAGATTTTGGTCTCTAAAGGCGACTCAGTCTCTGCCGAAGACGGCTTAATTACACTGGAAACCGACAAAGCCACTATGGATGTGCCTTGCCCGGAAGACGGTGAAATTGAAGAAATGCTGGTCAATGTCGGCGATAAAGTGTCGCAGGGTTCTGTCATTGCGAAACTGAAAGTATCGGGTGGCGCTGACGATTCCGAAGCAGAAGAAGACGATTCCGCGAAGGAAGATAAGTCAGAGTCTGGCAAGGAGTCGGATAAGAAATCTGATGACAAAGATCAGGACAAAGGAAAAGACAGCGGCAGCAGTGCTAAGCCAAGTAGCGAACGCCAGCCGCCGGTACCTGATCACCCAAGTCAGCGTAGCGACCGAAAAGAAGGAATTTTGCATGCGTCGCCTGCGGTACGCCGTGTCGCGCGTGAGTTTGGTGTCGACTTGTCACAAGTCAAAGGCAGCGGACCTAAAGACCGTATACTGAAAGAAGACGTACAAGATTTCGTTAAATACGAACTCTCTCGTCCGAAAGCCGTTGCGGGCGCAACTGGCCAGGGCGGTGGTGGACTGCAGGTGATTGATCCACCTAAGGTCGACTTCAGCAAGTTTGGTGAAGTGGAAGAGGTTCAACTGTCACGCATTCAGCGTAAGTCAGGACCTAACCTGCACCGCAACTGGGTGACCATACCGCACGTTACGCAATTCGACGAAGCGGATATCACCGAGCTGGAAAACTTCCGTAAATCAGAAAACGAAGTGGCTAAGAAAAAAGACCTTGGCTTCAAGATCACGCCATTGGTGTTTATTCTTAAGGCTTGTGCCAAAGCACTGCGCGAGTTCCCGACCTTCAACTCCTCGTTGTCGGAATCAGGCGAATCCTTGTACATGAAAAAGTATGTGCACATTGGTATTGCTGTAGATACACCAAATGGTCTGGTTGTTCCGGTTATTCGCGATGTTGACCAAAAAGGCATTTACGAGCTGTCAGAAGAGCTGGTCGAAATTAGCACGAAAGCACGTGACGGTAAGTTGAAAGCTACTGATATGCAGGGTGGCTGTTTCTCAATTTCCAGTCTTGGCGGTATTGGTGGTACAGCCTTTACACCAATAGTAAACGCACCGGATGTTGCCATATTGGGTGTTTCTCGTAACGAGATGAAGCCAAAATGGAACGGTAAAGAGTTTGAGCCGCGTCTGACATTGCCTCTGTCGTTGTCTTATGACCATAGGGTGATAGACGGTGCAGAAGCAGCTCGCTTTACGGCTTACTTAAGCGGTGTACTGGGAGATATCCGAAAATTGGTGCTTTAAGCACCAATTTGGACGGGAAATACGAATTAATTCGCGCTACAATAGCGCCACATTTAGCGTTGACTGACCGCGGCCGGTGGCTCAACTGGTCGTGACAAAAAAGGGGTTAACATGAGCGACAAAATTACAACACAGGTAGTAGTGTTAGGTTCGGGCCCAGGTGGATATTCAGCAGCTTTCCGCGCAGCTGATTTGGGTCTGGATGTTGTTTTGATTGAGCGTTACAGCACCTTAGGCGGTGTTTGCCTTAATGTTGGCTGTATCCCGTCAAAAGCACTGCTGCACATGACCAAGCACATTGAAGAAGCACAACACCTGGCCGCAGAAGGCATTGAGTTTGGTGAGCCGAAGATTGACCTGGACAAGCTGCGTAAGCACAAAGAGAAAGTGGTTGGTCAGTTAACCGGCGGCCTTGGTCAGATGTCGAAAATGCGTAAGGTAAAAATCGTCAACGGTTACGGTAAATTTACCGGCAGCAACACCATTAAAGTTGAAGGCGACGACGGCGAAACCGAAGTTAAATTTGATAACGCCATTATCGCGGCGGGTTCTCAGGCCATTAAATTGCCGTTCATTCCACACGACGACGACCGCGTATGGGACTCAACTGACGCACTGGAATTGAAAGAAATTCCGAAGAAAATGCTGTTGTTAGGTGGCGGTATTATCGCTCTGGAAATGGGTCAGGTTTACGCGTCATTAGGCTCTAAAGTTGATGTTGTTGAAATGACTGATCAGCTGGTGCCACCAGCGGACGCTGACATTATTAAGAGCTTCAACAAGCAAATTAAAGGTCGCTTCGAAAACGTGATGTTAAGCACCAAAGCAACCAACGTTGAAGCGAAAAAAGACGGAGTTTACGTCACTTTTGAAGGTGATAAAGCGCCAAAAGATCCGGTGAAATACGACGCGGTTCTGGTTGCTGTAGGTCGCGCACCAAACGGTAATAAAATTGATGCGGACAAAGCAGGCGTTAAGGTTGACGACCGTGGCTTCATCAATGTTGACAGCCAAATGCGTACTAACGTTGATCACATCTTCGCTATCGGCGATATCGTTGGTCAGCCAATGCTGGCGCATAAAGCGGTTCACGAATCGCATGTTGCGGCAGAAGTTATTGCCGGTAAGAAGCACTTCTTCGAACCTAAAGTCATTCCTTCTATCATGTACACCAACCCGGAAGTTGCATGGGCCGGCGTCACTGAAAAAGAAGCCAAAGATCAGGGTATTGAGTACGATGCAGTAACCTTCCCATGGTCAGCTTCAGGCCGTGCTATTGCGTCAAACGCGCAGCAAGGCATGACTAAGCTTATTTTTGATAAGAACAACCGGATTATTGGTGGTGCTATGTGTGGTACCAACGCCGGTGAGCTGCTTGGCGAAATTTGCCTGGCCATTGAAATGGGCTGTGACGCAGAAGACATCGCTCTGACCGTTCATGCACACCCAACCTTACATGAATCAGTCGGCTTAGCTGCAGAACTTCATGAAGGTTCCATTACCGATATGCCGAATCCTAAGGCGAAAAAGAAGAAGTAACATTTTGTTACGATAAATCATCGGTAAAACGGCTGCATTCATCGCGAATGTGGCCGTTTTTTTTTGCGCTGAATTTAACAATGCGCTAGTTTAGAGTGGTTAAAATAATGAACACTCAAAGAAAGGGTAACAATCGATGAAAAAATTGACCGCTGTAGCGCTAGGCGTTTCTATGGCATTAACGCTGGGTGCATGTTCACCACAGCAGGAAGAGTCTAAGCAACAAACCCGGCAGGCTGAAGAAGCAAAACAAGAACTGAGCTCTGGTGTTGTCTTAGAAAACTTTGATCACAGCGTAAAGCCAGAGAACGATCTGTATCAGTACGTTAATGGCACCTGGATTGATAAAACAGAAATTCCATCTGATCGTTCATCTGTCGGATCATTCTTCGATTTACGCCAGCAAAACCAGAAACGTTTACGCGATATCATTGAAAAAGCCGCAGCGGAAAACCCGGAGCCGGGCACTAATGAGCGTAAAATTGGTGACTTTTTCAATGCGTTCATGGACGTGGAAACCTTGAATGAACTGGGCGCTAAGCCTATTCAGAATGACTTAGCGGCCATTCAGGCGCTGGAAAACCACGATTCTGTTTCTGAGCATATGGCACGCATGTTCCGTGGTGGTGTATCAATTCCATTTGGTTTTTATGTCTACCCAGACGCGAAAGATCCACAAACTAACGCTATGTATGTTTCTCAGTCAGGTTTAGGCCTGCCTGACCGTGACTACTACCTAAAAGACGACGAGAAGTTTGAAGAATTCCGTAACGCTTACGTCGAATACGCAGAAGACATTTTGAGCATGGTTGGTGTGGAAAACGCCGGCGAAGCGGCACAGCGTATCCTGGATTTAGAAACTCAGCTAGCTGAAGTTCAGTGGAGTCGTGTAGAAAGCCGTAATGCGGACAAAACTTATAATAAAAAATCCGCAGATGAAGTGTCCGACATGCTGGCAAACTTCAACTTTAAGCGCTTCATTGAGACGTCTGATTTATCGCACGTTGAAAACATGATCATCCGTCAGCCCTCGTACTTTGAAGACTTTGGGCAGCTGTTTAGCGAAGTCGACGTACAGGCGTGGAAAGACTACTTAAGTTTCCGTCTGGTTAACGAGTATGCCTCTGCACTTAGCGAAGACATCAGTAAGCGTCGCTTTGACTTCTACGGTACTACTTTACGTGGAACACCAGAGCAAGAGCCGCGTTGGAAACGCGCAGTAGATGCAACCAACAGTGTGTTAGGTGAAGTCTTAGGCCAGGTGTACGTTAAAGAATACTTCCCGCCAGAAGCGAAAGAAAAAATGGAAGGTTTGATTGAGAACCTTCGCGACGCTTATGGTCAGTCAATCCGTAACCTGGAGTGGATGACTGAAGAGACCAAAGAAAAAGCCTTAGAGAAGCTGGAAAAATTTGATCCTAAAGTCGGTTACCCAAGCGAATGGCGCGACTACAGTAAGTTGGAAATTTCTGCCACAGACTTAGTTGCAAACTATAAAGCCTATGCTGAATTCAACTATCAGGAAGAAATTGCCAAGATTGGCGGTCCTGTTGACGAAGAAGACTGGGGTATGACACCGCAGACGGTTAATGCTTATTACAGTCCTGTGCGTAACGAAATCGTATTCCCGGCCGGTATTTTGCAGCCTCCATTCTTTGATATGGACGCAGAAATGGCGGTGAACTACGGTGGTATTGGTGCGGTAATCGGCCATGAAATGGGCCACGGCTTTGATGACCAGGGTTCTAAATACGATGGTGACGGTAACCTGCAAAGCTGGTGGACCGATGCAGACCGTCAAGCCTTTGATGAGCGCGGCCAAAAACTGTCTGACCAGTTCAGTGAGTATGAGCCAATTGAAGGTCTTAATATCAATGGTGATCTGACTCTGGGTGAGAACATTGGTGATCTGGCCGGCCTGACCATTGCGTACGAAGCCTACAAAATGTCATTAGAAGGTGAAGAAGCACCGGTTCTTGACGGCTTTACCGGCGAACAGCGTGTGTTCATCGGCTGGGCACAGGTATGGCGTGGTAAATACCGTGAAGACGCCGTTCGTGAGCAGGTCATGAGCGACCCGCATTCACCAGCAGAGTATCGTGTGAACGGCACCGTAGTTAACGTTCCGGCGTTCTACGAAGCCTTTGATGTTGAAGAAGGTGATGAGTTGTACGTCGCACCTGAAAACCGCGTTATTATCTGGTAAGATGCGTATATGAAGAAACTTTGGGCAGTTATAGCAATTACAATGACACTTTTGGTGGGGTCCATGACCTCACCAATGGTGCATGCTATGCCTGCCCAAATGTCTGACTCTACTATGCAATCAGAACAAATGAGTGAGAGTCACGACTGTTGCGAGGAAGAAGCAACCTCCTGCAGTGATATGGAAGACAGTTTTTGCCAGCAGTGCGAGCAACATTGCGCTGGTCAACTGGGACTGATGAATCCATTCAAACAACTTTCGCCAGCAGCCTCCACTCACGCTGCTGAGCCTATCTATTCAAACCTTCCGGTTATTACTGAAACGTTGATACGTCCGCCGAAACACGCAGTTTAAGCCCAGTTTTTACGTCTTAAACCGTTGTTTTCGAGGAAATACCATGCGTTATTGGATAGCTATATTAATCCTGATCCCATTTTTAACTTTGGCTCAGGAACACAACCATTCAGAAGATCAAAACCCGTTCGGGCAGAGCACCGAATATGTTTGCCCTATGCACAGCCAGGTGGTTCGTGACGAGCCGGGAACCTGCCCAATTTGCGGTATGGACTTGGTCAAGAAAGAACCTGAACAGGACCATTCTGAGCATAAAGCTGATAAAAGCTTCACCGTCCCAGAGTCCAGTCAGCAGGCTATTCGGGTTACTACGGCTAAAGCTCAGCGCAAAGACTTGCAGCCACAGTTAATGGCGCAGGCTCAGGTACGCTGGCAGGAATCTGCACAACGCCATATCCACAGCCGCGCCGAAGGCTGGGTAGAAGAATTACACGCCGACGTTGAAGGACAGTGGGTAGAAAAGGGCGACAAACTCTACAGTCTGTATGCACCCGACCTGGTCGTGGCACAGGACGACTATCTTCAACTGCTTGATTCACTCTCGGATATCCGCAACGGCGACAACCAACAAAGCTTTAAACGCCGCGGGCAGCAACGTCTGCGTTTGCTGGGCATGAGCGAAGCGCAGATTAAAGCGCTTGAGCAAGGTGGCGAAACCGAATATGTGGTGGACTATTACGCCCCTGAGTCGGGCTATATTACCAGTCTGGATATTCAGGAAGGCATGTACGTGTCGCCCGGGCTTAAGTTGCTGACGCTGACGCAGGACAATCAACTGTGGTTCTTTGCCGATGTTCCGGCGCGTTACAGCAAACAGTTAAAAACCGGGCAAATGGCCCATATTTCTTCTGAGCACTTCCCTGGCGGCCACTGGATGAACACCATTGACTACATTTATCCGCAAGTTGATCCGGTAACCCAGACCATCAAAGTCCGTATTCCGGTTAATGACTCCATTGATCGGCTGCGTGAAGGACTCTGGGCGACGGCTCATATTGAACTGGAGCCAGTAAGAGATGCTGTGGTTGTGCCGGTTGCCAGCTTAATTGTCACCGGCGCCAATAACCGCGTGGTGGTAAAATCCGGAGCGCGCGAATTTGAAGTGCGCGAAGTCACGACCGGACTGCGTGTTGGTAATGAAATTGCCATTGAAGAAGGCCTGCAGGAAGGTGAGTTAGTGGTCACTTCGGGTCAGTTCCTTCTGGACTCAGAGGCCAGCTTGCAAGGTCTGGGTCTGGATAGCAGCGATGATGCCCCTGCGCCACAACATAACCACTAGGAGGTTTTATGTTAGCTCGTATTATTGAAGCCTCCATACGTAACTCGTGGATGGTGTTACTGCTGTTCTTAGGTTTGGCTTTCTGGGCCTGGCAGTCGCTGCAGCAAACCAAACTGGACGCAATACCGGACTTGTCGGAAGTTCAGGTTATCGTCAAAACCAATTACCCGGGACAAGCGCCGGCGGTAGTGGAGGAGCAGGTGACCTATCCGCTCTCGAGTGTGATGCTGTCCGTACCTAAAGCCACCTCAGTACGCGGGTTTTCGTTCTTTGGCGATTCGTACGTTTACGTTATTTTTGAAGACGGAACCGACCCTTACTGGGCCAGAAGCCGGGTGAACGAATACCTGGATCAAGCGCAAAACCAGCTTCCGAACCAAGTTCGGCCGGAATTAGGTCCCGATGCATCCGGCATTGGCTGGGTGTATCAATACGCACTGGTTGATGAGACCAACCAGCGTAACCTGGGTGAACTAACCCGCCTGCAAAACTGGTTCCTAAAACAGGAGCTGCAAAGTGTGCAGGGGGTAGCAGAAATTGCCACGGTTGGCGGTATGGTCGAAACCTATCAGGTGGTACTTCAGCCGGAAGCCTTGCATCGTTATAACCTTACCCTGAATCAGGTAAAGCAAACCATTCAGCAGGCCAATAACGAAGTAGGTGGCTCTGTGGTTGAAATGGGCGAAGCTGAATACATGGTTCGTGGCCTGGGGTATTTGAAAAGTGTCGAAGACATTCGCAAAATTCCGTTGCCGCTCACCTCAGAGCAGCAGGGTACGGTGCTGCTGGAAGAAGTGGCTGATATTCGCATTGGGCCCCAGGTACGCCGCGGCATTACCGAGCTGAACGGCGACGGCGAAGTCGTGGGCGGTATTGTGGTCATGCGCCATGGCGAAAATGCCTTACAAACTATAGCCGCCGTTAAAGAGAAACTGGAAGAGCTGAAGCAGGGCCTGCCCGAGGGCGTTAAGGTGGTTCCGACCTATGACCGCTCAAGCCTGATCCAGGCATCGACAGACAACCTCACCACCAAGCTCATTGAAGAAATGTTCTTTGTCGCTGTGGTGTGCATTTTATTTCTCTGGCATGCGCGCTCGGCGGTGGTGGCCATTATCAGCTTACCGCTGTCGGTACTGTTCGCGGTGTGGATCATGAACATGCTGGGTATCAGCGCCAATATTATGAGCCTGGGGGGAATTGCTATTGCTATTGGGGCACTGGTAGATGCCGCCATTGTCATGATAGAGAACACCCACAAGCATCTGCAGAACTATCAGGAACGGCATCAGATAGTCGCAAAAGGTGCTGCGCGGTTGAAAATTGTTAATGAAGCCTGTCGCGAAGTGGGGCCTTCACTGTTCTTCTCGCTACTGGTCATTACCGTCAGTTTTGTTCCGGTGTTTGTGCTGCAAGGCCAACAGGGGCGTCTGTTTGAACCTTTAGCCTATACCAAAACGCTGGCCATGGCCGCGGCAGCTATTATTGCTGTAACACTGATACCGGTGCTTATTGCGTTATTGGTGCGCGGGAAAATACCTGCCGAAGAAAAGAACTGGCTGTCGCGCGGTTTAATTGCGCTTTACCGTCCATTGTTGGCTTTCACACTTAAGTTTCCTAAAACCATTATTGTGCTGGCCCTTCTGATCACAGCATCTGCCTGGCACCCGTATAAAGAGCTCAATTACGAGCTGATGCCGCCGCTACATGAAGGTGACCTCATGTACATGCCGACGACATTGCCGGGTATCAGTGTTGAAAGTGCCGGCGAGTTGCTACAGCAAACCGATAAGCTCATTGCAGAACAACCTGAAGTTGAGCGTGTGTTTGGTAAAGTTGGTCGTGCTGACACGGCTACCGATCCGGCACCAATGACCATGATAGAAACCAGCATTACCCTCAAGCCTGAAAGTGAGTGGCGTGATGGCATAACCGTGGACGACATTATTGCTGAGCTGGATGAGCGGGTGCAGATACCCGGTGTGACCAACGCCTGGGTACAACCTATCCGCACCCGCATTGAAATGCTGGCTACCGGTGTTAAAACCCCGTTAGCGATTAAAGTCAGCGGTAGTGACTTTCGTGAAATAGAAAAGCTGGCTACCCGTATTGAAGAGACGCTTTCTGAAGAGGGGGCGACAGGTTCGGTCATTGCAGAGCGCTCTGGTGGCGGTCGTTATATTGAAATAGAGCCGAAGCTACGTGAAGCCGCCCGTTACGGTATTAGCCAAAGCGACATTCACGACCATATTCAGTACGCCATTGGTGGAGCGAATATTGCGACATCGGTGCAGGGCAATGAGCGTTTCCCTATTAATCTGCGTTATCCCCGGGAGCAACGCGACCATATAGAGAAGCTGCAAACCCTGCCGGTGAAATCTGCCTCCGGACAATGGCTGACTCTGTCCGATGTCGCTGACATTCGGGTGACTCAGGGACCCGCCATGCTGAAAAGCGAAGACGCCCGCTTAAGCAGTTGGGTTTTTATTGAACCAGCGAAAGGCATCACGGTTAGCGATTACATTAATCAAGTCGGTGATGTTATGGCTAAAATGGAAATTCCGGTTGGTTACAACTGGAGCTGGACCGGACAATACAAAGCCATGCAACAGGTGGAAGGTGACTTAAAAGAGATCATTCCGCTGACGCTGTTGGTTATTCTGTTGTTGCTGTACATGACCTTCCGTTCGTTACCTCAGGCACTGCTGGTTATCGGCACTTTGCCTTTAGCTCTGACCGGCAGCCTGTGGCTGATTTATCTGCTGGACTACAACCTGTCACTGGCCGTTATTGTCGGCATGATAGCTCTTGCCGGTGTCGCCGCGGAATTCGGCGTGGTTATGTTGTTGTACCTGAACAACGCCTGGAAAGCCGTGGCTTACAATAAAAACCAGTTAAAGGCAGCGGTAGAAGAAGGCGCGTTGCTACGCGTACGACCTAAAGCCATGACCGTGCTGACCATTATTGTTGGTTTGCTGCCGATAATGCTGGGCGGGGGTGTTGGTAACGAAGTTATGCAGCGCATTGCCGCTCCCATGGTAGGAGGTATGGTTTTAGCCCCGCTGATCTCTATGCTGGTTATCCCTGCCGTGTTCTACCTGGCCCGGAAATAAGATCCGATGTGACTTGATCCTATTGCATCAGGAGAGGCGGGGGATGGTGAATGAGGGTGGCAGATGTAAAGCGCGCCTGACGGATGCTGCGAACTATTGAGGAGGTGTGCAGCGCCATGGATGGCGCTGCCCAAGCCCTACAGGGATGTATTCACGGGCGTCCTCCTCAATGGTTCCTGCAACCTCCAGCGCTCGGAATCTGCCACCCTTACCATCCCCCGCCTCTCCTGACGTGAAGGTCAGGCACCATCGTCAGGCGAAGCGTTCCCATATGGCATGGGCGGCGGGGCCTAAAGTTCTGTTAGCGGAGCGTACTAAGTGGATCTCCAAGCGCACCTGCTGGACGAATCCTGGAATAGTGATTTCAA
This sequence comes from Idiomarina abyssalis, assembly GCF_019797805.1. Taxonomy (NCBI): domain Bacteria; kingdom Pseudomonadati; phylum Pseudomonadota; class Gammaproteobacteria; order Alteromonadales; family Idiomarinaceae; genus Idiomarina; species Idiomarina abyssalis. The sequence continues at coordinate 439,466 of NZ_CP081832.1, forward strand.
CCAGCTTACCCTGCTCGAGGGCTCCCAGAGCAATGTGTTTTGGAATAATACCCCAGCCAAAACCGGCCATCAGCAGTTCAAACTGAGTGTTAACCTCATTCACTCTTATGCGCTGCTGGCTGGGCAGCCGCAATACCGAGTCTAAGTTAATGCCAATTTCCAGGTTCTGCGGAACCAGCATTGGTAGTTCTAATAAATCCTGACGGCTTTGCGGCATACGACCAAACTCCTTCATCAGCGCGGCTGACATAACCACCGTTAATTCAAACGGCGCCACCGGTAAGGTTTCAAAGTCACCGTACTGACGAAACAAAGGCAGCCAGGGACACAGGGCTAAATCGGCGGTACCGTTATCAATGCGCTTCAGAGCACGCATTTGTGATTCTCCATCCACGTGCAGCTCGGTAGCGGGGTATTGTTGCTGAATGTGTTGAATGCTGGGCATCCAGAGTTTGCTGTCACAGGTATGGTCATAGCACAGTGTCAGCAAAGGTTCTGCACCGTGTTTCAGTTGGTTAGCCAGGGACTGTAGGCGCTGCTGCTGGCGCACCACTTCTTCTGCCTGACGTAAAAAATGGTGGCCCTGTTCGGTAAGTTCCAGACGATAACCATCACGGTTAAATAAGGCAAAACCCGCGTTCTCTTCCAGCTTCTTTAATGCCATGCTCACAGCCGATTGTGTGCGGCCGAGCTGTTCAGCTGTTTTCTGCAGGCTGCCAAGCCGGGCAACGGTGATCATCATGTGAAGGTGAGATAAATTCATTAAGTTTTACTGATGGTCTTTTTAATTTTAATTCAATATAACTGTAACTATACTTGCGGTAAACTTATTGCCATCAAACATCCCGGAAAAAACGGAATTTAAGTCATGCGCTGGTTTAAAATATTCTTAACTGTCGTTGCCGCTGCCACTGTCGTGGCTTGCAGCGAAAAAGCCGAAGTGAGTGAAGAACAGCAAGCGCGACCTGCCAGGTTAATGCAGGTAAGTGAAGCCAATGGTCCTCGTCTACGAGAGTTTCCGGCTGTGGTCGAAGCGGCGAAAGTGGCTCAATTGACTTTTCGTGTAGCGGGTGAAGTTATTGAACTGCCGGCGCGGCCTGGGACTGAAGTAAAACAAGGGGAGCTTATTGCCCGTCTGGACCCGACCGACTATCAACTGGCGGTGGACCAGGCGAAAGCCCAGTATGAACTTGCGCTATCACAATACGAACGCAATAAAGTTCTGGTGAGCGAAGGGGTTATGTCCGAAGGACAATTTGACCAAATTGAGTCAGAGCTTGCAGTTGCAAAATCAAACTACGAAACCGCTAAAGCTAACCTGCGCTATACCGAACTGACCGCGCCTTTTGACGGTGTCATTGCTAATCTGGCGGTGGAAGCTTATGAAAACATCCAGGCTAAGCAGCCCATTGTTACTTTGCAAATCAGCAACGCCATTGATATCAGTATTAATGTGCCGGAAAAGCTTTTTGCCAAGGTGAAAAAGCAGACCGACTATCAACCGGAAGTGCGCTTCGACGCAGCGCCGGGTTTTACCTATCCGGCTCATTTAAAAGAGTGGGACTCGCAATCCGACGGCGCAACCAACACCTATGAGGTGGTGTTCACGCTACCTAAACCGCAGGACATCAATGTGCTGCCGGGCATGACGGCAACAGTTATTGTCGATATTAATGAGGTGTTGCGCTCTTCTCAAATTGGTATTGTTGTGCCGGCTAAAGCCGTCTTTACCGAAAGCCGGGACGCTTCTTATGTGTGGGTGGTTAGCGACGACATGCGTGTACAAAAGCGCAAGGTGAATGTCGGACCAATGACCAACGATGGGCTCACTGTACTGGATGGGCTCGAAGCCGGTGAAATCATAGTGGTGGCCGGTGTCCATCAGCTGAAGGAAAATCAGCAAGTTCGTGAATGGCAACGCGAACGGGGGCTGTAATGAATATTGCGAAGTACAGTATGGAGCGGAAAACCACCAGTTGGATGTTTTTCCTGGTTCTGTTAATTGGTGGTCTGGTTGCTCTTACTCAGCTTGGTCGGCTGGAAGACCCTAAGTTCACCATTAAGCAGGCTATGGTCATTACGCCGTACTCCGGAGCCTCGGCGCAGCAGGTGGAAGAAGAGGTAACGTACCGGCTGGAAAACGCTATTCAGGAACTCAGCTACGTCGACCATGTACGGTCCATTTCTAAGCCTGGTTTATCGCAAATAACGGTCGAGATGAAAAGCATCTACCGGGCTGAACACCTGCGTCAAATTTGGGATGAACTGCGGCGCAAAATTAACGACGCCAAAACTCAGCTTCCCCCCGGAACCGGCGAGCCTATTATTCGTGACGACTTTGCCGACGTGTACGGCGTGATGATGGCCATTACCGGGCCAGACTATTCCTATAAAGACATTGAGCATTACGCGGACTTCCTGCGTCGCGAACTGGTGCTGATTGACGGGGTTGGAAAGGTCATGTTGGCCGGCGAGCAACAGGAACAGGTGGTGGTTGAAGTTTCTCGTTCACGGCTGGCTAACTTTGGTATTCCACCCAGCCGCATTGCCGGTTTACTGCAAACGCAAAATGCCGTAGCAAATGCCGGGCGGGTAACCGTTGACCAGGAAGCTTTGCGCATTGCCACCAGTGGCGAATTTGCCGACGTTGAAGATATGGAAAAGCTGGTTATCAGTAACCCTGGGGCCGAGCAGCGCATCTACTTGCATGATGTAGCGAACATCTACCGGGAGACCAAAGAGATTCCGGATCATGTGGTTCGTTATAACGGGCAGGCGTCGCTGTGGCTGGCGCTGTCTTTTGCGGACAACGTCAACGTGGTTGAAGTTGGTGAGCGTATCCAGAAACGGCTGGATGAACTGGATTATGCCAAACCAATAGGAATGTCGGTAGACCGTATTTATGATCAACCGCATCAGGTCGAAAACTCGGTAAATGACTTTCTGCTTAACCTGGTTGAAGCCGTTGCTATTGTCATTATTGCATTGCTGCTGACCATGGGTTTTCGCAGTGGGTTACTTATTGGAACCGTATTATTGTTAACGGTTCTTGGCACCTTTATTTTCATGCGACTGGGCGACATTAACCTGCAACGAGTATCGCTGGGAGCGCTCATTATTGCTCTGGGTATGCTGGTGGACAACGCCATTGTCATTGCCGATGGCATTATGGTTGGTATGCGGCGGGGCATGAGTAAAGTAGAAGCCGCTGTTAGTGTGGTGAAGCAAAATCAGTGGCCGCTACTGGGTGCAACCATTATTGGTATTATTGCCTTCGCCCCAATTGGTTTGTCATCAGACGCTACCGGTGAGTTTGCCGGAAGCTTATTCTGGGTGCTGCTCATTTCTTTACTATTGAGCTGGGTAACAGCTCTGACCCTCATTCCGTTTTTAGCCGACCGTTTATACTCCGCGAAGGACATTGGTAATGGCGATGATCAGGACGATGTTTTCTCTCATCCGGTATACCGCGGCTACAAAAAAATGCTGGCGGTTTGTCTGCGGCATCGCATTATCAGCATGGCGGTGATGCTGGCAATGCTGGTTGCTGCTGTGGCCGGATTCGGTCAGGTGAAACAGGCGTTCTTTCCGCCTTCGACAACGCCGCTTTTCTATGTGGATCTCTGGTATCCACAGGGCACCGATATTCGTCATACCGAACAGGATTCAAAGCGCCTGGAAGACTACCTGCTGGATAAAAGCGAAGTGACCTCGGTCTCCACCACCATAGGCCAGGGTGCGCCCCGTTTTACCCTGACCTATCTGGTGGAAAAAAGTTACGAGAGCTACGCACAGTTGCTGGTGCGGGTAGAGGACAAAGACAGCATGGATGCGTTAATGAAGGACATTCGCCAGCGTATTCGTGAAGAGCATCCGGATGTTGAGGACAAACTGATACGGGTTGAAATTGGTCCGGCTACTCCGGCAAAAATTGAAGCGCGTTTCTCTGGACCTGATATTGACGTATTGCGCCAATTAAGTAAGAAAGCGCAGAGTATTTTGGCCGAGGACGAAGGGGCGGTGAATATTCGCTCCGACTGGCGCCACCCAACCAAGCTGCTGCGACCACAATACGACGAAGCGGCGGGTCGTCGCGCCGGTATCACTAAAGAAGACGTTAACAATCTTCTGTTAGCTAACTTTGTTGGCCGGCAAATCGGTGTTTACCGCGACGGAACTGACTTGCTGCCAATAGTGCAGCGTGCCCCGGCTGCCGAACGTGTTGATCTGGACAACTGGCAGGAGTTGCAAATTTACAGCCCGGTGTTTGACCGGTTTGTACCGCTGGCGCAAGTAGCGCGCTCGATAGATGTAACCTGGGAAGACCCGCTCATATTGCGACGAGACCGTAAGCGAACGCTTACTGTTATGGCTGATCATGATCTACTGACCGATGAAACGGCGGCCCAGGTATTTGAGCGTGTCCGACCTGAACTGGAAGCCATTGAGTTGCCGCTGGGCTATGAGCTTACCTGGGGCGGAGAACATGAAGCTTCGGGTAAGGCCGAAAAAGCATTGTTTGGCGCACTGCCAATGGGTTTCCTGGTTATGTTTATCATTACCGTGCTGTTATTTAACAGTATCCGCCAGGCGGCGGTGCTTTGGACAACAGTCCCGCTGTCTATTATTGGCGTAACTGTCGGGTTGCTGTTGCTGGATAAACCTTTTGGTTTTATGGCATTACTCGGTTTTCTGAGCTTGTCCGGCATGCTGATTAAAAACGGCGTGGTGTTACTGGAGCAGGTCAATACAGAACTGGACGCCGGTAAAGAAGCGGTTCAAGCCTTAAGCGATGCCGCCGTCAGTCGTGTTCGTCCCGTTGGAATGGCGGCAGCCACCACCATTTTAGGCATGATACCGCTGCTGTTTGATGACTTCTTTGCCAGCATGGCAACGGTGATTATGTTTGGGTTGGGTTTTGCTACCGTACTAACCCTGTTTGTTGTTCCGGTTATGTACGGCATAGTCCAAAGAGTACCGCGCCCGTAACCCGGGCGCATTCATCCCGTTTATACCCTGAATTATCTGATTTATAGCCCTGCGTCATGGGAATTTAACAGCAAAATCCGTATAATGCGCCGCACTAGTGAACCGTCTAGAATTCATGCAAGCAAATGAGAGGTAATATCAGTGCTTAAAGAATATCGTCAGCACGTGGAAGAGCGCGCCGCAGAAGGCATCCCTCCGAAGCCATTAAACGCCGAGCAAGTAGCCGATTTAGTGGAATTACTGAAAAATCCGCCAGCAGGCGAGGAAGAATTCCTGGTTGAGCTTCTGGCCGAGCGTGTACCGCCGGGTGTGGATGAAGCTGCCTATGTTAAAGCAGGCTTTTTAAGCGCCATTGTTAAAGGCGAAATTGAAAGCCCGGTTGTCAGCAAAGAATACGCAGTAAAATTGCTGGGCAATATGCACGGTGGCTACAACATCGTCACTTTGGTGGAATTGCTGGACGACTCTCAGCTGGCTGAACTGGCCGCTAAAGAGCTGAAAGAAACCATCTTAATGTTCGACGCCTTCCACGACGTGGAAGAGAAAATGAAAGCCGGTAATGCGCTGGCGAAAGAAGTGGTTGAATCCTGGGCAAATGCTGAATGGTTCACCGACAGCGACGAGCTGCCTAAATCAATTAAAGCAACCGTCTTTAAAGTGACAGGCGAAACGAATACCGATGACCTGTCGCCGGCACCCGATGCCTGGTCTCGTCCGGACATTCCTTTGCACGCCAAAGCTATGTACAAAATGCCACGCGAAGGCATTACTGATGCAGGCAAGCAAATTGAAGAATTAAAAGAAAAAGGTCACCCGGTTGCCTTCGTTGGTGACGTAGTGGGTACTGGTTCTTCACGTAAATCAGCGACCAACTCAGTATTGTGGAACATTGGCGAAGACATGCCTGGCACACCAAACAAGCGTGCCGGCGGTATCTGCATTGGCTCTAAAGTCGCACCAATTTTCTTCAACACCATGAAAGACGCAGGTGCGTTGGTGTTTGAAGCCGACGTTGAAAAAATGAACATGGGCGATGTCATCACTATCTACCCATACGAAGGCAAAATCGAGAACGAAGCCGGCGACGTTATCGCTGAGTACGATTATGCGTCTCGCGTTATTTTAGATGAAGTGCGTGCCGGTGGCCGTATTAACCTGATTATTGGCCGTGGCCTGACAGAAAAGGCACGTGAATCTCTGGGCATGGGTCCATCTGACTTATTCCGTAAGCCAGAGCAACCGGCAGATAGCGGCAAAGGTTTCTCGCTGGCGCAGAAACTGGTCGGTAAAGCTTGTGGCATGGAAGGGGTTCGCCCGGGCGCTTATTGCGAACCTAAGATGACCACCGTTGGTTCTCAGGACACTACCGGTCCTATGACCCGTGACGAGTTAAAAGACCTGGCCTGCCTTGGCTTTAACTCAGACCTGGTTATGCAGTCGTTCTGTCACACCGCTGCTTATCCTAAGCCGGTTGACGTTGAAACTCAGCACACCTTGCCTGACTTTATTATGAACCGTGGCGGCGTAAGCTTACGTCCGGGCGACGGTATCATCCACAGCTGGCTGAACCGTATGTTGTTGCCAGATACCGTTGGTACCGGTGGTGACTCGCACACCCGTTTCCCGCTGGGTATTTCATTCCCGGCCGGCTCTGGTCTGGTTGCGTTCGCCGCAGCTACCGGCGTAATGCCACTGGATATGCCTGAGTCAGTATTGGTGCGTTTCAAAGGTGAAATGCAGCCGGGTATTACTTTACGTGATCTGGTTCATGCCATTCCTGCGTTTGCTATCAAAGAAGGTCACCTGACCGTTGATAAGCGCGGCAAGAAAAACATCTTCTCGGGTCGTATCTTAGAAATTGAAGGTCTTGATCACTTAACCGTAGAGCAGGCATTTGAATTGTCTGACGCTTCTGCTGAGCGTTCAGCGGCCGGTTGTACCATCGACCTGTCAGAAGAGTCGGTTGCCGAGTACCTGCGCTCTAACATCACCATGCTGCGTTGGATGATCAACGAAGGCTACGGCGATGCGCGTACGCTGGAACGTCGTGCCCGTAAGATGGAAGAATGGTTAGAAAACCCAGAGCTGACGCGTGCGGACAAAGACGCTGATTACTCGACAGTTATCGAAATTGACCTGAACGAGATAAAAGAGCCTATCGTTTGTTGCCCGAATGACCCGGACGACGCGAAGTTCTTAAGCGAAGTTGCCGGCGACAACGTCGATGAAGTTTTCATCGGTTCGTGCATGACCAACATTGGTCACTTCCGTGCAGCAGGTAAATTGTTAGAGAAAAACTCTGACCCATTAAATACCCGCCTGTGGATTGCACCACCAACGAAAATGGACAAAACCCAGCTGGAAGCCGAAGGTTATTACGACATTTATGAGCGTAATGGTGTTCGTACTGAAATGCCGGGTTGCTCACTGTGCATGGGTAACCAGGCACGGGTAGAGCCGGGCGCTACGGTACTGTCTACCTCAACCCGTAACTTCCCGAACCGCCTGGGTGATGGCGCAAACGTTTATCTGACTTCTGCAGAGCTTGCAGCTGTCGGTGCTATCGTTGGTCGCCTGCCAACTCCGGAAGAATACCTGGAGTACGCACAGGACATCAATTCGATGGCAGGCGAAGTTTACAAATACCTGAACTTCGACCAGATGGATGCCTTCCGCGACGCAGAAAAAGCGGCCAAGGAAAACATCATCCCAACCATCAACGTGGCTTAATGAGTGCTTAGGTTGCAAGGACTCTTTACGAGGACGCCCGCAAGTACTTCCCTGTAGGGCTTGGGCAGCGCCATCCATGGCGCTGCCCACCTCGTTAAGAGTCCTCGCAACCGTTGAACGCACTCATTAGCAACTTATAAAACCGCTTCGGCGGTTTTTTTGTGTCTGATATTCAGTAGCCTGTTGTTCACATCAGGTGAGATATCCTGGCTTGCAGGTGGTCTGTTTATAGTCTATATTTAGACTGTTCAGTCGGGAGAGATCTATGCAGATAAAAACCATTAGTTACATTAAGCAAAATGCGGCGTCACTGAATGTCGAAGAGCCTATTGTTGTCACTCAGGGTGGAAATCCGGTATACCGTATTGAGTCAGAAGCCAGCGCTCGACAGAGAGACGAAGCTATCGCGACACTTAAATTGATGAATCTGGCTGAGCGGGATATTCGAAATCAGAATCTTCTATCTCTTAGCGAAGCAAGAGAAAGGCTAGAGCGTGAACTCAGTACAAAGAAGTTTGAGCTTTAGTCCTCAGTTATGAACTACGATGTTCATTTTACGGAGCTCAGTTATAAGACTCTGGCTGTTTTAACCCGCTATATGGAATCTTTTCTGGGCCAGGAAGAAGCTATTAGATTAGGTCATCAACTTCTTGATTTCGCCACCAATAAACTCGGCGATAACCCTTTGCAATTCCCCATTTCTCATGAACTTGAGACGTTAGGTATCACTGACTATCGAGTAATGCTAGTAGATAATTATAAGATCTTATTTCGTCTGGATGAGAAAGATAAAACGAGTTACGTCATGGCCTTTCTTCGACAGAAACAGAATACCCAAGAGCTGGTTTACCAGATAACGATTTTGTAGTGAGATCTCTGCGCAATAAAACTGATACGTCATTGTTCTGTGTTGGTCAGCGGTGTGTTCGTAAGTCGATAGGGCAGGTTTTTCACTTGTGAGCGTTATGAGTGTTGAGTACTTCTGTGGCGGAGTGTCGAAGGCCATGGATGGCCTTCGTCAAGCCCTCATGGATGAGCTCGTAGCGTCTCCGTCACAGAAGTACTCAATGCTCAAGCGAAATAAGTGAAAAACCTGCCCCTACCTGATAGCGGGAGTTCTGTTCTATTTCTGTTCAGCAATCCAGTCGTTGATGTGCTGCTCGAGTACTTTCAGTGGCACGCTGCCGTTTTCCAGTACTGCATCGTGGAATTCACGAATGTCGAACTTATCACCCAACTGCTGTTCTGCTTCGTTGCGTAAACGCTTAATAGTCAGTTCGCCAAGCTTGTATGAAAGCGCTTGGGCAGGCCAGGTAATGTAACGGTCAATTTCGGTTTTCACGTTATGCAGTGACAACGCGGTGTTGTTGGCCATAAAGTCCATTGCGCGTTCACGACTCCAGCCTTTGGCATGCATACCCGTATCCACCACTAAGCGTGCCGCCCGCCACATTTCATAGCTTAAACGTCCAAAGTTGCTGTAAGGGTCTTCATAAAAACCCGCTTCCAGCCCTAAGTACTCAGAATACAGACCCCAGCCTTCACCGAAAGCTGAAATGTAGGTCTGCTGACGGTATTCCGGCAAGTCTTCTAACTCACCCGCAATCGCGTTTTGTAAATGATGACCCGGTACCGCTTCGTGCAGCGTCAGCGCTTCCATCTGGTAAAGCGGACGGCGGTCTAACGCGTAGGTATTCACCCAATAAAAACCAGCGCGGTCATCGCGGTTGGTACCTGAATAGCGGCCGGTTGTGTATTTCGGTGCTATCTCAGCCGGAACCGGAGCTATGCCATAAGGTTTACGCGGCAGGGTTTTGAAAAGCTTAGGCAGTTCACCGTCCATTTTCTTCGCTATCCAGGCTGCGTACTGTAGCAACTCTTCTGCTGTTTCCGGATAGAACTGGTCGTCGGTACGTAAAAACTCAACAAACTCGTCAAAGTCACCATCGAAGCCGGTTGCTTCAATGGCTTCCAGCATTTCACCGCGAATGCGAGCAACTTCCTGCAGACCAATTTCATGAATTTCGTCAGCGGTCATATTCAGCGTGGTGTAATGCTTAATACGGTTCTGATAAAAGTCGTCCCCATTGGGTAGCTCGCTGGCACCAATGCTTTCACGTGCACTCGGCAAGTACTCGGTAACCATAAAGGTAAAGTAGTCGTCGTAAGCTGGCATCACCTGGTCATCAATAGCGGTTAATGCATCGCTTTTAAGTTGCTCCCATTGTTCGCTATCAACAAAGCCCGGCTGGTGTGCAAAAGGAGAGAAGTAAACGCTGTCTTTAGCATCCTGCACAATGTAAGCCAGTATACTTTCTTCAAAACCGGCCATAGCGGCTGCAGGCTGGGTGTAACCTTCTTCAATCGCTTTACGCAACCAATGAGTCTGCTGCTCCATGTAACGAGGAATTGAGCGCAGTTTTGCTATGTAATTCTGGTAGTCTTCCGCCGATGAAAATGACGTATAAGAAGGCATGAAAGCTAAAGAGCTGTGAAAGCTACCTTCTGCGGTCAATGGCATATAGTGCGCATTAAAGCGGTACTCATCGACCTTGTTCTTTAAGGTGTAGTGAATCATTGCATGGTTTATCTGGTCATCCCGGCTTAGCTCGTTAAGGTTAACGGCGTTCAGCTGTTCAAGCCACTCAAAGCGTTGTTGGTAACGTTGCTCTAAGGCTTCCGGTGACATATCGGTCAGCTCGGTTTCGCTGGACTCATTCAGTCCTTCCCAGATAGTGTCAGCCAACTGATGAAACTCAGCAGCCGGAGTCTGTTGTTGAGCACTGCTACGCTGAGTTTGATTGTCTGCCGTGCTCGCACAGGCAGTCAGTCCAAGCAAACCAAAAATAAGTATCAGATTGCGCATGATTTTTCCTTGCGGTGTCATAACGAATACAGGCATTCTATAATGCCTCGTGCGCTATTTAATGTAAAAGCGAATAGAACGAACACACAAAAATAACAGTTAAACGGGAGAATAGGGTGGATAAAGCTCAGTCAGGAGTCTACGCGGAACCTAATCTGCATGGTCTGACGTTGTTTTGTCATGTCATGAGCGACGACGTTGAAAGTTTACGCCGTAAACTGGCTCGCTTTCCAGCCATTTTACGCGATCTTGACGCCCGCTTCTCAGAAGCCATGTTAACAGGCTTTGTCGGCATAGGCGCCGATTACTGGGACATTCTTTACCCACACAAGAAGCCACTTCACTTGCAGGCTTTCCCCGAACTTTCCGACGGCGACCGGGAAGCACCAAGGCACCCTTATGATCTCATCATTCAAATTCGTTGTGACCGCTTCGACGCTAACTACCTTGCCGGGCGCACATTAATTGAATGGTTTGGTTATGACATTGAAGTGGTCGAGCAAATTCGTTCCTTCCGTTATCTCGACGGCCGCGACTTGACCGGTTTTATCGATGCGCCTGACAACCCCAGAGGCATGAGCAAACGTAAGGTGGCATTAGTAGAAGAAAAAGACGATGCCGACTTTGTGGATGGCAGTTATTTGTTCGTACAAAAGTTTCGTCACGACTTACGCCGCTGGGACTACCTGGGCCCGGAAAAACAAGAGCAACTCATGGGGCGTGAAAAAGTCTCAGGCGAACGTTTATCCGAAGCTAAAATTGAAGGTGTTACACATGCAGCCAAAAGTCGTCTAGTGGACGGCAATGAACAACCCATTCCTTTACTGCGGCAGAATATGCCCTGGGGTGACCTGCGCGAACAGGGGCTGCTCGCTATGTATTTTAGTCACACACCGAAAATGGTGGTGCAGTGGCTTAAAAATCGATATTACGCCGACGAACAAGGGGCCTACGACCCCTTACTGGATTATTCGCAAGCGGTATCCAACTGCGGCTTTTTTGTTCCTTCAATGCGTTTTATGGAAGACAACAAAGAAGTAGCGGATCAGGAAGAAGGTAATACCGCCTGACTGGCAAATAACTCCCGAACCTTTTTCAGAGTAAAGTCGATATCAGCAACCTTAAGTGGTGCGATAAAAATAGTGTCGTCGCCGGCTATCGTACCAAGCACACCTTCTTTTTTACCCACCGAATCAAGCAAGCGGGCAATCAACTGAGCCGCCCCCGGGCTGGTGCGAATAATCACCATGACATCATTGTGCTGAATATCCAGTACAAGCTGGCTTAATGGTGCCTTAGTGGAAGGCACCGCTAAGTCGGGCGGTAAGCAGTACACCATTTCCTGCTTTGCATTGCGGGTACGAACCGCGCCTTGCTTACTCAACATGCGCGAGACTTTAGACTGGCTAATGTTATCAAAGCCCTCGTCTTTCAAGGCATTAACAATTTCTCCCTGTGAGCCATAACGCTCTTCGCGAAGAAGGGTTTTAAAAGCTTCGAGTAACGTGTCTTGCACCATGAGAGAGTTCAATTCCTATACTGGTTACATGCTATAATAATCCCCAGTGTACTGCATATAGATGCGCTATTCGAGTGCTGAATGTGTACCGCGCAAAGTTGTATTTTTAGTGATATTGGAGTACAGTTTTGCGCCAAATTCTGCATTTTTATGCAGTTAAAATTGACTAACAAAAACGGAGTCTGAGATGAAAGTAGCCGTATTAGGTGCGGCCGGTGGTATCGGCCAGGCATTGTCATTACTTCTGAAAACCCAGTTACCAGCAGGTTCAGAATTATCGCTGTATGACGTTGCGCCAGTAGTTCCAGGTGTAGCGGTTGACTTAAGTCATATCCCTACCGACGTGAAAGTAACAGGCTTCGGTAAAGATGATCTTGCGTCAGCATTAGTTGGCAGCGACATCGTATTAATTCCTGCCGGCGTACCTCGTAAGCCAGGTATGGATCGCTCTGACCTGTTCAACATGAACGCCGGCATCGTTAAAAACTTAGTACAAGGCGTTGCAGACAACTGCCCTGACGCTTGTGTTGGAATCATCACCAACCCGGTAAACACCACAGTACCAATTGCTGCCGAAGTCCTGAAAAAAGCAGGCTGCTACGACAAGCGTAAACTGTTCGGTGTTACTACTCTGGACGTTATCCGTTCAGAAGCATTCGTTGGCGAGCTACGTGGTCTGAACCCTGAAAACGTAAACGTGCCAGTTATTGGTGGCCACAGCGGCACAACCATTCTGCCATTGCTGTCACAAGTTGAAGGCGTTGAGTTTACTGAGCAAGAAATCAAAGACTTAACTCACCGTATCCAGAACGCAGGTACTGAAGTCGTTGAAGCAAAAGCCGGCGGCGGTTCAGCAACCCTTTCTATGGGTCAGGCAGCAGCACGCTTTGCATTGTCATTGCTGAAAGGCCTGCAAGGTCAGGACACTATTGAGTGCACTTACGTAGAAGGCCCAGGCGACAACGCTAAGTTCTTCGCACAGCCAGTACGCTTAGGCAAAAATGGCGCCGAAGAAATTCTGTCTTACGGCAAACTTAGTGCCTTTGAACAAAAATGCATGGACGAAATGCTCGACGGCCTGAAAGGCGACATCCAAAAAGGCATCGACTTCGCCAGCTAAGCTTTCAGTAATCCGCTCTTGAAAATATTGGGGCAGGCCAGCATTGGCTGGCCATTGCAGGTTATCTTTCGAAAGACGCCTGCAAGTACGTCCCTGTAAGGCTTGGGCAGCGCCATCCTTGGCGCTGCACACTTTCTCCAGATAACCCGCAATGGCGTATCGCCAATACTGACCAACCCCAATATCTGCATGCTACTTGCTGAAAGGTATGTAGTCAGGAGCTATGTTTGGACTTTCCACCTGATGTGAATATCAGGCTACCTCCAGATAACCCGCAATGACTTTTCGCCAATACTGATCTTCCCCAATATTTTTCCAGCTAGATGTACGCTCAAATGTTCCAATTGATACACAGTGTTAGCTTTTTAATTATCAGGCTAGAAGATGGTTAAAAGGGGCAGGCTGTTGGATTGTGAGCGTTACGAGTGTTGAAGGTTTCTATGGCGGAGTGTCGAAGGCCATGGATGGCCTTCGTCAAGCCCTCATGGATGAGCTCGTAGCGTCTCCGCCATAGAAACCTTCAATGCTCAAGCGAAGCAAGCCAACAGCCTGCCCCCCCAAGACATTTCTTACGCCACCCGGTCCACTGCCAGGTGGGTTAGGGTGAGAAGGGCTTGTTTGTAGTCGGAGTCCGGGAGATCGCTTAATGACTGGCGCGCTTGTTCGGCGGCTTCTAAAGCTTTATCGCGGGTGTATTGCAAAGCTCCCGTTCGTTCCATAGCCGTAAGCACGGTTTGTAAGTGCTCACGTCCGTCGCCTTGTTCAATGGCTTCGCGAATCAGCTTTTGCTCGGTTTCGTTGCCGTGCCACATGGCGTATAACAACGGCAGTGTGGGCTTACCTTCTGCTAAGTCATCACCGGCATTTTTGCCCATAGATTCGCTGTCGGCGGTGTAATCCAGTAAATCGTCCACCAACTGAAACGCGGTACCCAGGTAACGACCGTAATCGGCCAGTTGCTGCGTTACTTTTTCGTCCTGTGCGGTTAATACGCCGGCCAGCTCAGTTGCGGCTTCAAACAGCTTGGCGGTTTTTCCGTAAATGACATTGAAGTAGCTGGCTTCTGAGGTATCGGGGTCGTTACAGTTCATTAACTGCAGTACTTCACCTTCAGAAATAACGTTGGTGGCATCCGCTAAAATCCGCAGAATCCGCAGTGAGTCTAAATCGACCATTAGCTGAAAAGCGCGGGTATAAAGGAAGTCACCCACCAGCACGCTGGCTTCATTACCGAACACCGCATTAGCGGTTTTACGTCCACGGCGAAGCTCCGACTCGTCGACGACATCGTCGTGCAGCAGGGTCGCGGTATGAATAAACTCGATAATTGTCGCTAGTTTGCGGTGGTCGTTACCTTCATAACCCAGGGCTCGGCAAGCTAATATGGCAAGCAGTGGGCGTAAGCGTTTACCACCACTGTTGACAATATAGAGGCCTAACTGGTTAATTAAGGCAACATCCGATTGAAGTTGTTCACCTATTAAAGCATTTACGCCAAGCATATCGTCTTTGGCTAATGCGTTAATGGACTGCATATCCATCATAGATATCTGTTTATTTACAAAATTTAACGGAAAAGGGATGGTACACTATTTAAGGCGGCGCGGAAACTCAAAGCGCGGCAGATGGCGTAGCCTTTAAGTTCAAATAAAGGGTTGCGATCGCTGGCGGGATTACGTACAATTCGCGCCCTGATTTGAATTTGGATGCCCAATAGGGTTGTGGAGAATAATATGTACGCAGTATTCCAAAGTGGCGGTAAGCAGCACCGTGTGTCTGAAGGCCAAATCGTCCGCCTGGAAAAACTGGAAGCAGCTACCGGTGATGTAGTTGAATTCGACCAGGTTTTGATGGTTTCTGACGGCAACGATGTAAACATCGGTGCTCCGTTCGTATCCGGTGGTAAAGTGAAAGCGGAAGTGATTGATCACGGTCGTGGCGATAAAATTAAAATCGTTAAGTTCCGTCGTCGTAAGCACTCTCGTCGTCAACAAGGCCATCGTCAGTGGTTCACGGAAGTGAAAATCACTGGTATCAACAGCTAATTAAGGAGTAACGACATGGCACATAAAAAGGCTGGTGGTTCTACTAAAAACGGTCGCGACTCAGAGAGTAAACGTCTCGGTGTTAAGCGCTTCGGTGGTGAGTCTGTATTAGCAGGCAACATCCTGGTTCGTCAACGTGGTACTAAGTTCCACGCGGGAGCGAACGTAGGTATTGGTAAAGACCATACATTGTTTGCAACCTCAGAAGGCAAAGTGTCTTTTGAAGTGAAGGGCAGCAAAAACCGTAAATTTGTGAGCGTTATTACTGACTAATAACGTGAACATAAACTGAAAAGTTTCGGTTCTGAAAGCCCTGCCTTACGGCGGGGCTTTTTCATATGTGCTAGAATTTTGCACAGTATTCTCTAAGTGATAAGTAGCAAATTGCGATGAAATTCGTTGATGAAGTAGAAGTCCGCGTAGATGCGGGTGACGGCGGTAATGGTTGTATCAGTTTCCGTCGCGAGAAGTACATTCCCAAAGGTGGTCCCGACGGTGGTGACGGCGGCGATGGTGGCGATGTCTACCTGCAAGCCGATGAAAACCTGAATACCCTTATCGACTATCGTTTTGAGCGCTTCCATAAAGCGGAGCGTGGGCAAAATGGTATGGGTAAAAACTGTACGGGTAAACGCGGTAGCGATATTGTGCTGCCGGTTCCTCCGGGTACTCGCGCTACCGACGTCGACACCGGCGAAGTTCTTGGCGATTTGACGCAACATGGTCAGCGGTTAATGGTCGCCAAAGGCGGCTTCCATGGTTTAGGTAATACACGTTTTAAAAGCAGTGTGAACCGTGCTCCTCGGCAGAAAACCGATGGTACTCCGGGTGAAGTACGCTCATTAAAGCTTGAACTCATGTTGCTGGCCGACGTGGGCTTACTGGGTATGCCAAACGCCGGTAAATCGACCTTTATTCGTTCGGTTTCAGCGGCGCGTCCTAAAGTAGCGGACTACCCCTTTACCACGTTAATACCTAATTTGGGGGTTGTGCGTCCGGCACCACATCAAAGTTTCGTTATTGCCGATATCCCGGGTCTTATCGAAGGTGCCGCTGAAGGCGCTGGCCTGGGTATTCGCTTCCTGAAACACCTGGAGCGTTGTCGTTTACTGCTGCATTTGGTGGACTTAGCACCTTTTGATGAGACCGACCCTGCAGAGCAGGCACGTATCATCATCAATGAACTGGAAAAATACAGTCCTAAACTGGCAGAAAAACCGCGCTGGCTGGTCATCAATAAAGTCGACTTACTGCTGGACGAAGAAGTTCAGGAAAAAGTTGATGAGCTGGTTAAAGCGCTGGACTGGGACGGCCCGGTATTCCAAATTGCGGCGTTAGAAGGACGCGGCAGTGATGCTCTTTGTCGTGAGGTTATCTCGTACCTTGAGACCTTACCTGCACCTAGCACGGAACAACAGGAAGAAGCCGATCCAGTTGAGTTTATGTGGGATACCTACCACGAAGAAGTGCTGGAAGAAGAGCAGGATGACGAAGACGACGACGATGATGACGATCACGACGTCGAAGTTATTTATCAGAAGTAGCCTGACATTTATGTCAGGTGGGATATTGTTTCCTGGCGTAAACGTCAGGCTACGTATTAAGGGTATCGCCGAATGAAAATCTCACTTGTGGTTGCAATGGCAGATAACCGGGTTATCGGCAAAGACAATAAAATGCCATGGCATCTTCCGGATGAGTTGCAGTATTTCAAAAAAATTACTTTGGGTAAGCCAATTGTTATGGGTCGACGAACCTTTGAATCAATTGGCCGACCTTTACCCGGGCGCAAAAATATCGTTCTAAGCCGTCGAACGGATCGTTCGGAAAATCAGGACAGTCAGGTCATCTGGGTATCTGGTGTGCAACAAGCTATTGCGGCTGCAGGGCCGGTTGATGAACTTATGGTCATTGGTGGAGGAAAAATTTATGAAAAATTTTTACCGCTCGCAGACCGCCTATATGTTACTAAAATAGATCTAAATGTTGAGGGCGATACCTATTTTCCCGACTATCTCCAAGTCGCTGATTGGCAAGAGGTAGAGCGGCAAAACTTTGCCGCCGACGAGCGTAATTCACATAACTTCAGTACCCTTATTTTCGACAGGAAACGTTAATAAGAAGTTATAAATTCAGTAACTTACAACAATTTTAGGCCATTGCAGCAGGCTTGAGTTCGTAGTATCATCCCTGATGAATTTTTGAACAATCTTGTGATGGGGTTTTACATGAAAGCGATTGTATTAGGCACCTTGATGGCTGCTGTTGCAGCGACAGGCGCAACATTCTCAAAAAGCGCAGAAGCAAATGAATTAGCTTTGAGCTTGTGCACATACGTACAAGGTGACGACACCATGCGTATGCGTAAGAAACTGCGTGACTCTCGTGTCCGTGTACGTGATATCTACAGCGGCATCCAGTGTAATGGACAAAGCTTACTGCAATTCGCAATGGCGAACGGCTCACAAGAAATTGGTAGCTTCATCGTTGGTCGTCTGTCAGTAGATGAACTGCAAAGCTCAGGCGACTACGAGTGGGCTCAGTCTAACGGTCATGGCGACACTGCCATCGCTCAGGCAATTAAAGAACGCGCTGGCTTTTAATTAAAAGACTTATTGCGTATTTCAAGAGCCCGCAAACGCTGTTTGCGGGCTTTTTTACATCTTCTAACAATTCAATCAGTAACTTACCTTGTAATTCTTCCCCGTTCTCTACGACAATAGATCCGTTACGCAAACAAACGGAATCGTTATGAAACAATGGATGGCACTAGCTTTGCCGGTACTGTTATTGGGGTTAGCTCCGCTGAGCAGTTTGGCACAGACAAAAACAACCGAAGCTGCAAGCTGTTATCTTCCCGGCGTGCAGGAACAATTGCATTGTGGAACGGTGTCAGTTCCGGAAAATTATGACCAGCCTGAAGGCAAGCATATCGGCATTTATTACGCTGTACTGCCGGCAGTTCAGGAAGGCGCCAAGGCTGATCCAATGCTTATTCTCGCAGGCGGGCCCGGGCAGGCGGCGACAGAGCTTGCGCCAATGATAGCGCGAATGTTTGAGGGAGTGCGCCAGAAGCGGGATATTCTCTTAATCGATCAACGCGGCACAGGGAAAAGTCATCCGTTGAAATGCGATATCGAGCGGCCAGATGAACTCATTCGCGCTGACGATGAGCAAGACCTTGCAGAGTTGAGCCGTGAATGCCTGAAGCAATACCCTAATACTGATACAACGCAATATCACACCGTTAATGCGGTAAAAGACTTCGAACGGGTACGTGAACATTTAGGAATTGAGCAACTGAATTTGTATGGCGGATCATACGGCACCCGGGTAGGGCTTACTTATTTGCGTGAAGCTCCAGGCTCAGTTCGTACCGCTACTTTAGATGCAATTGCACCACCTCAGGTTGTTATTGGTCCTTTTGGTCAACATGGTGCTGACGCATTTAATGCCATGTTAGAAGACTGCACAGAACAAACTGCGTGCCGTGAGAAATTTCCAAAGCTTGAACAAGAATATTATGAGGTGATGGCTGAACTTGAAGCTCAGAATATCTTATTGGAAACACGTGATCCTTTGTCCTTCGAGCCTCTCGAAATTAAACTAACACCAGGACGTTTCAGTTCCATTATGCGAGTGGCTTTATACCACCCGAATACTCGTCAGCTTTTACCTTATGCTATCCATTCTGCCGCGGCAGGAGACTACCATGCCATTCTTGGACTCATGGGCGGCACCATGTCTCAAAGCAGTATCTATTTGGGGTTGATGTTGTCGGTCGTCTGTTCTGAAGACCTACCACGAGCCACACCAGAGCTGCTTGAGCAAGACGGCGACAATCAATTTATTGGCAGTCGCACCGGCGACGCCTTTGTTGATATGTGTGCGGGTTGGCGCTCATCGAGTGTACCTGGTTACTGGTCTGATCCTGTCGTTAGCGACAAACCGGTATTGTTATTATCCGGTGAGTTAGATCCGGTAACACCGCCTGAATGGGGAGAGATTGCACACCGGACTTTGCCCAACAGTAAGCACTTAGTTGCGCCAAACGCAGGCCATACCATTGCCAGCCATACATGTGCGAATCAACTTGTTGCGGATTTTATTGAGCAGGGCTCAATCGAAAATATAGATGGCAGTTGCTTAACTAAGCAGAGTCTTAAGCCTTTCGTACTGAACCAAAATGCAGCGGGGCTATAAGGGATGATAAACGTAGATGCACTAACAAAAACATTTAAAAATGTGCAAGCGCTGGATTCGCTCTCGTTTCAGGCAAAAGACGGTGAAATTACCGGGCTCCTTGGCCCTAATGGCGCCGGTAAAACCACTTGTTTGCGTATTATTTACGGATTACTGCAGGCCGATACCGGTAAAGCTGAAATTGAAGGTGTCGATGCGAATCAGAACCCCATTGATGCCCGCCGTAATCTGGGCATATTTCCCGACAAATTCGGTCTTTACGAGCGTTTGACGGTACGTGAGCAAGTGGCTTACTTCGCCGGACTTCACGGTCTTACCGGTAGCAAGCAAAAGCAAGCTGTCGAACAAGTGATAGAAAAGCTCGACATCAAAGAGTTGGCCGACAGACGTACAGCCGGTTTTTCGCAAGGCCAGAGAATGAAAGTAGCGTTGGCACAGGCACTGGTGCATAGCCCTAAGCACTTGATTCTTGATGAGCCCAGCCGCGGACTGGACGTAATGAGTACCCGTATTTTACGAGACGTGCTGCGCGAGCAGCGTGCGCAGGGTACCTGCATTCTGTTTTCCAGCCACGTAATGCAGGAAGTTGCAGCACTTTGTGACCGCGTGGTGGTTATGGCAAACGGCAAAGTTGCCGCAGAAGGAACCCCACAAGAGCTGTGCGACATGACAGGCGAGCCACAACTGGAAGATGCCTTCGTGAAGATAATTGGTACTGACGAGGGGATAGCAGCCTGATGAGTGCATTAACCTCTGTATGGAAAAAAGAATTTCGTGATGCAATTCGAGACAAGCGTTCCGTTCTGGCAGCTATGTCTTATGCTTTTTTCGGACCACTGTTAATGGCCGTGGCATTCTTTTTTCTGATTACGCAACTGACCGATAAAGCCGACATTGAAATTACTATTGAAGGTGAAGAAAACGCACCACAACTGGTTGATTTTCTTAATGAACGAGGCGTCGTCCAGAAGCAGGGTGAATGGGCAAAAACCGAAACGCCTATAGTCCTTACTTTGCCTGAAAACTGGCAGGAAAGCGTTCGTAAAGCAGAACCAGTAGAAGTGACTTTACGGGCAGACTGGTCCGCACAAAAACAGCAAACCGATATTAAGCGAGTAGAGCAGGCAGTGCAGGCTTATTCAAGCCAAATAGCCGCATACCGTTTAACACTGCGCGGCGTCGACCCACGCGTGATTCAGCCGGTACAACTGCAGAAACAGGACCTGGCAACCCGTGGCTCAAAGGCGGCTCTGATCATGGGCAGTGTGCTGGTCTTTATTATTCTGTCCGTGTTCTGGTCCGGCATGAACGTCGCCATAGACATTAGTGCAGGTGAACGCGAGCGTAACTCACTGGAGTTTCTGCTGAGTCAGCCACTAAGTACCTGGGATATAGTGACCGGTAAAGCACTGACTGCAACAACCTTCTCATTGTTCGGGGCAATACTGTCACTGGTACTTATTCCCATTATTTTTGCCTACGTGCCACTGCATGAAATTGGCATGAATGTGAATTTCAGTGTCGGTATGATGGCGTTAATGTTCATACTGCTGGTGCCGTTAGCTCTCTTTGCTACCGCGTTGCAGTTGTTCGTGTCCTTCCGGGCGAAGAACTTCAAAGAAGCACAAACCTACATCAGCTTCTTGCTGATCATTCCAATGGCAGCTTCTTTTGGTGTGGAATTCGCACGCCTTAAAAATCCTATCCTCTATTACCTTCCGCTAACCGGTCAGCATCAGGCATTTCTGTCACTGATACGCGGCGAAAACGTAAATGTCATGGGAACGGTCATCAGCGCAATTGCCACCCTGGCAGCCGCACTGCTGCTCATGAAATACATAGCCCGAATGCTCAAAAGCGAAAAAATCGTCTTCGGCCTGTAGCTGAGGAGAATAGCGAGCGCTGAGGTTACAAGGGCTATTGTGGAGGACGCCCGTAAATACATCCCTGTAGGGCTTGGGCAGCGCCATCCATGGCGCTGCACACCTCCACAATAGCCCTGTGTAACCGTTGGGCGCGCTCGCTATCTTCCGCTTCAGATAAGAAGCGACTTAAGCCTTTATGAGAGAGTCTAAAGGGGCAGGTTGTTCACTTGTGAGCGCTACGAGTGTTGAAGGCTTCTGTGGCGGAGTGTCGAAGGCCATGGATGGCCTTCGTCAAGCCCTCATGGATGAGCTCGTCGCGTCTCCGCCACAGAAGCCTTCAATGCTCAAGCGAAACAAGTGAATAGCCTGTCCCGTCTCAGTCGAGTAGGCGGCCGTAGTGGTAGTAGAGCCATTGGCCCAGGCGGCGGAAGCGCGGCAGTGGGAAGGGCTTTAGTTGTGACTGGTAGTACGGTAGCTCGGGCAGGGGTTGTTCCATGGCGGCTTCTGCCAGTCGCTGGCCTGCTAAGGCGGTAAAGCTAACACCGGCGCCGCAGTAACCCATGCTGGCGTAGGTATTGTCTTTTACTTTGCCTATTCGCGGGTAATCGTCCAGTGATACACTAACCCAGCCACTCCAGAAGTGTTCCCATTTGTTGATATCCCGCAGTTGCGGAAAGGTCTGGTGCAGAGCCGTTAGCAGACGTTTGGCATAAACAGCATCGGCGGCATTTTTCCCCTGTATGGCACCGCGGCCGCCAAACAATAAGCGGTTATCCGGCAGTAAGCGGAAGTAGTACTTCAGTATGCGAGTATCCATTATGGCGTACTGGGGTGACAGCTTAATGCTTTCAACTTGTTCTTTACTCAGAGGTGGGGTGGTAATAATGCTCGACAGTACCGGTAGCGAGCGACTGGCAAGCTCCGGAAGTAATTGCCCTGAGGTATAGCCGTTAGAACAAACTAATAGCTTACGTGCGCGTACAGCGCCTTTAGCGGTTTGCAAATACACGCCTTTGCCGCCAAGCGACACCGCCTTTGTTACCGGGCAATGCTCAACTAACTGCGCACCGGCTGCAACGGCCCGTCGGGCGGTGGCGGCAGCTAATAACATAGGATTCAGAGCAAAGCAGTCGGTGAAGCGTAAAGCCGCATGAGCCTGCGGGCTGGAAACCAGGCTGCTCAATTGCTCGTGCGTCAGCCATTCCACCGGCTGGTTAAATTGTTTGAGCTGGTCATACTGTTTCTTTAACGGATCAATGGCGCCGGGTTTATGCGCTATTTTCAGATAACCACCGTTTTGGCGCTGACAATGCTGAGGGCACTCCTGTACCGTTTCCTCAACCAACTGCAGCGCTTTCTGGTGTTCGGCGGCAATGCCTTGCGCAACTTCGTTACCCAGGCGTTCCGCCCAGGCTGACAAGCCCAGTCGACCGGTACTTTTCATTACAAAGCCAGCATTACGGGAGGAACACCCCCAGGCTAATTGGTTAGCCTCAAACACCGCAACAGAGTGCCCGTTTTCAGCCAGAACCCGGGCTGCGTTTAAGCCAGTATACCCAGCTCCAATAACAGCAAACTCCACTTCCTCCGGCGCATCCACACACTCCGGAAAATTGGCCTGCGTATGCTGCTGCCAATAACTAGGCTCAGGAGCATCATGAGGCCCCGGAGGCGCATTAACCAAAGGATCATACATAATCACCACCTATTAAAGCAGAGAAGGACAGGTCATTCACTTGCTTCGCTTGAGCATTGAAGGCCTCTGTGGCGGAGACGCTACAAGCTCATCCATGAGGGCTTGACGAAGGCCATCCATGGCCTTCGACACTCCGCCACAGAGGCCTTCAACACTCGTAACGCTCTCAAGTGAATGACCTGTCCTTCTAGCATATCCATGTTTACGATAAATTGCTGCGATTACGTGAGATGCCGGGTAGAGAGCGCGCCCGACGGTTGCAATGGGCTATTGTGGAGGTGTGCAGCGCCATGGATGGCGCTGCCCAAGCCCTACAGGGATGTATTTACGGGCGTCCTCCACAATAGCCCATGCAACCTCAGCGCTCGCTAGTCGGAGCCTTACGTATCGAACTTCAGCAGCATTTCGCCGGCGTCGCAGTAGCAGGTGCCGTCGCACACAGGGCAATAGTAGCCGTCTTCTACTGAGGCTTTGTACCAGCGTTTTTCGTGTTGTTTAATCATTTCACCGCCGCAGCGGGTGAAATATTCATAGGCGCTGTTTTTGGGGCTTTGCATCCAAATATGCGCTAAGCCACCCTGGCAGCCCAGCTCTTTGGCTGAAGCTATGCTGCGATACAGCAACTCTTTGCCTATGCCTAAGCCACGTGCCTTTTCCGATACGGCGGCGCATTTAAAGTAGCACAGTTTGTCGGCCGGAATTGGCCAGGCGTCAGGGGTGCAAAAATCATCAATGGGCCATTGTCCGGGGGCCAGGGTAATTCTTATACCTAAAGGCGTATCGCCGCGCAGGGCTATCCAGTTCAACTGTACGTTACCAGCGGTACCGCCGGCTAAATACTGCTGAAAACTGTCTTCGTTCAGGTAGTTGTCACCATGAACTTCGTTGGCCAGATCAATAACGGCCGCCATATCGGCAGCCGTTATTTCACGATAAATGATATCGCTCATTAGTAGCGGTACTCGTCAGTCTTAAACGGACCTTCTGCATCAACGTGAATGTAGTTGGCCTGATCCGCTGTCAGCTTGGTGATAACGCCACCAAAACCCTGCACCATGTAACGCGCCACTTCTTCGTCCAGTTGCTTCGGCAGAACTTCTACGCGCAGGTATTCTTCCTGCTGCTTTTTGTCCATGTCGGCAAACTTTTGTCCAAACAAGTGAATCTGCGCCAGTACCTGGTTAGCAAAAGAGCCATCCATAATACGACTTGGGTGACCGGTTGCGTTACCTAAGTTCACCAAGCGGCCTTCGGCCAGCAGAATCAGGTAGTCGTTATCATCGTCTGAACGATAAATTTTGTGTACCTGTGGCTTAATTTCTTCCCAGCGCCAGTTTTTGCGCATAAAGGCCGTGTCAATTTCGTTATCGAAGTGGCCAATGTTGCAAACCAGAGCGGTAGGCTTAAGTGCCGCCAGCATATAACGGTCACACACGTCCATATTACCGGTTGTGGTGACAATCAGGTCGGTATTGCCCAACAAGTCGTTGTTAATGTTCTCGCCGTTACCTTTGTTGTTACCGTCAATGTAAGGAGAAACCACTTCAAAGCCGTCCATGCAAGCCTGCATAGCACAAATTGGGTCAATTTCGCTGATCTTAACAATCATGCCTTCCTGACGCAGACTTGCGGCAGAACCTTTACCCACATCACCGTAACCAACAACCAGAGCCTTTTTACCTGACAATAGGTGGTCAGTTGAGCGCTTAATGGCGTCGTTCAGCGAGTGGCGGCAACCGTATTTGTTGTCATTTTTTGACTTAGTTACGGCGTCATTCACGTTAATGGCCGGAACTTTCAAAGTGCCTTTTTCCAGCATGTCCAGCAGGCGGTGAACGCCGGTAGTGGTTTCTTCGGTAATGCCGTGTACTTTGTCCAGCATTTGTGGGAATTCGTCGTGGATCATCAGGGTTAAATCACCGCCGTCATCCAGAATCATGTTGGCATCCCACAGCTCGCCGTCTTTGTGGCAAGTTTGCTTTAAGCACCAGTCGTACTCTTCTTCGGTTTCGCCTTTCCAGGCAAATACCGGAACACCGGCAGCGGCCATAGCGGCAGCAGCGTGGTCCTGAGTAGAGAAAATATTACACGACGACCAGCGTACTTCTGCGCCCAGCTCAAGCAAGGTTTCAATCAGCACAGCTGTTTGAATGGTCATATGGATACAACCAATAATGCGGGCACCGGCCAGTGGTTTGCTGTCAGCGTATTTGCGGCGGATAGTCATCAGCGCCGGCATTTCGGACTCAGCAATCGCAATTTCCTTGCGACCCCATTCTGCCAGGCTAATATCTGCAACTTTGTAGTCTTGCGAATTTTCTACACTCATAGCGACTCTCTTTTTCAGTGATCTTGTCGGTGAACTTGTAATGAGTTCAGGCGGTTTGAGCCTTCATAACACGCTCAATTAACTGCTGTTGACGCTCTTTATCCAGTCGAGCACCAAATTCGGTAACCAGTTCAGCGGCCGCGTGGCTGGCCAGACGGCCTGCGTCTTCTAACGACATATTACGGGTTAAACCGTACAGCATAGCACCTGCGAACATATCGCCGGCACCGTTGGTATCAATAGCTTTAACCGGCACCCCAGGAACATGAACCTGACGCTCACGGTTAGCAATTAAGGCGCCATCTTTGCCCAGAGTAATTGCAACCGTGTCGGCTTGCTTTAGTAATACGCTTAAAGCCGCCTGAGGATCGTCCTTACCAGTTAATAATTCTGCTTCCTCACGGTTACAGAACATTAAATCGACACCACCCTCAAGAATTTCATCAATGCCGTCGCGGAAAAACTTCACCATTGCCGGGTCAGAGCAGGTCATAACCAGTTTGGTGTTGTTATCGCGCGCCACTTTTTTAGCATGCTGAATAGCACCACGGGCAATTTCCGAGGTAATTAAATAACCTTCAATATAAAGGTAATTTGCTGCTGCAATCGCATGGTCATCAATTTCAACGGTGGACAAGTCAGCGGTAATGCCCAGGTGTGTACGCATAGTGCGTTCAGCATCCGGGGTAACCATGACCAGGCAACGACCGGTGATACCCGGGTTCTGCTGCTTTTTAAGGCTGGTTTCAATACCCACTTGCTCTAAGTCCTGACGGTAAAACATACCCGCTTCATCGTCTGCAACTTTACAACAATAATAGGCTTTTCCGCCAAACTGAGCAAAAGCCACCAGCGAGTTAGCGGCTGAGCCACCCCCACACTGCTTTTTTAATTCACCCAGTTCGCTGAGTTCGGCAATCAGAGTATTTTGAGCGTCTTCGTCAATCAGCTCCATCATGCCTTTTTTCAAATTGTGCTTTTGGAGGAAGTCATCAGTGACCTCAAACTCCTGATCCACCAGCGCATTGCCAATGCCGATTACATCAATGGTTTTCATAGTATTAAATGGTTGCCTTATTAGGGCGCGTAGTATACCCGATGAGTCGGTCAGGGTCGATAAATGAACAGAGCAAAAAGTGCAATAACCAGACAAGCAATGAAAAAGATCTGCCATTGCCATTGCCAGCGCTGCGCCCGGGGCAATAACAACTCTGCCGGACGGCCGTCAAAACGCTGTCGCGCAATACGAATTCCCTGAACTTGTATAGGCCCGCCCAGGCTTACCCGGTGACAATAACTGAAACTCTGCAACCAACTGAGCAGCACAGTCGGGAACAACGAGTTACGGTTGAGTGACTGCAGTTTGGGCTTGTTGGGCTGAAACAACGCCATAAAACGCGCTGCCAGCGACAGTAAAAACGAAGGGAAAAAGTGGCTTATGGTGTAAAGCCAGTGAGTTGCCAGACCAAAATGGCGGTAGCGAGCCTGAGCAATGGGCCATATCTGAGTCAATTCATAGACAGTACGTACACCAAGCGCTGCTAAAGGGCCGCCAATAAACCAAAAGAATAAAGGAGTGAAGCGGTGTTCTAAAATACTGGCGGCACGTAATTCCAGACTGGTTTTTGCAATGCCGTGTTCGCTGAGTAAGTCACAGTCGCGCCAGGTGACGCGGCTTAGCCAGGCGCGGGCGGCATTTTTACGACCCCGCTGTAAGTGGCTGTCCGCCAGACGCACGGCATGAGTAACGGGTTGCTGACGTAAACTGACCAATAGAATAAGCCAGCCAATGGCAAGCTCCACTTCGGCACCGGCAAAGACAATAGCCGCCGGCAGCAGCACCAGCAGCGACATGGTTAACCAGGCCAGAAAACCGGCAATACGTTGTTGGCTGACCGGGCGTCCGGGCTTGTTCACCTTGCCGCTCATGTAGGAAGCCATTAGCCGGAAAACGGCAAGTGGATGCCATTGTTCCGGCCACGGAAACCAGCGCTCTGCCAGCAATGCCAGCAGAGCGAGGGTCACAGGGGATAACAGAATGTCGTTTAAAAGCTCCGTGTTCATGCAGCTATACTGCCACGGACATGGTTAAGCGGCAATCGGCTGGTTATCTTTGTCTCTATTGGTTGGTACGGCTGCGCGAACGTGCTCGGCCTGACGAATTTTGCCATGAATGTAGTCGTGTAGCTCAGCTACACGGTAACCCGGCTTGGCTTTAAAGCGCAGGAACGGCAAGCCGGCTGCGGCCAGGGTGTTTTTCAGGAACAAGTTACGCTTCTGCTGGTTCAGCGAAGACTGTCCGGGTTCCAGTTCAATGGCAGCTTTTACCTGCATGGTGTGAATGTCGCACAGTACATAGTCAAGGATACGTTGGCTGGCTTTGTTGTGCGCGTCTTTACGGGCAGTTGCCGACAAGCCGGAACGCACGGTAACAATATCGCTTAAGCGGACTTTAGTGAAAATACGGAAATCATCGCCGACCGACTTTTCCAGCAGTGTCAAAAATTGGTCTTCCTGAGCCGTGCACAGGGTCGTATCTTTTAGTCTATAAGGGTAGGGGACGTAGTTTTCGGACATTCGGCTGGCAATAACGGCCACCGCAATTAATACAACAACAAACAACAACAAGATAATTTCCATTTTCACACCTCATCAGAAAATTGACGCTCTGTGAGGTGTGAAGCAAAAGCTGTGCCACTAATGGCTGCTTATGGAATTAATTTAAGCCGGGTTAGGCTGAATAACCACCCGGAATACCTTTGGTGGTGACACTGACAGCATCGTGTGCGTGCAACGACTCGTAGTGGTTCACCCGTAGCCAGAAGTCACGGAAGTGTGACATTTGGTTCAACTGGTGTTGTAAGCGGCGCGATGCGTCTTCACAGAACATTAGGTTTTGTCCGTTCAAACGGGCAAACTCTTGCTCATCTTCACGTTTCACTGCAGCCTGAACCGGCGTCTTCAGCGCATCTTCAACAGCGTCAATCAGTTCCACAATAGGAAAGTCAGTAACGCTCTCGCTCAATGCCACTTTAACTTCAGCAATTGAACGCTGGCTGTGTGGTGTAGCGACAATACCTTCGGTCGAACCTAACCATTCGTGCATGGTGGCTGCATCAACTTGTTCCTGACCGGCAAACTGGGCACTAAAGGCGTCTTGAATTAACTGACGCGCTAACGCTGCAGAGCACGGGCAAGTTGACGAGTAAGGCACATCAACAGACAGCTCCAGCTTTAGTTTTCCGGCATCGTAGCGACCGGCTAAGGTCACCGGGTAAGCTTTCCAGCCCTGTTTTTTGCTTATCAGCGACTTGCGGCGTAAGTGGTAGTCAAAATCAAACTTAATAAAGGCCTGATCACTGATGTCTTTATGACTTTCAATAAAGTCATTCAGCAGCTGCTTCAAAGTATCATGACTGAGTTCACCTTCGGTCGAGAGTTTGTCCAGCAATAAATACAAGCGAGACATATGGATACCCTTGGTTTTCGGGTTCTTCAGGTTGACGAAAGCTTCCACTTTAGCGGCCACAGGGCGCTCTGGTACGCCGGCGGCGGCTACCATAAGTGGAACTTCAATGTTGCTCATGCCAACCCAATCGAGGGCTCCCTCTGTCTGGGCCTGCGTTTGGTTGGCTACGTCGGGCATAACTGTTGGCATTCGTTGTGAACTCCAAGTCTCGTGAATATTGTCCGGCCAGATTGATCTTGATCAAGTTGGCTCAGTCTAAAGGTGGGCATTATATCGCAGAATTTAACCAGGTGACACCGATTGCCCTAATCGATTCTATCTGTGCACTGTGCACAGTGGTTGACTCAAAACAGGAATACGCCGAGGATAGGGTTTTGGATTGATGGAGCACACAAAGATGGCAGAAAAATCGGATATCGATACCGAACTGTTGCAACAATACCTGGATACTCTGGGTGCCGAGGGCATAAAAGCAACCCTTACAACCTTTGACGGTATTATTCAAAGCTACGCTAAGCTACTGCATCAGGCAGCTAAAGAACGCAACGAAGACGAGTTACGTAAGCAAGCACATAAAGTGAAAGGTGCCTGTAGTTCGGTCGGTTTAACGGCTCTGTCAAAAAACATGGAAAGGGTAGAGAAAGAAGACTGGGAATGGCCAGTGGCAGAACGCCTGTTAATAGAATGGGCCGATGCGGTCATTCCGCACCGGCAGCAAATTGACGCCTGGTTAGCGAAGCATCACTGAGCTTGCTGATCAACCTCACCAATAAAACGATAACCTTCACCATGGATGGTGGTAATCAGGTTTGGCGTTTCCGGGTGTGACTCGAAATGACGACGAATACGGCGAATGGCAACGTCAACTGTACGGTCATTCGGACGAAGTTCGCGGTCCAGCATACGTTTAACCAGTGTTTCGCGGTCAAGAATACGGCCCGGGTTTGACAAAAACAGCTCTAACGCGCGGTATTCACTTTTCGGCAGACGGAACATCTGGTTTTCCGGTGAGTACAGGCAGCGACTGTCGCTGTTTAAACGCCAACCGTGGAACTGGAACTCAACACTGTTGTTTTCAACCGGATTGCTTGAGCGTGAAGCTTCAATGCGACGGCACAGGTTGCGTACGCGAATAGTCAGCTCTTTCGGATTGTAAGGCTTAATGAGGTAATCATCAGCACCCAGTTCCAGAGCCAACAAGCGGTCGTCTTCGCTGTCGCGCCCGGTTAAGAAAATTAAGCCAATGTTGTCGCTTTCGCGTAATGACTCGGCAAGTTCCAGACCATTTTTGCCTGGCAGGTTAACGTCCATGATTACGACATCAACACGTTCCTGACGCATGATGTTTTCCATTTGCAGGCCATCAGCTGCATCAAAAACTTCGTAGCCTTCTTGTTGGAATAGACGGGTAAGAGTCTGGCGAGTAACAACTTCGTCTTCAACAATCAATATTCTGGCATTCATAAGCGTTGATTTTCCCGGAAAGTTCGTCGCTGTGCGTACGGTGTTGAACTTATATTTATAAAAGTTATGACGTTACATTATGACTTTTGTTTGAGATTTTTCAAGCATTGCTGACTAAAGTGACGGGAAAACGAACAATAAACTCCACCCCGTTCTTTTCCTCACTAAAGAAGTGAATGTTACCGCCTAATACCTGAGTCACCAGGTTATAAACTAAATGCAGACCCAAACCACTACCGCCGGAACCTCGTTTGGTGGTGACAAAGGGATCAAATATTTTACGGCTGATATCGCTCGGTACGCCTTTGCCGTTATCGGCGTAAACCATTTCCAGCTCAGTGTCGTTCTGCATGCTAAAAGTAATATCAATTTGCCCGTGGTCGTAGCCGTCAAAAGCGTGGATCATGGAGTTCACAATAAGATTTATCAGCACCTGGTTCAGCGGTCCGGCTTTAGCGCGTACCGTCAGGTTGTCCGGACAAGAAATTCGAATTGGGAATTTTTCCGGGTCAAGGCGTCGCGGTTTAACCGAAATAAGAACATCGTTCATAAAAGACGGTATATGAATGTCGCGATCCACTTCCGATGACTGGTCAACGGCCACTTGCTTAAAGCTGGTCACTAAGTCGGCGGCGCGGCCTAAGTTGCGGTAAATAATTTGCAGGTTTTCGTCACAGTCACTCAAAAAGCGCTCAAATTCAGACGTTGAAATGCGTTTCTCGTCAAACTTTTCCTGCATAACGGTCAGTTTGTCCTGCAATAAGGTCGAAGCCGTTACTGACAAACCAATGGGTGTGTTAACTTCGTGCGCTATGCCGGCAACCATGTCGCCCAGCGACGCCATTTTCTCCGACTCAACCAGTTGCCCCTGATACTGGTGCAACTGCTCCAGCGTTTTTAACAGCTCACTGTTCGATTCTTTCAGCGCCTGAGTGCGCTGCGTTACCTGCCGCTCCAGCTCGGTATTTAACTGACTGGCTTCTTCTTCGGCACGGCGCTGACGACTGATATGTTGCTGCACTCTGTCCAGCATGGTATTAAAGGCGTGAGCCATCATGTCAAATTCTACCAGCTGTGAGGGCGCCAGGCGCAGCGAGTAGTTCTTGTCCCGCGCTACCTGAGAAATGACATCCACGACTGAGTCGAGCGGTGTCACAATGGTTTTTCTTAAACGCAGAGTCACTAACCAACAAAGCAGCAGTGTCAGCACAAATACCACAGCGGCTATGCCAATAGAGCGCCACATAAATAAACGGGCCTGCTCCAGTGAGCCACGTAAGTAAACATAACCGATTACTTCGCTATCCAGCACTACAGGCTGCGACACTTCAATGTAGTTGTCCTGAATTTGCGGCGAGGTCAGTCGGTCGAGTTTTGAAAAGCGCGCCGGAATAGGAGCCAGTCCCTGTTTGTTGTAGCTGGAGAAAAAGGTCAACTCGTTACTGGTTTCATCCAGTTTGTAGACATGAACGTGCTGAATAAAGTCAGTGTTTTGCAGTGAGTTTAGCCGTTGCTTTTCGGTTGCGTTGTCATTAAACACCAGACTACTGGCTGCATTACCGGCAACTATGCGGGCGTACGAAAGCGACTGCTCATGCAGAGACTTCTCGTACTGAGCAACCTGGCTAACAATATTGACGGTAAAACCGACAAGAAGCGCGAAGCTGGTGACCAACAACACGATATAAATCAGTATGCGCTTCAGTGAAATAGTATGCATTCAGTCTACGGCTCAGTCTCTGAAAAAATTATTTGTATATTGATGTTAGCAAAGCGTTAACAAAAAAGGCATTGGTTAAACAGAAAAATCGGTTATTTATCGATAAGTTGCATGGTAAACGCGGTAGCGACCATCATCGGCAATGGTATCACAGTGCGTAAAAGCCGATTCAATAACCTCGGGCCAGGGCAAGAAGCGGTTTGCCACAATTCTCAAAACGCCTTGTTTATTAAGGTGTTGCTTTGCATCTTTAATAAATCTTCGGGCAATTTCGTAATCGGTTTTCTGCCCGGTATGAAACGGCGGATTACTAATAATAAAATCGAACTGTCCGGCGTCTTCTGGTATCCCGTCGGCTAAACGCAATTCCGCATTTATTGCTTCTTTTTCCAACGTCATTCTGCTGGCAGCAATGGCAATAGGACTCACGTCACACGCCATAAGTTCAGTGGTTAGCGGCGAAACTTGCTGAGCAATAACACCGGCTCCGCAGGCAAAGTCCAAGCCTCGCCCCTTGGGCAAATCTTTAATGTGCTGCAACAGCAGCAGGGTGGCAGGGTCAATATGCTCACGGCTGAAAACACCCGGTAAAGTGACAAAAGATTTCGGCTGGTTATCCAGCTCATAAGTCAAAGTCTTAGCATAACTGGCCAAAGGCGCTGGTTCATGAGCCTGTTGGTTTCTTGCGCTGGCAAACAGTAAACAGTGGTTAGCTGAAGCCAGCTTCTGAGGCGGTTGCAACCAGTTAGGTAACTTTTTCATTAACGGCTGAATGCCGGAGCGTTTTTCACCAGCAAACCAAACAGGGGTATTGGCCGGCAATAGTGCCAGTTGCTCTAATAAGTAATGGTTAAGTTCTTTTTCTTTGGCTACCAGCATTAACACGCCGTCGTAAGCGGTTAAATCGGGTGCCTGTGCCTGACAAAAAGCGTTGTGTCCGGCCGCTTTCCAGGCATCGGCATGGCCGGCATGAAAACACCAGGCCGAACTATTGCTCAGGCCTGCCAGTTCTCCTCCGCCCGGGTGAATCACTAACAACGAACCATAAGTCCAGGGTTGAGAGGATTGCCTCCCAAGCATAGAAAGAATTGCAGATGACATAGTAGTTACCGCTTAGACCAGACTGTCTACTCGTAGTTGTTTGTCCTGAAGTAGGAACATTGTACCATTGCGATGTTCTTTTATGCGCAGGCTTTTTTCTTTAAAAATAAACAAAATGCCGGGGAACACTTCTTTACTGACCATAGTACGCAGTACCGGATGGTTCTCAAAAGCTTCCAATACAGAGTCGATGCTGATGCGGGTAGTAACAATGCGCGCTTTGAGCTTGCGCAGTTCACTTTTTAATTTGGTCTCGTACTCAAGCTTTTTAGGACCGTCTTCCAACGTTTTGCAACGGTCCAGCCCCTGTTGCACAACTTTTATGCGTGCCAGAGTTTTAGCCAATACGCCACGCATGTTCTTTAAATGTTCCAACGACTGTGGGTCAACCGGAGGCAATGACCAGTATATTCGTGTTTTGGTTCCGGCAGGTGCGCCTAACTGGCCACAATAAATGTGATCACAGGTTTCAATGGTGCCGCCTATCAATTTACCGCGGGCGTTGCGACCCTCACCACCAATAGCCAACTGACCTTTGGTTATGACATGACAGTGAGTCAGCTGCTTGTCGGTATGTACGCCATTTTGCGAGTCTAAACAGGAATATTGGGCATAGGCGCACCAAATTGAGCCACCCGCCACCAGTTTGGTGGAAACGTCGGGTATCCAGTCATCGGCGTCTTCGTCATGCTCTGCGGTTTCGCCGGAATTCAGCAGGCGACCTATGCAGCCTTTGCGTACTGTTATATTGCCGTCGGCGTAAAGTTCAGCTGAGTCAACATAACCACCGACGGTGATATCACCCGAGCAGGTGACTTTCATGCCTTCGCTGACGTTACCACTAACAATGACACTGCCTTTAAATTTCACGTGCCCCGTGGAGACATCGACATTATTTAGCTGCATGACATCGTCAACTTGCACGCTGTTATCGTTAAAGCTGGGCATGCCGGTACGGTCGGCAACAATTAAATTGCTGTCTGTCTCACTGACACGGGTACCTTCCCCGGGTTTAAAGTCGCGATCCTCGCCGTCATGGGCCTCTAACTCCTGGCCAAAAACCGTAAAACCTGGTCGGCCTTTGCTGGGCGGAATCTTTTGCAGTAACGGCTGTTCCGGGTCAACAGTAACCTGAGCGCCTAAGTCGCGCATGTCGGCGGTACCGTCTTCGCGAAGCTGTGGTCTGAGTACGCGCTTGCGGGCATCGTCGGCCAGCGGTTTAAACTTGGCATTACTGCCGTTTATGGGGTATTTGCCTTTGGCTACGGTTACTGATAATTCCGCACCCGGAGGGGCTTCGTTGGTGTGTTCAACCAAAGCATCAATGGCTTTGCGCTGAATACCGGAAGTTACCTTCTTCTCTTTCAGCTTCGCTATTATTGCTTCCTGAGTTAGCGCCTTACCGCCAAAGCCAACAATACCGCTGGCGGTTACTTTCATGTCATCGTCGCTGACCTGCAAGTTCAGATCGGCGTCAAAAATTTCGGCAATAATAACCTGAAAAGAAATGCTGCTGTTGCTGTCTTTACTGAAGTGCTGGGCATATTTTGTGGCGGTTTGCGCCATCATTTGAGGGTCCAGCAATTTTGCAGCCGAATAGTCAGAAGCCTGCCACGCTTTCTGTAACTGCTCTGCTTTGACTTCTGAAGGACGTGTACCGGCATCAATAATGATGTAAACATCTCTTTCAGAAACCCGGAAACTGACCGGACTGGACATAAGGCGCCTGTTTTTTAATCGCTGTTGTTATTTTTATCGGGCCATTTTAACGAATATTAAGTAACTTTTGTATTAATTTTAATCGGCCAAATTAACGTTGTTGCAATAGTTCTCTATTTGACCATTAACTAAAGCCAGGTTGGTGTTAACTTGTCTAATCGCTTCTGCGCGTTGCTGTTCATCTTGTTGCTGCCATTTAGCAAAAAGTTGTGCCGCCAATTTGCTTAAAGGTGCGGCGCCTATCGTTGCACTCAAACTTTTTAACGTATGGAGTTGTAAGCGCGCTGCCTCAGAGTCTGTTAGTAGTGTTTTCGCGTCAAGCAGAGGACGGAACTGGTCCAGATAACAGACCAGCACTTCCCGGTATAAACTGTCCTGACCATCGCAATGGCGCAGGCCCTGACTAAAATCAATGTCTGCTAAATTACTGCTCATACGGCTTGTTTTCATACACCTCAGTAAAGGATCCCACACTTTCGGTCGCATCCGACATGGTATCTTTATCAAATTGCGCTACGTTGAATAAGGCTTCGCCTTCATTCGCTACCGGAATATTGCTACAGCCTATGATAATACCGCGCACCGGAGATTCAACCTCATCGCCTTCGCCACCGTGAGGGCTTACACTTAACGCTAATACTTGCTGCTTTTGAATGGTTTGACCCAGCTCAACTTTTGGAATGATAAGACCATCCCGCTCTGCCCGAACCCAGGTGGAACGGCGTGCAATAACGGGGGTAACGCGGCGCCCGCGGCGTCGGCCCTTCATTATCTTCAGGTGCTTCATAACGTTCTGTACGCCAATAACACCGGCACTTATCGAGGCTTCATCAAAGCGCAGTGCTTCGCCGGCTTCGTATAAAATCAACGGAATGTTGAGCTCGTTGGCGAAAGACCGTAATGAACCATCGCGCTCTTTCGAGTGCAAAATAACAGGGGTACTAAAAGCCTTTGCCATTGCCAGCGCTTTCTCGTTTTCAACATCAACACGAATTTGTGGCAGGTTGCTGCGGTTAATGGCGCCGGTATGTAAATCCACTATGTGAGTGGACTTTTTTACCAGCTCTTCGCTGAATAAATAGGCCATACGGCTGCCCATTGCACCGCGCTCCGAGCCCGGAAAGCAACGGTTCAAGTCGCGTCGGTCAGGCAGGTAGCGCGACTGCTGAATAAAGCCAAATAAGTTCACAATAGGCACTACCACCAGCGTACCACTGAGTTCGCGTGCGTCTACGGTGTTGATCAAACGCCGGCAAACTTCAATGCCATTCAGTTCATCGCCGTGAATGGCAGCGCTAACCAGTAATACCGGGCCAGGCTTAGTGCCATGAAACACATCAATACGTAAATCCAGCGGCGCGTCGTTGTATAAACGCAGCGCCGGCAGCGTAATGTGCTGATGCGAGCCGGGCTCTACACATTGACCGCCAATTTCAAAACGCTTCATTCTAGCCGCGCCCTTTGGTACGGGTTTTATGGGCTTTGGCGTTTTTTTCAAGGAAGCTGATAATTTGCCCGGCAACGTCTTTATCCGTTGCTTGCTCTATGCCTTCAAGGCCGGGTGACGAATTCACTTCCATGACTAATGGCCCGTGGTTCGAGCGCAGGATATCCACACCGGCCACATTCAGACCCATAGTCTTAGCTGCTTTAACGGCCGTTGCCCGCTCTGCCGGTGTCAGTTTTACCAGCGACGCACTGCCGCCGCGGTGCAGGTTAGAGCGAAATTCACCAGCTTTCGCCTGACGCTTCATAGCCGCAATCACTTTGTCACCAATAACCAGACAGCGAATATCAGCGCCACCGGCTTCTTTAATGTATTCCTGCACCATAAAGTTCGACTTCAGACCCATGAAAGCTTCAATTACGCTTTCCGCCGCCTGACGAGTTTCTGCCAGGACCACACCAATACCCTGAGTGCCTTCTAGCAACTTGATAACCAGCGGCGCACCGCCGACCATGTCAATTAAGTCCGGAATGTCCTGCGGCTGACTGGCAAAGCCTGTGGTCGGCAGGCCAATACCTTTGCGCGATAAAAGCTGCAGCGAGCGCAATTTGTCGCGGCTACGGGAAATGGCGACCGACTCATTTAGTGGGTAACTGCCAATCATCTCGAACTGGCGCAGCACTGCCGTGCCGTAAAAAGTAACAGACGCGCCAATACGGGGGATGACGCAGTCATAAACGGGCAGTTCTTTACCGTGTTTGTGAATCGACGACTCGCGTGCGTTGATGTCCATGTAACACCGCAATGGGTTAAGTACGTCAACCTCATGGCCACGCTGTTCAGCGGCTTCCACCAAACGGCGTGTTGAATAAAGCGCTGAGTTACGCGATAAAATCGCAATTCTCATGGTTGTTCTCCTAATAAGTGAGAGGCCTGTGGGTCGACGATGAAATGTCCACGCATGGCTTGTCGGCCTAGTAACATCCGAAATTTCATAGTGTCTCTATTAGTTAACGTCAGTTCCACCAGCTCGTCAAATGTACCCAGTTGTAAACGTGTTCGGATCACATACCGGGTCTCGGTGTGACCGCCGGAATCGGTCACTTCACGTTTATCAAATACCGGTGCTTCGCAAATTTGCTCGCGCAGTGAACCTTGCTCTGGGTGCATATAAATGCGCAGCCACTCTTTGTTGTCGCGCTCAAATGGTTCTAATTTAAATGCGTGCAAACAGGATGTTTTCGCGCCAGTATCAACTTTCATATGAATTGGGTTAATATGGAGCTCAGGAAGTACGCCCCACTCTTGCCAGCCAATTGTTGTCATTGTGCTACCTTGTAATAACTGTTGAATGCTTAATACAGTATTCTGATAAAAACGCAATTTTTATTGATCGATAGTCACAGTTTTTACGTTTTTTCTCAAACCTGATACTTTAGTCCGGTATGAGCTATACAACTTCTTTGAGGATAGTCTATGTCTGCTTGCCCAACCTGTAACTGCCGCAAACCTCTTGGGTTTGGCATTAAAATGGCGTTTCAGCCAATTGTAGACATCTCCAGTAAAACGGTGTTTGCTTACGAGGCTTTGGTACGTGGTGAAAACGGCGAAGGCGCGGGCCGCATACTGGGGCAAGTGACCGAAGACAATAAATACACTTTTGACCAAAGTTGTCGGGTGAAAGCTATTGAAACGGCTTCGCGCATTAAATTGCCGGGTAATTTAAGCATTAACTTTATGCCCAATGCCATTTATGAGCCTGAAACCTGTCTGGCAAAAACCCTGGAAACGGCTAAAAGAACCAACTTTGATCGTAATAACATCATTTTTGAAGTCACTGAGCAGGAGCAAGTGGTCAGTCAGCAGTTTCTAGTAGAAGTGTTTGAAGCTTATCGCAAAGAAGGTTTCAAAACGGCCATTGACGATTTTGGCGCCGGTTATGCCGGACTGAATTTGTTGTCCGACTTTCAGCCCGACATTCTGAAAATTGACATGAAACTGATTCGTGATATTTGCCAGAATAAAGTCAAACAAACCCTGGTTCGCTCTATTCAACAAATTGGTGAAGAGCTTGGTATTCAGCTTATTGCCGAGGGCATTGAAACCGACGACGAATACAAATACCTGCGCGACAACGGCATTACTTTAATGCAGGGGTATTACTTTCAAAAGCCTATGCTGGAAGCGATTCAGGACGTTAATTTTCCGTAATTACGCATCCGTATCACCGTTTCGGCTCGCCTGTAACTTCTGCAAATGCGCTTTAAAGTCGTAAATGTCGCGGTCAAGTGCCGCAGAGCTTACATATAAGTCGTAACCAAGCAGTTCCCGCATTTGTTCCATGCGTTTACCAAATACGCCAATAAGCCCTTTGTAAACCTTGCCGCCGGGGCTTATGTAGCTGTCCGGAATATCGAAGTAGGGCGTGTAGTCTTCCCGATCCGGAGCCTGGTGCCGCAGCGCCATGGTCAGTAACTGGCGTTGTTCAAACAGCAGGGCAGAGGCTAAGCGGGGTGAAATGTCGTCCAGAACCTCCTCCACGTGGTAAAGCCGGAAGCCAATAAAAGGCGCGTCTTCTAGCTCCATAACCCGGTTCACCCTTGGTACATCGTAGCGAATAATGTTTTCCCAGCGGATTTCCCACTGGCCACGGCGGTGCAAATAGCGAATGCCCTCGGGGGTAATTACCAACGACACCGGTGGTTCTATCAATTTGCCGATGCCCAGCAGCATCAGAATGCCGGACGCCGCTCCCAATACCACCGATAAACCAACCGGAATTTCGTTGCGGATCAGATGTAAAAATACCAGCAAGGCAAAGAGTAAAAGCGCTAAGCCACAAAAAGTCAGGGCGTTGCGTCGGGCCTGAGGGCTGACATCAAATTGCATAGTTCCTCCTGTGCTTATTCATGCAAACATCCGCTGCAATATTCTGCGGGTGAACTCTTTTTTCAAATAAAAACCCCGGGGGCGTACTTCAATGATAGTCCCCTCCGGGCCAATAGCTTCGGTCAGCGCTGAGCCGTCTGCCGCTTTAGGGCGAATTTGCATGGCTTCACCCTGGCGCGCGGTAATACTCTCAACCTGTCCCAGCGCTATGCGGTCCATGTGCTCTTCCCAGTCGTTGCGCAGCAGGGCTTCTTCCCCGGCGCTCGGTATCCATAAAAAGGCACTGCCCACCACGCGTTCCGCCAAAGGAACCTCCCGGCGGCCATCAATGGGCAGCCACAACACCTGTTGTAATTTATTTCGTACGTTAGAAGTGGCCCATTGGACGCCCTGAATATTCACCAGCGGAGCCGTGCATACAAAGGTAGTTTCTAAAGGCTCACCTGCGGGTGTTACCGGCAGGGTTTTGAGCTCCACACCAAGTTCGGGGAAGTCCTGTGTAGGCTTAGAGCCCGCAGTAGCACCCAGTTGCAGCTCTAACAGTTGCCCAACCCAGCCTTTGTCGCGGCGCAAATCTTTAGGTACCTGTAACCCGGTTTCTGCAGCCAGCTCAGCAAAAGAACGGCCGGCTAAAGCGGCGGCGCGCTGGAACAGTTCGTCGATAGATTGAGGGCGTTGTGGTTTGTGGGTCATGACTTAATTCTTCGTAAATAGTGAATCAGCATTTGCCCGCAACCGGGCTTTATGGAAGAATCCACTGTAACAGAGAATAATTGAGGATGCTCGCGTGATAGATGCAGAAGGATTCCGGGCAAACGTAGGAATCGTCATCTGTAACGGGCATGGGCAGGTATTTTGGGCTCGTCGAATCAACCAGCAGAGCTGGCAGTTTCCGCAAGGCGGAATTCACGAAGGCGAGACCCCTGAGCAGGCAATGTACCGCGAACTCTATGAAGAGGTCGGGTTAAAGCCGGAGCAGGTTGAAATTCTGTACACCAGCCGTCAATGGTTGCGTTATCGCTTACCAAAGCGCTTGATTCGACGTGAACAACGGCCCATGTGTGTTGGACAAAAGCAAAAGTGGTTTTTGTTACGACTAAAATGTCGTGAAGAAGACGTAGATGTTTTACATTCAGGTCATCCTGAATTTGATGGCTGGCGCTGGGTCAGTTATTGGTATCCGGTGCGGCAGGTCGTATCCTTCAAGCGCGATGTTTATCGTCGGGTGATGAAAGAGTTTGCCTCACACGCTATGCCATTTCGTGCTTCGGGAGGGCGTCAGCACAGGCGCAAACGATAAACATGATGCTGGTCACACTGCAAAGGATAGTAGAGGGCGTAAACAAAGCACCTGATTTCAGCATGGCGTTAAACACCATGGTGGGGCAGGTGCGCGAAGCCTTAGAAACCGACAGTTGCAGTGTGTTTTTGGCCGACAACGACCAAAAACAGTTTGTTATGGCCGCCAGCGACGGTCTGCGCGCTGAAGACGGCAATCCTGTTCGGGTCGACTTTGGTGAAGGTATCATCAGTTTAGCGGCGCAACGGGAAGAGCCCCTGAACATTGCCGATGCCAGCAATCATCCTGCCAACAAAAAGCTCAGCGACACCAACGAAAGCA
The DNA here is from genome assembly GCF_019797805.1 of Idiomarina abyssalis. Taxonomy (NCBI): domain Bacteria; kingdom Pseudomonadati; phylum Pseudomonadota; class Gammaproteobacteria; order Alteromonadales; family Idiomarinaceae; genus Idiomarina; species Idiomarina abyssalis. The sequence goes on from NZ_CP081832.1 coordinate 480,258, forward strand.
TTTACCGGGGCTTATTAGCCGCGCCCATTATCCACCGCCGTAAAGTGCTGGGTATTGTTGTGGTTCATCAAAGTGTGGCCCGCAGTTTCAGCCGCGAAGAAGAAGCTTTCATCGTTACCCTGGCGGCTCAGCTGGCCGCAGTTATCGCCCACGCCGACGCCAAAGGTTTACTGGTCAGTGAGCACTCACCCTGGATACACAGTCTGCGTGGTCTGCCCGGCTCAGCAGGTGTTGCTGTGGGTGAGGCTTATGTCTCACGACCCGAAGCAAGGCTAGACGAGGTAACGCCGCGTCGCTCGGACAAACCCATTCATGAAATTCGTAAGTTTCGCCAGGCCGTAGCCCGTACCCGTGCCGACTTAAAAGAACTGTCCATGCGTATGGCCGGGCAAGTGCCGGACGACACCCTGGCCATATTCGATGTGTATCAGGGCATGTTAGACGCCGCCAGTATGGGCGACGCCGTTGAAAACATGATCAAAGAAGGCTGGCGCGCGCAAACCGCATTAAAATACGTGGTTGAGCAGTTTGTGGCGCAGTTCGAGGCGTTAGAAGACTCTTACTTACAGGAACGCGCAACCGACGTACGCGACATAGGTCAACGGGTGCTGATGCACCTGCAAAACCGGCAACGCAGACGTAAACCCTTGCCGGACAATTTCATTTTGGTGGCGGACGAAGTCACAGCGTCCATGTTGGCGGAGCTGCCACGCGAGCAAATTGCCGGCATTATTTCGTTAAACGGCTCCAGTAACTCGCACGCCGCTATTATGGCGCGCAGCATGAACATTCCTGCCGTGCTGGGTGTTGATGACATAGAGCTGCACTTTTTCTCCGACAAACTGCTGGCAGTAGATGGCTACACCGGTGAAATTTACATTGATCCACCCGCGCAAGTTTTAGCCGAGTTCCATCAACTGGCGGAAGAAGAGCAAGAGCTGCGCGACATTGTTGCCGAGCACAGTCACTTACCGGCGGAAACTCAGGACGGTCAGCGAATTAGTCTGCACCTGAACCTGGGGCTGGACGTTACCCACGACTACTTAAAAACGCTGAACATAGACGGTGTAGGCCTGTATCGCTCTGAAATTCCGTTCATGATGCGAGACCAACTGCCCACCGAGGACGAGCAAACCGAAATGTATCAGGAAGTGCTGGAACAGTTTCCTGACCAGCCGGTGGTTATGCGCACACTGGATGTGGGCGGCGACAAGCCGTTGCCTTACTTTCCGCTAAAAGAGGACAACCCCTTTCTGGGCTGGCGCGGTATTCGCTTAACCCTGGACCATCCGGAAATTTTCCTGATTCAAATTCGCGCCATGTTGCGCGCCAGTATCGGCAAAAGCAATTTGCGCATATTACTGCCCATGATAACCAGCACCAGCGAAGTGGACGAAGCTTCACGGCTTATCAAGCAGGCGTATTTTGAAGTGGCCGAGGAGCAGGGCTGCGAAGTGGGTGTAAACCTGTTCCAGCCGCAGTTGGGCGTCATGATAGAAGTGCCGGCGGCTATTTATCAGTTGCCAGCCATGGCCAGTAAAGTCGACTTCTTCTCAGTAGGCAGCAACGACTTAACCCAGTACTTGCTGGCAGTGGATAGAAACAACCGTCGGGTTGCTAACCTTTATGACGCGTATCATCCGGCGGTATTAGCCAGCCTGGACGAAATAGCCCGGCGCTGCGAAGAAATTGGTAAGCCCGTGAGTGTCTGTGGTGAATTAGCGGGTGACCCGGGTGGTGCGTTACTGCTGGTTGCTATGGGTTACCGCCAGCTCAGTATGAACAGTTACAACGTGGACCGGGTACGCTGGATCTTGCGCAATGTGCGCTCCAGCACGCTGAATGTCATGCTGGCAAAAGCATTACAGGCTCGTAATCCGGACCAAATTCGTAAAATGATAGCCGACAAGATGGAAAGCATCGGACTTGGCGGCTTTGTCAGGGCAGGTAAATAACTATGCTACTGACGACCTGGCTCTGGTGTATTGGCGGTGGCGCAGTTGCTGGCTTGTTAGCCGGTATGCTCGGCATTGGTGGCGGTTTAATTATTGTGCCACTGCTTATTTACCTGCTGCCGCTTATTGGTGTACCGCCCGAGCTGGTGGTGCCCAGCGCCATTGCTACCAGTCTGGCAACCATTTGTATGACCACTGCCAGTGCTTCCCGCGCTCATGCAAAGCACGGGTTAATGGAAAACTTCTGGCTTATTCGGGTGCTTCCGGGGTTATCTTTAGGCGCTATGACCGGCGCGTTTTTGGTGACCATTATTGACCCCGACTGGTTAAAGCGTATTTTCTCCATTGTATTAATTGCGCTGGCCATTCGCATGCTGTTTCCGCAGAAAACCGGCGAGCCATTAACCTCGGTATCTAAGCGTTTAGTGGCTTTAGGCAGTTACATTATTGGTACCATTTCTGGCTTGGTGGGTATTGGTGGCGGCGCGCTCACCGTGCCTTTTTTAAGCCGTATGCGGCTACCGGTGCGCCAGGCTATTGCCATTTCATCGCTGGGCAGTTTTATCATAGGCTGCAGCTCGGTGGTTATGTTTATTTTAAACGGCTGGTTGTCAGGCCGTGAAACCGGCGCCTTTGGGTTAATCAATATACCGGCCTGGGTAGGCATTTCTGTGGCCTCGGTGTTATTCGCTCCGCTGGGTGCTAAACTGGCGCACAAATTACCGGTAAAACAGCTGCAGCGCGTATTTGCAGCCTTTCTTATTCTGGTTGCCATACAACTTATTTTTAATTAACCATAAAGCAGGGAGTACACGCAGTGCCGTCAAATGACTATTGGCAGTTTCCCGCCATTGATCCTGTTATTTTCAGTATTGGGTTTATCGACATTCGCTGGTACGGCCTGGCGTACTTAGCCGCTTTTGCCTTTGCCTATTTCTGGGGCATGCGTCAAACCGAAAAAGACCCAAACTGGAGCAAAGAACAATTCAGTGACTTGCTGTTCTGGGGCTTTATTGGCGTTATTGTCGGCGGCCGTGTCGGTTATACATTATTTTATCAGTTCGAACGCTTTGTTGATAACCCACTGTACTTGTTTTACATACACGAAGGCGGCATGTCCTTCCACGGCGGTTTACTGGGTGTTATTGCCGCTATGTATCTTTATGCTCGCAAAAAACAACGTTCGTTCCTGCAGGTGGGCGACTTTGTCGCTCCATTAGTGCCTATGGGGCTGTTCTTCGGACGCATTGGTAACTTTATTAACGGCGAGCTTTGGGGCCGTGCGGCAGAAGTGCCGTGGGCAATGTACTTCCCCAGCGGTGGGCCGGTACCGCGGCATCCGTCGCAGTTATACGAAGCCTTGTTAGAAGGCCTGCTGTTGTTTGCCGTTATTATCTGGTTCCAGCGTAAACCGCGCTGCGTTGGTGCAGTAAGTGGCTTATTCCTGCTAGGCTACGGAGTTGCACGCTTTATTGTGGAATTCTTCCGCGAGCCCGACGCTCACTTAGGTCTACTGTCTCTGGGTATGTCCATGGGTCAATGGCTGACCCTGCCAATGATCATCCTGGGTATCATTCTGATGGTTCGTGCCAAGCCCCGCGCTTAAAACGGGGCTTGGGGGACACGGCTGTTGGGTCACATGTTTCGCTTGAGCGTTAAGGGGCGCTATGCCAGAGACGCTGCAAGTTCATCCATGAACGCTTGACGAAGGCCATCCATGGCCTTCGACACTCTGGCATAGCGCCCCTCAACATTCGTAACGCTTACATGCGCCCCAACAGCCGTTTATCGGCCCCAGCTCTGTTCTAATCTCTTAATTGGGTTATACCGCAAATGGGTACTTTATTGGTTCGTGACACTGATAGCCACTGACGGTAAAGTCATCCTTACTGACCCAGGTTTCAATATCTTCAAGAGACTTAATTTCGGGGTTAATATGTAGCTGCGGCGACGGAAAAGGCTCCCGTTTCAGCTGAACGTCGCGCATTAACTCTAGTTGGTTCTCATAGATGTGAGCGTTCACTATCTTGTGGTACGCCTTGCCTGGTTTGTGCCCGGTAATCTGTGCCACCAAAGCCAGTAAAACAAAGCACTGAATTTGATTAAAATTAAGCCCCAGCGGTACATCGCAACTGCGTTGGTATGAGGTTAGGTAAAGCGTGTCGCCTAACAACGAAAAGTTGTGGGTATGCATGCAGGGGCGCAAACAACCCAATTCAAATTCGCCGGGGTTATAGAAGGTGACTATTTCGCCGCGGTCATCAATGCCTTTTGACAGGTTATTAACTACTTTTTTCAACTGATCTAAGTGGCTGCCGTCCGGTTTTTGCCATGAACGCCCCTGTACTCCGTAAACGCGGCCCATGTCATCTTCACCTTGGCGGTTCGGGTTATTCAGCCATGCCTGGTTTTCATTGGCATTGGCGTCCCAGGTTTTGCAGCCAATATCGCGAAACTGAGCCGCGCTGTCGTAGCCACGCAAATAGCCCAAAAGCTCAGCAATAGCTGATTTATAATAGCTTTTGCGAGTAGTAATTAGCGGGAATTGGTTGTTGGCAACATCGTACTCTAAGTCGGCGTTTATAACCGTCAGGCAGTTAATGCCTGTACGTTCGTTTTTAACCCAAACACCTTCGTCGACAATGCGTTGGCACAGCTCTAAGTATTGTTTCATTTTTTATATAAAATTGTGTTGTGCGTAATGTTTTATATCGTACCTGATGCAATGGCATCAGGCTACTGCCTGCGCTAGAATAAGGGCACTAAACAACGGCCGGGAATTTCAATCTATGACGCTAAAAGTCACCCTGTGCGATGACTCTAAAATGGCGCGGAAACAGCTGCTGCGCACGCTGCCGGACGACTGGGACGCAGAGGTACACCAGGCGGAGCACGGTGAGCAAGCGCTTACTTGTGTGCGTGAAGGGCGTGCTGAAATCCTGTTTCTGGATTTGAACATGCCGGTGAAAGACGGCTACGAAACTCTGCAGGCCATCAAAGACGAGCAGTTAGAAACGCTGGTTATTGTGGTGTCGGGTGACATACAGCCTGAGGCGCAGAAACGCGTGCAGTCATTGGGTGCTATGGCCTTCGTGAAAAAGCCGATGAAAGCCGAAGACGTACAAACTCTGTTACAGCAGTTCGGCCTTTACCAGCCCGCCGGTGGTCAGCTTAAAGTTGCCGACCAACAAACCCAGGCTCCGTCTAACCCGCTGGATGTGTACCGCGAGGTTTCAAACGTTGCCATGGGTCAGGCGGGTGATCACTTAGCCCGGGTATTAGATACATTCATTGAATTACCCGTGCCGAATGTCAATTTCATTGCCCCTTCTGAACTGCACATGGCGATAGAGTCTATAGACGCCAAACAGCAAGTAGCGGCAGTCAGTCAGGGGTTTTCCGGTAGCGGTATTTTAGGTGAGGCTCTAACGCTTTTTAATGAAGCGGCTATTGACGACATTGGTCAGTTATTAGGTGCTAAACTGGGCGAAAGTGGCTCGGTGAAACAGCAACGTATTGAATCGTTAATGGACGTGGCGTCTATTTTATCTTCTGCCTGTTTGAACGGTTTGGGTCAGCAGTTGCATGTGGAGTTTGCGGCGTCGCAGCCGGTATTACTCGGTGAGAACCAGCCCATGCAAGAATTACTGAAGCATGGTGAAAAACGCTGGCAGAAAATTCTGGCCATAGAAATTGGCTATCAGTTGCCGGAACATAAGCTGGCGTTTGACCTTTTACTGCTGTTCCCGGCGGACGCTGTGAAAATTCTCGACCAGCAGCTGGCGCATTGGCTGCAAAGCGAAGAGGATGACCAATGATAGACGATATGGACGAGCTGCACAGCAAGCTGAGCATTCTGGGCGCCATTGATGTGGGCATTGTGGTGGTCGATAACGACAACAACATCCAGATGTGGAACGAGTTTATGCAGAACCACAGCGGTTTGCGGCCCAGCGAAGTGCGCGACAAGAATTTATTCCGCTGCTGCCCGGGTATCGATGAGATCTGGTTTCAGCGTAAAATTGACCGCGTGCGGCAATTAAACTCGCGGGTGTTTATCACCTGGCAACAGCGTCCTTACGTGTTTCGTTTTCGCCACAGCCGCCCCATAAGTGGGCAGAGCGAGTGGATGTACCAAAACGTGACCCTAATTCCGCTTAAGAACCCGCGTGGTGAAGTGCACCAGGTGGGCATTATTATCTACGATGTGAGTGAACAACCCAGTCATGAGTGAAGTACCCGATCCGCGTTTTGGTGGTGTGAGCCGTGTTTACGGACAGCAGGCGCTCAACCATTTTCAGCAGTTACATATTGTGGTCGCCGGGCTTGGCGGCGTGGGCTCATGGGCAGTGGAAGCACTGGCGCGCACCGGCATTGGCAAGCTCACACTCATTGACTTAGACGACGTATGTACCACCAATATCAACCGTCAGTTACCGGCTACCGATGACACCATTGGCCAGCTCAAAACTGAGGTGCTGGCTCAACGGGTGAAAAGCATTAACCCAAACTGCGAAGTTAAGGTTATTGATGACTTTTTGCTGCCCGAAAACTTCGAAGAGTACCTAACCGGTGCCGATGCGGTGCTGGACGCCATAGACAGCGTCAATACTAAAGCCGCGCTGGTGGCCTGGTGCAAACGTCGAAAGCTGCGCCTGGTGGTGTGCGGAGGTGCCGGTGGGCAGATAGACCCGGGCATGATCCGCGTCGGTGACTTAGCCAAAGCCAAGCAAGACCCGCTACTCGCCAAAGTACGCTCGCAACTGCGTCGTGACTACGGCTTTTCCAAGAACCCCAAGCGCAAATGGGGCGTTGACTGTGTCTACTCCGAAGAGCAACTGCGTTATCCGGTAATTTCCGGTGAGCAAGAAGGTGAAGTCACTCTGCAAAAACCAGGCTCCGGCTCCATGCGCATGGACTGCAGCTCCGGCTTTGGTGCCGCTATGGTCGTCACCTGCAGCTTTGCGATGCAAGCCACCGCTATGCTTCTGAAACGGCTGGCTCCGGTAAAATAAATTTTTGCGTAATGTAAGTGAGCGCGCCCGATGGTTATGGGAGCTACTGCGGAGGTGTGCAGCGCCAAGGATGGCGCTGCCCAAGCCCTACAAGGATGTATTCACGGGCGTCCTCCGCAGTAGCTCCTATAACCTCAGCGCTCATTCATAACCCGCAACTTCAGGGTTTTGGCGACCTGGTACAGGCCGTTGCTGCGCGAAGGGCTTAGGGCGTTGTCCAGGCCTTCGGCGCGGTAAAAGGCGTCAATGTCAAAGGCGGCTATTTCCGCTACCGAGCAGCCGTCCAGCCGTTGTTGTAGTAGTGCCAGTAGCCCGCGCACAATGCGCGATTCGGAATCAAAGCGAATCACTACCGCCTCCACGTCAGAAGTATCCAGCCACAGCCACACCTTTGCCTCGCAGCCACCCACCAGATGATCGTCATCACGACATTCTGCCGGATATTCTGGTAGACTTTTGGCTTGTTGAACTAAGTGACGAAAAAGCTGTTCCCAGCTGGTCATGTAAACTCTCCCTTACGGCAATAGAGTTTTATTCTCCCATAACTTGTGAGATCGACGCCAGTCTAGGATAATGACAGCACAATAAAGACCAACATTCAGAACATTCCAGAAAAAGGAAGACAACATGAAGATACTTGTCGCGGTTAAGCGCGTCATTGACTACAACGTCAAGGTGCGTGTTAAACCAGATCAGTCCGATGTCGATTTGGCGAACGTCAAAATGGCACTTAACCCATTCTGCGAAATTGCCGTAGAAGAAGCTGTACGCCTTAAAGAGGCAGGCACAGCAGACGAAGTCGTTGTAGTTTCTATTGGCCCTAAAGCGGTACAGGAGCAGTTACGTACTGCGCTGGCATTAGGTGCAGACCGTGCTATTCAGGTTGAAACCGACGACATGCCGGACTCTTTATCTGCCGCTAAAATTCTAAAAGGTGTGGTAGAGAAAGAAGGGCCGGACATGGTTATTCTGGGTAAACAGTCTATCGACTCAGACAACAACCAAACTGGTCAGATGCTGGGCGCCTTAACCGGTATGCCACAGGGTACTTTCGCGTCTAAAGTGGAAGTAGGCGACGGTTTTGTGAACGTCACCCGTGAAATTGACGGTGGTCTGCAAACCGTTAAATTGAACCTGCCGGCTATTGTCACTACCGACCTGCGTTTGAACGAGCCGCGTTACGCGTCACTGCCAAACATCATGAAAGCCAAGCGTAAGCCGCTGGAAACCACAAGCCCGGACGAACTGGGTGTGGAAGTTAAGCGCACTATTAAGCTGCTGAAAGTTGAAACGCCCGCGGAACGTAGCGCCGGTGTGAAAGTAGCTGACGTAGATGAGCTGGTCGACAAACTGAAAAACGAGGCGAAAGTATTATGAGCATCTTAGTGGTAGCAGAACACGACAATAACGCGGTTGACCCTTCAACGCTGAAAACGTTAGCCGCTGCACAGAAAATCGGTGGCGACATCGAGGTACTGGTTGCCGGTAAAGGGTGCTCAACCGTTGCTGAGAATGTGGCAAAAGCCGACGGCGTGAAAAAAGTCATGCTGGCAGACAACGAAGCTTACGAGCATCAGTTGGCCGAAAATATCAGTGAACTGGTTGCTGACTTAGGCAAAAACTACAGTCACATTCTGGCTCCGGCCACAACCACCGGCAAAAACTTCATGCCGCGCGTTGCTGCGTTATTAGACGTGGCACAGGTATCTGACATTATCTCGGTAGAAAGCGACGACACCTTTAAGCGTCCTATCTATGCAGGTAACGCCATTGCCACTGTGCAGTCAGAAGACAAAATTAAAGTCATCACCGTTCGTGCAACGGCGTTCGATGCTGTCGCAGAAGAAGGCGGTAGCGGCGAAGTTGAAAACATCGACTCCGTATTTAACAACGACAAATCGGAGTTTGTTGAAGAGCAACTGGCAGAATCAGAACGTCCTGACCTGACCTCAGCAGAAATCGTTATTTCTGGTGGTCGTGGTATGCAGAACGGCGAAAACTTCCACTTGCTGGAAGACGTAGCTGACAAACTGGGCGCTGCAGTCGGTGCTTCACGCGCCGCGGTAGACGCTGGTTTCGTACCAAACGACATGCAGGTTGGTCAAACCGGTAAAATTGTTGCTCCGCAGCTTTATATTGCGGTCGGCATTAGTGGTGCTATCCAGCACTTAGCCGGTATGAAAGACTCTAAAGTCATTGTTGCCATCAACAAAGACGAAGAAGCCCCAATCTTCCAGGTGGCGGACTACGGTTTAGTAGCCGACTTGTTCGATGTATTACCTGAATTAAACAGCAAACTGTAATATTTGCTGAGTCTTTGTAACATTCTAGATTCGCTGCTGGCGCTCCATTTTTAGCGTCAGTAGCGACATTTTCCCGCATTTTTTCCAACAACTTGTTATATTTTCGTGTTCATACACTTGCATATTTTTAACTCATCGGACATGATTCAGACATAACCGCCAAACAAGTTTAAAGGATTAGGTGGCTCACAATGAAAAGAAGAACAACTATGCTAAAAAAACTTCCTCTGGCTACGGCCATTGCACTGAGCTTTGCGGCATCAGGCCAGGCTGCTGACTTCGAAGTCGGCGATTACGAAATTAAATTCGACTCTATTCTGTCTTACGGCGCTGCATGGCGTATGGAAGATCAGGCTAACCACCTGATGCATCCGGGCAACCGCCAGGGCGGAACGGCACAGTCAAGCGTGGGTGACGACGGTAACCTGAACTTTGATAAAGGTGATTTAGTATCATCCGTAGTCAAAGGCGTACATGACTTAAGCATTGACGGCGGAAGCCACGGTGCCTTTATTCGTTTCAACTATTGGTACGATCACGTTGTTTCTGAAGAGAACATGGCGCACGGTCACCCGGGTAACAACTACTACCCGGACACCAAACTGAACGACAGCGTATTCGACGACTACTCTCAAGGTAAAGGCGTTGAATTATTGGATGCCTTTGTCTACGCCAACTTTGACTTAGGCGACATGCCAGCCAGCGTTCGTTTAGGACGCCAGGTATTAAGCTGGGGTGAAAGTACCTTTGTTTTCAACGGTATTAACGACATTAACCCGCTGGATGTAAACGCGGCACGTCGTCCGGGCGCAGAAATTAAAGAAGCCCTGTTACCGGTTGGTATGCTAAGCACCAGCATTGGCTTAACCAATACCTTAAACTTAGAAGCTTTTTACCAGTACGAGTGGGACAACACGAAACTGGACGGCTGTGGTACGTACTTCTCAAGTGTCGATATCATCGGCGGCCCTGGCTGCGGTAAAGTGACACTGAATCCACAGTTAGTACCAGGCGACCCAGACAGCTACTTAAGTGACTTTGAGTCGGTACAATCTGGCGCTTATATTGGCAGCAACCCTACGCTGGAAGCTTCAGACAGCGGCCAGTGGGGTGCTAACCTGCGTTACTACTCAATGGACTTAGACACAGAATTTGGTGTTTACTACCTGAACCTGCATAACAACACGCCAATTATCTCGGCGTACAACTGGACAGTGGACCCGCGTCCATTCCAGCAAGCGGCAGGCGCAGCGGGTCAACAACTTGGCTATACCTGGTCAACGCCTAATGGCTACCCGATAGACGGACCTCGTCTGGTTATCGAATATCCGGAAGACACCAGTGTCATCGGTTTAAGCTTCAGCACTAATTTAGGCCTTTGGTCTGTTGGCGGTGAGTACAGCTACCGCGACGGTGTGCCGGTACAAATTAACACCACCGAAATTTTAACCGCCGGTTTGCGTCCAAACGTGCCAAGCACTTTTGCTGACCGCGTTAACAACGCCGAACTGGGTGAATTAGCTCACGGCTATGACCGTATGGACGTTAGTCAGGCGCAGGTTAGTTTTGTGCGCTTTGTTGACCGTCTGTGGGGTTCTGACCGCATGACCTTTGTGGGTGAAATTGCCACTAATCAGGTACATGATTTACCGGGTCTGAACGAACAACGCTACGGTCGTTTGCCACTGTATGGTAAGTGTTTAAGTGCAGAAGACACTGGCGCACCGGCCGATATGAACTGCGACGGTTTTGTCACTTCAAACTCCTGGGGCTACCGTACCCGCTTCCAGTTTGAATACAAAGACGTTTGGCAGGGCTGGGGTTTAACGCCTGTGGTTCAGTTTAACCACGACGTTAATGGTTACTCACCCAACAGCAACTTTATTGAAGACCGTAAGTCGCTGGGCGTTAACTTAGTAGCAGACTACCTGTCTACTTACAAAGTGAGCCTGGGTTACACCACCTTCACCGGCGGTGACTACGATGCGACCACTGACCGTGACTATGCGTCAGTCAGCTTCTCTTACGCGTTCTAATACATTGATTCACACCGTGAATCACGATAAAACCGTCTCTACCGAGGCGGTTTTTTATTTTCCGGGAGAGCAACAATGAAAAAATGGATAATTGCGGCAGCCGCACTGGCCTTGTCAGGCACAGCAGCAGCCCAGGAAAAGTTTGAATTAGAAGACGTATTCACGCTGGAATACGCATCTTCGCCGACCATTCACCCCAGCGGTGAATGGACCGTGTTTGTGCGTCAGTCCATGGACATTAACAACGACCGTAAAGTAGGGCGCTTATGGGCCAGCCTGCCCGACGGCGACATTCGACCGTTAACCGGTGAGCAGGGCAGCGAAAGCCAGCCGGTGTGGTCACCCAGTGGCGATCGCTTAGCTTATGTATCCACCGAAACCGGTTCACCGCAGGTGCATATCTACTGGGTAGACTCCGGTGACAGTGCGGCAGTAACGCAGCTGACACAAGCGCCGTCGAACCTTAGCTGGTCACCCGACGGAAGCCAAATTGCTTTTTCCATGTTCACACCAAAATCAAAGCCAGCTCCGGTCAGCTTACCGGGCAAACCCGAAGGTGCTAACTGGACCGAAGCGCCTAAGTACGTCGACAAAGACAATTACCGCTTCGACGGCGGTGGCTACGCAAAAGACGGTCATCAGCAAATTTATGTTATGCCCGCAACCGGTGGTTCGCCACGTCAGCTCACCGACGACGAATTCAACCATGGCGGGCATCTGGCCTGGTCACCCGACAGCAAACACATTTTCTTTTCAGCGAACCGTCGCGACGACGCTTTCCGCCAGCCTGTTAACAGTGAAATTTACCGTCTGACCTTAAGCAGCAAAGAAATTTCAGCGGTGACCGACCGTAATGGCCCGGACAGCTCGCCAAAAGTATCGCCAGACGGCGAAAAAATTGCCTTTACCGGTTATGACGACACCAAAATGAGCTTTCAGGCAGCCAAACTCTATGTCATGGCGTTGGACGGCTCCAATGTGCAAGTTCTGACTGACGATTTAGACCGCAGCGTTACCGGGTTTGCCTGGGATACCGACAGCCAGGGCATTTATTTCACCTACGACAACAACGGCGTTGGCCAGTTGGCACGTACCAACCTAAACGGCGAATACAAGAACCTGACCGACCGCGTTGGCGGGTTGTCGTACAGTCGGCCATACGGCGGTGGTGACTTCAGCGTTGCCAAAGGTGACCGCATTGCCTTTACCATCTCTAACCCCATGCGTCCGGCAGAGCTGGCATTATGGGACAGCGGCGACGTTCAGCAGCTAACGCGTTTGAACGAAGACGCATTAGGCCACAAACAATTAGCCAAAGTCGAAGAGATCAACTACAAATCCAGTGTTGACGGTATCGACTTACAAGGCTGGATTGCTTACCCGCCGGGCTTCGACAAAGACAAAGAGTACCCGTTAATGCTGGAAATTCACGGTGGCCCGCATACCAATTATGGTCCGCGTTTCGCTGCTGAAATTCAGTTATTTGCGGCGGCAGGCTACGTGGTGCTGTACACCAACCCGCGCGGCAGCACCAGCTACGGTTCGGACTTTGCTAATGAAATTCACCATAACTACCCAAGCCACGACTACAACGACTTAATGGACGGCGTAGACGCGGTTATCGACAAAGGCTTTATTAACGAAGACGAGCTGTTTGTCACTGGTGGTAGTGGCGGTGGTGTGTTAACCGCCTGGATAGTCGGTCATACCGACCGCTTTAAAGCTGCGGTTGTGGCTAAGCCGGTCATTAACTGGTACAGCTTTGTGTTAACCGCCGATATGTACAACTTCTTCTATCAGTACTGGTTCCCGGGCATGCCATGGGACAACCTGGAACATTACATGAAGTATTCGCCTATCAGCTACGTGGGTAATGTGACTACGCCAACCATGCTGCTGACCGGGGAAAACGACTACAGAACGCCAATGTCAGAAACCGAGCAGTATTATCAGGCACTGAAACTGGAAGGCGTGGACACCGCCATGGTACGCATTCAGGATTCAGGCCACGGTATTTACGCGCGGCCCAGTAACTTAATGAACAAAGTTGCTTATATCCTGCATTGGTTTGATAAATATCGTTAGGGGCTAATGCTCTGACTTCTCAACATCGTCGCCGCGCTTACGTCGGTAAGCGCGTTCATACAGCTTGGCTTCGGTCAGGAAAAAATGAAACGCGTCGATGTTGGCTTTAATAAAGCCGCGCCATCCGGCCAAAAACATGCGGCGAATAAAGTAAAACTTAATGAACATAAGCGGAAATATCAGCAGCACACGTGCCAGGCTGCAGTGCCTGCCGCGCTCTTCCCGTTGCTTAGCCTTTAGCAACGAGTATTTGTTCAGCTTGTCCATATAACCATGGGCGGAATCGTAACCGTAGTGTTTAACGTCAATAGGCAAGTGCGTCAGAGGTGGCTCTACCTCAATATGCTCATGCACCTTAGTCGACGTATTCCACTGCGACTTCGACTTACGATACACCCTGCGAAAACGATGATGCCGATGGTAAGGCAGTGAGTGCCCCATAAAAATGTCGTCGTGCGCCAGGTAAATGCCATTAATATCGCCTCTGGCAATACGCTGCTGTATTTGCTCAAAAGCGCCTTCCGGCAGTACTTCATCGCCGTCCAGGTTAATCACCCAGTCGTTACGGCATTGCTCCAAAGCAAAAGCCTTTTGTCTGGCGTAACCCAACCAGTCCTGATGAATAATACGGGCACCGTGCTTTTCGGCAATGCTGAGTGTGTCATCGGTTGAGCCCGAATCCACCAGCACAATTTCATCAGCGCCTTTTACACTGGCCAATACTTCGTCCAGGTGGCGACCTTCGTTTAACGTAATTAAATAAACACTGACTTTAGGTAACTGACTTTGCTCAGACATGGGTAACCTTGCGCATCTTTAGTTGAGAATCAGGATCATATCGTTTTATCATACAAAAACAATAACAACGGAAACACCCATATGCCCTGGAGCGACCTCCTAGCCGAAGAAAAGCAAAAGCCGTATTTTCAAGAACTGTGGCAGCGCGTTGAACAGGCGCGTCAGCAAAGCGTGGTGTACCCACCAAAAGAAGACGTGTTCAACGCACTGAAGCTGACCGAGCCCGAGAGCATTAAAGTGGTTATTTTAGGGCAGGACCCCTACCACGGCCCAGGGCAGGCACACGGTTTAAGCTTTTCGGTGCCCGAAGGCGTTAAGTTTCCGCCTTCACTGCGCAATATGTTCAAAGCCATAGCTATGGACTACCCCGACACTGTACTGCCAAAACACGGCGATTTAACCAGCTGGGCAGAGCAGGGTGTGCTGCTGCTCAATACCGTACTGACCGTAGAGCAGGGCAAAGCGCACAGTCACGCCAGCTGGGGCTGGGAAACCTTTACCGATACCGTTATTAGCAAAGTGTCTGACGCCACCGAGCATGTGGTGTTTTTACTGTGGGGCTCGCACGCTCAAAAGAAAATACCGCTAATAGACGGCAACAAGCATTGCATACTCACAGCACCACACCCGTCGCCTTTGTCAGCGCACCGCGGCTTTTTCGACGCCAAGCATTTTCGTAAAGCTAACGAGTATTTGCAGCAGCATGGTCGACAGCCAATTAAGTGGGCGTGACCACATTTCCGTATCGCGCTTTTATTTTCGTTGCTAACGCCGCACGCGCATCGGGCTCCCCATGAATCAACCGTATACGTTTAACAGGCTCTTCGGTGGCGTCAATAAAGTCCAGCAGCTCCTGCTGGTCGGCGTGAGCGGAATAACCGCCTAAGGTGTAAATACCCGCTTTAATCCAAATTCGCTGATGGTCTAATTCCACATAGCCGCCTTTAGGGCCGTAAGTCTGAATGTCACGCCCCGGAGTACCCGCTGCCTGATACCCCACAAAAAGCGCATCGGTGCGCGGGTCGGGCAGTAAGGCTTTTAAATAGTTGAGCATACGCCCGCCGGTACACATACCGCTGGCAGCAATGACAATGCAGGGGTCACCGCTGCTTTGCAGGTAATTCACAATGCGCTCGTGTTCGCTGTGCTCATCCACCGTTAGCAGACGGTCAAAATTAAGTGGGTGGCGGTTTTCATCCAGGCGTTTGTGGGCGTCCTCGTCCCATAAATCCTTCATGGCGCGGTACTGCTTAGTAAACTGCGCTGCCAGAGGGGAATCGAGAATTACCGTCATTTTATGCCAGACAGGATTTTTCGTGCCGGTTTTCGCTTCTTCTTCACGCGCCTGGTGGATAATATCTTCCAGCTCATATAAAAGCTCCTGCGTACGGCCAATGCTAAATGCAGGAATTAAAATGGTGCCTTTATTTTCTATACAACGCTCAACTACCGACTTAAGCCGCTGCGCACGGTCAGCGCGCGACTCATGGTTTTTGTCGCCGTAGGTGCTTTCCAGTAACAGAAAGTCTGCACGCTCTAGTGGCGTAGGGTCGGGCAGCAGTGGGGTGTTTTTACAACCTAAGTCACCAGAGAAAACCACGCGGTAGTGGGTACTCACATTTTCAATTTCAACATAAGAAGAACCGAGAATGTGGCCGGCCTGACGAAACCGCAGTTTAAAAGGCTCATCAGCAAACTCGGCGGGTAGCTCAAGCCATTGGTCATAAGCAACCGGGTTTAGCTGGCGCCGCAGCCGGGCAATAACCGCGTCGATAATTTCAGCGTTACGGGTTAAACCTACCTTTAATGCGTCCTCAATAACCAGCGGTAGTAAAAGAGCAGTAGCTTTGGTGCAATAAATGGGGCCGTTAAAACCCGCAATAAGCAGCCAGGGTATGCGACCAACGTGGTCAATGTGGCAGTGGGTTACGACCAATGCCTGCACCTTGCTTATATCAAAGTCTATTTCCTGAGTGCTGGCGTCGGCACCCGAACCCGAGGTTTCAGCGCCCTGAAATAATCCGCAGTCAATAAGTAGTGAGTGGTCATTGTCTAACAAAAGCTCGTGGCACGAGCCGGTAACCCCTTCAAATGCTCCGTGATGAATGACGTCCATGTTTTTGGTTCTCTGTTCGGTTAATGCAACAAAATGAGATTACACAAACCTTATGAAAACCGCTATAGGACAAAAGGGTGAAAAAGGAAAGGAACCAACCGCTCAAAATATCGTCAAAACTTTGCAATAAAGCCTTTGTAGGGCAAGGGCTGCATGCTGTCAGATAATAATATGTGAAAATGTGTTCGCCGCTGCTTCTACCCTTGTTATCGTTTTCAATCTTACTTTCGATATTGTAACTATCGAGATCCAAATTTGATCGATTAACCGCCTGTCAAGCAGTGTTTTAGAAGGAGTTTAGTTGCTATACTGGACGACTACAGCTTAGTTAACCAGAAATGAGGAGCTTAATATGGAAAGAAAAGAATTTGAGAAAATCATCGCCGAGCAGTTTGGGGAAATATATCGTAGTCAGCGAGATGGCGAACAACCCCCTGAACTCAAAGAAGACACTGTTCTTTTAGAAACAGGTATAGACTCTCTAGGGTTTGCGATACTTGTAACGAGACTTGAAGAAGAACTAGATTGCGATCCTTTTAGCGAATCTGAAGAGGCGTATTACCCTCAAACTTTTGGTGAATTTGTAGATTTTTATACAAAATTTTGTCGCGCATGAAACTAATAGAGCATTTACTTAAAGTTAATGGTGAACAGCCTGCTATTTATTCATCTTCAGGTGAAATTAAGTATCAAGAGATAATAGATGAAGCCAGAAAGTATTCCGAGAGACTTTCTGGAAAGAGAGTAGCTTTGCATTGTTCAAACATTATCGATTCTGTCACTTTTATGGTGGCAGTTGATAGTTTTGGGTCATCGTTAGTTTTACTTCAACCTGAAGAAGAGCTCAGTGTAACGGCTAATCTAATAGAAGAATCTGAAGTAGATTTTGTTATTTCAGACAGCGTTAATAAATTGCAGGAGTTGGTTACTGTACCAGTATTCCCGAGTTTAAGTCATGCGGTAGAAACGACGCCGCCTTTTCTCGGTAAAGCGGTTGAAGAGGATGCTCGTTGGGTAGTAAGCACCTCTGGTACAACCGGAAAACCAAAGCTTGTAGAACATTCTTTATATAGCTTAACAAGAACATCTAAAAACGATAAGAGCAAAGGATGTAAGCATATTTGGGGGCTATTATATGGCTTTACTCGATTTGCGGGCCTTCAGGTTGTTCTTCAAAGCCTACTTAGTGGCTCAACGTTAATAGCTCCAAATACTCAATCTTCCTTGAGCTGTAAGCTCAATATGTTGTCGGAATATAATTGCACTCACTTAAGTGCAACGCCGACGATGTGGAGAAAGATTTTAATGGAGCCATCGAGTAAGAACCTTAACTTAACACAGATTACCTTAGGCGGAGAGATATCCGATGGTAAAGTGTTAACAGGATTAAAACAAACTTACCCGAATGCTTACGTAACCCATATATATGCTTCTACTGAAGCCGGGGTCGGTTTTTCAGTAAAAGATGGAGAGCCAGGTTTTCCTGCTTCTTATCTAACAGCTCCGCCAAATGGCATCGAGATAAAAATTATCGATGGCCGACTGTGGATAAAGAATCAGTATGTTAGCAGTGAATATATGGGGAAAGGCGGTTGCGTTTCAAAAGATGGGTGGGTAGATACCGGTGATAATGTTGAGTTAACGAGTGATAGAGTTTTTTTCTTGGGGCGTGGGAATGGAGTGATAAACGTGGGGGGAAACAAGGTTCACCCTGAAACAGTGGAAACTGCATTGCTATCTCACAGTCTGGTTAGTGAAGCGAGAGTCTATGCGAAGAAGAACCCTATTATGGGAGCGTTGGTAATTGCAGATATCGTTTTAAGCGATAAAGACGTTATAAATAAGTCGGTTACTGAAGATATTAAAAAGTTTTTAGAGAATAAACTCGAACCCTTTATGATTCCTGCGATAGTAAAAGTTGTTGATAAGCTGAGCGTTAATTCAGCAGGAAAGCTTGCGAGGAAGTAATAATAATGATGAAAAATATTTTAATTACTGGTGCTGGCCGAGGACTTGGTCTAGCAATTGCTAATAGATTATCTAAGGAAGATTACCGACTAATTTGCCTAAGCCGGACTTTGTCAGAGGAGCTTCAAAGCTTGATTGATTCAAGTGGAGATGATGTCGTTTTTCAACAATACGATTTACAGGACTTGGATGGTATACCCTCGCTGGTGAGCTCCATAACGAAAAAGTATGGGCCTTTATACGGAATTATTAATAATGCGGGTATTGGATTAGACGGTTTGTTAGCGACACAGCATGCAACAGATATCTCAAAAGTTCTAAGAGTAAACCTCGAAGCTCCAATACTATTAACCAAGTATGCCTGCCGTTCTATGCTTACTCGTATGGAAGGTAGAGTTATTAATGTATCGTCTATAATTGCGTCAACAGGGTTTAATGGGCTTTCTGTATATGCGGCAAGTAAAGCAGGATTAGAAGGGTTTACTCGTTCACTATCTAGAGAATTAGGAAGAGCCAATATAACAGTTAATTGTATAGCTCCAGGTTATATGGAAACGGAGATGACAAAGGGGCTGGAGGGTAAAAAGCTTGAGTCAGTAAAACGAAGAGCTCCGTTAGGCTTACCGTCACCTGATGATGTCACCGGTGCTGTTGCTTACCTATTATCAGCTGATAGCTCAAAAATGACAGGCTCTATTATGACGATAGATGGTGGGAGTACGGCTTAATGGGTCGAACTAACATTAGATTAGCAACCGATAAAGATGAATCCGAAGTAATAGCCTTTATTGATGCGTACTGGAAGAAAAATCATATTTTTGTGAGAGAGCCAGAAGTGTTTTCTTGGCAGTATAGAAATAACGATGGTCGATGGAATATTATTATTGCGGAAAGCCAAGACGGAAATGAAGAGAAATCTATAGTTGGGATTTTGGGCTTCATTCCAATGGGTCATTATGACAAAAATTTAGGTGATGATTGTATATTCCTGGCTGTCTGGAAAGTAAGAGATGATATTTGTCCTCCGGGAGTTGGTTTGCAAATGCTTAAGCATATCAAAAAAACTTTCTCCCCCTCTTTTATTGGTGCAATTGGTATTTCTGATATGGTTAAACCAATATATAGAGCGCTTGGTTACACAACAGGTAGGCTAGATCAGCTCGCTTTTTTTAATCCTTCTTTCTCAGAGAACTATAAGATTGCTACGGTTCCGGATAATATTCTCTGTTCAACCGAAACTCTTAGTGATGCAGTGAACTTCTCCAGAATAGATGAGGAAGATATAGACCTTATTAAAAAGGTTGACGATATTGCACTGGAAAGCTCTCCAAAAAAATCTTTTAATTATATAAAAAACCGCTATTTAAAACACCCTTGGTATAATTATAAAGTAAAAGTAGTTATTTTTAATAATTCTCGTACAGCAATTATCGTATGGCGAGAGGTGGAGCTCGGTAATAGAAAAGCACTTAGAGTTGTAGATATTATTGGAGAGCGAGAGTGGCTGGAACATTCAGGTTCAGCTTTTTTAGAGGAAACTAAAGCTGCAGAAGCTGAATATATAGAGATTATGGCGTCAGGGATAAATTTGGATGCATTGAAGAGTGCTGGATTTATTTCTGCCGAAGATTACGAAGGGCTAATAATTCCTAACTATTTTTCTCCTTATGTTAATGAAAACATTGAGATTTCTTATGCTTACAAACTCTTTCAATCTTCGGGTAGTTGTTCAGCCTTTTTCAGGGCAGATAGCGATCAAGACCGACCTAATTGAATGATGAGGAAGAAGTAGATGGAAAAAGTTACAGTGGTGATGTATCACTACGTAAGAAATATTTTAACTTCGAGATATCCAAGTATAAAAGGTCTTGAGTATGAAGACTTTTTAGGGCAGTTGAAATATATTAAAAAGCACTATACGCCTATTACGATTGAACAACTCTCGGATAGTTTTAAACATGGAACCGACCTACCCAAGAACCCGGTGTTACTAACGTTCGATGACGCTTATATTGACCATTTTAAGTATGTATACCCAACTCTCAAGAAGTTTGGAATGCAAGGCTCATTTTATGCGCCAGTTAAAGCAGTGACTGAGGGGAGTGTCTTAGATGTTAATAAAATCCATTTTATACTTGCTTCATGTACTAACATAAAAGACTTACTAACAGATTTTAATCGAGAATATGATCTGTTGAAAAGTCGTTTTGATGTTGATAGTTACGAAGCTCTGTACGAAAAAATAGCAGTCTCAAATCGATTTGACAGCGGAGATATTATTTTTTTTAAAAGAGCACTTCAAGTTGCTTTACCTGAGTCCATGAGAAGTCAGATTACGAGTAAGCTTTTTGAAAAACATGTTGGTATGAGTGAAGAAGCTTTCAGTGAAGAGCTGTACATGGACAAACGCCATTTACAACACCTGGTAAATGATGGCATGCATGTTGGAAGTCATGGGTACGATCATTATTGGTGGAATAAGTTATCGGGAGAGCAGCTGGATAATGAATTAGATAAATCTATCCACTTTCTTGATTCTTTAGGAGCCACAAAAAATGTGCTTTCTGCATGTTATCCTTATGGTTCATGGAGCGACTCAGTCGTCAATAAGCTAGTGGATAAAGGCTTCGATCTTGGCTTTACAACGGAAGTAAATTTAGCGCATCCCTCAACTTCACATAAACTAATTATTCCTAGATTGGATACTAATGATCTTCCTAAAAGTGAGTTTGACGAGAAAAACTCATGGCATCCAGATTCTCTTTGAATTCAGAGGGAGTTAACTGAACTTCCTTACTTTAGTTTTAGAAGTCGAAGAGTCATTATAGAAAGTAAGTTACAGTCCCTTTCGCGGAACCAATCGCTCAAAATATCGTCAAAAAGTTGCAACAAAGCCTTTGTAGGGAAAGGGCTGCATGCGGTATCATACGCGCTTGATCTAAATTTAGTAACGCGCAAAACACAAAAATAACAGCACCATCGGTCTGTGGGAGCCGCACCCTATGGGCGGTAGCGTGCCCAACCGTTGTAACCAGGGTTAAAACGAATGAAAATTGCAGTAGCAGGTACAGGATACGTAGGTTTATCAAATGCGGTTCTCTTTGCACAACATAATCAGGTTACCGCAGTCGACATAGACGAAGAAAAAGTAGAAAAAATAAATAAAAAACAATCACCTATAGTCGACAAAGAAATTCAGTGTTTTTTACAGGAAAAGCCCCTGAACCTTAGCGCCACCACCGACGCGCACGCAGCATACAAAAATGCCGACTTTGTGGTTATTGCCACCCCCACCGACTACGACCCGCAAACCAATTACTTCAACACCAAAACCGTTGAAAGCGTTATAAGCCAGGTAATAGAAGCTAACCCAAATGCCGTTATGGTTATTAAATCGACCATTCCGGTGGGGTATACGCAGTCGCTAAAAGAAAAGTTCGGCACCAATAACATTCTGTTTTCGCCAGAGTTCCTGCGCGAAGGCAAAGCCTTGTACGACAACCTGCACCCGTCGCGCATTATTGTTGGAGAACGTTCAGAGCGCGCTGAAACTTTCGCAAACCTGCTAAAGCAGGGCGCCGAAAAGCAAAACATAGACACCCTGTTTACCGACAGCACCGAAGCCGAAGCCATTAAGCTGTTTGCCAATACCTATTTAGCCATGCGTGTTGCCTACTTTAACGAGCTGGACACCTACGCAGAAGTGCACGGTTTAGACACCAAACAAATTATTGAAGGCGTGTGCTTAGACCCGCGCATAGGTTCACATTACAACAACCCCAGCTTTGGTTACGGCGGCTATTGTCTGCCAAAAGACACCAAGCAGCTTCTTGCCAACTACGACGACGTACCACAAACCATGATTAAATCTATTGTGGACGCCAACCGTACCCGTAAAGACTTTATTGCCGACCAAATTATTGCCAAACAGCCCAGCGTAGTGGGCGTGTACCGTCTGGTGATGAAGTCGGGCTCAGACAACTTTCGGGCGTCGGCCATTCAGGGCATTATGAAGCGCATTAAAGCCAAAGGCATAGAAGTGGTAGTGTACGAACCAGAGTTAAAAGACGAGCGCTTCTATAACTCGCGGGTTATAAATAACCTGACAGAATTTAAAACCTTGTCGGAAATCATACTCAGTAACCGGCTGGCAGATGACTTAAAAGACGTGCAAGCTAAGGTGTATACGCGCGATCTGTTTAATAACGATTAAGTTCGTACCGAACAAGCCTAATAAGAAGAAGCTATGACTCAAGATAATAATACCCAGCAAAATCCAGCGCCATATGGGCGAGGACAGTACCCACAGAATTATTATGTACCACCTCACTCGCAAGAGGATGAAATAGACTTACGCGAGTTGTTTGGCATTATATGGGAGGGAAAGTGGTGGATTATTGCCATTACTTTTGTATTTGCAGTGGCGTCGGTTATTTATTCATTAAGCTTGCCGAATATTTATAAAGCACAAGCGACCTTAGCACCTACGGAAGAAGCCCAAGGGCAAGGTTTTGGCGAAGAAATGAGTGGCTTGGCTAGTTTGGCTGGTATTAGCGTGGGTAAGCAGCAAGTCGATAAAGTGACGATGGCAATGGAAATATTGCAGTCACGCCAGTTTATTAAAAACTTTGTACAAAGACATAATATTTTGCCTGAAGTTATGGCCGTTAAAGAATGGCACCAACCCAGTGGTGAGTTAGTTTTTAATGAAAACGTTTATAATCCTAAGACAAAGGAATGGGTGCGTGACGTTCAACCGCCGAAAAGACCGGAACCAAGTAGCTGGGAGTATGTAAAAGTTTTCCAGGATAGTATTTTATCATTAGAAAAAGACTCAGAAACCCCGGGTTTGATAAATCTATCAATTAGTCATCAATCTCCTGTTATTGCGCACCGGTGGGTTGAGTGGCTTATAGAAGATATAAATAATCATATGCGGCAGCGCGATATAAAGGAAGCTCAAAACAGTATGGAATACTTGCGGGACGAGTTGGGAGCAACCAACTTAAGTAGTATGCAACAGGTTTTCTACCAGCTTATTGAAAAGCAAATACAAACTGTTATGTTGGCGAATGTGCGGCCTGAATATATTTTTCAGGTACTTGATCCAGCCGTGGTTCCTGAACAAAAAGATGCTCCTTCTCGTGCCGTGATCTGTATGATAGGTACGTTCTTAGGCGGTTTTTTATCTTTACTAGTCGTTTTTATTCGTCACTTAACAAGATTAAAAACTAAATAATGGGGCTAACCCAGTTAGTCAAATTCGGCAAGTCAAGCTCACTCATAAGAGGGGCTGGCATCTATTTGTTTGCTAGCGTACTAAACGCTTCGATACCATTTTTACTACTTCCTGTATTAACCCGTTATCTTGAGCCTGCTGAGTATGGCGAAATAGCGGTATTTCAAGTTTGGGTATCATTGATAGGAGCAGTTTGCGGATTAAGTGTTCATGGTGCTGCAAATAGAAAGTATTTCGATTATGAAAATCCGGATAAAGAAATTGGCGAGTTTATAGGAGCCTGCGTTCTTCTACTAATTGTTAGCACAGTAGCCTTGGCAATTGTAGTTTATCCACTTAGTAGTATTATTATCGAAATCTTAGGTATAAAAGAAATTTGGCTGTGGCTGGCTATTCCTGTCGCGTTTAGTAACTTCTTAATCCAGTTACGCTTAGGGCAGTGGCAAGTAAGAAAAAAAGCGGCATTCTACGGTAGTTTTCAAATATCAAGAAGCTTGTTAGATATGTTGCTATCGTTAGTGTTAGTGGTCGTTTTCACTTTAGGCGTTACAGGTCGTCTATCCGGTACTATTACTGCTGCGTTGATTTTCGGTAGTATAGCTTTGATTTCATTACGTTCGTCCGATATTTTCAGGCTAAACTGGCGCCCAGACTTAATGCGCGAAGCTCTCAAATTTGGTGTTCCCCTTATTCCTCATATTCTTGGTGCTTTTTTTCTGCTAACCGCCGATCGAGCAATTATAAGTTCTAAACTTGGATTAAGTGAAGCTGGTATCTATATGGTTGCAGCTCAGTTGGCAATGGCAATGAGTATTATGCTGGAAGCCGTTAATAAAGCGTTTAGTCCTTGGTTGTTTGAACGGTTAAAACGGAATGATGAGTCTGAGAAACGTCAGGTTGTTAAATTCAGCTATGGATATTCTGCTTTCCTACTATTTATAGCTTTTATCGCCTTAATTGTGGGCGACGACATTCTCAGATTGATTGCAGGGGATAAGTTTAGTGCAGCTGGAAAAATTGTTGGGTGGCTCTTTATAGCTCAAGCCTTTCGCGGTATTTACTTTCTTTTTACAAATTATATTTTTTTTGCAAAGAGGACAGGGTCGATTGCGAAAATTACAATTTTTTTCGGTATCCTGCACGTAGGAATTCTCTATGTATTTATCGACTACTTTGGTGTGGTGGGAGCAGCCTACGCATTGTGTATAAGTATGTTTCTCCAAATGTTAGGAACGTGGTACACCGCAAATAAATTAATAGCTATGCCTTGGATGCTCAAGTGATTATTAAAGCTTTGAAGTTTATTTTAAAAATTAAGAAAAAGATAAAAACTAAATACTGGACGTTCCGGGTTAGAAGAAGCGCCGCTTCTTCCGGGAGAGGATTAAAAGTTAACGGCTCCTCAAGTGTTACCAGAACAACCATTCTTGGGAATAACGTAAATTTTAATGGAATGAAAATTGGTGGTGGTGGAAAAGTTAGTATTGGTGATAACTTCCACTCCGGTCCAGAGTGTTTGATGATTTCACAAAATCATAATTTTAATACTGGAGAGGCAATTCCCTACGATTCAACTTACATATTTAAAGACATTATTATAAAAGATAACGTCTGGCTTGGGAGTAGAGTAATTGTACTTGGTGGCGTTACGGTTGGGGAAGGAGCCATTATTCAAGCAGGAAGTTGTGTCGTAAGTGATATTCCAGATTACGCTGTTGCTGGTGGGCACCCTGCTAAAGTGTTTAGTTATCGAGATATTGACCACTATAAAAAGTTAAAAGCTGCCGAGAAGTTCCATTAACAGGTTTTATTTATGCAAAATACTTTAAGTTTAATTGGGCGTACAGATCCTCTATTTATCAGTGATATCTTAATTAATGAAGATAAAATAGGTGAATTAGTTCAATCTTCATCCTTTTTGGTTATTGGTGCGGCTGGTTCAATTGGTCAAGCAGTTACCAAGGAAATATTTAAAAGAAACCCCAAAAAACTCCATGCAGTTGACATTAGTGAGAATAATTTGGTTGAGCTTGTCAGAGACTTGAGAAGCTCTATTGGTTATATAGAGGGTGACTTTCAAACATTTGCCTTAGATATTGGCTCTCTGGAATATACCGCTTTTATAAAAAAAGACGGGCAGTATGACTACGTACTAAACCTTTCCGCGCTAAAGCATGTGAGAAGTGAAAAAGATCCTTATACGCTTATGAGGATGATAGAAACCAATATTTTTAATACGGTTAAGACACTAGAGCAATCAAAAGAAGCCGGAGCGCGAAAGTACTTTTGTGTCTCTACCGACAAAGCTGCAAATCCTGTCAATATGATGGGGGCTTCAAAACGTATTATGGAAATGTTTCTTATGCAGGGTAGTGAATCTATTGAAATATCCACTGCTCGTTTCGCAAACGTTGCATTTTCAGATGGTTCTCTATTGCATGGTTTTGACCAGCGTATTCAAAAACGACAGCCAATTGTCGCGCCAAACGACATCAAACGGTACTTTGTCACACCTCAGGAGTCTGGCGAGCTGTGCTTAATGTCCTGCTTATTTGGTGAGAACCGAGACATTTTCTTCCCCAAACTGAGTGAAGCCCTGCACTTAATTACCTTTTCTGAGATTGCCGAAAAGTATTTAATAAGCCGCGGTTATGAACCCTATGAGTGCAGTTCAGAAGACGAAGCCAGAGAGCTTATCAAGACTTTGCCTGAGCAAGGAAAATGGCCTTGCCTTTTCACATCCAGCGATACCACTGGTGAAAAAGACTTCGAAGAGTTTTTCACCGACAACGAAGTGTTGGATATGGAACGATTCAGTAACATCGGTGTGATTAAAAACGATGCTGTTTATGATGAAAAGCTGCTAGAACATTTTGCCGGTAAAATTCATGAGTTACGACGCGCGAAATCCTGGAGCAAAGAAGACATCGTTAAATTATTCCACCAGATGATTCCAGCTTTTGGTCATAAAGAGACTGGCAAGTATCTTGATAGTAAAATGTAATTTGAGAGCAACATGTCGAACCATTTAAGTGAGTTTATTCGTTCTCTGTATAAAACGAAGGAATTTATTCCTTTGCACGCACCAACCTTTGGTGAGCAGGAAAAGTTAAATGTGCTGGATACGATTGAAACAACCTTTGTATCGAGCGTCGGTAAATATGTTGATCAATTTGAACATGAAATAGAACGTTTCACTGGTACAAAAAAAGCGATAGCGACGGTGAATGGAACAGCAGCATTGCATACTGCTCTTTATATGGCTGGCGTAGCGCGCAATGATTTAGTCATTACCCAGGCATTAACCTTTGTTGCCACCTGCAATGCTATTCATCATATGGGCGCCGAGGCTGTATTCGTGGATGTTTCGCGTGAAACTCTAGGGCTATGTCCGGTGGCGTTGGAGGCCTTTCTGGATGACAACGCCAGGCTTGAAGGCGAAAGCTGTGTGCATAAAAAGTCTGGGAAAGCCATTAAGGCAGCGGTGCCCATGCATACCTTTGGACACCCGGCACATTTAAATGAAATACAGCGTATCTGTAAAAAGTGGCATATCACTCTGGTCGAAGATGCGGCCGAGAGCCTGGGTTCATATTATCAAGACAAACATACGGGCACTATCGGCGAGTTCGCCGCATTAAGCTTTAATGGTAATAAAGTGATTACCACCGGCGGTGGCGGTATGGTGCTTTGTGCAGACGAATCTAATGGAAAGAGAACTAAGCATATTACAACAACGGCCAAGGTTGCTCACCCATACGAGTTTTATCACGATGAACCGGGCTTTAATTACCGTATGCCGAATTTAAATGCTGCGCTAGGCTGTGCTCAAATGCAAAGGCTGCCCGCGTTTTTAGAGCAAAAGCGGGAGCTGGCTAATCAGTATCGGGCCTTTTTTAAAGGATCAGACTATGAATTTATTGATGAACCTGGTCATGGGCGCTCGAACTTCTGGCTCAATGCAATATTGTGTGAGGATAAATCGGCACGCAATGCACTGCTTGAGGGACAAAACGGATCAGGCATTATGTGCCGTCCTATCTGGCAGTTAATGCATAGGTTACCGATGTTTAGTCAGTGCTTACGAGGTAGTTTATCGGTTTCCGAAGACATTGAATCTCGCCTGGTAAATCTTCCGAGTTCTCCGGTTTAAGGCTAATGTGATGAGAGCAAAAAAGGTTGCGGTGTTTACAGGCACAAGAGCTGAGTACGGGCTTCTGTATTGGCTTTTAAAAGACATTCAACATGCTGATGATTTAACGCTTCAGTTATTGGTATCAGGGTCGCATTTGTCACCGGAATTTGGTCACACCATCGATCAGATAACAGCCGACGGCTTTGACATTGCCGAAAAAGTGGAAATGTTGCTGTCTTCCGATTCAGC
Source organism: Idiomarina abyssalis (assembly GCF_019797805.1). Taxonomy (NCBI): domain Bacteria; kingdom Pseudomonadati; phylum Pseudomonadota; class Gammaproteobacteria; order Alteromonadales; family Idiomarinaceae; genus Idiomarina; species Idiomarina abyssalis. The sequence continues at coordinate 508,157 of NZ_CP081832.1, forward strand.
CGTTGGCACGGTAAAAAGCCTGGGGCTGGGCATTATTGGCTATGCCGACGCGCTTGCCAGGCTGCAGCCTGATATGTTGGTACTATTGGGTGACCGCTACGAAGCCTTGGGTGTTGCCCAGGCTGCTATGCTAATGCGCATTCCGGTGTTGCATATTCATGGCGGGGAGATCACCGAAGGGGCTTATGATGACGCCATACGTCATGCCATCACGAAGTTAAGTCTGTTGCATGCAACTTCAACAGACGCTTATCGCCAACGGGTTATTCAATTAGGAGAATCACCTGAGCGGGTAGTGAATGTCGGCGCTATCGGACTTGATCATATTAAGCGATCTAAATTAATGTCGCGTTACGAGCTGTCAAATTCTTTAGGGTTTTCGCTCAAGGATGACTTTGCTGTTATGACCTATCATCCTGTCACTTTAGCGAACGAGCCGGCAGAAGAAACGTTCGTTAACATTACTCAGGCTCTGGACGCGCACCCTGATTTACAAGTCATTATGACCTATCCGAATGCCGACGAAGGCGGGCGGAAAATCATTCCACTGATAGAAGCTTACGCGGCAAAAAATAAAGGCCGGGTTTTAGCCGTTTCATCGTTAGGCCAGAAGCGCTATTTAAGTGCGATCAAACAGGCTGCAGTTGTTATCGGCAACTCATCCAGCGGTATTATTGAGGTACCGTCGTTTCAGGTGCCGACCGTGAATATTGGTGACCGTCAATTAGGACGGCTGGCCGCCGACAGCGTGATCCATTGCGCGGCGACCAAAGACAGTATTCAAAACGCCTTAGCCGAAGCGCTGAAACAAGTTAAGTCAGGCGCTCTGAGTTCGGTGGTGAACCCGTACGGCAAAGGTAACGCCTGTGAAGAAATCCTCAGTCTTATCCGTCGTGCAGAATTAACCGGCGTTAAAACGTTTCATGATTTAGATCCAGAACGGGGGCAATAATAATGACCTTAATCATTGCTGAAGCCGGTGTGAACCATAATGGCGACGCAAAGCTGGCCCGGGATTTAGTCGCGGCTGCCCATAAAGCGGGAGCCGATATTGTTAAATTTCAAACCTTCAAAGCCAAAAATCTGGTGACGGAAAAAGCCACGCAGGCAAACTACCAGAAAAAAAACATGGGCAAAGAAGAAAGTCAGTTAGCTATGCTACAGCGTCTAGAGTTAAGCCATGAACTCCATTATGAGCTGGTTGACTACTGCAAAGAGCTCGGTATTGAATTCCTTTCAACCGCGTTTGATGATGAAAGTCTTGATTTTCTGGTCAATGACTTAGGTTTGAATCGACTAAAACTGCCGTCTGGTGAAATCACTAACGCACCTTTGGCGTTAAAACATGCTCAGACAGGCTGCAATTTAATTGTATCCACCGGTATGGCAACAATGGCCGAAATTGAGTCGATCCTGGGGGTTATTGCTTACGGGTACTTAAACCCTAACGCAAAAGCAGCAACTCGTGCTGATTTTGAAGCTGCATACGCTTCAGACCTGGGCCAGTCAGTTTTACGTGAAAAAGTAACAGTACTGCACTGTACGACAGAATACCCGGCACCGATGGAAGAAATTAATTTAAACGCGATGAATACCATCGCCAATACGTTCCGGTTACAAATTGGTTATTCTGATCACAGTCGAGGCATTACCATTCCGATTGCTGCCGTTGCTAAAGGCGCAACGATTATTGAAAAACACTTTACTCTGGACCGAAATCTGGAAGGGCCTGATCATAAAGCTTCATTAGAACCTGATGAGCTCGCCAACATGGTCACTGCTATTCGAAACGTGGAAAGGGCGCTAGGGGATGGTGTTAAACGGCCGACGGTATCAGAAGTTCAAAATAAAAGCATTGCCCGAAAAAGTTTGGTAGTGGTTCAGCCGATAAAAGAAGGCCAGGTTATTAAAGCAGAAGACATTGCTGTGAAGCGTCCCGGCGGAGGCCGCTCTCCCTATGATTATTGGCAAGTTATAGGCCAGAAATGTAATCATGATTATCAACCAGGGGATACTCTGATTGACTAAGCCATATTTAATACTGGGTGGTGGTGGCCATGCCAGAGTAATCATTGGTATTTTAGTGACCCATAACACTCCCATACAGGCGGTTGTGGCTCCTGAGCTAGGACGAACGCAAGAGTTTAAGGGACTGAAGCATCTTCGAAAAGATGACGAGGTAAGGCACTATAACGTTAACGAGGTAACTTTGGTTAACGCATTAGGGTCTTTGCCTGGCCAATATAACTTGCGAGAAGAGTTATTTAAACGCTTTAAAAAAGCGGGCTATCAATTTTTAACGGTTGTTTCGGAAACAGCAATAATATCTCAGTATGCGGTGCTGGAAGAAGGCGTTCAAGTATTGCCAGGCGCGGTTTTAAACGCCTGTAATGTTGGCGAGAACTCAATAGTTAATACGGGAGCTATAGTCGAGCACGATGTAACTATTGGAAAACATTGCCATATTGCTCCAGGAGCAACGATTTGTGGCAATGTAACACTTGGCAATAATGTGCACATCGGAGCAGGAGCAACGGTCATTCAGGGAGTTGATATTGGCGATAGTGCCGTTGTTGGAGCTGGCTCCGTTGTTTCAAAAAATCTTTCTGCAAGAGACATGCACTACCCAGCAAAATCATTTACTAAGAAGGGAAGTCAGTAACATGAGTTACGATTGGCGCAATGCAGTTGTCGGTCCGTCAGTTTCTGTCAAGGACGCTTTGGAGAAGTTAGATAGAGAAGCATTACGTATCGTTTTAGTCTGTGATGACTCGATGACGTTACTTGGTGTTGTTACAGATGGTGATATTCGCCGGGCGTTATTAAAAGGAATAGGTTTGGAATGTGACGTTCATAAAATAATGAATCCGTCACCAACGACAATAACGAACAGTACCTCTAGAAAAGACGCCGTCGCGTTAATGCAAAGCAAAAGCATACTGGCTACTCCTATTCTGGAAGAAGGCAAACTAGTTGGTCTCGAGACCCTTCAACAAGCAAAAAGCTGTAAGCAGTATAGTAACCCTGTATTCATTATGGCAGGTGGTTTTGGAACACGATTACGTCCCCTGACAGATGACACTCCTAAGCCAATGCTGAAAGTGGGCGAACGCCCAATACTAGAAACCCTGATACTTAATTTTATTAAAGCGGGTTTTTCGAAGTTTTATATTTCAACACATTACCTGCCGCACGTTATTCGAAACTACTTTGGTGACGGCAGTAAATGGGGGGTAAACATTACTTATGTGCATGAGGAGACTCCTCTTGGCACAGGAGGAGCCCTTGGTCTGTTGCCGGACGATACACCTGAACACCCTCTTATTATGGTGAATGGCGATGTACTGACCAACGTAGATTTTGAACGCGTATTAGACTTTCATGTTCAGAACGCTGCACTGGCAACTATGTGTGTGCGTGAATACGACTACCAAATACCTTACGGAGTGATAGTTGGTGACGGTGAACGCATTATTAGTATGGAGGAAAAACCGATTCAACGGTTTTTCGTGAATGCTGGTATTTATGTGATTAATCCTGAAGTATTTAAAACAGTCGATAAAAATTGCCATATAGATATGCCAACGTTATTGCAGAAATACCTGGACGCTAATAAAGAAGTTTTGATGTTTCCTATTCATGAGTACTGGCTGGATATTGGTCGTATGGATGATTTTGAGCGCGCACAAGCTGATATTAAAGGCTTGTCTTTTGAATGACATGAATAGTTCAGAAACTCTTATAATTATACCTGCAAGAGGCGGAAGTAAACGCCTTCCAAGAAAGAACGTTAAGCCGTTAGCGGGTAAGCCTCTTATTTGTTGGACAATAGAAGCCGCAATAAAAGCCAAATTAGATGCGAAAATAATCGTGACCAGCGACGATGATGAAATACTTGGACTGGCTGATGCATACAAAAGTAAAGGGGTTTACAAGCGCAAGCGGCCTGACAATTTAGCAACGGATACAGCAAGTACAGTCGACGCAATAACAGATGTTATTGAGTCTGAAAAAGAGTTAGGTAATAACCCACAAACAATTATTCTGCTGCAGCCTACTTCGCCGCTTCGAAACGAAGATGATATTCGCAATGCGTTTCTTTTGTATAACGATACAGAAGCTCATAATTACAGAAATACTGTGGTTAGCGTTTGTGAAGTGGAGCATCCAACTGCCTGGGTTGGGCGGGTTGATGAAAGTATGTCATTTACAGGCACGGAACTGTTGAATAAACGCTCTCAAGACTACGAAAAAGAATACCGGCTTAACGGGGCGGTTTATGTGGCTTCTGTTGGGTGTATTATGAGGCAAAAATCTCTATTCTCTCCCGAGCTGAAAGCATCAATAATGCCGAGAATGCGTTCTATGGATATTGATGAAGAGATTGATTTTAAAGTTTGTGAGGGGTTACTCGGTGGTTGATAATTTATTTGTTGTGGAGTCACCTCTGCAGGCTTTAGTTGCCCTGGAGCTAAGTTTGCGCTTTAAGGATGAAAAAAATGGAATTGTTTATCGCCTTGCAAAGGGGCGAGAACGGAATAACGAGCAAATAGAGAGTGTTATCAGTAAAGGACATTGGTCTTTCGAAAAAAAAGTATTATTTAACAATAGTAGCGGCTTAGCGAGCCATAGAAGTATTTTACGAGAGCTAAATTACTTTAGAAAAAAATTTTCAAAAGGTATTAAGCAGTTATTCATTGGCGAGTTCCGATCACAATGGATGCACTTTATGAGGGTTGCTGTTTCACCGAAAAAGACTGTTTTAATGGATGATGGTGCGACAACTTTAGAAATAAAGCGTAAATTTCTAGATAAAGGTGTATATTATCCTACTGTTCTTTGGAAGCAGAGGAACTTCATAAAAAGCCTTGTGAAACAAAAAATATATCACCGCTTCATAAAAAAACGGGTACTCCAATCTCCTTTGTATTTGGCTTCAGCTTTTATTAAAGCTGAATCTCTATATCCTATCGATTTCTCATACTTAAAAGAACTGCTTAAGAGTACGAAAACAAGCTCGATTGAAAGAAAAGTATTTTTCTTTGGGTCAAAATATAGCGAGTCAGGAATAATATCCCGAGAGTATGAGCTATCCTTTCTAGAGCGAGTGAAAGAATTTTATGCATCATATGAATGTGATTTAGTCTACTGCGCTCATAGAGATGAAAGTGATGAGAAGTTAAATGTAATTAGAAATGAGCTGGGACTACAGGTTATTATTCCAGATTCACCCGCAGAAATTTTCTTAATAGAGCATAGTCAGAGTATACTTGAAGTTTCAGGTGCATATTCCAGTGTTTTAAATAATGCGATGGTTTTATTGTCGGGAACTCAAGTTAGAGCATTTCAATTGTTGCCCGAGGAGATCTGCGTTAAGCATAGAGCAGATATTGGGCATCTATATAAGCACTTCATTAGTGAAGGTCTTAATGTTGTTTCATAATTCAGTTTGGTTGTTATAAAGCGTCATTGTCGCAGCCGTTTGTTAATGCTTAAAAAGGCAAATAATGAAAGATAAAATTTGTATAATTGGAATGGGTTATGTTGGGCTTCCACTAGCTGTAGCGTTCGCTGAAAAATACTCTGTAATAGGATTCGATATAAACAGCGCGCGCATAGAAGAGCTGCGAGCAGGCATCGACAGTACACTTGAGGTTGCGAGTGAAGAACTAAGAGCTGTTAATGAGCATTTGGTTTTCTCTGAAAATCCATCAGAGATAGAAGGTGCCAATATTTACATCGTGACAGTTCCTACTCCTATCGATAAAAGCAATAAGCCCGACTTGACTCCTTTAGAAAAAGCGTCCGAAACGGTAGCTAATGTAATACAAGTTGGAGACATCGTGATTTACGAGTCGACGGTTTATCCCGGCGTGACGGAAGAGGTTTGTGTTCCCATTCTCGAGAAACTCTCTAATCTAGTTTATAACAAAGACTTTTTCTGCGGATACTCACCAGAGAGGATCAATCCCGGCGATAAACAGCATACGGTAAAAAATATTTTAAAAGTTACCTCGGGCTCAACTCCAGAAATTGCACGAAAAGTTGATCAACTATATTCATCTATAATAACGGCAGGAACGCATCTTGCGTCAAGTATTAAAGTGGCTGAAGCCTCAAAGGTAATTGAGAACACACAGCGAGATGTCAATATAGCTCTTATTAATGAACTCGCGATGATATTTAATGAAATGGGTATTAATACTGACGAGGTTATCGAGGCTGCCGCGACTAAGTGGAACTTCATCAAGATGAAACCTGGTTTAGTGGGAGGGCACTGTATAGGAGTTGATCCTTATTATTTAACTTACAAGGCAGAAGAGTTAGGCTATAAGCCGAATCTTATTTTGTCCTCTCGTCAAATAAATAACGGTATGGGTAAGTATGTAGCTGATGCGACAATTAGAGAGCTAATAAACAAAGAAAAATTGGTAAAGAACTCAAATGTGTTGATTCTTGGTTACTCTTTTAAAGAAAATTGTCCCGACACAAGGAATACAAGAGTTATTGATATTATCGATAATTTAAATAAATTTGGCGTAAATTGCTTCGTGCATGATCCTTGGGTGAATTCTTGGAGTAGTAATAAAAACTTCAAAGCGGTCGCTGAGATCGACTTTAATGAAAGTAAGTATCAAGCAGTAATATTAGCTGTAAATCATAATTGTTTTAATGGATATAGCGAAGAGCTTTTGAAAGGTATTGTCGAAGGAGATTTAATCCTAATCGATGTAAAGTCTTCTAAAAGATTTTCGACTTGGACGCTTTAAGCACAGATATGACTAATAAAGATATTGAGTTTAGTGTTGTTGTGCCTATATACAATAAAGCTTCTTATGTCGAAAGAGCTGTTGAGTCGGTTTTGAAGCAGAGCTTCATAAATTTCGAAGTTATACTGGTCTGCGATCCTTCTACTGACGGAAGTGAGCAAGTTGTAGAAAGTATAATCGATGACCGAATTCGAATTATTTATAGGGACAAACCTGGTCCGGGTGGTTACGCGGCAAGAAACCTTGGTATAACTAGCTCCAAAGGTCGTTGGATTGCGTTACTAGATGCTGACGACATGTGGTATCCCGAGCATTTGGAGAAAGCCCTAAAGCTAACAAAGCAATATCCGGATAAAAAAGTACTTACAACTAGCAGGTTAATTGAGGAAAAAGGTAAAGTTAAGACTGACGCGTTTTCAAAACACTTCCGAGCGAAGGGATTAGAGAGTAGAGGTTTCTCTTTTCTTGAATATCTTCAGTTGTCTTTCCAGTTGGATAAGCCATTTAATTCCAATTCAATAATTTTCCATAAAGACTGTGTTAATGGAGATGTCTTCCCAGAAGGGAAGGTTAAACGTTCTGGAGATATTCTTGCGTGGTTAAAACTTACTTCCCAAGCAAGTGGTTTTGCTTGGTCTTCTTATTTAGGCTCTCACACGTATAAAGACGTAGTAGGCGTATCTAAAACTAGTCTTCCGAGTATTGGTTATAATTTTGAATTTGCTCAGCCTTTGTATGATAAGTGTGACAAAAGTGAAGCTAAGATGCTAGATAGATATTTGAACAGACTCGTCAAAATAGCGTGGTTTGAGCATAGAAGGGCAGGTTCAAAAATATCGCCTCTCTGGCGGTATTTTAGATTTCGAAATTCTTTTTTTTATTGCATTTTTTGGTCTTTTGTTTCTACTTTACCTAAAGGTTTTGTAGAAAAGCTAACCAATTTAAAGAAAAGAGTTGCTCCTATTTAGTTTTTTAAAAGACATTTTTTACCAAACAAAGTCATCTGAATTTCTATTGTCAATTTTTATAGCTTCTGAGGCGATTCTTTGGAATTAGTTCTTTACTTTTTTCTGGCTTTTCTTTCACTGCTTTTTTCTTTAAAAGAAAAAATAATTCCATCTGAAAGAGTTTTTGGTCTACTCTACTTTGTAGTTTCTCTAGTAATGTCGGTTGTCATAAGATTTAGAAACTTTGATGTAGATATACAGACCTATGCTGATGCAATGTTATCTAGCTCTTTTTCTTTCTATTATCTGAGGGAACCTGTGGTTTGGATAGGACAAAGGTATCTATATCAAATTTTAGGGAGTCAAGAGGCTGTTTTCATATTATTCGACCTAATTGCTTTAGGAGTTTTATATAAGGCATTTAAGAACTATCGTTTACCTCAGTATGCCTTTTTTTCGTTTTTATGCTTTTTTCCTTTCATTCTTGGCATTCAAAATGTGTATAGGCAATGGTATTCAGTGATTTTTGTTTTGTATGCATTTTCAATGTCCCATGAAAATCTGAGTGAACGATACTTTAGTTTCCTTCTTGCCGGCTTGAGCCATAATGTTGCTGGACTTTTTTCAGCGCCCTTTTTTCTGATGTCAAAAAGAATATGGGAAAAGATTCTAGGCGTAGTTTTTGTATTTTTGACGCCTATAGCGGTGCTGCTGTCGGCAGATACAAAATCGTCAGCTTCAACCGGTCAAAATTTAGTTTTAGCATATCTGTTTTTAATAGCATTGATATCTGGTGTTATGGTTATAGCCTCCAGGCTCAAAGTAAGACAACATGAAATTAAGGGTTATATTATACTACTTTTCTCGATATATAGCGTCGTGACGACATCCTTGCTTCTAACATCAACAGGAGCAGAACGAACCGCTATGTTCGCTTTAATGTTATTGTACCCTCACCTGATTTTAAGTTTAGAATGGCATTTTAAACAAAGTTCGATCTTAAGAGCTGCCTTGTCAGTTCTAGGTTTTTTCCCCATCTTACTCTTTGGAACACGACAGTTCATACTTTAGTACAATCGTGTTTTGTACCCCAAGGTCGAAGAAAGAGCTATTTCATGAAAGTTACCTATATTACGATGCAATTTTTAGCTGCCAGTGAGACTTTTGCTCGTAGCGATGTTAAGGCCTTAGAAAGACTTGGAGTTGATGTTACTGTTCACAGTTTGAAGGGGCGAAACCAAATTGGTAACGGGAGCTATCATGTTACCATTTCTGAATTCTTAAAATCGATTTATGGCATCTTTTCTAACCCCCTCCTTTTTTCTAAGCTAATTTCTTGGCTTATAAAAAATGAATGGAGGCGCCCGAGTAAACTGTTTGCTGCACTTTATTTGGTGCCTCGTGCCTTTAGTATATTTTCTGCTCTTAAAAAGTCTAACCCAGATGTTGTTCATTTATTTTGGGGGCACTACCCCTCTATTGTAGGTTATCTTGTTTATAAATCGAATATGAATACAAAGCTAAGTATGTTTTTAGGTGCTTATGACTTGGAAATGAAACTTAACTTTTCATTAGATTTAGCAAGAAAACTAGAACATGTTTTTACGCATGCATATTGCAATAGGAATCGTATACTGAAATTATGTAATAGTCTATGCGATGTAACTGTTATTCATAGAGGCGTAGATGTCGATTTTTTACGCAGCTTTTCCAATAAAGAGAAAGATCCAAATTTATGGGTTACAGGTGGACGATTAATCAGAGATAAACGTTTCGACAAAGTTCTACTGATATTTAAAGAATATTCGAATAAAAACCCTGCCGCTCGACTGGTTATCGCAGGTGATGGACCTGAAGAAGAGCGCCTTAAAGAAATGAGCATTCAATTAGGAGTTTCGAAGTCCGTCCAGTTTTCCGGTTTCCTTCCCCAAAGCGAACTTTTCAAAACTCTGAGCGCTAGCTCTGCTTTTCTTTTTTTATCGGAAAAACCAGGTGAACGTTTGCCTAACATAGTAAAAGAGGCCATGTTTTTTGAGAATTGTTGCTATGTTTCTGAAACTCCCGGTATTGAAGAGCTTATTGATAATAATCAAGACGGTATCATAATAGGAAACGAAAAGAAGTTCGACAACTCGGTTGCAGCACTCACCCCTCAGGATTATTTAACTATTGGGAGAAGAGCTAAAAACAAAATAGTCTCTAACTTCGATGTTAATGTGCAAATGAAAAAGTATATAGAGGTTTGGGATAGCCTTTAATGGAGCAACCATAAAAGTATTGGGTGTAAGTTAGATAATGAAAAGTAAGCCTTTAGTTTCAGTAGTGATGCCCCTCTATAACTCAGAACGTTATGTAGAAGATTCAATAAACTCTGTTATCTCCCAAACGTTTAGAGATTGGGAACTAATTCTAGTAGACGATGCTTCTTCAGATAGTACTTGTGAAAAAGTTGAACCGTTTTTGGCCGACGACAGAATTACTTACTGCTGTTTGTCTACCAATTCCGGATCTGCGGTAGCGAGAAATACCGCGATAGAGAAGGCTCAAGGACGCTATATCGCTTTTTTAGATAGTGATGATATGTGGATTTCCACGAAAATAGAAGTTCAACTTGCATTTATGCGAAAGAATAACTATCCCTTCGTTTTCTCTGCTTATAATAAGGTTGACGAACAAGGCAATATTACGGGGAGTGTGGGGATTCCTTTATTAGTCAACTACTATGATCTCCTTAAGGTTTGCTCTATAGGCTGTTTAACTGCCATTTACGATACCGAATATTTCGGGAAAGTGTATATGCCGTTGATTCGTAAACGCCAAGATTTAGGGCTGTGGCTGAAACTACTGAAGCAGACTGATTATGCATACGGCTTAAACGAAGTTTTGGCAAACTATAGAGTACACTCAAACTCCATTTCGGCTAATAAACTTAATGCAGCCTCATATACATGGCGGTTGTATCGTCATTACGAAAAATTGAATTTGCTCTCTTCTGCGTACTTTTTTAGTCATTACGCTGTTCGAGGGCTAATACGTACCAAAACTCCTTCGTTAGCAAGGTTTCTTGGTCTTTTGAAATGAGTGATTTTTAAAATCGCTATGTTGCAGCTGTATTTCAGCTAATTCGTCTGCATAGCCCCAGGTAACTCTTTTATGAACGTCATGTTAACAGGAAGCACAGGCTTCGTTGGTAGTAATATATATAGCCTCTTAGTAGAGCTGAGCGTCTCAGTAATAACTCCTGTGAGAAAGGAGGCTACTAAGCAAGCTCTTAGCCATTCAATTCTCTTAAAAGATTTACTGGAATTAGATGAAGACTTGATAAAGCGTCATGCTACAGATGTCTTTGTTCATTGTGCTGGATTAGCTCATAATCCCGAAGCTGATCCAAGTCGTTATAGAGATATAAATACTGATTTAACGGTTTTGCTAGCTGAACGAGCAGCGTCAGCGGGGGTTAAGCGATTCATCTTTTTTAGTTCAATAGGGGTAAATGGTTCATCGAGTCAGCTTCCTTTTAAAGCGGATGACGAAGTAACTCCTCACGACGACTATACAGAGTCTAAGTTTAAAGCGGAGCAAGGGTTAAAAAACATAGCAGTAAAAACAGGTATGGAGGTAGTCATAATACGCCCCCCTTTAATTTATGGAGCAGGTGCGCCGGGAAATTTTGCCAAGTTTGTAAAGTTGGCAAAGTTACCGTTACCAAAACCTTTAGGGGCTATCCATAATAAGCGAAGTTTCGTCTCCATTGATAACCTCGCTGAATTCACACACTTATGCTTGACGCATCCAAATGCGGCAAACGAAACTTTTTTGGTGAGTGATGGGGAAGACCTCTCTACCTCTGACTTTTTGAGAAAAATATCGAAAGCTTTAGGTAAACCAGCGTTGCTTTTGCCCGTCCCTGTCTCTTTTTTAAGGAAAGTAGGAAGAACTGTTGGAAAAGAAGAGATGATTGATAAATTAGCTGTAGATTTGCAGGTCGATATAAAAAAGAATGAAGAGCTGTTGGGTTGGAAGCCGTCTTTATCAGTTGACTCTGCGCTCCAAAAGGCTTTTTCATCGCTTTAAGTATTTATTCAAATTTTGGTGTAGGGATTGGTATACATGCTGCTTCGTTTTTTTGATTTTCTATTCTCAGCTTTAGGCTTGGTAATTGGCTTTCCTATTCTGGTCCTGCTAACTCTTATTGGGCTGTTCGATACAGGTTCCCCCATATTTACCCAAGAGCGAGTAGGCAAAAACAAAAAGCCTTTTGTTTTGGTTAAGTTCAGAACCATGAAAAAAGACACCGCCTCAGTAGCCAGCCATTTAGCCAGTAGCGCCTCTATTACAAAATTTGGGCATTTTTTACGTCGCACCAAGCTGGATGAACTTCCGCAGCTTTGGAATGTTCTAAAAGGCGAGATGAGTTTAGTCGGCCCACGGCCGGGGCTGTTTAATCAGGAAGAGCTAACCCAGGCGCGCGAAGCAAAAGGCGTGTTTAACGTTCGTCCGGGCATAACCGGATTAGCGCAGGTAAACGAAATAGACATGTCGACACCACAGCTGTTAGCAGAGACGGACGCAAAAATGATTCGCACACTCAATATAAAAAGCTACTTTCAGTATATTCTAATGACGGTTACCGGCAAAGGTTCTGGAGACAGAGTTAAATGAAGGTTTTAGTAACAGGCACGGCGGGTTTTATTGGTTTTTATACGGCCTTAAAGCTGCTAAAACAAGGCCATACCGTAGTTGGGCTGGACAGCATAAACGACTACTACGATGTAAACCTAAAATATGGCCGCCTGCAAGAAAGCGGCATACAGCAAAGCAATATTGAATACGGTGTAAAGGTTCCGTCCGATTTATACCCTGACTATTCTTTTGTGCAGTTAAAGCTTGAAGACAAGCCAGCATTAGAAGCCTTGTTTGAACAGGAGCAATTTGACGCCGTATGTAACCTGGCGGCCCAGGCCGGAGTGCGTTATTCACTGGAAAACCCCAGCGCTTATATCGACTCCAACATTGTTGGCTTTATGAATGTGCTGGAGTCTTGTCGCCATAACGGCGTTAAAAACTTAAGTTATGCGTCCAGTTCGTCGGTGTATGGCTTGAACGAACAAATGCCGTTTTCAACTTTGCATAGTGTGAACCACCCGGTAAGCTTATACGCGGCCACCAAAAAATCGAACGAATTGATGGCACATACCTACGCGCACCTGTACGGCATACAGTGCACTGGGTTGCGCTTTTTTACTGTATATGGGCCATGGGGCCGACCCGACATGGCGCCCTTTATTTTTACCAAGGCCGCGCTAAATGGTGACACCATTAAAGTGTTTAATAACGGCAAAATGAAGCGTGACTTCACCTATATTGACGACATTGTTGAAGGTGTGGTGCGCGTTATTGAGAACCCATGCAAAGCCAACAATGAATGGAATGCTAAACAGCCAGACCCATCCAGCTCCTCGGCACCTTATAAAGTATATAATATAGGCAACAGCCAACCCATTGAGCTTATGATCTTTATAGAAGCCGTTGAGAATGCCGCCGGGGTGGAAATACCGAAAGACTTTCATCCCATTCAGCCCGGCGACGTTGTCTCCACTTATGCCGATGTGTCTGAGTTAGAAAACGATATGGGCTACAAGCCGTCAACGCCGGTAACCGAAGGCATGAAACGCACCGTTGACTGGTATCGTAGCTTTTATGGCTTAGCTTAAGCTGTTACTTTTCTCTGTTAACAAATTGCTGTATCTTACACGTCAATTTATAGGAATTAACTGCAACCTCTGAATAGGTTAAAGCCCGCTACTTATGAAAAAATTACTCATTATAACCCAACTGTTGGTCTCTTTAGCTCTGCTTGTTTTATCTGTTGACGCTTCTGCCCAAAATAGCGGACAAACCATGCCGAGCCAGCAACAGCTAGAGCAGTTGAAAAACTTGCCCCGTGCGCAACAGGAGCAAATAGCGCGCCAGTTTGGTATTGATGTTTCTATGTTGGATCAGTTGAATGGCGATAGCGAAAGCTTCCCTGGCGAAAATGCAGATGAAGAGCAGAACATAGTATTCCCGCGAGGAACGCGTTTTGATGAAGACGGCGACCCGATAATTCCTGAAGATGTGGAAAAACAATTTACCCGCGGTGATAAAGAACTTAAGCCTTTTGGTTATGAGCTATTTGCTGGTGAACCAAAAACTTTTGCTCCTACGTCTCATGCTCCGGTACCTGCGAATTACCTTATGGGAGTAGGCGATAGCATTAAGGTACAGCTGTTTGGTAAAGAAAACTTAACCTACGATTTAATTATAGATCGTGAAGGGAAAGTCGTTATTCCAAAGTTAGGCGCGATATCAGTAGCAGGCCTAACCTACACTTTAATGCAGGAACTTATTCAAAATCGCGTAGATGATCGTTTAATTGGCTATGACGCAGCTGTTTCTATGGGAGAGTTGCGTTCCATTCAAGTGTTTATTGTTGGTGAGGCTTATAAACCCGGAGCCTATACGGTTAGCTCACTTTCAACAATTAGCCAGGCACTTTACGTTGCTGGTGGAGTGTCAGATATTGCATCATTACGCTCCGTGCGCTTAATGCGTGGTGGTGAAGTGGTGGCGGAGTTTGACCTGTATGATTTACTGCTAAACGGCGACGCTTCTGACGACAAAATGCTGCAAAGTGGCGATGTTGTCTTTATTCCCGCCAGAGGCGACATGATTACGGTTAAAGGACAGGTGAAGCGACCTGCACTGTACGAACTTAAAGGTGACGAAACTCTGAAAGATGCCCTGCGTTATGCCGGAGGAGCAGAGGACGATGCTTACCTTTCATCTGCACAGTTGCAGCGCATTGTGAATGGTAAGCGGCTTATCAGTACCGTTGATTTAACCAGTAACTCAGACCTTCAGCGCAGTCTGTCAGGGGGCGATGTTCTTACTTTGAGCCAAGTCTCGGACTCTTTAGATAGTAGCCTCATGTTGATAGGTGCTGTGAGCCGACCTGGCCACTACGAGTGGCAAGAAGGCATAAAAGTTAATGATATTTTACGGGATAGCCGACATGACCTGCTGGAACAAGCTGATTTGGGTTATGGCCTTGTTATTCGAGAGCATGGGGCTCGCCGAAATATTCAGGTGCACCAGTTTGAGGTTGGCGCTGCCATTAGAGGTGACGCAGAGGAGAATCTGACTCTGCAAGAGCGCGATCAGATACTCATTTTCAGCCGATACCAGACCAAAGACGAAGAAGAACAAAAGCTGTCGCGCTTTACCTTAACCGAGCAGGAAAAAGAAGAGAAAGATCGCGAGCAGCTTTTAAAAGAATACCGCATGGCTTTTTTGCAGGACTTAGTTAAAGAGAAGAAGTCTTCCGAAGAAGAATTAGATGACGAACTAAAAGAAGCGAATAGATTTGTTCCTTTACGCGAAATGTTTGGCTCTTCTGAAGAAGATGAAATGAGCGTAGAGAAAGAAGAGTTGGCGCTATATTCACGCGAAAACTTGCTTGAACCTATTATGCAGCGTTTACAGCGGCAGCGTACTGAAAATGGCAATACACCTTTTGTCTACGTAGCTGGTGAAGTGAATCACCCCGGAGTTTACCCGTTAGTTCAAAATGCCTCTGCTGAGAAACTGTTGGATGCAGCCGGTGGGTTAAAAGACAGCGCTTATCTTGAGCGTGCAGAAATAACTCGGGTGAATATTGGACGCAGTGCGGCGCAAACCGACTATTTAACTGTGGAACTGGATAAAGTGCTGAATGGCGAAGTAGATGTTCAGCTACAGGGTCGTGACCGTTTAAACGTGCTGAGTATTCCTGAATGGCAGAATACTTATGAAGTGACTTTACGTGGCGAAGTTAACTTTCCTGGAACCTATGCGATAAAGCGCGGTGAGTCCTTAACCGATTTAATTAAACGGGCAGGAGGTTTTACCGACCACGCCTTTATTGAGGGCGCTGTATTTACCCGTGAAGAACTGCGCGAACGCGAAAAAGAGCGTATGCAACTTCTGGCGGAGGAACTCCAGCGAGAAATAGCCAGTAATATGATTACCGGCACCGGTGACAGCCGTGCCTCTTATAGTCAAATGCGCACCTTACTGGCAGATTTAATGTCAACAGAACCTGTGGGGCGCTTAATTCTTGACTTACCTAAGATACTGGCGATGAATGGTGAGCGTGACATTCAGCTTAAAGACGGTGATACACTACATGTGCCTTCTAAAGCCGACTCTGTAAGCATTATGGGTGAAGTTCAGATGGCAACCTCGTACCGCTTTGATCCTGAGCTTGATGTTAATGACTACATTTCGCGTAGTGGCGGTACGAAGGAAAAAGCTGACGAAGGCCGTATTTACGTGGTGAAAGCTAACGGCTCCATAGTGCCGTTTAAAGGTGGCAGCAGTTGGTTTAGCTTTGGCAGCGGCACTCAATTAGCCCCTGGCGATACCATTGTTGTGCCGCTGGATACAACCTACAGCGAAAGCTTAGAGTTGTGGTCTAAAGTGACGGGTATTATTTATAATTCAGCTGTGGCGATAGCGGCAATTAACGGTATTTAATTGAAAATTGATGTAAATGCTGTTTGCATTTTAATGCTTAGCGGCATACTATGAAAGTTGCTGTTAACTGGAATGTTTTCAGTCACAGCGATACATGTATCTATATCTCTGGAGTGAGGTGAATATTATGAAAACTTTAGCATTATCAGTTGTTGCAGCGTTAGGCTTAGCGGCCACTCCTGCAATGGCACAACAAGGCGCAGCAGGCGCAGAAGCATCTGAAAGCGGCGCAGGCGGCTTATCAACAGAAGCTTGGGTATTTGCAGGTGTTGCAGCAGCAGCTACTATAGCTGTTATCACTGACAGCTCATCTAACCCTGACGTTGACCCAGGCCCAGGCCCAGGCCCAGGCCCTGATCCAGACCCAATTGTGACGGTTACTGGTACTGGTACTAACACCTATACAATCACTATTCCAGCTCAGTAAGAGTTTACTTAAGCTAGAATAAGTGATTCGTAGCTTTGGTTAAGGATGGGGAAGCGCTTCTTTGTTTTTTGCCTTGGCTACTGTGATAAAATACCGCCTCTTAATGGCGGTATTTTTTTGTCCGATGACTGCCCGTTGAAAGGTGAGAAAAAACATGTTTCGTTTGTTGCTGATACCTATTTTTTTACTGATATTGAACGCATGTACGGCGGTAACCAGTGAAGTGCGTGCGACGGTAGAGTACGCTTTTAAAGACGCTGAAGATGCGGAACTTTCTCAGGAAAAAATAGACTCCTTCCCTTATACCTCGCTATATGCGCAATGGTCGGACAAACCGCAAAGCTTAATTGTTCTGGGTTACGTTAATAAACCGGATGACTGGCATTTTATTACTGCTGAGAAAGAAACCTTGGTGCTGCGTAATGGCCGCATCATTAGAACTCAGAGTTTAAACAATAACCTCTTGGCGGTGTCGAACCTGAGTGATGACCCCCTACGTTGTATAGTGACGGCCCCGGCAGGTTGCGAAACACACTGGCAGCGCCAGTACGATATTGATCTACATAATAAAACGCTAAGCCGCATGGTTACTTCAGACTTTTCCGTTGAGGGCAGGCAAACACTAGATTTACCAATTGGCCCCGTTGTCACCACACGAGTGGTTGAAGAAGGCGAGTTTGAGCTGAGTGGTAAGCGTTTTATTAACCAGTTTTGGTTAGAAGATGACGGACATGTTGTTAAAAGCAAACAGACGCTATTCCCTGGTGGTGACGAGTTAACACTGACACAAGTTACCTGGATAGGCCGTGACTACTCCCAAAGCCGCAGCGCGAAAAAAGAACAACAAGGGCAAGAAGCGCAATGATGACAAAACTCAATAAAATACTGACTCAGAGTGTTCTGCTGTTCAGCACAACTTGTTCTTGCCTTGCTCTGGCACAACAACCTTCGTACGAATTTGAAGGCCCAGTGCGACTGCAGAAAGCACTGGATGAAGCTGAAAGTAAAGGCGTATTGGCTGATGCCTATTGGCCTATGGTCCGTTTGGTTAAAATTGACGAGCAAGAAGGAATTGAACTGCAGCGGGAACAAATTCTGGCTAAACTGACAGAGCTTCAGCGTTACTGGCAGTCGCGCAGAGAAACCGATAAAGCTGAGAGTGCAACACTGCTTAGAGGCCAGGTAGGAAATTGGCAGCTTGGCAAGCAGTACTGGGGCCAAATAGGAATTGAGAATGCCCGCGTGAAACTCGCTCATAACCCGTTACTACCACAAGGTGAGTATGCATTGTATACGCCGGAACGGCCAAACTCCGTGTCTGTATATGGCCTAGTTAATTCCCCGGGTGAGTATGAGTTTACCAGCGGCAAAACCATACCTGATTGGCTGAACAGTATTGATAACACGAATGGCCTGGCAGCTGGTTATAATAAAAGTGAAGCGGTAAGGGTTCGCGCGGGACATGAGCAAAAGGCTGCCTGGGCTTACTATCAGCAGGGCTCTGCCGAACTTATGCCGGGTGATATTCTGTGGTTGGGCTTTGAGCCGAACCAGTTACCCCCTAAATTTAGCAACCTAAATTCCGATATTCGCGCCTTGCTAAAACACTTTATTGGCGGTGGCTCTTCACGCCAAAGAATGAACTTGCCCCTGTATACGTTAACCGACAGCGATGTAACCTCAGAATGGCATTGGTCGCGCCGTGATTTATCTCCCAGCTACAATGACTATGGCTCTATTGGTTTACTGCAGACCCCAACAGCGCGTATGGCTGAAGAGGGGGCTTTTGCTATTACCTACAGTGATATGGAAGAGTACCGTCGTTATACGGTTAATTTGCAATTACTGCCTTGGCTGGAAACCACGGCCTTTTATACAGAGTTTCCAAATCGCAAGTACAGCAATGTCCCCGGTTTTAGTGGCGACAACATATATGCTGATAAAGGCTTTGATTTGAAAGCGCGCTTGTGGAAAGAGAGTTACTGGGTACCTGAAATTAGCGTAGGCTTTCGTGATTTTGCCGGCACAGGTTTGTTTGATGCTGAATATATTGTAGCGAACAAGCGTTTTGGTCCGCTGGATGTCAGTTTAGGCTTGGGCTTCGGGCGCTTAGGTACGCACGATGACATTACTAACCCTTTTTGCGATCTTTCTGATGAATATTGCGAGCGGGAAGGAGGATTTAGTGGAACGGGCGGTGAACTAGAATATGATCGTTGGTTTACCGGGCCAGCAGCTTTTTTTGGGGGAGTTGAGTACCAAACCCCGTGGCAGCCGTTAAGTCTGAAAGCGGAATACGAGAGTAATGATTACTCGACCGAGGGAGCCGGTGTGCCGATTAAAGCCGATAGCCGCTGGAACTTTGGAGCCAATTACCAGGTAACCGACTACTTTGACGTACAGTTAAGTTATGAGCGTGGTAACACCTTTATGTTTAACTTCAGTTTGCGCACCAACTTCGGTACGTTGGACCAAATAAAGGTTGCGCCGGACAAAACCGTGCCAACGCCGGAGAAGCGTAAACTGAAACTGAGCGATGTTAACTGGGTGGATATGAACCTTGCTATGCGTGAGCAGGGTGCCTTTAGCGGTGCACGTTTTGCGGCAGAAGACGACGAAGTGACCCTATACGCTTATCATTTACGTTATCGTGACAGCAGTGAAGCTTATGACAGAGCGGCGCGTATTATGGCGGCTGAGTTACCGGATAGCGTAAGTACCTATAACCTGGTGGACATGGCGCTGTTTGACCCGAACGTAAATACACAGGTTGATGCGAACAAGTTTAAAGACCGCGTTCTGAATAAAGACCCGGGCAAAGCCGTTGATGAAACCGACGATCTGTTTGTACGTCAGAATGCGCCGGATATGCCGTCAGCGAATGACGAAAGCTGGATGCTGAACCCTGAGAATAAATTTACCAGCCGCTTTGGTCTGAAGCCGTTTTTAGATCAGAGCTTTGGTAACCCTGAAACCTTTTATACCTACCAGCTAGGTGTTTATGCTTTTGGGCGCCGTTGGTTAACAGACAATGTTGAATTGTTCGGTGAGGTGGGCTTTAACATCGCCACCAATTACGATGACTTTAAGTTTTTAGACGGCGGAGAAGATGCCTTGCCCAATGTGCGGACTAACATACGCCGCTATGTGCAAAATGATATTTGGCTAGACTCCGCTCAGGTAACTTACCATAAACGTTTAAGCCAGGACTGGTTTGCTATGGCTTATGCCGGTTACCTGGAGCGCATGTTTGGTGGTGTGGGCGCAGAAGTTTTGTATCGCCCTGTGGACAGTAATTGGGCTTTTGGTTTGCGTGCTAACCGCGTTAGACAGCGTGACTTTGAAGGAGGCGGTGGCTTTTTGGATTACGAAGTCACTACCGGTTTTGCCAGTGTGTATTATCAAATGCCATGGTTGTCGGACTCATTACTTCAGCTCGACTTTGGTCAGTTTCTTGCAGGGGACAGAGGCGTGAATGTGATGATGCAAAAACGCTTTGACAGTGGTGTGGTTGCCGGTGCTTATGCGGCATTTACGAATGTCTCGTCTGAGGAATATGGTGAAGGCAGCTTTACTAAAGGCTTCTTTATTAGCATTCCGTTTGACTTAATGAGCATTAGAAACACCCGTGAACGAGTTGGCTTTACCTGGGTGCCGTTGTCGCGTAATGGTGGACAACAGTTGCAGCGTAGAACGCGTTTGTACGACTATACCGATGACAGATCACCTTTTTATAACCGTTAATGTGGTATGATTTTTTCAGGCTTTTAAAGGAAGGGAGCACTTTTTGAAAGCATTAAAAGTGTTAATGCAGTTACCGCGCAATGTAAAACGTGGCATTGGCCTGGTAATTGACATAGCGTCAATTACCGTGGCCATGCTTGCTGCGTATCTACTCAGCTTTGATGCCATTATGCCGTTGCGCTGGTCGCAATGGGTGATTTTGGGTGGGCTGGTAATGGGTGTCACCTTGTTGGCCTTTATTCGCTTTGGGCTTTACCGTGCTGTGGTGCGTTACGTTGGCTTTAAAGTACTGAGCCTGGTGTTTTTTACGGTAATAATCAGTGGTGTTTTGTTGGTTTTATGCGCGCTATGGATGGGGATTGCCTTACCAGTATCGGCTGTAGTGAACTATGTGCTAATAGCCTTTTTGTTAACTGGTGGCAGCCGTTTGATTGTTCGCGAGGCTTACCAACGGGTTATGAGCCGCCAGAAAGATCGCGTTGCCATTTATGGTGCTGGTTCTGCTGGCCGCCAATTAGCTCAGGCACTGTCCAATGGTGACGAATTTCACCCCGTGTTGTTTGTGGATGACGATAGCGGCTTACAGGGCACCTCGGTACTGGGGTTAAAAGTTATTGCGCCAAAGGATATAGAGTGTGTCGTTCGTGATTTAGACATTCAGCGTATTCTGCTGGCACTACCCAGTACTTTGCGTTCGCGCAGGCGCCAAATACTAGATGCCTTAGAAACCTTGCCGGTAAAAGTACAAACTGTGCCCGGCATGGCTGATATGGTGAATGGCGATTTGTCCATTGATCAATTGCAGGACGTTAAAGTTGAAGACTTACTGGGGCGTGACCCGGTAACACCCGCACCGCAGTTAATGGAAAAGCACATTACCGGGCAAACCGTATTGGTAACCGGTGCCGGTGGTTCAATTGGCTCAGAGCTTTGTCGTCAAATATTAAAACAGCGGCCTAAAGCCCTGGTTTTGTATGAGCTTTCTGAGTTTGCGTTATACGCCATTGAACGTGAGTTAACGCAGGTTTGCCGACACCAGGGCATAGGCGCAGAAATTATTCCGGTAATAGGCACGGTTCAGCGACGTAACCGCATAGAAACGGTTCTGAAAACTTTTGCTGTCGACACCGTTTACCACGCAGCGGCATACAAGCACGTACCTTTGGTTGAGTACAACATGGTTGAAGGTGTGCGTAATAACGTATTTGGTACCTGGCATACGGCAGAAGCAGCTATATCAGCCGGTGTTAAGCAGTTTGTATTAATATCTACTGACAAGGCTGTTCGGCCTACCAATGTAATGGGTACAACCAAGCGTTTGTCAGAGCTGGTGCTTCAGGGGTTGGCTCAGCGTCAGCCTAAAACGCGCTTTTCTATGGTGCGCTTTGGTAATGTACTGGGCTCTTCCGGCTCGGTGGTTCCGTTGTTTAAAGAACAAATAGAACATGGTGGCCCGGTAACCGTTACTCACCCGGACATTACCCGCTTTTTTATGACCATACCCGAAGCCGCGCAGTTAGTCATTCAGGCAGGTACTATGGGTCATTCCGGTTCGGTATTTGTGTTAGACATGGGCGACTCGGTCAAAATTGTGGATTTAGCCCGTAAAATGATTCGTCTGTCCGGCCTTGAAGAGAAGACCGAGAAGAATCCGCACGGTGATATTGCTATAGAATTTACCGGCTTACGCCCCGGCGAGAAGCTCTATGAAGAGCTTTTAATTGGCGACAACGTAGAAGCCAGCGATCACCCGCGTATTTTGCGGGCTAATGAACAATTCTTAAGCTGGGACGAAATGGAGAAACTGCTGACGCTACTGGATGACGCCTGTCAGCGTTTTGCCATTGATGAATTACGCCAGTTACTGCTGGATGCCCCTACCGGCTATAAACCCCTGGATGACCATATTTGTGATGTTATTTGGAATAAACACCGAACATGCAGTGATGATGAGACCGATGTTGTTTGATGGGAAATGGATGAAACAATGATTAAAAATGGACCTTTTTTAGCCTTAGACACCAGTTATCAGAAACTTTCAGTCAATGAGCTTATTAGTGCTGTTGGTAAACGCTTACCAAAAAACTTTGATGAATACCGTCAGCAATTATGCCGGGGTGAGTACCGAAACCTCAGTGAAGATCGCCCGGTAACTCACGTTCTGAGCCGCTCGGTTCATGCCGTAGCTAAACAAAGCAACCGCAAAACTCGTTTTGTCGATACCGTGCAGAAGCTGCGTTCCGGCCGTTGGTTAGGTTCTACCGGTAAGCCTATTACTGACGTTGTTAATATTGGTGTTGGCGGCTCTGACTTAGGGCCGCAAATGGGCGCATTTGCCTTGCGCGAATTCGCGAACGATGCGGCATTGCATGATTTACAGGTACACTTTGTATCTTCTATGGACGGTGGGCAGCTTTATGCGGTTTTACCTATTGTTGACCCTGAAACTACTCTATTTATTGTTTCCTCTAAATCATTTAGCACAGTCGACACCTTTGCCAATGTAGACACAGTACGTAAGTGGATAGAGCCTGCGCTGACACAAGAACAGTGGCTGGAAAAGCATGTGATTGGTGTTTCGGCTAATGCCCAGGCTATGACTAACTACGGCATACCGCCGGCGCAGCAGTTTACCTTTGGTGAAGGGGTTGGCGGGCGTTTTTCGTTGTGGTCGGCATTAGGCTTAAGCATTGCTTTAACCACTGGTATTCGACCTTTTGAGCGTATGTTAGAAGGCGCCAAAGCTCTGGATGAACACTTTTTAGAAGCACCATTGGAAGACAACTTGCCGGTGTTATTGGCGCTTTATGGCGTGTATAACCGCGAACAACTGGGCATAAACAACCTGGCTATTTTGCCGTATGACGGCCGCTTACGTATGTTGCCTAACTACCTGCAACAGCTGGATATGGAAAGTAACGGCAAGCAGTCAACGGCAGATAATAAAGCGATTAACTACCCGACCGGCCCTATTATTTGGGGCGGTTTTGGACCAAACGGACAGCATGCGTTTTTTCAGCATTTGCACCAGGGTTACGATGAATTTACCGCGGACTTTGTCGCGGTACTAAAACGCGAAGCGCCGGGTTTTGAGAAAATAGTTCAGAGCGGATTGGCGGAGCAGCAACGACTGGCAGTAGCTAATTGCTTAGCGCATAGGCGCTTAATGTGGGACGGCAGCGAAAGTAAAACTTCACCGCGTGACCATTACCCGGGCGGGCATCCGTCAAACCTATTAATAATGGATGAACTTACACCGGAAAGTTTTGGCGCCTTAATAGCCGCTTATGAGCATAAAGTGTTCACACAAGGGGTTATCTGGAACCTGAACAGCTTTGATCAGCCCGGTGTGGAAAAAGGTAAGAAAATTGCCATGGACGTACTGCGCGTGCTGGATGGCGAAAGTGATGAGTCCTTTGATGAAAGTACGGATGCAATAATTCAGAGAATGAAATAAACGGTTATGAATGACAAACGATGGGAAACCAGTGATTAGCGGAGAAAAATTAACGCATTTAAAAGCACTTGAATACGAGTCAATTCACACTTTCCGCGAAGTGGCGGCGGAATTTGATAACCCGGTGATGTTGTATTCGGTGGGTAAAGACTCATCGGTATTGTTGCACTTGGCACGTAAGGCCTTTGCTCCGGGGAAAATCCCGTTCCCGCTTATGCACGTTAATACCACCTGGAAGTTCCGCGAAATGATTGATTTTCGTGACCGCATGGCAGAAATGCACGGCTTTGAATTGCTAGAGCACATTAACGCTGAAGGCGTTGAAAAAGGCATTGGTCCGTTCAGCCACGGCAGTGCTTTGCATACCGACGTAATGAAAACCCAGGCACTAAAACAGGCGTTGAACAAATACCAGTTTGATGCCGCCTTTGGTGGTGCCCGTCGTGACGAAGAAAAGTCCCGTGCGAAAGAGCGAGTGTATTCCTTCCGTGACAAAAACCACCGTTGGGACCCCAAAAACCAACGCCCTGAATTGTGGAATATTTTTAACGGTAAAGTGAATAAAGGCGAAAGCATTCGTGTATTCCCTTTGTCTAACTGGACTGAGCTGGATATATGGCAATACATTTACCTGGAAAGCATTGATATTCCAGAACTTTATTTTGCTAAAGAACGCCCTGTGGTTAAACGCGACGGCACCTTAATTATGGTGGACGATGATCGTATGCCACTTGAACAAGGTGAAAAGCCGGAAATGAAAATGGTGCGCTTCCGTACTCTGGGGTGTTATCCGTTAACCGGTGCCATTGAGTCTGAAGCGGAGACCTTGCCGGAAATTATTCAGGAAATGTTGCTGACCACCACCTCTGAGCGTCAGGGTCGAGTGATTGACCGTGACAGTGCCGGATCCATGGAAAAGAAGAAAAAGGAGGGCTACTTTTAATGAGCCATGCGTCTCCTTTAATTGAACAAGATATTTCGGCCTACCTTAACCAGCACGAAAACAAAGAACTGCTGCGCTTTATTACCTGCGGCAGTGTCGATGACGGCAAAAGCACGCTGATAGGTCGTTTGCTACACGACAGCAAACTGATTTACGAAGATCAGCTGGCCGCGATTACTGAGGATTCTAAAAAGTCAGGTACTCAGGGCAATGAGGTGGACTTAGCTTTGTTGGTGGATGGTTTGCAGTCTGAGCGCGAGCAGGGCATTACCATTGACGTGGCTTACCGTTATTTTTCGACCGATAAGCGTAAATTTATTATTGCTGATACTCCGGGTCACGAGCAGTATACCCGTAACATGGCGACCGGTGCGTCTACCTGTGATGTTGCAGTTATTTTGCTGGATGCCAGCAAAGGTGTGCAAACGCAAACACGTCGTCACAGTTTTATTTGCTCACTGCTGGGCATAAAAAATGTGATTGTTGCTGTGAATAAAATGGATTTGGTGGACTACTCGCAGGAGACTTACAAAAAGATTCAGGCAGATTACCTGGAAATGGTGGGGTCATTGAATATTCCTAACATTCGCTTTGCGCCGGTATCGGCCTTAAAAGGCGATAATGTTGTGGAAAAAAGTGAAAACCTGAGCTGGTTCCGCGGTTCTCCACTAATGACGTATCTGGAAAATATGTCGGTTGAGCGTGAAGCCGACAGTGCCGAGTTCCGTTTCCCGGTGCAGTATGTGAACCGTCCGAACTCTGACTTCCGCGGCTTCGCTGGTACCATTACCTCGGGTGAAATTGAAGTAGGCGATACCGTGCGTGTGCTGCCTTCGGGTAAAATTTCGACCATTAAGGCTATTGTGACCTTTGAGGGGGAGCACCAAAGAATGCGGGCTCCTGCAGCAGTGACGCTAACATTGAATGACGAAATTGATATCAGCCGCGGCGATATGATTGTGAAGAAAGATTCGCTGCCTAATGTGTCCAGCCGTTTCCGCGCCAAGCTGGTTTGGATGAACGAGGATGCACTGCAAACACACCGTGAGTATTACCTTAAGTTCAACAGCAAGCTGACCACGGGTGAGTTTGAACAAGTTCAGCACCGCATAGACGTTAACACTTTTGCCGAGCATAAAGCTGGCAAGCTGAATTTGAACGAAATTGGTGAAGTGGATGTTCGCGTTACTGAAAAAGTGATGTTTGACGACTACCAGGGCAACCCTAAAACCGGTGCCTTTATTGTTATTGACCGTATAACCAATATGACGGTTGGCGCGGGTATGATAGAACAGGCGTTGTCAGACTCTGCTGAAAGTGAAACTCAGAAGCACGAATACAGTGAGTTTGAGTTAGAGCTGAATGCGTTAATCCGCAAACACTTCCCACACTGGGAAGCGAAAGACTTACTTAAGTAATCTGAAACCTCTTGCCGGCCTGCCAGTAGCCATTACCTACATAGCTATGAGTTTGTGGCTTATCCCCTTAGTGTTTCCTTTTTGATATTTCACCTGGCACAAAAGTGTCAGGCTTCGCTGTCTTTGGATCTGAGCTCCAGAACCTATATAATTGTAAAGATTCGTAAGATTAGACGCAGTGACGGTTCACTGCTTTTTTGAAGGAGATTTTTTACACTCAAACTGGGAGAACCCATGTTTAAATATAATAAGTTGAGCTCAGCTATCTTTATAGCATTAGCTGCTTCTTCGTCAGCAGTTGCGCAAGAACAGGACACGCAACAAGAAGAGGCAGAAACATCTAAGCAAATTGAAACCATTAATGTTACCGCTACCAAGCGCACGACAAATATCCAACAAACTCCAACCGCTGTGCAGGCGTTAAGTTCCCGCGATTTAAAAGAACAAAACATCGGAAACTTTGACGACTACGCACAATATGTACCGAATGTTACTTCCAGTGGCCGTGGGCCCGGGCAGAACGACGTGTTTATTCGAGGTATGTCCATTCAGCCTATTACGGTAATGCTGTCCGGTGCACAGGGCACCATGCCTAACGTGGCTCTATACGTTGACGAGCAGCCGGTGACCGCTCCCGGGCGTAACCTCGATGTTTACGCAACTGACTTGCAGCGCATAGAGGTGTTACCCGGACCGCAAGGCACACTATTTGGCGCAAGCTCGCAAGCAGGTACCATTCGCTACATCACTAAAAAGCCGGTTTTAGGCGCGTTCGAAGCAGGTTTTACCACTGGCTTTGAAACCATGGCTGAAGGGGAAATGAGCAGCTCCGCCGAGGGTTACATTAATATTCCGGTGACCAACGACTTAGCTGTGCGTGGTGCGTTTTATAACGTCAACCGTGGTGGTTATATCGATAACGTGGCGGGTGAGTTCTCTATCGACCCCAACAACCCGAACTACCGCTCAATGGATCCGTCCATGGAAGCTTTGATGGATGACGGTACCGAATTCACCAGTGCATTTAACACGCCCCTGGCCGAGGAAGATTTTAACGACAGTTACTACAAAGGTTTCCGTCTGAGTGCTAAGTACCTGATTAACAGCAACTGGGAATTGTTGTTGCAACACCAGGCGCAGGACTTAGGCGCTGATGGTGTGTTTGACTACGACCCGGATGTAGGCGATTTAGACGTTGAACGTTATTACCCCGACGAACTGGAAGACAGTTTTGATTTGACTACCTGGACACTTGACGGGCGTTTAGGCGCACTGGAAGTGCTGTACACCGGTGGTTATTTAAACCGTGAAATTGAGCAGTCAGTTGACTACACGGGGTACAACACCTCGGGTACCTTCATCGTTTATTACACCTGTAACTATGGCGATGATGGCATGGCGGAAAACTGTGTCGATCCAACCAAGGGTTTTAAAGGCTACCAGGAACACAATCGCTTTACTCAGGAAGCTCGTATCAACTATGACTTCACTGACAACGCGCGTATTACAGCCGGTGTGTTCTACGATGACTTTGAAATTAACACCCAGGACGATTATGTTTACTTTTCGAACCCTGAAGAACTAGGGTTTGTGCCGAACGCACCAATGGAAGGCGTGTACGCCAATAACCCTGATACTCGTCCGCCGCGTGTTGGTTTCTTTAATGACATTACACGTACCGAAGAGCAAATTGCAGCCTTTGGTGAGTTTACTTATGACTTCACTGAGCAGTGGGCCGCTACGGTCGGTTTGCGTTGGTACGACATGGAGTCGGACTTTTATGGCCAGTCCAGCTTTGCCTCAAAGGGCACCGATGGCGATGCGGGGCGTGACTACAATTCAACCGCAGGCCATACTGACGAGCCGCTTGAACAGGATGACGTAATTCCTAAGTTCACGTTGAGCTATCAGTACACACCTAACACCTTATTCTTCGCTACGTATTCCGAAGGTTTCCGCCCGGGCGGCTTTAACCGCGCTGGTGGTCAGGGCACGGAAGAAACGGGTGTCGTTAACACGGTTTATGAGTCGGACGAAGTGGTCAACTACGAGTTTGGTTGGAAGTCACTGATGCTGGATAATTCATTGCGTTGGAACGGTAATGCGTACTTTGTTGAGTGGAACGACATGCAAATTACGCGTCTGGATACCGACATTTCAATTCTGACCTTTGTGGATAACGCTGCAGACTCAGAAATTCGTGGTCTGGAAACTGACTTCACCTGGCGTATGACCGACAACTTCACCTTCAGTGGCGCCTTGTCGTACAACGATACTGAGTTGACTCGTACCGGTCAGGGCATTGTCCGCACCTTGCCGATTGGCTCTGAGCTGCCACTGACACCTAAGGTACAGGGTAACCTTCGTGGTCGTTATACCTGGACACTTGAGAATAACTGGGATGCCTTTGCTCAAGTGGGCTGGATTTATGCGGGCGAGACTTACCCGTCGCTGGTTGCTGCTGAAGTTGAACAGGCAGGCGGTAAGCAGGACTCGTACAATATCGGCAATGCCTCAATTGGTGTCATGAAAGATCAGTGGAGCGCGAAGCTTTACATCAAAAACATCACCGATGAGCGTGCTGAGTTGTATACCAATACGCAAGACGATATCTTGAGAACGACAACCAATCGTCCTCGGTCAATTGGCTTGTCAGTATCTTACTCATTCTATTGATAAGATAATTTGAGTACAGGGGGCCTTCACTGGCCCCTTTTTTCATTGTGAGGGAATAACGGTCGTTATGGATCACATAAAAAAACTCCTGGCGCAGAGTCAGTTTGAACAGGCGCTTAAGCTTTTGCAGCAAGAGCGTGATGGCTTGTCAGGCGATGCAGAAAAAGAGTCGCTGTATTATGAAGCGGTGGCTTATCGTTATTTAGGTCAACTGCAGCAAGCGCAACAAACCTTGCATGCATTGCTTACCAAATGGCCTGAATACGGCCGCGCATTGCAGGAGCTGGCGCACACCCTGAAAGCTCAGGGAAAAGACGAAGATGCGTTAAACCACTATTATCAGGCCATTCGATTAAACCCGGCCTTACATGCCAGTTGGGCAGCGGCTGCAAAGTTGGAAGCTAAGAGCGGTAATGCCGAACAAGCCGAGCGTAACCAACAACAGGCGAGTTTTCTGCTGAGACAGCCAAAAAAGGTGTTAGCGGCACTGAACCTTTACCATGAAGCGAAATACTATAAAGCTGAGAAAATCTGCCGCGCGTTTTTGCAACGTAACCCACACCATATTGAAGCAATGCGAACCCTCGCGAATATTGGTGCTCAGCTGGACGTAATGAACGACGCCGAGTTTTTGTTAGAAAGCGTACTGGTATTAGAGCCGGACTATGACTTAGCCAAGTTTGATTACATTAAAGTGCTGCAGCGTCGGCAGAAACACAGCGATGCTTATAAACACGCGAAAGAGCTGTTTGAAAAAGAACCGGATAACCCTCTGTATAAGGCGTTGTTTGCGAATTTATCGGCGGCATTAGACTACGATGAACAAGCCTTGCGGCTTTACGACGAGCTGATTAACGAACAGAAGAACGAAGACATTGCGGGAATTTATGTGGCGAAAGGGCATTTACTGAAAGCCATTGGCCGACAGCAGGACGCGGTAGAGAGTTATCAGAGTGCGTATAAGGAACGTGCTGATTTTGGTGATGCCTATTGGAGCCTGGCCAACCTGAAAACTTATGAATTTAGTGACAACGAAGTTGATTTGATGGAGCGTGCGGCTGAGGATTCTAAAACGCATTTAAATGACCGTATTCACTTTTGTTTTGCCTTGGGTAAAGCCTTTGAGCAGCGGAGCAATTATGTAAAGAGCTTTGGCTTTTATAAGCAGGGCAATGATTTAAAACGCGAGTCCAGTAACTTTAAACCCGAAGTTTTATCGCAGCGTATTGAGGCCCAGCGAGATTATTTTACGGAAGAAAAAGCGAAGCAGCTGCCAACTGTGTCACTTAAGGCGGAGGCGACGCCCATATTCATCGTCGGCTTGCCGCGCGCCGGCTCGACTTTGGTTGAGCAGATACTGGCAGCACATTCTAAAATTGAAGGTACGTTAGAGTTACCGAACATTCCGGCAATTGCACACGGCCTGAACGGACGTCAGGTACAGTCAGAAAAGCCCAAATACCCTTACGTGCTGGATGATTTAACACCCGAAAAGCTTGAGCAGTTAGGGCTACGCTATTTGAGCGAGACAGAAGTGTACCGAACCGGTGCCCCTTTCTTTACCGATAAAATGCCCAATAACTTCCGTCATATTGGACTGATTAAAACCTTGCTTCCTGACGCGAAGATTATTGATGCCCGGCGAAACCCGATGGACTGCTGCTTTAGTGCCTACAAGCAGTTATTTGCCGAAGGGCAGGAGTTCAGTTATGGCCTGGATATGCTGGCGGATTACTACCGAGATTACGTAGAGCTTATGGCGCATTGGCAGCGTGTGTACCCCGGTGCGATTCATACCGTGGTTCACGAGCAGTTGGTGGACGACCCGGAAGCTGAAATTAAAGCGCTGTTTGAATACCTGGAGTTACCGCTGGAGCCTCAGTGCCTGCAGTCGCACAAAGCTGAACGTCGGGTGAAAACGGCCAGCTCTGAGCAAGTGCGGCAACCGATTAATGCAAAAGGCATTGGCCAGTGGCGGAAGTTTGAAGCGCAGTTGAAGCCGCTGCAGGATGCTCTGGGGCAGTCGCTTATGGAGCAATGGGATAAAGCCTGACGTGAAGGTCGGGCTACGCAAGGGCTATTATTTACGGTACAATTCGGGCATCACTTTTTGAATGAAATTACCAATGGCCGATAACATTGTCTGGCATGACGCCGCCGTGTCGCATGAAGACCGTATAAAACAGAAAAAACACCAACCGGCACTGCTTTGGTACACAGGCTTAAGCGGTTCGGGTAAGTCGACTATTGCTAACGCGGTAGACCGTAAGTTGTTTGAACTCGGCTGTCATACCTACCTGCTGGACGGCGATAACGTGCGCCACGGCCTGAATAAAGATCTGGGTTTTAATGACACCGACCGGGTGGAAAACATTCGACGTATTACTGAAGTCAGCCGCCTGTTTCTGGATGCGGGATTGATTGTGGGTACCGCGTTTATTTCGCCCTTTATTGCTGACCGTGCACAAGCTCGTGAGTTAGCAGGCGAAGGCTTTATTGAAGTGTTTGTGGATACCCCTTTGGAAATTTGCGAGCAGCGCGACCCTAAAGGTTTGTATAAAAAGGCACGTGCAGGTGATATTCCGCACTTTACCGGTATATCGTCACCTTATGAGGCACCTGAACAGCCTGAAGTGCATTTAAAAACCGATGAAATGGACATTGAAAAAGCCGCTGAACAAGTGGTGCAGTATTTAAAGGATAACGGGATTATTTATGCTTAACGAATTGAAGAACATTGCCCGCGACGCTGGCGCGGCCATTATGGAAGTGTACGAAAGTGACGACTTTGATGTGCAGCAAAAGGGTGACGACAGCCCGCTGACTAAAGCCGATTTAGCTGCGCACAATGTTATTTGTGAAGGCCTGCGCGCGCTTGATACTCAGTACCCCATTATATCTGAAGAGTCGTCAGACATTAGCTGGGAACAGCGTAAGCATTGGTGCCGTTATTGGTTGGTTGATCCGTTAGATGGCACGAAAGAATTTATTAAGCGCAATGGCGAGTTCACGGTAAACATTGCCTTAATTGAAAAGGGTGTACCTATTATGGGTGTGGTTTACGCGCCGGTACTGGATGCCATGTACACCGGTGAGCGTGACCGCGGTGCGTTTTTAAACGACAAAGCTATTTCGGTAGCAACAAAAAAACCAGACACCTTGCGGGTTGTAGGATCGCGTTCTCACCCATCGCAGGAAACCATCGACTGGCTGGATGCGTTAGGCAAGCCTTATGAAATGGTGCCTATGGGCAGCTCGCTGAAAATTTGTCTGGTAGCTGAGGGTAAAGCCGATATTTACCCGCGTTTAGGCCCAACGTGCGAATGGGATACCGGAGCAGCTCATGCGGTACTCAGTGCAGCGGGCGGCCAGGTAACTACCATTAATGGCGATCAACTGCTATATAATCAGAAAGAAGATTATCTGAATCCGTATTTTATTGCCCGGTAATTTAGTAGCCTGACGTTTACGTCAGGTGTGTTAGCTCCCATAAAAGCGGGCCACCGAAAAGGATAAAGCCTTATGAAATTAATAAGGGTATTGGCCGTATTAAGTTTATTAGCGACCGGGTCCGTTGTTGCGCAGTCTGAAGTGGAAGATCCTGAAGGTGAAGTCTACTCTCAATTATTAGTCGGTGCCCTGATAGGGGCCTCTGATGATTTATACCTGCATGACAATGTTGCTCAGGACTTTTCGGATAAAAAGTTGCGTGAAAACATCAGAATAATGGTCGCCCACATAAAGGAAAAAGAGGCTTCCTGCCAAAATGAGCTTCATGTCATAAAGAAAATGCACGTTGAAGACAAAATGGGTGCCGATAGTCGAATTCCGGTGGCCTCTATTCAGGACTTTGACACCGCAGGCTCTATTAGTGAGCGGTTATCCGATTTACTGGACCGACAGCGCGATATGAAGTCCTTTATTGGTATGCGTAATGCGCTGGGCTCGCACTTTAACGTCTTTTTCACTACCCGGACTGACAGGGACATGTGCCGGCGCCTGTTTACTGAAGCCTATGAAGGTGGTGCGAATAACCCTGAGCACAAAAAAGCGTGTGCGGCGTTTGATTCACTTCGCAGTTGCATGATTGAGATGAGGCACATTAATTATATTAGTGAGTTTATGCGTCAGGATGTCTCTGAGCGGTATTACGATGGCAAGTTAGGACCTCGTGAAAGCCGTTTCCCGCCTAAGTATAAGCGTCAATAAAATAAAAAAGACCCACCGGCGGTGGTGGGTCTTTCTGCACTTCACCTGACATAAATGTCAGGCTACTCGTCTTCTTCGGTTTCGACTTCTGCTTCTTCTACTTTGATGTACTGCTGGTCAACCCACATACCTTCTATTTCGATGATGGTGCCAACAGCTAGTGCTTCGTAAAAGGTTTGAAGATCAACCTCTTCGTCGTTGAGTTCAAACTCCGTGTCCTGGCTAAAGCGCAGCTCATTGCCATTGACGAAAACACTATCGCCTTCGATTGACTCTATTTCGCCTTCAAACTCAGCTTTGCCGGTACTGTCATCGTTGTCGTCGTCATCATCGTCGCCGTCTTGGCCACCTACGGTTTCAACTTCCACTTTTGCGGCAATTAGCGTGTCGCCGTCGTATTCGCCTTCGACTTCAACGATAACAGCCGGGTTGCTTTGAACCAGTTCGATAAAGCGTTCAATGCTGATGTTGTCGTCTTCGCCTTCAAACTCAGTGTTCTCGTTAAATCCGACAGCAACGTTCGCTATGGTCATACCTTCTGCGCTGACATCAGATACACGACCTTTGACTTCACCTTCGCGGTCTTCCTGGTCGATGCGTTTTACCTTAAGTGCAATGGTAGTGCCCTGGTCGTCCTGACGTGAAATGACTTTTAGCCAGTCGTTCACGGCAATGTCATCGAAAGTAAAGCTGCGTTCGTCTAAACCGGACTCGTCTTCGTATTGCGTTTCAGGTGTTACGCTGAACGTTGTGTTGTCAATAACAAAGGTTTCGTTGTCGGCGTTGAGGTCAGTCACCTGGCCTTCGGTTTTGCTGCGGGCGTCAGTGGCCTTGAACTCAATTTCTTCGGCAATTAACTGTTCGCTTTCAAAGCGACCTTCAACTTTTATGATAACGCCATTGGCAAGTGTGTCTAAACTGCCGTCATCAAACTCGGTGTCATCGTTAAGGGTGAACTCATAACGGTTAACGCTAAATACGCCGCTTTCACTGTCGTAATCTTTAACGATACCCGCAATGGTGACTTCTTCGGCGTCGTTATCTATGTCGTTTTCTTCTTTGTTTTCGATACTGCTGGCTGTGAGTGTCAGCGTGTCGCCGTCGAAATCATCGCCTTCTACTTTTACGAACAGGCCGTCGGCCAGGTCGTCCGCGGTCATGTCTTCATATTCCGCCGCAGAGTAGTCGATGGTCAGCTCTGCTAAAGAAAAGGTTTGAGCATCGGTATCCAGATTGACAACTTCGCCTTTTAACTTAATTTCAGTTTCTTCGGTTTCCAGCTCAACCAGCGTCGCGTAAAAGTTGCCTTCGTCGTTGATGTAGCCGCTGACTTCAATGAAATCACCCACCGACAAAGTCTCTATATCGGTTTCATCAAACTCGGTCAGGTCATCAAAGAGAATAGTCTGGCCCAGCACTTCAATTTGTTCTGCTTCACGGTCAATGAATGAGACCGGGCCTTGCAGGTGTTCCTCGTAGCGAATTTGCTGCGCGTCCGGGTCTTCACCATCGTTTGAGGCAGAAGCGGCAACGGTAACAACCATACCCACTTTTAACTGGGCTTCATCTGCCGCAGGGGAGTTACCTACAGCAATTTCAGCATTTTCTGATCGATACCGTTGTCCATTGACATACACACTGCCAAAACCTGTGATCACACCTTCGCTGACAACGGAGGTTGTTGTGGTTGAAGTGTCGTCGTTATTGTTTTCGCCGCTTGTATTGTCGTTGGGAGAGTCGCTTGAGCTTCCGCCGCACGCCGTAAGCGCGCCCGATATTGCTAAGACTAAAAGAGACTGTTTAAAACGCATGGCTGTACCTCTTGTTGTTTCTAAAACACCTTATTTAAGTGTCGGTATTTTCAACCTTAGCGGATGGTTTTAGCCGATGCCAGAGGAATTTTTGAATATTTTGAATGCTTGTTACGTTAGGTTTTTGTTATAAAAATTCTAACCTTAGTGGATAAATTACAGTGGCGTGCATACACTGGTGAGTATTAATATTTAATACAATCATTTAGTACGAAGGGAGACGACTTAATGAAATTATTCGTAGCTTTAACAGCAACGCTGTTTTTGGCTGGTTGCAGCAGCGCACAGTCAGCGTCGGATGAGCCGGTGACCATGGCCGACATAAAGAGCTTAATTGGCACACCTACGGCGCAGAGCATTGAAAGCTGTAAAGTGTTGCCTGTGGGCAAAAAGGCTTGCGGTGGCCCGGAAGGCTATGTGGTTTACAGCAGCGAAACCGTAACGGATGAAAGAGCGCTGCTGGACGCTATTCACCGTTATAACGAAAAAGCCAAAGAAGAGGCAAAAACGGGCTATTCAACCTGCGAACACATACCAGAGCCTGAGCCAGAGTTAAAAGGTGGCGTTTGCTGGATACCGTGACGCAGGAGAATTAGTGAATGCGATTCAGGGTATGTATTGCGGAACAGGCCGGTATGTAACGCCATGGATGGCGTTACGTAAGCCCCCAGGGATGGGTTTACGGCGTCCGGCCAGATCCGCAATACATACCCAAGCATTCATTAATTTTCCTTGCGCTCGGTAGCAAAAACGGGTAAAATCCACCCGCAACATGAATCCAGTCACGGAGTGTTGCACATGCTGCGAATTGCCCAAGAAGCCTTGACCTTTGACGACGTTTTGCTCGTTCCCGGTCATTCCGAAGTTCTCCCCCATACCGCTGATTTACGCACGCAATTAACGCGTGGAATTACCCTGAATGTTCCGCTGGTTTCGGCCGCGATGGATACCGTTACTGAATCGGCACTGGCTATTGCATTGGCGCAGGAAGGCGGCCTTGGCTTTATCCACAAAAACATGACCGCAGAGCAACAAGCCGCGCACGTTCGTAAAGTGAAAAAATACGAAAGTGGCATGGTCTCTGATCCGGTTACTGTGCAACCCACAACCACCATTGGTGAAATTAAACAACTGACTGCCGAGCATGGTTTTCAGGGTTTTCCTGTGGTTGAAGGTAATGGCGATTTAGTGGGTATTGTTACCGGCCGTGACACACGTTTTGAAGACGATGACAACAAAGAGATCCGCCACGTAATGACGGGGAATGACCGCCTGGTCACTGTGCATGAAACCGCAGAAAGCGAAGAAATACTGCAGCTTATGCACAAACATCGCATTGAAAAGATTTTAGTTGTGGATGACGCACACAAGCTGAAGGGTATGATCACCCTGAAAGACTTTGAAAAAGCCGAAAACAAACCGAACGCCTGTAAAGACGAGCTGGGTTCACTGCGCGTAGGTGCTGCAGTAGGTGTTGGCGCGGGTACGGAAGAGCGTATTCAGTTACTGGTTGAAGCGGGCGTTGATGTACTGCTTATTGATACCTCGCACGGACATTCGCAGGGTGTACTGGACCGGGTTAAGAAAACTCGTAAAGACTACCCTGACTTACAAATTATTGCCGGTAACGTAGCAACGGCCGCAGGCGCTAAAGCACTGGTTGAAGCGGGCGTTGACGCTGTAAAAGTGGGTATTGGCCCGGGTTCAATTTGTACCACACGTATTGTTACCGGTTGTGGTGTGCCACAAATTAGCGCTATTAGTGACGCTGTGGATGCCATTAAAGGCTCTGGCGTACCGATTATTGCCGATGGTGGTATTCGTTTCTCAGGAGACATTGCTAAAGCTCTGGCCGCCGGCGCGCACTGCGTTATGGTGGGCAGCATGCTGGCGGGTACTGAAGAGTCGCCGGGTGAAGTTGAGCTTTACCAGGGCCGTTATTACAAATCATACCGCGGCATGGGCAGCCTGGGCGCAATGAATCAGCGCAATGGCTCGTCTGACCGTTACTTCCAGAAAAGCGATGAAGCTGACAAGTTGGTGCCGGAAGGTATTGAAGGACGCATAGCTTATAAAGGACCTATTTCTGCGATTATCCATCAGCAAATGGGCGGGTTGCGTTCAGCGATGGGCTTAACCGGTTGTCCGACAATTGAAGATATGCGCACCAAGCCGCAGTTTGTGAAAGTAACCGCCGCCGGTATGGGCGAATCACACGTACACGATGTGCACATTACCAAAGAAGCACCGAATTACCGTAGCTCGTAACAGGATGACTAATGACTAGAGATATCCACGATCACCGAATATTGATTTTAGATTTCGGCTCTCAGTACACTCAGCTGATTGCCCGCCGTATTCGCGAAATTGGCGTTTACTGTGAGCTTTGGGCATGGGATGTTGATGAAGCCGATATTCGGGACTTCGCGCCTAAAGGCATTATTTTATCCGGTGGTCCGGAAAGCGTTGCAGAAGAAGGCTCACCACGTGCGCCGGAATATGTTTTTAATGCTGGTGTACCGGTATTTGGTATTTGTTACGGCATGCAAACTATGGCCCATCAGCTGGGTGGTTCTGTGCAGTGCTCGCTTGAGCGTGAATTTGGTTACGCACAAATTGAGCTGGTAGAGCAAAGCCCGCTGTTTAAAGCCATTGAAGACGCTGTGTCTGAGTCTGGCGCGCCGTTGCTGGATGTCTGGATGAGCCACGGTGACAAAGTGGAAATGATTCCGGAAGGCTTCCACACCGTAGCGAAAACCTCTTATTGCCCTTATGCCGCAATGGCTGACGAAGAACGTCAGTTTTACGGTGTTCAGTTCCACCCGGAAGTGACTCATACGCGTCAGGGCATGCGTATGCTGGAACATTTTGTCAGCGATATCTGCGGTTGTGAGAAGCAATGGACGCCGGAAAAGATCATTGATGACGCTATTGAACGCATTCGTGAACAGGTAGGTACTGATAAGGTTATTTTAGGTCTGTCGGGCGGGGTCGATTCGTCGGTAACGGCCATGCTGCTGCACCGTGCCATTGGTGATCAGCTTACCTGTGTGTTTGTGGATAACGGCTTGTTGCGCTTAAACGAAGCGGAGCAGGTAATGGAAATGTTTGGTGACCACTATGGTCTGAACATTTTGCCGGTACGTGCGGAAGACCGCTTTTTAGATGCGCTGGCGGGCGAGAACGACCCAGAGAAGAAGCGTAAAATTATTGGTAATACCTTCATTGAAATTTTTGATGAAGAAGCCGGCAAACTGACCGAAGTAGACTGGCTGGCGCAGGGCACCATTTACCCGGACGTAATTGAGTCTGCAGGCTCTAAAACCGGTAAAGCGCACGTGATTAAATCGCACCACAATGTAGGTGGTCTGCCGGAAGACATGAAGTTAGGTTTGGTTGAGCCACTGCGCGAGTTGTTTAAAGACGAGGTGCGTAAAATTGGCCTCGAGCTAGGCCTGCCGTACAACATGCTTTACCGTCATCCGTTCCCGGGGCCTGGCCTTGGTGTTCGTGTTCTGGGTGAAATTAAGAAAGAATACTGTGACTTACTGCGCCGTGCCGATGCAATTTTCATTGAAGAGCTGCATAACGCGGACTGGTACAACAAAGTCAGCCAGGCTTTCGCGGTATTCCTGCCGGTACGTTCGGTTGGGGTTATGGGTGATCAGCGTAAATACGACTGGGTTATTGCTATTCGAGCAGTAGAAACCATCGACTTTATGACTGCGCGCTGGGCACATTTGCCGTATGAGTTATTAGAGAAGGTATCGAACCGGATTATTAATGAAGTGAACGGCATTTCCCGTGTCACTTATGATATTTCGGGCAAGCCACCCGCCACCATTGAGTGGGAATAAGCCGGTAAATATTGACTGGCCGTTGCAGGAAATCTTCCGAAAGACGCCAGCAAGTACATCCCTGTAAGGCTTGGGCAGCGCCATCCATGGCGCTGCACACTTTCTCCAGATTTTCCTGCAACGGCGTAACGCCAATATCTACCTGTTATTTAATGAACTTAGAAGTTGTAAGTCACGCCAAGGTGAACTTCGTTGTCGATGCTGTTGAAGTTTCCGCGGAAACCGGCGTCAGCAGAGAACTGTTCAGTAAAAGCGTAGCGTAAACGTGCGCCTACTGATGCGAAGCCGTCTAAGCCCCAGTCATAGCCTGCATCCACAACAGCTGTCGTTTGCTGGCTGAGTTTGGTCATAGCACCAATACCGGCATAAGCGCTGGTGTCGTCGCCGTATTCAAAGTCATAGTGGCTAACACCGCCTTTTAAGAAGGTGTTGAACTGTTTGCCAGCACCCATGTCCAGGAAGTACTTAGCGCCAGCGCGAAGTGAGTAGTCACCCATGTCGGTTAGCTGAACTTCACCCACCCAGTTAGGGGCGATGGTGGTGGAGCCTTCGACGTAGAAGTCGGAGTCGTAGAAATCGGAAAAGCCACCGCTGATGTAGTTCAGATTGTCAGCCTGAGTGGCTGCTGAAAACACAAACGAACTGCTTGCGAGTAACGCTGTTGATAGTATGAGCTTTTTCATAGTTTACCTCCTTGGATACAATAACTTCATTATGGCACCTAAGGAGGATTTCAACAGCCCTTCAACTGTAAAGGTTCAGTAAAATAAAGGGCTGCAGAGGTGTTTGGTGTTTATTTAACGATATCTAACCAAACCAAACGGTGGTCGGAAGAGGCGCTGCGCTTATTCATTAGCTGGCTGCCGGGTTCATCATCGACAGGCCAGAACACGCCGGCGTCTTTTACAATTAAGTCGTCCGAGGGCAGCACGTAGTCAACGCGCTTACGCCAGGCGGCGGTATGGTACTGCGAGTTGCCGTTATTGGGAGAGTGCTGTTGTCCGCCCTGGCTTTGTGGCTTTACGTCATTAACCCGGGGGTGGTCCAGTAGCTGCTCAATGGCACCGTCGACGCCACCGGAACCGGCTTCAGCGTTCATGTCCCCCAAAATAACAAAGCTTTCATTCTCGCTAAGTCCGCCACGCACGCCATTGTCGTCGTAAAGGTAGTTGTCACTGCCAGGCGTGAGGTAATCGGCAAATAAGCGGATTTCATCGAAGTTACGCATACCATTGCTGTTTTCCGGACCATCGAAAGCCGGTGGTACAGGGTGCGCTGCTAACAGATGAATAACCCGGTCGCCCACTTTTACCGGGACATCCCAGTGTGACTTAGAGCTTAACGGGTACTGCGCCATGATTTCATCGGAGTACCATTGCTCGTTGGTCGGTTCTTCCTGTTCATTCATAACGTAAGGAATGTGACGCCCGGGCATGTCTTTCCACAAAAAGTGCTGAAAGGTGCGCGCTTTATCGGTTAACAACGGGTACTTCGACAGTATGACCATACCGTACTGACCGGGATACCAGCCAAAGCCCCAGGCATCTATGCCGGTACTTTCCTTTTTACCGTCACGGTTTAAATCAAAAGGTGAGGGCACGCCGGTGTTTACCGGGGCGGTATAAGCGTAGGGGTACTCAATAGCTTGCTGGCCATTTTGCGAAACCGCTAAATAGTTTTTTTGAAAAACATTAACGCCAACTTCAGGATCAAGGTAATCAAACTCGTTCAGCAGCACAATGTCAGGACGTACGCGCTGAAGAATTTCAGCAATACCCCGTATTTGCTTGTGACCCTGCTGCAGTATTTCCGGTACTGGCGAGCTGTCTAATGTCGGTAGTTCATTTTCACTGAGGTAATTAGACGCATCCATACTGACATTAAAGGTCGCAACCCTTATTGTTTCAGGTTCATTTTTACCGGAGCCTGCTGTGGCATAAAAAGAGGTAGGAATCATAAAGACAACGAATGTTAAAAATACAAAAAACCGCATAAAGCCCATGGAATAACCGTTAGAGAGCAGCCTAAGACAATTGAAGAGAATAAAGGTTCCCGAATGACTAGGCAAGGGCAAAGATTTTGATTAAAATATGTCACATATCTGACACACAAATGTCTTAGAAGCGTAATGAATTCAGCCGCATCCCATACAGCTCCGACCTCTTGCCGTACTTCTGACTCTTATCAGGTCATGAGCTTTCCGGTAATGAACCAGCTATTGTGCCGCGGCTCGTCATCGAATACTCAGCGAACGACCCATTTTTCTCTTCTGTCTTCGCAAAAAAGTTCCTTCGCTTCTTCTGTTTTTTTTCAAACCTTTCACGAAATTGTCACAAATGAGCCTTACCCTCATTCGTGCTTAAAAACCCAAAACCAAAACCGGGAAGAACAAAACTATGTTTAACTCCACTTTCAAGCGTACAGCTGTCGCAGCTGCTATCGCTTTTGGCCTTAGCGGTGTAGCTATTGCGCAAGATACATCGTCAGTTGTCCGTGGTAACGTTGTTACTGCATCTGGCGACGTTGCGGCAAACGCACGTGTTGAAATTATTCACATTCCAACAGGAACTCGTTCCGTTGCGACAACCAACGAGTCTGGAGCTTTCGCAAACTCTGGTCTGCGAGTCGGTGGCCCTTACCTTATCGTTATTGAAGGTGAAAATGGCCGCAAAGTATACGAAGACGTATACTTAACGCTGGGCGAATCTTACCGTATTAATGCTGAGCTTGAATCAACCGACATGGAACGTATTCAAGTTTCCGGTGCGGCGATTTTAGGTGGTGAAAACCGCGGTAGCAGCAGTTTCTTCGGCGAAGATGACATTGCAAATACGCCTACCTTTAACCGTGACTTAAAAGAAGTAGCACGTTTAAACCCATACGTTAACTTGTTGTCAGGTAGCGAAGCACCAATGAGTATTGGTGGTTCTAACCCGCGTTTCAACTCTATCTCAATTGATGGTGTTGGTGTAAACGATGACTTTGGTCTGAACGGTAATGGTTACCCAACCCAGCGCTCACCTATTTCAATTGATGCGGTAGAGCAGGTTGCTGTTGATATGGCACCGTTTGACGCTTCTCAGGGCGGCTTCTCTGGTGGCCGTATTAATGCGGTGACTAAATCAGGTTCTAATGAATTTGAAGGCTCGCTTACATACGAGCGCATGAGCGACGCATGGGCAGGTGACCCGGAAAACCCTGAAAGTGGTCAGGAAGTTCCATTGGATTACGAACGTGATACGTACAGTATTGCGGTTGGCGGTCCAATCATTAAAGACAAGCTTTTCTTCTTCGTTAACTACGAAAACGCACAAGAACCGGCACAAATTGAGTACGGTCCTGCAGGCGCTGGCGCACCGAACGACAGCAACGTGACTCAGGAAGAGTACAACCGTGTTCGCGAAATTGCACAAACTCAGTACGGCTTCGATATTGGTAACTGGGACACTGTCCGTGATACCGAAAACGACAACTTGTTGGTTAAGCTGGACTGGAACGTCAACTACGATCACCGTGTTGCGTTAACCTATAACCGCACTGAAGGTAACAACCTGCGCGGCGTTAGCAGTAGCCAGAACTCTTTAAACCTGGACACTAACTGGTATGACTACCAGCAAAACATGGATCTGTTCCGTTTGTCCTGGTTTGCTGACTGGAGTGGTGACCTTTCAAGTGAAATTTATGTCAGCCACAAAGCGGTTGAAGCAATTTCTGGTTTGGTAACCAAAGACTTTGGTGACGTGAGCGTCCGTACTGAAAATGGCACGCTTAACTTTGGCCCTGATTCAAACCGTCACGCTAACCAGTTAGAAAACGATAATTTCAAAATTGGCGCGAAATTCGATTACCTGGTCGGCGACCACGAAATTGAGTTCGGTGGTGAGTATGACAGCGTTGACGTATATAACGTGTTTGTACGTAACTCTTTAGGTTCCTGGTCTTACGAGTCAATTGATGACTTCGAAGCCGGCACTGCCGATGAGTTCTTCTACGAGAACGCTTACACGAATAACGCGACTGACGCAGCCGCTAACTTTGAGTTAGGCATGCTGAACTTGTACGTACAGGACAACTGGTACCTGAACGATACAATGGAATTAGGTCTGGGTGTTCGTTACGAAACTTACATGGTTGATGACAAGCCAACATTAAACGAGAACTTTGTTGACCGTTATGGCTACAGCAACCAGGAAAACTTAGACGGTAAAGGCATTTTCTTACCGCGCGTTGACTTCAAATGGTTCGCTACTGACGACATGGTCGTTCGTGCCGGATTCGGTCGCTTCTCTGGTGGTCGTCCAAATGTTTGGATCTCAAACTCGTTCTCTAACGACGGCTATACTCTGGTACAGTTTGACCGTGACCAGGTATCAGAAGATCAGTATCTGGAAAACCAAAACCCTGCACAAATTCCGCAAGCGGTATTGGACAGCATGGAAGCCGGTGACGGTGACACTAACAGCATCGATCCTAACTACGACATTCCGTCTGACTGGATTGCTCGTGTAGGTGTTGACTACCGTTTCGACATTCCTAGTGTTGGTGATAACTTCCAGGCAACGGCTGAAGTTACTCGTAAGTGGATGACAGACAACAGCCAGTGGATTGATATCTCACGCTGTGTTGCTGATGAAACTGCAGCAGGCATCAACATTTATGAGCCGTGTGACCCAACTGCACCTAGTGGCCATTATGACCTGCAGCTGACTAACGAAGACAAAACCGGTAAAGCATGGTTGTTAACAACTTCATTGTCTAAAGCTTGGGATAGCGGCTTTAACGCATACGCTGCTTACACCTTCCAGGACATCGAAGAAGGTAACCCGGGTACGTCGTCTACTGCGACTTCAAACTACCAGTACAACATTGTTCGTGACCGTAACCAGGCATTGCTTGGTACTGCTGACTATCAGGTTGAGCACAGCCTGAAAATTGCATTAGGTTACAGCACTGAGTTTGTTAGCGGTTACGCGTCTAAGTTTAACTTATTCTTCAACCGTCGCTCGGGTACTGCGTTCAGTTACACCATGGGTATGTATAACGATGGCGACTTCGGTGACCAGCCATACTTCCAGGGTGGTGGCTCTTACCTGCCATACATCCCGACTGGCGCGGATGACCCTGCATTCAGCCCTGAGAGCCCGTTGTCGTATGAAGAAGCCATGGCTTACTTCCGTGACGCTGGTTTAGAGCAGTACGCGGGTGGCTTTGCACCGAAAGGTACAGGTCGTTCACCTTGGGTTACCAACCT
Source organism: Idiomarina abyssalis (assembly GCF_019797805.1). NCBI lineage: Bacteria > Pseudomonadati > Pseudomonadota > Gammaproteobacteria > Alteromonadales > Idiomarinaceae > Idiomarina > Idiomarina abyssalis. The sequence continues at coordinate 552,223 of NZ_CP081832.1, forward strand.
GGACTTCCAGTTCCAGCAAGAAGTACCTGGCTTCGCAGAAGACCATAAAGGTATTTTCTACATTACCGTTAATAACCTGTTGAACCTTATCGACAGTTCAAAAGGTGAAGTATTGCGTCAGCAGTACACTAACCAGTCGGTTGTAGACTTTGCCGGTCTTGATGACCAGGGTCGTTACATGTATGCCGAGTCATTCTTTGGTTATAACGACTGGAGTATCTTCGAAGCTGAAGAGTCTACCTGGCGCCTGAAGCTGGGTGTTAAATACACCTTCTAATTTCGCTTTGAGTGAAACAGCTAAAGAATAACGAAAGCCGCACCTTAAGTGCGGCTTTTTTTTGAGCAAAGTTCACAGAGTTGTCACAAATAAGCTATACCCTTATTTGTAGTAAAACCAAAACAAAACCGGGAAGAACAAAACTATGTTTAACACGACTTTTAAGCGCACTGCTGTAGCTGCCGCCATAGCAATGGGGTTAGCAGGTTCAGCCGTGGCGCAGGAAACCTCTTCAAGCTTGCGCGGTGTTGTTACCACTGAGTCAGGGCAGGTGGTTTCAAATGCAACCATCCAGTTACGAGATGAGCGTACTGGCAGTGTCAAAACCTTACGCTCTAATGAGCAGGGGACATTCTCTTCACGTGGTTTGCCGGTTGGCGGGCCATACACTTTGGTGGTTGAAGGTCCTGAAGGGCGCACCCAGGTTGTCGAAGATGTTTATCTAACTTTAGGCGACTCACAAAATGTGAACGTGATGCTGGAGCGCCAGGCGGACATGGAGCGCTTAAGTGTAACCGGCTCTATGACCAGTAACGCTTTGTATGGTAGTAACAGTCCGGCTGCGAACTTCAATTTAGAAGACTTGGAAAATGCACCGGCTGCAAACCGTGACTTAAAAGATGTGGTGCGCATTGACCCGCGTATTTACATTAACGAAACCAATGCTGGCGACATTCAGTGCGGTGGTGCTAACCCACGCTTTAACAGCCTGACCGTTGACGGCGTTCGCATGAACGACAACTTTGGTCTGAACAGCAGTGGCTACCCGACAGAACGCATGCCGTTTTCTTACGACTCGATTGAGCAGGTAGCGGTTGAATTTGCCCCATTTGATGTTCAGTACGGCGGCTTTACCGCCTGTAACATTAATGCCGTTACCAAAACCGGCGACAACGAAATGTTCGGTGGTGTGTTCTATGATTACACCAACGACTCTTTGCAGGGCGACGAGTTAGAAGGCGACACCATTAATATTGGTGACTTTAGCGAGAAACGTTATGGCTTTAATGTTGGTGGTGCCTTCATTGAAGATAAACTGTTCTTCTTTACTTCTTATGAGAAGCTGGAAGGCTCTGACACTTTTGATCGCGGTCCGGAAGGTTCTGGTGCAGCGACCGAAGTTGCCGGTGTGACTCAGGCCGACGTTGAGCGTATTGCCGATATTGCACAGAATATTTATGGCTATAACCCGGGCGGGTTCCCGTCGAGCTTACCGGTAGAAGACGAAAAATTCCTGGCCAAGTTGGACTGGTACATTAGCGATGCTCACCGTGCGTCATTAACCTACAACTACAACGATGGCTACTCTATTGCAGAGTCAGACGGCGACTCCGACGAGCTGGAGTTCTCTAACCACTTCTACGAGCGTGGCTCTAAGTTCACCTCTTATGTGGGTGAATTATACTCGGACTGGAATGATAACTTCTCGACAGAAGCTCGCGTGGGTTATTCGGAGCTGGATGCCCGTGTAAGTCCTTTGGGTGGTACCGACTTTGGTGAAGTTCAGATTGGTGTTAACGACGCGACTGTGTATTTAGGCGCGGATGACTCTCGTCACGCTAACAAACTGAAATACGACACCACTTTCTTTAAATTGAAAGGTACTTATCTGCTGGGTGACCACGTTATTTCTGCCGGTATTGAGCGGGAAGAGTACGACGTGTTTAACCTCTTTGTGCAGGAAGCTGAGGGCGAGTATCGCTTCGGTTCTATTGATGACTTTGAAGCCGGCACACCGTACGCGGCTATCTATGAAAGTGCCGCGGGTACCAACAACCCTCAGGACGCTGCTGCTGAATTTGCTTACGCGGTTAACACGGCCTACGTTCAGGACGAATATTACTACGCGTCAATGGATATTACCTTCACCTACGGTTTGCGTTATGACTGGTATACCAGCGATGACTACCCGGTGAACAACCCGTTAACTCAGGAACTTTATGGGTTCTCTAATCAGCAGAACATGGACGGGCAGGACTTACTGCAACCACGCTTTGGCTTCAACTGGTTTGTTAATCCTGAATTAGAAGTTCGTGGTGGTGTTGGCCTGTACTCCGGCGGTAACCCCAATGTGTGGATCTCTAACAACTACTCGAATAATGGCGTGACGCAGTACGAGGCCTTCCGTGATTTTTCTGGTGAGTCTTTGTTTGGTGTTCCGCACACAGGTGGCGGCAACCCAATTTTTGACATTCCTCAGGAAATGTACGACGAAGTGGCTAACGCCAGTGGTCAGGGCCCGATTAACACTATGGACCCTAACTTCGAACTACCGAAAGAGTGGAAGTACGCATTAGGCGCAACTTACACCTTGCCGGATGACTACATTTTGATGGCGGACTTCTTATACACCGATAAGAAAGATGCGGCGATTATTTATAATCTGGGCTTGGAACAGGTTGATACGGCGCCGGATGGACGTCCAATTTTTGATGAGATGTCTACTGACGGACGTGACCAGGGCGACGACTTTCTGTTGACGAATGTTGACGGCGATTCTGGTTCGCAAACCACAGTTTCACTGGCGTTAAGTAAGTCGCATGACTTTGGTCTGGACTGGACTTTCGGTTACGCCTATAACAAGGCGGAAGACGTTAACCCAATGACCAGTTCGGTGTCGTTCTCTAACTACACCAACCTGGCAACGGCTAACGCTCAGAACCCGGGGGTTGCGACTTCTAACTACGAGATCCCACATCGCTTTACCTTTAAAGCGAACTACACCAAAGAGTTTTTCGATGGTTACAACACAGTAGTGACCTTATTCGGTACACGCAACAAAGGTCGTCCGTTCTCCTATACCATGACCGATGGTGCCTTTGGTGATATCGCCTACCAAGGCCGTAGCTTGCTGTACGTACCGACAGGCTTGGATGATCCTAACTTTGCAATTGGTACTGACGGCGACGGTAACCCGTTTGAAACCGGAGCATTCTTCGACTTTCTGGAAGAGTCGGGTTTGAGCAAGTACGCGGGTGGTATTGCGCCGCGTAACGAGTTCAACAGCAAATGGTGGACCAAAGTTGATTTGCGCATTGAGCAGGAGCTTCCGGGCTTTATGGACGACCATAAGGCGTCTGCGTTCTTCGTCATTGAAAACTTAGGTAATATGCTGAACGACGACTGGGGCGTGCTTTACGAAGCGAGCTTCCCACGTGCGGTGACTGTAGCTGACGTTGAAATTAACGATGCCGGTCAGTATCAGTACAACTCGTTCCGGGACATCAGCAATGTTCAGTCTCGCGCCGGTGCGCCTTCGCTCTGGTCTGTACGTTTAGGCGTAGAATATAAGTTCTGATTGTTTCACGCCGAATGAATAAACCGCCGCTGGTATTGCCCGCGGCGGTTTATTATTTTAATCTCCCTTTATCAAACACTAATTAGCTGACCCAATGGAACTGAGCTGGACCAGTCTTTTACCTTCCTTGCTGGCAATTGTATTTGCCATTGTTACCCGAAAAGTTCTGCTGGCGCTTATTGGCGGCATTATTCTGGCCAATATTCTGTTGTTCTGGCCGGCTCCGGAAAATGTCGCCTACGGCACGCTGAACAGCACCTGGGACACCCTTGTTGACCCCAGTAATATGCTGGTGTGGTTTTTTACGCTGGGCATTGGTGCTTTATTTGGGGTGCTGGAAAACGGCGGCACCTTTAAACAATTTGTACTCAAGCTAGAGCGTAAACAATGGATTGAAAGCAAACGCCGGGCGCGCTTAATGACCTGGATTCTGGGCGTTATTGTTTTTATTGAGTCTAACGTCACCATTATGATCTCAGGCACAACCTCACGACCTATTTATGACCGCCTGGGCATCGCGCGTGAAAAGCTGGCGTATATTGTGGATTCAACCTGTGCGGCCATTTGTATTCTGATCCCTTTAAATGCCTGGGGAGCCTTCAACCTGACGTTGATATCTAACCAGGGTGTTGAACAACCGCTACTGGTGTTCATTCAGTCTATAGCCTTTAACTTTTATGCCATTTTTGCGGTATTGCTGGCGTTGTTTGTGGCTTTGTTCGACTGGAATATTGGCCCAATGAAAGCGTTTGAGAAGAATGCGGTGCCCGATCAGGTGTCACAAAACACCTGGGGCGACGGGCCCGATGAAGAGGCCAGCTTTGGTAAAGGCACTGCGGTGGTGATGACCAGCCTGATATCTTTAGTGGTGATGGTACCTGTCATGCTGCTGATAACCGGAAACGGTGTATTGGTGGACGGTAACGGCACCTTAAGTGTGTTCATTGCTATATATGTGGCATTGGGCCTTGCGGTGGCGGGTACGTTAATGACGCAACCGGTAAGCCTGATGGATGTTGGCCGCTACCTGTTAAAAGGGGCGTGGAATATTCTGCCGTTGGCGGTTATTTTGTGGCTGTCGATTGCGCTGGGTGGTTTAACCCGTGACTTAGGTACCGGCGAGTTTCTGGCTGCTGCATTAGACGGTTCCGTGCAATTATGGATGCTGCTGCCGCTCATTTTTGTGTTGTCCGCTATTACCGGGTTTTCTATTGGCTCCAGCTGGGGCACCTTTGCCATCATGCTGCCACTGGCTATTCCTCTGGCAATGACACTGGGCTTACCGGCTGCCCCCTTTATTGCGGCGGCAATTTCCGGCGGAATTTTTGGTGACCATGCCTCACCCATTTCAGATACCACCATTATTGCGTCCATGGCGTCGGGCGTTGAGCATATTGACCATGTTCGTACGCAGTTGCCTTATGCGTTGTTGGCCGGGTTAGGCGCAACCGTAGCTTATGCAATAACGGGTATGCTTATTTAGCGTTAACTTTGGCAGACTTGCGGCGGGCGCGGAAAAAGCGTCGTAAAATATCGCCGCATTCTTCTGCCAGTACGCCGCTTTGAACCTCAACTTTGTGGTTCATCGATGCGTGATTAATGACATCAATGGCGGTGCCGGTAGCGCCGGTACGAGGGTCGGTGGCGCCAAAGACTAAACGCTTAACACGGGCATGGGTTATCAGACCGGCACACATGGCGCAGGGCTCTAAAGTGACGTACAGCGTAGAGTTGACCAACCGATAGTTATCGATAGCCTGACCTGCTGCGCGAATAGCCTGAGCTTCGGCATGGGCAGAAGGGTCGGACAAAGAAATTACCTGATTGTAACCTTCGCCAACAATTTTTCCGTCCATGACCAACACCGCGCCAACGGGCACTTCGTCGGCTTTTTGCGCTTGTTCAGCAAGCTCTAATGCTCGCTGCATGTAGATTTCATCGGTTGTCATGGCGGCGATTTTAGCGCAGGATATTACCCAGTACCAGAACAACAATCCGCACTTATGCAGGAGAGAATAATGAAAAAGCTCGTTATTAGCTTAATGCTGGCCAGCAGCTTTGGTTTTAGCGCACAAGCGGCGGCGCAACAGTCGCCGGTAAAAGTCAGCAGTGATTTAGAAGCTCAGGTTATTGAGTGGCGCCGCCATATTCATGCTAACCCTGAACTGAGTAACCGTGAGTTCGAAACCGCAAAAATGGTGGCTGAGCATTTACGTTCTCTGGGCATGGAAGTGGAAACCGGTGTGGCGCATACCGGTGTTGTAGGCCTGCTTAAAGGTGGTAAACCCGGCCCTACCATTGCGCTGCGTGCCGATATGGATGCACTGCCGGTTACTGAACAAACCGACGTACCTTTTAAGTCGACGGTAAAGTCTGAGTATCGCGGTAACGAAGTGGGTGTTATGCACGCCTGCGGACACGATACCCACGTAGCTATGTTAATGGGCGCTGCCGAAAAGCTGACTGAAATGAAAGATGAGCTAGCTGGTAATGTGATGTTTATTTTTCAGCCGGCAGAAGAAGGTGCGCCTGAAGGTGAAGAGGGTGGTGCTGAACTGATGCTGGAAGAAGGCTTGTTTGCGGACAACAAGCCCGAGAAGGTTTTTGGCATTCATGTTTGGGCGGGTTTCCCGACAGGGCATGTGGGTTACCGCAAAGGCCCGTTGATGGCTTCTTCTGACCAGTTTGAAATTAAAGTCAAAGGTAAGCAGACACATGGTTCAACCCCCTGGGGCGGCGTGGATCCTATTGTGACTTCTGCGCAGATTATTAATAACGCACAAACCATTATTAGTCGTCAGACCAATATTACTAAGGCACCAGCGGTATTGTCCTTTGGCATTGTTGAAGGTGGTGTGCGTAACAACATCATTCCCGATGAAGTCACCTTAATTGGTACTATCCGCAACTTTGACATGGATATTCGTTCGGATATTCACGATAAACTGAAGCTGACTGCAGAAAAAACCGCAGAAGCTAATGGTGCTGAAGCCCATGTGCATGTTGACCTGGGTTACCCGGTAACCAGCAACGACGCAGGCTTAGTTGAGCAGATGCTGCCAGTGACTAAAGCGGTTGCCGGTGCCGATAAAGTGCAGGAAGTGCCGTTAGTAACCGGCGCGGAAGACTTCTCTTATTATGCACTGGAAGTACCGGGTATGTTTGTATTCTTAGGTGTTACGCCTCCGGAGCGTGATATGGCCAACGAGCCCAGTAACCATTCGCCGCACTTCTATGCCGACGAAGACGCACTGAAAACCGGTACTGAGCTTTATGTGAATTGGGCGCTGGAATCACTCTAATATGCCGAAGTCTGCAGTATCGCTGTTTGTTTTATTGCTGCTTGCCGTTAGCTTAATAACGGCCTGCAGTCCTCAAACCCGCCCCGATGCCATGACCGTTGTTAAAGAACGTCAGGTATTGCGGGTGGGAACCTTAATGAACCCCACCAGCTATTATTTTGACCATGACCGTGAGCAAGGTTTTGAATACGACTTAGCGAAACGCTTTGCTGATCGCTTAGGTGTTGAGCTAGAAATGGTGCCGCGGTTTGATGTGAATGATCTCTTCACTATGCTGCGCCGGGGTGAAATTGATATTGTCGCCGCCGGGATTGACCGCACCTCAACACGGGCGCGTCTGTTTCGTTTTGGCCCTCCGTACGATGTGATTAGCCAGAAAGTGGTGTTTAAGCAGGGCTCGCGGCAGCGTCCACGTGACTTGCAGCAAATTACCGATGGCGAAATTGTGGTGGTGGAAGGCAGCTCTCACCACGAGTTTCTGAAAAGTTTAGGCGATAGCATTCCTACCCTGAACTGGCGCGCAACTCGCGACCATGATGCGGTAGAGTTGCTGCAAATGGTGATTAATGAAGAGATTGACTACACCATAACCGACAGTACGGCGCTGGATATTCAGCGGCGTTTCCATCCGGATTTAAGCGTGGCCTTTACCGTAAAGCATGATCAGGATATTGCCTGGGCTCTGCCGCAGGGCGACGATGATTCGTTGTTTTCTGCCGTGGTGGAATATTTTGGTGAAATTCGTGCAAGCGGTCGGCTGGCGCACATTAAAGAGCAGCACTTTGGCCACGTAAAACAATTTAATTATGTGACCACCAGCTTATTTATTGAGGCGGTAGATAAAATATTACCGATTTACCAGGAAACCTTTAAAGAACATTCTGGTTCGCTTGACTGGCGCCTGCTGGCGGCAATTTCTTATCAGGAGTCATTGTGGAACCCGCGTGCCGTATCGCCCACTGGCGTTAGGGGCATGATGATGCTAACCCTGCCTACCGCCAAGGCTATGGGGGTTAAGAGCCGATTGAACGCAGAGCAGAGTATTCGCGGTGGTGCCCGTTATTTGGAACGCATGCTGAACCGGGTTCCGGCAAGAATTCCGCAACCGGACAGGACATGGTTCGCATTAGCTGCGTATAATATCGGATTCGGGCATTTAGAAGATGCGCGAATAATAACGGAGCGTCAGGGTGGCAACCCGGACCGTTGGGTTGATGTGAAGAAGCGTTTACCCCTGCTTCGGCAAAAACAATTTTACCGTCATACCCGCTATGGCTTTGCGCGCGGCGATGAGCCGGTAACTTATGTTGGAAACATTCGTCGTTTTTACGACACACTCAAATATCTTGATGAGCAAGGACGGCTTTAGCCTGATGCCCTGTGATGTAGCCTGACATTCATGTCAGGTGAGATCCTCACGTCAGGAAAGCAGTAAACGTATAGGAACGAAAATAGATGAACAAGAAGACAATAGCTGCGGCAGTAATGGCACTCACGCCGATGTTTGCCGCCGCTCAAAGTTTGGGTGACAGTATTGAACTGTCTGTAGAGAACCAGATTATAGAAGCGACGCTTGCCGAGCGTTTGTCGTCCGCTAACAGTTACCGGCTGACCTTTGAGAACGCATCGGGTGACACTCAGCATTTAGGCTTTTTACATCAACGTGGTGACAATCAGCTTATCTCAATTACCCATCCGCAACTCGGCTCTGTCAGTATTCGCCGAGTGGATGGTAAAACTGTTACAGAGAACACGAACCTGCCGCCGGCTGAGCCTAAGCGCCGGTTCACGGAGCCTCAGAAGGCATTAAGTCTTGATGCCAGAGCTTTACCTGTACCTTCAAAATCGAACTCTGTAGCGCTTTCACCTGAAAAGCCAGAAGAAGTACAAGAATTTGATGACTCACTCGACGTGTTGTTTGTGTATGACGACCGTTTAGTCAGTTATGCCGAAGAGAACGATTACGATTTGGAACTGGCTATTCAAGGTGCAGTAGACACCAGCAATAGTATATTTCAACGCTCTGGTGTCCCGGTAACCATGACCGTTGCCGGAATGGAGCCGTTTCGCCCCGAAAGCACTACCGACTTCCCTAATGAAAACCCGGATCCCTTATTGGATGAGCTTATCGACGACCAAAGAATGGTTCGTTTAATAGACCGGTATCAAGCCGATGTGGTGCATTTTATCGGGGCTGATAACCCGGACGTATGCGGAATTGCATTTAGAGCTTCTGACTTTAGTACCAGTAACAACCGGGTGAGCTTTGTCAGCGGTGGTGCCAATGCCGGTTATACGGCATTAAGTTGTATGGGAACAGGGACGGTTGCGCACGAAGTGGGTCATAACTTCGGCCTGCGTCACGATCGTTACACATTGGCTGATAACGCCAGCGGTGGCGAAGGTGACCAGGAAGACTTTCATATTCCTTATGGTTTTATCGACGGGCAGGGACGTTTTTATACGACCATGTCTTATGGTTCTGTGTGTCGTAGCGAATTCAGTGAAGGCGAGTGTGTCAGTGAAGCTGCCTACTCAAGCCCGGACTTAGTTGATGGAAACTATGGTGTGCCACTGGGTAAAGCGGCTTCTGAAATTGATGCAGCCGATGCCAGCCTGGCGGCTCAGCGCAGCAGTATTATTTGGGCAAATAACAGTTCACGCACCAATATTGACAGTATGCAGGTTGAGCGTATTGGGAATGATTCTCTGACGTTCAGTTGGCCGCGCGTTGAGAACTCTGATAAGTATGTTATTGGCGCCGGAGCTTGTGAAGGGTATACCGGTATATCACAACAAGCGTTGTTAGATGACGCAGGTGTTTCCGATAATACCGTTAGCTACGCGGCGAGCTCTCTTCCTGACAGCATTTGTGTTATTGCCGTTGAAGAAGTTAACGCTAATGCGGCACGTTGGCGCTTTGTGAGTAACGCGAGTTTTAGCGGGGACTATACGGACGCCTCGGCTGATTACTTATTAGTTGATGAAAATGTATTAAGCCTTGCAGAGGCAGGTGATGAAGCTGTTATAGCTGTTAATTTGTCCGATCCAGAAACCGCAAATGAATCAATTCAGCTGGCTCTGCCCGTGACAGCCAGCGGCACAGACGTTAGTCAACAAATTGGTATCGACAATGCGGCTGAGTGGTTCAGTTGGGAAGTGATTGGTGATAGTAGCGTCAGAATTATGACCATAACGTTAAAACAGTCTCTTGCAGATATTAGCGCAGGATTAGACAAAGACAATGTGCATAATCCGTATCATCTTCCTCTGAAAGTGGTGAATACCGATGCACCTGATTTCTCTGTTTCTACTGGGGTTTGGATAGATCCATCCAGCACGCTTGGCGGATCTGCACAGGTATTTGTTAGTCAGGGAGAAAGCATTGGCGAACTGTTAGCCGTGAATTCTGCGGTGAGTGTTTATAATGTCCCTAACGACGTTGTTATCAGCGTGGAAGAACCGGAAGGCTTCATTTCAAACTTTAGCGCTACGGAAGTTGACCCTGAAGTTGAAGGTGAGCGTCGAATTCAGCTGTCGGGCGATACACCGATGGTAGATGAAGCGTTATCTGTACCACTGCGTGTTGACTTTAGTGACGGCAGCGAAAGTGTAACGGTCTCACTAACTGTTGAGCCAAGAGCAATAGCTCCAGGTATTAGCGGTTTCCGTGCCAGCAATACTGTAGAGGGTCAGACAGTGACGTTAACCGCTACTGTAACTGACGAGGATGATAACCTGGACGCATCCAGCATTGAGATTGTCCGGGTAAATAGTGATGGCAGCGAAACCGAAGTTTCTAATGTCAGCCTGTCCGGCGATACGGTTACTGCGTCTGTTGGAAGCTTGTCTGCCGGTCAATATCAATATCGACTGAGTGCAAGCGACACCGAAGGTAACAGCGAGAGTGACAGCGTTAACTTCACGGTAAGTGCAGCACCGTCAGAAAGCAGTAGCGGCGGACACGCCGGCTGGTTGGTTTTATTGGGGCTTATTGCTCTGGGGCTACGCAAACGCGTAGCCTGATACTACTGGAATTGCAGCTCTTTGTAACTGAAGTTAGCTTTAACTTCTTTTTGCATCCATTCCAGCATAACAAAGCAGCGTGATTCACCATCCAGCTTGACAATTTTGGCAAGGAACCCACGGAAGGGACCTTGCTGAATTTCGACGGTGTCGCCCACTTGGGGGGCTTGCTCGTCGGTTAGTTGATCTACGCCCCGCATTTGGTCTATCCAGCTTTGAGGGACTTTTGGAATGTTATCGCCAAAACGTAATACTCCGGCGACACCATAGGTACTGCGAAGTTTGTAAAATTGCTCGATAATGTCATCGGGTTTCACAAAGACATAGCCCGGAAACATACGCTCAACCACCGATGTACGCACACCTCTGCGCACTTTTTTCACTGTTAACTCCGGCGCAAACACCTCAAACCCCTGGTTTTCTAAGTTTAAAATGGCGCGCTCTTCCTGCTTTGGCTTGGTTCTCACTATGTACCAAACGTCGGATTGGAGTTCATTCATAACAGGTCCTTTTGCTGATAGGCGGATGATCTTTCCACATTCAGTTGAGTTACGCAAATTAAGCCGATAAGCCAATTGACAGAGCCAGCCTTATCAGGCACTTTAACGTAAAAATAACAATATGGAGAAACAAATGGAATTTCGTCACGGTGGTTTTTGGTTACGTTTTGTTGCCGCAATTATAGATGCGATTATTACCCAGGTTGGGTTGATGCTTATTGGTGCCATTGTTGGCATTTTTATTGGTATTTTTATGGGCGCGGCTGGCTCCTCAATGCAGAGTATTGAAATGGCGGCCGGCGGTGTTGGTTATGCGATTGGCCTTATCGGGCAGTGGTTGTACTTTACCATTTTTGAAATTTCAGGCTGGCAGGCAACGCCGGGTAAGAAAGTGCTGGGTCTGAAAGTAACGAATATGGAAGGTCAGCAAATTGGTTTTGCTCAGGCAAACATTCGTTACTGGTCTAAGATTATTTCTGCGCTGATTCTGTTAATTGGTTTTATCATGATTGCCTTTACCGAGAAGAAACAGGGCTTACACGATATTTTTGCTAAAACCTTAGTGATTAAAGATAAGCCTGCATAAAATCATTGCATAAAACTGAGGCGGCAAGGTAAGCTGAACAGGTCTTTCAACGCAATAAAGGCCAAAGTCTATGCGAGCCAACCGCCTCAGACGTGAAAATAATTCCCGCCGCCGCGCTGTTATCCGTAAGCGCAGACAACGTATCATCGATAGACGCGAAAAGTGGTTTCGCATAGTGAATCGCGAAGGTACAGCCAAAGTCGAGTAGCCCGGCGTTTACGTCAGGTTCGATATTCCACCTGACATAAATGTCAGGCTACTGTATAATCTGCCAGCAAAAATCGCCCAGCTTTGGAGACCTTGCTTGTGGAAATCTACCGCGGTGCACCTGCCTTATCAGCCTTCAAAACAACGAAGCAACTTGAACAACTGAAACAGGCAGGAATTCCTGTCAAAGAGCTTTATGCCGAGTATCAGCACTTTGTTGATTTGCACCATGAACTGAGCGACGAACACCGTTCCGTATTGGTTCAGTTACTGAAGTACGGCCCTGAAATGCTGGCACACGAGCCTCAAGGTGCTCTGGTATTGGTTACTCCCCGCATTGGTACTATTTCTCCCTGGGCTTCAAAGGCCACTGACATTGCCCACAACTGCGGCTTGAAAAGTATTCATCGTGTTGAGCGTGGTGTGGCTTTCTATCTACAGGGTGACTTGTCGGCTGAAGAGCTGAAGCAAGCGGCGTTACTGTTGCATGATCGTATGACCGAAAGTGTTTTGTACGACATGAATGACGCGCAGCAGCTATTCCGCTCGCAGGAACCGCAGCCATTGTCTTCGGTGGATATTCTGGCAGGCGGCCGTGAAGCTCTGGCACAGGCAAATATCAGCTTAGGTCTGGCACTGGCCGATGACGAAATTGATTATCTGGTAGAAAATTTCCGCAAACTGGATCGCAACCCGAACGACATTGAGCTTTATATGTTTGCCCAGGCAAACTCTGAGCACTGTCGCCACAAGATTTTTAACGCCGACTGGACCATAGACGGCGCAGAACAGCCTAAGTCGCTGTTCAAAATGATTAAAAACACCTTTGAAACCACACCGGACTACGTGTTGTCGGCCTACAAAGACAACGCTGCTGTTATGGAAGGCCATGAAGCCGGACGCTTTTATCCGCAGCCGGACAGCATGAGTTATGGTTACAGCCACGAGCCGGTGCATATCCTGATGAAGGTGGAAACGCATAACCACCCAACGGCTATTTCTCCTTACCCGGGTGCGGCAACTGGCTCTGGCGGCGAAATTCGCGATGAAGGCGCTACCGGTGTTGGTTCTAAACCTAAAGCTGGTTTGGTGGGTTTCAGCGTTTCTAACCTGAACATTCCAGGTTTTAAACAGCCGTGGGAAGAGAACTACGGCAAACCAGCGCGTATTGTTTCGGCGCTGGATATTATGCTGGAAGGTCCATTAGGCGGAGCAGCCTTTAATAATGAATTTGGTCGCCCGGCTCTGACCGGTTATTTCCGTACCTACGAGCAAACGGTCGACAGCCACAATGGGCGCGAAACCCGCGGTTACCATAAGCCAATTATGATTGCCGGTGGTTTAGGCAATATTCGTGAAGCCCATGTGCAAAAAGGTGATATTCCGGTTGGTGCTAAGCTCGTCGTTTTAGGCGGTCCGGCAATGAACATTGGCTTAGGTGGCGGCGCGGCATCTTCTATGGCGTCGGGTGAGTCGACAGAAGATTTAGATTTTGCCTCAGTTCAGCGTGAAAACCCGGAAATGGAACGCCGCTGTCAGGAAGTCATTGACCGTTGCTGGCAGTTAGGGGCCGATAACCCCATTGCCTTTATTCACGACGTGGGCGCTGGTGGTTTGTCGAATGCCATGCCGGAGCTAGTTAGTGATGGTGGTCGTGGTGGTCGCTTTGAACTGCGCGAAATACCAAACGATGAACCGGGCATGACACCGCTGGAAATTTGGTGCAATGAGTCGCAGGAACGTTACGTTATTGCTATTGCACCGGAGAACATGGCGCGTTTTGAAGCTTTGTGTGAGCGCGAGCGTGCAGAGTACGCGGTTATTGGTGAAGCGACTGAAGAGCTGACTATTTTACTGAACGATGCCAAGTTCTCGAATCAGCCCATTGATTTGTCGCTGGACGTATTGCTAGGCAAGCCGCCTAAGATGCACCGCGACGTGGCTCGCTTGCAGGCCGAAGGTACGCCATTGCATCTGGAAGCGGCTGACTTGAATGACGCCGCTGATCGCTTATTGCGCTTACCGGCTATTGCTGAGAAAACCTTCTTAATTACCATTGGTGACCGCAGTGTTACCGGTTTGGTTGCCCGTGACCAGATGGTTGGCCCGTGGCAGATACCGGTAGCCGATGTTGCGGTAACTGCAGCCAGCTATGACAGCTACCATGGTGAAGCTATGGCCATGGGCGAGCGTACGCCGCTGGCATTACTAAACTTTGGTGCTTCCGCCCGTATGGCGGTAGCTGAATCTCTGACCAACATTGCCGCTGCGGACATTGGTGATTTAAAACGCATTAAATTATCCGCTAACTGGATGTGCGCGGCTGGTCACCCGGGCGAAGACGCCGGCTTGTACGAGGCTGTTAAAGCAGTAGGCGAAGAGTTGTGTCCGGAACTGGGTATTACCATTCCGGTGGGCAAAGATTCCATGTCGATGAAAACTCAGTGGCAGGAAGACGGCGAAGACAAAGCCGTGACTGCGCCAATGAGTCTGGTGATTACCGCGTTTGGTCGGGTGAATGACATTCGTGCGACCTTAACGCCGCAATTGCGCACCGACAAAGGCCAGTCGCATCTGGTATTAATTGATTTAGGTAAAGGTCAGAACCGCTTAGGCGGTTCAGCGCTGGCGCAGGTATACCAGCAGTTGGGGCAACACACGCCTGACCTGGACGACACTGAAGCCTTTAAAGCCTTCTTTAACACCACACAGCAGTTGGTTACCGAAGGGCGTTTACTGGCCTACCATGACCGTTCTGACGGCGGACTGTTCACCACCGTAGCGGAAATGGCCTTTGCCGGAAACTGCGGTGCGAAAGTGGCACTGGACGAGTTAGGCGAAGACAATTTAGCGGCTCTGTTTAATGAGGAGCTGGGCGCTGTTATTCAGGTCAGCGACGAGCAGTATGAGCAAGTGATGGATGCGTACAGCGAGGCTGGCTTAGGCGACTGTGTTACACGCATTGGTGAGCCAACACATGAAGACGCCATTGTCTTTACCCGTAATGGGAATGATGTTCTGGCGCAGAGCCGCACGCATTGGCGTACGGTGTGGGCCGAAACCACGCATCATATGCAGCGTTTACGCGACAACCCGGTGTGTGCTGATGAAGAGTTTCGCCTGAAACAGCGTGCCGACAACCCGGGTTTACAGGCCGATTTAACCTTTGACCCGTCTGAAGACATTGCGGCACCTTATATTGCCAAAGGTGTGGCGCCTAAAGTAGCAATTCTGCGTGAGCAGGGTGTGAACTCGCATTACGAAATGGCCGCAGCCTTTGATCGTGCTGGTTTTGAAGCGGTTGATGTTCACATGAGCGACATTTTAGCGGGTCGTGTGTCGTTAGAAGAAATGCAGGCACTGGCTGCTTGCGGCGGCTTCTCATACGGCGACGTTTTAGGCGCCGGTGAGGGCTGGGCTAAGTCTATTTTATTTAACGACCGTGCTCGTGAGCAGTTTGAAGCTTTCTTTAAGCGTAACGATACGTTGGCACTGGGTGTGTGTAACGGCTGTCAGATGCTATCCACGCTGAAGCAGCTCATTCCGGGAACTGAGCACTGGCCGCGTTTTGTGACGAACCGCAGCGAGCGTTTTGAAGCGCGCTTTAGCCTGGTGGAAGTGCAGGAATCTCAGTCGGTTTTCTTAGGTGACATGGCGGGATCGCGTATGCCAATTGCAGTTTCTCATGGTGAAGGCCGCGCTGAATTTGCTAACCCTCAGCAACAGTCGCAGTTAGAACAAAGTGGCCAGGTTGCGTTGCGTTACATTGATAACTGGGGTGAAGTGGCTAAGCAGTATCCGGCTAACCCGAATGGTTCACCGAAAGGTATTACTGCGGTAACCAGTGACGATGGTCGTGTGACCGCAATGATGCCGCACCCTGAACGGGTGTTCCGTACCGTAGCCAACAGTTGGCACCCGGATGAATGGGGCGAAGACAGCCCGTGGATGCGCATGTTCCGCAACGCCCGTAAGCACCTCGGGTAGCTGGGCGGCGCGAACTGCAATTCGGCTACCCCGTGGGCTTTCTGTTTACGGAGACGCTGCAAGTTCATCCCTGAACGCTTGACGAAGGCCATCCATGGCCTTCGACACTCCTGCAGCAGAAAGCCCACGGGTTTGATGCCTCTTGCAGCTCGCGCTGCACACCTCCTCAATAGTCCCTGCAACCGTTGGGCGCTCGCTATGCTGCTATCCATGGTATCTCACCTGACATGCATGTCAGGTTACAACACCACCGTATTTTTATGCGGTGGGTTGGCTTGTAAGGTTTTGCGCAGGGCAATTTCGTAGCTGGGTTTCAGGTGGGTAACCCAAAGCTCAACGGGTTGTTGCTCTAAGCTTTTCAGGGCGCTTTCAAGTAAGCCAGGGGTCATGTGTTTGGTTTTCTCTGCAACATGCAGTAACTCGTCGGGAAAAGCGCATTCCAGCATTAGGGTGTCGATATGGCCTAAGCGGTTAAGCTGTTCGGTCAGTTGCTTGCCGGCAATGGTATCGGCAGGGAAGACAAAGTGTTTGCCGTGGCTTTTTACGCTGTAACCGACTGTTGGCACGCTGTGCTCGACGGCAAAAGCTTTAATTTCCATACCTTCAAGCTCTATGTATTCACCCGGGTGAATTTCTTTAAAGGTTAGTATCGGCTCCGGTCCTTCCGTCATGCTGCTGAGTTCAGGCCAGATATCGCCGTTAAAAATGTTATTCTTCAGCTTCTCCAGGGTATGAGCCTGTGCGTATACGGTGACGGGTAAGTGCTCACTTCCGTACTGGTTACTTAAAAAGGTAGGGAGCGCCGCTATGTGGTCCATGTGTGAATGGGTTAAAAACACATGCCGAACTTGGTGCATTTGTGCCAGGCTGAGTTGATTCAGGCCGGTGCCTGCGTCAATCACAATGTTATGATTGAGCTGAATACAGGTTGAACCGCCTTTGTTGTCGCCGCTGAGTCCGCCGCTGCAGCCAAGCACTTGAATATTCACAATCTGTTCCCATCTTGGTTTACACTGTAGTGAAAGATTATCACATTAATACAGCCGAGGAGGCTACATGCAAAACGCACCGACGAAAAGCTCTCCAGTGATGCCGCAACTCATTATTCTGACCTTGTTTTGGGTTGGGCTGCAGTTGGTGGCAACCTGGGTAAAAGACGACTTTTCACATGTCAGCCAGTACATCAGTGAAATTAATGCCACCGGCAGTACTGCGGCGGGCGCTTTTGGCTGGGTGGGTTTTATTCCTCTGGCGATGATTTCCTTCGGCGTTTTGTTAACAGCCCGGCCGCATTTGCGGGTGCAAGGAATTAGTCATTTAGGCTGGGCGTTACTGTTTTTCTATCCGGTTGCTTATCTCGGTGCGGCTATAGCGCCCTGCGACCTGGGCTGTCCGACGGACGGCTCCAGCTCTCAGGCGTTACATAATATTATCAGCATAGTCAGTTACTTTGGCTTCGCGCTGGGCACCTTGCTGCTGACCTTTACACCAAGAACTACCTGGCCGGTGCGTTGCGCGTTTGTCCTGCTGTCAGTGATTATTGCTTTAGGCTTTGTATTGATGATTAATCCAGAGCTGGCAGAGGTGCGCGGTGCCATGCAACGTTATGTTGAGCTGGCGCAGTTGGTCGTGTTTTGGCTGTTGCTGTGGCTGAAGCCTGCAGAAGCCGACGGAGGTAGCGATGAGTAATTCCGTTCGTTTAAGTATTGAAGGTATGAGTTGTGCGTCCTGCGTTGGGCGTGTCGATAAGGCGCTTAATGGTCTGGATGGTGTTGAAGATGCCTCGGTTAATCTGGCGTCGGACAGTGCCGAAGTAACATACTCTGACAAGGTTTCTGTCAATGATCTGATTAAGGCGGTGAAAGGTGCGGGCTATGATGCCCACAAGGTGCTTGATCGCGATAAGCAAATGCGCGAGCAACGTGAGCAACAGGCAAAGGAGATGCGAACGTTAAAAGGCCAGTTATGGCTTTCAGCGTTGTTGACGCTGCCGGTGTTTATCCTTGCTATGGGCAACCATATGGTGCCGGTATTTTCCGAGTGGGTGCATAACTCACTAGGGTTACAGAACAGCTGGTGGGTACAGTTAGTGCTTACTACTGTGGTGCTTGCGGTTCCCGGTGCGCGTTTTTATAAATTGGGTATTCCTGCGCTATTCCGCGGTGCGCCGGACATGAACTCCTTGGTGGCTCTGGGCGCTACCGCAGCCTGGGGTTACTCGGTAGTGGCAACAATTGTTCCTTCGTGGCTGCCGAGCGAGTCAGTGAACGTTTACTTTGAAGCTTCGGCGGTGATTGTCACGCTGATTCTGGCCGGGCGGTTTATGGAAGCGCGTGCTAAAAGCCATACCTCGGACGCGATTCAGCGACTGATGAGTCTGCAAAGCAAAACCGCACGTGTGGTGCGGGACGGTGAGGTGACCGAAGTCGATATTGCTGAACTGGGTAAAGGTGATGAAATTGAAGTGCGTCCGGGCGAGCGTATTGCACTGGATGGCGAAGTGTCTTCCGGTGACAGTTATGTGAACGAAGCCATGATAACCGGTGAACCTGAGCCAGTGCATAAAGAGAAAGGCGACAAAGTGGTCGGCGGTACCCTGAACGAAAAAGGGACGCTGCGCTTTAAAGTGACGGCGACCGGCGAAGGCACAGTGCTGGCGCAGATCATTCGTATGGTTGAGCAGGCTCAGGGCAGTAAATTGCCGATTCAGGATACTGTGAACCGCATTACATTATGGTTTGTACCGGCGGTCATGCTGGTGGCGCTGCTGACCTTTGTGGTGTGGTATTTTGCGGCGAGTGAGTCAGCACTCACATTCGCTTTGGTAAACGCGGTGGCCGTGTTAATAATTGCCTGCCCCTGCGCAATGGGGCTGGCAACGCCTACGTCTATTATGGTGGGGACCGGTCGAGGTGCTGAAATGGGCGTGCTATTCCGTCAGGGCAGTGCGTTGCAGGCGTTGCAGCAGTCGAAAGGCGTTATTTTTGATAAAACCGGTACACTGACAGAAGGCAAACCAACCATTACCGACTGGCTTACCCTGAGTGACTTTGAGGAAAAAGAGGTGCTGACATTAGCCGCCTCGGTTGAAGCTAAGTCAGAACACCCCACTGCAGAAGCTCTGGTCAACTATGCCAAAGAACAGGACATTAAAGTGAGCGAGCCTGACAGTTTTGAAGCCATTTCAGGTTTGGGTGCTACGGGTAAAGTCGATGGTAAAACGCTTTACATTGGTACCAGCGAGTTAATGCAGGACAACGGTATTGCGCTTGATAACGAACCTGATGACGCGAAAAACTGGTCTGAAAGTGGCCGCACACCCATTTACGTGGCTGTGGATGGCAAGCTTGCTGCGGTATTTACTCAGGATGATCCGATTAAATCCAGCGCCAAAGAGCTGATTAAGCGCTTGCATGATGACGGCCTGAAAACGGCAATGGTCACAGGAGATGCCGAGTCCACTGCAAAACGCATTGCCAAAGAACTGGGCATTGACGAAGTGGTAGCTAACGTTAAACCCGATGGCAAAGTGGATGCCGTAAAGCGCCTTAAGAAGGAGTGGGGTCAAGTCATATTTGTAGGGGACGGTATTAATGATGCGCCGGCATTGGCCTCTGCTGATGTGGGTTTTGCTATCGGAACCGGTACCGACGTGGCGATTGAATCCGCCGATGTGGTACTGATGTCAGATAACCTGACCGTGGTGCAGCAGTCCTTCGCCTTGTCGGAAGCAACCATGCGTAATATTCATCAGAATTTATTCTGGGCGTTTGCCTATAATACCGCACTGATTCCTGTCGCAGCCGGCGTGCTGTATCCGTTTTTTGGTATTTTGCTGTCGCCTATGCTGGCGGCAGGTGCTATGGCGCTGTCCAGTGTCTTTGTCATAACCAACGCGCTGCGTCTTAAAACAGTAAGCCTGGAGAAATAGTAAGCATGAAAGTTGGAGTTTTTGATAGCGGTGTGGGTGGTTTAACAGTAGCGCGGTCACTGCAGCAAAGCGCTTGTTTCAGCGAGTTGCTGTATTACGGAGACACCGCCCGGGTGCCTTACGGTAGCAAGGACAGCAATACGGTCACGCGCTACGCGCTGGAAGCTGTGGAGTTTTTTAACGGCGCCGATGTAGACTGCCTGGTGGTAGCCTGTAATACCGTGAGTGTGACTGCTTTAGAGCAAATGCAGAAATTCTCTAATAAGCCGGTTTACGGAGTGCTGGAGCCAGGTGTTATGGCATTGCAGCAACTGCAGGGTATTGATACCAGCGCCCGGGTACTGGTTATTGCTACGCGCTCGACCATAAATTCCGATGCCTATCAGCAGCAGATACAAGCGTTGGGCTATAGCCAGG
Organism: Idiomarina abyssalis; assembly: GCF_019797805.1. Taxonomy (NCBI): domain Bacteria; kingdom Pseudomonadati; phylum Pseudomonadota; class Gammaproteobacteria; order Alteromonadales; family Idiomarinaceae; genus Idiomarina; species Idiomarina abyssalis. Next base: position 572,754 of record NZ_CP081832.1, read on the forward strand.
TAGACGCCATGCCTACGCCGCTGTTTGTGCCTATTGTCGAAGAAGAGCTTTACGACGGACCGATACTGCAGGAAACTTTTAAGCATTATTTCAGCAAACTTGAAAAGCCGGACGTGGTGCTGCTGGGCTGTACGCACTTTCCGCTGATAGCCGAGAGCATTTCCAACTACTTCAACGGCGCCAAAACCATCCATTCCGGCGAGGCCATGCTGTCCTGGTTAAAGCAACACCTGGACTTAAGCGCCCAGTTTGAAAGCACACCACTGCACATCATAGCCACCGAAAACGTCGACGCCGTCAAACGCACAGCCACCCGCTGGGGCCTGAAGCTGTAGCTGAATGAGTGCTGAAGTTACAAAGGCTCTTGCGGAGGACGCCCGCGAGTACGTCCCTGTAGGGCTTGAGCAGCGCCATCCATGGCGCTGCACACCTCCTCAAGAGCCTTTGCAACTGCCGGGCGCACTCATCCAGCTAATTCCTATACGGCCATGGCTGTCGACACTCCTCAAGCCACGAATTCTTTCCTTTATCGCCTTTTGCCGCCAAAGCCTGCCCCTGGGATTAACTTCCTATCTAAGATATTTGTGCCAGATGAAAATGCGAGATAGCGAGTGCGCAAAAGGATTAGCAGTGGGACTTTGGAGGTGTGCAGCGCCATGGATGGCGCTGCCCAAGCCCTACAGGGATGTATTCACGGGCGTCCTCCAAAGTCCCACTGATAACCTCAGCACTCGCGTTTTCCTCGGTATTCCAATCCAGCGAAACATGTGAATCGCAGCCGCGTTTTGCTATGATATTCGTATTACTTTGGCTTTCAGGAGTTTGTACTTATGCCGCAGACGCAGCGTCCGCTTTATATTCCCTATTCTGGCCCTAATTTGTTGGAAACCCCGCTACTGAATAAGGGCAGTGCGTTCAGTAAGGAAGAGCGTGCCGCGTTTAACCTGACCGGTTTGTTGCCGCCTCGCTATGAGAGCATTGAAGAGCAGGCTGAGCGTGCTTATATGCAGTACCGGAGCTTTGAAACGCCCATTAACAAGCATATTTACCTGCGTGCTATTCAGGACAACAATGAAACCCTGTTTTATCGCTTATTAACGGATCATCTGGAAGAGATGATGCCAATCATCTACACCCCGACCGTGGGTGATGCCTGTGAGAAGTTCTCGGATATTTACCGCAGCTCACGCGGCTTGTTCATTTCGTATTCGGAGCGTGATCAGCTGGACGATATTCTGCGCAATGCTACTAAGCAAAAAGTGAAAGTCATTGTTGTGACCGACGGCGAGCGCATTCTGGGCTTAGGTGACCAGGGCATTGGAGGCATGGGTATTCCGATTGGTAAGCTGTCGCTGTATACCGCCTGCGGCGGCATTAGCCCGGCGTATACGCTGCCGGTTATGCTGGATGTCGGCACCAATAATGAAAAGCTTCTGGAAGACCCAATGTACATGGGGGCGCGGCATAAGCGCATTGGTCAGGAAGAGTACGACGAGTTTCTCGATAAATTCATCAAAGCGGTTACCAAACGCTGGCCTGGTGTGATGCTGCAGTTTGAGGACTTTGCTCAGCCTAATGCTATGCCGTTGCTGCGACGCTACCGCGATGAAGTCTGCTGTTTTAATGATGACATTCAGGGCACGGCGTCTGTGACTGTGGGCACCTTATTGGCGGCGTGTCGCCAAAAAGGCAAAAAGCTCAGCGAGCAGAAAGTGGTATTCGTTGGGGCCGGTTCAGCTGGTTGTGGTATCGCCGAGCAAGTCATGATTCAAATGACGGCTGAGGGCTTAACCAAGGAGCAGGCGAAGAAACAGATATTTATGGTCGATCGCTTCGGTCTGGTGATGGACACTATGGACGGGCTGCGCGACTTCCAGCAGGCATTAGCGCAAAAAACCGCCGACCTGAATGACTGGGAATACAGTGGTGATTATCCGTCGTTGCTGGACGTGATGCATTGTGCCGAACCGGATATTTTAATTGGTGTTTCCGGTAAGGCTGGCTTGTTTACCGAGCAAGTTATATCGACTATGGCAAAAAATGTTGAACGGCCCATTATTTTCCCTCTGAGTAACCCGTCAAAACATGTAGAAGCGCACCCTGCGGATGTACTGAAATGGAGTGAAGGTAAAGCCATTGTTGCTACCGGTAGTCCTTTTGGTGAAGTTGAGTATAACGGGCGTTTGTATCCGGTAGCTCAGTGTAACAACAGTTATATTTTCCCGGGTATTGGTCTTGGTGTGTTGTCGGTTAAGTCGCAACGGGTCAGTGATGAAATGCTGCGCGTGGCAAGTAAGACGTTAGCAGCAGCTTCGCCCAGTGCCAATGGTAAAGGCGAGGAATTACTGCCGGCTTTTAAAGACTTGACGCAGTTGAGTAAAGACATTGCTTTTGCGGTGGGTAAAGTGGCTCAGCAGGAAGGTCTGGCACTGGAAATTGATGACGATACGCTGCGTGAGCGCATCGACAACAATTTCTGGAAGCCGGAATACCGCTTCTATAAGCGCGTCAGCATTTAAGCGTGCGCGCTGTCGATGGCCTGCTGTAAGTCTGCCAGCAGGTCATCGGCGTTTTCAATTCCTACCGACAAACGCAATAGGTCTAAGGGTACCGGGGTATCCGGGCCTTCAATGCTGGCGCGGTGTTCAATCAGGCTCTCTACACCACCTAATGACGTAGCGCGATGCCACAGCTGAGTTTTTGCGGCAACGGCAATAGCGGCTTTCTCACCACCCGCCAGACGGATAGACAACATACCGCCAAAACCGCCCTGCATTTGCTTAACCGCAATATCATGGCCAGCAAAGCTTTTTAAGCCCGGGTACAGCACTTCAGTGACTTTTGGGTGTTGTTCTAACTGCTCAGCAATGTACAACGCATTTTGACAGCTTTCGCGTACTCGTAAAAACAACGTTCGCATGCCGCGTAGTAGCTGAGCTGCATCTTGTGGCCCCGGAACTGCACCGTATTGCGCGCGAATGGCAACCAGGCGTTTCCAGAAGTCGTTATCTTCGCGGGCAGCGAGAGCGCCAGAGATAACGTCGGAGTGACCGTTAAGATATTTTGTGGCGGAATGCATGACAACATCGGCACCGAGATCCAGCGGTTTAGTCAGCAAAGGTGTGGCTACTGTAGAGTCTACCGCCAACAAAGCGCCGCAGTTGCGGGCCATATCAGCCACTGCGGCAATGTCGGTTACTGTCCACAAAGGGTTGCCTGGAGTTTCCAGCCAAATGAGCGTGGGAGCCTTTTCTGAAATGGCATGGCGCAACTCGTCCAGGTTCGACGTATCGACAAAACGAACGTCCAGTCCGCTATCGACCCCGAAGGTCTGCAGCCATTTGCGCAAAGCCCAGTACATAACTTTAGGGGCGATGACTGAGTCTCCCGGCTTTAACGCTTGAAAAACCGTGGTTGCAGCAGCCATGCCGGAGGCAAATAGACGCGCGTCGGCCGCATTCTCCAGTTCTGCTAATAGTTTTTCTGCGGGACGGTAAGTGGGGTTATCAGCTCGCGAGTACACACGACCAGTACGATATTGATTATCCTCATCGCGCAGGTAAGTCGTTGATGTGTATACTGGAGGGATAATTACGCCATTCTCGTTGTCAGAGTGGGTACCTCCCTGAGCAAGGAGCGATTGTGGCGAAAATGGATGTTTCGTCATATAAATTCTCGTTAAAGTAATCTCAATGCGAGATTTTACGTATAAGGAAGGAATCATTTCATACTAACCGAAGAGGTATTGCAATGCGTTACATAATTTCCGCACTACTGGGTTCGATGTTGTTTGTCGCAAACGCCGCACAAGCTAACGAATGTGAACTCACTATAGATAGCAATGACAACATGAGGTTTGATACAAAAGAGATGTCCGTGCCAGCGAGCTGTGACGAAGTGACAGTCACTTTGACTCACTCAGGTAAGCTGGATAAGAAGGTCATGGGTCATAACTGGGTTCTGAGTGAAGCTGGCGATATGCAATCAGTTGTTCAGCAAGGCATGTCAGCTGGTATGGAAAGCCAGTATGTACCGGACTCAGATGCCGTTATTGCGGCAACCGATGTGATTGGCGGTGGTGAAGAAACCTCAGTGACTTTCTCTACTGAAGGTATGAGTGCAGACACTGATTATAAATTCTACTGCACCTTCCCTGGCCATTCAGCCATTATGCAAGGCAGCTTTGCGATTAAAGAATAGTTGTAGCAAACCTGTGTTATTGCTTATTGATTAATACAGACTGCAGCCCTTGTGGCTGCAGTTTTTTTGGAGCACTAATTGACCGTTATGAAGTCTTTACTCATTGCTTTATTGTTCGTTCTGTCACTGCCAGGTGGATACAGTCAGGCTCAGCAATTTGGACCTCGCGAAGCTTTGGTCATTGTCCAGCCTGTATCTTTTGAGCGTGAACGTAATCGGGTTGAAGCCGTTGGCACGGCCGAGGCGGTTCGCTCTATTACCATTTATCCGGCGGTCGGTGACCGAGTGGTTGCGGTGAATTTCAAGCCGGGCGATAAAGTTGAGAAAGACCAGTTGCTGGTTGAACTCGATGCCCGCCGACAGCAAGTTGCGGTGGAGCAGGCACAGATTAATTTACGCGACGCAGAGCGCACGGTAGAGCGTTTACGAGCCAGCCGTGAACAAGGCGCTGTGCCGCAGTCAGAGCTTGATAACGCGATATTATTAAGAGATTTAGCCCGCGTTGAATTAGATAACGCCAAAATTGAATTAGAAGACCGTTTTATTCGTGCACCCTTTGAGGGAATTATCGGTATTACCGATGTTGAAGTGGGCGACCGCATTGACCAACAAACCGCTATTGCTACTTTAGATGATCGTTCGACCTTATTAATTGATTTTCGTATTCCTGAAGCGGCGGTTTCGTTACTGCAGGACGGTGCTGAATTACAGGTTCAGCCATGGCGATACTCAGGCACTCCCGTTACAGCTGAAATTATCGAGCTGGACTCACGCATTAACGCAACGACCCGTATGTACCGGGCACGCGCAAAAATCAGTAACGATAATGACGACTTTTTACCCGGCACCAGTTTCAGAACCGCAATAGAGTTGGCTGGCGAAGAGTTTGCTTCGGTTCCTGAAGCGGCTTTGTCCTGGGGCGTGAATAACCCTTTTGTCTGGGTTGTGGAGGACGGTAAAGCTGCGCGTATTGAGGTACAGATTGAACAACGCCTGGCCGGGCGAGTACTGGTATCAGGTAATATTCAACGTGATGACTTGCTCATCGTTGAAGGCGTACAAAGCCTTCGTGAAGGGCAGCCTGTTGTGTTTGATCGGGCCACCCTCGATACGCAAGAGGTTACCGAATAATGTCAGACCAACAGATAAATAACCAACAGGACGCGAACGACTTACCATCGGTGTCGATCCGTCGCCCGGTACTGATTGTTGTTCTTAACGTGCTTATCGCCATAGCGGGTATTGCGGCCTTAATGGGCGTTGAAGTGCGTGAGCTGCCTGACGTTGACCGACCGGTTGTCGGGGTGAGCGCAACCTTGCCCGGCGGAGCGCCAGAAACCGTTGATGCTGAAGTGACCAGTATATTAGAAGGTGCTGCTGCGCGAGTTTCCGGCGTGGAGTCCATTCGTTCGTCGAGTGAAGAGAACAGTGCCCGTATTTCTATTGAATTCCGACCCGGTGTGGATTTAGACGTTGTAGCCGCGGAAGTACGCGAAGCAGTTAACCAGATACGTCGTGAACTGCCGGATGATGTCGAACAAATAAACGTTCGTAAAGCTGACAACGATGCGCGCTCGGTACTGGATATAGCCGTTAGCAGCGACTCCTTAACACTGGAAGAGCTGACCCGCCGGTTGGAAACCGATTTATCGCCTGAATTTCTGGCCATTAATGGCGTAGCCGATGTCCGTTTAAATGGTGACCGCGAGCGAGTATTGCGCGTTGACCTTGATCCCCTGAAGCTGGTGAGCTTTGGTTTGTCGGTCACGGATGTCGCCGATGCCTTGCGTCAGGCACCTTTTGATGTGCCAGCCGGTAGCCTGCGCTCAACTGATCAGCGCTTGATTATTCGAGCCGATGCAACGGCCATTACTGAAGAGCAAGTTGAAAACATTATTGTCCGCGATGACACTCGTGTGGGTGATGTCGCCCAGGCTTATTTCGCACCCGCCGATGCCAACAGCTTTGTCCGCTTAGATGGTAAGCCAGTGGTTGGGTTAGGGGTTATACGTCAGGCGGGCTCCAACACTATAGAGATTTCTGATAAAGCCCTGGCGGTACTGGAAAGGTTACGCGAGCGCTTCCCTGATATGGAAATGAGCATCACTAACGACGATGCGCAGTTTATTCGTAAGTCCGTTGCTGAAGTTGTCACGACCCTGGCAATTACTATTGCTTTGGTTGTCGCCACTTTATGGGTGTTTATTGGTTCATTCCGGGCAACAATTATTCCTGCCTTTTCAATTCCTGTTGCGCTATTTGGTGCCGTAGCCGCTATATGGTTGATGGGCTTTTCCATTAATATTCTGACGCTGTTGGCTCTGGTTCTGGCTACCGGGCTCATTGTCGATGATGCCATTGTTGTTACCGAGAATATTCAGCGACGCCGCAGTATGGGGCTTGGAAGTCGTGCGGCTGCGGTATTGGGAACACGTGAGGTTTTCTTCGCGGTGGTTGCGACTACGGCGGTATTGGTGGCGGTGTTTGTGCCCATAGCCTTTTTACCGTCAACGGCGGGTCGACTGTTCCGTGAGTTCGGTGGTGTGCTGGCGGCGGCTGTGGTTATTTCTTCTTTTGTTGCCTTGTCTTTGGTACCCGCATTTACTGCGCGTTTGCCAAAGTCTGCCGGGCAGAGTAACCGTTTTGCCAAAATTGGTAATGTGTTTAAACGCTTCTATAAGCGAACGCTGCACAAAGCGCTCGATTTTAGCTGGGTAATCGTGATTTTATCACTGCTGTCTGCTGGCGGTGGCGCTTTGTTGTACAACCAGATTAACAGTGAACTGATGCCCAACGAAGACCGTGGTTCGGTCAGAGTATTCTCTCGTGGACCCGATGGTGTTGGCCTTAAATTCATGGACAGGCAGGCACGTAAGTTAGAAGAGATTTTGCTTGAATACAAAGAAAGCGGCGATATCGAATCAATTTATACCGTGGTGGGTCAGTGGGACCCCAACCTGGTGTTTATTACTGCTAACCTGAAACCCTGGGAAGAAAGGGATATTAGTCAGCAGGAGATCATTAATAACATCCGGGAGCCGCTGAGCCAGGTACCGGGCGCGCCGGGGCGTGCTTTTGGCGATAACAGTCTGAATTTACGAGGTCAGGGCGGCGGCCTTGAAATGGCGATTACCGGCGAGAACTACGATGAGATATTCAAAGCCGCCCGTGAATTTACTGCGGTTATAAAAGAGCGTATGCCGGAGCTTGGTGAGCCTAATGTCTCTTATCAGCCGACACAGCCTCAGTTGCGGGTGAAAATTGACAGGCGCCGGGCTGCTGAGCTGGGCGTTTCATTAAGCGATATATCTTCAACGTTACGCGCGGCGATTAACGGTGATGATGTTGCTGATTTGAATGTGGGTGACCAACAAATTCCGGTAATGCTGCGTACACGGAACAACCTGATACAGTCACCTCAGGATATGCAAAATCTGTATGTCTCCTCCAGTAGCGGCGAGCTAGTGCCAATATCCAGCATTTCCGAAATAGTCGAGGAAGGCGTGTCTGCAGAGTTAGAGCGACAGGCTCAGCGGCGCGCGATAGAAGTCGATGCGGATTTACCGGAAGATCTGCCTATGTCGGAGGCTGTAGAGCAACTTCGCGCTATTGCTGACGAGGTGCTGCCCGATAGCATGGGGCTGGTATTCCTGGGTGAAGCTGCAACCTTTGAGGATACCTCGCAAGAAATTGCCATGACCTATATTCTGGCATTTTTGATTGTGCTGTTGGTTCTGGCTGCGCAGTTTGAGTCATTAAACAGTGCGGTAGTGGTTATGCTGACGGTTCCGTTTGGTATTGCTGCAGCTATTTACGCCTTGTTCCTGACCGGCACATCAATGAACATCTATTCGCAGATTGGTCTGGTCATGCTAATAGGCTTGCTAGCGAAGAACTCGGTGTTGTTGGTTGAGTTCGCCGATCAACTGCGGGACAGGGGACTGGAAGTGCGCGAAGCAATAGAAGAAGCTGCATTGATTCGTCTGCGCCCCATTATGATGACTCTGATTTCGACCATACTTGGCGGACTGCCGTTAATTCTTTCTTCTGGTGCCGGCGCAGAGGCACGTAACTCTATTGGTTGGGTGGTCTTTGGCGGCTTAGGTTTGGCGACATTGTTTACGCTGTACCTGACTCCGGTGCTTTACCTCTGGTTAGCACGCTTTACCAAGCCGCGTGCCGATGAGTCTGCTCGTTTGGAAAATGAAATGCAGCAGGCCAGAGAAAGCGGGCATTAATTTGGAGTGTAAGAAGTAACCCAGTGCTGGATATTCCAGCGCTGGCGAATACTGTCGAGTTCTCCGCTGTCTTCAAGGTGTTGTAAAGCTCGGTTTATATGGCCTAAAAGCTCAGTATTGTTGGTCTTTACAGCAAAACTGACGGGAACTCTGATTTGAGGCTGCCATAAAATACGCACGTTAACGCCTATTTCATCAGCAAGGTACAAGCCGACTTTTTCGGGCATAATAACGGCCTCAACTTCACCAATAGCAAGCTGAGTCATGGCTTCTTTTTTGGAGTCGGCCTGCTGAATTCTAATGGCATTATGCAACCCGAGCTCTGTCAAATACTGCTCCAGTACCGAGTGACGATCGCCACTAATACGCTTGCTCACTAGCTTTCGAACGGACTCCGGACTGCTTTCCTGATCAAGTACAAATAAAGTCGCCAGTCGATGGTAATAAGGTTGGCTAAAGTCAAAGTAAGCTTGTCGAGCTTCGGTAGACTCCATACCAATAGCCAAGTCCAGCTCGCCGTAGCGAAGCAGGCTGACCACATTGTCCCAGTCGTACTGATGAAGGTTTAAATCTTTTCCCAGATAGTTGAAAACGGCACGAACAACGTCAACATCGAAGCCCGCAGGCTCTCCGTCCTGGCTAAACTGAAAAGGCGGGTAGCCGGTTGCCATGCCCGCTTCTTCAGCCAGGCTGTCAGCCACAAGGGTGAAACTTAATGACGCGGCAGCAAAGAAGGTGGGTAGCAGCCGCATTTAAGAGTCGATAACCCTAAGTTTGCTGCGAATGTAGTCAGCGTGACTGATATAAAGTAAGTCAGCAAGTTTGCGCAACATGCTTTCCTCATGTGGATCGAGTGTATTATCAGCGTAGGCAACGGCCCACAAATTTTCCAGTAATTCAACGCGTTGTTCGTAGCTAATGGCTTTTAACTGTGCTGTGAAGTCGTGCAGCGATGAGGCTTCCTGTACTGCCTGCACGGCTTCTTTAATTGCGTTGTCAGCCTGGTCACCGGTAATACCGTATTCGCGCTCTAGCTCATCCAATAAGTGCTCACGCTCTTCATCGGATAGCTCGCCATCGGCCAGACTAATTTCTGTCATCAAAACCAGAGACAGAAAGGCGTCATTTGATAGACCTTCTACCTGGTGCATGTTGGCCTGTTCAGCCGGTGTTGTTTGTTGGAAAAAGTTTTGCAGAGCTTTGAGCATACAACAATCCTATTTGGGTAAATCGGGTAAGAAAAAGGAAAACTCGGTGCCTTTACCAGGCGTTGATTGGACAGAAATTTCGCCGTTGAGTTTCCGGGTAACCAGATTATAAACAATGGATAAGCCTAACCCTGAACCACCCGTCTGGCGCGATGTGGTGAAAAAGGGCTCGAAGATATTTTTAATGGTCTCGCTGTCCATACCTTTACCGTTGTCGCGAAAGCGAAAATGGACACCTTCGTCTTTTTGTTCCGTTTGTATCTCTATTTGATGCTTTTCATCGGGTTCGACAAAAGCGTGGTCGTTAGTATTACTGACCAGATTCGTCACAATTTGTGCTAACGCGCCCTGGTAAGTGCTTAAAACAATGTCGTCGTCGCAGTCGATAGTGATGCTGACGTGCTTCTTTTTTACCACAGGCTTTAGACTTAAAATTAACGCGTGCAGGTAGTCGTTAAGCTGGCAGTTAACCAGCTCAAAACTGGATTGGTCAACCGCGGTTTTCTTAAAGTTCTGAATCAGGGTTGCGGCTCGTTCAAGGTTACTGGTGAGTAACTGATACGCTTCGTAAGTATCACTGATAAAGGTCTGCAGTTGCTTGCGTGAAATTGAACCGTTACTGAAACCTTGGTCCAGTTTTTTAAGACGATGCTCACAGTGAGTTACAGCGGTAACGGAAACTCCCAGGGGGGTATTAACCTCGTGCGCGACGCCGGCGACTAACTTACCCAGAGCGGCCATTTTCTCGGTTTCAATTAACCGCTCCTGAGCCTGCTTAAAGTTGTCCAGTGCTTTGGTTAATGATTCTGTTCGCTCCGCTACCATGCTTTCCAGCTGTTCATTCTGACGAATAAGGAGTGCTTCGAATCGTTCGCGTTCGGACGCACTGACGGCGCGGCCATAAATGTCAGCAAGCACGCCAACAAAGGCGACTTCATCGGAAGTCCAGCGGCGTGAGGGTTTACGGCTTTCGCAGCACATTACGCCTATCATTTGACCTTTATGGCGTAAAGGAACATCGAGCATGCCGTATACGCCGGTTTCTTCAAGATAGCCGTTGCTGAGTTCAACGGTTGCCGGGTGGTTGCGGGCGTCGTTAGCGATAATGGTCCGCTCAGTCATTAATACCCGAAAATAAGAAGGAAGTTCGGACTTACGCAGCACAGGCAATTCTTTGTCCTGCTGTTTTTCATCAATTAACCTGGCAGCAGTCATGCTCTGCTTGTCCGGCTGCAATAACCAAATACTGACGCGACTAATATCCAGCCCTTTTAGCGCTGACATCAGGATCAGTTCAGACGCTTTCTCCAGGTCGCCGCCGTCAATATCCGGTGACTTAGATACATCGAGAAGGATATTTTCTAAGGCTTCGTTCATATTCAACCCGTCTTCTGAATATTTACTCACTATAACCCACTGACTTTTAATGTCCATTAACCGACCATAACTCCCCATTTAACGTTAGCCACTGGACTTTTGGATCTTAACTGCCTACAAAGGGAAGACATTTTTAATGAGGCAATACCATGAAAAAGACAACATTAACCTTAGCGGTCGCATCGCTTTTAAGCTTAGCGCCGGTGAGCATGGCACAAGAACAGACCCAGGGCTGGGATGTCAGTAACCCGCAGGGCGAATTTAAAGAAATTGATATATCGGTGAATTCCGGCACCTGGATGAATGTGGACGTCAGCCCGGATGGTGACTACATCGTATTTGATTTGCTGGGTGACATTTATCGCATGCCGTTTGGCGGCGGCGAAGCGGAAAAACTTATGGGTGGCATAGCCTGGCATATGCAGCCTGTATATTCGCCCAATGGACGTTACATTGCTTTCACCTCGGATCAGGGCGGTGGCGATAATATCTGGGTGATGGATGCCGATGGCAGCAATGTGCGTGCCGTTACCGAAGAAACTTTCCGTTTATTAAACAGCCCGGCCTGGAGTCCGGACAGCGAATTTTTGGTTGCGCGTAAGCACTATACCGCCAGCCGTTCGTTAGGAGCCGGTGAAGTCTGGATGTACCACCGCAGTGGTGGCTCGGGTGTGCAGTTAACGGAGCGCCCGAATGACCAGAAAGACTTAGGCGAGCCGGCGTTTTCACCGGACGGTAAATACATCTATTTTTCGCAGGATGACACACCGGGCAAAACTTTCCACTACAGCAAAGACTCGCTGGAAGGCATTTACACCATTAAGCGTTTTGAGCGCGAGAGCGGTGAAATTGAAACTTTGATAAGTGGTGCCGGTGGCGCAATTCGTCCGACACCATCACCGGACGGGCGTTATCTGGCCTACATTAAGCGTGAAGACTTTGACAGCGTGCTGTACCTGCTGGACCTGAAGACCGGCGAACACAAGCGGGTTTACGGGAAAATGGAACGCGACATGCAGGAAACCTGGGCCATTCATGGCGTTTACCCGACTATGGACTGGACACCGGATTCTAAGCAGTTAGTGTTCTGGGCCGGTGGTCATATTCAGAAGCTGAATATTGATGACGGGAACGCACGCATTATTCCGTTTAAAGTCGAAACGGAAAAGAAAGTACAGCATGCACTGCGGTTTAAGCAAAATGTTGAAGCTGACCAGTTTGACGTGAAAATGCTGCGTATGGCGCAAGTTTCACCGCAGGGTGACGCGGTGATTTACGAAGCTTTGGGTAGCTTGTATCAGCGTTCATTACCAAATGGTGAGCCGCAGCGCTTAACCAATCGCGAAGACTTTGAGCTGTACCCACAATACTCGCGCGACGGTGAAAGCGTAGTATTTGTTCGCTGGAATGACGAAGAGCAGGCACAGGTTATTGTTCGCGATATTAGCTCGGGTAATGAACGGGTGCTGAATACCGGACAGGGCAACTTTGTTGAACCCACATTCTCTCCGGACGGCAAGCATGTGGTTTACCGCAAAATACGTGGGGGTTACTTAATTTCCGATAAGTTTGGTCTGGAAAACGGTATCTATCGCGTTGCAGTGTCAGCCAATGCTGAACCAGAGCAAATAGCAGAACGTGGACGTTTACCTCAGTACGGTGCCCGTAACGACCGGGTTTATCTGATGACTCCGGGCGAAAAACCAACGTTAAGTGCGATCGATTTGCGCACATTGGAGCAGCGCGAGTTGTATCAGTCGGAGTTAGCCACTGAATTCCGCGTGTCTCCGGACGGCAAGCAACTGGCTTTTGCAGAGCGCTTTAAAGTGTTTGTTACGCCTTTAGTCGAGCGCGGCAGCGTTATCAATGTAGGGCCGGGAGATAAACAAATGCCGGTGCATCAGCTGTCTGTTCGTGCCGGTGAAAATCTATCCTGGACGGCAAACAGTGACCAGATTTACTGGACATTGGGGCCGGAACTTTACCATACGTCGGTGGCTGAAGCCTTTAATGCTGACACTGAAAGCGACACCCTGAAAGTAGAAAATGGCCAGAACATTGGTTTTGAACATGACGCCATGGTACCGGATACAACCGTTGCCTTTGTGGGCGGCCAGGTTATTACCATGAATGGCGATACGGTTTATGAGCAGGGCACTGTGGTCGTGCGCAATAATAAAATTGTGGCGGTTGGCCCTGAAGCTGAAGTTAATGTGCCTTCCGGCGCTGAGGTTATTGATACCAGTGGCAAAACCGTTATGCCGGGGTTATTCGATGCGCACGCGCACGGTGGTCAGGGCCAGGCAGAAATTATCCCGCAGCAGAACTGGGGACAATACGCGAATCTGGCATTTGGGGTGACCTCAATTCACGATCCGTCTAACGATACGACCGAGTTCTTTGCGGCCTCAGAGCTGCAGAAAGCGGGCAGAATTGCCGCGCCACGACTGTTCTCAACCGGTACCATTTTATACGGCGCTAACGGCCCGGGTTACACCTCGCATGTGGATAGCTTAGAAGACGCTAAGTTTCATTTAGAGCGCCTGAAGAAAGTGGGTGCATTTTCTGTTAAGAGTTATAACCAGCCGCGTCGTAACCAGCGTCAACAAGTCGTTGAAGCCGGACGAGAACTGGAAATGATGGTGGTACCTGAAGGCGGTTCGTTGTTGCAGCACAACTTGAGCATGATCATGGACGGGCACACCACGGTTGAGCACTCATTACCGGTAGCCAATATCTACGATGACATTCGTCAGTTATGGCAGCAAAGTGACGTAGCTTATACACCAACCCTGGGTGTGGCTTATGGCGGTATTTGGGGTGAGAACTACTGGTATGCGGAAACCGATGTATGGAAGCATCCCAAGCTGACTCAATATGTGCCCATGGACTTTTTAGTGGGTAAGGCGATGCGTCGTGAAAAAGCGCCGCATAACCACTACAACCACTTTAATAATGCGGAAGTGGCTACTGAGCTGCAGGACTTAGGTGTTGAAGTGCTCTCTGGTGCTCATGGGCAGCGTGAGGGGTTAGCGCAACATTGGGAAATCTGGATGATGGCTCAGGGTGGTATGGAACCGCTGGAAGCCCTCCGTACAACGACCATTGATCCGGCTAAAGTCTTTGGTATGGACCACGCGCTGGGCTCACTGGAAGAAGGTAAACTGGCGGATATTATTGTTATTGACGGTAACCCGCTGAAAAACATCCGTGACACCGACAAAGTGACTCACACCATGGTTAATGGCGTGTTGTATGATGCCACGACTATGGATCGCTTGTTGCCGGAGCCACGCAAACGTAAGGGCTTTTTCTGGGAAGAATAAGCCCCTGGTAAGAAAGCTATGAAGCTGCCGCGGTTTCGGCGACCACTTGTCGGAACCAGCGGTGGCCTGCATCGTGCTGTAACAGCGGCGACCAGATCATGGTCAGAGTTAACCCCGGTATTTCAAACGGCGGAGCCTTCATGACCAGTTGACTGTCCTGTGAATACAGTTCGGCGGCCCGTGTTGGCAAGGTAGCAACCAGCCCCTGACGTGCCAGATACATAGCAACATGATAATTACGGGTAAACACCTTAATTTTTCGACGTTTGCCCAGTTTATCTAACGCGTCGTCGACCCAGCCGAGTTTTTGTACGTCGTGCGGATCCATCCCTACGCCTACACCAAAGCCCGTTTTACTCACCCAGACGTGCTGCGCCTTTAAGTAATTGTCCAGCGTGTAGTCTTCCAGCAATGGGTGATCTTTGCGGATCAAACAGGAAAACTCGTCGCTCCATAAATTCTTTTGATGAAACGACTGTGGCAGTTGTTCAAAGCGGTTAATGGCCAGATCCACTTTGCCGTTTTCCACATCATGAAAGCTGATGTCGCTGGGGGTCATGATATCCAGTGAGACATTGGGTGCCTGCTCATCAAGTTTTTCCAGCAGTTTAGGCATAAGCGTGGAAGCGGCATAGTCGGACGCCATAATCCGAAAAACCTGATCACTGGTGGGGGCGTCAAACTCACGCACCGGCTGGATCATTTCTTCAACCGAGTACAATACACCGCGCAGGGCTTCCTGCATGTCCAGCGCGCGTTGAGTCGGCACCATACCTTCGCTGGTGCGCACTAAAATAGGGTCGTTTAACAGGTTACGCAAACGCTTCAGGCCGTTACTCATGGCCGGTTGGGTGATATTTAGCTGTGCTGCGGCACGGGTCACGTTTTTTTCCCGCAGCAGAACATCCAGGTAAACCAGCAGGTTCAGATCAATGTCTTTGATGGTATTCATAGCTATCCAGAATAAGTGGAATATGAAAAATCTATCGGGATTATAAATAGGGTGAATGTATAACGCCAGTCTTGTTTCTGTCATTATTGATGATTAACTTGATTCAAATAGAGAGTCGTTGTGACCGGTTTGGTGGATGAAAGAGCATGACAATTAGCCCCGAGACCCTGGCAAAAAGTATTCTGGATGGCTTTCATAGCCACTACCGGCGTTTTCAGGCGCTGACTCAGGGTGCACGAGAACGTTTCTTACGACGCGACTGGACTGCGGTTGTGTCGGCGGCCTCAGAGCGCATTCATTATTACGACCATCAGGTGGGTACAACGGCGAAAAAAGTCGAGCGTCGCGTGGGTAATGCGCTTGATGAAAACCTGTGGCGTGCAACCCGGCAACGTTACCAGCAATTACTGAAGTTTCATCCGCAGGCGGAGCTTGCAGAGACTTTTTACAACTCGGTATTTTGCCGGGTGTTTGACCGTGCCTACTTTAATAACGACTATATTTTTGTAGAAACTGTGCTGGCGAACCACATTCCGGTGCCGGTGGAAAACGAATGCCACTCTTATTTTCCGGTGGTTGACGGGCTGGAGGGGACACTGACGCGGGTGTTTGAGGATATTGGCCTGGGCGGTGAATTTGAAAGCTTTGAAAATGATATTGAACAACTGCGCGATAAGTTTTTTGAGCGCGCAACTGAAACCGATATTGAAGCCCACAACCTGCGCATAGATGTTTTGAAGTCCCCGTTTTACCGCAATAAAGCCGCGTATATTGTCGGACGGGTAGTGACTGAAAATAACCATTACCCTTTTATTGTACCTGTGCTGATTAATTCGCAGGGCAAGCTTTATGTCGATGCTTTTATTACCCGTTCGAACCGCATGGCGACTATTTTTGGCTTTGCCCGTTCGTATTTTATGGTCGAAACCGAGGCGCCTTCTGCCTTGGTGCGGTTTTTGAAAGATTTAATGCCACACAAAACCCTGGCTGAACTTTATTCGTCGGTGGGCTTTCATAAGCAGGGCAAAACCGAGTTTTATCGCGAGTTTTTGCACCATTTGCGCCGCACAGATGACCAGCTTTCTGCTGCTCCCGGTGTCAAAGGTATGGTTATGACCGTATTTACGCTGCCGTCTTTTCCTTATGTATTTAAAGTCATTAAAGACCGGCTGGGCGGTACTAAGGAGTTTGGCCGGCAGACGGTAATTGATCGTTACCGCATGGTTAAGCGGCATGACCGGGTAGGGCGTATGGCCGATACGCTGGAATTTGTCGATGTGGCGTTGCCGCTGAAACGTATCTCTGCCGACTTACTGGAAGAGTTTAAGCAAACCATTAGCAATTCTATTTCGATAGAGGGTGACACTTTGGTGATTCACCAGTTGTTTGTTGAACGCCGAATGACGCCACTGAATTTGTACTTAGAATACGCCAATGACGAAGAAATAGACGCGGCGATGGATGACTACGGCCGTGCCTTAAAAGAAATGATGGCGGCGAATATTTTCCCCGGCGACATGCTGCTGAAAAACTTTGGCGTCACCCGGCATAAACGGGTGGTATTCTATGACTACGACGAAGTACGGTATTTAACGGACATGAGCTTTCGACGCTTGCCGGATAACGACTGGGAAGTGTCTATTGCCCCGGACGATGTTTTCCCGCAGCAGCTGGCGCAATTTGCGGTGCCGCAGGCGAAGTACCGTGACAAATTATTGAAGCGTCATCCTGAATTGATTGACCCGGCGTACTGGTGCCGGGTACAAAAAAACATCCGCAAGGGTGAGCTTACGGATGTCTTTCCTTATGATGCCGACTTGCGCTTTACGCGGAGGTTTTAAACTGGTCTTCCTCGGTTGAGCCTTTCAGTGCAGTAACTGAGGAAAGCCCGCCCTGAATCACGTTGGTCAGCTCGTCAAAGTAACCGGTACCGACTTCCTGCTGGTGCGCCACAAAGGTGTAGCCTTTGTCTGCTGCGTCAAACTCTTGCTGCTGCAGTTTAACGTAGGCAGACATGTCGTTGCGGGCATAGTCATGGGCCAATTCAAACATGTGATACCACATGTTGTGCACACCGGCCAAGGTAATAAACTGGAATTTGTAACCCATTGCGGCAAGCTCGCGCTGGAACTTAGCTATGGTGTCGTCGTCCAGGTTGCGTTTCCAGTTAAATGACGGTGAACAGTTATAGGCCAGCAGTTTGCCGGGGTATTTGGCATGAACCGCTTCTGCAAACTGACGCGCTTCGTCTAAGTCTGGTTTGGCGGTTTCACACCAGATAAGATCCGCAAACGGCGCATAAGCTAAGCCGCGTGAAATAGCCTGTTCAATGCCCGGCTTAACCCGATAGAAACCTTCGGCAGTGCGCTCGCCGGTAATGAAAGGCTTGTCATTCGGGTCGAAGTCAGAAGTCAGCAGGTCAGCGGCGTTGGCGTCAGTACGAGCCACAATGAGTGTTGGTGTCCCGGCAACGTCTGCAGCTAAACGTGCAGCTGAAAGCTTCTGTACCGCTTCCTGTGTGGGTACCAGTACTTTGCCACCCATGTGACCGCATTTTTTCACTGAAGCAAGCTGGTCTTCAAAGTGCACGCCGGCAGCTCCGGACTGGATCATGCGCTTCATCAGCTCGTAAGCGTTGAGTACGCCACCAAAGCCGGCTTCAGCGTCAGCAACAATCGGTGCAAAGTAGTCTACGTAATTATCGTCTTCCGGCGTAACGCCTTTTGACCACTGAATTTGATCAGCACGGGCAAAGGAGTTGTTAATGCGCTCAACCACCGTCGGTACAGAGTCGACCGGATATAACGACTGATCCGGGTACATGCTGCAGGCCGAGTTGTTGTCAGCCGCCACCTGCCAGCCGGAAAGGTAAATGGCCTGCAAGCCTGCTTTGACTTGCTGCACCGCCTGACCACCGGTTAAAGCACCCAGCGCGTTTACATAGTCTTTTCCAAACTTTTCCTGTGCTTTGCCATGAATGAGCTGCCAGAGTTTATCGGCACCATTGCGGGCATAGGTGTATTCCGGCTGAACGGTACCACGCAGGCGCACTACGTCTTCGGCACTGTAGGGGCGCTCAACGCCTTTCCAGCGCGAGTCGGTGTCCCATTGCTTTTGTAATTCTTTAACCTGTTGTGCGAATGAAAGGTTCTGGGTTGTCATAAATAATTCCTTGTTGTTCTTTAATTGTTGCGAATTTTATTGTTATTTCAGTTGTTGGTAGCCGGGCAGAGTCAGAAAATCGACCAGCTCGTCGGCTGTGGTAATTTCTTCCAGCAGGCTCAGGGCCCGGGAAAAGGGTTCGCTCTTCCAGCGCTGTTCACCGACTTCATTTTTCACTACGTCGGCTTCTTCTTGCAGGTACTGCCGGAACAGCTCTTTGGTGACCGGAGTGTTGTCGGAAAGCGTTTTGCCGTGGCGGATCCACTGCCAGATTGAGGTCCGCGAAATTTCAGCGGTGGCGGCGTCTTCCATCAGGCCGTAGATAGGAACGCAGCCTTTGCCGTTCAGCCAGGAGGCAATGTATTGCAGCGACACCCGAATGTTGGTGCGCATGCCAGCTTCGGTACGCTCGCCGTCACAGGGTTGCAGGAGTAGAGCCTGATCAATTGGCGTGTCGTTTTCACGCAGTACGTGAAGCTGGTTGTCGCCTTCGATACCATCGACAAAAATTTCGCGTACGGTATCCGCAAGCCCGGGGTGAGCAATCCAGGTGCCGTCGTGGCCATTGTCACGCTCCATGGTTTTGTCGGCGTGAACTTTAGCGAGGATCTTCTCATTCTCGGTTGGATCTTTGCTGGGAATAAAGGCCGCCATGCCGCCCATAGCCAGGGCGCCGCGCTGGTGACAGGTTTTCACTAACAAGCGCGAGTAGGCGTTAAGAAAAGGCTTGTCCATGCTAACCACCTGGCGGTCGGGAAGAACCCGCTCCGGATGCTCTTTCAGGGTTTTGATGTAACTGAAAATGTAGTCCCAGCGGCCACAGTTAAGTGCAGCAATATGGTCTTTCATGGCATGCAGTATTTCGTGCATTTGAAAAACCCCCGGCAGGGTTTCAATCAGTATGGTGGCGCGAATGGTGCTGGTTTTTAAGCTGAACTTTTTCTCGGTGAAATGAAAAACGTCAGCCCACCATTTAGCTTCGTCGCTGTGCTCCAGCTTGGGCAGGTAGTAATACACCCCGGAGCCTTGTTGCAGGCGTTGCTGATAATTCAGTAAAAAGTACAGAGCAAAGTCCATTAGCGCGCCGGGAATTGGCTTGCCGTTACGCTGTACGTGTTTTTCCGGTAAGTGCAGACCGCGAACCCGGGCAATGAGTAATGCCGGATCAGGCCCGACTTCATAGTGCTTGCCGCTGTCAGGGTCGGTGTAAGTCATGCCGCCAATATTAGCGTCGCGCAAGTTAATTTGGCCGCTCACCATGCCGTCCCAGGTGGGCGACTGTGAGTCTTCAAAGTCGGCCATGTAGCAGTCGACGTTTGCGTTTAGTGCATTGATGACCATTTTTCGATCCACCGGCCCGGTAATTTCCAGACGGCGTTTTTTTAAATCGGTCGGCAGTTCGGCAATGCGCCAGTTCCCTTCACGGATGTTCTGAGTTGCAGGGTCAAAATTGGGTAACTGACCCTGGTCAAATTGCGCCTGACGTTGCTGACGTTTCTTCAACAGGGACTCTAATTGTGGTTGAAAGGTATCGACTAACTCAGCGAGAAAAGACTGATTCTCGTCGTTGAATAATGCTTTTGCATCGTTATCAAGCGGTTGACTGAAGTTAAATAGATTATTCATTTTTGAATCCGTTGTTATTAGTTTGTTAACACGGATTTAGATTAGTTGCTGGTCGCACCATTAGTCTAATTTATGCGGTTGATTAGCAGTATTCAGGAGGGTTATTTTAGTTGAAAGAGGTTCTGTGGCTAAAATTCGAACGGGGCCATTGCGGCCCCGTTCATCTTTAATGGTGAAATGTGGTTACAGTCTGAAAGCTCTAACCAGTTCACTGAGGTCAACGGCAAGTCGTGACAACTCTTTGCTTGATGCGCTGGTTTGTTCAGCGCCTGATGCTGTCGAGTTGGATAAGTCACGAATACTTACCAGGTTCTTATCAACGTCACGGGACACATTGGCCTGCTCTTCTGAAGCACTGGCTATCGAGGTGTTGTGATTGTTAATTTCATCGACCGCGGTTGCAATAAGCTGTAAGGCTTCGCCGGCTTCGCGAGCTACGTCCAGAGTTTTCGTTGCGCGCTCCAGGCTTCTGTCCATAGTTGCTACTGAACGGTCGCTGGACTCGTTAATGGCTTTGACCATGTCTTCAATTTCAACGGTAGACTGTTGAGTTTTGTGCGCCAATGAACGAACTTCATCGGCTACCACTGCGAAGCCACGGCCAGATTCTCCGGCACGCGCAGCCTCAATAGCGGCGTTAAGTGCCAGTAAGTTGGTTTGCTCTGCAATACCGCGAATAACTTCAAGCACCTTGGTAATATTTTTCACCTTGTCGGCCAGTTCAGTTACGCTACCGGAAGAGTCGCCAATTTCCTGAGAGAGCTCCTCTATAGCGCGAACGGTTTGACGGACACGATCATCACCGTGTTGCGCTTGTCTGTTTGCTTCTTCAGATGCTTCCGACGCGTTTTGAGCGTCTTGTGCAACAGTTTCAACCGCAGTGGTTAATTCGGTAACTGCGGTTGCTGCCTGCTCCAGCTCTTCTGACTGCTGCTGAATGGTGCGGGTTGACTCGTCGGTAACCGAGCTTAATTCTTCAGATGTGGAAGCCAGCTGCTCTGAGGACTCCGAAATAGTACTCATGGACTCACGCAATTGGTTGCGCATCGTTTTTAACTGCTGCAGCAATTGTGCGGGCTCGTCCTTGCCTTCAATTTCAATGGTCTGACTTAAATCACGTGATGCAATGATTTTGGCAAAATCTACCGCATCCCCAATGGGTTTAACGATGCTTCTGGTAAGCGTTACAGCAAATAACGCGAGTAAAGCGACCACAACCACTAAAGCAATAATCATCATGACTTGTGCGTTACTGGATACGGCATCGGCTTCGTCGGAAGCTGCGTCTATTAATGACATCTCTCTGTTTAAAAGCTCATCGAGTTTCGCTGACATTTTGTTGGTCAGCGGCAGAATACTATTTTCCCGAATGGAGTCTATGGCATCGGAAAGCCCGGCATTAACCAGTTTTTCGAACTGGTTATTTAGCTTCCAGTACTCGTCATCAAGGGCCATGTACTCTGCAAATAGCTTTTGCGCTTCAGGGTCATCAAGCGTTTTCTTATATTCATTTTGATTACGCTTAAGAGCACTGATCGAATCATTTAAACTCTTTTGATACCTTTCCAGGCGCGCAGGATCGTTAATGTAGGCTGCGACGTTAGCGGAGTGAATACGTACGCGCAGAAACTCTCTGTCTAAATCATTGACGTTATCAACGGAAGGAACCTGCTTGTCACTAATGATGTTTAGCTGAGTTTCAATCGCCCCCATTCGGTTGAGTGCGAAAATGCCCAAAATGAGCGTCAGTATTCCAATCAGTCCGAAAGCCGCACTTGCGCGGGCACCTATGGAGAGCTGTCGTATCATGTGATAATCCTTTGTTGTACCAAAACTCATGGTCTACTACTGGCAGATTTGATGTGACTCAAATCTAAGACATAGTTTTGTTATCGGCAGCTACTGCGAAAAACAAAACGCTTTTAATAAACTTTTTAGTTTTTCTTGAGTGGGCTTTATAGAATCTACCGACAAATATTCATTCGGCTGGTGTGCCTGTTTTATTGAGCCCGGGCCCAAGACCAACGTTTCGCAGCCGAGCTCCTGCAGAAAAGGAGCCTCAGTGCAGTAGTTTACCGCCTGCGCTTTGCTTTGTGATATTTTTTCGGCCAGTTGCACCAAAGCTGAGTCGGTTGTTTGCCGGAAAGCCGGTACCGGATGGTGCAGTGAGATTAATTCAACACAACCGGGATAACGAGCCTGAACACTCTCGGTTGCTTTATGCAGGTGGGCATAAAGTTCGTCGACCGATAAACCCGGCAGCGGCCTAATGTCCAGATGCAACTCGCAACAACCACAAATACGATTAGCATTGTCACCGCCGTGTATGTGGCCAAAGTTCATGGTTGGCTGTGGCACTGTAAAGCTTGAATCTGAATATTTATGCTTAAACTCTTCTTTTAATTTCAGCAGTGCAGAAATGACTTCGTGCATCAGTTCTATGGCGTTAATTCCCAGTGCTGGATCGGAGCTGTGACCAGAGCGTCCGGTAATTCGAATAACCTCACTCATATGGCCTTTATGGGCATAGACCGGACGCATATCGGTGGGTTCGCCTATAACACAGTAGTCCGGTTTGAGGTTCGCAAAGCGGCTCACTTCACGGGCACCGTTCATGGTGGTTTCTTCGTCGGCGGTTGCCAGAACCATAATAGGTTTGTTTTGTTGGCTGGTATCCAGTTCACTCAAAGCTTGCATAACAAAGGCAAAAAAGCCTTTCATATCAATGCTTCCAAGCCCGTACCAGCGGTTATCCTGTTCGGTTAATTTAAAGGGATCGAAGTTCCAGCGACTGGCATCATAGGGAACGGTGTCGGTATGACCGGACAGCAGTAAACCGCCGCTTCCAGTGCCCCGCCGGGCCAGTAAATTGTACTTTCCTTGTTGGCTATTCAGCTCGTTTATTTCGCAGTCAAACCCAAGCAGTTCGAGCCATTCAGCTAATAAATGAATGACTTTCTGGTTGCTCTGATCCCACTTAGGGTCGGTGGCACTGATGGATGGCTGAGCAATGAGCTGCTGATACATAGCAAAAAAAGACGGCAAAGAACGAGCGGTTACCATAGTTTATCCTTAATATAATTATTCACTATTATTGCATAAATATATCTATTCAGTTATTCTGCATTTTTACTCAGGAACAGCAACAGGTTTTTCGCATGCAGTATCAACCAGCGCCGTCACACTCAGCGGCTATTATTGGAGCCAGCGGTTACGTTGGAGCTGAGCTTAGCCGTTTAGTGCAGCAACACCCGGCGCTTAGCCTTTTCGGTTGCTATGTGTCTGAGCATAGCAGCGATGCCGGTACCTTGTTGAGTGATTTGTATCCACAATACGCACATTGTTTAAAAATCCCTTTGCAAGGTCTGACGGATAACGAAAAGTCCAGCATTAAGCACCAGGCAGACACCGTGTTTTTATGCACGGAGCATAATATCAGTGTTGCACTGGCACCTGAGTTTCTTGAGGCGGGCTTAAAAGTCATAGACTTGTCCGGTGGTTTTCGCTTAGACGCAGTTGAAGACTATCCGCCATTTTATGGGTTCGAACACAAGCAGGCTCATTGGCTTCGCCAGGCTGTTTATGGTCTTGCTGAGTGGTATCCGCATGAGATAGCGGAAGCTCAGTTAGTTGCGGTTCCTGGCTGTTACCCGACAGCCAGCTTAATGGCATTACTTCCGCTTAAAAAGGCCGGTTTACTTAAAAGCAGCAAAGTTATTATTAATGCGGTCTCCGGAGTGACCGGAGCCGGACGTAAAGCGTCTCTTGCTACTCAGGGTGCAGAGCTTTCTTTGCAGGCATATGGTCTGTTTGAGCATCGGCATACGCCGGAAATTACACAGCAATTACAACATGAAGTGCTGTTCACTCCCCACTTGGCGCAATTCCCTCGTGGCATTTTGGCCACTTTGTACGCCGAGCTTAATGACGATACCAGCGATGATGACTTAACGAGCGCGTACCAGTGCTATGCGGAGCAACCCTTAGTGCGCTTTAAGAAACTGGCTCGCCCGGCCATTAAGGACGTGGTTCAGCAGCCGTTTGTGGATATTGGCTGGCACCGGCAGGGTAACCAACTGATTGTGCTGTCGGCTATTGATAACTTACTGAAAGGTGCGGCGAGTCAGGCCATTCAGTGCATTAACCTGCAACTGGGGTTGCCTGTTGAAGAGGGCTTGCTATGAAAGTCATAAAACTCGGTGGCAGCCTGTTAGAACAACCGGAAGCTTTAAGTGCGCTGTTTCAGTCGCTGAAACAAAGCGACGATGAAGTTGTGCTCGTGCACGGTGGCGGAGCCCTGGTGCAACAATGGCTGGCAACCGCCGGTTTGCACAGCGAAAAGATGAACGGTTTAAGAGTCAGCCCGGAGCAGCACATGCCTTATATTGTCGGCGGACTGGCAGGTGCGGCCAATAAAACCTTAATGAAAGAGGCTATTGCCGCAGGTTTAAAACCTATTGGTCTGACGCTTTATGAAGCGGGCGTTCTTTGTGCTAAACAGTCAGAAAGTTTAGGTCAGGTTGGGGTTTGTCAGGCTTCAGAAGCAGTGTCAGGTCTCATTTCTGATTTACTGGCTCAGGGTTACCTGCCAATTATTAGCTCTATCGGCTTCAGTGATTCCGGCGACTGGTTCAATGTGAATGCCGACGATGCCGCTGTGGCCGTCGCTGCCGCCTACAATGCCGACTTGTTGTTTATTACTGACGTTGATGCGGTGCTGGACGGCAGTGGAACCCCTTTAAGTCATCTCAATTCAGAGTCTATTCAGGAACTCACCCGGGCGGGTGTAATTAAAGACGGTATGGAGGTAAAAGTCCGCGGGGCGCTAAGCGCCGCAAAACGCTTACGACGATGTGTGCGAATTGGCAGTTGGAATGTAATGAATAACCCCTTTTCAGGCACACAGATTAGTGAGTAAGTATGATGAAACATTGTTTATCCGGGCTGGAGTTTTCTCCGGCTGACACTTTACAGTTATTGGCGTTAGCGCAAGCGCAAAAAGCCTACCCCGAAAAATACCAACACACGCTGGCCGGCAAAAGCGTGGTTACCCTATTTGAAAAACCAAGTTTACGCACGCGGCTGTCTTTTGACATTGGTTTGCAGAAGCTGGGCGGTCATGCGGTTTACCTGAACGAGCAGGGGCAGGGCATGGGCGTGCGTGAAAGCATCGCCGACTACGCCCGAAACCTCTCCTGCTGGGCCGATGCCATTGTCGCCCGGGTGATGTCGCACAGTACCTTAGAAGAATTAGCGCAGCATGCTTCGGTACCTGTGGTGAACAGCTTGTGCGACTGCTTTCATCCTTGTCAGGCACTGGCGGACTTTTTAACGCTACAGGAGCAGTACGGCAAGGTACAGGGACTAAAACTGGTGTATTTAGGTGACGGCAACAACGTGTCGCATTCGCTGATGCTAACCGCTGCCGCAGTCGGCACCGATTGCACCATTATTTGCCCGAAAGGCTATGAACCCAATGCGGACCTTGTGAAAAAAGCGAAGGCTTTGGCGAAGAAGAGCGGCGCCAACATTGTGGTGACGCACGATATTGCTGCGGTGGCAGATGCCGATGTGCTCTACACCGACACTTGGGTGTCTATGGGCGATGATCAACCTCTGGATGCGGTCCGTGAGATTTTCCATCCCTATCAAATTAACGCGCAGCTGGTTGAGCACAGTGGTGCCACTTCGGTGCTGCACTGTCAGCCGGCACACCGTGGTTATGAAATTACCTCCGATGTTATGGACGGCCCGCTATCGCGCTGTTTCCAGCAGGCCGAGAACCGTCTTTATGCGCAAAACGCCTTATTAACCTTGTTATTAAACCCAACGGCAGCAGTACTGCCAGAATCTATGGAGAAAGCCTCATGAGTCACGTGAAGAAAGTTGTATTGGCCTATTCTGGCGGTCTGGACACATCGGCCATTGTGCCCTGGTTAAAAGAAAATTATGGCTGTGAGGTCGTGGCTTTTGTGGCTGACGTGGGGCAGGGCGCCGAAGAGCTGGAAGGCGTGGAAGAAAAAGCCAAAGCGTCCGGTGCGTCCGAGTGCCACGTAGTTGATTTAAAAGACGAGTTTGTGAAGAGTTACGTGTACCCAACGCTCAAAACCGGGGCTATTTATGAGGGCACCTATTTGCTGGGCACGGCTATGGCGCGTCCGATTATTGCCAAAGCTCAGGTGGAAGTGGCCCGTAAAGTGGGTGCGGATGCGCTGGCGCACGGTTGTACCGGTAAAGGTAATGATCAGGTGCGCTTTGAGTCCTGCTACGCGGCGTTAGCACCTGACTTACAAGTGATAGCTCCGTGGCGCGAATGGGAGCTGAGCAGCCGGGAGTCTCTGTTGGATTATCTGGCAGAGCGGGATATTCCGTGCTCGGCGTCGGCGACCAAAATCTACAGCCGGGATGCTAACGCCTGGCACATTTCGCACGAAGGTGGTGAGCTGGAAGACCCCTGGTGTGAGCCGACGGAGAAAGTCTGGACCATGACGGCATCGCCCGAGCAGGCACCGGATAAACCGGAATATGTTTCTGTTAAGGTCGAAAATGGCGAAATTACCGCAGTGAATGACAAAGCGATGTCGCCTTTTGAATGCTTGAATGTGCTGAATGACATTGCTGCGAAACATGGTGTCGGGCGGGTGGATATTGTGGAAAACCGTCTGGTGGGCATGAAAAGCCGGGGTTGCTACGAGACTCCGGGCGGCACCGTTATGATGGCTGCTTTGCAGGCTATTGATGAGCTGGTATTGGATAAAACCAGCCGCAGCTGGAAAGCGCAATTGAGTGAACAGTTCGCACAGTTGTTGTACGACGGACGCTGGTTTACGCCACTGCAGCAGTCGGTTATGGCTGCGGCGCGGTCTCTATGTTCGACCGCCAGCGGCGACGTGGTAATTAAGCTCTATAAAGGCTCAGTGACTGCGGTTCAGAAACGTTCTCCGAATAGTTTATACAGCGAAGACTTTGCGACCTTTGGTGCGGACGAAGTCTATAACCAGGCGCACGCTGAAGGTTTTATTCGGTTGTTCTCCCTTCCCAGCCGGATAGCGGCGTTACAGAAGCAGCAAAAGGGGTAGATTATGGCGCTATGGGGTGGACGTTTTGCGGCAGGACCCGATGCCGCGTTTCAGCAGTTTAATGATTCGCTGCCTTTTGACTATGTGCTGGCTGAGCAGGACATTACCGGCTCTAAAGCCTGGGCGAATGCGTTGCACAAGGTTAGCGTACTGAACCGTGATGAATGTCAGCAGTTACAGCAGGCATTGAATGAACTGCTCAGCGAAGTGCGCGAAGACCCGACGGCAGTTGCTGTTGGTGGCGACGAGGATATTCATTCGTTTGTCGAGGCGGCATTGATAGCCAAGGTGGGGGATTTAGCTAAAAAGCTGCATACCGGGCGCAGTCGTAATGATCAGGTAGCGACCGATTTACGCTTGTGGTGCCGTGAGCAGGCCGGAGTTCTGCAACAGTCGTTAAAGCAGACTCAGCAGGCATTACTGGACCTTGCGCAACGTGAAAAAGACACGGTCATACCCGGTTACACACACCTGCAACGGGCGCAACCGGTTTTGCTGGCGCACTGGTGCCTGGCCTATGTGGAAATGCTGCAGCGCGATAGTGAGCGCTTACAAGACGCTACTGATCGGCTCAATAAAAGCCCCTTAGGTTGCGGTGCACTGGCGGGGACGGCGTATGCAGTCGACCGCGAAGCCATTGCCAGCGAGTTGGGGTTTAGCGAAGCAACGCGTAACAGTCTGGATTCAGTATCTGATCGTGATTTTGTGGTGGAGCTGTTAAGCACCGCGTCGCTGTCGATGCTGCATTTGTCGCGCTTAGCGGAAGACTTAATTTTCTACAACTCCGGCGAAGCTGGTTTTATTGAGCTGGCAGACAACGTGACCTCGGGGTCTTCGCTCATGCCGCAGAAGAAAAACCCGGACGCGCTGGAGTTGGTGCGCGGTAAAAGCGGCCGGGTGGTGGGCTCATTAACCGGCTTAATGATGACCTTAAAAGCGCTGCCATTGGCTTACAACAAAGACATGCAGGAAGATAAAGAAGGTCTGTTCGATGCTTTTACCACCTGGCAGGCGTCATTGGCTATGGTGACCTCGAGCCTGAATGGTCTGACGGTTAACCATGAAGCCTGTTGCAAAGCGGCGCAGGGCGGTTACGCCAATGCGACGGAATTAGCGGACTATATGGTGTCCAAGGGTATTCCTTTCCGGCAGGCGCATCACAACGTCGGTGAACTGGTGCAACAAGCCATTCAGGCGAAAAAGCCATTAGAGGATATGCCGCTGGAGGCGTTTCAGGCAGTGGCTCCGGTGATTGAGCAGGACGTTTATGATTGGCTGACGCTGGATGCTCTGCTGGAAAAACGTTGCGCGCTGGGCGGTACGTCGCCGCAACGGGTGAATGAAGCTTTAAAAGCGGCACAGCAGCAACAGCAGATCCAGGTGCGTGACGCTAATCTGGGGGATATTGGTGCCATTTTAGACTTAGTTCAGCACTGGGCCGGAGCCGGCGAGAACCTGCCGCGGGCTAAAGACGACATCGTGCACTCGATTAACGAATTTGCGGTGACGGAAGTTGACGGTAAGGTGATGGGTTGTGCGTCTTTGTATATCTACACCACAGGTTTAGCGGAAATTCGCTCGTTAGGAGTCAACCCAAAAACCGAGGTACGTGGTCAGGGGCGTATGCTGGTGGCTTACTTATTGAAAAAAGCTCGTTTGTTGCAGCTAAACCGAGTGATAGTACTGACCCGGGTGCCGGACTTTTTTGAGCAGCGGGGCTTTAGTCATTGCTCGAAAGACACCTTGCCGGAAAAGGTCATGAAGGACTGTGAGATTTGCCCAAGGCTGGCCAACTGCGACGAGTTGGCCATGGAGTACCACCTTGAACAGCCTAATGAGCGTCTGATTTTCCGTTCGATTTGTTAGTCATATTACGGTTACTTAAAACTTAGTAGAGCGTTGCAATCCAGCGCTCTTCATTAATAAACGACCAACTCCAGTCAGCCCATTTGTCGCTCAGACCCTTGTTCTTCACTTCATCAAGGGTCATGCCGCTTTGCTTCATGGCATCAACTTCGGCTTTGGTTTTTTTCATCATGTTCAAAAAGCTTTGGTAATCGGCTTTATTTGCCAACGGACCATGGCCGGGAATAATCACGGTTTCATCGGTAATACGGTTCAACAACTGCTCCACATTTGCGATGTAGCCATCCACGTCTCCGCCACTTTTCAGATCAATAAACGGGAAACGTTTATTAAAGAACAAATCGCCCGGATGCAATACGTTCGCATTTTTAAACCATACCGCGCTGTCACCGTCAGTATGACCGTTTGAGAGGTGGAAAACGTAAATGGTGTCATTGTTAAAGTGGAAGGTAATGGCAGAGTCAAAAGTAATGGCCGGCAGACCTGTTTCGTTAAAGCTGTCGTCGTTACTTAAGCGCTCACGCACATGGTCATGAGCAAAAATGGTCGAGCTTTGGTTGTTCGCGAACCACATATTGGAGCCGACATGGTCGCCGTGGAAGTGCGTGTTCAGAATATAATGAACTTCTTCACCGCTTAACTCCTGAATTTTTTCCGCAATACGCTCTGCTACCTGAGTGTATTGGTCATCGACCAGAAACACGCCATCGTCACCTGATGACATCAGCATATTGCCGCCGGCTCCGGTCAGCATGTAAATATTGTTGGCTACTTCATTGTGTTCAATGGTTACATCTTCGAAACGGTCAGCCGCAGCGGGTAAAGCAAAGGCTGCCATTAAACCGCTGATTAAAAGTTTACGCATGGGGTCTTTCCTCGTTTGTGTTTTTATTACTGATATAGGTTACTTATTCAACAAGCGCAAAGATCAAAAGAGAAAACTTAGGTTACCGAATGGTGAATATTTTGTGACACTTTTGTGTTGTCACAATCCTGTCATGCAGGCGTCTTAGTCTGCTCCCGACTTAAATCATAACTGGACAACATCCAAGTCGGGAGAACCCAATGAAATTTAATACTTTATTCAAAATCTCTGCAGTTACAGCAGCCTTATTTTTAGCTGGTTGCGGCGGCGATATTAATGTTACCCCAACGGTGAATAACAATGGCGGATCTGATGCTGGCGGCGATACGGACGGTGGCGACAGCGGCTCATCAAACCCTTGTGCAAGCTATGCAGACATCCAGGGTGAGTACGACGGTCAGGACTGTTCTTATGATACAGACTTTGCCAGTGCAACCATTGAAATAGCTGAGGACATTACTTTTGAAGAGTTGCCTGACGGCGGTGTTCATGTGTTTGATGGTGCTCTGCAAATTGGTGAAGACTGCGACACCACAACCGATTGTGAAATTAATCAAAATGGCCCGGTCATGACGGTTGAACCTGGCGCAGTGCTGGCATTCACTTCTGGCGAAGCCATTATTCAGATTGCTCGTGGCGCTCAGTTGAACGCTATCGGTACTTTCGACAAGCCGGTTAAGTTCACCTCGGCTAACGAGTTTGACCGTTTAAACGTATCAGGCGACGCTCCACGTTACGCAGACTGGGGTGGGATCATCGTTAACGGTAACGGTATTACCAATGAGTGTACTGATGCAGAGCGCGACGGTGGTACCTGTAACCGTGAATCGGAAGGTATTGTCAGCTTCTACGGTGGTAACGACAACACTGACGACAGCGGTTCAATGAAGTACGCACAAATTTGGTACGCAGGCTCGGGTCCTCGTGACGGCGGTGACGGTGATGACTTGAACTCACTAACGCTAAACGCAGTAGGTTCAGGCTCTTCTTATGAGTTTATTCACATTCACCAGGGCTTTGATGATGGCATTGAGTTCTTCGGTGGCGCTGCTGACTTAAGAAACATTGTCGTAACGGATACCCAGGATGACTCGCTGGATATGGACGCTGGTTGGCAGGGACGTGCGCAATTTGTGTTTATTAAACATGGCACAGTGACAGTAGACGGTCAGACCAACTACATGGGTAACGGTGGTTTTGAGGCAGACGGCGAGAAAAACAATGGTCCGGACTATTCGCAAGCACCAACATCTGCACCGACTATTGCTAACGTGACTATTATCACTACCGACGGCACATCCGTACGTGATAACGACCCGTCAATCGCTACGAAATTTGACGACAACTTCCAGGGGCAGATGTACAACGTACTGAAAATTAAAGAGAACGGTACGGCAGACGACGGCTGTGTCTTCTTCACTTCAGACGGTGAAGCGGGCGTTGATAATGGCGAACTCGATTTCTACAGCTCGGTTATGGCGTGTACCAATAACTTTGTGAACACCGGTGACAATACCTTTGGTGACGGCGAAACCTACAGTCAATGGTATGACAACGGTGGTGAAAATGAAGTGTTAGACGGTTCAGCAATGGTTCTGAATGACGATGGTATTTCGACCGATATGTCTTCTTCAATCACTATTGCTGCGAATGACTTAACCGCATTGAATGATGACTTCTTTACTCCGGTTGATTTTATCGGCGCACTTTCTGACGACGATACAAGCTCTGAATGGTACCAGTGGGTTGAAACTGCTGTAGCTGCTTCTGAGCAGGACTAATTAGAGTTGGAATGCGAATAAATAGGCGCACCACAGTTGCGCCTATTTTCCGATTTTATTGCAGGAGTTGATTATGAAGAATCAATACAAACTCAAGCCGGTTGCTTTAGCGGTTGGTTTGGGCCTGTTTGCCACGGCTCCGACAGCTTTGGCACAGCAAGCTGACGAAACTGAAGTTGAACGCGAGTCGACCATTGAAGAAGTGGTTACTACCGGTAGTCGTTTGCAGGGAAGTGCGGCTGCAGTGGTTGAAGAGCGCAAAAACCAGGCCTTTGTGGCAGATATTCTGGGTGCAGAGCAGCTGTCCCGTTCCGGTGACAGCGACGCGGCTTCAGCGTTGCGCCGGGTGACCGGTTTGACCCTGGTGGACGGCAAATTTATTTACGTGCGTGGTTTAGGTGAGCGCTACTCAAGTGCCCGCATTAACGGCGCCAGTATTCCCAGCCCGGACTTAACCCGTAACGTGGTACCGCTGGACATTATTCCATCGACCATTATTGAAAGCATGGCGGTACAAAAGGTGTTTTCACCTTCCATGCCGGCGGCTTTTGGCGGTGGTAACATCGATATCCGTACGCGCTCGCTGCCGGATGACTTTATCTTTAATGTTGAGGCAGGAGTCGGTCTTAACAGCAATGCGGATGACGGCTACACCTATAACCGCAACGATGACGGCATTCCTGACGGGATCCGCGATGCGATTGGTCGTTATCAGGGTGACTTTAGCTTACGCAACATTATTAATACCGATGGACTGAGCGGCAGCGGGAACAGTGCCGGTGATCAGGCGCGGGCGATTAATGCGTCACTGGCGAAACAATTACCTCGTGACATGGTGCTAAAGGAAGAGTCTCTGGATCCTAACTTTGATTTGAAAGCGACCTTAGGTAACAGTTTTGATGAGTCCTGGTTGGGCGGCACTATCGGAGTGTTGGCTGCTGCGTCTTATGACAATGACTGGAACGTCTCTGAGCGGCGGAATGCGGTTATCAGTAACAATGCTGAAGCGGGCTGTTCAACTTCGCTGGAAACTGCCGAGGATGTCTCTAGCTCTTGTTACAACACCTTGTCTGAAACTACGGTGACACAGGAAACAGAACGTCTTAACGGCTTTTTTACCGCAGGCTATGAATTAGACACACACAGCGTCAGCTACACCAAAATTTACCTGGAAGACTCAGAGGACGAGTCAGAATTTGGTATTAAGCAAAGCCCCAACGGCAGTAACCTGAAAACCATTGCCGGAACCGGTATTGCTAACCGCGAACATGAGTTCAAATACGAAGAGCGGGTACTAAACGTGGACCAATTCCGCGGCCAGCACACCTTTATGGACTATTGGGGTATTGGTTTTGACTGGCAGTACACGGAGTCAAAAGCGGAGACGGAAATTCCGACCGAAGTGTCTTACCGTTTTGATGACATTTACAACACTGACGGAAGCTTCTCTGAGACTCGTGTAACAGGTGATGACAACCGTGCGATTTTCCAGTTCGTTGACATGGAAGACAACGTGAAATCTTACGGTGGTAACTTCTCGCTCCCGATTATGTTGTCTGGTATTGAACTGGAGCTGAAAGCGGGTTATGACTTTATGGATAAAGCTCGTTATTACAGCACCAGTCGCTTCAGTTTGGATAACGCCTCAGGTTCACGCTTGTCAGTATTGGATGACTTAGACAACGTACTGGGAGTTACCGGGTATTTGACCGATGAGGTCATCGACGAAAATGACTTCCGTATTACCTTCCGTGAACCGGGTGCGCCAAATGCGGATGATTACCTGGCTGCTCAGAAAATCGATGCGTATTACGGTGAGTTCGATGCCATATTCGACAATACTTGGCGTGTCAGTGGTGGTGTTCGTTACGAAGACTTTAAGCAAGTGTCATTGGCGACCTCGAGCTTAATTTTTGACGAGCAGGACCTGAATAACTACTTCAACCCTCAGCGCGTTATCGATAGCTCGATTTCAGAAGACGATGTTTACACCGCTTTGTCACTGACCTATATGGCTAATGACAATTATCAGCTTCGCTTTGGTTACGGTGAAACGGTTGTTCGTCCGGACTTGCGCGAGACGGTTCCGGTAGCTTACTACGACCCGACTACGGATATTCGCACTTTTGGTACGGCCGGTTTGCAAAGCAGTGACTTACGTAACTACGATGCACGCTTTGAGTACTACGCGGATAATGGCGATAACTACACCGTTGCAGCCTTCTATAAGGACATAGAAAAACCAATTGAGTCGGTGCTGCGCGTGGGTGATGAAGATTACACACTGACCTATGTGAACGGTGAATCAGCCGAAGTGTACGGTGTTGAGTTTGAATGGCTGCACGACTTAGGGTACTTGGCGAACGGCTTCTTCACCTCAGGTAACTTAACCTGGAGTGACTCAGAAGCGTCGATTGACCCTGCGTTGGCGGGTAACTTAACTAACCCGACGAAGCGCATGACCGGACACTCAGAATACGTGGCTAACTTCCAGTTAAACTACGACTCTGCCAACGGCGAGCACTCCACCTCGTTAGTTTACAACGTGTTTGGCGAACGCATTCTGGCAGCAGGTGTTGGTGGACGTGAAGATGCTTACGAACAGCCTTTCCACTCGCTGGATTTGGTGTACAACTACTATCCGAGCTTTAGTTCAAAAATCGGCTTCAAGGTAAAGAACATTCTTGGAGAAGATCAGGAAGTGACGCAATCGGATATTTTAGTTCGCAGCAAAGAAGTCGGAACCGTTGTTAGCTTAAGTTACAGCTACGAGTTCTAGGTAGCCTGATGTTTACATCAGGTGAGTTGGATGTAGCGGGCGCTGAGGTCGCAGGAACTATTGAGGAGGACGCCCGTAAATACATCCATGTAGGGCTTGGGCAGCGCCATCCATGGCGCTGCACACCTCCTCAATAGTCCACTGCAACCGTCGGTCGCGCCCTCTATCACCAGCATCATCACGTCATCTTTATTTCTAAAGGTTTTAACGTATCTAAATGCACATCGCGCTGCGGGAAGGCGATGGTGATGTCATTCTCGGCGAATATCTTATCGATTTTAAAGCGTATGTCGGACTGTACTCGACGAATGTCCATCGGGGCTTCAACTTCTGTCCAGAACAGTAAATTGAAGGTTAAGCTGTTGTCACCAAAGTCATCGAAAAAGACTTCAAAAGGCAGGCGTTGAACAATTTTTTCGTGTTGGCTGGCGGCTTCCAGCATGAGTTCGCGAACTTTGTCGATAGGCGAGCCATAGGCAACCCCAACGGTGACTGTGCTGCGTATTTCCGTCGAAACTAGTGTCCAGTTCACTACCCGCTGCTCAAGGAAATAACTGTTTGGAACCAGCACATGCACGCCGTCGAAGCGTTTGATGCGAACACAGCGGTTGCCAATTTCTTCAATTTTGCCCCGTTCATTCTCGAGCTCAACAATGTCGCCAATGCGAATAGGGCGCTCTGCAACCAATATCATTCCGGAAATTAGATTGTTTAACAGGTTCTGCGCACCAAAACCGACACCAATGGCTAACGCACCACCTAATACAGCAAATATGGTAATAGGGATGCCGGCAACGGGCAGGGCTATTAAGACAATGAGCACGTAAGCTAGGAAAGAGAACAGCTTTCTAAAGGCATAAATGGTGTTCTGAGAGGCATGACCCGATTTAAGAGCTCGTTTTACCAGACTGGAACCAACCCAGCGTATAACAATAACGCCAACAATAATCAGTGTAATGGCAATAATTACCTGACTGAGGTATATCTGGGCGTCGCCGGTCTTCCAAAGCTCGGTGTTCCAAATTTTACTTAAATTCGTGGAGACATCATTCCAGGACATTTGCATAGTCTATTTACCCATTAGTGAATCTTTCTTTGTAATTTACGCGAAAAACACGTACATTGCGCGCTCAATTTTTACCCTATAGTCCTGGATGTTGAATACGTGATTTCTGCTGCAAATATCACCATGCAATTTGGTGCGAAGCCTCTTTTTGAAAATATTTCTGTTAAATTCGGCAATGGCAACCGTTATGGCCTTATTGGTGCTAATGGCTGTGGTAAGTCGACCTTTATGCGCATTTTAAGTGGTGAGCAGGAGCCTTCCTCCGGCAACGTCTCGCTGGAGCCGAATACCCGCATTGGTAAGTTGCGCCAGGACCAGTTTGCGTACGAAGAGTACAGCGTGGTTGACGCCGTTATTATGGGGCACGAAGAGCTGTGGGCGGTAAAAGAAGAGCGTGACCGTATTTATAGCAGTGGCGAAATGAGTGAAGAAGACGGTATGCGTGTAGCCGATTTGGAAACCGAATTCGCTGAAATGGACGGTTACACAGCTGAATCTCGTGCTGGCGAATTGCTGTTGGGCTTAGGTATACCGGTAGAGCAGCACTTTGGTTTGATGTCGGCACTGGCACCGGGTGTGAAAATTCGGGTGTTACTGGCGCAGGTGCTGTTCTCTGAGCCGGATATTATGCTGTTGGACGAGCCGACCAACAACCTGGACATTAACACTATTCGCTGGCTGGAAGAGGTGTTGGCGGAAAAGCAAAGCACCATGATCATTATCTCGCACGACCGTCACTTTCTGAACACGGTGTGTACGCACATGGCCGATATCGATTACGGCGAGCTACGTGTCTACCCGGGTAACTATGACGAATATATGTTTGCCGCTACTCAGGCGCGCGAACAGCTGATGAGCGATAACGCCAAGAAGAAAGAGAAAATTGCGGAGCTGCAGAGCTTTGTCAGCCGTTTCTCGGCGAATGCGTCAAAAGCCAAGCAGGCGACCTCGCGTCAGCGACAAATGGAAAAGATTCAGTTGGATGAGGTTAAAGCATCCAGTCGGGTGAATCCGTATATTCGCTTCACGCAAGAGAAGAAACTTTACCGGCTGGCGCTTGAAACCGAAAACGTACGTAAGAGCTTTGATGACGAGGCCGTTTTAAAAGGCTTGAGCACATCGATAGAAGTGGGTGAGAAAGTCGCTATTATCGGTGCCAACGGTATTGGTAAAACGACTTTGCTGAAATGTTTGATGGGCGAGTACACGCCGGACTCAGGCAGCATCAAGTGGTCTGAAAATGCGGCGATAGGCTACTACGCGCAGGATCACGCCCACTGGTTTAAGCAGGAAATGACCGTTTACGAGTGGATGTATCAGTGGAAGAAGCCGGGCGATGACGAACAGGCTATTCGTGGTGTGCTGGGTCGTATGCTGTTTTCTTCAGACGATATTCAGAAGCCGGTATCGATTTTATCCGGTGGTGAAAAAGGGCGGATGATCTTCGGGAAACTGATTTTGCAGCGCCCGAACATTCTGGTGATGGACGAACCGACGAACCATTTGGATATGGAATCGATAGAGTCGTTAAACATGGCACTGGAGCAGTTTGAAGGTACCTTGTTGTTTGTCAGCCATGACCGCGAGTTCGTGTCGACTTTGGCTACTCGTATTATCGAAATTACCGACAAAGGCTTACGTGACTTTGCCGGCAGTTACGATGAGTACCTGGCGCAGCTGGCTGCCGCTTAACGCTGCACCATTTTTTGGGCGCTCTTGACCAGTTCGTCAGGATCGCCCATCCGCTCCGGCTTCGTGACACCGCGTTGGCAGGCCGGACGCTCACTGATGGTGTTCATCCATCGCTTCAGGTTTTCCAGGCCGTCAAGACTGACACCGGACCAGTCGTGGGTACGCACCCAGCACCAGTTGGCAATATCCGCTAACGAGAAGTTTTCACCGGCTAAGTATTCAGACTCTCCTAAACGCTTATTCAGCACCTCGAACAGCCGACGGCTTTCGTTTTGATAACGTTCAATGGCTGACGGCAGCTTCTCCGGAAAGTACCGATAGAAGACATTAGCTTGTCCCATCATGGGGCCAATGCCACCCATTTGAAACATCAGCCATTGGATCATACGCGAACGTTCTTTTGGGTCTTTAGGGTTAAGCTTGTCGTAGGTTTCAGCCAGATACAGCATAATGGCGCCGGACTCAAACACCGCGAAATCATCGTTGTTTTTATCGACAATCACCGGAATACGACCGTTAGGGTTCATTTTCAGAAACTCTGGGCGTTTTTGCTCATTTTCCTGCAACTGCACATGGTGCAGGTTATAGTCCAGCCCCATTTCTTCTAAGGTGACCGTGGCTTTATAACCGTTGGGTGTCGCTGCTGTGTAGAGTTCAATCATGTTTATTCCTTAAACCTTTGATGAGTCGCGCTCTTTCATACGCTCGTACCAGGCTTTTAGATGAGGCCAGCGGTCATCGACTCGCAGTTGAATCACCTTGGCAAAGTCGACCGTGCAAAAGGCGTTAATATCTGCAATGGTAAAACGTTCCAGCGCAATAAACTGATGATCGGCCAGGTGCTTTTCGAGAAAGTCGAAGAAGGTCAGGGTTGCTGCGTGGTTTGCCTCACCCCACTCTTTTATGGGTGTCATTTTGTGTTTGAAATAATCGGTTGTGTGCTGAAAGCACATGCCAATTGGGGTAAATAAATAGAAGTCTATCCAGCGTGTCCATTGTTCGATAATGGCCTGCTCTTCAGCGGTATTGCCTAGTAAGGCTTCAGATTCCGGGAAGGCGGCTTCAAAGTAGCGGCAAATGGCCATGGTTTCGCCAATGCAGGTGCCGTTGTCGAGTTCCAGTACCGGCACTTTTTTCATTGGATTTTTTCGTTCAAATTCCTGCGTTAAGTTCTCGCCTTTGGCCAGATCGAGCTCAACGCAGTCGACCTTGTTCAGGAGCCCTTTCTCCGCAAGAAACATCCGCACCCGCCGAGGATTGGGCGCTTTTGCCATTTCATAGAGTTTCATGGAGCTAACTCTCCGTTAAATTGAGTGTTAGCTCCAATTTACTCCGACACTAACGAGATTGAAAGGTGCCTTTTAAGCTATTTGCAAAGGCAACAAACTTCTCTTTTATGGTGCGCTTCACTTTTACCTCAACAGAACCCAGCACCTGGAAGCCCTCTATACGTATATGTGGTGCCTGTTTTAAGTTGCCCATAGACGGGGCTTTATTCTCTGTGGAACCAAGAATGCTAAAGACGTTGGTGCTGATAGTAATTTCTTCAGGCACGAAAATTTCCAGGCTTGAAAGGCCGCCTATAATTTTTATAGTAACGTCAGGGTGTTGGAATACGGCATCGGTAAAGTCCAGCTCTACTGAGCCTAACAGGGAATAGATGGTGATTTCGCGTGGAACCGTCCATACACCACAGCGCTCATTAGAGGACAGTATGGAGACCACGTTTTCTGTTGGCAGCACTCGGCCCTCACCGTAATGTGGCGAGAATTGTTGTTCTTTCATGCTGTCGTATGAGGTATCGGGCTTCAGCTCCAGGTCTTCTACCAGTTCCGCCAGCTGGCTATGTGCCGTCGCGTCCATGGCTTGATCAAGCCGGCGTTCAAAGGCTTCTGCCGACAGCTCACCGTGGCTGTAATTCATGACCAGTTGGTCGATGGTTTCTTCCCGGACTTTTTCTATTGGGCGATCTTCAAACTTTACACTCATGATGGTTCCTTGTTGTTCTTATCTTCTTATTATGGACAACAAAGCAATTCTTAGGCCAGAAATAATTTCTTTAATAATCAGCTGCTTATAATTTCACCGAAAACCGAGATTTGTGCTTGTGACCAAATATTGGGAAGAACGACCAATTTACACGAGAGCAGTTGACCTTCTGCGAGTTATTAACTTAACTAAAACTCAGGAAAATCAGGCTATTTCAGATGGATACGACCATGAATAAACTCCCTTTTGTTGTTGATGCCCATACCCACCTTTTCAACGCTCGTTATGTGCCTTTGCAGGGAATTCTTGAGAGTTGGGGGATCTGGAAGTTACCGGCAAAGTTAATTAGCAAACTGGCGTATTCACTAACCGCCAGCTCTACATTACAAGAGCGGCTTGCGTCATTTTCAGTCACCACTCAAAAAGGTGCCACAGAAAAAATCTGCAACGAGTTTGCTCACCTGGTTTGTATTGAAATAGGACATTACTTGCCGGGAGAATTAAGTGAAGAGGGCACTAGCAATCCGGAGTTAGCGAAAGCCTACCAGGAGAAATTCATTAATAGTGAGTTGTACTCGGTTCTGAGAGAAATACATCAGTATTACGGTGACAGCGAATCGGCCCGGGAACTGGAGTTAGATTACATAAAAACGAAATTAACCTTCAAAGCAGAAACTCACCCTCAGGATAAAATATCGGGCTGGTTCTTCGGCATTCATAAAATGATTGAGCGCATGCTGCGCAAGTCACTGGAGTTTTTAGAGAACGCCGCGGACAAAATAGATTTTGTATTAAATATGCTGCGCAGTGAGATAGGGATACTTAAGCGGTTAAAAGGCTATTACGGCAACTTTGCGGAAAATTATGTGCTTTTTCATTACATGATGGATATGGCCCATCCGTTTGATGATAACCCCAAGTATGAGTTTTATGATCAGCAGTTAGAGCGCATGACTGCGTTGGAGAATTATTTAGAAGGCATAGTGCTGGGGTTCTCTGCCTTTGATCCTTTGCGATTTGTTTCTCAGTCTGCCACTGATCGCGTGCTTCGAGATGCCATAGAGCGATCGTTAGAGCACGGCAAAGCGGGATTCAAGTTTTATCCTCCTATGGGTTACAAGCCAGCGGGTAATGAACCTCCGGTTGAACGGGTTGTTGATTACTTTCTGGATTTTTGTGTGGAGTATTCCATTCCGGTTTTCACTCACTGCACGCCGGAAGGCTTTCAGGCTTATAAAGGGTCAGGGTTAAATTCAGACCCGGATTACTGGGAGCAGGCGCTGACAAAAACAGAGCAAAGGAAAACAATGAGGCTCTGCTTTGGCCATGCCGGTGGCGGAAAGCGAAAAGTGAACGGGCGCTGGGTTAAAGGTTGGCTGGCAGAGACAGAAGAGGAGTGGAGTGATCCGAACAATTACGCCCGTAAGGTTGTCGAGCTGTGTCGGCGCTACCCGCATGTTTATTGCGACTTGTCCTACTTACATGAAATTGTCGGCAGTAAGAAAGCAAAGGCAAACCTGGCCCGGCGGCTTGAAATTGAGCTAACGCGTGAAGCCACTGCCGACAAACCTTTTAAGCTGGCTGATAAAATAATGTACGGTAGCGACTGGCATATGGTGTCTATGGTTAACGACATTGAAGCCTATTTTGGGCAAATAAAGGACATTTTTGAAAAGCAGAAAATGCAGCCTTTTGCCGATAAGTTCTATTTTAAAAATGCGCTGAGGTATGTTGATTTAGAGGCTTATATTAAACGTGCGGAAAATGTGTTTAGTCAGGATTACATTGCACGGTTGAAAGAAATTCGGACGAATTTGATGTAGCCTGATGCTATTACATCCGGTGAATGCTCAATTAATAAGAGGAATGTTTATGACCCATGGGGTAGGGGTTGCGCGGGCTGAGGAAGCTCTCAGCGCTTTGGAAAATATGACCGCAGGTGTTCAGCCTATTCAACTGGAAGAATACCAGCAGCGCGTTGCCAGGGCGCAGGCACTGATGCAGGAGCAAGGCATTAGCGCTATGTACTTAAACGCAGGAACCAACTTAGAATATTTTACTGGTTTAAAGTGGTACCCCAGTGAACGATTGGTTGGCGCTGTTCTTCCGGTTGAAGGGGATGTCACCCTGATAGCGCCGGCGTTTGAAGTCGGTTCATTAACTCAGGCAATGATACTGCCCATGGATACGGTTTTGTGGGACGAGCACGAATCACCCTACGAACGGTTGTTGGCGTTCTTAACGGAGCATTTTTCTGATGGTTATAAGCTGGCATTAGATGAATCCACACCCTACAGCGTGGTGGCACAGCTGGAGGAACGTAAACCCGCCGAAACAATGTGTGACGCAAAAGTCATTACCGCAGCCTGCCGGATGCATAAATCCCCCGCAGAATTGGCGCTAATTCAGACCGCAATGGATATGACCATGGCTGTGCACAGAGCCACAGGTGCTATGCTTCACGAAGGCATCACAGCGTCGGAAGTCAGAGCTTTTATTGATAAAGCACACCGTAAGGTGGGAGCGTCCGGTTCGTTTTTCTGTATTGTGTTATTTGGCAAGGGCACCAGCTACCCACACGGCGTTAATTACGAACAGCACTTAGAAAAAGACGACTGGGTGCTGATAGATACCGGCTGCAAGTTGCACGGCTATCATTCTGATATTACCCGTACTTATGCTTTTGGCACTGCAACTGAAGAGCAGCAGAAATTTTGGCAGTACGAACGAGATTTGCAACAAGCCGCTTTTGATGCCGCTGTATTGGGTAAGACTTGTGAGTCTGTGGATGACGCCGTGCGTGTTAAATTAAAAGAACAGGGCCTGGAGCCCGACTATCAATTACCGGGTGTGCCGCACAGAACAGGCCACGGTATTGGCATGGATTTGCATGAATGGCCCTATCTAGTTGGAGGCGATAAAACTGAATTAGCGCCGGGAATGTGTTTTAGCAATGAACCTATGGTGATTAACCCAGAGAAATTTGGCGTGCGTCTGGAAGATCATTTTTATATGGCAGAAGACGGGCCGGTGTGGTTTACCGAGCCGTCTCGTTCGATAAATGATCCGTTCAACTTGGTTGGCTGAAGTCGTTAGGTAATTCCCAGATAGGCGTTGACGAAACGCTTGCTGCTCATTTCGTCAATGCCAAAGTAAAAACTCGGCTCAATCAATTTCATTTTTATGATGGATAGTGGATTCATCAATATTCGCTAAAGCTATTGAAAAGCGTTAAGTAAAAGAACATAACCTCAACTTCAATATCGCTAGTCTTTATATATCTAGATTAGTCATTCACATCAACTACCGTACGGCCGCGCACTTGGCCTTTGAGCAATTGTGGCGCAAGCTCCTGAACTTCGTTAAGACCGACAGTTTGTATCATGCTATCCAGCATTGATAAGTCTAAATCTTTTGTTAACCGGTCCCACGCTGCTAATCGGTCTTGCATGGGAGCCATAACGCTGTCGATACCTA
Source organism: Idiomarina abyssalis (assembly GCF_019797805.1). Classification (NCBI taxonomy): domain Bacteria; kingdom Pseudomonadati; phylum Pseudomonadota; class Gammaproteobacteria; order Alteromonadales; family Idiomarinaceae; genus Idiomarina; species Idiomarina abyssalis. Next base: position 615,437 of record NZ_CP081832.1, read on the forward strand.
TTAGTTTTACGCCACGCAAAATAAATGGCGCCACACTTGTGGGTAAGTCCATACCGGCAGCTAATCCACACGCAGTGACAACGCCCCCGTATTGCGTTTGCGAAATCGCGTTGGCCAATATATTCGACCCGGCGACATCGATAACGCCTGCAAATCGCTCTTTTGCCAGAGGCTTGGCGGAGCTTTCAAAGTCACTGCGTGGCAGAACTTCAGAAGCACCGAGTGTTTTGAGGTAACTTGTTTGTTCAGAGCGGCCTGATACTGCAATGACTGTGTAACCAAGTTTGCTGAGCAAGGATGTGGCTATTGAGCCCACACCGCCCGCAGCGCCGGTGACTAAAATGTCACCAGAGCTTGGCGTAACACCTTGCTGTTCCAGTGCTAATACGGATAGCATGGCAGTGTAGCCGGCAGTACCAATAGCCATGGATTGTTTAAGACTGATACCCTTTGGTAAGGGGACTAGCCATTCGCTTTTTACGCGGGCTATTTGTGCTAACCCTCCGGTGTGCACCTCGCCAACGCCGTAGCCATTTAATAATACCTTGTCGCCGGCTACAAAACGGTCGCTGGAGGACTCTATCACTGTTCCGGCTAAATCAATGCCGGGGATCATGGGCCACTGGCGCACGACTCCAGGCTTCTGGCAAATAGCCAGCGCATCTTTATAGTTCAAAGTTGAATAAGCGACATCGACGGTTACATCGCCGTTACTCAGCGTCGATTTATCTATCGACGTTAATTCAGTGAGTTGCTCATCGTGTTTGGTGATAACAATGGCGTTAAACATAAAAGCCTCCAAAATTAGACTGATCGTCTATAAAAAGATAAAAAACTTATCTATTTAGTGTGTTTACAAAATAGTCGGCAAATAACTGAATAGGCTGCGAGCTTTTTTGCAACTTACCGTGGAGAACGGCACCTTCCCAGCCAATCCAAAATAGCTCGCTTTGTTGGGCGCAATTTAACGAGTTTGCGATGTGGCCATAGGCTTGCTCCTCTCGCAGATAGTCGGCAAGCAGATCACTCCATTGTGAGAAAACACCGGCCAATTGGCTACGAAAGCTAGGCGGCAGGGTGTTCAATTCTTGTCCAAGATTACCGATTAAACAACCGCGCTGAAATTGATATTTCTCAATACCGCTAATGGCGTCGGCAACGAAAGCATGGAAGCCTGATAGCGGCTGTTGGCGGCTCGGCTGCAAGCATTTAATCAGTTTGTTTTTAAAGAACTGATTGTAGCTTTCAATGATTTCCTGACCGAATGCCTCCTTACTGCTGAAATAATAGTAAAAAGAACCTTTAGGGATACCCTCTAGCTTTAGAATAGAGTCTAATCCTATGCTTGAATACCCAGACTCGGTGAGCGATTCAATTCCTGCACGCAGTAAGCGCTGTCGAGTTTGATTGTGACCTTCGACATTCTTTTTAGGGCGGCCGCGAGTTCGCTTGTTTTTATTCTCAGTTTCCATTCTTAAAAAATAGACTAACCGTCTATAAAAATCAAGTGTCACTATGTTGAGTTCAAATTCGTTGCTTAATATCAGCGATGACGGTTTTAATCCGGTTCGGGGGTTGAGTGTTTCGTCGGGTACAAAGGTAAAGCGTTTCGCTCACCGGATGGTTTAAGTGATGAGACTTTATTTTATCAGACTTTGGAAAGGCATCGACTGCGTAGGCAGGCAGTATGGTAAAGCCCAGCCCCATGCTAACTGGGGTGAGAATTAGACTGATCTGATTAGAGAACCCTCGCTGAATAAATAAGTTGCTGTGTTGGAATTCCGGGTAGTTGGAGCTTAATAAGAGATCTGCATGGTGACTGCCGTCTGGGTGATCGATGAAACCAAGAGTCTTCAATGAATCCCAACTGGGAGTCTCAACGTGAGCGGGGGTGACCAAAAGTAGTGACTCACTTCCAATTGCCTCACAATTGACATCCGGTAGTGACGGCTTTGACGACATAATACCGATATCCACACTTGATTCTACTATGGCACTTTCTATGTCTGCATTTGGAGCAAATCGATAATTCATTACTAGTTTAGGATGCTCTTTTTGCAGAGACAGCAAATAGGGGTACAGTTTAAGTCCGACACTGCCAGGCGACATTATCTTAACTAAGCCTTCAAAGGCTGGGTCAGACGTAACAATGTTTGCAAGGTTTGAAAATTCAGCGAGTAAGCGGTTAGCTTCATCGTATAAACGCTGACCCGCTTCCGTAAGACGAAATTGTTTCTTTTCTCTAGTTAGCAGAGTTCGGCCTAACTGCGCTTCTAGTTTTTGCACATGCTGGCTTACGCCCGATTGTGTCATGTTAAGCGTCTCTGCGGTGCGAGTGAAATGACCGATTTCGACAAGGGTACAAAAAGTGCGTAGCCACGTTGTATTTAGCATTTAAATATCATTATAAAATATGATGATTTTAATGATAAATCATAATTTAAAATTATGTAATAGGTCAGTTAACCTTCTTTTATCTTAAAGAGAGGAGGTTTTATGAGTAATGTATATCCAAGAACTTTTTCGCATATCGGTATTTCCGTCCCAAATTTGGAACAAGCCGTTGAGTTTTATACTCAGGTTATGGGCTGGTATTTGATTATGAAACCAACCGATATAGAGGAAGACGACAGTGCGATAGGTGAAATGTGTACCGATGTTTTCGGAGCCGGCTGGAATCGCTTTCGGATTGCGCACCTGTCGACAGGTGACAGAATTGGCATAGAGCTATTTGAGTTCGAGAATCAACAGAACCCTGATGACAACTTTGAATACTGGAAAACCGGAATTTTCCACTTTTGTGTGCAAGATCCCAATGTTGAGGAGTTGGCTGACCGTGTTGAAGCGGCTGGTGGTAAACGACGCATGGAAAAGCCTCGTTATTATTACCCTGGCGAAAAACCTTACCGCATGATTTACATGGAAGACCCGTTTGGGAATATCTTAGAAATTTACAGTCATAGCTATGAGCTGATTTATAGCGAAGGCGCTTATTGATATTTAGTCTGAGACAGAATGAGAAGAGGTCCTGCAGATACACAGGGTTTCTTCTAAACGCTCTGTAGCTTTACTCGTAATGCCAAGTCACCCTGTTCCTGCCTTGCTTTTTACTTTGGTAAAGTGCGATATCAGCTTTTTTGTAGGCGGTATTAAATTCATCATCTACTGTGAGCTCTGTTGCACCTATTGATACGGTGACATTGACGACGCTTTTATCCCCTAGAGCCACCTTATTCTCAGCAACTAATTGACGAAGTTTTTCAAGGGTAGACTGAGCGTTTTCGCGTGGGATGTTTGTCAATATGACGGCGAACTCTTCGCCTCCAACGCGAGATACGCAGTCACTGGCGCGCACTTGTTCTGCTATTTTTCGGGCTGTCTGTTGAAGTACTTTATCACCTGCATCATGGCCGTAATTGTCATTTATCGTTTTGAAATGATCTATATCAATTATGGCAAAGCAGGTTATATTTAACGTCTGATTATCGTTTGGCTGTAACTCTTCAAAACGCTCAGTTATGAACAGACGATTTGAAAGGCCCGTCAAAAAGTCGGTATAAGCTAGCTTTTCCAATTTTTTTGTTTTAGAAGAATTGATAATAATATTCTCGATAGCAGAACATATTAGGCTCATTAGCTCTATATCAAGTTCGGTAAATGGTGTAAGACGTGCTTCTGGACTCGTAAAGTTGAGTGTTCCCCACGTTTGTCCATTAATTTTAATGGGTAAGCCCAGATAAGTTTCCAACTGAAATTTTTCAAAACATGGGTGTCCAGCATATTCACTGCTTGTTGAGGCGTGCGTGGTAGCGATGACTTTGTTAGACTCGAGTGTCACAGAACAGTATGTTTCACCCAACGAAAACGTTGTGTCTGCAGGAATATCTTCCGCTTCGGAGTAGGCGTATTTGACGACGTAGTCGTCATCAGTAACATGGCTGACAAGCCCTGTTTGTGCATGTAAGTAATGACAACCAAGTTTAAGAAGCTTGGCAATGCGATCAGTGGACAGTGTTTTTGACTGTCGATTGACGACATCGTGTACAGCACGTAAAACCTCAGCTGCGCTGGCATACTCGGTCACATCATTGATTATTGCAAAAAAGCCATTAACCCGTTTGCTGAGAGTTTCGACATTGGGTATATAGTTTATCTCGAGTTGAATGCTACGTCCGTCATTCAGCTCTACCCTCTCGGACAGCTCAAGCTCTTCGCCCTGTAGAACGCGGTCGTGAATTTTAGAAATTTTCTGGTAGGAGTCATCACCCACAATTTCAGCGATTGTTTTGCTTTTTATATTCTTTAGTTTTACACCAAAAAAATTCTCATACGCTGTATTTACGAACTTGTAGCGTCGCTTGTTATCTACAAAAGCGAGCATGTAAGGAAGAGTATTGGCAAGCTTTCTGAATGAGCGATCTATTTTCATGATGCAGCAACATTATTATAGCAACTTTAGAATAAGCATATAACGGAAGTGAGTGGATGTATATGTTCACAGCGCCTGATGAGTCTCTCCACTGGTTTTTTGGGCTTTTATTCGATAAAGTGCCCGTCATGAAAATATCTTGGTTGCTCATCGTGGTCGTATTAATACACAGCTTTTTTACCTGTGCGTCTGCTGCTGGGCATATCGAAGACCCGAGTCACCAAAGTGTCGATGTTGTGTTTGATTTAGAGCATGATATCGAGCATAAAAATTCAACTACAGAGCAACCAGCTCTCGATCATGAACATCAATTTCATGCTCACATAAGTTGTATTACCGGCTATGGAATTTCCGTTTCTGCAACGCCAGTAATTCTGGCGTCCAACTCAAACTCTGTGGATTTTGGCCAAAGCCTGACTCACCAACCCCCTGTACCTCCACCAAACGCGTAACCGTTAACTTAGACTTTTTAAAACCTATAAGTTAATGGAGAAGCAACATGAAGTATTTATACTTCGTGGCAGCCTTTTGCTTAGGCGCGCTAGTGCCTGCGGCGACGGCTGCTACGACAGATTTAACGCTGAAAGAGGCGTTACAAAAAACGCTCAAGAATAACCCTGAGTTACTGGAATATGATTATAAAATAAGAGCTGCAGGAGCACTGATAGAGCAGGCTGAGTTTTCACCTAACCCAAGGGTATCTGCGGAAATAGAAAACTTCGCTGGTTCAGGACGGTTAGAAGGTATCAGTAGCTCACAGTTAACCGTATCCTTTTCTCAGCTCATAGAATTAGGGGACAAACGGCAGTTACGCGTTGAAGCTGCAACCGAAAAAGAAAAAGCTCAGCGAGCGGAGTTCGAGTATCGTCAAATTGAGGTCTTGGCGGAAACTACACAGCGTTTCTATGACGTTTTAAAACTTCAGCAAGTTTCGCATACCAGCGAGCGTCAAATTGAGCGAACTGAGCGACTGATAAAAGTGGCGCAGGAGCGTGTAGAAGCTGGCGCGGTGCCTAGGTCCGAGGTTATCCGTATTCAATTGCAATTAGAACGCCAATACGCTTTCTCGGACGAGTTGAACGGCAAACTAAAAAAGAAACAAACCGAACTGGCGTCAATGTGGGCAGGCGAGCTCAACTTTAAGCGGGTCTCTGGAGGCTTTTCTTTTCCGCTAAGTCTGCCGGAAAAAGCCAACGTGTTATCGGCTGTTAATCGGGCGCCGGAGTATTTGCGTTTACTGGACTCTGAGCAACTTCTACAAGCGCAAGCCAGAGCGTTAGCAGCGGACTCAAAGTCGGATATTACCGTTGGTGTCGGGGCTCGCTACAATAATGAGTTCGATGATGTAGGTTTAATCGTTCAGGCATCGATGCCATTGCAGTTCACTGACCCTAACGTCGGTCGCATAAAACAAAGCCGATTACTGCATCAGTCTAACCTTGCGCAGCAAAAACAGGTTCGGCAGCAACTAAAATCACTGGCTTTATCGCTAGTGCACAGTTTGCAAACTCACCAAAGTTATCTGCAAAAGATAAACCAGCGACTGATGCCATTATCTGAGCAATTACTTGAACAAACTCAACAGGGTTACGCACGCGGAACGCACTCTTTGTTGCAAGTGTTAGACGCGCAAACGGAGTTAGCCAAACTCGAGTATGAAAAAGTCTCCCGTCAACATGCGATTTACAGCGACATCATCCAATTAGAGCGCATGACCGGACAGCCGTTTTTAGGAGTACAACCATGACTTTCAATTCAGTGATCACTCTGTTCTGCATCGCCATTTTTTCACTGCCCGTATTGGCTTATGAGGAAAAACACGCAGAGCATGAAGTACCCCATACCAATTTAAGTGATGCAGCAATAGAAAACGCGAAATTAACGTTGGCAACAGCGAGCGCTCAAAACCTTCGAGTAATGCAGACTATTTTTGGGGTAATAGCGCCCAATAACAACAATATCGTGCATATCGGTGCTAAGTACAAAGGTATTGTTACATCGTTAAAGGCCAATATCGGCGATGCTATAAGAGCCGGGCAAACCCTGGCTGTTGTTGAGAATGTTACGACAGGCACGGCATTTGAAGTCATCAGCCCAATTAGCGGAGAGGTAACTGCACGTTTTACCAATGTTGGTGAAGTGGTTGAGCAAAAGCCATTATTTGAAGTCCTGGATCCATCATCGGTCTGGGTGGAGCTTTCAGCGTTTCCGGAGAACATTGAGTCATTAGCAGAAGACCAGACGGCACATGTTTACGACTTGCATCACCACAAGACTGTCGAAGGGACGATTTCTTATCTATCTCCACAAATGACCGGCGGACATATTGCACGCGCACGTATCGAGCTGCCCAATCAGTCGGGGCATTGGCGACCGGGAATGCACGTAAAAGCGGATGTCGTTACAGACAGCTTTAACGCGAGCTTGGCGATAAACAATGATGCTGTGCAACGTTTAGACGATAACCCCGTTGTTTTTGTTAAAGAGGGTAATCGTTTCGAAGCTCGAGAAGTTGAACTAGGCCGAACTGACGGTGAATACACCGAGGTGTTATTGGGTATTGAAAATGGCGAAAGTTATGTCGTTGAAAACAGCTACTTGATAAAGGCTGACATTCTAAAACAAGGCGCAGGCCACAGCCATTAGGGAGAGTAAACAATGATAGATGCACTCATTCGCTTTGCGGTTGAGCGTCGATGGCTGGTGCTTGCCGCAACCTTGTTAGTAGCAGCTGCGGGCGTTTATAGCACATTAAAGCTACCCATCGATGCTGTGCCGGATATTACCAATGTTCAGGTCCAGATAAATTCAGAAGCGCCAGGCTATTCGCCATTAGAAACCGAACAACGTATTTCTTATCCGGTGGAAACCGCGATGGCAGGTTTACCAAAGCTGGACTACACCCGCTCGATCTCACGCTATGGGTTGTCGCAAGTTACCGTGGTGTTTGAAGAGGGCACCGATATTTACTGGGCTAGACAGCAAATCAGTGAGCGATTGCAAAAGGTAAGGGGAGAAGTACCCGACGGTATTGAGCCGACGATGGGGCCAATAGCCTCCGGCCTTGGTGAAATTGTTAATTATGTAGTACGCGCGAAAGAGGGGGCTACCAATGCCGATGGCGAGGCGTATACGCCCGAGCAGTTGCGTACTATTCAGGATTGGATCATTAAGCCGCAACTGGTCAAGGTACCCGGTGTTACCGAGATTAATAGTGTGGGGGGTTATGAAAAGCAATACCAGGTGGCTCCCATCCCCGGTCGTATGCTGGCCTATAAAGTGACCATGCAGGACCTTTTGGCAGCATTGGATCTTAACAATAGAAACGCTGGTGCCGGTTATATCGAGAAAAATGGTGAGCAATGGTTGGTGCGTTCGCCTGGACAGCTTAAGACACTTGACGATATTCGTGATGTGGTCGTGACAAAACGTGATGATGCACCGGTGCGCGTGAGTGACGTGGCTGAGGTCAAACTGGGAGAACAATTACGCACTGGCGCTTCAACCTCGGGCGAGAGCGAGGTGGTATTGGGCACGGCCATGATGCTTATCGGCGAGAACAGCCGTATTGTTGCACAGAATGTCGCCAATAAAATTGAGGAGGTGCAACGAAGCTTGCCAGACGGTGTCGTCATCGAAACGGTTTATAACCGCACATCCTTAGTGGATAAAACCATTGCAACGGTAGAGAAAAATCTGTTTGAAGGTGCCGTGCTGGTTATTGTCGTGCTTTTCATTCTACTCGGAAATGCCCGTGCAGCACTAATTACCGCCTGTGTCATTCCGTTAAGTATGCTGTTTGCGGTAAGCGGCATGGTTGCCAACAAGGTGTCTGGTAATTTAATGAGCCTGGGCGCAATAGATTTTGGCATTATTGTCGACGGTGCGGTCATTGTTGTCGAGAACGCGCTGCGGCGCCTGGGGAATGCTCAACAACGCCTCGGTAGGGTGCTGACAACCAAAGAGCGTTTAATTGAAGTGACTCACAGTACACGTGAGGTCTTCAACCCAGCCGTTTTTGGTGTACTGATTATTATGCTGGTCTACCTGCCAATATTTGCGTTAAGTGGCGTGGAAGGCAAGATGTTCCATCCCATGGCGTTTACGGTTGTAGCGGCGTTGTTAGGTGCGCTGATTTTCAGTGTTACCTTTGTACCCGCTGCTATTGCAATATTTGTCCGTGGCAATATTAAGCACGGCGAAAACCGAATAATGCGAGCGGCCCGCAAAGTGTATCAGCCGGCTCTACGGCAAACATTAAAGCTTCCAGTTGTCATTATTTTGCTTGGCTTTGGGTTATTTGCGGTATCACTGTTTCAGGCGAGTCGCATGGGAACTGAGTTTTTGCCACAGCTTGATGAAGGCGATATTGCCATGCATGCCTTGCGCATTCCGGGGACTGGCTTACAGCAGTCTATAGCAATGCAAAAAGATGTCGAGTCTGTGGTGTCACGCTTTGACGAAGTTAAACTGGTATTCTCAAAAATTGGTACCCCGGATGTTGCGACCGACCCTATGCCACCGAGCGTTGCTGATACCATTATTATTTTAAAGGAGCGTGAGGACTGGCCAAATCCAGAGAAACCCAAAGAGCAACTGGTTGCTGAAATACGAACTGCTGTGCAAGAGCTTCCCGGTAATAAGTACGAGTTCACTCAGCCCATTGAAATGCGCTTTAACGAACTTATTGCAGGCGTTCGAGCTGACTTGGGGGTTCGTATTTATGGCGATGACTTGCAAACGCTTAAACGGTTAGGCGACTCAGCCGCCGCAGTCATTCGCACCGTTGATGGCGCTGCTGACGTTCGGGTTGAACAAATGACCGGTTTATCGACACTCTCAGTTATACCTAAGCGTGATCATTTAGCGTTATTAGGCCTAACAGTCGCTGATGTACAACGAGCAGTTCAAGCTGCGGTTGGTGGAGTTCAGTCAGGGATTATTTACGAGGGGGATAAACGCTTCAAGCTAATGGTACGTCTCGACAAAGAATGGCGTAAGAGCATTGAACAGCTTAAATCACTGCCTATTGATCTGCCTGCCGGCAACCCTGAGCTGCGCTATGTGCCGTTGGGAGAGGTCGCCGAATTGAGTTTGGAAAGTGGACCGAACCAAATTAACCGAGAAAGTAGCAAACGCAATGTTATTGTGAGTGCGAATGTTGAAGATCGTGATTTGGGCTCTTTTGTGGCAGATGTTCAGGATGCGCTAACGACTGACGTTGATTTGCCAGCAGGTTATTGGGTTAACTACGACGGTACCTTTGAACAGCTGCAATCAGCTTCCCAACGGTTGAGTTTGGTTGTGCCATTAGCGCTGCTATTAATTATTGGCCTGCTATACAGTGCTTTTAATTCGCTGAGCAGTGCACTCGTAATATTTACAGGCGTTCCCTTAGCGCTGACCGGCGGGATATTCGCATTAGCGCTGCGCGATATGCCGCTATCAATTTCCGCTGCAGTCGGCTTCATTGCACTGTCGGGCGTGGCGGTTTTGAACGGCGTGGTCATGCTGACATTCATACGGCAACTGCTGCGCGACGGACTGCCGTTGAAAGATGCGGTGTTTGAAGGCGCGCAACAACGGTTAAGACCTGTACTGATGACTGCTCTCGTAGCTAGCCTGGGCTTTGTCCCTATGGCATTTAATACCGGTGTCGGCGCTGAGGTACAGCGACCACTGGCTACTGTGGTAATCGGCGGCATTGTCTCGTCGACATTATTGACTTTGGTGGTGCTGCCAGCGTTGTATTACTTAGTACAACGTTTTAAAGGAACCCATGTAGAATAAGTTGAAGTATTTAAGCACGCTCGTTCTTGGGCGTGCTTTTTTATCTTTGCATTGATGAAGGCTTGGTTGGTACAAAATTGGCACAATGCCTAAAACAAAAAAGCCCCGCTGTTTCCAGCGAGGCCTTGCAATATGTGGTGCCCGGAGGCGGAATCGAACCACCGACACGAGGATTTTCAATCCTCTGCTCTACCGACTGAGCTATCCGGGCAACGGCGTGTATTAAACGTTTTTTTCGGTTTCGAGTCAACCGCTTTTCGTGCCTTTTTTACTGTTTGCTCAGTAATTGCACATTAAGCGGTTGTTTTGGTGAATTATTCAACGCGTAAGTAGGTGCTGCCGGCTAAACAGTGCTCGTAAAAGTTTGTCCAGCGAACACCTTCACGTGGCGCCAGTGAGCCTTTACGTACCTGACGGTCAATTTGTTTCTTCACAGTTTTGGCCATGTACTCGGTATTATACTGCATAGTTTGCAGTACTTTTTCGGCCGATGTGCCCGGTACCACTTCTTCAATATAAAAGTCGCCGGGTTCATCGTCGTGACAGTAAACATGCACTTCGGTTAGGCGGCCAAAGAGGTTGTGCATATCGCCCATAACGTCCTGGTAGGCGCCGGTGAGGAATAAGCCTACGTGGTAATCCTCGCCTTTACGCAAGTTATGCATGGGGATGTGATCGCTGATTTCAGTGCCTTCAACGTACTTACTGAGCTTACCGTCACTATCGCAGGTAATATCGACAATTGAGCAGCGTACTTCGGGCTGCTCGTTCAGGCGCGAGATAGGCACCACTGGCAGTACTTGCCCGATGGCCCAGGTATCGGCGGCTGACTGAAATACCGAAAAGTTACACAGGTACTGACTGGCGAGCATGTCTTCTAACTCTTCCAGCTCCTGAATAACGTAACTGTCTTTATCCAGCGAATGGTGAATGTCGGTAAGTATTTGCCAGTACATGGTGTCCAGCTTGGCCATTTCACTGAGTGATAATATACCCAGTTTAAAGGCTTCGTAGGCATTTTGCTTATAGCCGGCGGCGTCGTTATAACGTTCCTGCGGGTGGAACTGGTCGCCGGAGCTGTGCAGTTCGCGCATGTTCTTAACTAAAATGTGTTCGTTCTCGCTGGCGCTGATATCGAACTGTGTACCGGCCGGTTTCATTTCGCCCACAATATTAGTGACCACGCAGCTGTGGTGCGCGGTCATCGCACGCCCACTTTCACTGACTAAGTTAGGGTGGGGCACCTGTTCCAGGTCACAAATTTGCTTCACACCCCAGACAACGTCAGCAACGTACTCTTCTGTGGAGTAATTGCGCGAGGAGTCGCTGGTGGTGCTGGTACCGTCGTAGTCGATGCCTAGACCGCCGCCGATATCCAGATATTCTAAAGGCACGCCTTCCTGTACTAATTTGGCGTACAGACGCGCGCCTTCGTTGACGGCTTCTTTAATTTTACGAATATCGGACAGCTGGCTACCAATGTGGAAATGCAGCAGCTTGGCACAGTGCAACATGTCTTCTTCGCGCAGCCGTTCAATAACATTCAAAATTTCGGCAATACTTAAACCAAACTTAGCGCGGTCGCCGCTGGAGCCTGCCCACTTACCGGAGCTTTTTACCATCATTTTTGAGCGCAGACCAATCATGGGTTCAACGTCCATTTGTTTGGCCAACGGGATCAGCATTTCCAGTTCGCTGAACTTTTCAATAACGATGATCATTTTGCGTTTAAGCTGACGGCCAAGCAGTGCCAGAGTCAGGTAGTCTTTGTCCTTGTAGCCGTTGAGAATCGTCAGCGCATCGGGATTGTCGTTGTACGCCATTACTGCCATCAGCTCCGGCTTAGAGCCAGCCTCAAGGCCATAGTTATAAGGTTCACCTGCGTCCATGATCTCTTCAACCACTTCGCGCATTTGGTTCACTTTAATGGGAAATACACCGCAATACTGCCCCTGATAATTGGCGTCAGCTATCAGCTTACCGAAAGTCTCGTTAATGATTTCAACCTGCGAGCGCAAAATGTCATGAAAACGGATAACGGCTGGAAACTGAATACCTTCCGAAATAATTTCATCCACTACTTCTTTCATATCAATGGTGACATCTGGCAGGCGGTGGTTGGGGCGAATTTGAATATTGCCGTTTTCGCCAATGGAGAAATAGCCCGCGCCCCAGCGGTTAACACCGTACAGTTCTTCTGCTTGATCAATATTCCAGTCTGACATCTCAGGCTCCCGACTGTTGTAAAACGAGTAATAATTCGCGCACAATTTTAGCGGCGAACACGTCGGAGTTACCGGTTGGGTCTATTTGTGGTGACAATTCAACCACGTCAGCACCCACCAGATTTTTCTGGCGCAGGAGTTTCATCAGGCTGACAAAGGAATGGAAATCTTCACCGCCCGGCTCCGGAGTTCCTGTGCCAGGTAAAAAAGAAGGATCGAAATAATCGAGATCCAGCGTCAGGTAAACTGGACGGTCTTTAGCAATAGCTTCCACACTGTCGAGAAAGTCTTTACGCGAACTGCGAATGGTTTTGTGTTCTTTCATCCATTGGTACTCGTCGCGTGTCCCGGAGCGAATGCCGTATTGAATGAGCTCATGGCCGGGACCAAAGTGATCGACTGAACGACGAATAATAGATGCATGCGAATAATGGTAGCCGAGGAAGCCATCGCGTAAATCAGCGTGAGCATCCAGATGCAGCAACACCATATCGGGGTATTGTCGCAAGTACTTCACAATAGGCGCATAAGAAATAGAATGCTCACCGCCTAAGGTCAGCAGTTTAATTTTTTGCTGAGCCAGGTCGACGGAATCAAATATCGCGTTAAAGTCGTGAACCGCGTGATGCCATTGCTTTTCTTCATCGTCATCGAAGCCCAGACGCAGGTTGCCTAAGTCGTAGAAGCTTTGATCTTCTAAGTCGGCGTCAAGGTACGGCGAGTAAGATTCAATGTCCTCAGAAACCGCGCGTAAACCGTCGGGCCCTTCTCGGGTGCCTTTACGAAAGCAGGCGGTACCATCAAAACCAAACCCAAGAATATGGGTATGTCCCGGATGTAAGTCGGTGCTGTGCTCGGCGCCGAAAAACGGGCGGCTCGGGTCATTTAATGGTACGGGTAGTGGCACCGTTAGTGGCGTTAGGGGCATTGTCGTTGCAGACCTCTCTTACTTTGTCGATTTGCTGCGATCTTTTTTGATCGGATTAAACAGACTTTGTTGAATATTAATTAACTCTTCGCTCAATTTTTTACGTTGAGTCCAAGTGTCAGCGAACGGTGTTTCGCTGAGTTCGTTCGCGGTAACACCAGCCATAACGCCAGTTTTCTGTTGCTGGGCTAACTCAACAGCGTGCACACCCAGACGAGTACCTAAAATACGATCCATTGCCGTAGGGCGTCCGCCGCGTTGAACGTGGCCGAGTAAACACGGACGACAGGGTAAGTTAAGACGATCTTCTAGCTGTTCCGCAAGTCGAACTGCACCACCAGGCCATTGATTTTCACATAACACCATAACGTAGCTGGAGTCTCCGCGTACGCGCTGTACTGACTCAATGTGCTTAACCAAAGCCGCTACGGTTAAGGGTTTATCTTTTTGTAGCTCGGGCAGAATCATTCGCTCGGCACCACTTGCCATAGCGCTGCTAATACCAATATAACCGGCATTGCGGCCCATAACCTCAACGATGAATACGCGATCCATGGCCTCGGCGGTATCCCGAATTTTGTCCAGCGCATCCATGGCTGTTTCTACTGCCGTGTCATAGCCAATAGTGTTATCCGTGCCAAAGAGATCATTATCGATGGTGCCGGGTATGCCTATAATAGGACCTTCCCAAAAGTTGGCTAAATGTTCAGCGCCGCGAAATGAACCGTCGCCGCCAATAACGATAAAGGCGTCAATTTGGTGTGCGTCTAAATTTGTTGCTGCTTCGCGCGCACCTTCCTCGGTTCTGAAACGCTCACTGCGGGCACTTTTAATAATAGTGCCCGAATACTGCAATATGTGTTCAACGTCTTTGCGATCTAACTTTACAAAGTCGTTATTTAAGAGTCCTTCATAGCCATGACGAAAGCCCATGACCTCGATACCATAGTTCTCCGCGGCCAGAACAACGGCTCGGATAGCGGCATTCATGCCCGGGGCATCGCCACCACTGGTTATAACGGCAATGCGGTTTATTGTGTTAGCTGATGACACAATCTCTACTCCTTGATAATGTCGTATGCGTAGCTTAAACGACCTGCAGGCCGTGACCAAGAGGAAATTTCATGAGCACTGATGTTGTACGTTTTGATTATTCAGAATTATCGGACTGGGCGCGAACTTGTCTGACCGAGGCGGGGGCTTCGGGGGAGGTCGCGCGCAATGTAAGTTATTACCTGTTGGAAGGTGATTTACTGGGTTTTAGTACCCATGGTTTAATTCGCCTGTTGAACAATTGCCAATGGCTGCGTGATGGCAAGAGCCTGGCAAAAGGGCAGCCTGTGGTATTAAGTGAGCGTGCTGCGGCTGCGAACTGGGACGCCCAATTTTTACCGGGTCCCTACGTGGTACCGCAGGCTATTGATGCCGCCTGCAAAATGGCGCAACAAGCCGGTACCGGAACCGTGGTTGTAAGACGCAGTCAGCATGTAGCCTCATTAGCCGCTTATTTGACTATAGCGACTGAGCAGGGGTTGGTCGTCAGCTTGATGTGCTCAACGCCCGGACAACGTGCTGTGGCACCTTTTGGTGGTAAAGAAGCGGTATTTTCTCCCAACCCTTTTGCGGTGGGCGTGCCCAGCTCCGGCAATCCACTGCTATTTGATATCAGCTTCTCTATGACTGCCGCGGGGAAAGTGCGTCAGGCAAAAGCCAACGGCACGAAGTTGCCATACAAAGCATTGATTAAACCCGATGGCGAATGGACCGACGACCCGTTAACGTTTTTCGACTCGCCGGGTAGCGCGATAGCGCCGCTGGGTGGAGAACAGCTCGGCTATAAAGGTTATGGTCTGACACTGTTCAGCGAAATTTGGTCCATGGCGTTAAGTCAGTATGGTCGCCGGCAGGGTGCTGATGACGGTGACGCGAACTCGGTATGGATACAAGTGATTGATCCGGAAGCTTTTGGGGATAAACAGGCGTTTTTACAGCAGGTTGATGATTTGTTGGAAGACAGCCGAAAAAGTGCGGCAGCCGATCCGCAACAACCGGTGCGTATTCCCGGAGAAGCCGCTCAGCAACGCAAACGTGAGCAATTGCAGCAGGGTGTTTACTACAGCCGCGCAACGTTAAAAGTGCTGCAACGCTGCGCTGAGTTTTGTGGGGTTGAATTACCTAAGGCTGTAAGCGGGTAATACGCCAGTGAGCGCCATCTTTGCTGTACAGGTAGCGGTCATGCAAACGATGCTGGCCGCCTTGCCAGAACTCAAATTGCTGAGGCTCGATGCAATAACCCCCCAGTGTTCAGGGCGTGGCACTTCGGTATTCTCATATTCACGCAGTAGCGACTTATAGTGGCTTTCCAGTACATCGCGGCTTTCTACCGGGCGACTTTGCTGCGAAGCAAGGGCGGCTACCTGACTTTCTTTGGGACGAGAATGGAAGTAGCGGTCGTTATCTTCACTATCCAGCGGGATAGCGCTGCCGGTAATGCTAATTTGTCGTTCCAGCGGAAGCCAGGCAAAGTGCAGGTTAACCTGCGAGTTAGTGCTTATATCCTGGCCTTTTTGACTGTTTTTATTGGTGTAAAAACGGAAGCCTTTATGGTCATAGCCTTTCAATAAAACAATACGCTGGCTTGGTACACGTTCATTATTAACCGTTGCCACTGTCATCGCGGTAGGATCGCTCAATAAGCCGCTGTCTATGGCTTGTTGCATCCAGAGTTCAAATTGTTTGATCGGGTCTGAATTCAACTGCTCCCGGTGCAAACTGCCTAAACCGTACTCTCTGCGCATTGCTTGTAAATCCATGACCGCTCCTTATGGACTTGGGGAAGGCCCCGTTTTCAGTTTCCAGTCGCTTATTATATTACTTCTTATCCAGGTAACGCTGTCGTATTTTTTCCATCGCATCCAGATTGTCCAGCATAAGCCCGACCAGCTCAGGGTCGAAGAACCTGCCGCTGTGTTGCAACAGATAATCGGCAGCGTCTTTAGATTCTTTGGCGTCACGATAATTGCGCTGTGTGCGCAGTGCATCAAAATGGCTGCTGATGGTCATTATACGGGCATTAAGGTCAATGTCTTTGCCTGACTTCTGACTTGGAAAACCCGAACCATTCCAGCGTTCATGAATATCCTGCGCAATAGCAGCCGCGATTTTCGCCACAGCGGTATCAGTTTGACGTAAGTAATCATGACCCTGAATTACTTTCTGCATAATTTCTTCGTAGTCGTGAATACTTAAGACATCGGCACGCTGAGCGAGCTCCATTTGTACCGATACTTTACCTATATCGTAGACTGATGCAGCTTGTTTTAAAGCTTCCGCCTGTTCGTGCGTTGCGCCGGCAAAAATGGCCAGTTGCCCGGCCATTTCGGCTGATCGTTTAACATGATGGCTGATTTCATCGATGGAGTGCTTTTCAATAGCCTCTCCAACGCAATAAAGCAATTCACGCTGAGCTTCTCGTTCGTTCTCAGTGGCCTGCAGGTTATCAATAGCAATGGAGCTATTATTCACAAAAAGGCCCAGCAAGTTTTGATCAAGCTCAGATAAGTCACGGACACCGCGAATGAAGAGCAAATACTGGCGTGAGCTGCTGGTTTTATAAAGGCCGTAGTAATTATTGTCTACTATCCGGAAGTCGACATTTTGCGAACTTTGTTGCATTGGGCGAACGATATTCCAGTCAATTTCACTTTTTATCGGTTGTCCTGCCGCACCTTCGTATTCTCCGGTGCCACCAATAATTTCAAAGGGTTCACTGGTATTCGAGCTGGCGGTTAACGCGTCAATTCGGCAGTACATAGCGTCGTCAGACAAGGTGATTAGGGCAACAAGCTGTTCCAGTATCCCCTGACACAAGCCGTGCATTGAGCGGGCCGAAAACACCTCTGCCGATGCGTTAATGACTTTTTCTAAGCCCCGTTTGTTGCGTTCAATAGCTTTTAAGTCTCGGTAAGCGCGAAGGCACGAGTACATAAGAGTCACTAACTTGCGATAAGTCAGCTCGGTCTTTTCCTTATAGTCATCAATGTCATAACGCGCTATGACGTCCTCTTCTGGTGCCTGACCAGGTTGCCCGGTACGCAGAACAATGCGGATTAACCGGTTTTTCCGGGTTTCTCTCACCCATTGCGCGACATCTAAGCCCGCGTGGTCAGTTTCCATAACCACATCCAGCAGCATCATGGCGATGTCGGTGTTTTCCTGCAAAAACGCAATGGCGTCTTTTCCCGAGTAAACCGAATGGAACTCCAGTGGACGCCCATCAAGCTTAAATTCACCCAGTGCCATTTTGGTGATGGTATGAATTTCCTCATCGTCATCGACAATCAACACATGATAAGGCTCGCAAACCTCTTCAACGGCCACATCGGGCTCGTCCTCAGAAAACAGAAAGTCATCGTTCATGATGCTGCTACTCCATTAGTAAACGCGTTCGCCTGCAACATAGGTCTGTTCAACTTGAGTCTGCCAAATTTGGCTGGCATCAACGGCAAAAGGGTCCTGCTCCAGTACAATAAAGTCAGCCCATTTACCGGGTTCAAGCGAACCGAGTGACTTTTCCTGCCAGGCACTGTAAGCGGCATCAATGGTAAATGAACGCAAAGCCTGTTCAAGGCTCATTTTCTCTTCGGCGTACCAGCCACCCGAAGGCATATTATCGCGGTCCTGACGAGTAACGGCTGCGTGCAGCCCGTAGAAAGGGTTCGCTAATTCAACCGGAAAGTCAGATCCTGCGGCGATAACGGTACCCTCATCCAGCAATGTTTGCCATGCATAGGCTCCGGCCATACGTTCAGAACCCAGACGATCTTCCGCCATATTTTTGTCGCTGGTAGCGTGGGTCGGTTGCATCGAAGCAATCAGATTAAGCTCGGTAAAACGTTTCAGGTCATCCGGGTGCACAATTTGTGCGTGTTCAATGCGGTTACGTAAATTGCGGCCACCCAGTTCATCATAGACTTCGGCCAGATTATCCAGAACGACACGGTTAGCACGGTCGCCAATGGCGTGGGTATTTATCTGAAAACCGTGTGGGATGATCAGTTTATAGAGATCCTGAATCTTCTCTTCTGAAGTTACCATTAGCCCGTGGTTGTCATGGTCATCGCTGTAAGGCTCAATCAGTGCTGCTCCGCGGCTTCCAAGCGCACCGTCGGCATATATTTTAACGCTGCGAATAGCCAGTTTCTGGTCCCGGGTTTCGTAAGGCCCTTCAGCCAGAAGTTGAGCGAGCTTCGGCTCGGTCGCTGCAATCATGCCGTAAACCCGAAGCGGCATACGACCTTGGTTATGCAAACCTTTGTAAATGGAAATTTCGTCAGAATTAATGCCTGCGTCGTGGACGCTGGTAATGCCAAGTTTAACCAGGTGCTGAAAAGCCAACTCATATGCGGCCCGTTGCTGTTGAAGCGAAGGTTCGGGAATAATGTCTTCAACCAGCTGCATTGCATTATCGACCAGAACACCGGTGGGGTTACCCTGTTCGTCACGGATAATTTCGCCACCTTCAGGAGAGACGGTATTTTTATCAATACCCGCGCGGCGCAGCGCTTCGCTGTTTGCCCAGCCTGCGTGGGCGTCGACGCGCATCAGCCAGACGGGACGGTCACTGACAACTTCATCAAGATTTGCTGCACTCGGGAAGACTTTTTTCTTCCATTGTTCCTGGTTCCAGCCGCGGCCGGTAATCCATTCTATTTCCTGCTGCTCTTTAGCGTAGCTGCGAACCTTTTGGACTGCGTCAGAAACAGATTCAGTGTCGCGCAAATCAACCTGCAGAAGACTGTTGCCCAAACTTTGGATATGGCCGTGGGCGTCAGTTAACCCCGGGAGTACGGTTTTGCCATTCATGTCGACCGTACTGTCTGTATCAGCAAAGCGTTGGGCGAGAGTCTCGCCGCCTATCGCCTGAACCTTTCCGTTTTCCACCAGCATGGTAGAGAACTGCTGTAATACCGCATTTTCTCCGGCAGGGCTGGTCAGGGTGTAACCCTTCATGTTGGTATATAAGGTGTCGGCGATGGCTGAAGCTGATAAGCCCAGGCTTATAACTAAGCAGGTAATGCGTCGCA
The DNA here is from genome assembly GCF_019797805.1 of Idiomarina abyssalis. NCBI lineage: Bacteria > Pseudomonadati > Pseudomonadota > Gammaproteobacteria > Alteromonadales > Idiomarinaceae > Idiomarina > Idiomarina abyssalis. Next base: position 634,895 of record NZ_CP081832.1, read on the forward strand.
TTGTAATTTAACTCCGTGGCAAATAATTTAGACAACACTATAGCGTTTTTACTGTACAACCGCCTAGGTGTTGCCGGAAGTTTTTGTTAACTAAGTTAACATGACATTCGGGAAGCTGTTAGATAACCGTAAAAAACTTGCTGTCTGTTATAATTTAGGTATGCTAAAAGTTAATTGAATAGGCATTATTTTGGATTTCAGGATGAAAGTTCTAATTATTGATCCGCAGTTTTTTATGCGTGCTGGTCTTATACAAATTCTTACCAACTATGCGAATCAACCCTCAATCTATGAGGCTGATTCGTTCGAGATTGCGGAAAGTTATTTAGCAGCTGATGATTACGATCTGATTTTTTTAGAGATGGATTTGCCGGATGCCGAAATCCGTCCCGCTCTGCAACGTTTAAAGAAAGTTGCGCCGCGCACGCACATCGTCTTGTTTACGCGCCCACGGTCTATCTCCGAAGTACGCCAAGTACTGGCGGCAGGGGTTCGTAGCTATTTGCCGAAAGACAGTTCAGCTGAGCAGGCTAAGCTGGCTATTCGCGCCTTGCTAAATGGTGATCGTCATATTCCTGATGACCCGCATCTGAATGAACCTCGTGATAAGTCCAGCGGCGCTGAAAGTTTCCTGTCTCCACGGCAATTAGAGATTATGCAATTATTGGCGCAGGGCTTATCGAATAAAGAGATAGCCAATATTCTGGGTATTACCGAAGGCACCATTCGTGTGCACTTATCAGCAATATTTAAGGCCATAAAAGTATCAAACCGTACAGAAGCAACGCTTTGGTATTTATTGAGACAGAAGAAGTTAGTCGACTAAGCTTTGATTTATGTCACTGAACCGTTTGATCTCTGAACTGGAAAAACATCAACACGCGCCAACCGAATTGTGGGATCCGCCTTATTGTGGCGAGATTCCGATTCACATTGCCGCTAATGGTGATTGGTTTTATCAGGGGAGTCAGATAAAGCGTGAGGCGCTGGTTAAGCTGTTTGCCTCGGTCCTGGTGGTAGAGGAAGGCGACTATTTTTTAGTTACACCTGCTGAAAAAGTTAAAATTACTGTTGAAGATACGCCTTTTGTTGTCGTCGACTGGGAACAAAGGGAAGAAGATGGTGAGCAATTATTGCTGTTAACCACCAATATCGGTGATACTCTGGTATTAAGTTCTGAACATCCGCTCACAATGAAAGAGGGCATCCCTTATATTGTGATGCAAAGAGGATTGACAGCAAGAGTACATCGCAATGTATTCTATCAGTGGGTTTCACACGCAGAGTCACGAACTGTCGATGGGCAGGAGCAGTGGTATCTCTCGAGTGCGGGTGAAACGTTTGTGTTAGGAAATGTGAAATAGGACGTTGCGGTAAACTCGTCTATGACAAAAACAAGAACAGTCTACCTGGTTGAACAGCAACCAGAGCGTCGTCAGCATTTTGAAACGGTATTAACCTTTATTGGTGAAACCGTTGAAGTCATATCTCCTTCGGACACTCTTAAACTCTCTGCAACCGATGCTCTGTGTGTCATTGCCGGCAATGGTATTGATAACCTGATGGAGCTGGCCGGCGATTCGCCACACCTTCCTTTTATTTGTGCGAACACGCAACAGCATCAGGCGCTACAAAAAGCCAATGTCATTGGTCCTTTGGAGGACTCTTTTGACTACGCCAGTTTGTCCAATATGCTGCATTACTGTCAGGCGTATCATCAGCAAATGCCAATTAAGCCCGCAAGAACGCGGCATCCCGGCAGTGGTAAACTGGAGCAGACCTTAATTGGTAATGGCCGCACCATGAAACATGTGCGGCAGTTAATCGAGCAAGTGGCGGTTACCGACGCCAACGTTCTTGTTCTGGGAGAGTCCGGAACCGGTAAAGAAGTTGTCGCCCGCGGTATCCATGATTTATCAGAACGCAACAAGGGGCCTTTTGTGCCTGTGAACTGCGGTGCCATTCCCGGAGACTTATTAGAAAGTGAATTGTTCGGCCATGAGAAAGGGGCATTTACCGGGGCAATAGGCGCGCGCAAAGGGCGTTTTGAACTGGCTCAGGGGGGAACCCTCTTTCTGGATGAAATTGGTGATATGCCAATGCCAATGCAGGTAAAGCTGCTACGGGTTTTACAGGAACGCACTTTTGAGCGCGTAGGTGGCAGTAAAAGTATTGTTGCCGACGTACGAGTTGTTGCAGCAACCCACCGTGAGCTGGAGCAGATGATCATTGACGGTAAATTCCGCGAGGACTTGTATTACCGTTTGAACGTTTTCCCGATTGAGATGCCTGCATTGAGAGAGCGTCAGGAAGATGTACCACTGTTATTACAGGAGCTGACCCAGCGTTTTAAAAAGGAGCGTGGTGTGGGCGTGCGCTTTACGGAAAGGGCACTGGAGTCGCTTTCTTATCATCGTTGGCCGGGTAACGTGCGCGAACTAACGAACCTGATTGAGCGCTTGACCATTATGCACCCTGACAGTCTGGTGGATGTTCCTGACTTGCCGCCGAAATATCAGCATGTTGAGCACAGTGCTCCCAGCCCCGACTACCCGGAAGAAATGCTGGAGCGTGAAGCGCTTAGTGCCATTTTCAACGAGTCGGACGATGACAGCGATGATGCGCAAGTCGGACCCGCTAATGACAGCTCTGAATTACCGGACGATGGCGTTAATTTAAAAGACATGCTGACAGAAATAGAAACCGGAATGATTGCTCAGGCACTGGAAAAGTCGGACTGGGTGGTGGCTAAGGCCGCGGAGTTACTTAGCATGCGGCGCACGACTCTGGTTGAGAAGATGAAAAAGTACGGAATCCAGAAAGACTAAAGGTAAGTGTCAGTCTTTTGACAACAAATAATAACCCAACCGATTGAAAAATATAGAAATCATACTGGCATCTATTTTGCATTAACCTCTCCATAGTCGTTAATTGGAGATGTCAGTATGGCCACTTATCATCAAATTATTGATGCCATGCCAAATGCCGTAATTTTACTGGACAGTCATGGGCTTGTGGATTATTGCAATGACAACGCAACGGGGCTTTTGGGTCATCCGTTGAAAGGTTACCTCTGGCGCGAGTTAGTCAGCGAGCTGTTTGCTCCGAAAGCGGATGACTGGCACGAAGTGTCTCTGCGTAACGGGCGCCGGGTCAGGCTGGATACCTCGGTGGTTAATGAAAAACCAGGGCAGCTTATTGTCTTAACGGACTTAACTGAAACCCGTAGCCTGCAAAACCGCATTAGTCATCTGCAGCGTTTATCCTCCATGGGAAAGATGGTTGCGTCTCTGGCACATCAAATAAGAACGCCTCTTTCTGCCGCGATTCTTTACGCGCAGAACCTTAAACAGGGCACGATTTCCCCGGTGAAGCAGCAGCGCTTTTCTGCAAAACTGCTTTCCCGATTGCATTCATTAGAGCAGCAGGTCAATGACATGTTGTTGTTTGCTAAAAGTGGTGAGCAACCCATGTTGGATGATCTCAGCACTCACAGCCTGATTGAGCAAGTTCTTGCCAATACCGAAAACTATGCTGAGCAGCACCAGGTAAAAATTAATTGCATTGATTCAGCTTCCGGAGCTGTGTTGCGGGCAAATCAAACCGCATTAGTCGGGGCGATACAAAATCTGATTAACAACGCTGTTGATGCCAGCCAGCCGGGACAAGAGGTCTTAGTGAAGACCGATGCCGATAATGACAGTTGGCGAGTTTCCGTTATTGATGCGGGCTGCGGCATTCCTGAAGAAAGACTGGACAATATCTTCACCCCATTTTTTACAGAAAAGTCCAACGGTACCGGTTTAGGACTGGCGGTTGTGCAAACGGTAGTTAAGGCACATAACGGGAGTATTGACTGGGAAAGCCAGCCAGCTAAAGGCAGTCGTTTCACCTTGTCTTTGCCGGTGCACCAGTGGTCAGAGAACCGACTGAACGAGGTGTGTTATGGCTGAGCGACAAGTACTGGTTGTTGAAGACGATGTTTCTTTGCGTGAGGCAATTATCGATACTTTGGAGCTGGCGGACTGCCAGTGTCTGGAAGCTGCAAATGGTGAAGAGGCTCTGTTAATACTGAAAAAAGAGCCGGTAGCTTTAGTGATTAGTGACGTTCAAATGCCGGGTATTGATGGTTTGCAACTATTACGCAGCATGAACAACCAACAGTATGACATTCCGGTTATTATGATGACCGCCTTTGCTAAGGTGGATGATGCTGTTGTAGCGATGCGCGAAGGGGCTGTCGACTACCTGACGAAGCCTTTTTCAATAGAAAAACTGCAGACTTTGGTACAAAGGTATTTGCCGGACGGTGCCATTAACGACATTGAACCGGTTGCCGAGGAAGAGTCGAGCCAGGCTGTTCTGAATATGGCCCGCAAGGTAGCTGCCAGCGAAGCCAGCGTAATGGTTACCGGGCCCAGTGGTACGGGTAAAGAAGTGTTGGCGCGTTATATTCATCAGCACTCTGAGCGTGCGAATGGCCCCTTTGTCGCGATTAACTGTGCAGCCATACCCGAGAACATGCTTGAGTCGATGTTATTTGGCTATGAAAAAGGAGCTTTTACTGGTGCGAATCAGTCGTCTCCCGGTAAGTTTGAGCTCGCTCAGGGTGGTACCTTGTTGCTGGACGAAGTCACCGAAATGGCTATGCATTTGCAGGCAAAACTATTACGGGTTATTCAGGAACGTCAGGTAGAGCGGTTGGGCTCACGTAAAACCATTCAACTCGACGTCCGTTTAATTGCGACCTCTAACCGTGACCTTCAACAAGCGGTGCGTGAGGGACAGTTGCGCGAAGACCTCATGTATCGGCTGAACGTGTTCCCGTTGCACTGGAAGTCTTTGTGCGAACGCCCTGCGGATATTGTGCCTTTAGCTGAAAACTTATTGCAGCGACACAAGCAGCGTTCCGGTATTAAAACACCTGTCATTTTTTCGGCAGCTGCTATAAAGCAATTACAGTCGTATTCCTGGCCGGGTAATGTTCGTGAACTGGAAAATGTCGTACAACGTGCGCTGGTTCTGCATCGTGGTGATGAAATTCAGCCCGATGATTTAATGCTGGAACTTAATGATATCGCTGAACCGGCGAGTGTGTTTCCGGAGCAAGTGAGCGCGTCTGATGATAAATCGGAAAATCTGGATGAGTCGCTTTTTCATCAGGAATACCAAATTATCAAAGAAGCTCTGCAACGCCATCAGGGTAAACGACAACCTGTTGCGGATGAATTGGGAATTAGTCCGCGGACGCTGCGTTACAAACTGGCGAAGATTCGTGAGCAGGGACTTACCCTGACAGGCTCTTAAAGGCGACTTAAAATACTCCTGCCTACACTATTAGCCCTGTATCTCAGGGCTTTTCTTTACACAATCTTATAAGTTGGCATTTTGCTTGCATAGTTAACCTTAAATAGAGTCAGTGATGAATTTTTGACGGGGTTAATTATGAAAGTGGAAGCAAACGCACTTTACCAACAGTTACAATCGATGGCCACGCAGGCTTCTCAGCGTGACCAGCCTACGAATGTGAACGCCCTGCAAGGTAATACTGCTCAAGCAGACTTTTCCAATATGCTGAAAAACGCAATGGATAACGTTAACGAATTGCAACAAACCTCAGGCGATTTAAAAACACGCATGGAGCTTGGTGACCCAAATGTCACGCTGGAGCAAACTATGATCGCCAGCCAAAAAGCGGGTATTGCGTTTGAGGCAACTGTTCAGGTACGCAACAAAGTGGTTGATGCGTACAAAGAAATTATGTCAATGCCGGTATAACCGCAGCAGCACTGGAGATATGAGTCGTGGCTGAATCAACAGATTTAATGGTACAAGATACCGACTTACCTGACAGCAACCGAACAAGCAATGAAGACGGCGGCGAGAAGACCGGTATTATGACAATGCTGGGTAACTTTGACATGCTTCGTCAGGTCATTGTGGTTTTAGCCCTGGCTATCTGTGTCGCCATTGCTGTTTTTATTATGTTGTGGGCACAAGAATCAACTTACCGTCCACTAGGTAATTTAGAAACCCAGGAGTTGATCAGTACGCTCGACTATATGGATGCTAATGGTATTGAGTACCAGGTTGATGGCAATACGGTGTCAGTTCCGGAAGAGAATTATGAAGCAATCAAGCTGCAGTTAACTCGTGCGGGAGTAGACTACGGCAACTCGACCAATAACGGTTCTGAAATATTAATGAGCGAACCGGGTTTTGGCGTTAGCCAACGTCTGGAGCGAGAGCGACTCATTCATTCCCGTGAAGTCCAGCTTGCGCGCGCTATTGAAGAAATTAAAAAAGTGGCCGGGGCTAGAGTACTTCTGGCCGTACCGAAGGAAAATGTTTTTGCCCGTCGTGAAAAGCAGCCGAAAGCGTCGGTTATGCTGAATGTTCGCGGTGGTACGTCGTTAAGTGAAGAAGAAGTTGCTTCGATTGTTGACATGGTTGCGTCTTCGGTAACCGGTTTGAATACTGAACACGTTACTGTCACTGATCAGGCCGGCCGTTTGCTTAACTCGGGTTCACAAAGTGCCCTGGCGGCAAAAAGTTCGCGCGAATATCAGATTGAGCAAAAGCGCGAAGAAGAATACCTGAAGAAGATAGACAGTATTTTGATTCCTGTGCTGGGCTATGACAATTATACCGCGCAGGTTGATGTCACTATGGACTTCACCCAGCGTGAACAAACTCAGCGTCAGTTTAATCCTGATATGCCGGCAATTCGCAGTGAAATGACGGTCGAAAACCGCTCTGTCGGCAGCGCAATTGGTGGTATCCCTGGTGCATTAACGAATCAGCCGCCACTTGATTCTGATATTCCGGAAGAGGCCGGTGCAGGAAGTGCTGGTGGCGGGACTAACGGCAGCACTCATCGCGAGGCGACACGGAATTACGAGCTTGATAACTCGGTAACTTATACCCGCAGTCAAACGGGCACGGTTGAACGTTTGAGTGTGTCCGTTGCGGTTAACCAGAAAACAATAACGAATGAGGCAGGTGAAAATCAGCCTCAGGCAGCCAGTGCCGAAGAGATGGCGAATATTCGTCGCTTGCTTCAAGGTGGTTTGGGTTTTGATATTAACCGTGGCGACAGTATTGAAGTTGTTTCAGTGCCTTTTGCACGACTGCCTGACTTAGGCGCCGGAGAAACACCGGTATGGGAAGAGCCATGGTTCTGGCGTGCTTTCCGTCTGGTCATGGGTGCTTTGGTTATTATGGTATTGATTCTGGCAGTGGTTCGTCCAATGCTTAAGAAACTGATGAATCCAGAATCTGGTGTTGAAGACGATGCTGAAGCATTCCTTGATGAGGAATCGATGGGCGATGAAACCATTGATCTGTTATCCTCACAATTTGATGAGAGTGCGGTAGGGTTCGGTGCGGATGGCAGCCTGCAATTACCGGATCTGCACAAAGATGAAGACTTGCTGAAAGCAGTAAGGGCGTTGGTTGCCAATGAGCCTGAACTGTCCTCACAAGTGGTTAAAGCGTGGTTGAACGAAGATGCCTAATCAAGAAATGAAAACCAAGCGCGGTAAGGTCGAGTTTGACGTCGATACTTTAGAAGGTGTCGAGAAAGCCGCGATTTTGCTGCTGAGCTTGTCGGAAGAAGACGCTGCCCAGATACTCAAACACCTGGAACCTAAGCAGGTTCAGAAAGTGGGTATGGCCATGGCAAGCCTGGAGGACTTTAACCAGGACAAGGTTAATGCCGTGCATCATCTCTTCCTGGAAGAAATTCAGAAGTTCACCAATATTGGCTTCAAGAGTGAAGAGTTTGTGCGTAAAGCACTGACCTCGGCTCTGGGTGAAGACAAAGCCGGTAACCTGATTGAGCAGATTGTCATGGGCGGTGGCTCAAAAGGTCTGGACTCATTGAAGTGGATGGATTCCAAACAGGTGGCGACGATTATTCGTAATGAGCACCCGCAAATTCAGACCATTGTTCTGTCTTATCTTGACCCTGAGCAAAGTGCCGAAATTATGGCGCAGTTCCCGGACAAAGTGCGTCTGGACTTAATGATGCGTATTGCCAACTTAGAAGAAGTTCAGCCGGCGGCATTGCAGGAACTGAACGAAATTATGGAAAAACAGTTTGCCGGTCAGGCTGGTGCTCAGGCTGCGAAGATGGGCGGCCTGAAGGCAGCTGCAAATATTATGAACTACCTGGATACCAATATCGAAGGCCAGTTGATGGACTCTATCCGCGAGCAGGACGAAGAAATGAGCCAGAACATTCAGGACCTGATGTTTGTGTTCGAGAACCTGGTCGATGTCGACGACCGTGGTATTCAGACCTTGCTGCGTGAAGTTGAAGGCGAAGTTCTGCAAAAAGCAATGAAAGGCGCAGACGAAGCGGTTCAGGAAAAAATCTTTAAGAACATGTCAAAACGTGCCGGCGACATGCTGCGTGATGACCTTGAAGCTATGGGCCCCATTCGTATTAGCGATGTAGAGGCAGCGCAGAAAGACATTCTTGCTGCGGCCCGTCGTTTGGCTGACGCAGGTGAAATTATGCTTGGCGGCGGTGGCGGTGACGAATTCTTATAAGGGCTTAACGCATAATGACCGATGATAAAGACGTAACACATCGTTGGGACTTACCTGACATGACATCTGAGGAGCTCAAGCAGGGCTCTCAGGTGAATGCGTTAAATAAACCCCGCCGCTGGCAATATGAGCCACCTGAAGCTGACGACGAGCAAGAGGAAGAGCTAAAGCCTCTGACTGCTGAGCAATTGGAAGAAATTCGTCAGGCAGCGCGCGAAGAGGGTCACAAAGAAGGTTTTGATGAAGGCCGCAGTGAAGGCTTGAAAAAAGGCTACGACGAAGGCTACGAAGCTGGCAAAAAAGAAGGCTTTGAAGCGGGTCATGAGCAGGGCGTTGAAGCTGGCAAAGAAGCCATGAACGAGCAGCAGCAACAGCTGGAAACTCTTTTACAAAGCTTATCCCACCCCAACGAGCGTATTACCGAAGCGGTGCAGGATGAACTGATTGAAATGGTCACCGAGCTGACAAGAGTGATCTGTCTGAATGTTGCCGAGAACTCTAAGGAGTTGGTTGTTAACGCGGTACGAGAGGCAATTGCGGTTCTGCCGGTCACGGATCAGCGTGTCATTATTCATTTAAATGAAGAAGACTTAACGCTACTGCAGAACGTCTACAGCGAAGACGAGCTGAAGGAGAAAGGCTGGTTACTGAATAAAGATGAATTACTGGAGCGCGGCGGCTGCCGCGTGACGACCGAAAGTTCCACTATTGATTACACTCTGAGCAGTCGTATGGAAGATGTCTTCTCCAAAGTAAAAGGTTAACCCATGAGTGCTTCTGAACGCTTGGTTGAACAGTTACGGAAAAAGCGGGAGCGCATTCAGAAACCGTCCGTTGCGGTATCTGGCTATTTAACTCGTGTTGTTGGTTTGATGTTCGAAGCCGTTGGTTGCCGGGCTCCGGTCGGTTCGAGTGTTGCCGTAGAAGCTGACAGCGGTGACATTGAAGCCGAAGTTGTTGGTTTTGAAGGTAATATCAGTTACCTGATGCCAACCGAAGATGCCCATGGCGTCATACCCGGCGCCAGAGTCCGTCCGTTAAACCGAAAAAACCAATTACCCTTGGGTATGGAGCTGTTGGGACGAGTTATCGATGCCCGCGGTGAACCTCTGGATGGCAAAGGCCCTATATTTTCTGACGGTAAAACTTACCGCAGCAAACCAATGAATCCGTTAAATCGTCGTCAGGTTAAACAACCCCTGGATGTGGGGGTTACCGCAATCAATGCTTGTTTAACCGTGGGCCAGGGGCAGCGGATGGGCTTATTTGCCGGTAGTGGTGTCGGTAAGAGTGTGCTGCTGGGCATGATGACGCGGGGAACCACGGCCGATGTCATTGTTGTTGGTCTGATTGGTGAACGTGGCCGCGAAGTAAAAGAGTTTATTGAAGAAATTTTAGGTGAAGAAGGCCGTGAGAAAGCTGTGGTTATTGCGGCACCGGCTGACCAGTCGCCTCTGATTCGTTTGCGAGGGTGCGAAACCGCGTCTCAGGTTGCGGAATATTTCCGTGATCAGGGCTTGAACGTTTTGCTGTTGATGGATTCGTTGACCCGTTACGCCATGGCACAGCGTGAAATTGCATTGGCTGTTGGCGAACCACCGGCGACAAAAGGTTATCCGCCTTCTGTTTTCGCTAAACTGCCCGCTTTGGTAGAACGAGCGGGTAATGGTGGTGACGGACAGGGATCGGTTACTGCCTTTTATACGGTCTTAACTGAAGGTGATGACTTACAGGATCCTATTGCGGATTCTGCACGGGCCATACTGGACGGACACATTGTGTTAAACCGCGAATTGGCGGACAGCGGTCACTATCCGGCAATAGATGTTGAAGCCTCTATTAGTCGTGTTATGCCGCAAGTGGTTTCAGAAGAGCATATGCAACAGGCCATTAAGGTCAGGCAGTGGTATTCGCATTATCGGCGCAATCGTGACTTGATCTCTATTGGCGCTTATACGCGTGGAAGCGACCCGGCTATTGATCAGGCTATTGCTATGCAGCCGCGCGTGAATCAGTTTTTACAACAAAAGATGCAACAGGTTGTCAGCTACGATGAGAGCTTGTTGTTGCTTAACCAATTAGTAAATCCAAATCAAAAGCAGCAGTCAGCCGGAGGCGCTTAAATTATGGCCGAGTTGGCGCAGTTGCAGATGCTACTGGAGTTAGAACAAAGACGTGAAGATAAGGCTGCTCAGGATTTCGCACAGGTTCAGCAACAGGTGCAGGAACAACAGATGCGCCTGGATGGTATGTCAAAATACCGACTCGACTATTTAAATCAACTGCAAGAGCGTGGGCAAGGCGGTATTGCTTCTATCCAGGTGGGTCAGTACCACGCCTTTGTCGGCAAGCTGGATGAAGGTGTTGAACAGTTGCATCACGAGGTCGTGAAGCTGCAACAGGTACTGCAACAACGAAAAGAACGTTGGCTGGCGCAACGGCGTAAGCGAGAGTCAGTTGATTTTTTAATTAAGGAACGCAGAAAGCGCGAACAAATAGCCCAGGCGCGGAAAGAGCAAAAAAACCTGGATGACTTCAGTAGTCAGCGTTTTATCCGTGACAGAAAATAGTTGGAACAAAAATTGCTTGGTTATTGATGAGAAAATTAAGCAAAGCGTGAATAAGCACTTAATTCAGGAAAAAATACTATGCAACAGCTGCTCAACTTAACCGAATCTGCCGATAACTTTGCCCGTATGGGTAAAGGGAAAGGGCTATCAGTGAAAAACGCTGAAGGCGAAAGCAGTGAGTTCTCTCGTTTGATGATCAAGCAAAATTCCGGCGATAAAGAGCTGCAACAATTGGCCGCCAAATTAGAAGCCCACCAGGCTGCCAACGGCGATTCTAAAGGTCGTGAAATTGACCGTAAAAATGTCGGTGAGCCAGTTACCCGAAACCTATGGGAACTGTTGCAACAAATGCAGCAGGAAACCGCGGATATTAAAGTTGAAGGCAAGGCGGCTGTCATTGGTGAAATTGACGTTGAGCCCGACAGCGGCGAACTGGAATTAAGTGATGAAGAACTGTCAAAAATGTTGCAGTCTTTGCTAGCCAAGCTTGATAAAGCGAGTGCTGACGGTGAAAGTAGCGAGACAGTAATGACGGACGCGGAGCGGCAGAAGTTTGCCGATCAATTGCTGGCCGGCATGACGGATAAAGACAAGCAAGCGTTACAGTCAAAATTGCAGCAGATGATACAAGCCGTTGAACAGGGTGAAAATGCCGGTGAAGCGGTAGAAGATGCGGGTAAGTTCATTGTTAACTTAATGGAGCCTATGTTACCGAAAGCCGATGCGGATAAGTTATTGGTCGGTAATGAAAAGGCGCTGACTCAGGCGTTGAACCAGGCGGCCGAGCAAGCTATTGCACAGCAGTCTGTAGATAAGGGAGCAACCAAGCCGCAGAGCTCGGAAGAATTACTCGCCCTATTGAAGCAGTTAGAGCAGCAGGTTTCGGCACAAAAGTCGAAAGGCGAAAATAGTGAACTGAGCCTGGCGGAACAGAAAAAATTACAGCAATTTACCGCTGAGCTACGTCAGCTTTTAGCTGGTCAGAATAATGACACTGATAAGTCCCAAGTGTTGAGCAAAGAGCAGGCGGCCAAAGCAGAACAGCTTTTGGCAGAAATACGACAATTATTAAAAGGCCGCACCGGACATAGTGAAAAAGCGGCGGAGCCAATAAAGGTAGCCGAACAGTCAAAAGGTACAGAGCCTGTTATAACTGCCACTAACGCTAAGTCTGGTAAAGAAAAAGCTGAGGCTGGCGATACTGCTATTAAGGGTAGTGACAGCAAACAGTCTGCAAGCAAAGCCGAAGGCTTAGCCAACGCGGTGGATGTCGATACTAAGTTGCCTGATTCAGCACAACAGAATCAAGTGTTCAGAAACAACACTGATGCCCTGGCTGATGCTAACGCGGCTCGCGCAATACAAGGTCAGATGGTGTCTACGACACAAGGTACTGTAGCGGCTAATGAGTCGGGCCAAACTAATACTTTGCAGGCTCTGCAGCGTCCTCTGGACTTGCAGCAGACAGAAGCATCGCAAAAATTGCAGGAACGCATCAACATTATGATGAGCCGCAATATTCAGCGAGCGGATATACGTCTGGATCCGCCCGAGCTTGGCAGTGTTCAGATTCGGGTTAATATGAGTGGTGAACAGGCTTCGGTGCAGTTTCAGGTGCAAAGTGCACAAGCCAAAGATGCAATAGAAACGGCAATGCCGCGTCTGCGTGAGATGTTAGAACAACAGGGCATCGACTTAGCCGACACTCAGGTGGGTGAACAAAGTAAAGAAGGCGAACGCACTGCCGGTGGCCAGGGTGGCTCAGCTGAAGAGTCAGAAGACTGGGCCGTAGAAGGCGAAATTGCTTTGGATGAAGGTAGAGTTCTTGCCGACGGGCAGGTCGATTTCTATGTTTGAAACGGTATAACTAAAGCAACGATCAAGCTATAGTAACTGTTATTAGACAGTGACACAGGACATAACGCATGGCAGAAGATAAAAACGATAACGAAGAAGAACAAACTGAAGAAAAAGCTGGCGGCAAAAAGAAGAAATTAATACTGTCCGGCATTATCGGTATTGTTTTAATCGTGACTGTCGTGCTCGTTCTTTGGTTATTTGGCGGTTCGTCGTCTTCGGATGAACCGGCGACAACCGGAAGTGGCTCGCCAGCGCCGTCTTCGTCGTCGCGACCGGAAGTCGGTAATGCGCTCTATGTGGGCATGCCCCGGGCGTTTGTCTTTATTGTTCCGGGCGACTCACGTGAACGAACCGTGCAGATTAAAGCACAACTTATGGTTCGCGGTGAGGAAAATGAAGAACTGGCGAAAAAGCATATTCCGCTCATTGAAGGAACCTTACACGAGGTATTTTCTTCGTCAACAGCGGACAGATTAAAGACAGCTGAGGGTAAAGGTCAGCTGCGTGAGTTAGCACTCACTGAAGTGCGCTCTGCGCTCGAAGAAGTGACCGGGAAGCCGGTTGTGGAACAGGTTTTATTTACCAGCTTGGTAATGCAATAAGTGAGCTATTATGGCGGTGAGTGACTTACTATCTCAAGACGAAATTGACGCGCTGTTGCATGGCGTCGATGACGTTGAAGAAGAGGATACAGAGAAACAGTCCGCTTCTGCGGATGCGCTCGATTATGACTTTTCATCGCAAGATAGAATTGTCCGTGGTCGTATGCCAACGCTGGAAATTGTTAATGAGCGTTTTGCCCGTCATATGCGGGTCAGCTTATTTAACATGATGCGGCGCACAGCAGAAGTGTCGATTAACGGCGTCCAGATGATTAAATTTGGTGAGTACGTGCATACCTTGTTCGTACCAACCAGTTTAAACATGGTGCGTTTTCGTCCATTAAAAGGGACGGCGCTAATTACCATGGAAGCGCGTTTAGTCTTTATTCTGGTGGATAACTTTTTTGGTGGTGACGGACGTTACCACGCAAAAATTGAAGGACGCGAATTTACGCCTACGGAACGCCGCATTATTCAAATGTTGCTTAAGCTTGTCTTTGAAGACTACAAAGAAGCCTGGGCACCGGTAATGGATGTTGGCTTTGAGTATCTGGATTCTGAAGTGAACCCGGCCATGGCGAACATTGTGAGTCCGACTGAGGTTATTGTCATTAGCTCTTTCCACATTGAGCTGGACGGCGGCGGTGGTGACTTTCATATTGCTTTGCCTTATTCAATGCTGGAACCCATTCGCGAGTTGTTGGATGCTGGTGTGCAGTCGGATAAAGAAGATACCGATATGCGCTGGAGTAAGGCGCTGCGTGACGAAATTATGGATGTTCCGGTAGAAATGATTGCCAAACTGGCGCAAACCGAAATGTCCTTGCGAGAAGTGATGGAGCTGCGGGAAGGGGATGTTATTCCACTTGAGTTACCGGATGATTTAACCGTGCTCATTGAGGACTTACCGACCTTCCACGCAAAAATGGGGCGTTCAAGAGACAACGTTGCTCTGAAAATTTCAGAGAAAATTAAACGTCCTGAAACCGTTAAGTCTGATATTCATATGTTGACGCGTGGTGGTCGCCGCATAGGTGGTGACGCCGAGCTGCAACAGTTAGAAGAAGACATTGATTTATAATAATTGCTGCTTGAGAAAGTGAGGTTGCAACATGAGTAACGATGATAAAGATATGGATGACTGGGAAGCAGCAATGGCTGAACAGGCAGCTGCTGAAGACGAAGAAGGCGGCGAATCTGAAGCGAGTGAAGATGGCGGAAAAGCGTCAAGTCATTCGGGTATGGATAACGTGCAAACCGCCGAGTTGGAAGAGCTTAGTGAAGATAAGCCTGTAACCGAAGAAGAAAAACGCAAGCTGGATGCGATTCTTGATATTCCGGTCACGATTTCAATGGAAGTTGGCCGTAGCCAAATCAGCATTCGTAATTTGCTGCAATTGAACCAGGGCTCTGTGGTTGAGCTGGAACGTGTTGCCGGTGAACCATTAGACGTACTGGTTAATGGCACCTTGATAGCACACGGCGAGGTGGTTGTTGTTAATGATAAATTCGGGATACGCTTAACCGATGTTATTAGTCAGATTGAACGTATTCGTAAGCTTCGCTAGTTTGCTGCTTATTCCCTCTGCAGCATACGCTCAGACAGAAGAGAAAGCCGGCATTATCTCGGGCAATGACATAGGCGCCATGGTTTTGGCGCTTTTTGCCGTTTTGGCGGTGATAGTTGTGTTGGCTTCGCTTTTAAAGCGCTTTAACCTGAAGTTTCAGGGCGCGTCTGGCATGAAAGTATTGAGTAGCGTATCTTTAGGAACTAAAGAGCGGTTAGTGATTGTTGAAGTGGGTGGACAAAAACTGTTGCTTGGTGTTACCCAACAACGCATCGACTGCTTAAAAGAACTCCCGAGCGATATCAACCTGGAAGGAAAAGAAGAACAATGAACCGCTGGTTGTGGCTTAGTATTTTAACCCTTTTGTGTTTGCTGCCGGATCAGGCATTTGCCTGGCAGGATATTTCCGCCGTTACGGTGAAAACAAATCCGGATGGAAGTGAAGAGTATTCCGTAACCCTGCAAATTCTGGCAATAATGACGGCACTGACCTTCATTCCTGCCATGGTCATCATGATGACGTCGTTTACCCGAATTATTATTGTTCTGGCCATTTTGCGTCAGGCAATTGGTCTGCAGCAATCGCCTTCTAATCAGGTGTTGCTGGGTATCGCGTTATTTCTCAGCTTTTTTATTATGACGCCGGTACTGAACGAAATTAATGACAAAGCGCTGCAACCGTACTTAAATGAAGAGATACAGTCGATGGAGGCTGTCGACAGAGCGAAGGCTCCAATAAAGGCCTTTATGCTGGCGCAGACGCGGTTAACGGATTTAGAAACTTTTGTAGAAATTTCGGGCACAGAAGGTGTGGAAGAGCCGGAGGATGTGCCCATGTCGGTACTTATTCCGTCTTTTATTACCTCCGAGCTAAAAACGGCCTTTCAAATAGGTTTCATGCTCTTTATTCCGTTTTTGATTATTGACCTGGTGGTTGCCAGTGTTCTCATGGCCATGGGTATGATGATGTTGTCCCCCATGATTGTTTCGCTACCCTTCAAGCTCATGTTGTTTGTGCTGGTTGATGGCTGGAGTTTAACCATGAGTACCCTGGCCGGAAGTTTCGGGGTCTAGGAGGCACTATGTCACCAGAAATGTTTCTCGACATTTTCCAGGAAGCCTTAAAGACAATTGTCATTATGGTGGCTTTTATTATCGTGCCGGGTCTGTTAGTTGGCCTGGTCGTTGCCGTTTTCCAGGCGGCTACGTCAATTAACGAACAAACATTAAGTTTTTTACCGCGCCTATTAGTCACTCTTGCGGTTATTGGCCTTGGTGGGCATTTTCTGACAGAGACGGTGATGGACTTCACCATAGAGATGTTTAACCGGATACCCGAAGTGGTCGGCTGATGGATCTGGTAACCTCTGTTGTGCTCGAGTGGTTGGAGCAGCACCTGTGGCCTTTGACCCGGGTGTCTTCAATGATAATGAGCATGGCACTTTTTTCCGGCACCATCGTTAACTCCCGTATTAAGATCTTCTTATCTTTAGCTATTATTCTTGCTGTATCGCCGGCACTGCCGGAGGTTGATGCCGGTGTTGAAATGATGTCGGTCGGCGGCTTTGTGGTAACGGCTCAACAAGTTGTTATTGGTGTTGCCCTGGGCTTGCTCTCTATTCTATTTCTGCAGACCTTTGTTTTAGGTGGACAGATCATCGCGATGCAAATTGGTCTCGGCTTTGCGTCTATGGTCGACCCCACCAACGGCCAGCAGGTGCCGGTTATTGCGCAGTTCTTTTTAATGTTGGCCAGTTTGGTTTTTCTGGCATTCGATGGCCATTTGCTAATGATTCATATGGTGGTTGCCAGCTTTGATGCGATACCCGTTGGAATGTCGGGGCTTGATGCCGATGCTTTATATGCGGTTGCTGACTGGGCGGTCTATATGTTCTCTGCAGCGTTAACCGCAATGTTGTCCGGAGTCATTGCTTTACTGCTTATCAATTTGAGCTTCGGTGTTATGACTCGTGCTGCCCCTCAGTTGAACATATTTGCGATAGGTTTCCCTATTACCATGGTCAGTGGGCTTGTGGTGATTTGGCTGACCATGGGCGGCTTTATTTTTCATTTCGAGAATCAGTGGGCACGTGTGGTACAGACCATGTGTGAAATACTGGGTAGTCAATGCGCTTAAATGGCCCCTCTCTAACAAAGGCTAATAGGTATGGCTGAGACCGATCAGGAACGTACTGAAGACCCCACGGAGCGACGAAAACAGCAGGCCCGTGAAAAAGGGCAAATTGCTCGTTCTAAGGAAATGGGAACTGCCTTTGTGCTGGTAAGCGCAGCGGTCGCTTTCTTTTGGTTTGGTGGGGCGCTGTATCGCGGCGTGCGGAATGTGTTTGAGACCATGTTTACCATTGACCGACAACAGGCCTTTGATACCACCAAAATTTATGAAGCCTTTGCGATAGCTTTTGGTGAGGTGATGTGGCCGATATTGACCATTTTCGCTTTCATCGTAGTTTTTACCTTCCTTGGCAATAGCTGGCTTGGCGGAATTAACTTCTCTGCTCAGGCAATGGCCCCCAAGGCCAACCGAATGAGTCCGCTTAACGGTTTTAAGCGCATGTTTGGTGTTCAGGCGTTGGTGGAGTTAGTCAAAGCTATTGCTAAGTTTATGGTGGTCGCGGTTTCGGCATACTTCTTGTTGAAATGGCAGTTTGTCGACATATTGCAGATGTCTATGGGCCAGATGCCAACCATGATAGGCAATGCCTTGGATACGCTGCTCTGGATGTTTTTACTGCTGAGTTGCTCAATGTTTTTAATTGTCGTTATTGATGCGCCGTTCCAACTTTGGAAGCACAATAAAGACTTAAGAATGAGCAAGCAGGAAGTGAAAGACGAACATAAAGACACGGAAGGGAGTCCTGAAGTTAAAGGCCGTATTCGTCGTTTGCAGATGGAGATGGCTAATCGCCGAATGATGCAGGAAGTGCCGAAAGCTGATGTTGTGGTAACCAACCCGACGCATTACGCGGTCGCGTTAAAATATGAAGACGGAGGCGCTCAGGCGCCTGTCTTGCTGGCAAAAGGAACCGATGAAACGGCAGCGAAAATCCGGGAAATTGCGCTGGAATATGAAATTCCTCTGGTTGCTTCACCGGGACTTGCCCGATCAATTTATCACACCACAGAACTTGAGAAAGAAATTCCCAAAGGCCTGTTTGTGGCAGTGGCGCAAATTCTGGCTTATGTCTATCAGTTGCGTATGTTTAAGCAAGGTCAGGCTAAGCGGCCTAAGAAGCCACCGACCGATAAAGACATTCCGGATGACCTTCGCTATTAATCCATCATTTGCGCGTTGGGACGGGCTGCTATATCATTCCGCCCCATTCGGGCCGATATCGGCAATGGCAAATTTGGACTGAGCAGTTATGGCAAAACTTTCATTGTGCATGGCACAGCTGGACTTTACGGTTGGCGCCATTCACAACAACACCGCCTTAATTCTTAAAACCTTACGTGAACAGGGCGCACAACACGATATTATTGTCTTTCCTGAGCTGGCTATTACGGGTTATCCGCCAGAGGATCTCCTGTTCCGCGAAGACTTACATCAGGCGGTCGATAATGCGGTTGAGCAAATCAGTGCAGCGGCATCTGAATGCGTTGTCATTGTTGGTCATCCTCAGGCTATAGGCGGAGAGTTATTTAATGCGATGTCGGTTTTACATCGTGGAGAATGCTTGTTGCGCTATTTTAAACAACGCCTGCCAAACTATGGTGTTTTCGATGAGCAGCGCTACTTTATTCCGGGGCATCAGAGTCAAGTGTTTGAATGGCAGGGTGTTCGTATCGGCCTACAAATTTGTGAGGATCTATGGCATCCACAACCGCTACAGCAATTGTTGGATGACGATATCGATCTTGTGCTGTCAATTAATGCTTCGCCTTACGAGCTTAACAAGCACGAACAACGTCTGGGTGTACTGAAACAGCGTGTTGCCGAAGCCGGCAAGCCCATTTTATACCTGAATAACTGCGGCGCTCAGGATGAGCTCGTCTTTGATGGGCACTCTTTGGTTATCGACGCAGAAGGTAAGTTGGTGGCTGAGTTGCCACATTGCCAAATGACTACAGCAACCGTGGTTTACGAAGATAACCAGGTTGTATGTAACGGATTTGAAGCTCAGGCTGAGCAGAACGACCTGGCTCATGTATACGATGCGTTGGTATTAGCTGTGCGTGATTACGTCACTAAAAATGGCTTTTCCGGAGTGGCTCTGGGCTTGTCGGGCGGCATTGATTCAGCACTAACCCTGGCAATTGCCAGTGACGCTTTAGGTGCCGATAAAGTTCATGCCGTAATGATGCCGTTTCGTTATACCTCGGATATGAGTCTGGAAGACGCAGAACAGCAGGCGAAAACGCTGGGTGTTCGTTATGATGTGGTGCCGATTGAACCTATGTTTGACGAGTTTATGAATCAACTGTCGCCATTATTCGGTGAAACTGAAACCGACACGACAGAAGAAAACTTACAGTCGCGTTGCCGCGGCGTATTGCTTATGGCCTTGTCGAATAAGACCGGTTCGCTTGTGTTAGCAACGGGCAATAAAAGTGAAATGGCTGTCGGTTATGCCACTTTATACGGCGATATGTGCGGCGGGTTTGCGCCAATTAAAGACATTCCGAAATTACTGGTTTATCAATTGGCTGAGTTCAGAAATAGTCGTGGTTCGTGCATCCCGCAACGTGTCATCGACAGGCCTCCTTCGGCTGAGTTAGCACCAGACCAGGTCGATTCTGATTCTCTACCCGACTATAGCGATTTAGATCGCATTCTGGCATTGTATGTAGAGAGGGACTGGTCGGTAACCGATATTGTTGCGGCAGGGTTTGCAGAAGATGATGTGCGTCGGGTTATTCGTTTAGTGGATCTGAATGAATATAAACGCAGACAATCTGCAGTTGGCCCTAAAGTAACGCCTCGTAATTTTGGTAAAGATCGTCGTTACCCTATTACCAGTCACTATCGCCATGAATTACAGCGACAAGGTCAATAGGACAACACTGATGAAAAAAGTTGAAGCCATTATTAAACCGTTTAAATTAGACGATGTGCGTGAAGCGCTGTCTGAGGTTGGAATTGCTGGTATGACGGTATCAGAGGTAAAAGGCTTTGGTCGTCAAAAAGGTCACACCGAGCTTTATCGGGGCGCTGAGTATATGGTCGATTTCCTGCCCAAAGTGAAACTGGAAGTTGTGGTTGCTGACAGCGAAGTTGAGCGTTGTATTGAGGCGATAATGGAAACGGCTCAGACCGGTAAAATTGGTGATGGCAAAATTTTTATTACCGATATTGAACGGGTCATTCGTATTCGTACCGGAGAGGAAAACGAAGACGCGGTATAAATTACCGCGTCGAATGAATGGCTAAAATTAGCGAGCTGAAACTAACTGATTATTCGGGAAGTTAGCTCGCAATACCTTCATTGCGTCTTCACGTAATTCAGGCAATTCAAGCTGATCGTAACTTTCTACCATAATGGCTAATGCGTTTTCTACTTCCGGGGTGTCCGAGAAGTGTTCTAATACATAACGTCCACGGTTAGCCGCTGCTAAATAAGCCTGGCGCTCCATATAGTATTGCGCAATAGCCAATTCTTTCTTAGCTAAACGGCTTTTCAATGCAATTAAACGTTGTTTAGCGTCTGCTGCGTACTCACTATCCGGATACTTGCGGATGAGTTCAGCAAAATCTTTAAACGCTTCCTGAGCCATCGAAGAGTCACGATCGGAACGATCAACACCTGCGAGTTCGTGTATCGCATTATGTTCCGCTCTCTGGTTTACCAGTCCGCGCATGTAAAGCGCGTAATCCACATCTTTATGGTTTGGATTGAGGCTAATAAAGCGATCGATAGCGGCCAGAGCTTCATCAGTATTATCTAACTTGTAGTGTAGATAGATAAGGTCTAACTGAATTTGATGAGCGAAAGGACCAAAAGGATAACGGCGGTTAAGGTTCGACAATTGTTCTTGTGCCAAATTTAAGTTGCCGTTAGACATGCTCTCCTGAGCCTGGTCATACATAGCTTCTATTTGTGTTTTTGACACCTGTTCTTCTTCTGATTGACTTGAGCAACCAGCTAACATTAACCCCAGAACCGATGATAAAACGACGCTTCGGCCTAACTTATTACTAAACATATTATGAAGGATTCCCTTTATTTTTTTGGCGCTGCACCGGCAAACCGTTACACTAGCATATTCTTGCATTCTAACGCAGCCGTAAAGGCTTTGACAGTCGAAACCCAATATATGAACAAAAGCATTGAATTAGAAGCCATTGTTACCGAGTCTCTGGCTGGAAAAAGATTAGACCAGGCACTTGCAGAGTTGTTCCCCGACTACTCCCGGTCAAGGCTAAAAAGCTGGATAACTGATGGAAAAGTGACCGTTGATACTAAAGTTGTCGAAAAACCACGAGAAAAAGTGGTGGCCGGAACTTTAGTTGCTGTTGACGCTGAAATTGAAAGTGAAGAGCGGCACGAAGCGCAACCGGTAGAACTGGATATCGTTTATGAAGACGAGGATATACTGGTTATTAACAAACCGGCAGGGCTCGTTGTTCACCCCGGAGCC
Source organism: Idiomarina abyssalis (assembly GCF_019797805.1). NCBI lineage: Bacteria > Pseudomonadati > Pseudomonadota > Gammaproteobacteria > Alteromonadales > Idiomarinaceae > Idiomarina > Idiomarina abyssalis. The sequence goes on from NZ_CP081832.1 coordinate 656,648, forward strand.
GGTGCACCAGACAGAACCTTATTAAACGGTTTGCTGCACTATGATCCACAACTCGACTTAGTGCCACGGGCGGGAATTATTCATCGTTTAGACAAAGATACCACCGGATTAATGGTGGTAGCACGTAATGTACCGGCGCAGACTCAATTAGTGTCAATGATGCAGGCGCGGGAAATCACTCGTGAGTACGAGGCTGTTTGTAACGGCGTTATGACGGCGGGTGGTATGGTTGATGAACCTATTGGACGACATCCGACGAAGCGCACACATATGGCAGTTGTTCAGTCTGGGAAACCGGCGGTTACTCATTATCGTGTGTTGGACCGTTATAGGGCACATACGTTATTGCGTTTGCGCTTAGAGTCCGGTCGAACTCACCAGATCCGCGTACATATGGCGCATATTCGCCACCCGTTGGTCGGTGATTTAACTTATGGTGGCCGGCCGCGTCCGCCGAAGCAGGCCGAAGATCGTCTATTACAAACTTTGCGAGGATTTAACCGCCAGGCTTTGCATGCGGCATCGCTGGGCTTGCACCACCCCATTACCGGGGATTGGCTGGAGTTTAATGTTCCGCGCCCCACAGATTTTCAATATTTGATTGAAGAGTTGCGAATTGATAACGAACGCTTTAAATCGGCATGAGGCCATTTTAACGCCGGACTGGGAACTGCCGCCGAACGTTCATGCGGCAGTGACAACCAGAGAGTTTGGCAATTTAGCGGTTCATGTGGGAGACGACCCGGCTGCTGTTCTGCTACGTCGCCGACAACTGCAACGTTCACTCAAACTGCCAACCGCGGTTACCTGGTTGCAACAACAACATACGAATAGGGTTTTGCGTTGGCCTTTTAAGTCCGCTGTTGCGGATGCTGCCTACAGTGACCTACCCCAGAGTGTCTGTGCAGTTTTAACCGCAGACTGTCTGCCTATTCTTTGTTGTTCAGATGACGGAAAGGAAATTGCAGCAGTGCACGCAGGTTGGCGGGGTTTAGCCGACGGAGTATTACAAAATGCGTTGGCAAATTTTAAAACGCCAGCGGCTAACATTCGCATTTGGATAGGACCGTCTATCGGCGCTCCGGCTTTTGAAGTAGGTGATGACGTAAGAGATGCGTTCGTTACACGCTGTTCGTCTCATGCAAAATATTTTCTTTCTCACGCTGATAAATGGTTAGCCGATTTAGCCTCAATTGCAGAGGCAGAGTGTTTACGCGCGGGACTAAACAATATTACCAAAAGCGGCGAATGTACGGTCGGCAATAACACAAGCTGGTATTCGTGGCGTAAAGAAAAAGCTGTAGCAAGATTTGCGTCAATTATTTGGCGAAATTAATTTTAGTCACTTGAAAATGCGCAAAAAGTACCCACATCTAACTTAACGAAAGAATTAAGTGAGGAAGTACCGATGCGACACGATAAATTTACCAGTAAGTTTCAGATGGCAATTGCTGATGCTCAGTCAATTGCTCTGGGACGTGACCATCAATTCATAGAACCCATCCATTTAATGCAGGCACTGTTGGATCAAAACGGTGGCTCAGTTCGCCCTTTATTCACGATGCTGAGCGTGGATATCCCCCAGTTCAGAGCAAACCTGTCGAAAGCTCTGGATGCGTTACCTCAGGTTGAGGGTACAGGCGGTGACGTTCAGCTGTCACAGAACACAGCTCAACTTTTAAACCTGTGTGATAAGTACGCGCAGAAACGAAATGACTCGTACATTTCGTCCGAACTGTTTTTACTGGCTGCAACGGAAGATAAAGGTAAGCTGGGGGATATTTTTCGTCAGCAGGGCATAAAACGTGATGCGCTGGAAAAAGCCATTAACGATATTCGCGATGGTGAAAAAGTGGATGACCCTAATGCCGAAGATAAACGCCAGGCGCTGGACAAGTACACTATAGATTTAACGGAACGTGCGGAGCAGGGCAAGCTAGACCCTGTTATTGGCCGTGATGAAGAAATTCGTCGGACGATTCAGGTATTGCAGCGCCGTACTAAAAACAACCCGGTACTTATTGGTGACCCCGGTGTCGGTAAAACCGCCATTGTTGAAGGACTGGCACAGCGCATCGTCAACGGTGAAGTGCCTGAAGGCTTAAAGCATAAACGAGTATTGTCTCTGGATTTAGGGGCTTTATTAGCGGGGGCGAAATTCCGCGGTGAATTTGAGGAGCGACTCAAAGCTGTATTAACCGAGCTTTCTAAAGAAGAAGGCCGCATCATTTTGTTCATTGACGAGATGCACACCATGGTTGGTGCTGGTAAAGCGGACGGTGCGATGGATGCCGGCAACATGTTGAAGCCTGCCCTGGCGCGTGGCGAACTGCACTGTGTCGGTGCTACTACGCTGGATGAATACCGTCAGTATATTGAAAAAGATGCAGCACTTGAACGACGCTTCCAGAAAGTTCTGGTGGAAGAACCGAACGTGGAAGACACCATTGCTATTTTACGTGGTTTGAAAGAGCGCTACGAACTACACCATTCGGTGGAAATTACAGACCCAGCCATTGTGGCCGCGGCGTCTTTATCGCATCGCTATATCAGTGACCGTAAACTGCCGGATAAGGCCATCGACTTAATTGACGAGGCGGCATCAAGTATTCGTATGCAAATCGACTCTAAGCCGGAAGATTTAGATCGTCTGGAGCGCCGGATTATTCAATTGAAGCTTGAACGTCAGGCGTTACAGAAAGAAAAAGATGATGCCAGCAAGAAACGCCTGGAAATTCTGCACGACGAGCTTGATGAACAAGAACGTAAATACGAAGAACTGGAAGAGGTCTGGAATACAGAGAAAGCGGCAGTACAAGGTACCCAGCATATTAAAGCTCAGTTAGAACAGGCTCGTACCGATATGGACATTGCTCGCCGCGCCGGTGACTTAAATCGTATGTCTGAACTTCAGTATGGTCGTATTCCTGAACTCGAACGTCAGCTGGATTTAGCCTTGCAGGCTGAAATGCAGGATATGAGCTTGCTCAAAAACCGTGTTACCGAAGAAGAAATTGCTGACGTATTGTCACGCTGGACGGGTATTCCGGTTAACAGAATGCTCGAAGGCGAGCGCGAAAAGCTGTTGCAGATGGAAGAACAAATCCACAGTCGGGTAGTGGGTCAAAATGAAGCCGTAGATGCGGTTTCCAATGCCATTCGCCGTTCACGCGCGGGGCTTGGGGATCCAAACCGTCCTATTGGTTCATTCTTATTCCTTGGTCCAACCGGTGTGGGTAAAACAGAATTATCTAAGGCTTTAGCGAACTTCATGTTTGATACTGACCATGCGATGGTACGTATTGATATGTCCGAGTTCATGGAGAAGCACTCGGTTGCTCGTCTGGTTGGTGCGCCTCCTGGCTATGTTGGCTATGAAGAAGGTGGTTACTTAACCGAAGCCGTGCGGCGTAAACCCTATTCGGTAATTTTGCTCGACGAAATTGAGAAGGCTCACCCAGATGTCTTTAATATCTTATTGCAGGTATTGGACGATGGTCGCTTAACCGATGGGCAAGGGCGCACGGTCGATTTCAAAAACACCGTTATTATTATGACCTCTAACCTTGGCTCCGATTTAATTCAGGAGCATGCCAAAGAGCATACTTATGAGCAGATGAAGGCTGAGGTAATGGAAGTGCTGGCGCATCATTTCCGTCCGGAGTTCATTAACCGTGTGGATGAAACCGTTGTTTTCCATCCTCTTGGAGAAAGTGAAATTCGCTCTATTGCGCAGTTCCAGTTGCAGCTTCTTTATAAGCGCCTGGAAGAAAAAGAGTATCAGCTTGAGTTGGATGATGACGCTTTATCTCACCTTGCTAGAACTGGGTTCGATCCTGTGTTCGGGGCACGCCCTCTTAAACGTGCAATTCAGCATGAGCTGGAAAACCCGTTAGCGCAAAAAATCTTGTCAGGGGAACTTGAGCCTGCTAAACCGATCAAAGTAAGTGTTGAAAATGAGCGGTTAGTGATCACGCAATAACCACACAGGGCTTCGGGCATTTCCTGTTCGAAGCCCTAATGTGATAACCTGACTACTTTCATATTAGTGACTAAAGAGTGTTCTATACATGAGTAATGACAGCTCAAATGCCAGTGGTAAGAGCCGCGGTATCTATTTATTGCCAAACTTGTTTACAACTGCAGGCCTGTTTTCGGGATTCTATGCCATAGTTGCGTCAATGAACGATCGCTTTATTGAGGCGGCTGTAGCAATTTTTATCGCAATGGTTTTTGATGGGCTGGACGGTCGGGTTGCAAGAATGACCAATACAGAGAGCGATTTCGGTGCTGAATTCGACAGTATGGCTGATATTGTATCCTTTGGTATGGCACCTGCTTTGGTCATGTACAACTATGCCTTGGCTGATCTCGGAAAAATTGGCTGGTTAGCGGCATTTATTTTTGTGGCTGGTGGTGCATTACGCTTGGCGCGCTTTAATACAAACTTAGGTTCTTCCGATAAAAAGTTCTTTCAGGGACTGGCGATACCCAGCGCTGCAGCAATCGTTGCCGGTTTAGTCTGGGTTGGTTCTGAATACGGTGTTGAAGGAAGCGATATAGCTGGCTTCGCTGCTGTTGTTACCATTTGTGCCGGCCTATTGATGGTAACCAACTTCCGTTACCACTCTTTTAAAGACGTTGACTGGAAAGGTAAAGTTTCATTTTTAGTTATACTGGTCATTGTACTGGCTTTCGTGATTGTTGCGACACAGCCATCATTAGTGCTGTTCTCTATATTCTTTTTATATGCTTTGTCAGGCCCGGTATTAACTATAAAGAATGTTAAGAAATTGAAGTTGGGCCATGTTGTTGGTGATGACGACGACGATGACGCAGACTTTAATGACAATAAAGAGACCAAAAAAGAAGCAGAAAAGACAGAGAAAGAAGATTAAAACACCAAATTGGTGAACTTCTGAGCAAACGATCAATGTGGTCCGAAAAAGATCTTGAAAGGCTCAGAGAGATCACTATAATTCGCCGCCGTTGTCATGAGTTATCCGAAAGGGATTCAGGCAACGGTGTTTTGTTTCAACCGGGCTGAAAAAAAAGCCGCTAAAAAGTGGTTGACGAAACGACTGGGAAGTGTAGAATACGCCTCCCTGCTTCGAAAGAAGCAACGCTCTTTAACAATTATATCAAGCCAAGCAAACTGTGTGGGCACTTGCAGAAGTAAGCAAACAGAAATATTTGTATTGCAACTTTTGAATGAGTGTTCAGCAAGGTTTCATTAATGAAGCTAAGCAAAAACGCGTAATTCATTGAGTTGATTGAACTACTTTTAATTGAAGAGTTTGATCATGGCTCAGATTGAACGCTGGCGGCAGGCCTAACACATGCAAGTCGAGCGGTAACAGAGAGAAGCTTGCTTCTCTGCTGACGAGCGGCGGACGGGTGAGTAATACTTGGGAATTTGCCTTTAGGCGGGGGACAACCACGGGAAACTGTGGCTAATACCGCATAATGTCTACGGACCAAAGTGGGGGACCTTCGGGCCTCACACCTAAAGATGAGCCCAAGCGGGATTAGCTAGTTGGTGAGGTAAAGGCTCACCAAGGCGACGATCCCTAGCTGTTCTGAGAGGATGATCAGCCACACTGGGACTGAGACACGGCCCAGACTCCTACGGGAGGCAGCAGTGGGGAATATTGCACAATGGGGGAAACCCTGATGCAGCCATGCCGCGTGTGTGAAGAAGGCCTTCGGGTTGTAAAGCACTTTCAGCGACGAGGAAGGAGTGTGTGTTAATAGCGCACATTATTGACGTTAGTCGCAGAAGAAGCACCGGCTAACTCCGTGCCAGCAGCCGCGGTAATACGGAGGGTGCAAGCGTTAATCGGAATTACTGGGCGTAAAGCGTACGTAGGCGGCGTGTTAAGCAAGATGTGAAAGCCCCGGGCTCAACCTGGGAATTGCATTTTGAACTGGCATGCTAGAGTCCTGAAGAGGGTGGTAGAATTTCCAGTGTAGCGGTGAAATGCGTAGATATTGGAAGGAATACCAGTGGCGAAGGCGGCCACCTGGTCAGAGACTGACGCTGAGGTACGAAAGCGTGGGGAGCAAACAGGATTAGATACCCTGGTAGTCCACGCCGTAAACGATGTCAACTAGTTGTTCGTGTCATTAAGACGTGAGTAACGCAGCTAACGCACTAAGTTGACCGCCTGGGGAGTACGGCCGCAAGGTTAAAACTCAAATGAATTGACGGGGGCCCGCACAAGCGGTGGAGCATGTGGTTTAATTCGATGCAACGCGAAGAACCTTACCATCCCTTGACATCCAGTGAATTTTCCAGAGATGGATTAGTGCCTTCGGGAACACTGAGACAGGTGCTGCATGGCTGTCGTCAGCTCGTGTTGTGAGATGTTGGGTTAAGTCCCGCAACGAGCGCAACCCTTATCCTTAGTTGCCAGCACGTAATGGTGGGAACTCTGGGGAGACTGCCGGTGATAAACCGGAGGAAGGTGGGGACGACGTCAAGTCATCATGGCCCTTACGGGATGGGCTACACACGTGCTACAATGGCGCATACAAAGGGCAGCAAGCCAGCGATGGTTAGCGAATCTCATAAAGTGCGTCGTAGTCCGGATTGGAGTCTGCAACTCGACTCCATGAAGTCGGAATCGCTAGTAATCGTGGATCAGAATGCCACGGTGAATACGTTCCCGGGCCTTGTACACACCGCCCGTCACACCATGGGAGTGGGCTGCACCAGAAGTGGTTAGTTTAACCTTCGGGAGAACGATCACCACGGTGTGGTTCATGACTGGGGTGAAGTCGTAACAAGGTAGCCGTAGGGGAACCTGCGGCTGGATCACCTCCTTACAAAACAGCTTACGGAAGTGAGTGTCCACACAGTTTGCAGGCTTGATATGAAAAGAGAAGAAAACTGGGTCTGTAGCTCAGCTGGTTAGAGCGCACCCCTGATAAGGGTGAGGTCGGCAGTTCAAGTCTGCCCAGACCCACCATTTCTGCGCGATGGCTGCGTTGGAAACCTCGTCGTGTACTGATGTACACTTCCTCGGCTTCCGCCTTGCCCTCGCTTGAAATTCCCTTATTGGGTTTAGCGATTCAAGCTCGCGATGTTAAGCGCAGCGAGAACGCTTCAGAGCAAGGCGCAAGCCGATATGAGTGAAGGAGCGTACGTTGGTACGTGACTGAGCGAATGAGGTGCAGTAACGCGGCGCTGGAGTGTTATCGCAAAGCCACGCACCAAAGGGGCCATAGCTCAGCTGGGAGAGCGCCTGCCTTGCACGCAGGAGGTCAGCGGTTCGATCCCGCTTGGCTCCACCATTTCTTCTCTTCGTAACCGTTAGCGTTAAGTGTTCTTGCAAAAGAATGTTTACCGGTAACTTAGTGTTACGTGCTCTTTAACAACATGAAAAGCTGATTGTAATATTAAAAGTAAGAAATGCCACTCTACTTGAACAAACTGATTTGGTAGAGGCGTATCGAACTTGTGTACAGCGAGAACAAACAATCTTGGTCACGTATGCCAGACACCTTCGGGTTGTATGGTTAAGTGACTAAGCGTACACGGTGGATGCCTAGGCAGTTGGAGGCGATGAAGGACGTACTAACTTGCGATAAGCCATGATAAGCCAGTAAGAGGCATTTGAGTCATGGATTTCCGAATGGGGAAACCCACTCTGTTTACAGAGTATCCGGCACTGAATCAATAGGTGCCAGGAAGCGAACCCGGAGAACTGAAACATCTAAGTACCCGGAGGAAAAGAAATCAACCGAGATTTCCCCAGTAGCGGCGAGCGAACGGGAAGCAGCCCTTAAGCTTAACTTGTGCTAGCAGAATCCGATGGGAAGCGGAGCCACAGACGGTGAGAGCCCGGTATGTGACGGCACAGGATAAGTGAAATCGAGTAGGTCGGGACACGTGATATCCTGACTGAACATGGGGGGACCATCCTCCAAGGCTAAATACTCCCAACTGACCGATAGTGAACCAGTACCGTGAGGGAAAGGCGAAAAGAACCCCGGCGAGGGGAGTGAAACAGAACCTGAAACCGTGTACGTACAAGCAGTAGGAGCGGACTTGTTCCGTGACTGCGTACCTTTTGTATAATGGGTCAGCGACTTATATTCTGTAGCAAGGTTAACCGTATAGGGAAGCCGTAGGGAAACCGAGTCTTAACTGGGCGTTGAGTTGCAGGGTATAGACCCGAAACCGGGCGATCTAACCATGAGCAGGTTGAAGATTGAGTAACATCAATTGGAGGACCGAACCCACTAATGTTGAAAAATTAGGGGATGACTTGTGGCTAGGAGTGAAAGGCTAATCAAGCCCGGAGATAGCTGGTTCTCCCCGAAATCTATTTAGGTAGAGCCTCGGACGAATACCATTGGGGGTAGAGCACTGTTTGGGCTAGGGGGTCATCCCGACTTACCAACCCCATGCAAACTCCGAATACCAATGAGTACTATCCGGGAGACACACGGCGGGTGCTAACGTCCGTCGTGAAGAGGGAAACAACCCAGACCGCCAGCTAAGGTCCCGAAGTTATGGCTCAGTGGGAAACGATGTGGGAAGGCAGAGACAGCTAGGAGGTTGGCTTAGAAGCAGCCACCCTTTAAAGAAAGCGTAATAGCTCACTAGTCGAGTCGGCCTGCGCGGAAGATGTAACGGGGCTAAGCCATACACCGAAGCTGCGGCTGCATACTATGTATGCGGGGTAGGGGAGCGTTCTGTAAGTGGGTGAAGGTGTGTTGAGAAGCACGCTGGACATATCAGAAGTGCGAATGCTGACATGAGTAACGATAATGGGAGTGAAAAACTCCCACGCCGGAAGACCAAGGTTTCCTATCCCATGCTAATCAGGGTAGGGTAAGTCGGCCCCTAAGGCGAGGCGGAAACGCGTAGTCGATGGAAAACAGGTTAATATTCCTGTACCGATGTTCATTGCGATGGGGGGACGGAGAAGGCTAGGTGAGCCGGGCGTTGGTAGTCCCGGTGAAAGTGCGTAGGCTGAGGACTTAGGTAAATCCGGGTCCTTAAGGCCGAGACACGAGACGAGCACCCACGGGTGCGAAGTCATTGATGCCATGCTTCCGGGAAAAGCCTCTAAGCTTCAGATGAACATTGACCGTACCCCAAACCGACACAGGTGGTCAGGTAGAGAATACTAAGGCGCTTGAGAGAACTCGGGTGAAGGAACTAGGCAAAATAGTACCGTAACTTCGGGAGAAGGTACGCCACTGGCGGTGATTGACTTCGCGTCATGAGCTGTTGGTGGTCGCAGTGACCAGGTGGCTGGGACTGTTTATTAAAAACACAGCACTGTGCTAACACGAAAGTGGACGTATACGGTGTGACACCTGCCCGGTGCCGGAAGGTTAATTGATGGGGTTAGTTTTCGGACGAAGCTCTTGATCGAAGCCCCGGTAAACGGCGGCCGTAACTATAACGGTCCTAAGGTAGCGAAATTCCTTGTCGGGTAAGTTCCGACCTGCACGAATGGTGTAACCATGGCCACGCTGTCTCCACCCGAGACTCAGTGAAATTGAAATCGCAGTGAAGATGCTGTGTACCCGCGGCTAGACGGAAAGACCCCGTGAACCTTTACTACAGCTTGGCACTGAACATTGAACCTACATGTGTAGGATAGGTGGGAGGCTTAGAAGCATTGGCGCTAGTTGATGTGGAGCCATCCTTGAAATACCACCCTTGTATGTTTGATGTTCTAACATTGGCCCCTTATCGGGGTTGTGGACAGTGCCTGGTGGGTAGTTTGACTGGGGCGGTCTCCTCCCAAAGAGTAACGGAGGAGCACGAAGGTTGGCTAAGTACGGTCGGACATCGTACGGTTAGTGCAATGGCAGAAGCCAGCTTAACTGCGAGACAGACACGTCGAGCAGATACGAAAGTAGGTCATAGTGATCCGGTGGTTCTGAATGGAAGGGCCATCGCTCAACGGATAAAAGGTACTCCGGGGATAACAGGCTGATACCGCCCAAGAGTTCATATCGACGGCGGTGTTTGGCACCTCGATGTCGGCTCATCACATCCTGGGGCTGAAGTCGGTCCCAAGGGTATGGCTGTTCGCCATTTAAAGTGGTACGCGAGCTGGGTTTAGAACGTCGTGAGACAGTTCGGTCCCTATCTGCCGTGGGCGTTTGAGAGTTGAGAGGAGCTGCTCCTAGTACGAGAGGACCGGAGTGGACGAACCGCTGGTGTTCGGGTTGTCATGCCAATGGCACTGCCCGGTAGCTACGTTCGGAATCGATAACCGCTGAAAGCATCTAAGCGGGAAGCGAGCCTCGAGATAAGCTCTCACTAGCACTTAGAGTGCTCTGAAGGGTCGTTGAAGACGACAACGTTGATAGGCGGGGTGTGGAAGCGTAGTAATGCGTTGAGCTAACCCGTACTAATTGCCCGTGAGACTTAACCATACAACACCCAAGGTGTTTGGGACGTTACGCACAAGCGAGCGACTTTACCGAATTAGAGCAAATAGAGTGGCTTTTACTTAAAAAAGCAGTCAGTTTTTACATGTTGTGACAGTTTATGTCTGGCGGCCATAGCGGTGTGGCACCACCTGAATCCTTTCCGAACTCAGAAGTGAAACACACCAGCGCCGATGGTAGTGTGGGGTCTCCCCATGCGAGAGTAGGTCACCGCCAGACTATTAATAAAACAGCCCTCAGCTTACGCTGGGGGCTTTTTTTATGTCCGTCACAAAATACCTCGCTTCAGCAGCGGCTACGACCAAAGTCCAATTTCCCCTATTAACAATCCCACTTACATTTGTTAGCGACCCAAAAACAATAATGTTGAACAACTGGAGGGGACGTTATGGCATTCGAAAGCGAATCTCATGCCAAAGCGTATTGGAAAGAAAACCTCAGCTTGATGCTCAAGCTGTTAGTTGTATGGTTTATCGTTTCCTATGGCTTTGGAATTATACTGGTGGACGTGCTTAACGAAATTACTTTCTTTGGCTTTAAGCTGGGATTTTGGTTTGCACAGCAAGGCTCCATTCTGACTTTCATCGTGCTCATCTTCATTTATGTGAAGGGCATGGCCGCGTTAGATAACAAATATAATGTACACGAGGACTAAGGCGCTATGGATATTCAAACGCTCACCTTTATAATCGTCGGCCTGACCTTCGCGCTATACATTGGTATCGCAATTTGGTCACGTGCTGGCTCAACGAATGACTTTTATGTAGCAAGCGGTGGTGTTAACCCGGTAATGAACGGGATGGCCACAGCTGCTGACTGGATGTCAGCTGCTTCTTTTATCTCAATGGCGGGTATCGTAGCCTTCGCTGGTTATGATGGTTCTGTTTACCTAATGGGCTGGACAGGTGGTTATGTCTTATTGGCCATGTGCCTTGCTCCTTACCTACGCAAGTTTGGCAAATTCACTGTGCCGGACTTCATTGGCGACCGCTACTATTCACAAACCGCTCGTACTATCGCAGTAATCTGCGCTATCTTGATCTGCTTTACTTACATTGCAGGACAAATGCGTGGTGTCGGTGTTGTATTCTCCCGCTTTCTGGAAGTGGATATTGCAACGGGTGTTATTATTGGCGCAATCATCGTTTTCTTCTACACCGTACTCGGTGGTATGAAGGGAATCACGTACACACAGGTTGCACAATACGTTGTACTGATGTTTGCTTATGTTGTACCTGCTGTATTCATCTCACTATTAATGACGGACCATTTCTTGCCCCAAACTGGCTTTGGCGCAACCATAGCTCAAGACGTTCCGGGCGGAGGAAGTTACCTGCTTGACCGGCTCGATGGACTGTCTCAGGAACTTGGTTTTGCCGCATATACAGAAGGTATGCGTAGTAAAGTCGATGTGTTTTTCATCACAGCTGCATTAATGGTTGGTACTGCTGGTTTGCCTCACGTTATCGTGCGCTTCTTCACCGTACCTAAGGTACGCGATGCGCGTCGCTCTGCGTTCTGGGCTCTGACCTTTATTTCTGTGGTTTACTTAACAGCGCCTGCTATTGCTGCGTTTGCCAAGGTCAACATGTTCAATACTATCAACGGTCCTGAATTAACGGGTGTTGAATATGAAAACGCACCAAGCTGGATTAAAAACTGGGAAAAAACCGGTCTGATCACTTGGGAAGATAAGAACGATGACGGCAAAATGTTCTATTCAGGTGATGAGCGCAATGAAATGACTATTGACCGTGACATCATGGTTTTAGCTAACCCTGAGATTGCTGATTTGCCAGCCTGGGTCGTTGCACTTGTAGCTGCCGGTGGGGTAGCCGCTGCGCTCTCTACATCTGCAGGCTTGCTATTGGTTATTTCGACGTCAGTTTCGCATGACTTATTGAAACGAAATTTGGCACCGAATATCACGGATAGACAGGAGCTTTTCTACGCCCGACTCGCAGCTGCGGTCGCGATAATTATCTCGGTTTACTTCGGTATCTATCCGCCCGGCTTCGTGGCGCAGGTGGTAGCCTTCGCGTTCGGCTTAGCCGCAGCGAGCTTCTTCCCTGCGATCATCATGGGCGTATTCCATAAGCGTATGAACCGTGCAGGTGCAGTAGCAGGTATGGTTGTCGGTATACTGTTTACCTTCTGCTACATTGTTTACTTCAAGTTCGTCGCTCCGGAGTTAAATACTCAGGAAAACTGGTTATTCGGTATCTCACCGGAGGGCATTGGTACTTTAGGTATGATAATCAACTTTGTTGTTGCGGTTGTTGTGCATAAATTTACTGGTGACGCCCCGGAAGATATTCAGGAGCTGGTTGAGTCTATTCGTTATCCGAAAGGATCGGGTGAAGCTCAGTCTCACTAATGAATAACATAATACAGTTAAAGCCCAGCCCGAGTGCTGGGCTTTTTATTGACTAAGTTGTGTTAATACACAAAACTGAAATCAGCTTTTCCACATTGAGGTCAGCTCATGGAAGTAAATGTATTTCTAAAAGATTGCCCTCCATTTGATACGTTATCTGAAGAGCAGAGAAGTTGGGCGGTATCTCAATTGCAGTCCGTTTATATGAATGAAGAAAACTGCAATGAAATTATGAAAGACATGCGGCCTGCACTTTTTATAGTGCGCTCGGGAGTCTTTGATTTGCGAGGCGCCGATGGGCGGTTAATTGAGCGCCTGGAAAATGGCGATCTCTTCGGCTATCCGTCGTTGTTATCGGGTCGAGAAGTAGTAAATAAACTTAAAACAATAGAAGATGGCATTGTTTACGTTTTGCCTCAGTCTGCCTTCGATCGTCTTCGTAATGTGTCGAAACCCTTCGAACAGTACTTCATTCGCGCGCATGGACAACGCTTGCTAACAGAACAAAAAAGCGACGAAAATGACGAGCTTGACTGGAGTGAGCAAACCGTTGGTAGTGTCGTAACAATGCCCCCTGTTAGCTTGACTAGTGACACCTCTGTACAGGAAGCGGCAAAACTGATGTCCAGCAACGGTATATCCTCTGTACTGGTTGTAGATGATACCCAGCTTGTGGGAATTTTGACGGACAGAGATCTTAGAAACCGCGTTGTGGCAGAAGGGTTACCGCTTGACGTTAGAGTTGCCGCAGTAATGACGCAATTACCTGAATCTGTTTATGAGAACCGCTCATTAATGGATGCGCTGACTACAATGACTTCCAGCAACATTCACCATCTGCCTGTGGTTAACGATCAAAACCAACCTGTAGGCATGGTGACCGCTACCGACCTAATCCGCCAGCAACGCAGTGATCCGGTGTTTCTCATCAGCGCTATTCGTAAAGCCGCTAGCAAAGAGCAGTTAGTAGAAGAGGCTAGAAAGCTTCCGGACTATCTGCAAACCTTTGCCAGCCGGGTAAAACAAACCTCAATACTGGGTCGCCTTATGGCGTCCGTTACCGACGGTATGACACGCCAGCTTATACAGTTGTACGAACAAGAGAATGGCGCTGCACCGGCTGCATACAGTTGGCTCGCATTTGGCTCGCAAGGAAGGGAAGACCAAACGTTAAGCTCGGACCAGGACAATGGCCTGTTATTGAGTAACGGTTTAACCGATAAGCAAAAGGACTGGTTTGCCGGTTTGGGGGAGTATGTTTGTGAGGGACTCAATGAATGCGGTATCCCCTCATGCCCGGGCAATATTATGGCATCTAACCCTGATTGTCGCGGCACAATAGATGAGTGGAAAAAGCGTTTCACTAACTGGATAGAAAGTCCGACACCTAAGGCTTTGATGTACTGCCAGATATTTTTTGACAGTCGTCCGGTGGTGGGGCCCGGTAAGTTTTACCAAGAGTATCGTAAGCAAATAGCTGATTTAGCCAGGAATGAAATGTTTTTAGGAAACTTAGCGATTTTAGTCAATAAGATAAGTGTTCCGCTTGGGCTTTTTAATCGGTTGCGTACAGAGGACACGGATGATGGCGACACCATTGATATCAAGCGCTACGGGATTGCACTTATTAATGATATTGCCCGCATTTATTCTCTGCAGGCAGGGCTGACATCGCCGAGTACGCCCGCTCGACTAGCAGCTTTAAAAGGGAGTAAGCTGCTAAACCGACGCGATAACCAGTCGCTGCTGGAAGCCTGGGAATTTCTGACTCAACTGAGGTTGAATCATCAGCTAAAAGTTTGGGGAACAGATAAACCCAAAAACGCAATAGACCCGGATGAGTTAAGTACCTTATCAAGGCGCCAACTGAAAACCGCATTTAAGATAATTAAAGAAGCCCAACAGGGCGTAGGCTTAAAATTCAGTCGCCAGGGTTATTAGTTATGGCGCAATGGTTAGAGAAACTTGCTCATTGGTATGACCGCCGGCAAAAGCTAAAACGACCCTGGCAAGAGTTGCGGTATGTTGCGCTGGATATCGAAAGTACCGGGCTGGATCCAAAAAAGCATCAAATATTGTCGATTGCGTGGATGACCATACATCCGCCAGTAATGCATTACGGCAATGCTCAATACCATGTTTTTGCTCACGGACAGGAGCTTGAACTAGGTCAAAGCCCGACTATCCACGGTTTAACCCAGCAAGACTTTCTGCATAGCTCGGAGCCCAGGCAAACGTTCGGTATGTTAAGCCGGGCTTTGAATGATGCCGTATTAGTTTGCCACCACAAAGGCATGGACTGGCGGTTTTTGAAGCATATTGAGGCGGAGTACGGCACACTTTTTAAACCGCTGGCAGTTTTCGACACTTTAGCTTTTGAAAAAAACAAACTTGAGCGGAATCCTCAGCAACCTATTCAAGGTGGCCAACTAACGCTGAGTGCGTGTCGAAAGCGTTATAACTTACCTGACTATCATGCTCATCACGCACTAACAGATACCCTCGCTTGTGCAGAGCTTTTTTTGGCGCAGTGTTACTCAAATGAGAACTCTAATAGGCCAGCAACCTCTTTATTAAAAAGAGCGGCTAATTAGGTATTTTAGATGTATTTAAAAACATGATACCGTGGGAATGTTACAAGGTGTTACAAAGTTTAATAAGATGTTTCACTGCGTAATATTGTAACTTTTGGAGATAATAAGTCTTAAAAACTCAGGGAAATACAATCATGAAAAATTCAATATTCAAAGTGAGTGTTGCAGCATCAGCTGTGGCTTTGACTTTAGGCAGCGCCGCCCCGGCTCTTGCTGATGAGTCGAAGGGGTTTCTGCTTGGTAGTGCAGAAAACCAGGCTGGAGATGCAATTAATGATGTCCAAATTACCATAACGAATTTAGAAACAGGACTAACTCGTACCGTTACTACCAATGAAAACGGTAACTACCGCTTTCCTTTACTACCTCCCGGACAGTACTCTTTAAAAGCAACGAAGTCGGGTTACGGAGTGTTGGAAGAAGAAATGCTGCGTGTGCAAGTCGGTGGTCGTACCAATATCGATTTGACACTTGTTACTCAAGAACAAATGGAAACAATCCAGGTAACAGGCTCGGCTATTTCTTCTATTGACACTACATCGTCTGAATCTGAGCTCGTTATTGGCCAGGACTTTTTGAGCAAGGTTCCTGTCCCTCGTGATCTTTCTTCAGTTGCTTTACTGGCACCGGGCACAACTCGAGGCGATTCAGATTTTGGTAATTTGGCCTCTTTCGGCGGAGCTTCGGTGGGCGAGAACGTATATTATGTGAATGGGCTGAACGTGACGAACTTCCGTAATGGACTTGGTGGTTCTGAGTTACCATTCGAAATGTACGAAACGTTTGAAGTAAAAACAGGTGGCTACTCGGCTGAATATGGACGCTCTACGGGTGGTGTCATAAACGCTACCACGAAATCCGGTTCGAATGAATTTAAAGCCGGAGCAAGTGCTTATTTTGAGCCATCTTCACTGCGTTCTGATAAACCAGATGTGATCCTGACTGAAGAGGATCAATTAGCACGCAACGGTAGCCCTTACTATCAGCTAAACAGCAAAGATGAGATTGGTGAGAATAACTATAACGTTTGGGCAAGTGGTGCTCTGGTTGAAGATAAACTTTTCTTTTTTGGCTTAGTTAACTTCAAAGATCGTGTTAGTGACTACGCGACCGCCGGACAGTCTTACGAAAGAGATGCATCAGACGTTTTATTTGCTGGTAAATTAGACTGGTATATTACCCAAAACCATATTATTGAGTTTACGGGTTGGGATAACTCGAGCGAACTGGAATCCAGTAAGTACGCTTACAATGCCGAGCAAGACGAGCAGGGCGAATTGTATGGTGATTATGTATTAGACCGCGGCGGGAAGTCTTATGCGGCTCAATACACGGGTATTTTAACCGATGACTTAACGCTAAGTGTTTTATACGGCGTTAACGAAGCTACTTATACAAACCGTAACGCCAGCTCGGATACTGTTGCTATTTATGCAGACGGTTACTCTGGTCAGTTTACAAACTTTGGTTTAGCAACGCCTTCTGTTCAGGAAGATAAACGTACAGCTTATCGTGTTGATATCGATTGGTATGTCCACCCGGATCATACGATTCGTGCCGGTATTGACTATGAAGATATGGAAGCCTACGAAAAAACTGAGCGTGCTGGCGGTGTAGCTTACACTTACTATGGTTGTGACTCTTCAGGCTTCTCTGACGGTGATCTTGTCGGATGTACTTTGGTTGATGAAAATATTTACAGCAACGAAGGTAGCTTCGAGACTAAATCGAACGCATTTTACGTTCAGGATACCTGGTACGTAACAAACGACGTTGTTGCCCGCATTGGACTGCGTAATGAGACATTTGAGAACTACAACAAAGCCGGTGAAAAGTTTGTTGATGTTTCTGATCAGTGGGCACCTCGCGTTGGTCTAAGCTGGGATATCAATGGTAATGGTGAGAGCAAGTTATTTGCTAACTATGGTCGTTACTTCTTGCCTGTAGCAACTAATACAAACGTTCGCCTTGCCGGTGACGAGTACTATGTTGTAAGCACCTATGAAGTTGCCGATATCAACGATGATAATACCCCTGTTTTTGGTGACTTAGATGGCCGTTCTGTCTATGCTGACGGTACTCTGAAAGGCACTGGTGAAACAGTTAACGCTGATCTTGACCCTATGTACCAAGATGAATACATCCTGGGCTATGAAACCATGGTTTCTGAAAATTGGTCAGTAGGTGTTAAAGGTACGTATCGTGAGCTCGGCAGTTCGCTGGAAGATGTGGCGATCGATGCTGGCTTTAACGAGTACCTGCAGGATGAGTTTGGTTCAGCTTGTACTATGTGTGCCAGTGGCTTTCACTATTATGTTCTTACCAACCCCGGTAATGACGTGACTATCACTACCGATCCCGATGGTGAGTCTGGTCCACTGGAAAATCAACAGTATACAATTCCGGGAAGCTACTTAGGCTACCCTGAATCTGAGCGTAAGTACGCAGCTGTTGATGTGACTGTTAAACGTCAATTTGATGATAAATGGATGTTTGACGGTAGTTACACTTGGTCTCATAGTTGGGGAAATAACGAAGGTTTTGTTCGTTCAGATAATGGGCAAGATGATGCTGGACTGACAACGAACTTTGACCAACCAGGATTAACAGATGGTTCTTATGGTAACTTGCCAAATGACCGTCGTCATATGGTTAAGTTGCGCGGCTCATATGCACTTACAGATGCATTCAGCCTGGGAGCTAACTTTAGCTGGGAATCTGGTCGTCCGGTTAATGCCTTCGGTTATCACCCTACGGACACTTATGCTTCGCTGTACGGTGCTGAGTCTTTTGTTAAGGATGGCGAAATAGCGCCACGAGGTTCACAAGGTCGTACAGATAGCCAGTGGCGTTTAGACTTGACTGCTCGTTATAACATGATGATCGGTGATACGGATGTAACCTTCCGTGCAGATGTCTTCAATGTGTTTAACAATGACACTGCAACTGAGGTTAATGAAGTATCAGAACGTTTCGCAGGTTATGAAGCGGTTGATTATGACTACGGTCTTATTGCCCGAGGCCAGGAAAATGAGCTTTACGGCTTGCCAACTAACTTCCAGACTCCACGCTATGTGCGTTTGAGTGCAGAAGTTAAGTTCTAAAGTAAAGCAATAGAACTGGAACGTTCAAGCCGGGAACTCTCTGATTCCCGGCTTTTTTGTCTGTCATTTATAATAGGGGAACACTGTGGAAGTTATGGCGGTTTTGTCGGATATTCAGGAGTCGATGAAAGCTCGACGGAGAACCGAAGCGGTTGAAAAAATTCGGCATGCAATAGAAAAGAAATCTCCTCTTAAAACGCATTGGTTAATGTTAGCCAAAATGAGTTTAGGGTTGCGGGAAGTTACTTTAGCCACTGAGTGTGTCGATATCATGCGACAACAGACGCAAAGAACAGTAACCACCGATATTCAGCGGGCGGGGATATATGCAGAAGCGGGATACCTTCAGAGGGCACTGGCAACAGCGGAACCGTTAACTCTCCAGCAACCTGATAACCCCTCAATAATGCACCTATGTGGCACTGCCCGGGCACAATTGGGAGACTTTTCGCTAGCAGACCGGTATCTGCGAAAGGTTGTCGGGTTAGCTCCCCATCTAGGAATTAGTTGGTTAACTTTAGCGTCTTTTACTGATTTCTCAGAAGATATTGAGCTGTTTCAAGAGTTGCTGGATGTTGCTGATAAATATTCGGAAGATGATCCTATTAACTGGATGCATTATCACTACGCTCTAGGAAAAGCGTTAACCGACAGAGATCGTTTAGAAGACGCGGTTAAGGCCTACGAAAAAGGGGCTAAATTAATGGCTCAACAGTCTAAGTATAAGGCTGCATTTGATAAACGGTTTGTTACCGACTTACAAACTTATTTTAGCAAGCAGGGAATGAAGGCAGTACCTGAGTCTCGGGTTAAATATAACCGGGCGATTGCAATTCTTGGTTTACCAAGAAGCGGAACCACGCTTTTGGGCCAGATATTAAGTAATCATAGTGCAGTAGTCGGTGCCGGAGAAACGGGGGCGTTTGGACAAGCTTGTGCTCATTTATCGCCACAGGACACCATGAACTTCCCTGCATTTATGGGCCGCCACGGTGACGCTCAGGCAGGGATAGACATGATAACCGAAACTTACCAGGCACTTACCGACGTTCGTTATCCGGACTCAGGTTACGTTGTCGATAAAAGTCTTAACTTGAATCGGTTGTTTGGTATTTGGGCGAAAGCGGTGCCACAAGGCAAAGCAATTTATATAAGGCGCAAACCTGAGCATATAGCATGGTCTTGTTACAAAACCGCGTTTCGTGGAGGTGCTGACTGGAGCTGGTCTAAAGAGTCGATTCAAACGTACATAGAGAACGAAATAAGTCTCCTGACTCACTGGGAGAAATGTTTCCCTGATCGCATATTAACCATAAGTTATGAGGATCTTGTAACAAAAACGAACAACGTTATGAATAGAGTGTATGAGCATATTGGACTGGAACCTGAAAAGTCTTCATATTCGCCTAAAGGAAGTCGCAATCCCGTTTTGACGTCCAGCCTGGGTCAGGTTAGTGCAGATGTTAATGATGAAAGCATCAAACGTGCGAAAGCGGCAGAACCTATTTTTAATACTGTATTTTAAAGCCTTTACAATCCTGAAACACCTGTTAAACATACTGAAACTATTGTTAATTTTTTTAATAAAAGAGGTTCAATAATAATCTATTAGGCTATTTTTTAGGCGAACGATTCCTGGGGTTAAAGAAAAGAACTGAACTCCTATTGAAATGAAATCCCTGCGGCGTTAAAAGGTTGTAACCGAAAACACGATGCACCTTCCAAAAACGATAAGTGCGTCGTCGGTTTCATGTTGCTTTCGCCAATCAAGCAACTAAAAAATAATGTTCCAGGGAGTAATTTCAATGAACAATAGTACTTTTCGTAAAAGCTTAACGGCTGCAGCTATTGCAACCACATTAGGCTTTCCGGCACTAGTTGCTGCGCAAGAAGCAGGAGCTAACGATGTCGAGCGTATTCAGGTAACGGGTTCGCGTATTAAACGCACCGACACTGAAACAGCAAGTCCAATCACAGTTTTTGATTCAGAAGCAATCGAAAACTCAGGCTTCACCAGCATGGAAAAGTTCATCCATAACATTCCTTCCATGAATGGTGGTTACAACGGCTCAAATACAAACAATGGCTCTGTTGGTTATGCTTCAGCTAACTTACGTGGTCTGGGTTCAGCTCGTACGCTGATCTTGATCAACGGCCGTCGTTACGCTTCAGGTGATTTAAACTCAATCCCGATGGCTTACATTGAGCGTGTTGAAGTATTACGTGACGGCGCATCAACCATTTATGGTTCTGATGCTATCGCCGGTGTAATCAACTTTATCACCAAGAAAGATTTTGAAGGTGCGGAGTTCTCAGCTCAGTACGACTTAACCGGTGAAGGCGACGGCGAAACGACTAAAGTTTCAGGTGTTATCGGCGCTACCAGCGACAAAGGCAACGTAACTTTAGCGCTTGAGTACCAAAACCGTAACCCTATCTGGCAGGGCGACCGCGACTTTTCTCGTTACCCTCTGAGTGAGTCAGGTGGCGAAATTGTACGTGGTGGTTCTTCAACTATTCCTTACGGTAACTGGTCTGCAGCTGATGAAGACTCTCAGTATAACTCAGGCAACGCAGGTACAAGCTTTGTCGTAGACCCTAACACTGGCGAAATTCGTCCGTATGATGGTCAGCAAGACGCTTACAACTTTGCTCCTGCAAGCTACATGGTAACTCCGCAGGACATCTTCTCAATTAATGCGTCTGCAAACTACGAGCTAACTCGTGACCTTTCAGCATTTATGGAAGGTGGTTTCACTAACCGTCAGTCTGACCAGCTAATGGCTGCAGAAGGTACTTTCTGGGGACCAACAGTTGCTGGCGATCATCCTGACAACCCAATTGGTGAAGACCTATACATCTACCGTCGTCTGGCCGAAACTGGCGGACGTTCATTTACTCAGGATTTCTCTGACTACCGCATGGTATTCGGACTGGAAGGTTACCTGGATAACGGTTGGTCATGGGACATCTCATACAACTACGCACGCTATGTTGACAGCCGCGTAGAGTATGGTCGTTCAAACCCAGAGCGTATCGGTAACTTGTTAGATCCAACACTGTGTGACGCAGATGAAGAGTGCCCAGGCCTGTGGAACCCGTTCCAGGAAGGTACCTTCACGCAAGAATTCCAGGACTACGCAACAATTCCTAACTCGCCAGTTGATCGTGCGACGACAAAACAGTTAATGGCTAACTTAACTGGTGACACTGGTTCATTTGGCTTACCTGCAGGTCCAATTTCATGGGCTGTCGGCGTTGAGAAACGTTGGGAAGAATATCAGAACCAGCCAGACGGTGGCGCAATCTTAGGCCAAATCTACAGCGTTGCAGCAGAGCCAACTGAAGGTTCTTACGACGTTCAGGAAGCTTACATGGAAATTAATGCTCCATTGTTAGCTGGTATGCCTGGCGTAGAGCGTCTTGACCTGTCTGCGGCAGTGCGTCGTTCTGATTACGACTTCCTTGATGCACAAACGACCACTAAATTCGGTTTAGAATACGTACCAACTACAGGTACATTGGTTCGTGCAACCTTTGCTGAAGGCTTCCGCGCTCCAGGTATCGGTGACTTGTATTCACCACAAGTTGAGTCAAACATCAGCTACACAGATCCATGTATCGACTACGGTACAGGTAGCCAGAGCCAGACAGTTAAAGACAACTGTGCATCAGAAGGCTTACCAGGCGACTTCAGCCTGGACAACAACCAGTCTTCAACATTGGTTGGTGGTAACCCGGATCTGAAACCTGAAACCTCTGAAAGCTTCACTTTAGGTGTTGTTTATCAACCAGAGTTCATCGAAAACTTCAGCGTTGCAGTTGATTACTACGACATCGAAATTGAAGATGGTTTAGGTGCGCCAAGTACTTCCGCTATCATCTCTGAGTGTTACAACAGTGAAAACTTCTCAGCGAATTCTTGTGACCTGATTTTAGGTCCGGAAGCTGTAGGTCGTCCTGGTTACTCAGGTTCTGAGTTCCGTGACTCTCAAGGTTACATGGCTGGTATTCTTGCCGGTACTGCAAACATCTCAACGTTCACAACTTCAGGTTTTGACTTCGATGTGAAATGGGCAGCTGACCTGGGTGACGGCATGTTCAACCTGCGTGTTGACGGTACTGTACTCGATGAGTACAAATACCTGGCGCAAGAAGGTGCGGAAACTCTTGAGTTGGCTGGAAAATTCGGCGCAGACACCAACTTCGGTGGTCGTGTAGCGGCATTCCCAGAGTTGCGTACAAACCTGACTATGGGTTACCAAATTGGTGACTTCGACTGGAGCTGGATCACTCGCTACCAGGATGGCGTAACTGACATCAACTACGATGTGGATGATCTGTCAAGCGAAGTAGGAAGCTACGTATATCATGACGTACAGATGAACTACTTCTTCAGCGAAACAACCACCTTTACTCTTGGTGCGCGTAACGTGTTTGATAAGCAGCCTCCATACGTTACTAACAATAACGATATGAATACTTTGAACTCTTCTTATGACACTGCTGGTCAATACTGGTATGGTCGTATCAGCATGAAGTTCTAAGGCCTGACAACGTTAGTTGTTTAAAAACCCAGCTTCGGCTGGGTTTTTTTATGGCAGAATAAGAGAGTGTTATTATGATTCGGCTAAGACAAAACTAACAATAAGGGAAGGAAATGACGCAAAGTAATCCGTGGAGTTATTTTTGGCAAAAGGGTGCCAAGGCGAGTTTTTTAGATGACAGCTCACGTTTACCCGCTTACCAAATGCGAAAGTTTTGGTTTGAACGCATGGATGAAAACGACGTGAAACAGCCTATGGTGGACATCGGTACCGGTAATGGCATTGTTGTTCAATGGTTAAACGAGTATGCAAAAGAAAAAAGCAAGAAACTTGATGTGCAGGGCATCGACTCTGCTCAGCTGAACCCACCTGATACTGATCTAAAACTTCAGGGTGATACGCCTTACGAGAGTTTCCAGCTACCTTCAAATAAAAAAGTGGGCACCTTTGTTTCTCACTACGGGCTGGAATACGGCGATATGGCGGAGGGTTTGAAGAACCTTAATGCTCAGCTAAAACGTGGAGGCATGTTAATTGCGCTGGTTCACTCAAAAGAGTCTGTTATTTATAAGAAGAGTGAAGCAATTTATGACTTAATGCCTTCCGTGATTAAGCAACTTAAAAAATCAGTGGTGCCGCTTCAAGAGTCGTTACTGAAGCACGGCCCTAAAAACTTACCGCGTTCTGCTTTGCAGGCACAACAAATACTCAATCAGTTTGTTCGCAAGCATGAGCGCAATCCATCATTTCATGCCGTGAATTTTGTGCCGGCGACTAAGCACCTGTTAAATGCGGCGGCAGAAGGTAAAGACGCAGAGTCGCGCCAGGTTCTTAACGGTTACATGGATTCATTAAATGCACACAAAGCACGAACCAAAACCCTACTGAAAGCAACTGAACAGTTAGGTGATATGGACGAAACTCAAAAGCAGTTTGAGGCTGCAGGCTTTAAAAAGGTTACAGTGCAGCAGGTACAGTTTCCTGAGAGTGGTGTGTTTGGGAATTGTGTCATTGCTTTTAAGTGAATCTCTTTGTTTATAGTGCAGGCCACTTTTTGTGGCCTTGTTAACACTCTTTGCAACAAAGCCAACAAAATTAGAACGAAAAGTTTACAACCCATTAACTTCCTGTTAAATTTTAAGCAGCTTCTATTAAAGAAGCGGCATAATAAAAACGTTCCAGGGAGTTTTTACTCATGAAAAATATGACATTTCGAAAAAGCTTAACGGCTGCAGCAGTTGCTGCGTCTTTAGGCTTTCCTGCATTAGCAGTTGCACAAGACAACCAAAATGACACTGATACGGCTGCAGAAGAAGTAGAGCGTATTCAGGTTACAGGTTCTCGTATTAAACGTACGGACTTAGAAACTGCATCTCCTGTAGAGATGGTTTCTTCTGAAGAAGTTAAAGCATCTGGTTTTACCCGTGTGGAAGACCTGATGGCAACTTTACCGCAGCTAGAAACAGCGACACAGAACTCGTTTGTTGCTAACGGTGCAGCGGGTGTTGCAAACCTTGACTTACGTGGTTTGGGCGCTAACCGTACTTTGGTACTGGTAAACGGTCGTCGTTTACAGCCAGGTGGTGTTTATTCACAGGCTGCTGACGTTAACCAAATCCCAACCGCTCTTATCGAGCGTGTTGAAGTATTAACCGGTGGTGGTTCTTCTACTTACGGTTCTGATGCTGTTGCCGGTGTTGTTAACTTCGTAATGAAGAAAGACATCGAAGGCTTTGAAGTAACTTTAGGTACTTCAGGCTATCAGCACGATAACAGCAATAGCTACATGCAAGGCTTGATGGATGAAGCTGGTTACGACTATCCAGAAGGCGGTTCTGGCGTTGACGGTAAAACTTATACCGTAGACGTTACAGGCGGCAGCATGTTTGCTGGCGGTAAAGGTAGTGCAAGTTTCTATGCAACTTTCCGTACTAACGAAGAATTGTTGCAGGGTGAGCGCGATTACTCTTCTTGTGCATTGAACGGTGCTGGTACTGCATGTGGTGGTTCTTCAACTGCTCCTGTACCTAACTTCTTCTTCTCGCCAATTGAAGGTGGTTCACCTAACTTTGATGAAGAAGTATTCTGGTCATTGACTGAAGATGGCAGCTTTGCACCATTTACTGACAACTTATATAACTACGCACCAATCAACCACTTCATGCGTCCTAATGACCGTTATACTTTCGGTTCATTCGTAAACTATGAAGCAAACGATAACTTCCGTCCTTATTTAGAAACCAGCTATATGCATGACCGTACTGCTGGTCAGATCGCACAGTCTGGTATTTTCTATCAGAACTTCGCGTTTGACGTAGACAGCGACGTATTCAGCGATGGACAGCGTCAGCAGTTCCGTGACCAGTTCGGCGCAGATACTGATCAGGTTATGGCTTACATTGGTAAGCGTAACGTAGAAGGCGGCCCTCGTATTAACAACCTTGAGCACAACTCATACCGTATCGTTGCTGGTGCAACTGGTGAGCTGAGCGCAATGTGGGAATACGATGTATCATTCCAGTATGGCTCAACTCAGTCATCATCGGTTTACATTAACGATTTCTACGTGCCTCGTATGCCTCAAGTACTGGGTGCAGCAGGCGCAGATGAGTGTGGCGAAGGCTGTATTCCTTATGAAGTTTTCAAATACCAAGGCGTAACTGGCGAAGCAGCAGACGCTCTGGGTGGTACAGCTATCCTGACTGGTTTAACAACGCAGCGTATTGTTAACGCGTTCGTAACTGGTGAAACAGGCTTCAGCATGCCTTCTTCTAACTACAATGTTGCAGCGGTATTTGGTGTTGAAAACCGTGAAGTTGACTTCGAACGTGTTGCCGACGAAGTTTACCAGCAGGGCGCTCTTTCAGGCCAGGGTGGTCCAACTGACAGCTTAATTGGTGGTTACAACGTTTCTGAAGTGTTCACAGAAATCAACGTACCGTTAGTTGAAGACGCTAGCTGGGCAAACAACCTGCAGGTTGACTTAGGCTACCGTTACTCTGACTACAGTTCATCTGGTGGTGAGCCAGCGTACAAACTTGGTTTAGACTGGCAGGTTAACGACGACTACAAAATTCGTGGTACATACAACCGTGCAGTTCGTGCGCCAAACGTTGCAGAACTTTTCGCAACCCAGGGCATAGGTTTGTGGGCAGGTGTTGATCCATGTGCCGGCGACAGCCCTGAGTACACTCAGGAACAGTGTGCAAGCACCGGAATGAGCTCAGGTCAGTACGGAAACGTTGCAGCTAACGCTGCAGGCCAGTACAACGCAATCTTTGGTGGTAACCCAGATTTGGATCCAGAGCTTGCTGACACAGTAACCTTCGGTCTTGTTGGTAACCCAACTGATAACTTCAACTTCTCAATCGACTACTGGAACATTGAGATGGAAGACCGCATTGGTACAATTTCACCAGAACTTATCATCCGTCAGTGTGCGGAAACTGGTGAAGCACAATGGTGTAATGCGATTACCCGTAGCCCATCAGGTGACTTGTGGCGTGGTACAGACGGCTACGTTAGCGCAACCAGCGTTAACCTTGCTGAATCTACCAACACTGGTATCGATACCAACATTAACTACAACACCGAAATTGGTGGCGGTCAGTTAGGTATCAGCTTAACTGGTACGTACTACATGACAAAAGAAACCACAACGGTTCCTGGTCTTGCTGGTACTACAATCGACTGTGCTGGCGTAATCAGCTCAGACTGTTTCCCACAAGCTGAATGGCGTCATTCAATGAACTTCACATACAGTACTGGTGACTGGTGGAGTGTCGGTGCTAAGTGGCGTTACCTTGGTTCAGTTGACTATGATGGATCAACTGACGAGCTAATCGGCGACGGTTTAGGTTCTACTAGCTACATCGATCTGAACGCAAACTTCGACGTTACAGAAAACGTTTCTGTACTGTTGGGTATGAACAACGCGTTAGATAAAGAACCTACCATTGTTGGTGACGTTAACAGCCTGAACGGTAACACTATTGCTGGTTACCACGATGCGCTAGGACGTTATGTATTCGGTAGCGTAACTTTCCGCTTCTAAGAAACTATCGCTTAGGCGAATACAGTTCTTAACAATAAAGGCGACCCTCGGGTCGCCTTTTTACCTTCTGTTTCTCTTGAGTTTATCTACTCACACAAGGAGAAAGTTGTGTTATTGTAAAAACATTGTCAAAAAGTTGTATGTTATTACTATGTCTCAACTCGCCCAACAGTTCCAAAAAGCCGTTAATGCTTTACAGCAAAATGATTTTATTCAAGCTGAAAAAATTGCCAGTCAATTAAACCAGCAAGCCCCTAACCACCCGGATATCCTGCATTTATTGGCTCTTGCAACTAAGCAAAGAGAGCCTGATAAAGCCGCTGACTATTTTGCGCGGAGCTTAAAAGCCAACCCGAAACAACCCAGTGTTTTGTCGAACTATGCAAACTTTTTACAGGGTAGCCAGCAGTTAATGGCGGCAAAGCAGAACTATACTAAAGCTTTGCAAATAAACCCGAAACTGCCTGACGCCTGGTACAACTTGGCATCGCTCCACTATCAGTCGAGAGATTACCTAGCGGCTATAGAAGCGGCGACTAAAGCGCTACAGCAAAAGCCCGACTTCAAAAATGCGGTGATTCTTAAGGCGCGTTCTGAGCTCGACTATAAGTTGTTTGATAAGGCAGAAGAGACACTTGCAAAAGCCCTCCAGAAATGGCCTCAGGAGTCGTCGTTATTGTTTAATCTAGCTTTGGTCTATCGTTACACCGAGCGTACGAAGTCAGCTCGCGAAATTTTAGAACAACTGGGTGGAAAATTTGACGAAGCGCAACGGCAGTTTCAACTAGGTTGTCTTGCTTATGATGACAACGACTTTGAACAGGCGGAACAACTGCTACTGAAAACCATAGGGCTTAAAAACGATTTTGTTCCGGCGCACGAGGCTATTAATAAGCTTTACTGGGAGCACGACCATCAAGATAAGTTTTTGGCCTCCTTTCAGGAGTCGTTAAAAACTCAGCCCGATTCGTTGCCATTAGCTTATGCGTACCTGGCTCACTTACTTCGCTCCCAACAATACGAGCAAGCAGACTCAGAGATAGAAATGTTCCTTAAACGCTTCGGGGATGTGCACAGTTTGCTGCATATGAAGGGTACTCAGTGCTTGCGTAAAGGTGATGTTGAAGAAGCGTCGACTCTGTTTGATAAAGTGTTGGAGCAGCAACCCAGGCATCCACGCTACTTGATTGATAAGGCCAATGTTTTGCTTAGGCAGAAAGCGTACGATAAGGCTTTTCAATTATTGGAGCGTGCCCACGAGAATCAGCCACTTAACCAGGAGATACATGCCTATAAAGGCTTGTGTATGAAGCTGAGCGGTCAAGAGCAAGAGGAGAAATACCTTAATAATTACGATGACTATGTGAAAGTAGGTTATTTACCTGCGCCCGATGGTTATGATTCTTTAGAAGAATTCTGGCCCATTTTAGTTAAGCGGGTTCAGGCGCTTCACAGAACTCAGCACCAGCCGTTAGATCAGTCTGTATGCAAAGGCACGCAAACGGTGGGCTCATTGCTCTCAATGGACGACCCGGTTATTCAGGCTTATAAACAGAGCTTAGAGAAGTTTATTAACGATTACCTCGCACAACTTCCGGATGATAATATGCATCCGGTCACTTCCCGATATAACAGCGGGTACCATTTTAGCGGAAGCTGGTCAGTTAAGTTGTTTAAACAAGGCTTTCATACCAACCATGTTCATCCCGAGGGTTGGCTTTCAATGTGCACATATTTGAGCATTCCTGAGCAAGTAACAGAAGACGACTCTGAACATAAAGGCTGGATCAAATTTGGGCAGACATCGCTCAACTTAGGTGAGCTAGACACTATTGATAAGAGCGTTTGTCCCAAGCCTGGTATGTGTGTGATTTTCCCCAGTTATTGCTGGCATGGCACGATACCCTTTGATACCGACGAAGAGCGGATCACCATCCCCTGTGATATTTTTCCATCTTAAATGAGTGAATTTTATACAACTTACTTGTTTTTATTTTTTCTTATGAAAAAAAGGCTGAAGTGTTATTTCAGTTATTTAAGAATTGATATGATATTTGTCAATAATATCAATAGCTTTATTTCTTAAGAAACCTTGCTATAGGCTTCTAAGCTTGGCCTTTATAGTTTTTGACGTTGTGTCAAATTTACAGTCGAATCTAACTTTTTCTGTTAACAACATGTTGCCATTGTTTTCATTTTGTGGTCTTCTTTACATTCCGCTTTAATAAAAAATTTACTTGCAGCGGCTTTATAAAATTATACAACTAGATAATAAGAAAACTCAGGGAGACTAAACATGACAGAACAGTCATTGTTGGCACGTTCCATCAAAACTATTTTGATGGCAGGTGTAGGTTCGGCATTTTTAGCCGGGCCAGCTTTAGCTCAAGATCAAGAAAATGTTGAGCGTGAAGCTATGCAAGTTGCTGAAGAGCAAAATGCTCAGGAAGAACAACCAGAACGCATCCAGGTTACGGGCTCACGTATCCGTAGTGACGCGTTTGCTAACGAAACTCCTATCGATATTATTTCTGCTGACGAAGCGACAGAACAAGGTTTGGCTACGTTAGGCGATTTATTGCGCACGAGTACGGTTGCTGCTGGCTCAAGTCAGATTACTTCTGCTTTATCAGTCGGTTATGTAACTTCAGGTGGCGCCGGTGCAGAAACCATTTCAATGCGTGGCCTAGGTGCTAACCGTACGTTGGTTCTTTTAAATGGCCGTCGTGCAGGACCTGCCGGTACTCGTGGACAGGTTTCAGCATTTGATATGAACGCGTTGCCAATTTCGGCAATTGAGCGTGTTGAAGTTCTTAAAGATGGTGCATCATCACTTTACGGCTCTGACGCTGTCGCTGGTGTTATCAACATCATTACTAAGAAAGGTGATGATAAGTCAGTTACTGTTGATATCAGCCAACCGATGGAATCAGGTGGTGAGCGTCAACGTATCAATGCGTCAATTGGTGAAACCTTTGACAAAGGCTCTTTCCGCGTTGTTGTGGATTACAACGTACAGCAAGAACTGAAACGTGGCGACCGTGACTTCTATCGTTGCAGTAAGCGCTTCCTTTCTAACCCAGATGGTAGCAGTGCTGACCCGATCGATCCTCGTACAGGTGAAGCCCACTGTAACGATACAGGTTACGGCTTATGGTTAGCTAGTGCCGGTGCATCTAACGTACCAGCCGGTTCTTATGGCTTTTACGATTACGACGGCTTCTTAGGTTCAAACGGTTATGACAGTATCAATGATACTTATACCGGTGCTGGTGACCTTCGTGGTCCAGAAGACTTCTACTTTGTAGGATACAGTAAAGAAACTGACGGTTTATGGGATAAACAACACCCATTTACTGACAAAGAGAGCATGGTTCCTGAAACCAAAACTGCATCTATCTATCTGCAAGGTGATTACAGCCTGACCGATACTATGGTTGCGTATGGCGAATTAATGCACAGCTCGCGTAAGACCGAAACTCAGGGTTACCGTCAATTCTGGACTGGTGATGTTGGCTATCTTCCAATTCAGTCTTTAGCAGGTGACTGGGAAGGTGACGCATTTGCTCTGCCTGTTCACTTGACCGATCATTACGGTTCTGACGTTACTGTTGACTACAGCCGTTTGGTTGCTGGTCTAGAAGGTAGCTTAGGTTTCTGGGATTGGGATATTTCTTACCAGAACAGTTACAACAGCGGTGAATACGGAAACAAAGTTATTTTCCGTGACTCTATGTTAATGGCTCAGATGAATGCCTTAAATGGTACTAGCTGTGACGGCGAAGTGACTGCAATTTCTGGTAAAACTTGTGTTGATGTACCTTGGGGCGACCCTCAGCTAGCTTATGGTAACCCTTCAGACGAAGTTCGTAACTTCTTGTTTGGTTATGAAATGGGTGAAACCATCTATAAGCAGCAAACTTTAGAAGGTTACATCACTGGTGATTTATTCACTTTGCCAGCGGGACCAGTTGGAGCTGCATTCGGTGCGTCTTATCAGCGTGACGAAATCGATGACCAGCCTGGTATTCACAGCTCAACCGGTAACTCTTGGGGCTTATCAAGCGCTAGTCGTACAGCCGGTTCACAGAACTCTCGCGCTATTTTTGGTGAAGTTCGAGTTCCTGTTATTGCTGACGCAGCTTTCGCTCAGTTAGTTGATATTACGGGTTCAGCACGTTGGACTGACGTTTCAACTTACGGCAGTGACACAACCTTTAAATTAGGCCTTAACTGGGAAATTAACGACGACTGGCGTGTTCGCGCGTCGCGCGGTACTTCTTTCCGTTCACCTGCTTTGTTTGAGCTGTATCTTGCCGGACAAACAGGTTTTGGAAGTCAGATGTCTGTTGACCCTTGTTATAACTACGGCGCTCGCTACGACGAAGGTACGGTTTCTGAACAAATTTATCAGAACTGTCAGGCTGATGGCATTCCATTAGACTATGATGGTACTGGTAGTAGTTCAGCAACTCTGATCACTTCTGGTGGTGAAGGTAATCTTGAAGCTGAGACTTCGGTTTCAGAAAGTGTTGGCTTAGTATGGACTAGCCCTGAAAATACTTTTGCTGCATCAATCGATTACTATGACGTTAATATCAGTGGTCAAATCGCTTCATTAGGCGGTTCTTCAATCCTTAATGAGTGCTACACCTCTGAAAACTTCCCGAATGATCCGTTGTGTGACCTGTTCACTCGTAACGACGGTACTGACGGAGACTGGGGTGTTGACGTGGTTAACGGTGGTTACGTAAACATCGCAAGCCAGGGAACTCGTGGTGTTGACTTAAACCTTACATACCAAGATGAGTTTGATTTCGGTCGTCTTCGTGTAAACTTAGAGCACACGAACCAAATCGAGCAACGTTATCAGTTATTCTCTGACAGTGAACCAGATCAGTACATTGGTGAAATCGGTTATCCGAAGCACGTTGGTTTGTTAACAACAACCTTCTCACGTGATGACTGGAGCCTGACCTGGACTGCTCGTTATGTCGATAAAACGAATGACTATGAGTACTATGGCGACACGAATGAAACCACTTACCGTGGCGAACCAGTTACTTTCGTAGCTGAAACACCAACTACTTTCTATCACACGCTGTCAGGTAACATGACATTTGCAGACGCGTTTGATGTAACTGTTGGTATTGCTAACGTATTTGATAAAGAGCCTCCAATGGTATCTCCGTCATACGTTAGAGCGGTAGGTAACGCAACGCTGTATTCGCAGTACGATAATATGGGTCGTCGTGTATTCGCGAGCGTTTCATACAACTTCTAAGTTTTAGCACTCAAACCTGGAACGTAGAGTGTTAAAAGAAGTATCAAAGCCCTTCATACGTGAGGGGCTTTTTTCTTTGGATTTAGCTTCAAGAGTTTAGTTATGAAAAAAATACTATGCTTATTGCTTTGTTTTGCGCCGCTTCAGGCTATTGCAGATACTTCTGATAAGAGTGTTCTGGAAGACTATGCAAAGCATGCTCAGTTTATGAATATCAAAATATCTCCACAGGGTAACTATTTAGCAGCAACATCCCGCACCCCGGAAGGTAGTATTAATTTAACGGTACTGGACGTCAATAATCAGGAAGTGTTGTCGGTTACTCAGGGGCGCGGAAAGGAATCTGTTAGTGACTTTAACTGGGTTAGTGATGAACGCTTGGTTATGTCGATGGCACGGGAAGTCGGCTCTTACGAAACTCCTTTTGCCACCGGAGAAATTTTTGCCATGGATGCCGATGGCGGAAATCAAAAGATTCTGACCGGCTGG
This sequence comes from Idiomarina abyssalis, assembly GCF_019797805.1. Classification (NCBI taxonomy): domain Bacteria; kingdom Pseudomonadati; phylum Pseudomonadota; class Gammaproteobacteria; order Alteromonadales; family Idiomarinaceae; genus Idiomarina; species Idiomarina abyssalis. The sequence goes on from NZ_CP081832.1 coordinate 689,519, forward strand.
CGCTCTGACGGTTTGAAGCAATACGCGCGAATTATTGATTTATTACCTGATGAGCCTGATCAGGTAATGATTTACTCGACGTCAAACAGTGCGAGTGAGCCCTATGTCGATATTTACCGTTTGAAAGTTGACAGCGGGCGAGTGAAATCAGAAGGTCGTATACCAGTTCGTCGCTATGAGGGAACGAATGTTCAAGTCTATCTAGATGATGACGGTGTAACTCGTCTTGCTACTGGGGAAGAACCGCATAAGGCCAATGAAAAAGTTATTATGACCCGCCCGGGTGCTAATAAAGAATGGAAGGAAGTCGCTCGCTTTGGTCAAAAAGAGGGTAATTTTCTCCCAATTGATATTTTGCCTGACGGTAAAACAGCTGTGGGTTTAAGTGATGTTGTGACGGATACGAATGCCCTTACAACAATGAATCTGGCGACAGGTGAAATTAGCGTAATGGCTGAACACCCCGAAACCGATCTTTCGCCAATAATGAGCATTCGCAATGGTCGCGCAAATGAGGTTATTGGAGCAGCTTATGAATACGATAATATAGACACTGTCTTTTTTACCGATATCGAGGATGAATACTTCGCGAAAGTTGTACAGAGTCTGACAAACGCATTTCCTAATGCGAGTGTGAATATAAACTCGGCAACTTTAGATAACTCTAAAATTGTTTTGTCTGTTTCATCAGCTAACCATCCGAGAGAGTTTTACTTATTTGATGCAGAAAAGCGCGCATTGTCTTTGATCATTAAATCAAAGCCATGGCTTGATAAAGAAGAGATACCGCAGACTGAGATCATCAGTTATAAAGCCCGCGACGGACTGACAATAAAAGCATTACTGACTCTGCCAAAGGGCCAAAAGGCAGAAGATTTGCCCTTAATCCTGCTTCCTCATGGCGGCCCTCATGGACCTCGAGATTCTCTGACAGCACTTAATCCTGACGCTAAAGTACTTGCTGAGCATGGTTACGCGGTACTACAGCCAAACTTCCGAGGCTCAGGTGGTTATGGGCGTGAATTTCTCCAGTCGGGCTATAAAAACTGGGGGACGACCATGATTAACGACATGACAGACGGTGTCATGCACGTTGTAGAAGAGGGCATTGTCGATAAGGATCGGATGTGTGTGTACGGTGCTTCGTACGGTGGTTATGCTGCTTTGATGACCGTGATACGCGAACCCGATTTATACAAGTGTACTATTGGTTTTGTTGGCGTTTATGATCTGAATATGATGTTTAAAGAAGGTGACATACCTGAGACAGAATCTGGCCTAAACTACCTGGACATGGCTTTACCTAATACGGAAGAAGAGCGTAACGCTCAGTCTCCGGTTCATTTGGTTAATAAGTTAAAAGTACCTGTATTTATCATTCAGGGCGGTAAAGATGTTCGTGTTCCACCAAAGCAGGCGTACGCATTACGTGATGCTTTGGAAGAGCGTGATCACCCGTATGAGTGGATGTTTAAAGACAGCGAAGGGCATGGCTTTTATAAGCCGGAAAACAACATCGAGCGTTGGACTCGGATGTTGACCTTCCTTGATAAGCACATTGGCGAATAGTCACTGTAATAGCCAGAGCGGTATGGAGTGCCGCTCTGGATTATATCTAAACCTTAGCTAAAACTGGCCGATAACAAAGCATGAACTGAATTAACTAAGGTGAGTGTTATGGTTTATCGGCTTCTCGCTAGTATTGCGCTTAGCACGCTGTTTTTATTTTTTCCGAGCAGTGCTCAGGCCCATGTCTCAAACCCACACGAGACTATTGCAGATGATTTAGCGGCCCAGTTAGCGGACCAACTGGACGCTGACATTAAAGCCTACCCAATGTCTCAACTTGGTATTACTCGTTTGGTTTTAGCCGAAACACTCGAACAACCTGAGCATGGCGACTCTCTCTATCAGTTAAGTCATCAGTTGAGCGAGGGCCTATATGCACATCTTGAAGAGCGCGACATACTGTTAGTTGAGTTCAGAGCACAAGACTATATCAGCATAAGTCAAAGAGGGGCTCTGGCACTAAGCAGAGACGCCGAGACACTAAATCAGAACCCGAACTTAGACTGGATGCTGGTGGGAACACTCTCACGTAAAGACAGTGGTGCTATGGTCAACCTGCGTATTATTGACCGCAGAAATCAGCAGGTTTTGGCTGCTGCGAACCGTTACGTTCCTAAGCATTTATATTGGCCTAACAAACAGTCTGAAATGGTCAATGGCCGTTTGCAGCGCAACTAAGAGGTTTTGATAATGAAAGTATTTTTAACAACATTACTCACACTTACTTTATCCACAGCCTGCACTGTTTTACCGGCTAAGCAGCCAGTTGCGCATGATAACGCCGAAGAAAAGAGCTCTGATGTTTATCTGCAACCGGGCAGTGCCAAGTTTACCGCAGAGCTGGCGCAGCAATTAGTAGACAACGCCAGTATTAAACTGGAAGAAGCACAGGTTGGTGTTACGCACTTGGTTGGCGTTACCAGCCAGTATGATGAGAGCTCAGCTTTGAGTCAGGTACTGTCAGAACAACTGATGCTGGAACTGCATCGCCGTAACTGGAATGTTATGGATTTTAAAACAACGGACTTTATACGCGTTACCAGTAACGGTGACTTTGCGCTAAGTCGGGATTATCTGGAGCTGGACGAGATCATGCCAATTTCTCATGTTGTGGTGGGGACTTTATCCAGACATCGTGACGGCATAATGGTTAACACGCGTTTAGTCGACATTAACTCTAAAAAAGTTGCTAGCGTTGCCCAGGTGTTTTTACCTGAATCTGCTGTACGACAGTTAGATGAAAATGATGGTCAGCCGTTACTTAGAAAAGCGCCATAGAAGTCATTGGGCCTGTCGGTTATCCGCCAGGCCCATTCTGTTAAATTATCGCAGCTCAGGTTTTAGCTGAGATAAATATTCGCGGATACGATCAGCGTTTTTACCAACATCACTGCGTCCAACACGAGACTTACTGCGAATATCTAACTCACTGCCGTCTGCTGTAGCACGAATCCGGATAACAACGTCATCCTTAAAGCCAAACCAGGTGGTAGTGGCAGTGGCCTCAATACGCCCTTCGGTTTCTGAGCTGTCGACTAACTCCCATCCCATTTTATCAACGGCTAATAAAGCGGCTGAAAAAAGTTCATCCGGGGACTCCAGCGACTCATAAGTTGTGAGTTCAGGGTAAGCCTTGCGTTGTTGTTTTGCGGTATCTTCGCCAGCGTATTCAGCCGGGTTAGATGCGTCAGCACGCAATGGCGCAATAGCGACAAACTCCGGTGGGTTTTGTGTATCGGTTGTAATGTCGTGAATTGCGGGAACGTTCTGAGCTTTTAAGTACTGGCTGAAAGGCATATAGAACGCAAAGCCGCCGGCAATAATTGCCAGACCGCTAAGCCCTGCCACAAGCCCCTGTGGGCGTCTAATTAAGTACCAAATAATATTAAGAACAAAGGTTGCTGCACCAATATAGGCCGCCCAGCGGAGCATTAAAAAAGCCGTTCCAAGCTCGGCAGTGCCGCTTTTATATAAAGGCCCCGATATGGCAAGGAGCACCACAGACAGTAACCCGAAAACAATAAACAAACCGTGTAACGCTTTCATAGAGCAATCCCCTTAATAATGTTGACTGATATTACGTCACTATACCGGTTTTGGGTCAACGAGAATTTAACAGTTTTTAAACGTCAGCGATTATCTATACTGTTTAATGTCCAGTTGTAGTCAACAAAGCGAATATCTAAGCTTTGTTGTTTCATTTTTTCCTTTTGTGCGGGGTCATCAGAAAGCGCACTGATGTATTCTAAAAGATAGTCTTCAAGTCCGTTGAAGTCGTCTCGATACCAGTCAAAAATTTTAGACAAATAAATGCCTTTGTCATCAATACCATTTTTGTCACGATCATTTAAAAAGGTGAGCATTTGGTCGTCTAACTGGGTATTCAGGTTTTCAGCTGAAAAGGCTTCAGCACGAAGTTTGGGGCAACTGATAGCGGCACAAACTAAGGCGGCATGTATTCGTGGTTCGTCAAAGTCGACTCGAATTTTTTCATGTTCAACCCAGTCCAGCGTGCGCCTCTCTCCTAGTAGCGTGAAAAAAGACTTTTCCCACGGTGTAGAAAATAATCCACCCAGATCGCGAATGGACTCAGCTTCACCTGAACGAAACTCCTCAATATTGTCGACGATAAGTTTTAGAGTAAAGCCGTTGTATGCGTTGATTAAAAACGCAAGCTGCTGTTGGCTAGCCCAGCTTTGATACATCGGTTTTTCTACGGCTGAAAGTGCATCCAGATAGGTTTTAAGCGGCTCACTGTTTTGAGCTAATTGATTGTAGTTAACCGCAGACTTTAAGTTGTTGTCATAGACTACGACATGCCTGTCTAACACTTGAGTAAAATTTTCATGCGAGTGGTCAAATGACTGCGCGAACGCAGCCATTTGAAACACAACGCCTGTAATAAATACGAGTATTCGCATTGGCGGCTACCTTAAAGACTGAGTTTGGTATCGTAGTCGCGCAGTATAAACAACGCAACACAGGCTGCCAGCATAGGCCATGCAGCAAAAAACAGAAGATTATTAAAGGCATCCAAGTATTGCGGGAATGAAGAAAAAGTCGATACCGCGTGTAAAATCAAAATGAGTCCGTAGGTTATTTTCTTCCATAGGCCGGCTAAAAAGGTCAAACATAATACAATTTGAAGGCCACCCAGAATTGCAGCCAAAGTGGCTGATAATCCGCTGATACCATAAAAACCTTCGAATACTGCGGCGGTATGTCCCGGGTTTACAAATTTATCTAACGCCCAGACAAACATTACAATGAAAATACCAACCCGCAGGGCAAGCAGCGCCCACGGGAGTTTTTGTTCGAGTGATTGGCTCATAGTTGTTTCCGTTGTTGGTTTTTGCACTTCACCTAATGTAACAACAGGCTACGCAAACTTCTTAAAGGGTTCATCAATAGGCGTCTGTGCAATATGGTTGGTAAAGTTACTCATGGTTTTCTGAGCAATACCTAAGATCACTTCCAATGCCTGACGCTGTCCGTAACCGGCTTCATAAAAGGACTCAAGCTCACTTTCACTGGCGTTTCCCCGTTTCTTAAGCATTACCAGGGTAAACTGGCGTAACGCCTCTAGCTTATCGTCGTCTAAAGCTTTACCCGCTTTGATATTTTCTGTTATTGAATCATCGGCGCCCATATTTTTGGCAATAGCGGTATGGGCAGGAACACAGTAATGGCATTCATTGAATACATTAATGGTTTGCCAAACAACGGTTAACTCGTTTTCGTCAAAGCTACTATTCACAAAAAGCTCGTGTACTTGCTGGTAGGCTTCGAGAATACCGGGCGCTTCAGCCATAACGGCGTGCAAGTTTGGAATCATACCGAAAGCTTTCTCTGAGCCTTCTAGCAGCTTTTTACTTTCCTCCGGCGCTGACTCTTTGTCGTGTCGTTTAAAATCACTCATACTTTACTCCTGACGTTTTGAGTTTTATTGAATAGGTGAGTATCAATATAGAATAAAAGCTCAAAAATAAAAGAAGGCAGATGTCAGCTTGAGTGTTTTAGTCATACAGACAGGTGTTTCTGTTGTGAGTTATAAGCGAGTTAGCTAGGGGTGATAGTTTTGACGATAATCCGCAGGAGAGAGACCTGCATACTTTTTGAAAAAACGGCTAAAAGCGGTTGCCGACTGATAACCGAGCTGCTCTGCAATTAAGTCCAGCGGTAGCTGCGAGCCATTGAGTAACATTCGCGCTCTTTGTAGTCGAAGCTGATCGACGAGTTTTTTGGGCGTCAGGCCAGTTTTCTTGATGCACCGTTCTGCAAATGCACTGACCGACAAATAGGCGAGTTCTGCCAGGTGTTCTACTGACCAGTCTGCTCCGGGTTCGTCAATTATCGCAATAACCACCGAGCGTAACTGGCGATCATTGAGCGCCGCTAAAGGTCCATTGAGAGACTCGCCTTGATCAATAACTTGCCGCAGCAGGTTAAGAGTAAGAACGTCACTGAGTCGACTAATTACGGTATGGTATCCGGGGGCTTGTTGAGTTGTCTCAAATCTGATCATCTCGATAATATGTGACAACTGCTGGTACTGGTCTGCTTGCTTCAGAATGAGCCAGGGCGGCAGTAGTTGAAATAACGTGTCATTTGCTCCCGGAGCCGATTTTACATCGTAGCAGACAACACCATATTGTTGATGGTCGGGCTGACAATACTGGGGAATATCTGATTCATTGATATCGGATGGGATCTGAGTCTCACTCAAAAAGTGTGAAACCCCTTTATTCACGAAAATGATATCGGATGCACTGAGCTTTACAGGGGCGACGGAAGAATCGGGAAAGCCAAACCAGCAATCTCCTTTTGTGACAACATGAAACGCAACTTTTTCCGGCCGTTTGACCATTAGAGTCCAGTCTCCGCAAAGGCCTGACTCGAAGTGGAGTTCGGTACCCTGCGCTACTTGCTCTAGCAGTTCATTTAGGGCTTCCGTTGTTTGAGTTGTGTGTTCTGTTGTTTTTGTCATTCCGTTATCAATTCAATTAGTTAATACTGGCTATTATGCTTGATGCTAGTTGGGAGTAAAGATTTAGCAGCTTTGCTTTTACTTCCGGTGACTTAATTGAGAGAAAAACGATCTTATTGTTAATGAAAGGCGTAATCGACTGGCGCGGCTAATAAAAGTTTTTAGTGCTACTTGGCAAATACAAAGTGTTAATAAGGAAAACAAGAATGAAAAAGTGGTTGTGGCTAGGTTTATTACCTTTAACGGCGGTTGCACAAGAAAAGCCAATGGAAGTGATAGAGGTAATTGGTCGCGATGACTCAGGGGTGGTATTACCCTCTGAAGAGTCAACCGAAGGCTTATTTGGCTTAGCTGAAAGCTTGCAGGATATTCCGCGCGCCGCCACCGCAATTAGTGGCTCGTTAATGGAAGAAGCCGCAATTAACGACTTACATGACATTGCTCGTTTTGCGCCAAATAGTTTTGCTGCGGCGGGCTTTGGTAGCCCGTCATTACCGACACTTCGGGGCCAGCTGGGCGAGCTCTATGAAGCAGGTATGCGCCGTCAGGCCGGGAATAATGGCCTGGGAGTTCCTATGTCATTTAACGCCATTGAAAGTATCGCTGTGGTTAAAGGCGCGCCGCCGGTCATGCTTGGCACTTCGCAGCGCGTTGGCGGCTTTGTGAATTTGCAGCCTAAAACGGCTCGTGTGACTGAGTCAGACTCGACATTAAAAGCGCAGTTTGGCGAGTGGAGTCAGCAACGCTTGCAGCTTGACCACAACTGGGTGTTAGAAGAAAACGAACAGGGTCTGCGCATTAGCGCTGAGTATGTGGATGAAGACAGTTTTTACGATTACCACCATCATCGCAGTGACGATATTCTGCTAGCGTACAAGTTTGCCCCGAACGATGATACACAGCTGGATGTCTCGCTTGAGTATTATGACGTAGAGTGGACAGATAATGCCGGTATCAACCGGCCAACTCAGAATCTCATCGACAATAACCTGTACATTACGGGGCAGGGCGTTCAGCCAAATGGTTCACAGGTTCCGGGTGCCGGCGCGGTTATCAGCCCCACCGGAGAAGTGGAAATTGACCGCAGCACCACGCTGACGGATCCTCTGGACACGAATACTGCTGAGACGACATTATTGCATGCCAAACTTCAGCACTGGCTGAACGACGATATGGTGTTGGTTAACCGTACCTACTATCAGTACTTAACCCGAGAAGGCATTAACCAGAACAGTTTTGTCGAAATTATTGATGACGCGCATACCTTCGAAAATCGGACCGAACTTCACATTAATAAGAAGACAGTGGTGGGTGTGAATTTGCGAGTTAACGACGTACTTGGTTATAGCCAGTTTACGACCGAGGCGGATAATCCTATCGACTTAACCGGGCCTGTCAGTAACCGCCGAATTCCTTTAACCGATGAGCAGCAAGCTCGCTTAATTGAGCTACGCCCGGGGTTATTTGTATCACCAGGTAGTCAGTACGATATTAATGGTGATGGTGCAGGTGATTTCAATTTATCGGACACCACAGATTCAACCAGTTACCAATGGGGCGCTTTCGCTCAACACGAGTTGGATATCACAGACAAATGGCGCATTACGGGTGGGGTACGAGCCGATTATTATGATGTAGAAGCTGAAGACCCAATAGCTCCGCAGGGCGTTGAAGCTGCTAATGATACCTACAGCGACTGGTTGACGGCCGTTAGTTTATCAACACAGTACAACTGGACGCCCGAGCTTATATTCTATGCTACAGCTTATGAAAGTGACTCGACGTCGAACTCAATGGCCGGAGGGACTGTATTGAATGCGTCTGGCCAAATCGATGCGCAGAACTTTGCGACAGAGAACTCGCTTTACGAGCTGGGCGTGAAGTACGCTCCGGGTGATACGCGTTGGTACGCCGACGCCGTGTTTTTTGACCAAAAGCGCAGTTTGCGGAATCGTGATGGGTCGAACAGCGGTATTCGCACCGAGGGTTTTGAGACCCAGTGGCACTATAGTCATGAAGCGGGTTACTGGTTAACTCTGGCCGCCAGCTATATTGATGCGCGTTGGGACGACTCAGCAGCCTCACAGGGAACAGGTCAGATAGCCGATGCGTTTGATGACTCACGGCCCGACATTATAGAAGGTACGGGTGCAGGCTCTCCGAACTTTACTTTATTCCCGACTTCTAATCAGCAGCTTCAGGGTATTCCGGAAGTGCAGGCTTCGGCTGTTGCCGGCTGGCAGGTTACGCCTGAGTGGTCAGTAGGTGGTGACTTAAGCTATACCAAGCATTATCCGTTGGATTATCTGCAGACCGTATTTATACGTGATCAGCATACCTTAAACCTGAACGCGCGGTATCGGTTTACGCCGCAGTTAAGTGCCCGCATTGACGTGTTTAATGCAACCGATCAGGACAACTGGTCGCCGGTATTTGAAGGCGGTTATTTTGGTGCAACCCTGGCTTTTCCGTCGCAACCTAGACATGCCCGTTTAAGCGTTAACTACAGATTTTAAGGAAGCTTTATGTCAGCCAAGAAGCTGTTGCTATTACTCGTTATTATTACGCTGTTTGTCAGTGCATTTGCGTTCGACCTGACACAGTATTTATCGCTTGATGTTTTAAAAGAAAAGCAACAGCAGCTAAATCAGCTTTTCGTTGATTACCCCTTTACTGTCTTTGCAGTTTATTTTGTTATTTATGTAGTGACTACGGCCTTATCTTTGCCTGGCGCAACCATTCTAACTTTGGGGGCCGGCGCTATATTCGGGCTCGGCTGGGGTTTGCTTCTGGCAAGTTTTGCAGCGTCCTTTGGTGCCTTTCTGGCTTTTTTAAGCGCCCGCTTTATTCTGCATGACTGGGTGCAGGAAAAATTCGGTGATCGCCTAACAGCTATTAACCGCGGCATGGAGCGAGACGGCGCGTTCTACTTACTGAGTCTGCGTCTGGTTCCGCTGTTCCCGTTTTTCGTTATTAACCTGGTTATGGGCCTGACCAAAATAAAGGCGTGGACTTTTTACTGGGTCAGTCAGGTGGGCATGTTACTGGGTACCGCTGTGTACGTTAATGCAGGAACCCAGCTGGCTCAAATATCCAGTCTGGGGGATGTTGTTTCTGCGGACTTAATTGGTGCCTTTGTCTTACTGGGAATATTCCCGCTAATTGCTAAAGCTGTACTGGCCTTTTTGAAACGCCGTAAGGCATTTAAAGGTTATAAAAAGCCCAAGTCTTTTGACAATAACCTGGTGGTTATAGGTGCCGGTTCAGCCGGGTTAGTCAGTGCTTACATAGCGTCAGCGGTAAAAGCAAAGGTTACGTTAATAGAAAAGCATAAAATGGGCGGCGACTGTCTCAATACCGGATGTGTGCCCTCCAAGGCTTTGTTACACGTAGCGGAGCTTGCTCACAATGCACGCAATGCCTCTCGCGTTGGAGTGAGTGTTGGAAAGGTGTCGGTCGATTTTAAACAAGTGATGCAGCAGGTACAGTCGGTCATTAAGGACATTGAACCGCACGACTCGGTTGAGCGTTATACCAAGCTGGGTGTCAATGTTGAGCAGGGGGAGGCTCGTATTGTTTCGCCCTGGGAAGTCGATGTAACAAGTAACGGGGAAACAAAGCGCATCACCACCCGCAGTATTATTATTGCAACCGGAGCAAAGCCATTAGTACCCAGCTTTGAAGGCTTGGATAAAGTTGATTACTTAACCTCGGATACATTATGGGAGTTAGAAGAGCTGCCTAAACGCTTATTGGTACTGGGTGGCGGTCCCATTGGTTGTGAGTTGTCACAAGCGTTTCAGCGTTTAGGTTCGCAGGTCATTCAGGTGGAAATGGCTGATCGGCTTATGGGTCCGGAAGACAACGACACAGCCAGTCTGTTGAGTGAGCGTTTAAGTGCTGAAGGTATTGATATTAAATTGAACCATAAGGCCCTGCGATTCGAGCAACACGATGGCGAATCGGTTCTAATTGCTGAGCATGATGGGCAAGAAACTCAGTTGCCGTTCGACAAAGTGATTATTGCATTGGGTCGGCAACCTAATATCTCCGGCTTTGGATTAGAGGAGCTGGGGGTACAGACCAATAAAACAGTCAGTACCAATGAACTGCTTCAGACTAACTTTCCAAACATATACGCCTGTGGTGATGTTGCCGGGCCTTACCAGTTCACCCATGTGGCATCGCATCAGGCCTGGTATGCTTCAGTAAACGCGTTATTTGACCCCTTTAAGACATTCCGTGCTGACTATTCTGTTATCCCTTGGGTAACTTATACTTCGCCGCAGGTAGCCAATGTGGGCCTAACTGAGCAGCAGGCCGAGAAAGCAGGTAAGGCGTACGAGGTGACTGAATACGATATTGGCGATTTGGACCGTGCTATTGCCGATGACAATGCTTTTGGTCGGGTGAAAGTTCTGACCAAACTCGGTAAAGACGAACTGTTGGGTGTGAATATTGTTGGGCCGCAGGCCGGAGAGCTGCTGGCGGAGTATGTGCTGGCAATGAAACATGGTATTGGTCTGAATAAAATATTGGGTACCATACACAGTTATCCGACACTCTCAGAAGCCAATAAATACGTTGCCGGAGAGTGGAAGCGCGCCAACGCCCCGCAGAAGCTGCTAACATGGGTTGAGAAGTTTCATCGCTGGCGCCGGAGTTAACATGCGTTTTATAGCAGCCATCAGTTTATTGTTTGTGACACTTTTTGCCACCTCACCGTTGAAAGCGAATGAGGTGAACTTTTATGCCTGGGGTGGCTCATCGGAAGTAAACAGTTACTTACGTTGGGCTCAGAAAGAGCTAAAGGCTGAAGGTATTCAACTTCGCCACAATAAAGTGGCCGATGCCTCAGAGGTGGTTAAGCAATTAATTGATGGACGCTCCAATGCCGACATTATCTGGATAAACGGTGAAAACTTTCACGCACTGAAAAAAGCCGGAGCCTTACGTCCCATTGCCGATGAAATTAAAGCGTTAAATAACGTCAGCCCTGAACTTAACTGGCAGAGCGATTTTGGTGAACCGGTTGAAGGACTGGAAGTGCCCTGGGGTGTCGGGCAGTTTAACCTTATTAGTCGGCCCGGGCTTTTCAGCCAAAAAGCAGTGAGTGCAGAAGCATTACTGAACGCTGCGTGGGAAAATAAAGGTCGTATCAGCTACCCTAAGCCGCCGGACTTTCATGGCACCACCTTCTTAAAGTCATTGCTGTTGTCATTGTATCCGCAACAGCGTGAAGTTTTTCAGCAGCCAGTAAGCAAAGTTGATGCGAATGAATGGACTAAGCCTTTATGGCGCTATTTAGACAAACTGCATCCACTATTGTGGCAGCAGGGTGAAAATTTTCCGTCGTCAGCCGGAGAACAAATTTCTTATCTGGCGAATGGGCAGTTGTTAATGGCGGTCAGTTTTAACCCTAATGATTATCAAACCTTAGTTAATCATGGGCGATTGCCGGCCGGTGTTGAGCGCCATACGTTGTCAGATGAAGCCATAACCAATAACCATTATCTGGCCATTCCGGTCAGTTCGAATAATGCCGAAGCTGCAAAGGCGGTCATCGAGTTCCTGTTGTCTGAAAAGGCGCAGCAAAGAAAAGCCGATACCAACCGCTGGGGCGATCCTTCCGTTTTAAAACGCACGCAAAAAGGTGATAAAAGCTCTGCGTTACTCGAACCTACCGATGACTTTCATGCCAGCTGGCAGAATTATCTGGAGCGGGAATGGTCCGCGCGTTATCAATAGCGGTCTGGTTACTGCTGATTATTCTGCCAGTCGGCAGCGGTGTGCTTTTCCTGCTGTTAACATCACTTGATGCAAAAACCGGGGTTAGTTTAGCGGCATTCAGCGAACTCATATTGGACTACGAGTCGATACTATCAAGCTTTGTTATTGCGGTTGTGGCGCCTTTTGCGGCTTGCTATCTGGCACTTTGGATGGCGCCGGGCATACTCCGTAAACCACGCTTACAACAGTTACTGTCACCTTTATTGTCTATTCCGCACGTGGCTTTTGCTGTTGGGCTTATGCTGTTAATGAGTCCGTCGGGCTGGCTCATACGTCTGGTCGAAGCTGTCAGCGGGGTTTTCCCTGCGCCGCCGGCTGGCTGGCCTTTACCGGAAAAGTCCTTAGTGACCGTTATAATTGTACTGACTTTAAAAGAGCTGCCGTTTTTGTTGTTGATGATATCGGCTCAGTTAAAACAATTACCGGTTAAGTCCTGGCTTGTCCAGGCGCAGAGCTATGGTTATAGCGAACGCCAGGCCTGGTGGCGTATTGTTACGCCGGAATTATTGCGCCGGATGACACTTCCTATGGCCGCAGTGATCATTTACTCATTGTCTGTGGTTGATATCCCTTTATTGGTTGGTAGTAACACGCCTGCCGTACTGGCTCAGCGAGTTTACGAGTGGACCTTTCAGTTTGCAGCCGATAGTCAGATAAAAGCAATGACAGGTGCCTGGGTTCTGTTAGCAATGGCTTTGTTTTTACTCTTAATGAATTCAAAGCATTCTGTTCTTTATCACCGTTTAGTACTGGGGAAAAGCGCGGGCACGCCAGAGCGATTTAATTCGGACAAGGCCAGCCGCTATGCGTGGGGCTTTTTAGGCCTTTTCTCGTTTGGCGTTATTGCTGTTTTAGCGTTACAAAGCCTAGCCTCAAGCTGGTTTTATCCGGATTTATGGCCGGCTGCTTTGAGTCCTGAGCGCTGGCAAACGGAGTGGAGTTACCTGCTGGAACCAACGGTTCACAGTTTTTGGCTGGCGTTACTCAGCGCAACTACCGGAACTATAGCCGCAATGGTTTTACTGCAAAGGCAGAGACAAAAAGCGGTTAATTCATTTTACTGGCCGGTTCTTATTGCTTTGTTAATTCCGCAGGTGCCATTGGTATTAGGCTGGCAACGAGTGCTTGGCCAACAGTTAACTGAAGGTTGGCAGCTTTGGTGGGTGTTCTGGTCTCATGCCGTATATACTTTGCCTTATGCTTATTTAGTCTTACATGGCGCTTATACCAGCTTTAACGAACAATGGTTGATTCGGGCACAAAGCCTTGGTTACTCGGCACGGGCAGCCTGGTGGAGAGTTATGCTGCCAATGCTAAAACAACCGGTTGCCATTGCTTTTGCTGTTGCGTTCTCAGTCAGTATTGCTCAGTACTTGCCAACTCAATGGTTGGGGCAAGGAATTACGCCTACTTTAACCACCGAAGCGGTGAGTGTGGCCAGTGGCGGAGACTGGCGTATAGGCAGCCTTTACGCACTGCTGCAGATGTTATTGCCTTTATTGGTCTTTATCGCTGTAGGGGGTATCAGGAAGGGAAGTTATGCTGAACATTCGTGATCTTAAAATTGAGCTGCTGAGAGACGATCAGGCAGAGTTTTTATTTCAGCTGGATGAATTAACCGTTGGAAAAGGTGAAGTCGTGACATTAATGGGCCCCAGTGGCGTCGGTAAGTCAACTTTATTACGCTGGGTTTTGGGAGAACCTCTGGTTAACTTTCGTATTCAGGGACAGTTAAGCTTAAATGGAGAGGGCATCAGCGGTAAGCCTATTGCGCAGCGTAAGCTAGGCATGATGTTTCAAAAAGGTGGCTTATTTCCCCATTTGACGATTGAAGAGAACTGCCTGTTTGCTCAAAAACCGCGCTCTAATTTGCACCGCATTGAACAGAAAGAACGCGCCTTAACCATGCTGAAAACCTTGGGTCTTGACGATAAATGGGCCGTTTACCCCGACAGCTTAAGTGGAGGACAGTATGCCCGCGTTGCTTTACTGTGTTCATTGCTGGCAGAGCCGCAAGCTATGTTACTGGACGAGCCCTTTTCATCGTTAGACGCAGGCCTGCGTGAAGACGTCAGACAGTGGACTTTTGCACTATTACAGGAAAGGGAAATTCCAACTTTACTGGTGACTCATGATATTGCCGATGCCTGCGGGCGAGTGATTGAGATGAGAGGAGAAAGCGTTAATGTTTGACCCTAAAATACTCCCTGTTACCCGCAAAGTTCTGGATATACCAGCGAGACTCTTAGTACGCGCCGGAATCAGTGCTGATCAGGTCACCGTTGCTGGCTTTTTCATTGGTTTACTGGCGGTTCCTTTACTGGCTTTCCATTATTATGAACTGGCACTGGTCGCAATTTTAGTGAACCGGGTATCTGACGGTTTAGACGGGGCGGTGGCAAGACGTACGCAATTAACCGATGCCGGTGGCTATATTGATATCGTGCTGGATTTTATTTTTTACAGTGCGGTGGTGTTTGGTTTTTTACTGGCTGTGCCAGAACAAAACGCCATAGCCGCCGGGGTTTTGCTTGTTACCTTTATGGGAACCGGCGCGACTTTCTTAGCTTTTGCCAGTGTGGCCGGTAAACGTGGCATTGAAAACCCGGACTACCCGAATAAGTCGTTGCACTATATGGGCGGCTTAACCGAAGGCTTTGAAACCATTATGGCTTTTGTGGCGTTTTGTCTGTGGCCCCAACACTTTTCAGTGCTGGCTTACGTGTTTGCTGCCGCATGCTGGATTACCGCAATAACGCGTATTGTTGCTGGTTATCGGACATTAAAGCAGCCCGTAGCGGCGGAGGAGCATAATGTCTGAAACTATCTGGCGTCTAAGCGTTTTTATTGGTGTCTTACTGGTTATGGTTTTATGGGAGTTTCTCGCGCCAAAGCGAAAGCCGCGCTACAGCCGTAAACAGCGTTGGCCTGCTAATCTGGCTATTGTTGCGGTTGATACCGTACTGCTGCGAGTTATCGCACCTGTCGGTCTCACAGGTATTGCTTTGTGGGCATCAGAACAAGAGTGGGGGCTGTTTCATTATTTAAGCAGCACTGCCGGCAATGAACTCCCGTTTTGGTTTGTTGTTCTGGTTAGCCTTGTAGCGCTGGATATTGTTCTTTATTGGCAGCATCGGCTGTTTCACCGTATTCCTGTGTTATGGCGTATGCACCGGGTGCACCATGCCGATCCTGATTTTGATGTAACCACCGGTTTGCGTTTTCACCCCGCAGAAATTGTTCTCAGCTTTTTTATCAAGGCTTCTGCCATTCTTGTGCTGGGTGCACCGGCACTGGCTGTTATTGTATTCGAAATTATTCTCAACGCCTGTTCTTTGTTTAACCATGGCAATGTTGCGTTGCCGACGCCTCTGGAGCGAGCTGCGCGTAAAGTTCTGATCACCCAGGAGTTACATCGTATCCACCACAGTGTTGAAAAAGAAGAGACCAACAGCAACTACGGGTTTAGTGTCAGTTGGTGGGATCATCTGTTTGGCAGTTTTACTTCAAAGCCTAAGGCGGGTTCTGATCAAGTCGATATTGGTTTAAAAGAATATAGAGATGCGAGTATTACGACGAAACTTTGGGGACTTCTGAAAATCCCTTTTCGCAATTAACCTCAGGCTCCAGACTTATCTTGCCTTACTCGTTAAACTTTGCTATCAAACCTTACATTGTATGTTAAGAGATTGTAAAAAGTATGGACCGGCGGCAGATAGCAATACGGAATAACGTCCGGATCCGCGGCGAAGGAAGTAAAGCATTACTTTTCGCTCATGGTTTTGGTTGTGAGCAGCGTATTTGGGAGCCGGTCATTGAAGCACTTCCGAACAGTTATAAGGTAGTGACTTTCGACTATGTAGGCTGTGGTGAATCGGATTTTAGTAATTACATCAGTAAACGTTATGACTCACTGAAAGGCTATGCGCAAGATCTCACCGAAGTCGTTCAAACGCTTGGCTTAACCGATATTACTTTAGTTGCGCACTCCGTCAGTGGGAGCATTGCGTCTCTGGCGTATCCCGAGCTTGTCAATAAAGTATCAAAAATAGTCATGCTAAATCCTTCACCACGCTATATTCATGACTTGCCCTCTTATGAAAGTGGCTTTAGTCGTAGTGATGTTGATGAATTAATGGTTTTAATGGAGCAAAACTTTTTTCAGTGGGCCGAATATATGAGCCCTAAGGTTATGGAGAATAGTGATACCCCCCAATTAGCTGAAACTCTGGAAAACTATTTTACTGCCGGCGACGCTCAGTTAACGCGCAACTTTGCGAAAGCAACTTTCTATTCAGATGTAAGAGACACCTTACCCAAACTAAAATGCCCGGTGCTTATTTTGCAAGCTAAGGCTGATATTGTTGTGCCGTTAAAAGTATCCGAGTACATGGCAGAAATACTGCCTTTAGCTAAGCTTGTGGTTATGGATGCTCGTGGGCATTACCCACAACTGAGTGCCCCAAAACTTGTGGCGCAGTACATTAGTGAATTTGTTTAAACGGTAAAATGGAAATGGCTGACTATGGAAAGGAAAAATGGCCGGTTTTGGCGCTGGAATGCGAACTTGAACAGCTTCTTGTTACAGAGGTGAGCGATCGCCTTTGCCTGTGTCTTCAGTTAGCTCCTAAGGAAATCGTTGGAAAACCTTTGGGTGAGTTACTAACACCTGCATCCAGGCTTTATTTTCTTTCAGCAATTGAACCTAATTTAAGGCAGGGAAACGACTGCGAACAAGTGACGCTTTATTTAAAAACGGCGGACGGTCCCCGAATGTTCGTTGCAAATGCAGTTGTTGATGATAAAAAATGCTTTTCTCTTATTCTAATGCCGGCAGACAGGCATTTAATATTGGAACGCCAGCTGATCCGCGAACGAGATCAGACCCAAGAAATTAATCAGGAACTTGAACGTCGGGAACAAGAGTTACTTCAGCAACGTGCCCTCAAGTCTGAGTTGCTGAGTAAAATGGAGTCGGTGAGTTCAGAGCTTTTGCAAACGGAAAAGCTGGCCGCACTGGGTCAATTAGCCGCAGGTATTGCGCATGAAATCAATAACCCGGTGGGGTATATACGTTCAAACTTGAATACTTTAAGCCAATACAGTCAGAAGCTATTAGATTTCATCCATAAAAACCAGAATATTAGCGCTGCACAGAAAGAGTCCGTTGATTTGGCTTTTTTGGAGAAAGATTTACTGTCACTGCTCAATGAAACCAATGAAGGCATACAGCGAATTACTCAGATTACCCGAGCACTTACCCAGTTCACCCGAAGCTCGGGGTTACAGGACTGGTGTGACATTCATAAGCAGATTGATACAACCTTACGGGTAATGAGCGGTGAGCTTCGGCGTAAAGTTGATATAAGCCGAAACTATCTGCCGGATTTACCGCTTGTCTACTGTGACCCGGCTAAGGTCAACCAGGTTTTAATGAATGTCCTGTTAAATGCAGCAGATGCAATTGAGCGTTTTGGCGTTATCCGCATAACGACCAAATGTCACAGTGGCCAAGTCGAAGTGATTATTGAAGACAATGGTTGTGGTATGAATGAAGAAACCGCCAGAAAAGCAATTGAGCCTTTTTATACCACTAAGCCTGAGGGCGAGGGTACTGGCCTTGGTTTGTCAATTAGTTACAGCATTATGAAAAGTCTTGGTGGGAGCTTAAGGATCTCCAGCGAATTAGGAGAGGGAACCCGAATTTATTTGGCTTTCCCCGTCCCGGCAAATAACTCCGAGGATGAGCATGGAATATAATTGGTTACCGATGGTTGCCCGCAGTTACTGGCGTTCTTTGACTCTGGCGTGCTGGTTATGGGGGAGTATTGGCTGCTTCGTTATTAGCGTGGGTCTGGTCAGCGTTAGCTTTCGTATGTCATTAACCGATGCTTTATTGGCTGCTGGCGTCGGCGTCGCTGGTGTTGTGTTTTCTTACTTTCGGCGGCTTCGTCTTTTTATTCATCGTCAACGGGTTATTTGCTGGATAATAGCCGGGTTCTGTTTTCTGTTAAGTGGCTGGCAACTGTATTTTGCTTTTCAGACAGATTTATACGTGTTTCCCGGTTTTTTAGCCGCTATAACCGGAGTTGGACTCATTTTCCTGCCCTTTTTCACGGTTTCTAACAACTTGCGCAAAGACGGAAACTGGTTATGGATAATGCTGTTACTTTATATCCTTGCGAGCATTTGGTGGTTTTATGCGCTAAACCAGACTTTGCATGGTGCCAGTGTTTTGCAGGACTCTGTCCCCGGCGTTATCTTGGTAGGGCATTTTCTCATTTTGACCATGCTGTATATTTGCCGGGATGTTATTTTGAACTTCCATCAGCTGACCTCTCAGCGAGACAAAGCGTTGGAAGAACTCCATCGTTCAGAGCAACATTATCGCTCGCTGTTTGATCATAACCCCAATGCCGCTTTTTCATTAGATTTATCCGGTCGTTTTACCGACTTGAACAAATCAGGTGAAAATTTTCTGGAAAGAGAGAAAGATAAAGTGGTTGGTCAGCATTATGAGAATGTTCTTGCGTCAAATGAGCTGCCTCGTGTTGCATTGTTTTTCGATAAAGCACTGAAGGGTGAGCCAATGCATTATGAAACAGTTATACAGAGACGCTCAGGTGAACGGCTTAATTTAAGCGTCAGTAATATCCCAATGCATGAAGACGGTAAAGTTGTTGGTGTTTTCGGTATAGCGCAAGATATTACCTCAATTAAGAAAACCTACAGTGAGCTGGAGCAGGTCAACGACGAGTTACAAAATTTTGCGGCCGTCGCCTCGCATGACCTGCAGGAACCTTTAAGAAAAATTGTGAGTTTTGGTGAGCTGTTAAAGCAGTCGGAATTAAAAGAGCAAGAGAGGGATTATCTGGAGCGAATGGTTTCAGCATCTCGTCGTATGCAGCAACTCATTGCAGAAATACTTGAGCTGGCAAAACTAGGCCGGGACTCTTTAAAACTGGAACCTGTTGATTTGAATGATATTGCCAGTCAGGTGTTGGAGGAGCATCAAGCAAAGCTTTCAGCTATGGGGGCTCAGGTCGAAATAAACCTTAGGCATAGGCTAACCGCTGATGCTAAATTACTTGCGCGGGTGTTCGATAATTTATTGACCAACGCAATAAAATACGCCAGAAAAGATAGAAAGTTAAAAATAGAGCTATATTCTACAGCAACAAGTGCCGATAGAGTCACTATTGCGTGTTCAGATAACGGTATTGGTATTGAAGCAACTTACCATCAATCGGTTTTCCGTCCGTTCAAGAGGCTGCATTCTCGTAGTGAGGTACCCGGAACGGGAATGGGGTTAGCTATTGTTAAGAAAATTATCGATCTACATAACGGAGAAGTCAGTTTAACAAGCCATATTGGCCAGGGGACGACCTTTAAGCTCGTTTTACCGAAGTAACTTTTGCTGGAATGATTATGAATTTATCCGTAACGGAAGCACTGAATATTCTGCTGATAGAAGATGACGCAGACGATTACATTTTGACTCGTGATTTGTTATTAAAAGGCGCGCCTGAATACCAGCTTAGCTGGGTGAAGTCGAAGCAAGAAGCTATAGAAAAAGTTCAGCAAGAAGACTTCGATGTCATTCTGTGTGACTTTCACCTTGGAGCAGATGACGGACAAGCAATTATTGAGTGCTTGCGAGAGAACCATGTAGAGACTCCGGTTATTTTTCTGACCGGGCAGGGTACGGATGACCTGAGTAAAAGAGCCATTCAGTTAGGTGCAGAAGATTACCTGGAAAAATCCGAAGTCACGCCGTTGGCTTTAAAGAAAAGCATTTATTACACATTGGAACGGCGTAACTACCAGCGAGACTTATTAGACAGTCAGCTGACTTTCGAATACTTGCTGGAAGACAGCTTGCAACCGGTTGTTTTAGCCGATCACAACCGAGTGATTATGTATGCGAACCCTGCGGCAGAGAAACTTCTTTTGCAAAGCAACGCAGAGCTCCGCGGACGCAAGTTGCCTTTAGAGTACAGTAGCAACTATGCCTTTAGTCATGAAGCCACTCTCAATTTAGCTGATGGTAAGCAAAAACGAGTGCGACACTATAGCATTCAGACATACTGGCAGGGGCAGCCGGTTCGGTTAGTGCATTTTGAGGATATAACCAACCGTATTGAGCTTGAACAGAAAGTGGCCTTTTTTGCTAACCACGACACTTTAACCGGCTTGCCTAACCGAGTTCTGTTAGCTGATAGACTGCAACAAAGCCTAACCTTGTGCCGACGTAACGACGTTGAGTTGGCGGTTGTTTTTATTGGTCTCGATGGGTTTAAACCAATTAATGATACTTTGGGTCACACAATTGGCGACAAGCTGCTGCAGGCAGCTGCCGAGAGATTGAACGAGTGCCTTCGGCCCGGCGATACTTTAGCCCGCATGGATGGCGACGAGTTTGTTGCTGTTTTGCCTGAGCTGAGTCACTCAAGTGACGCTGTGGTAGTCGCCGAGCGTTTAATTAAGGCGATGCAAAGTCCGTTTATGATTGATGACAGTGAGCTGCACCTGTCGGCAACGGCGGGGCTTGCAATAACCAACAGCTACAATGAAGACCCGCTTAAGCTGGTACAGCAGGCGGATATCGCGATGTACGAAGCCAAGCGTTTTGGAAATGGAAGTTATCAATGGTTTGATCAGAAGCTCGATAACCAGGTTTCTAAGAACCTTAAGATACGAAACTCTTTGCAGGCTGGTATCGAGAAGCAAGAATTTGAGTTGTTTTATCAACCACAGTTTTACCTTTCTAATGGCGAAGTTACGGGGGTGGAAGCGTTGATCCGCTGGAATCATCCGGAGCTGGGCATGGTCTCACCCGATGATTTTATCGAAGTTGCAGAGAATACGGGTCAAATTGTCCCTTTGAGTGGTTGGATTTTACGGCAGGCCTGTAAAGACTTTCTTCTGCTGGCTGCCAAGAGAAGTACACTTACTACGGTGTCTGTGAATATCTCTACGGTTCATATTTTGCGGTCTGAGTTTGTTGATACGGTGCGGGAGGTCATTACAGAAACCGGAATTAAGCCGGCACAGCTGGTGCTGGAAATTACGGAATCTGTCTTTATGCGGAACCCCGAGCTGGCCATTAGTAAACTCCATGAGCTTTCTGAGCTGGGTGTTAAAGTGGCGTTGGATGATTTCGGCACAGGCTACTCAAGTTTAAGTTACCTAAAAAACTTACCCGTGAACCTGCTAAAAATTGATCGTAGCTTTGTCAATGACATGGTTTCAAACAGCCATGACTCGGCGATTATTGAAGGGATCATTTCTATGGCCCATCATCTGGGACTGGAAGTATTAGCCGAAGGGGTTGAAACCAGCGCGCAACAAGAATACTTACGTCGATGCCACTGTGATGCGATGCAAGGCTTTTTGCTCGCGAAGCCAATGGCCAAAGAGCAAGTACTGAGCTTTCTGCAAGACTACCGTAGTAACATCAATGAGAAACTCAAAGAGCACGAGCGTCAGGCTGTTCTCATTGTTGATGATGAAGAAAATGTCCTGAAGTCGCTTCAGCGCCTGCTGAGAAGAGACGGCTACCATATTTTTACGGCGTCTAATGCTGAAGAGGCTTTTAATATATTGGCGCATGAGCCGGTGGATGTTGTGATTTCTGACCAACGGATGAGGAATATGCAAGGCTTAGAGTTTCTGTCGAACGTGCGAAATATGTACCCCGACGCCGCCCGTATTGTACTGACTGCTTATAGAAACGAGGATGCTTTAACTCAGGCAATTAATGAAAGTGAAGTGTATCGGTTTTTAGATAAACCCTGGGATGACGAGGTGTTACGGCAGACGGTAAGAAACAGTTTGCGTCCCCGGCAGGAGTCGAACCTGCGACCTTTCACTTAGGAGGCGAATGCTCTATCCAGCTGAGCTACGAGGACGTGCCCGCGATTATGCCAGAAGCTGTCGCGGGTTTCACCCTCAGTTAACCGGCACCACCCAGTCGTTCACCTGAATATTATGTAACATATTTCCTTTAGTCAGCTTAGCAATAGCCGTAGATTGCTGCACTTGGGAAACTTCCACCTCAAATTCACTCACCTGCCATTTCTGACGGTAACGGCCCTGATCATCGGTAAAGTGACTGGGCTGAACAACTTTAAGCTTATCGCCCGGGCTTACGCCGTGTTTTTCACCCAAATTAAACTGAAGCGTTTTTTCATCGACGGCAATAATTCTGGCTCGTACCGGTTTGCAAACTACCTGCTCTTTCACACCAGAGGCTAAATCGCGCAAGCCGCTGTCTAGTGCGGCACCGAAGGGCTCGTTCCAAAACTGTGCTGTGGCAACATCAACATCGATGTTGCGATCAAAAGTCCAGGGCTGAGTGTCTTCGACTCGTGCGCGGGTAACCAGTTGTCCGGTTGTCGCATCCAGCAGGTAAAGCGTTAAGGCGTAGTGGCGGTTTGGATCGCTGGACCAGAACCAGTTAGAGCTGGTGTCCATCATGGCTAAGTCGTCAAACATACCAAAGACAACAAACTGACTGTCGTTGGCTAAACCGAGGCTACGAGCCATGCGGCCCAGCTCTTCCAGGTTAAGGCCATTCAGTGCTTGCCCAAGCCCCGCGTGTCGCTGCAAGGTATGAGAAATATGTAGTTGGCTGCCGACACCGCCAAGCTCACGCGCTAAACGCTCTGCGGCAACTTCTCCAATTTCCCAGATTTGTCCCCAGGTTCCATGGGCGCGATCGCGCAATTCAAACGGGACGATAGTAACGGAGTTTTTGTAACTGCTTCGAGTGCAGTCGCCTTCGCGGTTCCAGATGTCAGCTCGCAGCAGGACAATAACGCGGTCATCACGAACTTCTTCGCGAACAATAGTGACTTGGTCCACGTTACCCTGACTGCTCCATTGGGTTTCAGTGTTTCGTAATACGCCGTCAACCACTTGTTGAATACTGGAGATATTTCCGCCAGAAGTGAGAAGCGCTTGTTGCAGCGCATTTTCTATAGCTTTTTGACGTGCTGCATCGGTATCGCCGTTTATAATGCGGGCGGTACCCTGGGCTTCTACCCAACGTGCTTCGCTCGGCATAGCGATAAAGAAAACAGAAGTGATCAGCAGCAGGGTTTTCCAGTTCATGGTGTTATGCATCCCAAGTGTCAGTTTTTAGTCGTTACTTTGCTATTGGAATTAGCTGCAAAAACCCTGCCATGTTGAAAGAGGAAATCAGAACCTAGTAATAAACAACGCGCTTCACTTTTTGCTGGCGGTTTGTACTCTGATACAGGCGATGTACTTTCTCAAAATCCAGACGTAGTTCAGTCGCGTAATAATCGCCAACCGTGTAGGTTTTTACCACTTCGGCACCACGAATAACACCGTCAACGGAAGCCTGAAAGCTGTCCTGGTTTAACGCCCAGTCTTCAACTGAACTACCACCGGCAATACGTTGACCATACACTTGTTCGGCCAGCTCGCGATAGGCCGCAAGTTTGGAGGCACGCATAGCGTTCAGATCTTTTAGCTGAGCGTTTTCGCCTTGCTGAGTTTCGATAGGAGCGTAACCAACCGCATTCAGAACCGGGAATTCATCCGGGGTCTGAGTTTCCCACTCAACGTGTTTTTGATCATACGCTAAGTTGTTGTAAGCACTACATCCGCTTAATAGCAGTGCAGATGCGAGTAACGCGAAAGAAAGTAGATGCTTAGCCATAACGACCTCTGATAGAACAAAGTACTTATGGTTGTAACGGCTGAATGGCAGAAATCTTTAGCGGATTTTGCCTTTACTATCGTAGGTGAGGCTGTCTTTTCGTGCAGACTGTAAAATGGTTTGTTTCAACTGGTCGATACTATTCAATGTTGACTGTACCACCTGCTCGTTGACCTGGCTTTGGTGCTGGACGTTACTCAGGGTGCTTTTTATTGCGGCAACGGCTTCGGCCAAATTGGGATCATCTTTGAGCTGTTCTTTATCGGGGTGTTCGGCAAGCTGTTGGTCGAGTTGATTAACTCTGGCCAGGGCTTTTTCTTTTGCTTCTGTAATGGCATTTACATCAGCGTGTTGGCGGTCAACTATGGCGTTTAGCTCACGTTGCTGTAACAACGCAAGGGTATCTAGCGAGTCCGCCATTTCCTGAAGGAGCTCATTGACAGGCGCCAACACGGTCATTATTCGTTATTGCCGTTACTGAACAAGTCAGATTCAAATTGAGCCAGTTTATTCGCTAACTGCTCAACATTTATTTTGTATGAACCGCTTTCAATATCCGCTTTGATCTTGTCAACTTTGGCTTGATCAATTCCGCTGCTGTTCATGGCTTTTTCTTGTAAACCACCCAGTTGCTGCGCTTCACTTGTTAAAGAAACGGCTTCTCCGCCTTTTTGCGAAACCGATGCAGGCTTGCCCGGAGCATCGTTCTGCACTTGGCGATTACTGGATTTGCTGTCAATGTTGGCATTTTTCAGCCCGGCATTGTTAATATTAATTGGCATTGTGTTTAGCCTCGCTAGATAAAGTCTCTCGGTTACTTATCGACCGTACTCAAAAAAACTTAAGTAAATATTTTAACAATTTTATAAATTGACGGTCACTTCATTTAATCCTGTGACAACAGCCTGTACCGATTTGTTCGACCGTGCGTTTTCAACAACCACAGATTCACCTTTAAGGCCATCAGCCAATGCCCTTCCGGCAGCAGTAATTCGCAATGTTTTATCCTGAGCTACTATTGTAACGCTTTGGCCCTCACATACAAGACAGGTGTCGCTGGCGCTTATTGCTTGCCCTGCGCTAATGCGCTTTTTAATGCGAGCGCCCACTAAAGCTGTTATGTCGGTGAATACATTGGAGCGCACACGGTTAAGGTCAATTTCAGAATAAACTAAGTCACTCTCGCTTATCATTTGCCCCGGCGACATTGGAGAAGCAGCTGTAACGACATTTTTATAATGATATATACGGACAGGCACGTAAGTTCGCCAGTGAGCGGCTGCAGTGCACTCGATTTCAATTGTCGTGTAACTGTCTAAAGTCGCGTTATTGGCTAAATCGACTTTCGGCTGTTGTGGGCAGACTTTTGGCGTCATGCGAGGGTCAAGGTTATTCGCAACAACTTCCACGCGTCCGTTATCAGGGGCTGATACTCTTTGCTCTACGTAATTGTGAGCCAACTCCTGTAAAGCTTTGTAGTCAAAGCGCAGGTTCTGCTTTTTACTGGTTTCATCCGCGTTAGCCGAGTCTATACCGGTAAACACTGCAGCAAAAATAAAAAGCGAACTGATCAGTAGCGATTTACGTACTATCATAAAAATTCCTGATGTTATTCGTTAAGGTTCTCTGGTCGAGTGCCGAAAAAAACGGTATAACGTCAAAAGTTCGGCAGTTCGATGGTTTCAGTATGGTTGTTGTTGATGTAAGCAAGTACCGTGCCGAAGTAGAGGTCCCCTGCCATATAACAGGAGTGAATAATGGCCAGTATTCTTGATTCAGTGAATCAACGCACACAAATGGTCGGACAAAACCGGCTGGAGCTTTTAATGTTTAACCTTAATGGCAGGCAGCGGTTTGGCATTAACGTATTTAAGGTGCGTGAAGTTCTGCCTTGTCCTAAACTGACCGCTATGCCTCGGCGAAACCCTCTTATTCGAGGTGTTGCGCACATTCGGGGGCAGGCTATTTCCATTATTGACTTAAGTATGGCGACTGGTGGGCCCGAGTTAACCGGTATTGAAAATCGCTTTGTAATTATTGCGGAGTACAACCGAACCATTCAGGGGTTCCTGGTGGGTGGAGTTGACCGCATTATTAATATTAACTGGGAAGATGTCATGCCACCGCCGAAAGGCACAGGCAGGGGCGCTTACTTAACAGCCGTTACTCAAATTGAGGATGAGCTGGTTGAGATTATCGATGTTGAGCGAATCCTTGCTGACATTATGCCAACCAATATGGACGTCAGCGACGATGTTGCCAATGCGCCAATCAACGTGGCAAAAGAAGATTTAACCATCTTAATTACTGATGACTCTTCAGTTGCCCGTAATCAGATTAAACGAGCGTTGCAGTCTTTAGGAATTTCGTTAGAGGTTAAGAAGAACGGTAAAGAAGCTTTAGACTATTTAAAAGAGAAGTCCAAAGAGGTTGGGGGGCTTGTGCATCCTCATGTTCCGGTATTAGTTTCTGACGTTGAGATGCCGGTAATGGATGGGTATACCTTAACCGCCGAAATTAAGGCTGATCCAAATTTGCGTGATGTTCACGTTATTTTGCATACATCATTGAGTGGCGTCTTTAATCAGGCTATGGTGAAGAAAGTTGGAGCCGATGATTTTATTGCAAAATTTCATCCGGATGAACTAGCGACCGCTGTTCAAAAATGGCTTAATACGGTTGTAGACTGACGTTTTACGTCAGGTGAGATATCGGACCTGGCGTGAACGTCAGGCTACGAAACAAAAACCGAAATGGAAGTAGTTTATATAACGTGTTGAATCGCGAATTAAGTTTATCGGAATATCAGGAATTTCGTCAGTTTCTGGAGCATCAGTGCGGAATTGTACTGGGTGAGAGCAAACTCTACCTGGTGAAGAGTCGTTTAGGCCCTTTGATGGGGCGTTTTAATGTCGACTCTTTAGCTGAACTGGTAAAACGTTCAATGAAAATTAGTGAACGTGCCTTACGTGCTGCGGTAATTGACGCAATGACCACCAACGAGACTTTGTGGTTCCGTGACACTTATCCGTTCGAAATTCTGAGTAACCGAATCTTCCCCGAATATAAAAATCATTCCGGACCTTTAAAAATATGGTCGGCTGCCTGTTCATCAGGACAAGAGCCGTATTCTATTGCGATGACGTATTTAGAGTATAAGGCGAAGAGTCCCGGCGCATTGCGTGCCGGAATAAAGGTAACGGCTACGGATATTTCGAATAAGGTTCTGGAGCAGTGTGGCATCGGAGAATATGACAGCCTTGCTTTGGCCCGCGGCTTGTCAGCAGAGCGACGTAAAAAGTTTTTCACCGACGCCGCAAGTAAGCCTGGTTCTATGAAAATAAAAGATGAACTTAAGCAATTCATTCACTTTCGTCATCTGAACTTATTGGACAGCTATTCTTTGTTGGGTAAGTTTGACGTAATTTTTTGCCGCAATGTTCTTATTTACTTTGCCCCGGAAGTAAAGCGGAAAATTATTGCCCAATTTCGGCAATCACTAAACCCCGGTGGCTATCTTTTCCTGGGTGCCTCAGAGTCTATTTCCGGACTCACCGACGATTTTGAAATGATCCGCTGCCAGCCCGGCATTATTTACAGAAGAAAATAACCTGCCGCAGAGAATACCTGTTAGAAACCTCTTGTAATTAAACTGGCACGCTTCCTGCATTGTCTTCACCATCGAACACTGTGGAGACAAAAATATGGCACTTTCCATGGATAAACTTATGGGAATACAGCAACACACGCTGGGTATACGTACTCAGCGAGCGGAGCTTATTGCCAATAATATCGCCAATGCCGATACCCCTGGCTACAAAGCGAAAGGTCTGGACTTCCAGCAAGCGTTGCAACAAGCGCAGCGTGGTATGGAAAACCATAAAATGGCACGCACCCACGAAAAACACTTCAGCGTTGAGATAAAACCTCAGGGTACAGAGAAGTTCCGAGTTCCATCACAGCCGGATACCGGTGACGGTAATACCGTTGATGTGCAGTTGGAACAAAACTTGTATGCACAAAATGCACTGGAATATGAAATGACCATGAACTTTCTCGACGGCCGTATTAGTGGCGTGAAGAAAGCCTTGGGCGGACAAGGGAGATAATAAGTCATGAGTCTGTTTAATATTTTTAATGTGACCGGTTCTGCCATGAGTGCGCAGTCAGTACGACTGAACACAACGGCAAGTAACCTGGCCAATGCCAACTCGGTAAGTAGCAGTATTGATGAAACCTACCGAGCGAGAAACCCGGTTTTCGCAACGGCTTTAGCGGATGCCAGAGGGGATTATAAAGGTAATAGTCTGACTAATCAGACTCAGGCAGGACAGGCCGCAGGCGTTAAGGTTTTGGGAATCGTTGAAAGCCAGGACCCACTACAAATTGAATATGCTCCAAATCATCCTATGGCTGACGAGAGTGGCTACATCTATCGGCCTAACGTTAACACTATGGAAGAGATGGCAAATATGATTTCGGCTTCGCGTTCCTACCAGACAAATGTGCAGGTAGCGGACACTGCCAAAACAATGACACAGCGTTTATTGCGTCTGGGTCAAGGGTAAGCAGGAGATAACAAATGGAAGGCGTAAGCAATAATTCCTACATCGATGGCATGAAGTGGAAGAAGGATGAAGGTGCCGAGTATGCTGATCCGGATGAACAGCAAAAACTCGAGCAGGAAGACTTCTTCAAGCTGTTAACCGAGCAGTTGAATATGCAAGACCCATCTAAGCCGGTTGAGAATGATCAAATGATTGCTCAGATGACCAGCTTTACTATGGCGGAAGGTATCAGTGGCTTGTCGGATCGCTTTGACCAGTTTGCAAATGATATGACTTCAAATCAGGCGCTACAGGCTTCAACTATGGTTGGTCGCAAAGTTCTGGTGCCGACAGACCAGGCCAACCTTGAGTCAGGCGCTGGAGTTACGGGAATGATAGCAACACCGCAGTCAGCCCAGAATGTGAAAATTAATATTAAGGACTCAACCGGAGCCTTGGTTAAAACCATTAATTTGGGAGATATGCCTCAAGGCACGAAAGAGTTTGAGTGGGACGGAACAATGTCTGACGGCTCGGAAGCCCCGGCTGGAAATTATTCCTTCTCGGTAAATGCCAGTGTCGGTGGCCAGACTGAAGAATTACCCATACAGATGCACGCTCGCGTGCAAAGTGTCAGCACCGGCGGTGATCGCGGTGTGGTTTTGAATCTTAAAGGATTAGGTGGCATCAAGCTTTCTGATGTGACTGAAATTAGCTAACAGGTGAGGTGACTTATGTCATTTAATATTGCACTCAGCGGAATCAACGCATCGCAGAAAGATCTGGATACGACCGCGAATAATATTTCAAACGTGAAAACAACGGGCTTTAAACAGTCCCGAGCAGAGTTTGCGGACGTTTATGCGACGAGCATTTTTAACGCAGGTAACACAAAAGTGGGTGACGGTGTTTTAACCTCGTCGGTGGCGCAGCAGTTTAGCCAGGGAACACTGGACTTCACTGAAAACTCGTTGGATATGGCTATTTCAGGTAACGGCTTTTTTGCGACTACCGATGGCCTTGGCTCACGTGATATGACTTATACCCGTTCAGGTGCTTTTAAGTTAAACGATGACAAGTTCATCGTTGATAACCAAGGTAACTATCTACAGGGCTACCAAGTTGACCGTAACAGTGGTACCGCATCATCGGTGGCTTTGGCTACGACTCAACCTATTCGTATTCCGGATGTAGCTGGTGCACCACAAAATACCGATAATGTCTTTACTGCTTTTAACGTTGATGCGCGTCGCTCACCGATAGATGGCGCTGCTAACCCATTTGATCCTGATACACCAAGTACGTATCACAGCTCTACTTCTGCAACTATCTATGATTCATTAGGTGAGTCACATACATTATCGACTTACTATGTGAAACGGGATAATAACCAATGGGACGTTTACGCCACTTTTGATGGTGATGAAATCGACTTAGCTCCGACGGGAACAGCGGTAGCATCCCCTGATACCTCAATTAATGGCAACTCAGGGTTACGCCTAACCTTTTTAGGAAACGGTGAGCCGGATGTTCCAGCCGGACAAACGACGTTTGATCCCGGTTCAATTGACTTGTCAGGTAATAACGCCGCGGGCGACCCGTATTTAAACAACGGTGCAGATGCCCAAACGGTCCAGTTTAACTTCCAGGATCTTTCGGGTACTACCAGTCCTACTCAGTTTGCTTCAGATTTTGAGGTGACTAACCTTGATCAGGATGGCAGCACAGTTGGACGCTTAACGAACGTGGATATTGATAAGTCAGGTTTAATTGCGGCAACTTACT
The DNA here is from genome assembly GCF_019797805.1 of Idiomarina abyssalis. Classification (NCBI taxonomy): domain Bacteria; kingdom Pseudomonadati; phylum Pseudomonadota; class Gammaproteobacteria; order Alteromonadales; family Idiomarinaceae; genus Idiomarina; species Idiomarina abyssalis. The sequence goes on from NZ_CP081832.1 coordinate 719,886, forward strand.
CTAATGGTGATGTTCAGTACCTGGGTCAGGTTTCCATTGTTCGCTTTGCTAATGAACAAGGCCTGACGCAAATTGGTGGTACCAAGTGGCGTGAGAGCATTGACTCGGGCGAGCCGCTTTCTGGTGAAGCGAATACCGGTACTTTTGGTGGTATTGAAGCTTCTGCGCTTGAAAACTCAAACGTTAACCTGACCAAAGAGTTGGTTGACTTAATTACAGCGCAACGTAACTTCCAGGCAAACTCACGTTCGCTTGAAGTTAATAACACCATTAATCAGACCATTCTTCAGATTCGTTAATCGCTTTTATCTGTCGATTAAAAAGACGCCTTCGGGCGTCTTTTTTTGTTTCTGGCATGAAATCTGCATTATCAAACGCATATGACAAAATTTTGGCTGGAGGTCAGCTATGGACAAGATGCTATGGGTAGCGATGAGCGGCGCAAAGGAGAATATGAACTCCGTTGCCGTACGCGCCAATAACTTAGCTAACGCCAATACCACGGCATTTAAAGCCGACTTACAACAGGCAAGGGCAATGCAGGCCTTTGGTGAAGGTTTGCCGACTCGTGTGTTTTCTATGACAGAAAGCCCGGGGCAAAACTTTGCCAGTGGGGCAATACAGGCGACCGGACGTAACATGGATGTTGCGATTAAAGACCAGGGCTGGATTGCGGTCGACGACGGTAATGGCAATGAGCGTTACACCCGAAATGGCAGTCTGGAAGTTGGCACCGATGGCATGTTGAAAAACTCCAATGGTCAGACGGTATTGGGTGACAATGGCCCTATTTTTGTGCCGATGCCGATTGATAATTTGGTTATAGGCTCGAACGGGAATGTGTCGATTCGTCCAATGGGCGCGCCGGCGGATGCTATGGAGGTGGTTGACCGGATTAAGTTGGTGAACCCACCGAACGGTAATATAGAAAAAGGTAATGATGGTCTGTTTAAGCTAAAAGACGGGCAACAGGCTTTTGCGGATGCCAACGTGAAACTGGAAATTGGCGCTCTGGAAGGGAGCAATGTCAATAGTGTCGAAGAAATGACACATATGATCGCATTGCAGCGCCAGTACGAAATGAACGTCAAATTAATGAAGACGGCCGATGAGAACGCACAGCGCTCAGAATCGCTGATGAGAATGAGCTAATCGTAGCCCGAGGAGAAACACTATGAACCCAGCATTATGGATAAGTAAAACCGGACTGGATGCGCAGCAACGCGATATTTCAGTCATTTCCAACAACCTGGCGAACTCCAGCACGATTGGCTTTAAGAAAAGCCGGGCGGTGTTCGAAGATTTGCTGTACCAAAACATTAATCAGCCAGGCGGTCAGTCCGCACAGGACACTGAGCTACCTAATGGTTTGATGCTTGGTGCCGGTACCAAAGTAGTTGCAACGCAAAAAGCACATACCCAGGGTAATGTTCAGACAACGGACAACTCACTGGATGTGATGATTGACGGTAAAGGCTTCTTTCAGGTGTTGATGCCGGATGGAAACATTTCCTATACCCGTAATGGTCAGTTTTCACTGAACGAAGAAGGTGAAATGGTAACGTCAGGTAACGGTTATACCATAGAGCCGGCTATCCAGATTCCTGAAGACGCGATGTCGGTAAGTATTTCGCAAGAAGGTGAAGTAACGGTTACTCAACCCGGCAACCCGGACAATGTTGTTGTCGGGCAGCTTAACCTGGTTAACTTTATTAACCCGGCGGGCTTACAACCTATGGGTCAGAATTTATATAAAGAGACAGCCGTAAGTGGTGCGCCTTTAGAAGCCGTTCCCGGTGTTGACGGAATGGGGAATACCATTCAGGGCGCGCTGGAAACCTCAAATGTGAATGTAACTGAAGAGCTGGTGAATCTGATTGAAAGTCAACGGGGTTACGAGATGAATTCAAAAGTGATTTCTTCTGTAGACCAGATGTTGAGCTATGTGAATCAGCAGCTTTAATTGAATAAATAGCGGGTGAGTCTATGCGTTTTTTACTTTTTACTTTAACAGCGTTGGTCATGGCGGGGTGTGCGCAAACGCCACATAAACCGATGCCAAATGACCCATATTACGCACCCGTATTACCGGAAGAGCGTGCCCAGCCCGTTGTACCAACAGGCTCTCTATTTCAGGACGCTTACGCAGACAACCTGTATTCCGATATTAAAGCGCGGCGGTTAGGCGACATTATTACTGTGACGCTACAGGAACAGACAACGGCCAGCAAAACGGCAACCACTGAAACCTCAAAAGAGAGTTCGGCAGAACTCGGCGCACCAACGATGTTTGGGCGTGATATTACCGTTGGCGGTAACCCTTTATCGGCAGGCGTAAATGGCACCAGAAACTTCAGCGGTGACGGAAGCTCTGATCAGAGTAATCAGCTTAACGGTGAGATTACCGTTACGGTTATAAAAGTACTGCCAAACGGTAATTTAATTGTTCGGGGTGAAAAGTGGATGCGAATTAATACCGGCGACGAGTACATTCGTTTAACCGGTATGATCCGGCCTCAGGATATTACTGCAGCTAACCAGATCCCATCCACTCGCGTGGCGAACGCGCGCATAGAGTACTCGGGTACAGGCAGTCTGGCGCAAGTTCAGGAGCAGGGTTGGTTAACTCGGTTCTTCAACAGCCCAGTATGGCCATTCTAAGGAGTAAGGCATGAGAACGGTTAAATTCATTGCACTTTTGGTCAGCCTGATGTCAATGCTGGTTGCTCCGGTACAGGCTTCACGCATCAAAGATATTGCGTCGGTTCAGGGCATTCGTGACAACCAACTTATTGGTTATGGTCTGGTAGTCGGTTTACCGGGAACGGGTGAACAGACGCCGTTTACCGATCAGACATTCCGCACCATGCTGGGTAATTTCGGCATTAATATTCCAGCTAATGAACGACCCAAAATTGATAATGTGGCGGCCGTTGCTGTGCATGCCAACTTACCGGCTTTTGCTAAACCAGGTCAAAAGATTGATGTGACGGTTTCTTCTGTAGGTAGCGCAGACAGTTTGACCGGCGGTACTTTGTTACAAACCTTTTTGAAAGGTGCCAATGGTGAAGTTTATGCGGTTGCGCAGGGCAGCCTAATTGTGGGCGGCTTAGGCGCCGAAGGTAATGATGGTTCCCGTATTGTTATTAACACGCCGACGGTCGGTCGAATTCCGAATGGTGGCGTCGTTGAGCGTGAGGTTCTGTCCGGTTTTGGCTCTTCCGATTACTTTACCTTTAACCTGCACCAGTCAGACTTTACGACAGCCAAGCGTATGGCAGAAACCATCAACGGTTTAGTTGGTGAAGGCACAGCACAGGCGGTAGACGCGACTTCCGTGCGGGTGAGGGCACCTCGAGATATGAATCAGCGGGTTAGCTACATGTCGACACTGGAAAACCTGGAAGTGCAACAAGCCTCGGCGGCCGCGAAAATTATTGTGAACTCGCGTACAGGGACTATTGTGGTTGGTCAGAACGTTGAACTGCGCCCTGCAGCCGTTGCACACGGCAACATGCAGGTGACCATTGCCGAGAACGTGAATGTGGATCAGCCAAACCCCTTTGGTCAGGGAGAGACTGTTGTTACACCCCAGTCGATAATTGACGTCAATCAGGATGATGCCCGTATGTTTGTTTTCGAGCCTGGAACCACGCTGAATGATTTGGTTCGCGCAGTGAATCAAATTGGGGCAGCTCCCAGCGACATGATTGCTGTCCTGGAAGCATTGAAACAAGCCGGTGCGTTATCTGGCGAGCTCATTGTAATCTAGCGGCGGTTTAAACTATGACGGTTTCAGACTCTCATCTAAAGCAAGCGCAGCACGCCATGGACACCCACAGCCTGGACGGGCTGCGGAAGCGTGCGTTCAAGCCCGATGACAAAGAAGCCTTGATGGAAGCCGCGCAGCAGTTTGAAGCCATATTCCTGAATATGGTGATGGGCAGTATGCGTAAAGCCAACGCCGTGTTTGAAAAAGACAACTTGTTGGATAACCGTTACACCAATATGTACCGCGATATGTATGACCAGCAGCTGACTTCAGAACTGTCCAGCCAGGGAACCCTGGGCTTGGCTGAGTTGATGGTAAAGCAGTTAGGTGGTGACGACAGTTATGTTCCGGCATCAATGAACCGCAACGGCGCGAACCTTGACGACCCGCGCATGAAGAACCGCGCCGACATGAGCAATGCCTCGCAGAAAGTCAGTGACCAGGGCGGCATTGATGCGGGTCTGTATTACGGGAATCAGCGAGTGAATACCGCCAAACTGAGCGATGGCGATGCGACTTTTAATTCCCCGCAAAGCTTTATTGCTGCGCTAAAACCTCATGCCGAGAGAATCGCCAAAGAAGCCGGTTTAAATCCGGATGTTCTGATGGCGCAGGCGGCACTGGAAACCGGCTGGGGCAAGCGTTTGGTACCAGGGCGTCACGGCGGTTCCAGTAACAACCTGTTCAACATTAAAGCGGATACGCGCTGGGAAGGCGATAAGTCTCATGTCAGCACCCTGGAGTTTGACGGTGAAGTCGCCCGCAAAGAGCGCGCAGCGTTTCGTTCATACGCCAATGTGGAACAGAGCTTGCAGGACTACGTAAACTTTATAAAAGAACATCCGCGTTACCAGCAGGCACTAAAAGTCGCTGATAATCCGAAGCAGTATACGCAAGCACTGCAGGACGCCGGTTACGCGACCGATCCGCAATACGCACAAAAGATTCAGTCGGTATTAAATAACCCGGCTTTTATTGATAAAGAAATTTAGGAATGCGGCAGGCGGCAAAAAATTGCCGTGTTGGCTAAATAATATTCGCTCGGTGCCGATAACGGTCATAGAGTAACTGGAGAATCATCGATGAGTTTTGACTTATTACAACTCGGTAAAAACGGGATACTGGCACACCAGCGTAGCCTGCAGACGACCGGTCAAAACATTAACAATGCAAATACGCCAAGCTACGTGCGAGAGCGTACAGAATACCTTGAGTCTTCTTACGGCGGGCTTGAGCGTGTTCGTGTGCAGAGAATGATTGATGAGTTCGCCAACCGACAACTACGTACCGACATTTCCAAAGTTAGCTATTATGAAGCTAACCTTCAGCAGGCAGAACAGCTCGATACTTTGCTAGGTGACAGTACAACTAACGTGTCATCCAGTATTGAAAATTTCTTCAATACGCTGCAAGACGCTAATAATGATCCAGGCTCAGTAACGGCTCGTCAGCTTATTTTGGCCGACGCCGATGCAATGGTGACTAAGTTCAATGACTTTTCCGGTTATCTGAATGACCAAAAAGATATCATTAATGACCGACTCAAGTTGTCTACGGATCGCATTAATTCTATCGCTGAGAATATTGGTAGCCTGAACGAACGGATTTTTGCTTCACAGGGCGGCAGTAATGCAAATGGTGATACCAACGCGCTGATGAACCAGCGGGACGAAGAGTTGCGTAAGCTGGCCGAGCTGGTTCAGTTCAGTGTCATCGAACGTGACAATGGCGGTTTAAGTGTGCACCTGAAAAATGGGCAACCTTTAGTCCTGGAAGATGGGCGATTTAATTCAGTAGCGGTTAAGAATAATCCTAACACTGAGCGTCTGGAGTTTATGCTTCAGAAAGAACATGGTGGTGGCAGTAAAAGCGAATTCTTAGTGCCGGTTGATGAAGTTGGTGGTCAGGTAGGCGGTTACCTCGAGTACCGAGATGAAACCTTAATGCCAACTCAAAGACGTTTAGGCCAGTTGGCTGTGCGTATTGCTGATAGCCTTAATACTCAGAACCAAAAAGGTATGGATCTTGATAATCAATTGGGACGTAAGCTCTTTGACTTGTCTTTGACTGAAGCCTCCGGTCTGGCATACGACGAAAATACCGGCAATGCTGAAGTAACTGCGCTGGTGTTAGAAGGCAACAGTGAATCCTTTCCTTCTGAAAACCTGCAGGTGACAATGACCAGCGCAACAGATTACGAAGTTGTGGCTGTGGACGCTCAGGGCAAACCTCTGGACGGTGCTGATGTTGTTACCGGTACTTTAACCGCCGGTAGTGCTGACATTGTTGAGTATGGTATTTCTTTAAATGTTGCGAATACAGCAAACGCCGGAGATAAATTTTTAGTAAAACCAGCAGAGAGTGCGGCTTCTGAAATCAGTTTAGCGGTTCGCCGGCCCGAGGATATTGCGCTTGCGAGCCCTGTTCGTGTGAAAGACGGCATGGATAACCAAGGCGCTGCCAGTATTGAACTGAGTGCTATTAACACCCCCGACGACTACTACGATACAGCCAATAATACATTGCTGGACAGTGCTCCGGCGCGCATAGAAATAACGGGCAAGACAGGTAACTCGTATGACCTGGAAGTTTTTGCTAAAGATGGCACCAGTTTAGGTACGGTTACAGGAACAACCGATCTAGACGGAGTTCTAGCGCAAGCAGGCTTAGCTGACCCTGATTACGATGTAGATATAAACGGAGAACCTGCTGTAGGTGATTCTTATGAAATGGAATACAACCTCAACGGCTTTGATGACAATAGTAATGGCCAGGAACTGTCTGATCTGCAACGCCAACAACTTGTACGCCGTGACGGTGCGGAAGACTTTGAACCGACTATGACCTTTAATGAAAGTTATGGTCGTTTGGTGTCGGATGTTGGTAGTAAGGTGAGCCAGAATCGCGTATTGCGTGAATCAGCTGAAGCAATTAAGGGCCAAACCGAAGCTTTGTATGAGTCACAGTCAGGTGTGAACCTGGAAGAAGAAGCGGCTAATTTGATTCAGTATCAGCAGGCTTATACTGCATCGGCCCGCATTATTACAACGTCGCAGACCATTTTCGATACGCTGCTGCGTTCGTTAGGTTAAAGAGGTGAGATAAGATGAGATTAAGTACCAGTTTATTTTATCAGCGAGCCCAGGACAGCCTGACAACGTCTCAGTCTCGACTGGACAAAGTGCAACTGCAGTTGACGAAACAAACCCGTATTCTGAGCCCGGCGGATGACCCGATCGGTAATTCACAGGTGTTGGCTCTGGATGAAAAGCTCGCGCAAAATGCGCAGTTTGACCGTAACTCAGTAACGCTGGAGAATAATCTGCGCCGTGAAGAGAGCGTACTGTCTAATATGGTTGACTATGTTCAGCGCGCTCGTACCTTAGCTGTTCAGGCAGGGAACGGCAGTTTGTCAGCTGAAAACCGGGAGGCTGTTGCGCTTGAACTGCGAAATATTGAACAGGCCTTGTTTGACTTCACTAATGCTCAGGACGAAGCCGGTGAATACATTTTTGCTGGCTATCAAAACCGTATTCAACCAATGGAATACGATAACGCATCCGAGTCTTACTCTTACCGCAGCGATGATGGGCAACGAAAAATTCAGTTATCACCCAGCCTGTATCTTCCGGCAGGTGACCCGGGCAGTAAAGTGTTCAACGGGTTATCCAAGCGTGTCGATATAGACTTCACTGCAGGAGATAACTTGGTTAAGAGTTTAAAAGCTGCTGATAGAGAAGCGCTTGCCAATTATTGGGATGCCGGGGATCCTGACACTCAATCTGCAAGCATTCAGTTTGGTGCCGGAACATACGATGTTCTTGATGGTGGCGGCAACGTAGTACAGGCGGCTGTACCTTATAATCCAGGCGATACCATTACCTACAATGGTGTTGAAATTGAAACAACCAATGATGTTGCTAACGGTGACGTTATTGATTTTGACATTGGTGAACCGGTGTCTAGAAACTTGGTGACTCAGGTAGCTGATTTGGCAAATGCGCTGGAAAACTCCGGTCCTGAAGATAAAGGTTTTTTCCGTGAGGAAATTGCCTCTTCTTTAGATTCTTTCGATGATGCAATTTCAAGTCTTACGGATACTCAGGCAAAAGTCGGCGCTCGTTTAAATGTTCTGGAGAGCTCCAAGCTAAGTAATGCAGATATTGAGATTATTAATAAGAAAGCACGCTCAGATATTGCAGACGTTGATTATTCGACAGCAGTGACTGACCTCATTAAAAACGAAACAATTTACTCAGCCGCCCAACAGGTATTTTCCCGGGTGAGTCGTTTAAGTTTGTTTGACTATATCTAATACACCCCTGTGGCCTGACGTTAACGTCAGGTCGCTGATTTCAGCTGACGTAATTGTCAGGCTAAAAAAATCTAAAAATTTTTCAAAAAAAGATTAAAGCTCCCCAAACTCCTGCCGATACCCTTTGTGAGAGGAAATTTTAACCAGGCGAAACACGAAGCCGAACACTTCCTCCAGCTTGGCAACAACGATTGAATCCAAGCTTAGGCCAGAAACTGAGGAGCATTATTATGCCTTTATATGTAAATACTAACGTCAGCTCATTGAACGCACAGCGTCAGCTGATCAGCTCAGGTAACTCGCTTGACCAGGCATTCGAACGTTTGTCGTCAGGCTTCCGTATCAACAGCGCAGCAGATGATGCTGCAGGTCTGCAAATCTCAAACCGCTTAGGTTCACAGATTGACGGCCTTAACCAGGGTAACCGTAACGCTAACGACGGTATCTCTTTGGCGCAAACAGCTGAAGGTGCATTGGACGAAATTACCAATACTTTCCAGCGCGTTCGTACTTTGGCGCAGCAAGCTTCTAACGGTTCTAACACTGACGAAGACCGTGTTGCAATCCAGGAAGAAATTGATGCCCTGATGACCGAAGTTAACCGTATTGCAAGTGACACTACTTTCGGTGGCCAGAACTTGCTTGACGGTAGTTATTCAGCTAATTTCCAGGTCGGTGCGGATGCAAACCAAACCATTGGTATTACTATGACTGGGGTTGCTGGTAACGATATCAGCGCGGAAGGAGGATTTACGCTCTCTGGTATCGCAAGTGTTGCTTCAGCCGTAACAGGGAACCAAGTATCCAGCATCGTTGGTACAGCCTATGCTGCAGCTGCAGACAATGCAAGTTTTGCTGCAATGTTTGAGTCAGGAACAATTTCTGTAACTTCAGAAGCTAACGCACAAGTTGTTTTAGCTGGCATGGACTCAATGGTTGCAGTTGTTGATAAGAAACGTGCTGAACTGGGTGCTACTCAGAACCGTTTCCAGTCAACTATTCGCAACCAGGGTAACGTTTCTGAAAACCTGAACGAAGCAAAATCACGTATTAAAGACGCTGACTTTGCCGCTGAAACAGCAAAACTGACTCAGGCTCAGATTCTGCAGCAGGCTTCTCAGACTATCCTTGCGCAGGCTAACCAGCGTCCACAGGCGGCTCTACAGCTGCTTGGATAATCTCTTCAGAGATAATCCGTTTACGCTTAAAAACCGGAGCTTTCGCTCCGGTTTTTTTATGTCTAAAAAAAGTACAATAAAAAATTAAAGTTTCTATTAAGGTCAGCCGATAACAAACATGGATAAGTGTTTTAAGTGCGCATGTGTGCTTAAATAGTATAAACAAAGTAATGGTGATCATTATGGCTGAACTTAAACTTGAAAGCTCTCAGCTTGCTTATAATGTTTCAACCGATAGAACCACGCCTTCTCCAGTTGTTGAAAAGAAAGAAAAGGTTATTGACACGGTTCAACAAGTGAAACAAGAAGGGCAAGAGAAGCAAACTGACGCTAAGGCCAGTAAAAAGTCGGTAGCTGAGGTTGTAGAAGAAATGAATCAATCCGATGCAATTCGTAGTACCAGCCTTCAGTTTGTTATTGAAGAGCGCGGTGAACCACCGGTTGTTCAAGTGGTCGATAGAGATAGCGGTGAGATGATTCGCCAAATTCCATCCGAGCTGGTAGTGAAACTTTCTAAAGCTTTGGATGAAATGGCCGATAAGAACTCAGAGCGTACGGGTATTTTACTCGACCAGCAAATTTAATGTAGTAGGAGAGGGGAACGACTATGCCTTTATTTTCTTCCGCAGGTGTAGGTTCTGGTTTAGATCTGGAATCGATTATTAAATCGACGGTTGCTGCGACTAATCAGCCTAAGCAAGCACAGTTTGCACGCGCAGAGCAGCGCTATTCGACTGAGCTTTCTGCGTTAGGAGCGGTTAAGTCAGCCCTCTCTAAGCTAGATGATGTTTTAGGAAAGCTTGCCGACCCTGACGAGTTTGCAAAGCGTACAGCAACGGTTACGCAACCAGCATCTGGCGATGTTATTTCGTTTTCTGCAGGAACAGATGCGACCTCTGGTAACTTTGATATTGCGGTTAACCAATTAGCGCAAGGTTCTCGTGCTGTTTCCACTGACGGAGCCTTTACCTCTTCTGAGCAGGTTATCACTTCGCAGGCAAGCACTCTAACCTTTGGCGCTGGCGCGGAAAGCTTTTCTGTCGCTGTTGATGCCAATGCGACTCTCGAAGATATTCGACAAGCCGTTAATAATTCAACGGACAATATTGGTGTAACTGCTAACATTATAAATACAGGAACCGAAGCGAAGCTGGTTTATAGTTCAGAGATAACTGGCGCTGGTAATGATTTAGAAGTCACTAACGATAATGCTGAGCTTGATGCCTTGTCGACAGTGGCTAATGGCGGTGGTGCGGGCGGCATGACTATTGCCGCGGGTGATGAAGCTACAGATGCTGAGATTGTCATTGACGGTATTGTCGCAACCAATAGTACCAATACTTTTACTGACGTGATTCAAGGGTCAACAGTGACAGCTGAAGCTGTTAGCGAAGCCGGTGAGTCAGCCTCGGTTGATATTGGCCGTGATCGCGAAGGTGTTACGAAGCTAGTTGATGAATTCATAAAAAGCTATAACGCTGTAGTCGACATTATGGATAAAGCGACCGATACCGGTCAGCCGTTGCAGGCAGATGCGACCATGCGAGGTTTGCAACGTCAGATGGTCAGTACATTATCAGCTAAAGTTAATAATGCCGGTGACTTTGAGACACTCTTCGATATCGGTTTAAGCCTCAATGATGAGGGTAAGCTAGAGAAAACCAATGTCGTAAGAAGCTTTGACGAAGCACTTGATCAGGATCTTGATTCTGTAGCCAGTGTATTTTCTGGTACAGGCGGGTTTGCGAAGCAATTTGAAGGGTTAATGGATAACTACATTAATTCGACCGGTTCTATTTCATTTCGTGAAAAAGCGTTGAATGAAAGCCTTGACCGTGTGGATGATGATCGCGAACGTCACTCATACAGAATGGAACAGTTAGAAGCTCGGCTTCGTGAAAAGTACACGGGTTTGGATACGATGCTGGCTCAAATGCAAAATACTCAGCAATATTTATCTGCACAGCTTTCAAACCTTCCTGGTTTTGGCGGTAAAGATTAATAAAGCGTTGGAGGAGTAGAAATGAATAAAAAGTTGAAAGGTTACACTCAGGGTTCATTAAGGGCGCGAGTAGCTGGTGCAGATCCCTACCAACTCATTCAAATGCTGTTCGCTGGAGCTTTAGAAAGCTTAAGTTATGCTAAAGGGGCCATTCAGCGAAAAGATTTAGAAAAGAAAGGTCAGTGTATCAGTCGAGCATCAGCGATTATCGAATCATTGCGTTCAAGCTTAGATATGGAAGTTGGCGGTGAAATATCAAGTAACTTGAATGACTTATACATTTATATGCTAGACCGGTTAAGTGACGCAGCAGTAAATAATGATCCTAAAACCCTCGATGAAGTGGCTGATTTAATTAAGCAAATTAAATCAGCTTGGGATTCAATACCCGTCACCGATAGAGATGTTGCGTTCAGTAAACAGCAATCGGCGGTATCGGGAGCTTAATGTGATACGCACAGTTTCCTGCCTCCTCAAAGAATTAGGAAATGAATCACTAACTGATGAGGAATTGACGGATATTATCCGTGAGATTCCGGCAGCTGTGGGTGTTCTCATGTCTGATGGGGGAGTATCGGATGCGGAGAAGGGTAAGCGTATTCTTGAGCTACAGACGAAAATAAGCGAATTGGAGCAAATAAAAAGTGGTGAGTTAGAAGAGATTCAAGGCGTAATTGGCCAGTTTAAGAACAACCAGAAGAAACTGGATCACTATCACAAACAGGATTAAACGTTGAGTGAAGCTGACAAAAAGGTATAGTTAAAACATTATACTTTTAAAGTGAACGTTATGGATTCTCTGAATAGCTTACTTGAGACAGCACTTAAAAAACTTGACGCAACTAAGGAACAGATAGAAAAAGAGCGTGAGTTTGCTCACGCAGCTGAGAGTCGGTTTCATAGAAATCTATCTGCGTTTAAAGAATACTATCCGAATATCTATAATGCGCTAATCGAATTTGAGGTAGAAGGTGACTTACCTATATTCGTGACTTCGTCTGGTGAGGGCAATATTTTAGATCAAGAAACTGGGGTTGCGATATATGGAGATAACCCCAGGAAGCAAGCAGCCGAGCAAGTCACAGCCAATTTGAATAAGCCGCAAATTAACCATATCGATTTTCGAAGCTATGCAAATGCAAGCGAGCTTGACGATAGACTGCATATACAGTCTATTAAGCGGCTCGGTGAGGTAGTAAAAGAAGCAGGGAAACCGGAGCCTCTTAAACGTATTGAAGGCAGTTTTCCTACCGCTATTATTTTCGGTGTAGGGCTTGGGTACCATATTGAAGAACTTTTTGAGCGGGTCAATTTTAATTATACATTTATCATTGAACCTTCATTCCAGAATTTTTTTCTCAGCCTTTATTGTTGCGATTGGAAAAGTGTTATTGAACGGGTTGAGGAAAACTCGGGTAGCTTGTTTTTTCATGTGGGTATTTCCTACGATCGATTCGTTGATGATTTGATAAATATAGGAAAAAGCGTCGGTGTATGCTGTCTGACAAAATGTTTTTATTATAGACACCTTCCTACTCCTAAAAATAATGAACTTATTACGGCCTTGTTCAACAGAATTTACGAGATACATGGTGGTTATGGTTTTTATAATGACTCAACCACATCGATTGCACATACCGTCAGAAATACAGAAAGTGGCGCAAACTTAATGCATCGGGAACGGAAAATTCCTATTTCCTACTTACAAAAGCCAGTGTACATCGTAGGTAATGGTCCCTCTCTAGACGAATCAATCGACTTTATTAAAGAAACACAGAGTGATGCCATTATTGTGGCGGCTGGAACAGCTTTACAGACTCTTCTTCAGTACGGTGTCACCCCGGACTTTCATGTTTTAATTGAACGTCCTAAGATTTCATATGATGTATTAATCGAGACTCTTCCAGAAAGCGGACTTAAAGATATTAACCTTCTGACAATGGGGTTGATTTATCCAGATGTCTTGCCAATGTATAAATGGAGTGGACTTGCATGTAAAGCAAATGATGCTGGCGGCGATCTTCTCGCGTTAAGTGTCTGGAGCGAAACAAATGAGTCGGTAAACTATCCGCTTTTTTGTAACCCGATGGTGTCTAATACGGCCTTGTCATTTATGGTCATGATGGGTTTTAAGCAGTTGTATTTGTTTGGTGTCGATAACGGTTATTCCGAAGGGGGCAGACACCATGCCTCGAATAGTGTTTATGATAAGGGATCTCTGAAAGACTTTATTCCCCCAACAGCTAAAAGAAAACTTAAGGGAAATTTGGAAGGAAATGTTTGGGCTACCGATTTACTAGCAACATCTAACTTCCAAATGGAACGCTTGCTTAACCATGAGCTCGCTAAAAATATCGACTGCTATAATGTGGGAGAAGGCGCATATATAAAAGGCGCTAAACCGTTGAAACCAGAGCTTCTATTACCAGACTTTGGCTCGCTGGATAAGAGCCACGTGATTCAAGAAATTAAAGAGAAACAGTTTTTTAATTGTTCTATAACAAACTTTGAGACTTACCTGCGCTTAGATAAGTATGAAGAGATCTGTGAGCATCTGATTGAACTCTCATCGGAACACCAAATAAGCCGAGAGAAAGCTCTTGATAATCTGTTAAGGCAAATACGATATTTGTATTCTTTTAAAAGTACGGTCTTATCTCACTTATTTTATGTCCTCGAAGGTGAAATGCTTTATTTTCATTGTCCTATGTTGAGTTTACTGTATTACTCAGACGATGAAGATAAATGCTTAGATCATTTCAATAAGGCACGTGAGCTGTGGGTAGGCTTTTTAGTCCGAGCTAAAGAAGAGTTTAAATCAGACTGGTTGACCAAGTGTGGTCTATCACTTGAAAAGCATAGGATGATGAAGAGCGATGAAGTATGTTAACACTTTTTAATTAAGGTGAGTTGGTCTGATTCTTGCTTTAACAGATAGTTGATAGATTAAGTCAACCTTTTGACAACGAGATGCGCTATGTTTAATGGACAGTCAATTCTGATTACGGGTGGAACCGGCTCATTCGGCCGTAAATACACTGAGACAATTCTAAAGCGTTATAAGCCGAAGCGCCTTATAATTTTTTCTCGTGATGAACTCAAGCAATATGAAATGCAGCAAGAGTTTAACGCTCCTTGTATGCGTTACTTTTTAGGAGATGTGCGCGACGCAAACCGTTTAAAGCAAGCAATGAATGGCGTGGATTATGTCATTCACGCTGCTGCTTTAAAGCAGGTTCCAGCTGCTGAATATAATCCTATGGAGTGTATCAAAACCAACGTAAATGGCGCTGAAAATGTGATTAAAGCGGCAATCGATAATAATGTTCATAAAGTGATTGCTCTTTCGACGGACAAGGCGGCTAACCCTATTAATCTTTATGGTGCTTCTAAATTGGCATCGGACAAATTATTTGTTGCTGCTAACAATATGGCAGGAGAGGCAAGAACCCGTTTTTCTGTAGTTAGGTATGGAAATGTTGTTGGCTCAAGAGGTTCTGTGGTTCCTTTTTTTAAAAAGCTAGCACTCAAGGATGACATTGCTATTCCTATTACTCATGAAAAAATGACACGCTTTTGGATTACCTTGCAGCAAGGGGTTGATTTTGTGCTAAAAAACTTTGAGAGAATGCATGGCGGAGAAATATTTGTGCCAAAAATACCCTCCGTAAGAATTCTTGATTTAGCTAAAGCGTACGCCCCGAATAAAACAATTGATATAATTGGGATACGTCCTGGTGAAAAGCTCCACGAGATAATGTGTCCTGCCGATGACTCCCATTTAACTTTGGAGTTTGACGATTTTTATTTGCTAAAGCCAACCATTAAGTTTTTTTCCGGGGCGACTAATTATCAGGAAACAAAGTTAGGAGAGAAAGGCTCACCTGTTGATATGGGAGAAGAGTATCACTCGGGGAATAACCCTCATTTCTTAAGTGTCGAGGAAATTTTGGAATTCGACAAGCTCGCGTCACTATAAGGGAGTCGCAATGAGCTACATTCCTTACGGCAAACAGGACATTCAGCAGCCGGATATCGATGCGGTGGTGGAGGTTTTAACGTCGGACTTTCTGACACAGGGGCCAAAGGTACCTGCGTTTGAGTCTGCCGTTGCTCAGAAAGTCGGCGCTAAGCATGCGTTAGCGGTCAACAGTGCCACGTCAGCGTTGCATATTGCTTGTTTAGCACTGGACTTAGGCGAAGGCGATTGGCTCTGGACGACACCGGTCACCTTTGTTGCCTCGGCGAATTGTGGTTTGTATTGTGGGGCGAAGGTCGACTTTGTGGATATTGACCCCAACACTTACAACATCAGTGTGGATGCCTTAACAAACAAACTTGAAAAGGCCGCAAAGGAAAACAGCCTCCCCAAAGTGCTGGTCGTGGTGCATTTGTGCGGTCAGCCCTGTGAGATGCAGGCAATTAAAGCCTTAGCCGATAAGTACGGTGTAAAAATCATTGAAGACGCCTCGCACGCTATTGGTGGTAAATACCAAGGCGACTATATTGGAAACGGCTTCTACAGCGATGTCACGGTATTTAGTTTCCACCCGGTCAAGATCATCACTACGGCTGAAGGCGGTATGGCGCTAACGAACAGTGATGAGCTGGCAGGCAAAATGGATTCACTCAGAAGCCATGGAATTACCCGTGATCCGGAGCTTATGACGCACGAGCCGGACGGCTCCTGGTATTATCAGCAGGTGGATTTAGGTTTTAACTATCGAATGACGGAGCTTCAGGCAGCGTTGGGCTTAAGCCAGCTGGGACGGCTGGATGACTACGTAGCGAAACGGCATACGTTGGCAGAGCGTTATGACGGGCTTCTTAAAGATTTGCCTCTCACGTGTCCGTACCAGCATCCGGACACTTATTCGGGCCTGCATTTGTACGTCATTCGTCTGAAGCTTGATGAAATGTCTGTCAGTCACAAAGCGGTTTTTGATTCACTAAGAGCGCAGGGAGTTGGTGTCAACTTGCATTACATTCCGGTGCATACACAACCGTATTATCAACAGTTTGGCTTCGAAGCTGACGACTTTCCGGAAGCGATGAACTATTACCGCGAAGCCATCAGCCTGCCCATGTATCCCAACCTCACTGAGAGGGAGCAGTCGAAAGTGGTGTCAGCGTTAAAAGAGGCGCTTTCGTTATGAAAGTTGCAATTATTCCCGCACGTGGTGGTAGCAAGAGAATTCCACGTAAAAACATAAAAAACTTTTGTGGTAAACCTATGTTAGTTCGTGCTATTGAGGCGGCAACTGCTTCCGGAGTGTTTGATAAAGTTTTGGTCTCAACGGATGATCACGAGATTGCAGACCTTGCAGTAAAAAGCGGTGCGTGGGTTCCGTTTATGCGCCCTCAAGAGCTGGCGGATGATTACGCCCCGACCAGAGTGGTGATTAATCATACTTTAGAATGGTTAAAAGATAATGACTATGAGATTAGTCACTGTTGTTGTTTATATGCAACTTCACCGTTTGTAACTGGAACGATCCTAAAAGATGCATGGATCCAATTGAGTAATTCGGATAAGGATTTCTGTTTTTCAGCCACTTCATTTGCGTACCCGATTCAACGCGCATTTTACTTTGATAACGCCGGCAATATCACCATGTTTGATGAGTCCAAGTTTAGTAGCCGCTCTCAGGATTTAGTTGAGGCATTCCACGACGCAGGCCAATTCTATTGGGGTAAAAGCGAAGCGTTTTTAAGCGGTGCGCCAATGTTTTCAGAACATGCGTCTGCGTTTCTTCTTCCTCGCTATCGAGTGCATGACATTGATACACCAGAAGATTGGAAAACAGCGGAAATTGTTTTTTCCGCATTAGACAATCAGTCGTAGGTAATGCCATGAGCGTGCTGTTTAGAGTTGATAGTGGTCATCATATCGGATCGGGGCATGTAATGCGCTGCCTTTCGATTGCAGAAATTCTGCGCTCTCACAACGTGAATGTCTACTTTGCGTCTAAACAACATCCTGGCCACTGTATTGATCTTATCGATAAAAAGGGATTTACGGTGCTGCCGATAGACCAGAACGAAATAAACGAGCCAAGCGAGAGCGCAAATTGGTGCCCGCACGCGAGTTGGCTGAGAGGTACTGAAGAAGAAGATGCCGATGAAGTCCTTACGTTGCTGCGAGAAGCATCATTAATGAATGTCATTGATTGGGTAGTTGTTGACCATTTTTCGTTAACAGAGAAGTGGCACCGGCTTATCAAACAATCTCTTGATGCAAAGGTTATGATTATTGACGGCCTGTCAGATCGTAAAGTAGATAGTGATATCTTGCTGGATCCCAACTTAGTGGATGATGTTGATAAAAAATGGAGTCATCATATCCCCGCATATGCAGAGACATTTGTAGGGCCGCAGTTCTTTCCCTTGCGTGACGAGTTTAGCAGGCTGGAAACAAACGTACGGACAGGAACAGCAAGTAACTTGCTGGTCTGTTTTGGTGGGGTGGATAAAGATAATATGACCACTAAAGCTTGCCGAGCCACTCAGCGCTGGCTCGGTCAACGAAATATAAATTGTGACGTGAACGTAGTCATTGGAGTGACCCACCCGTTTAAACAACAAATTGAGCGTATGTGTCACCAATATGGCTTTAAGTGTTGGGTACAAACCGATCAAATGGCTAAACTTATGGCTGACGCCGACCTTGCGATTGGCGCCGCAGGGACCATGGCTTGGGAACGATGTAAGTTAGGCTTGCCGAGTATTATGACGGTCATCGCCGATAACCAAGCGGAACAAGCATTAAGCCTAACCAAAAGAAACGCAGCGATCTCGCTAGGTGCAATACGAGATACGATTGAAAACGATATATTTGCGAGCTTACAAGCGCTTGATGAAGCTCCCAACCGTATTTCGACAATGTCGGCTAACGCTATGCAAATTATGGCAGGAGCGAGCGTGGAGCCGCCCTGGATTAAAAAGCTAATATAACTGTGGTTACTCTTGCATGAAAAAAGTGGCAATTATTGGTGGAACGGGCAACGGATTGGTGGTTGCGCAGATTATCTTAGATCTCATAGCGAATGGTGAGGATTACGAAATCGGCGGTTTCCTTAATGATCACCTGGAGGTGGGAACTCCGATAGGTCGCTGGGAGGTCATTGGAAAGCCTGATGAATGGGACTCCTTACCTGCGGATACCCTATTCATTCCCGCGATTCTGAGTGTTGGTAAAATGCGCGAACGGGCGGAAAAACTGAAGTCACTTAACATACCGAGAGAGCGTTGGGCGACTCTTGTGCATCCTACATGCAATGTAGGGTTCGATTGCGAGATTGGAAAAGGGGTCGCGATATGTGCACACACCACATTGCAACCCGGTAGCCGTATTGGCGACTGCGGGATCATTAGAGCAGGGGCGAATGTAGGTCATGATGTGGTGATTGGCGATTATGTCGATATTGGACCTAATACGACCTTGTGCGGTTATGCGAAGATTGATGAAGGGGTGCAGGTGGCGCCTAATGCTGTGGTTCGAGATAACGTAACGATCGGCCAGTACGCGACTATTGCAGCAGGCGCTGCTATTTTTAAGCATGTACCTGAGTTCGCTACTTTTTTAGGTAACCCAGCAAGGAGGATACGTTAATGAAAACGAACCTACAGTTTAAAGGTGGTCGAACGTATCTTCACAGCACCGACTTTTATGATTGGCTTATGGGTGATGTGTGTGAAGGTGACGAATGGGTTACTAAGTTGGTCTTTAAGAAAATTATTAACCATCAATGTGAGATTGTCTGGGAAAAAACTGAAGACCAAAGCTCGGGCTTTTTTGAACTATGGAATCGTCAAGCCGATTCGATTAAAAGGGGTTGGTTAGTAGAAACCCGTGAAGCCGCCGTAAAGAGATATGACTATGATGAAGATAGCCTTGTATCGGTGGCAGAAATCGATGAGGAGGGACAATCTATTCATATGAATAGACAGTGCTCAGCATCCACCATAGAAGTTATCGTGGCATTGACCAAAAAGCTACATAATACTTTGTTCCCGCTATCTAGCGGGAAGTGGTTAGTAGGGCAGCTTGAGTTTTTAGGACCATTGCCGATAAGTTATAAGACTGTCGGCGTCAATGTGGATCGAATCATCAAAGGCAAGTTTTCAGTCTGCTCGATTACGATTGATGGTGATACTGTCGGTTCTATTCGCTTTATAGTGGGAGATCCCGATGATAGGCATTAAAGCTATAGCCAGTTATATTCCCAAACATGGCGTAAATAATATTAAGCAAGCGGAACGCTTTGGTGAAACGCCTGAATTTGTAACCTCTAAACTAGGTAGTCAGTTTTTACCACGGCTTGATGAAGGTACAGACACTTCCGATTTAGCTGTGCACGCCGTTGAAGCGTTAATTAATAAGAGCGGGTTAAATAAAGACGCGATTGATGCGCTCGTGGTTGTTACGCAGAATCCGGACGGTACTGGGTTACCTCATTGTTCTGCAATTGTACAAAGCAAACTTGCTCTGCCGACGTCTGTGGCTGCATTCGATGTATCGCTTGGCTGTTCTGGTTATGTCTACGCCCTTTCTATTGTGCAAGGGTTAATGCAGGCCGCCGGTTTGAAGAATGCGGTGCTAGTAACAGCGGACCCCTATTCAAAAGTCATTAACAACGATGACCGAGTAACATCCATGTTATTTGGTGACGCAGCTACGGCCACATGGATTGGCGAAGATCCTGTGTGGCATGTTAAGGATGTGCGCTTTGGGACTGATGGAAATGGTGCTAAACATTTATACGTTGGTGATGGTCATCTATCAATGAATGGACGACAGGTATTCAACTTTGCGGCTCAGAAAGTCGCTCCTGCAATACGCGACTTGTTGCAGGCCAACCAGTGGGCTGAAGACGACGTAGATGCTTACTTGATGCACCAGGGAAGTTTAGCAATTGTTGATGCGATTTCTCGAAATTTTCGAGAAAATGCGAATAAGTTTGTACGTTCGATGGAAGGTACCGGAAATACGGTTTCTTCATCGATTCCAATTTTGTTAGAAAGTTTTATGAATGATAAAGAACTTAAGCGACTGGTTCTCAGTGGCTTTGGTGTCGGTTTTTCATGGGCTACAGCCCTTTTAGTAAGGAACCAATAAGATGTTAACCGAACAACAAATTAAAGATGCGATGAAAAAGTCTGGTGTTAGTGCAGATATTGACAGCTTAGCGGCTGACGATATTTTTACTGACAATGGCTTAGACAGCTTGGATTTATTTAACCTGTTTGTCGAACTAGAAAACGTTACTGGTAAAGAAGTGCCAGACGATGATGTTGAGAACTTGAACTCAATTAACGACATTCTCAAGTATTTTAATTGTTAATTGAGAACGGCATGTTTCGAGTTTCCGATAATATATTTATTATTGCTGAGTTATCAGCCAATCACAATAATGACTATGAGCTAGCAGCTCGCACTGTTCGAGCTATGGCGGAAGCGGGGGCAGATGCGGTAAAAGTGCAAACCTATACCGCGGACTCGCTGGCACTCAATGTGGATAATGACATCTTCGGTAAACCGTTAGGTGGTCTCTGGGAAGGTCGACGCTTGTGGGAACTTTATCAAGAAGCCTCCATGCCCTATGAATGGCAGCCTAAGCTGAGAGATCTGGCAAACGAGCTGGGGCTGGAGTTCTTCTCTAGTCCTTTTGATCTCGAAGGGGTAGAGTTCTTAGAGTCACTTGGTGTTCCTTATTATAAAATCGCGTCTTTCGAAATTACCGATATCCCCCTAATTCGAGCGACGGCGGCTACCGGGAAGCCCGTTATTATATCGACCGGGGTGGCCGAGGAAAGCGATATTGAGCTGGCAGTAAAGACATGCTTTGACACTGGTAATGAACAGCTAACGCTACTGAAGTGCACTTCTAATTATCCGGCGACGCTAGACGATGCCAATCTTAATACAATGGTAGATATGCGTTCGCGCTTTGGTGTTTCCGTTGGCTTATCTGATCACACGATGGGAAGTATTGTGCCAACGGCTGCTGCAGCACTTGGAGCAACTGTCATCGAGAAGCACTTTATATTGGATCGTAGTCTTGGTGGGCCTGACTCGGGCTTCTCTATGGAGCCTAAAGAGTTTGCAGCTATGGCCAAGGATGTCAGAAGCGTTGAGCGAAGTTTAGGCAGAATAAAATATGACGTTAGCGAACAAGACAAATTAAGGCGCCGGTCACTGTATGCAACCCAAGATATTTGTCATGGAGAATTAATAACTTCTGAAAATGTTCGGTCTTTAAGAACAGGTTTTGGTTTGCCTCCAAAATACTTAAGCTCAATATTAGAAAAACCTGCGGTGAGAGCTTATAGAGCTGGAGATCCAATTAGTGATGACGAATTAAGAGGCGAGAATTCTTCACTATAGTCATAATGTACACAAAAAAACCGGCTCAAAAGCCGGCTTTTCTTTCCCTGCGCCTAAGCCCAGATCAGTAATTCTTCTTACAGTGCTTTGATCTTAGCATTCAAACGACTCTTATGACGTGCCGCTTTGTTTTTGCTGATAAGACCTTTAGTTGCGTAACTGTCCAGCATTGGGGTTACGTCTTTCATTGCAGTGTTTGCTGCATCTTTGTCTTTCTTTTCAATAGCTGCGATTACACGTTTAAGGTAAGTACGCATCATTGAACGACGGCTTGCATTGTGGCGGCGATTTTTCTCGGCCTGAATCGCACGCTTTTTAGCAGACTTAATGTTAGCCAAGGTGAACTCCTAAATTCATTAACAGAACGCTTCTCTTATAAAGGCCGCAGATTATGCCTTTTCTGCTGTAAAAGTCAACAGCGAAAAGGGAAAAACTCACCGCTTTAAGTCAGGTTTTGATAAAATAGCATCCACCATTGGTCTCAGTTACAATCAAAAACAGAAACTTAGCTGTCAGCCGAAAGGATCTCTCTTGTCAAAAGCTTTGCTCCGTTCAGGATTTATCGTCAGTGCTATGACTCTTATATCGCGTGTGCTGGGTTTGGTGCGCGATGTGGTCATTGCCAACCTGATGGGCGCCGGTGCTGCAGCGGATGTGTTTTTCTTTGCCAATAAGATTCCTAATTTCTTACGCCGACTTTTTGCCGAGGGTGCGTTCGCGCAGGCGTTTGTACCGGTTCTGACCGAATATAAGCAGGGTAAAGAGTTGCCGGAACAGCAACTATTGATAGCTCGGGTATCCGGCACTTTAGGTACTATTGTTACTGTAGTGACAATTTTCGGCGTGGTGGCTTCCCCTGTTGTCGCTGCGCTTTTTGGTATGGGGTGGTTTTTAGATTGGTGGAACGACGGGCCGCAAGGGGACAAATTTGTACTGGCCAGTGACCTACTTCGTATTACATTTCCTTACTTGTGGTTTATTAGTTTTACCGCCATGGCAGGAGCCATACTCAATACTCTGGGGAAGTTTGCGGTAGCGGCTTTCACCCCGGTGTTTCTGAATGTCGCCATTATTGCGGCGGCTATCTGGCTGGCGCCGCAATTAGAGCAGCCGGAATACGGACTGGCCTGGGGCGTATTTTTTGGTGGGTTAATTCAGCTTTTATTTCAACTGCCGTTTCTTAAAAAAGCCGGGTTGCTGGTTAAGCCCCAGTGGGGCTGGAAAGACCCGGGCGTGACTAAAATCCGCAAACTGATGTTGCCGGCTATCTTTGGTGTATCGGTTAGCCAAATTAATTTGCTGCTGGATACCCTCATTGCCAGCTTTTTAATGACGGGGTCAATTAGCTGGCTTTATTACTCGGATCGGTTGCTGGAATTCCCGCTTGGGCTATTTGGTATTGCCATAGCAACGGTTATTCTGCCGGCGCTTTCTTCACGCCATGTAGACCAGTCAAAAGAAAACTTCAGCTCCACGCTCGACTGGGGCATTCGTATGGTGCTGTTGTTGGGTGTACCGGCCATGGCGGGGCTTTTTGTATTAGCAGAGCCCATGCTTATGGTGTTGTTCATGCACGGCGCCTTCAGTCCGGACGATGCGCGTATGGCGTCGTACAGTCTTATGGCCTATTCCACCGGCTTACTGAGCTTTATGCTGGTAAAGGTTCTGGCGACGGGCTTCTACTCCCGACAGGACACTAAGCGACCGGTCAAGTACGGTATTATTGCTATGGTGGCAAACATGGTGTTTAACATTGCTTTGGCCATTCCTTTTAGTTATGTCGGATTAGCCCTGGCAACGGCAGCCTCTGCGGCTATTAACGCGGGGTTATTGGGCGTTACTTTATGGCGTGAAGGCGTGCTGAAAAAGCAACCGGGAACCGGACGCTTTATAGTCCAGGTGCTGTTCGCCACCACGGCGATGATAGCGGGTGTGCTCTGGTTAAGTCCGGATATTGCTACCTGGCGGACCAGTTCTTTAGTTGAACGCCCCTGGCTTTTGGCGCAGGTGATTGGGTTCGGCGCGCTGATTTATATTGCTGTGCTTGTAATAACCGGTATGAGGCCACGACATTTCCGTGCGCGTGAGTACTGATTATCGCTTCAGTATCAGTTATAATCGCGTCTTTTCCGGAAAACATTAAGATTGTGCGGGCATGGAACTGATTCGCGGTACTCATAACCTAAGAGCTGAGCATAACGGCTGTGTGTTGACCATCGGTAATTTTGATGGTGTTCACCTGGGCCATCAGGCGGTATTGAGTCAGGTCCGTGAAAAAGCGCAGCAGCTGGGCGTCCCTTCAGCGGTAATGACCTTTGAGCCGCAACCGCAAGAGCTTTTTCAACCTGAAAAAGCCCCTGCACGGCTAACCAATTGGCGTGAAAAGTATCTCGCTCTACAGGCTCAAAATGTCGACCGACATATTGTCATTGAATTTAATAAGAAGTTTGCCAGTCAGCCAGCTCGTGAGTTTATTGAGCAGACTTTGGTTGGCAAGCTGGGTGTTAAGTTTCTGGTGGTAGGCGACGATTTTCGTTTTGGCTATAAACGTGAAGGCGACTTTGAGTTGCTGCAAAATGCCGGTAAAGAGCTGGGTTTTGAAGTGGTGGACACCCGCAGTTATCGCCAGCAGCAACAGCGCGTAAGCAGTACTGCCATACGCCAGGCATTAGAGCAAGGCGACTTTGATCTGGCGGAACAAATGCTGGGCCGGCCTTATCAAATGTGCGGGAAAGTCGTACACGGGCGAAAGAATGGTCGAACTATTGGTTTTCCTACCGCTAACGTTCCGCTAAAGCGCTTAAAAAGCCCCCTACACGGGGTGTTCGCGGTAACCGCTCAACTTGGTAAGGGCGGAAAAACCTATTCCGGTGTCGCTAACTTAGGAACCCGGCCAACATTAAATGGCGACGAAGTGCAGCTGGAGGTGCATTTGTTTGAGTTTTCAGGCAATCTGTACGGTCAGCAGATGACGGTCACGCCAGTGGCCAAATTGCGTAACGAGCAAAGGTTTGCGTCGTTACAGCACTTACAAGAACAAATTGAAAAAGATGCCGCCCGCGCACGTGATGCATTAGCGTGCCGGAGTCAGTAACTATGCGGAAATGGAAACAGTGACCCATGAGTGATTACAAACACACCTTAAACTTGCCAGACACAGCGTTCCCTATGCGCGGTAACCTGGCTCAGCGCGAGCCAAAAATGCTGGAGCAGTGGTATGAGGCTGACCTGTACGGTCAAATTCGTCAAGCTAAAGCGGGCAAGCCTAAATTTATTCTGCACGACGGCCCTCCGTATGCGAACGGGCAAATTCACATTGGTCACGCCGTAAATAAAATTTTAAAAGACGTTATTGTTAAGGCAAAAACCTTAAGCGGCTTTGATGCGCCTTATGTACCGGGCTGGGACTGCCATGGTCTGCCCATTGAGTTGCAGGTAGAAAAAAAGCACGGTAAGCCGGGTAAAAAATTAAACCTGGCAGAATTTCGTGAAAAATGTCGCGAATATGCCATGACCCAAATTGATCAGCAACGCACAGACTTTAAACGTCTGGGTGTGTTAGGTGACTGGGATAACCCTTACCTGACCATGAACTTTAAGCAGGAAGCGGACAGTGTTAGGGCTTTGGCAAAAATCATTGATAATGGTCATTTGCACCAGGGCTTTAAGCCGGTTCACTGGTGTACAGACTGTGGTTCAGCGCTGGCTGAAGCGGAAGTGGAATATCAGGACAAAAACTCACCGGCTATTGATGTGCGTTTACCGGTTGCCGCAACGGCGGAAACCGTCGAGCGTTTCAGCACGCCGGAAGGGCATGTGGGTGAAGGCGATGTCAGCATGGTTATCTGGACCACGACTCCGTGGACCATTCCTGCTAACCGCGCTGTTACTCTGGCAGAAGGGCTTGAGTATACGCTAGTGCAAATTGAAGCCGGCGATGACCAGCCTGCAGAGCGAGTAATTCTTGCCGATGATTTGGTTAAAGACTGCATGGAACGCTGGAACATTACCCACTACCACAAGCTGGGTTTCTGCAAAGGTAAAGACTTAGAAGGTCTGCAGCTACAGCATCCGTTGTTTGAATTGCAGGTGCCGGTAATACTGGGCGACCACGTAACCACTGAAAGTGGTACCGGTTGTGTGCATACAGCACCAGGGCATGGTGTCGATGACTTTCTGGTAGGGCAACGTTACGGTATTGAAGTTTATAACCCGGTTGGTGATAACGGTGTGTACAAAGACGATACGCCATTGTTTGCCGGACAACACGTATTTAAAGCAAACGAGCCTATTGTCGACAAGCTCCGTGAGGTCGGTAACTTGATGCATGCAGAAAGCTACCGTCACTCATACCCGCATTGCTGGCGCCACAAAACGCCAATTATTTTCCGTGCAACGCCGCAATGGTTTATCAGCATGGACAAGAAAGGTTTGCGTGCCGGTGCGTTAGATCAAATCAAAAAAGTGGGCTGGTTCCCTGAGTGGGGACAAAGCCGCATTGAATCTATGGTAGAAGGGCGCCCGGACTGGTGTATTTCACGTCAACGCACCTGGGGTAACCCCATTGCTATTTTCGTCAATCGCGAGACCGATGAGCTTCATCCAAACACGCTGGAGCTGATGGAAAAGGTCGCTCAGCTTATTGAAAAAGACGGTGTTCAGGCGTGGTTTGATTTAGAGCCGGAAACGTTGCTGGGCGATGAAGCTGACAAATACCGCAAAGTAACCGACACGTTAGATGTCTGGTTTGACTCTGGTGTTACGCATCACTGCGTATTGCGTGAGTTTGATGGCCTGCGCTGGCCCGCTGACTTATATTTAGAAGGTTCGGATCAACACAGGGGCTGGTTCCAGAGCTCGCTGGTCACTGGTGTGGCTATGTATAACGAAGCGCCGTATCACCAGGTTCTGACTCACGGCTTTACTGTGGATGCACAGGGCCGCAAGATGTCGAAGTCTATCGGGAACGTAGTTGCTCCGCAGGACGTGATGAATAAATTGGGTGGCGATATTCTGCGCTTATGGGTTGCATCAGCAGATTATTCCGGCGAAATGACGGTTTCTGATGAAATCCTTAAACGCTCTGCGGATGCGTATCGTCGCATTCGTAATACGTCGCGCTTTTTATTAGCGAACTTAACCGGTTTTGACCCTAAAACGGACTTAGTTGCCAGAGAAGATATGGTTGAACTGGACCGCTGGATTGTGGGTCGGGCCGCGGACTTGCAGAAAGAACTGCTGGAAGCCTACGACAACTATCAGTTCCATAGCGTTGTGCAGAAGCTTATGCATTTTTGCTCAATTGAACTGGGTAGTTTCTATCTGGACATCATTAAAGACCGTCAGTACACCGCAAAGTCGGAAGGACTGGCTCGTCGTTCTTGCCAGACAGCGCTGTATCATATTGCTGAGGCACTGGTGCGCTGGATGGCGCCAATTTGTAGCTTTACTGCTCAGGAAATTTGGGACTTGCTGCCGAACGAGCGCAGTCAGTATGTCTTTACCGAAAACTGGTATCAGGGCTTTGATAAATTTGCCGGTGTGAAAGACGATGAAAACGCCTTCTGGATGCAGTTGCTGGAAATTCGTGACGTGGTTAATCAGGCACTGGAGCAGTCACGCCGTAACGATGTTATTGGTGGTTCATTGCAGGCCGAAGTGACCTTGTATGCTGATGATAAGCTGGCGACCTCTCTGAACCGTTTAGGTGAAGAACTGCGTTTTGCACTGCTGACATCAGAAGCGCAAGTGGCTTCTATTAATGATGCACCTGCCGACGCAGTTAAAGCTGAAAAGATGGCGTTGGCGGTTAGTGTGACGAAATCTGAACACAAGAAGTGCGAGCGTTGCTGGCATCATCGCAAAGAGGTTGGCACATTAGAGAGCCATGCCGATTTATGCCAGCGTTGTGTAACCAATATTGAAGGTGAAGGTGAGGAGCGTCGTTTTGCCTGATTTTGCTAACCAGACTAACCGTGCAACCGGGCTACGTTTTTTGTGGCTAACCTTGTTGCTGGTGGTTGTTGATCAAATTACGAAGATTTGGGTTGCAGGTGAATTTGAGCTTTACGAAAGCCGGGTTGTTATTGAAGGCTTATTTAACTTCACCTACGTGCACAACTATGGTGCCGCATTTAGCTTTTTAAGTGACGGTGGTGGTTGGCAGCGTTGGTTCTTCACCGTTATCGCTATTGCTATTAGTGCTGTTTTGCTTATCTGGATGCGTCGTAACCCGGTAGGCTTGTGGCGCCAGAACCTGGCCTTTTCGCTGATTCTGGCAGGGGCTATTGGTAATGTAGCTGACCGTTTAATGTACGGCTATGTCATCGACTTTTTTGATGTGCACTATCAGGGGTGGCATTGGCCGGCCTTTAACGTAGCGGACATGGCTATTACTATTGGTGCTGCACTCATGTTGCTGGAAGCTTTTTTTGATAACCGTCGGGATAAAGCCGAAGACGGTCACAAGCAGTAAGGAGTTTCGTTTGAGTCGTTTACCTATTGAGCACGGACGTGAAGTGGTTATGCACTTCACCATTAAACTTGCCGATGGTTCGGTTGCGGACAGCACCAAAATGTCTGGCAAGCCAGCGAAGTTTCGTATGGGCGATGGCAGCCTGACGGAAAACTTTGAAGCTTGTCTGGTAGGCCTGCGTGAAGGCGCCGAGCGTGAATTCACATTAGAGCCCAAAGACGCTTTTGGCGAACCCAACCCGGACAACTACTACTATGTCGACTCGGCAAAGTTTAGCGACGAAACAAAACCGGAAGTTGGCGCTATTTTGGCGTTTACTCAACCTGATGGTACCGATTTACCGGGAATTGTTCGTAAAATTGAAGGTCCAACAGTGACCATCGATTTTAATCATCCGTTAGCCGGACAAACGGTGATTTTTGAAGTAGAAATTATCAGCGTTGAGCCGTGACTGGTTAAACAAGCGGGCTGAGCGCAGGAGGAAATGATGCAGATTTTGTTGGCGAACCCACGTGGATTTTGTGCCGGAGTTGATCGCGCTATTACTATTGTCGAGCGGGCCCTGGAAATATTCGAGCCGCCGATTTATGTGCGTCACGAAGTGGTTCACAACAAGTATGTCGTCAGCAAGCTGCGCGATGCCGGTGCGGTATTTGTGGAAGAGTTGCACGAAGTGCCGGACGACCAAATCGTTATTTTTAGCGCCCATGGCGTTTCTCAGGCGGTCAGACAAGAAGCCAAAGATCGCGGTTTGAGGGTGTTTGATGCCACTTGTCCATTGGTAACCAAGGTTCATATGGAAGTGACGCGTGCCAGTCGAAAGGGACATGAATGTGTACTCATTGGCCATGCGGGACACCCGGAAGTTGAAGGCACCATGGGTCAGTATAAGAACGCCGATGGTGGTATCTACTTAGTTGAGTCGCCTGAAGACGTGAATAAACTGGAAGTGAAAGACTCGAAAAACCTCCATTATATGAGTCAGACAACCTTGTCGGTTGATGACACCGCCGATGTTATTGAGGCTTTGCGTCAGAAGTTTCCTGACATTAATGGTCCACGTAAGGACGACATCTGCTACGCCACCCAAAACAGGCAGGATGCGGTGCGTGAATTAGCCAGTGATGCCGATGTTATGTTAGTTGTGGGCGCACGCAATAGCTCAAACTCAAACCGCTTACGCGAGCTTTCAGAGAAAATGGGAACTCCGGCTTATCTAATTGATGATGCCAGTTGCATCGACCAAGCCTGGTTAGAAGGTCACGATAAAGTTGCGGTAACCGCTGGCGCTTCTGCACCAGAAGTGTTGGTGAAAGAGGTTATTGCTAAACTGCAGGAATGGGGTGGTAAGACCGCCATTGAACTCAGTGGCCGTGAGGAAAATATCACTTTCTCAATTCCCCCAGAGCTAAGGCCGCACCCGGCAGCTTAGCGCTAATATCTAGCGCACGAGCGATGCGTTTTAACGCGTCGCGCCTTCTCACTTTTTCACACGCAAGCAATTGGGAAGTCTTTGCAAAGCTGATATTCAAGTTATTGCTAATTTTATCGAGACAGCCAGACTTTCAATAAATACCTATTTTTTTCTCCCCAGGTTATTTCAACACCCATAGAAGCGTTGTTTTCGTCTATTGAATTAACATCTGAATGGATAATAAAACCGTTCGAAATGACTTCAGGTGATGGGGAAGAGCCATTTATCCAGTCAATATGGGTGTCTTGTATATAGCGGTTCAAAACTTCGACGGCCCGGGCTTTGCGCTTTGCTTTTTCAATAGCGCCTAACCCAATCTGGAGCAGCTGCTGACTACTGACAGCCCAAATAGCGACTATTGCAGAAGCAACCAAGGTTTCGGTCAGGGAAAAACCTTTACTTTTGTGCTGACTCATAATGCTCTTTCTGTCGGTTAAAATCGGCTTCTAACTGACCAGAAAGTACTTGCCACTGATGCTCTTGCTGAGCTTCCAGCATTTGCGCGTAGAAAAACAGGGCGGCGACGCTTGCGGAGCTTAGACTAATGAGTGTTACTAAGGTGAGTATTAACGCGAATCCTTTCGCTTGCATTGTGAACATCCTTCTCTGTGGTTAAAAGCAAAGGGCTAAGAAAATATCGTTATGCTTCGTTTAAACGGTTGCTCTTGCACGCCGTTTTTAGTGACCCGTGAAATAATCAGTGTAATAAACAGCTTTGAGGCGCGGTCAGACACTGACGGAACACTGGTTTCAACCATTAACTCCTGAACCTTAAATTGTGTTTTGTCGGTCAGTGACTGCCAACCATACCCTGAACAGTCCAGTGTCATAGGGTTATGCTGTAACTGGGAGTTCCTGACCCGAAAGCCAACCGACCCGCCGCTTTGGGTAGGGAAAATAAAGCAATTGCTTTGTGGATTTTGCACACTGCTCGCGATTGTCTGATTCAGGCTTTCAAAGAACTGATAAGAAACGGCTTGCCCACCCAGAATAAATTGTGCACTCGACACCGCACGAAACTGAGCGCCCTTTTGCCACTGCATTATTTGCTGAGTGGTGATCACAATA
The DNA here is from genome assembly GCF_019797805.1 of Idiomarina abyssalis. Classification (NCBI taxonomy): domain Bacteria; kingdom Pseudomonadati; phylum Pseudomonadota; class Gammaproteobacteria; order Alteromonadales; family Idiomarinaceae; genus Idiomarina; species Idiomarina abyssalis. The sequence continues at coordinate 750,557 of NZ_CP081832.1, forward strand.
ATAGAACCAAGTGCAGCAGCAATGAGTACTTCAACCAAGCTATAGCCATTACTTTTACTAACTAGCATAAGGAGATTCCGGGCAATGACGAGCCAAGGCTAACGCAAGAGCGAATGCGACCTTTGCTGCTTATAATTACTTTTATCATTCTGTCACCGCTTACAATCCGGACATGCCCAGGTACAGCCGCACCGGAGTTACCGTAGAACTTGAGTGGACTTGCTGCGCTGTACGTCGATTCTGTCATTGCTTTAAAAACACTGGAGCGAGCGTCAAGAGGTACCAATTCAGCAACTATTGAGCGCTGTTCCTTCTGTGCCTTTGCTTTTACTTGATGCAAATACAACAACCAGCGATTACTGGCCTGTTGCAACAGCAAGGTCTCCATTTGTTGACTCAATAACGGCATTGATAACGCACCTAGACCTGCGCTAATTGTCAGTGCAATAAGCATTTCAACGAGGGAATAACCACGCACGGTAATAACCTTTTTGTTAAAGAGCAGAGAGTGTAGCTGCGAGAAGATAAATATCTGTAGGCCAAAACGTATCAACGAGTCAGAAAATATTTAAAAGCTGGCTCGATTCTTGAATGAAACACCGCAGGTTCAACTTTTTGACGCAACAGGAAGACGTATGGCGGGCGGTGCCGAAAAGTTAGTAGATTTAAGAAATTTCACGCAGAACAACGCGCATCTGATTAAAGGATTCGGGACGCCTGTGGCCATTATGGCCATTCTGGCGATGGTAGTTCTGCCAATTCCGGCCATGGTGCTGGATATTCTGTTCTCGTTTTCAATTACCTTGTCGCTGGTAGTTATGCTGGTGGCGGTTTATACCCAACGTCCGCTAGATTTCGCTGCGTTTCCGACGGTATTGCTTATTGCTACGGTCTTACGGTTAAGCCTTAACGTTGCCTCAACCCGTATTGTTTTGCTGGAAGGTCATAACGGCCCCGGCGCGGCGGGCTCAGTGATTGAAGCCTTCGGTAGCGTGGTCATAGGCGGTAACTACACCGTTGGTCTGGTGGTGTTTGCCATTCTGGTTATTATTAACTTTGTGGTTATCACCAAAGGTGCCGGCCGTATTTCAGAAGTTACTGCCCGTTTTACCCTTGATGCCATGCCGGGTAAACAGATGGCTATTGATGCCGACCTGAACGCCGGTTTAATCAATCAGGAAGAAGCCAAAGCCCGACGCAGTGACGTAACCCGTGAGGCCGATTTCTACGGCTCTATGGACGGTGCCAGTAAGTTCGTAAAAGGGGATGCCATAGCCGGTATCCTTATTCTCTTTATTAACATTATCGGCGGCCTGCTCATTGGTATGATCCAGTACGGCCTGACCTTTAATGAGGCCGTGGAAGTTTATACCCTGTTAACCATTGGTGACGGCCTGGTCGCGCAAATCCCCTCTTTATTACTGTCGGTTGCGACCGCCATTATCATTACTCGCGAAAATGACAGTAAAGACATGGGTGATGCCGTTGTCCTGCAACTGCTTGATAACCCCAAGGTTCTGGTCATTACCAGTGCGGTACTCTTTGCTATGGGTGTTATCCCCGGTATGCCACATCTGGCGTTCTTGAGTATGTCAGCGGTACTAGCCGGTGCAGCGTACTTTAAGCTTAAAAAGTCAAAAGTCGAAGAAGGCGAGCTGGTAGAGAAAGAACAGGAGCAGCAAGTCCAGCAGGCGCAGCAAAAAGAGCTTAGCTGGGACGATGTGCGCCATGTAGACACTATTGGTCTGGAAGTTGGCTATCGTTTAATTCCTTTGGTCGATAAGCAGCAGGGCGGCGAGCTCCTGTCACGCATAAAAGGCGTGCGTAAGAAGCAGTCACAGGAATTTGGTTTCCTGGTGCCAGCTGTTCATATCAGAGACAACCTGGATTTAGGCCCTAACAGTTACCGAATTACCCTAATGGGTGTGACTATGGGCGAAGCTGAAATTCGCCATGACTGGGAAATGGCGATTAACCCGGGTCAGGTTTTCGGCGAATTGGAAGGCGAAAAAACAACTGACCCTGCCTTTGGCCTGGATGCGGTCTGGATCCGTCCGGAACAACGAGAGCATGCGCAGACCCTGGGTTATACCGTGGTGGATGCGGCAACTGTGGTTGCAACACATTTAAGTCAAATAGTGACAAACCATGCGTCACAGCTACTGGGTCATGAAGAAGCACAAGAATTACTGGATCGTTTAGGTCGCACTCATCCTAAGCTGGTTGAAGGCCTGATTCCGGATCTGCTGTCATTGGGCAATTTTGTGAAAGTACTGCAAAACCTATTGGATGAAGGTATTGCGATTCGTGACATGCGCACCATTGTACAAACCCTGGTTGAGTATGCGGGGCGTAGTCAGGACCCAGAAGTATTAACGGCTGCGGTCAGAATCTCACTACGCCGTTTAATTGTTCAGGACATTGCTGAAGGGGCGGCTGAACTGCCTGTCATAACTTTGGCACCAGAGTTGGAACAGATGTTGCATCAGTCATTGCAAATGGCTGGTAATGACGGAAATCAGCAAGGCGCCGGAATCGAACCAGGTTTGGCCGAACGCCTGCAACAGTCATTACGCGAAGTGCATCAGCAGCAGGAAATGAATGGTGAACCTTCAGTACTGCTGACCTCTGGACTTCTGAGGTCAACCATGGCGCGATTTGCGCGTCACGCTACCGATGGTATGCGAGTGTTGTCCTATCAGGAAGTACCGGATGATAAACAAATTCGCATTGTCAGCTCAATTGGTGGACAACAAAACGGTGGTGAACAAACCGCCACACAAGAGTAACGGGAGTCGCTTGTGAAGATTAAACGCTTTTTTGCCGAAGATATGCGCCGTGGTTTGCAACAGGTTAAAGAAACCTTAGGTCCGGATGCTATTATCCTGTCCAATAAGAAAGTGAATGGTGGTATTGAGCTGGTTGCAGCCATTGACCCCGATGCGCAACAGGCACAGCCAATGGCTGAGCAGGCACCGAATGAGCCGGCCGCATCAAAGACACCGGAAGTACCGGCTGAATCTTTGCAGGAACTGTTACAGCGTCAGGCGCAGGCTGAACAGCCTGCGCAACGCACTGCTGAGCAAGAGGTTGCTGAGCCGGCCACACAACGGCCAGAGCCGAAACCAGAACCACAAGGCTTCGCGGATTCTCAGCTAAGCGACGATATTTTTCCTGAACAAGTAAACGCACCAGCAGCGGACGACTCCCAGGCCATTGCTGAACTGCGCTCTCAGGTAAACGGTATTCGTCAATTACTGGAGCATCAGTTAAGTGGCTTGATGAAGCAGGAAATGGATCGCGAAGAACCAACCCGTGCGATGCTGATGAATCGCTTGATGTCTATGGGCTTAAGTGAACGAGTTGCGGACCAGATTGCCTGTTTTATTCCCGAAGGTGGCTCAGACGATGAAGCCTGGGAACAGACCCTGCATTTATTAGAAGGTCAGTTGAATACCACGTCCGACGATATTTTGACACGCGGCGGTGCGGTTGCTTTAGTCGGCCCTACAGGCGTGGGTAAAACCACCACTATTGCGAAGCTGGCTGCTCGTTACGCTCAGCGCCATGGTGCGGATAAAGTGGCATTAATTACCACGGATACCTTCCGTATTGGTGCCAGTGAACAATTACAAACCTATGGTCGTATAATAGGGTGTCCGGTAAAAGTTGCTAAAAATGCGCAAGAGCTGGCAGATGCGTTACTTTCACTGCGCCAGAAGAGTTTAATTTTAATTGATACTGCAGGCATGGGCCAACGCGACAAGCGTTTGAGCGAGCAGTTAAACCAGCTTATCCAGAATTCAAGACTGCGTATTCGTCCATATCTGGTGCTTTCAGCGACATCACAGAATCAAGTATTGATGGATGCCGTTAAGCAGTTTAAAACTTTGCCTTTATCCGGTTGCATTTTTACCAAGCTGGACGAATGCTTAAGTTTAGGTGAGAGTATTAGCGTAGCTATTGAGCATGGCTTACCAGTAGGCTATTTAACCAATGGTCAGCAGGTTCCTGAAGACATTCGGGTTGCCGATGCGAACTTTATGGTAGCGGAAGCCGAGCGTTTGCTTGATAAAAGCATTTGTTCCTCAGTGTCAGACGTGCCAAAATCGTATTGGAATGCGGCGTTTTCTCGCTGAATGAGCCGAAGTAATATGAAGCTGTTGTCAATTTAGTCAGAAAAGAGATACGCCCGATGGATCAAGCAAGCGGTCTGCGAAGAATGAAACAATCAAAAGTAAAAGTTATTGCGGTAACCGGTGGTAAAGGTGGCGTGGGTAAAACCAATGTGTCGCTGAATATGGCTATTGCAATGGCAAAGCAGGGCAAACGAGTATTGGTGCTGGACGCCGACTTAGGCCTGGCTAACGTCGATGTGATGTTGGGTCTTCGTGTTGAGCGTAATCTCTCTCATGTGTTAAGCGGCCAGTGTGAACTGGAAGATATTCTGATAGAAGGCCCTGCGGGAATAAAAATTGTTCCGGCAACGTCTGGTACACGTTCGATGGTGGATCTCAGTGAATCTGAGCATGCCGGTTTAATTAGAGCGTTTAGCCAGTTACAGGGTAATTATGACGTGCTGATTGTGGATACCGCAGCTGGCATAGGTAACACCGTTGTCAGTTTTGCCCGAGCCTCACAGGACGTGTTAGTCGTAGTTTGCGATGAACCAACATCGATTACCGATGCTTATGCTCTTATTAAAGTATTGAGCCGTGAGCAGGGGCTTTTCAAATTCAAGGTAGTTGCCAATATGGTGCGCAATATGCGTGACGGGCAAGTACTGTTCAATAAGCTCACTAAGGTTACCGACCGGTTTTTAGATGTTGCTTTGGAGCTGGCAGCAATTATTCCTTTCGATGAAAACTTGCGTTTAGCCGTGCGGAAACAGCAATCTTTTGTCATGGCTTACCCTAAATCGCCGGCGTCATTAGCGATAAAAGCGCTGGCTAAGAAGGCGCTGGACTGGCCGGTTCCGGCTCAAGCCGGAGGACATTTAGAATTTTTCCTTGAACAATTGATAACTTCTGCCGATAACGAGAGTAAGCGGGATGTTGCCAATGAATAAAGCTGCCGTTTATGCCGCCACTGCTGACAACCGGAATGCCATTATTGAGCAGCATACCGGACTGGTTAAGCGTATTGCCCACCACATGATGGCGAGACTACCCGCCAGCGTGCAAGTGGATGATTTAATACAGGCAGGCATGATTGGCTTACTAGAAGCTGCGCGTAACTTTGATAACAGCAAAGGTGCCAGTTTCGAAACTTTTGCCGGCATTCGCATTCGTGGTGCGATGCTGGACGAAATTCGTCGCGGCGATTGGGCCCCTCGCTCAGTACACCGTAACCACAGACGTGTGCTGGAAGCCATTCGCCAGGTTGAAAACGAGACCGGGCGGGACGCAAAAGATACGGAAGTAGCCGCAAAACTGAATATGGGTATGGATGAATACCACCATATTTTACGGGATGTGAGTTCAGGACGAATTGTCGGAATTGAAGATCTTGGCGTGTCGGAAGATGCGTTAATGCCAGAGCAGGTAACAGGTTCAGCTTATGAGCCACAACGAGATGTTGAGAACGCTGCGTTTCATAAAGCATTGGTTTCGACAATTTCATCGTTACCAGAACGTGAAGCCTTGGTGCTTTCGTTGTATTATGACGAAGAATTGAATTTAAAAGAGATAGGTGAAGTGCTGAGCGTGAGTGAATCACGTGTCAGTCAGATTCACAGTCAGGCAATGTTGCGACTGAAGTCGCGAATGCAAAATTGGGTTGAATAAACTTTGGTGGTAATCGAGAGCCTCAGTGGAGGGTGCTTTGGATAAAAATATGAAAATTCTTGTTGTGGATGACTTTTCTACAATGAGACGAATCATTAAGAATTTACTTCGTGATCTTGGCTTTACCAATATTCAGGAAGCTGATGACGGTAATACGGCTTTACCCATGTTGCAGAACGGTGATTTCGACTTTGTCGTAACCGATTGGAACATGCCCGGTATGCAGGGAATTGACTTGCTGCGTGAAATTCGCAAGGACGATAACCTGGCGCATTTACCGGTATTGATGGTAACGGCCGAAGCTAAGCGTGAGCAAATCATCATGGCCGCACAAGCGGGGGTTAATGGTTACATCGTGAAACCATTTACAGCCGTAACGTTGAAAGAAAAGCTCGACAAGATTTTCGAACGTATTAGCTAAAGGGCGAATGACTATGTCTGATAACGCCCATGATATTTCTCTGGAGCAAGCCAAGGAACTCGTAGCCTTGCTTGAAGACGGGAAGCAGCAGCAGGCAAATCAATTACTGGAAGACGTTTACAACCGTCGTAACGACAAGTTGTTTACTTCTGTCGGCCAGTTAACACGCGACCTCCACGAAGCACTTCAGGATTTTCAGGTAGACCCTCGCATTGTGCAAATGACACAAGATGATCTTCCTGATGCGCAAAACCGTTTGTTGTATGTCATTGAGAAAACCGAAGACGCAGCCAATAGAACAATGGATGCGGTAGAGGCTTGCCTGCCTTTAGCAGATGAGATGCATCAGCGTGTAGAGAAGGTCATGCCGGCCTGGAACAGGCTGATGAGTAACGATATTGAGTTAAATGAATTCAAGTCTTTATGCCATCAGGTCGATGACGTACTTAAGCGCTGTGGTGAAAACATGCCACAAGTGCATGGGTTGATGACTGAAGTATTGATGGCTCAGGACTTTCAGGATATTACCGGGCAAGTTATTCGCCGGGTTATTCAGTTAGTTGAAGACGTTGAAAAGAACTTAATTGAGCTACTCAAAATATTCGGTAAAGAAGAAGAGCGCCGTAAGGCAGCAACCTCAACGCCTGATAAGAAAAATGCAGGTGTTGCGGAAGGCCCTATTATAGATGCTGATCAACGCGATGACGTGGTTGGCGGACAAGACGAAGTGGACGATTTGCTGTCCAGTTTAGGTTTCTAGGAGCATCAGTCGCATGAGCTTTGATATGGACGAAGACATTCTGCAGGACTTTTTGATCGAGGCGGGAGAGATCCTCGAGCAATTGTCTGAACAGCTGGTTGAACTGGAAAATGATCCAGAAAATAAAGACCTGCTGAATGCTATTTTCCGTGGTTTTCATACCGTGAAAGGTGGTGCCGGGTTTTTGTCGCTGGGCGCACTCGTTGATACCTGCCACGGTGCGGAAAATGTGTTCGATACCCTGCGTAATGGCCAACGTACCGTCACCTCCGACTTGATGGATGTTATTCTACAGTCGCTGGATACCATTAATGCTCAATTTGCACAGGTTCGGGCCAAAGAAGAACCTGAAGCTGCATCACCTGAATTACTGGAACTTCTGCATAAGTTGAGCCAGCCGGAATCGGAAGATGAAGAGCCGGTTAAAGCGCCGGAACCAGAACCCGAACCAGAGCCCGAACCAGAGCCCGAGGTAGCTGACGCGAGTAGCGGCGAAAGTATTGATGAAATTCAGGACGACGAATTTGAAGCTTTACTGGATGAACTGCATGGTGAAGGTAAAGGACCGGGCAAGAAAGAAGAAGCTAAAGCTTCCGCTGCTGAGTCGGCACCGGGCGATGACAACGATGAAATAACAGACGATGAGTTTGAATCGTTGCTGGATGAATTGCACGGCAGTGGTAAGGCGCCTCAAAGTGCTGAGAAGACACAAGAGAAGCAAAAAGAGCCGGCAAAAGATGACGAAATAACAGATGACGAGTTCGAGTCGCTGTTAGATGAACTCCATGGCAGTGGTAAAGCGCCGACGCCTAAAGGAGATAAGCCAGCAGAAAAAGCCGCTGAGAAGAAACCTGAGCCAAAAGCGCAAGCTAAACCTCAACCTAAGCCTGCAGCTAAACCAGAGCCGAAAGCAGCTGCGGCCAAAGCGGAAGATAAACCTGCGGCAGCAAAATCCGTGGATAAAAAGCCAGCGGCGCCGGCACCAGCTCAGGCTGAAACCACAGTCCGGGTTGATACCAAACGTTTAGATGAAATTATGAATATGGTCGGTGAGCTGGTTTTAGTCCGGAATCGTCTATTAAGCCTGAGTAACTCAGATGAATCAGACAGTGACGAGATGGGGAAAGCCATTTCTAATCTGGATGTTGTAACTGGCGATTTGCAAGGCGCGGTTATGAAAACCCGTATGCAGCCTATTAAGAAAGTTTTTGGGCGTTTCCCTCGGGTTGTCAGGGACTTAGCGCGCAGCCTTAAGAAAGAAATTAACCTTGAGATGTACGGTGAAGATACCGACCTGGATAAAAACCTGGTAGAAGCACTGGCCGATCCTTTGGTGCATTTGGTTCGTAACTCTGTTGACCACGGTATTGAAATGCCAGACGTGCGCGAAGCTAATGGTAAACCGCGTGCGGGTACGGTAACGCTGTCGGCGTCTCAGGAAGGCGACCATATTATGCTGTCGATTAAAGACGACGGTGCAGGTATGGATGCGGAAAAGCTTAAGGGCATTGCTATCAGCAAAGGTATTCTCGATACCGACGCCGCTGCGCGTCTGAGTGACGAAGATGCTTATAATCTGATTTTTGCCGCTGGCTTTTCGACCAAAGAAGAAGTTTCAGACATATCCGGCCGCGGTGTCGGGATGGATGTGGTTAAAACCAAAATTAGTCAGCTTAACGGTAGTGTCAAAATTCAGTCTGAGCTGGGTAAGGGCACGGAGCTTTTAATTAAAGTTCCACTGACTCTGGCGATACTGCCTACCTTAATGGTTGCGGTAAAAGAGCAGACATTTGCTCTGCCACTGGCTGTGGTAAGCGAAATTATCGACCTCGATATGAAGCGTACCAATACCGTTGATGGTCAATTAACACTGATTGTACGTGACCGTGCTATTCCGCTGTTTTTCTTAGAGCATTGGTTGGTTCGTAATCCGGATCGTTCAAGCCGTAATGAGAAAGGCCATGTCGTGGTTGTGCAAATTGGCAACCAACAGGTTGGTTTCGTCGTCAACGCATTGATTGGTCAGGAAGAAGTGGTCATAAAACCATTAGATAAGCTATTGCAGGGTACACCGGGTATGGCTGGAGCAACTATCACCAGTGATGGCGGTATTGCTTTGATTGTTGATGTACCAAGTATGCTTAAGTATTACGCAAAACGATAACGGGACACACCGTTCATGACTGTAAAAGTTCTCGTGGTAGATGACTCGGCGTTTTTCCGCCGCCGGGTGACTGAGATTTTAGAAGACAATGCCAACATTAAAGTGATTGGTAGTGCCAATAACGGAGAAGAAGCGGTTTCACAAAGTCGCGTGCTTAAGCCGGATGTCATTACCATGGACATTGAAATGCCGGTAATGAACGGTATTGATGCTGTGAAAGCCATAATGAGCAGCAACCCTTGCCCTATTTTGATGTTTAGCTCGCTGACTCATGAAGGCGCTACAGCTACGTTAAACGCGTTAGAAGCGGGCGCCGCTGACTTCCTGCCAAAGAAATTTGAAGACATTGCACGGAATCGCGATGAAGCAGTGAACACGCTGCAGGATCGCGTACTGGCAATTGCCCGGCAACCTGTTAGCCGCACGCCTGCCAGACCCTCACCGGCACCGGCAGTAAAGAAACTAGCAGAACGCCCGGATGAGCCAAAGACCGCGCTTGAGCGTATTCGTCAGCGCAACCAGGAATTACAGAGCCAGCGTGAAAGTGATGCCCGCACCGCAAAGTCTGCAGGGTCACTAACAACGAACCGGGCGTATCAGATTTTGGCAATAGGAACGTCGACTGGAGGCCCTGTCGCGCTGCAGAAAATACTGACTCAGCTACCGGCTAATTTCCCTTATCCAATTGTAATGGTTCAGCATATGCCGGCAGCGTTCACAAAAGCTTTTGCACAGCGTCTGAATGGTTTGTGTCAGGTTAATGTGAAGGAAGCAGAGGATGGCGACGTGCTCAGAGCCGGGACAGCGTATTTAGCGCCGGGCGGAAAACAACTTATGGTCGAAGGCAGGCCGGGTAGTGCACGTTTAAGGGTAAAAGACGATACCAGTGGACGCATTACTTATAAGCCGAGCGTGGATTTAACCTTTGCAAGCTTATCAAAGACCTATATGGGTAAAGTGCTTGGTGTCATTTTAACCGGTATGGGAGCCGATGGTCGTGATGGCTCTCGTATGCTGAAAGATCAAGGAGCCACGATATGGGCCCAAGATCAGGCCAGCTGTGTTGTCTATGGTATGCCGCAGGCTGTTGCGCAAGCGGGAATTTCAACTCGCAGTATTAGCCTGGATGACATGGCCAGGATGATTATGAAAGAAGTCGGTTACAGCGGCTTATAGCGGGATGAGTGAATGATCGTATGGACGGTAGCTAATCAAAAAGGCGGGGTCGGCAAGACCACGACAGCTGTTGCTTTGGCTGGACTTTTGGCTGAGCAGGGTAAGCGGGTCCTTTGTATTGATACCGATCCTCACGCGTCATTAACTTACTATTTTGGCATTGACTCGGAAGAGCTTGAATCCAGTGCTTTTGATGTATTTAGCGCCGGTAAGAACATAACGGCTGAGCTAATGCGTCGCAGTATTTTGCCAACCGAGTTTAACCACCTGAGTGTTATGCCGGCGACTATGGCGTTAGCAACGCTGGATAGAAAGCTGGGGACTCAGGACGGCATGGGGTTAGTACTTAAGCGCGGCCTGGCGATGATAGCCGATGACTTCGATTATGTCCTGATTGATGTACCGCCGGTATTGGGGGTTCTTATGGTGAATGCACTTGCCTGTTGCCGACGAGTGCTAATTCCGGTGCAGACTGAGTTTTTGGCCTTGAAAGGCCTTGACCGCATGATGCGAACCTTGACACTCATCCATAAGTCGCGTGGCGAGAATTACGCTTATACCATTATCCCGACACTTTACGACAAACGAACCAATGCATCGCTGCAAACTTATAAAAAACTGATTGCCCGTTATGGACGTTCGGTCTGGAATGGCATGATTCCAATAGATACTAAATTTCGGGATGCATCTAACGAGCAACAACCTCCTTCAGTTTATGCGCCTAAGGCGCGGGGAGTTTTGGCTTATCAATCCTTGTTGACCAATTTACAGCAGTTGGATGTACGTTGATTTATGAACATGAAACGCGATAACAGTGAAGCGGCAATGGCCGAATACCTCGACGCTTTATTGCTCGAGGAAGAAACGGTTGAGTTCGATAACGAGCCGGTAAAACGACTGCTTGCACAGGCCGCGCCGAAAATTCAGGCGGTATCTGAGAAAGAAACCGTTAGTCTGAATCGCGAACAGGATTTATTACCTTTAGTTTCTGTAAAAGCTGACGATATCTATACAGAGCCGGAAGTTGAAGTTTCCACGGAAGTGGATACCTCGACCGAAACAGTAACCGATGATTCATCGGCTGCTGAAATAGATAACGAAACAGAAACTGAAGCGGAAGTTACTGAAGAACTGGATATACAGGCAGAGCCTCTCCCCGACGCGATGTCTGAGTACATGGAACACGATTTTCAGGCTCTGTTTTTTAAAGTAGCCGGACTGACACTGGCAGTACCATTGAAAAGTCTTGGCGGTATTCATCAATTGGGCAAAATTAGCCCGTTGATGGGTAAACCGAAATGGTTCCGCGGTATTATGACCGAACGAGACAACAAGCTTCAGGTGGTCGATACGGCTCGCTGGGTTATGCCTGAGAAATGCACGCCTGAGCTGGAAGAGAGTTTAGACTATCAGTACTTGATTACACTAAACGACAGCCCGTGGGGCTTGTTGTGTGAAGAGCTGGTTACCAGCGAACCTTTGCAGCCGCATTCAATTCAGTGGCGTAAAGAGACGAATAACAAGCGACCCTGGCTTGCCGGGGTTGTCCGTGACAGAATGTGTGCATTGCTCGATGTTAACGCATTGATTACACTTCTGGATAAAGGTCTGGGACATATCCAGCAAGATTAATAACGCATGGCGGAGTAAGACATGAGTAAAGACAATCGCGCTATCAAGAATGAAACTGACGTTGATAGTAATGACGAAGTTCTGCAGTGGGTAACATTCCAGCTGGAGCAGGAAACTTACGGTATCAATGTAATGCAGGTTCAGGAAGTGCTGCGCTACAGCGAAATTGCTCCGGTACCTGGCGCACCTAACTATGTATTAGGCATTATCAACTTGCGCGGGAATGTCGTTACCGTTATTGATACGCGTCTGCGTTTTGGTCTGCAAACAACCGAAGTCACCGACAACTCTCGTATCGTCATTATTGAGTCTGAACAGCAGGTGATTGGTATACTGGTCGATAGCGTGGCTGAGGTTGTCTACCTGAAAACGTCAGAAATTGACAGCGCACCAAATGTTGGCACCGATGAAAGTGCCCGCTTTATTCAGGGTGTCAGTAACCGCGATGGTGAATTACTGATTTTAGTCGATTTGGACAAAATGCTAACCGATGAAGAATGGGATGAAATTTCCCGTCTGGGTTAATTCATGACGAACTGGTTATTTGTTATTTCAGCGCTGGCTCTTGGGCTGGCGCTTATTGCGTTAGTCGCCGTGGTTATTACTTCGCGGCGGCAGGCTGAGTTAATAGAGCGTCAGCAGCAGCGCTTATTAATGCTGACAGAAACGGCCAGTGAAGTTTTATCGCTGCGTGAGCAGTTTAAACAGCAGCCAGAAGCATCATCTAAATCTGACTTTGCCCAACAGCAGGTGGTTGCTCAATTGCAACAGCAGGTTGCACAGCTAAATGACGAGCAACAACAGTTGCAGCAGAAATTACAGGAAGTGGCGGAGCAGGACCCGGGCAGTAAGCTTTATCAGCGCGCGGCTAAGCTGGTTGCCAGTGGTGCCAGTGCAGAGGAACTGATGCAGGAGTGTGACTTACCTCAGGCCGAAGCGGAGTTGCTCATTTCCTTGCATAAAAAAGGCGCGTAGCTTCGTATTAACCTTCTTCCCATTGCCTTGGGAACTTGCCATCCAACAGATAGGCGAAAGCAATAATTTCGGCGATAATAATGTAAAGCTCTCTGGGAATTTCATCGCCTACATTGAGCTTTGCCAGTGAATCTGACAAGAGCGGATCTTCGTGCACTAAAACTCCGTGCTCTTTAGCTACGGCGATGATTTCTTCCGCTAGCTCGTCGAAACCGCGAGCGATTACCTTGGGCGCATTAAAGCCGTCGTACGACAGTCCTATTGCCTGCTTTTCTTTTTTCTCACTCATACTGTCACCCGAATAATGCCACTGTGCTGCTGCGCTAGGTTGTCTGGAATTTTGCCTTGCTGAACCCGAAGTTTAACGCTGTTTACTTCTAATTCTTCCAGTCTTTTCTCGAGCTTTTCGACATGACTTTCCACCACTTTTTGCGCTGTTTTAGTTTCAGTATAGAAGTCAACTGAAGAGCCCTGAGGGTGGTAGCGACCTTTGACCAACAGAGGGCCTGTGCTATCTAATTCGAAGCGCAGAGTAAATAACCATAAAGTACGGCCGCTGTTTTCTTTGTTGTTACTGTCCTTCTCCCGGCGAATAAGAAGCTCATGTTGCTGCGGCTTTTGTGTGTCGGCCGGTAGCAAAATGTAATATTCCGGTTGCTGCGGAGCCGACTCCTGCAGCCGTGCCTGACTGCTTTGCGCTGAATTCAGAATGCCGGTAAAGAGTTGCAGTAGTCGCTGCAATTGCTGTTGTGGCAGCTGTTGTAACAGCGCATTTATGCGCTCACGAACCTCTCCGGCATTTTCCGGAGCTGGGTTAAGTACCTGCTGTATCAGCGCTTGAGTAAACTGGTTAGGCAAGGCTCTGGGGGCTGAGTTATTGACCGTTGTTGTTTCAGGCTTTTGTTGCATAGCCAGCCCCAGCAGCGTCATCAGCATTTGCCCCAGGCTGCCCATTTGCTGACTGGGCTGGGCACTGACCGGGCGTGCGGCAAACCAGTCACTAACCCAACTCTGTAGCGCTTGTGGGCGTTGCATAGACTCCGGAGCAGGCATTTGCTGCAACACCTTCAATAAAAGCTGCTGCAGGGCTTTCGGTGGCGACTGAGTGGCTTCTCGCATTGCATCAGCAGACAGCCGCGGGGGTGTTTGTTGTAGCCCTTCAACCGTTGGCTGAGTAAAGAGCTTAGGCCTGATATTTTCAGGTATAAAGCTCTGCAGGGCTTGCTGAAATTGCTTTGGGGTCAGTTGTTGAGCCTGTTTGATTGCCAGCCCACTGGCAACAGGCACCGTTAATTTTTGCGCTGCCTGCAAGTTTAAGTTGCTTTGGCTGCCCGGCTGGCTATCGACTTTAGCTGCAGGAGCTGTTTGAACGGCTGACTGCGAAATAGGTTGAGGTTTAACCGGTAGCTGCACGGTTGCAACTTTTCCCTGTTCAACAAAGGCTTTAACCAACTTGGCCGGTAACTGTGTTAACGGTATTTCTGCAACGGCAACCGGCTTCGCATTACCGGTGGTATTCAGGCTTAACTGCACAACCGGTAGCTTGGGATCCGGCTGGGTAATGGTTAGCTGCAATTTTGCGGGGGCAGTCAACTGGGGTTGTAAATTCTTAGGTGGATTCGGCCACTGCCAGTTGTTGCCCTGAATACGCGCTGGTTGCTGTCCGCCTTTTGCCGGTTCATAAGTTACGGGTAAACTAATTTGAACCAGTAGTTTAGCGAGTAATTTTGCAGTGCTGGCCTGAACTAAAGGTGAATTGTTGGTGGTAGCTGATACCGTTTGGCCCTGTTGAATGTTAGCCGAAGGCGCAGATGGCATATTATTGGTTTTCGGTGTATCGGCCCCACTATTAAAAATACGCATGAGACTGGATAATTGCTGTTGTTCGGCACGAGCTAAAGTCCGTTCCGGTGATGCCATCATTTGTTGTAGCAGTTGCTTAATATCAGCCATGCGCTTTACCTAAATTTTATGGTAGAATCGTGGGCATTTGCGTCAGCTTACCAGTAAGGTTTCGGTTGTAAAATCCGCATGACACAGGTTGCTTCCACCAATAGTCCACTATTGCACGCAGAGCAGTTAAGCTCAATCCGTGGTGGGCGAGTATTGTTTGAAAATCTCAACTTTTCGGTAAGTGCTGGTCAGTTGTGGCAAGTCAGCGGACCTAACGGAGCTGGCAAGTCCTCACTGTTACGCATTCTGACAGGCTTATTAGCGCCGTCAAATGGTCTTGTGTCGTTTTACGGCAAGCCATTAAGTCATAACTGGTCAGAGTATTGCGAACAACTTTTGTTCATTGGTCATAAGGCCGCCGTCAAAGGCGAATTAAGTGCCCGTGAAAACTTTCACTGGCAGCAACAATTGTCTTCGACCGAAGATATCGACGCCTGGGAGCTACTTGAAAAGCTCGGTTTACTCGGTTTAGAGGATGAACTGACAGCCCGTTTATCGGCAGGGCAGCAAAGGCGGGTCGCTTTAACCCGGCTGTGGGCTACGCAGGCTTCACTTTGGATCCTGGACGAACCTTTCACTGCACTCGACGTGCAGGGAATTGCTTTGTTGCAGCAGCGCTTTGTCGAGCATATACAAAACGGCGGTACTATCATTTTTACTTCGCACCAGTCGCTGACCCTTTCTGATCTGACCCCTGAAAAACTGTCACTGGAATATCAGGGGGAAATACTATGAGCCAGTTATCGAGCCGACAAATTTGGGTGACCTTGCTAAAGCGCGATCTTCGCATAGCGGCACGGCGGCGCAGTGACGCACTGAACCCGTTACTTTTTCTGTTGATGGTTGTGACTTTGTTCCCCCTGGGCATTGGTCCAGGACCGGATATTTTAGCCCGCATTGCACCGGGTATTATTTGGGTCGCGGCATTATTAGCCAGCTTACTGGGTCTTGAACGGCTGTTCCGCGATGATTTCCAGGACGGTACATTGGAGCAACTATGCTTGTTGCCCCAGCCTTTGGCTTTTACTGTGACGGCAAAAATGGCCGTACACTGGTTGTTAAGCGGCTTACCCTTAGTTATTTTGTCACCCGTGCTGGCATTGCTGCTGAGTTTACCGTTGCAAGGCTGGTGGGCACTGGCATTAACTTTATTGTTGGGCACACCGGCGTTAAGTGCTTTAGGCGCTATTGGTGCGGCGCTGACCTTACAAGTTCAGCGCGGTAGCTCGCTGGTGAGTTTAATCCTCATTCCGCTCTTTATTCCTTTATTGATATTTGCCACAGCTGCGGTGGAAAATGCGTCGATGGGGCTTGCAGTTCATGGCCAGTTAGCGATACTGGCGGCAATTTCTGTTTTAACCGTAACATTGGCTCCGCTGGCTGTCGCAGCGGGCATTAGAATGAGTGTAAATTAATATGTGGCGATGGTTACACCCCTATGCAAAACCGGAAGCAACTTACCATTTATTGCAGAAACTGCTCCCTTGGTTCGTAGCTCTGACATTAGTGACCCTGGTTACAGGTGTTATCTGGGGGCTGGCGTTTGCTCCGGGTGACTACCAACAGGGCGACAGCTATCGAATCATTTTTCTGCACGTGCCTTCCGCTATTTTCTCTATGGGTGCGTACATGGGTATGGCGATAATGGGGGCTATTGCTCTTATCTGGCAGATTAAGACCGCGGAGTGGTCTATTCCGGCCATAGCTCCGGTCGGTGCTGCGTTGACAGTGGTTGCTTTGCTTACCGGGGCTATCTGGGGTAAACCGATGTGGGGAACCTGGTGGGTATGGGATGCGCGACTGACCTCTGAACTCATTCTGCTGTTTCTTTATGTTGGTGTCATGGCTCTGTATTTCGCCTTTGATGACGCCAGAACAGGGGCAAAAGCTGCGGCAATACTGTCTCTGGTAGGGGTTATTAACTTACCGATTATTCATTTTTCTGTGGAATGGTGGAACACCTTGCATCAAGGCGCCACCATTACGAAATTCGAGCGGCCTTCAATAGCGACCAGTATGCTTATACCTTTACTGATATGCCTTGCAGGCTTTGCTTTTTTAACGGTTTCACTAGTGATGATGCGGTTAAAAAATGAGATACTCAGACATGAATTACATCGTCCATGGGCACAACAACGACTGGAGCAGGACTAATGGCTTTTGACAGCTTCACCGACTTTGTCGCAATGGGTGGTTATGGACTTTATGTCTGGTTGTCATTCTTTCTCAGTTTTGTCGTGCTGGCTGGTGTTGCGCTTGAAACTTTATTAGCAAAACGACAGCTGGCTAAGAAAAGCAAGCAGTTACAGCAGCGTCAAGAGCGTTTAGCAAGACGCAAAGCAAGCCGTGCAGAAGTAGGAGACGGTAATGAATCCAAGACGTAAAAAGCGCTTAACCTGGGTGGCTGTTTTAGTCATTGGGGTATCTGTTGCAACCGGGCTTATGTTGTATGCCCTAAGTCAAAGTATTGACCTGTTTTATACACCAACTGAGTTGGTAGAAGGCAAGGGCAAAGACAAACAGAAGCCGCAGGTTGGTCAGCGCATCCGGGTAGGCGGTATGGTGGTTGAAGGTTCCGTCGAGCGTAACCGCGAAACTCTGGAAGTCTCCTTTGAAATTACTGACATTGGGCCCGAAGTTACGGTGCTGTATCAGGGTATTTTGCCGGACTTATTCCGCGAAGGTCAGGGCATTGTCGCGCAAGGCGAACTGATAGAGCCAACGGTGTTAAAAGCCAGCGAAGTATTAGCTAAGCATGACGAAGAATATATGCCACCGGAGCTTGCGGAGCAGATGAAAGGCATAAAGCACGTTAACCCCAATAAAGTTGAAGAGGGCGGCGAGCAATGATTGCTGAAGCAGGACATCTTGCCATAGCCATTGCTCTGGCTTTTTCAGTATTACTGGCGGTTTACCCGTTATGGGGCGCGGCAAAAGGTAACGGCGGTATGATGTCACTAGCCCGTCCTTTTGCCTATGGCCAGTTCTTCTTTACCGCTATTGCCTTTGCTTTACTTGTCGCAGGCTTTGTTACTAACGACTTTAGTATTGCTTATGTTGCTGCTAACTCAAATAGCCAACTACCGGTCGTGTATCGGGTAACGGCTGTATGGGGCTCTCATGAAGGGTCGTTCCTGTTATGGATGCTAATGCAGGCCGGCTGGATAGCTGCCGTTGCGATATTCTCCCGCTCTATGCCGCTACCAATGATAGCTCGTGTGTTAGCTATTCTGGGTTTGATTAGCATTGGCTTTTACCTGTTCATGATCACGGTGTCTAACCCCTTTGATCGCAGTTTGCCATTAATTCCCGTTGATGGAAGAGACTTAAACCCGTTATTGCAGGATCCGGGGATGATCATTCATCCGCCGTTGTTGTACATGGGTTATGTCGGATTTTCAGTTGCTTTTGCGTTTGCTATAGCCGCACTATTGTCGGGTAAACTTGATGCCGCCTGGGCGCGCTGGTCTCGTCCCTGGACACTCGCCGCGTGGATTTTTCTGACGCTGGGTATTGCTATTGGTAGCTGGTGGGCTTATTACGAGCTTGGCTGGGGTGGCTGGTGGTTCTGGGACCCGGTCGAAAATGCGAGCTTTATGCCATGGCTGGTAGGAACCGCATTGTTGCACTCGTTAGCAGTAACTGAGAAGCGGGGTAGTTTTAAATCCTGGACCGTTTTATTGGCAATTTCTGCCTTTAGCTTAAGTTTACTGGGGACATTCCTGGTGCGCTCAGGCGTTCTCGTTTCAGTACACGCCTTTGCTTCTGACCCCACTCGTGGTCTGTTTATTCTGGTTCTGCTGGGGCTGGTTGTTGGCGGCTCTTTGATTTTATACGGACTGCGTGCCGGCAAAATGCAAAGTTACAGTCGTTACGAATTGCTCTCTCGCGAAGTCATGCTTTTGGGTAATAACGTACTGTTAATGGCAGCCATGGTGGTGGTGTTTTTAGGAACCATGTTACCGCTGGTTCATAAAGAAATAGGGCTGGGTACCATTTCAATTGGCGAGCCTTTCTTTAATGAACTCTATAGCTGGCTGGTTATTCCATTTGCGTTAATGCTCGGCCTGGGGCCTTTAATGCGCTGGCGCCGTCAGGCTATGAAGCCGCTTTTAAAACCGCTGGCGTTGGCGTTATCGATAGCTATTGTTCTGGCGTATGCGTTACCTAAAATTTGGGCTGATGAGCTTCCTGCGATGGTTGTTATTGCTTTGTTTCTTGCCTTCTGGGTAGCGCTTGCGACTCTAACGGAAGTTCAGCAAACCGTGAAGCAACGCAAGCAAGGCTTATCGGGGCTTACTAAGATCTCCGGTAGTCACTGGGGAATGGTGCTTGGACATTTAGGGTTTGCTGTAACACTGATTGGTATTAGTCTGGTATCGCACTACGAGCAAGAGCGCGATATTGCGATCGCCCCGAGCCAATCAGCGGACGTTATGGACTACCAGGTGGTATTCGAGAGGCTGGAACATCGAGAAGGGCCTAACTACGACGCAGATGAAGGCTTGTTTACGGTGTATCAGGACGGAGAACAAATTACTCAGTTAACGAGTGAAAAACGCTTCTACCGAGTTCAGCGCACCAGCATGACCGAAGTCGGTCTCGATGCCAGTCTATTACGTGATATTTACATTGCCATGGGTGAGCCCTTAGATGACGAAACCTGGGCAATTCGCTTTTATATAAAACCTTTTGTGCGCTGGATATGGCTCGGTGCCATTATTATGGCCATTGGTGGCGCTATGGCGTTGGCCGACAAGCGCTATAGAAAGCGCAGTAAAAAGGAGGCAGCCGATGACTAAGTTTCGTTGGTTGATTCTGTTTGGGCCGTTGGTTTTGTTTGCAGGTCTTGTGCTTTTCTTACTGAAAGGTTTAGGTAGTGACCCGACGGAGCTGGATTCCGCACTGGTCGATGACCCCGTGCCGCAGTTTCAGGCGAAAGACCTTTATGATACTGATATTACTTATGACCAGTCTGTACTTCATGACGGTCCGCTACTGATGAATGTATGGGCAACCTGGTGTCCTACTTGCCGGGCTGAACATGAGTTTCTAAATGAGTTGGCGGCTAAGGGGATTCCTATTGTTGGTCTCAATTATAAAGACGACTCCAGGGAAAAAGCGATTAATTGGCTGAACACGCTGGGCGACCCTTATACCGTTAACCTGTTCGACCCTGAAGGCGAAATTGCCTTTGATTTTGGTGTCTATGGGGCGCCGGAAACCTACTTTATTGATCATAAAGGTGTTATCCGATATCGCCACGTGGGCGATGTGAATGAACGTAATTGGTCGAGTAAACTGCAGGGAATTTATCAGCAGTTGGTGGAGGAAGCGAAATGATACGCACACCTCTATTGGCTTTAATGACTGCTTTTTTGATGGTTTCTTTTGTTTCCGCGGAAGATGAGAACACTCGCCAGTTCGAAAACGAGCAACAACATGAGACCTATCGTCAGCTGATAAAAGAATTGCGCTGTCCTAAGTGCCAGAATCAGAATATCGCCGACTCTAATGCCCCTTTAGCTGAAGATATGCGCGATCGCACATATCAGATGCTGAAAGAAGGCAAATCGAGAGAAGAGATTATCAACTTTATGATCGCGCGTTATGGTGACTTTGTTCACTACCAACCTCCGTTTACGAAAGTGACCAGCATTTTATGGTGGGGACCATTATTAATTCTGGTTATTGGTGTGGGCACAGCGATAGCACTGACCCGAAAGAAAAAAGCTGCAGTGGAATTAACACAGGAAGAGCGTGAGCGTTTAGAGCAACTGAGGAAGTCGCGCGATGAGTAGTTTATGGTTATTAATGTTGTTGATGTTGCTCGTTGCCGTAGTTTTCGTCTTACTGGCAACAGGCAAGCAACGCCGTTATCACAAGCGGCAGGATGAAAACCAACGCTGGTATGAACAACGTCTGGCCGAGCTTGAAGAAGAGCGCTCTCAATATGACCTGCCTGATGAAGATTATCAGCACGCAAAGCAAGAATTGGACAAAACGTTTTTGAATGACAGCCAGGATGTTGAAGAAAACGTTCACTGGCACCGGGCTCCTGTGGCATTGCCTATTGTTTTGTTGTTGGTTGTTTCTGCTGGTCTTTACTGGGCTTTTGGAAGTTGGCAACTACAACTACAGGCGGAAGATGCACGCAGGCAACTTCCGGAATTAGGCAAGACTTTACTGCAGCAACAGAACCAACAAGCCAGTCGAGAAGATTTAAATACCTTTGCATTAGGCCTGCGACAGAAGCTGATGCGTGAACCAGAGGACGCCATTGCCTGGTGGATTTACGCGGGCATAATGGTTGATTTAGGAGCCGGAGAGGATGCTGATGAAGCATTCCAGAAGTCACTGCAAATTGAGCCCAATAGGGTTAATACGTTAGTCAGCTATAGCCGTTTTCTATTGATGTCAGGTGCTGAAGATGGTCAGCCTAAAGCAGCTCGTCTGCTAGCTCGAGCATTAAAGCAAGACCCGGACAATATCGAGGCTCTATCTTTACTGGGCTTTGTTGCTTTTGAACGTCAGGACTGGGCACAGGCAATCAGTGCCTGGGAGTTACTAAAAGAACGGTTGCCGAAAACTTCCGAGCGATATCAGGCTGTAGTCAACGCGTTAGACAACGCTAAAGAGCAGCAGGAAAAAGCCGAGGTGCAATTACAGGTTAGGGTGACGTTAAGTGATAACATGCGCCATCACCTGCCGGAGAATGGCACGCTCTTTGTTTATGTAACGGGAATGGAACAGCCTATACCGGCTGCCGTCGTTCGCCAACCAGTCAGCGAGTTTCCGGTTACTGTAACTTTGTCCAATCAAAACGCCATGCTACCTGATTATAAGATGAGCGACCTCGATCAATGGCAGGTGCATGCACGTATTTCGCAAGACGAGAAAATAGATCGACAAGCGGGTGATCTTGAAGCAGAAAGAGTCACTATAAATGCTGACGGTTCAGCCGAATTAACTTTGACCTTATCAAGCCGGATTGAAGAATGAAAAAATATGGATTGTTACTACTTGTTTCTCTACTAACGGCGGGGTGTTCGTCAACACCAGACGACCCTTATGCAGACCCTCGTGACCCGTTTGAAGATTTTAACCGGGGAATGTGGGAGTTCAACCGCGATGTAGACAAAGCGGTTATAAAGCCTGCAGCGGAAACCTATGAATATATTCCGCAGCCAATTCGAACTTCTTTGTATCAAGCCGTAGAGAATCTTGAAGAACCGTCTTCATTTGTGAATAACTTACTGCAGTGGAAAGTAGCCGATGCCGGCATCTCTCTGGGCCGCTTTGTTGTGAACTCCACCGTTGGTTTAGTGGGTTTGTTCGACGTTGCAACACCTATGGGTTTGACAAAGCGGGAAGAGAGCTTTGGGCAAACACTGGCAGTCTGGGGGGTGCCTGAAGGGCCTTATTTAATGCTGCCGCTCATGGGGCCTACGGTAGTGGTTGATCGCGGTGGTGATTACGCCGATGGCCAGTACTTTCCGTATCCTCTCTTAAGCTGGCCTCTGGATGTTGCACGTTACGCAATCAAAGGTCTGGAAATGCGCCTGCGGTTACGTGAACAGGAGCGAGTATTAGAAAACTCTCTTGACCCCTATTCTTTTGTTAAAGACGTGTACTATCAGCGCTGGCAGGACCAAGTTTTTGATGGCAACCCTCCGCTTGAAGACGAAGACTTCGATGACTTTGACGATTTCGACGATGACTGGGACGCTGATGATGAATTCGACGACTCTGACGATTCCGGCGATGAGTCTTATTGACGATTAGCCATTCCTGAACAATGCTTAGGGTATGAGTCAAAGCAAAGAGTAGACCATGCCCCGAGCACACATCGCACTAATTGAAGATGATCCCGTCTTCCAGTCTGTTGTCAGACAGTATCTGGAAAAGAACGGATACGATGTGTGCTGTGCTGATAATGGTATTGAGGGAATTGAAATTTGCCGTACCCAGTGTCCTGATATTGTCCTTTGTGACTTAAAGCTGCCGGATATTGATGGCCTTGAGGTCATTGAGCAACTTCTAAAAGTCTGCACCCACATTCCAATTATTGTTATTTCCGCTTCGGAGAAAATGTCAGACATACGCGAAGCCGTGCGACTGGGAGCCTGGGACTATCTCGTAAAACCAATTCAAAGCCTGGATATTATTGAAAATGCGGTTGAGCATTGCTTACGCCGTTATCAGTTGGAAGAAACCTACCTGCACGATGTTTGGGAGTTAGATGCACACATTGACATCCTTTATCAGGACGACTTGATAGTCGGCCGCCTGATAGAAGAGCTACACCCCGACGGAGTTTTAAGCCTTAACGATTACCGGTTTGACTGTAGCTTTAATGATATTGGGCAAGCACCGGTTTGGGTTGACTACAGGCCTTTAACTGATGGTAAAGTGCTGGTTATTATGGCTGCCGCGCAGAATGCGACAGAGCAGAATTTGCTGCCGCTGCTGGTATTAAAAACATTGATTGATCCACTGATAAGACAACATTTATCCGGCCATGATGACACTCTGCTGTCGCCGGGCGTGTTATTAAGCCACTTGAACCACGAACTATGCCATTCACAAGTCAGAACCGCATTCGACACTCTGGTTGGCGTGGTGGATACACAAAAACACAGTTGGGTATGGGCTCAGGCCGGGGATAAATTTAAACCTGAGCCGGGCGCTAAACCTGATTTGGCTCTCGGTATCTGGCAACACGCTAACTTTCGTGAGCACAAAATTGAATATTTACACAAGTTACACTGCGCTTTTCAGGGCACCGAACTTATTGTGAGTGCTGTGCCTCAAACTGCTTAATGGCTCTATCCAGATAAGGTAATGACATATTCAGATTAATGGGCTGAGTAAATAATGGATACCCAATACCGGCGGCCAACAACGCAGGAACTTTCCACCATCCCTCAACTTCGACAATAAAGAAGAAAATAAGACAAATAGGCACCAGTTTGGCCATATTGCAAATGAGGCGACGGGGAACCGGCATCTTTTCCTGTGCCATGGACAAAATCATAGCGCGTTCAGTAAAGCTGTACCGGGATAGTTGCGGGATGTTACGCGAAGAAAAATACAAAGCCATAGTCAGTCTTTCATTTGAATTTTGTTAATTGGGTTGCATTATAACATGGGAAAAGGTTATAAACTTCCGCTTCTGAAGCGAACAGAATTTAAGGACAGCTGTTATGGTCAAAAAAGTCGTTATTCCAGTAGCCGGGCTCGGAACTCGGATGTTACCCGCTACCAAAGCCATCCCGAAAGAGATGTTACCTTTAGTGGACCGTCCGCTGATTCAATATATTGTTGAAGAGTGCGCAGCAGCAGGGCTGACGGATGTTATTTTAGTGACTCACTCAAGTAAAAACTCCATAGAAAACCACTTTGATACCAGTTTTGAACTGGAAACGACTTTAGAACAGCGCGTAAAACGTCAGTTACTGGCTGAGGTTAAAGCTATTTGCCCAGAGAAAACCACTATTATGCATGTCCGTCAAGGTGTTGCTAAGGGTCTGGGGCATGCGGTTCTTTGTGCTCGTCCTTTAATTGGAGACGAACCTTTTGCGGTTGTTTTGCCCGATGTTTTAGTTGATGAAGCCAGCTGTAAATTGAATAAAGATAATTTGGCTGAAATGGTTAAAAACTTTGAGGAAAGTGGTCATTCACAGGTAATGGTTGAAAAGGTGCCGCAACAGGATGTCAGTAATTATGGTATTGCAGATATTAATGGCGCAGACCTTAAGCCGGGTGAGCAAGCGGAAATTACACAGTTAGTTGAGAAACCGCCGGTTAAAGAAGCGCCATCTGATCTGGCTGTTGTCGGGCGTTATGTTTTCTCGGCTGACTTATGGCCGCTGCTTGAAAAAACGCCTGTTGGTGCCGGCAATGAAATTCAGTTGACCGATGCTATGGCAATGTTGCTTGAAAAACAGCCGGTAAATGCTTACTACATGAAGGGAAAAAGTCACGACTGCGGTAATAAGCTAGGCTATGCTCAGGCTTTCGTTGAGCACGCACTGCGTCACCCGGATTTGGGTGACGATATGAAAGCCTATATAAAGTCTTTGAAATAATTGCCTCAGCGGGGCTGGTGCTTGAGTATCAGCTCCGCTAAAGTTTTCGCACAGGGACCGGTCTGCTCCGCTTTGGGCAGTACCATGTACAAGCTGCCTTTGCGCGAACTGCTCCCTTCAATTTCTATGCGACTCAGTCTGCCGGAATCCAGATCCTCCTGAACGACATAAGGTGGCAGCCAACAGAAGCCGAGGCCGTTGCGAATAAGCCTTAAAGCCTCATCGAAGTGACTGACGGTCCAACGCTGTTCAGCTTTCAACCAGCCTTCATCTTCGACCGGGTTACTGCCGGTATCCTGAATAACAATTTGTAAGTGCTGAGACAATTCATTTTGATCAATAGGTTGCGGTAAGTCAGCTAACGGATGGTCAGGGTGACAGACGAGATCCATACTGTATTGACTGATGGGCTCACCAATAAATCCGCGGGGCAAATGATGAGTGATCACGACATCGGCGGTCTGTTCCTGAATTTGTTCTACAGTACCGGTTAAGACTGTGTCGTTAATGAGAAGACGACTGCCGCGACTTAGCTGCTGAAACTCGTTAAGAACAGGAATGAGTTGACTACGGTCAAAAACCATTTCCAGAGCAAGCTTTACTTCGGGTTCCCAACCTTGTTCCAGGTTATCAGCAAGCTGTTCTATCTCTTCTGTAAGGTTAGTTAGCTGACGGGAACGCCGCAGTAAAACCTCGCCAGCGGCGGTTAAGTGAGCCTTTCTGCCTTTGACCTCAAGCAATTGAACACCAACCACTTGTTGCAGTTTTGCTACCGCGTGATTCAATGATGACTGGCTTTTATTCAAGGCTTCAGCGGCGTGGGCATAACCGCCATAGTCAACGACCGCTTGCAATATGCGCCATTGTTCAATGGTCGACTTGGGTCGATAAACACTCATTTAGATTCTACTCCGGTGGGCGTTAAACCCGGGCAGTAATTACCGCCCGAATCGGTGCTTGGTAACCTTCAATAGTCATATTGGTGTCATTTGGATCAAGAAAGTCCGCTAAAGATTCTCCTGCCATCCACTGCGTTCGTCTTTGTTCGTCTAAAGATGTGGTGTTGTGATCAACAATAGCGATATCTTTAAAGCCGAGCCGCTCTAACCAAACAGATAGCGCACGGGCACTTGGCAGAAACCATACATTGCGCATCTGTGCGTATCGCTCACCGGGCATCATCACGGTTGTTTCGTCACCCTCAACAACGATGGTTTCTAATACCAGCTGGCCGCCAGGACGAATTAACCCTTTTAGCTGCTGCAAAAAGTCGATGGGTGAACGGCGGTGGTAAAGTACGCCCATGCTAAAAACGGTGTCGAAGCTTTTTAGCTCGGGCATTTGCTCAATACCAACCGGGAAAAAATGTGCGCGCTGTTGTAAGGCCAACGGCATCAGTTGGCGAATAGCCCGAAATTGCATAAGAAAAAGCTCGCCGGGGTCAACGCCCCAAACCGCTTCGGCACCTGCTTCAAGCATGCGCCACAAGTGGTAGCCACTGCCACATCCGACATCCAGTACCTGACGGCCATTTAAGTCGTCTAAATGAGGTGCAACGCGCTGCCACTTCCAGTCTGAACGCCATTCGGTGTCAATAAAAACACCAAATAAGTTGAAAGGACCTTTGCGCCAGGGCTGTAACTGCTGGAGTAACCCCGTTAAACGAGCCCGGTCGGCATCGGATGCCTCATCAGAGTGACCAACCTGAATGGTATCAGATAGCTCGGTATGTTCAGCGTTTAACTCGGGCAATTGCTGTAGAACGCGCTGCCAACGTTTTAAGTTACCGTGAGGGTTATTCTTAAAAGCGGTAAGTTGCGGCGCTAAGGTATCGAGCCATTGAGCGTGCGGGCTTTGCAGAAGTGCACGGAGCTCCTTGCTAAAATCGATCATAGTATTCCTTATTTAACCGCGAGCATTGCTGCAAAATTAAAGCACTGGAACCAGACTGTACTGTGTCGAAAGCCTGCATCCTGAAAGCGTTGCATATGGTCTTCTAATGTATCGACCTTCATGACATTTTCGATAGCTGCACGTTTTTGGCTGATTTCCAGTTCGCTATAGCCATTAGCGCGTTTAAAGTTGTGGTGCAAATCGACAAGTACATCATTCATATTAGCATCGCTGTGGCGCACCTTTTCTGCCAATAACAGGGCTCCGCCGTTGTTCATGCCGTCAAAGATACGTTGAATAATGTCGTTTCTCTTCTCTTGTGGAATGAACTGTAGGGTAAAGTTTAATACAACCACAGAAGCATTCTCAATGTCGGTTTCAGCTAAGTCCTGACAATGAAGTTCTGCAGGGATCTGGCTTTTAAAACCCTCCAAATGTAACCTTGCGCGCTCTATCATTGGTTGGGAGTTATCTACACCAATAATTCGGCAGTGACTTGTCTGTTCGCAACCTTTGCGCATAGCAAGTGTAGCTGCGCCAAGAGAACACCCTAGATCGTACAAATTGGAATTTGGCTGAACGTAACGGCTCACCAATTGAGGCAGAGTTTGTAATATACTTGAGTAGCCCGGCACCGAACGGTTTATCATATCCGGAAAGACTTCCACGACTTGTTGATCGAAACAAAAGTCGGAAATGCTGGGTAAAGGTTTTGCAAATAACGTGTCGTGTTGCGTCATAAAGCTACTTTTATTCAATAAATGGCTTAGATTTATTGGTATTTTACCGATAAATGAGACAGACGCACAGGCAATATTGGACTAAAATTCGGCCATTAGTCCGGGAGGAGAGTACATTGAATCGAGTTTTGGCTATCGTCAGTGCCTTTTTCGCTGCATTTTCGGTGACGTTATCGAGTAGCTATGCCAGCCAACCCGAGAGGTGGCTGGAAGACTATAAAGAAATTCGTGTCGGAGTGCCCGATCAGTTGGCGCCTTTGGTGTCTTTTGAAGATGGCAAAGCCGAAGGTCTGGATGTCGATTTACTGGAAAAGTTTACTCGCGATTTGGCGGTAGAAATTGTTTGGAAACCTTGTGGGGCATGGCAGCAATGCCTGAACGCCATCAAGGCGAAAGAAATTGATGTTCTGACCAGTGTGTCATACTCAGTCGAACGCAATCAGTTTATGGACTTTACTCAAAGCTATTGGTCAATGCCATGGGCTGCAATTTCCCCGGTAAATCAACAAGCTAGCGAGGGAAGTATTGGTTTAAATCAGTTAAGTGATAGTAAAGTTGGTGTGGTTGAAGGCTACAGCATAGAGTCACAGTTGTCTCAGTTGAGAGGTATTCAGCTTATTCAGGTTGATGGAATTCGCGAAGGTTTGAATTTAATACGCAATAGTGGTGTTGATTATTATGTCGACAGTCTGCCTATGCTGGTCTACGAACTGCAGCGAAGACCTCTGCCGGGCGCAAAGCTTTCGGTTATTGACGATACTCAGGGTGAAGAGCTTTATTTAGGCGTTAGGGAAGACTGGAAGCCACTGGTTATGGCGCTGAATGGTGGTATTGACTCAGTTACTGAAAGTGAGAAAAGTCAGCTTAAACAGAAATGGTATGGTTTTGAGCTAGAGCAGGGCTGGAGTAATAAAGAGCTTCTGGACATTGCTATGAAAGTGGGCTCAGTTGTTTTGTTAATCATTGTTAGCTTTGCGGTCTGGAACAGTCGGCTGCGTAAGGAAATTAAGTTACGCAAAGCTGCCGAAAGACAAATTCGGCATATCGCAACTCACGATGAATTGACGGGTCTTCCCAACAGAAACTTAATGCAGGACCGACTGGAGCAGACTTTAAGTCAAAACGAAAGAACCGGAAAGCCATTCGCTGTTCTGTTTCTGGATCTCGATGGTTTTAAAAAGATTAACGACGATTTTGGTCACAGTTATGGTGATGAGCTACTGGTACAGGCTGCGCACCGCATGAGCAGTCTTTTACGCCGATCAGATACGGTATGTCGTCATGGCGGTGATGAGTTCGTAGTGATTCTTCCGACGGCGAATAATGTTGGGTCCGCACTGGCGGTATCGCGTAAGCTAGTTGTGCAGTTGGCGAAGCCCTACAAAGTGAAGAAAAAGTCGCTGGATATCAGTGTGTCTATTGGGGTCAGCCTTTACCCCCAGCATGGATTAACCTCAGACGATTTATTACGTTCGGCGGACAAGGCGATGTACCGTGCCAAGGCCGCTGGTAAAAATGATGTGCGTCTGGCTGGCGACGACGGATGACATTCGGCGTCAGTCCGCTATAATGTTGCGCTTCGTAAAAACATTCATTGCAACAGCTAGCAGGATAAACGCGCATGCGAACTCATTACTGTGGACAAATAAATGCTGAATTGGCGGGACAAGAGGTCACGCTATGTGGTTGGGTCAATAAACGCCGTGACTTAGGCGGCCTAATTTTTATTGATCTGCGTGACCGTGAAGGGATGCTGCAGGTCGTTTTCGACCCGGACCAAAAAGCGTTATTTGAGACAGCAAACAGCCTGCGTCAGGAATTCTGCGTTCGCTTAAGTGGTAAAGTTAACCGTCGCCCGGAAAGCCAGGTCAATAAAAACATGGCTACCGGCGAAGTCGAACTGCTGGCAACCGATTTAGAAATTCTAAGTCGCTCTGAACCTCTCCCTATCGACTTCAACCAGCAAGTGAGCGAAGAAGCACGACTGCGTTATCGCTACCTTGATTTACGTCGTCCGCAAATGAATGAAAAATTGCAGTTTCGTGCGAAAGTAACCAGCGCGGTGCGCCGTTTTCTGGATGACAGTGGTTTTCTGGATATTGAAACCCCTATGTTAACGCGTGCAACGCCGGAAGGTGCGCGAGACTATCTGGTGCCAAGCCGTACCCACAAAGGTCGCTTTTTCGCGTTGCCGCAAAGCCCTCAGCTGTTTAAACAACTGCTGATGATGTCGGGCTTTGATCGTTATTACCAAATTGTTAAATGCTTCCGCGACGAAGACTTGCGTGCTGACCGTCAGCCTGAATTCACTCAAATTGATATTGAAACCTCGTTCATGAGTGCAGAGCAGGTCATGCAAATTACCGAGCAGATGGCTCGTGATCTGTTCAAACAATTACTTGACGTGGACTTGGGTGAATTCCCCAGCATGACCTGGCATGAAGCCATGCGCCGTTTTGGTAGTGACAAGCCAGACTTGCGTAACCCGTTGGAGTTGGTGGATGTTGCTGATGTCTTAAAAGACGTTGAGTTCAAAGTCTTTTCTGGTCCGGCGAATGACGAAGATGGCCGTGTTGCTGCCATTCGTTTACCGGGGCAGGCTGAGAACGTTTCACGCAAAATGATTGATGAATACACACAATTTGTCAGCATTTATGGCGCCAAAGGACTGGCGTGGATTAAAGTGAATGACCGCAGTGCAGGCCGTGACGGGTTACAGTCGCCTATTCTTAAGTTCCTGCCGGATGAAGTGATTGAGCCATTACTAGAGCGCACTGAAGCACAAACTGGTGATGTTTTGTTCTTTGGTGCCGATAAGGCGAACGTTGTTGCTGAAGCTCTGGGTGCTTTACGCCTGAAGTTAGGTAAAGACTTTGAACTTGTCAGTAATGAGTGGAAACCGCTATGGGTCGTTGACTTCCCAATGTTCGAAGTCGCTGACGATGGCAGCCTGGCCGCGTTACACCACCCCTTCACCGCACCGGTCAATGTGACTCCGGAAGAATTAAAAGCCAACCCGGCAGCCGCTATTTCAAATGCCTATGACATGGTATTAAATGGTGTTGAGTTAGGTGGTGGTTCGGTTCGTATCCACGAAAACGCTATGCAGCAAGCGGTGTTTGAAGTATTAGGTATTGAAAAAGACGAAGCTCAGGAAAAATTCGGCTTCCTCCTGGAAGCGTTAAAGTACGGTACGCCGCCGCATGCTGGCCTAGCTTTTGGTCTGGATCGTCTGGTTATGTTGATGGTTGGCGCAACCTCAATTCGTGATGTTATCGCTTTTCCTAAAACAACGACCGCAGCTTGTGTCCTTACCGATGCGCCAGGCGCTGCAAACCCTGCTGCATTGCAAGAGTTGGGCGTAAAAAGTATGGTAGAGGAAGACGAATAACCAACAAGGGTGAAATATGGCTGGTCATTCCAAATGGTCTAATATTAAGCACCGAAAAGCCGCGCAGGATGCTAAGCGCGGCAAAATTTTTACTAAATTAATACGTGAAATTACGGTTTCCGCTCGTGAAGGGGGCGGAGACCCTGAAACCAACCCTCGCTTACGTGCTGCTATCGATAAAGCCTTATCGAATAACATGAAGCGCGACACCATAGATACCGCAGTAAAGCGCGGCTCTGGTGATCTTGAAGGCGATAATCTTGATGAGCTGACCTATGAAGGCTATGGCCCTAATGGTGTCGCTGTATTGCTGGAGTGCATGACCGACAACCGAAACAGAACGGTTTCCGATGTTCGTCATGCATTCACTAAATTTGGAGGCAATTTGGGCACAGATGGCTCGGTTGCTTACTTATTTAATAAGAAAGGCGTGATTAGCTACCCTGCAGAGGTTACCGAAGAGCAGCTCATGGAGCCCGCACTTGAAGCTGGTGCAGAAGATCTTATTACCTACGAGGGCAGCGGTATCGATGTCATGACCTCACCGGAAAATTTCGGTTCCGTAAAAGACGCTCTGGATAAAAAAGATTTAGAAGCCAGTAACGCCGAAGTGACTCAGGTGCCTGATACTCGAGTTGACTTAGATGAAGAATCTGCAAGAACCTTCTTAAAATTACTGGATGCACTTGAAGACCTGGATGACGTTCAAAATGTCTATCATAACGCCGATATCTCAGATGAGATAATTGCACGGCTGGACGACTAAGTGGCCATTATTCTGGGTATTGACCCGGGCTCAAGGTTAACGGGGTATGGTGTTATTGAACAGCGCGGTAGGCAGCTAAGCTATTTAGGCAGCGGCTGTATAAAAGTTATCGGAAGCCGCGCTGAGCCGCTGACATTAGCCGAAAAACTTCGCCGCATACACGACAGTGTGAGTGAATTAATCACTCAGTTTAAACCTGACGAGTTTGCAATAGAGCAGGTATTCATGGCAAAGAACCCGGATTCGGCATTAAAGCTTGGACAGGCCAGGGGCGCGGCAATAGTAGCGGCTGCTTGTGCTGAGCTTCCCGTAGCAGAGTACTCTGCTCGCCAAATAAAGCAGTCGGTTGTGGGGAACGGCGGTGCCGAGAAGTCCCAGGTGCAGCATATGGTGATGGCACTATTGAATTTGCAACGGTGTCCGCAAGAAGACGCAGCGGATGCGTTAGCGGTAGCCTTATGCCATGCTCACAGCTCTCAAAACTTGATAAAAATGGCAGGTGCTGCGCGCAAAACTGTGCGTGGGCGTCTGCGTTAATGGAGTACAGAAGTGATAGGTCATATTCAGGGCGTACTTACCAGTAAACAACCACCTGAGGTCGTGCTTGATGTGCAGGGCGTTGGTTACGAAATTCAATTGCCAATGACGTGTTTTTATCAACTGCCCGCAGTAGGCGAGACGATTAAACTCATCACTCATTTTGTGGTGCGGGAAGATGCTCAGTTACTTTATGGCTTTATTTCCTCTTCCGAACGTTCATTGTTTCGGTTGCTGATAAAGACTCAGGGGGTAGGTCCAAAACTGGCATTGGCTATTTTATCGGGTATGTCGGCAGATGAGTTCGTTGTTGCAGTTAACCAGAATGATGTCAGCCGGCTGGTGAAACTTCCTGGTGTGGGTAAGAAAACCGCCGAGCGGTTAGTCATTGAAATGCGCGACCGTCTTAAAGACTGGCAGCCCGCGACACCATTTACTGACAGCGCTCCGCTTGATAACCAGGGGACAGACGCCAGAGAGCACCCGGCAGATGCACGCGCAGATGCGGTGAGTGCTTTACAGGCTCTTGGCTATAAAGAAAATCAAGCTGAAAAAGCCTTACAAAAGGTGTACTCTGCAGAACATAATAGCGAGACCTTGATTCGACTGGCGCTAAAACAGCTGTCGTAAGGAAGTCCAATGATTGAAGCCGATCAGATACCCACTCAACGCCTCATTGAGCCCGATGTACAAGGTGAAGATGAAGCCGTTGACCGTGCTATACGACCCAAAGCTTTGGCGGAATATACCGGCCAGAAGCACGTGGTTGAGCAAATGGGCATTTTTATTGAGGCCGCGCGTAAACGTCAGGAAGCTCTTGACCATCTGTTGATATTTGGTCCGCCAGGGTTGGGGAAAACCACACTCGCAAACATAGTCGCTAACGAGTTGGATGTCAGCATTAAAACAACGTCAGGACCTGTTCTTGAAAAAGCCGGAGACTTGGCGGCCCTATTGACAAACCTGGAAGCACACGATGTTTTATTTATTGATGAGATTCATCGGCTGAGTCCCGTTGTTGAAGAAATTCTCTATCCTGCCATGGAAGATTACCAACTGGACATCATGATAGGCGAAGGTCCGGCTGCCCGCTCTATCAAATTGGATTTACCACCTTTCACGTTAATTGGTGCAACGACCCGGGCGGGAGCGTTAACTTCACCACTTAGGGATCGTTTCGGTATTGTTCAACGTCTTGAGTTTTACGATGTTAATGAATTAACGGACATCGTAGCGCGCTCCGCTCACTTTATGAATGTCCGAATGTTGGATGGAGGCGCAAGGGAGATAGCCCGTCGCTCAAGAGGTACGCCTCGTATCGCCAATCGACTTTTGCGCCGAGTACGGGATTACGCTGAGGTCAGAGGTAATGGTGATGTCGATGAAGCCACTGCAAATGCAGCTTTAACCATGGTGGATGTTGACCAGGCTGGTTTTGATTATATGGATCGGAAGCTGTTATTAGCCATTATGGAAAAGTTTACCGGTGGACCCGTAGGGTTAGATAATTTGGCGGCGGCAATAGGTGAAGAGAAAGATACAATTGAAGATGTGCTTGAACCTTACCTGATTCAACAAGGCTTCTTACAGCGAACACCCAGGGGCCGGATAGCTACGCCACGCGCTTATCAGCATTTTGGGTTAAAGCCTGAGAAATAAAAAAAGCCCGCACAATGTGCGGGCAAACAGAACAACAAGAAGGAAGTTAAATCCAGGGAACTATTACTCAATAAACAATCTCAGAAAAAGTGACAACCAATCTCTTTGTCTTTGATATGCTGAGTATTATAAGGTTAATCTGATTCTGATCAAACAAGAAAAATTAGATGTTCGAATTAAAAAAACTAATCTGGAATTGGCTTTTGTTGACTAAAAAAAGCGCAACATATTTATAACAATGAAATAAAGTTTATAAAAAACAACATGTTGTTATTTTTGTGTTTCAATACTGTCATAA
Source organism: Idiomarina abyssalis (assembly GCF_019797805.1). NCBI lineage: Bacteria > Pseudomonadati > Pseudomonadota > Gammaproteobacteria > Alteromonadales > Idiomarinaceae > Idiomarina > Idiomarina abyssalis. The sequence continues at coordinate 784,799 of NZ_CP081832.1, forward strand.
AAAAAAGTCTGTTGATAAAGTGACCAGTGACAGTTTTGAAGGCTTCTTTACAAAATATTACACAACAGTAACTTTTCGGAACTTTACTTGAGGTGGTAATGTCTCATTGTGACTTTGAATGGCCGATTCGTGTTTACTACGAAGATACGGATGCAGGTGGTATCGTTTATTATGCCAACTATCTCAAGTTTATTGAAAGAGCACGAACAGAGTGGTTACGATCGTTAGGGATTGAACAGGATACTTGGTTAGCTCACAATATCGCTTTTGTGGTTCGTAAGGTCGAACTCGATTTACGACTGGCAGCAAAGTTTAATGCCGAGTTGAATGTGACTGTAAAAGTTACACAAATAAAGAAAGCTTCATTGGTTTTCGAACAAAAAGTTTTGGCGAAGGATGGCAGAGTACATTGCCAGGCAACAGTTTTAGCCGCTTGCATTGATAATCAGGCAATGCGTGCTGTTGCTATTCCGGAACCGATAATTTCGCGTATTCAGTCAGGGGTTTAAAGCGTGCAAGCAGAGTTATCGTTTATTGATTTATTCATGCAGGCCAGCTTATTAGTAAAGCTGGTAATGGTAATGTTATTGGCGATGTCAGTCTGGGGCTGGGTGCTAATTTTTCAGCGCAAGAAAGTGCTGAAGCAAGCACGAAACGATGCGCTAAAATTTGAAGACCGCTTTTGGTCGGGCGTCGATCTTGCTCGCCTTTATCAGGAAATTTCGGCCCGTGCGAAAAATGCGCGAGGTATGGAGTTATTATTTCATGCCGGCTTTAAAGAGTATGCCCGGCTGCGCAACCATTCAACGACAAATACACAAACAATGCTTGAAGGTGCGTTTCGTGCAATGCGTGTTGCACACGCCAGAGAAACTGAGAAGTTAGATAATAACCTGGGAATTCTTGCGACCATTGGTTCTATCAGCCCCTATATCGGCTTGTTTGGAACCGTTTGGGGCATTATGAACGCTTTTATCGCTTTAGGTGCCGTACAGCAAGCAACATTAGCTATGGTTGCTCCGGGAATCGCTGAAGCACTTATCGCTACCGCTATGGGTCTTTTCGCTGCTATACCGGCCGTTATTGCATACAACCGATTTACGACAACCGTTGAAAAAGTTGATAATCAATACATGAACTTTATTGATGAATTCATCTCGATATTACAACGTCAGTCTTCGGCGCAGGCAGGCAAGAATAAAGTAGAGGGCGAAACGGTATGATGGTAATGCCGCGCAAGCGTCGTAAGCCGGTTGCGGAAATTAATGTGGTTCCTTATATCGACGTGATGTTGGTTCTGCTTATTATTTTCATGGTAACAGCGCCATTAATTACGCAGGGTGTTAAGGTCGATTTACCAAAAGCAACCGCAGAGCCACTTTCTGAGGAAAGTAAACCGCCACTCGTCGCGTCAGTTGATGCTGAAGGCCGGTATTACCTCAATCAGGGTGATAGCAAGGACACGCCTATGCAGGCGGACGAGTTAGCAACACTGGTTGCGGCGCATTTACAAGTTGAACCCGATACACCCGTAATGGTGAACGGTGATGGTGCGGTATCGTATAACCAAATTGTGCAGCTGATGGTGTTACTGCAAAGAGCTGGTGTGCCTTCAGTCGGTTTAATGACAGATTCGTCGGATAATTAGTTGTGGCAAAATCAGATAGCTTAACCTTACCGCTGATATATTCGATTGCGATTCATGCCGTGATAGCCGGTGTGTTGTTGATCAGTTTTGAATTTACACCATCAACGCCTGAAGCGATGGAAGTTAACCTTGATCAAAGCGAACTCGACATGTCTGAGGAAATTGTCAGCGCAGTTACTGTTGATAAATCGAAAGTACAGCAACAGGCCGATAAAATTCGACAGAAAAAAGCGGAACAAGAAGCGGCTGAGCAACGTCGAATAGAAAGACTGGAAAGACAGGCCGAGGAAGCTCGTAAAGCTCGTGAGCGAGAAGAGCAGCGTAGAAAAGAGATTCAGCGTCAGCAAGAGCTGGAAAGGCAGGAAGCTGAAAAAGCGAGACAGCAGGCTGAGCGAGAGAAAAAAGAAGCGGAACGGTTAGCCCAGGAAAGAGCTAAAGCAGAAGCTGCCGCAAAAGAAGCGGAGCGGCGTAGGCGCGAAGCAGAAGAGGCGGAGCGCCGAGCTGAAGAAGAGCGGCGGAAGCGCGAGGAAGAACGCCGCAAGCGCGAGCAAGCGGAGCGTGAAGCAGCAGAGCGTGAAGCTCAATTGCAAAAAGAGATGGAAGAAGAACGAGCCCGGCGTCAGGCAGCACGACGTCAACAAGTGATGAGTGAAGTTGAAAAGTATCAGGTACTTATTCAGCAAACTATTCAGCGTAACTGGAATGTTGATGACTCGATGCGTGGTAAGTCTTGTGAGTTAACTATCAGGGTTGCACCGAGTGGGTTCGTTAAGTCAGTCGACACAGGTCGTGGCGATGCGAACGTTTGTCGCTCAGCCCAGAACGCGGTATTGAAGGCGACAACCTTGCCTGTTTCTGAAGATCCAGAGATTTATGAACAAATGAGTACGATTAAACTGACTGTAAAACCGCAGTTGTAACAAGGTGACCGATGAAAAAAATATTAATTAACAGCTTATTACTCTTTGTTGCGCTAACAGCTTTTGCTCGCGCAGGGGTATTGGAAATCGTCATCACGGAAGGTATTGATACCGCACGACCAATTGCGGTTGTGCCGTTTGAATGGAAGGGCGAAGGTGAAGCTCCGAGCGAGCTTACCGACGTAATTGCGGCTGACTTGATGCGCAGTGGTAAGTTTAATCCAATTCCTTCAAGCGCCATGCCGCAACGTCCGGCTGCAGATGACGACATTGATTACTCTGCATGGGCGAAAATGGGAGTTGAGGCGATTTTAGTGGGTTCGATAGAGCCATACTCTGTTGATCGTTACATGGTTAAGTTTGAAGTTATTGATGTGCTAAGAGGACAAATTACTGGCGGTAATTCGCAGATGTTACGCAATGGCGAATTAGTTCAGAGTAATGATCATATTCTCGATTCTCGCTCAAGCGTTATCGATGGCGACCAGTTTCGTTCTTATGCGCATCGAATTTCCGATGTGGTTTATGAGGCGTTAACGGGTGAACGCGGCGCCTTTATGACTAAAATTGCTTATGTGACAGTGAATCACGAAGACCGTTATCCTTATAAACTGGCAGTAGCGGATTATGACGGCGCGAATGAGAAAATCCTGCTCCGTAGTCCGGAGCCTCTCATGTCACCGTCCTGGTCTCCTGATGGAAACAAGCTTGCGTACGTCAGCTTTGAGAACAAAACGGCAGAAATATTCATACAGGACATCTACACCACCCGTCGGGAAAAGACAACGTCGTTTCCGGGTATTAACGGGAGTCCGGTTTTCTCGCCAGATGGTAAAAAATTAGCTATGGTGTTATCAAAGGATGGTAATCCTGAGCTTTATGTATTTGATATTAATACGAAGGACTTGCAACGTATCACTCGTAATCGTACGATTGATACAGAGCCTAACTGGACGCCTGATGGTGAATCCTTAATTTTCACCTCAGAAAGAGGTGGCAGACCACAGTTATATAGCGTAAATTTATCATCAGGCCAGGTTCGTAGGTTAACCTTTGAAGGTGAACAGAATTTAGGTGGTACAATAGTACCGTCTGGCAAGGATATGGTTTTAGTTAACAGAACACGAGGCAACTACCATATCGCTAAACAAGAATTCCCGCGTGGGAATATGCAAGTTTTAACAAAAACGGCATTAGATGAGTCACCCAGTGTGGCACCAAATGGCAGTATGGTTATTTACAGTACAACGCATAATAACAAACAAGTACTGGCATTGGTTTCTATCGATGGGCGTTTTAAAGCACGGTTACCGGCAACCGATGGTGAAGTGAAGTCACCGGCTTGGTCGCCATACATGTAAAACACAGCCTGAATGGTTAAATTGTTCGATAAAACGATAAGGACGAAAAGGATGCAGCTTAATAAACTTTTTAAAGCTCTGGCAATCGTTGTACCAATGGCAACTCTGGCCGCTTGTAGCTCAAATCAAGAAACTGATTCAGGTGCAGGTGCAGGTCAAGAGACCAATCAACAAGCTGAGCAAGACTCTGGTGTTCAAACTGGAGCAGCAGAGCGCGCTAAAACAATGGAAGAAGAACGTCAAGAGAAAATGGAAGCGTTACGTAAAGAACACATCGTTTACTTCGCTTTTGACAAATCTAACATCCAGTCAGAATACACTGACTTGTTGTCAGCTCACGCTGACTACTTAGTGAAAAACCCGTCTGTAAAAGTTGTTATTGAAGGTCATACCGATGAACGCGGTACACCTGAGTACAACATTGCGTTGGGTGAGCGTCGTGCTCAAGCGGTTGAAAACTACCTGCATAACTTAGGTGTTCAGGATTCTCAAACCTCTACTGTGTCATATGGTGAAGAGAAGCCGATGGTAAACGAATCAAACGAACGTGCATACGCCAAAAACCGTCGTGCCGTTTTAGTTTACTAATCTAAGAAAAGCGGATAGTACATGAGAAAAACGCTGTTAGCTGTATGTTTGTGTGTGCCTGGGGCTGTTATGGCTCAGGCACCTGTTTCTGGATTGTCTTCTTCAGGTGATGTTGAGCAACGTCTCGAGCAAATTGAGCGTATGCTCGAAGCTCGCTCAGACGCTCAGCTTAAAATGCTGAATCAGTTAGGCTCTCTGCAGCAAGATGTTGCTGAGTTAAGAGGCATAACCGAAGAGCATGAGTATCGTCTGGAGCAACTTTTAGAGCGCCAGCGCGAGCTGTATCAGGAAATTGATCGTCGCTTCAGTAATTTGAAGCAGAACAATAGTCAGAGTAATGAAGTGACTGGCAACTATGACGATCTAGAGCAGGTTCCTACACAAACAGACGGCAGCAGCTATTCTCCAAACTTGAGTGAGAATGACGCTTACGACAAGGCTATTGCATTAGTTCTTGAAGATAAACGTTATGATGATGCGATACCCGCATTTCAGTCCTTTCTTAAAAACTTCCCAAATTCGACCTATGCGGCAAATGCGCATTACTGGCTCGGGCAGTTGTTTTTTGCAAAACGTGAATACAACGAAGCGAAACAGCAATTTGAGACTGTTGTAAACGATTACCCGGATAGTAATAAGCGTGGCGATTGCTTGCTGAAACTAGGTGTTATAGCTAGTGAACAGAATAAGTCGGCAGATGCTAAGGCTTATTATGAACAAGTGGTCAAAGAATACCCAGATAGTACCGAAGCTAATTTGGCAAAACAGCGCCTTAATTAGTAACAACTGAGCAACATGTGTTCGTGATTTGAGCAGTTGCACGGTTTTTTTCAATTTTCAGTTGCATACGCGCACTATTTCAGTAAACTATGCCGCCGTTGCCAAGCAGAAACGGCAGCAAAATTGGCGTTGGGTTGTTAGCTCAGTTGGTAGAGCAGTTGACTTTTAATCAATTGGTCGCAGGTTCGAATCCTGCACAACCCACCACGTCGCCAATTAATATTATCTATCAGAATATGGGTTGTTAGCTCAGTTGGTAGAGCAGTTGACTTTTAATCAATTGGTCGCAGGTTCGAATCCTGCACAACCCACCACTCCTAATTACTTTGCTACAAGCACATCTTGAATTCAGCTATAATAAGCCCCACTTATTAAGAACACTTGGAAAATAAGCCGTAGTATCATGACCGAGATTCAAACTCTGGATAGCCTTGATTATACTTTTCCGCCTAAACCTAAGCCGTTAAGTGCGAAAGAAAAATCAGAGACAATTAATCGTATTAAGCAGCTTCTGATTAATGAAGATGCTGTGTTGGTGGCTCACTATTACACCGACCCTGATATTCAGGCTCTAGCTGAAGAAACCGGTGGTTGTGTGGCGGACTCTTTAGAAATGGCTCGGTTCGGTCGTGACCATCCGGCGAAGAAGTTGATTGTCGCCGGTGTTCGCTTTATGGGTGAAACGGCGAAAATTTTGACACCTGAAAAGCAAGTACTGATGCCAACATTAAAAGCGGAGTGCTCGCTTGATCTTGGTTGCCCTCCTGAAAAGTTTTCGGAATTCTGTGATCAACATCCAGACCGGACAGTCGTTGTCTATGCGAATACTTCGGCAGCAGTTAAAGCTCGTGCAGACTGGGTAGTAACTTCCAGCATGGCGCTTGAGCTTGTCGACCACCTGGATGCTAAAGGCGAGAAAATACTTTGGGCTCCTGACCGTCACTTAGGTGGTTATATCGCACGTGAAACTGGTGCAGATATGCTGTTGTGGCAAGGCGCTTGTGTGGTGCATGATGAATTTAAGGCAAAGGCATTGGAGGACATGAAAAAGCTCCATCCGGAGGCTGCAGTTCTTGTTCATCCTGAGTCACCGGAAAATATTGTCGCTATGGCTGATGCAGTAGGCTCAACATCGCAGCTCATTAAGGCGAGTCAGGAATTACCTAACGAAACCTTTATTGTGGCGACAGACAAAGGCATTTTCTACAAAATGCAGCAGCTTCAGCCGAATAAAACCTTTATTGAAGCACCTACAGCCGGAAACGGTGCAACTTGCCGCAGCTGTGCGCATTGTCCATGGATGGCCATGAACGGGTTAAAAGCAATTGAAGAAGCACTTACCGAAGGTGGTGAGGCTCATGAAATACATGTCGACGAAACCTTAGGTAAAAAAGCTATGGTACCACTGGACCGAATGCTGGAATTTTCGGCAAGCTTAAAATAACTAAGACAGGCTCCTTCGGGAGCCTTTTTTATTCCTCGCTTATACAAGATATTTATAGTCGCCATAAATGTATCGCCTACCGAACTGCACAACTGCATGCTAATCTGAATTTATTGAATATTTATTCGGGTGGAATTTGCATGGGGTTTTATGATCCGACTGAAGTGCGTGATAACTGCGGTTTCGGCATTATTGCTAACGTTAATGGTGAGCCTCGGCAAGGGTTGATTTCTACAGCCGTTAAGGCTTTGGATCGTATGCAGCATCGCGGCGGTATTGGTGCGGATGGTAAGACTGGTGACGGTTGTGGTTTGCTTCTGCAAATGCCAGAGCAATTTTTCCGTCAATTTGCTGAAAAAGAGGGTTGGCAGCTCAGCAAAAAATTTGCCGTTGGAATGCTCTTTTTCAGTCGAGACAACGATAAGCGCGAAACCGCACGCCAACTTATTGAACAAGAACTCCAGAGAGAGACCTTAGCCGTCACAGGTTGGCGCAAAGTGCCCGTAGATAACCAAGTGCTGGGGGAAGGTGCTAAGTCGTCTGAGCCTGTTATAGAGCAGGTTCTGGTGTCTGCTCCCCCGGGTTGGCGAAAGAAAGACTTAGAAAGACGCCTGTATATGGCGCGTCGGCGAATTGAGAAGCTCATTCCTAATCAGGAAGAACTTTATATTTCTTCGCTTTCTAGTTTGGTATTGGTTTATAAGGGCTTAATGATGGCAGCGGATTTGCCCGCCTATTATGCGGACTTAGCCGACTCCGATATGAAAACTTCCATCTGCGTATTCCACCAACGCTTCTCAACTAATACTGAACCGCGCTGGCCTTTAGCTCAACCATTTCGGTTTCTGGCTCATAACGGCGAAATTAATACCATAAGAGGTAACCGGCAATGGGCGCAGGCGCGGGCTTACAAGTTTCAGACCCCTTTGCTACCCGACTTACAGGATGCAAAACCGTTAGTCGGCTTGTCCGGCTCGGACTCTGCTTCGCTGGACAATATGCTGGAGCTGTTGTTAGCCGGCGGTATGGATCTATTCCGGGCTATGCGCTTGCTGATACCGCCCGCCTGGCAAGGCGACGCGACAATGTCTGATGAAATGCGCGCTTTTTATGAGTTTAACTCGCTGCACATGGAGCCCTGGGATGGGCCGGCAGGCGTGGTGATGAGTAACGGTCGACACGTCGCATGCAGTCTGGATCGCAATGGTTTACGCCCGGCCAGGTATGTATTAACGCGCTCTGGTGTTTTGACCATTGCTTCTGAAGTGGGTATCTGGGATTACGACGAACAGGAAGTCATAGAAAAAGGGCGCTTAGGGCCGGGTCAAATGATGGCGGTGGATACCTATACCGGTAAAATTTGGTACAACGACGAAATAGAAGATGAATTAAAACAGCGTCACCCTTATAAACAATGGCTGGAACAGCATCGTCGTCACTTAATTCCGTTTGAACGCAGTCACGCAGATAAACTGGGACAGCGTCTTTATGACGATGAAACCATGCTGGTATTGCATAAAGCTTACCTGTACTCAGAAGAAGAACTGCAGCAAATTATCAGTGTATTAGCGAAAGATGGGCAGGAAGCTGTTGGTTCAATGGGCGACGACACACCGACTGCGGTTCTCTCCAAACAACCTCGCTTACTTTATGACTATTTTCGACAGCAGTTTGCACAGGTAACAAACCCTGCCATTGACCCCATTCGCGAACGGCACGTGATGTCACTTTCAACCATAATTGGACGCGAGCACAATGTGTTTAACGAAGCTTCTGGTGATGCTGACAGGGTGGTGTTCGAGTCACCCATTCTGATGTATACGGATTTAAAGCAGTTACGCGAACTGGATGAAAAGCACTACCGCGCAACAACACTGTCGCTGGCTTTCAAGCCGGAGGAAAACAACTTACGGCAGGCGATAGAAAGCCTTGTTGAAAATGCAAAAGACGCGGTTAAGAACAATCAAACCGTTATTCTGATACTGAGTGACAGAGGCTTGCAGCGCGGACAGTTGATGATACCGGCTGCGATGGCAGTTGGTGCTGTTCAACAGGCTTTAGTGGCTAATGACTTACGTTGCGATTCGAACATTATTATTGAGACAGCGTCTGCGAGAGACCCTCATCACATGGCGGTGTTGTTGGGTTTGGGAGCTACTGGAGTTTACCCTTACCTGGCTTATGAAACGGTGGAGCAATTGGTTGCTCGCGGCAAAGTAACTCTGGATATTAGAGAAGCCTTGCTGAACTACCGGAAAGGTCTGAATAAAGGACTCTTGAAAATACTGTCGAAGATGGGCATTGCAACAGTTGCCGGATACCGCGGTTCTTCTCTCTTTGAAGCTGTTGGGCTTAACGAAGATGTACGCCGCCTTTGTTTTGCAAACGTGCCGGCGCGAATTGATGGTACCGGTTTTGATGATATTCAGCAGGATCTCCAGCAAAGCTTCCACAAAGCCTGGTTAAAGCGTAAGCCGCTGGCTCAGGGTGGTTTACTGAAATATGTGCATGGTGGGGAATACCATGCGTATAACCCGGATGTGGTCACCTCCTTACAACGTGCGGTAGCAACAGGTGAGCAGCGGGACTACGACGTTTACGCGAAATTTGTGAATCAAAGGCCGGTAACTCACCTGCGTGATCTGCTCAGTATAAAATTACCTGAAACGGCAAAGCTTGAAAAACACCAAGTTGAAGCAAAGGAAAGCCTGTATCAGCGTTTTGATACGGCCGCTATGTCCATAGGCGCGTTAAGCGCTGAGGCCCACGAGGCTCTGGCTATAGCAATGAACCAAATTGGAGGGCACTCAAACTCCGGTGAAGGAGGCGAGGATCCTAAACGCTTTAACAGCTTAAAAAATTCCCGAATTAAACAAGTGGCTTCAGGGCGCTTTGGAGTGACACCTCATTACCTGGTTAACGCCGATGTGATTCAGATAAAAGTTGCGCAGGGTGCAAAACCTGGAGAAGGCGGACAACTACCCGGCGAAAAAGTCACTGCGGAAATAGCGCAATTACGCTACGCGGTGGCTGGTACGACATTAATATCCCCACCGCCGCATCATGACATTTACTCCATTGAAGATTTAGCTCAGCTAATTTTTGATTTAAAGCAGGTAAACCCTAAAGCTTTAGTCTCTGTAAAACTGGTTTCAACGCCGGGTATTGGTACTATTGCGACCGGGGTAGCTAAGGCTTATGCCGACTTGATAACCGTATCAGGCTATGACGGTGGTACCGGCGCCAGCCCCATGACGTCGGTCAAGTACGCAGGTTCACCCTGGGAACTCGGGTTGGTCGAAGTGCACGAAGCTTTGGTAGCGAATAACCTGCGCCATAAAATTCGTCTGCAGGTTGATGGCGGTTTAAAAACCGGTATGGATATTGTGAAAGCGGCAATTTTAGGGGCAGAGAGCTTTGGCTTTGGTACTGCTCCGATGATAGCTCTGGGCTGTAAATATTTGCGCATTTGCCATCTCAATAATTGTGCAACGGGTGTGGCTACGCAAGATGAAACCTTACGTCGTGAGCACTTTTCTGGTTTACCCGAGCGCGTTGTAAAACTGTTTGAGTTTATGGCTGAAGAGGTGCGGGACATTCTTGCTCATCTCGGTTTAGCTCAGTTAACCGATGCCATTGGACGGGTTGATTTACTAGAGCGTTTGCCGGGGGAAACCAAACGTCAGCAACAGTTACAGTTGACCGCTTTATTGGAATCAGCCGGGGTTCGCTCTGAACATTCATTGTATTGCACGGACAAAAACCCGCCGTATGACCAGGGCAAGCTCAACCAACGTCTACTGGAACTGTGCAAAGAATCGATTGATGCACGCAATGGCGGGCGCTGGTCGCTGACCATTCGCAACGATGATCGCTCGGTAGGCGCAAGTGTATCCGGTCATATTGCCAGGCAATATGGAAACCAGGGGATGGCTGTAGCGCCTGTCACCTTAGGTTTTATGGGGACCGCCGGTCAAAGTTTCGGGGCATGGAACGCGGGTGGTTTAAAACTTCACTTAACCGGGGACGCAAATGACTACGTAGGCAAAGGCATGGCGGGGGGAGAAATTACCATTAAACCACCTGCGGGCTGCCGCTATAACAGTCATGAAGCCGTCATTATGGGGAATACCTGCTTGTATGGTGCAACCGGAGGAAAACTCTATGCTGCAGGTTGTACCGGCGAACGTTTTGCGGTGCGTAACTCCGGCGCTACGGCTGTTGTTGAAGGTATTGGCGATCACGGTTGTGAATATATGACAGGCGGTATTGTGGTGGTTTTGGGTGAATGCGGCATCAACTTTGGTGCAGGAATGACCGGTGGCTTTGCTTATTTAAGAGACAGTGACGGTGATTTGCACCGAAGACTGAATCACGAACTGGTTGAAGCGGTGTCACTGAATACACCAATTATTCAGGAGCACTTACGGGGTTTAATTCATGAGCATCACGAAGCGACGGGCAGCCAGTATTCGCGTGAATTACTGCGCAACTTTGAGCAGGTAGTGGAGAGCTTTTATATTGTGAAACCAAAAACGGCTGACGTAAAAGAGCTGCTGGGGCATCGTGCTCGATCTACCGCCGAATTACGCGTGCAGGTGATGTAATGAACAAGAATATTTATCAATTTTTAGACGTACAACGCATTGACCCGCCCAAACGCTCGGTTGAAGAGCGCCGAATTGAATTCAAAGAAATTTATGACCCGATGCCCGGCGTGCAGCTAAAAGGTCAGGCTGACCGTTGCCTGGATTGCGGTAATCCTTATTGTGAATGGCAGTGTCCGGTTCACAACTATATTCCTCAGTGGCTGGAGCTGGCTAACGAAGGTCGGGTTATTGAAGCGGCGGAGCTCATGCATAAAACCAATAGCCTGCCGGAGGTCTGTGGCCGGGTATGTCCTCAGGATCGCCTGTGCGAGGGAGCATGCACGCTCAATGACGGTTTTGGCGCGGTAACTATTGGCAGTATTGAAAAACAAATGGTCGATGAGGCCTTTAAGCAAGGCTGGCGGCCGGATTTAAGTGGTGTTATTCAGCGCCGCGAGCGCGTTGCGGTTATTGGTGCCGGGCCCGCTGGTCTTGCTTGTGCAGATGTATTGGCACGTAATGGTGTCAAAGCCGTAGTTTACGACCGTTACCCGGAAATTGGCGGGCTGCTGACCTACGGCATTCCGCCATTTAAGCTGGATAAAGCGGTCATGACTTTGCGGCGTGAAATATTTACCAACATGGGCATTGAATTTAAGCTGGGTGTTGATGTTGGTAAAGACATCAGCTTCGCCGAGTTAGAAGCCAATTACGATGCGGTATTTCTGGCTCTGGGAACCTATAAAGCGCTGGATGGTAAATTAAAAGGTCTGGATGCAGAGGGCGTTTATCCGGCATTGCCATTTTTAATTGGCAATACCCAACGACTTATGGCTCATGAGCCTATGTCTCAGTATCCGCTTATTGATGTTAAAGACGAGACCGTGGTTGTACTTGGCGGTGGTGATACGGCCATGGACTGTGTCAGAACCTCGATTAGGCAGGAAGCCAAGTCGGTTGTTTGTGCGTATCGTCGCGACGAAGGCAACATGCCGGGCTCCCGCAAAGAAGTGCAGAACGCCCGGGAAGAGGGCGTATCTTTTGAATTTAATTTGCAACCACTGGAGGTAGTTACTGACGGTACAGGCAAAGTCAGTGGTGTGAAAATGGTGCGCACGGAGCTCGGTCCGGCTGACGAAGATGGCCGGCGCAGGCCGCAGCCGGTGCCTGAGTCAGAGTTTCTGATGCCCGCCACAGCGGTGATTATTGCTTTTGGTTATCAGCCCAACCCACCAGAATGGTTACAACAACACAAAGTGGAACTAAGCGACTGGGGTACCGTGCTTGCCACCGGCGATACCGAATTTGCTATGCAGACCAGTAATCCGAAGATCTTTGCCGGCGGTGATATGGTACGTGGCGCTGACTTAGTCGTGACCGCCATCGCTGAAGGGCGCAATGCAGCCGAGGGGATGCTGGACTACTTTGACAGCCAGTAAGCAGCGTTATTGACGCTGCCACTGTTTAACCAAAGCTGCATAACCCTGACGAAAGCTGGGGTACTGCAGTTGGTAGCCACTGTCTTTAAGTCCTTTATTCAGGCAGCGTTTGGAGCCTCTGGGCCCTACCTCAGTATCGATATTTTCCGGCAGTTCCAGACCGAGCTGCTGAGCAAGCCATTGGTAAACTTCATATTGCTTCACGGGCTCATCGTCATTGACTAAATAAACAGAAAGAGGGCGGATGACTTCTGTCAACAAGTGGACGATAAAGCCTGCGACATCGTCCTGGTGTATGCGGTTGGTCCAACTGTCGCGCAACTGGACTTTTCCCTGACTGAGCTGGCGCAGTAAAAAGTCACGACCTTCGCCGTAAATGCCGCTGCAACGAAGAATTGAAGTTGGGCCCGGCAACGCATGAATAAGTGACTCCGCCTGCAATAATGCCTTACCGGAAGCTGATGTAGGTTCAGTTGGACTGTTCTCATCTATCCATTCGCCTTCGCGTTGCGCATAAACACCTGTGCTGGAAACGTAAATAATATTCGGCTGATGGGCTTGCTGTGATAATACTTGCTGCAGATGTCGGCAGGGGACGACATAACCCTGGTGATAGCTATCTTCTGCTCCTTTCGCCGGGGTGAGAGTAATCAAGACGTTGTCCCATTTCTGTCTAAACAGCTGATAAAGCTCTTGTTCGTTGCCGAGGTCAGCAGCTATTAAGTCGACACCCGGGCGCACGGGTTTATTGCCGGGTGTTCTGCAAACTCCGGTAACCTGGTTTTTAAATGCGCTAAGCCTTTGCGCGACGCGGTCTGCAATATCACCGTAACCAAGTAAAAGCGTTTGCATGAAGATCCTCTTAGCGTTAATGTAAATTAAATGTTGAACAAAATAATAACGATACTGACCAGCAGCCATTATGAGCAGTGACGCCCCAATAGAAACCTTAGTTGATGAGCTTAAAACAGATTACCATCGCTCTCAATTTGAGTCTCTGTTTAAACGCAAAACAGCGCACTTAAGCGGGCCGGAAAAGCTCAAGCTTCGCATGCAAATTACCGAACTGGCCAAACCCGCATTGGGCGTTGTTGATCTCCGCAAAAAAATTCCTGCGGAAGTTGAACCCTATACCTTTCAAGGCCGCACACATTACTTTGACTTAACCGCCAGAAAAATATTTGAAGAAGGCTTACGTGCGTATAAAGGGGTTTTTACCAATGACACCAAAGCAAAAATACTGGCGTTAAAAGCGCACCATCAAAAACTTGCTGAACATAAAGCTCAGGAGCAGGAAGAACAGGACAATGCGCTAGACAACTTTGTGGCTGGCTATGAATATAAGCGTAGTGAAGAACGAGTGAATCTGGTTACCGCAGTGAAAATGGAACTTGCTGACGGGCAAAGGTTAAATGCCATGACGGTGGATGTTTCACATTCAGGGGTACAGCTAAAACTTCCTTTTGAACAGCAGTTGACTGGATTAAAGCATGCTCGTGTAACTCTCTATTTTTGTGGTTTTTCAGATGATTTTACTTTTGATGCTAATACTGGCTACGAATACCGGGTTGTCGGCGTAAAAAATAGAGATACCTGTTTATATCTGCGTTTAAAGCGCTTTGATGAGTCGTCGGATGATGACCTCAGCCTGCTTCTGTCAGACATTGTGACCAAGTCCAGAAGGCGTTACAAAATTAATGTTGAACATGTCGCACAACAAGTCATTGCGCGGGGGCATGAGAATTACTGGTTTAATGCGATTCAGGCTTTGCCTATTCTTCTTAGCAACAACTCCAGTACCTTTGCGGTAATAAGAACAGCAGCAAACCAGACACTACTGAATAGCTGGCAGCAGCATCAAGGGGACTTGCTTGCTGAGCTTCTTGAGCAGACGTGGGTGCAAACCAGCGTTTCAGAGTTAAGAGGCTCCCGAAAAGAAACCCGTCGGCAAGTGACATTTTTTCGTATTAGCTTGCCGGTGAATAAAGTCTGGCGCGAGTACTTACTTCCTCTACAGGCATTGCAAACAGATAAGTCTTTAATGGCCACCTTGAGTGCGCTACGGGCTGCTGGCTATGGTACGCGCTGTTACCAACTAACAATAACCCATAGTAACGAAAAGCAGCTTGTTTACGCTGAGCTAAACTCAATAAGGACACCGTTTTGGCAGAATAAAACGGATGAAAAGCCAGATTTATCCAGGTTGCAGGACTACCGCTCTAAAGGGGCGGAAAAATTAAATTTCAAGCGACTCAGTGATGAGTCCTCAGCAAAACATAAGATTTTTCCTCATGTATTGTCGAATGCGCTCTTTCTCTATAAACGAGGCGTTGAGTGGAAACCTGAGCTTGCCGGGCTAATGTCGTTAACAGAAGGCTTGCCCACATTGTTTAATGAGACTGAATTTTGGTTAGCTAATGGCGACCGGATTCTTGGTGGGCGACGGCTCAGCTCCCATATAAGGCAGAAGCTTCGTCAGTTATCGGATGGGAATGAATTTTCGTCGCGTATTCTGATTTTAAGAGTAAGCAGTGCGCTTCAAAAAGAAGCGGTTATGGGGCGAGATATTGGGGAATACGAGAGTTTTGAAGAGGCGGCGGAATATATACGCTTTCTAAACGACAACAGTAACTTTGTTGCGGTTCTGGTCTCAGCCCAGCCCTGTGCTAACCGCTTCCCAGAGGAACTGAGTGAAAGTTTGTCCTATATTCACCGCTACTTACCGCATCGGGCAAAAGAACTGGAGCACAACTTTTCTCAGCTTCAGGCGGTTATGACGTTGACTGACGTGACCCAGACTCTCATTGACCTGTCTGAGTTGACTGCGCCGTCGTAAGTCAACTATTTGCATGACTGATGGCCGTGGCTTTCCATCGTCGGGTATTTGCCCCATAATCAAATCATTGTTTATTTAATAACAGGTGTTCAATTATGTTGAAATCATGGGCAAATCCGCTTTTAGCAGCAAGCATAGGGTTGGCATTACCGCTAACGGCTATGGCGCAGGACGGTATCGATTATAAAGAGCAGGAGAAACTGCACGAAATAGCTGGTGCAATGCAGGCCGATCGTATTGAAAGTGACATTCAGACTCTGGTCGACTTTGGCACTCGTCATACCTTATCTGAAACCGAGTCGGATACGCGTGGTATTGGTGCCGCAAGACGCTGGATTTTTGCCGAATTTGAACGTATATCCGAAGCCTGTGGCGGCTGTCTTGAAGTCATGTATGTCAGCGATACAATTTCCGGTGAAACGCGCATACCTGACCCTGTGGAAGTGAAAAGTGTTATTGCCATTCAACGGGGCAAAACGGACCCTAACCGTTACGTGATGATGTCCGGAGACATTGACTCGCGCGTTAGCGATGTTATGGATTATACCTCAGACGCTCCCGGTGCAAACGATAACGCCTCTGGTGTCGCCGGTGCGTTAGAAGCGGCACGAGTGCTAACCCAATACGAATTCGACGGCTCTATTGTTTATGCGGCCCTGGCCGGTGAAGAGCAAGGTCTGTTTGGCGGGAAAATTCTGGCCGAAAAAGCCAAAGAAGAAGGCTGGCACCTTACCGCAGTGCTTAATAATGACATGATTGGTAACATTGAAGGCATTAACGGAGTCATTAATAACACCACAGCACGGATTTTTGCTGAGGGCACCCGTATGAATGAATCAGACCGCGAAGCGACCATGCGTCGTTTCTATGGTGGTGAAGTAGACTCTCCCTCACGCAACCTGGCACGCTATATTGATACAGTGGCGGATCGTTACATCAACAACTTAGACACGATGATTGTTTATCGCTTAGATCGCTTTGGTCGTGGCGGGCACCACAGACCCTTTAACGATTTAGGTTATGCGGGTATCCGTATTATGGAAACCAACGAAAACTATAATCGTCAGCATCAGGACCTTCGTGTTGAGAATGGTATTGAATATGGCGATACCATAGAGGGTGTCGATTTTGATTACGCGGCTAAACTAACTGCGTTGAACGCGGTTTCTATGGCAAGTATGTCGTGGGCACCAAGACCACCTGCCAATGTCGAGATAGAAGGTGCAGTAAAACCGGATACAACTTTACGCTGGGCACCCCAGGAAGAAGATGAAGAAAATATTGCGGGTTATAAAGTTTACTGGCGTTTAACCAGTGCCCCACAGTGGCAGTTCAGTCGCTACGTTGGTAATGTAAACGAGTACACACTGGAAAATGTGGTGATCGATAATTACATTTTTGGTGTAGCTAGTGTCAGTAACGATGGCTTCGAAAGCCCAGTTGTATTTCCGGGACCAGCGGGGACATTTTCTATTGAGTAATGAGTCGTTTAAAGCATTAACTGAGCCGCTAAATTATGAAGGCGAAGACCGAAAAGTCGGTTTTGAACTGGAATTTAGCGGCTTAACTTTAAGCCAGACTATTGATGTCATTCAGCGAGTGCTGCCCGGTGAGTTAGTTTCTGTTTCCAAAGCGGAACAAGAAATTGAGGTGGACGGTCTTGGTTCGTTTAAAGTTGAGATTGACTGGGACTATTTAAAACGAAAAGCGAAAGCAGAGGGCGGAGACAAGTCCGCCTGGGTGCGAGAACTCGGCAGTCTTGCTGAAAACCTTGTGCCCATTGAAATTGTCTGCCCGCCGTTAACGCTGGAGCAATGTGAGCAGTTACTTACCTTAACGGAGGCGCTGAGAGAAGCCGGAGCAAAAGGTACAGATGAGTCCTGGATAGCGGCTTATGGTGTCCATATTAACCCCGAAGTGCCATCATTAAGTGCCAATGTATTGCTGCGTTATTTACAGGCATTCTCTCTGTTGCAGTGGTGGTTGGTTGAAGCGCATCGCGTCGATACAACGCGCAAACTCAGTCCTTACATCGATAAATACCCCGAGGCCTACATCCGACTGTTGGTTAACCAACATGAGGTGACTCAGGAACAGCTTATCGATGACTACCTTAAGCACAACGCCACTCGTAACCGTGCTTTGGATATGTTGCCTCTCTTTGCTTTCTTAGATGAAGAAAAAGTGATGGGAGCAGTAGATGACAAAAAGATAAAGGCCCGTCCGACTTTTCATTACCGCTTACCGAACTGTCAGCTTGAACATCCTGACTGGCAGTTAACCGAGCCCTGGAAAGTTTGGTGGGTGGTCGACGCTCTGGCTAATGATCAGCAAGCGTTAGACTATTGGAAACAAGCGTTTATTGACGCTGAGCGTCCCTTAATTGGTGTCTCAGAAAAAGACTGGAAAGAAAGGCTGGAGCAATGGCTGAAAGACCGCGAGTGGTTGTAACCGGAACCGCCAGACGTTGGTCTCCGTCCTGGTGGTGTACCTGGCTTATTCTCAAATGCCTTGGAGCTCGTCCTTTGCGTTCGAGTGTCAGGCACCGTTGTGAGCCGGACAATATCGATGCAGTGATTATTGGAGGAGGGGACGACATTAGCCCCTCACAATATAACCAGCCGCCAGAGCGTGACGGCGAGTATGACCCTGATCGCGATGAACTCGAAATTGCCTGGATACGCTGGGCTCTGGAGAATAAGAAGCCGCTGTTAGGCATTTGTCGCGGTTCGCAGTTAATTAATGTAGTGCTCGGTGGCGAACTTGACCAGAACATTCGGGAATTGCGTCAGTTGACCTATAACCGCCCGGGACTTTTACCCACTAAGCAGGTATTTATTGAGCCTAAAAGTAAATTGGCGAAGATTTGTAGAAAGCGAAAACTGAGAGTTAATAGCCTGCATTCGCAAATCGTCAAAAAAGCGGGTGTTGGTATGCTTGCTGTGGGTTGGGACTTGGATGGCTTTTTGCAGGCCTCCGAGGGGCAGGATGAGCAAACCATTATCGGTGTACAGTGGCACCCTGAATACTTATTTTATGTACCTAGCCAAGTTCGAATTTTTCGTTGGCTTATTAAACAATAATTGAACATATCGATTATACCTACCTCAATTTATCAATTTTTTTGATCCATTCTGCGTTTCAATCTGTATAACCGTTCAACAACTTAGAATCGACTTATTAAAAAGCCTTTGGAGCGCTAAATGACCATAGCAAATCGTTTGTATGCAGGGTTTGCCTTTATTCTGCTATTACTTGTTATAACCACCATCGTCGGTACATATCAGGTTGGTGAAATTGATAAAACCCTGGTAAGAGTTAACGAAGTGGGTAGTGAAAAACAACGGTTTGCTATTAACTTTCGAGGCAGTGTGCATGACCGTGCAATAGCCTTGCGTGATTTAGTTTTGGTTGAAAATGCCGACCAACGTCCACCGCTACGTGACCTAATTGCCGATCTTAAATCCAATTACAGCAAAGCTGATAGCGGTATGACTGACATTTTTTCCGATAACGAGTTGGTAAACAGTAAGGAACGTGAGTTATTGAGTGAAATTGAAGACATTCAGGCTCAGGGTCTGGCGGCGGCTGATGAAACAGAGCGCCTGTTAAACTCGAACCAAAGGCAACAGGCTCAGGAATACGTCCTTAATGAAGTATCGCCAATTTATGCGGAGTGGTTAAACCGAATTAACGCCTTTATTGACTATCAGGAACAAAGTATCTCAGCCGGTACGGAAGAGGTAATGAGCCGCAGTGAGAACTTTGCCACCTTAATGTGGTGGGTTACTGCGTTTGCCATTATCAGTGGCGGACTGGTGGCCTGGCAAATCGTAGTTAAACTGACACACACGATTGGCGGTGAACCCGAGGAAGCGGCAGAAGCTCTGCAACGCATTGCCGATGGCGATTTAACCGTCTCAACCCATACACGCTATGAAGATAGCATGATGGCCGATGTTAACCGTATGGTGAATCAGTTACGGAGTATTCTGGGAGATGTTAATGAATCAGCGAGTACCATTCTGAACTCCTCAAATGAGCTTGCTGAAACGGCGGGGAATAACCAAAAACTGGTGGTTCAGCAGCAAGAACAAACCACTCAGGGCGCAACGGCTATTCATCAAATGTCGCAAACGGTTCGTGAAGTTGCTCAGCATACTGAGCAGGCGGCGCAGTTGGCCGATGATACCGACAGAGAAACAGTTGCAGGCAGCCGTGAGGTCGAAGCGACGGTTCTTTCCATTGAAGAGTTAGCCAACCAGGTTGAAGGTGCTGCTAAAGTCATTGGTGAACTGTCTGACAACACGGCAGAAATTCACAAGGTGCTGGAAGTGATAGAGGGCATTGCCGACCAGACAAACCTACTAGCATTAAACGCAGCTATAGAAGCGGCACGAGCTGGCGAACATGGCCGGGGTTTCTCGGTGGTTGCCGATGAAGTAAGGGCGCTGGCGAACCGGACACAGGATTCAACCCGCAGTATTCAAAGCTTAATTGAAACCATGCGAGGCAGTGCGACTGACGCAGTTTCAGTGATGGACAAAGGCAGGGAGAAAGCGGCAGAAAGTGTGAAGCAAGCCCGTTCAGCCGGTGAGTCCCTACACGCAGTCAATAATTCTGTGGCAAAAATGAGTGACATGAATGCACAAATTGCGACTGCAGCAGAAGAGCAAACAGCGGTTGCAGAGGAAATTAATCAAAACTTCTCCTCAATTACAGAAGCCGCGGAGCAAACGGCAGCAGGCTCAGAGCAAATTAGCGAAGCCAGCCGTGAACTGAATGAGTTAGCAAAACGGTTAAATAATGGTATGAAGCGCTTTAAAATTGCTTAATGTCTTTAGTATGAAAGCTGGCACTTATTAGGTTAAGTGCCAGCTTTTTTGATCAATTAGCACAATACTAACCCTTTCCTCAATTATTTCTTAATAGGATCTAGATCGCTTAGGTTAGGTTTGTTTCCTTATCGATACCAACTTCTATGATACATATCTTGTAACTCACTATGGTGTCTCGTTAAGAGGTACCTTATAAGTGCAGTTACACAAGCAACGCAAACTGTGCTTCATAGCTTGAGTTGTGAAAAGATGTTGACGACGCAATAATAAGTTAAATCAAAAAGCTTTTAGAGGACAATGAGTTGACTCAGCTAACACCCGCTTCTAGGTACGTACTTATAGCAACGCTAGCAGTTTTTACTTTGGTGATTGGAGGCTATTTCATAAGAGGAGCAATGAATAATGAAGTGCTCACTCTCGATTCTCAAGCATGGTTTCAGTTTGCTTCCTTTGTAGGGGTATTATTAGCCCCTATTGCAGGTTTAGGGGCAGCGATAATCGTAGCTCTTCAGCTCGGGTTTACAGGTCGAGTCACGCAATTAGAAATGTTTGAGCGGCAGTGCGCAAGGTTAGACAAAGAAATCCAGAGGCTGTTGCAGCAACCTCTAAAAAACGCCCGCTACGAAGATTATTTTGGCATGCCTCTGATAGAAGTGGTCTACGCCCATAGTAACGCTAAGGAGGTAGCTCCTGATGATTTAGGTGATGCACTGAATTCGTTGCTGCAAAACCTCGCTATGGTTTTAGAAATCGTCGCGAGAAAAAGACTGCTCGTCGAAAGATTAGAAAAAAGTTTGGGAGATTACCCGTGGGTTGAGTACTCGGAAAATGCGTATTGGATAAGTCGATACAGTGCCGTTCTTGGTAGACTATGTAGAGTTATTGGACACCAGAAAGTAGCCAGAAAGCTAACCAAACGTCAACTCGAGCTGTGCGCTGAAATCTCCACTGAATTCAAGGAAATCCAATAGTCCCCATGGGGGAACTGAGCGTTGCCTTGTATCTAGAGCCCATCACAGATTTTTGGGGCGAAATTGTTTCCAGCTAGTACGAGTTACAAGTAGCGAAAAGGAGTTATTAGCAGCCATGAAGGTATACAAATTTAGGGATTTTGATGGAGAAGGCTACTCACTAGATGCACTCCGAAATTCGTACGCTTGGTTTAGCTCACCAGCAGAACTCAATGACCCGTTTGAAGGTTACTCCAATGCGGGGCAGCTTAGGCTTGAGGGAGTTTCAGAACGCTTCATGTTCAGAATGTATAACCATTTGCTGATTGAGCTTGAAATGGCTCAAACGTTAGTTCAAGCAGAACAGATTACTCGCGAGCGTTATATCAGAGACCCCGAGGGGTTCAAAGAGGTTCAACGCGAAGCTGTCGAGAGCTTCCTTAAGGAGCTTGCAGATGGTCGGGATAGTTTAGGTATATTTTCAACATCAATTAGCAGCGACGAACATGGAATTCCAGCACATTACCAAAATATGCTTATGTGGGCACACTATGGAGGTGGCTTTAAAGGATTCTGTATTGAGTGGAGCCAACCAGATTTGATGGACTCTTTCGAGAGGCTGAATGAGACTGTTAGAGTTGCTGGTAAGCCAATAAGCTACTCAGTATCACCTAATATATGTAACTTTGATGAGGCGGAGCACATCAATGAAGTGTCGATGTCTTTCTACAAAAGTTTGCAGGTAAAACACGAGCAATGGCGTTATGAATGTGAGTATCGGTTTTTAGCCCAAAGTCATGGGCAGATGTTTTACAGTAACGATGCTATCACTGCTATCTATGTTGGTGGGCGAATATCAGAAGAGAACCTCTCACAGCTCATAGCCATCGTGAGAGAACTTGGTTCAGTCATTCCTATTTATCGAGTCGATGTCGCGTACGCGCACAATGACTATGGGTTAAGCTTGAGTCGAATTGATTATGATGACTAACGAACAATTTGAAGAGTCGGCAGTTCCTCACTCTTGGTTTTTGGTTGCCGATAACTTACACACTCAAGCAGTAAATATTAGGGGAAGAGAAGGTCTATCAATGATGACACACCACTCGAATAGTGAGGTAGTGTGGCAAATTGATGCTTCAAGTCGAGCCTCATTTCTGATTGCGGGGTTCGCATTGGAGAATGCGCTTAAAGGATTACTAGTGTATGACAACCCTGATTGGATTAAAAATGGGAGGCTGAATAAGAACTTAAAAAGTCATTCATTGAGTGAACTCTCAGGAAAGGTCTGTAAGTCAGGCTTAGTTGACTTGTCAGGTTTCGTAGAAACATTCAAGAATCTAGAAGATGGCTTAATGTCTTGGGCTAGATACCCGTGCGGATTGAATAAAGGTGATACAACCCCAGAAAAGCCAATGACTGAGTCGCTTTGGAATGAATACTGCGATGTGATGTCAGCGTTGGGAGCTACTTATAAAGCTTTATTAGCAGACTACTGGAAGGGTATTCACGTCTTTCATGGTAAGTACAAGATTAAGGGTAGCTGGCTAGGACACACTGATTAAAGTTTGAGGTGGTACAGAAAGGTGGTACAGTGACCACTTATTAATCAACAATCAAAGTGTTGGTAAAGTCATTGACTAGCCTCCCTCTTTCCCTTAGTATACGCGGCTTGTAGAGGAGAGGTGTCCGAGTGGCTGAAGGAGCACGCCTGGAAAGTGTGTATACGGCAACGTATCGAGGGTTCGAATCCCTCTCTCTCCGCCAGATACAAAAAAAACCGCCCTTGAGGCGGTTTTTTTGTGTCTGCAGAAAGTGTAGCGCGCCGCTAAATTTACAACGCAGCGCCGAAAAAATGAAACAAAATAGAGTCTGTACCTTCCCCTTTTAGTCTTCAATTCTTTCGCAGGTCATTATCTGTAAATCGTATTCTTCATCATCTGCTGACGGGGTATACCTGAAACGTTCGGGGGCTATTCCGACGTTGTGATAGGCAGAATAAAACTCTGTTAGCTTAAGAGGTTCGTCGTTAAAATTCTCTTCACCTCTAGCAAATGGAAACATTCTATTTATTAAAGCTCTTAGCTCCCCGATTGAATACATATGATCCAAAATAGCATGGTTGTTTAAAGAGCTTATTTTTGAACTTAGAGGGTTATCGTGAGAAGAAATAGAGCGAGCTCTTTGTATTTGTAACTTAGTTAGAATAGCTGCAAGCCAATCACCTACCTCTGGCCGGGCGTGTCTGATACATTCAGAAAAAACAGGTTTAAAGGATGTACTTAATTCAGGCAGTGTGACATTAAAGCATCCACCACTAGTAATTGCGTCCCAAGCCTTTTTATAATGCTCAGACATTGTATCAGTATAATGGCACAATTCGTCGAGCGCGGATGGTAAATTTGCTTGAGCAGCTCGAAATTCACGAATGCGTTGTTTTTCTGCGTTATATCTAGAAATATTAAGCGCTACTAAGCTAGTCATGAAAGCTAAAACACCTACATTTAAACCTTGCCATCTTTCCCAGACATTTTGTACATGATCCCAGTCGTTGGAAAAGGCAGGGATGACGACCATAGCGGTTAAATAAATAAGAAACATCGGAATGCCAATCCATTTGGACAATTGAATAATTGTTGTCATTTATTCTTGCTCTGATTTAGTTTTTTTAAGTACTATTCTTCAGTGCTAGACATACTAGCATTCTTCAATTATCCAGTAAGAAGTTAATTGGAACTGCTTGGTAGACTTGCTCACTTAATATTAAACAGCAAGCCCTACTGCTCAATAACATCGCTATGCTATCCAAGAACTCTAAATAGTCAGTAGGGTTTTCCTGAGTCTGACTTTGCTTACGATGACGGACTATATCTCGCGAGCTATTTGATGCATAGTGAATAACCACTTAATTAAGCGATAGCGAGCTAAATAATGAGGTTGATTCATTACACTAATTTGGAAGCACTAGTAAGCATAATTGAAACTCAAACCTTACGTTTAACCGATGCTCGTTATCTAAATGATTCACAAGAGATGAAAGAAGGCTTTGATTACATAGGGAAGCAAATAAAGTTATCAGAATACGCTCAATCGACGGATAAGTACCTCAAACAAGCTCACCGAATTTTTGAAAATGAATTTAATAATTTTGCTACGTTTTCTGAAAGAGAAGAACCGGCGTTTTTGTGTTCATTTAGCAGTTCATCTGATTTGTTGAGTCAATGGCGATCCTATGGAATGTTTGCGATCGAATTTGAACCGACGTATATCCAATACTCAAATTTCAATATTCTTGAATGCAAATATACGGATGAAGATAAAGAAAGGCTTGCCCAAGAGCGTGTTAGTCAAGCTATATGTGAAATAGCTCAGCTTGTGTCGCTTGGCGAATTTGGAGAAAACTATTTAGCAGTGATCGATGAGGTTCAGAAATTTAACGCAAGTTTAAAGCACATGAGTTTTCACGAAGAAAAGGAGTTCAGACACGTAGAGTCTGTTTCTGCGAACAGTCAAAACATCAAATTTAGAGCAGATAATAATTTATTAAAGCCATACATTGATAAGTCTTTTTGTTTGGAATCGGTAAAAGCTATCCATGTAGGCCCAGTTAAAGAAAAGTACCAGACACAAAAAGCTTTAGAGAGATTAATTGGGATTAGAAGGGATTACGAGAACACTAATATTGAGCATGAAATACCAGTTATCTGCTCTGAAATTCCGTTTCAATAGCTGCGTATGATCCGAGTTAACTCCTCTATATAAAGAAACCGCCCTTGAGGCGGTTTTTTTGTGTCTGCAGAAAGAGGGGACCCTATTTACATCATACTTTGTAAGTAAAGTTGCTCGCCCAGGCGATCCATCAGGTTCAGTTGAATTTGTAACCAGTAAGCGTGGTCTTCTTCAGTATCTTTCAAAATGCCGACCAGCATCTCACGGGTGACATAATCATCAACTTCTTCACAGTACTCAATGACTTCGCGTAACGTTTTTGCGTTGTTGTACTCAAGCTGCAGATCGTTTTCCAGCATTTCGCGGACATCTGAACCTATGGTATGAGGTTCACGCGCATCCATTTTGGGTTTACCTTCCAGAAATAGAATTCTGCGAATGAGCAAGTCTGCATGACCACGTTCATCATCAATTTCATGGTTAATACGCTCATAAAGCTTCATTAAGCCCATGTCTTCGTATTGCCGTGAATGCGATGTGTACTGGTCAATTGAAGTGAGTTCAAAAGCCAGAAGACGGTTGAGCTGCTCAACGACGTTATTATCTCTGTTCATTATTCAGCTCCTTGAATTTTTGTTTGCAGATAAACTTCATTGCCAAGGCGCGATATAAGATCAATTTGGGTTTCAAGCCAGTCGAGATGCTCTTCCTGAGAGTCGAGAATGTCACGCAGGGCATTGCGGCTGACGTAATCCTGATGTTGCTCACACTCTTTAATCGCTTCGCGTATGGCACTGACATCTTTAAACTGAACTTTGTGGTCCAGCTCCAGCATTTCTCTGGGATCTTCGCCAACGTATAACTTGCCTAGCTCCTGTAAATTAGGAATGCCTTCTAAAAATAGAATGCGCTCGATGAGAACGTCGGCGTGTTTCATTTCATTGATAGAAGCTTTGTAGACAGGTTTGTTCAGGCTTTCAAAGCCCCAGTTGCGATACATGCGGGCATGAAGAAAGTACTGGTTTATAGCGGTAAGTTTTAGCGTCAGTATTTTATTCAGTTGCTGGATGACTTTAGCATCACCTTTCATAGCCGTATTACTCCTTAATTCATTAGGTATGAATTAAGTGTAGCATACGGAAACCGGAAGTTGGGTCTCTTTACCTGCTTGGTTGGATCGTTGCTCGAGAGCTTCGTGAAGTACGTCTTTGGCGCAAGTTTTACAGCATCCACACTGAGAAGCCACACCATATTGTTGGCGCAGGTCTCGCATAGAATTCACTTCACCAGAAATAACCGCCTGATGAATGGCTTTATCATTAACGCCCTTACAAAGACATACGTACATAGACTATCACCTCAGTTAGTAATGATAGTCTATGTTAAATGCGAACGATTTGCAATAGTGTTTTATTGCGGTGCGATAAACCCAGTCTTCAATAAGTACAGGGTATAGAGCAGGTACAGGCAAATAAAGATAAGACCATGTACGCGATTAATTCGTCCCTGACGGGCTTTGCGAATACTGAAGACCATCAGTAACAGCGTCAGTATTGCCATTGCAACCCAGTCACGGCTTAATACAAGCGGCTCAAGTGACACCGGTTCAATAGCTCCGGCAATACCTACAACAGCCAGCGTATTAAACATATTTGAACCAATAACGTTACCCAATGCCAGGTCGTGTTCGTTCTTACGCGTGGCCGCAATTGCTGAAGCTAATTCCGGTAAAGAGGTGCCGATGGCGACTACGGTCAGGCCGATGACCAAGTCACTGACGCCAAGCGATACGGCGATGTTTACTGCGCCCCAGACTAAAGCGCGGGAACTGACAATAAGCAGCAACAGTCCGACAATAAGCCAGATAATAGCGGGCTTCATCGGTAAAGGGTGCGAGTCAATTTCTTGCGTGTATTCAGCGGCTAAACTGTCGTCACTGCTTTTAGAGCCTATCCATACAGACCAGCCCATATAGCCAAGGAAAACAACCAGTAAAAGTACAGCTTCAAGTCGTGTTATTTGGTAATCGAGAAGGAAAACGGCGCTTAACAGGGTAATGGCTATTAAAACTGGCATTTCGCGGCGAATAACGACCGACTTTACAGCGATAGGCGCAAGCAGGGCGGTTATCCCCAGAACCAGAGCAATGTTGGTAATGTTTGAGCCGTAAGCATTACCCAAAGCTAAAGCCGGGTTACCTTGCATAGAGGCTAAGGCCGACACCACCATTTCGGGTGCTGACGTGCCAAAGCCAATAATGACCATACCGATAACCAGAGGCGCCATACCCAGATGTCGTGCTACGGCAGCCGCGCCTTCAACAAAGCGGTCAGCACTCCAGACTAATACCGCTAACCCCAGAACAACCGCAACAATCGATAACGTCATAACACCCTGTTCCTGTTAAAAAGAAAGGGCGATAGTTTAACGCAGAGTTTCCTTAATAGCATCAATACTTGTTGGGTCGTCAATGGTCGATGGAACGGCAACATCATCCCCTTGCAAAACTTGCCGGATAAGACGCCTTAATATTTTCCCCGAGCGAGTCTTAGGTAATCTGGGAACAATGTGTAAGGTCTTCAGGCAGGCAATTGCGCCAATTTCGGAGCGAATAGACTGGATGAGCTCTTGCTGCAATTGCTCATGACCAATAGTGGATGAATTTTTAAGAATGACAAAGCCAACTGGCAACTCTCCTTTGAGTTCATCGGGCTGGGCAACCACGGCGCATTCTGCTACGTCTTTATGGCTGGCCAGAATTTCTTCCATTTCGCCGGTAGACAAGCGGTGACCGGCAACGTTTATCACATCGTCCGTGCGACCCATAATGAATACATAGCCGTCGTCATCTATGTAACCGCCATCGCCGCTGCAGTAGTAACCGGGGAATGCATTCAAATAACTGCCCTGTAGCCGTTCCTCGTCACCCCAAATGGTGGTTAAACAACCCGGAGGTAAAGGTAAACGCACACAAATGGCACCTTCTTCTTTACTGCCTAGACTTTTACCTAAAGGGTCCAGCACGCTGATCTCGTAACCCGGAACCGGGAAGGTTGAAGAGCCGGGTTTCACTTTAACTGCGCCAATTCCCACGGGGTTGGCGCTCATAGGCCAGCCACTTTCTGTTTGCCACCAGTGGTCATAAACCGGTAAGTCGGTGAGCTCTGTTGTCCATTCGTACGTTGCAGGGTCTAAACGTTCGCCAGCCATGTAAATACGTTGCAGTGAGCTAATATCGTAGCGGCTCAGGTGCTCGCCTTCGGGGTCTTCTTTTTTTATCGCCCGGAACGCGGTGGGAGCGGAGAAAATAGCACTGACTTTATAGTCCTGAACAATGCGCCAGAAGGAACCTGCATCTGGTGTGTTAACAGGTTTTCCTTCGTAAAGAATACTGCTGCAGCCGAAAATTAAAGGTCCATAAACGATGTAAGAGTGGCCAACGACCCAACCAACATCAGACGCCGTAAAGAAGACTTCTCCGGGGTTTAGCCCATAAACGTAATTCATTGAAAAGTTTAAGGCGACAGCGTACCCACCGTGATCACGTACCACCCCTTTTGGTTTGCCGGTGGTGCCAGAAGTATAAAGAATATAAAGCGGGTGGGTTGCCGGTAAGGGAACAGCTTCAGCGGGGCTGGCTTTTTCCATTGCTTTCGCCCAGTCGGTGTCCTGGCCGTCCTGCATTTCAGCCTCACACTGCTCGCGCTGATAAACAATGGTACGGGGGCTAAACTGCGCTTCTGCCAGTGCCTTATCAACAATAGGCTTGTAAGGTAAAACCTTGCTACCTTCAATACCACATGAGGCGGTAACGATGAGCTTGGGGGCGGCATCGTCAATGCGAACGGCAAGTTCGTGTGCTGCAAAACCACCAAAAACAACCGAGTGAATCGCCCCAATGCGCGCGCAAGCCAGCATGGCAATAGCGGCCTGAGGGATCATCGGAAGGTAGATAATGACCCGGTCACCTGTTTCAACGCCTCGCTGCTTCAGCACGTCGGCGAAGCATGCGACCTGATAGTGCAATTCGTTAAAGGTGTAGCTTGCTTTACTTTGAGTAACCGGAGAGTCGTAGTAAAGAGCGACTTGCTCACCGCGGCCCGCGTTAATCTGAGCATCGAGTGCTAAGTAACTGACATTAATTTCGCCGTCCGGGAACCAGTCTGCCATGCCATTTTTCCTGACATGCGCAGCAACTTTTGGTGGTTTGAACCAATCCAGACGACGCGCCTGGTCAAGCCAGAATCCTTCAGGATCTTGTTGAGCTTCTGAATAGACTTTCTTATAGGGTTGCATAGCACTACCTCAAATCCTTTTATGCAGAGCCTTTTAGCATATTCCGTTGGCTCAAATTTCCTATTCGACTTAGGTCTAAGCTGGCTTTGATCTCAATCGCAATTACCAGAATCTAAGTCGCCTTAGCAGCAAAAACTCAACAATGGCAATAATGACTAGCGAGCCACAGAAGATCATAAAGGCATCAGCATTTTCAACACCGGGCATGCCGCCAATATTAATGCCGAAAACACCGGTTAAGAAGCTGAGAGGTAAAAACACACCGGCAATAACGGAAAGCCAGTAAGTGTTGCGGTTCATTTTTTCTGCTATCGCCTGCTGCAGTTGCTCGCGTTGCATCCACACCTGTTCAAGCATTAAGTCAATTTGTTCGAACAACCGTTGGGTTGTGTCGCGTTCGTTGATTAACCATTGGTGCAGTTCGGGTGTCATGACTTTTTCAGCTTCTGTACTGAGTTTTTCTAAAGCCGCCAGCTGTGGTCGAATAAAGCGGTTTAGGCGCAATAATCTGCGGTGCAGGGCTGTAAGCTTTACCTGAACCGACGCAGTATCATCAAAACCTTCACCCTCAATGGCTTCAAGTTGCTCCTCCGCCGATGAAACGACATCTTCAATGCGCAAGTTTATCTGCTCGATGAGTGCGACGATAAAATCGTGTAACGACTCAGGTCCCATCTGTTGCTGGAGTTGCTCCCTTAGCTTTGCTATGGATAAGAATGGGCGTTTGCGGAAGCTGTATAAAGCGCCTTTATAATACAGTATGCGCAAACTGAGCATGTCTTCCGGTGACTCACCGGTGTTTAAGTTAACGCCGCGTAGCAACAACATAAAACCATCGGGCAGACGCTGGAATCTGGGACGGGTGTCTTCTTCGAGTACTGCGTCAATGAGAGGTTCGGGGATCCCTGCCTGAGTTAGCCATTCAGTCAGGCCTTCAACGTCACGTTGGAAATGAAACCAGGTATTCTTTGTGGCTTCGGACGGTGTCTGAAGTTGTGTCGCGGGATGTTGATTGAAATCCCAGGCATCAATTAAAAAATCCATAGAACCCTCGATTTAAGACTATTATTCAAAGTCTATAGCGAGGCGTTTAACTTGTCATTGTTTTCAGTAAGCTTCAGTCCGGAAGTTCACAAAGTGATGAATCGAAGACGACTAAATGATCAAAGTCGATATCAAAACCAATTTGCTCGCCAGTTTGCAGGGGTTGGTGAGAAGGACCTACCGCAAGTACATGACTGGTGTCTGAAAGTTCCAGAGTATAGAGATAGTGAGAACCGCGGAACCCGCAACCAACAACAATGGCTTTCATTTCACTCTTGTTGTTGATCAATACATCGTCGGGGCGAACAAGAAAGTTCACGCTCATATCGGGTTTATTACTTAATTGAGAATGTTTAATGGTGCCAAATGCACAGTGCAGCTCCTGATCCTTAATTTCACCATTAAGCAGCACACCACGGCCAATAAAGTCAGCGACCAGTTGGTGAGTTGGCTGGTGGTATAGCGCATAAGGTGTTTCCCACTGGAGCAGTTGACCGGAATACATGACACCAGCCTTATCCGCCATCGCAAAAGCCTCTTGCTGGTCATGAGTTACCAGCAAAGCCGTAATCCCTTCTTCTTTAAGTAAACGCCGGACGTCGTGAGCCAGTACTTCTCTTAATTCTGCATCGAGGCTTGAGAAAGGTTCATCGAGTAACATGAGTTTGGGCTTTGGTGCCAACGCTCTGGCAAGAGCAATACGTTGCTGTTGTCCTCCAGATAACTCATGGGGGTAGCGGTTCTGGTAACCATTAAGACCAATACGGATGAGTAACTCTTTAATGCGCTCATCCTGCTGGGTTTTCGACAACTGATTAATACCAAAGCGAATGTTATCGGCAACGGTTAAGTGCGGAAACAGTGAAAAGTCCTGAAACATCATGCCGACATGACGTTGCTCCGTTGGCCACTGTACTTTGTCGGACGATACCGTCTTGCCATGCAGTTCAATTTTCCCTCCTGAAACAGGAGTGAAACCGGCGATAGCACGCAACAGGGTCGTTTTACCGCAGCCACTGGGACCTAACAGACAGCCAATGTCCCCGGGGTCTAAAGACAGGTTGAGCCTGTCGACAATAAGGTCACCGGAAAGTTGGATACTGACGGTATCGATATTCAGTAGTGTGCTCATTTACTCACCTGTTTTTATCGAATTACTGCGTAAAGCACGGGATAACATAATAACCGGAATAAGACCGACCGCGACAATCATTAAAGCCGGAGGGCCTGCATCGGCAAGCCTTTCATCGGATGCCATTTCAAATGCCCGCACAGCCAGCGTATTAAAATCAAAGGGTCTTAATACCAGGGTTGCCGGCAGCTCTTTCATAACATCCACCAGAACGAGAATAAGAGCGGCTAACAATGGGCTGCGCAGCAGTGGTAAATGAACTCGCCATAAAATACGCTTGCCGCTCGCACCTAAGGTGCGGGCACTGTCATCCATTTGTGGGGTAATTTGTTCAAGTCCTGAGTTTACGGTTTGTAGTGACACAGAGAGAAAGCGGACACTATAGGCAAACAGCAGCGCTATGACGGTACCGGACAGTAATAACCCGGGGTTAAAGTTAAACAGCCATTCGCTGATAGTGATAATTTGATTATCGAGCCAGGCTAATGGGGACAGTAACCCTACCGCGATAACGATACCCGGAATGGCATAACCCATACCGGCCAGACTGATAGCCGCCCGCAGTGGTCGTGTCGGGTGGCGACGCCGGCCATAAGCAAGCCAAAGCGCCAAAGCAACCGTAATTAATGCTGCTAACAGCCCTAACCAAAGCGTATTAAAGGTTAAAACCCAAAACGCACTTTGTTGCCAAATTTCAGATTTTTGTATGGACCACCACAGAAGTTGCGATGCCGGTATGGCGAAGCCAAGAACAACAGGAAGCCAGCAAACTGAAGACGCAACCGCTGCGCGCCAGCCACTTAAAGGGCGGCGCTGAGGTGCTCTGGTGCTTGAGCGCTGTTGATAGAAACGGGCGCGGCGACGAGAATATCGCTCGACCATGATGAGTATAATGACGAAAACCAGTAAAAGCGCTGATAGTTGCAACGCGCCTTGTGCGTCACCAATGCCGTACCAGGTGCGAAAAATTCCCGTTGTAAAGACCGTTATGCCAAAGTACTCCATCGTACCGTAGTCAGCCAGAGTCTCCATTAATGCCAGAGTGACACCGGTTGCAATAGCAGGGCGCGCCAAAGGAAGTGCGACTTTCCAGAAACTTCTTAGCGAACTGGCGCCCAGGGTTCTTGCACTTTCAAACGCTGTGGTGGACTGCTGCATGAAGGCGGCGCGAGTAATAAGATAGACGTAAGGGTAAAGTACAATACAAAGAACAAAAACCGCACCGCTGAGGCTGCGGATTTCGGGAAACCAGTAGTCGCCAATACTGACAGAAAATATATCCCGAACCAGTCCTTGTACCGGTCCTGCGTAGTCGAGTAAGCCGGTATAAGTATAGGCGGTAATATAGGCTGGCATGGCTAATGGCAGCAATAATGCCCAACTTGTCCAGCGCCAACCGGGAAAGTCATACTGACTGATGCACCAGGCTGTACTGACGCCTAATAAAGTGACACCAATACCAACGGCGAATAACAAGATCAGGGAGTGACCGATATACTCTGGTATAACGGTTTGCCATAAATGGTATAGGGTGTCCCATTGAGGGTTTAATAACGACAAAGCTACCACAATAAGTGGTAGCCCTATCAACACCGCGACGGCAAACAGCAATAGCGTGCCACGGTTCATTTGCGTATCTCCTGATACAAATTAACGCCAGCCAGCGCGGTTCATCAGACGAACGGCATCGCCGTTATTTTCACCGAGGATATCCATTTCGATATCGTCCTGTTTGAAATCGCCCCACTGTTGAAGCGTTTCGCTCCACTCAACACCTTCGCGAACCGGGTATTCATAGTTGGCCTGAGCGTACCATTTTTGTGATTCTTCAGAGACCAGGAATTCAATCAATTTTTGAGCCTGCTCAACATTTTTCGCATGTTTTGTCACGCCGATACCGGAAACGTTAACATGAGCACCTTGTTGATCCTGAGCTGGCCAGAATATTTTAACTTTTTTTGCGGCTTCACGTTCTTCCGCGTCATCTGAGTTCAGCATATGGCCAAAGTAGTAAGTATTAGCTACAGCTACATCGCAAACACCAAAGGCTACGCCTTTAATCTGGTCGCGGTCGCCACCTACGGGTTTACGCGCAAAGTTTGCGACAAAATTCTCTGCCCACTTTTCTGTTTTTTCTGCGCCGTGGTGTTCAATCAGTGCTGCCACTAAGGACTGGTTATACAGGTTATTGGAAGAACGAATGCAAATGCGGTCGTTCCACTTGTCATCAGCCAGGCTTAAATAAGACTCTAATTCTTCTGGATTTACACGCTCTGGCGAATAAAAAATAGGACGGGCACGTAAACTGAGTCCGAACCAGAGGTTATCGGAAGAGCGGAAATGAGCAGGAACTGCAGAGTCAATTGTGTCGGAATTTACTGCCTGGAATGCGTTAGCTTCAACCGCACGGTGAAGGGCGCCGGCATCTACAGTTAGAAATAAGTCAGCCGGTGTATTTTCACCTTCTGAGTTAAGGCGGGCAAGCAATGCATCGGCTTTACCTGTTAACAAGTTAACTTCAATACCGGTTTCTTCGGTAAACTTTTCTAAAACGGGTTTGATCAGGGCTTCTTTTCGCGCTGAGTAGATATTAACTTCAGCGGCGGCGCTAGTGAAAGACACCAGTGTCGCAGAAGTCGCGGCAAGCAAGGCTAATAATTTATTTAACTTACGCATTTAAAAGACTCCTTTACGAACTCTATATGGTCGAAACGCGATGATTATATCAAACAAAACAAATAATGATAGCCATTCTCATTTAAAAAATAGTCATCTAAATTCGGTATTTGAGGGTAGTCAAGGTATTAGCTTCTGCTATTCTAAAAATGACTTACTTTCAGCGGAGAATTTATGTCTGACTTATCATTGCTTGCCCTGATTGGTGTGCTGTCCATTTGTTGTCAGTGGTTAGCGTGGCGCATTAAGCTGCCGGCAATACTGCCTTTGCTTATTTGTGGCTTATTGCTGGGACCCACTCTGGGGTTATTGGAGCCGGATGCGTTATTTGAAGATTTGCTCTTTCCTTTTGTCTCTCTGGCGGTAGCCGTTATTTTGTTTGAAGGCAGTCTCACGCTGAAGTTTGAAGAAATTCGCGGGCATGGCCGAATGGTAACCAACCTGGTCAGTATTGGTATGTTGGTTACTTTCGTGGTCATTGCAGTTTTGACGCATTTTATTATGGGCTATGGCTGGGAAATTTCGGCGTTATTTGGTGCGTTAGTTGTGGTAACAGGCCCCACAGTTATTCAGCCAATGATACGCTCTATTCGGCCTATCAATAAGCTCGCTAATATTTTGCGCTGGGAAGGGATTATTATTGACCCGCTCGGTGCCTTGCTGGCGGTATTGGTGTATGAATTTATTATCGCCAGTCAGGACGTTGCTTTCCTACATGCGCTTCAGGCGTTCGCGACAACTGTTGCTCTTGGTTTTGCTTTAGGTTGGGGAGCTGCTCGCTTGTTAGGTCTTGCACTGGGCAGAGGTTGGTTCCCGCATTACTTACAGAATGTTGCAACGCTCACTATCGTATTGGGTGTTTTCGCTCTGTCGAATGCCATACAGCATGAATCTGGTCTATTAACCGTTACGGTTATGGGTATGGTCATGGCCAACACCCGTAATCTGAATATGGAAGAAATACTGGAGTTTAAAGAAACACTCAGTGTATTGCTGATTTCTGCTCTGTTCATTATTTTGGCTGCACGACTAGATTTCGCTGAATTTGATGCGCTGGGAATGCCCGCGGTTATTCTGCTGGCCATTATTTTGTTTGCAGTAAGACCTTTAGCTGTATGGCTTTCAGCTATAGGAACCGAGCTGAGGTTCAAAGATAAGGTTTTATTATCCTGGATTGCGCCCAGAGGTATTGTCGCGGCCGCTGTTTCGGCGTTATTTGCTTTGAAAATGGAAGAGTCCGGCTGGACTGAAGCCGCGGCGGTTGTTCCTTTAGTGTTCCTGGTAATAATGACAACGGTTGTCTTGCAAAGCTTAACGGCGAAACCATTAGCCCGAATGCTGGGCTTATTAGAGCCCTCAGCCAAAGGTTTCTTGATTTTTGGGGCCAACCAAATGGCGCGGGCAGTTGCCAAAAGTTTACAGGAGAGCGGTATTCCTGTGCGCCTGGCAGACACCAACTGGGAGAATATTAAGCTGGCCCGTATGGACAATTTACCGGTGTACTTTGGTAACCCTGCCTCGGAGCATGCTGCCAATAATATTGATTTGACCGGCCTTGGAAGGCTATTAGTCATGTCTCCCTATAAACAACTTAACCCACTTGTATCAATGTACTACCAGGACTGGTTTGGCTCTAAGAAAGTGCATGGGCTAAATGGCGGTGAGCAGGATTATCGTGCCAGCCACCAGCTAACTGAAAGCTACCGAAAGACACTTAACTTATTTGGCGAAAGTGTTACCTATTCGAAACTTGCCAGCCTTAACTTTAAAGGGGCGAAAATTAAGTCTACGCCCATTACCGATAGCTTCAGTTTCGCTGATTATCAACAGAAATATGGGACAAGAGCGTTACCGATGTTTGCGCTGGATGACGCAGAAAAGGTTTATATTTTTACCACGGAGCGTGAGTTGATTCCTCAGCCAGGGTGGACTGTAATTGCCATGATTTCAGCGGAGCCTGAAGAAAATGATAGCGAAAAAGGCGGCGAAAAGGGAACAGACTGACGTTGTTGGCTGCCCTCAGTGTGACTGGGTAAGCCAACGAACCGAGCTTTCAAAACGTGAGCATGCTGAGTGCCCACGTTGTGGGTATTTCCTGGAAGGTGCGGCTACCAGGCATCACACCCTGGTGGCTATAGCGGCAGCAGCTTTAGTCTTACTGCTGGCTAGCTTACAGGTCAACTTTATCAGCTATTCGGTAACCGGCTCTGAGCAATCGATGACGTTGATGGATGCAGCCTGGCAGCTTTCCTTTTTTCACGAAAAAGTATTGGCCGTTTTAGTCCTTTTGACTGTTATTCTAATTCCCGTTTTGTACCTTGTTAGCCTTATATGGGTGTACAGCCAGATCCATAATTCGGGCAGTAACCGATTAAACCGATACTTCCTGCGTTTAATGGAGCATTTGAAACCCTGGCTAATGACTGATGTTTTTTTACTCGGGACTCTGGTGTCATTGGTGAAAATATCGGGTCTGGCAGAGGTTCGTTTACTTGAGGGGTTTTGGGGCTTCAGTGTTTTTGTCGTTCTACTATTGTATGTGTACGAGAGAGCTAAACGTACACCGATATGGGACTACTATATGGCGACATCCCGACCCAATATACATGTGCAAGCTGGAATGACAGCAAATGAGCAGGATTTGCAGACCTGCCCACTTTGCCATGCCTTAAACGCTAAAGACGCCGATAAATGTTACCAATGCACCGAGCCGCAGAAAACAGCGTGGTGGCGGAAGCCGGGGACAACTTTGGCATTAATTTTTGCTGGCGCTATTATGCTAATTCCAGCGCACTGGCTGCCGGTAATGGAAACGGTACGGTTTGGCAACGAGCAGCCTGCAACCATTATTGGCGGGGTTACTGAATTATGGCAGGCCGGCGATAGGCCTGTAGCTGTAATTATTTTTGTCGCCAGCCTGGTTATTCCGGTCGCGAAAGTTTTAACACTGGCTGTGTTGTTGCTACTGGCTCAAAGGCAAACGCCGGCCATTGTCCAGAATCGCTTATTATTGTTTAAAGTAACCGACTGGATAGGACGTTGGTCAATGATTGATATTTTCGTTGTAGCAATACTGGTCGCTTTAGTTCGGGGTGGGACTGTTATGTCGGTATATCCTGGCAGTGCGGCAGTGTCCTTTGCAGCTGCTGTTGTTCTTACTATGCTTGCAGCTATGAGTTTTGATACGCGCTTATTCTGGCGAGAGGCACATAAATGACTGAAAATTCGACAACCCGGGTTCGTAAATCCGTAGGTATTTCTCCGGTCTGGATTGTGCCATTGCTGGCGCTTCTGGTCGCACTTTGGATGGTTTGGCAGGATACCCGTGGGGCAGGCCCTACCATTACTATTGAAGTTGCGGACGCTGAAGGTCTTGAAGCTGGAAAAACTCAGGTGCGGGTTCGTAATGTCGACGTTGGGCAGGTTACTGAGGTTCGGTTATCTGATGACTTCTCTTCGGCAGTGGCTGAAGTGGCTATGAATGAGGGAACCGAAAGAATGCTTAATGCCGATACGCGCATTTGGGTGGTTAAACCCAGAATTGGACGGCAGGGCGTCAGCGGTTTGGGAACCTTGCTTTCTGGTGCTTATATTCGATTGCAGCCAGGAGATTCAAAAGATCAACAATTTCACTTTAAAGCATTAGAGCAGCCCCCGGTAACGCCTCAGGAAACACCGGGACGCCGTTTAACCCTCACAAGCGAAGGGCAAACAAGCGTTACTGTAGGGGACTCAGTTCAGTACCAGGGGTTTACCGTTGGCCAAGTTGAACAAGCCGAGTTTTTAGTGGATGAGCGAGAAACACGTTACCAAATTTTTGTAAAAGCGCCGTACGACGAGTTAGTTACTCAAAATACACGGTTCTGGTTGCAGCGTGGGGTATCTATTCAATGGAACTCCCAGGGGCTGGACTTAGCACTTGGCTCGTTAGAGTCGCTGTTGGGTGCCAGCGTAACTTTTGGTGTGCCTGAGGGGCAGCCCAGGGGTGATAAGCTGACAGGCGAGCAGAATTTTGAGTTATTTGAAAGCCTTGAGGAAGCAAAGCAGCAAGGCTATATCCATGGTATTGACTACGTTGTACTGTTAAATGAGTCCGTTTCCGGACTGGATAAAGGTGCCCCGGTACAATTTAAAGGGGTACGTGTTGGAACGGTCAGGGAAGTCCCTTTGCGCTGGTTCCCGGATGAGAGTGAAGAAGCGCCTTTAAAGCGTATTCCGATACTGATTCGGTTTGAGCCTGAGCGTTTAAGAGGCTTGGTCGCAAATACCGATATTGAAAGTTGGAAAGATCGCTTACCTGACTTATTCGAACAAGGATTAAGAGCGAATATCAGGGCGTCAAACCTGCTAACAAATACGTTATTTGTTGATGTCAGGTTTTACCCGAATGCACAACAAGCTGATGTTGCGGAGACTTTTGCCGGGCATCCGGTCATGCCGGCTATGGCCAGTGACTTCACACGGTTAGAAGAAAAGCTGACGGAACTGATGGATAAGTTTAATGCACTTCCTCTTGAGCAAGGGTTGAGTGACTTCTCAGGAGCAATGCAGTCGGTTGATGAAACCGCACAGAAGCTGGAAAGCGTTTCTGATAGTCTGACTCGAATTGTCGAGCAGCCTCAGGTGCAACAGCTGCCAGAGTTATTGCAACAAAACTTGATTCAGTTGAAAGAGCTAACGGGCAGCGTTAGTGAAGGGTCTCCAACCCGGCAGCAACTCAACCAGACATTAAATGAAATTGAACAGCTTTCACGTGAGTTAAAGCCTGTTATTGAGCTGTTGCAGGAACAACCGAATTCACTTATTTTCAGCCCATCTGTTGAGCCTGATCCGGAGCCAAAAGCCTATGAATAATGGATTTATTGTCAGAGTACTAAAGTTGGTTGGTCTGACCGCTATAGGGGTCTTAATAACGGGGTGCTCTTCTAACTCATATGAAGTGACTCAATACCGGCTGCCTCATCTGAGCCAGTCAGCGGAGGCGCTTTGCCTGGCAAATAAACGTCCGGTTTTTGTAGGTGATTCTGCGTCAAAACCAGGTTTGCAGCTCCAGCAAGATGAAACTCGTTGGCATAGTGCTCGTCAGCATCGATGGAGTACGCCCTTAGCTCACCAGCTGCAACGCAGTGCTCAGAGATTATTGCTTACTGACGATTGCGCCGGGAAGTTAACCATTTGGGTTGACGATTTTTACGGAAGCAATGACTCAAGAGCTGTTGTTGCCGGGCATTGGCAATATCAAAGTGCTGATGCTCAAATTGTTCTTGAGGGAGCTTTTACCGAGAAAGTTCCGCTGAGAAACGATGGTTACCCGGCGTTGGTTAACGCACTCGATACGGCATGGCTGAATGTGATGGACACGATTAGCCTGGGTGTTGGCGATAAAGTGGCGCGTTAGAAGCGCCACTCACCACTTATTTGTATACCGACTTCGTTGTCGTAACTGCTGCTATCAATATATTGCAGCGAAAGTTTAATCAACCCTGAAAATGCCGGTTCTGTTCTTCTCAGCAGAGCTCTCGATAAGGTTTCATCGTTTTTCTTTTTACTGTGGCTCAGTAATGCCGTCCAGGCCGAGCCGTCAGCAGAAAACTGACGATAACTTGTCGATACGGTCTGACTTTGGCGTGGGAATGGAGATCCGGGATTACGTTGGTGATGTAAAAAGTACTGTTTTTGGTTTTCATCTAACGAGTAAAAGTCGTGCTCTGTTCCGCCATCAAGTTGACTGTATTCAACAGTCACGCTGTGGCGACGCTCAGTTGAGCCGGTCATCCATTGCGCACCCAGGGTATATGCAGGTTTGTCATCGGACTCCAGTTTACGGTCAATGCCGAGTTCAGCGTAAGCTGAAAACTGATGCGCTCCCCAGTCAAAACCCGTTCGGGCATCGGCTGTTAACATACGGTTATCCGGCCGGTTATCAGCACTTTGCTCAATAGCACTGATTCCAAACCACAAATGCTGAAATAACTGACTGGAAAAGCGGATACCGTTGACCTGATAGTAATCACTGTAACCATCATCCTGATAAGCACTAAACAAGCTAATTTTAAAAGGATTCATACCCGCAGGAGGATAGTCCGGAGCATAGTCGATTCGAATTTTAGGCATAGGACGTGCGTTATTTGAAAAAAGCAGACTGCTATGTTCTGCCGGCCCCCAGCGTAAAGGTAGAGAGTCCAGGCTGAAACTCCAGTCGTTGAGGTTATAAGCCAGGTAACTGCCATCTAATGTTTTCTTATGGTCACCTTCGAAAGGGTCCTGACGGTAGTTTACCTGAATTCTTGCTGCCCAGTTGGTACCGTGCATACTCCTGCTTAAACTGATTTTACCTTCTTCATAAATATCATCACCGTAGTCCTGAACGACTTGCTCACTGTCCGTTGCACCAATGTACCAACGTGTTTTAGGGCCGGTCTGAGCTTGCGAAAGTTGATGGCGTACATGCCTTAGAGCTAGTTGTTGTGTTGTGCTTAGCTCTTTTATTTCAAGCGCATCGAGCTCGGGTAAAAGGCTTTTCCAGGTAACCGGAAATTGTTGTATCGGGGTTTTAATCAGTCCAGACTCCGCCAAAACTGTCAGGCTATTTCGTAATTCGACATCATTAGCTTCAATCCAGACGGAACTGACAGCTACAGGAGTAAGAAGTAAGCTAAAACTACCGATTATGAGCGTATTGCGAATAAATGAGTTGGATGACATGAAACTGATTTGAATCCCTATGACAAATTGCATTCTATATTGCCAGAAATTTTAACACTAAGACAACGGTTTATCTGAGCTTTTCAGTTATAATGTGAAGCTCCGGAGGTTTGGTTATGACTTTTAAAAATATTTTGTTTTGCGTGCTGTTCTTGCCGCTGTTGATTGGTTGTAGCCAGGAACAGTCAACAGGTTTGCGCAGTGCGGAAGTAAAAGCACTGGATGAAAGTATGTTACCAGATGAGCGCTGGCAACTGAGTAAGGCGACAATTGAGGTTAGTTTTTGTCGGGATCGTGTTAATGAATCGTTGTTGGGATCAAAGTCTGAATTAAGAGGCTGGCGCTTGTCAGGCGAAAGCACAGCCTTTCCTCCTTATAGGAAAGAGGGCTTAAAGGCATTGGCAAAACTGTTTGAGGAAGCGGATATATTGCTATGGCAGATAGAAGGAAATGTGAGCGCTCAGCGTTACCACATTGTAAAACCTTCCGGAGATTCCAGGGGGAGCGTTGCTGATGCCGTTTTCCCCGCGGTCGTAACCTTATCTTCCATTCCAGAGGTTTGTTATGTGGCTGTGGATGACTCTGAATATTAAGAAAACTTTATTTATTGAAAATTCGTAGAGTTAGGTTGTTATTCGTAAAAATTTTCTGCGGTTCGACAGAACTCAACTAAACTTGTTACTTAAGGCGAACGCAGAGGGGATCAGTTATGTCTATCGGGTTAATTATTGAGAAT
Organism: Idiomarina abyssalis; assembly: GCF_019797805.1. Lineage (NCBI taxonomy): Bacteria > Pseudomonadati > Pseudomonadota > Gammaproteobacteria > Alteromonadales > Idiomarinaceae > Idiomarina > Idiomarina abyssalis. The sequence continues at coordinate 826,450 of NZ_CP081832.1, forward strand.
AAATTGAGAGAAGCGTTCACACCAGTTCATCTGGAAGTGGAAGATGAAAGCTATATGCATTCAACCGGTGCTAATGCTGAGTCTCATTTTAAAGTGACTCTGGTAACGCCAAAATTTAGCGGGGAAAGGTTAATTAACCGACACCGCGCGGTGAATAAAATTTTAGCAGACGAATTGATGAACCATATTCACGCTTTGGCTTTGCACACCTACACGCAAGGTGAATGGGAGCAGCTAGGTGAATCTAGGCGCTCACCAAATTGCCTCGGTGGGTCAAAAATAGCGACAAATTAAGAAAAAATACGCATGTCTGATGTGTTCCTGCGTTCGCATTGGTTACAATAGCCAAAATAATGCGAACAACAGGGATACATCACTATGATCATTAAGCCAAAAATTCGCGGTTTTATCTGTACTAATGCTCACCCGGTGGGCTGTGCTGAAAACGTTAAACGTCAAATCGAATTTGTCCGTAACCAACCTCCTATTTCCAATGGCCCTAAAAATGTTTTAGTCATAGGCTGTTCAACAGGTTACGGGCTTGCGTCAAGAATTACCGCTGCGTTCGGCAGTGACGCCCATACACTGGGTGTGTGTTTTGAGAAAGAACCCACTGAAAAGAGAACAGCAACAGCAGGCTGGTACAATACCGCGGCTTTTCATCAGCAAGCGGATAAAGCCGGCTTAGCTTTCCATTCTATTAATGGCGATGCTTTTTCTGACGAAATTAAGCAGGAAAGTCTCGATTACATTAAACAAAACATGGGTAAAATAGACCTCGTGGTTTATAGCTTGGCGTCACCTAAGCGTAAAGACCCCGAAAGCGGTGAAGTCTATAGCTCCGTATTAAAGCCAATTGGCAAACAGTACACCACCAAAACTTACAACACCGATAAAGATCAGGTGCATGAAGTGACGCTTGATCCTGCGACCGATGACGATATCGCGAATACCGTTAAGGTAATGGGTGGTGAAGACTGGGAACGTTGGATTAAAGCCTTGCACGACGCCGATGTGTTAGCTAAAGACTGCCAAACAACGGCTTACACCTATATTGGTAAAAAGCTGACGCTTCCAATTTATGGTCATGCGACTATCGGCCGGGCTAAAGAAGATCTTGACCGCGCTGCTTCAGAGCTGGTTTCTGAACACGATGACCTAAACCTGAAAGCTTATGTCTCCTCATTGAAGGCACTTGTTACTCAGGCAAGTTCTGCTATTCCGGTAATGCCTCTTTATATCTCTTTAATTTATAAAGTAATGAAAGAAGAGGGCACGCACGAAGGCTGCATTGAACAAATTTATCGGCTATTCACAGAAGGTCTTTATAACAGCAACCCAGAGTTAGATGATGCTGGCCGCCTGCATATGGATGGTTATGAAACCAACGATAAAACTCAGGCTAAGGTCGAGGCGCTTTGGGAACAGGTAACGCAGGACAATTTCCATCAACTTGCTGATTATGAAGGCTACCATCAGGACTTCTTACATTTATTCGGTTTTGGCTTCGATAATGTTGATTACGATGCTGATATTGATCCAAAAGTAAACTGGTAAGCGTTGTGGGAAAAATGCTAAAATCCCACCGATAAGTGTGGAAAATATTTCAGGTTGCCGATAACAAGCACCCCTGGAGGGGGCTGCTTGTGTCGGTAACTATTTGATTATTCAGGTTTCCAGTCTTAGTGGCTGGTTGTGATGAATCTTCCCTTAACGAGTAGTGCAAACGCATATGATTACGATCAAGAAAGGGCTGGACATCCCTATCAAAGGGGCGCCCCAGCAAAAACTATCCGACGGTAAGGCTGTGACGACGGTCGCTACCCTAGGTGAAGAGTACGTGGGTATGCGCCCAACCATGCACGTGAAAGTCGGTGATCAAGTTAAAAAAGGTCAGTTGATTTTCGAGGATAAGAAAAACCCTGGTGTCAAATACACAGCCCCTGGTGCTGGTGTAGTTAAAGACATCCTGCGTGGTGAGCGTCGAGTACTGCAGGCCGTTGTTATCGAATTGGAAGGTGATGATAAAGTCACTTTTGATAAGTTTGATAGCGATAAACTTAACTCATTAGGTCGTGAAAAAGTTCAGGACATTTTGGTTGAGTCGGGTCAGTGGACTGCGCTTCGCACCCGTCCTTACAGTAAGACTCCGGCATTAGACGCAGAAGCAAGCGCTATCTTCGTTAATGCAATGGACACCAACCCACTAACGGGTGACCCGACTTTATTTATCAATGAAGAAAAACAGGCTTTTATTGATGGTTTGAACGTATTGTCAAACCTGACTGAAGGCAAGTTGTTCGTTTGTAAATCGGGTGATGCGGAAGTCGACACTGGCAACGCTGATGTCACTTTAGAGTCCTTTTCTGGTCCTCACCCTGCAGGTTTAGTTGGTACTCATATACATTTCTTGCAGCCTGCGAGCATTAAACGTCCTGTATGGCACATTGGTTATCAAGACGTCATTGCATACGGTAAATTATTTACCACAGGTGAAGTTTTTACTGACCGCGCAGTGGCAGTTGCTGGTGAAGGTGTTAAAGAACCTCGCTTGGTTCGTACCCGCTTAGGTGCAAACCTGCATGAGTTGACCGACGGTGAGCTTAATGGCGACAACTTGAGAATTATTTCAGGCTCAGTTTTGCATGGGCATACTGCAGATGATGATCATGCCTGGTTAGGTCGGTTCCATAATCAAGTCAGCGTAATTCCTGAAGGTAATTATAAAGAGTTTCTGGGCTGGATACGTCCTGGCTCCGATTTGCACTCGGTTACCCGCGCATACGCAGGACATTTCAATCCGAAAAAACTTTTCAGCATGACGACATCGCTGAATGGTTCTTCGCGTTCAATGGTACCTATTGGAAATTACGAACGAGTAATGCCACTAGATATTCTGCCAACATTGCTATTGCGTGATCTGCTATCAGGAGACACTGATGAAGGTCAGCAATTAGGTTGTCTGGAGTTGGACGAAGAAGATCTCGCATTGTGCACTTATGTTTGCCCTGGGAAATATGAATATGGCCCGGTGCTGCGTGACTGTCTCACTAAGATTGAGAAAGAAGGCTAACCCATGAGCTTGAAAGACACTCTCGAGCGTATTGAACCGCACTTCGAAGAAGGCGGTAAATACGAGAAGTGGTACGCGCTTTATGAAGCCGTAGCCACTGTTTTGTACACACCTGGTACCGTGACTAAGTCGGCTACGCACGTTCGTGACCGTATCGACCTTAAGCGCATTATGATTTTGGTGTGGATGATGACCTTCCCGGCAATGTTCTGGGGTATGTATAACGTTGGTAACCAGGCTGCTATGGCCTTGGTTAATGGCTATGAACTCGCTGATATCTGGCAGGTTGGCTTGTTCCACCTGTTTGGTGGCGAGTTGGGGGCTGACTCTGGCTGGATAGCCAAAATGTGGTATGGCGCCTGTTTCTACCTGCCAATTTATGCGGTGACCTTTATTGTCGGTGGTTTCTGGGAAGTATTGTTTGCGTCAATTCGTAAGCACGAAGTTAACGAAGGTTTCTTTGTTACTTCGGTTTTATTCTCATTGATTCTACCGGCAACAACGCCGCTATGGCAGGTTGCTCTGGGTATCACTTTTGGTGTCGTTATTGGTAAGGAAATTTTCGGTGGTACTGGCCGTAACTTCCTTAACCCGGCACTAACGGGTCGTGCATTTTTGTACTTTGCTTACCCTGCAAGCATGTCTGGTGACTCAATCTGGACCGCGGTTGATGGCTTCTCAGGTGCGACTAACCTGGGTAAAGCTGCTTTGGGTAATATGAATTACGGCGACACCGAGCTTTGGTGGGATGCGTTTCTAGGAAACATCCAGGGCTCAGTAGGTGAAGTTTCTACACTGCTAATTTTGATTGGCGGTTTAGCATTAATTTATTTCCGTATAGCCTCCTGGCGTATCGTGTTGGGTACTTTTGTCGGTATGGTTCTGTTCTCCGGATTATTGAACCTGATTGGCAGCGAAACTAACCCAATGTTCGCGATGCCTTGGTATTGGCACTTAGTATTGGGTGGTTTTGCCTTTGCGATGATGTTTATGGCAACTGACCCGGTTTCTGCGTCCTTTACTAATAAAGGGAAGTTCGCGTACGGCTTGTTGATTGGTTTTATGACGGTCATGATCCGTGTTATTAACCCGGCATTCCCGGAAGGCATCATGTTGGCCATTTTATTTGCTAACGTATTTGCACCGTTATTTGACCATTTTGTAGCACAGGCAAATATCAAACGGAGGTTAGCGCGTAATGGCTAAGAAAAATGAGAGTTTAGGCAAGACCGTTGGTGTCGTGCTAGCGCTTTGCCTGGTTTGTTCAATTGTTGTTTCTGGTGCTGCTATTGGTCTGAAGCCAATGCAGGAAAAGAACGCTGCTCTTGATATGCAGAAAAACGTTCTGGATGCTGCCGGTATTCTAAAAGCCGATACTGATATCGTTGAAACTTATAATCAGCGCATTGACACTATGGTTGTCAGCCTTGAAGATTTAAGTGTGAAAGATGATGTTGACCCCACATCGTTCAGTAATCGTAAAGCAGCTGGTGACCCTGAAACCAGTACTAAGCTTGAGAAAAAGAACGATCCTGCAGGCATCGGAACGCGTGAAAACTTAACACAAATATATTTGGTTAAGAGTGAATCTGGTGAAACAACAGGTCTGGTGCTGCATATACGTGGCCAAGGTTTGTGGGGAACCATGTACGGACTGCTTGCGTTAGAAGACGACTTTGACACCGTTAAAGGTGTTAACTTCTACGAGCATTCAGAAACACCAGGACTAGGCGGCGAAATTACGAATCCTAACTGGGTTAAATCTTGGGAAGGTAAAGAAGTTTACGGTGAGGACGGTAACGTTCAGTTTGAAGTAGTAAAAGGTGGCGCTAGCGATGAGCACGAAGTTGATGCTTTATCGGGTGCAACTTTGACTAGTAATGGTGTGGAATACCTAATTCAATTCTGGATGGGCGAAAATGGTTACGGTCCATTACTCAAGAAACTTCGTGAGGGAGAGTTGAACAATGGCTAGTGTAAAAGAAATGAAGTCCGTTTTATTCGGACCGATATTTGCCAACAACCCCATCGCACTGCAGATTCTTGGTATCTGTTCTGCATTGGCTGTAACATCGAAAATGAGCAACACCCTGGTTATGTGTATTGCATTAACCGCGGTTGTCGCATGCTCAAACTTATTTATTTCGATCATCCGTAACCACATTCCGTCAAGCGTTCGTATCATTGTTCAAATGACGATTATCGCAAGTTTGGTAATTGTGGTAGACCAAGTACTCAAGGCATACGCCTACTCAATTTCTAAAGAGTTATCGGTGTTTGTTGGCTTGATCATTACTAACTGTATCGTTATGGGCCGCGCTGAGGCTTACGCGATGAAGAGCACACCGTTTATGTCGTTATTAGACGGTATTGGTAATGGTTTAGGTTACTCTATCGTGTTACTTGTGGTTGGTTTTGTGCGTGAACTCTTTGGTTCAGGCAGCTTGTTCGATGTGCAGATTTTACCGCTGGCATCACAAGGTGGTTGGTTCGAGCCTGTTGGGCTTCTGCTAATGCCTCCAAGCGCCTTCTTTATCATTGGTGGTTTCATTTGGGTACTACGTACCTTCCGCACTGAACAAGTTGAACCTAAGGAGTAATGGTCATGGAACAATATATCAACCTGTTCATCCGCGCAGTTTTTATTGAAAACCTGGCGTTGTCATTCTTCTTAGGTATGTGTACTTTTCTGGCAGTATCTAAGAAAGTTAAGACAGCATTCGGTCTGGGGGTTGCGGTTATTGTGGTCTTGGGTATTTCGGTACCGGTAAACAATATTATTTACCACAATATCCTAGCGCCCGGGGCCCTGGATTGGGCCGGTTTCCCTGATGCGGATCTAAGCTTTTTGAAGTTTTTGACCTTCATCGGTGTTATCGCGGCGTTGGTGCAAATTCTGGAAATGACGCTGGATAAATACGTGCCCGCACTTTACAACGCGCTGGGTATATTCCTGCCCCTGATAACTGTTAACTGCGCTATCTTCGGTGGCGTAGCCTTTATGGTCGAGCGTGACTATAACTTTGGTGAATCAGTCGTGTTCGGAATTGGCAGTGGTGTTGGCTGGGCTTTAGCAATTGTTGCTTTGGCTGCAGTACGCGAAAAACTGAAATATGCAGATGTACCTGATGGCTTACGTGGCTTAGGTATTACTTTTATTTCAGTGGGTCTGATTGGTTTGGGCTTTATGTCGTTCTCCGGCGTATCCTTATAACCAGTGTGTTGAATCGGTAAAAGAAAGGTACGAATCGATGCAAGAGATATATCTCGGTGTAGGGATGTTTACTGTCATCGTACTGGTTTTGGTTGCGATTATCATGTTCGCAAAATCAAAATTGGTACCTCAAGGTGACGTGGAAATCCTGATTAATGACGACGAAGACAAAAAGATCGTGACCCAACCTGGAACGAAGCTTCTGGGTGCTTTGGCAAACGCAGGCATTTTCGTGTCGTCTGCTTGTGGTGGCGGTGGTTCATGTGGCCAATGTCGCGTTACGGTTAAAGAGGGTGGCGGTGATATTCTGCCAACAGAGCTTGACCATATTACTAAGCGTGAGGCTCGCGAAGGCTGCCGTCTTTCATGTCAGGTTAACGTTAAACAGGACATGAAAATTGAATTACCAGAAGAAGTCTTCGGTATTCGTAAGTGGGACTGTACGGTTAAATCGAATGATAACGTAGCCACTTTCATTAAAGAGTTCATTGTTCAGTTGCCGGAAGGCGAAGAAGTACCATTCCGTGCGGGCGGCTTTATTCAAATTGAAGCTCCGCCTCATCATGTGAAGTACAAAGACTTTGATATTTCTGAAGAATATCACGCTGACTGGGACCGTTTTGGTTTCTTTGATGTTGAGTCTAAGGTTGACGAAGAAGTTGTACGTGCTTACTCAATGGCGAACTACCCAGATGAGAAAGGCATTATTATGCTGAACGTTCGCATAGCAACGCCGCCGCCGAACGACTTAAGTCTGCCAGCGGGTAAAATGTCATCGTACATTTTTAGTCTGAAACCGGGCGATAAAGTCACTATTTCTGGTCCATTTGGCGAGTTCTTTGCTAAAGAAACAGAGGCAGAAATGGTCTTCGTTGGTGGTGGTGCTGGTATGGCGCCAATGCGTTCGCATCTTTTTGATCAACTGCGTCGCCTGAAGACTGATCGCAAGATTTCATTCTGGTACGGTGCGCGTTCGAAGAAAGAAATGTTCTATGTTGAAGACTTCGATATGCTGGCCGAAGAGAATGACAACTTTGACTGGCACGTGGCCTTGTCTGACCCTCAGCCGGAAGATAACTGGGAAGGCGATACTGGTTTTATTCATAATGTTCTTTATGAGCGTTATCTTAAAGATCATGATGCGCCGGAAGACTGCGAGTTCTACATGTGTGGACCTCCGGTCATGAACGCTGCCGTTATCAATTTGTTGAAAGACTTAGGCGTCGAAGACGAGAACATTATGCTGGATGACTTTGGTGGTTAATCCATGATGTTCCTGAAAGTATCGAACGCTAAAATTTGGCTAGCCCTTATGGGGCTGGCCTTTTTAGTTTCTTGCTCAGATGCACCAGAAAAAATTGCATTTAGCGGCGAAACAATGGGAACAACTTACAGTGTTACGCTATACACTAAAGACCCCAGACACAATCAAGAAGAGATTAAGCGTAAAGTTGATATTGTGCTGGAACGTGTAAACGCCCAGATGTCGACTTACGACCCGAATTCTGAACTGTCTCAATTTAATCAATTTGAAAGTACTGAGCCGGTAGTTATTAGCCGTGAGCTTGAGCGAGTGGTGACTCGTGCTTTAGAAATTGCAGAGCAAACCGAGGGTGCTCTCGATATAACGGTTGGGCCCTTAGTTAACCTTTGGGGCTTTGGTCCTCAGGCGAGGCCGGAAGAAGAGCCGTCTGACAAAGAACTACAGACCGTTCGTGAAAAAACAGGTTACCAGAAGCTACGTGTTGAGAACCATCAACTGATCAAAGATAACCCCGAGATGTATGTCGATTTATCAACAATAGCAAAGGGCTATGGTGTTGACCGAGTTGGCCATTTACTCGATCAGCTGCGGATAAAGCAGTACCTTGTGGAAATTGGTGGTGAAGTTCTTACCAAAGGCGGTAAGCCTGATGAAGCGTCTTGGCGGCTGGCTGTCGAAAAACCGGTTTCTACGGAACGAGCCGTGCAACGTGTTGTCCAATTTAAAGACGGCGCGTTGGCAACATCCGGTGATTACCGAAACTACTTTGAAGAAGATGGGCGTCGCTATTCACATATTATTGATCCGGCGACAGGCTACCCAATACAGCACAATTTAGTTTCGGTGTCAGTCTATGCGGACGATACGATGTCTGCTGATGCTTATGCAACGGCTTTACTGGTTATGGGAACCGATAAAGCAAAAGCATTTGCGCGGAAACAGAATTTAGCAGTCATGCTCATCTATAAAACAGAAGACGGTTTTAATGAGTATATCAGCGACGCATTCAAGCCGTTGTTGAGCGAGCAGGAGTAGGAGTTTTAATGCAAACCTTTATAATGGTATTCGCTTTGTTTGTAATCGTTGTACTGGCGATGGCCATTGGTTATATGGTGCAACGAAAAACAATTTCTGGCAGCTGTGGTGGCATTGGTGCATTAGGCATGGAAAAGGCCTGTGACTGTGACAACCCTTGCGAGAAACGCAAAGAGCGAATGAAGAAAGAAGAAGTCTGGAAGGAAAATCAGATTCATTGACCCTTTTAGTAAAAAAGGTTATAAACATATAACTTTTTGGTAAGTAGGAGGGTGGCATGAAACCAATCGATATTCAGACAAATGCAAATGAGCTTTATCTGGATTGTAACGCCACCACTCCTGTACTTCCTGAAATTATTGAAGCGGTATCCCATACCATGGAAACCGTTTTCGGTAACCCATCAAGTAGCCATATTACTGGCCTGAAAGCACGATATATTCTGGATACAACCCGTCAGCTAGCGCGAAAGACTGTTGGTTTAACCTCCGGTCGGCTTATTTTTACCAGCGGGGCTACAGAAGGGATACAAACCGCGGTTGTCTCCGCAATATACGCCGCGATGCAAGCCGAGCCTGGCAATAGAAAAACGCTGTTACTTTACGGTGCTACTGAGCACAAGGCTGTGCCGCAGGCGCTGGAGCATTGGAACAAGCTTTTAGGGTTAAATGCGCAATTGGTTGCTATTCCTGTGAATAGACAGGGGGTGTTAGACACTCAGTTTATTGCTCAGCACGCAAAAGATGCAGCAATGATATGTACCATGGCGGTAAATAATGAAACCGGAGTTGTGCAGGACCTTGAGCAACTAGAAAGGGTTATCCGTCAGCACAACCCGAATGTTCCCTGGATGGTCGACTGCGTTCAGGCATTAGGTAAGAAGGCGTTGAACCTGGATGCTACCACCATTGATTATGCGCCTTTTAGTGGTCATAAATTGTATGGGCCAAAAGGCATAGGATTTATGGCGGTCAGAGACGCAGCGCCTTATACACCCCTGATAATTGGTGGTGGGCAGGAGTCAGGGCAACGCTCAGGAACAGAGAATTTACCGGGAATTGCGGCGTTGAATGCGTTGTTTGAGTTAATGCAGGACGAGAGTAATAACCGTTTTCAGAACGATGATACTCTGCAGGTTTACCGAAACCAGCTGGTTGATGCCCTAAACACAGCTTTTCCTTCGATTGTATTTAATCATGACTTAGACATTTCAGTGCCGACCACACTGAACTTCTCGGTAGAAGGTGTTGCGTCTCGCGATATTATGGATGTTTTTGATGCCTGCCAGATAAGAGTGAGCTCGGGCTCGGCTTGTAGCTCAAAGGTGACAAAAAGCTTTGTGCTGGACGCCATGGGGCTAGAGGAATGGCGCAGTGGCTCTGCTATTCGGTTATCTTTTGGGCCTGCCACTCGACAGGAAGAAATTAATGAAGCCTGTGTTCGAATCCAGCAGGCTGCGGATGCATTACGAAATTCCTGCCTGATTGTAGCGGATACAAACAACGATAATGACGCCCAGCTCGATGGTGTTGTTCAACTCAAATACGATGATCACTGTTGTTATTTGATTATTGATCGCGAGGCCAGGGAAATTGCGGTCGTTGACCCACATCCCGCATTAGCTGGGCGAATTGAGAATATTGTCAGCTGCCAGCATTACCGTGTGAAAGCTGTTGTCTGTTCAGCTGCAGATTCAGTAATGAGTCAGTCAATTGAGTTGCTGTTGCCAATACTCATACCGTCTCAGTCTATTGATGAATATGATGTGTTCGGTTGGCCTAAAACCGCTACCGGACTGTGTGATGTGGCTCCTGTGGAATGCGAAGACAGCGTTATAGGCTGTATTAGTATCGGTGAACGCAGGTTGTTCCGTGTCGGCACGCGTAATCCTGTTTATGTTCTGAGCGAATCGGCGACACTTAAAGCTTTGGTTCATTCTGACTTTTTATTTACTGGTGCGGAAGCGTCCCCTCAAGCTTACGAAGGCTTCATCGGTGAAAATACACTGATTTGTCCCGGACGTGACCCTGAGCATCACCTTGTTTACACACCTTGTGAATTAAGTGGTGACTGTCGTGTTGACGATGGCGTTAATATTCCTATTGGGGATACCGACGAGTTTTGGCATCGAAAAGATCTTGTCATTGTTGATGTTCGGGAACGGCAAGAACACGTGTTAACGGACTTGCCCTGCTGTGCAGAGGTCATTAATGTCCCGCTTACCGAAGTTGCTCAGTTCATTCACAGCAACCCTCATTTGCGTGAGCGCGACATTATCTGTTTGTGTCGTTCAGGAAACAGAAGCCAGGTTGTGGCTAACGTATTGAAGCGACATGGCTTTAATAGCCGTCATTTACTAGGGGGCCTGGCTCTGCTTGGGGCCCCTGCCGCATAAGTGGCCTTTAGAGCTTTGTGCGTTCTTGCGGCGCCTGCCATTGCAAGCGACCAACATATCCGTCTTTACCGACCAGCCAGCAACTGATGTCGTCGTGGCACTGGATGTTCCAGATATTGGAATCAGACAGTTTAAACCACTCGTTGTTGTCCAGGTTAAGGGCAGCAGCACCCTGAGGGTTAGAGGTCAGTAGCCAGGAGCCGTTGTGATCAATCAGGCTTAAGCTGTAAAGTGCCCCGTTTATTGGTGGTTCCGACAGAGCAATAAATTCTTCATTTTGATAATGCCACAAGCGATCTTCGTTGCTGGAAGCATCGTTTAAGTCACCACCGGCAATGTAAAAAGTTTTCTCATTAACTGGCCACACGCTGGTGATACCGGCCATTGGACCCGCCTGCATTGGTGTTTCTACTACTCGGAAGCGAATTCCGAAGGAACCTTTAATCAATACTCTGGCTTTATCGGCGTTACCGGTTGCTATCATCCAGTTGTCATTATTAAAACGTGCGCAACTGCCACTTGACGCGAAACCACCTTCATTTGACTGAGGAGGCTCAGATACAGCGCTGCGTACTTGCATCCAGTTACGGCCGTCGGCACTACGGACCATGCGCCACTCGTCACCAACACTGTCACCATGCACCCAGGCTTCACCACTGGGCGAAAGCGCCATACAATTAAAGAAGCTGTCTGATTCGCCGCGGTAACGTAAACGCCAGCTATTGCCACCATTTTCAGTGTAATAGATGCGGGACTGACCACCATTACCAACACTGAGCACATAGGCACGGCGATCATCTATTGCTTCAATATCTCTGAAATCAAGATCTTCGGGGCCCGGCTGAAAATATTGCCAGCTTTTACCCGAGTCCGTGGTTCTGGCTACAGTTCCCTTTTCACCGGAAAGCCATATTGTATTGCGGCTTACAGGGCTGACGCCCACCCAATGTTGTTGTCGAACATTATCAAATATCTCTATTTCCGGCGGTTGAGCCACCGCCGGAATACTTAATAATGCGCTGAAGGGCAAAGCAAGCTTGAGTACATTTATGGCTTGCTGCTGTAGCTTCGATGTCATAGACGTGACCTAATTAATTATGCATGTTATTGAGTGTAACACGTTTCTTTTTAACCGATACGTCAGTTCAAAGCCTTCAGTTCACTGAGCATCAAAACACAGTCCGTTGTCGGAAATGCTGTCGTCACCCATTAAATATAAATAAGTTGGCATTAGGTCTGCTGGTGTCTTTAATGACTTAGGATCTTCCGCCGGGTAGGCTTTAGAACGCATCGAGGTGCGCGTGGCACCAGGGTTAATTACATTGGTCCGTAGCTTGGTACCTTCGTATTCGTCAGCAATAACTTGTGCCATACCCTCGGTTGCAAACTTACTGACTGAATAAGCGCCCCAGAAGGCACGACCTTTTCTGCCGACACCCGAAGAAGTAAAGACTAACGATGCACTGGAGGACTTTTCCATTACCGGAATAAGTGCCTTTGTCATGGCAAATTGGCCGGTGACATTAACTTGCATAATGTCATCCCAACTGTCTTTTTCGATATGAGTAAAAGGGGAAAGGATTCCCAGCAGACTGGCATTATGCAGTACACCATCTAATTTACCGAACTGATCCGCTATAGTTGCTGCCATATCGCGATAGTGATTTTCCGTTGCGCCTTTTAAATCCAGAGGAATAATTGCCGGTTGCGGACTTTCCTGAGCAATAATTTCATCGTAAACCGCTTCTAATTTACTGACCGTGCGGCCAAGTAAAATAACCGAAGCGCCGTGTTTGGCAAAGCTTAGAGCCGCCTGACGGCCAATGCCGTCACCGGCACCAGTAACTAAAATCACTTTATTTTTCAAAAGCTCAGGACTTGCCTGATAATCATGTACGGTTTTAATTTCCATAACAGTTTCTTAATACCATTGGACTGTGGTCGGGTGAGTAGGCTATTGTAACGATAATCGAGTAACTTCTCAGCAAACGAACGAAAAATCGGTAAAAAGCCTTTCATCTTAATTCATACAGGTGTATAAAAATCGTTAAGAGAAGGCATAGAATAACAAAACATAAAAAAGGATTGGGGATACCTCATGAAGAAATTATTACTCCCACTTGCGATTGGTTCTGCTCTTAGCCTGGTAGGCTGTGGTAGCGGTGACGAAGCGCCTATTACGGAAAGTGAAGTTAATGTTGCAGCATCACGCGTGGTGTTTGATCCGTCAAACGGCGCGTTATCTGCGCCAACGAACATACTGTTAAGTGGTTCAGTTGACGGCACATTGAACTTACCTGTTGCTGACGCGACAGACACGGCTAACCCTCAGGTTGCTATTAATGCACTTGATGGTTGGGGAACTCACTCGACATTAACCTTTGACTTCTCGTTGCCGGTTGACGAAAACGGTGAACAAGTCATCATAGAATCGGCTAGCCTGGAAGCACAAGGCTCTATACGTGTCTTTGAAACCATTCAGGGCGGCAGTGACGTTTCGGCTGGCTGTGCGGCAGCTAACCCGGCTGCGGTATGTGCGGTAACCGGTGAGCTTCAGCATGGTACTGATTTTATTGTTAAAGCGACAGGCGAAGGCAGTGTTGCGGTTGTTCCTTTACGTCCATTTAAGCCAGCTACCGGCTATTTGGTTGTATTGACTAATAATATTCAGGACTCACTTGGACGTGATGTTAAACCGTCACAGACTTATACCTTGATGAAGCGTGATGCGGAAGAGAATCCAGTATCCGGTGATGCAAGCGCATTAGCTTTACAAGGCTTGGTCAATAGCTATGAAGGCGCTCTTGCGCAGTATGGCGTTGACCCTGAAGGTGTTATTTATAGCTCCAACTTTACCACACAGTCTGTGGGTGAGGTTCTGGGCGTAACGAAAAGTTTATTAGGGCAGCAGGTTGCTGCGTCTAACCCACCTGTCATGCAGGCTGCTCCTCAGGGTTATACGTTAGACGTTGTGTTATCCGGCGCAGGAATTGAAGATCCAAATGCGTTGGCTGCGGCAAGCGCGGCTAAAGTCTATGGTGGACAGGTTGATTTACCATACTACTCTCCGCTACCTAGCGCTGAGAATCCAACGGCACCATTAACTGGTCGCTGGACTGCACAGTGTGACAGCCCCGCAGCTATCCTGAGCGGGCTTCAGGCCGGTGAAATTGACCCGGCTGCGGAAGGTATTAGTGCAGAAATGATTGACGACCCTTCATTAATGCTGCCACCTAATGCGTGTTTTGATATTGAAGGTGTCGATGAAGAGCGTCATCTGACTAAGTACAATCCGGTACCAGAAAAGCAGGGTGACCAGACTGTTGAAGCCTTTGTTACGATTCCTGATTTAGCAACCGCTAATGGCGTTCGCGCTCAAATGGGACTGGAACCTCTAACTGCGCCTGAGAACGGCTGGCCTGTTGTGATTTTCCAGCACGGTATTACCGGTGAGAAAGAAAATGCTGCGGCAATTGCAGGCACTTTTGCAGTAGCCGGTTTTGCGACAGTAGCGATAGACCACCCGTTACACGGCGGACGCGCCTTCGATGTTGATGGCGATGGTACTGATGATATTGATGCATCCAGTGAAAGTGGTGTTACTGCTTATATGAATTTGAGCAGTTTGCTGACAACGCGTGATAATTTGCGCCAGTCAATTACTGACCTTATTGGGTTGCGTTTAAGCCTGAACTACTTCCAGTCGCTGGACGGAGAAGAGTTGAACGGTCAGGATGTTCACTTTGTAGGACACTCTCTGGGCGCTATTGCTGGTACTGGTTTCACGGCGCTGGCAAATACCTCTTTTGGTGAGAATAACCCTTTAGCGGCACTTGACGGACAATTTGCTGTGCAAGCTTCGAGCTTAGGTATGCCGGGTGGTAGTCTGGCTAACTTCTTGCTGGCGTCTGACAGCTTTGGACCGACGATTAAAGCGACTTTACTGTACTCTTCTAACGCAGAGTTCAAGGCTGCAGCTGATCAGGCTATTGCTGGTGGCGCTACATTAGAGCAGTTCTACGCAGGTTTCATGGAGCAAGCATCTGCCGAGCAGGTTGCGCAAATCAATGCAACCTTTGAGCAGTTCGCATTTGCAGCACAAACTGTTGTCGACTCGGGAGACCCGGTTAACTACGCAAGTGGTGTCGTTGCTTCTGAAACGCCTGTATTCATGATTGAAGCCATTGGTGACTCGGTTATTCCAAATGCTGTTGAGAATAAGCCGCTGGCAGGAACTGAACCTCTAGCGACATTGCTTGGCCTGGAAGGTATTTCATCCACGACCACATCTGAAGATGGTACGCCGGTATCGGGTATTGTTCGCTTCGGTGGTGATGCAGAGCACGGTTCGCTGGTTGACTCCTCAGCGTCAGGAGCGGTAACCGCTGAAATGCAGCAGCAAATTGCGTTCTGGTTTGCTTCGGACATGATGCAATTACCAGTAACTAACGAAGAAGTGGTAGAATAACTCTCAGGTTATTGAACACTAAGTATTCAAAGGCCGGCAACTATGCTGGCCTTTTTCGTTTTAGGAGAGTGGTATGGACTTTGTTGCTGATATTGGAAGCTTTTTGCTAAAAGCAGCCATTATTGTGGTAGCGATTGGCTTTATTGTAGGGTTATTAGCTCAGGCGGCGCAGAAGCAGAAGAAGAGCAAAGGTGACCTGCAGGTAACCCATTTGTCTAAAGAGCTGAACGAACTCAGTGAGCAGTTAAAAATTGAACTGATGGACAAAAAAGCTCAGAAAAAAGCATTGAAAGCGTTAAAGAAGAAGAAAGCGACAGAGAATAAAGAAAAGCGGCTTTTTGTTATAGACTTTAAAGGCAGTATGGACGCTAAAGAAGTTGATAGCTTACGCCATGAAGTCAACGCAATTCTGAACCTGGCTACTGAGAAAGATGAAGTACTGGTGAGATTAGAAAGCGGTGGTGGTGTCGTCAATGGTTATGGTCTGGCGGCGGCTCAGTTACAGCGGTTGAGAGAACAAAAGCTAACGGTCAATGTTGCTATTGATAAGGTCGCGGCAAGTGGCGGTTATATGATGGCTTGCGTTGGTCACAAGCTCATGGCTGCGCCTTTTGCTTTTATTGGCTCAATTGGTGTGGTGGCACAGATACCTAATTTTCATCGGTTCCTGAAGAAGCATAATGTTGACTTTGAGCAGTTAACAGCAGGTGAATATAAACGCACTCTGACGCTATTTGGTGAAAACACCGATGAAGGGCGTCGTAAGTTTAAGCAGGACTTAGAGGCCATTCATCGCCAATTTAAGGCTTTTGTGCAGGAAAATCGTGCCGAACTCGATATTGATAAAGTTGCTACCGGGGAGGTCTGGTCTGGCCAGGAAGCGAAAGAGCTGGGCTTGATTGACGAGGTAACTACCAGCGACGCGTGGTTAATGAAGCAACATAAAGGTTTTGATGTACTTCAGTTACAGTATGTTATTCGTAAACCGCTGAGTGAGCGTTTTGCTAAAGGTATGTCTGTCATCATTCATACACTTAAGACTTCATTAACTCGGTCAGATGTCTCACAATAAAAGGTATTCAGCCCAGCTTTGCAGTTTTATAGCTGTTTATTTAAAGGCTTTCTGCTAGGCTGTTGCAGTTTTTTTAGAATGAATAATAAAGGACGCTTATGAGCGAAAAGAAAAAACTCAGCCTGACTAGCCGCATTGTCATAGGTATGGTCGCTGGGATCATTCTCGGTACTTTTATTCGTTACGTTGCCGGCGATAACGCCTGGGTTTCGTTGTATTTAACCAATGGCCTTTTTGACGTTGTTGGCCAAATATTCATTACCTCATTAAAAATGCTGGTTGTTCCGCTGGTGTTTGTATCACTGGTTGTCGGTACATGCTCACTGAGCGATCCCAGTAAACTCGGGCGTTTAGGTGGTAAAGCTGTTGGTATGTATATGATAACCACAGCAATAGCCATTACCTTTGCAATTACCGCGGCCATTTTGATTCAACCGGGGTCGGGTATTGAACGTGCTTCTGATGCTGATTTTGAACCCAGTGAAGCGCCTTCAGTGAGTGAGGTCATTGTGAATCTGTTCCCGGACAACCCGATTAACGCGATGGCCGAAGGTAACATGCTGCAAATTATTGTGTTTGCGCTGCTGTTTGGTATATCGATGGCATTAATTGGCAAACCCGGAGAGCGTTTAAAGGGTTTTTTTGACGACCTGAACGCCGTCATTATGAAGCTGGTGGTTATTCTGATGAACGTTGCGCCTTACGGTGTTTTTGCACTCATGGCAAAACTGTTTGCAGAAATCGGTGTGGAAATGATTGGCAGCCTGGCGAAGTACTTCTTGCTGGTTCTGTTTGTTTTATTAGCTCACGGCTTGATTGTTTATCCGCTATTTATGCGTGTTTTGGCTCGGGTAAAACCCGGTATCTTCATGCGTAAACTGCGCGACGCCCAATTATTTGGCTTCAGTACGGCCAGTAGTAATGCCACCATGCCCATTACATTAGAAACAGTTACACGCCGCTTAGGTGTCAGTAATAGCGTTGGTTCCTTCACTGTGCCTTTGGGCGCGACCATCAATATGGATGGTACGGCGATTATGCAGGGTGTGGCAACGGTCTTCATTGCTCAGGTGTATGGTCTGGACTTAGGCGTTGCTGAGTATCTGATGGTTATTATGACCGCTACATTAGCCTCAGTTGGTACGGCAGGGGTTCCAGGTGTGGGACTTATTATGCTGGCTATGGTATTGCAGCAAGTTGGCTTACCGGTTGAAGGCATTGGCCTCATCATTGGTGTTGATCGCCTGCTGGATATGACCCGAACCGCAGTTAATGTCACTGGTGACGCTATGGTCAGCTGTGTTGTTGCGCGTTCAGAAAACGACTTCGATGAAGAAGTTTACTACGACAAAGAAGCTGGTAAGAAGTTAGAAGAGCTTTAACTTTACTGGTAAAGAACCGGTGCACGCTTAAGCGTGCGCCGGCACTCCGGAATGAAAACGCAGTTCTGTGTCTTCAGACGTAATTAACTCCGCTTCCCACTCTCTGAATTGATTCACTCTTTCCGTAATATCCGTATCACTGAGTTTTTGTGCCAGCTCCAGATAATCCTGATAATGTCGTGCTTCTGAACGTAGCAGCGACACATAGAAGCGGGTAATATCTTCATCCAAATAGGGAGCAAGCTCTGCAAAGCGTTCACATGAACGCGCCTCTATCAACGCACCAATAATAAGCTTGTCAATTAACGCTTGTGGTTCGTACGTGCGGACATGACGTATCAGGCTGGCCGCATAGCGAGAGGCGCTGAGCTTATACAGCGGAATATCACGCGCTTGCATTATCTCAAGAACTTGCTGAAAGTGATGCAACTCTTCCCGGATAAGGCGTGACATTTTATCGATAATTTCGTCGGCATAAGGCTGTGACTCTGCGGCTTTTAATGCTTGAGACAGCTGCTTACTTTGTTGTACTTGCTCAATTCCACCAATGCCTCGGTAGACTAAGTCTTCATAAGGTTGTAAAGCATCAAGCAGAGCTTGTGCATGGTCTTTATTAACCGCATAACGGCGCAGCAATAAAGCAGCACTTTGCGCAGCTTTAAGCTCACAATGTAAGTGATCAAGTAAAATGACTGGCAGGTTTTCTTCCCTGACGGCCTGCTGAATCCACTTTTGTGGCGTAGGACAAAGTAAAAAACAACGGATAGGCTCTAACAGCTTTAAATAAGGTTCGACGAGGCTATGATTCACAGCGATCCTTCTTGGCTTAAAAATACAAAATAAATTAACAAACTCGGCGTCGTTCTATAACAAAAGGCCTTGACAGAAAAGAGGTGGTGCTGAATATTAGACACATGGGTGA
The DNA here is from genome assembly GCF_019797805.1 of Idiomarina abyssalis. NCBI lineage: Bacteria > Pseudomonadati > Pseudomonadota > Gammaproteobacteria > Alteromonadales > Idiomarinaceae > Idiomarina > Idiomarina abyssalis. Next base: position 845,275 of record NZ_CP081832.1, read on the forward strand.
ATTTTTCAGCAGTACCCGCATCAAAATTATAACGTATTTAAGAATTCGGCGGTATGACCGCGTACTATGGGGAAGTGAAGTTATGATACTGAATCATATTTGGGGCCTATACGCTCATCCAGTACAAGAATGGAAGTCTATCGACAGTAAGCGGGAAAGCTTTTTTTACTCTTGTTCTCACGTTTTATTAGTTGCTATTTTACCTTGTCTGGCTGCTTATTATGCCTCGGCTCATCTGGGCTGGAGCATTGGCGCGCGGGACTCTATTTATTTAACGCAAAACAGCGCACTTATGATGGCTGTTGCTATGTACATTGGTATTCTGGGCGCAACGTTCGCGCTGGCCTACTTAATTTACTGGATGGCAAAAACCTTCGGTGCTGATCCGAGCTTTACTAAGTCGTTAGAACTGGCTGCCTACGCGGCTACGCCGGTTATTATGTCGGGTATTGCTTCTTTGTATCCGGAACTGTGGTTTGTGGCTGTCGTTTTCCTTGGCGGTGTGGCCTATTCCGTGTACCTGCTTTACTCAGGTCTTCCGGTTATTATGCACATTCCTGAGGAGCGAGGCTTTCTTTATGCCAGCTCGGTAGTAACAGCAGGCCTTATTGCTATGGTTGTACTTATGGCAACCACCGCTATTTTATGGACCAACGGCTTCGGGCCTTCTTTCGTTTCATAAAACTGGCTTCATAAAAGAAAAATGCCCGGCTCTGGTAAAACAGAGCCGGGCATTTTTTTGTGCATTATAAGGCTTTATTTCTTTAAGTAATGTCCAGCCAGACAGGTAACCGGCGCCGCTGTCGGTTTACCGTGTTGCCAGTCACCGCCTTCAACACCACTGCCTGCGATATCAATATGAATGTAGCTAAGTGGTTTTTCGCTGTCGATACCATGGTTATCCAGCCCGGAAACACCAACCAGGAACGCCATAGGGAACTGGTGCCCACGAGGTGTTGTAGCTGACGGGCCATTGTTCGAGGAGAGTAAGTCGTCACACAGAGTGCGACCTTTCACGAAATCAAAGTCTTCGCGACGTGACCAGGAAATTTCAGTTGGGTCTCCGTAAACTTCGCCAGCATCAAACAGCGCCTGAGAGAGCTTCTGACGACGTGCATGGCCATTAGGTACCAGTGCGCTATAAGGTCCTTTTGACAGAGCCGCGTGCCCGGTCAGGGTGGCTACGGTGTACAGTTCGTGCTCGCCATCACTCTTCGCTGCTTCTTCACGCAAATGAGACAGCAGGTCGGCCATAATCAGGCGGCCTTCAGCATCGGTGTTACCAATACGCACACGCTTACCACTGTGTCCGGTAATGATTTCATCCGCAACAAAGGCATCGGAACCAATACTGTTACGCACAGCACCAATTTCTGCAATTACATTCAGGTGTTCCGGCTGCAGTTCAGCTACTGTTTTCAGGAAGCCGGCAACGCCTGCCGCACCACCTTTGTCACGGCTCATACCAGCCATGTGACCGCCAACTTTCAGGTCAGCGCCACCGGTGTCGTAGACGATACCTTTTCCGGCGAACATAACAGTACGTTCTGGCTTGCTGCCATGATACTCAAGGCGTATAACGCAAGGGCGGTGGCGCTCTACTGCCATTGACGAACGTCCAACAGCCGCCAGCAGCGGATACTCGTGCTGAAGTTGTTGTGAGTCGTCTATAACCGTCACTTTAACAGCGGTGTGGGCAAACGCCTGGCGGCAGTATTCAGCAAAACGAGGCGGCGCCATGCGCTCTGGCTCTGTGCCTGCTAAGTCGCGGGCAACACGTTTACCAGCTTCTACTGCCATAGCCCAGTCTGCGTCCAGCTCACCAACTAAAATAACGCTTTTAGTCGGTTCAATAGCTTCTTCACCATGCGCTTCACGCGCTTCAAGAGGCTGATAAAGTGCCTGACAAAAGCCCAGATAAGCCGCTAAAAAGGCCTGCTTATAACGCTCGTCGTTAATATTTACGTTGTTCAGTGCGATAACAGGGTGGCGGGCACCGGCATCTTGCGCCATTTTTGCGGCGGCGTGTGCGGCATCAAATACCTGGCGAACGTCGTCAAAATCACGATTCAGAGGACCAGTAGGTGCAGCAACCAGGCGTTGGCCCGGGACTCCGTCAGCTTTTAGCAGCAACGGCTGTTTGCCAACTCGCTGGTCGGTGATTTTTGCCTGTTGAATAACTTCAGCCAGAGCTGAGTCGTCAACAGAGTCAAAGTTCCCAATTAAGATAAGTGCATCAGCACCATCTTTTGAGTATGCGTCAGCTAGTGAGCTAACAATTTGCAACTGAGCAAATGCCATAGAGTAAACCTCTTAATCAGTTTGTCGGTTAAGCGCGACGCCAGCGGGTGCCTTCTGCACCGTCTTCCAGGACAATACCCATGTTGGTTAATTCGTCACGGGCTTCATCTGCTGCAGCCCAGTCTTTATCTGCACGGGCCTGATTTCGCTTAGCAATCAACGCTTCAATTTTGGCGACATCATCGTCATCGCCCTGTAAAAATTCTTCAGGAGACTGCTGTAGCAGTCCCATAACTTCTGCAAGCTCAATCAAAACATGCGCTAACTGAGCCGCTGTGTCCGGAGCACTGTCACGGTTACGGTTAATCTCACGGGCAACTTCAAACAACACGCTCATGGCTTCCGGCGCGTTTAAGTCGTCGTCCATTGCCTGCTGAAAGCTCTGCCAGTATTGACTACGCAATGCTTCGTTGGCGGCTTGCGGTTTTATGTCACGCAATGCGGTGTATAAGCGCTCCAGAGCGGAATGCGCTTGATCCAGGTTTTCCTGAGTATAGTTCAGCTGCGAGCGATAGTGGCTCGAAAGCAGAAAATAACGAACCGTTTCAGCATCGTATTGTTCCAGTACGCTGCGAATGGTAAAAAAGTTGCCCAGTGATTTTGACATTTTTTCATTGTCGACTTGCACCATACCACTGTGCATCCAGTATTTTACGTACTCAGAGTGGTTAGCACAGCAGCTTTGAGCAATTTCATTTTCATGGTGAGGGAAGGCCAGATCTGAACCTCCGCCATGAATATCAAAGGTGGTTCCCAAGTGCTTTTTGTTCATTGCTGAACACTCAATGTGCCAGCCGGGTCGTCCTTCGCCCCAGGGAGATGACCAACTGGGCTCTCCGGCTTTTGCGGCTTTCCATAACACAAAGTCGAGCGGGTCTTGTTTTGCTGAGTCGACATCAACTCTCGCTCCGGCCTGCAACTGCTCCAGGTCCTGACGACTGAGTTTGCCATAGTCATTAAAAGTGGATACATCAAACAGAACGTCACCGTTGCCAGCCTCATAGGCGTTGCCGTTTTCGATGAGGCTTTCAATCATCTGGATAATTTCATCCATATGGCTGGTAACGCGTGGCTCAATATCTGGGCGAACTAAATTCAGTGCGTCAAAATCCTTGTGCATCTCACCAATGAAGCGCTCGGTGACCTGATGAAAGTCTTCGCCTTTTTCAGCCGCACGTTTAATGATTTTATCGTCGAGATCAGTAATGTTGCGTACGTACTTAACATCGTAACCAAGCTTACGCAGATAGCGCACGACAATATCAAAAGCGACATAAGTTCTGGCATGGCCTATATGGCAGTAGTCGTAAGTGGTAACACCACACACATAAATACCCACGTGACCGGGTTTGATTGGCTCAAATGACTGCTTCTTGCGGGTCAGGGTATTAAAGACGGTTAATGCCATAATGTTATCTCTTACTTATCTATCGGTTAGCGATGAAAACAAAGGGCTTATGATACCACCGATGGCGAGGCTCTGGTACACTATCAGCTGGTTTAGTCAATGAAACAGGTACATTCAATGCAAGTCGTTTTACATACCAATCATGGTGATATCACTTTAGAAATGCACAACGAAACAGCGCCTAAGACTGTAGAAAACTTTTTACAGTATGCCCGCGACGGTTTTTACGACGGTACAATCTTTCACCGCATTATTAATAACTTCATGGTACAGGGCGGTGGTTTCGAACCTGGCATGAAGCAAAAAGAAACACGCGATAACATCGAAAACGAGGCTCCGACGGCAAAACCGAATGTGGTTGGTTCGGTGGCTATGGCGCGCACGCCTGATCCTCATTCAGCATCGTCTCAGTTTTTCATTAATGTGAACGACAATGCCTTTTTGAACTTTCAAAATGAAACACCTAATGGTTATGGCTATTGTGTCTTCGCTGAAGTTGTTGATGGTATGGATGTAGTGAACGCCATAAAAGACGTGAAAACTGGTTCATCAGGTTTTCATCAGGACGTACCGGTTGAAGACGTGGTTATCGAGAAAGTTTCAGTTAACGATTAACCGATATGACCACTGGCTTTATTGCAGATTTACATTTAAGCCCCGGGCGGCCAGATATTCTGGCTGCCTTTGGTGACTTTTGTCAGCAACACCAGCACCTCGATGCGCTCTATATTCTTGGTGACTTATTCGATGCCTGGCTGGGTGACGACGATACCAGTGAATTTGCAGCAAAAGTGAAAAAACAACTGAAACAAATGGCGGACAAGGGTGTGCGGCTTTACTTTATGGCCGGAAACCGTGACTTCATGGTGGGTGAACGCTTTGCCGGCGAGGTTGGCTTAACCATTCTCCCCGATGAAACGGTTATCGATTTGTACGGTGAGCGAGTGTTGCTTATGCATGGCGATACACTTTGCACATTAGACACCGGTTACCTGTGTTATCGCTCAGTTATTCAGAACCCTTTGGTTAAGGGTGTTATGCGCAACTTACCTTTGTCATGGCGTATGCGTATTGCGAACCGGTTACGGAAAAAATCCAGCAGCCAAAAGCCCGAACTAACTCCCGCACAGCTTTATAAAATGGATGCTCAGCACCCGGAAGTACTTCGTGTGATGGAGAAACACAGTGTTAATCAGTTAATTCATGGGCACACCCACCGCCCTGCGGTTCATTGTTTTACGCTTAGTGACGGCACTTGGGCAAAACGTATTGTATTGGGAGACTGGTATCAGCAAGCCAGTGTTTACCTTGTTTCTAAGTAACGTCTGCGCTTTTTTTCTTTTAACTGAGTAATATCAACCAGAACCAGTCCATCAATTGAATGGTTGAAATCCGGATCGACACCAAACTCCAGAAACTGAACCCCGCCTGGTTCGCACAGTTCCGAATATTGTTTATAGAGCGTTGGGATTGAACAACCCATATTGGCTAAGTAGCTTTTCAGCAGAACAAATTCGTTTGTGTAATTCGTACCAGTAAAGTCAGGAGCAGTGGAGTCAGTGTTTAAACGATAAGGAATGTTGGCTGTAGCCATGTCGGTTTGATTCGGGAAGTAGGTGCTGTAAAACTTGACCAGAGCAGCCTGAGCTTCCGGAGGCAGCGCATTACTGATACTGACCGAACCAAACAGATAACGATACTTAGAGTGTTTACGTAACAATGCACCGATACCGACCCAAAGATAGTCCAGGCTGCGTTTACCCCAGTATTGCGGTTGTACAAATGAACGACCCAATTCAAGACTTTGTGGCAGAAGTTCTTTCATTGTTGCCGTAAACTCGTAAAAACCCTGGCTGTAGAGCCCGGAATGTCCACGGGTTTCAATAATTTTTCTACTGTCACCTAAGCGGTATGAGCCGGCAATTTCAAGATCATCCGGGTCCCACAAAATTAAATGCATGTACCAGGTATCGTACTCATCAAGATCGCGCTTGCGCCAGGTGCCTTCACCAACTGTGCGAAAAGCGACTTCCCGCAAGCGCCCGATTTCTCGCAAAATAGGTGAACTGCCGTCAAACTCATACAAATAAATCTTCTTACCGCAAGGTGTCTGCCCCAATTGCTCACAGGCTTCTATTGCCGCTTTGAGAGGCTGACGAGGTTCCGGCCGGGCAATGGCTGTTTGAGTAGGAAATATTGCTTTTTTGGACGTTCCTAAACGGTATAGATGCTTTTTAAACAGTTTAACCTGTTGGTTAATGCTGAGCCCCTGTTGAATAAAGGCTTCAGCCGGTATTTTTTGGCCAATGTGACATTTCACTTGTTTTTGCTGTTGGCGGAACATTTCTTTAACCAACAGCATTGTGGCTAACGGCTTATAAAGCATCGAAGCGGTATAGAACCATGCTGAGTTGTGAGCATCGAGCCTTATCGGCAATATATCGCTCTGAGTTGCTTTGGCTATTTTTAAAAAGCCGCTTTGCCAGTGTGTGTCACGCACACCATTAGGGCGTAATCGCGAAACCTCACCTGCGGGAAAAAGAATAACGCAGCCTTCGTTATGGAGGTGGCTGTGTATGCTCCGAATGTCTTTACGGTTAGGCTTTCCTGCAAAAACGTTAACCGGCAATAACAGCGAATTAAGAGGCTCGAGTGCAGAAAGCCATTCGTTGGCGACTATTTTTACATCGCTACGTACTTCACTGACTAATTTCAGCAAAGCCAGCCCATCGAGAGAGCCAATGGGGTGGTTAGCAATAATGACTAAACGTCCATTGACAGGAATGTTGTCAATTGCCTGTGATGAATAAGCGTAAGTGAAGTTAAAATAATCCAGAGCATGTTCAACAAAGTCGATGCCTTCCAGCGCAGGAGAACTTCTTCCAAACTCTTGAATGTCCTCTTCATGTAACAGGTTTCTCAAAAACCAGGCAGTTGGCTTTTCCAGCCAGGGTTTACCTTTAATATTGGGAAGCTTGTCGCTAACAACTTTATCAACAGATAACATAAGTGCTCCGGCTGTGCAGTTATCGATATCAAAAGTTTAAGCAGCATTAATGACAGTTTAATGACGTTAAGACACTAAAAAGGGGCCTTGCGGCCCCTGAGTCTTTAACTAAGGTTTCTCTATAAGCTTAGTCGTTAAATTGCTTACCGAAAAACGATTCTTCCAGCCACTGTGGACGTTGATCAGCGTTCGCAATCTCTTTACCAATAGCAAAGTTAATGTTGGTAAAACGCGCTCCTGCTTCGTAGTTTATATCCAGGTTCAGTCCGTCGCTCGGCTTGTGATAATGCTCGGCGAAAAACTTACCCCAGACCTCACCACCGTCTTCACCTTCAGTACGAGAATTAAAGCCCGTCATCAGGAATACGGCCGGGATGCCTTTTTTAACCAGAGTGTAGTGATCTGAACGGGTAAAAATAGCCTGTTCCGGCATTGGATCCGGGCTTTGTTCAGTATCAAACTGCTTTGCAGCCTTGCTGACCGTTTCACCCAAAGTGGAATGTGAAGCGCCAAAAGCAATGATATCGGCAAAATCATAAAGCAGTACCGGCATATCCAGGTTAACGTTAGCGACAATACTGTTTAACGGAACAGTCGGGTTATTGGCGAAGTAGTCGGCACCCAATAATCCTTTTTCTTCTGCCGTAACAGATAAAAACATAATTGAGCGATCAAATTCCTGCCCTGACTCAACGAATAAACGAGCGGTTTCTAACATAACTGAAACGCCGCTGGCATTATCCATCGCACCATTGTTGATGTTGTCCTCGCGGCTCATATCTTTGATAACACCAATATGATCGGAGTGTGCTGTGTAGACAACGTACTCATCTTTCAGTGTGTCATGAGAGCCGGGTAATACGGCAGCAACGTTCGGGCTGGTAATTTCTTCGTGGCGAGATTCGCGTGCCAGAGTCACTGTACCTTCTAACTCAAACCCTTTTGGCGAGAAGTCGGGGTCCTCTTCGATTTGCTCGAATATTTTACTCAGTTCAGTTGGTGCATTAGCAAATAACTGCTCTGCAGGCTCATCGTCAAGATAGGCGGAGCCCATCAGTTGTTGCTCTTCGCCTTTGGGAAGACCGTTCGGACCAAGCCAGGTCATACGAGGTGTTTTGGTGTAATAAACACTGGTTTCATACTTGCGCGTTTTTTCTCTTACAGGCGTATGCAGGGTAATGATCCCAACCGCACCTTTCTCACGAGCAATATCGGTTTTAATGTTAGCTAAGTGAGCGCCTTCTTCGCTTGGCAGAAAGCCGGGGCGACCAGTCAGCATAACCACAATTTTACCGTCAACGTTAAGGCCGTCGTAGTCGTTTAAACCAAATTCAGGCGCTTCCATACCATATCCAACGAAGACCAGAGGTGCTGAGATCTCATCTTTTTCGCTGTAATGACTGGGGCCGGTAATAAACTGCTTCGGAAATTCAAATTCAACCACTTCACCATTGCTTTCAAAGCTCATGCTGGCGCTGTTTTCTTTTAGGGTACTTTTGCGAAACGGAATACGCTGGTAGAAGCTGCCATCATCTCCAGCAGGTTCCAGACCGAGTTTTTTAAACTCAGAAACAATGTAGTTCGACGCAATTTCGTGCCCTTCGCTGCCAGTTTGACGGCCTTTTAAGTCATCATCGGCAAGAAATTCTAAGTGAGCACGTAGATTCGTCTCGTCGGCACTAACATCAATAGTTTGTGACTTTGTCTCCGGCGCACCGCACGCTGCAACAAGCAAGCTAAGCGCTGCGGGTAAGAGAATATGGGATGGCTTCATGTTGTATCCTTTGGTTTTATTTTTATCATAATAGCTGAGCTAGTGTACCGCAGCAGCTAAAAGACGACCAGAGTAGATAGTTGAAAGAGTGTTGCAAAACGTATCAAGGTTTTGTAATGTTATATTATTACATTAACAGCGCAACTTTACTGGAGTAGTTTATGAAATTGAATGCGTTGACCTTGGCTCTGTTAGCAACCAGTACTGTTGCTCAAGCGCAGCAGGAAGAAGAACATGAGCATCTTAATGAACACGAGGTGATCGTTATTAATGCAAGTCCGTTGGATAAAACGGCGCTTGAATCAGCGCAGCCGGTTAACATTATTTCGGGTGATGCGCTGAAACAGCTGCACGCGCACAGCTTGGGTGAAACACTGGCATTAGAGCCCGGCATTAATAACACGCATTTTGCCAATGTCGCAGGTAGCCCTATTATTCGTGGCCTGGGTGGCCCGCGGGTGAAAATCACACAAAACGGACTGGATACCGGAGATGTGTCGCGGGGGAGTCCTGACCATGCCGTCACAACCGAAACCAGTACGGCTAAACAAATTGAGGTGTTAAGAGGACCAGCAACACTATTGTACGGTAGTGGTGCAATTGGTGGTGTGATTAACGTTGTTGATAACCGCATCCCTTCAGAACCTGTTTATGGCTTACAAGGCAATGCGAATGTTTCGTTGTCCAATAATAATGACAATAAAGAAGGTTCTTACGACTTACAAATAGGCAACGGGAAATGGGCACTTTATACCGATGCCTTTATTCGCCGTGCAGATGATTATGAAACACCTTCTTTTATGAATGATGAAGGTGAAGTCGTTGACCACGTTGAAAACACTTTTGTCGATGCCGAAGGCGGAACCGTTGGCGGCAGTTATCAATTTGATGACGGGTTCTTCGGCGTATCCTATCAGGGGCTCTATCAGGAATATGGCATTCCCGGCCACGCTCATGGTGAAGAAGAACATGAGGATGAGCATGGCGAAGAAGAAAACCACGTTGAGGAGTCTGGCCCGTACGCTAATCTGGAACAAGAACGTATTCAGTTAGCGGGCCAATGGCGCAATCCATTCAGTGGTTTTAATCGATTAGATTTTCGTGGCGCTTTAACGGATTATCAACATCAGGAAATTGAGGAAAACTTTGTATCCACTCAATTTGAAAACAAGCAAAAAGAAGTACGACTGATTGGTCAGCATAAAGAAATCGCTGGCTGGGAAGGTGCTGTAGGTTGGCAGTGGGACATAAGCGATAAAGCGGCTTTTGGCGAAGAAGCTTTCACACCTAACACCTCTCGCCGCACTCAGGGGTTGTTCTGGGTGGTAGAACAGGAGTTTGGGGCGCACCATGTTGATCTAGGTGTTCGCCACGAGCGCACTTCGCTTTCAAGCGATGAGCAGAAGCTTGATACTTTTGATGCGACCTCTGCTTCTGCCGGTTATCTGTATCACTTCAGCGACCACACATCGGTTTCATTTAATTTAAGCCATGCAGAAAGAGCTCCGGCCGCAAATGAAGTGTTTGCCAATGGTAATCACTTTGCAACTCGTACCTATGAGCTGGGACTTGCTTATGAGTTGCATGAGGAAGAGGGGGGCGAGTATCACATTGAAGCAAGTGATACAGCGGTTAGCACCGAGACATCAAATAATATCGATGTTGGTTTCCATTACGAGAATGATAGCTTTCACGCCAACGCTAATGTGTTCTATAACCGTGTTGATGACTTTATTTATGATGATTTTACTGGCTTGAACAGTGAACAAATCCATGGTGATGAAGGTCATGATGAACACGAAGGCGAACATGAGCATGGACATGGAGAAGCATTGCAAGTTGTTCAGTTCAGTCAGGTAGATGCCGAGCTTTACGGTTATGAGCTGGAGCTGGACTGGCAATTGAATGATCAATGGTCTGTGCACGGTTTTAGTGATTATACTCGTGCAAAACAGCGTGACGGTGACAATTTGCCGAGGATCCCTGCACAGCGAGTCGGTACCGAGTTGCGTTACCAGGCTGTTAGCTGGGATGGTTCACTCGGTTACACTCGTTATTTAGAGCAGGACAAAACAGCACTGAATGAAACCACAACCGATGCCTATGGTTTACTCAACGCGCGCGTTAACCTGTACCCAGACTGGCTGGCAAATTATGGTGCGACCCTGTATTTAAAAGGGGAGAATTTGACCAACCAGTTAGGCTTTGTTCATAGCTCCTTCTTGAAAGAAGATGCACCGGTAACCGGCCGCCGTTTTCAGGCAGGCGTTTCTATTAGTTTTTAAGTGTTTTAGAAGACGCTGTCGCCTGAGTTCGGCGATAGCGTTTTCGCGTCAGTTCACCGCAGCTCCCCCATTTTTATTCCGAATTTTGTTAGTATGAATAACAGTAGACTAACAACCGGATTGATAACCATGCCTTTTATACTTAATCGCCGGGCTCAGGCGATTGCTGTTGTCGTTTTTAGTATTTTCAGCCTGTCAGTTTCAGCTAAAGACTTAACTATTGAACGTATTTTTAGTGGTTCGCCTTTAGCTGGCGAAACGCCCCGAGCACTTAAGTTTGCGCCGGGAGGAAAATACCTTTCTTACTTAAAAGGCAGTGAGGAGAACCCTCAGCGTTACGATCTTTGGTTGTACGACATTGAAGTTGAAAAACATCAGCTGTTAGTTTCAGCTGACCAGCTGGCAACAGATGAAGTTGAATTGTCTGATGAAGAAAAAGCAAGGCGTGAACGTCAGCGTGTTAGTGGCAGCGGCATCATTGAGTACAGTTGGTCAGCTGAAGGCGATGCCTTGTTGTTCCCTTATAACGGCGATGTCTTTTATCACCAGCCGGGTAAATCGAAACCCCGACAAATGACAAAAACTGAGGATTTTGAAACGGATGTAAAATTCTCTCCAGAGGGGAATTACATTTCTTATATTCGTGAACAGAACCTGTATTTTGTGGATATAGCCAGTGGTGAGGAGCAGGCTGTTACAACCGAAGGCGGCGGTACTATCAAGTTTGGTATGGCTGAGTTTGTTGCTCAGGAAGAAATGAAGCGAATGACAGGGTACTGGTGGTCGCCGGATGAGTCGGCCATTGCACTGACTAAAGTTGACGAAAGTCCGGTACCCTTGGCAACTCGAAGTGAGATTTACGCCGACAGAATCGAGACGATACAGCAACGTTACCCTTTTGCCGGAAGCGATAACGTCGATATTGATTTAGGTATTTATCGAATTAAAGACAGAAAAACCGATTGGTTAGAGTTGGATAGGCTGGGAGATGGCTATTTAGCCAGAGTGAAATGGGTTGGTGATAGTCAGCACTTAAGCTATCAGTGGCAAAGTCGTAATCAGCAAGAGCTGAATTTGCTCATTTATAGTCGCCAGGAGAAAAGTGAGAGAGAACTTCTGACAGAAACGTCGGATAGTTGGGTGAATCTTCATAGCGACTTGCACTTCTTAGAAGACGATAAGCACTTTATTTGGGCTTCAGAGCGTAGCGGTCACAAGCACCTTTATCTCTATCGTCTGGATGGCTCGCTAATTCGTCAGCTGAGTTCCGGCGATTGGCAGGTGGACGAATTGGAAGCCGTTGATGAGAGTACAGGTGCGCTTTATTATACTGCCCGCAAAGAATCTCCGCTTGAATCTCATTTGTACCGGTCGCAGTTAAATTCGAGCTCAGCGGCAAATCCCACACGTATTACTGAGCGTGAAGGAATGCATGATATTGAATTTTCCTCAGACGCTCGCTCTTACCTGGATACGTATTCATCGCCTCAGCAGCCTAAGCAGGTGAGTTTACACGGCCCAACCGGGAATCATCTGGCATGGCTTTCCGAGAATAAGATTACAGAAGACCATCCACTGTCTCCTTACTTGAGAAATTGGCGTTACCCTGAGTTTGGTGAGCTGGAAGCCTCGGATGGACAAACGCTCTATTACAAAATGACGAAACCCAGCGACTTTGATGCAGAGAAAAAATATCCCGTGCTTGTGTACGTTTATGGAGGTCCGGGCGCACAGAGAGTAACTAAGAGCTGGGGCAGTGAGTTTGTCCAATATATGGCCCAACAGGGGTTTATTGTATTTACTCTGGACAATAGGGGCTCAGCGAACCGCGGAAAGAGTTTTGAGGCGCCTATTTATAAAAACATGGGTGGTCCGGAGATTGAAGACCAGGTTACCGGAGTGCAGTATTTAACCAACTTACCTTTTGTGGATGCAGAGCGTATTGGTATTTACGGTCATAGTTACGGGGGCTATATGTCGTTGCTTGCTATGTTTAAAGCTCCTGAGCATTTCAAAGCCGGGGTTGCTGGCGCGCCAGTAACCGACTGGCGGTTGTATGACACGCATTACACCGAACGTTTTATGGGCATGCCGGATGAAGGTAAAGCTTATGAGAACTCATCGGTTTTTCCTTACAGTAAGGACCTAAAAGGTGACTTGTTGATTTATCATGGCATGGTCGATGACAATGTTCTGTTTACTCACAGCACAAAACTGTATAAGCAGTTGCAGGACAACGCTCAGTCTTTTGAGATGATGAACTACCCGGGTAAAAAGCACTCTATTAACGGGCGTAATACAAAAATCCATTTATATTCAATGATTGCCCAATTTTTTCAACAAACCATTGGCGAACAATAGGTTATAATATGTACATATCTTCCACTAACAAGGAGTGACTATGCGCTTTTTATCCCGCCGACTGGTTATGCCAAATGATTTGAACTTTGCTGGTTCGTTGTTTGGGGGCCGTATTTTAGAATGGATTGATGAGGAAGCTTATATTTTTGCCAGCTGCCAGTTAGAGGCGAAAAGCTTAGTAACGAAACATATTGGCGCTATAACTTTTGAAACCTCTGCGTTTCAGGGGGATGTTGTTGAATTCGGTCTGCAGGTTAAATCGGTAGGGCGTACGTCTTTAGCTATTACCTGTCTGGTTCGAAATAAACACACGAAGCAAAACATTTGTACTGCTGACGATATTGTTTTCGTTCACATTGATCCGGAAACACGTCAACCAACGCCGCATGGAAAAACCAAAGATCAGTTAGACGATATGCCAGAGCCGCTTTAAGCGGCCCTGGTATTTTCGTTAGATTGGCGAGCCCGGAGGTAGTGCTTCGGGTTCGTATTGTTCAGGCCATTCAGCGTCAGTTAAGAACTTCTCTAAATCACCTGCCAGCTGCCGCATTAACAACGAACTGGATTCAGCCAACTGCTTTTGTTGTTCAGCAAGTTGAACGCGCATCGCTAAACGAGTCTCTGCCGCTAAACCAGAGCTTTTTATCGCCCGCACCTCAGCATTTATTGCTGTCGTTAACAGACGTTGCTGTAGCGGCTGGTTTTGAGCATTTTTCCAGTCGTTGAAAACAGTATTAAAAACTTCTGACATAAGCTGAGCCGGTGACGGAACCCGATCGTTTTCTGCGTGTTGCTGAGTCAGCCGGTTCAGGCGTTGACTGTTAAGCATCAGCTGTAGGCTATGATCAGCGGCACTTGCCGCCATACTTACGGTATCTGGTATAAGTCCGGTTTTACCATCAAAGTACTCACGCGAAGAACTCTCGCCATAGGCTGCAGGAACCAGCCATTGCTTAACATGTGAGGGCACGCGCAGATTGTTTGCCTGAATCGTTCTTAGCAGTTGATTCAATGCACTTTGTTGTCTGGATGCACTAACCGGCTGGTAGTCATCTGCCGCATCATCTGCCATGTAATAACGGTAGTTAACACCGCCCAGCCATTTCACCGCAGCCTCTACCTGGTAACGGTGTAACAGGTAGATAGGCACAAAAATGGCTTGTAGCTGACTTAAAGGCTGGTTCGGACGCAACATATCCTTACTGAAGTTATCCAGCACTTGCGCGCGAACGGACAACAGACGCTCTAGCTCTGTTACCGGGTCGCTGCCGTTGTCCCATAAATGAGCGAGCGGATGTGCGCCTCCCGCCGGGCGCGCGTCTTGATCAGAAATGAAGCTAAGGTTAAGCGCTTTGTTCTTTTCCAGAATACGTGTTAGCTGCTCCGTTGATGAAGGCATGCCGCCAAAGTCACTGTAACCGTAGGCCAGTACTTGTTTGTCCCAAATACCTAAACCCTCCGTATAAGCGTCATTCAAACTTAACGTACCATCGGTAGTTAGGTTAACTAATGGGTGCGGGTAGTCCATAACCGATGCTCTGTTTGATGTACTTGCAGCAAAGTTATGAGCGATTCCCAGAGTGTGACCAATTTCATGCGCGCTTAGTTGGCGAATACGCGCTAAAGCCATTTTTTGCACCGCTTCTTTCAATTCACTGGCGTCGTCAATAAAGGGAGTCAGCAAGCCTTCAGCAATTTTCATATCCTGACGAACACGCAGAGAGCCTAAGGTGACATGACCTTTAATGATCTCGCCGGTGCGTGGGTCAATGACCGAGGAACCATAAGACCAGCCGCGGGTCGCTCTGTGAACCCACTGAATAACGTTATAGCGAATGTCCATTGGGTCGGCGTCGTCGGGCAATACTTTTACCTGAAAGGCGTTGTCATAACCGAGTTCCTCAAAGCCTTCAGCCCACCAGCGAGCACCTTCAAGTAAAGCTGTTTTTACTGGCTCAGGGGCTCCCGGATCCAAGTAATAAATAATTGGCTCGCGCGCCTGGCTTTGTGACGCAATTGGGTCTTCTTTATTGAGACGGTGACGAGGAATGTACTGCACGGTCATCGACTCACCAAGAGGTGCTGCATAATCTTTAAAACTGTGCGCCCAAAAACCACTGTTTGGGTGAAAGTTTCTGGGTTGATAAGCAGTATCGGGCAGTTTAATAAAGGAATGATGAAGGTGAAGTGAAATGGCGTCGGCGTTAGCTGCTACCTGATTGACCCATTGTCCTTTACCGTCGCCGACAAACGTCACTTTGGCTTCGAGTTCGGTATTCTCTACAAAGGCTTTACTGCGTTCAGGGTAAACAACAGAGCGACTCGCATCGGCTTTAAATTGCCCTTGTTCTGTTTGCTGTAAGCGCTTACTAACACCATGCACATCAGTCAGCAAATAGGGCGTGTAATCAATTAAAACATTTTCGTTATTACTGGCGACAATATCGAAGCCATGAAGCACTGAACCGGCAAAAGCCTGCTGGACACTATTGCGTTCTGCCGGGTTACGAGTTTGCGCCCGGAACTGAGTATTGTGCTGAAGCAGTAAAGCAGTATTGCCCTCAATATGAAAAGACGCCAGTCGGGTTTCACCGAGCTGGCCTCTGTCTAAACCAATATCATTAGAGCCCAGCCCCCAGGGAAGGCTGGTTTGAAGAATAAATTGTTTATCGCTTTTGGGGACTTCCAGATAAAACTTACCTTTGGCCTCATCGTGATAGAAAGTAAAAAATCCCTGTTGCTCGTCAAACGACGCCGTGAATTTTTCAATGGTTGTTTTCTCAGTGTCAGCCAGAACGCTGGCTGACACGAGCAGCGTTAGCAGTAACAAGGTTTTGGAAAGAAAGCTTTGCATTGTTATTATCCTAGTTGTTCAGCAATTTCTTCTAATATTTGCGTCGTCCATTGTTCGATACGATCATCTGATAGCTCATATTGTGAGTCTTCATCTAGTGATAAACCGACGAACTGGGTGTTATCTGCGGTTAATGCTTTGGAAGCAGCAAATTCGTAGCCCTGATTAGGCCAAAAACCAATTCGTTTACAGCCGTGATCAGCAATAGCATCGTGTAGCATGCCCAGAGCATCCTGAAACCAGTCGGTATAACCTTCCTGATCACCCATACCGTATAGCGCAACAACTTTGCCGCGCAGGTCAACATCGTTAATGTCGTCCCAGTGGCTTTCCCAGTCTTCCTGAAGCTCGCCAAAGTCCCAGGTGGAAATACCAAAAATCAGGATATCAAATTGTTCAGCTTCTTTTAGCGGTGTGTCTTTTATATCAAACAGCTGAACAATGTCTTCGCCTATGGCTTGTTGAATTTTTTCCGCGGCAATTTCGGTATAGCAGGTGGTAGAACCATAAAACAAGCCAATTTCCAGGGACATAATAAACACCTCTGTCATGCGTTGAGTCTTTGATGCGGATGCATTGTAACAAAAAGACCGTTAGAATGAGCGCCTTTGTTTCCGGGGAAAGCTTCAAATGAGGGGCAGTATGAACTTTGATCAATTAGTGGAGCGACTTGAATCGGTCTTTGATGAGGCGGTTGTTTCGGGTACTGATGATGAACTTTTCGCTTGCGGTTATTTACGTGGTCACTTTGATTTAGTGGTTGCCCAGTTAGAGATGTCCGGCGAGACAGAGCCGGATAAGGTCATGCCTGCATTGCGTGAAGCCGTTTACAAAACCCGACATGAGTTATCCCCGGCGGATCAGGCTCATATCAACAGTGTACTGGATAAATTAGCTCTGAAAGCGACGAGCGGAGATGCGGCGTAAAGCACTTTCGGTAAGCGGCATTAGCTCTCCGGTCAATTGACAGGCAAGCATCTCGCCCAGTACAGGGGCAGAGGTAAATCCGCGAGAGCCAAGCCCCGTCAATACGTATAAGTTATCGCTGAGAGACCCTACAACAGGCTGATGATCGGGGCTTGTTGCTCTGACTGAGACTCTTGCCGTTTTAACGTCTAATGATTCTGCCCAAGGCTGCTGAGCATTCTCCGTCAATTGTCTTATATTCTCTTCGTTATCTTCGGCTTTGGTCGCCAGGCTGTCATTATTGCGGCTAAAGGTTGCGCCAACGCAGTGGTGCTCTTTATCAGCAGGCACTAAATAGCCCTTAAAGCATAAAACAGCCTTTAATGATGAAAGCTTGCTGGTGGTTTGAACCAGACTGACTTGTCCTCGGACAGGCTGAATAGGTAATGCCTCAATGCCTTCTGGCAGCAGCGAGTTAACGTGGTGCCCGGTGGCAATCACAACTCGCTCCGCTGACAGCGACTCTCCGTTATCGAGCAAAACGTTCCAGTCTTTATTATCTGTTTGTTTTAGTGATACGGCTTTGGCTTTGACTAACTCGACGCCCGCTGCTTTGAAAAGGCCTTTAACCACGGCCTCAGGCCTTAACCAGCCGGCCTTAGGGTAAAGTAGGGCGGGTACGCCCAGGGGCACTCCGGCTTTTTCTCCTGCTTCGGCTGGCTGCAGGTAGTTCACTGACTCTTTTGCGTAGAGATTATCGGCTATACGCTGGTAACGCGTTTTCCTTTGCTCATTAAAAGCAGGCTGCATGACGCCAGTTGGAAACCAGTTTTCGCTACAAAAAGTCTGATAAAAACTTGTCGCTGTAGAAAAAGCCTGCCAGTAAAACCGGCTGAGCGGCGTGTGCTCAGCATGTAAAAGCGGATAAACAGCACCTTGAGGGTTTCCGGAAGCGCCATCAGCTATGTCAGGACTAATCACTTTAACGTCAACTCCCCGACGAGTCAGAGCAAGAGCTGTGCAGGCAGCACTTATTCCGCCCCCGATAATAGTGACGTTACGCCTGTCGCTGCGTTTGAGTTTATTTGACTCGGAGTAATGACCACAAAGCATTTCTCTTTTACGGCCAAAGCCAGGAACTTTTTTTACTAAAAAGCCGGCCTGCTGCAACGCTCGTCTGACACTGCCTGCTGCAGTAAAAGTAGCAAAGGTGGTTTTACTGTAAGATGCCTGGCTCATGGCTTCGTAGAGGCTGTGCTGCCACATTTCCGGGTTTTTAGCTGGTGCAAACCCATCCAGGAACCAAGCGTCAACTTTTTGTTGCGCCTGAGGGAGCCACTGGGGCAATAACTCATTAATATCACCAATCCATAGATCCAGAATGACCCGGCCTTGTGATAGGATAAGACGATGACAATCAGGATCAGGTGCCGGGTAGTGTTTGAGAAATTCACTACTCACCTCTGCTACAGGCTTCAGTAACTGGTAAGCTTGATTAAGCTGGCTACGCGACAAAGGATACTTTTCAAAGCTGACAAAATGCAGCCGGGTGTCACTGGGAGCGTGCTCCAGAAAACGTTGCCAGGTGAGCAAAAAGTTAAGTCCGGTACCGAAGCCCGTTTCCGCAATGGTAAAGCAGCCATGGGCAGAGAGTGTCTGCCAACGGTCGGGTAATCCGTTTTGAGCAAGGAATACGTATTGACTCTCGTCAACGCCGTTATCGACAGAAAAGTAAATATCATCGAAAGTGGTGGAAACTGGTACACCTTGCTCGTTAAACTGGACCGATGAATTAGAATTCAAGTGGCTATCCCATGATTTATCAGTTAATGGTCGCTATAATAACAACTTTACGAACAACAGTGGACAAAGCAGACCACATTCATACACGACGTTGGTTAATATATCGACGTAGAAATGTCAGACAGGACTAAAGAATGAGAAGAGCTGTTATCACCGGACTTGGTATTGTATCAAGCATCGGTAACAATCAAGAAGAAGTGCTGGAATCATTGCGTATCGGGAAATCCGGTATTACGCGCTCAGAATCTTTTGCAGAAATGGGCTTGCGCTGTCAGGTATGGGGTGAGGTCAAGTTAGACCCTAAAGACCATATTGATCGCAAAGCATTGCGTTTCATGGGAGATTCAGCTGCTTATGCCTACATTGCAATGGCTCAGGCCATCGAAGATGCAGGCTTGACAGAAGAGCAGGTATCGCATCCTCGTACCGGACTGGTTGTCGGTTCTGGTGGCGCATCAGGTGAACATCAGGTAGCAGCGGCCGATCTTTTACGCGAACGCGGTGTGAAAAAAGTGGGGCCTTACATGGTTCCTCGTTGCATGGCGTCAACCACCTCTGCATGCTTGGCTACACCTTTTAAGATTAAAGGTGTTAACTATTCAATAAGTTCTGCTTGTGCAACCTCTGCTCATTGTATTGGTCATGCGCTGGAACTTATCCAGTTTGGTAAGCAAGATCGTGTTTTCGCCGGTGGCGGTGAAGAACTGCACTGGACGCTGGGCATGGAGTTTGATGCGATGGGCGCGTTAAGTACTAAGTACAACGACACGCCTGAAAAAGCCTCGCGCACATACGACCAGGGACGCGATGGCTTTGTGCCTGCTGGCGGTGGCGGTATTCTGGTTATTGAAGAGCTGGAAGCGGCAAAAGCGCGCGGTGCAAAAATTTATGGCGAGATCGTTGGTTACGGAGCTACCTCAGACGGCTTCGACATGGTTGCTCCATCGGGCGAAGGTGCGGTTCGCTGCATGAAGATGGCAATGGAAACTGTGGATACTCCGGTTGATTACCTGAACACTCACGGTACCAGTACTCCAGTTGGAGATGTCAAAGAGCTGGAAGCCATTCGCGAAGTATTCCCGGAGAAAACGCCTATGATCAGCGCTACTAAAGCAATGACGGGCCATGCTCTTGGGGCTGCAGGTGTTCACGAAGCAATTTACTCATTGCTGATGATGAAACATGGCTTTGTCACGCCTTCCATCAATATTGAAGAGCTGGATGAGAAAGCCGATGGTATGAACATTATTCAGAAACCAACTGAAGCTCCATTGCGCACAGTCATGTCCAATAGCTTTGGTTTTGGTGGTACGAACGCATCGCTAGTGATGCGCCAATACTCTGAATAAGCGATTTAGCCGGTTATTGCGGTGAAAATCGTCGCTGACCAGAATATTCCCGCACTGTCTGACATATTGTCGGGTGCGGGAACCCTTTCTTACTTCTCCGAAAGAAATCCGTCACAAGAGATGCTCGCAGACGCAGATGCACTGTTAGTCCGTTCCGTCACAGCGGTTGATAAAGAGCTTCTGGAGCAGGCCCCTTACTTAAAGTTTGTTGCATCTGCCACTATCGGTACCGAGCACGTGAACCTTCCGCTGTTACAAGAGCGAGGCATTGCTTTTGCGCATGCTCCTGGCGCTAATGCACAGTCAGTTGGTGAATATGTTCTTTGTGTGGTTCTAGACTGGTTAAGTCATAAACCTGTGTATTCCGTCGATGAAATAGACGTTGCTATCGTCGGAGCCGGTCATACAGGAAGAGCTGCGGGGAAAAGACTTCAGGCTTTGGGGTTTAATGTTCACTATTATGATCCGCCGCTTTGTAAAAAGGGTGTTAAGTTTGTACATGACCACTGGCAGAGAGTGCTAACCGCAGATATTATCTCCTGTCATGTTCCTTTAACCGATGATGGCGACTTTCCCACACGGCATCTATTTGAGAGTACGGCACTGCAGTCGCTGCATTCAGAGCAGTTACTTGTGAATGCCAGTCGAGGTGCAGTAATAGACAATAAAGCCTTGTTGGATCGAGTTATTCAGGGTGAGCGTCCTTCAATTGCATTGGATGTTTGGGAAAATGAACCCGATATATTGCCGGATTTAGTCCCTTATACGGATATAGCGACTCCTCATATTGCCGGGCATAGCCTGGAAGGAAAAGTGGGAGGGGCGGTTATGATCGCAAACGCTTTGTTAGCGCATTTTGAAATGCCGGCTACTAAAGAATTAGCAGATGTGTTACCAAAGGTTGAATGGCCAGAGCTTGATGCCGCGATGTTAACGTCTCCGGAAAGCTTTAACTCTTGGGTAAAAGAGCATTTTAACATCCACGAAGATGATAAAAACTTCCGCCGTCATGGACTAACGCGAGATGGGTTTGACAGTTTGCGACGTAATTATCGCAAAGAAAGCCCGCGCAGAGAGTTCATTAATCAGGTGGTTACATGCCATAATAGCGAGCAATACATACAGTTTTTACAGTTGGGCTTTCGTGCCCGGCAAATTGCTTAAGTAAGGAGTCAGCATGTCACATGGGTTTCGCGTTGCGGTATTAGGTGCAACAGGTTTAGTGGGCCAGCAAATGATAGAAATTCTGGCTGAACGAAAATTCCCGGTGGCAGAGCTTTTTCCTTTAGCTAGCGCTCGTTCGGCTGGCGCTACCGTTGACTTTAACGGTGAAGAAATCGAAGTGTTAGACGCTACCGAGTTTGACTGGTCTAACGCCGATATCGCATTTTTCTCTGCGGGAGGCTCTATTTCCCGTGAGTTTGCACCGAAAGCCGCTGAGGCAGGTTGTGTTGTTATCGATAATACTTCCGAGTTTCGCTACGAACCAGATATTCCTTTAGTGGTACCGGAAGTTAACGCCTGGGCGTTAGCCGACTTCAGGAATCGTAATATTATTGCAAATCCGAACTGCTCGACCATCCAGATGATGGTCGCACTTAAACCGATTCACGACGCGGTGGGTATTGAACGTATTAACGTCAGCACCTATCAGTCAGTATCGGGTGCCGGCAAAGAGGCGATGGAAGAACTTGCAAAGCAAACAGCAGAGCTGTTAAACGGAAAGCAACCGACAGTTGCTAATTTCAGCCGTCAAATTGCTTTTAACTGCATTCCTCAAATTGATGTTTTTCAGGACAATGACTACACCAAAGAAGAAATGAAAATGGTGTGGGAAACGCAAAAGATTTTTAATGACCCCAGCATTAGAGTCAATCCAACGGCGGTCAGAGTTCCAGTATTTTTTGGGCATGCAGAAGCTATCCATATTGAGACACGCCAGCCAATTACTGCCGAACATGCAAAGCAGCTGTTAAGTGAAGCTCCGGGTGTAACTCTGATGGAGCAAAGAGAGGAGTTTCCGACACAGGTCGGTAATGCAGCTGGAAACGACGATGTGTTTGTAGGGCGGGTCAGAGAAGACATTAGCCATCCAAATGGTCTTAATTTGTGGGTTGTGTCTGATAACATCCGCAAGGGTGCAGCAACGAACAGCATACAAATTGCCGAAACTTTAATTCGTGATTACTGGTAATTTAACCGGCTGTATGTCATAAAGTTTTTTAAACTAACGCCGTTAAAGATAAGAGCAAAGCGCGGGCAGAGACGAAGGAATGAGAAAAACGATTAGAGTGCAGGTATTGAGATACTTTTCGCTGGCAGCCATTGCGTTGTCCGGCAGCATGACAGTCGCTGCAGCAGGTTGGCAGGACGGTGTTGTTATAAAAGGAGCCAAAGGGTCTGAAGCAACTGATGTTCGTTTAGGTCAGGAGCGCTATGGACCTATTACCAGATCTGATACCTTATGGGATATTGCCCGTCGCTATAAACCTCATTCCAGTGTCACACAATACCAAACGATGGTTGCTATTGTGCAGGCCAACGATGAGGCCTTTGTCAATGGCAATATGAACCGTATGCTTGACGGTTACTACCTGCGCATTCCTTCCTTGCAAGAAATTGAAATGGTTAACCCTGAAGCCGCACGTCGTCAGGTGGTGGTTGATGGTCAATTGCAAACTAAGTCTCAGGAACTTACTGAGGCAGAGCAAAGCACTCAGAGAACTCGCTCCGAACAACAGCAACTACTTGAAGAAGCTCGACAGAAAGCTGAACAGACGATTCAGGAAGTTGAACAACGTCAGGAGCAAAACTTTAAAGAGCTTCAGTCTGACATTCAGCAGTCTATGCAGGCTGTTGAACGCATGTATGGTGAAAACCAGTCGCTGCAGGAACGAATCGATGCGCTAGCGGAGCGCCTCGATGAACTGGCTGCCAGCGTAAGTAAAACTGATGAACTAGAAGCTCAGTTTCAACAAGTATTAGCTCAACAGAGACAAATGCTTGAGCAGCAGGCTCGGGAAGAAGCGGAACAAGAGTCTGGTTTTTCTGATTGGCTACAAAGCCCATTGAATATGTTGTTGGTGTCGGTGTTGCCTGCGCTGCTTATTATTGGGTTAATTGTATTTTTCTTCTTACGGCGATCGTCAAAATCTAAAGCGACGGAAGAAGAAGAGCAGAGTTCTAACAAGGAGTTGACCGAGGAAGAAGCTGCTGCCGAGCTGGATAAAGAATTATTGGGTGATGTGCCTAAAGACAGTACTGATGGTCTGTTCGATATCGACGGTGAAGACACCTCCGATGATGATGGTGACGATCTTAGTGCTTTAGAAGCAGAATTAACCGGACAGTCTTCGGATGCAGACGAAACCGACTTTAGCGTCCGTCTCGATGATGAAGACAGTGAACCGGAACAGAAAAAGCCTGAGCCGAAAGAAACCGTCGATGAAGATTTAGATGAAGATGATCAAGCGGTATTGCCTGACGATGATGATGATGCCGGAGAGCTCTCTCAGGATGAACTGGATCGTCTGTTTGGCGAGGCCGGTGATGATGACGAACAGGCAATAGACCTCTCTGTTAATGATGAGGAAGAAGAAAAATCGGAAGCGGCTGAGCAGCCAGAAGATGCACAAGCAGACTCAGCGGTCAGTGAAGATGAACCTGATGAGGAAAAGGCTGAGCAGGACGCTACCGATGATATTGACGATATTCTTGCTGATAATGCTCCGCAAGAGACCGATACAGATGATGAGTCGGTAACAGAGGAAGCGGCGGAGAGAAGCGACGCGGACGACGAAAGTGATGATTTATTGCCGGATGACTTTGATGATAGCGGAGTCGATGACGTTTTAGCCGATTTAGGCTTAGCTGAGAATGAGACAGAAAAAGGTGAAGAACCCACTCAGGATGAGACTGATGAATCTGAACTGGAAGCGGCAGAGCAGTCAGCAGAAGCGCTAGAGCCTGACGAGAGAACCGAAGAAGAACCGCAAGAGCAGGAAGAAGATGACCTGGAGCAATTGCTTCAGGAGTCGGATGAATTAACTCAGTCACTGGACGAGCTGGATGACTTAGAAGAGGAAGTTCCTGAGGACGATGCCGAGCTTGATGAAGCGGAAGATGAAGCCGATAAAGAGTTAGAGTCACTGTTCGGTTCGAGCGAAGAAAGTGATGAGAGTGAAGAGGTCGACTCGTTTAGCGCAAAAGACGACGAGGACTTTGTTGATATAGATTCTTTGATGGCCGAAGCTGACGAAGAGGAAGAAGATACCGATCGTTATCAGTCGTCTGCGGTTAAAGACGTATTACCCGATGATGAATCGGGTGATGCTGAAAATGCTCCTGAGGATGATGATCCCTCAGCTCAGCTGGATTTAGCCAGAGCCTATATCGAAATGGGTGAAGAAGATGAAGCTCGGGAGATTCTTCAGCAATTAGCAGAAGGTGACGATGAAGCGCTGGCGAAAGAGGCCGGCGCGTTGAAACAAAAACTCGATTCGTAGGATTAAGCTGTATGCGAATGGCCTTATGCCTGGAATACGATGGCAGCCGCTATTATGGTTGGCAACGTCAACGTGAAGTTATTAGTGTCCAACAATGCGTAGAACACGCTGTCAGTAAAATAGCCGATGCGCCCATTGAAGTAACTTGCGCCGGAAGAACCGACGCGGGTGTTCATGCAACAGGGCAGGTTGTGCATTTTGATATTCCGGTCCCCCGGGCGGAGCCAGCCTGGACACTGGGCGTAAATAGTAATTTACCTGCAGGGATAGCAGTACGCTGGGCTCAAGAGGTCGATAGTGAGTTTAGCGCTCGTTTTAGTGCTACTTCGCGGCGGTATCGATACATTATTGCCAACACGCGTTTTCGTCCCGGAATCCATTCGTTTGGCGTTAGTCATTATCATCAACCACTTGACGAAAAAGCTATGCAGGCCGCTGCACCAGCCATTATTGGTGAGCATGACTTTACCACATTTCGTGCCTCACATTGTCAGTCTCACACGCCCTTTCGAAAGGTGACGGACTTAACGGTAGAGCGCCGCGGCGACTATATAATTATTGATATAAAGGCTAACGCCTTTTTACACCATATGGTCCGAAATATTGTGGGAAGCCTAATTGTAGTTGGGCAGCACGAACAGCCACCTGAGTGGCTTGCAGAGTTACTACGACAAAAAGACAGGACCAAAGCGGCGGCAACGGCGAAGCCCGGAGGGTTATATTTGGTCGAAGTTACCTATCCTGAGAGCTATAATATACCTCAGGTTCCCCCGGGACCTTTATGGTTAGGCGACTAAGGCCACTGTTATGACCTCTTTGCTTGATCCATTTGTGGTACCATGTAAGCTACATCACATTGACTAATAATAGCCTTTGGGCGGAATAGTATGAGCTGGATAGAAAGAATTCTTGCGAAGCCAAAAATTAACAAACGTCGGGGTGTTCCAGAGGGCGTCTGGAGTAAGTGTACTGCCTGCGACAACATTATTTATAAGGCGGATTTAGAGCGTAGCCTTAATGTCTGCCCGAAATGTGATCACCATATGCGGGTTACTGGCCGCAGTCGGTTGGACATTTTTTTAGATAACGACAACCGCGAAGAAATTGGCACTGATTTAGAGCCGAAAGACGTTTTACGTTTTAAAGACTCTAAAAAATACAAAGACCGTATTTCTGCAGCACAAAAAAGCACGGGCGAAAATGACGCACTCATTGCGGAAAAAGGAACCGTAAAAGGTGTTCCTTTAGTTGCTGTCGCCTTTGACTTTAACTTTATGGGCGGTTCTATGGCATCAGTTGTTGGTGCTAAGTTTGTTCAGGCTGCGGAAGTTAGCCTTAAGCACCGCATCCCGTTAGTTTGTTTTTCTGCATCGGGTGGCGCTCGTATGCAGGAAGCTCTGATGTCATTAATGCAAATGGCGAAAACATCGGCAGCGCTGGCACGTATGAGTGAAGAGGGTATTCCCTTTATTTCTGTGCTGACAGACCCGACAATGGGTGGAGTTTCTGCAAGCCTTGCTATGCTAGGCGATATTCACATTGCGGAACCTAAAGCACTTATTGGTTTTGCTGGTCCGAGAGTTATTGAGCAGACCGTCCGCCAGACGTTACCTGAGGGATTCCAGCGTGCTGAATTCCTATTAGAGCATGGAGCCATTGATATGATTGTCGATCGCCGTAACATGCGTGACACAGTCGCTCGATTGTTGGCGAAAATGCAGAACCTGCCATCTACTGAAACGTCGGAAGTCAGTGTAAGCGAATAATGACTGCCGGACCGCTATCTGCCCCTGCAGCGTCAGCGTCGCTGCAGGAATGGCTGACTTATCTTGAAAGCATCCATCCCCAAAGCATCGACATGGGACTTGAGCGTGTGGCCAGGGTTGCAGCGAGTGCCGATGTACTTGAGCCAGCGCCTTTGGTTATTACGGTCAGTGGCACTAACGGAAAAGGCTCGACGGTTTGTTACCTCGAGACTATTCTACAGACAGCTGGCTACACCACTGGCGTCTACACGTCGCCACATATCGTAGAGTATCGCGAACGGGTTCGTATTAATGGTCAGGAACTGACAAACTCTGCACATACCGAAGCTTTTGCGGTCATTGAAAAAGCGCGTAAGAACACCTCTTTAACCTATTTTGAGTTTGGTACGCTGGCTGCGTTATGGCTCATGAAAGCGAATAAACCCGATGTGGTTATTCTTGAAGTCGGCTTAGGCGGACGGCTTGATGCTGTGA
Source organism: Idiomarina abyssalis (assembly GCF_019797805.1). Taxonomy (NCBI): domain Bacteria; kingdom Pseudomonadati; phylum Pseudomonadota; class Gammaproteobacteria; order Alteromonadales; family Idiomarinaceae; genus Idiomarina; species Idiomarina abyssalis. The sequence continues at coordinate 872,068 of NZ_CP081832.1, forward strand.
ATTGTGTCGATGCTGATGTTGCAGTAATTACCAGTATCGGTATCGATCACATTGCATTTCTTGGTAATAATCGAGAGCAAATAGGGCGTGAAAAAGCAGGTATAGCGAGAACGGATAAACCATTAATTTGTGGTGAAGCCAGCCCTACAGCAAGCATTGCTGAAACGGCAGATCGCGTTGGTGCTAAGTTATGGCAGGTCGGCAGGGACTTTCATCGAAATGAAAAGGCGGATAGCTGGAGTTACCGTAGTCAGTACACCCAGTTAAACGGTTTACCTTTGCCTAAGTTGCCTATTATCAATGCTTCAACTGCAATTGCCGCTATCGAGCAGTTACCCTTGCCGGTTACGTTATCGGCAATACGAGAAGGCATAGCTAAGGCCGCGCTTCCGGGAAGAATGCAAACAGACTCCTATAAAAACTGTGAGATATTATTGGATGTTGCACATAACCCTCAAGCTGCTGCTTATGCCTGCCAGTATCTCGACAAATTTTACCCGAAGCATAAAGTGTTTGCCGTTGTTGGGATGTTAAGTGATAAAGACCATAGTGGGGTCGTTAAAGCTTTGAGTTCCAGAGTTTGCGACTGGTATTTAGGGTCTCTGTCGGAGCCTCGTGGCGAAACATCCGGGCAATTGGCGGTTAAAGCCAAACTACCTAATGAATCTTGCCACATATTTGACTCAGTTGAGCATGCATTTTGCGAGGCTGTCCAGGCGGCGGAGCAATACCAGGCAAATAATGGTAAAGCTCTGGTTTTCGGCTTCGGCTCGTTTTACACTGTAGCGAGAATTACCGCGCATTTAAAAGGAGCTTGAGCTTTGTCCAGTCCTCTGCAGAATCGTCTTGTTGGCACTCTGATATTGGTGGCGTTAGCTGTCATTATTATTCCCGATATATTGGATGGTGAGAAGGCAGACCCGATTGAGCCAATGGAAACCATTCCGTTAAAGCCCACCGTTGAGGAAGAACTTCAAAAACCGGAAACCTTGTCGGATAAAACCGTGTCAGAACCGGTAATCGTTAAAGAATCTCTTCCTGAAGCAGAAAAGACTGCGGATTCAGCTGAGCCCATTAACGAGAGCAGTGATGCCCAGGCCCCGCCACGTGAGCCGGCTGAGTATGCTGCTGACGGTAAAGCCTGGGTTATCCAGTTGGGCGCATTTAGTAACGAGGACAGTGTTAAACGTTTGATCTCTCAGTTACGGGAAAAAGGCTTTTCGGCGTACTCGCAAAAGGCATCTGATGGTTCAATTAGTCGTGTTTTAGTTGGTCCGGATACATCAAAGACTGAGCTGGAGAAGCAATTAGGTCCGCTGAAGGAACTCACCGGGCTGCAAGGTAAGGTAATTACTTATCGGCCATGATTTTTGCAATATATGTGAAAAGAAAATCACATTCTCAGGCACATTCTGTTAAAATCCACCGCGTCTTTTGCGCAGCAATTGTGAGTCATTATGCTCTGGATTGACTATGCCATTATAATTGTCATCGGCCTTTCAACGCTGATCAGTCTGGTAAGGGGCTTTGTTAAAGAAGCCGTGTCTCTGGCCATCTGGATTTCAGCCTTTTTTATCGCGAGTCAGTTTTATCTCGATCTGGCAGTATACTTTACCGAAATTGGCGATCCCCTGGTAAGAAATGCCGCTGCAATAGCAGCATTGTTTGTAGCGACTCTTATTCTGGGCGCAATTATTAACTATATTCTTTCTCAATTAGTTCATCACACGGGCCTATCCGGAACTGACCGGGTTCTCGGTCTGGTTTTTGGTGCGTTACGCGGTGTATTAATTGTCAGCGCTTTATTATTTTTTATTGATTCCTTTACCACATTATCTTCCAGTGAATGGTGGAAGGAGTCTCTATTAATTCCTCACTTCGGTGTATTTATTCAGTGGTTTTTCAGTTATCTGGAAAACAGCTCCAGTTTTTTAGTCCCTCAACCTGTATAAAAAGGTGAAAAGACATGTGTGGTATTGTTGGTATTGTTGGTAAGCAGGCTGTTAACCAAGCGCTTTATGACGGGTTAACTATGCTTCAACATCGTGGCCAGGACGCTGCTGGTATTATGACAGTTGATGAGCATTGCACTTTACGCTTAAGAAAGGCCAACGGCTTGGTACGCGATGTGTTCCATACACGCCACATGCACCGCTTGGCAGGTAATGTTGGTATTGGTCATGTACGCTATCCCACCGCCGGTAGCTCAAGCTCTGCCGAAGCGCAGCCATTCTATGTTAACTCGCCTTTCGGTATTGCTATGGCACACAATGGCAACCTGACCAACGCTAACGATGTTCAGGAACATTTGTTCCAAACAGCTCGTCGCCATATTAATACCACGTCTGACTCAGAGATTTTGCTTAACGTATTTGCTAACGAGTTAGATAAGAACGAAAGTTTGACACTGAACGAAGAAGACGTTTTCCGCACTATGACAGCGGTTCATCGTCAGGTCCGTGGAGCCTATGCCGTAGTCGCTATGATTCTCGGCCACGGTATGGTTGCGTTTCGCGACCCATGGGGGATTCGTCCTCTGGCATTGGGTAAACGCGACACGGAAGATGGCGAGGAATATATTGTCGCGTCTGAGAGTGTTGCAATTGACGGTACTGGTTTTAAGTATGTGCGTGATGTCGAGCCGGGCGAGGCTATTTATATTACGAATGACGGTAAACTATACTCGCGCCAGTGTGCCGACAAACCTATGCATTGCCCTTGTATTTTTGAGTACGTTTACTTTGCACGTCCCGATTCATTTATTGATGGGATTTCGGTGTATGCCTCTCGTGTCAATATGGGGCGTAAGCTGGGCGAAAAACTGAAACGGGACTACGCAGATTTAGACATTGATGTGGTTATCCCAATTCCTGAAACCAGCTGTGATATTGCACTGGAGATAGCCAATGTTATGGATTTACCGTACCGTCAGGGGTTTGTGAAGAACCGTTATATTGGTCGTACTTTTATCATGCCGGGGCAGACTCAGCGACGTAAGTCAGTACGCCGTAAATTGAATGCTATTAGCGCTGAATTCCGCGGTAAGAATGTTTTGCTGGTTGATGACTCTATTGTTCGCGGAACAACCTCTGAGCAGATTATCGAAATGGCTCGCGAGGCTGGTGCCAAAAAGGTTTATTTCGCATCAGCAGCTCCGGAAATTCGTTTCCCGAATGTTTATGGTATTGATATGCCAAGTGCCAATGAGCTTATTGGTCATGGACGTGAAGCAATAGAGATTCGCGACATGATCAAAGCAGATGGACTCATTTATCAAGATCTTGATGACCTGATAGATGCAGTTGGTGCAGAGAATCGCTCAATAAAGCGTTTTGAAACATCGGTGTTTAGCGGTGAGTATGTAACCGGAGATGTTAGCCAGGAATATCTAGATCGTCTTCATGCAGCTCGTAACGACGTCGCCAGATCTGAGCGTGACGGCTCAGAAGACGCTAACCTTGAGCTGCATAACGATAACGACTGACTCAGCCTAACAGCAAGGCTGAGTCAGTAATTGCTCAGTCTTGCTGGAAAGGGTAAACCGAGCCTAACTTAAGAATTTGAGTCAGTTCATCCAGAGCTGAACGCGATTCTTCTAATAATGCCGGATCGCGTAAATCATCAACAGCCAACTCATCGCGATAGTGCTTTTCTACCCACTGATTTAAACGACTGAATAATTTATCAGACATTAAACAATTCTGGTTAGCCCCGGCGAGTTCTTCATCGTTCAATGCAACTCGTAAACGCAGACAGGCGGGTCCGCCACCATTTCTCATGCTCTGCTTCACATCAAAAAATTCAACCCGCTTAATGGGGCTGTCACTGTTTTGAGTCAACTGTTCCAGATACGATCTGACACTGTCGTTCTCCTGACACTCTGTTGGCGCGATGATTGTCATTTGGCCATCGGGCGGTGTGATGAGCTGGGTATTGAATAAATACGTACTAACGGCGTCCTGAATACTTACCTGTTCAGTACCCACTTTAATGAAATGTAGTGGGTTATCACCGAACTTACGCTGAATTTCGGCCAATTTCGCTTCTGTATCGGCAAAAGCCTGCTCATGATAGAACAGTACGTTTTGGTTGCCGACGGCAATGACATCGTTATGGAAAACCCCTTGGTCAATTACGTCAGGGTTCTGCTGAATATAAACGGTATTATCTTCGCTCAGACCGTGCAAGCGAGCAATGGCCTGAGAGGCTTCTAAGGTCTGTCTTGCCGGAAAGCGTTTGGGCGCTGGTTTAGAACTGTCAAAGGCATAACGGCCATAGACAAAGAGTTCGACTCCGGCGTGACCATACTCGCGACACAAACGAGTGTGATTGGCCGCACCTTCATCGCCAAAGTGCTCGTTGTCGGGTAAATGTGTATGGTGCTCGAAGTAGCGGCTATTGTTGAACATCGCTTGCAGGATACGACCGCTGGTCTGTGGCTCTAATGAGCGGTGAAACTTATTGGTCAGGTTAGCCGGGGTAAAGTGTACTTTACCGTTAGCGGTGTCTGCACTTGGCGAAACGGTCGCAGCATTGGCGGTCCACATACTGGAAGCAGAGCAAACGGCCTGGAAAATAGCCGGAGCTTCGGTTGCTGCTTTATGTAACACTTCGGCATCAGTCCCGGTAAAGCCCAGGCGCCGCAAAGCAAAAATATCCGGGCGTTCCTGAGGAGCGAGTACTCCCTGCTTCATTCCCATATCGTGCAGTGCTTTCATTTTTTTCAGGCCTTGCAGGGCAGCACTTTTAGGACTGGATGAGGCTTTAGCGTTGGCCAAAGAGGCAACATTACCGAACGACAATCCAGCGTAATTATGAGTAGGTCCGACCAAACCGTCGTAGTTGACTTCGAAGTGTTGCATGCTCACTTTTCGATACTCCCTGCACGTATTGTGCACCTGATAATGTAAACTAAGGTGTCATTATACTGTTTTAAAACCGCCTTGAAAGCCTTTATTTTTCTGGCGTTTAAGCCCGTTCGCATAAATCTGACTGTTTATCTAACTTGTGCGAATTTTTATCAAATACTCGAGTTATGGTTGTTTCTGCTGACGATAACCGATATACCTAAAAAAGGCCGCTAATGAGCAATTGCACTTGTAATTGTTACTGTTAGCACGTATATACACGGTCATCTACAACAAGAGAACGATTATTCTATGGCAAAATCGCTCGTCATTGTCGAGTCTCCGGCAAAAGCCAAAACGATTAATAAATATTTAGGTAAGGACTTTGTCGTTAAGTCCAGTGTTGGTCATGTCCGTGATCTACCTACCCGAGCTACTGAGACAATCAAAAGCAAACCGGCAGCTGAAGTCCGGAAGATGTCCCCGGATGCAAAAGCTAAATATCAGAAAGAACGGGACTACAAGCGGTTAATTGCTCGTATGGGAGTTGACCCGGAAAATGATTGGGAAGCTCACTACGAAGTTCTGCAGGGTAAAGAAAAAGTCGTTAAAGAGTTAAAACAGTTAGCGAAAAAGTCTGAGGAAATTATCCTCGCAACGGATTTGGACCGCGAGGGAGAGGCAATTGCCTGGCACCTGCGGGAACTTATCGGTGGTGACGATTCCCGCTATAAACGCGTGGTGTTTAACGAAATTACCAAAAAAGCCATTCAGGAAGCTTTTGAGCACCCCGCAGAGTTGAATACGGACCGGGTCAATGCGCAGCAGACTCGCCGTTTTCTTGACCGTGTGGTCGGCTTTATGGTTTCTCCGTTATTGTGGAAGAAAATTGCCCGTGGGTTGTCGGCAGGCCGTGTGCAGTCAGTTGCTGTGCGTCTGGTGGTTGAACGCGAGCGCGAAATAAAAGCCTTTGTTCCGGAAGAGTATTGGGATGTTCATGCGGATTTAATGACGCCATCGGAAGACTCTCTGCGTATGCAGGTAATGAAGCAGGCGGGAAAAAACTTTCGCCCGGCTAATAAAGAAGAAACCGATGCTGCATTGGCGTTATTGAAGGGTTCAGGTTACGAAATTACCGGCCGTGAAGACAAGCCCACGTCGAGCAAACCCAGCGCACCGTTCATTACTTCAACACTTCAGCAGGCGGCCAGTACCAGGTTAGGCTTTGGTGTGAAGAAGACGATGATGATGGCTCAGCGTCTTTATGAAGCCGGTCACATTACTTATATGCGTACTGACTCAACCAATTTGAGTGCTGAAGCGGTTGATGCCTGCCGTGACTTAATAGCAAAAGACTTTGGTAAGAACTATTTGCCGGAAAGCCCGACTCGCTATGGTGCTAAAAGCAACGCACAAGAAGCCCACGAGGCTATTCGCCCGTCAGATGTGAAGGTGAAGTCAGAATCCTTATCTTCAGTTGAGCGTGATGCTCAACGTTTGTATGAGCTTATTTGGCGTCAATTCGTTGCTTGCCAGATGGTTCCGGCACGCTATGACAGTACGACCTTAACTGCCACTGCGGGTGATTTCGAATTAAAAGCGCGCGGACGGGTTATGCGCTTTGCCGGTTGGACTAAGGTGATGCCTCCGGCTAGCAGCAAGAAAGAGGGCGATGATAATCTGCCGGACGTAAAAAAAGGCGATGCATTGAAACTGGAACAACTGCTTCCAGAGCAACATTTTACCAAGCCACCGGCTCGCTATGGTGAGGCGTCTTTGGTTAAAGAGCTGGAAAAACGCGGTATTGGTCGCCCGTCGACTTACGCGTCGATTATTTCTACTATTCAGGACAGAGGCTATGTTCGGGTAGAGAGCCGTCGATTCTTTGCTGAAAAAATGGGTGAAATTGTCAATGACCGACTTGTTGAGAACTTCACCGAACTAATGAATTACAACTTTACGGCAGAAATGGAACAGGCATTGGATGATATTGCTGCCGGGAAGCGTGACTGGAAAGAAACCCTCGATAAGTTTTATGCGGACTTTAAAGAGCGGCTGGAAAAAGCTGAACTGGAACCTACTGAAGGTGGTATGCGTGAGAACAGTCTTGTTCTGACCGATATTGACTGTCCTGAATGTGGTCGAAAAATGGGGATAAGAACCGCTTCAACCGGAGTTTTTCTGGGCTGTTCAGGTTACAACCTACCGCCAAAGGAACGCTGTACTAAAACACTGAACCTGACGCCGGGTGAAGAAGCGGTTGAGGTAACTGACGAAGAAGAACGTGAAACCGAAGCGCTTAGAGCGAAAAAGCGCTGCCCTAAATGCGGGACAGCGATGGATAGCTATCTTATTGACGAAAAGCGCAGGCTGCATGTTTGCGGTAACAATCCAACTTGCGACGGCCAATTGGTTGAAGAGGGCACGTTCCGGATTAAAGGGTACGACGGTCCAACTATCGAGTGTGATAAATGCGGCTCGGAAATGCAGCTAAAAAATGGACGTTTTGGTAAGTACTTTGGTTGTACCAACAGTGACTGCAAAAATACCCGTAAGTTGTTGCGTAGCGGGGAACCTGCGCCACCTAAAGAAGATCCGGTCCCATTGCCGGAGTTACCCTGTGAAGAGTCCGATGCTTATTTTGTTTTACGGGACGGTGCGTCAGGTATTTTCTTGTCAGCTAATACTTTCCCTAAGTCACGGGAGACCCGTGCTGTTACCGTAAAAGAACTTGCTCAGTTTAAAGACCGGTTACCGGAAAAGTTCAAGTATCTGGCGGAGGCTCCGCAGGAAGACGAGGACGGTAATGATGCTATTGTTCGCTTTTCGCGCAAAAACAAAGAACAATACGTGGTGACCGAAATCAAGAAGAAACAAACTGGCTGGAAGGCATTTTTCCGAGATGGGAAGTGGCAAGTACAGGACAAGTAGTTAATAACTTACGGGCAAAGGGTCACTTTGCCAATGGCGAATCAAAACCTGCTGGACTAACATAGCTGCGTGTCTAATGAAGGACACAGCACACTGGACATGGAGGTCCCATGTTATTGTCTCGCTTGGGCATAACATTTCCCGCTGCCTTTCCGGCAGCGGGTTTTTCTTTATTTAAGCCGGGCAAAACGCTGCGAAAACAATCCGGACAAGCCGGTATCGAGCTGTTAATTGTATGGCCGGTTATTGTGGCCGCTGTTTTTACTTTCGTTCAGGCACTGATTATCTGGTGGGGGCAGCAAACTCTAACGGTTGCTAATCAGTATGCTGTGCGCGCGGGTAGCATTAATAACGGCAGTCACAATGCCATGGTTAACACGTTAGTTGCGGGAATGGCGGGGCTTAAACCGCAACTCAGTACTGACAACAAAATAGTCGCTGTAACTGAAGCTTTGGTTGAGCAGCGACTTCATTACGCACAATTTGGTCAACTAAAAGTCTTGTCGCCTACGGTTGAGGATTTTCGCCAATTTGCCGATTGGCGCTGGGACGATGAGCTAAAGGCTGAGGTATTAGAAATTTCAGTTGACCACTACCACGCCCGTGCCAGTAGCGACGGTAGCGAACAATGGCACCAGGCAAGGGTATTGGTTATTGAAACCTATTGGTGCCTGCCTCTTGATATTCCTATTGCCGGCGAGTTTTTATCTGCGACTCAAACCTTACTGTCCGACTCTAAAGCAGCACGTTACTGCGCAACGCGCAGCCGGGTGTTCAATAAACCTCTATGGGCGTTATCGAATACCGCTCAGCATTCAATGCTAAGCGGCTATCGAAAGTAAACTAGCGAATATCGTGGTAGTCAACGCAGGCTTGTAAGGTATTTTCAATGAGTGAAGCTACGGTCATTGGTCCCACGCCACCCGGAACAGGCGTTATCCAGCCGGCTTTCTCAGAGGCTGTCTGGAACTCAATATCACCGGTTAAACGACCATCAGGTAGTCGATTCATACCAACATCAATGACGATAGCTCCGGGTTTAACCCATTCCCCCGGAATGAATTCAGGCTTCCCTACTGCTACAACTAAAATATCTGCTCTTTTAACGTGTTCAGATAGATCGTTGGTAAAGCGATGACAAACCGTCGTTGTAGCACCTGCCAAAAGGAGTTCCAGGCTCATTGGCCGGCCAACAATGTTAGATGCACCAACGACAACCGCATTCAACCCATGCAGGTCGACTTTTGTGTGCTCCAGTAAGGTCATAATGCCTTTGGGGGTGCAGGGGCGTAGAGCGGGAATGCGTTGCGATAAACGTCCGACATTAAAAGGGTGGAAGCCATCGACATCTTTATCAGGGCGAATTCGTTCTAATATCGGAGTAGCATCAAGGCCCGCCGGCAGAGGCAGCTGAACTAAGATGCCATCGACAGCAGTGTCGTTGTTTAACTTTTCAATCAGCTCTTCAAGTTCCTGCTGCGTTGTCGTTGCCGGTAAGTCATAGTCAAAGGAGCGAAACCCGACATCTTCACAAGCTCGCCGTTTATTTCCTACATAAACTTCGGAAGCCGCATCGCTTCCAACTAAGACAACCGCCAGGCCTGGTGCTCGCAGCCCGGAGTTAACACGTTCTTTTACTTGCTGTTTGACGGCCTGACGTACAGTGGCTGCAATGGTTTTACCATCGATAATCTGAGCTGGCATAATGACGTTCCCAAAAGTGAGAGAATTCAAGGTGATATATGGGTTCCATTGTAACTTTTTTCTGCCCTGAATGTCACCGGTTGTTGGTTTAGTCGTCAGGTTGACGTAAAAGTAGCCATTCGGCACCGATAACAGAAAAAAAGTTTGACGGGTCAGTCTTCAACAGGTAATATTCGCCCCCGTTGTCAGCCAGCATTTGCTTTTTAAAAGCTGCGTCTGATACGGCTTTCGGAGAAATTCGGCGATTAGCGCAGTTTGGTAGCGCACTTGGTTTGGGTCCAAGGGGTCGCAGGTTCAAATCCTGCATCGCCGACCATTCTCTAGACGGTAAAATGGTTCGATATGCGCCCGTAGCTCAGCTGGATAGAGCAACGGCCTTCTAAGCCGTCGGTCGCAGGTTCGAATCCTGCCGGGTGCGCCAGAACGCGCCAAAGAAATCACTCAGTGGTGGGTGTAGCTCAGTTGGTAGAGCCCCGGATTGTGATTCCGGTTGTCGTGGGTTCAAGTCCCATCATCCACCCCATTTCTTTATAGTAAAATTTCCTGTTTGTCGGCGATTAGCGCAGTTTGGTAGCGCACTTGGTTTGGGTCCAAGGGGTCGCAGGTTCAAATCCTGCATCGCCGACCATTACACTCTTTGACCTTTTTCTTTTCAGCCAGTACTGCTACATTTAAGTCATATATAAATAAAACTTTCACTGTTAACCCGTGGCTGGAGTTATTGTTATGGACTTTAAGAAAAGTTTAAAGAATCCCGCTGAAGCGTTTGATTCCCCGCAAGCTGTGTTTGATCATTCTGACCTTTCAAACCAGCAAAAGATAGAGCTGTTGCAGCAATGGCGTTATGATGAGCTTGAAACGGAAGTTGCCGACCAAGAAAATATGGGGGGCGATAAGCCGGATAAACTGGGCGAAATCAATAATCTACTTCTTGAGCTGGAAGACAAATCTTAAGTATTTTTCTCACCGAATAAAGTGAAGTTTAAAAATTGCCGCTCGGGACTCGACTCCGGGCGGTCTCCTCGCTATAATGCTGCGTCATTTTTAAAGGTCAACGCCGTTGCCGTATCTCATTTTTTATAATGATAAATTGATGCGAGTGACATTCATTGATTGAAACCGAGGTAATGAAGCAATGCAGGTTTCTGTAGAGACAACTCAAGGTTTAGAGCGTCGTGTGACTATTACAGTCCCGGCAGATGCAATTGATAGCGAAGTAACACGCTTATTAAAAGAAGAATATCGCCATCGTCGCGTGAATGGTTTCCGTAAAGGAAAAATTCCGCCAAATGTACTGCAAAAGCTGTTTGGTCGCGAAGCACGTTCACGTGCAGCTTCAAGTGTTATGCAAAGCAAATACTTTGAAGCGGTTATGCAGGAAAAGTTGAACCCTGCTGGTGCACCTGCAATTGAGCCTAAAGTCAATGAACCAGGTAAAGACCTTGAGTTCACTGCAACGTTCGAAGTGTATCCGGAAGTAGAAGTTCAAAATCTGGAAAAAGTGAAAGTTGAGAAGCCAGCTGTTGAAGTTACCGAAAAAGACGTAGACAACATGTTGGAAACGTTGCAAAAGCAGCACGCTGACTGGAAAGAAGTTAAGCGTAAGTCCAAAAAAGGTGACCGTGTCACTATGGATTTTGTTGGCTCTATCGACGGTGAAGAATTTGAAGGCGGTAAAGCCGACGATTTCGCTCTGGAATTAGGCGAAGGCCGCATGATTCCGGGCTTTGAAGATCAAATTAAAGGTATTAAAGCGGGTGAAGAAAAGACGATTGAAGTCACTTTCCCGGAAGACTACCACGCTGAAAACCTGAAAGGTAAAGAAGCGCAGTTCGTTGTAACAGCTAAAAAAGTTGAAGCACGTGACTTGCCTGAACTCAATGACGAGTTCGTTGCGTTATTTGGTGTAAAAGAAGGCGGCGTTGAAGCGTTGAAGGAAGAAGTTCGTAAGAATATGGAACGCGAACTGAAAAACGCAGTAAAAGCAAAAGTTAAAGAACAGGTGTTAAAAGGCATTGTTGAAAACAACGATGTTGAATTGCCTAAGTCAATGATCGACCAGGAAATTGATCAACTGCGTAAGCAAGCTGCTCAACGTTTTGGTGGTAACGCTGATCAAATGCCTGAATTGCCGGCTGAGTTGTTTGAAGAGCAGGCAAAAGAGCGCGTTAAAGTTGGCTTGTTATTGGGCGAAGTTATTCGCAGCAATGAGCTTAAAGCTGACGACGAGAAAGTTGATGAGATCATTGCGACAGCTGCTTCTGCATATGAAGACCCGCAGGAAGTTGTCGAGTACTACAAGTCAAACAACGATATGATGCAGCAAGTTCGCAACTTAGCGTTGGAAGAGCAAGCTATCGAATTTGTGTTGGAAAAAGCTTCTGTGAAAGATAAGAAAGCAAGCTTTGACGACATTATGAATCCGAAGCAGCAGTAATCTCTTGTAACGGAGTCCTTGACGGGTCCCGCTACAGCTTGGTTTAATGGCTCGTATGATTTCATACGAGCCATTTTTATTTCAGGAGCTTTATAACACATGTCGAGCGATATTCAGGATCCAATGGCACAGCTAGTCCCTATGGTTGTCGAACAGACGTCAAAAGGGGAGCGCTCTTACGACATTTATTCACGCCTGTTAAAAGAGCGTGTGATTTTCTGCTGTGGTCAGGTTGAAGACCATATGGCCAACCTTATTGTGGCTCAGCTATTATTCTTAGAATCAGATAATCCTGATAAAGACATTTACTTGTATATTAACTCGCCAGGAGGTGTAGTTACGGCAGGTATGGCTATTTACGATACAATGCGCTTTATTAAGCCAGACGTTAGCACAGTTTGTATGGGACAAGCGGCCAGCATGGGGGCTTTCCTTTTAGCCGGTGGTGCTCAGGGTAAGCGGTATTGCTTGCCTAATTCCCGGGTTATGATTCACCAGCCACTTGGCGGTTTCCAGGGGCAGGCTTCAGATTTTGAAATTCATGCGAAGCAAATTTTGGATCTGAAAGAGCGCTTAAACCGTATGTTAGCTGAGAATACAGGTCAGGATTACGAGAAAGTGGCTAGAGACACCGATCGCGATCACTTCTTATCAGCAGAAGAGTCAATCGATTACGGTCTGGTTGACGGCATTTTACGCCAGCGTGGCGAAGAGTCCTGAGCGGGCGCTTAAGTAGTAGGAGAAAAGCATGACGGATCAGTCCAAAGGTGACGGCGATAAGCCGCTGTATTGCACTTTTTGTGGCAAAAGTCAGCACGAAGTTAAGAAGCTCATTGCCGGGCCGTCTGTGTTCATTTGCGATGAATGCGTCGAGTTATGTAATGACATTCTAAAAGAAGAAATTCATCAACTGTCGCCGGTGCCGGACCAGGATGAATTACCTGTGCCAAAAGCTATCCGAAAACATCTGGACGACTACGTTATCGGCCAGGATCGCGCTAAAAAAGTTTTATCAGTTGCTGTCTATAACCACTACAAGCGGTTACGTGCATCAGGAAAAGGTAAAGAAGAAGTTGAGCTGGGCAAGAGTAATATCTTGCTGATAGGTCCTACAGGCTCAGGTAAGACTTTCCTTGCTGAGACTATGGCGCGGTATCTGGATGTTCCGTTTACTATGGCGGATGCGACTACCTTGACCGAAGCAGGTTACGTTGGTGAAGATGTTGAGAACATCATTCAGAAGCTTTTACAGAAGTGCGACTACGATGTGGAAAAAGCCCAACGCGGTATTGTCTATATTGATGAAATTGACAAAATTTCACGTAAGTCAGACAACCCATCTATTACTCGCGATGTCAGTGGCGAAGGCGTTCAGCAAGCTTTATTGAAGCTTATTGAAGGTACCGTTGCTTCTGTACCTCCTCAGGGCGGACGAAAGCATCCTCAGCAAGAGTTCTTGCAGGTTGATACGTCGAAGATTCTGTTTATCTGCGGTGGTGCATTTGCTGGCTTAAACAAAGTGATTGAGCAGCGTTTGTCTACCGGAACAGGAATTGGTTTCGGCGCCGAAGTAAAAAGTAAAACGCGAAGTGAAGAAGGCGAAATTATAGCGAAAGTAGAGCCGGAAGATTTGGTTCGCTACGGTTTGATTCCGGAGTTTATTGGACGGCTACCTGTTGTTGCCACACTAGACGAGCTGGATGAAGAAGCATTGGTTGAAATTTTGCGTGAACCGAAAAATGCTTTAACCAAGCAATACTCTGCTTTGTTTGAAATGGAAGATGTTGAACTGGAGTTTCGTGAAGACGCGTTACGGGCTATTGCTAAAAAAGCCATGGCGCGTAAAACAGGAGCTCGCGGTCTGCGCTCAATCGTCGAAGGTGTTTTGCTAGGCACTATGTACGAGTTACCTTCCATTGAGGGCGTGGTGAAAGTTGTGGTTGATGAATCGGTGATAGCCGGGGAATCAGACCCTATTTTAATTTACGCGAATCAACAGAAAAACAAGCAGGCTTCGGGTGAGTAATACGAAACTGTATTAAAAGTGTTCAAAAAAGGGCCAATCTGGCCCTTTTTTTCTGTCAAGGATTGAACTTTCAGGTAAAGACCGCATATAACAAAGTAAACCTAGGTCGGGAGAGAATTTAATGAGCGAAGAACGCACCGAACAATTAACGATGCCTGTTCTGCCGTTGCGAGATGTAGTGGTTTACCCGCATATGGTGATTCCGCTATTTGTCGGTCGGGAAAAATCGATTCGATGCTTACAAGCGGCGATGGATGCGGATAAACAAGTCTTTTTAGCAGCACAGAAAGATGCGTCGGTGGATGAGCCTACCAATGATGACATTTATCCGGTGGGTACTGTCGCTACGGTTTTACAGTTATTGAAGCTGCCTGATGGCACTGTGAAAGTGTTAGTTGAAGGTAAGCAGCGTGCGCAGCTTGATGAACTTCAGGATGATGAAGAGTACTTTAAGGCCAGTATCCATTATTTGGCGGCAGAAGAGTTACCGGAAAAAGAGGAAGAAGTACTTATTCGGTCGGCTCTGAACCAGTTTGAAGGCTATGTGAAGCTGAACAAAAAGATACCGCCAGAAGTACTTACGTCGTTATCGGGTATTGAAGACGGTGACCGTCTGGCCGACACAATGGCGGCACATATGCCTTTAAAACTTGCAGAAAAGCAGGCCATTCTTGAAATTACCGATGTGCGTGAGCGCATAGAGCACCTGATGGCATTGATGGAAGGCGAAATTGATATCCTTCAGGTTGAGAAACGTATTCGCAGTCGCGTCAAAAAACAAATGGAAAAAAGCCAGCGTGAGTATTACTTGAATGAGCAAATGAAAGCCATTCAAAAAGAGCTGGGTGAAACCGAAGACGGCGTCGATGAGTTTGAGCAGTTGCAGAAAAAGATCGACGACGCGCGTATGCCCGCAGAGGCTAAGAAGAAAACAGAAGCTGAACTTCAAAAGCTGAAAATGATGTCGCCCATGTCGGCGGAGGCTACGGTTGTTCGGGGTTATATCGACTGGATGGTGTCGGTTCCGTGGAAAAAGCGTTCGCGTATCAAGAAAGATTTAGCTCATGCTGAAAAAGTGCTAGATGCTGATCATTATGGGTTAGAGAAAGTCAAAGAACGCATTATTGAATACTTAGCGGTGCAACAACGAACCACAAAAGTGAAAGGTGCAATTCTTTGCCTGGTAGGGCCTCCTGGTGTGGGTAAAACATCGCTTGGCCAGTCCATAGCGAAAGCTACGGGAAGAGAGTACGTGCGCATGGCATTGGGTGGCGTTCGTGATGAAGCAGAGATACGCGGACACCGTCGAACCTATATTGGCTCTATGCCAGGCAAGCTGATTCAAAAAATGTCGAAAGTTGGTGTACGTAATCCACTGTTTCTTTTAGATGAAATTGACAAAATGTCGGCGGATATGCGTGGAGACCCGGCCTCAGCGTTATTAGAGGTGTTAGATCCGGAACAGAACGTTAACTTTAACGATCATTATCTTGAAGTAGATTACGATCTGTCAGATGTCATGTTTGTTGCGACCTCTAACAGTATGAATATTCCGGCGCCTCTGCTTGACCGAATGGAAGTGATTCGTCTGTCCGGTTATACCGAAGATGAAAAGCTGAACATCGCTAAACGTCACTTATTGACTAAGCAGATTGGCCGTAACGGTTTAAAAGAAAAAGAAATTACGGTTCAGGACAGTGCCATTATCGGTATTATTCGTTATTACACCCGCGAAGCAGGTGTGCGTAACCTTGAACGTGAGTTGTCACGATTGTGTCGCAAAGCGGTGAAAGAAATTCTACTGGACAGTTCAATTAAGCACGTTGAAATTACCGGTGATAATTTAAGTGACTATCTGGGCGTGCAGCGCTTTGATTATGGTAAAGCGGAAGAAGCTAACCAAGTCGGTCAGGTTACTGGCTTAGCATGGACTGAAGTGGGTGGTGACTTGCTCACTATTGAAGCCACGAATGTAGCGGGTAAAGGAAAGACAACCACGACTGGTTCGTTAGGCGATGTTATGCAGGAGTCTATTCAAACCGCACTGACCGTAGTTCGCAGTCGTGCTGATAAGCTGGGTATTGCCGATGACTTTCATGAGAAGCGCGATATTCACGTTCATGTTCCTGAAGGCGCCACGCCAAAAGACGGACCAAGTGCCGGTATCGCAATGGTTACGGCTATGGTTTCATCGTTAACCGGTAAACCGGTACGCTCTGATGTGGCTATGACGGGAGAAATTACGTTGCGGGGTGAAGTATTGGCTATCGGTGGCTTAAAAGAAAAGCTATTGGCAGCTCATCGCGGTGGAATTAAGCATGTATTAATTCCCAAAGAAAATGAACGCGATTTAAAAGAAATAGCCGATAACGTTAAAGAAGACCTGGTAATTCAACCGGTGAAATGGATTGATGAAGTATTAGATGTCGCTTTGGTTAAAGATTAATCAGTGACTTAATGCTAAAGTCATATTCCAACGCTAGAATGCGGTCTGCGGATGAGAAATCATGCCTCAGACCGCATTTTTTCGTTAAAAAGTGAGTAAAAAGGGTTTTCAATCGAAACGACTGTGGTAGCCTAGAGTTTAAAGCTGATTCAAATGTATGACATAAGAACAGCTGGATAGGAAAGCCATTTGGACATAATGGTGCTTGAACAATTAAATCAAGCTTGATATAACCGTTTTGGCCCATTTAAATCCGAATGGAACCACGGAAACTTGATAATAACAATCTAAGGGGATGATACTGTGAACAAGTCTCAGCTTATTGACAAAATCGCGGCAGGTGCAGATATTTCTAAGGCTGCTGCTGGTCGTGCTCTGGACTCAATGATCGATGCAGTAACTGATGCTCTAAAAAAAGATGACCAAGTCGCATTAGTTGGCTTCGGTACGTTTAGCGTACGTGAGCGTTCTGCTCGTACTGGTCGTAACCCTCAAACGGGTGAGACTATCCAGATCGCTGCTGCTAAAGTACCTTCTTTTAAAGCAGGTAAAGCACTGAAAGACGCAGTAAATTAATTAAAGCGCATTAGCGCTTTTTTTAAAGAATAATAATAGTAGCCCGAGGTTTATAAAACCTCGGGTTATTTTTTTGTATGAATGGTGAGTTTTAAGACGAATCACCTTATAATGTGACGTCGTTTATTCAGGTTAAATAAGGAAAGCCTTATTATGTTAGAGCGGATTCGGGAAGGCTCGCAGAGTTTTACTGCTAAGGCCATTCTTGTGTTAATCATTCTAACTTTTGCATTGGCAGGTGTTGGCGGTTATATCACCGGCGACACAGAAGATGCTGTTGCAAAAGTTAATGGAGAAGAAATTCCTCGTAGTGACTACGATCGTGCTTATGAAAACGAACGTAGCCGTTTACAAGAGCAGTTCGGCGATATGTTTTCTGCCATTACTTCCGATCCGGAATACATGCGTAGTTTGCGTAGCAGAGTTCTGGAACAGCTTATAGAACAGGAATTACTCGTACAGTACGCAGAAGACAGCGGAATGCGTGTGGGATCAGAGCAGGTTAAAGCAGCAATTCGTGATATTCCTCAGTTTCGCACCGCCGGACAGTTTGATAACGACGTCTATTTAATGGCGTTACGAAATGCGGGTTATAGTCCGGAAGCTTTTGCTAAAGTTATGCAGCAGGACATGACCCGGAATCAACTTTTGCGGGGCTTGTCTCAGTCTGAATTCGTTTTGGAACCTGAGGCTTTAGCATTTTTGCGCTTACAGAACCAAACGCGTTCAGGTGGGTTTCTGGTAGCAAATAACGAGTCTTTTGAGGGCCAGGTGGAAGTTGCTGAGTCGGATATCGAGACCTTTTATCAGCAAAACCAGGACATGTTCCGTACGGAAGAGAAGTTGAGCGTTGCTTATGTTGAGCTTTCTTTAGCGGCTATTGAGTCTGATATTGAAATAGCCGATGAAGAAGTACGTGAGTATTACGAACAACGTCAGCAGCAATACGCAACCGAAGAAGAGCGTCGCGTGTCGCATATTCTTATTGAATTCGACACAGAGAACGCTAAAGAGAAAGCTGAAGAGGCGTTGGCCGAACTGGAGCAGGGCGCCGACTTCGCTGAGGTAGCGCAAACCTACTCTGATGATACTTTCTCTGCGGAACAGGGCGGTGACCTTGATTGGGTCGAAGCTGGCATGATGGACGAAGATTTTGATGCCGCTGTTTTTGCGCTGGAAAACATTGGTGATTTATCTGAGATTGTTGAAACCAGCTTCGGTTATCACATTATTAAGCTGACTGATTTACGTGAAGGTACGGTAACACCATTCAGTGAAGTCGAAGACGAAGTTCGCCAACAGCTGTTAGCAGAAAAAGCGGAAGACCGTTATTTTGAAAAGCAGCAGAAATTGGCTGAAATTAGCTTTGAACAGCCAGATACTCTGGAGCCTGCTGCTGACGAAATTGGTGCTACAGTTCGTCGTACTGACTTATTCACTCGTGAAAGAGCGCCAACACCTTTGAGTGATGATGTCATTCTCAATAACCTGTTTTCAGAACAGTTAATTGAAGAGAAGTTAAACAGCGACGTAATTGAAACCTCTGATGATCGTTCTTTGGTTGTGCGAGTGACTGAACATCAACCGGTGCGGGTAAAAGATCTGGAAGAGGTCCGCGAGCAGATTGTTGCAGAACTTCGTGTAGAGAAAGCTCAGGAATTAGCACTGCAACAGGCGGAAGAGTGGATGCAAGCCTGGCAGTCGGGCGAAGAAACCAGTGGCGAGATTGTCTGGGTAGATAGCATTACCCGGAACAATAACGAGCATCCAAGAGCTATTTTGCAAGAGCTGTTCTCGATGTCTCCGTCTGCTACTGCCGATGAAAACACCTTTACCACGGTCGCGCTTCCTAATGGCGATGCTGCAGTGGTTGCATTGACAGAATTTAACCCGGGTAATGCAAACGAAGAGCAGCTTGATGAGCTGCAAAGTCAACTGCAGAACCGCCAGGCACAAGTGATGTTACAAGCTTTCATTAATAATCTGAAAAGTGATGCAGATATTCAGCGTTTATCGACTCGATAAAGTGTAACGCTCATCGAAAATAAAAAAGCTCAGACTTGAGAAAGTCTGAGCTTTTTTTGTTTTTCGTTAGTATTATTTGCGTCCGTAAAGCTCCGGTAAGACATTATCTTCTGTCGTATCAGATAACCTCTCTAAAGAGGACTTAACGTCTTTGTACAGCTTCTTGCCTTCCCGCCAGCTGCTGCTTCCTGGCTGATACAAACTCTTTTGGAGAGCAGCACAGGAGCTTTGTATTGAAAGGTACTGAGATAATTCCGTTAAACTATTAAAGGTTCGGTTAAAATACCGGTCTGCCCATTCAAGCAATGCAATTTGGGCTGCATGGGCATCGTTTTTACTGCAGGCCTGTTGAAACTCTCTCCATAGCTTATCTTTGTTGAGTTGGTGGGCCGTTTTAGACGTCTCTTCTACCGCACCTTCTGATAATGATTGGCGACGCATCAGCAGGAAAAGGTTGGTAGCTAACGATGCCAGTATAATAAGTCCTAAAAGAGCAACGAACCAACTTTGCTGCCACCAAACCAGGGCGACTGAAGGCTTCGCAGGTTCAACCGGTTTTTCTTCCGCACTTTGCTTTTGCGGCGCTGCTGCGCCACTGGGTTGATTTCCCTCAGGGATTGCTTGCATACCTTCAGCCATAGCGACTGAAAACTTCAGGTCATCAGTTTCAGCCGAGGCTGCTAGCCCCGTTTTGGTATTGAACCATGGAACTTCAAGCGCCGGGATGCTCAGCGGACCCGGTTGATTCGGTACAATTGCGAAGCTGACGGTCTTTTGTGAAATAACAACACCGTTGCGCGTAAACTGGTCGGTTTCGTCGCCATCAGGGTACACTCTTACCGTATCTGGAAACTCAGGTTTTATTTCCGGCAGTTGCTCTGGCTTTACGCCAATGGCGGTTAACATGTATGAAATAGTCAGAGGTTCACCAACGGTGTAGGTTTCCTGCTCTGGTGAAACCGACTGAGAGATACTGACTAATTCACTCGGTAACCAATGCCCCTGCCAGTTAGCCGGAACAGGTTTGACGTTAACATCTATTGTTTCTGCTATTGTGCTAACGGGCTGAGTGTTGGAAAACGAAGAGAATATTGAGCGTTGTCCCTGGGTAAAGACTTCTCCATCAAAGCGTGCCCCAGTGATACTTAAGGGACCTGATTTGCTGGGCGTTATTTGATAAACCCGCTGATAAACCTTGTAGCGGCGGCCATTAACCATCTGTGTACTTTCTTCATCTCTGCCTATTTGCTGAACATCAGCATTTTCAGCTTCCGGAGGCACTAAGTTACCTTTGTTTAAGTCCGCAGCGAGAAACAGCCGGGCGACATAGGTAATAGGCTGCTGCAGATAAACTTGCTCGCTATCCACCTGAGCTTCTAAAAAAGCCGTTTCTTGTTCTTTTTCCTGACTGCTTCCGGCTTCCAGTGCCTCTATGGTTATCGGCTGAGACGATACACCGCCAATGGTAATTTCCGGAATTTTGTATTCGCCCGCAGCTTGCGGAATTAATACGGTAGTAAACCGTGTTTGCTTGCTGAGTCTGCCGTTTATCATTGATGTTTGACGGCTTACAGAGGTTCTTCCGACGACAAAGTCTTTTAGTAACTTAGATGGGGAGAAGCTGTCATTTCCAACGTCACCGTCGACGGTCACTGTCAGCACAAACGACTGGTTAGCGGTGACGGGATTCCGGTCGACCGTTGCAGTAACTTCGGAAACATCGGCGCGAGCAAGCTGACTCACAAGCAATAGACTGATCAAGAAAAAAGTGTGTAGCCATACTCTTACCATTTTTTATCTTCTCCCTGCGGTTCTGAAGCTCTGCGCTGACGACGACGCTGACTTTCCAACAGCATTTTGTTACGCAATAGAATACTCGGGTCATCCGGAACTCGGTTCATCCATTGCTCCAGCTGCTGTGCCTTTTCAGGATCAATTTCACCTTCTCTCACCTTTTCCTGAAGTTGTTGTGTGGACTCTTCATCATTTTCTGCCCCCTCATTTTCAGAGCTATCCTGTTGTTCTTTTTCTTCAGTCGCTTCTTCTTTTTGGTCTTTTTTCTGTTCAGGTTGGCCATCTTCCTGACCATCTTTACCAGGATCTGGCGGACCATCGTTATTATTGGACTCGTTTTTTTGCTGGTCTTGCTCGTTACCATTTTGTTCCGAGTCATTTTTTGACTCGTCGTCTTGAGAGTCGGATTTTTCTGATGATTCTCCCGAACCATCAGATGAATCAGAGTCTTGTTCTTTTAGCTGCTCGACGAGCTGCTTGTTTTCCACTGCCTCTGACCAGTCAGGTCTTTTCTCCAGAGCCTTTTCGTATGCTGCGATGGCCGCATCATATTGCTGTTGCTGAGCTAAAGCATTACCCAAGTTGTACTGGGCTTCGGGAGAAGAATGTTGAGCAAACACATCAGCAGCGGCCTCATAGTCACCATTGCGGTATAAGGCTGCCCCTTGCCGTAAAGGATCTTTGCTTAGGTTGGCGGCTTGTTCATATTGCTCTTGTTGATAAAACCTTTGAGCACGTTGTTCTTGATTAAGGAAGTACTTCTCAAGGGCTGGCTCCTGCGCTGCATAAAGCTCAGGACTAAAACTCACTAGTGGTAAAAGCATAGCGAGCATAATGGGGCTGAACAGACCGCTACGACGCCAGTTTAATAACATAATAGGAAGAATAAAGAGCGCTACATAAGGCCCCATATCTCGCCATGCATCGCCTTGTTGCTGATCTTCGCTGTCTTTTCCTTCACGTGTAAGCGGAGGCTGATTGATCAGTTTCTCAATATCACGATTGTCAGCGGTAACTGACGAGAATGCACCACCAGTAATCGAGGCTAAATCCTCCAGTCGTGATGGATAAGTCTTAGCTATGATAACTTGATTATTCTCTTTTAAGAGTCTTCCGGAGCTGTCTCGTATTGCAGCGCCTTCTTCTGTGCCAACGGCCAGTACTGAAACGCGGTGCTCTATTGAACGTAGGTAACTGCTTAACGGATTGAGATCACGACTGGTGATACCGTCTGTCAGCCAATAAATATCGCCTTGTGGGTAACCGGCGTTTCTTAATAGCTCATCAGCCAACTGCAGTGCAAGCAAAGGCTCACTGCCTGCTGCCGGCATGATTTCCGGCGACAACGACGGAATCAAATTCATTAAATTCCGATTGTCGGCCGTAAGAGGACTGATGATAAAAGCATCATCGGCGTATGCAATAAGCCCGGTATCTCCGTCAAGACCTGCTCGTACTAAGTCAATGGCTTTATACTTCATTCGGGTCAGGCGGTCAGGGGATATGTCATCGGCAAGTAATGAAGGAGACATATCCATAATAACGACCTGGCCTGACTCAAGCTGATAGACTGGCTGTGGTAGCCTTTCCCAGGTTGGGCCAGAGAGTGCGAGTGTGGCTAAAATACCAATAATCAGAAACCGGTGAACCGGCCATAGCGATGGCTTCGATCCAGACTTTACCAATACCTTTGATAAATGTCCGGGTAACCATTGATGCCAGCCAGCTTGATGTACCTGACTATAAATAAAGCGCCAATATAATAGCCCTACAGGGATTAATGCCAGTAACCACCAGGGGCGTAATAAATGAAACTCGCTCATGAACTTTTCCCCCAGGGGCGGTAATGCATCAAAGCAATGAGCATAAATAAAAGAAAGCTTGCACCCAATGGCCAATAAAAAAGGCTGACTCTGGGTCTAAGTTGTTGTGGGTCGCCAGCAATAGGCTCCAGTTGGTCAAGTCGTTGATAGATATCCTCAAGCTCGTCAGTGCTGCGGGCCCGGAAGTATTTACCACCGGTTTGCTTAGCAATACTTTGCATCAGCGGAACGTCCAGATCTCGGCTGGGATTGACCCGTCGTTGTCCGAAAAAGCTGTCCACTACCACCTCTTCGGCTCCAACGGCAATTGGATAAATCGTAACATCGTAAGCTTGAGCAAGTTCAAGCGCCTGCTCCGGAGTCAGGTTACCTGCCGTATTCTGACCATCGGTTAGTAAAACTAATACTCTATTTGACTCGTCGTCGTCCCGAAAACGCTTAACAGACAGAGCAATAGCGTCACCGATTGCTGTGCGTTCTCCGACTAAACCCAGTACAGATTCATTCAACATTTGCTTTACGGTATTACGGTCGTAAGTCATTGGAGTCTGTAAATAGGCTGTATCGGCAAAAAGAATCAAGCCTAGTCGGTCGCCTTCACGACGCGCAATAAAGTCACTGAGTACGTGCTTAACCATGGTTAAGCGGTCGACGGAACGTCCGTCAAGCTGCATATCGGCAATTTCCATACTGCCGGATAAATCGACAGCCAGCATTATTTCGCGGCCTTCTGCACGAACCGCGAGCGGTTCGCCTAACCATTGTGGTTTAGCAACAGCTGCTATTAGCATCAGCCAACATAAACTCATAAGGGAAAGCCATAACCAGCGTCTGCCAGAACCCGGACTGCTTTCTGCAAGACCATAAGTGCTGGGGAGTCTTATGGCTGAACGGTTCTTACGAACAGGCGGTAACCACTTCCAAACAATAAAAGGTAAAGGTAATAAAAGAAACATCCATGGCCAGTCAAATTCAAACATCACTGACTCCCGGTTGTTTGCTTAAGTCTTTACTCAGCCAAAGGCGAGCAAGCTGGTAGTAATTTCGATTGAAATCATTGTCTTCAGTACCGTAAAAGTTTTTATCGGCTTGTTGAAGCAAAGGTTCAAAAGATGCCCTTTCATTATTGGATAAGGGCGCCAGTAGAAAAACGAGCCAAGTGCGGCTGTGTTTCGTGGCGACAAGTTCGCGAGGATAATACGCCAGTGCCGCTCGTTTAAGCAGCACCGTTATTTGTTCGATATTTGCATCTTTTTGCTGTAATAACTGTTTTATTGCTGCTTTACGTACTTTGGACTTTTGCCAGCGGTGAAACAGAACGGTCGCTAGCACCAACACACCTGCCAGTAGGGTTGCTACTACAGCGATAGTTAGCCAGGAGGGGGGCCACCAGCCAGCCTGACCTGGTTCAATGATGTCATTAAGCTGCTTTAAAGACGGCTGCTGCATCAGGTCACCTCCGTCCATTGTTGCTCTAGTGGCAGGGCACTTGATACTGAGGTTAATGACAGTTTGCGCTTACGGAAGGCTTCCTGAATATTTTGCCAGCGCTTGAGTGCTGCCTGGTGATAAGTTGCTCTTTGCTGGGTGTTAGCCAGGTTCACATTAATTTGCTGCTGGCCATCTGTGATAGCCAATGGATGAGATGAATAACCTTCAGGTAACTCATGCTCCATGGGGTCATAAACTGAAAAACAGCGAACCGAATTGTGTTGAGAGAGAACGCGTAAGCCATCCAGAAAGTTTTCGCTGGCACCATAAAAGTCACTAATGACATAAATGGTACTGCCGGGCTTAACTAACTGTCGTAAACGCTTTAAATTTTCTTCAAGCGCATTAGGTTTCTGTTTTTCTTTGTTTTTCCAACGCGTAAAGCTGTCGCCGTGAACTTCAAGCAGTGCATGACATAAGCGTAAAACGCCTTTTTGGCGGGCAACGGGCTTGAGCTCCTGATGCAACCAGCCATTACCTACTAAGCCGCCAATGCGGTCGCCTTTATGCTGGGCCTGCCAGGCAAGAGCGGCCGCCAGGTGACAAGCTTGCACTGATTTAAAAATAAACTGACTACCGAAAAATTGAGTCAAAGGTAGGTCGACCCAAATAAATACAGGGCGCTCTTTCTCTTCCCGGTAAAGCTTAGTGTGTGCTTTACCGGTTCGGGCGGTAACCCGCCAGTCGATAGAGCGGATGTCATCACCGGGCTGGTAATGCCGTACTTCATCAAACTCCATACCTCTTCCGCGACTCTTACTGAGCAGTGGCCCAGTCTGGCTTGAGCGCGGAAGGCTTTTATGATGACGGGCGAACGCATTTATTTTACTGCGATAATACAGCAGCTCATGAATGCCGGGGCTGATTCCGTCACAATGCAATTGTTTTAGCCATTGTTCTACTTCGGCTTTTAACATTATGGTGCCGGTACAAGTTTTAAAATTGTGTCCAGAACCTGATCGTGCGACACACCGTCCGCTTCAGCTTGATAGCTTAGAATGATTCGGTGGCGCAAGGCGTTATGAAAAACGCTAATAACATCGTCAGGCGTTACGAAGTCGCGACCATCGAGCCAGGCTTTGGCTCTGGCACAACGCTCAAGAGCAATGGTGGCACGAGGGCTGGCACCATAGCCTATCCATTGAGCCAGGTTTTGGTCGTATCGCTGCGGTTGTCGTGTTGCAATAATCAGCTGGACCAGATAGTTCTCGACGGCCTCATCTAAATACAGTTGCAAAACTTCCTGGCGTGCATTGAATAAGTCTTGTTGAGTTAAAGGCACTGGCTTGTCGACATCTCCGGATAACGCTTCCCCGCGAGTTAACCGCAGTATTTGTTGTTCTGTTTCAGCATCGGGATAGTCCAGTTTCAAATGCAGCAAAAATCTGTCCAGTTGTGCTTCTGGAAGAGGGTATGTGCCTTCTTGCTCCAACGGGTTTTGCGTGGCTAAAACCATGAAGAGGTCAGACAGTGGATAACTGCGCTGGCCGACAGTAATCTGCCGTTCAGCCATCGCCTCTAATAAAGCCGATTGAACTTTGGCGGGGGCGCGGTTAATTTCATCAGCCAGAATCAGGTTATGGAACAAAGGGCCTTGTTGGAACTCAAACTGTCCAGTTTCGGGACGAAAGATATCGGTACCGGTTAAGTCAGCCGGTAATAGGTCAGGGGTGAACTGTACACGGTGAAAGTCGCCCTCTATGCCTCTTGCTAAAGCCTGAACCGCTCTTGTTTTGGCAAGGCCGGGTGGTCCTTCAACCAGTAAGTGACCGTCGGCCAGAACGGCAATTAACAGATTTTGAGTAAAATCTGGCTGTCCAAGAACTTGTCGGTTGAGATAGTTTTGTAGCTGTTGAAACGCTGTCGCGGTCATGTTTACTCCAGGCTGTCGTTATCGGCGAAAACTGACTATGCTGTCAGTACCGCATAGCAATGACAGTAACAATGCTGCCTTTGTTCCGAATTTTCAATCTATACAGCATACTTTACCGAAAACGGTGGTTTTAATCTGCTCTATTACGGGCTAGAATTTGTAACATAATTTGTGGTCAGACCAGTATTGGTTTACGAAGTGAGGAATTATTATGACAGCAGCGCAACGCTTGCTAACCGTTAATGGTGAACGAATTGCCTTTGTAGCAGGCTTAAGAACGCCATTTGCTAAGCAGGCAACAGATTTTCATGGGGTTCCGGCCGTCGATCTTGGAAAGATGGTGGTTCAGGAACTTGTCAATAAAACCGGCATTGAAGCTGAATGGGTTGAGCAACTGGTATTTGGACAAGTGGTCCAGATGCCTGAAGCCCCGAACATTGCGCGTGAAATTGTGCTTGGTACAAGTTTACCGGTGAAGACAGACGCTTATAGTATCTCCCGAGCTTGCGCTACGAGTTTTCAATCTGCGGTTAATATTGCTGAAGCAATGGTCGTTGGACATATCCGTGGTGGTATAGCTGGTGGTGCGGACTCGTCGTCTGTATTACCTATTGGCGTGAGCAAACGTCTGGCCAGAGCTTTGGTTGATTTGAACAAAGCGAAAACCCTGGGGCAGAGGTTGTCTATCCTGAAGCGTCTGGGCTTTAAAGATTTGTTGCCCGTACCACCTGCTATTGCTGAATACAGTACCGGCCTTAGTATGGGGGATACTGCGGAGCAAATGGCGAAAACGCATAATATTAGCCGCGCAGACCAAGATGAGCTAACGGTAAGGTCTCACCAAAAAGCTCATGCTGCCTGGGAGGCAGGCTGGTTAAGTGACGAAGTGATGACTGCTTACCCTGAGCCTTATAAAAAGCATTTAAGTCGCGATAATAATATTCGTGGCGAAAGTCAGGTCGATAAACTGGCTAAATTGAAACCGGTGTTTGATCGCAAGCATGGTTCAGTAACTGCCGCAAACAGCACGCCTTTAACGGATGGTGCTTCAGCGGTCCTGATGATGACCGAAAGCCGGGCAAAAGAACTTGGTTTACCGGTGCTGGGCTATTTACGCAGCTACGCTTTTGCCGCTTTGCAGGTTGAAGAAGATATGCTGATGGGACCGTCTTATTCAACACCGGTTGCGCTTGACCGTGCAGGCATGACGCTTAACGACTTGGATCTTATCGATATGCATGAAGCGTTCGCAGCGCAAACCTTGGCGAACATGAAAATGTTTGCGAGCGACAAGTTTGCGAAAGATAAGCTGGGTCGTGATAAAGCCATTGGTGAAATCGATATGGATAAATTTAACGTGCTGGGCGGCTCCATTGCTTATGGTCATCCATTTGCCGCCACCGGTACCAGAATGATCACGCAAACTTTGAATGAATTGCGCCGTCGCGGTGGAGGTGTTGGTTTAACGACAGCATGTGCCGCTGGTGGTTTAGGTGCAGCAATGATTGTGGAGACAGAATAATGAGTCAGGATAAAGCATTCACTATGGAAGTGAGGGACGACGGAGTTGCAGTAGTTACAATAGACGTCCCTGGTGAGTCAATGAATACCTTAAAAGACTCATTTGCAGAAGAAGTTGGTAGTTTGATGAATCGCTTAGAGAGCGATGACTCAGTGAAAGGCGTTGTGTTTATTAGTGGCAAGCCCGGCTCTTTTATTGCTGGCGCTGATATCAACATGATAGATGGCTGCGAAAACGCGGTCGATGCAGAGAGTCTGGCAAGAAAAGGGCAGGCTATGTTCGATCGTATTGAGCAGTTGAATGTACCTGTGGTTGCAGCAATCAACGGAGCTTGCTTAGGCGGCGGGCTCGAGTTGGCTATGGCATGTCATGTGCGAATTTGTACTGATAACAGCAAAACGGCGTTAGGTCTGCCTGAAGTCAAATTAGGCTTGCTGCCGGGCAGCGGTGGTACCCAGCGATTACCAGAACTGGTTGGTGTTCAGCAAGGACTGACTATGATACTGACCGGTAAGGAGCTGCGTGCTAAGCAGGCTAAAAAAGCTGGCCTGGTGGCGGAAGTTGTCCCACAAAGTATTCTTTTAGATGTGGCCGTAGAGCACGCGCTGAAGCGCAAGCCTAAGTCGACGAAGCCGCCGCTTAAAGGCATGAGTAAGGTATTAGAGGCCACTCGGTTTGGTCGTGACATTATCTTTAAAAAGGCTGGTGAGCAGGCTCAGAAGAAAGCTCACGGCAACTACCCGGCAATTGATAAGATCATTCAGACAGTTCGCGAAGGTGTTGAGCGCGGTCGTGAAGCCGGTTTAGACAAAGAAGCCCGTAGCTTTGGTGAGTTGGCAATGACACCGGAGTCTTATCAACTGCGTCAGATTTTCTTTGCTACAACAGAAATGAAGAAGGAAACCGGCGCAGACGGCGTTGAGCCTGATCCGGTAAAACGGGTCGGTGTCTTAGGCGGTGGTTTAATGGGTGGAGGTATTGCTTATGTCACCGCGGCTAAAGCGGGTATTCCGGCGCGCATAAAAGACATTAGCGAAGACGGAATTAGCAACGCTTTACACTACAGCTATGAGCGCCTGAACAAGAAGGTTAAGCGTCGTCATATGCGCCGCGCAGAGCTTGAAAAGACTATGTTGATGTTGAGTGGCTCACTTGACTATAGCGGTTTTGAGCGCACCGACGTGGTTATTGAAGCGGTTTTTGAAGATCTTAACCTGAAGCAAAAGATGGTTGCTGATGTGGAAGAGCATGCCGCTGAGTCGACTATTTTTGCAACCAATACCAGCTCGCTGCCTATTACCCAAATAGCCGCTACGGCGAAGCGCCCAGAGCAGGTAATTGGTCTTCACTATTTTTCTCCGGTGGATAAAATGCCATTGGCAGAAATCATTACGCACTCAGGTACATCGGATAAAACCATTGCCACCACAGTATCCCTGGCTAAAAAGCAGGGGAAAACACCGATTGTGGTAAAAGATGGTGCCGGGTTCTACGTTAACCGTATTCTGGCGCCATACATGAACGAAGCGGCGCGCCTGCTGTTAGCTGGCGAACCTATTGAGCACCTGGATAAAACCCTGGTGAAATTTGGTTTTCCGGTAGGCCCTATCACTTTACTTGATGAAGTGGGTATCGACGTTGCGGCAAAAGTGGCGCCGGTTTTGGTGAAAGAACTGGGTGATCGCTTTGAGGCCCCTGATGCTTTTGAAAAGCTGATTGATGACGACCGCAAGGGCAAGAAGAATCAAAAAGGCTTTTATCAATACGGTAAGGGAGTGAAAGGCAAACCGGTGGATACGTCAGTTTATTCTTTGTTAGATATCGATCCTAAACAAAGTAAGTCAGCTGATGAAATTATTGATATTTGCCTGCTACCGATGCTGAATGAGGCGGCTTACTGCCTGCAGGAAGAGATCATCCGCAGTCCGCGTGACGGTGACATTGGTGCAATTTTTGGCATCGGGTTCCCACCTTTCCTGGGCGGCCCTTTCCGTTATATGGACAGTCAGGGTCTTGAAACAATAGTGAACAAGCTGGAGAAGCTAGCCTCGGAAAGAGGTGAGCGATACACCCCGGCACCTTTACTTAAACAGATGGTAGAGAACGGCTGGAGTTTTTATCAGTAACGGATAGAACCAAGCTGAGAATTATACCTGAGCAGCAATGTTGTTGTGCTGCTCAATAAATTCAATTAATGCGTCAGCCGGCATAGGCTTCGCATAATAAAAGCCTTGAATGTATTCGCATTTGAGGCTTTTTAATGTCTGCAACTGAGCTTTTGTTTCAACTCCTTCTGCAACCACTTTTAACCCCAGGTTATGTGCCATAGCGATGATAGAAGCAACCATATTACGGTCTTTGTCGTTAATAGTAATATCATCGACAAAGGCCTTATCCACCTTAAGGCTGTTCATTGGAAAACGCTTTAGGTAAGACAGTGACGAATAACCTGTTCCGAAGTCATCCAGTGCCAGTTTGACGCCCATATCGGATAAGTTTTCCATCATCGTAATTGCGCGTTCAGGGTCACTCATTACCATGCCTTCCGTGACTTCGAATTCAACATGGCGAGGGTGTAAGTCTTCTTCTCGCAAAATTTGCTCAATTTGAAGCGCCAGACTGGATTGCATGAACTGACGAGCTGACAAATTGATTGCAATACTTTTTGGTGAGCCCGGGTAAGTCATGAACTTTTTCATATCACGGCAGGACTGACGTAAAACATCCTCGCCCAAAGGAATTATAAGCCCGGTTTCCTCAGCTAACGGAATAAACTCCGCTGGGTTAATCATAGAGCCGTCACTACTTTCAATGCGGGCCAGGGCCTCAAGGCCGGCAATGTGACCGGAACTGATTTCAATTTTAGGTTGGTAATACACTCGAATATTATTTGCTTTTAATGCCGCTCTCAGTTCATTCTCCAATTTCAGTCGTTTAACTGCGTTTTCGTTCATCGACTGACTGAAGAATTGGTAGCAGTTTCCGCCACGCTGCTTGGCGTGATACATGGCCATATCGGCTTTCTGTAAAAGCTCCTGTGACGTCTGGCCGTCGTGAGGGTAAAGAACAATACCAATTGAACTGCCGATGACAATTTCCTGATCCTGAATTAAATAAGGCTCTGCTACTTTAAGGTTTATTTGATTACCCAAATCGCCGATTAAATTAATATCGATACTGTCTTCAATAAGGAGGCCAAACTCATCACCGCCCAGACGGTAAAGGGTATCCTGTCTGCGGCCTATATCCATTAACCGTTCAGCAACCTGACATAAAAGCTCATCACCTATTTCATGGCCTAAAGAGTCGTTAATCTTTTTGAAATCATCCAGATCAAAGAGTAACAAGGTATGAGAGACTTTTTTCCGAACCAGATTAGAGTGGCTGACCTGGAAATACGAGCGGTTCGGTAACCCGGTCAAAGTGTCCGTATTAGAAAGACGACGCAGTTCATTCTCGGTATGACGCCTTTCAGAGATATCAGAGAAGCTCGCAACAATAAGGGATACCTCGCCGTTATCATCGCGAACGGCGTCCAGAGTAAGCTCCATCAGGAACTCACCACCATTCGCTTTTAAGTCGGTAACTTCACCACGCCATGTTCCATCTTTTATGACGGCACGCTTTATTTGATTCACAAAACTTTCAGGGTAGCAGGGTAACGTTAATACTTGCCCCAAGACTTGCTCACGCTGAAAACCACTAATACGTTCGAACGCGTTATTGACCTCGCGCTTACGGAAGAAGCGGTCAAAAATACAAATGCCGTCAGAAATATTGGTAATTGATGACGCCAGCATATTAATGCGCTCTTCGGAGCTAACCAGGTTGCTGATATCGCTTAAGGTGCCATACATGATTTTATTTTGACCGTCGCTCTGCAATCGCCCCCGGTCCATTACCCAAAGCCAACTTCCCTGATTATCCAGTCGGTATGTGCATTCAAATACCTCAGACTTTCTTTGTAGGTGATCATCGAGACTGTTTTGTAAGCGCTGTAGGTCCTCAGGGTGAATATTTGACTGACCGCCGGAAAAGCCAATTCGCTTCCCATCAATGGGGAATGCAGGGCAACTTTGCCAAATATTCTGGCGAACGAGCTCACCAGAATTTAAATTCCACTCCCAGCATTGATAGTTGCTGGACTGTAGTCCCTGTGCTTGCCTTTTGTATTGAGTAAGCGTTTGTTCTAATACCAACTGGCGTTGGCGACGGACTAACCAATAAATGACTAAGCCCATCAGAATGGCCGTTATATAAGCTCCCCAGGCAATAGGACTCTGCCAAAGCGGAGTCATTACGTTGAGTTGTTTAAAAGCGGAAGGAGACCAGTTGCTTCCGTCATAAGACGTCTGCACTTCAAACCTATGGCTACCCGAGGGAAGAGACGAAAGCTGTACAAAATCCTGACCTTGTTCGAGATACTGCCACGCAGTTTCGTCATGGTCTAATTTGTAGCGATAAGAAAGATACTCATTTGCTCTGGAAAATGGCAGGCTGAACTTATTTAAGTAGCTATTTTCATTTACTTTTTTGACATCAATATGTATCGGGTGTGGGAAAAGTGGACGGCTTTCGAGAATAAGTTGTTTACCAGAAACCTGACCAAATTCACCTATCTCTATTGCTTCTGTTTGCGTATGCAGCCACAGTGACTTGCCAAAATGAGTTAATCTGGCGGGTTGAGAAGACAGCTCAGCAACATTAAGTTGCTCCCAACTTTTCTCCAGGATGTCATACCGGTAAACGGCTTTAGTTTCAGTGGTCAGAACATACAAGTAGTTCGCAAAAAGCTCTATCTCTGCGACTTGAACGCTTGCGTTTGGATAATGATGAAGCTCAGAAATTTCCTTCTCTCGTGTGTCATAAAATAATACACCTAAATTAGTCGCCAGCCACCAGTTACCATTCTTGTCTTCGGTTGATGCCGTAACCTGCTGCATCAGTTTAGGTGAACCAATGTTCTCAGTTTTCGCTGTATGTCGGGAGGTATGCGCTAACGCAGAAGGAGCAAAGGGACTTTCTATCTGAAAAAGTCCTGAATGTCTGGATATAGAAAAAATGTCTCTCCGTGCAATTTGGGTGGTCTTTGTGGTGGGAATATCATGCAACTTAGTGAGCTTCTCATTAGACAGTTTGTAAAGCCCCTGCTTTGAGCTGAACAATATCCCATGACTGGCTGATAAACGCATACTAATGATATCGCTTAACTCACTGAGATAATTGGGGATTGGCTCTAAACGAAAATCGTCATTCAATATGACCAGACCAACGTTGGTTACCAACCAGAGTTGCTGCTGATAGCGCAACGCGGAGTATAGCTCGTTTCCGGGAATTTGTTCCGTTATAGGATTTTGCTTATTGAGGGAAAAGACTTCTCTGGAGAAGCCATCCCAAACGAATACACCGTCTTTTTCAGTACTTAACCAATACCAATGCTTGCCGGAATAGATGTAGTTAACCTGCTCAATGGGCTCAGCGTTATAAGTTAAGTTAAGCTGTTCAAACTTATTAGCCTGCGCATTATAGCGGTAAATAAAACGCTCTGTCGCAACCAGTAAACGACCATTTTTATCTTCCGATATCGAGCTGATATCTGACTGAGTCGCTGATTTATACCCGGGGAGTTTAAATACCTCTGGTGTAAAGGACTCTAATGACAGTCGAGCCAGTCCTTTCTCTGAGTTCAGCCAAAGAGACTCTGATTTATCAAAGAAAAGCTGTTTTATGCTAACCGATAGTACATTCGTTGCAGGTTCATTGGTTGCTGAGTAATTATAAAATTGAGTGCCGTCAAAGCGGCTCAGCCCTTCCTCAGTTGCAATCCATAAGAACCCATTGGGGCCTTCAGCACTATCATAGATATGATTATCAGGTAAGCCGTCTGAAAAAGACCATTGTTTAACAGTAAAATCATCAGGAGTTTCTTGTGCAGAAACATTAGGGCTATAGCTTTGTAATAACAAAAAGCATAGCAAAAACGCAGAGCGTAATGTTCTGATAGAAAGAGTAAAGATCACGAGAAACCTAATGAGTGGCTACTTAAGTAGCTCTTTATTGTTAATATATCGTTAAGATAACGAGAGAGCAACTTACTGTCAAAGGCTATTCTACTCGCTCTAAGCTTAGGTTTGAAGTCTCAGTAGTTGCGTTTTGTCACTTAGACGCTCTTTTATTCTCTCGAGCCACTCGACTAACTGACAGTGCTCCAAGGCTGATAATAACTCCTGTTGACGGTTAAACTCAGTATCTGCAAGTTGAATTGCCCCCCAGAGTCTTTGGCTGCGCACGCGTAAATTTCGATCGATAGTTCGTATTTGTTGTCTCAGTACTGATTTCGCGTGATGCCATTCTTTTAACGTTAAATTATGGAGGACTTCCAGCTGTTGGGCGATAACCTCTTGCATTGCCTGGTAAATTTCATCGGCACTGTATTCGTGCGACTGTAAGAAAAAGAGAATACCGGGCAACCGTTGTACCGGGAAATACTGACTGCCTGCAACATAACCAAGTTGACGCTCTGTTCTTAGTTCCTGGAATACAGGCTGGTGAATCAGTTGCTGTAAAAGCATGAAACTGATTTGTTCCATTGATGTGTCATCTCTTCCCTGGTAGTAAAGAAGCAGGGCAGTATCTGAGTGCTCAGAAGGGACTAAGAGTTGCTGCGAAACAAAGTCTCGTATTCGCTTTATGGGAGCCCGCTTAATCGAAGCACTTTTCGAACTAGGTAAATTAGACTTAATAAGCTGCCCAAGCTGTAAAGCGTTTTCTCTCTTCCAGTCGCCGTGTGCAAACGCGGTAACATGAACAGGGGAGAATAACTTAGCGATTTCTACCGTAAATTGACGAAAAGAGACCGGCTCTAGCTCACAGGCTAAATCGCGCAGCCTGAACAAACCGAATTGCAGTTGCTGGTTGAGCTCAGCAAAGAGTTTATTCAAAGGTTGGTTCTGATGGGCGGAGTGCCAGTTACTTAAAAGGCTCTGCTTAAGATCGTGCCATCTGCGTCTTGCAAAACGCGTTTTTAAAGCGCGCTCAATAAGGTGCTGCATCAAAGGAATTTGCCCGGCCGACAAGCCCGTTGTATGAATGGTAATGCCGCTTTGGGTTGGGTATATATTAAAATGTAACCCTGCGACTTCTGCATCGTAAAGGTCATCATTTAAGGCGTCTATCATTAACTCGGACCATAAGCGGGCAATGGCAAAATTAAAGGCCGAGTTGGTGACGGCCGGTAATTTTAATGAAAGATAAATATGCCCTTTAGGAACTCTGAAGTCACGATCCTGTAAGTGCCATAACTGGAGTTGAGGGCTATCTTCAATCAAGTTTGGCAGGGAACCACCGGCTTCCAGCTCTAATGGAGCAAATCGTGAGTTGAGGAAACGGTTAGGTTTGGGTAAGCCGCAGCAAAAGTTTTCGGGCGTTGATGAAAACAGCTGGTGCTGAAGCTGACTAATTGCTTCTATGGCGTACTCTGTATTATAAATAGGTGCGACTCGATCAGTCTCAACATCAGGAGCAACTAAGGTAATACGGGCATTTTGTGCCGTCATTTCTTGCAATAACCGCTTTGCGTAGACGTGATTCAATCCGTCCATACGGTAATCACCGTAGAGCGCATCTTCCTGTTTATAATGAAAAGCGTTAACGGAGAGCTGATTAGCCAATTCGCCAACCGGAGTGGGCTCCTGATAAAGAAAGCTCATTTCCGTTGTTATACGGCGCTCTTCATAGCGCCAGTCAATAACACCTTCCGCTTCTATTTTTCGAATATACGCAAAAATCCATTGCACGATATGACTGGCATTACGGCGGCCAGAGCTTGTCAGCTGTAAGTTAATATTAAAATCTTTAAAGTTACTGCCACTGATTCCGCCACCAGCAGAGAGAGAGTTAACCCAGCCTTTTGAACGTAACGCATTAAACAGGCTTCCAGGGCCTTCGTAACCTAATAAGTGAGCGATAAAACTGGTGGTCTTATGAGGGTAATCTTCGTCAATACTGGGTAAAGGCAAGGTCAGAATAAGCCGGTAGGCTACCTTGATAGGCTTTACTTTAATCCATACACCTTTCTGCTCATTAAGATAAAGAGGAGCTGTAATTGGCTCTTTGGGGCCGCTTTCCTGCTTAATATCAGAAAAGTATTGTTGCGCTAGCCGAGTTAGCTCATCAAGCGACTGCGGTCCGGCAATGACCAGACGCATTCTTTGAGCAACATAATGTTCGTTAAAAAAGGCTTTCAGTTTACTTTTTAAACTGCCGTGCTTGTCATTTTTGAGTGTATTAAGGTTACCTACGGAAAACTGGCTAAACGGATGCTCAGGGTTAGCCGTAACTTTATGAACCTGATAAAGACGACGGAGTTCATCATTTTGCTTTAAACGGAATTCAGACTCAATTGACTGAATTTCTTTATCTATCCAGTTATCGGACAGTAACGGCTCTTTCAACATTGAGGCAAAAAACTCTAACGAACGTGATAAGGCGTTAGCATTGCAGTCAAAATGAAAGTTAGAAAACTCAGTACCTGTCCAGGCGTTGTGCTGCCCACCATGCAAGTTGAGAAAGTGGCCAAAAGCAGAGGGCTCAGGGAAGGCTCGGCTGCCTAAAAATAGCATGTGTTCCAGAAAGTGGGCTAACCCTTGAGTATGGTCTGGATCATCGAAGTGACCGGCGTTGACGGCGATAGAAGCCGCAGCCTTGGGGCTATCAGGACAATGAACCAACAACACCTTTAGTTGGTTGGACAATGTCAGGTGTTGATAGTCTCGTTTGTCTCCAGAACTGCGGACAACACGGACGACCTCATCAGTGAGTGAAGAGTTCGCCATAATTCTCCCTGATATGAATTTTAAATCGAGTTATTGATCCAGTGGTTGATCAAAGTCTTCTGGTTTATCAAAGTCACCTTTAAAATCCTGCAATTGCTTGTTGTTAAAGGTTAATACCAATTCTTTGCGGAAATCTTTGCCAGAATTTGGATCCATATTGTAGAGATATACCCAACGGTCAGAATCAAAACTGTTCTCAGCAACTGGGTTTCCTAATACGAAAATAACTTGTTCTTCGGTCATTCCTACGCGTAATTTATCGACATCTTCCTGCTCCAGATAATTTCCCTGGGGAATATCAATACGATATACCATTTTATCGAGCAACGAACAGCCACTTAAGCCAATAATGGCAACGAGCAAAACTCCAAATCTTGACATGAAATACCTATTAAAATTAATCATAATTGATTGTATTGGCGTTGATGATAAACAATGACTTCATCGAACGCCAGCATAGAACGAATTTAACTGGCGAGTAACTCTTTAGCATTCGCTTTTGCCATGTCAGTCACTTTGTCGCCACCGAGTAGCCGTGCCAATTCAATAACTCGCTGCTCATTTGATAATGCTGTAACCGCGGTCTCTGTCTCTGCACCATCTGTTGTCTTACTCACTTGTAGTTGGTGGTGAGCTTTTGCTGCAACCTGCGGTAAATGAGTGACACAAATAACTTGTGACGTTTTCCCCAGCTTTTGAAGCATAGAGCCGACGATAGCTGCTGTAGGCCCGCTGACACCAACATCAACTTCATCAAACATCATGGTGGGTACCGTCTTCTGAGTCGCCGTCATGACCTGTATGGCAAGGCTTATTCTTGAAAGTTCACCACCAGAGGCGACTTTATTCAATGATTGTATTGGTTGCCCAGGGTTAGTTGTTACGAGAAAGTCGACTTGATCTGTACCTAAGCGAGTCGCCCGTGCGCTGGCATCATGCTCTACCTGAATGACGAAACGCCCGTGTGGCATATTAAGTTCATGCATAGACTGGCTGATTTTCTGGCTTAATTCTTTTGCCGCCTGTTCGCGACTATTGGAGAGCTTTTGCGCGCTATCCCGATAGGTTTTACGGGCCTGCTGTCTTTCTTCATCAAGTTGCTCTGCGTGCTCGCCGGCTTGCTCCAGACTATTTAATTCAGCGATAAGTTTTTTGTGCTGCTGACTTAACTCTGCACCGGGTATTTGATGTTTTTTAGCAAGGTTAATAGCGGTACTTAAACGTTCTTCAACTACTTGGAGCTCACCGGGGTCCAGCTCCAGGTCATCCTGATATTGCCTTAACTCCAGAGCCGCTTCTTCAATATGTACTTTGGCCTGTTGCAGTAACTGATTAATGGGGGTGAGAGCTGTATCCATTTCTGCAGCTTCCTCAAGCCTTTGGCTTGCTGACTGAACTAAGCCGGCTGCATTATTATGTTCGCCTTCATAAAGTGCGTTTAAAGCAAATACGCCAGCCTCAAGCAAAACCTTACTGTTGCTCAAACGCTTGTGTTTTTGATCCAGTTCCTCAAACTCACCATCAGTTAGGGCAAACTCATTTAATTCATTGACTTGATACTCAAGAAGCTGACGCTGAGCTTCCAGTTCTTCTTTTTGTTGCTGATAATGTTGATACTGTTTTTCGACAGAAGCCCAATTTCGATAATCTTCCTGGACTTTATCCAGCAAATGCTGATGACGAGCATAACTGTCCAACAGACTTAACTGGTGATCTTCTTTTAGTAGCAGCTGGTGTTCGTGCTGCCCGTGAATGTTTACCAACAAGGGAGCCAGAGATTTTTGTTGACTCAAAGGAACAGGAGTTCCGTTTATCCAGGCTTTAGAGCGGCCATCGCGCTGAATAACCCGGCGTAATACGCAGTCTTCATCGGTATCAAATTCGTTGCTTATTAACCATTGGTATGCGGGACTGTCGGCTGCAAGTGTAAAAACGGCAGAGATTTCCGCTTTCTCTTGCCCCGGGCGGACCCAGTTTGCATCGGCTCTACTGCCGAGACATAGGCTTAGCGCATCTAAAGCTATTGATTTACCGGCACCCGTTTCGCCGGTGATAGCAGTCATGCCGTTATGAAATTCAATGTCTAAAGACTTAACGACGGCAAAGTTGCGAACAGTTAATTGCGATAACATAGCCTTCGCTCCAATACTGTTGATATGTACAGGTTATACAGTATTTATACAGTAGTCTTTGTAAAATGCAAGTTTGCGAATTAAAAAAGCCGGCTACCCCAGCCCAGTTTGTTACGCAATACGTGGTAATAATTGTGGTCTATCGGATGAATCATTCTTAATGTTTTAGCGTATTTCTTAATAATGACATCATCACCGGGATGCACCGTCATTCGGGCGTGACCATCGCAACTGATCTGAAGTAAGTCGTTATCATAAGCGGCTTTAAGACGGACTTCACTGTTGCCGTCAACAACGATAGGGCGACTGCTTAAGGTGTGCGGGAACATTGGTACCAGCGTCATGGCGTCAAGGCCGGGGTGTAAAATTGGGCCACCACCAGAGAGTGAATAAGCGGTGGAGCCTGTTGGTGTTGCGCAGATTAATCCATCTGAGCGTTGGCTGAAGACAAAGTGATCATCGACATAAAGTTCGAACTCAATCATGTGAGCGACTTTGTCTGAGTGCAGGACTATTTCATTAATTGCACGGCCGGTGCCTGATGATTCTCCGTTACTAATGACTTCCGCTGAGAGCAGAAAGCGTTCTTCAACGTGGTAGTCCCCGTTTAAAACGGCAAGTAGGGGAGTCATAACTTCATCTGGATCCAGATCGGTTAGAAAACCTAAATTTCCCCGGTTAACACCGATGACACCAACGTTGTGTTCGCACAAGGCTCTGGCAGCCCCCAGCATATTGCCGTCACCGCCAACGACAATGGCAATTTCCGCCCATTCCCCTAAGTCCTGAAGACTGAGTGTTTCAACTTGCTCTGGTAAGGTCAGCTGCTCGGCTGTGCGGGTCTCCAGGCACAGACTGAATCCGCGATGGATCAAAGCGGTGGTAATTGTTTCTAAGGTTAACTGGGTACCACGATCATTGGCTTTTCCAAGCAGTCCAATTTTTTTAAAAGCACTCATTCATAGGATCCTTATGCGGTCGTGTGGTTACGCTACGATGAGCAAGAAAATTTATCAAGTGAGAGAAATCCCCTTGAAAGAAAAAAACTTGCCCCCATTAACTTGGCAACCTCAATTTAAAACTGGTTAAAGAGAGTCACTTATGACCGACAAAAACGATTCTAAACAAAAAGCTGAAGCGGCTAACGAACCGACAGTAGAGCAGCAGAAAGCTGAGCAGGAAGCCGCGCAAGCGGCGGAAGATGCGTTGCAGCAGGATGTAACTGCTGATGAGGCTGAAACAGCAGGTCAGTCGTCTGAGCAAACCGATCGCATTGCTGAGCTAGAGCTTGCGCTGAGTAAAGCTGAAGCAAAAGTGAATGATCAGCGTGACTCGGTGCTTCGCACACAGGCTGAAATGGAAAACGTTCGTCGCCGAGCTAGTCAGGATGTTGAAAAGGCACATAAGTTCGCGCTGGAAAAGTTCGCTAACGAGATACTGACTTCGGTAGATAACTTAGAGCGAGCTTTACAGCTGGCTGATAAAGAAGACGAAGCGAACAAAAATTTTGTGGAAGGTATAGAGCTGACCTACAAAAGCTTAACTTCAACGCTTGAAAAATTCGGCGTTAAAGCCATAGGCGAAGAAGGCGAAGCCTTTAATCCCGATCAGCATCAGGCTATGTCGATGCAGGAGTCGGACGACCACCCGAACAACACTATTATGGCAGTTATGCAAAAAGGCTACGAGCTGAATGGACGCTTGTTGCGCCCAGCGATGGTGATGGTTGCGCGTAACTCGAGCTCTGGTGTCGACACTAAAGCGTAACAAAATTGAAAATTATCCCCTTGTTGGGTATTGAAATTCAGACATGGGCACCCCAGATAAAGGGTATCGAAACAAATTACATGAATTAGAAGTTGGAGACGAATCATGGGTAAAACGATTGGTATTGATTTAGGTACAACAAACTCTTGTGTTGCTGTACTGGATGGTGGCAAAGCTCGCGTAATTGAAAACGGCGAAGGCGACCGTACAACCCCGTCAGTAGTTGCATTTACTGACGATGGCGAAATTTTGGTAGGTTCACCGGCGAAACGTCAGGCCGTAACCAACCCAAATAAAACCTTGTTTGCGATTAAGCGCTTAATAGGCCGTCGTTTTCAAGACGAAGAAGTACAACGCGACATCGGTATCATGCCTTACAAAATTGTTAAGGCAGACAATGGCGATGCATGGGTAGAAATTGATGGTGATAAGAAAGCACCACCACAGATTTCTGCTGAAGTTTTGAAGAAAATGAAGAAGACCGCCGAAGAGTTTTTGGGTGAGTCGGTAACTGATGCTGTTATTACCGTACCGGCATATTTTAACGATGCTCAGCGCCAGGCAACCAAAGACGCGGGTAAAATTGCAGGTCTTAACGTCAAACGTATTATTAACGAGCCAACAGCTGCTGCATTGGCGTACGGTATGGACAAGAAGTCCGGCGACAATGTGATTGCTGTGTATGACTTAGGTGGTGGTACGTT
This sequence comes from Idiomarina abyssalis, assembly GCF_019797805.1. Taxonomy (NCBI): domain Bacteria; kingdom Pseudomonadati; phylum Pseudomonadota; class Gammaproteobacteria; order Alteromonadales; family Idiomarinaceae; genus Idiomarina; species Idiomarina abyssalis. The sequence goes on from NZ_CP081832.1 coordinate 913,000, forward strand.
CGATATCTCAATCATCGAAATTGATGAAGTTGAAGGCGAGCACACTTTTGAAGTACTGGCGACCAACGGTGATACGCACTTAGGTGGTGAGGACTTCGATAACCGTTTGATTAACTACTTAGTTGAGCAGTTCGAAAAAGACCAGGGCATTGACCTGCGTAAAGATCCGCTGGCTATGCAGCGCTTAAAAGAAGCGGCAGAGAAAGCGAAGATTGAACTGTCATCTGCGCAGCAGACTGAAGTTAACCTGCCTTACATTACGGCAGACAACACCGGTCCTAAGCACATGGCTATTAAAGTGACTCGTGCGAAACTGGAATCACTGGTTGAAGACTTAATTAAGAAGTCGCTTGAGCCACTGAAACAAGCATTAGCTGATGCTGATCTGTCTGTCAGTGACATTCAGGACATCATCATGGTCGGTGGTCAGACTCGTATGCCGAAAGTACAGGCTGCAGTAACGGACTTCTTTGGTAAAGAACCACGTCGCGACGTGAACCCTGATGAAGCGGTTGCCGTTGGTGCTGCGGTTCAGGCGGGTGTTCTACAGGGCGACGTTAAAGACGTGCTGCTGTTAGACGTATGCCCTCTGTCGCTGGGTATTGAAACCATGGGCGGCGTAATGACGAAACTGATTGAGAAGAACACCACGATTCCAACCAAAGAATCGCAAACCTTCTCAACGGCTGAAGACAATCAATCTGCAGTAACCATCCATGTTATACAGGGTGAACGTAAACGCGCAGGGGATAACAAATCTCTGGGTCAGTTTAACCTGGAAGGCATTCGTGCAGCGGCTCGCGGTGTGCCACAAATTGAAGTTACTTTTGACATTGATGCGGACGGTATTCTGCACGTATCAGCCAAAGATAAAGACACAGGTAAAGAGCAGAAGATTACGATCAAAGCATCTTCTGGTCTGGATGAGTCTGAAGTCGATAAAATGGTTAAAGATGCCGAGGCTCACGCTGAGGAAGATAAGAAATTTGAAGAAATGGTTCAGGCACGTAACCAAGCCGATGGTTTGGTTCACGCAACCCGTAACCAGCTGAAAGAAGTTGGCGATGCCTTGTCTCAGGAAGACAAAGATGCGATTGAGAAAGCTTGTGAAGAACTTGAGCAAGCCTCTAAAGATGGTGATAAAGAAGCCATTGATGCAAAATCTCAAGCGCTGATGGAAGCGTCGCAGAAGCTGATGGAAGCGGCTCAACAGCAGCAAGCTCAGCAAGGAGCTGAAAGTGCGGCTGGCGGCGAACAGCAATCTTCCAAAGCTGATGACGATGTCGTTGATGCTGAATTTGAAGAAGTTAAAGACGACGATAAGAAGTAAGCATTAAGGCAACTTCGCAAAAGCACACGGGTGTTGCCGCAAGGTAATACCCGTGTATTTGTATCAGGCTGACATACCAGCATAGATAGAAGACGAAGAATTATGGCGACGCAAGATTTTTATCAGGTTCTGGGCGTATCAAAAGACGCTAACGAACGTGACATTAAAAAAGCCTACAAACGTATGGCTATGAAGTATCACCCCGACAGAACTAAGGGTGATAAAGAGATGGAAATAAAGTTTAAGGAAATTAAACAGGCGTACGAAGTCCTTTCCGATCCTCAAAAACGTCAGATGTATGATCAATATGGGCACGAAGCCTTCGAACAAGCACGTCAGGGCGGCGGTGGCCATGGTGCAGGTGGATTCGGCGGTGGTGCTGATTTTGCTGATATCTTTGGCGATGTATTTGGTGATATTTTTGGTGGTGGCAGACGCCAGCAGGCACGCGCTCAGCGTGGAGCAGACTTACGTTACAACCTGGATATGTCGCTGGAAGAAGCGGTTCGGGGTAAGACTGTCGAGCTGGAGATTCCAACGCTGGTTGAATGTGGTGACTGTGGCGGCAGCGGTGCTAAAAAAGGCAGTAAACCGCAGACTTGTGGACATTGTCATGGTGCCGGTCAAATTCAAATGCGCCAAGGCTTTTTCGCCGTACAGCAAACCTGTCCGCAGTGTCGGGGTAAAGGCACGATTATCAGTGATCCTTGCCGTACTTGTCATGGTCAGGGCCGTAAGGAAGAAACCAAAACCTTATCGGTTAAGATCCCATCGGGTGTCGATACGGGTGACCGCATTCGTTTAGCCAATGAAGGTGAAGCGGGTGAACATGGAGCGCCTGCCGGTGATTTATATGTTCAGGTTCATGTTCGTGAACATCCTATCTTCGCTCGTGATGGCAATAACTTATTCTGTGAGGTGCCGGTCAGTTTCACTAAAGCTGCTCTTGGCGGTGATATCGAAGTGCCGACGCTTGATGGCAAAGTGAAGCTTAAGGTTCCGAAAGAAACGCAGACAGGCAAGCATTTCAGATTGCGCGGTAAAGGCGTTAAGTCTGTGCGGACAGGTGCAGTAGGCGATTTAATCTGCAAAGTTGTGATTGAAACGCCTGTTAATTTGTCGTCCAAGCAGCGTGATATGCTTCAAGAGCTTGAAGATTCAATGGGAACGGGTGATGAAGCCGCAAAATTCCGACCCAAAGAAAAAGGCTTTTTTGACGGCGTAAAACAATTTTTTGATGACTTACGCAGTTAGATTGTCTATCACTATATAAGTGCATGACATAAAAAGACCGGAGGCAGTCAATGAATTGGAAAACCACAACGTTAAGTGCTTGTACGTTAGTCTTACTGGCGAGTTGTGCAGAATCTCCAACGGGACGTTCTCAGTTACAGCTTTATTCTAACAGTGAACTGAACAAAATGGGGGCTGCCTCTTATAAGGAAATGCGGGAAGAGGAAAAGATTAACGAGGATGCTGAGGTCAACGCTTATGTTCGTTGCATTAGTGATGCGTTAATTGAAAACTTGCCCGGTGATTACAGTCAAATGGATTGGCAGGTCACTGTGTTTGCGGAACCAACGGTGAATGCCTTTGCTCTGCCGGGTGGCTATATTGGTGTTTATGACGGTTTGATCGAAGTTGCCGAAAATCAGCATCAACTAGCCGCCGTTATTGGTCATGAAATTGGTCACGTTATTGCTGAACACAGTAATGAACGGATTTCCAGCAACATGATGGTTGGGCTTGGGCTGCAACTGGGGGGCATACTTGCCAGTACGCAGCTTGATAGCAATGAAGCGGGTTTATTGATGGCTGCTTTAGGTGTTGGTGCTCAGGTCGGTATCCTGTTGCCTTATTCGCGTACTCATGAATCTGAGTCAGACGAATTAGGTATGGAATATATGGCAGACGCCGGCTTTAAACTGGATCAGGCTCCTGAGTTGTGGCGCAATATGCAAGCAGCGTCAGGTGGTGAGTCTCCTCCGGAGTTGTTATCGACGCACCCGAATCCGCAAACCCGGATTAAAGATCTGGAAGCTTTGATACCATCTTTACAGGAAAGGTATGAAGCGGCTCGTGCTGCAGGAAACAAACCCGCTTGTGTACGTCCGGCTTCTGTAGACAGCGAAGACTGAAGTAATTAAGGGGATTCGCAGGTTTCCCCTTAACCTCCCGAAAAGTTATAACCTAGTCCAATTTGTTCTTTTTGTTACTTCTATGAACGATTTACCCTAGCAGCCATTTTTTAAAGCTGCTGGGGTTTTATGTTTAAAGCTTGGTTTGCAATTCCATTTTGGCAACGCGTTCTAGGCGCTTTTGTCTTAGGCATGTTGATAGGCGGGTTGGCACCTGAGGTGGGTGTAGCACTAAAACCACTTGGCGACCTGTTTATAAAAGCTATTAAGATGCTCGTTGCGCCACTTATTTTCTGTGCAATCGTTAGTGCAATAACTGATCTTAATGACGGCAAAAAGCTTGGACGACTGGGAGCCAAAACCGTTGGCTTGTTTATGGTTACCGCGGTTATAGCCAGCGCTATCGGTTTAACCCTGGCAAGTTTAATTGATATGAGCCCAGCAACGACGCTGACTGCCACTGAGCAGGCAGAAAAACAAATTCCGAGTGTTGCTCAGGTGTTCCTTAATTTTGTGCCCAGTAATCCTTTTGCCGCTCTGACTGAAGGCAACGTTCTGCAAATTGTGGTATTTGCTGCGTTGGTCGGTATAGCTATTCAGCGTTTAAAAGAACGGGGCGAGCCTTTGCGCAAGACCATTAAGTCTGGCGCAGAAGTGATGTATGAAATTACTCGCATGGTCTTACAATTGACTCCAATAGGCGTACTTGGATTAATGTCCTGGGTTATCGGTGAGTATGGTTTTAGTACTTTACTGCCGCTGGCTAAGTTTGTCGGGGTTATTTATTTGGCCTGTCTTATTCATATTATTGTTGTTTATGGTGGTTTGATCCGCACCGCTGGGGGAATGAGCCCCTGGCAGTTCTTCAAAGCGATATTCGATGCACAGATTGTCGCCTTTACCACCTGCAGTTCGTTTGGATCATTACCTGCCGCGCACCGAGCCGTTACCGAAAGGTTGGGCGTTTCTAAAGACTATGCCAGCTTTGTGTTACCACTGGGTGCAACGATTAATATGGATGGTTGCGGTGGTATTTATCCGGCCGTTGCGTCTATTTTTATTGCGCAGCTGTACGGAATACCATTAGAGTGGATGGACTATGGCTTGATCATGTTGACGGCAACTTTAGCGTCAGTAGGAACTGCGGGTGTACCAGGCACCGCTTTAGTGATGCTGACCGTAACGCTGAATGTTATTGGCTTACCTTTAGAAGGTATTGCTTTTATCGCAGCTATTGACCGAATAATCGATATGGCCAGAACACTGACGAATGTGACCGGCGATATGATGGTTTCCAGAGTTGTTGCACGCAGTGAAAACCTGTTGCAGGATCAGGCCCATTTAGCAACGGAGTCAAAATAATGATCAATGTGGGTGTGCTCGGAGCTTCCGGCCGAATGGGGAATGCTGTCATTCAGGCATTAACAACTGACAGTGATGCGAAATTAGCCGCTGCGATAGTCCGGAAAAACAGCTCAAGTTACGGGAAAAGTGCAACGGAAAATGAACCCGTTCACTTCACCAGTGCTGAGGAGCTGCAACCCGATAAAATCGACGTCCTGATTGATTTCTCACTACCTGAAGCATTGACTGAGAACCTGAAGCTCGCTGAGCAGTATCAACTGCCCATAGTCATTTGCACCACAGGTTTGAACGACGAACAAAAAGAGCGACTGGCTCAGGCCGCTGAAACGGTGCCTGTATTATATGCCAGTAATACCAGCATAGGCATAGCGTTACTTGAGCAACTGGTGGGGCTAAGCAGCGCCGCGTTACCCGATGCAGACATCGAAATTTTTGAAGCGCACCATCGTCATAAAAAAGATGGCCCGTCGGGAACGGCAATTACTTTGGGACAAGCCGCAGCGAAAGGTCGGGAACAACGTTGGGAAGAAGTGAATGATGGTGTCCGGACTGATGGTGTGCGCAGTGAGAAAGGGATAGGCTTTTCAGTAATGCGGGCGGCGGATATTGTCGGTGAACACCAGGTGACTCTAGCTGTTGACGGCGAGCGCGTAGAAATTGGTCATCGAGTCAGTAACCGTAAGATTTTTGCTGAGGGCGCTATAAGGGCTGCTAAATGGCTTAAAGAGCAAGCTCCTGGGTTATTCAGTCTGCAAGACACACTTAACTTGCAGGATATCCTGCAACGCTTACTTAAGCGATAAATACTGCTGGACGATTTTCGTAAAATTTCGTAGAATAAGTGCAATTTGCCTGAATCAGTCCGAAGGCTGGCGTGATTTGGCAAAATGCGCGGTTCAGGACGCAAAACGGGGAAGTCAAATTATTGATTCACCCGTTTTTTTATGTACGGAGGTTGCCCTTGAGTATTCTAGCGAGTCAATCCGCTAAACGAGCGATTCTGGTGCTTGCTGATGGGACCGTGTTTCGCGGGACCGCTATTGGAGCCGAAGGCTCCGCAGTCGGCGAAGTGGTCTTTAACACGGCCATGACAGGCTACCAGGAAATTCTTACCGACCCATCTTATACCGAACAAATCGTTACTCTAACTTATCCCCATATTGGCAATACCGGCACCAACTCAGAAGATGAAGAGTCTGACAAGGTTTGGGCCAAAGGTCTTATCATCAGAGACTTGGCAATGAAAGCCAGTAACTTCCGTAGTGAGGAAACCTTGAGTGCCTATTTGCAACGTCATAATGTGGTAGGCATTGCGGACATTGATACGCGCCGTTTAACTCGCATATTGCGCGAGAAAGGTGCTCAAAATGGCTGCATCATGGTCGGTGAACTGGATGAAAACAAAGCGCAGGAATTAGCGCAGAAGTTTCCCGGATTAAAAGGCATGGACCTTGCCAAAGAAGTTTGCTGTGACAAAGCTTATGATTGGTCTGGTGGTAGCTGGCAATTGGGCGAAGGACACACTAAACCTGAGCAAAGCCAGTACCATGTGGTTGCATACGATTATGGGTGTAAGCACAACATTTTACGCTTGCTGGCAGACAGAAACTGTAAAATTACCGTTGTACCGGCACAGACCACGGCTGAAGAAGTTTTAAAGCTAAACCCGGACGGTATTTTCTTGTCGAACGGGCCTGGCGACCCAGAGCCTTGTGACTACGCTATTACAGCAATCAAGACCTTACTGGATAAGGACATTCCAATATTTGGTATTTGTCTTGGACATCAATTGCTGGCCATCGCCAGTGGTGCGCGTTCAATGAAAATGAAGTTCGGCCACCATGGTGCGAACCATCCCGTACAAGATTTGACAACGAAGCGGGTTATGATCACCAGTCAGAACCATGGCTTTGCGGTGGATGAAAAACAGTTACCAAACAACCTGGAAGTGACTCACGTGTCGTTGTTTGACGGAACACTGCAGGGGATTCGTCGTAAAGATAAACCTGCGTTTAGTTTCCAGGGGCACCCGGAAGCAAGCCCTGGTCCACATGATGCCAGTGAACTGTTTGACCACTTTATTGAATTGATGCAGGCCAATGCCTGATTCGTCGAATGATATTCGATACCGTCATCCGTAGCGAAAGGACAGATAGAGCGACTTTATGCCAAAACGTACCGACATTAAAAGTATTCTGATTCTGGGCGCAGGCCCGATTGTTATTGGCCAGGCGTGTGAGTTTGATTACTCTGGAGCTCAAGCGTGTAAAGCGCTGCGCGAAGAAGGTTACCGGGTAATTCTGGTTAACTCTAACCCCGCTACCATTATGACCGATCCGGAAATGGCCGATGCCACTTATATTGAGCCCATTCACTGGGAAGTGGTCGAGAAGATTATAGAGCGTGAACGCCCTGATGCTGTTTTACCGACCATGGGTGGGCAAACGGCTTTGAATTGCGCTTTGGATCTTGACCGACACGGTGTACTTGAACGTTATAAAGTGGAAATGATTGGCGCCAATGCAGACGCTATTGATAAAGCCGAGAACCGTGACCGCTTTGACAAAGCGATGAAAGCAATTGAACTTGAGACACCTAACGCTGAAATGGCACACAGCTTAGATGAAGCCTTCGATGTACTTAGCCGATTGGGTTTCCCTTGTATTATTCGTCCGTCTTTCACTATGGGTGGTAGCGGCGGCGGTATCGCTTATAACCGCGAAGAATTTGAAGAAATATGTCGTCGTGGTCTGGACTTATCGCCAACTAATGAGTTGTTAATTGACGAATCGTTACTGGGCTGGAAAGAGTACGAAATGGAAGTTGTGCGCGACAAAAGCGACAACTGCATCATTGTTTGTACTATTGAAAACTTTGACCCTATGGGCATTCACACCGGTGACTCAATTACGGTTGCGCCTGCCCAGACGTTGACAGACAAAGAGTTCCAAATTATGCGTGACGCTGCCATGGCGGTATTGCGCGAAATTGGTGTGGAAACTGGTGGTTCAAACGTACAGTTCGGGGTTAACCCTGATACCGGGCGTATGGTTATCATCGAAATGAACCCCAGGGTATCGCGTTCTTCTGCACTGGCTTCAAAAGCCACAGGCTTCCCAATTGCTAAAGTTGCTGCCAAACTCGCCGTTGGTTACACCCTGGATGAGCTTGAAAATGAAATAACAGGCGGCAGAACGCCCGCTTCATTTGAGCCTGCACTTGACTACGTTGTGACAAAAATCCCACGTTTCAACTTTGAAAAATTTGCTAACTGTAATGACCGCCTGACCACGCAAATGAAGTCGGTTGGTGAAGTGATGGCTATTGGGCGTAACTTCCAGGAGTCAATGCAAAAGGCTCTAAGAGGTTTAGAACTTGGTGCTTCGGGTTTTGACCCCATTGTTGAGATTGACTCAAAAGACGCTCGTTCTAAAGTTATCCGTGAGCTTAAAGAGCCAGGCGCTGAAAGAATTTGGTATATCGCTGATGCGTTCCGCTTGGGCATGACCGTTCGAGAAGTGTTTGAACTGACACGAATTGATGAGTGGTACCTGATTCAAATTGAAGAGCTGGTTAACCTTGAAAAAGAAGTTGATGAGCTTGGCTTGGCCGGACTGACTTCTGAGGTTATGACGGTATTGAAGCGGCGCGGTTTCGCCGATTCAAGAATTGCTGATGTTTTACACGTCAGCGAAGCAGAAGTCCGTAAAAAGCGTCACAAGTTTAAAATTCATCCCGTTTATAAACGAGTTGATACCTGTGCGGCGGAGTTTGCTTCGGGTACTGCTTATATGTACTCAAGTTACGATGAAGAGTGCGAATCGGCACCGTCGGATAAAGACAAGATAATGGTTATTGGCGGTGGGCCTAACCGCATAGGGCAGGGTATAGAGTTCGATTATTGCTGTGTGCATGCCTCACTGGCTTTACGCGAAGATGGTTATGAAACCATTATGGTGAACTGTAACCCAGAGACCGTTTCAACGGATTATGACACCTCTGATCGCCTTTACTTTGAGCCGATTACTCTTGAAGACGTACTGGAAATTGTACGCATTGAGAAGCCAAAAGGGGTTATTGTTCAGTACGGTGGCCAGACACCATTGAAGTTAGCTCGCGAACTTGAAGCAAACGGTGTTCCGATTATTGGTACATCACCCGATGCTATCGACCGAGCAGAAGATCGCTCAAGATTCCAGACCGCAGTGCGTCGCCTTGGCTTAAAACAACCGGAAAACTCAACGGTAACCGGGTTTAACGAGGCATTAACAGAAGCTAAGCGTATTGGTTATCCGTTGGTTGTGCGCCCATCCTACGTATTGGGTGGCCGGGCTATGGAAATTGTTTATGATGAAGCCGACTTGCAACGTTATTTGACCGATGCGGTCAAAGTATCTAACGATGCACCGGTACTGCTGGACCGTTTCCTTGATAATGCGGTTGAAGTGGATGTCGATGCTATTTGTGACGGTAAGGATGTGCTTATTGGCGGTATCATGCAGCATATTGAAGAGGCAGGGGTTCACTCAGGTGACTCAGCTTGCTCATTACCACCTTATTCTTTAAGCGATATCATTCAGGCACAACTGCGCGAACAAATGCGCAAGTTAGCTTTTGAGCTGAACGTAAATGGTTTGATGAATGCTCAGTTTGCTGTAAAAGACGAAGAAATTTACCTTATTGAAGTAAACCCAAGAGCGGCACGTACCGTACCTTTTGTTTCTAAGGCAACAGGCGTTCCATTAGCGAAAGTCGCCGCGCGGGTTATGGTGGGTCAGTCACTGCAGCAGCAGGGCTATGTGAAAGAAATTATTCCGCCATATTATTCGGTGAAAGAAGTGGTTATTCCTTTTGCTAAGTTTCAGGGGGTAGACCCAATCCGCGGCCCTGAGATGCGTTCAACCGGTGAGGTTATGGGTGTAGGTGAAAGCTTTGAAGAAGCCTATGCCAAAGCGAACCTTGGCGCGGGTGAAGCATTAGCGAAAAAAGGGAAAGCTCTGATTTCAGTAAAAGACAGTGATAAGCAACGTTTAATGGACCTGGCTCGTGGTTTATTAGCTTTAGGCTTTAGCCTGGAAGCGACGCGAGGTACGGCGAAAATGCTTGGTGAAGAAGGTATAGACTGCAGTATCGTTAATAAACTGCAAGAAGGGCGGCCAAATATCGTTGATGCCATAAAAAATGGTGAATATAGTTATATTATCAATACGGTAGAAGGGCGTCGTGCGATAGAAGACTCTGTTTATATTCGTCGTGAAGCACTGTTGAATAAAGTGATTTATACTACAACGTTGAATGCTGCATTTGCGACAGTTAAAGCAAATACAGCGGATGATCGAGCTCGAGTCAGTTCGGTACAAGAATTACATAAAAGGGTGTCGTTAATATGAACCAGATTCCAATGACGGAACATGGCGCGCAATTGTTACGTGATGAGCTCAAGCGTTTAAAAACGGTAGAGCGCCCACGTATTGTTGAAGCTATAGCTGATGCACGCGAGCACGGAGATTTAAAAGAGAACGCTGAATATCACGCGGCGCGTGAGCAGCAAGGTTTTTGTGAAGGCCGTATTCAAGAAATTGAATCAAAACTTTCCAATGCACAAATTATTGATGTCACTAAAGTCCCCAATAACGGAAAAGTTATTTTTGGTTCAACGGTCACCGTTTACAATACAAAAACGGACGAAGAAGTGACCTATAAGATCGTGGGTGACGATGAAGCTGATATTAAATCAAATTTAATTTCTGTGAACTCGCCAATAGCTCGCGCATTAATAGGTAAAGAAATTGACGAAATTGCAACAGTAACTACACCCAATGGTGAAGTTGAGTACGAAGTGGTTGCTGTAGAATATAAGTAATACTAAAACTCGTAATAAAAAGGCTGGAAACGAAAGTTTACCAGCCTTTTTGTTTTTATACGTCGAGTCGTTTGTTTTTTGTACTTGTTATTGTATAGTTCGCAGTTCAACTGGATTTTTAACATTAAATCAACAAAAGAAGAACTGCAATGGACAAGGAAACGTCACCAACATCTCAAACACCTCAATACACACCACTTGATGAATTAACGGTTACGGAATGCTTTGAACGTTTAAAGCTGGTTTCGCAGAAAGGAACCTATAAAGACGTTTCTCTGTGGCTAGGAAAAAAGCCTAACGACTATGCCAATAGGAAGCGCAGCAACAGAATACCCTTTGCTGAGATTATTCGAAAGTTACTGCAGGAACGAATCTCTTTAAATTGGTTTTTCGCACCGGGCTATACTTTGCACGAACCAACCTATTCCTATACTCAGCCAGATTATGTGAAAAGCAGTGTTGCAGAAGAAGAGCGTAAACGTCGACTTGAATTTCTAAAAGCCCATCGAAAAATAGAGCCTTTCCTAAAAGCCTACAACCTGGAAAGCGACGAACAATGCCTGGAAGTGATGCTGGATGTCTACTTTTCGACTAAAGACAAGTGGATGGAAAAGTCGCAGGCGTTGGAGCTGGTCGCTAAAGCATTGTCGCTAACGCCTGCGAGCAAAAGAAACTAGCCGCGGGGAAGGCGAATTTTAGGCTCTTCGGCTGGTCGGTATATCACCTGCGTTTTACCGATAATTTGCACTTCAGAAGCACCGGTTTCGTGTACAATAGTGGCCATAATTTGTTTTCTGAGCTCACGGTCTTCTTCCGGAACTTTTACTTTAATCAGTTCGTGGTGATCAAGTGCCTGCTCAATTTCTGCAAGAACACCTTCAGTCAGGCCGTTAGCCCCAAGCAGTACGACTGGCTTTAACGGGTGTGCCAGACCTTTTAAATGTTGTTTTTGCTTATTACTTAATGACATTCGATAATATCCGTTTTAGAGCTTGATTTTTTAACATTGTAACGCCAGATCAGGTATTCAGGCCAGACAATTAAGGAAACTTCGTTAAATTATGGGAAAAAAACGCAGTGTGAGCAGTCAACGCTGGCTGAAAGAACATTTTGACGATCAGTTTGTCCAAAAAGCACAGAAGAAAGGACTCCGTTCTCGTGCTGTTTTTAAGTTAGAGGAAATGCAGCAAAAAGATAAGTTGATCAAAAAGGGTCAAACTGTCGTTGATTTAGGTGCTGCTCCCGGAGGATGGTCTGAGTACGTAGCTGACTACTTTAACGGAGATGGTCAGGTTATTGCCTGCGATATTTTGGCGATGGATCCAATCGTCGGAGTCGATTTCCTCCAGGGCGACTTTAGGGAAGAAGCGGTATTAAATGCATTGCTTGATCGTATTGGTGGTAAAAATGTTGATGTTGTGCTGTCGGATATGGCACCAAATATGAGTGGTAATGGTACGGTAGATCAGGCTCGCTCTATGTATTTAGTAGAGCTGGCGCTGGATATGTGTCACCAGGTTTTAAAGCCTGGCGGGAGTTTTGTCGTAAAGGTGTTTCAGGGACAGGGTTTTGAACCTTTCCTAAAAGACATGCGTGCGGCATTTAACAATGTGAAAACCAGAAAACCAGAGTCCTCCCGGGCACGTTCCAGAGAGGTCTACTTGGTAGCGACAGATTATAAACTGTAGTACCCTGTTGGGTAGTTGATTTTTAATAGAGGTAATAGGCTTTGAGCGATATGGCAAAGAATCTCATCTTGTGGCTTGTGATAGCCGTCGTACTGATGAGCGTTTTTCAGAGCTTCAGTCCGAGCGGAACGACATCGGCGACCATGACATACAATGAATTTGTGTCTCAGGTTAACAATGGCAATATCCGTCGTGCTGAATTTGGTGATGATGGACGCACTATTTCAGGTATGACTCGCAATGGTCAATCTTATAAAACAGTTGTGCCAACTCAGTATGACCCGAAAATTTTGGATGACTTGTTGGCAAACGATGTAGAAACTCAGGGTACCCCACCTGAAGAGCAGAGTATTCTTGCGTCAATCTTTATCTCGTGGTTCCCAATGCTGTTGCTTATTGGTGTATGGATATTCTTCATGCGTCAAATGCAAGGCGGCGGTGGTCGTGGCGCCATGTCGTTCGGTAAGAGTAAAGCGAAGCTCATGAACGAAGAGCAATCAAAAACAACATTTAAAGATGTTGCTGGTTGCGATGAAGCTAAAGAAGAAGTGTCAGAATTAGTTGATTACCTGAAAGACCCTTCTAAGTTTCAGCGTTTGGGCGGAAAAATTCCTAAAGGCGTGCTTATGGTTGGTCCTCCGGGAACGGGTAAGACTTTATTAGCTAAAGCCATTTCCGGTGAAGCAAAAGTGCCGTTCTTTAGTATCTCTGGTTCTGACTTCGTTGAGATGTTTGTTGGTGTTGGTGCTTCTCGTGTTCGCGATATGTTTGAACAAGCTAAGAAGTCGGCTCCTTGTATCATCTTTATTGATGAACTTGACGCCGTAGGCCGCCAACGTGGTGCTGGCCTTGGTGGTGGACACGATGAACGTGAACAAACACTGAACCAAATGCTGGTTGAAATGGATGGTTTTGAAGGCAACGAAGGCATTATTGTTATCGCTGCAACTAACCGTCCAGATGTATTAGACCCTGCACTGTTGCGTCCGGGACGTTTTGATCGTCAGGTTGTTGTTGGTTTGCCAGACGTGCGCGGTCGTGAACAAATTCTGAAAGTGCATATGCGCAAAGTACCTCTAGGCGACGATGTTAAGCCAGAGCTGATTGCTCGTGGTACGCCAGGATTTTCCGGGGCCGATTTAGCGAACTTAGTCAACGAAGCCGCATTGTTTGCCGCGCGTGGCGACAAGCGTGTTGTTTCAATGGAAGAGTTTGATAAAGCTAAAGACAAAATCATGATGGGTGCTGAGCGCCGCTCAATGGTTATGACGGACGATGAGAAAGCCATGACGGCTTATCATGAAGCTGGTCACGCTATTGTGGGTCGTCTGGTACCAGAGCATGACCCTGTCTATAAGGTCTCGATTATTCCGCGCGGTCGTGCATTGGGTGTCACTATGTACTTACCAGAGCAGGATAGAGTGAGCCACAGTAAGCAACATCTTGAAAGCATGATTTCTAGCTTGTTTGGTGGTCGCCTGGCCGAAGCAATTATCTTTGGTGACGAGAAAGTCACTACCGGCGCGTCAAATGACATTGAGCGTGCAACAGAAATTGCTCGCAAAATGGTCACTCAGTGGGGCTTGTCTGAAAAGATGGGACCATTACTTTACGCTGAAGATGAAAATGAAGTCTTCCTTGGGCGTTCAGTAACTCAGCATAAACATATGTCTGATGACACTGCACGGGCTATTGACGAAGAAGTGAAGTCGGTTATTGATCGTAACTATCAACGGGCGAAAAAACTGTTGGAAGAGAACGTCGATATCCTTCATTCAATGAAAGATGCGTTGGTTCGGTATGAAACTATCGATGCCGACCAAATTGATGACTTGATGAATCGCCGAGATGTTCGTCAGCCGAAAGACTGGGACGACAGAGACAGTGGTGGCAATGGTTCGGATGGCGGCGCTGCCAAGGCAGATGATACCGAAGAGCGTCCTGAACGACCCATCAATGTCGATAAGCCCGGGGATGCAACTTCTTAAAGTTGACTCTTTTTAAAAGCCACCGAGAGGTGGCTTTTTTGTAAGAATAAGAAACAGCAATTAGCGGAGCCGAGTTATGCCTAAAAACCCCAACCCTTTGCAAGTGATGGGTATTGTTAATGTTACGCCGGACTCATTTTCAGACGGAGGTGAATACAATCGCTTAAATGATGCGATTGATCACGTGGCGCAGCTGATAGGTGACGGTGCTGATATGATAGACATTGGTGGGGAGTCAACTCGGCCCGGCTCACTAGCTGTCCTGGAACAAGAAGAGCTCGATAGAGTCATTCCTCTGGTCGAAGCGGTACGACAACGTTTTGATGTATCAATTTCTGTCGATACCACTAAACCGGTTGTTATGACTGAGTCTATAAAGGTCGGTGCAAATATCATTAATGACGTAAACGCATTACGAGAAGAGGGCGCCCTGAAAGCTTTGGCATCAACCTCTGCAAAAGTTTGCTTAATGCATATGCAGGGAGAGCCTAGAAGCATGCAGCACAACCCAGACTACGACGATGTTGTTTGTGACGTTAAGGCTTTTTTGCAAGAGCGTATTATTGCCTGTGAGCAGGCTGGTATTGGCAGAGAGCGAATTTGGTTGGATCCTGGTTTTGGGTTCGGCAAGTCTCAACGACATAATTACCAGTTGCTACAAAGGCTACAGGCGTTTCACGAATTACAGTTACCCTTGTTAGTCGGAATGTCGCGAAAAAGCATGATTGGCCACGTTACGGGACGTGAAGTTAAAGACAGATTAGCCGGCAGTTTAGCAGCTGCAACCATTGCAGCTATGAAAGGAGCACGTATAATTCGCGTTCATGATGTTAAGGAGACAGTTGATGCAATGAAAGTGGTTGCAGCAACTTTAGAAGGAGAGCACCTTTGAGTGAGCGTAAATATTTTGGCACCGATGGCGTGCGCGGACGAGTCGGGCAGTTTCCGATAACTCCTGAGTTTGCCGTAAAGCTTGGCTGGGCTGCTGGCCGAGTGCTGGCCGCAAAAGGTACCAGCCGCGTATTGGTTGGTAAAGACACCCGGGTTTCCGGTTATATGCTGGAGTCAGCTTTGGAGGCCGGACTGGCTGCAGCCGGTGTCGGTGTGGATTTCTTAGGCCCTATGCCCACTCCCGGCATTGCGTATCTGACACGGACATTCAGAGCCGCGGCCGGTATTGTTATTAGCGCATCGCATAATCCGTATTACGATAACGGCATAAAGTTTTTTGCTGACAACGGACACAAACTTCCAGATGCCGTAGAGCTGGAAATTGAACGTCTGTTAGATGAGCCAATGGATTGTGTGATTTCAGAAGAGCTGGGTCGTGCTAAGCGAATAAATGATGCCGCTGGTCGCTATATCGAGTTCTGTAAAAGTGTTTTCCCTAACGAAATGACTCTGGAAGGGTTACACATTGTCGTCGATTGCGCGCATGGTGCGACCTATCACATAGCGCCTAATGTGCTTCGTGAACTTGGTGCTGAAGTGACTGAAATTGGTACTCAGCCTAATGGCCTTAACATCAATAAAGAATGCGGCGCAACTCACTTGGAGGCATTACAGAAAAAGGTACTGGAGACTAAAGCGGATTTAGGCATAGCTCTGGACGGTGATGGTGACAGGATCATGATGGTGACGGAAAATGGTCGCCCAATTGACGGTGATGAAATCCTTTATATGCTGGCTGTGACTGCACAGAATCAGGGGCAGTTACAAGGAGGTGTTGTCGGCACACTAATGACAAACTTTGCCCTGGAAAAAGAACTCGATAAAAGACGTATTCCCTTTGTCCGGGCAAAAGTCGGTGATCGCTATGTTATCGAAGAACTGGTTAAGCGAGACTGGTACCTTGGCGGTGAAAATTCGGGCCATGTGATTAACCGTCAGCACCACACTACCGGTGATGGTATTGTTGCCGGACTGCAGGTACTGGCAGCTATGTATCAGGAACAAAAGTCCCTGGAAAAATTAAGCTGCGATTTTCATAAGTTGCCACAAATTCTTATCAATGTCCGCTTTGACAGCGATAAGCAGCCTTTAGAATCGGCGAATGTTAAAAGTGCGGTACGAGAAGTTGAAAAAGCGCTGTCGGGCAGTGGTCGGGTACTTTTACGGAAGTCGGGCACTGAGCCTTTAATTCGGGTAATGGTTGAAGGCGAAAACGAAGCTAAGGTAAAAGCCTTTGCTCAACAAATAGCGAACGAAGTTGAAGCGGCTACAAATTAAACAGTTAGCGGGCAGCGATGAAAATCTCGCTTGTAAGTTGGCGAGTGTTTCGCTACTATTCCCGCGCTCTGAAGTAGAGGACAAACTATGCCTAATGCATCACTAGTGATTGCAAATTGGAAAATGAACGGAAATCGCGAGCTAACGAAAACGATGTCGGTGGCGTTGCGAGAGAAACTTAGCCAGCTTCAGAAGGTTAAGATAGTAGTCTGTCCTCCGTTTACCCTTATCAGTGAGTTGGCAAGTCAATGTTATTATGATGACATTGCCATTGGTGCACAGAATGTTTCTGAACATGCCAGTGGAGCCTATACAGGCGAAACCTCGACAACTCAACTGCAAGAGTTTGGGGTTAGCTACGTGCTTGTCGGGCATTCAGAACGTCGTCAATTGTTTGCAGAAACAGACGACAAGGTAAACGAGAAAGCACTGGCGACCGTCAATGCAGGTATGACAGCAGTAATTTGTGTTGGCGAAAATAAAGCTCAGCGCGATGAGGGGAATACCTGGAAGGTTGTAGCAGAACAAGCGAAAGCTGCGTTGGCAAACCTTCCTAAAGAAAAAGCCGGGAAAGTTGTTTTGGCCTACGAGCCAGTTTGGGCAATCGGTACCGGAGAAACAGCATCACCGGAACAAGCACAGGACGTTCATGCAAAACTAAGAACGTTACTGGTAGAGCAATTTGGCGCGATTGGTGAGAAAATGCCGTTATTGTACGGTGGCTCAGTTAAAGCTGATAACGCTGCCGAATTATTTGCGCAAAAAGACATTGATGGTGGTTTGATAGGTGGGGCGAGTTTGAAAGAATCAGACTTTGTTGCTATCTGCCAGGCTGCTCAAGGGTAAAATTATGTACGAAATTTTAATGATTGCATTTCTCGTTGTTGCTTTAGTCTTAATTGGCTTCATTATGCTACAACAAGGCAAAGGCGCAGGTATGGGCGCATCTTTCGGTGCAGGCGCATCGAACACTGTTTTCGGCTCTTCAGGTTCAGGAAACTTTCTGACACGCGCTACGGCAGGGTTGGCGGTAGTCTTTTTTATTCTGAGTTTGGTGTTGGGTAACTTATCGACCTCTACGGACGAAAGCTCAACAGACTTCTCGGACTTGTCAGTACCTGAAGAAGAACAACAGTTGCCTCCAGCGGAAGACGAATCAGATCCTGAATCTGACGTACCGCCAATCGACTAAAAATTTTGCAGAAGTGGTGGAATTGGTAGACACGCTACCTTGAGGGGGTAGTGCTCTTACGGGCGTGCGGGTTCAAGTCCCGCCTTCTGCACCAAAATTAGCGCTCTGATTGTTGCGTCAGAGGTTGAAAATAAACGAAAAATACGTATAATGTGCAACAAGTTTCGGACGCGGGGTGGAGCAGTCTGGTAGCTCGTCGGGCTCATAACCCGAAGGTCGTAGGTTCAAATCCTGCCCCCGCAACCAATTTTAGTAGCAGCGTTTCGCATTAGTCGGCGCTTTTGCTAAAATAACTGACAAAGGGTCCAGTGTTCAGAAAGCCCCGCAGCAGCTCGGGGCTTTTTGCTATGCGGCCTTAGCTATCTTAGGATAGCCAGAACACTGGGCGCTTGCGCCCTTTTTTTGTTTCAGGAGGCAGTAATTGGCAAATTTGCAAGAACGGTTAACCGATATGATTCGGCCAGCAGTAGAAGCTCTGGATTTCGAATTATGGGGTGTGGAGTTTGTCCGCGCCGGTAAGTTTTCGACGTTACGAGTGTACATTGATCATCCGGAAGGAATTAGTGTGGACAACTGTGCGGATGTCAGTTATCAGGTCAGTTCCCTATTAGATGTAGAAGACCCGATTAACGTTGAATACAACCTGGAAGTGTCCTCTCCGGGAATGGAAAGACCGTTTTTTAATGCCGAACAAATGCAGCCTTACGTGAATGAAACAGTTGCTTTTGAGTTAGTAGCGGCACAGAAGAACAAAAGGAAGTTCAAAGCGAAATTGATAGCGGTTGAGGGGGAAGAACTGACCCTTTCCGCAGATAACGATACTCTTCAGGTGAATATGCGTGATGTGAAAAACGCTCACCTGGTTCCAACATTTGATTAAAAGATTGCGTTGGCGAGGCAGCACTCATGAGTAAAGAAATACTGTTAGTCGCAGAAGCGGTTTCAAACGAAAAAGCGGTACCACGCGAAAAAATATTTGAAGCTTTAGAGTCAGCATTGGCTCATGCGACCAAGAAAAAATACGACGGTGATATTGAAGTTCGTATCGATATCGATCGCAATACAGGCGAATTCGATACCTTTCGCCGTTGGTTAGTTGTTGAAGACACGGATACAGGGTTAGAACACCCTTACCGTGAAATTAGCTTGTCAGCAGCGCAATATGAAGATCCATCGGTTCAAGCCGGGGACTACGTAGAAGAGCAAATTGACTCAATTCAGTTTGACCGTATTACGACACAAACCGCTAAACAGGTTATTGTACAGAAAGTACGCGAAGCAGAGCGCGCACAAGTCGTGGATGAATATCGCGATCAAGTGGGCGAAATGGTTAGCGGTATCGTTAAGCGAGCAAACCGTGAGCACGTTATCCTCGACTTAGGTAATAACGCTGAAGCTATTATTTACCGTGATGAAATGTTACCGCGTGAGTCGGTACGCCCCGGTGACCGAATTCGTGGCTTGCTTTATGACGTGCGTCCCGAGGCCCGTGGTGCACAGTTGTTCGTTAGCAGAACCAACCCTAATTTCTTGTTGGAACTTTTCCGTATCGAAGTACCGGAAATTGGCGAAGAAATGATTGAGTTGCGTGGCGCTGCCCGCGATCCGGGTTCTCGTGCTAAAATTGCAGTGAAGAGCAATGATAAACGCATCGATCCGGTCGGCGCTTGTGTCGGTATGCGTGGTGCGCGTGTGCAGGCTGTTTCCGGCGAGCTGGGCGGTGAGCGTGTGGATATCGTGCTTTGGGACGACAACCCGGCACAGTTTGTAATTAACGCAATGGCTCCTGCAGAAGTTGCTTCTATTGTCGTTGACGAAGACGCGCACACAATGGATATCGCCGTAGCGGCTGATAACCTGGCGCAGGCAATCGGTAAAGGTGGACAGAACGTTCGCCTGGCCAGTCAGTTAACTGGCTGGACATTGAATGTCATGACAGAAGACGAGTTCAATGAGAAAAACGAAGCAGAAGCTCAGCGTTTATTGAACTTGTTTGTTTCAACCTTAGATATTGACGAAGACTTTGCAACCGTGCTTGTTGACGAAGGCTTTTCTTCGTTAGAAGAAGTGGCTTATGTTCCGGTCGCGGAGTTCCTTGATATTGAAGGAATGGACGAAGATATCGTAGAAGAATTACGTAGCAGAGCGCGTGCTTATTTAACGACCAAAGCTTTAGCTACAGAAGAATCTCTGGAATCGGCTGAACCAGATGAAACGCTGTTGAATCTTGAAGGAATGGATCGCCACCTGGCCTATGTGTTAGCCAGCAAGGGTGTGACCAGTCTGGAAGAGTTAGCGGAACAGGGCGTTGACGACTTAGCCGATATTGAAGAATTAAATGAACAGCAGGCTGGCGATTTAATTATGAAAGCCCGCAATATTTGCTGGTTCAATGAAGAACAGTAGAACGATCAGCGGAGGTACAACAGACTATGGAAGAAGTAACGCTCGATAAGCTGGCCAAAGATGTCGGTACAACAGTTGATCGTCTGGTTCAGCAGTTCGCTGAAGCGGGCATGACCAAGAAAGCGGGTGATTCTGTTAATGAAGATGAAAAACAGAAATTACTGGCTCACTTGAACCGTCAGCATGGCGGTGGCGGCAGCTCTGAACCCAGCAAAATGACTTTAAAGCGTAAAACGAAAAGTACGTTAAGTGTTGGCGGCGGAAGAGATTCTAAATCCGTTCAGGTAGAAGTGCGCAAAAAACGCACTTATGTCAAACGTTCGGCGAGTGAAGAGCAGGAACGTGAAGAGCAAGAACGCTTAGCCAAAGAAAAAGAAGCAGAAGAAGCTAAACTTCGCGAAGAAGAGCAAAAACGCGAAGAAGAGAAGCAGCGCAAAGAAGCTGAAGCGAAAGCTAAAGTAGAGCGTGAAAAAGCTGAGAAAGAAAAAGCTGAAAAAGAGAAACTGCGTAAAGAAAAAGAGAAGGCACGTCAAAAGGCGGAAGCTGAGAAACGTGCAGCGATGACACCTGAAGAACGTGAAGCGGCAGACAAAGCGAAAGCAGAAGCCGAAAAACTGAAGCGTCAGCAGGAAGAAGAAGCCCGTAAAAAGGCTGAAAAAGAAGCGGAAGCGCAAGCGGAAGAAGCTCGTAAACTAGCTGAAGAAAATGCAAAACGCTGGGAAGAAGAAGAGCAGAAACGTAAGCAGCAAGAGCAGGAAGATGTGCACTTTACAACGTCTTCTACAGCTCAGGAAGCTGAAGACGCTCAGGACTTCGACGAAGAACGTAAAAGTCGCAAGCGCGGCAAAAAACGTCGTCGCAAAGATGAAGAAAGTGATGAAACGCCGCGTCGCGAGAAGCGTCGTAAAGGTGCTCGTCGTGGTTCATCACTGCAACAGGGCTTTAATAAGCCAGCGCAGCCGGTCGAGCGTGATGTAAAAATTGGCGAAACCATTACTGTTGGCGAACTGGCTAACCGTATGGCAATTAAAGCCAGTGAGCTTATCAAGACCATGATGAAAATGGGCGAGATGGTTACGATTAACCAAATTCTTGATCAGGACACAGCTGCCTTAGTTGTTGAAGAGCTTGGACACAAGCCCGCGCTTGTCAAAGACAATGCGTTGGAAGAGGAAGTGCTTTCTGACCGTCATGAAGGTGGTGAAGAAGCACCTCGTGCTCCGGTTGTAACGGTTATGGGTCACGTTGACCACGGTAAAACGTCGTTACTGGATTACATTCGTAAAGCGAAAGTCGCATCCGGCGAAGCGGGTGGTATTACCCAGCATATTGGTGCATACCACGTAGAAACCGGTCACGGAATGGTAACCTTCCTTGATACTCCGGGACACGCGGCCTTTACCTCGATGCGTGCACGTGGTGCCGGCGCAACCGATGTTGTTATTTTGGTTGTTGCAGCGGACGACGGCGTTATGCCACAGACCAAAGAAGCGGTTCAGCACGCGAAAGCAGCTGGCGTACCTCTGGTGGTCGCTGTAAACAAAATGGATAAAGAAGGCGCAGATCCGGATCGTGTGAAAAACGAACTGTCTCAGCTGGAAGTCATTCCGGAAGACTGGGGTGGTGACGTGCAGTTTATTCCGCTGTCAGCTCACACCGGTGAAGGGATTGACGAGCTGTTAGAAGCAATTCTGTTGCAATCTGAAGTACTGGATTTACGCGCAGAAAAAACCGGCATGGCCTCAGGTATCGTGGTTGAATCACGTCTGGATCGTGGTCGTGGACCAGTAGCGACGGTTCTTGTTCAGCGCGGTTTGTTGAAGCAAGGTGATGTTGTACTGTGTGGCCTTGAGTACGGACGTATTCGTGCCATGCGCGACGAAACCGGTAAAGAAATTAAAGAGGCCGGTCCTTCAATTCCTGTAGAAATACTTGGCTTGTCTGGTGTTCCTCAGGCAGGTGACGAAGCAACGGTTGTTAAGGACGAGCGTAAAGCACGTGAAGTAGCTAACTACCGTCAGGGTAAATACCGTGATGTGAAATTAGCGAAACAGCAAAAAGCGAAACTGGAAAACATGTTTGCGGACATGGCTGAAGGTGACGTTGCTGAACTGAACATTGTCCTGAAGTCAGACGTACAAGGCTCATTGGAAGCGATTTCTGATGCTCTGACTAAGCTGTCGACTGATGAAGTGAAAGTGAACATCATTGGTAGCGGTGTTGGTGGTATCACTGAAACCGATATTTCTCTGGCCAGTGCATCGAATGCGATTGTTGTTGGTTTTAACGTTCGTGCCGAAGCGGCCGCTAGAAAACTGGTTGAGCAAGAAAGTGTAGACTTGCGCTATTACAGCGTCATTTACGACTTGATTGACGAAGTTAAAGCAGCGATGAGCGGTATGCTGCAGCCTGAGTTCAAACAACAGATCATTGGTCTGGCAGAAGTTCGCGATGTCTTCAAATCACCTAAGATCGGTGCAATTGCCGGTTGTATGGTAACTGAAGGTATCGTCAAACGTTCAGCACCAATTCGCGTACTTCGTGACAACGTTGTTATTTACGAAGGTGAGCTTGAATCACTGCGTCGCTTTAAAGATGACGTTCAGGAAGTTCGTAACGGCATGGAATGTGGTATCGGTGTTAAGAACTACAACGATGTCAAAGAAGGCGACCAAATTGAAGTCTTCGAAACAGTCCAGATAGAACGTACGCTTTAATCAAGGACACAGTAATTTATGGCACAAGAGTTTAGCCGTACCGAAAGGGTACGGCACCAGCTACAACGAGAAATCGCTATGATCCTGCAGCGCGAGATAAAAGATCCTCGCGTTAGCATGGTCACAGTATCCGATGTGGAAGTTTCTCGCGATTTAGCTTATGCCAAGGTGTTCGTTACCTTTTTTCAAGATGACCCTGAACAAGTTAAGCAGGCGTTAAAAGTGCTGAATGAAGCATCTGGCTTTATTCGTTCTTTGTTAGGTAAACGCATTAAGGCACGCATAGTTCCGCAACTTAAATTCCAGCACGATGCCTCGTTAAATGAAGGTATTCGCATGGGTAAGCTGGTTGCAGAAGCACGCGAGCGAGATAAAAAAAGCAGTGAAAACAGCGGAGACGATTAATGTCTAAAGCTCGTCTACGCAAAGGCCGTGCAGTCACGGGCGTAGTTTTATTGAATAAACCGCAGGGCATGAGTTCAAACCATGCCCTGCAGCATGTTAAGCGCCTGTATAATGCACAAAAAGCCGGTCATACCGGAGCCCTAGATCCTTTAGCCACTGGAATTCTGCCCATCTGCCTGGGAGAAGCGACAAAGTTCTCACAGTACTTACTTGATGCCGATAAAGCGTATCGGGTTGAAGCTTTGCTAGGCGTCCGAACGACTACGAGCGACGCCGAAGGCGAAGTTGTTGAAGAAAAACCGGTTTCGGTTGATGCTAAACATATTGCCGAGGTAATTCAGAACTTTATTGGTAAGCAAGCGCAATCACCCTCTATTTATTCAGCGTTAAAGCATGAAGGCCGGCCTCTGTATTATTACGCTCGGCGCGGTATTGAGGTTCCCAAAAAGACACGCGAAATTACAATACACTCTATAGAGTTGTTGGCTGTCGAGGGAAGTAAGGTCGTTCTTCAAGTCAGTTGCAGCAAAGGTACGTACATTCGGACGCTGGTGGATGATTTGGGTCAGGCTTTGGGGTGTGGCGCACACGTTTCCAGTTTGCATCGTAATGCGGTGGCCGATATTAACGAATCGACCATGGTAACGCCGGAGCAGTTGGAAAAAGCGGCGGAGCAGGGCCAGTCTGCGCTGGATGATTTGTTGCAACCAGCTGACCTGCTGTTAGGCGAACTGCCAAAGATTACAGTAACTCAGACACAGACCAGAGACTTTCTTCATGGGCAGCCTATTCCTTTACCGGTAAGCGATGCAAATGAAGCCGAAGAGTGGCGGGTTCTTAATGAACAGTCTCAGTTTTTAGGCGTTGGCCGGGTGAAAAATATGGAATTATGGCCGCGTCGCGTTATTGCTCTTGAGTATGCTGATTTATAGTTGTTTTTGTGTTGTTAGGTGGGTATAATCGCCGCCTTCATATCGACGCTGAATTAGTGATTGGCGTCGATCATTTTGACAAACTTAGGAGTTATCATGTCACTAACTGTTGAACAGAAAGCTGAAATTGTAAAAGAATTTGGTCAAGGCGAGAACGATACGGGTTCTCCTGAAGTGCAGGTTGCGCTTTTGACAAAAAACCTGGCTGAATTACAAGACCACTTTAAATCACATAAGAAAGATCACCATTCACGTCGTGGTCTGTTACGTATGGTTAGCCGTCGTCGTAAGCTTCTTGATTACCTGAAGCGTAAAGACGAAAAACGCTATGTAGCACTTGTTGAGCGTTTAGGTATCCGTCGCTAAGACACACCAACGCATAAAGAATTTTTAAAAAGGGCCTTTTGGCCCTTTTTTTGTATTCTTTTTAGGCTTATGGGTCTTAATTTTGTCACAATTCCCTTATACTATGCGACGAGATAAATAAAGAGAGAAGACGAGTATCAATCCGGATACTCTATATTTTGAAGGTAAAGGAAAGAAACGTGAATCCAATAACTAAACAATTTCAGTACGGTCAGCATACAGTCACATTAGAAACTGGCGTAATAGCACGTCAGGCGACTGGTTCTGTACTTGCCAGCATCGATGACACAACAGTCTTAGTCACTGTTGTTGCCAAAAAAGAAGCACGTGAAGGGCAAAACTTTTTCCCGTTAACAGTCAATTACCAAGAAAAGACTTACGCAGCCGGTAAAATTCCTGGCGGTTTCTTTAAGCGTGAAGGGCGTCCTAGCGAAAACGAAACGTTAACCAGTCGCTTAATTGACCGACCAATTCGTCCATTATTTCCAGATGGCTTCATGAACGAAGTACAGGTTGTTGCTACTGTTGTTTCAGTAAACCCTCAGATTAACCCTGATATCGTCGCTTTAATTGGCGCGTCAGCAGCTTTATCCATTTCTGGTGCTCCTTTTGCAGGCCCAATTGGCGCAGCACGTGTTGGTGTGGTTAATGATGAATACGTACTAAACCCAACCGCCGACGAGTTAGAAAACTCCAAGCTGGATCTTGTGGTTGCGGGTACGGATAAAGCCGTATTAATGGTTGAATCAGAAGCTGAGTTGCTGTCTGAAGACCAAATGCTTGGTGCCGTTATGTACGGTCACGAAGCAATGCAGGACGTTATTAAAGCCATTACTGAATTTACTGCAGAAGCAGGCAAAGAGAAGTGGGACTGGCAGGCTCCTGCAAAAGATGAAAGCTTGCAGACCAAAGTTCGTGAATTGGCAGAGCAAGGTATTGGCGAAGCCTACCGCACTACCGACAAAGCAGAACGTAAAGGTAAGCTTGACCAAGTTAAAGAGCAGATGGTCGAGAAGCTAACTGCTGAAGATGAAAACGTCGATTTAGAAGAAGCCGGCAAAATCTTCCACGACCTGGAAAGTGACATTGTACGTAGCCGTATTATTGCTGGTGAAAAGCGTATCGATGGCCGCGACCCTGACATGGTTCGTGCTATTAGTGTCGCTACTGGTGTATTACCGCGTACTCACGGTTCATCATTGTTTACCCGTGGTGAGACTCAGGCGTTGGTAACTGCTACCTTAGGTACCGATCGTGATGCTCAGATGATTGACGAGCTGACTGGTATGAACACAAATCGCTTCATGCTGCATTATAACTTCCCTCCATACTGTGTTGGCGAAACGGGTATGGTTGGATCGCCAAAACGTCGTGAAATTGGTCATGGTCGTTTGGCGAAACGTGGTATTCAGGCAGTTATGCCTAGCCACGATGAATTCCCTTACACTATTCGAGTGGTTTCAGAAATTACCGAATCAAACGGTTCAAGTTCAATGGCCTCAGTTTGTGGTTCTTCATTGGCGTTAATGGACGCTGGTGTGCCAATTAAGTCTTCTGTAGCGGGTATCGCTATGGGCTTGGTTAAAGAAGGCGACAAGCACGTTGTTCTTTCCGATATCCTTGGTGATGAAGATCACTTAGGTGATATGGACTTTAAAGTAGCCGGTAACACCGATGGTATTACTGCCTTGCAAATGGACATTAAAATTGATGGTATCACTCGCGACATCATGGAAAGTGCATTAGCGCAGGCTAAATCAGCTCGCCTACACATTCTGAAAGTGATGGACGAAGCCATTGGCGGTCACCGTGAAGAGCTTTCTACTTATGCGCCTCGCTTTACCACTATCAAAATTGATCAGGACAAGATCAAAGACGTTATCGGTAAAGGTGGAGCGGTCATTCGTGAGCTGACCGAATCAACCAATACCAACATTGAGATTGGTGATGACGGTACCATTAAAGTTGCAGCAAGCGACCAGGCAGATGCCGACGCCGCTATTGAGAAAATCAAGCAGTTAACGGCTAATGTTGAAGTAGGTAAAATTTACCAGGGTAAAGTAGCGCGTATCGTAGACTTCGGTGCGTTTGTTACTGTGTTACCAGGGAAAGACGGCTTAGTTCATATTTCTCAAATTGCAGAAGAACGTGTTAATGACGTAAACGAATACCTGAAAGTTGGTGATGTCGTTCCGGTTAAAGTACTGGAAATTGATCGCCAGGGTCGTGTCCGTCTGAGCATGAAAGAAGCTGCTGAGAAAAAAGAAGAGCCAGCAACTGAAGCTCCTGCAGAACCAGCTGCTGAAGAAGAAAACAAAAGCGAAGAATAATCGTAAAGATTCTCTAAGCTTTGTTAAAAACCCCGTTTAAACGGGGTTTTTTTATGTCTGGCTTTTGCCTGTTTGGCTTCGAGTGTGCTGTAATAGAGCTATAGGTTTATTCAAAGGAAATATTATGCAGGTGCGAACAAGTAGTGCATTCATCGGAGCTCTTTTGTTGTTAGGAGCGTTGACCGGGTGTGCGTCGCAAAATTCAGTTAATCAATTGCCGGACAATGTTGTGCTTGCAGAGCCTGAGCGCGCAGAATTTCGTTATGAAATAGAGCTCGCGCGTATTGCTCAGATGTTGGGAGAGGATTTAACCCAGGAACAACGAGCAGAGCTATATTATCGCCGTGGCGCCCTATACGATGCTGTCGGACTAAGAACTCTGGCCAGAATGGATTTCACTCGTGCGTTGGAATATAACCCGAGACTAGCGGATGCCTATAATTTTTTAGGTATTCAATACACACAGTTAGAAGAATTCGATTATGCGTATGAAGCTTTTGACTCAGCAATTGAGTTGGATCCCGAGCATCGTTACGCTTATTTGAATCGAGGAATAGCTGAGTACTACGATGCAAGAACCGAGCTTTCTCAGGAAGACTTAGAGTATCATTTGGAGAAAGAACCGGAAGACCCTTACCGGGTTATTTGGCTATTTTTAGCGGAATATGAAAATGATCCGGAACAGGCGCAGATTAGTCTGGAAGAAAATTCTGAAAAGCTTGATAAAAGCGAATGGGGTTATCAGATTACGCAACTGTATGCGGATAAGCTTTCTAAAGAGGCTTTTTTAGAACGTATGACCCGTAACTTGGGTGATTCTGAAAAACTGACAGAGCGTTTATGTGAAGCTTACTTTTATTTGGGAAAGTATATGCAGATAAAAGGTGATCAGCTGGAAGCTATGAATTATTTTAAACTGGCTTTAATGACGAATGTTTATGAGTTTGTTGAGCACCGTTATGCGTCGGTTGAGTTAACGCGTATTCGTCACGCGTTATTAAACCGGTAAAGAGCCATTTGATGAAAGGACGGCTGTTAGTACTTTCTGCTTTTTTGGTTATAAGTAGCGGGTCTCATCAAGTCTTTAATTCACAGCAAACATTGAACTGGTCAGCGCATAAAGGTAATGCGAAAGCGCAATATCAATTAGCTAACCGTTATTGGCAAGACAAAAATCGCACTGCCGCTCATTACTGGTGGCAGCGCTCTGCCAAACAAAAGTATTCTCCTGCCATCGAGAGCTTAATTCGTGCTTTTCCTAAAGCTAACGACGACTGGTTAAAATTGGCTGTCGCTGCTGGTGACCCCGCCGCTAAGCGGCAAGTTGCAATGACTGAACTGACAGACGATAACATTTCAATAGGACAGTGGCAGCACCGTTGGCAAAGTGCCGATGAACCCTGGTTAAAGCAAAAGTTTGCGTTACTTGAGCGTTACCAGAAAAATGATAACTGCGATATAAGTATTAAAGTGATAGCGGCTAATCAAAGCGCAAAAAAGCGCTACCTTGATTTTTTATCGGCCGTAAAAAACTCCCCTTTTACGACCAGTAACTGGTGCATCGGTTGGGCTCTGGACGAGGAATTATCATGCACTATTGGTGATGAGCGCGGTAGAGCAAGTTGTCGTTCAGATAAAGTAGCTGACAGAACAGTGATATTGGCGGATAAGGGGATTGCGAGTGCGGACAGTCGAACATTGACATTGACCCCCGATAGCTCAGAAAAAGTTATTCAACATGAGCTAGGACATTGGCTGGGCTTTGCCGATGAGTATGCCATGTCGGAGTCTCTGGCCCGGAAATTTTGCAACGGCCATTATGAGCATGAAAGTTTAAATATTGTTGTTTCTGGCCATGCTAAGTACTATTCCAGCGACCAAATACGGGACATCTATGACAACTTACCATGGAAAAGTGAAATACCTTCATGGAAAGAAATAGCCCAGCAAGAAGGGGAGAAGTGGCGCCTGGGCAGCTCGGAAAGTCGCGATATAGGACTTTTTAAAGCTGACACCTGCAATGCTATTAGTGATAAACAAGCTTGGCGTCCGGTAAATGTCAAAACGGCGATGGAGCAGCACAATACCGGACTATGGCCAGAGCTTTATTTGAAGTTATTGCGGAAACATCAATAACTGCCGTGTAAGAAGACTATACAGAGAGCGCTACTTGAGCCAGGATAAGCACCGGACAAAGTGTTGCCAGAAACCAGATGAGCGAACGTAACTTGTCGTAGTTGCTTAAGTACGCAATGTGGTAAAGCACTCTTAACACAATGAATGAAACGCCCAGAAACTCAATTCTTTCGGTTACCTGAGAAGTGGCTATAGCAGCTAGAATTGCAGCGGCAAATAACGGGAAAGCTTCATAGGCATTGTAATGACCTGCAACAGCGCGGGCACCTCGCCCAAGTAAGCGCTGTTGCTGAGCTCTGGGATGTTTATTGTCGTAACCGTTGTCGCGATTCTGAAAATAAACCACAGGAGCCTTGGCTAAAATAGGCAAGACTCCGGCAATGAGTAAACACCACAGTAAAAGGCTCATGGTCAAGCTTCCTAATTAACGTACAGTTTCACCCGCTGCCTGCAAGTCGGCATGATAAGAAGAACGTACTAGCGGACCGCTGGCAATATGGCTGAAGCCCATTTCAACACCTGCAACGCGCAGCTCTTCAAATTCATCCGGGTGAACATAGCGGGCAACCGGAATATGGTGGCGGCTAGGCTGTAAATACTGGCCGATAGTCAACATGTCGACATCATGCGCACGGAGGTCTTTCATAACCTCCAGTATTTCTTCTTTGGTTTCGCCAAGGCCAACCATCAGCCCTGATTTAGTGCGTATATCAGGACGAGCCTCTTTGTATTTTTGCAGCAAATCTAAAGACCACTGATAGTTTGCACCTGGACGAGCTGCTTTATAAAGGCGCGGCACAGTTTCAAGGTTGTGGTTGAACACATCAGGCGCTTCATCTTTCAGGATATCAAGCGCTACTTGCATACGGCCACGAAAGTCCGGTACAAGTACTTCAACCTGAATATTGTTTTCGCTGTGTTTACGTATTTCACGAATACAATCGGCAAAATGCTGAGCCCCGCCATCGCGTAAATCATCACGATCAACTGAGGTAATAACGACATACTTCACTTTCATGTCGCGAATTGTTTTGCCCAGTTTTTCAGCTTCTTCAGGATCCGGCGGAAGAGGGCGACCATGAGCAACATCGCAGAATGGACAACGACGCGTGCAAATATCACCCAGAATCATAAAGCTGGCTGTACCGTGGTTAAAACATTCCGGTAAATTTGGACAGGAAGCTTCCTCACAAACAGAATGCAGGCCATGGCTGCGCATAGCCTGTTTAATTTCATCAATACGCTCAGTTGAAGAAGGGAGCTTCACCTTCAACCACGACGGCTTACGCAACATCTGGTCGCGTTCTGTGGGAATAATTTGTACTGGTATCAGTGCCATTTTATCGGCGTCACGCATTTTGACACCAGGTTCAACTCTAACTGGCTTTGACATAATCTTGAGCGAGTCCCGTTTGTTGAAGAATGTTGCTGTAGGAAACTGAACTAGTGAAGTGTTTTATCACTGCATTAGCGGCTTCACTAAAGCTTTCAGGACCATTGAGATCCTTGGTTTGAATCATTTTTATGCCCGATAGCCCACAAGGGTTGATCCGGGCAAAGGGTTCCATATCCATATTGACGTTTAACGCCAACCCATGGAATGAACAGCCTTTACGAATACGCAGCCCTAACGAGCAAATTTTATCATTACCAACGTAGACACCCGGAGCATCGCGTCGAGCTTGAGCATCAATACGGTAATCGGCAAGAGTCCCGATAACCGTGTTTTCAATTTGATTGACTAACTGGCGGACACCGTAATTTAGGCGACGAATATTCAGAAGAAAATAAATAACAACCTGACCCGGGCCGTGGTAGGTTACCTGCCCACCTCTGTCGACTTGAATAACGGGAATATCGCCGGGAGCCAGAATATGCTCGGCCTTTCCGGCCTGCCCTTGGGTAAACACAGGGTCATGTTCAACCACCCACAGCTCGTCTGCAGTGTGTTCGTCGCGCTGGTCGGTGAATTGTTGCATAGCATGCCATACGGGTTCGTATGGCTGCCTGCCTAATTCACGAATAATTAAGGTATCGTTCATGCCGTCATTATAACGTTTGTCTAGAACAACGGCTAGTCTTGCAACTACAGAACGTAGCGAACGTCGTCAATATCCGACAACGATCGATAAAGAATTTCAATATGTTCCTGACTTTCTACACGCACAGCGACAGAAACCGAATGATAATTGCCTTTACTGCTAGGTTTTACCGAAGGAGAATAATCACCGGGAGCATGCTCCTGTAAAACTTCGACAACTTGATCAGGAAGGCTGGCACTGGCAACCCCCATCACTTTAAAAGTAAAGTGACAAGGGAAGTCTACCAGTTCATCAAAGCGTGTCTTTTGCATCTATCTTAACCTTTATTCTTCACTAAACTGCTGTTTAATATAATCCATAATTTTCTTGAAGAAACCGCCTTCCTCAACTGCCTGCAGAGTCACTAACGGGAAAGATGCGACATCTTCATCGTTCAACTGAAGGTAGACTGTTCCAACATGCTGGCCTTTTGATAATGGCGCTTGCAACTGCTGATCAAGTTCAAAGTTAGCTTTCAGTTTGTCGCGCTGGCCTTTCGGTAAAGTAATGACCACATCTTCACTGATTCCAAGCTCAACTTCGTCAAGGTCTCCCCCCCAAATGCGATGAGAAATAAAGCTCTCACCAGCACTATAGGCTTTGACGGTTTCGTAGTAGCGGAAACCGTAGTTAAGCAGCTTTTTACTTTCTACTTTACGAGCCTGTTCGCTGTTAGTCCCCATTACCACAGCAATTAAACGTGTGCCGTCTTCAACTGCAGATGAGACAAGGCTATAACCTGCTTCGTTGGTATGTCCTGTTTTTATGCCGTCTACGTTTAAGCTGCGGTCCCAGAGTAATGAGTTGCGGTTGTACTGCTTAATGTTGTTGAAGGTGAACGACTTCTCCGCATAAAGTGCGTACTCTTCCGGCGTTTCTTCAATTAAAGCACTAGCTAAAGTCGCCATGTCACGAGCAGAAACGTACTGATCGGGGTCTGGTAAACCGTGACTGTTTGAGAAGTGGCTGTCGTTCATGCCAATTTGTTCAGCGTAGTTATTCATTAAGTCGGCAAATGCGTCTTCACTGCCGGCAATATGCTCAGCCATAGCCACGCAGGCATCGTTACCTGACGAAATAATAATGCCGCGATTCAGGTCTTCCACGCTGATTTCTTTGCCAACCTCAATGAACATTTTTGAGGACTCAGGGAAGTTCTTTGCCCAGGCATTTTCGCTAATGGTAACCATGTCGTTTGA
Organism: Idiomarina abyssalis; assembly: GCF_019797805.1. Classification (NCBI taxonomy): domain Bacteria; kingdom Pseudomonadati; phylum Pseudomonadota; class Gammaproteobacteria; order Alteromonadales; family Idiomarinaceae; genus Idiomarina; species Idiomarina abyssalis. The sequence goes on from NZ_CP081832.1 coordinate 945,365, forward strand.
GCTAATACGGCCGGCAAGTATTTCTTTACCAATGATATAACTTGTCATCATTTTGGTCAGGCTTGCAGGAGGAAGGCTCTCAGCAGAGTTACCTTCGGCCAGAACCTTACCCGTGGTGTGATCGATAAGTATGTAAGCTTTGGCGTTAATTGACGGCGCATTGGGAACCAATGACTGGGCCGCAAAACTTGCTGAGCTGAATAATAGGGTTACAACTGTAAAAAGGTGACAAATTTTTTTCATTGGAATTATCTTTATCTTATCGGTCAAAAGGTGAATCGAGTGCGTAATGGGGCCGGATTATATCAGTTATGATGCTTAGCGTCAGGAGTATCGGACTGACTTTGCGCTGCCTTTACGCGAAAAGCTTCCGGGTATCCTGAAGACCGTATTTGCTCCAGCAAATCGTAGCTGTCATCTTCTGAAACCGGACCCAGCATTAATTTATGTAGACCATGACTTTGTTCAGTAGTTGCAATCTCCTGAAACTTCGGCGGTAAGTCGTGTTTTAATTGCGATAAACGGTCAGGGTTTGACGATGCCACTAATTGAATGAGGTAATCAGGTCGGTTTTCTGTGGCTGTTTTTTGTGCCGCAGGCATGGGAGTATTCAAACTTATAGCCTCAATTTTGACCGGAGCTGTGCCACTGTCTAACATGTCCAGTTTATAGGCTGCAGCGAAGGATAAGTCGATAATACGTTCCGGATGAAACGGACCTCGGTCATTCACTCTGACCACAACGCTACGGTCATTTCTCAGGTTAGTGACTTTAACGTAGGTTGGCAGAGGCAGGCGTGTATGCGCAGCGGACATGCTGTACATGTCATAATACTCGCCATTAGAAGTCAGGTGCCCGTGAAACTTATTGCCGTACCAGGAAGCGTAACCTTCCTCGACATAGCCTGCTGCACTTTCCATGACTTCATAGTCATTACCCAGTACCCGGTAGTCACGGTTGCCTTGAGGACTAATAGGTTCGTGAACAGGAACGGCATTACGCAGTTCCGACTCGTTAGGTAGCCGGGTGGGGGCGCTGTCTTTGTGTTGACTGTAGCGACCCGTTGGCGAATTTGAGCAACTGCTGAGCAGAAAGGTACTCAGCAGTAATATCAATAAGCTATTCCACTTCATTCTTCAGTTGCTCACTAAACTGATAGACGGCCATCGCATATAAAGGGCTATGGTTATATCGCGTAATAACATAGAAGTTATCGTACGCTAACCAGTATTCATGGGCTTGTTCGGTTTCAAACTCGAAAACTCGCACTTTAGTCTCTTCATTGACTGCGCTGTGAGATGGAAGGTCATAGCCTTTACTTTCTATATCAGAGCGCTTTAGGTTTGGCTTCATACCGTCACTGACCAGGTCTTTCCAGTTTTGCGATTCATCAAGTGGCTGAGCAACAGGCTGCCCTTGTTGCCATTTATGCTTCGCAAAGTAATTCGCGACACTGCCTATGGCATCGACCGGATTGGTTAAAATGTCTCGCTGACCGTCGCCATCAAAATCGACGGCATAGTGGCGGTAACTGGACGAAATAAACTGTCCGAATCCCATAGCACCTGCATATGAACCCTTGGCTTCACTGACGTTCCAGCCTTCTTCGGAGGCTAACTGGAAAAATTCACCAAGTTCAGAGCGAAAGAATTTTGAACGGGGAGGGTAGTGAAAACCTAAAGTGTAAAGTGAATCAAGGACAGAGTATTTGCCCATATAACTACCATAAAAGGTTTCAACGCCAATTATAGCAACGATGATTTGTGCCGGAACGCCATATTCTTGCTCAGCGCGCTCAAGCGTATCTTTATGTTCGCGCCAAAATTTAACGCCCGACTCAAGACGCTTTTCCGTGAGGAAAATAGGGTAATATTGATACCAGGGTTTGGCTTCCCATGGGCGCTGGATTGCTTCAAGCACTTCTTCATTTTTGTTGGCTTTTGAAAGCCATTGACGAACTTTGTCTTCATCAAGCTGATGTTCTTGAACCTGCTCTTGAATAAAATCTTCAACTTCACTCGACTGCTGTTGAGCCGTTGCATAAAAACTGGTTGTAGCGGTAAGCAAAGCTAACCCAAATAAAGCGCGCATAGGAATCCCCTGTTTAGCCATTTTTCATTACCAGGCGATGGTGGGTCGCAATGGACATCAAAATGCCAAACCCGGCCATCAGCGTCACCATTGAGGTGCCCCCGTAACTGATTAAAGGTAATGGTACCCCAACCACAGGTAAGAGTCCTGAAACCATACCAATATTTACAAAAACATAAACGAAGAAAGTTAGTGTCAAAGAGCCCGCCAAGAGTTTGCTAAAAATATCCTGTGTTTGCAGAGCGATAATTAAGCCTCGCAAAATAACAAAGCCATAGAGGGCAAGCAGAAGGATAACGCCGGTAAGCCCAAACTCTTCGCTAAACACTGAGAAAATAAAGTCCGTATGGCGTTCAGGTAAAAACTCTAGTTGAGACTGCGTGCCTTGCAACCAGCCTTTGCCATCTATCCCACCAGAGCCGATGGCTATTTTTGACTGGATAATGTGGTAACCGGAACCCAGAGGATCGCGCTCAGGGTTCAAAAAAGTTAATACGCGTTGGCGCTGATAGTCGTGCATAAGGTAGAACCAGAGAACCGGCGTAAAAGCGGCAGCTGTAATCCCTGCAGTGGTGACAAGCTTCCAACTGAGTCCGGCGAGGAAAATGACGAAAATTCCTGCGCAGGCTACGAGTAGGGATGTCCCTAAATCTGGCTGTCGAGCAATGAGTAAAGTGGGAATAATAACCAGAACTAAAGCCCCAAACAGCCGGTAAATTGAAGGCGGAATGGGACGCTGATTCATATACCAGGCCAACATTAGTGGCATAGCTAACTTCATAATCTCTGACGGTTGTATGGTTAACGGGCCAATATCCAACCAGCGTTGTGCGCCTTTTCCCATTTCGCCAAAAGCAAGTACTGCGATTAGTAACAGTACTCCCACAATAAAAGCAGGCACTGCAAAACGTGACAGAGCGCGGGGAGGAATTTGCGCAACGATGAAAAGGACGACAAATGACAAACCAATGCGAACGGATTGTCTTTTTACAACATCAATGTCCTGACCTGCAGCGCTGTAGATAACAAAAAGGCTGACAATCGACAGGATGATCAAAGGGAGAAGAAGCGGTCCATCAATGTGGAGCTTCTTTAGTAACGGATTGCGTTGGCGCTCTTCAGTCGTCAGCATTAGTATTTTCCTGCTGTTTATTGCCGTTATTAAAGCGAGTATGCCAAAGATCAAGCATTTTTCTTGCGACCGGAGCTGCCACGCTTCCGCCGCCACCCAGAGAGTTTTCAATGGTTACCACAACAATAACTTTGGGGTCATCAGCTGGTGCATAACCGACATACATGGCGTTGTCCCGGTAGCGTTCTGCGATATCTTCGGCATTGTATTCTTCTTCTTGTCCCAGGCTTCTTACCTGAGCAGTCCCTGTTTTTCCCGCGGATGAATAGGGGGCGTCTTTAAAGGCAGACTGCGCTGTTCCTTTTTGCTCCATGTTAACGTTACGCATTGCTTTAGTAATGATTTCCCAGTTATTACTGTCCTTTAACTTTAACGGTTCGCGATGAGTAATTAACGCCTCTTCAAATTCGCCGTCCTGTATTTTGCCTTTCAGTAGACGAGGAACCAGGTGTTCGCCTTTATTTGCAACCATTGCGGTAGCTACCGCCAATTGCATTGGGGTTGCCGTCCAGTAGCTTTGACCTATACCGACCGATAGTGTTTCGCCAGCGTACCAGGGCTGGCCAAAGCGGGCTCGTTTCCAGCCGCGAGATGGCATCAGAGCGGATACTTCTTCATGAAGATCAATACCGGTTTTCTGACCAAACCCAAACTGTTCCATAAAGCTGGATATTTTATCGACCCCCAGTTTTAACGCTAAGTCGTAGTAGAAGGTGTCGCAACTTTCAGTAATTGCTGTTTCTACATCAACCCAACCGTGCCCCCAGGCCAGCCAGTCCCGGTAACGCCTGTCGACACCTTTAATTTCAAACCAGCCGGGGTCCCAGATGCGGGTTTTTTCTGTAATGGTTCCGTCTTCTAATCCAAGCAAACCAATTTGCGGTTTTACTGTCGATGCAGGGGGATATGCCCCCTGAGTGACCCGGTTTAACAGAGGGCTTTGGGTTGAGTTTAATAAAGATTGATACTGTTTGACGGAAATACCGTTGACGAACCAGTTAGGATCATAACTCGGCGTACTGGTCATGGAGAGAATTCCGCCGGTTGTTGCATCCATTAAAATAATAGAACCTCGTTGTTCGCCCAATAATTCAGCCGCTTTGCGTTGCAACTCTAGGTCCAGTTCTAAGACAATATCCTGACCGGGTGTTGGCGCTTCTATACTGAGTGTGCGCACGGCTCTGCCACGGTTATTAACTTCAACACTCTGGTAACCAACTTCACCATGTAATTCTTTTTCGTAATACTTCTCAATGCCGAGTTTACCAATGGTTCTGCTGGCTGCGTAATTGGGTAGTTCTCCGCTTTCACGGAGTTTCTCTACATCGTTACGATTAATTTTCGCAACGTAACCCACGGCGTGCGTTAACAGTTCCTTGTGAGGGTAGTTACGTATTAGCCGTGCTTCAATACTAACGCCCGGATATTTATGTTGCTGCGCTGCAAAGATAGCAAGCTGCTGCTCATTCAGGTCGTCCAGTAGGGGGACATTGTTAAATCGCCGCTGGTTTTTCAGGTTCCGATAAAAACGATCAATAGTGGTATCCGGAAAGCTCAGCAATTTCTGAAGTTGACTCAGGGTGCTGTCCAAATCATCGATTTCTTCAGGAGTGACATCTAAACTATAAATAGGAGTGTTTTCAGCAAGCAAAACGCCGTTACGGTCATAGATTAAGCCCCTGTTAGGTGCCAGCGGCAGCAGCTTTATCCGGTTATCGTTGGAACGGGTCTGAAGTTCATTATGTTCACTAACCTGCAAGTGATACATGTTTGACGCTAACGCAACAAAAGCGGCCACGACAATCACCATCGCGACTAAAACGCGACGCCCAAAAACGGCTGCTTCGGTATCATGATCACGTATGTGGGTGCGCTGACGCATTGTTATTATTATTCTCTATGGTACGGATGATTGTTATTTAGGCTCCAGGCCCTATATAAACTCTCTGCGACAATTAACCTTACCACTGGATGGGGCAGAGTGAGTTTAGACAATGACCAGCGTTGTTCAGCTGCAGCCAGGCACTCATCAGAGAGGCCTTCGGGTCCGCCTATCAACAGAGTGACATCTCTGCCATCCATTTGCCACTTTTCTAACTGTTGAGCAAGTTTAGGTGTGTCCCAGGCCTGACCTGTGACCTCTAAAGTGACAATTCGGTTCCCTTTAGGTATTGCTTGCAGAAGTAATTTACCTTCTTGCTGCATAACGCGCTTTAAATCCGCTTTGCGGGTACGTTTTTGAGCAGCAATTTCATGTAAAACCAGTTTGCAATCTGCCGGGAACCGCTTTTTGTATTCGTTAAAGCCTTCAGTAACCCACGTGGGCATTTTGGTGCCAACGGCGAGTAATTGAATTTGCACTTACTGGCCCCAGAGTTTTTCTAATTGATAGAAATCGCGAATGCTATCCTGCATTACATGCACCACGACATCACCAAGGTCAACCAAAACCCACTCAGATTGTTCACCACCTTCAACGCCAATTGGAGGTGTACCAGCATGTTTCGCCTCTGTAGCGACATGTTCAGCAATACTTCGTACATGCGTTTTCGAGCTGCCAGAGCAGATGATCATGTAGTCAACAACGTCAGTTTTATCATGAACATCTAAAATTTGAACGTCACGACCTTTAAGATCATCGATTTTATCAATGACAAATTCACGCAATTCTTCTGCCTGCAAAAGATTTTCTCCGATTTGAGGATTAAAACCCGAAGTTTAACAGAAATTAAGAAAAGTGTTCAGTCACAAATACAGCTGATGTTGCCTTATGTAGTCATAAACACTGGAGGGTAGGGGGAGGTTAGGTTTGCGTTGCTGCAATTGTTCGCGTAGTTCAGTCGCTGAAACATCAACCATCGGGGTTTGTGCAATATAGACATAACCTGAAGATTGTTCGGTTAAATCTTTTTTGTGTTTCGTCAGATGCGTTGCAATAAAGGACTTTAGCTCGTCATCCTGAGGGCTGAAGTCTACGCCGGCTCGCGGCATAACAATCAGGTGTGCGTTATCGGTAAGTTGTGTCCAGTTATGCCATTTATGGAGACTCATTAAGGAGTCCATACCCATAACAAAGAGCAGAATGTCATTGGGAAAGCGCTCTTTAAACTCGCTTAATGTATGAGCGGTGTAGGAAAGTCGGTCTTGTTTTAATTCCCAGTCTTCAGCCGTAAAAGCAGGGTGTTGCTGACAGGCAAGCTTCACCATTTCCAATCTTTGCCGGGCACTGGCGCAGGGTTGAGGCCGGTGCGGAGGCACGGCGCTTGGCATGAGCGACAAAGTAGCAATGTCCAGTTCATCGACCAGAGCTGAGGCTGTTTCTAAATGTCCGTTGTGAATGGGATCAAAAGTTCCGCCAAAGAATGCTCGTATCATAAATGAATAAACTGCTCATTAGGCTCAATGCCGTGACTAAATACAGAAAGAGTCTGATTAATGGCATCAGCGTTGTTGCAACACAGTAAACTGAGAAGGTGCGTCGTTAATATCAGAGGCGACTCGCCGCTGTCGAGCTTTAATGCAGCCTCGATTCTTTCAATAAGTCTTTGTGCGCCAAGCAGCGTTTTTTGGCTCAGCTGAGAGGCTCGTTTATGATAGCCGGGTTGCTGATTCGGCCAAATCATAAACTGCCGGAACAGGGCGTTTGTATCAGCCTGTGTTTGTTGCGCCTTTTGCAGAGCCGATAACAGTTGCACCTCGCGTTGGAGGATCCAGATGAGCCGATGGAAATCGTTTTCTTCATCTAACAAGCGATTTAACCGATGCAAAGCGTCTTCGTAGTCCTGTTGCTGAATACTCTCCTGAAGCGCAAATACGCTGAAGCGGCTAACATCATCAATAGATGTTTGCAGAAATTCTTCGGTAATGATTCCGTCATTGCTCAGAAGTTGCCACTTACTGAGCTCCTGATCCAGAGCTAATAAGTTGCCTTCAAACCAGTCCGATAACTTTTCAGGAACGCCTGTAGCTAAGGTTAATTGATAACGTTGAGCTCGTTGATGAATAAATGCCGGCAGTTGGGATTTATCCGGGCTTTGTGTCCGGACTAAAGGGCCGCGTTCCGCCAGCGCTTTGAACCAGCGGCTGTTTTGAGTTTCTTTTTTAAGGCGATCACCAATAACAACGAATATGTCGTTTTCAGACTGATTTTGTGCATATTCGGTTAAAGCCGCAGAGCCGTCACGACCCGGCTTATTATCCGGAAGCTCAAGTTCCAGCAAACGTTTATTTCCGAACAGGCTCATTGACTGTTCACCGGAAGAAAGCTGTTGCCAGTCAAAGTCCTTACTTTGCAGCCAGTGTATGCGTTCGAGATCATCGGAGGATAAGTACTTACGAATGCTACTTAGTGCGTCATTCCTGAGTAAAAGGTCATCACCAAATACCAACAAAACGGATGGAACGCCATTTTGCTGCAAGTAGTGTTCAAGCTTTTCAGGATAAATGGTTTGCATTGCTTTAAGGTTTTACTCCGACATTTCGGAAATGATTTGCTGCAAAATAAGACGAGAAGCTTCCGCTCTCATTTCATCGACCAGCATTTCGCGTTCACGGGTTTTTGCCAGAGCAAAGTTTGGATCGTCCTGGTAATCCCGGGCGACTTCAACCGTGCGTTCAAGTAATAAACGCTGGTTTTGTATTAATTGATAGTTAACCTGGTACAGCAATTCATATTCGGCAACCTGGCCGCTTTCGAACAAAGACAATGTTCTTCGCTCTAATTTGTCGGAAGTTAAGTGAACCGTTATTGGTTGTGCTTCCTCTGAAAGTTTAATGCCAGAATGCGCAAAGCGTTGCTGCATATGCTCATTGAGCTCTTTTGACACCTGACTTTTCAGAGAAACCGACTGCAGTGTTTCGGGCAATTGATAGTTCCCGCGCAGCTGAAAGCCACAACCGGTTAGGGTGGCTATCAGCACTAGGATGAGAACAAGGTTTAACGTTGCGCGCATAGCTTATCCAACAACAATATTGAGGATTTTCCCGGGAACATAGATCTTCTTACGAATCTCTTTTCCTTCGGTGTACTTCTGTACAGAGTCTTCCTCAAACGCAATTTGTTCAACTTGCTCTGCTGAAGCATCGGCAGGTACTGTCAGTTTAGCGCGGACTTTGCCATTAATTTGCACCACAATCAGCTTTTCGTCTTCAACCAACGCACTTTCATCGACGCTTGGCCATTGAGCGAACGCCAGAGGTTCTTCATGGCCAAGTTCTTGCCACAATTGCTCGCAAATGTGCGGTGTAATAGGAGCTAGCATGCGCACCATGGCGTCTATCGATTCAGCCAGTATTTGTCTGTCTGCCTCGGTTTCCAGTGGCGCTTTTTGCAGGTGGTTTAACAGCTCCATAATTGCTGCTATCGCGGTGTTGAAGTGTTGGCGACGACCCATGTCGTCACTGACTTTAGCGATGGTCTTATGCAGTTCGCGGCGCAGTTGCTTTTGATCTGAGTTTAAACTGTGGCCGTTGCATGCACCACCCGCATTAACTAAGTCGTAAGTCAGCTTCCATAAGCGGCGCAAAAAGCGTTGCGCTCCTTCAACACCCGAGTCTGACCATTCCAGGGTCATTTCAGGTGGCGCCGCAAACATCATAAATAAGCGGACGGTGTCGGCACCGTAGCGCTCAACCATGGTTTGCGGGTCGATACCGTTGTTCTTCGACTTTGACATTTTGCTCATGCCGCCTATAGCAACCGGCTGGCCGTCTTGCTTATGTTTAGCTCCGGCAATAGCGCCTTTGTCATCGCGTTCAATATCAACGTCAAGAGGGGATACCCACTGCTTGCCGCCTTTCTCGTCTTCGCGGTAATAGCTGTCGGCTAAAACCATGCCCTGACAGAGCAGGCGTTTGAATGGCTCGTCAGAGTCAACCAGCCCTGTGTCGCGCAACAGCTTATGGAAGAAGCGAGCGTACAATAAATGCAGAATTGCGTGTTCAATACCACCAATGTATTGATCAACCGGCAACCAGTAATTGGCTTTTTCTGGATCCAGCATGGCGTCATCGGTTTGTGCGCTACAGTAACGAGCGTAGTACCACGACGATTCCATGAAAGTATCGAAGGTATCGGTTTCATGCTCTGCCGGTTGACCGTTGTATTCCGTTTTGCGCCATTCCGGGTCGGATTTAATTGGCGAGTTAACACCATCCATGACCACATCTTCCGGCAGTTTAACCGGCAGTTGGTCTTCTGGAACCGGCACAGATTCACCATTTTCCAGGTTCAACATAGGAATAGGAGTGCCCCAGTAACGCTGACGTGATACACCCCAGTCGCGCAGGCGGTAATTGACTTTACGCTCGCCAATACCTTTTTCTTTTAATTCAGTGGCAATGGCGTCAAAGGCTTGTGCAGAACTCATGCCGTCGTAAGGCCCGGAGTTAATGACGGTGCCTTTTTCGGTAATAGCCGCTTTTTGAATATCACTGTCGCCGCTAATAGGCTCAATAACCGGGCGAATCTCCAGCTTGTATTTAGTTGCAAATTCCCAGTCACGCTGGTCGTGTGCCGGCACTGCCATAACGGCGCCAGAGCCATAGTCCATTAAAACAAAGTTAGCGACCCAAATAGGGATCTCTTCACCTGTCATTGGGTGAGTGGCTTTAATGCCGGTGTCCATGCCCAGCTTTTCCATTGTTGCAATGTCGGCTTCTGCGACTTTGCTGTTCTTACAATCTTCAATGAAGCTAGCCAGTTCAGGGTTATTTTTTGCGGCTTCAATAGCTAACGGATGTTGTGCGGCAACACCCATATAGGTAACACCGTATAGAGTGTCGGGACGCGTGGTATAAACACGTAAACTTTCACCAGTGGCTGCAACTTTAAAGTCAATTTCGACGCCTTCAGAGCGGCCAATCCAGTTACGTTGCATGGCCTTAACTTGCTCTGGCCAGCCATCCAGTTGCTCAAGGTCATTCAATAACTCTTCAGCGTAATCGGTAATTTTAATAAACCACTGAGGAATTTCTTTTTGTTCTACTTTGGCACCTGAACGCCAGCCGCGCCCATCAATAACCTGTTCATTAGCCAGAACCGTTTGATCAACCGGATCCCAGTTGACGGTTGCGTTCTTTTTATAGACCAGCCCTTTTTCATACAGCTTAGTGAAGAACCATTGCTCCCAGCGGTAGTAATCAGGGGAACAAGTTGCAAGCTCACGCTTCCAGTCATAGCCAAAGCCAAGACTTTTAAGCTGTTCGCGCATATAGTCGATATTTTGGTAAGTCCATTTAGCCGGCGCCGTTTTATTTTGTATTGCGGCATTTTCAGCAGGTAGTCCAAAGGCGTCCCATCCCATGGGTTGCATGACATTTTTTCCGAGCATGCGCTGATGGCGACTAATAACATCACCTAAGGTGTAGTTACGAACGTGTCCCATGTGCAATTTACCACTGGGGTAGGGGAACATGGACAGGCAATAGAACTTATCCTTGCCCGGTTGTTCTTTCGCCGTAAATACGTCTTGCTCCTGCCAGCGTTTTTGCATGGCAGATTCGATTTTGCTCGGGTTGTATTGTTCTTGCATAATTCCTGCTGATTCCGGTTGAATTTAAGTGTCGGCTTAGCTAATTGCGTACCACATAAGAAGCATAATGATAATGCCGGCCAGACCAAAGAAACCGTTTTCAAAAACAGCGCGCTGTTTGACTTCGGCTGGCTCTGACTTATCAATGCCGAAAAGCATAAGCCAGGAGCTTAATCCAAGACCACCTGCAGCAATAAGCACAGCAAAAAGAATGGCATCAAAAATATTTTCCATAATGATATCCCTGTAGAAAAATGGAAAAGAACAGCAACAGAACCGTTCAGTTAAGCTTTTATAGTGTACTGATTTTCGTACCGGATGACTATGCTTGAGCGCGCTTCTTAGTGCGTTTTGTAGCGATTATCGGCAACAGCCCAAGTAAGGCGAGAATTATCGCGCCCCAGTTGCCTATGGTGTTAAAGATAGTGGAGCCCTGAACACCATAAACATTGGTAGATAGCGTCGTTGCTTTAAACTGCGGTGCTAACGCAAGGTAGTTGCCGTGCTCGTCAACCGCGGCTGTAACTCCGTTGTTGGTCGCTCTTAGTAAAGGTTTCCCCAGCTCCATAGCGCGCATACGGGCTATTTGCATATGTTGCCAGGGGCCGTGAGAGTCACCAAACCAGGTGTCATTGCTAATAGTGACCAGATAATCTGTATCATCGTAGGTATTGCTTCGCACTTGTCCTGCAAAAGCAATTTCATAGCAAATAGCCATGGCAAGGTTGCTACCGTTAGCCTCGAGGTTGGGTTGCTGGTATCCGCCACGACTGAACGACGACATAGGTAAATTGAATAGCGGGGCTAACGGACGCAGAAGGTTCTCAAAAGGAACGAATTCACCAATGGGAAGCAGTTGATGTTTCTGATAACGGTTGGTGTTGCCATAACTGTAGCTCTCATTGTCCAGAACAATAACGGAGTTGTAAAAATCGTCGTTGAGTCTGTCGTAATCAATAATGCCGGTAACTAAGGCGGAGTCATTAATACTGGCAGATTGCTCAACAGTATTGAGGACATCACTTGCATAGGGTTCGAGGGCGGTAATCGCCGATTCCGGCCAAATAACCAAGTCGTGATTAAATTTAGGGCGGGTTAAATCCAGATAGCGTAAAATATTTGGCCATTGTTGTTCCGCCTGCCATTTTAACGATTGCTGAATATTACCCTGAACCAGTAATACTGACATGGATTCGGTTTTTCTCTCTGTCGGTTGTATTTTAGGAAATACTACAGCGCAGGTGAGAAAAATGAGCGGTATTAACAGCGGCGCCGGTTTTTTGAACCGCAAAGCCATAACTATGCTGAGCGCTGCGAACCATAAAGCGACGGTGATACCTGTTTCACCAAGAACCGGGGCCAATCCGCCAAATACGCCGTCAGTTTGACTATACCCCAGGCTTAGCCATGGGAAACCTGTAAATAGCCAGCCCCGTAGCAATTCCGCAATGAGCCAGAAAAACGGCAAACTGAAACGCCAGGCAAACTTACGGTGAGAGAGTTTTTGCCAACACCAAAATGCCAGTGCAGGGAATAGTGACAGGTAAGCAAACAGCAGAACCAATAACAGCAGCGTGACCGGTACCGGCACACCGCCATATTGATCGATGCTGACATATATCCAGCTTAGGCCAGCGGCAAACCAACCCATTCCAAAGATAAAACCAGCTCTGAATGCCCGTTTAGGCGCTAAAGGCCAAATAACACCAACCACAATAGGCAAGACAATAAAAGGCAGCCAATGCCAGTGGAACGGTGAGTAAGCGAGCGTTAGAACTGCACCGCAAAGTAACAAGAGCACGGAGCGTGTGATGCCCCCCGAAAGCTTCATCATTACTGTTCGGACTCCGGTGAGCCATCGTCATCTGAGTTCAGACTAACTTGTAACTGCTGAATACGTCTTTTGTCGGCGTTTGTGACACGAAAGGTCATATTACCTAAAGTGACTTCTTCACCTGCCTGAGGCAGGTGCCCGAAACCATGAGCAACAAGTCCGCCAACAGTGTCGTGCTCTTCATCGCTGAAGTTGGTATTAAAGTACTGATTAAAGTCCTCGATGGTTGTAAGGGCTTTAATGGAATAGCGGCTTTGGCTAAGACGACGGATATTGTTTTTGTCGTCATCACCCTGAGCGTCCGTTTCGTCTTCAATTTCTCCGACAATCTCTTCCAGAATATCTTCTATAGTGACCAAACCAGACACGCCACCGTATTCATCAACCACAATGGCCATATGATAACGGTTAGAGCGGAATTCTTTGAGGAGTACATCGACCCGTTTACTCTCAGGAACGATTACCGCAGGTCGCATCACTTTCTCAAGTGAAAACACCTCTTCTGTCATGTTAAAGCCGTAGCTCAGCAAATCTTTTGCTAACAGAATACCTTCAACGTGATCTTTGTTGTCTGTGACAACAGGGTAACGACTGTGTTGAGAATCGATAACGATGGGGAGGAATTCGTCCACGCCTTGATGAATGTCAATGGTGACCATTTGTGAGCGTGGAATCATGATGTCGCGTACTTTGAGTTCTGCAACGTCAAGCACGCCTTCAATCATTTCTCTGGTATCGTTGTCTATCAGGTCGCGATCTTCAGCGTCCTGAATTAAATCGACGAGTTCTTCTCTGCTTTTCGGCTCACCAGCAAATACTTGCAGCAGTTTTGCTGCCCAGGATTTTCCCGACGAGCCGTTGGCTGAGTGGGGGTTGTCGTCGCTCATTGAGTGTTAAGCTCCATATTGTCTATCGGTTGATACGGGTCTGAGATGTTCAGACTCGCTAAGATGTTACGTTCAATTTGTTCCATTTCTTCTGCTTCGTTGTCGTCAATATGATCGTAACCTAATAAATGCAGAGTACCGTGTATGACCATATGCGTCCAGTGAGCAATCGCTGACTTTTGTTGCTCCTGCGCTTCTTTTTCTACAACGCTTTGGCAGATCACTAAATCACCTAAAAGTGTGACAGGTAATTCTACCGGGCTATTGAAAGGGAAGGATAAAACATTGGTTGCATAGTCTTTACCACGAAACTCATTATTCAGTTCCTGGGCTTCCCGTTCAGCGACAATGCGTATTGTTAGTTCAACCGCTTTGCTGTCTTGTTGGAGGTAATCCAATGTTGTTGAAACCCAGGCGCGTACGGCGTCTTCATCAGGAGCATCAGTAACGCCATCAGCGAGTTGGTAATCCAGTGTCAAATCAGCCATTAGTTTTTGTCAAAATCCTCGTAGGCTTGCACAATTCGTTGCACCACAGGATGTCGAACAACATCACCTGCCTGGAAGAAAGTAAAGCTAATGTCAGGGACTTTATTGAGAACTTCAATGGCGTGTCTCAAGCCTGAGCGCTGCCCACGGGGTAAATCAACCTGAGTAATGTCTCCGGTAATAACAGCTCGTGAATTAAAGCCGATACGAGTAAGAAACATCTTCATTTGTTCACAAGTCGTATTCTGGCTCTCATCTAAAATGATAAAAGCATCGTTAAGCGTACGTCCTCGCATATAAGCTAAAGGCGCAACCTCAATAACGTTACGCTCAATCAATTTTTCAACTTTTTCAAAGCCGAGCATTTCAAACAAGGCGTCGTACAAAGGGCGTAAGTATGGATCCACTTTTTGGGCTAAGTCACCGGGTAAGAACCCCAGCTTTTCGCCTGCTTCAACCGCTGGGCGAGTCAGAAGGATACGACGCACTTCCTGACGCTCTAAAGCATCCACCGCGCAAGCCACAGCCAGATAAGTTTTACCGGTACCGGCCGGACCAATACCAAAGTTAACGTCATGAGCTAAAATGGCACGAACGTAACCGGCCTGGTTATGGTTACGGGGCTTGATTAGACCCCGCTTTGTTTTAATGTGAGTCATTTTTTCTGCGGCAGGGTCACCTTGTTCATCGTTTTGCTCAAGCACTTTTGCTTGTTGAATAGCAAGGTGGACTTGCTCGGGCTCAATGCGACCTTCTTTTCCTTTTACGGTTGCGGTTTCAATGTACAAATCAAGCAGAAGCTTGTGCACAGCAGAAACGCTGGAGGCATTGCCGATTAATCGAAATTGATGGCCGCGATGCGTGATCTCGACACCCAGGCGGCGCTCAATGTGCTTCAGATTTTCATCTAAAGGGCCGCAGAGATCGGAAAGCCGACGTGAATCCGTCGGCTCTAGCTCAAAATCAAGTGTCTGTGTTTGTGGACTCAATCGTTTCCTCTTTACTTAACTGGCTTGTCGAGGCATTTGAACGACGCCCAGATCATCAGGCTCGCTCGACTTTCCTCGTTGTAAAATAGTTTCCGGCGCTGTATCAATACGCAGCCCCATATCCGCTTCTTCACGAATTAGCTCGCCCCGTAACGAATTAGGAAGCACTTCGGTGATGCGTACATCGACGAACTGTCCAATCATATGGGGTTGACCGACAAAGTTTACAACCCTGTTATTCTCGGTACGCCCGGTAAGTTCCATCGGGTTCTTTTTCGATGGGCCGGTCACCAGAATACGCTGCTCTGTTTCCAGCATACGGCGTGCATGCGCCATAGATTGCTGATTCAGGCGTTGCTGTAACAACTGCAAGCGCTCTTTCTTGGTTTCTTCACTAATATCATCAGGTAAGTCAGCCGCTGGTGTTCCCGGGCGTGCACTGTAAATAAAGCTGAAGCTCATATCGAAGTCAATAGTCTGGATAAGATCCATCGTTGCTTCAAAGTCTGCGTTGCTTTCGCCCGGAAAACCAATAATAAAGTCCGATGACATAGCAATGTCTGGTCGCGCTTTCTTTAAAGCACGAATTTTTGATTTGTATTCCAGTGCGGTGTGTCCACGCTTCATCATGGTTAAAATTCGGTCTGAACCACTTTGAACCGGTAAATGTAAATGACTGACCAGCTCAGGAATGGTTTTATAGGCTTCGATGATGTCATCGGTAAACTCGACCGGATGAGAGGTGGTGTAACGAATGCGATCAATACCATCGATTGCGGCAACGATATGCAGCAATTCAGCAAAGCGGCAAACAGCACCGTCGTAGTGTTCTCCACGGTATGCATTAACGTTTTGGCCTAAGAGATTTACTTCGCGAACGCCTTGTTCAGCCAACTGAGCTATTTCATAAATAACGTCATCAACGGGGCGACTGACTTCTTCGCCACGCGTATAAGGTACGACACAGAAAGAGCAGTACTTACTGCAACCTTCCATAATGGAAACAAAGGCACTGGCGCCATCGGCTTTGGGTTCAGCCAGCCGGTCAAACTTCTCAATTTCCGGAAAAGAGACATCTACCATGGGGGCGTGAGTTTCAGTGACCTGGTTTACCATTTCCGGTAAGCGGTGCAGAGTCTGAGGCCCGAAGATAATATCGACAAAAGGAGCGCGTGCGCGGATTTCATTGCCTTCCTGAGAAGCAACGCAGCCACCAACCCCGATTAATAAATTGGGGTTGTTCTTTTTCAGGTTTTTCCAACGCCCTAACTGATGAAACACCTTTTCCTGAGCCTTTTCGCGGATGGAACAGGTATTCAGCAGAATTAAATCTGCGTCTTCAGCTTCTTCGGCAACATCGTAGCCGTGGGTTGAGTGCAGCAATTCTGCCATTTTAGCAGAATCGTACTCGTTCATTTGGCAACCCCAGGTTTTGATATATAGCTTCTTACTCATGACCACTCGATGGTTGATTGATTTCGTTTAAGGCGCTTATTTTATCGCGTATTGGAGCAGATTGCCAAGTTTGAAATGATTAACTTTTGCGCCGCGTTCGAATAGCAAAATAGCCTGCAACAACAATGATTAACGCACCCCATAACATGTGCCAGGCAAGTTCTTCCCCGAACAGCCAGTAACCCAGCAATGCCGCAAATAGAACTGAGCTGTAGGTAAACACCCCAACTTTAGCCGGTGGAGCTATGGAAAAGGCTTTGGTCATTGCTAACTGGCCGTAAACTGCAAGCAGGCCCATAGCAATAACACCAACCCAGTGTTGTGTGGGTATAGGCTGCCATAGCCATAGTAAAGGAATGCCGGATGCGATTGTGGCCAGAGTAGAAAAATAGAACACGATTTTACTTGTCGACTCGGTGTCAGACATACGCCGAATGACAGTTTTGGTGAATGCAGCTAATGCGGCCGCCAAAAAGGCTAATCCAATAACCGGAGAGAGTTCGCTGTTCATGGGGTCAAGAAATATGAAAACACCAATGAAACCCAGTGCTATAGCCAGCCAGGTTTGTCGGGCTACATAGTCGCGTAGCCAGAGCCAGCCGATAACCGGAATTAAAAAGGGTGATAGCAACAGCACCAATGTGGCCTGCGCTAACGGGATAGTGGCAATGGCATAGAAGAACAAATACATTGCCGCTATGCCTGCGGCGCCACGAACAAGGTGCAGTCTTAAGCGCTGTGTTTTTAGGTTGCCGGCTCCCTTGCGCCATAGCCAGGGGAGCAGTACAAGAAAAGCGGTCAGGTTTCGAAAAAAGACCAGTTGCTCAAAAGGTTGGTCTTTACTGATGTATTTTACCAGGGCACTGACACCAGCGAAGCTGGCCTCAGCACTTAAAATAAGCAATGAGGCAATAATCACAGCTTTTTGTGTACTTTCCCTGGCCTGCATAAAAACTACTCTGAACATCGTCTAATTGGCTATGATAACGGAAATTAACCCTTAGATGTGTTATTTATAAGGGCTAGCGGCAAATACCCCAAGTGAGAGCATAGACATGGAACAGCTATCAGTATTAATTAACGGCGGCGGAATGGTCGGGGCGGCAGCAGCGTTAGCTTTTGCTCAGAAAGGCGCGCAGGTGACTTTGCTGGAGCCAAAACCGCCAAGTGTTGAGGAAAATACTGATCCCGAATGGGACTTACGCATATCTTCGGTGAATAACAGTAATTGGCAGTGGTTGCTGGGGCTGGGCATTGGGGAAGATGTCCGGCATTCACGGGTGTTTGATTATGACCGCTTAACGGTCACATCGATAAGCGGAACGAGCTTATCTTTTCATGCTGACGAAGCCGGTCTTTCAAAATTGGGCGTCATGGTTGAAAACAACGCTTTGCAACAGGCGCTGTGGGCTCAACTACGGGCTTTGAAAAATGTGAGTTTGATAACCGATGACAAACTTGAAGGGTTTGATACATTATCCCGCACGGCCTTTTTAAACAAAGGCGAACATCTGAATTATGATTTACTGCTCGGCTGTGACGGCGCTCACTCTAAAGTAGCGCAAGCTGCAGGTATTGATTACAGAGGGTGGGATTATGATCAACGATGCTTACTGGCAAATGTTCGTGTTGAAAAGCCGATAGCGGCTGAAACCTGGGAAGTGTTTCGTTCTCAGGGGCCTTATGCATTGTTACCGCTGACAGAGAATCAGGCTTGCTTAATTGATTACAGTAAACGTGATGACATCACTGCGTTAGAAAAAGATAAGCGAGCACTTGAGTCTCACTTAAAACAGACGTTTGCGCCGCATATTGGTGACTTTAAATTATTAAAGAGTGCCAGCTTTGCTCTGCAGAGAAAGCATGCGTGTCATTATGTTAAAGACGGCTCTGTTGTTCTATTAGGTGATGCTGCTCACAGTATTCATCCAATGGCCGGGCAGGGGGTTAACCTGGGTTTTGCCGATGTCCGCTGTCTGATTGAAACCTTAGAGCAATACTCGCAAAGCACCGCACTCGTTGAATATGAGCGAACCCGTCGGCGTGAAAATGCAAAAATGATGCGAATGATGGATGCGATACAGTTTGGCTGGCGAAACAGTAACCCTATAATGCAGCTGGCAACGTCAGCATCATTGAAAGTAGCGGGTGTACCCTGGGTTAAGCGTTGGTTGTTGCAGCAGGCTGTCGGTAAGTAACAGGCACAAAAAAACCACCTTAAGGTGGCCTTTCTGTTTTTCCACTCTTACTTGAGCAGAATAACACTCGAGTAATGTGGTGCGGAGGGGGGGACTTGAACCCCCACGTCCTTGCGGACACTAGCACCTGAAGCTAGCGCGTCTACCAATTCCGCCACCACCGCAACAGTAGTTAGTATGGCTGGGGCACCAGGGATCGAACCTGGGAATCGCGGGATCAAAACCCGCTGCCTTACCGCTTGGCTATGCCCCATCCTACTAGGACTGCAATCACTTTTTGGAAACAACTAATGGCTGGGGCACCAGGGATCGAACCTGGGAATCGCGGGATCAAAACCCGCTGCCTTACCGCTTGGCTATGCCCCAATCTTAGCTGCTCTGAGAGTTGGTGCGGACGGAGAGACTTGAACTCTCACGCCGTGAGGCACTGGAACCTAAATCCAGCGTGTCTACCAATTCCACCACGTCCGCATCATAATCAGTTAAAGGTTGGTGGCTACGGCGAGATTCGAACTTGCGACCCCAGCATTATGAGTGCTGTGCTCTAACCAGCTGAGCTACGTAGCCATACCTTTTTACTTACCGCTCTCTGTGAGTGCGGCGCGTATTATGCAAATCGCTCCGCAGCCCGTCAACCTATTTTTGATAAAAAACGAGATTAACGGGCGCGTTTGAGCAAAAAAACAGTGATTTGTTTAAAAAGACATCAAATCACCAAGGAAGGCCTTCACCGTTGCTATGGAAAAACTGACCTGTGGTATCCAAACTTAGTTCATCAATACGTTGAATTAAGCGCTCTGCTGCGGTTTCAGCAGGAATATCGCCGGCATGATTCACCATATCGGTTTGTACGAAGCCTGGGTGCAGCAAAACAACAGAAATTCCCTGATCTTTTAAGTCTAGGGATAAAGATTTTCCCGCCGCATTCAATGCCGCTTTTGACATACGGTAACCATAGCGACTGCCGGAACCATTATCGGCAATAGACCCCATTCGGCTGGTAATCATTGCTACTTTGCTGCCTTCTTTTAAGTTGGGCAGCAGAGCTTCAGTGACACGCAGAGGCGCCAGAGCGTTCACCTCAAATTGGGCGCGAATATTACCAGCGTCAAGTTCTCCTAGTACGTCTTTGTGCAGCAAGCCTGCGTTATTCACCAGTATATCGATCTTTTTATCGCCTAAAGTTTCAGAAAGGCGAAGAAGATCCGATGCTTTAGTCACATCTATGCCTTCAACAATATCGACATCCAGCTCCGTTAGTTGTTTTGAATTGTTACGACAAACCGCAGTAACTTTATAGCCCTGTTTGGCATATTGGCGTGCAAATTCGTAGCCTATACCGCGGTTTGCTCCGGTAATCAGAACTTCTTTTTGACTCATTTTGTACTCCACATATTAACTGCGTTACTCGTTAACGCCGCCTTCGGTTAGTTTTTTGGGGTCCAGTAACTGTTCAAGTTTATCCCGACCTAAGTCTGTCATTTCGTCCGCAACGTCAATAATCGCGCGCCCATCTTTATAAGCCGTTTTGGCTATTTCAGCGGCTTTATTGTAGCCAATAACCGGGTTAAGAGCGGTAACCAGAATGGGGTTTTTAGACAGTGCCTGCTCGAGACGCTTTTCATTAACTTCAAAATCAGCAATGGCTTTACTGGCCAGGGCGTTGCAACTGTTGCTCAGTAAATCAATGGACTGGAGTAAATTGTAACCAATAACCGGCAGCATTACGTTTAACTGAAAGTTTCCCTGCTGGGCCGCTGTTGTCACTGTTGTGTGATTGCCATTAACCTGAGCTGCAACCATTGCCACTGCTTCGGGTATTACCGGGTTCACTTTACCCGGCATAATACTGCTTCCGGGCTGTAATGCGGTGAGCTGAATTTCGCCTAATCCGGCCAGTGGTCCGCTGTTCATCCAGCGCAAGTCGTTACTGATTTTAAGTAGCGTTGTCGCCAGTGTATTCAGTTGGGCCGAAAGCTGTAAATTGACTTCCTGCCCTGCGATACCGGTAAAGGGGTTAGCCGAAGGCTTGAATTGACTGCCACTTACCTGGGTTAATGCGTCGGCAAATTCGGCGGCAAATTTTTTGGGCGCATTGATACCTGTACCTATGGCTGTTCCACCTTGAGGAAGGATACGACTGCGTTGCAGTAATTGCGGAAGCTGCTCCGTTGTGACTTCCAGTTGGCCCGCCCAGGCTTCTAATTCTTGCGCCATGGTCATAGGCATGGCATCCATCAAATGCGTTCTGCCTGTCTTTACAACATCCCGTAATTCAATGGCTTTGCTTCTGATGGTGTCAACTAACTGCTTTAATGCCGGCTCTAACTGTTTTTCGACTGCCAGAACACTAGCAATTTGAATGGCAGTAGGAATAACATCGTTACTCGACTGACTTTGATTGACGTGGTCGTTGGGGTGAATGTCCAGCCCTTGCTGCTTTGCTAAATTTGCAATGACTTCATTGGCGTTCATGTTAGAGCTTGTGCCGGAGCCTGTTTGGAATACATCAACCGGAAAGTGTTCGAGATGTTTTCCATCAATGATTTCCTGAGCGGCTTTCTCAATAGCGTCGGCATGTTTTTGGTCTAACTGCCCGATTTTAGCGTTAGCCCTTGCCGCACTGGCTTTTACCATTGCTATGGCTTGTATCATCTTAGCCGGCAGAGTGAGCCCACTAATGGAAAAGTTATCAACTGCGCGCTGAGTTTGCGCGGCGTAAAGTGCATTTTGGGGGACTTTGATTTCGCCCATGCTGTCTTTTTCTGTGCGATAATCCTGGCTCATGAGTATCCCTCCTGTCATCGAGCTTACGAGTAAAAGCGTCTATGCCTAACCTACCAAAAATGAACCATAGTGGATCATTAGTACGTACTCCAATCATAGCGCAGTTTGTTTTTTTCGGTTACGTTACAGTTGAACGTATTAAGTTATTGTCGGGGGTTGGTGTGAAGCATGTAATTGCTGCTTTTTTATTGACGGTTTTAAGTGTCCAGTATGTGTCTGCCGAGACTTTAAAAGTGAAATTGGTTGATGCAAAGGGTCAGCCGTTAGTTAATGCCGCGCTATTAATTGATAGCCAAAAAGATAAGTTTAATGAAAATAATGAAGCGATTGTTGATCAGGTGGATAAACAGTTTACTCCCACCGTCAGTGCTGTAAAAAGGGGCACGGATGTTGTATTCCCTAACAGCGATAATATTCGACACCACGTGTATTCGTTTTCTGAAGCTAAGAATTTTGAGTTAAAACTGTATTCAGACAAAGAGCAGCCAAGCGTTAACTTTGATAAAGAAGGTATTGTGACTCTGGGTTGTAATATCCATGATCAGATGATTGCTTACGTTCTGGTAAGTAATGACTATGACGTCGTTGTGACCGATGAGCAAGGTCTGGCTGAGCTTAACCTCTCTGAAGGTGAGAGTCTGGAAGAGGTGAGGGTATGGCATTACTGGATGGGCGATGATTTATCTCAAGCTCAGAACATTGCATTAGCGGCTAATGGAGAGGAGCTCACCGGACAAGTTCGGGTATCTGCGCCTCAGCAGGAAGAAAAAGAGCCTTCTCGTTTAGAACAGCGATTTAACCGTAAAGGGAACCAATGATCACACGGTTTAGAACTCGCTTAATTATTATTCTTGCCGGTTTGGTAGCCGGCGCTTTATTGGTTGCCTTAGCGGCGGTGTGGGTTGCAACGGAGAACCAGCTGGAACGCTCAATTGAACGAGAGCTGAGTGTCAGTGAAAAGGTATTCCGCGAACTGCTCGATAGCCGCAGCACTCAGCTACTTCAGGC
Source organism: Idiomarina abyssalis (assembly GCF_019797805.1). Taxonomy (NCBI): domain Bacteria; kingdom Pseudomonadati; phylum Pseudomonadota; class Gammaproteobacteria; order Alteromonadales; family Idiomarinaceae; genus Idiomarina; species Idiomarina abyssalis. The sequence continues at coordinate 967,766 of NZ_CP081832.1, forward strand.
GGCTGAAGTTCTTACCGATGACTTTGGATTTAAGCGGGCGGTATCCTCTAAAGACAGAGAGACCATTATTTCGGCGTTAGTGAACCACGGTGAACGGATAGAAGCCGAATTAATGGTACTGCAAACACCCGACGGGAAAGAAATTGCTTCATCACATGCCTTCGATGAGTTGCGTATTAACCCTCGTGCGGCCGGTTCAAACCGAGAGTTAGCCGTAGTGGAAGACGAGCTCTTTCAATTAGTTACTGTGCCCGTGAATGCGCCTAATTTAATTGCGTGGGCAACGCTTGGCTTTGAGGTTGATTCTGAATTGGCTGAGGAGTTAAAAAGTCTGGCTAATGCTGATATCAGTTTGTGGCTGGAGAGCTCTAACGATGTTCTCGCCTCAAGCCTATCGCAGCCGAAGGTTTCCTCTTTGTCGGAAACCTTGACTCAAAGTAACGGAATTTTGGATGCCTGGTTACTAAACAATGATTTTGCCGGTAATGAAGTCATCCTTAATCTTGACTCGGGCGACGCTGTTCATGTTGTGCTGACGACATCTTTGAGCGCTGCAACCGAGGAGTTTACACGGCTGCGTTGGCAGATTGTTTTAATTGCCATTGCCGCTTTGGTTGTCGCTATGTTGTTAGCTGTCATTATTGCGCGCGGCGTGTCACGCCCATTGCAGCAGTTGTCAGGAGCCGCGAAGAAACTGCAGCAAGGCGACTACAGTGAAACGAATTTGTCATTAAATGATGATGAGTTCGGTAAGCTCGCTGACACTTTTGGTAGCATGCGAAAGGCTATTTCTGAGCGTGAACAGCGTATTTCTTATCAGGCATCTCATGATCACCTAACTAACTTACCTAACCGACGGTTTTTCCGAAAAGAGTTGGAGAAGCTGCTACATGCGAATAACAGTGGCTGTTTATTATTGTTAAATATTCGACAGTTCCGTGTTTTGAATGACAGTGTTGGTCAGGAAATTGGCGATGATATTTTGCGGCAATTGTCAGACCGTTTACGGCAGTGCTGCGCAAATTCAACCTTGTTAGCGAGAGTCGGTGGTGATGAGTTTGCTATTTTGTACTCTTTCGAACAATTAGCATTTGAATTAAACAGCAACGTAAATCAATTAGAGGCGTTTCTTAAGTCGCCGTTTAAAGTAGGGGACAGTGACTATCGTCTGGCTTTTAATTTAGGTGTTGTTTGTTTTCCCGAACAAGGCGCAGAGGTTGATTTATTGATTCGACGCGCGCAGGTCAGTGTACAACAAGCGAAACTTCAGCAGAGCTTCTACGTAGAGTATCAGCAAGGGCTGGATGAGCAGCACATGAGACGCCTGCAAATTATAGAGTCGTTAAAAGACGCCGTAAAAGATGAAGAGCTGCATCTGGTGTTACAGCCTAAGATTAACTGTCAGAGCGGCACCGTCGTGGGTGCTGAAGTACTTTTAAGATGGCAGAGTGAGAAGCTGGGCTTTGTTGGCCCTGATGAGTTTATTCCTTTGGCAGAGCAGTCGGGAGCTATTACCGATTTAACAGACTGGGTCTGCAGGCAGTCTGTGGAGCTGCTCCGTAACTGGGAACAGCAAGGAAAAACTCTCAAACTGAGTATTAATTTATCGACGGTTGACCTGTTAAGTGACGCCCTACCTCTATTGTTTGAGCAATTGATAAAAGGTTTCCCTCAGTTACCGCAGCGGCTGGTTCTGGAAGTGACGGAAAGTGCCGTTATGCAGGACCCTGAAAAAGCGATTGCCCGGCTGGAAACCCTCAAGCGCCTCGGCTTTTCTATTTCTATTGATGATTATGGCACCGGACATTCATCCCTGGCCCAATTACGTAGACTGCCTGTGGAAGAACTTAAAGTTGACAGGGCGTTTGTGCAGTATTTGAGTGAAGAGGCTATGGATGAATCCATTGTCCGTTCAACGATTCAGCTAGCCCATGAATTGGGTCTTCGAGTGGTTGCAGAAGGTGTTGAAGATGAAGCCAGTTGGAAGGTACTGCAATCGCTGCAGTGCGATGAATTGCAAGGCTACTATTTTAGCAAGCCCTTAGCTATTTCAGATTTTAAGAATTACTTAACCGACCATGAGTTAAAAGAATGAAAATGAATATAAGAGACTCTTTAGTGTATGGAAGCCGCTTTATTTTGGCTGGTGTTTTGCTTTTTAGCTCTGCTACGTTCGCGGACCAGGGAACAAGACTATTAGCAACAGGGGGCGCCAGTACGTTAGAAGGAGCCGGGGGAGGCGGTATAGTCCCCTGGGCAACATTAAGCAGTTACGCAGGGAAAGGTCAATTTGGTGCTACGGTCAATTTAAGTGAAGTTGCTGTAGATGACTTTCGGTTAAGCGTACAGGGCGCCAGTGTCAGTTGGAATAACCGAATAGAATTGTCGTACGCGGAACAAACATTTGATCTGTCCACTATTGGTGGTGAGCTTAGTCAAAGTATTCTTGGTGCTAAAGTACGTTTGGCCGGCGACCTCATTTACGGCGATTTACCTCAAGTCAGTGTGGGCGCGCAGCACAAAAAGAACAATGACTATGCATTGCCTTCAGCCGTTGGTTCTCAGGATGACAGCAGTGTTGACTGGTATGTCAGTGCCGCAAAAGCCTGGTTGGATGGGCCTTTTCATCGTACCTGGGTCGCAAACTTAACCTTGCGTTCAAGCAAGGCGAATCAACTGGGTTTGTTGGGCTTTGGCGGAGACAAAGAAAACAGCAGGGACTGGCTGGCGGAAGCGTCGGTAGCGGCTTTTTTGAACCGTTATTGGGCTGTGGGTATTGAATACCGCCAGAAGCCCGATAATTTAAACTTCGCTGAAGAGCAGGACTGGAAAGATCTTTTTGTCGCTTACTTCCCAAATAAACACGTATCCGTTGTTGGCGCTTACACTGACTTAGGTTCAATAGCGGGACTCGATGATCAAACCGGCTGGTATTTGTCTGTTCAGGCAGCTTTTTAAGGAGAAATTATGAGAATAGGTGTGTTACTGGCGGTGTTATTATTTGCTCCGCTTTCAATTGCCCAGAACTTGTATCAGCAGCTGGGAGAGAAAGAGGGTATTGAAACCGTTGTCGAAGAAATGCTTTACAGAGTGGGTGGCGATGACCGTATAGCTCATCATTTTACTGATGTGGACATTATGCGGGTGCATAAACTGATTAGTGAACAAATATGTGACGTTAGTGGTGGTCCATGTGACTACAGCGGAGATGATATGAAAACTTCGCATCGCAACATGGGCGTTACTAACGCGGACTTCAATGCGCTGGTGGAGCACCTAATAGCGGCAATGGAAAAGCATGATATACCGGTTGCGGCTCAGAATCAGTTACTGGGTCTGCTGGCGCCAATGCATGGCGATATTGTAGAAAACTAAAGGTACAGGGAAAAGATTGTGGCCCGCTCTGTGCGAGCCACCAATTGCTTATTAAACGTTAAAGCGGAAGTGAATAACATCGCCGTCTTTAACGATGTACTCTTTTCCTTCTAAACGCCATTTACCGGCATCTTTTGCACCTTGCTCACCATTGTTGGCAATGTAGTCGTCATACCCAACGATTTCGGCACGAATAAAGCCTTTTTCAAAATCGGTGTGAATTCGCCCGGCTGCCTGAGGTGCTGTTGAGCCTACTTTCACTGTCCAGGCGCGAACTTCTTTTACGCCGGCAGTGAAGTATGTGTGCAGGTTTAATAGCTCGTAGCCACCACGAATAACGCGGTTCAAACCTGGCTCGTCCTGACCCAGTTCGCTCAAAAACTCTTCTTTGTCAGCTTCGTCCAGTTCGGCTATTTCTGATTCAATAGCAGCACACACGGGAACAACAACAGCGTTTTCGGTTGCCGCAATTTCACGTACTTTATCCAGGTGTGGGTTGTTTTCAAAACCGTCTTCGTTGACGTTGGCAATGTACATGGTTGGCTTTAAAGTCAGCAAGTTGTAAGAGCGAATGGTTGCACGCTCATCTTTGCTGAGCTCTACAGAGCGGGCCATTTTACCTTCATCAAGTGCCGGCTTGAGTTTCTCCAGTACCGCAATTTCTGCTTTGGCCTGTGCGTCACCACCTTTCGCTTTTTTACTCAGACGGTACAAAGACTTATCAACAGAGTCTAAGTCGGCGAGTGCCAATTCGGTGTTAATGGTGTCGATGTCATCAGCAGGATCAATTCCACCGCTGACATGCACAATATTGTCGTCTTCAAAGCAGCGCACGACATGACCAATAGCGTCGGTTTCGCGGATGTTTGCTAAAAACTGGTTCCCTAAACCTTCACCTTTTGAAGCGCCTTTAACTAACCCGGCGATATCAACAAATTCCATGGTTGTTGGAATCACGCGCTCGGGATTGACGATAGCGGCTAATTTATCCAGGCGAGGATCAGGAACAGGAACGACACCCGTATTCGGTTCGATGGTACAGAATGGAAAATTTGCAGCTTCAATGCCTGCCTTTGTCAGTGCGTTGAAAAGTGTGGATTTACCCACGTTTGGTAAACCAACGATACCACATCGAAATCCCATGAGAATTTAGCCTTTCTGTTCAGGGCGGTAGCTGTGCAGACGCTGCAGTGCAGGTCCCCAGCCGTCCACCATTAATGTGTCGATACTGCGGCTGGCTTCATCGATACAATCATCGATAAGCCGCTGTTCATTTGCTGAGGCTTTGCCTAAAACAAAACCCGTAACTTTCGTTTTATCGCCCGGGTGGCCAATACCAATGCGCAGTCGCATAAAGTCCTGGCTGCCCGTCTGGGCAATAATGTCTTTAATTCCGTTGTGCCCGCCGGCACCTCCACCTTTCTTAAACTTTGCAACGCCAGGGGGTAAGTCGAGCTCATCGTATGCCACTAGTATTTCGTTAGCCGGTATTTTATAAAAGTTAGCCAACGCCGCCACAGAGAAACCGCTGCGGTTCATAAAATTTTGTGGTAGTACAATGCGAAGATCATGAGCGCCTTGCTGCCAGCGTCCGATCAGGGCTTTGCTTTTTGTATCAGGGGAAAGTGTAATTGCGTGGCGTCTGCAGAAGTCTTCGACTAACCAGAAACCAGCGTTGTGGCGAGTTCGTTCATACTCGGGGCCCGGATTACCCAGGCCCACAAGTAGTTTTACTTCAGTTCCCATAACAGGAGACTGACTTACTCTTCGTCAGCGTCGTCTTTGCTGTTTTCAGCAGGAACGTCGCCAGGTGCTACTGTATCTTCTTCGGTCTCTTCTTTCTCGACACGAGGAGCAGTAATAGATACAACCGCCTGGTCGTGATCATCACCTTTAGTCAGTTCAACTAACTCAACGCCTTTAGGCAGTTTTAAGTCAGTCAGGTGAATGGTGTCACCAACGCTGAGCTCAGCAATATCAACTTCCAGGTACTCAGGTAAGTCTTTCGGCAATACAGTGATTTCTACGTCGTTGACGTGGTGAACAACAACACCGCCTTCTTCTTTAACACCCTTCGCAGTTGTCTCGTTTAAGAAATGCAGAGGTAAGTTAGTGTGAAGTTTGTGGCCTTTCTCAACGCGCTGGAAATCCAGGTGAGTCAATTTTGGCTTATACGGGTGACGCTGCATGTCTTTAAGGATTGCCTGATGCTTCTTACCATCAAACTCCAGCGTCAAAATGTGCGAATAAAAGGCTTCGAAGTCAGCCATGTTATTCACTTTGTTGTGGTCCAGTTCTAGTGCTACTGGCTCACCTTTACCACCATATAAAATTGCTGGTACTTTGTCCGCGTGACGCAGGCGGCGGCTCGCACCTTTCCCCTTGTCCGTACGGACGGTAGCTTTGATGTTAAAATCTAATTCAGCCATGATGTGGCCTCTCAATGTTTAAAGTTTTTTATTTGTCAGCACTCGCGACCAAGAGCTGACCCAGAAACTTAGAAACCGACAACGTGGCCGGTTTCTAAGGGCGCGCAATACTAGCACTGAGCGGTATTAATTACAACAATCAGTACTCGAACATTGCGGAAATGGACTCTTCATTACTTACCCGGCGAAGTGCTTCTGATAACATACCAGACAATGTCAGTTGGCTGACTTTACCGGTTGCTTTCATAGCGTCGCTTAGCGGCACGCTGTCTGTCACTATCACTTCATCAATATCTGAATCTTTGATGTTCTCTACGGCATTGCCTGAGAATACCGGGTGAGTTGCATAAGCGAACACACGTTTAGCGCCATGTGACTTCAATGCTTCTGCGGCTTTACACAAGGTTCCGCCGGTATCGATCATGTCATCAACAATGATGCAGTCACGGCCTTTAACGTCACCAATAATATGCATAACCTGCGATACGTTAGCAGAAGGGCGGCGCTTATCGATGATAGCTAAGTCAGTGTCATTCATAAGCTTGGCAAAAGCACGAGCACGGACGACGCCACCAATATCGGGAGAAACAACAACTGGGTTGTCAAAGTTTTGCTGACGCATGTGCTCTAATAACACCGGTGTTCCGAAAACGTTATCGACAGGCACATCGAAAAAGCCCTGAATTTGTTCAGCGTGTAAATCTACAGTCAACACTCGGTCAACACCAACGCTTGATAAGAAGTCTGCAACGACCTTTGCCGTAATTGGAACTCGAGCTGAACGAACCCGACGGTCCTGGCGAGCATAGCCAAAATAAGGCATAACGGCAGTGATACGGCCTGCTGATGCACGGCGCAGTGCATCGACCATCACAATGAGTTCCATCAGGTTGTCATTGGTCGGAGCGCAAGTAGATTGAAGAATAAAGACGTCGGAACCGCGGACGTTTTCGTTAATAGCGACGCTAATTTCGCCGTCACTAAAGCGACCAACGGATGCTTCACCAAGTTTGATATAAAGGCGATCGGCGATTTTCTGGGCTAGCTCCGGAGTGGCGTTGCCGGCGAAAAGTTTCATGTCAGGCACAACATACCTCGACTTTTATTGGGTTAATGTCTGGATAAGTGGTGAACGGTTCTGGCCTTGAGCGATAAATGAGCGTAACCCTTTAGGGACATGCTGCTGCGCTTCCTTTGCGGCTTGCCTTGTTTCAAATGAAGAAAAAAGACATGCTCCACTGCCAGTGAGCCGAGTCGGAGCGTATTCTAGCAAGGCACGACGCAACATAGCAACTTCGGTGTGTAGATCGCAGACCACTGGCTCAAATACATTAGTGACGTTTTGAGTGTCCCAGTTTTGGGCACTAACAACCGCGCAGTCTCGTTTTAGCTGTGGGTGAGAAAACAGCTCAGCTGTGCTTATGGAAACTTCGGGTTTTACCACTAAATACCAAAGTTCCGGTGGTGATACGTCGGTAAAAATATCGCCGATACCTTCGGCAAAGCATGCCTGCCCATGAATGAATACGGGAACATCTGCACCGAGCTTTCCACCAATTTTCTGCAACTCAGAAGATGAAAAGTGACTGCCCCATAGGCGGTTTAATCCAACTAAAGCAGTCGCAGCATTGGATGAACCTCCGCCCAGACCTGCACCTTGCGGCAGGTGTTTTATCAACTCAATAGTACAGCCGGGTAGTTGCTCAAAGCCTTTTTCTTTGTATGCCTGCTTGAGTGTTGCCCAAGCCTTCCAAACCAAGTTTTCCTGTTCCGGTATTTGACTATTTTCATCAATTAAACGGAATTGCCCGTCAGTTTTGTCCGGGTGAAACTTAAGGGTGTCGCCATAGTCCAGAAACTGAAATACGGTTTGCAGATTGTGATACCCGTCCGGACGACGGCTTGTAATGTGCAAAAACAGATTCAATTTTGCCGGTGCAGGGAGTGTTAATGTCGTTACTGCCATTGATTCACTTGCACCTTGATTAAGAGGTTTGAACTTTCTAAGTGTATTTGTTCGGGCAGGGTGAGCGTTTGGCTCTTACTTTGGTCGTAAAACCAGTTTATCTGCCAGTCTTGCCCCTGGTTAAACACCCGGGACTGAGACAAAGTGCCGTCGTTATGATAGCGGACAGCTTTTAGTGCTACAGTTTTTTTACCTATAACCCAGTTATGCAGCTGCTCAAAAGGAACGCTCGCACCGAGTATTTGGTAAAGCAGAGCATCGGCCGAAGGTGCCCATCGTTCTTCATTATCGGAACCAACTAACAGAGCGCCGCTGTCATCAATGGTTAATTTCGCTAACTGACCTTTTAACGGGTGGGAAAAACGAATGATTTGTTGGTGTGGCAAATAAGCCCAGTTGATATAAAAACTGTCACGCTCTTCTTTCTTTTTCTGGATAATAGCCATGCGGCCACTTAACGACCATTGTTGCAGCTGCTCTAATTGTTGCTGGTGAGCTTTGATAACTTGCTGGTTCACCTGGGTGCTGCTGCGTTGCTCTGGCGGGGTTGGTAGTGCGCACCCACTGAGCAAGGTAACGGTAACGAGATAAACCCAGAAAATTCGACGTTGAATCATATTTCTCTATTGCTGCAATCGGAATGCCAGTAGTTGACCAGAAAGCGCTGTGACTTTCAATGACTAAGGCTTTCACGTACAATCGGACAACTTAGATTTTGGCCGCGTTGGGATAACGAGTTTCACAGTCAGATGACCATTTCAGCTCTTGGAATTAATCACAAAACAGCATCGGTAGATTTGCGTGAGCAAGTCGCGTTTAGTGCCGAACAGCTCGACACTGCGTTGCAGGCCGTGCGTAACCTTCAAGGCGTTGAAGAAGCGGTTATTGTCTCTACTTGTAATCGTACAGAGCTGTATTGTCGCGGTGAAGTATCCGGTGACTTGCTATTGGGCTGGCTGACGGGTTTTCATAGCCTGCCTCCTGATGCTCTGGAAAATCACCACTATTTATTTCAGGGCGAACAAGCCATCACCCACCTTATGTCCGTTGCCAGCGGTTTAGACTCTCTGGTGCTGGGCGAGCCGCAAATTCTGGGGCAGGTAAAGCAAGCGTACCAGGCCGCTAAACGACAAGCTTCTGTCGGTGGCATTCTCGAGCGTTTGTTCCAGCAAACTTTCCGGGTAGCAAAAACCGTAAGAAATGAAACTGCAGTTGGTCAGAATGCGGTTTCGGTAGCCTATGCTGCCGTTTCTATGGCGCGCCATATTTTTGCCAATTTACAGAACTCAAAAGTCTTACTTATTGGTGCCGGCGATACATCCGAGCTCGTTGCTCAGCATTTAAAGCAACAAGGTGTCAGCGAAATTATTGTCGCTAACAGAACCTTACAGCGCGCACGTGAAATGGCTGAGAGAGTCGGGGCGACAGCGCACAGTTTATCGGAGCTTTCTGAGCTTCTGCCACAGGCCGATATTGTTGTCAGTTCAACTGCCAGTACTTTACCTATTGTGGGTAAGGGCAGCATTGAAAAAGCGCTGAAAAAACGCCGTCACAGGCCTATGTTATTGATAGATTTAGCGGTTCCCCGAGATATAGAAGAACAGGTTAACGAACTGGACGACGCCTACCTTTATACCGTGGATGACTTGCAAAGCATTATTAGCGAAAACATTCGCAACCGTGAACAGGCGGCGCGTGAAGCGCAAGTCATTATCCAGCAGCAGACTCAAGAGTTTAATGACTGGCTGAAATCTCTTAACAGTGTTGAGCTTGTGCGAGAGTACCGGACACATACGCGAACTCTGGCCGACGAGCAGTTAAAAAAGGCGCTGGCCCAACTTGAGCAGGGTAAAGACCCGGCTGAAGTTCTGCAAAGGTTCAGTCACCGTCTGGTGCAGCAGTTAACGCACAAACCGACAAACTTATTAAAATCTGCCGGCGAAAATAACGATCAATACACGCTGGCCGTTTTGCAACAACTTTGGTCAGAGCCATCCTCTGACCCATCAGAAGGCAAATAAAAACATGTTGAATCCATCCATTGAACGCAAACTAGAAGGCTTAGTTGAGCGTTATCAGGAAGTGCAGGCTTTATTGGGTGAGCCCGATGTGATCAGCGATCAAAACCGTTTCCGTGCTTTATCTCGCGAATATTCTCAACTGGAAGAAGTGGTCGGGTGCTTTGAAGAGTATCGCCAGAACCAGGATGATCAAGCCGCAGCCAAAGATATGGCTGAGGATGATGACGCAGAGATGCGAGAAATGGCGGCAGAAGAGCTTAAGCAAGCCAAAGAAGCAGAAGAAGATCTGGAAAACCGCCTGCAGCTGTTGCTGTTGCCTAAAGACCCGAACGACGACCGTTCATGCTATTTGGAGATTCGGGCCGGCGCCGGTGGTGATGAAGCTTCAATATTTGCTGGTGACTTATTCCGTATGTACAGCCGTTACGCAGAAAAAAATGGTTGGAAAGTGAATATTGTCAGTGCTAGTGATGGCGAACACGGCGGTTATAAAGAAATTATTGCGCATATGAGTGGTGACGGTGTTTACGGTCGAATGAAGTTTGAATCGGGCGGCCACCGCGTACAACGTGTTCCCGAAACAGAGTCGCAGGGTCGTATTCATACTTCAGCTTGTACCGTAGCGGTGTTGCCGGAAATTCCGGAAGCCGAAGCTGTTGAAATTAACCCGGCCGACTTACGTGTTGATACTTACCGCGCCTCAGGAGCGGGTGGTCAGCACGTTAACCGTACCGATTCAGCCATTCGCCTTACCCACTTACCGACAGGGGTGGTCGTTGAGTGTCAGGAAGAGCGTTCTCAACATAAAAACCGAGCGAAAGCCATGTCGGTTTTGCAGGCAAGAATACAGCGTCTGGAAGACGAAAAACGTCAGGCTGAAGAAGACAGCACGCGTCGTAACTTAGTGGGCAGTGGTGACCGTTCGGAGCGTATCCGTACATACAACTATCCGCAGAGCCGTGTTACAGACCACCGCATTAACCTTACCTTGTACCGATTAGATGAAGTGCTAACCGGCGATATCGACTTAATACTCGATGCAATCATTACTGAGCATCAAGCCGATCAACTGGCGGCGTTGTCTGAAGGACAGCAATGACACTACAGCAGGCGATAATCTGGGGCAGAGAGCAGTTAAGTCAAAGCGAAGACGCGGCTGCTGATGTATCTGCCTTACTTTGTTATGTGTTGAATAAAGAAAAAGCCTATCTTCTGACCTGGCCTGAAAAAGAACTCACGGCTGAGCAGCTTGAGCATTATCGGAGCGTTATTGCAACTCGCCAGAAGGGGCGTCCGGTGGCTCATATAACCGGTCGCCGCGAGTTTTGGTCACTGATGCTTGAAGTTAACGACAGCACTTTGATCCCCCGGCCTGACACCGAAACCCTGGTTGAAGCCGCCCTTAGCCTGGATCTTCCTGAAAACGCCCGTGTGCTCGACTTAGGCACAGGAACCGGAGCGGTGGCACTGGCGCTAAAGTCGGAACGACCCGGGTGGCAGGTTATGGCGTGTGACAGCAATGAAGCAGCCGTTGAACTGGCTAAGCGTAATAGTAAAAAATTAGGCTTAGATGTTGATATTTTGTACAGCGACTGGTTTCAATCTGTGCCAAAGTCGCTTAACTTTGACTTGGTGCTATCCAACCCACCTTATATTGATGCTGGCGATCCACATTTAGGCGCAGGGGATGTTAGATTTGAACCCCATACGGCATTAGTTGCAGAAAATAATGGTTTAGCCGATATTGAGACTATTATAAAACAGGCTAATGAACGTTTAGTTGAACAGGGCTGGTTACTACTTGAGCAAGGATGGCAACAGGCAGATAGTGTCGTTGAGCTGTTGTTGAAAAATGGTTATAAAATGATTAACCGTTGGCAGGATTATGCTAGGGTAGAACGAGTTACCGGTGGGAAGAAAGCCAGGGCGGAGAGAGAATAATAATGAGCAATCAGTTTATGTTTGCTGACGAAGCCAGCCAGCAAACCACAAAATTACCGACAGAATACTGGAAAATTCTGATTGTCGACGACGAACCAGAGGTGCACGCCGTAACCAAACTGGCCTTAAACGACTTTAATTTTTTAGGTCGGGGGTTAAAGTTTTACAGTGCTTTTTCTGGTGAAGAAGCGCGGCAATTAATCGATGAACACCCTGATGCGGCAATACTGTTACTGGATGTTGTCATGGAAACAGACGACGCCGGACTGCAGGTGGCGCGCTATATTCGCGAACAGGCAGACAACCACTTTACCCGCATTATTCTGCGAACCGGGCAGCCGGGGCAAGCGCCAGAGCGTACGGTTATCGTTAATTACGATATTAACGACTATAAGTCTAAGACAGAACTTACGGCGCAAAAACTCTTTACCGCAGTCATGTCATCGTTGCGTTCATACCGCGATATTATGTCGATTGACCAAAGCCGTCACGGGCTTGAAAAAATCATCTCAGCTTCTGCGAACCTTTACGCTTTACAGCCAATGAATAGCTTTGTTGATGGTTTAGTGCAACAACTCAGTTGGGTTATTGGCGGGGCAAAGCAGACGCTTTATGCAACGTCTAATGAAGACGGCTCCACCTATAAAGTTCTGGCCGCTCATGGTGAAGACTCGAAAGTTTGTGTCGGGCAAACCTTACGCTCTGTTATCCCGTCAAAAGCTTTGTCAGAACTTGAGCATGTTATTGCGAACCATGGTTCCTATTATGGCGACGACTTCGTGCTTTTATATTGCCGCAGTCACTGTCGTACACATGGATCCGTTTTGTTTATCGGAGGCTTGTCTCGCCCTCTGACCGCAGACGATCATCACGTTCTTCAATTGTTTTCAGAGAACGTCCAACTGGCACAGGATAACGTTGTGTGCCTGGAAGATTCCGATAAATTCCTGGCGCGCTTAGCGGATCAGCTCATGCTTCACCATGCAAGCCAGTTTAATCGTGTTCTTGAGCAAGACAATGAAGTTCGTTTGACTTACGAAATAGCACAACGGGTTGTTGCAGATGACGCGGAAACGACCGCATTAGCCTGGTCATTGTTCGCACAAGCTCGGCCATTACTCGATTGCGCAACTGATGCCGCAGCTGCCGTAGAAACAACCTGTCAGCAGCGTGTGGCACGTTCACTGAGAGCATTAGCGCATGGTGAGCATGAAGCAACACAGAGTGCCCATAGAGCATTAATAGAAAGACTTGAGCGGTGGGACGGACTGGGTTTGCCGGAAGGTAAACAAGGTTCCGATATTGCAATAAGTACTCAAGTTTTGTTATTAACTGAGCAGCTCCTGGAATGGTGGGAGAGTGGCATCAGCGATGACGATATTACAGTACGGTTGAACGATGAAAAAGGTCGCTACTATTCACCCAAGTTTCTTGATGTAGTGATTAAAGCCCTGCCTGAACTTAGAAAAATTTAATTAAATAATAAGAGGTTACTTGTGTACACTGCTTTTAAACACTTACATGTATTGTTTGTGCTGATTTCGATCAGCCTTTTTTTATTCCGTTTCGTACTGCAATTAATTGACTCGCCATTAGTTAAAAAGAAGTGGTTAAAAATAGTCCCTCACGTTAACGACACCTTATTGCTGCTTAGCGCCGTTGGTATCATGGTGAGCTTAAGTATGTACCCAATTCAGGTTCCCTGGCTAACGGACAAAGTGATAGGTGTTATTGCTTACATTGGCTTTGGCGTATTAGCCATGAAAGGAAAGACAGCTGGCGCTCGCTGGCTTGGGTTTATTGGCGCCTGTGGCTGGATAGCATTTCTGCTGCACGTTGCAATGTCAAAACAAGCACTTATTGCCGGTTAATTTAAGGGAATATTTATGTTGGCGCCTGAATCAGTTGTTTCTCAAACCAATGCGTTAATTACCAACGACGGAGTTGTTGCCGGGTTATTATTTGCAATTCTCGGTTTCGTTTTTTATACAAACACCAGTGAACACCCTGCTTTCAAAAAGTTTTACCGTTTTGTTCCTGCGTTGTTGCTTTGTTATTTTCTGCCCTCGTTATTGAATACCTTTGGTATTGTTGACGGAAACCAGACAGCAGTAACCGATATTGCTATGGATTACCTGTTACCTGCCTGTATGGTTTTACTGACTTTAAGTCTGGATGTTAAAGCCGTTTTAGGTCTTGGTTCTAAGGCTCTTATTCTGTTTTTAACCGGTACCTTCGGTATTGTGATTGGTGGTCCAATTGCTTTGCTACTGGTTTCCACTCTGTTTCCGGAAATGATAGGCGGAGCAGGACCTGACGCTGTCTGGCGAGGAATGACAACAATTGCCGGAAGCTGGATTGGCGGTGGTGCGAACCAGGCCGCAATGAAAGAAGTGTATGAAGTGGGTGGCGATATTTTTTCCGCCATGGTCACTGTTGATATTATTGTCGCCAACCTCTGGATGGCAGTATTGCTGTATATGGCTGCAAACTCTAAGAAGATAGACGCTCGTACAGGAGCAGATACATCAGCTATCGACAATATTCGCCACAGAGTTGAAAAGTATGAAGCCGAGCATGTCAGAAACCCCAGCCTACGCGACTTGATGCTCATTTTAGCTATTGGCTTTGGTGTTGCTGGTTTGGCGCATTTATTAGCTGACTGGATTGCACCGGCAATAGCGACGAATTACCCGGCATTGAGTAAATTCAGTTTAGACAGCTTATTTTTCTGGGTGATTGTGCTTGCAACCGCTGGCGGTATCGCGCTGTCCTTTACCCGGGCCCGGTCAATGGAAGCTGCCGGCGCTTCGAAAATTGGCTCAGTTTTCGTCTATGTTCTGGTTGCCAGTATTGGCCTGCATATGGATGTCACAAAAATTGTGGAAACCCCGAAGTACTTCTTAATTGGTGCTATCTGGATGATCATTCATGCTGGCTTGATGCTATTGGTGGCAAAACTGTTGCGTGCTCCCGTGTTCTATATGGCGGTTGGCAGTCAGGCGAACGTTGGTGGTGCGGCGTCAGCACCTGTTGTTGCCTCAGCTTTTCATCCTTCATTAGCGCCGGTTGGTGTATTATTAGCGGTAATGGGGTATGCGCTGGGAACTTACATGGCGTACTTCGCAGGCCAGATCTTACGTGTTGTTGGTAGCTAATCGCAGGAGTTTAGGATGATCAAAGAATTGCAGCTGGACGACATTCAAATTGCAAATGACAAGCCGTTTGCTTTATTTGGCGGAATGAATGTGCTGGAGTCTCGTGACTTAGCCCTGCGAATTGCCGAACATTATGTGGAAGTAACCAGCAAACTGGGTATTCCATACGTGTTTAAGGCATCATTTGATAAAGCTAACCGGTCGTCCATTCATTCATTTCGCGGACCCGGCCTGGAAGAGGGCTTACGCATTTTTGAAGAGGTAAAGCAGCAGTTTAACGTGCCTCTTATTACCGACGTCCACGAGCCCCATCAGGCGGCCCCGGTAGCGGAAGTGGTTGATGTATTACAGCTTCCTGCGTTTCTTGCGCGACAGACTGACCTGGTGGTTGCCATGGCGGAAACTGGCGCTATGGTTAACATTAAAAAGCCACAGTTTCTTGCGCCGCATGAAATGAAGCACATCATCAAAAAGTTTGCAGAAGCGGGCAACGAAAAAATCATGTTATGTGAGCGTGGCTCAAGCTTTGGTTACAACAATTTGGTTGTTGATATGCTTGGCATGGATGATATGAAGCCCATGGCGCCGGTTATCTTTGACGCTACTCATGCCTTGCAACGTCCGGGAGGACGAGCTGACTCAGCCGATGGTCGGCGGGCACAGGCTGCACAACTGGCTCGCTCTGGTATGTCATTGGGTATTGCCGGTTTGTTCATTGAAGCTCATCCTAACCCCGATGAAGCCAAGTGCGATGGACCCTGCGCGTTACCTTTACATGCGTTAGAGCCTTATTTGCAGCAAATGAAAGCCATTGACGACTTAGTGAAGTCATTTGCGCCTTTAGATACGTCTAACTGACACTATGTCATTGCACAGCAATCAATCCTTACGGCAAACGCCGCTTGATAGTCGACAGGCCATTAAGCTACTGCTAAAAGCGGTGGGCGGATTGATTGCGCTGCTTTCTATTGCGTTGCTTGCCCCTTTCGTTATGGCGGTTGTCAGCGGCGAGAAAGAGCAATGGACCTATTTAACGCTCTCTATTATTGGCTTGGTTGTTGGCTTGGTTTTATTTCTGCAGCCAGTTGGCGATGCTAAGCTCAGAGCGCGACAAGTCTTCTTGCTGACCTCGTTGTGTTGGGTGTCAGCCAGCTTATTTGCAACCTTGCCTTTTATTTTTGCGAAGCCTTATCTCGATTTTTCAAGCGCCTGGTTTGAAGCCATGTCGGCTATTACCACAACCGGTGCAACGGTTATTTCAGGGTTGGATGATCTACCCGCCAGTGTACTGTTGTGGCGCGCTATGCTGCAGTGGCTAGGTGGTATTGGAATCATCGTAATGGCAATGGCAATTTTACCTTTCCTCCAAGTGGGGGGGATGCGCCTGTTCCAGGCTGAATCATCCGATATGTCGGGCAAGTTTATGCCGCGCTCAAGCCATATGGTTATGGCAATAGGACGAGTGTACCTCATATTAACGGCGGCGGTTATTGGTCTGTATTTAATTGGCGGGATGGGCAGTTTTGACGCTTTTGTCCACGGCATGACGACTATTGGGACTGCCGGTTTCTCAAACTACGATGCCTCTTTTGGGCACTTTTCTGATACCCCATTCCTGGTTGTAACGGGCACCATTTTTATGGTGGCCGGGGCACTACCCTTTGTGCTTTATATACGGTTACTGAAAAGAGACTTTGAACCGCTTTGGAAAGACACTCAGGTGCGCGCCTTTGTAACTTTTCTGCTTATTGCTATTGCGTTGATTACTTTGGTGCAAATAGCCAAAGGTCGGGAATTTGGCGATGCGTTAATGCACACTGCTTTTAACGTGGTGTCGGTGGTAACAACAACGGGGTACGCAACAGAAGACTACGGCAGTTGGGGAAGCTGGTCGTTAATGGTCTTCTTCTATTTGATGTTTATTGGTGGTTGTACCGGTTCAACTTCCGGTGGCATGAAAATTTTCCGTTTTCAGTTGTCACAACTTTTATTAAGAAAGCAGTTCAGCCAGTTAATTCATCCTAACCTGGTTAGTGTGCAAACTTATCAGGAGCGCCGGGTCAACGACTCGCTGCTGGGCTCTATGGTTGCTTTCTGTTTTATGTACTTTCTTCTTATAGCCGTTATAGCGCTGGGTTTGTCGTTATTTGACCTCGACTTTTTGACAGCAATATCCGGTGCTGCCTCGGCGGTGGGTAACGTCGGCCCTGGTTTAGGCGAAATTATAGGTCCGGCAGGTAACTTCTCAAGCCTGGACGGCGGCGCTAAATTGCTGCTTATTTTTGCAATGTTGGCGGGTCGTCTTGAAATTATGACCGTACTTATTCTGTTCCACCGTCATTACTGGCGGCATTAAATCTTATGCAATTAAGTTTACGCGGCAGATCAAAATAAATTCAGCGAACACTTGCACGCTGAAACGACATGAATTAGATTAAACGCATGTTTAAATCATGCGTTTATTTATTTCATGGCAGCACGCATTTCGACTCAAAAGAAAATACTCAACGCCGCAGAAATGCTTTTTTCCAGAGATGGATTTGAGCAAACCTCTTTACGGCAAATCACGCAGGAGGCGGGGGTTAACCTTGCCTCTGTCAATTATCACTTTGGTTCAAAAAAAGCGCTTATTCAAGCGGTAATGGCACGCTATTTAGTTATTTTTATGCCTGTTTTGGAAGAACAGCTGCAACAGGCTGAACAGCAAAGCGAGTTAAAAACAGAAGAACTGTTTAAGCGTTTCAAAATACCGCTGGCAAAGTTAACTGAGGTTAATAAACAAGGGCCGGATATCTTTTTAAGATTACTCGGCTTTGCTTATTCTGAAATTCAGGGGCATTTGCGCAAATATACTCAGCAAGAGTTTGGCGGTGTATTGCAGCATTTATTAGCTCTGTTAAAGCGCGCAAATCCACATTTAGATGAGCAACAAATGTTTTGGCGTCTACACTTTATATTAGGCGCCGCCGTTTTTGCTCAAGTATCGGGGCAGGCTTTAATTGAAATTGCTCAGTCGGAATTTAATGAAAAGGTTGAGGCGCAGGACGTCATTGATCAGCTCATACCTTTTGTTTCCGGCGGGCTTGAAGAAGCGTAAAGATACCGTTGTAAGTTCGAGATTTGACGACACTTTTATTGTGATGGTGCACTGGAGATAACCATGGAAATTTTTATTCTGTTAGTGGTTTTAGTGGTACTGGTGTTTGCAGTCGGAGATATCCGTCGCAGCCTGGTAACTAAACCGGTTTTTGCTATTTTTAAGCGCATTTTGCCGCCTATGTCGGATACCGAACGCGAAGCTATGGAAGCGGGTGACGTTTGGTGGGACGGCGAGTTGTTCAGCGGCCGCCCAGACTGGCAGAAGTTACTTGATGTACCCGAGCCAAAACTGACCGCTGATGAGCAGGCGTTTGTCGATAACCAGTTGGCAAAACTGATGGACATGCTGGACGATTTTAAAATTGTTCAACAAGACCGTGACTTACCCAAACAAGTTTGGGACTACCTGCGTAAAGAACGTTTCTTTGCCATGATTATTGGCAAAGATCACGGCGGCCTGGATTTTTCTCCCGCGGCAAACTCTTACATTGTTTCGAAAATTGCCAGCCGCTCTATCAGTGCGGCGGTATCGGTCATGGTGCCTAACTCATTAGGTCCGGGTGAGTTACTGACTCACTATGGTACAAAAGAGCAAAAAGACTATTGGTTACCACGCCTTGCGGACGGAACAGACATTCCTTGTTTTGCACTGACAGGACCTGAGGCTGGCTCCGACGCGGGTGCTATTCCCGATGAAGGCATCATTTGCAAAGGCGAGCACGAAGGCAAAGAAGTTGTCGGTATTCGTCTTAATTGGTCTAAGCGCTACATTACACTGGCTCCGTCAGCAACCGTTTTGGGTTTGGCCTTTAAACTCTATGACCCCGAAGCGCTTTTAGGCAGTAAAAAAGAAATAGGTATTACTTGTGCGTTAATTCCTACTTCGCACAAAGGCGTTGAAATTGGCGACCGCCATTTCCCGCTGAACCAGGCTTTCCTTAACGGTACAACCTTTGGTAAAGACGTTTTCATTCCGCTGGACTGGATTATTGGTGGTGCTGATTACGCTGGTAAAGGCTGGCGTATGTTGGTCGAATGCTTGTCAGCTGGCCGTGGTATTTCTTTACCGGCCTTGGCTACGGCGTCGGGCCACGTTACCCAGCGTATGACCGGTGCTTATGCTTACGTTCGTCAGCAGTTTGGTATGCCCATTGGTATGTTTGAAGGCGTTCAGTCATCAATGGGTAAAATTGGTGGTACCAACTACATTCTGGAATCAACACGCCGACTGACTATTTCTGCATTATGTCAGGGGCAGAGCCCGTCTGTTGTTACGGCCATGACTAAGTACCATATGACCGAAATGGGGCGCGAGGTACTTGAACACGCCATGGATATTCATGCCGGTAAAGGCATTCAGTTAGGTCCGCATAACTATTTGGGTCATGCGTACATGGCAACACCGGTATCCATTACCGTTGAAGGCGCGAATATTCTGACTCGCAACTTGATGATATTTGGTCAGGGTGCAACGCGTTGCCACCCTTACGTGTTAAAAGAAATGAAGGCTGCGGCTAACCCGAATGAAGACGAAGGTATGCGCGACTTTGACAGCCTGCTACTGAAACATATTGGCTTTGCTGCTAGCAACGTCTTTGGCAGCTTGTGGCTGGGTCTTACTGGTGCTCGTTTTGGCGAATCACCGGTTAGTGGTGAAACCGCGCACTATTACCGCAAGCTGGGCCGTATGAGCCGGGGGCTTGCACTGGCGTCGGACATTTCCATGCTGATGATGGGAGGCGATTTAAAGCGTAAAGAGATGATCTCAGCCCGTTTAGGCGATGTGTTAAGCCACTTGTATATGGCTTCGGCAGTACTTAAGCGCTTTGAAGATGAAGGTCGCCAGGTGGCTGACTTGCCTTACGTTCATTACGCGCTTAAACACCATTTATTCAGCATTGCTGATGCCTTCTATGGCTTCTTTGACAACTTCCCGAACCGCTTTATGGCGTGGGTAATGCGTATACTGATTTTCCCTCTGGGAAATCACTTCAAAAAGCCATCAGATGAGATCTTACAGAATATCAGCACCAGCATGATGGAGCCGGGTGTTACCCGTGACCGTCACACCTTCTTGTGCTACTGGAAAGACAGCATCGGTGACGCTACCGGACACATGGAAAAAGCATTTTTGTCTATGCTGGAAATGAAGCCGGTTTATAAAACACTGCGTAAGGCGCAAAAACGTGGTGAGTTATCTTCCAACCTTAATGGTCAGGAACTGGCCGATGCGGCACTGCAAAAAGGCTTAGTCGACAAAGAAACGGCTGATAAGTTGGCTGAAACCGAAGAACTGCGTTTAACCGCTATTGGTGTCGACAGCTTTGCGCCGGGTATTATTGAGAATAATCAGTTCTATACGGCGAAAGGTGACATAAGAAAAGCAGCGGTTAAAGACTAACCGCTGCAAATACGAGTTCTTACTGAATAGACTCGCGCTTATCTTTCATATTGTAGATAGGTGTTACAAAAGAGCGCTTCTGAGCGCTCTTTTTCGTTTCTGCGCTAGCTGAAGCGGCAGGGCAGCTGCCACTGCTGATGTAAGTATTTGCAGCCGCTGTGATTGGATCCTCAGCGCTACCCCAGTCTCCGACAATTTCGTCTTCAACTGAACAGTTCGGAGCAATACCGTCGTAATATTTGCCTTCACCTTCTGAGTTTACGGTCTCAAAGTTAATCGCAAAGGTGACTTTATCGCACAGCTCTTCGGGCTGTTGGCCTACCGGTTTCCCACAGGTGGGTTCACCAACAGTAACAACCTCAATGTGAGGACTCAGGGAGTTAATAATGATTTCTGAAGACGAACAACTGCTGCCGGTAGTCAGTACAAATACACGGTCTAAATCTAGCTGTTCAACGCCATCGACCAGACTAAAGTCAATGCTCTGATTATTGTTGCTGTTTTGTTCGTTAAAACGGTACTCCAAAAAGGTTTCACCCTGCACATTTATGCCTGCCGCCTGAGTTGCGACCTGGTTAGCGTAGCGGATCAAACCACCACCGTTGTAGCGAACATCAATGACTAAATGGTTAATACCTTCAGCTGCAAATAAATCAAAGGCATTGTTTAAGTCGTCGCCGGTGCGGTTAATGAAAGAATCTAATGTAAAGTAGCCAACGGTTTCGCCGTTCAGCTGGTAAGTTTGAGCACCCATAACGGTATTGGTTTCTACTTCAACTTTACTTAGCACTTCAGTTTGTTCTGTGCCGTCAGGCTTTTGCCAGGTAATTTCGCGGCTCAGACCTTCTTCATTAGGGCCCAGTGCGTCATTAAATTCACCATTAGCAAGCAGTTCAGAAACCGCTACACCCTCAATAGCAATAAGTTCATCGGCGCGGTCAATGCCTGCGGTATCGGCAGGGGAGTCGTCATAGACAAAGCGAAACTTAACGCGGCTTTCACTAATTTGTTCCATAGAGAAGCCAAAGCCGAAGTAGGTAGCGCTGACAAACAGCTGATCGTACTCTTCCTCCGTTAATATATAGCTGTAGCGGTCCTCCGGTACACGCAGTTCTTCAAGTACCGCATACACATCGTCAAAAGCTTCAGGATCTAAACTGTCCTGCAGTTGGTCAGCCCAAAAATAGTCGTCCTTCATGTATTCGAAAAAGCGCTGATTTTGGTCCTCGACCGAGCAAAAGGCGTAACCATCGTCGTTATTGGTTCCACCAGAATTGTCCGTACCACCGCTATCTGAACCACCACAGGCAGAAAGGGCCAGAGTAATACCTATGCATAAAAGTGATTTGTCGAGTCTCATACTGCATCTCTTATTGTGTTGTAAAAATGTTAATTTAGCATAAGGAGCGAAAAGATAAACAGGGAACATGGCGTCTTTACTTAACTCATGGCAAACTGCTGACTATTGAAAACCAAACGAGAAAGCCGCTGTTATGGCACAAGTAATGATAGATATTGCGGGCACTGAGCTGACCGCCGAAGACAAAAAACTTCTTGCGGCACCCGCCGTTAACGGCCTTATTTTATTTACACGCAACTTTGCGTCCTTAGAGCAGTTACAGGCGCTGACACGCGAGGCACGAGCGGCCGCCGGCAAACCTTTGCTCATTGCGGTAGACCACGAAGGTGGGCGTGTGCAGCGTTTCCGTGAAGGCTTTAGCGCTATTCCTGCTATGGGGTCGCTGCAACAAATAGAAAACGAAGACGAACGGCAGCGCGCCGCCCGCGATTTAGGCTGGCTAATGGCAGCAGAGGTTCAGGCTGTAGGTATTGATATTAGCTTTGCACCAGTGCTGGACGTAGACGACTGCAGTGATGTTATTGGTGATCGCGCTTTTTCAGCAGTGCCATCTGAAATTTCTAAACTGGCGTCGTCTTTTATTGAAGGCATGCACGAGGCGGGTATGGCGTGTACCGGTAAACACTTCCCGGGGCATGGCTCCGTTCAGGCCGATTCCCACATTGCCATTCCTGAAGATGACCGAACTCTGGCGCAAATTAGGGCCCATGACTTAAAACCATTTTTGTCATTAAGCCAGAAACTGGACGGCATTATGCCGGCCCATGTTATTTACCCGCAAATTGACCCTCAGCCCGCCGGTTTTAGCGAGTTTTGGTTGCAACAGATACTGCGCAGCGAGCTGCAGTTTAATGGCACCATATTTAGTGACGACCTGTCTATGCAGGGTGCTACCGTTGCCGGTGACATGCAGCAACGCGCCGTCGCCGCTCTTAACGCCGGCTGCGACATGATACTGGTGTGTAACGACAGAGCAGGCGCAGTGCAAGTGCTGGACGCTAACTTACCCGCTACCGAGCCAGAAAGCGCACAACGTGTGAATAGAATGCTGATGTCATCGCCAGCGGTTTCGCTGGAAGAGTTAAAACGCACCGAGCGCTGGGAGCAAGCCCAACGCTGGTTGTAGGTTATTCGGAGCCTTTTATTCGTAGCTCTTTATTCATAAAGAATGGGGTCTTCAATGCCGTTGGCGGCGAAGGCCTCTAAGCGCTCCTGACAAGCTCCGCATTTACCACAGGCTTTGTCGCGGCCGTTATAGCAAGTCCAGGTTTGGCTGTAATCCAACCCCATTTTCAGGCCGTCGGCTAAAATCGCGTTTTTATCTACATCTAAGTAGGGGGCGTGGACGGCTACTGGGTCGTAGTTCGCCATTTTACTCACTACATCCATTTGGCGTACAAACTCGGGGCGGCAGTCGGGGTAAATAGCGTGATCACCCGAGTGCGCACCATAGTAAACCGCCGAGGCGTTTTCGGACACGGCGTAACCAATGGCCAGTGACAGCAAAATCATGTTGCGGTTGGGTACTACGGTAGATTTCATTGACTCTTCTTCGTAGTGCCCTTCGGGAATGTCTATGTCGTCGGTGAGTGAACTGCCGGAAAGCAGAGAGTTAATAGCGGTAATATCGATAACTTTATGGGGTATTCCATGCTGTTTACAGACGTTAGCCGCAACTTCAAGCTCTTTTACATGGCGTTGCCCATAGTTAAACGACAGTGCCAGAACCTCGTTTCCCTCTTGTAGCGCTTTGTGCAAAACGGTAAACGAGTCCATTCCGCCTGAATAAATAACAACGACCTTTTGCGACATGCTGTAACTCCCCGTATAATCCGCATTCATACATTCTAGCCAAAGCCATTTTAACGGAAGCTATGCCTTACCGCATCAACGAAATTTTTGAAACCTTGCAAGGCGAGGGCACCTTTACCGGAGTGCCATCTATTTTTCTGCGTTTGCAGGGTTGTCCTGTGGGTTGCCCATGGTGCGATACCCAGCACACATGGGAGACCAACCCAAGTGACCAGGTAAGCGTTGAGCGCCTAATGGCAAAAACCGAAGCTACCGCTGAGTGGGCTGAAATGACCGCAGAAGACATTATCAGCCGCTTTGAAAAAGAAGGTTACACCGCCAAACACGTAGTTATAACCGGCGGCGAACCTGCTATGTTTGATCTGCTGCCGCTTGGTAATGCCTTAGAAGCCAAAGGTTACCAACTGCAAATAGAAACCAGCGGTACCTTTGAGCTAAAAGTAACTGACAACACCTGGGTAACGGTGTCGCCCAAACTGGATATGCCAGGCGGCTACCTGGTACGCCCAGACTGTATGGCACACGCTAACGAAATAAAGCACCCCGTAGCCATGCAAAAGCACATAGACGCGTTAGACTCCCTTCTAAAACGCTGCCCACCCAAAGCAGACGCCGTAATTTGCCTGCAACCTATAAGCCAACGCCCACGCGCCACCGAGCTTGCTATGAAAACTTGCATAGCGCGCAACTGGCGCCTTTCTGTGCAGATGCATAAATATCTTAGTATTGAGTAGAAAGCATTCGTTTGCTATAAAAGATAGCATTAATATAACTATTTAATATTAAGGTATCTTTTTTATGTCTGAAGACTTGGATTTTTTAAAATTAGCTGGGGAAGAAGGTTATAGACATTTACTGAAGAGTCTTTTTACATACATTTCTAGCAATAGCACTATACAGCTAAATGAAGACGTGAGTTTCTCAGACTTGTATCGCAAAGCTATTCAGGTAGAGGAAGTTAAGACATTTTGGCAATATAACCGTTCTGTAAACTTAAGGGAATTTTATTATCCATCTAAAGTTCTACATGAATCTGATGAATTTCAGCTGGACAGATTAGATGAGTTTGATAATAAACATATAGTCATACAAGGTACTGCTGGTCAAGGAAAGTCTATCTTACTTAGATACTTGACTAGTCAGGAGATCAGATCGGGAACAAGTATTCCTATTTTTATTGAGTTGAGAAAAATATCAAAAGTCAATTCAATTAGAAGTTTAATTTCTGAATGCCTAAAAGAACTCGGAATTTCAATTGAGTCTGAATCTGAAATTGAGACAATACTGAAGTCTGGGCATTTTACGTTAATATTAGATGCGTTCGATGAAATTCCTGATGAAAACGTTAAAGATACTGTTTCATATTTAGAGGGTTTGTTTTTTAAAGTTTCAGAAATGAAGGTTTTAGTATCCTCCCGACCTGGTTCAGAAATACAGAAACTATCTTTTGTTAAGGTATATGAATTAAAAAAGTTAAGCGAAAAAGATTTTGAACCTTTGTTAAACTTACTCATTGAGGATGATGGTTTAGTAGGCGAAATATTAGGTGCCCTTAAAGGTGCAAAATCAGATGTGATATCCCTTATATCAACCCCTCTTTTACTGACTTTATTCACTATCACTTATAAAAGCTTTCAAAAGATCCCTGAGTCACCGACAGAATTTTATGACGGGCTATTCCCTCTTTTAGCGGAGCGTCATGATGGTACAAAGCCTGGATTTAGGCGAGAATATAAATCTAACCTTAATGTTAGTCAATTAGAGCAGTTATTTGAGTCTTTTTCTTTCGTGTGTATGTTAGAAAAAACTACAGCTGTAAAGCGAAGTGACATCAGGAGGTTTGTTTCTAGGGCGGGAGATTATTGCAATATAGAGCCAGCAAGTCCAGAGAGCTTTTTCTCGGATTGTTCAAAAAATACATGCTTAGTTGTACAAGAGGGAACTGCGTATCACTTTATACATAAAAGCATAAGAGAGTTTTTTGCGTCGCGTTTCATAAGCACCATGCCGGAAGAAAATAAGCTAAAATTTTATAAAAGCCAAATTGAGTTCTTATCTTATACACAAGAAATAATTTTTCTACATCAGTTGGATACTAACTTTTTTGAAGAACATTATTTAGTTCCTATCTTAGAGGGATTTTTAGAAGAAGTTTGTTGGAATAATGGTGAGATTAATCTGGAAGATAGACTGGCGTCTGTTGAAGCAAGCTTTATGTTTAATGACGAAGGTAAACCGGAGGTTCATTCCGTTCGTGAGTCTAGTTCAAGTTCGGTAATGAAGATTGATAATCCATTTATAGATATTAATATATCAATTCTTGTTCTTAGAAGTACTATACAGAAAATATCCGAAGAACCATCCTTTATTGAACAGGTAGATCGTAGCTCAGATAATGAGCTCTTACTCATTCCCGTTCTTGAGTTGCCAATGATAATAAAAATGGTGGAACCTAAAGTTCTAGAGTACGCAAGAAAAGTAAATTCAAAACTACAGATCCTAAAAAAATCAATTGAAGAGCGGAAAGGGAAGTTGTCTACGATATCATTCTGACTTTGGGCGATATCTTACAATTCTTTAATCAAAGGCTTATAGTTATTTTTTTGTAATTTTTTAGAATTCCCTCTTACTCAATTAAGAGGGAATCTGAATGAAAGTGGCATTATTTTGTGAAGGAAAATTTTTTGATGTGGTTAAAATGAATGAGCTACCAAGCTTCTCTCAGGAGCTTATTCATAAAGGATCCGTTTATAAAGTTATTTTTATACATAAAGTTGGTTCGAAGTCGAGCGAAGTCGATACTTTAATAATCCTAAGGCAGTTGAGCGATTTTTTAGTTGCATAACTTTAATCGTATTCACCATGGTATCTAAATAGTTAAAAATTTAACTTAGAATGAATTAGGTAAGTCGATAAAATGAGAAGCGCTTGTTCTTGACTGTCTTTTGGGTACTTCTAAATTATACATAATCACTACGTACATTGTAGTAGGCCAACATGACCATAAAACCAGGCATTTACGAGCATTACAAAGGCGGTCGCTACCGCGTTATTGATACCGTCCGCCATAGCGAAACCGAAGAGTGTATGGTGCTTTATAAGCCCCTTTATGGTGAACAAAAGCTTTGGGTACGCCCCTTTGATATGTTCGTGGAAACGGTAAACGTGAACGGTACCCAGATACCGCGGTTTCAATTTGTTGGTAATGAGTAGGGTAGAACAATGAGCGAAACCGATAACAAGTTGTTTCTGGTTTATGTGGGTGGCACAGCCCCCGGTGCCAATATAGAGCTGCACGACGTTCGCTTTGTGGTGGGTAAGCGCATGGAAGATACCTATCCTGCCATTCGAAAAGGTTGGTTTGGCACACAAAAAGGGCTGCACCTGGACAGTTTTGTTCACCTGCACCACGTAGATGGCTACCGCATTCAGCTTACCCAGACAAAGCCGGCTAACCCTTCGGACAAAAAACTGTATTTTGTGAACTTTGGCGGCTATTTCTCCAATAAACTTGCTGAGTATCACGACTTTACCGTGGTGGTTGCTGACTCGCCTAATTCGGCAAAGCAACTGGCGCGTGCGCAAGTATCTAAAGCAGGCTTAGCTGGGGCAGAGCAAATTCATAAAGACGACTTATTGGCTGTGGATGACTGCCTGCGCGTAGACCTGGTGGATGAGCATTTCATAACGCTTGAATATGACGGTGAGCAGCAGGAATTAGTACCTGACTGGAAAGGCTATCAGCCACTGCCATAAATTTTTTGCATCCAAAAGTATTCGTTGTTGTGTCTAATACTGTGTAAGTCAAACAATTGAACAACAATAGGGGGCGTTATGTCCGATCTTTGGGTACCAATTACAGCCATGCTGAGTATTTCAATCGTTATTATTGTGGGCTTGGCTTTATCGGCTCATCATAAAAAGCATTTACAGTTAACTTTGCAAAAGCATCTGGAAAACGGAGGTACACTAACTTCGGAGCTTTTAGGGCAGTTGGGCACTTCGCCCAGCAGTCGTCATGGCGACCGTCGTAAAGGCCTGGTTTTGGTGTCAGCAGGGCTGGCCTGTTTAGTGGCCGGGTGGTCAGTGGGTGACTTGGATGTCGGCGTTATGTTCGGGGTTTTCCCGGTATTTATTGGCGTCGCCTTCTTAATTTCGGCTTACTTAACTAACGATGAATGATAAAGCGCTGATTGCACGGGTTATTGCCCGTGGCGATCAGCACGCCTTCGCGACTCTGGTTCGCCAGCATCAAAATGGCGTCCGGCACTTTCTGCGTCGATTAACCGCGGGCGATCACGCACAAGCGGATGACTTGGCGCAGGAGGTGTTTTTGCGCGCCTACAAGAGCCTGAAAAGTTTCCGTGCCGAGGCCAGTTTCAGTAGTTGGCTGCACAGCATAGCGTACCGTAGCTTTTTGAATGAGCAGCGTAAGTCGCATCACCATAATGAGGTAGCTGGCGACGCCTTGCCTTTTATGCCGGGGCCATCCAGTACGGTTGATAGCGACATTATGGTTGAGCGGCTAATGCGGCATCTTTCGGTGCCGGAACGCACCTGTTTAACCTTGTCTTTAAGTGCCGGAATGAGCCATCAGGAAATTGTCGCTATTACTGACTTACCGCTTGGCACGGTTAAATCTCATATTGCCCGGGGAAAACAAAAGCTGATTGATATTGTCAGCGCCCCACAAAACAAGCAGGAGGTTGCCTCATGAGTGCACCCGAACATGACGCTTTGAATGATCTTCTCAGCTATAAAACTCGCTTAGTTGATGAAAGCTTTACTGAGCAAACGTTGAGCTCAATTCGAAAATCTGAGAAGAAACGTCGCATTCTTGTTTTGCTGGCATTTATGAGTGCGCTGTTGGTAGCGGCTGCTTTATGGGTGGTGTCGGGGAATCAAATTCTGACTCCGGTACGGAGTTTCATGGCTCAGTCGCCGTACTTGCTCACACTGGCTATTGTAGCTTTTTGCTCAATAACGTTCTGGTCAACGCGGAAAAACAGTTAAAGGCAGTTTTGTGTTATTACTAAGCGTATAGTAAGTTGTTATATCTATTGATTGGTATAACACTTAAAACCAAGGAAGGAAAAATGATAAGAACAATAAAGCAAACTCTTATGTTTAGCCTTTTCGTAACTATGAGCTTTGTGGCGATGCCAGCCAAGGCGGAGCCCGACGTTAAGTTAATGGGTACAAGCGACTGTTTCAAAGGAAGGTTTGCCAGCTATGATAGCTGGATGCAGATGATTGCAAAAATGCAAGGTGATAAGCCTGGTGCCGAAAAATTTATGAGCAAGGTGAAAGCTGCCTATAAAAAAGAAGATTTTGAGAGTTATCGGCAGAATCTGGATTGCAAAAACGTTATGTATAAAGTCGACGGTGCAGTGGTTCACTCATACTACGTTGCTCCTAAAAATGAGTCTGACCTTCCCGTGATTATCTATAACCGCGGGGGGAACGCGAGTTTTGGGTCCTGGACGTTTGCCCGAGTATTCAGCCGACTTTTTAATTTAGCGACAGAGGGCAATGTGGCTATTTTTGCCTCAAGCTATCGAGGAGCTTTTCCAAAACTACCCGGTGAAGATGAATTTGGCGGCGCAGACGTGAAAGATGTCGTCGCTTTGCCACAGTTATTCGAACACTTTCCTAATGTGAACCCTGAAAAAGTCGGCGTATTTGGCGCTAGCCGCGGTGGCATGCAGTCCCTTTTAGCGGTAAAGCAGGGGTTAGACGTTGATTCTATTGTTCTTTATGCCGGGCAATACAACTTATTTGAGGGATTAGAGCACCGTCCAGAAATGGTGCGACTTTATAAAGAGCGAATCCCAAATTATGACGAAGAAAAAGAAGCTGAATTAAAGAAGCGCTCAGCGGTTTTCTGGATGGATGAAATTGATAATGATATTCCTATTCTCCTGATACACGGCGAGAAGGATGAACGTGTGTTAGTGGATTCCAGTATAGGGTTGAGTAAAGTGCTTGAGAAAGAAGGGTTTACTCATAAGCTTTCAATATATGAAAGCGGCAAACATCGCTATGGCAAAAACGCGGAAGCCATAGAAGGTGAAATGCTGTCTTGGTTTAAAACGAACTGGAAGTAAGTTGTCCGTAAACTGAGTTACCGGTCGTACAGGTCATTGTATGACCGGCACATAGAGCCGGTTGGTGATAACGCTGTCGCCGCTTATCACCACCTGAAATAAGTCGCCGAAGTCTTCTTCTCCAAGTTTCTCAGCACTTCCGCCTGCTGCTTTCACCAGTTCAGGCACGGTATTGCTGTGGCCAATAATCAGTGCGTTCTTTTTGAGCTCCTTTAAGCTGGTTACTATTCCTTTAAAGTCTTTAGCTGGGTAGGTTTCTACTGATACCCCCAATTGTTTTGCCAGTGCTTCTGCGGTTTGCTGAGTGCGCTTATAGTCGGTAGAAAATATGGCTTCAATGTCGCTGTTTTTCAAAACCTGCGCGAGAACTTGCGCACGCTGTTTGCCAACCAAACTGAGGTCGGGGTCGGTCTTGTCGGTTGTTTTCTCCATATGACGGGAGAAGTAAAGAGTATAAGTGTCGGCTGATGCCTCGCCAGAGAAAAAGCTCATAACAATAAAAATAAAAAGTAAACGGCGCATAAGTTGTTAAAGGTTGTCATATAAGGTTAGTTTATAGCAATAAAACATACCTTTCAGCAGGCCCATAAACAAGCGTTATCCCCTGGAAAAGGTGGAAAGTAGTCAGGAGGTAAAATGAAAGCACAGCCAGTTTTAGACTTTTGGTTGAAAGAGTTAACACCAAAGCAGTGGTTTGCTAAAAGTGACGAGCTGGACAATACCATAGCCAAACGCTTTTCCGATACGTTAAAGGCTGCAGCTAAAGGGGAGCTCTGGCATTGGCGCGAAACGCCTCATGGCCGTTTGGCAGAAGTAATTGTGTTAGATCAGTTTTCTAGAAACATATACCGCGGCAGTTCGAGGGCTTTTGGGCAGGACGTGATAGCGTTAGTGCTGGCGCAGGAAGCCGTAGAGAAGGGCGCAGACAAGTCGTTGGATGCTAATGAAAAGGCCTTTCTCTATATGCCTTACATGCATAGTGAGTCGGCGTTAATTCATGACGAGGCTATGCGGCTTTTCAGTCAACCCGGGCTTGAGAACAACTACAAATTTGAAGTAAGACACAAGGAAATTATTGACCGCTTTGGACGGTATCCGCACCGTAACCGGGTACTGGGGCGCGAGTCGACCCCGGAAGAAGAGGACTTTCTTAAACAGCCGGGGTCCAGTTTCTAATACTACTTTATGTTTTCAATCAGCTGCGAAAGCGAGCTGACGGTAATAGTGGGATTAATGCCCCAGGGATCAAACTGAGCTTCTCTGGAACGTTTAACCCAGGCGGTTTTCCAGCCTGCTGCGCTGGCGCCAATAATGTCGAAACTGTTGCTGGATATAAGCCAGGTATTTTGCTCCTTACTGCCGCTTTTATCGAGAAAGTGCTGGTAAACCTGTGGGTTAGGTTTAAAGCTTTTAATGTCTTTGCAACTGATTATGTCTTTAAAGTAGCGGCTGAGCTCGGCAACCTCCAGCAGTTCAGTTACTGCATCGGCACTGCCGTTAGAAAAAGCAAAACACTCTATACCCGCCGAGTTCAACTTGCTCAGTGCGGTTTTCGCGTCATCGAATGCCGGTAAGCTCCGGTATTTTTCCAATAACTCTTCCTGTTGCGGTGCAGTTAACCCGGCTCCCAGTTCATTGTTGGTGAACAGAAGGGCGTCTTTGGTACAGACCGCAAAGTCTTCATACTGCTGCATAAGCCCACGACGAAATGAATACTCTAGTTGCTTATCACGCCAGCGGCTCGAAAACTCTTGAGCTTTGTCATCGCCAAGGTATGAACTCAGCAGGGAGACTAAGCCCTGAGCGTCAATAAGTGTGCCGTAAACGTCAAAAGCTAAGGTCGTCAAAATTACGCTCCAATTGCTTAATAAATTCTGTACATAGGTGTACGGCGTTATTCCGAATTTAGTTTGCCTTTAATTAAGTAATGCGAATTATTGTCATTTGTATTTACATTTAGAAAAAGCATCGGTAGCATACTGAGCCGCTTAGCCAACTTAATTAAGGACAATGAGAAATGGATAAATTCGTACCCAGCGCAATTGCTACCGTAATAGCTTCAACTCTGGCAGGTAACGCCCTGGCAAATGATTTCGAACTGCCCGACGGTATGGAGCGTATTGTTGTTACTGCTACTGGTTTTGAGCAAAAGCTGACGGAGGCGCCGGCAAGTATCTCAATTATTACCAATGAGGAAATACGGTCGCGCTCGTTTACGTCACTATTAGATGCTGTTAAATACCAGGAAGGCATTGATATAGGCACATCGCGGGATAAAACCGGGCAGGGCAGTATCAGCATGCGTGGGTTAACAGGTGACTACACTTTAATTCTGGTTGATGGCATACGTCAGAATAACCACGGTGATATTTACCCGAACAACTTTGGGGGCAACGCGTTTAACCACATTCCTCCGCTTGAGACAATTGACAGAATTGAGGTAATTCGCGGCCCGGCATCGACGTTATACGGAGCCGACGCACTTGGCGGTGTTATTAATGTTATTACCAAAAAGCACACTGACGACTGGTCTGGTGCTATCACCTTTGGTCGCAGTGTGCAGACAGATGATAACTTTGGTGACGACTTTACGACAGATTTCAGCGCAACGGGGCCTTTGATAAAAGATGTATTAAGCCTGGGAGTGCGCGCTAGTTTGTATGACCAGCAAGCATCTTCCCCTCAGTTTGAGCCAGCGGTTGATCCAAACGGTACCGTGCACATACGGGAATTAGGATTTGGCAGCGGTGGTCGAACCGTTGACAACAAAGACGAACATTACGGTTTTTCGGTGTCCTATACTCCGGCAAAGGGACACAACGTTAAGTTTGATTACGACAACTCACATCAGTCTTATGACAATACGCCGTCTTACGACGTAGAAACAGACACCATTACTTATCCGCTAGGTACCAAAGACAGCATTGAATCGATTTGGCAGGCTCGTGGCGGACAAGTTAACCCGCGGGCGGGTTATGCGGCGGATCAAAGCTTTGACCGCACCTGGTGGTCAATAGCGCACGATGCGGACTGGTCCTTTGGTTCAAGTATGGTGTCGCTGGCTTACGTGGATACACAAAACAACGGACGAACCTTACCCTTAAGTGTGGATGAGCGTTTGTTGCTGCAGCAAATGTACGATGGAACAGGAGACTACTCTGGTTTACCTGAAGACGAGCGGCGTTCTATTGCTGAAGAAACCTTCCTGCCAAGACCTGATCGCCCATTAGACAGCAGTCAATATACCCTGGACGCAAAACTGGATATTCCTTTTTCAGGTTTTGCCGGACACCACAATTTGGTGATAGGCGGCCAACTTATTGATGGTGAGCTAAAGGACGGTGTTTTTGGTCTGGAAGAAGGCAATGCCGGTGCTGTTCAAGAGCAGAAAATGTATTCGCTGTTTGTTGAAGATAACTGGATGCCAATAGCGGACTTTACTCTGACTGGCGGCGTTCGCTACGACGAACACGATGTTTTTGGCAGTCAGGTGTCGCCTCGTCTTTATGCGGTTTATAACTTAAGCCCGGCCTGGACGGTTAAAGGCGGTGTAAGTACGGGCTACAAAACACCGAAAACAACCGATTTATACGACGGTATTGTCGGCTTTGGCGGGCAGGGAACCATGCCTTTTGCCGGTAACCCGGAGCTACAGCCTGAAACCAGTGTTAACTCTGAAATTGCGCTTTACTGGAACTCAGACAACGGTGATAACAACTTTAATATCACCTACTTTAATACGAGCTTCGAGGACAAAATTGCCCGCGGTGATACCGTTCAAAGTTGTGATCAAACCGGCGGTGTGCGTCCATGCGTTAACTTAGGTGAATATGAACAACTGGGTTATGACACATGGAGTCAGAGTATTAATATCGATAAAGTCGATGTACAGGGTGTCGAAGTTGCTGCTCGTTACGTTATGAGCGAGGCGTGGTCAATACGTGGTAATTACACCTGGACTGACAGCGAGCAAAAAAGCGGCAGTCAGGCTGGGTTACCACTAACCAATACTGCAGAGCATATGGCCAACCTTTGGCTGAACTGGCAGGCGTCGGAGGTTCTGACGGTATATTTGCAAGGTGAGCTTCGTTCTGACCGTTATCGTGGCTATGACAGCAATATTGATAAGCAGCTTTATTTTGAAAACTACAGCCTGCTTAACTTAGGTGCGAATTATAAACTGACGGAATCGGTCGATTTAAACCTGCGTATTAACAATTTACTGGACCGTGACTTTACGACGTATTCGACAACCTATACTGATTTAAATGGTGACGGCGAGTTTGAATACGTAACAGGTCGCGGCGCGGTAAGCGAAGTTGTTTTCACCGACGATTACAATGTTAAAGATAAAACTCGTAACTTATGGATGGGAGTTACGGTAAGCTTCTGATCATATCGCTGATAAACTTCCTTCTCAAAGCTGCTGATTACGCGCATTACTATGCGAAAAAGTGATGTACAAAGTGGCTTAGTGAAGGAAGTCTCCTGCTAAAAGGTTCATAGTAGCAGTCACTATAAGTTTCCCTGACTTGATGGTATAAATTTAAAACGAGTCGATACTCGTGTTAAATAAAAAATAGTAAGGGACTGACATTTCGCTGGTTGGTGGAAGCCGGTTCGTTAAACTTAAAGGAAAACAGTGGCTCACTATTGTGGATAGACGACAGGAAGAACGTAGGCTTCAGCGCCGCGAAAAACTGACAACAGCTCTGCTTGTAAAAATTAGTGTATGGGCTGTTTCTATCGTTATTCTCGCTTCAGCTATTACGTTTATAACAACCTATAGTAATGCCAGAGATAGAGTTATAAGGGTATTGCAACAAGATTTATCACCAACATTAGAACGAAACCAGGCGTTATTTAATCGTATTGAAAAAAATGCGGTGATTCTAAGTGATGAATTTCTCTCTCAATATAGTTTATTGAAAGGTTCTAACTCTGCTGTAGAAAACTTTAAAACCTGGTATCAGGAAACATCTCCCGGGGTTTTCCGTTTGAAACCTGATTTTAATGGCGGAGTTTCGGTAAATCAAAGGTACTTCCAACACCTTAGTGCTTTTTTAGGACCCCGGCCGAATCCTATTAGTAACGAGTTGAGAAAACGGGTAGTCGCCGCCCAATACACTTTAAATGAATTAGCGCCGGCATGGCAAAACGATGTTGCTAATACGCACTTTTCCATGCCGGAAAATATTCTTTTAATGTATTCGAAGGACTCGCCCTGGGGACTGCTGGCCGACAAAGGTTTGGTTATTACTGATTTTTCGGTGGTTAAGTCGACTTTGCAAAGTCAAAACCCTGAAAGAAAACCGAACTGGACGGGTCTTTATTATGATATTTCCGCTGATGTATGGACTATTACCTATCAAAAGCCTGTCGACTTAGACGGTCGACATTTAGCTAACGCTAGTTTTGATGTCGGTTTAGGCAGTTTATTAAGTGATCTAACCGAGAGAAAACGTGCGAACTCTGAGCACATGGTGCTAAATACAAAAGGTGACCTAATTGCAGCTTCAAATATGTCGCAAGAAGCAATAGCTAAACGCTCAACATTGAACTCAAAAACATATAGTGAGCCTTTGTATCAAGCCGTAAGTCAGTTAGTTGCCGATAATGTTTTTAATGAAAAGTCGGTTATTTTGGAAGATGGGGTAGAGGGACAATTACTCATTGTCGATAAAATGGATGGCCCTGGTTGGTGGCATGTGACTTTATACCCACTTCGGGAAATTCGCCAGCAGGCTATTGCGTTGCCACTTCAATTGGTAGCGGGCGGTGTTGGCTTGGTGATACTTATTTTGTTGATGGCCTACTGGCTTATTCAACGAGAGGTGAGTAAGCCTTTGCATGAAGTTGCCGTTGTTGCTTCTCTTATGGGGCAGAAAAACTATCAAGAAGCTTTGTCCCATAGAGCCGCTTCGATAAAAGCCCGTGGTGAAGTTAAACAGGCATTAGATGCCTTTAAAACCATGGCAGCCCGATTTATTTCAGCCCAAAATGAGCTTGAGCAACAAGTTGAAGCACGAACTGCAGAGCTAGCAGAAGCTAACAAGCAACTGGACGCACTGGCGCATATGGATGGTTTAACTGGGTTGTTTAATCGAAGAGCTTTTGACAGGGATTTGAATGCCGCTATCGAGTCAGGGAAGTCTTACTATTTAATGATGGCCGACATTGACGAATTTAAGCCATACAATGACAACTACGGGCATGACGCGGGTGACAGTGCGCTGAAAAAGATAGCGCACTGCATACGGGACAAAACTCCGATGAAAGTTTACCGGTACGGCGGTGAAGAGTTTGCGATGATCATCCCGGCGACTGAATCAATAGAGAAAAAGCTTAACGAGTTGCGCGAAGCTGTAATGACTTTAGCTATTCCACATGACTACAAACAAGCGGAATTGCCGATTTTAACTCTAAGTATGGGAGCTGCACGGATTCAGGAGAATGAAGCCGCAGCTGATGCAATTCGAAGAGCCGACCGGCAACTTTATCAAGCCAAAAGAGCCGGTCGAAACTGCGTTTTTGTTGAGCCTCAGTAAGAGGCTTTTTATTTTAATTTAGGCACATAGTAGGCGCGCCTTTGATAAAGCACTGAAGGTAACATCGCATAAGAAGTGACTTTACGTATGTGTTCACCGCTTACTGATTCTTTTAACGGCAAGAGTATCTTTTGCTCGGGCTCGAAATGGAACAGTTGCGGTGGCTGCTCTACTTGAAGTACTGTCAGTATTTGTCCGTCCTTACTGCCCTCCAACCAACCGTAGTTATCACCAAATTGCATCATAGCCCTGTTTGCTGGCGTAAATTCAGGTCGGCTTAAGTCTTGCCCAATGGTTGGTGTATAAGTCGACACTCCGGCTAATGACATTAAGGTCGGAGCCAAATCAATTTGACTGGCTATTTCTGATACGGTTTTAGGTTGAATGTCGGCGCCCAAAATTAAGCCGGGAATGTGAAACTTGTCGACAGGTACGAGCTCCTCGCCATAAACTCGAGTATCGTGGTCAGCAACCACTAGAAATAATGTGTTTTGCCAGTAGTCACTCTTCTGTGCTTTTGCAAAGAACTCGCCTAACGCATGGTCTGCGTATTTAACGGCATTGTTGACCGTCTGCTTAGGTTGTTCTGCTAACGTAATCTCACCATCAGGGAACTCAAATGGCTCGTGGTTTGACGAGGTAAACGCAAGGGTAAACTGGGGGGCTGAGTTATCGGCTTGTGACAAGCGTTGATGTAACTTATTCAGTAAGTCTTGGTCACTAACTCCCCAGCTACCTGCAAACTGGGGAGACTCATAGTCGTCCTGGTCGATGACAGACTGAAACCCATTACCAACAAAGAAACTCGCCATATTGTCAAAGTGGGCTTGTCCTCCGTAGATAAACTCAGTGTTGTAGCCTTCTCTGGAAAGCGCGTCTGCGAGCGTAAAAAACTGACGCTGTGACCCAGACAGCTTGACGGTTGAGCGAGCACGGGTTGGTAAAAAACCGGAA
Source organism: Idiomarina abyssalis (assembly GCF_019797805.1). Lineage (NCBI taxonomy): Bacteria > Pseudomonadati > Pseudomonadota > Gammaproteobacteria > Alteromonadales > Idiomarinaceae > Idiomarina > Idiomarina abyssalis. Next base: position 1,004,937 of record NZ_CP081832.1, read on the forward strand.
ATTACGGCTTCGATACCTCTGACTGAGCGAGTACCGGTTGCGTAGAGGTTTTCAAACCACCATCCCTGTTTCTTTAAACGCTCAAGGTTCGGCGTTAATGGCTTACCACCCAGCGACTCAACAAAGGTCGCACCAAGGCTTTCCTCCAGAATGACCACAATATTTAAAGGTACTTTGCGCTTGGCTGAGGCAGGTTGGTAATGCACGGTAGGATACTCGGCAAATGGAAACTCTAAATTGGCTAAATAAGGGACTTTTCGTACTTCATTAATGATCTCCTCGTCAGTGAATTTCCCGTAAACACGATTTGCCTGTGCTTCGTGCTTAAGGTTATACAGTGCGTACTCAAGGGTGTAAGTGGAGTTTAAAATTAATGAATTAACCATTGCATCGGAGGTGACCGCAAAAAATGCCGGATTGGCAGGCCGATGTGCCAGAGTCGATCGAATGCCGAACAATGTTGTAACGATTAATACTGGAATGACTGCTATTAGGTAACGCCGTTTTATGGCTCTTGGTTGGAAGTTATGTTCGGATTTCTTATACCAACGATATGAAAGGTAAACGAATACCAGTGTTGAGGCAATTCCGGTGAAAAGCCAACCAGCAAAGCCATGTATTAGGGTAGAGAAAACTTCTTTGGGGTACGCAAGGTACTCAAAGAACAATCGGTTTGGGCGCGTATCATACTGTGCTAAGAATGCGGGTGTTGAGATTTCCATGAACCACAACACTAATGCACAAATCAAAAACCAGGCTGTCCATAATCGCCGCCACCACCGCTGAGCTATCGATTTGTGTAAAATCACACTTAATGGCGACAATACTAACAATGGAATCAGAGTAAAGTATCCTACTTGAATTAAGTCTGCACGTACGCCAAGTACAATAAAGTCGAGCCAGTTAATAGCGCTGTCAACGCGCTCTGCATAGAGTCCAGCAAGTAATAAACGACAGCAGGTTAACAGCGTCAAAGTGGCTCCTGCGAAATAGGCTACTGGTTTAAACAGTGCCAGAGTTTGCCATAAGGTATTGTTAGACGTTGCTGCCCGCATAGATGTTAACTCTTCTTTTTTACTGACTACGTGAAGAAACTAACAGGCATTTCTTAAGTAAAGCTTAAGACTGCTTTAATAAACTGTGCCTAGTATTTTAAATCAGGGGCCAGGAGAGGATAAACAATGAAGCCAGCCTATACCGGTATGACTCGAATTTGGAAAGCGACGTTTAACTCACTACGAGGGATAAAAACTGCCTGGCGTTATGAAGCCGCGTTTCGACAGGAAGCTCTTATGTGTGCTGCTCTAATACCGGTTGCATTGCTCGTTGAAGCGTCGGTTACAGAACGCCTCCTACTCATTATGAGCTTATTTATTTTAGTCATTACCGAGCTACTTAATTCGTCTGTAGAAGCGGTTGTTGATCGTATTGGTGCTGAGTTTCACGAGTTGAGTGGTCGTGCAAAAGATATAGCGTCAGCTGCGGTATTCTTTGCGTTGCTGCTGTTAATAGTCACCTGGATCAGTATTTTGTTTTTCTGATTTTCTAAAAAAATTGGAACTTTTAATCAAACGCTTAAGCCATGATTTCTGACTGCAACTTAAGCTTTCCTTAAGTCTTTATTTATAAAGTGACAGCATCGAAGCTGTTTCAGCCGTAGGGGCTGACTTAAGGAGTAAACATATGCGTCACTGCTGGATATTACCGGATCATCCGTTACGTGAGCAGGTTGAATCATTTATTTGTGAACGTTACTGGCTTAACTTCAATGCCTGTCTACGCTCTTTGCCGCGTTTACTTATCGCTGTATTCGATGACGCTAAGCTGATTGCTGCCTGCGGAGTTCAGTTGGCTGACGAACAACCGCTATTTTCGCAAACGTATTTAACCAAACCTATTACTGGTTACCAGGTGAACTCCAGACCTCTGCCGCCCCCGGAACGCCTGGCCGAAGTTGGGTCAATGGCGGCATTAGATCCAAGTTACTTACCCTTATTATTTCGTGCGGTAGTTAGGCTTCTGAACTCGCATAACCGAACGGCTGTGATATTTACCGCCACTCGAGCGCTGCAAAAGTACTTTAGTCGTTTGGGTATTGCATTAACAGCATTAGAAACCGCGCAACAAAGCGCGTTGCCTGAGTCAACACGTGACCTCTGGGGGAATTACTATCAGCATCAGCCGGTGGTGTTGGCCGGGTGGTTAGAGCAAGGCTGCGTTTTTGAGCAACTTATTACGACACAAGATTCAAATCATGTCTCTGTTCGCGAGGTTGCCTTATGAATGCGTTGTTCGAACGAATTCAGCATCACGCGTTAACTGCTCCTGATGCAATTGCACTGTCCTCTGAACAGCAAAAGCTGAGTTACCAATCGCTTGTAGACGCGGTTTATAAACGAGTTGAGCAACTTAAGCAGCAACCTCAGAGAATCTTTCTTTTACAAAACCCAGACCCTGTTGCGTGGGTGATTGAAGACTTAGCGCTCATGCTGGCTAATAAGGTTTGCATACCGGTACCGCCATTTTTCAGTCAGCAACAGCAGTCCTACTTACAGAAAAAGGTAAGTGATAACAAACCGCTTCCGTCTGGAACATCAAAAGTTACTTTTACCTCAGGTAGTACCGGCGAACCCAAAGGTGTCTGCTTATCTGTCGAAAACCAACTGAACACGGTTGCTGCTTTGGCTGAGCGTGTTGCTGAGGTTAGTGTCTATCGCCACATGGTTATTATGCCGTTATCTATTCTTCTGGAGAATATTGCGGGTGTTTATCTGGCATTGTGGCTAGGAGCAGAAGTTCTGCTTTTTAAAGGCGAAACACTAGGGCTGAAAGGCTCGTCCTCAATACACGCTAATACGTTCTTTTCAGCATTATCTCACTATCAACCCGATAGCTTAATTCTCACGCCGGCGTTGCTTAATGCTCTTGTCGAAGGAACTAAACGCGGGGCTATTGATGCGAAACAGTTCAAGTTACTCGCCGTCGGTGGTGCTCGTCTGAGTTCAACATTGGAACGACAAGCACGGGCGTTGGGGCTGCCAGTTGTTCAGGGGTATGGGTTATCTGAATTCAGTTCGGTGGTTGCGCTGAATGCGCCCGCTGCGGTCGCGCCAGGAACGGTTGGACACCCTCTGAACCATGCCGTTGTCACAATACGCGATGGTGGTGTGGTCGTCAGAGGAAATACCATGCTGGGTTATTGGGACAGCCCTGACAGCTGGTTTCCGAGCGAGATTAACACGGGCGATTTAGGGCAGTTTGATGAAGACGGGCGATTAATCATTTTAGGGCGACGCAAGCACATCATTGTGAATGCTTATGGCCGTAATATTGACCCTGAGTGGCTAGAGGCAGAACTGTGCAGTCAGCAAGCGATTCACCAAACGGCAGTATTTGGCGATGAAGAAACACCGCTGACAGCGTTGGTGGTGTTAACGAGCCCTTCAACAGCTGAACAGGTTAGCTCGGTTATTTATCAGGTCAACCAACAGCTCCCGGACTACGCGCGCATCCAACGTTATGTTGTTTTGAAAGAACCTTTCACCGTCAGCAACGGTTTGTTAACCGGCACAGGGCGCTTACGACGTCTCGCTATCAAAGACGCTTATCGGGTTGATATTGACCCTACAACTTATTCATCTGCTAACGAGGTATACGATGATGTTCTTTAATACTTTATGCGAACAAACTCAAAACGAACAACGCTATTTACTGAGCGCGCCTGCCATTCAACAAGCGTTGCAGGGTGAGATAACCATAGAAAGATATCGTGCTTTTTTAACTCAGGCTTACCACCATGTTAAGCACACCACGCCATTATTAATGCGCTGTGGCAGCAAGCTGTCGTTTCGGGATGAGTGGCTGCGTAAAGCAGTCATCGAGTATATCAATGAAGAATACGGCCATGAACGCTGGATACTTAATGATATTAAGGCGGCTGGCGGTGACGTTGAAGTCGCGCAGTCGAGTGAACCACATACGTCAACCCAGGCGATGGTATCACTGGTTTATCAAGCTATCGACAATGAGCACCCTGCGGCATTTTTCGGTATGGCGCATGTGCTGGAAGGCACTAGCGTTAAGCTGGCAACGCAGGCTGCGGGAAAAATAAAAGACGCACTGCAACTACCGGACTCTGCGTTCAGCTACTTACTGTCGCACGGTGACTTAGACCAGGAGCATGTGCAGTTTTTTGAACAGCTGATGAACCAAGTGACCGATGAACAAGCTAAGGAAGTCATTGTGCGTACAGCGAAGCATGTTTATCGGCTTTACGGTGACATGTTTCGTGCTCTTCCTGAACTGGCAGGAGAGCCGCTATGAGTCAGTTTAACTGGCAACAGCAAACTATTGTACTAACCGGTGCGGCGGGTGGGCTTGGTCAATCCCTTGCCGAAGCACTGAGTCAACGAGGGGCCAGGCTTATTATGGTAGGGCGCACCAGTGGCACGCTTGACGCTCTGGCAAAGCGGCTTAATCAGACGCCATTTTTGGCTGATTTAACTCAACAGAGTGAACGTGCGCGGCTGCTTAAATTTATAACAGAGCAGGGCGCAGCGGTAACCGGATTAATTAACAATGCCGCAGTCACTCATGAAGGCCTGTTCGGTAATGCTACTGCCGATGATATTGAGCGTGTCATTACTACGAACTTAATGGTGCCCATTGCATTGACTCATGATTTTCTGCCGGTGTTAAGCGCCAATAAAGGGTGGGTTTTAAATGTCGGCTCGGTATTCGGTGCTATCGGTTTTCCGGGGCAAGGCCTTTACTGTGCCAGCAAATTCGGCTTGCGAGGCTTTAGCGAAGCGTTGAATAGGGAGTTGCTGAACAGCGATATTAATGTGATGTACGCAGCCCCTCGTGCCATTAAGACCTCACTGAATAATGGTTTGATTAGCCGGTTAAATACAACACTTAAAACCAAACAGGATGCTCCGCAGCGGGTTGCGCAGCAGCTTGCCACGCAAATAGAGAACCAATCGTGGTTGCGAACACTCGGATGGCCGGAGCGGCTATTCGTTCGCCTAAACGGGCTGTGGCCTGAACAGGTAGGACGGAGTTTGAAAAAAGCACGAGATACTTTATATCAATTACTTGAGGAATACCGCCATGAAAAGCACTAAATTATACGCATTTGTTCTAATCGGTTTATTGGGGCTGCCAGCGTTATCGGCTGAATTTAATAGCAGCGATAACAGTCAGCAACGCTTGCATGACCTTCAACAGCGCTGGGCAACGGTGAACTACCAATTAGAAAATGACAAACAAAAGCAAGAGTTTGAAGCGCTTGTCGCAGATGCTCAGCAGTGGGTTGAGCAAGAACCTGAGTCCGCCCCCGCACATATATGGTTGGGTATTATTAAAAGCACTTACGCAGGTGCAAAAGGTGGGTTAGGAGCGCTGAGTCTGGCGAAAGAGTCGAAAAAGTCGCTGGAGAAAGCGCTTGAGTTAGATCCGAATGCGCTCGATGGTTCAGCTTATGCCTCTCTGGGTACCTTGTATTACAAAGTCCCGGGTTGGCCGTTCGGATTTGGTGACGATGATAAGGCACAGCAACTGCTTGAAAAAGCCTTAACAATTAACCCTGATGGCATTGACCCTAACTACTTTTACGCGGATTATTGGTTTGAGCAGGGCAATTACGCAAAAGCAGAGCATTACGCTCAAAAAGCATTAAAAGCGGCTCCCAGACCTGAACGACCATTAGCCGATGAAGCGCGTCGTGCAGAGGTGAATCAGTTGTTGGCTAAAATACAGCGCGAACAATAAATAGTAAGGATGTGGGCTACATGGATCTATTGTTGGTCGAAGATGATGCAATGCTCGGGCAAGCCGTTGAACTTGGTTTGTCCGAGCGGCAATTTAATGTGCAATGGGTTCGTACTGGTGCGGCAGCGATTAGTGAGAGTCAGCGAGTTAATTATGATGTCGTTGTCCTTGACCTGGGGCTGCCGGATTTAGATGGTAGTCGCGTATTGTCCTCCTTGCGTAAAAAAGGACAAGTGCTGCCGATATTAGTGCTGACAGCGAGAGACGACAGCTCAGAAACTGTGAAGCTGCTGGATCTTGGTGCTGATGATTACATGATAAAGCCTTTTGATATGAACGAGCTTGCAGCGAGACTGCGCGCTTTAGTAAGGCGTCAACGAGGGTATGCGACACCAGAGTTGAGTTGTGGGCCTATCAGCCTGGATGAGTTAAATTTTCAGGTGCTTGTTAATCAACAGCCAGTGAACTTGTCGAAACGTGAGTTTGAGTTATTGCGTGCAATGATGGCTGCGCCGGAACGGGTTCATAGTCGAGATAAGTTAGAGCAAATCGTTTTTCGTAATGAGCAGCAGGTAGAGAGTAATGCGTTGGAAGTGCATGTCCACAACTTGCGCAAAAAGCTTGGCAATAAGGAGTGGATTCAGACCATTCGCGGCGTGGGGTATCGTTTAGCATGTGGCTAAATAGCAGAGTAAAAACGAAACTCAACTCGATACGTCGGCGAATCCTTGTCGCTGTCTCTGCGGTTTATTTGTTAAGCGCGACGGTATCTGCCATATGGATTTACGCAGAAATAAGTCACGAGGTTGATGAGCTATTTGATGCAGAGATGGTTCAGCAGGCAAAAACGCTATTGGCATTATTACCCCGCGATGGAGCTGTCGTATCGCGTGACATAACGATTAGTCGTATAAATGCGCATTCATATGAAGACAAACTCTCCTATCGTATCGAGACGATTGACGGTAAGCGCATAATGCAAACGGAAGGATCTTTGGACCCCTCTGTTATCCCTTTTAAAGAGGGCTTCTCAGTTAAGACGGTAGATAATGAGCTTTGGCATAGCTTCGGTTTGAGTTCGCCGGCTAGAGATTATCGCATTCTTCTCTTGCAGCAAGATGAATTTCGTTCTGAAATACGCGGTGATCTGACGACCGACATGGTTGTGCCCATTTTAACCTTATTGCCATTAATGTTGTGGTTAGGCTGGTGGACCATAAACCAAAACTTTGCCAGCTTCAGAAGGCTGGCAGAAGCACTTAGGCGCAAGCGCTCAGACGATTATAGGCCGTTCATTGAGTCGAATGACACTGAGGAAGTGTCGTTGGTGAAAGGCGCGTTAAATCATTATCTGACGCGTATTGAGCAAACATTTTTGCGCGAAAAGCAGTTTTCTGCGGATGCCGCGCATGAGCTCAGAACGCCACTGGCCAGCCTGAAAGCGCAGTTGCAGAATCAGTGGCAAAAAGCTTCAACTCAGCAGCAAAAAGAAGAGCTGGAATCGCTGTTAGCCAGTACGGATAGGTTAGTAAGTCTGGTCGAAAGTCTACTTTTATTATCGAAGACGGAGCTACCGCCGCAGCATTGGAGACAAGTCAACGCTGCCGCTACTCTTCGACAGGTCATTTCGGATTATTACCAGTGGGCTGATTCGCGGCGGTTAGTGATGGATGTGAATCTTCCCGACACCGTCTTATGGCGCTCAGAAGAGCGTTATCTAACGATGTTATTCAGTAACCTTGTTGATAATGCGATTAAATATGCAGCACCTCAATCGTCGATTGACGTTCAATGTGATGGTTCTCTCTTTACAATACGCAATCGTATTGAAAAATCTCACCACGTTGACGCTAAACGGCTGACCGAGCGTTTTTATCGTGGTGGGCAGTTGAGAGAAGAAGGCGCTGGGTTAGGTCTGAGTATTGTCAGTAATTTAGCCAAACAGTTGGGGTTAAAGTTGACTCTTGCTCTTGAAGACGATTGGTTTGTTGCAAAAGTTGAGGTTGATCAAGCATTGGTTGAAAAGCCTGGAATCTCCAGACAGCCTTAATGTTGGCTTAATATTGTCCTGTTACTCTGACGTCAATGATTAGAAGGAGTAACATTATGGATAGGCATTATTCACCATTATCGCGCATATTGCACTGGCTAGGCGCCATGGCAGTTATTGTCATGCTGACACTCGGGTTTATGATGTTTTTTGCCGACTCCCGGGAGGTAAAACATTTTTCTGAAGCTGCCCACATTGGTGTTGGCTTTTTTGCCTTCTTATTAATAGGCTGGCGCAGTGTATTACGACTGTATCAGGGGTTCCCTGAGCCGGCCCACACTTCCACAGAAAGGATTGCCAGATACCTTCATTACGCTCTGCTATTAACAATGCTGGTTTTAATTGTAACGGGACCACTGTATTTATTTACTGAAAATGATCCACTGTCAGTTTTTGGTTGGTTTGCCGTATCATTTGACTTAAGAGTTCTCGAATGGATTCATGAGCCTGCAGAGGAAGTGCACAAGGTGTTGGGTACCTATATACTGCCGTTTCTATTGATATTACATATTGGTGGCGGGGTTCGCCACTTCTATAAACACCGTGCTTAACTCGCGTTACTTTTCACGAGTTAAGCCGTTATCAGTAGTAAGAAGGCTATCACTTTAACGCTGAGATATTTTCAGCCGTTAATTCAATAATGCGTTGTCGTGCTTCTGGAGAGGTCCAGGCGTTATGCGGCGTTACAATGAGGTTCAAGGGCTCATTTAACGCATCTAGCAACGGATGACCGTCTTTTGGCGGCTCTTGTGGAAGAACGTCCGTTGCATAGCCGCCAATTTGGCCTTTCCGTAATGCGTCCAGCACGTCGTGCTCGTTTGCGACACCACCCCGGGCATTATTAATGACTAAAGTATGAGGCTGGCAGTGCTTGATATTCTGGCGGTTAAGCAAGCCTTTTGTTTCGTCGGTTAGCGGGCAATGAAATGAAATAACGTCGGCTTCAGGCAAGAGTTCATCAAAACTTGGGCGCGAGTCGTCTGTTTTACCCGGTCGTGCGGTAAAGGTCACGCGCATACCCAATGCTTCAGCCTGTTTTTTTACCGCTTGCCCAAGCTCACCCGAGCCGACAATAATCAGACGCTTGCCCTCAAGTTGAAACGTTGGCGGATTAAGCAGGGTAAATAAAGGGGACTTTTGCCAGTCACCAGCGGCCATACGCTTTTGCATAACCGGCATCTTTGTTGCCAACGACAGCATCATCATTAATGTGTGCTGAACCACACTGGGCGTTCCGTAGGCTTCGACATTTTTAACGGGAATACCAAGCTTTTCAGCAGCCTTTAAGTCGATATTATTCATGCCTGTGGCAAGCACACAAACGAGCTTTAACTTCTCTGCCTTCTTTAAAGAAGTCTCGTTCAGCACCACTTTGTTGGTAATAACGACATCGGCATTTTGAATACGTTCATCGACTTGATTAGGCGAGGTGAGAGGGTAGCAAACGAGCTCGCCGACTTGATTTTTAATAGGGGATAAGTCAACGCCTTCACCCAAACTATCGCTATCTAAAATCACTGCTTTCATGGCATCGCTCCGTTAAATCAAGCAAAGTTTTTAATGAACAACCCGTAGCTTATCACTAAAAACTAAAATATACAGTCGACACCATATTTATAACAATTAGTTATTAGTATACTATTGGCGCGGCTTTTTTGAGGGCTTCACGGATAACCTCGAAATACCGTTTTTAGTATTTAATAATTAAGGAAAATAAATGTTTAAAATTGGAAAGTTGATTGCGTTAGCCGTTGCGAGTTTCTATTTGTCGGGCTGTACCTCGATAATGACGGCTGAGCAAGCGGCTCCTGCCGTAAATACACCGAATGAACTTGAGTCGGTTTCAATAGCTGTGGTCGATAAGCGAGAATATGTTTTGAATAACGATAAAGCGCCAAGCTTTGAAGGGCTTTTGCGTTCAAGTTTTGGAATTCCTTACTCGCAGTACACCTACAACCGACAGCCCATGTCTGAATACTTAACAGATCGGTTAGTTGCAGGGTTTAAAAAGCAGGGTGTAAAAGCCGAGGCTTATCTGACCTCTCATTCAATGAGCGTTGGCAGTATTAAAGAAGCACTGGCAAAGCAAGAGCGACCATCAGTTATTATTGCTCTGAATGAGTGGAAATACGACTACCACGCCTTTTCCGATAGCTCCTGGTACGACGTGGACGTTATTGTTCTCGGAAAAGACGGCGAAGAGAAAACCAATCGAAGCTTTAAAGGCGAGAATGATGTAGGTAACGGGCTTATTTCAAATGAAATGCAGAGCATCTATAAGCATCGTTTTGAGTCAATTTTTTTAGACGACTCTATTCAGAAAGCCCTAATGCAATAAGTTTTTCTGGTACTAACGAGGAAGAAACATTAAGCTTTCTTCCTCAATTCTAATAAACTGATATTGCAAAACGTGCTCTATTACAAAAACAACAAAGCACTCATTTTACTGCTAAAAAATATTAAACAGCAGGTGTCATTAAGCCGCTCCCGGCAAGAGTTAGACGTGGTTATTTCTGAGCTCAAATCTTTCCCGGGCAGCTACCAGTTTAATACACGAATCTATTGGATTATTTTTACCGCATTATTATTAGTGACAGCGGTATTAGGTTACTGGGACTGGTCCCAGCGGCAGCATTTTCAGCAAAGCACCTGGATTATTATTGCGGCCGGCGGGGCATTAACGTTGCTTTCCGGTATTACCGCTTATTACCCGCACCATATTATGTCGAAAGTGTCTCATGCTTTGTTACAACGCGACGGCTTGCTCGATAATAACCTGACGCCGGTCACTTTTAATGGGAAAGCGGCAGCTCGTCAGTTTCAGCAGCGTTTTAGTGAGTTTCACCGAGGTAATTACAGCCGTGAAATTCAGGAACTGCTCAAAGGCAGTTACCAGGGCGATGAGTACTCATTTGAGTATCACTACTACCATTTTCATTACGTCGATGAGCGTATTGTTACTGAAACCTACACTGACGGTAACGGTCGGGTAAGAACGCGCACCCGTCGTGAATATGATCATTATGATCGCTATGGTTTGATTTTACCTTTTGGCTTACTGCGTAATTTTGCGGTTATTGGCTTTAGCCTTCCGGGAGCAGGTAAAGCAACATACAAGCCTGCATCTAATCGTTTTAATAAAGTATTTAAGGTGGTCGCTGCCAGTGAAATTGAAGCGGCTAAAGCGATGAAACCAACGGTTGTTGTCGCTTTTGAAGAGCTTAGCAATGTATTATCGAAAGTAAATTTTGAAGTGAATGATGCGGCTGACTTATGTCTTTCATTTGCTGACAAGGATCTTATTGCAACGCCGAATAAAGTTAAAATAAGTGAGTTTGATGCTTTTATTGAGGCGTTAGAAGGCGAGCAGGAGTTTCAAAAATTAAAAGCAGCACTGAGTCATGTTCATTATGTGATGACTAAGCTGGACAGTAACTTTTAGGAGCACGTCAATGACTGGAATATGGATAACTATTGGTATTGCGGTAGTTTTGGTGATAGTCATTATTGCCATTTACAACGCCATTATTAACAGGGCGAATGCGGTTGAGAGAGCCTGGGCGAACGTTATTACGCAGGAACGCCAGAAAAATAAAATCATTCCTCACTTAGAAGATGTCGTAAAAGACTACAAAGAGTTTGAGCAGGGTACATTGACCAAAGTCACTGAACTTCGCAGTGCGCTGCAAGGTTTAGATAGCGGAAAAGTCGATACAGCGAAGCTTGAACAGGCTGAAGCCAAAACTGGTGAATTACTTAAAAGCTTAAATGTGACGGTTGAAAACTATCCTGAACTTAAGGCGTCAGAAACCTATCAGAAACTCATGCGGGAAATTACCGACCAACAGGAAAACATTGGCGCGGCTATTCGTATTTTTAACCAGAACGTTGAAGACTTTAATAACGGCATTGAAGTTTTTCCGAACTCATTGGTTAATGCCATGCTGAACCGCAAAGAAAAGATAAAAACCTTCTCCGACTCTCAGGCAGAAGAAGGTTTTGAGTATAAACCTAATATCTAAGCGTTATGTGGCTGCTTTTTAGAAAGCTCGTAAGTCATAGCAATACGTCTTTGATTGAGCAGTTTAGTTTTATGTCAGCTATCTCGTCAGCTCGAGTCTTACCCAGCGTTAATAAGGCTATAGGCTGGTTATTTTGGTAGGCCTGTCGTGCAAAACGGTAACCTGAAAACACCATAAGTGAGGTTCCGATAGCGAGCAGGCCATTACTGTCTTTTAATACGTTTTGGGCTTCTTCGACGCGTGGTCGGGGAACGTTATCACCAAAGTAGACAACATCGGGTTTAAGAATTCCGCCACAGCTCATGCAATTGGCGACGTTAAACTGTTCAAAATCAGCTTCTAAATCTGCATCTCCGTCCGGTGCGGCGGTCGCTTCAAGCGCAGCAAAATCTGGGTTCATTTTCAGGCTGCGTTCGTGCATCTCCAGTCTTGGAGTAACCTGCTGGCAGCTCATACAGACCATGTCATTGGCGTACCCATGCAAATTAATTACGTTGTTCGCGCCGGCCTTTTGGTGCAGACCATCAACATTTTGCGTAATAATATGGCTAATGAGCTTCTGCTGTTGCAACTGGGTAATAGCGTGGTGCGCGGAATTAGGTTGAGCGTGGTATAGAACTGGCCAGCCAAACAAACTGCGCGCCCAGTACCTTTTACGAACGGCTTCGCTGCGCATATAGTCCTGATGCTGAACCGGAGGTGTCCGTTTCCACTCGCCGTCACTATCTCTATAGTCAGGAATGCCAGAGTCGGTACTTATACCGGCACCTGTAATGATAGTGACCGGTGCATTCCGATGCAGAAACTCCATCAGAGCTTCGCGAGCCTGGGCAGGGTCAGTTATTGTCATAGTAATGAATATCTACAGGTTACAACTTTACCCTAAAGTTACCACTGCTGAGTACCAAGGTGAAACGCTTAGTAAAGAATCCGCAAATCTTATAAGCGTCTATACTAAAGCATGCTAGTTTTCAGGCATTAACCACTTAAAGGAGTAATGGTATGAAAAAATTAGTTTTGGCTATGACAATGTCATCGTTAGCGCTTGTGGGCTGTGAAAATATGAGTAACACCCAAAAAGGTGCTTCGATAGGTGCTGTGACGGGTGCCTTGCTTGGTAAAGGAACGGGTGATCACGATAAAAGCCGCTATGTCTGGGGGGCTGCTGTTGGCGCACTGGCAGGTGGAGCTATTGGTTCATATATGGATAAGCAGGAAGAAGAATTCAGGGAAGAGCTGGCCGACAGTGGCGTGAAGGTAATACGCGATGGCGACAACCTTCGTTTGCAACTGCCAAGCAATATTACGTTTGCCACAGGCAGTGCGAACATTTCTCAAAGCTTTAATCCGGTACTGGACGATGTTGCCCGGGTTCTGCAAAAGTATGAGAAAACCACCATGCTGATTGAAGGCCATACCGACAGCACAGGATCCGCAGAATATAACCAGCAATTGTCGTTAAACCGTGCTAAAGCTGTACGCAATCACTTAGTTGGAAGTGGCGTGGACTCGCGCCGTGTGACAACAGAAGGTTACGGCGAGAGTATGCCAGTTGCGGACAACGATACAGAGAGCGGTCGTCAATTAAACCGTCGTGTTGAATTACGCATTGTCCCCAATACCAAATAGGCCTGCGCGTTAAGAGTTAACGCTGAAACTCCAGAAGTTGATTGTTTGCCGGCATAGTATGGGTGTTTTTCAAATGAAACCCATGCTGGCTGGCAAGCTTTGCAATCCATTGTTTATCACGTATTCCCATTTGGCTGTCACGAGTACGCAAAGACTGATCAAACGCACGGTTGCTGTCACTGGTGAAATGCCCGTTGTCATTAAACGGTCCGTAAATACATAAAAGCTTTACTGATTTAAGTTTGTCCCCTAAGTGATTAAACAGCGCTTCGACACCCTCTTTGGGCATAATGTGACAAGTATTTGCGGTAAATAAGGCATCGAACTGTCCATCAGGTGCAGACTGAAACACATCGAACTCAACCGGCAAAGGCTGACCTGGTACCCCTTCTTTTTCAATTCGGGCTTTTACTCCCGGTAAATACTCCGGTTGGTCACTTACCTGCCATTCTAAATGAGAGAGTTTTTTGGCGAAGTAAACGGCATGTTGCCCTGTACCGCTGCCAACTTCTAAAACTTGTGACGCATTAGCAAAAGCGACTTCCAGAACCCCAAGTATTGGGTCTTTATTATTTTCACAGGCTTGCGAGAACGGTAGCTCCATAAAATATCACCGAGTTGTCATCTTAGTGTCGAATAATTTAAGAGAGAATTAATAGGGTTTTACATCCAGGACTTTCTCAAGGCTTCTACCTGATACAGACAGGTGTCTATGTATTTCTCTCCAGTTGTCCTTTTAATGAATGGCAGTGTCTGGCCTCCGCAAGCCAGTACCAGCCTGACGGAACACAATTGAAAGCGCCTCATAAACCAGCTTTGATGCAATTGAGTTTGTTGCACTTTATGAATTGGGAAGCATCGGTAATTGACGCCAATGAGTCCTTTCCTTATGTAGATAAACTGCTCGTCCATTGCGTAACCCCATCTTTTCCAACTGAGTATGACGAGGCCGGTGGTTAAGATAAAAAGTCCGCCAGCGGCGACTGAAAGCTCTGCCTGATCAAAGTAAATGAAAGCGATAGCAAGAGGTATTAGTAACCAGAAGGCAATAAGCGTGTTTCTGATGGCCAGACGTTTGCTAACCGGATGGTAGTTGATGGCGCTTAGTTTATTTTCGGGCCAGGCATCGCTTGCTAAAGCGTTAGCTTCTCCCTGGGTGACAGAAGGCACCATGATTTTCCCACCGGATGCTCCTGCAGATTGACGATCAAGGCTCGCACCTAGCTGTTCAAACTTTAAGTTAACTCTTTGGAGTATGCGGTCAAGCCAATTTTGTTGGTAAACAATCATCTGGAGACGGGATAACTTCATGACAACTTCATGGCGAGTAAAAAAGCCGTTACGACGAATGTAGCGATCATTGCTCCGGGTTAACTTGAAGTCATAGAAAGTAATGACTGAACCTAAGATGGAAATTAACGCCATAAAAGCAATCACTACAAAAGCGATTGATAGAAAGAACAGCACGTATTGCCAAAAAGCATACTGGGAGGAAGCCATTAAAGCATCAACATCGACCCCGAGGTTTTCTATACCCGCAATAAACTTCTCTGAGAGGGAATTAAAGAAAGGTGCTAAAGCCCCTAACACAATCCAAATTCGGTTGCTGGCAAGCCCGTGGATAACTAAGTCCTGAACTGAGCGAGAGTTTAAAAGTTGCTCTTGTTCTGTCTCAGTGCTTTCAGTTTCCGCACTAGAGGCCTGCTCCGTTTTGTGGGAGAGGATTTCCTGCTTAAGAGACTCCGCAACACCTTTCGATAATGCAATGATCTTTGCTTCGAGCTTACTTGAGCCTGCCGTATCTAACAGCATACATACGTGGTTACTAGGCCGGTAAAAAATAGGCTGTTCGAAGCGAACATTTTGGATACGTTCAAAAGGCAGGTCGATATGGTTCTTTTGAAAGACGCCAGAATGAATTTGTACGCGTCCGTCAGTTAATCGGTATTGATAGAAATAGAATTTTAGCAGGGCACTTATTGCAACAAACAGCAGTAATGCCGCCAGCCCAGAAATAATCGCTAAACCATTCTCAGAAAATTGATTATAGCCAACAAGAATAGCCGGTAATAAGTAAATAAGATTGTTGCCAACGTCTTTTACGAACTGCACTGCAAAGTAAATAATCGCGACTGGCGATAGTTTTAGCCATTGACCTTGATAATTAGTCATTTTCAGCAATATCACTATGAGTTAATACGTAGGATCTGAGTTCTCGCGCTTTTTCTTCTGGTAAACCGGGTATTGCAAAGGTATGCATGGTACCGCCGGCGCTAAAAATCTCCAGAGTGGATAAACCAAAGTGCCGGTCAATAGGCCCATGCTTTAACTCTACATGCTGTATACGCAAAACGGGCTGACTGACAACAGATTTAAAAATGACTCCGCTACGGTAACTGAAGTCATGCTCACGTAGAGCATAGCCTTTGTTTTTATCAGCAATAATGCCGTAGGCGGAAGTCAATAAACCAAAAATGCCAGCGGCTAACTGCAGCTGTGGTAAGTAAAGTTCAAGGGTCTTTGGGAGAACAAACCAAGGTTGCCAGTAAAGGCTCAAGAGAGCGCTAACCACAATTAACCAAAAGGTTAAGCGGCACATTAAATTGACTTTCATGTACATTGGGCTTAGCGGAGTAAACGCCTGCGAGCTGACCGTTGGAAGGTTGTCAGGTAATATTGGTTGATTGCTAAAAGTATCGTCTAGCATGATATCGCTTTTGTGATTGTTATTATGTTTTAAAATTAACAGTATTTTTCGACACGTTCTAGTTTCAAGGCAATAAAAAAGCGGCTTAAAAAAGCCGCTTTTATTCAGGGAGTTTTAAAATAAACGATAATTACTGTTCTTCGCGAACCTGAATATCGTTCTCGATGTCTTTAACACCTTTTACGGTAGCAGCCAGATTTTCTGCTGTATCAATATCAGCTTCATCGTCAACAAAGCCTGATAACTGAACAATACCGTTATTTGTTTCAACATTGATGTCCATACTGCTTAGGTTGTCATCTTCAAAGATAACTGCTTTAACCTTAGTAGTGATAACAGCGTCATCAACATATTCGCCAGCGTCTTTCGCTTTTTGCTCAGTGTAGCTTTTTGCTTCTTTAGCTTTTTCTTCCGTTTCCTGCATTGCGCTTTCAGCTTTAGATTCAGCTTTTTCAGTTTCTGCTTCACTACAGCCAGAAAGCGTTAGCATTGAAAGTGCGATTAAACTTGCTGGTAGTGCCGTCTTGAAGTTTTTCATAGATAACCTCCTGTTATTGAAAATCGTTACCACAAACACTATAGCTACATATTTACGACTTTACGGTCATCTTTACAGATGTTTTGCAAAACTGGCTGCAGTCTGTACACCCGTGATAATTCTTAATATTTTTAACGCTGCTCCCGACTTTGACTTGCCCTGTTTTTTTGGTTCCATTTTTTGCGGTCTGTCTGATAGTTCCCCTATAAAGAAACCTGTACCAACGGCAAAGCAAAGAGCCGTAGGGGAGGATAATTTGTCACAGGTTGTAGAAACTACCTGACAGGAGCGAACCTTCAACGCCAGCTTGCGATTTTTAAGGTTTTGTTCCAATTGCGCAATTTGATCATCAAGGCTTGAAGTCATAAAGCCTCCATTAAAGATTGCTGCTTGTTTTAGAAAAAAGCAGATTGCGGCTGTTCTGCTTTATACGTCTTATAAGATAAAGCGCAATGGCTAAATGACACGCAGCAACAATAATAAGTGCTGTAGTCAGGGACAAAATGCCGTTACTTACAACCGCAGCTACGGAAGCGGCCACTAGCGCGCCCCAAGCTGACAAAACTAAGCAGCTGGCAATAACGGCAAACGCGACCATGCGAACGAAGCTTTCTCCAGCCCGGCGGGCTTCCATACCTGCAAGCTGGAGCTGGGCTCTAACAACGCCGCGTACTTCACTTTGCAGTGCGCGAACTTGCTGAAGCAACCCTTCGGCTTCGCTCGCTTCCGTTTGATTACGAGCGGTCACTAAATAGCCTACTTAATAGGTAGCCACTTGCTGCCGCAATTCCCAAAGACTTAATGGGGTTTTCTTTAACGTAGTCCGTTGCGGTTGCTAACCACTTTTCTTGAGTCACCTTAAGATCATGACCTTTTTCACCAATGCTATCTGAAGCGTTCTTTGCAGCATCGGCAACTTTATCGATGGTGTCGTGAGCTTTATTGGCTGATTTATTTACTGCTTCTTCGGTTCTAGCTTGATTGTTACTCATAATACCCTCGTGTTTTGTGAAAGCCTATTACTAAGCAAAGACGCTAATAGAAATATAAGCAAATTTATTTACATGGCTTTACAGAGCGCAAAAGCTCTTAGTTCTTTATATTTAGCGAAGGTAAATAAAACCCTATAAAAAGCAGTGTTATTATTATTTTTGATTGAGATCAACATCGTTATTCCCGAGTTTGAATAAACTGAAATTAAGAATTCAAACAAAGGAAATAACCATGAATTTATGGCAAGAGTTTTTCAATGATCCGGTAATATTTTTTTCTTTTAGCGGCTTGGCTATTGTTATTGGGATGTGTGCTTTCTATGCTGTTTTCTTCTATATAAAGATGATTAAGTCAGAGAAAAAGCGTAAACAATAAGCTTAAAGGAGATATATGAAATATATTTTTCAAGTTCGTATTAAGGAAGGTCATACGGCAGAAGAATATGCAGACGCCTGGGTTCGGGCTAGTGAAATTATTCAACAGGCTCCGGGCGCCCGAGGCACAGAGTTACATCGCAAAATTGGTGATGATAAGACCCTAATTGCAATAGCATCGTGGGACAGTAAAGAGCAGCGAGACGCTATGGAAGGTCAGCATAACCAAAAGGTTGCAGAGATTATTCGTAGCGCCGCGCCGTTTTGTGAAATAACGCCATTAGGCGAGTTTGAAGATCCTGAATGGGTTGTGATGCCAGCTAAAAATTAAATTTGCGTTAACCAACCATGTTTGTCTTCAGCTTTACCCCATTGAATGTCGTTCAGCGCTTTGCGCAGCTTCAGTGTCGTCTTTCCTGGGCTTGCATCGCCGACCGGAATTTCCTTTCCTTTATGAATTAAAGTTCCAACAGGCGCCAGTACCGCTGCTGTTCCGGATAGAGCAGCTTCGCTTTCCGGTTTGGCCGCACGTTCAAGTAATTCATCGACGCTCAACTCGCGCTCTGAAACCGTCATGCCCATATCGCGGGCAATAGTCAGAATGGAGTCTCGGGTGACACCGTGTAAGAAACTGCTGTCCAGTGCCTTGGTGATAATTTCGTTGCCGTCAATTAATAAGAAATTAGCTGCTCCGGTTTCCTGTACGTCGCCATTGGGGCAAAACAGAACCTGATCGGCGTTTACAGAAGCACGTGCTTGCAAAATTGGCTGCAATGCACTGGCGTAGTTACCGCCACTTTTCACCATTCCCATATGGGCAGCGCAACGCGAACCATCTTCTTCAAGCAGTAAACGCAGGGTTTGGTCGCCGCTGGCAAAATAGTCACCAACAGGTGAAAGGAGCACATAGAGCATGGATGAGCTGGTCGGGGAGGCCGCTTTACCAATGGCTGCTTCGGTGCCTATATGAGTAGGGCGTATATACATTGAGCCAGGCGGTTTGGGCACGTCGTTGTGAAAATGTTTAACCACATCGGTAATCATTTTCTGCAGGAAGCTTGCATCAAAAGCCGGTAAGGAAAGCAACTGGCTGCTTTGTTGCATACGCTCTATGTTGCGGTCCATTCTAAAGAGGTTTATTGAACCATTTTCATGGCGAAACGCTTTTAACCCCTCAAAACAGGTGCTCGCATAGTGCAGAACATGAGCACCGGGGTGTAATTGTATGCTGTCAGAGGAGACTAGCTCAGGCGAACTCCAGTTTGAGTTTTCGAAAGTTGCCAAAGTCATTTGCGGCATAAATACAGTGCCAAAAGCTGCCATAAAGTTATCCTGCTTGGGTAAATAGTTGCGCCGTAATATACCATAATTTTTAACATTTGGATGACTCTGCCGGTTTGCTTCTTGTTAGGCATGCTCGTACATTGAAGTATCTATACGTAGAAACAGGTGAGCAATTAATGAATAAGACACTAAAAATAACTTTAGCTAGTGGGTTATTGGCCACAGCGGTGACACAGGCAGAAGAAACAGACACGACATTAAGTGCCTATGCTGCCGGGTATACCGCAGGCTTTACTTGCAGTGCGCTCTTTAATGGCGATAAGTCTATGGAGCAAATTCGAGAGCATGAGTTAAGTGGCATTTATTCGTTAATTGCTGATCGCGTGGCACAAATGGAGCCCAGAGTTGATGAACAAAACCACTGGGTACGAGTGCCATATGATAACGGTAACCGTGAGCGGATATCTGTCTGGCGACCGAAGCTCGGTTGTGTCGATTTGCCGGTTGGCGCAAGTGTTGATGACGTAAAATTTGTTGCTGATCCTTTCAGTGGTCATAAGAAGGCCGGAAAAGACAACGGCCAGCCCTGGAAGCAAAAGGCTGAGGTTAATTCAATCAGTAGTAATGCTCAATTAGAGTCAGTGCTGCAACAGGCATTTACCAAAAAGTACGGCTCTGGGGCTCGCACTTCTGCTGTTTTAATTGCGACGCCTGATGAAATTATTGCAGAACGTTATATCGAGGGTTTTACACCTGAAACCGCGCAGCGCACCTGGTCAGTTGCAAAAAGTATTGGTGCCAGTGTTATCGGAGCGGCAGTTCAGCAAGACAAGATAAAGCCAGATGAAGCTGCCGGTATTTCAAATTGGTCGCACCCGCTTGATCCCCGCCGGCATATTACACTGGAAAACTTATTGCATATGGCGTCCGGTCTGGACAGCAATAAAGCGGGCAACCGCACCGACCGCGTTTATATGGGGGGAGGGTTAGTCAGTGATACTGCCACTGAAACGGCACTTGAAGTGGCTCCGGGCAGTCGCTGGAAGTACGCGAATAATGACACTATGTTGGCTTTAAGAACCCTGCATGAGCGCTTTGACAGCACAGAAGAGTATCTGAAGTTTCCGTATAAGGCACTGCTGGAAAAAGTAGGAATGAACCATACCTTTGCCGAAACCGACTGGCGTGGCGATTTTATTTTATCGTCGCAGGTGTGGACCACGTCTCGTGATTTAGCTCGTCTGGGTGTTTTGCATTTGCAACAGGGTCAATGGCAGGGCGAGCAAATTTTACCCGAAGGCTGGCTTGAATATATCAGTATGCCGGCACCGGCTCAGCCGCCGGAGAACTCTCCTGGATACGGAGCGCAATGGTGGCTTTATAACGAACGTTTCCCTGAATTACCCGATGACACTATTGCGGCGCGAGGAAACCGGGGGCAATTTTTGGTGGTTATTCCGTCAGAGAATTTAGTGGTTGTTCGTCGTGGTTATGATATTGCCGGAGAGCCAGGGTTTAACGAGCATGACTTTGTACGAGATGTACTGAAAGCACTATAAAAACTCCTTCGGGGGAAGCTGAATAATGATAGACTGCTTCCCCCAGCCTGACGGACAGAGAGCTTACTTATGAGCGAAGAACAGCAAGTCATTCAAAGCGAACACACACAAAATTACAGCGTTGACGGTAAAACCGTAGAAATTGATATTTACCGCACTGAAGACAGTGGCTGGATTTTGGAGATTGTCGATGAGAATAACAACTCGACGCTTTGGGAAGATGAATTTGAAAAGGATAATGATGCCCTGGTAGAAGCGTTGGACGCTCTAAAAGAGGAAGGGATTGATAACTTCATAGAACCCGCAAAGTAAAATGATCAGAGTTTCACAGCGCATTGAATTTGCAGAGCACGAAATAGAGTGGCAGTTCATCCGCTCTAGCGGTGCGGGAGGCCAGAACGTCAATAAAGTCGCTACTGCGGCTCAACTCATTTTTGATATTCAGGCCTCTTCGTTACCGGACTTCTACAAGCAGCGCTTGCTAAAAAAGTCAGACCATCGCATTACCCAAAGTGGCAAGGTCATAATTAAGTGTCAGGAGACACGGAGTCAGGCCCGTAACCGAGAGCTGGCGCTGGAGCAGTTGATTGAATTAATTCGCAGCGTTGCACAGGTTCAAAAGAAGCGTATTCCCACAAAGCCCAGTCGCTCTGCCAAAGAAAGGCGGCTGACGAGTAAAAAGCAGCAAGGTTATAAAAAGGCGCTTCGGAAAAAAGAATTTTAATTTCCAAACTTTTGTAACGAACCTGAGCAATTTATTCGGGCACACTCAAGTATGAGCTGCTTGAGTTCGCATTGACTGCAGTAATCGCAGCAGCGGATGTCGCTGGCGACTAACTTTTTTTCCAGTAATAATTTCTTAAGTTGTTCTTTACTCACTGAAACTTGTAAGCGATTAGGTTTGTTCCTGTGCATAGCCGTGCTCCTCAAGTTGCTGTAAAAAGTGCCCAAGACAACGAGAATGCTGACAGCCAGTAATAAGCAATTGATGAC
Source organism: Idiomarina abyssalis (assembly GCF_019797805.1). Taxonomy (NCBI): domain Bacteria; kingdom Pseudomonadati; phylum Pseudomonadota; class Gammaproteobacteria; order Alteromonadales; family Idiomarinaceae; genus Idiomarina; species Idiomarina abyssalis. The sequence continues at coordinate 1,026,858 of NZ_CP081832.1, forward strand.
AGTAATGGCAAAGGTCAGCTAATGATTTTGAGTTGGTGTTATTTAACCATTGGATGAGTTGTTTCGTACTGTCCTGTTGAAATTCGTATGCTGGCAGTTGCTGATGACGCCGAATATAAGTCGCTATTAATAAAATGGAGCTGGTTGTGTAGCTTTGAACTGCGTTAGCGGCAAGTACTGGCTCGTTAAATACCTGTTTTGCTGACTCGCGTGCCCGTTTAAGGTAAGCAGCCGCAGACTCATAGTCTTTGCTGTTGAGGAGTGAACTTGCAGTCTTTAACTGTTCCTGACTATTAAAATAGTCTTTATAGGTGTTTGTCATTTTGCATCCTTTGCTCGGCTTTAGTTAAATAAGCTAACGCAAATGATAATAGTTCGCAATAAGTTATTTGTAAACGATCGTAATCAAAAAATAATGCGTATAAGTAACTTACAAAACAATAAACCTGGAGCTTCAATGAAAACTTACAAGCAGCAAGATCTTGCAAACATGGACGATACAGAGAGAGCGCGTTTTGTTAATTGTTTGTCCGGGTTTAAAAGTGCGAATGTGGTAGGCACCCGTGACAGGCATCAACAGAATAACTTAGCAATGATAAGCTCCGTGGTGCACTTAGGAAGTAATCCTCCGTTGCTTGGCTTTGTCATGCGCCCTAAATCGGCCACCCGCCACACCTGGGAAAATATTGAAGAGAGTGGTGTTTACACCATTAATCAGGTGAGTGAAGAGTTTTTCCAGAAAGCTCACCAGACATCAGCACGGTACGACCGGGAAGTTTCAGAGTTTGAAGCCTGTGGTCTTACACCAGAATTTGAAGACGGTTTTCATGCCCCACATGTTGCTGAAAGTGCCTTGCGAATTGGCATGCAACTGGTGGAGGTTATCCCTATACAGCATAACGACACGGCATTAATCGTAGGTGAAATTCGGTGGGTCGAAGTTAAGGAAAAGGCGGTGAAAAGTGACGGTTATATTGATATTGAATCTTTAGGGACCATGGCCATTTCGGGTCTGGATGGTTATCACAGTACTCAACGGGCGGCGCGTTTATCTTATGCCAAGCCCGATAAGAAACTAGAAGAACTGGATGTCGAGGGGCGCTCTAAAGACTCATAATGTCAGGTACTTTACGGCTGTGCTTCTTGGTTATCCAAAACAGCAGTAAACCGACAATAGACAGTGCACAGCCGACCCAGCCTGTGCCTTGCCAACTGAGGGGGGAAATAATGGCCAGCCCGCCCAGCCAGGCCCCTAAGGCATTTGCGGCGTTGAAAGCTGAATGGTTCAATGACGCCGCCAGAGTCTGTGCTTCACCTGCAACGTCCATCAAACGTACCTGAAGCGCCGGAACCAGAGCTGCTGCGCTACCCAGTAATAACACCATTGGCATGACGGTCCAGAGGCTTTGCAATGTTAACGGGAAAATAGCCAGTACAATTGCTGACCACAACAAAGAGCCACCAATAGTCAGTTTCAAATTGCGGTCGGCCGCCCAGCCTCCGACTAAGCTACCTGCCAAAGAGCCTATTCCGTATATTAATAAAGCAACAGGGATCCAGTGCGGAGCAAGACCCGTGGCGTTTATTAGGGTTGGTGCTATATAACTTAATACCGCAAACATACCGCCGAAACCTATGGCGCCTATGGCTAGCGTAAGCCAGACTTGAGGGTTCTGCAGAGCCTTCATTTCACCCCTTGCCGAGGTTCTTTTCTCATTAGGGTGTTTTGGCACGACAAATAAAATCATGACCAGAGCTAGAAGTCCTAAAGCGCCGACTGTATGGTAAACCGTGCGCCAGTCGATAAGTTGCCCAAGCCAGGTTGCTAAGGGGTTACCGACTAAAATTGCTACAGTCAGCCCCATCATTACCATGGTGACAGCCATACCTCGTTGATTTTTACGAACCATGTCGGCGGCGACAAGACATGCAATACCAAAATAGGCACCATGAGGTAAACCGGTTAGGAACCGCAAGACCTGAAGCAAGGGGTAGCTTTCTGCTGATGCACTGGCAAAGTTACCGAGCGCGAAAGCAAGCAACAGCACCAGTAACATGGGTTTGCGCGGAAAACGCGCGAATAAAATAGTAATGAGCGGTGCGCCGATAACCACACCCAGCGCATAAAGGCTGATCAGATGGCCGGTTTGTCGGGTGTCAGTGTTGAAGTCAGCAGCAACGTCAGGTAGCAATCCCATAATGACGAACTCACCAATGCCAATAGCAAAACTGCCAACTGCCATGGCAAAAATGGCCAGTTGAACCTGTGCTTTAGAGAACTGAGTCATGGATCAGGTTTGCTTCCTGTATTAGTTGAGTCGGTTAGGATTGCGCAGTTTATCGAATGCAGCAGCTATTGCAATCTCTATGACTTTACTGTACAAATAAACAGTATATTTACACATCAGCAAAGGACCATACCATGGCTGTAGTAACCCAGTATGTAGTTATTCGCGACGGAGCCGAGAAAATGACATTCACTTCAAAAGCTGAAGCCGATGCGCACGATAAAATTTTGGACATGGCTGAGGCCCTGAATCCTCTCATTAAAGACAGCGAGCTTTTCACTGATGAACAGCAGCTTGAGGATATGGCGCTGTTTTTGGCGAAAGAACGAGAAAATGTTCTCATAGCTTTAGGTGCTAAAAAGCCAAAGAAACCAAAAACCGAGAAAGTATCTGCGGAAAAAGTTGAGTCATCAAAATCAAACGATAAAGCGTCGTCGAAAGCGGCTTAGTGGGCACGATACGAGTTAAATATTTTGATACTATAGTGACCTGGTTTTAATGAATAGGATCGAACTATGACGCAAGAAACGATTTACCATATAGGAACACCGGGTACCCCTTGGGGCGTTGAAGAAAAAGCGCAATGGTTAGCTGAGCAAAGCAAAAAGCGTTCCTACTTTGATGATGTTGTCAGCAAAATAGAGACTTTTAAAGCGAACTTCGACGTAGACCAATATGGTGAACTTGCGTACGAAAGCGATACTTATCCTTTGTTTGTGGTCAGAACTAAAAACTGGGATGCGGGCAAACCAACGGTTTTAGTGACTGGTGGTGTGCATGGTTATGAAACCAGTGGTGTTCACGGAGCACTGCGGTTTATAGAGACTAAAGCCAATGAGTATCAAACAAACTTTAATGTGGTGGTTGCACCCTGTTTGAGCCCATGGGGCTATGAAACCATTAACCGTTGGAATCCTGCGGCTATTGATCCTAACCGCTCGTTTGTAGCCGATTCGCCAGCCGGTGAATGTGCAAACATTATGAATTACATTGCTGGCTTAGGTGTGGATATTCTGGCTCACATTGATCTGCACGAAACAACCGATACCGATAACAGCGAGTTTCGTCCCGCAAAGGCGGCAATGGACGGAAAGGTGAACACCAACTGGAATATTCCTGATGGCTTCTACTTAGTTGGAAACTCTGAAAAGCCTTACCCTGATTTTCAAAAGGCGGTACTGGATTCGGTAGAAAAAGTTACGCACATTGCCGATGCTGACGAAGAGAATAAGCTAATAGGTGAAGATATTGCCCAGCGTGGTCTTATTTTATTGCCAACAGCAAAAATGGGCTTATGTATTAGCTTTAGTAAGGCTGAGTATGCTACTACAACAGAGGTTTATCCGGACAGCCCGAAAGCAACCCCGGAGCAATGTATAGAAGCTCAGGTTGCGGCGGTTACCGGAGGCCTGGACTTTTTAAAGTAAAGCCCACCCCCCGTTACTTGGTCGGTAAACCTGGTTAGTCAATTAACGTCGTGTGTCTGGCCGCTTTTGGCGAGGTGCACGGCGTGAGTTTTGAGGCCTTCCGGTTCGTGGCTTTTGAATGGGTTCCGGCTTTATATTCGGGTCTGGCTCAAAGCCTGGAATCAGTTCTTTTGGTATTTCATTTTTAGTCAGCTTTTCTATGTCACGTAGTAATTTATGCTCGTCCACACAGACCAGTGACGCTGCTTCACCTTCACTTCCGGCACGGCCTGTACGGCCAATACGGTGTACGTAATCTTCAGCTACCTGAGGTAGTTCAAAGTTAATCACGTGCGGCAGTTCGTCAATATCAATACCACGTGCAGCAATATCGGTTGCAACTAATACTCGTAATTTTCCGGCTTTAAATTGCGCTAAGGCTTTGGTTCGTGCGCCCTGACTTTTATTACCGTGAATAGCCATCGCAGGCAGACCATCATCCGTTAACTGTGTTGCGAGTCGATTAGCCCCGTGCTTAGTTCGTGTAAACACAAGAACCTGCCGCCAATTACGACTTCCTATCAGGTAACTGATGAGCTCTCTTTTACGCTTCTTATCAACAGGGTAAACGCGCTGCTGAATGGTATCTGCTGCCGCATTTTGCCTGGCAACTTCAACTAACTTTGGCTGTTGCATAAACTGTTGAGCCAGAGCTTTTATTTCACTTGAAAAGGTTGCAGAAAACAACAGCGTCTGACGTTTTTCCGGAATGAGTTTCATGACTTTTTTAATGTCATGAATAAAGCCCATGTCCAGCATCCGGTCAGCTTCATCCAGAATCAATACATCAATTTTACTTAAATCTACCGTTCCCTGACGACTGTGATCCAACAAACGACCTGGCGTGGCGACAAGAATGTCGACACCGCGTCGCAATGCGTTAATTTGTGGGTTAATACCTACACCACCAAAAATCACTAAAGACTTAAGACCGGTATATTTAGCGTAGGTGTTGAGGTTGTCTTCAACTTGTGCCGCCAACTCTCTGGTTGGTGTCAAAATTAACGCCTTAATAACAGGCTTACCGTCGGTTTTTGTTTGCGACAATTTGTGCAACAAAGGAAGTGTAAAACCTGCTGTCTTGCCGGTACCTGTTTGCGCAGCTGCTAACAAGTCGTGGCCGGCCATGACTGTCGGAATGGCTTGCTGTTGAATTGGAGTGGGGGTGGTATAACCGCATTCAGTAACGGCGCGTAGTATATTGTCGCTCAATCCCAATGACTGGAATGAGGTTTGGCTTTGTTCTGTGGACATGAAGCTCCGGGAGTTATAATAGTCGACACCACACTTATGTGGCTTTTTGGCATTGTATCACAGACGACAGTAAACCTTTATTTAGAAACAGGCGTATTAAGGTAACTTTTTCTTGCTTTGATGAAAAAGTGAGCGCATTATTCGCGCCGCTTTACCCTGAGTTTAGGGTGTTTAGAGGAATTTTTATGTTGTACCGCCCCTGGGTCGACTCCGCTAACCGAGTTTTCACTGGTGTTCTACTTGTTCAGTTACTGATCACCTTTGTTATTGCTGTTCTTACTGGCGACTGGTTTGTTCCTGTCGTCCTGTCATTGCTTATTGTTTCTTTACCTTTGCTTCTTATTAGAGCCTCAGGCCAAAGTAAACTGACAAGGCATGTTATAGCCGCCGCGATTCAATTAATTACGGCGGTTCATATCGATCAGACCATGGGTCTGGTTGAAATGCACTTTGAAATTTTTGTGGTAATGGCATTTCTTATTTATTACCGGGACTGGATGATTGTGGTGACCAGTGTCGGGGTGGTTGCCGTACATCACATTTTATTTTTTGTGCTGCAGTCCAACGGTGCCGACGTTTATATCTTTGCTGAGGGTTACGTGACCTTAGGTATTCTCGCTATTCATGCAGGCTTTGCTGTAGCTGAGGGGGCTGTACTTTGTGTTATAGCCAAACAAAGCGATACCGAAGCGGTTAGTGCACAGGCATTACGTAACAGCATTGCCGATATCGTTAAGCAGTCGGATAAACTAAATCTGATGGTCGATGTCAGCGGTACAACAGATGAAGTTACTGCCTTTAAAAACTTACTGACTCAATTCCGGAAGAATATTCAAAGTACTCGCAGTTTATCCAGACGGGTTCAGGATGTGTCGGGTGCGTTGTCTAAGGAGAGCGAAGAGCTTATCAAGAGCCGTCAGAACAGCTCGCAAGAGGTTGACAGTATAGCCAGCGCAATTGAGGAAATGGCCGTTACTATTAGCAGTATTTCAGAGCAAGCTAATTTAGCTAAAATGTCGGCGGAAGAGTCAATTGACCGCTCGGAGAATGCGGCAAATGTCGCTGAAACGGCAGCTGGTTCTATAAGCTCCTTAAAAGCCAATGTTCTTGCCACGAACGACAAGTTGAAAACCCTGGACAGGCAGTGCCATCAAATATCCGATGTTATCGGAGCCATTAACGATATTACCAAGCAAACTAACTTACTGGCTCTGAATGCGGCTATTGAGGCCGCCCGAGCGGGTGAAGAAGGTCGTGGTTTTGCCGTGGTAGCTGACGAAGTAAGGTCATTAGCCTCCACTACAGGAAAAAATGCTGAGCAAATTAGCCAAATTAGTCAGAATATACTCACTGAAGTAGCTGAAGCGGTGAGCTCAATGGATGCTTGTGTTCAGCAAATTGATGAAGCGGTAACCTATTCAGAGGAGTCGGGCACGTCAATGAAAACCGTTGCTCAACGTATTAATGATGTGGCTCAAAAGGTTATTTCAGTCGCAGCTGCTACCGAAGAGCAGAGAAACGCTAGTGAAGATATCTCTCGTTCAGCGCAGACAATGAGAGAGTTGTCTGAAACAGAAACACAATTGTTGCTGAACGGGCAGGAAAACGCCACATCACTAAAAACAGTTTCGACCCAACTGGACTCAGAAGTAGGGCGCTTTATTGTTGACTAAGCTATCAGGAAAAGCCCGAACTCGTTGGCTTATTGTGACCATTTTTGCCTGGTTTGCATTAGTTCTCTGGGGCTTGAGTTACTTACTGGAACAGCGTTTGGTCTGGTTTGATGAAAAGAGTCAATTACTTGAGCTGGGCAATAATGGCGAATTAGCTCAACCTTTGGTTACTGAACTGGTAAATAAAGGGTTTTCAGTAAGCGGAAGCGTTTTCCATATTAGCTCAGAAAGTTGTAACTGTAATTGGCGCAGTGCCGGACATACCAGTAGCGTAAAGCGGCAAGTAACGGAGTCAGGTGGCAGGAACTACAGCATTGATATAGATCAATTCAGTGAGCTAAAAAGGTTCGTTCCTGCAACACCAGCCATTATTATGTTTAATGAGTCATCAGAATTAATTTACCTTGGGCCTTACGCCGATGGTGCATTTTGTACAGCTGAAAGTAGTTTTGTGGAAGCATTAATTCCTTTAGTTTCAATGGAAGAGAAGGCTCCCGAATGGATTAATACCGTTGCAAAAGGATGCTATTGCAGCGTTTAAATATGGTCAAAGAGCGGAGCCAGTAATGGAAGTAAGACAAACCTTTATAGAGTTTCTGGAAGTGATTCCGGACGGGGCTATTGTTATTAATCGAAAGGGCTTAATTATTGCTGTTAATCAGGCCGCAGCGTCCATGTTCCGTTATTCCTCGTCTTCTATGCTGGAGCTGCACCTTAACCAGTTACTTCCCGAAGAGGTTCGTGAAAGGCATGATCAGCATTTAGCGACCTTTTTCAAACACCCGGGGCGGCGCTCTATGGGAAACGGGTTAATCTTTTCAGCCATTCGCAGAGACGGTTCAACTTTTCATGTTGATATCATGCTTAATCAGCTTGAATTGGAAGGTGAGCTGTATGGTATTGCCATAGTACGCGACTACACTTTGCAAAAGAAAGCTGAAGATAAAATTCGTCTGGAACTGGAATTTGAAAAGCGTCAGGCGCTGACTGACCACTTAACCGGCATTATGAATCGAAGAGCTTTTACCGCACAATTACAGGACGAAATTGAGCAACTGACAGAACATGGAACGCCCTTCGCGGTTAGCTTTATCGATTTGGATGACTTTAAAGACGTTAACGATGAGCATGGGCATCATTTTGGTGATGAGGTTCTGCAGAAAATTGCTCAACTGATTCGTTTGCACAGTCGCCATACCGACTATGTTGCCCGCATTGGCGGCGACGAGTTTGCGACCATACACCCAATGATTTCTGCTAATGATGCACAGCAGATGATGCAGCGAATGCGCAGTGAATTAGTTAGTGGTATTGACCATGCTGAACTTCCGGTAACTTTGTCGATTGGCTTGTGCCAGTGTGATAAACCTTCAGAGCATTACACCATAGAAGATATTATGGCGAGGGCAGACAAGGCTATGTACCAGGCAAAGAAAGAGGGTAAAAATGCGGTTGTGCTTACCAATTAACTGTAATAAAACGTAATTAAGTTTGATTGTTACTCAAGGTCTACTCTAAAGTGGTTTCAGGACTTTTAAGGAGAGACCGTGGGAATCTTCATATCCTATCTACGAATGATTTTACTGATTATCGGTGTTTTGGCGGGAATACAGTTGCCCGGCTTTGTCGATCAGTATGGAAAAAGCCTACAGGCACATTTAATTGAGTCTGAACGCAGCCTTAATGAATTTCGCGACGAGGCGGAAAAGTTTTTTGACGGTAGCATTGAAGAACTTATTGCCCATTATCAAGCCAGCGACGACAGAGTTTTTCAGGAAGGTGGCCAGAGTATCAACGCAATCTTTCAACGTTATCAACAGTTGAATAAAGCCCATCAGGAGTTTAATCAGAATGCATGGAGAGCCTACCAACAGGCATTTTTCACGCCAGTGGAAGATATTCAGCAAGAGGTTAGAAACGACTTTTCTTACACCGTAAGACTGAACCCCGGCGCTATTTTGTTTGGCCTGGTTTCGGGGTTAATACTGGCGGTATTTGGTGAACTTATTGTTCGACTGCTGGCGAGGCCTTTTCGACAATCGCAGCGCAGTTAAGCCCGCTGGGTAGTGTGCCGTAATTAAACCCGCCATTAACATCAAGCCGACCCGCGCAAAAGGCGTCCGCCATTTCCGGGGTTGCATGTTGAACCAGTAACGCCGCCTGGAGGCCAACGGCCATAGAATCAGCAATGGTGCGTGCTCGATATTGTAGGGCTTTGCTGTTACTAAACTCCTCTTTTAGCGTGATCATAAACTGGTCGAGTCTTTTGTCAGCGCCTTTTGCACGTTGCAATTCTGCGAAATAAGCATCCAGGACCTCAGGCTGTTTCTCTATGGCTCTTAGAATATCAAGACACTGAACATTACCACTGCCTTCCCAAATAGCGTTGACGGGTGACTCACGGAAAAGTCTTGGCATAATGTGGTTTTCCATAACGCCACTCCCACCAATGACCTCCATCGCTTCATAGGCATGATTAGGCGTTCGCTTACAAATCCAGTACTTGCCAACAGGCGTAGCAATGCGCGACAACAGTTTTTCATGTTCGTTGTCCTGGTTATCCATTGCTCGAGCCATTCGCATCATGTAAGTCATGGCAGCTTCGCTTTCAAGTGCCAGATCAGCTAATAAGTTCTGCATCAGTGGCTGCTCGCTAAGCCTGGCACCAAAAGCTTCTCTGTTACTTGCGTGATGAATCGCCTGAGCCGTTGCCTGACGCATACCCGCCGATGAGCCAATCATGCAGTCATAACGTGTGGTTGCGACCATCTCGATGATGGTTCGAACGCCCCGGCCTTCTTCACCGACCATCCAGCCCAAAGCACCGCGAAGCTCCGTTTCACTTGAAGCGTTCGCTGCATTGCCCATTTTCTGTTTCAATTGCTGAAGTTGGATAGGGTTTTTTGAGCCATCAGGGCGCCATCTTGGAACTAAAAAGCAGGACAGGCCACTACGGGTTTGTGCCAGCACTAAAAAGGCATCACACATGGGAGCGGAGACAAACCACTTATGACCAACCAGTTCGTATACCTGGCCGGAGCCTTCTGTTGTCAACGGATAGGCCCGCGTAGTGTTACGCCGTACGTCTGACCCTCCTTGTTTTTCCGTCATTGCCATACCAATAGTCACGGCATTTTTTTCCGTATGAGGAATGTTTCTCGGGTCGTATTGACGGGCGGTAATTTTTGGGGCCCACTCTTCGAATAGGCCAGGCTGATGCCTCAGTGCCGGAATTGCGGCAAAGGTCATGGTAATAGGACAGCCGTGTGAAGCTTCTACCTGCGTGTGAAGGTAATATTTAGCCGCGCGAGCGACATGGGCTCCTGATTTCGGGTCACTCCATGGGCTGGCATGAAGCCCGTGTTTAATTGCTGTTGTCATTAATTGATGATAACTGGGATGGAAGTCCACCTGGTCAATGCGATGTCCGTAGCGGTCATGGGTACGTAATTCGGGTTGGTACTTGTTAGCCTGGAAACCAAGTTCAATGCTTTCTTTTTTACCTGCCAGTTCGCCAAAAGCAATAAGGTCGGAGTAAGCCCAACTGGCACCTTCGCGCTCTACAGCTTGCTGCAGAGATTTATCGGCCAGATAAAGGTTATAATTTTCTAATGGTTTAGGCTGGTTTTCTACTTCATGGGTGCTAGCCATAAACTGTTCGGCTTGTGGGTAGTGCTCTGTCATTTCTTACTCCTTGTTACTTCTGAGTGAAGCAGGATAAATTTTATTCGTCAATAGATAGACTAATGGTTGCCTTTTGAACGTTTTTTGATAACAGTAAGGTCAACAATTAACAACAAATGCAGTAGTTGCTTTGCTTCAAACTATTATTAGAAGTCTGATACTCGTCGTTGTCTGGATACTCCTTTGGCGTATTGCTGCAGTGATGGAGTATGGACCACATGCGAGTATCTGGTTTCCCCCTGCGGGACTGACGTTTGCCGCATTCCTGGTTATGAGCTGGCGGGCCTTTCCGGCCATTCTTATTGCCGGAGTTGTCACTACCTTCTGGGTTTCGGAGTTATACGGAGGCGGTACTCCGGCTAAAGAGTTGCTAACTACGGGCGTTCTTTTTGGTTTTGCTCACACCTTACCTTATTTCTTAGGCGCCTGGTTATTGCGTTCAAAGCTTACCCGACTGGGCAGTTATGGGCTTGCCAGCACCATAATGACGTTTCTTGGAGTTGCTGCTCTTTCATCATTTTGCGCCGCCTGGTTGGGCACCGAGGTCATGATTTCAGGCAAGCTGCTGGAAGCCGACGCTATTTGGTATACCTGGCTGCCCTGGTGGATAGGAGATATGAGCGGGGTTATTGTTCTTTCACCGATTTTTATTGCTCTGATGAGTTGGCGTTATCCGCAACTGGAACATTGGCTTGGAGGGCTTAGCTTTACGGTAAAAACCGGTAACCAAAGCTCTTTTCTTTGGAAACTGCTGCTTATTCTGGCTTTGCTGAGTTTAAGCCTCATATTGACGGCAACCGCAAACAAAGATGAAGCGGCTTTCTCAATATTCTTCCTGATTCTCCCTTTACTGTGGGTCTCGTATACGGAGTCGCCTTTAAATACGGCCATATCATTAGCATTATTCAGCACTATTACGGCATTTTCTGTCGGCATCTTAGGGTTGATGGACTACGCTATTGTGTATCAGTTTGCCGTTACAATAATTGCGGCAAGCGCCTGGTTTGGATTAACGGTCCCGACACTCATGGCGCATAACGAGTTACTGACCCGGCAGGTTTCTGAGGATGGATTAACGAAAACAGCTTCGCGTGAACATTTTATGCAAAGTGCTGATGCTTTAATGAATCTGGGTAAGCGTCAAAATAAACCACTTTCGTTGATCATGTTCGATGTGGATGAATTCAAAAAGATTAATGATAGTTATGGGCATGTGGCCGGTGATCGCGCTCTTGTGCAGGTGACGAATATCGTTACTTCGGTGCTGAGAAGCAGTGACTTGCTCGGACGTTTTGGTGGTGACGAGTTTATGATTTTACTGCCGGAAAGTTCACTGCAATTTGCGGAAGAAACAGCTGAAAGGCTGCGAATGGAAATAAGCAGGGCGAGATTAGAGGGTACTAATCATGCCTTTTCTTGTAGCTTTGGAGTGGCTGAAGTCGTGCCGGATGAGCATATTATGGCAACTATCGACCGTGCTGATAAAGCGCTGTTAGTAGCCAAAAAGCGTGGGAAAAACTGTATAGCCAGGGAGAACTGATGCGTATTGTATTTTTAGGTGGAGCGGAAACCGTCACCGGGTCAAAATATTTGGTGGAAACAGATTCCACCCGAATTCTTATCGACTGTGGGCTTTTTCAGGGCTACAAATGGCTACGTAGGCGTAACTGGCAGCCCCTGCCTATGGGGATAAACCAAGTGGATGGTGTGGTTCTAACGCACGCACATCTTGACCACTCTGGCTTTGTTCCTGTGCTTTATAAAGCGGGTTTTAGGGGCCCGGTCTTTGCCCATCATGCAACATCGGGACTCTGCGATATTCTACTCGCCGACAGCGGACGCATTCAGGAAGAAGATGCGAAGTATCTGGGAAAACACAAGTTAAGTCGACACGAAAAGCCCGAACCCTTATACGATGAAGCTACAGCAAAGTCAGCTATGAGGCTATTTCAGGGCGTTGAGTTTCATCAGCAGTTCGAAATAGGGGATATTAAGGTCACTTTGCAGCCGGCGGGTCATATTCTGGGCGCTTCAAGCGTTATCATAGAAGCAGAAGGCAAAAAAGTTGGGTTTTCAGGAGATGTCGGTCGGCCACAAGATATCATGATGTACCCGCCGGAACCTTTACCTGATTTAGATCTGCTATTGCTTGAGTCCACCTACGGCGATCGGCTGCACAAGGAAACTGAAGATGCAGAAGAGCAACTCGCTGCCGTGGTAAAGGAAACGTCTGAGGCTGGTGGTGTTTTACTAATTCCAAGCTTTTCCGTCGGCAGGGCGCAATTGTTGCAGTACTTATTAGTCAAGCTTATGGAAGAAGGCCGAATACCCAGACAACCCATTTATTTAGACTCTCCTATGGCAATTAATGTGTCAGGTCTTTATCAACGCTTTCATCAGCTGCATCGTTTGTCTGACTCTGATTGTGCGAGAACCTTTGGTACCGTTGAATATACGCGCTCAGTTGATGAGTCTAAGGCTATTGCCTCTCAGTCCGGACCGCATATTATTATTGCCGGAAGTGGTATGGCGACAGGTGGGCGTATTCTTCATCACTTCAAGCGTTGGCTAGGTGATCATCGCGCAACGGTTCTGTTTAGTGGCCACCAGGCGGGAGGAACGCGTGGGGCTAAAATGCTGCAGGGGGTTGAATCCATAAAGCTGCATGGGCAGTGGCTACCGGTCAAAGCCCGAATACGTTCGTTAGAAGGGCTGTCTGGACATGCTGATTACCAAGAGATTTTGGATTGGCTAGCGCAGTCTGAATTAAAGCCCAATACGCCGATACAATTGGTGCATGGTGAGCTGGATGCCCTTGAAACTTTCCGCGACTGCTTAATGCAACGCACATCTTATGATGTTGAAGTGGCTGATTATCAGGGGGTATATCACCTTTAGCCGATTCTGCTAAAATATCTGTAACGGGAAGGTTGTTTTTATAAGGAAATCCAATGGTGTTTTTTCGAGCGGCTTTATTAGGTAGTGCATTTTTATTCTTTAGTGCGTTGAGTCAGGCGCAGGACAGTGGTTATTACGGAGCTGCATCTTTAGCTCAACTGAATGTTGATACGGAACTGGAAGGTACTCCTTCATTTACTCCGCATGTGGTCAACCTGATGTTGGGCTACCGCTATAGCAATAGCCTTTCTGCCGAAGCTCGTTATGGCTTTGGAGTACACAGCAGTAGTGATAGGGGCGTCAAGTTTGAGACCGATTATATAACCAGTCTATTAGCGAAGCCGCGCTTGTATTTGTCGCCAGAAGTTGCGTTATACGTGACCGGTGGCTTTTCCCGTGGGAAGTTTATGGTAGCTGGTGAAGATACAACGTTAAACAGCGTGAGCTACGGGGGCGGAATTCAATATGACCGGAACCCGAGAACCACTTATTTTATCGACTGGATAAAGCTGATTGATAAAGACGAATACGAGATTAATACTTTAAATATTGGTGTGACTTATCGTTTTTGAAGTGGACGTGAAAAAAAGGGGCTGTGATAGCCCCTTTTTTAATTAGAAGTGCCATTTAACCAAAAGGTTAGGGTTTTTCTCTGTCACGCCGTCAATATAGAACTTATTACGCCAGTAAACATACTCAATACCCACGTAAAGAGGTGCCGATAGCTCAAAGTAAGGGGCAATGTTCCACTTTAATTGAGAAGTGAAGTTAAGGTTCGCCGGGCCAACGTTGCTGATACCTGAAGCGTAATCAATGAAACCGTCAAACATCCACTGTGTTTCACCAATAGAGAAAGGTAAGCCCCAGCTGGCAGTCAACTGATAGTTATTTGGCAAGCCATCGTTATTTCTTTTATAAGCATCAAGCTCAAAGAACTGGAAGCCGGGAACATCAAATGCGGCACCAATACCGTATAAGTAATTGGTAAAACCGTCACCGACCTCAGCCGTTGTGGTGAAGCTAATATTTTTTACCGGATTATCGTCAAACTCAAGCAGGTAGAATTCAGGTGAAAACTCGATATAGGTTTCGGTATCGCCGTTATCCGATTCCAGTCTGTCAGCAAAACTGAATATTTTGCCCCAACTATATCCGCCAACGTACTCCAGGGTGAGTACGTGACGATCGGGATCGCCGACTTCGTAATCGCTTCCGTTGAGATAGGTAAGGCTGGTGTCAGACCAATAACGTTCGGCGTTCACAGCAAAAGGAAATGAGCTGCACAATAGAAGTACTAATATCAGTTTTTTCATCGGGTATAACCTAAAAAGCAGTTAGCTGAGTTAAATTTGAGCGGATTATACGGGACTGGGTGAGTAAGGTTAAGTAAATATCTTGGGTTACGGACTGTTATTATCTCGGTAAATTCGGTACATTACAAAAAGCTAACATTTCTTTTGCGACTTAGGCCGAGCAAGCATGCATGCGTGATCAATTTTTGTTAAAGCAGTACATTAATACGCTTGAATCTGCAGCTTTGTGCGCGCGACTGTCGCCAAACGGCAACATTCGCTGGATGAGCTCTTCTCTCCATAAATTATTAGACATTCATTATCTGAAGCAAACCACGGCTTTTTCTGCCTTCCTGCATCAAGACAACCGTAACGATATAATGGGTGCGATAAAACAAGCGACAGACAGTGGTGAGGCCTGGAATGGTTCACTTTGCCTGAATAGTAACAGTCGCAGCAATTGGTGTCGGTGTATGGCTATCCCTCTGTACGGAACCGATGGTCACTTAACCGAACTGGTTTTACTGTTTCAGGATATTTCGCGTGAAATGTACCTTGACGAGCTATTGCATGAAGCCCGGTTTGATCAGGTTACCGGGCTTGCGACACGAGTTGATTTATTGAATGACCTTAAACGTGTTGGCACACAATGTCTTGCCGTTATGGATATTCGTAAGTTTAGAAGCTATGCCGACTATTACGGTTTAGAGTTTGGTGACGAATTACTGCGCCAGTTTAGCCACTGGGCATCTGAGACTTTAAAAAGTAAACACGTAAAAATTTATCGACTGTATAGCGACAAGTTTGCGCTTATCCCGGATTTTAGAATGATCCCTAATTTGTTCGAGGATCACCTGCTCAGCTTCTATCAGTCATTGCTATCAAAGAAGTTCGTGATTGGCAGTAGCGACATTGCGTTGGATGTTGCTATTGGCATGGGCGTTGGTCGTGGTAAGCAATTGCAATTGGCAGAAAGTGCGTTATCAAAAGCAAAAGTTATTTACTCGGGTTACAAAATTGAAGTGGTTTATGAAAAAGAATTTATGCATGAGAATAAAGTGAACTGGATACCGAAGATTCAGTCCGCTTTGACGGATCATCGCTTTGTGAACTATTACCAGCCCATTAAAAGTACAAAAGAAGGGCAGCCGAATTATTACGAAGCGCTGGTGCGGTTAAGAGATGATAACCACGATTTAGCCCCCGGATTGTTTCTCGATAAAGCAAAAGCAACACGTTACTACTGTGAAATTACGCGCTCTGTCATTGAGCAGGCGGTTCTTACCTCAGAACAATACCAGGTTGCCATTTCCGTAAACTTATCAATAGAAGACATTCTGAATGAAGAAACCGTAAGCTTCATCCATTATGTGCTTGCTGAGCATAAGAAAGCTCAGCTTATTTTCGAAATTACGGAAACTGAATCAACTGAGGACTTCACGAAAATCCAGTCCTTTGCGAAAGATGTTCGACGACTAGGCGGCCAAATTGCAATTGATGACTTTGGCGTTGGTTACTCTAATTTTTCGCGGCTGATACGCCTGCGTCCGGATTATTTAAAAATTGACGGCAGTATTGTTCAGAATGTATTACATGACCCGACAAGTGCCAGTATTCTCAATGGCCTAATTAGTATTTGTAAAGAGTTACGTATTCCTATTGTGGCGGAGTTTGTCGAGAACGAAGACGTGAATACCTACCTCTGCGACCAACAGATTGAATATCTGCAGGGATACTACATTGGCAAGCCATCCCCGGAAGTGAACCGCGTATTAAATTAAGCCTTTTTGATTTTTAAAACACATAAGGTCAGGAAAAGTCACTGCTATGAATGATTTCATTGAAACTTATGATAATGCTCTTTCGAGCGAGTTGTGCCAGCAACTCATCGATGTTTTTGAACAGTCCCCTCACACCTTTGATGGCCGAACGGGTGGTGGGGTGGATACCACGAAGAAGGTCAGTACCGATTTATCGCTCAATGCCCACCCGGAGTACCAGGAATTATTGCTGAAAATTCAGCAGACAACAGCACGTCACGCGCTGGAGTACTTTAAGAAGTATCGATTTGCTTTAATTGGGCCTGTGGCACTGACACTGCAACACCCGAAAACAAAACAACCTGTTGCTTTAACTAATGATAACTTTGATGAAGTTGCGAAAGGCAACGAAATGGCAATTATGCAAAAGCTGTTTCGGGTTGGCGCAATACAAATGCAGCGTTATAGAAAAGGCAAAGGCAATTACAATTACTGGCATTGTGAAGCTTATCCGCAAAAAGGATCTACTGAACCATTGCACAGAGCTTTATTGTTTATGTATTACCTGAATGACGTGGAAGATGGCGGAGAAACGGACTTTTATTATCAGAACCGTTCGTTACACCCTAAAGCGGGTCAAATGGTGATAGCACCTGCGTATTTTACTCATACTCACAGAGGAAGAACGCCGGTTTCTAACGATAAATATATTCTTACCAGTTGGATTCTGCACAGTCGTGCAGAGCAATTATTTGGCGCATAAAAAATCCCCCAGCCGGGAAGGCTGGGGGCGAACATTATTATTTAATGTCTTCTTCACTTAGGATAGTCACTTCCCCAAGGTTAAGTTCACGAATCTTATCTTCAATTTCAGCTAAGTCGCCAACAATAACCCAGGTCATAGCGTCAGGTTTTAGAACCTTATCGGCATTTTCATGAATATCGTTAAGGGTAATAGCGTTGATGCGCTGTCCATAACCTTCCAGGTATTCAACGTCTTTGCCTTTATTGAAAGTACTGACCAAACCGCTAAGCAGGCTACCCTTCGTTTCGTACGCGCCAGGTAATTTAGCTGTTTTATTAGCTTTCACCTTGGCAAGTTCGTCTTCTGTAGCAGGCTTATCGCCTTCGTATTGAGTAAACTCTTTTACGATTTCCTCAACAGATTCTTTGGTCTTGTCCGTTTGTACTGGTGCCAAAGCCACTAATAAGCCCGGACCTTCGTTGTCCAGCCAAATTGAGCGAGCACCGTAAGACCAGCCTTTATCTTCACGTAAATTCATATTCAGACGGCTGGTAAAACTACCACCAAGGATGGTGTTCATAACATCGATGGTGTCAGCGTTATCAACCTGACCAGAAGGTGCCAGCTGTCCGGCTATAATTAAAGACTGTGGGTTTCCTGGCTTGTCGATAAGGAAAACACGGCTGGTTCCAGATGCCATTGAAGCATCAAGCGACTTTTCAGGCTTGTCAGAAGCCGGAGCCTGCCAACTAGAGAACTGCTCTTCTAATAGTGACTGCGCTTGCTCAACGGTTGTATCACCAACGATAACCAACTTTGCGTTGTCGGGACGTAACCAGGCTTGCGCATGCTCGACCAAGTCTTTACGAGTTAAAGACTTGATAGACTCAACCGTACCTGAACCCGTTAACGGCTGACTATAAGCGTGACCTTCACCGAACATCAAGCCCGGAAGAACACGTAGAGCCTGAGTTTGAGGGCGTGCCTCTTCCTTGCGAATGCCTTCTATCCAGTTTGAACGTTTGCGTTCAATTTCTTCTTCAGAGAAGGCCGGATTTTGTAGAACGTCATTCATTAACGCCAGGCTTTCAGCGAAGTTAACGCTGAGTGTGTCCATGCTAATACGTGAGCTATCGAGACTGGCCGAGGCATTTAAGTTGGTTCCTAAAGACTCTAAGCGCTTATTTAATTCTAGTGCACTCAGGTTTTCAGTACCTTCTTTTAGCATCGACATGGTGTAACTTGCTGTACCGAGTTTACCGCCAACATCTGAGGCATAACCACTGTCAAAAACCAGACTCATTTCAATAGTTGGTGTATCGCTGCGCTGTGCCAGATAAACTTCTAAACCATTGGACAAAGTAAATTGCTCAACTTCTGGCAGCTCTAATTGTGGTAAGTCGCCGACATTTGGTAGTTGTGAACGGTCTGCATTGGTCTCTTGCGCAGTGTAGTTAGGTTGTGGAACGACATTAAGAACGAAGTCACCATGACTTAACCACTGTTCTGCAGCGTTTTGCAGGTCGTTGGTTGAAGCTTGTTTAGTCCACTCCATTTCTCTTTCGTAAAAGCCCGGGTCATTATGATAGACCGCGCCAGAGGCGAGTATGTCGGACTTGCCACCGAAGCCACCGACTTTTTCAGCGCGACGAACAAAATCTGCCGTAGTGCTGAACTTAGTGCGTTGTAATTCTGCTGCTGTCGGGCCTTCTTGTATTAGGCGCGCAAGTTCTTCATCGATAATTTTTTCAATTTGTTCAAGTTCAACACCAGGCTTGGCGTCGGCCGTGATCATAAATTGACCGGCCAGTTTGCGACCGTACTGGAAGGCTCCTACAGAACTGGCAATTTGCTCGTTGTAAACTAAACGTTCATACAGTCGTGAGTTTTTACCGTTAGCTAAAATATCGGCCAGAAGGTTAAGGTACTCAGAGTCAGCAGTTCCCATTTGTGCGGTATTCCACACTTTATAAACTCGAGGAGCCGGAACGCGATCCTCCATGGTTGCACGTTTTTGTTCGTCGCGCTTAGCAACCCAGGCTTCATGCTTCTTCAATGGCTTGCCAGGTCCGATATCGGCAAAGTATTTAGTGACTTTCTCCTTTGCGGTTTCCACATCAATATCGCCTGCCAATACCAATACTGCATTAGCTGCGCCGTAGTAATCTTCAAACCACTGGTGTACGTCGTCCAGAGAAGCTGCGTTTAAGTCTTCCATTGAGCCAATAACAGACCATGAGTATGGGTGACCTTCAGGGAAGGTTTGCTCGGCGATATAACTCCAGGCTTTACCATAGGGCTGAGCTTCACCTTGACGTTTTTCGTTTTGTACAACGCCACGCTGCTCATCGAGTTTTTCCTGAGTTACTGCTCCCAACAGGTGACCCATACGGTCAGATTCCATCCAAAGTGCCATATCAAGTGCTGGCGTAGGGACATTCTCAAAGTAGTTAGTACGGTCATTGTTAGTGGTGCCGTTCATTTCGGTAGCACCTGCGCGCTCAAAAGGACCGAAGTATTCGTCATCGTAGTTTTCGGTACCATTGAACATCAAGTGCTCAAATAAGTGAGCGAAACCGGTTTGTCCGGCTTTTTCATCTTTAGAGCCAACGGCGTACCAAACGTTTACCGCAACAATAGGGGCTTTGCGATCTTCGTGAACAACGACAGTTAAGCCGTTATCTAAAGTAAATGTCTCGTAGTTGACCTTTACTTCGGGAAACTGTGATTGGCTAACAGCCTGTTGGTTATTAGCTGATTGGGTTGACTGGCAACCTCCGAGAAGGGCTGTGGCTACCGCAACAGCGGTAATTGTTTTCATCATTTTCATTGTAGTTCCTGAATTATTTTTTATTAAGCGCCATTACTATACGAGAGTCATCACTAATATGCCTGCTTATGTTCAGGCTAAATTGTAACGAAATTAAACATATGGAAACTTGTGCTCAGATATTGTGAGAATAAAGGTAGCAGTCAAGTCTTTTAATTACGCAGACAATCAAGGATAATTGCGCGCGGTTTGCAGCAAATAGAAACGGAAGCTTGTGAGTAAAATAACAGTGATAGCTATAGCTGGCGCTTCAGCGTCAGGAAAGAGCCTGTTTGCCTCAACGGTGTATCAGGAGTTGGTGGCTGAGTTAGGAACTGACGGTATTGCTATTCTGGCCGAAGATGCTTACTACCGTGACCAGAGTCATATGACCATGGAACAGCGTGTTTTAACCAACTATGACCAGCCTGCCGCTTTCGAACACGATTTGCTGATGCAACATTTGCGGCAGTTAAAAGCCGGCGAAGCCGTTGAGATGCCGCAGTACAGCCACACTACTCATACCCGGTTGGAAGAATCAATACGAGTTGCGCCCGCAAAAGTTGTGATGGTTGAAGGTATTTTGCTGTTAACTGATGAGAAGTTACGCGAGCAGTTTGATATTTCGGTATTTATGGATACGCCATTGGATATTTGTTTGCTGCGTCGTATCAAACGCGATATTGAAGAACGTGGGCGCACTTTGCAGTCGGTTACTGAGCAATATGAGCAGTATGTTCGTCCCGCATTCTTTGACTTTATATTCCCGTCTAAGCAGTTTGCTGATCTCGTTGTCACTCGCGGTGGTCAAAACGAAATCGCCATTGATATTATAAAAACAAAAATACGTCAGTTGCTGGCGGAATAAAATTGGTTCTTTTATGAATAGTATTCTCGGCGTTGCCGTCATATTTATCGTTGCATACTTGGTTTCAACGAACCGTAAAGCTATCCGCTGGCGTACCGTTTTAGGTGCTTTTGGCATTCAGGTTCTGTTGGCCGGCTTTGTTCTCTACGTACCTATTGGACGGGAACTTTTGTTCAGTTTCGCGCAAGGTGTTTCTGCCGTTATTGGTTATACCAAAGCGGGTATCGATTTCTTGTTTGGTAATCTTGCGTCCGAAGAGTTTGGTTTCGTATTCGCTATTCAAGTTCTTTCAGTCATTGTTTTCTTCTCGTCTCTCATTTCTGTTCTGTATTACCTGGGCATTATGAAGTGGGTAATTCGTATTTTAGGTGGTGGCTTGCAAAAGTTGCTTGGTACCAGTCGGCCTGAATCGATGTCAGCTGCCGCTAATATTTTTGTCGGGCAAACCGAAGCACCTATGATGGTAAGACCATTTATAGGCACTATGACGCGCTCAGAGCTGTTTGCGGTCATGGTTGGTGGTATGGCGTCGGTGTCTGGCTCGGTTTTAGCCGGTTATGCCGGTGTTGGCGTTGAGTTGAAGTACCTGATTGCAGCAAGTTTTATGGCAGCTCCGGGCGGTTTTCTCATGGCAAAAATGATGATCCCCGAGTGTGAAAAACCACGTAACGACCTGGAAGAAGTGGAAGTAGAAGATAATTCAGCGAACGTTATTGATGCCGCAGCGCAGGGCGCGTCCAGCGGCCTTCAACTGGCTATGAACGTGGGTGCTATGTTGCTGGCCTTTGTTGCACTTATTGCATTGGTTAACGGTATCTTTGGCTGGGTTGGCGGTTGGTTTGGTTATTCTGAACTGACCTTACAGCAAATTTTCGGCTATGTATTTCAGCCGGTTGCCTATGTATTAGGAGTTAGCTGGGACGAAGCGAACCTGGCGGGAAGTTTTATTGGCCAAAAGCTGGTGATAAACGAGTTTGTTGCCTACCTGGACTTCGTTAATTATAAGGACCAGTTGAGTCAGAACTCTCAGGTGATTATTACCTTTGTCCTGTGTGGTTTTGCGAACTTCTCATCCATTGCCATTTTACTGGGTGGGTTAGGTGGTATGGCGCCCAGCCGACGCCATGATATTGCTCGCTTAGGCATGCGTGCCTTATTGGCAGCGACTTTGGCAAACATGATGAGTGCCGCCATCGCCGGTTTCTTTGTTTCGTTGACCTAAACCAAACCCAAGGCGGGGCCGTATTTAACCGCGGTCCCGCATGACTCCTTCCTGAATCGTCGACGCAACTAACACACCATCTCGCGTGAAAATTTGCCCACGAACTAAACCGCGTTGACCGCTGGCTGAAGGGCTGTCTATTGCGTAGAGCAGCCAGTCATCCATGCGGAAATCGCGGTGAAACCACATGGCATGATCAACCGTAGCAACCTGCATGTTGGGTTGAGCAAAGCTGACGCCATGAGGCTGCAAGGCTGTCGGCAAGAAGTTAAAGTCTGACGCATAAGCCAATAAGTATTTATGAACGCGTTGATCATCCGGCATATTGCCGTTTGCTCTGAACCAGACGTAGCGGCGCGGCTCATCTTTTTCCGGCTTAAACGGGTTGTAAGGAGTCACAAACCGCATTTCTATGGGTTTGTCGCAAATGAACTTTTTGCGAAGTGGCGCCGGTATCAGTTCTTCATGCTCGCGATAAATATCCAAATCTGAAACTAGACCTTCAGGGCCGGGCACTTCAGGCATAGTGTCCTGATGCTCATAGCCATTTTCCTGCTGCTGGAAAGATGCAGTCATGTAAAAAATTGGTTTACCGTACTGTATGGCTTTGACTCTGCGGGCTGAAAAGCTTTTACCGTCGCGGATGGTTTCCACGTCGTAGACAATCGGTTTTTTCGCATCACCCGGACGCAAAAAATAACTGTGAAAGGAATGGCAGACGCGCTCTTGCGGTAATGTTTCTTTAGCCGCCGACAAAGCTTGTCCAATAACCTGTCCACCAAAGACAGCGCCAAAGCCTAAATCCTGACTCTGTCCACGATAAAGACCATCCTCAATGCCTTCGAGGGTCAGTAAGTTGAGTAAATCGTCGAGTACCTGACTCATCCATTATGTCCTTATTGATTTCGGTAAGACTGACGTTCTGTTGATCTTAAACGCTTTTTAAAGACTATGTAATATAAACACAATTTATAATAAAAATAGTTGCTTAACTGAGTACTTAACCATCAGTTAATTGGCACAAATCTTTGATTTATGTTTTCATCAAAGCACAATTTCAATGGCTGAAACGGTTCAGTTTGTCTATATTTAAAAGACCGTTGAGCTAAAAACTACGCTTTTGGAAGCGAATGGGAGAGTATCTATGTCAGGCAAAGACAGTCTGAAAACCTTAAGTTCGTTAGACGTTAAAGGAAAAACCTTTCATTACTATAGCCTGCCTAAAGCAGAGGAAGCCTTAGGAGACATTTCAAAGCTTCCGGCTTCAATGAAAGTGTTGCTTGAAAACCTATTACGAAATGAAGATGGCGAAACCGTCACAAAAGACGATTTACAAGCCATGGTTGACTGGTCGAAAAAGAAAAAAATCGACCGTGAAATTCAATACCGCCCGGCGCGGGTTTTAATGCAGGATTTTACCGGTGTTCCGGGCATTGTCGATTTAGCGGCAATGCGCGACGCCGTAGCCAAAGCAGGGCATGACCCTGAAGTCATCAACCCGTTGTCACCGGTCGATTTGGTGATTGACCACTCGGTCATGGTCGACAAATACGCGACGGAACAAGCCTTTAAGGAAAACGTCCGCTTTGAAATGGAACGTAACAAAGAACGTTACGAGTTCCTGAAGTGGGGGCAGGGTGCCTTTGAAAACTTTCGTGTGGTACCACCGGGGACAGGCATCTGTCACCAGGTAAACCTTGAGTATTTAGGTAAGAGTGTCTGGACGAAAGAAGAAGACGGTAAAACTTTCGCCTACCCCGATACCTTGGTTGGTACCGACTCACACACCACCATGATTAACGGTATTGGCGTTTTAGGCTGGGGTGTTGGCGGTATCGAAGCCGAAGCTGCTATGTTGGGTCAGCCGGTTTCTATGTTGATACCAGAAGTTGTTGGCTTCCGTATGACGGGCGCGCTGAAAGAAGGTGTTACCGCGACGGATTTAGTCTTAACCGTAACTCAAATGCTGCGTGAAAAAGGCGTAGTAGGTAAGTTTGTTGAGTTTTATGGTCCTGGTCTGGACAACTTGCCGTTAGCTGATCGCGCAACCATTTCAAATATGTCGCCGGAATATGGTGCAACCTGTGGTTTCTTCCCGGTCGATGATGAAACCCTGCGCTATTTCCGTCTGTCAGGTCGTGATGAAGAAACTATTGAGCTGGTCGAGAAATACTCTAAAGCTCAGGGTTTGTGGCGTGACAATGATAACGAACCTGAGTACACCGATACGCTGGAATTAGACTTAAGCACCGTAACGGCTTCTCTGGCCGGCCCGAAACGCCCGCAGGATCGGGTGAATATGGAGCAGCTTGGCAGTAACTTTGACCTGATACTGGAAACTAACGGTAAGTCAGGCGAGAAAGACAAAGAAGTAAAAGTTAAAGGTAAGGATTATTCCTTATCGCACGGTGATGTTGTCATCGCTGCTATAACCTCTTGTACCAATACGTCAAACCCGAGCGTCATGATGGCAGCAGGCTTACTGGCTAAGAAAGCAGTGGAAAAAGGGTTGGTTCGTAAGCCATGGGTGAAATCGTCATTGGCTCCGGGTTCTAAAGTCGTTACTGATTATTTCGCAAAAGCTGGTTTAGACGAGTACCTTGATAAGCTTGGTTTTAACCTGGTGGGTTACGGTTGTACCACTTGTATTGGTAACTCGGGCCCGCTGGACGATGAAATAACGGAAGCCATTAACGAAGGCGACTTGACTGTGTCTTCGGTATTGTCAGGGAACCGTAACTTTGAAGGCCGTGTTCACCCTGAAGTTAAAGCGAACTGGCTGGCTTCACCACCGCTAGTGGTTGCCTATGCTTTGTCGGGTACAACGCGCACTGACTTGAGTAAAGATCCTCTGGGGAAAGACTCAGATGGTAATGACGTATTCTTAAAAGACATCTGGCCTAGCAGCGCAGAAATTGCTGAAGCTGTGAAAATGGTGGATAACGCGATGTTTGGTAAAGAATATGGTGAGGTCTTTGAAGGTGACGAAGAGTGGCAGTCAATTAGTGTTGCAGAAGGCAATACCTATAACTGGCAGGACGATTCTACCTACGTCAAGAATCCGCCGTTCTTTGAAGGTATTGATAAGCCACTGCAAGCACCGAGCGACATTAAAGACGCTAATGTTCTGGCCGTGTTCGCTGATTCAATTACTACGGACCATATTTCACCGGCAGGCTCTATCAAACCGGACTCACCGGCAGGTAAGTATCTGCAGGAAAATGGTGTAGAAATTAAAGACTTTAACTCCTATGGTTCGCGTCGTGGTAACCATGAAGTGATGATGCGTGGTACGTTTGCCAATATTCGCATTAAAAACCAAATGCTGGATGATGTCGAAGGTGGTTACACCAAGTACATTCCTACTGGCGAGCAAATGGCCATTTACGATGCCGCCATGAAGTATATGGAAAACGACACGCCGTTGGTTGTATTAGCTGGTAAAGAGTACGGTACTGGCTCTAGCCGTGACTGGGCAGCGAAAGGTACAACGCTGTTAGGGGTTAAAGCGGTACTGGCTGAAAGCTACGAGCGTATCCACCGCTCTAACCTGGTTGGTATGGGTGTTCTACCGCTACAATTTGCTGAAGGCGAAGGTGTTAAAGAGCATAAGCTGACCGGCGAAGAGCAGATATCGATTTTAGGCCTTGATGACAACCTCAAGCCTGGACAAATGCTGAAAGTTGTTGCTAAACGCAAAGACGGAAGCGAAGTCGAGTTTGAGGTTAAGTGCCGTATCGATACAGGTAATGAAATGAGCTACTACAAAAGTGGTGGTATCTTACATTACGTATTGCGCGGAATGCTTAAATAAGCGTCGCTATACTGAACTGAAACCCGGCCGTTGTGCCGGGTTTTTTTATATCATTAAGCCACGGCCGCCGTCGACTTTAATGGACTCGCCGGTAATAAATGGGTTGTCGCGTAAAAAGCGAACGGTTTCTATCATGGGTTCTAAACCACCTTCAACTCGTAACGGTGTTTCATCCAAAACTTGCATACGATGCTCTTTATCATGTTCCGGTAAAAAGAGAATGGGCCCCGGCTGAATTGCGTTGACTCTTACCGATGGGGCTAAGGTTTTAGCAAATGACTGAGTCATATTGGCCAGTCCGGCTTTAGCTGCGCAATAAGCAATGTAATCGGTGGAGGGGCGATCAGCGTATATGTCCGTTATATTGATGACGAGTCCGTTTTCCGACTGACTTAGCTGCTGCTGAAGGCCGCTAATAAGCATGTAAGGGGCTATCCCGTGTACCTGAAACACGGCAGCAAGCGCTTTATTGTCGTTATCAACGGTTTCATTATCGAAGAAACAGGATGCATTATTGACCAAAAGCTCAATCGAATCAGTGGCGTTACTGATTGTTTTTATCATGCCCTGAATACTTTCTATATCGGTAAAGTCTGCCTGCACCGCTGTGGCACCGAGCGACTCTAACTCGCTTATACCGTCGCGTGAACTGTTGTAGTGAGCAAACAGTTGATAGCCTTCAGCCAGCAGCGCCTTTGATAGCTCAAAACCAAAGCGGCGGCCTGCACCTGTAACGAGTGCTGTCTTTTTCATGAGGCAATTCCTAAATCCGTTAGTAACGAGGTTAAGTAATTAGGTACTTTGGGGTTATCACTTACCTTTCCCAGAATATCGATATCAATTGTGCGGTCTTTAAGGCTTCTTTGTGGATCAGAACGGTCACGTCCCAACGCCTCTTCAATGCGATTAAACTCTTGTTTAAGTTGCTCCGCGCTCATCGATGTTTGAATAATGAATAGGGCATTCAAAAAATCTCTTTTGGTATTCATATTCACCGGACGCGTAGGAATATTTCGTGAAAAGCTTATATTGCCGGATAAAGCTTCAAGAGCAGCTCTGGCTTTAGGGAAGTGACTCTGTGGTTCTATATTGGAACCTAAACTGCATAAATATTTTTGCATTGACTCATTGACCGCTAAACGTAAATAAGATGTTGAGATAACTACGGCTTTAAACATCAAATAGATGACTGCTTCAAACAGTTGAAATTGCGAAGTTCTGCTGATAGCCTGAAATTTCAACTGATATTGGTGAGCAGAAGTCTTAATGACGATACAGAAAAACTGCTTTAACTATCGCTATATATTGTTGGTTTTATGTTTTTTAAGCGTATTGCCGACCACCACGCTTGCAAGCCCCCTGAAGCTAAGCGGGCCTGACTCTGTCGTCAAAGAAGGCTATTTTACCGTTTCTGTTAGTACCACTGCTGCAGCCGAGCTTAACAGAGTTACCATTGAAGTTGCCAGTGATTCAGAGTTCTCGGAAAATACTAAACAGTTTCCTGCTTTAGGCGACTTTAAAGACATTTCATTAACCGGCTTTAGCAATGGCTCCTACTACTTGCGGGCAAGAGCAGAAGACGCTAAAAACCAAACTTATCTCAGTAACACCATTGAAATTACAGTAAAGCATTACCCACTTTGGCAGGCTTTAACGCTATTCTTTATTGGTCTCGTTATTTTTATCACTTTGGTGGCAACGCTGTTGTTGCTGCATCGCCAATGGATACATTCTAAACACCATAAGCATCATGACTGAGTTCGCACTAGAGACGAGTACGGGTATTACAATTATCATCCTGTTCGGGGTGTTTTGGGTTGCCTTTGGTTATTGGCTAGGACGCAAAAACCGTAGCCATGAAGACTTTGCTTTAGCGGGGCGTAATGTTGGCTTCGCATTTGCGGCGGCAACCGCTATGGCCACATGGGTCACCAGCAACACCACGCTGGTAGCGCCACAACTGACCTATCAGTTTGGGATTTGGGGAATGATAGGTTATTCCTTTGCAGCCCTGGGACTTATTCTCTTCGC
Organism: Idiomarina abyssalis; assembly: GCF_019797805.1. Lineage (NCBI taxonomy): Bacteria > Pseudomonadati > Pseudomonadota > Gammaproteobacteria > Alteromonadales > Idiomarinaceae > Idiomarina > Idiomarina abyssalis. The sequence continues at coordinate 1,054,662 of NZ_CP081832.1, forward strand.
TCCAATGGCCAAGCGAATTAAAGAGTTGCTGCCTAATGGCTACACCTCCGGCGACTTTGTACGCCTGCGCTATGGCAACCTGGCCTGGCTTGTTTTTATTATTATTTCGGTGGTGTATGCGTTCGGTTGGTTAATCAGTCTGGGCATGGCAGGTGGCATTTTACTGGAGTCGCTGAGCGGTCTTGATTACCACATTGGCATGACAACCATACTGACCATTTGTGTCGGTTATACTTTATTTGGCGGTATGCGGGCTGTAATAGCTACAGACTTTATCCAGGCCTTGATTATTATTGTTGGCGTCAGTTTTATCGCTTATTGGCTGATTGATAACGTCGGACTGTCTAGCATCCACAGCAATTTAACGGCTGAACACCCACAGTTGCTGGACCTGCTATTTCCTGCAGCCGTCATGTTTTTGTTCAATAATATTTTCTTTGGGCTTGGTGAAATTTTTCACTCCAATGTCTGGTGGTCGCGTGCGCTTTCTTTCAAAAAGAACGTTGCCTACAAAGCCTACTTAACAGGGGGGCTACTGTGGTTGCCCATTCCGATTGTAACGGGCTTTATTGCTCTTGCGGCTCCTCAGCTTGGAATATTTCCGCCAAGCCCGGATATGATAGGACCGACCGTTGCAGCAGCCGTACTCGGAAAAGTCGGGGCTATTGTTGTCTTTATCATCATTTTTTCCGCACTGGCGTCCAGTCTCGATTCCTTACTTGCAGCGACATCAGACCTGGTGACACAAGATATTTTCCATAAGCGGCTTAAGCCAAAGGCAAGTGACAAAACCTTAATGCGCTTTAACCGCAGCTGCATCCTGGGCTTGGGCATTCTGACCTGGTTGCTGTGTTTGCCGCGTATTGCTACGTTAGGTGCTTTACTTAATTTCGCCGGTGCTTTTGTCGCCAGTACTATCTGGCCAATACTGCTTGGGCTTTATCAACGCAGATTAACAGGCGGTTATGCAGCAGCGGCTATGGCATTTGGCACTCTATTTGGCATGCTGGGCTATTTCGCTATCGGATTTTATGTAGCGGCACTAACGTCTTGCGCGGTATCCGGGCTGATCTGTTTAATCGGTATTATCCGTAGCGATAAAAAGTTTGACTGGAACCAGTTAGATGAAGGGGAACAAGTTCATGCTGATTAGTGAAGTCGCTTTTGAATGGATGATTTCTCTGGCACTGGTTATGACCTGTGCGGCCCCGGTTTTGTTACTGGGTCTTTTTATTAAAGATTTTATTTCTAAAACCATATGGTAATTGTATGACTATAAAGGATGTCTCCTTTGAAAGAGACCGCCCCGATGTGTGTGGCGATGCTCACCCAAAGGCGTTATTGAAAGCAATTCAGGAAGATGGTGATTACCTGCTGAAACTATCAAATCAGCATGTGGTATCTGCTGACCAGTTTTCGCAGCTGGGTATGTTGCAGTTGTTTCGACTTGCCGCTAAATACGAGGCTAACCCGCGTCGATTCAGTACATCACTGCAGGGAAAGATTTTAATTAGTGCCTTTTATGAACCCAGCACCCGCACACGGTTATCCTTTGAAAGTGCCTGGCATCGATTGGGCGGCGACATTATGTCCATTACTGATCGTTCCACGACAGGTATCGCTAAAGGTGAGTGCTTGTCTGATGTTGCTGAAATGTTCAACAACTACGGTGACTGTGTTGTCTTGCGTGACAACAACGAAACCTCATTAGAAGAGATGATCGACTCGCTGCGCATCCCCATTATTAACGCGGGCAATGGCTCAGACGAGCATCCGACTCAAGCATTAGCCGATATGTACGCACTGTTTAAGTGGCGTCCTGACCTGGTGACTGATGAAGCCGATAAAGCTCCGATAAAAATTGGCATTATTGGGGTGCCGGATAAAATGCGAACGGTGCGCAGCTTCATAAAATGTTTGGTTAAGTTTCCTAAGGCTATTGATGAAATTGTCATTATTCATGATGAAGAGTCTTCTACCCAATTGTTTGGAGAAGAGCAAAAAGAGCAGATTGAGCAGGCCGGAATTAGAATTCGTACCACTCGGGATTTAGAGCAGGTATTACCAGAACTCGATGTGGTTTATATCAACGCCATTTCGTGGGAAGGTGATACCTTTAGTACTTACGGTAGTGAGTTTCACTTAACGACGCAGTCACCGCTAAAAGACAGCGCCATTATTTTACACCCATTAGCACGCGGTCAGGAATTATCGACCGATCTCGACTCCACCCCCCATAACTGGTATTTCAGCCAGGCCCGGGGAGCGGTGTTTTTACGTATGGCGCTTTTGACCTGTATGGTGCAGCGAGCTGAGCGCGTCATTGATGTCGTCTGATACGAGGAAAAGCAAAGAATGTGCGGAATTGCTGGCGTTTTTCATCATCAAACGGAAAGAGCGATTGAACCCCAAACTCTGGTGAATATGGCGGCGATAATGCATCATCGCGGTCCTGATGGGTTTGGTTACGAAGTACAACAAGATTATGGCGTGGGATTCAGTCACGCCCGCTTATCTATTATTGACCTGGACGAAAAAAGAGGTCGTCAGCCGTTTTTGTCAGCCGACAAACAACTGATGCTGACTCACAACGGTGAGTTTTACGATTTTAAACGTATTCGTGCGGACTTAACCGCTCGTGGCGCACGCTTTAACAGTAAAAGTGACTCTGAGATTGTCCTGCATTTGTTTGAGCGTTACGGTCTGGAAGACACGCTAAAAGAGCTTCGGGGAGAGTTTGCTTTTGGTTTGTTTGATGCCGAAGACGAAAGCCTCTATTTAGTACGTGACCGTTTTGGAATTAAGCCTCTGTACTGGACAGAAACAGAACATGGGGTTGTGTTTGGATCTGAGCTGAAAGTGTTATTTTCTCACCCGGATGTTAAGCGGGAGTTTTCAGCCGAAGGTTTATACCACCAGTTAATTCAGGTCATGGTGCCGGGTTCTACGGCTTTTGAAGGTATTAATCAGGTTCAGCCCGGTTATGTGGTTAAGCTACAACGAAAAGACGGCAAGGTGGTTGCGACCGAGCATAAGTACTGGGATGTCGACTTTCCGCCTGAAGAAAGCTATCCGGGCGCCGATGTCGATGAAGAATCTTATATAGAAGGTGTTCGTGCTAAATTACTGGAAGCTGTTCAGCATCGTATGACAGCTGACGTACCTGTCGGGTGCTATCTGTCCGGAGGTATTGATTCATGCGCAATTCTTGGTCTGGCATCGGCATCAACTCAAACTTCAGTAAAAGCTTTTACCATTGGGTTTGACTCTGATGACTATGATGAAACACCAATAGCACAAGAAATGGCGGAGGCGACACAGGCCGACCACCATATTATGCGGCTGAAGGCCGATGACCTGTATGACCATTTCGTGAAAACGCTATGGCACACCGAACGCACCATTTACAACACCCTGGGTGTTGCTAAGTACCTTATGAGTAAAGAGGTGCATGAGTCCGGTTATAAGGTTGTGATGACAGGCGAAGGGTCGGATGAACTCTTTGCCGGTTACCCGGCGTTCCGTAAAGATATGTTTTTGCATGGCTTAGATCACTTGCCAGAAGTTGAGCGGGTTGAATGGCAGGAGTTGCTGGAAAAAAATAATAAGCTCTTTAAAGGCGCTATGTTGGCCCGCGAAGAGTTTGTCAGCGACGCTTTTAACCAGAAAATGGGCTTTACTCCGAGCTGTGTGCAGCCTTGGCTGTCTTGTTCTTCGGTAGCCTTGCCGCTCATGTCAGAGAGTAAACGGCAACAAGTTGAGGGCTATGATCCCAGCACGGCGATTGCTGATACGTTGGACAAGAACATGCTCGATGGCCGTCACCCGCTCGACAGAGCCCAGTATGTATGGATAAAAACCATGCTGGAAGGGCAAATACTGACCTGGGGTGGTGACCGCGTTGACATGGCTAACTCAATGGAGGCGCGCCCCGCATTTTTGGATCACCATTTAGCGGAATACGCATTCACGGTTCCACCGCATTTACGTATTAAAGGCAATAAAGAAAAGTATGTGTTGCGCGAGGCGATGAAAGGCTTGCTTCCGGAAACGCTATATAAGCGAGAGAAGTTTGCCTTTATGGCACCTCCGGCGCATACGGATCCGGAAAAGTGGAAAGCGGTAGAGAAGCTGGCTGAGCAATTTCTGAGTGAAGATGCGGTTAAGTCAGCTGGTTTGCTCGATTACAGCGAAGTGGTTAAGACCTTTGAGCGACATCAGGATGAAAACGTTCCGAATGAAGAGCGTGTGCAGCTTGATGCGGTCATAAATCATATGTTGGGTGTTCAGGTACTGCACCACCACTTTGTGGCCACTGACGTACCTAAACAAGCAGAACAGCGAGCCAGAGAACTCGGCTGGACTGCCTAATTTTCAGCTTTTAATCTCCGGTGACTGCAGGAATGTAGTCACCGTAACCTTCTTCTTCCATATCTTCTAAAGGAATAAAGCGCAGTGCCGCTGAATTCATACAGTATCTCAGTCCAGTTGGCTGAGGGCCATCTGTAAATACATGACCAATGTGAGAGTCTGCCTTACGACTGCGAATTTCAGTACGCGTGTAAAACCAACTATTGTCTTCTTTTTCAACAACGGCGTTCGGTGTTATTGGTTTTGTGAAACTTGGCCAGCCAGTACCGGATTCATATTTATCCGCTGAAGAGAAAAGCGGTTCACCACTGACAACATCAACATAAATGCCTTGTCGCTCATTATCCCAATAAGGGTTATCAAAAGCAGGTTCGGTGGCGTCCTCTTGCGTAACCGCGTATTGAATGTCCGTTAAACGCTCTTTTAACTCCTTGTCACTGGGTTTAGTGTAACTTTGCTCGGTGTTTTCACGCTCGCCGGCTGGGTTGTCGTTGGTGAATTGTTGGTAGTCAACGTCGGAGGTGTCTCCCCAGTGTTTTTCTACAAAGTCGTAGCGTCCCGAGTTATAGGTGTAAATACGATAACGAACAGGGTTCTTGTCGTAGTAATTTTGGTGATACTCTTCTGCCGGATAAAAACTTTTCAGCGGTGTTATTTCTATAACGACCGGCTCAGAAAAAGGGCCGTTTTTATCGAGCCACTCACGTGACTGCATGGCGATGCGTTTTTGCTCGTCATTATGATAGAAGATAGCGGGACGGTATTGCTCGCCACGATCAACGAACTGTCCCTGGTTATCCGTAGGGTCACTTATGCGCCAGAGTTTCTGCAGTAAAGCAGCGTAACTGATAATATCCGGGTTATAGTAGATTTGTGCTGCTTCGGTGTGACCTGTTTGCCCTCCGGCAACTTGCTCATAAGTTGGGTTAGCTTCATTACCGCCACTGTATCCGGATACAACTTCACGAACACCGGGCATTTTTTCGAAAGCCTCTTCGACACACCAAAAACAGCCACCGGCAAAAGTCGCGATTTTTTCATTTTTTTGCTTTGTTGGCTCATTATTCTGTGCCATGCTGAAACAAGATAGTAACAAACTGGTAATAACAATTATTAGGCGAAATGACATTGTATTCTCCAACTTCAGACGGTATGTAGTTATAGACTATTCAACATGAAAAAGATTACTTGGTTCGTTTTTATTTTTAGCCTTAGCTGTCAATCTGCCGTTGCTGTTCAGCAGTCAGATGAAGAAGATGAGGGCATGTGGCTGGATCAGTTTCGCAGCGGCCTGGGATCATCTGTCGATGCCACAGCACGTTGGTTTGACGGATTATTTGGTGATGAAAGTATAGGTCGGTACGAACGTTCGTACGGACGGCTGTCGGTGGCGCCTCAGTGGGACCAGTATGACGGCTTTGAAGTGAAGTCACGTTTTAGAGCGCGAGTGGCGCTGCCTAAGCTAAAAGAAAACTTTTCAGCCTTTATTGGCCGAGTGGATGAAAACGAATTTCTGGATGATGATTCAGCAGGCAGGCCTTCTGTTATTCGCTCACCGCAGTCTGATGAAGAATGGCTGGTGGGTCTGGGTTTTGACCCGGAAATTAATGAGGCTCATAGAATGTCATACAGCATTGGTATTCGCGGGGGGTTACGCTTTGATACCTACGCCCGGGCGCGTTATATGACGGGTTTTGTTTTTTCTGATAACCAACAAGTTCGTACTCAGTCTTCCGTTTTCTGGAGGGACAGCGACGGTTTCGGCGTTGCACAACGGGTCGATTACGAAGCCACGTTAACCGATACCTGGCTTGTTCGCTGGGCCTCGATAGGAACCTTTGCCGAAGAAACTCATGGACTGCGCTGGAGCAGCACGGCACGTCTGTATCACCTTTATGGTGAGGATAAAGCCTGGGCAACTGAAACCTGGATAGAGGGCAATACGGATCATGCTGTGCCTATTCAGGACTATGGCGTACGTTTTCTAAATCGCCAGCGCTACTTGCGTGAATGGTTTTTTGCCGAAGCCTGGGTTGGCTACCACTGGCCTCGTAGCGAAGTTACAGAGCAACGCAGTGGCCAGTGGTTAGTCGGTATTGAGTTTGAAGTTCACTTTGGAACCGATAACGCCTACATGCCCGATCCGGAAAAACGTAAATCAAGCACCAGCGGATCATGGTCTGAAGAACGGAAGGGGCCGTCAGAAAAGTACGTCTCATCACGATAGTCGTAAACCCATGGCTCATCTGCGTTAAAGGGTAAGTGGTAAACTCCCTTAACCTTACTTTCCAGCGAATTGGCTACAAAGATATGATCCAGGGAACCCGCCTGACTGTCATATACATAAGAGTAATCTGTAGCATCCGAAGGGTTATGGAAGCCATTTTCACTAAAGTAGCGAATAGGGTCTTCATGGTAATAAGCGTTGAAGTCGCCTAATAACACCGGGCTTGCTAATGACTCTTCAGAAATCCATGCCAGCAGCTGCTGGGATGATTTAAGACGTAAGTCATTCCAACAGGCCTGGCCATCGTTCTTATTGCTATTAGGACTGTCAGAGTCTTCCGGACAGCTGCCTTTCGACTTAAAGTGATTAACAATGACGCTGAATTCGCTATCTGTGTTTCTATCAATAAAACGCTGTGCTAGTGGTGGTCTGCTGCCCCATGAAAATGGGCCCTGACGAGTGAGGAGTGCGTGTGAACTCGGCTTAACCCGTTTGGGTTGATAAATAATACCAACGGTAATTTGATCCGTACCAATTTTTTCAGCCCGGGGCTCAGCAACTTCGTACTCTTTGCCGGAAGCTTTTTCCAGTGCTTCGACCAGTTGGAATATAGCACTACGCTCACCAAAGCCATCGTTTTCGAGTTCCATCAAACCGACAATGTCAGCATCAAGAGCGGTTAATGCGGCAACAATTTTTTGCAACTGACGTTTCATTTGCTCCTTATTGTCTGCACCTCTTGGTGTGGGGAAGCCCTGGCCTGAACCATTTCCGTTAAAGAAGTTGAGAACGTTAAAGCTTGCAATTCGCACAGAATCATTGGCTTTTTCAGGTAACTGAGGCTGTTTGGATGAACTCTCTAACGTTAAATCTTCAGTTGGCTGAACTCTATACGCATTATTGAACTGACTGATGATACCGCTAAAACTGGCTATAGTGGCTCCTGAACGTAAGCTGTTTTGTTTGCCGTGCCAAAGGTTTGAAAAAGGTAAAGGGCTGGGTTCAACGACATTGCTGTTATCGTCCACCTGAAGTCGATTCAATTGGTTTTCTTCAGCTTGACGTTTAGCGTCCTGGCCCGGCATAACGATTTGTGTTGGTGTCCATAAACGACCAGAAGACACGTCAAAATAGCCATGGCGTGGATAGTTATAATGCCCTGATATTGTTAACTCATTAGCTGAGGAGGCAGATAGCTTTACCGGCATACCTTCTAAAGCTTCTAACTCAGCCAGCGATTGAACCGGCAGTTTTAAGTCGGTTATGCCCGGGAGCGACTCGGCGTCACCACAAGTTGTTATACTCGATATATCAACCAAAGACGTTAACTGCGAGCGCTCGGTGACCTTACCGGTTAGCTGCACTTGTTCACCGATATCGACACTGGAATGATGCTTTTCTGTAACGGCAAATAAGCCTTCTGAGGTAGCAGGGTTATCATCCATATCCTCAGCAAAGCTGTGTATGAAAAAGCCGCTAAGCTGCTCATCGGTTTGCCAACTAGCCGTTACAATGCCGCGCACGGTGACTTGTTGGTCAATTAGACTGGACTGTTCGTTTTCCCCTTGAATTTGGGCTATAGGGGTAACTTCATTTTCATTGTCACAAATATCAGCAACCGCTGCGCCCGAGAAAAAGAGAACCGGTAGCAGAGTAAATAGTTGTTTATTCATTTTAATTATCCAGTTTGTGATAGCTTCCAACTTCGAGCACGGGCGCTGCGTCCAGACGTTCTGCGTCCATCATATTGGCAATTCTTTGCATCGATGAAAGCAATAGCGATTGCTCCCACTCGTCCAATGCCTGAAATTTCTCAATAAAATCTTCCTGAAGGGGTTGAGGTGCTTTTTCTAGTAAATTTAAGCCCTGTTCAGTAAGGTACAGAGAAACCCGGCGTTTATCCTGTTCACTTCGGTGTCTGTGGATGAGGTTACGGTGTTCCAGACGTTCGATAACATTCGAAACAGTAGCGGGACTTAAATTGATATTCTGCGCAACTTTACTGGCCGTAATGCCATTTGCGGCATTAATTTCACGTAAAATGAGCAGCTGAGGTCCTGTTAATCCGGAATATTTGTTGAGTTGTTTAGAATATAAGTCGATTGCACGAATGACTTTCCTAAGTGCCAGTAGTAACTCTTCATACTTTTCCATAGTTTCCCCGAAACCAACTAGTACCGTGGAGCTGACAGGTCAGTACGGCGAATTTGAACCACAACACCCAGCTTAGGGTGATCAAAGTAATGTGTCTCGTGACTGATAACCCGTCTTAACTGTGAGAAATAGAAACTACGCAGATACGGTGTTTGTTCGTTTGCGTTGTTTAAGGCCAGCGATGCCTGCGTTTCGATGTCGTTGGCGAGTTGTTTTATTTTGTCTTTTTCACGCAGATTAAATTCGCCATCAATATGCAGGTAATTACCAACCAGGAAAATATCGATGAGTCCATCGAACTCCCACGCCAGGCTGGGGTGGCCTGCTGCTATTAAAGGAGGACGTACCGGTGTTCTTTCGTTTAACGGATTAAAAGGTTCTGAGCCTTGCTCTATAGCCGACAAAAGGTACTCAATATTATCCATCCGCTGTTTCTGGCTGGCGTTTGATAATGGCGTAGTAAGTTCTTCTTGTTCTCTTGGAAAGCCATTGTAGAAAAACGTTTCGCTGTAGTTTTTGCCGCCATAGAGTCGAAACTTACGACTTTCGCCACGTTTAAAAACGGGTTGGCGCCAGGCCAGGTGAAGTAACGGTTTACCTTGACCTTTGCGCTCCAACTCTTCACTAACAGGCGTTAGCTCTAAAACGTCTTTTGGCATTAAAAAAGGTTGTGAAGCTGTCTGAATGTCACCACCAGGGCCGTCAATGACAACCTCAGTATTACTGAGCTCTGACAACGCATGAACTGGGGCAAAAGGGTTCCCGGTAATGGGTATCCATTGGTCTTCGTTTTCATATTGGCAAGCAATATCAATTTGCCACTGATTATCTGAAAGTGGCTCGCAAACCGGCAAAGCGCTGCGTAGGCGGCGGTTCTGTAGGCTATGGTAACTGGTCAGCAAATCCCGGCTTTGATTAACGGCTATTGGTTGTATGGTCAAAGGAAAAGTCTCACCGGACTGGTCGGTGATGGTCTGTTTAAAGACCAGAACTTCAACTTCAAACCAGCGCCAGTAGTCTTTATCAGACTGAGCTACCGCATCAACAGAAACTAATGTCATTAGTGCTGTTGTTAAACCCAGTACCGATTTTAATCCACGATGAACCAGCGCCATTTATTCACTCCTGTGTTACGCCGCCTGAGATTGTTCTGCAAACTCTTCTAACAGAGACTCTACCAGTTTTAACCGACTTTGAGTATCTTCCAGTGACTGACTTAAACGTAAACGGTTCGGGCCATCCAGTTTGTAGTAATTGGGCGCTTTTTGAATCAACCCTATAATAATTTCCGGGTTAATTTTTGTATCGTCGGCAAACTCAATAATGCCGCCCTGATTACCAATATCAATTTTACGGATACCCAAATGCTCGGCATTATTACGCAGTTGTGTTTGGCGCATCAAGTTCTTGGCTGCGTCCGGAAGTAGCCCAAAACGGTCAATTAATTCCACCTGCAAATCATCCAGTTCTTTACTGGTTTCACAGTTGGCTATTCGTTTGTACAAGCTTAAACGGTTATTAACGTCTGGTATGTAAGCTTCAGGTAAAAGCGCCGGAAGTTTTAAGTCAATCTCAGCACGTTCATGCAGCAGTTGCGCAAGAGCGGGTTCTTTACCTTCTTTTAAGGCTTTAACCGCTTGCTCCAGCATGTCCATGTATAGAGTAAAACCAATGCTTTCAATTTGGCCGCTTTGATCGTCTCCAAGTAGCTCACCGGCACCACGAATTTCTAAGTCGTGAGTTGCGAGCATAAAGCCCGCGCCCAGATCTTCAAGCTGAGAAATGGCTTCGAGGCGCTTGTGTGCGTCTTTGGTCATGCGTTTGGGGTGTGGCGTCAATAAGTACGCATAAGCCTGATGATGGGAGCGTCCAACGCGGCCCCGCAGCTGGTGCATCTGTGCCAGACCCAGGTGATCAGCCCTGTCCATAATAATGGTGTTGGCGCTGGGTATATCGATACCGGTTTCAATAATGGTGGTACAAACCAGCACATTAAAGCGCTGATGATAGAAGTCCGACATGATGCGTTCCAGATCACGCTCACGCATTTGTCCGTGAGCAACCACAACACGGGCTTCCGGAACCAGGGTTTCAATATCGGCCGCGGTTTTTTCAATAGTGTCGACATTATTGTGTAAGAAATAAACCTGACCACCGCGCAGAATCTCACGTAATATGGCTTCCCGAACCGTTGGCTCGTCGTATTCGCGGACAAAGGTTTTTACTGCCAGTCGCTTAGCTGGTGGCGTGGCTATAATTGACAGGTCACGAATGTTGTTCATGGCCATATTCAGGGTACGTGGAATAGGCGTAGCTGTTAGCGTCAGAATATCTACGTCAGCGCGCAGGCGTTTAATCGTGTCTTTTTGTCTTACACCAAAGCGATGTTCTTCGTCGACAATGAGCAGACCTAAGTCATGACACTTAACATTGTCTTGCAGTAACTTGTGCGTACCAATAACAATATCGACTTTGCCGTTAGATAAATCTTCAAGAATGCCTTTCGACTGTTTTGCGGTTTTAAAGCGTGAGAGCACTTCAACCCGAATGGCCTGATCAGCAAAACGGTCGCTAAAGTTCTCATAATGTTGCTGGGCCAGCAGGGTGGTTGGAACCAGCACCATCACTTGTTTACCTTCATTAACGGCAATAAAGGCCGCGCGCATGGCCACTTCGGTTTTACCAAAGCCCACGTCGCCGCATACCAACCGGTCCATTGCCCGTGGCTGTTGCATATCCTGTTTCACAGCATCAATTGCGGCCTGCTGGTCAATGGTTTCTTCAAACGGAAAGCCGGCGGCAAAACGTTGGTAGTCTTCTTCGTTAATATTAAATGCATAGCCGGGCTTAGCTTCACGACGGGCGTAAATATCGAGCAGTTCAGCCGCAACGTCTCGCACTTTTTCTGCAGCACGTTTTTTGGCTTTTTCCCAACTGTCATTACCCAGTTTATTTAAAGGTGCATGGCTTTCTTCACCGCCACTGTAGCGGCTTAAAACATTCAGGTTAGCGACCGGAACATAAAGTTTGGCGCCACCTGCGTACTCAATGGTGACAAATTCCGTGGTGACATTACCGGCATCGAGAGTCGTCAACCCCTGATAGCGGCCAACGCCGTGGTCCAGGTGAACAACCGGCTGACCGGCCTGCAGTTCTGCTAAATTGCGAATGAGCGTATCGGCGCTGACAGTGGCTTTTTGCTGGCGTCGGCGGCTTTGTACCACGCGGTTACCAAACAGTTCAGTTTCGGTAATAAACCAGAGTTTGGCATCGGGTAAATAAAACGAGTTAATAATGGGGCTGATAATTAAGCCGACTTGTTTGGTCGGACACTCTTCAAGACCTGAGCAAAGCGTAACCGGAAAACCGAGCTTGCTGACAATTTCACGCAGAGCTTCACGACGGCCTGCGCTCTCAGCGGAAAGCAGAACCTTGTCGTTATTTGCTAACGCCTGTTCTAATTTGGTTTTCAGTTTGGCAAAAGGCTGTTTTTGCTGGTGATCCGCAGCTATTTCTGTAACGGCTTCTGTCAGAAACGGTGTCGGCCCGGGTTGTGCCATTTCTGCCGGTACGTTGGCTCGCACTCGACGGTACTGCTTGAAACCAGCGTGAATATTATCGACCGGAAGAAACAGTTCATTAGGGTGTAACAATGGCCGTAACGGATCAAACTGGCGTTGATCGTAGCGATGATTAATATCCTGCCAGAGGCGCTCCAGGCTTGCCTGAATATTGCCGAAGGTAACCAGTACGGTGTCGTCCGGAAGATAATCAAATAAGCTTGCTGTTTCTTCAAAAAATAGTGGGAGATAGTATTCAATCCCGCCGGGTAACTGACCCTTACTGACTTGCTGATAGACCGATTCGCGTTCAGTACTTGCTTCAAAGTGTTCGCGGTAGTTTGCGCGGAAGCGTTCAATTGCCGTTTTGGTTAACGGGAACTCGTGCGCGGGCAGTAAATTAATGCCCTCTATAGGGTCTTTCGATAGCTGAGTTTCCGGGTCAAAAGGCCTGATACTATCAACTTCGTCATCGAAAAAATCGAGCCGGTATGGGGTCTGGCTGCCCATAGGATAAAGGTCCAAGATTGACCCCCGGGCGCTGAATTCACCATGTTCCATAACCTGGTTTACGTGGCGGTAACCTGCATTTTCCAATTGCTGCCGCAGCTTCAAGCTGTCGAGTTGCTGGCCTTTCTCAATTTGTAGTGCTTGACCCTGAACAAAAGACGTTGGTGCAATGCGGTGGAGCAAGGTATTAATACTGACAATCAGTGCGCCACGCTTAGCTTCCGGAAGGCGTGCTAACACACGCAAACGATCAGATATAATGTCCTGATGCGGAGAAAAGCTGTCGTAAGGCAGCGTTTCCCAGTCAGGGAAAAGCGTTATGTCGTCATGATACTCGGTGTGTTCACCGGCAAAATATTTAATTTCCTGTTCTAATCGGTAGGCCTGGTTAGCATCTGCAGTAACAATTAGCACCCGCCCCGGAGTCGCATCAATTAGCTTAGCAATGGCCAGTGCAGGGGCACTGCCGTGCAGTTCCTGCCAGGTGAGATCTTTATTCGCTGCCGGTGGGAAAGGGGGTCTTAATACAGATGCCTTAGTCATGACTACTCAACTGGTTTGGAAAAACGTCGGTATTATACCGAAATCAATCAGGATTTGGATGACAAGGAGTCGCTTTCTTTTTGTTCCCTGCGCTGTTTTGAACGTTCTTTAAGCTGGCGGCTTTGGGCATGAAGGCTGGCACGAATCAAGAGTTCCTGATCTTCCTCCCGAATTTGAGCAAAGCTAAGAGTGCAAAGGTAAGTATCACCATTTTCTTCAGGCTCTGACTTTTCAGCTCTCAGGTAGCAGTAAATTGCCAGAGCTTCTTCTTTGAAGAACAATTTGGCCTGGAACGTCTGGTCTTCTGTTAATGGCGAGTCATTGACAATACGAATGCCGCCGCCGCCATATTCAACACCCTCAAACCGGTATTTGGGGTCATCCTCATTACGGAGCATATAACCGAGTAATATGTTCATACGCTTGTGCTGCTGCTCAAGAAAAGCGACCAGCGCGCTGCCTGACGACTGTTCAACTTTAATGCTTTGCAGTTGTTGCTGATCACTTTCAGCCATACTGGATGCAATAGTAAACAGTTCCGGGATCTCGGCAATAAACGCGTCTTCGTCCGGTATATTGTCAGCCGAATCTAGCGCAATTAAATTGACCGGGAAGTGATCTCTTACCGTGAAGAAATCTCCTATTGGCGATGTCATTGATGTCTGCGATTGCGTCATTGTTTCGGCTTTTAGTTGTCAGGCTCAATACAACTCATTATCCTTGCTCGTTATGAATTAGCAACCATCAAATAATTGAGGGTATATGTTTCAGCCGGTTGTGCTGTTTATTGGCCTGCGTTACAGCCGGGCAAGGCAGGGCTCTGCCTTTACGGCATTTATTAACCGCTTTGCTTTTGCAGGTATTGCGCTGGGCGTAATGGCGCTAGTGGTTGTTATGTCGGTTATGAATGGCTTTGAAGGACAGTTGAAAAGCCGCATTTTAGGTGCCGTGCCCCAGGTCACTGTAACGGATCCGGACAGTAGCACGCAGCTAAGCAACTGGCAGGAGGTTCAACAACAACTGCCTGAACTGGCGACAATAAAGGGTTCTGTCCCTTTTGTACAAACGCAGGGCATACTGCAAATATCGGATAAAATGTCCGTTGCCAATATACAGGGCGTCTACCCGGACAAGGGCGCATTGCCGCCTTCACTTATCGACAAGATGGTTGCCGGCAACTGGGAAAGTCTGGAGCCCGGAAGCTACCACTTGGTTATTGGTCAGCGGCTGGCACAAAAACAAGGTATCGCCCCGGGTGATACTGTCAGAGTGATTGCCGCGCAGGGTGGCGTTTACACACCCTTTGGACTGGTACCTTCGCAACGTCGCTTTGTCGTCAGTGGTTTATTCGCTATGGGCTCCGAAGTTGATGAGTCGGTTGTGTTCGCCCACGGTGACGACCTGGCGCGATTAATCCGTCTTCCCGAAGGCAAAGTGACCGGCCTGCAGCTGTTTCTAAAAGATGCCTTTGATGCCCCACAAGTTGCTCAAACCCTGCGTAATCAAACCGAGTTAAGTGTTGATGACTGGCGCCAAAGTTATGGGCAGTTGTTTGAGGCTGTTGGCATGGAAAAACGCATGATGTGGCTAATGCTGGCCTTGATCATTGCTGTGGCTGCATTTAATACATTGTCTGCCCTGGTTATGGTCATAAATGATAAGCGCCATGACATTGCCATACTGCAAACACTGGGTTTATCTAACGGCCGTATTCGCACGGTTTTCTTACTTCAGGGGCTTTATAACGGCGTTCTTGGGTCTTTGTTAGGTATTATTTTAGGACTTCTTTTGAGTTGGTATTTAAATGACATTCTGGATTTATTCGGGGCTCATATAGTTTCAGGCACCGAGGAAGGCTTACCTATTATCATCAACCTTTTCCAGGTTACTGCTACGGCTGTTGCTGCAATTCTGTTAACTCTGGTGGCAACATTATACCCGGCTTCACAGGCAGCTCATGTTCAACCATCGGAGGCATTACGCTATGACTGACGCGCTGTTGCGTTGCTCAAAACTGAGTAAATCGTATCAGGACGGTAATAATGAAGTGACCGTTTTAAAAGATATAGACTTTAGCCTTCAGGCTGGCGAGATGGTGGCTGTAGTCGGAACCTCCGGCTCGGGGAAAAGTACTTTGCTGCACTTGTTGGGGGGCTTGGATAAAGCTTCCGGCGGACAATTGTTTTATAAAACTGATGAAATGACGCACTGGAAAGCCGACAAACTGGCGCAGTGGCGTAATCAGAACCTTGGGTTTGTGTATCAATTCCACCATTTGCTGCCCGAGTTTTCGGCACTGGAAAATGTCGCAATGCCGCAAATGATAGCGGGTAAAAGTCCGGCCGAGGCAAAGCAGCAGGCAAAGCAATTACTGGCAAGGGTAGGTTTAGAGCATAGATTATCTCATCGGCCTGCGCAGTTGTCGGGGGGAGAACGTCAGCGGGTCGCTATTGCCCGGGCTTTTGTGAATAAACCGCAAATTGTGCTTGCTGACGAGCCTACCGGTAATCTCGACGGCGAGGCCGCAGAGAGTATTTATCAATTAATGCTGGAGTTGAATAAAGAAACCAACACGGCTTTTATTGTGGTAACCCATGATTTGCATCTGGCAGAGCAACTGCAGCGTGTCGAAGTCTTGAAGAACGGTGTTTTGCATAAGGAAGAAGACTAATGCGGCTTGCCTGGTTAATTGCCCGTCGCTTTCGTCAGGGAACAGCGAAGCAAGGCTTCTTGTCGTTTATATCGGCATCATCAACTATTGGTATTGCCCTTGGGTGTGCAGTATTAATTGCAGCACTGTCAATGATGAATGGCTTCAACCAGGTGTTACAGAATAAGCTCTTAGCGGTTGTACCTCAGATTGAATACAGTGCCGTTGAGGGGGCTTTGGATGACTGGGAGCTAGTGGCAGAAATTGCTGAGCGGAACCCTCAGGTTGTTGCTACCGCACCGGGCGTCAATGCCACGGTAATGGTACAAACCCAGTCGACATTTCATGGCATTCAGGTTCGGGGCGTTTCGGCAGAGCATGAACAAAAAGTTTCTTCTTTATCGGACTACGTCAGTAAGGAAGACTGGCAGCGCTGGCAGCAAAAGGGCGGCTTGCTATTAGGTGCCGGGTTGGCGGAAAAACTGGAGCTAAAAGTAGGCGACTCGGTTTCGTTGTTAACCCCCGAAAAATCGGAACGAGGTTTTCGCTCTCCCGAGCGTGTCAGGCTGCAAGTGACGGGGCTTTTTCAGTTTGGTGGGCAAATTGATTACCACAACGCTTACGTTTCACTCGATACAGCGATAAATGAGCTGGATTTTGCCCGCGATGTCAGTTCTGTCCGATTGCGGGTAAAAGATGTGTTTTCTGCGCCGGCTGTGGCCAGACAAGTGGGTAATGAACTGCCTGAACTGGTGTACCTTGACGACTGGACGCGAAGTCACGGGCATTTGTATCGCGATATTGAACTTGTGCGCTGGGTGGTCTATCTCGTTCTCATTCTGGTTATGGCGGTTGCCTGTTTTAACATTGTATCGACGTTAATTATGACGGTCGCCAAAAAACGCAGCCAAATCGCAATGCTGAAAACCTTGGGTATGAAAGACAAAACCTTATTGCAGTCTTTTGTTCTGCAGGGTGTTATGAACGGGTTGTATGGCGTTGTTATCGGGTGTGTTTGCGGAATACTGCTGGCCCAATTTTTACCCAGTATTATGTTGACGCTGGAAACCTGGTTTAATTTTGATGTGCTTTCCAGCGATATCTACTTTGTCGGTGAAGTGCCTTCTGAATGGATTTGGTCGGATGTTTTTCTGGTGGCGGGGGTAGCACTACTAATGAGCTTGCTTGCGACTCTTTATCCGGCCTGGAGAGCAGTGAAAGTTGAACCGGCTAAAGCTTTACACCAAAGCATTTAATTTTAAGGGTTACGGCGGCGCCAGGCTTTGACCACAGACTGGCGCCACAGCAGACGAATACCAATGTAACCAATAAAGCTGGATAACGTTCCTAAAACCAAACAGCCAAGCAAGAAAGCCGGACCTATGGTTGAAATACTGTGCATTAACCACTCCCAACTGGCTTCAAAAGCAAAGGGCTGTGGTGGTTCTGCTAACAGAGCATTTCCTACCAGGTAGCAAAGGTAAAACATGGGGGGCATGGTAATAGGGTTGGAGACCCATACCAGACCAACTGAGAGTGGCAGATTTACGCGAAAGGGAATTGCTGATGCTGCCGCTAATAACATTTGAAAAGGAACAGGTATAAAAGCGCAGAACAAGCCTACCGCAAAGGCTCCTGACGCCGAGCGTCTGTTCAGGTGCCACAAGTTTGCGTCATGCAAAAGGCTGCCAAATAAGCGGATCGCTTTTGACTCTCGCACTTTTTGGTGATCAGGCATTAAGCGTTTAATGAAGCGTCTGGCCATAATGTGACGTTTATTACCTATCCTGTTACTGCCCCAAGGAAGGAGCAACGATGGATCGCTGGTTACTCGTGTTTTCAGGCGGAACTTTGTTCGCCTTCACTCACTCTGACATTAAATTCTGGCTGATTGTTTCAACTATCGCATTACTACTTTTGGCGATAGCTTACACCCGCATGGGGGCCGGCCCGAAAAAAGCAAAACGGCGATCGATCGCACGACTACTGATGGCGTTATTTTGCGGTATTTTATGGGCTAATGCCAACCTTTATTGGCAAAATATACGGGCAATACCGGCGTCTTTTCTCAATTCCGACGTTAAGCTCAATATCGAGGTGGATGAAATATCCCGGAGTTACCCTTACCACGTGCGGATAACGGGCAGGGTTAAAACGCTGTCAGACAACGCGTTGCCTATTTGGAAGCAATCCAGAGTCCGGTTGAACTGGTACCGGGCGAACCTTAAACAAGCCCCTAAAGCAGGAGAAACCTGGCAGCTGGTTGCGCGCTTAAAGGAAGCGACAGACTATCGTAACCACGGGAGCTTTCGGTATCGACAATATTTGCTGCGCAATAACATACACGCAATAGGAAGTATTAAAGAGGGCGTTAAGCTTGATTCTGATATCAGTCTTCGGCAAAAAGTCTTTGATTGGATACAACAGAGTGATCTGAACGAACCAGGCATATTGGCTGCCTTAACTATTGGTGAACGCAGCTTATTGAGCCGACAAACCCGGGAAAGTTGGCAAAAAACCGGTTTGGCTCACAGCCTGGCTATATCGGGTTTACATTTGGGGATGGTTGCCGCTTCCGCTGTATTCTTTTTTCGCCTCTGCTTTCGCTGTCTCCCTGTTGGTCTGAAAACCCGAGAGCTCATTAACAGCCGTTTCTGGTCGCTAGTTTTAGCGGCTTTTGCTGTAACAGGTTATGCCGTCCTGGCCGGTTTTCCCGTGTCGACAGTAAGGGCGCTGGCCATGTTTTTGGTCGTTCTTTTGCACCTGACGCTAAGTCTGAAATTAAGACCTCTAAGTTTACTGTTACGAGTTACTGTTGCGGTACTTGTGGTTGATGTTTTTGCTTTGCAGGATCCGGGCTTTTGGCTTTCGATTACAGCGGTTGCGGCATTGTTCCTGGCAAGCTGGCGCTGGCAAAAAGCCCGCGGAAAACTCTCTGCTATTAAAAGCCTTTGGTCCGTTCAGTGGTTGTTACTGGTGGTTATGGCACCTTTGTCGTTTTTGTTATTTGGCGGGTTTTCGCTGCTGGCACCGTTAGTTAACTTGCTGGTATTACCGGTTATAAGCTTTTGGTTGTTGCCATTGGCGTTAGCCGGAACGGTTGCCGTACTTTTGGATTTAAGTTTCGCTTCAACACTTTGGCAATTGGCAGAGCTTCCGATTGTACATTTGAATCCGTTTATCGGTTTTTTAGCGAAGCAGCCAGTAACCTGGTTGCAATTAGATGCCTGGCCTGTAAGCCGTGAGGCAAGGTTCGGTGGTTTGTTTGCGTTAATTCTCGTGCTGCTGGTGCCGCTTAAAAACACCTGGCAACGCACAGTACTGCTTTTATGTTTGCCTCTTTCTGTTTTGGTGCTGCTAAATCAAAGAGACGGGAAATTGCGCCTTCACGTTCTGGATGTGGGGCAAAGCCAGGCTATAGTGCTGGAGCGAAATGGCAGAGCCATGCTGGTCGATACAGGTATTGAATTTAATTCCGGTTTTAGTGTGGCCGAGTCGGTGATTGAACCGTTTTTGAATTACCATGGACTTGTTCCGGAGCTTGCGTTCATTAGCCATGGAGACAGTGACCACAATGGCGGGCGTGATTTCTTATCAAGACGCTACCCCAATTTGCAGTGGCAGGGGGAAGGCAGCAATAAACCGTGTTTAGCGGGGGATACGGGGCACTGGAATGACTTACAATGGAGAGTCCTATGGCCTTCGAGGGAATATCAAGGTTCAACCGCATTAAGTAAAAATAATCGTTCTTGTGTCTTACGGGTTCAATTCCGGAGTTTTACCGTGCTTTTGCCCGGGGACATTGAAATGCCTGCCGAGAAAATGCTGTTAGAGCGGTTGCGAAGCCCTGCTGAAATAGAGTCCGATGTCATGCTGGTTCCGCACCACGGCAGTAAAACGTCCACCAGTTGGCCATTATTGCAGGCCGTAGATGCGGATATCTACTTGATAAGCTATGGTCGGCATCGTGGGTACCGTTTTCCCCACCGATATACTCTGGAAAGACTTGCGCGAAAGAATAGCCCCTGGCTTGGGACGATGAAGAGTGGACAATTAACCATTGTGAGTGACGGCAGTACATGGAGTTTGGAGTTACCCTTTGAAAACAGGTAGAATACCAAAAGTGTTAATGACTTAATTGAGACTACATGGATTCTCAGATTAAAAAAAAGACGACCTTCAAGCGCTTGTTAGGTTACATCAAACCTTATAAAGCGGCCTTTACCCTTGCTATTATCTGCATGATTGGCTATTCGGCCATTGATACCTTATTTTTGTCCCAAATAGAAACTTTAATTGATGACGGTTTAACTGAGCAAGACTCTAAAATATTGCTCTACGGTGCGCTTTTTGTTCCTTTTATTTTTATCCTTAGAGGGTTACTAAACGTAGCTTCCAGCTATTTCCTGCATTGGGTTGGCTTTAAAGTTGTCACTAAAATGCGTCAGCAGTTATTCGACCATATGATGAAGCTGCCTGTCAGCTTTCACGACCAGCACTCAACCGGTGACTTAATCTCGAAAATAACTTATGACACTCAGCAAGTAGCCGAAGCCAGTAGCCGCGCGCTACTGGTTTTGATTAAGGAAGGTGCGTTTGTTATTGGCTTGCTTGGCTTGATGTTTTATCAAAGTTGGCAACTGTCGTTAGTATTTTTGGTTGTAGGTCCTTTAATTGCTAAAGTTGTTGGGGTCGTGTCCAAGCGCTTCAGAAAAGTCAGTAGTCGTATCCAAACGGCTATGGGCAATGTTACAACAACCGCTGAACAGATGATTAATGGCCACAAAGTGGTCGTAATGCATCAAGGACAAAAAGGTGAGTCTGCACGTTTCTCCGAGATCAATAACATTACCCGTAACCAGAATATGAAACTGGTTAATACGCGGGCCATTAGTACTTCGGTTATTCAGTTCATCGCTTCTTTAAGCTTGTCCATGGTTTTGGTTATTGCCAGTTTTCCGGAGATGCTGGGAGAGCTTTCAGCCGGCGCATTTACAACTTTGCTGACAGCCATGATTATGTTGCTGCGCCCATTAAAACAGTTAACGAACGTGAACAGTGATTTCCAGCGGGGTATAGCCGCGGCTACCAGTGTGTTTGATATTCTTGATGAGCCCATTGAAATTGATAAAGGGTCTCGAGTTATTGATCGTGCGGCCGGGGATATTGTTTTTGAAGATGTGACTTTTGCTTATCAAAAAGATGATGAGCCAGCACTTCAGCAAATTAATTTTAGCGTAAAACAAGGCAAAACCCTTGCATTGGTGGGTCGCTCGGGCAGTGGTAAATCGACGATTTCTAACCTGCTGACCCGATTTTATGATGTCGAGCAGGGACGTATTTTGCTCGACGGCTACAACATTAACGACTATAAACTGAAATGCCTGCGTCGCCAGTTTGCGCTGGTATCACAAAACGTGACCCTGTTTAATGACACTATCGCTAATAATATTGCTTATGGTGCAGCGAAAGAGTTGTCACGGGAGCAAATCACTAAAGCAGCAGAGCAGGCTTACGTTACCGAGTTTACTGATAACATGCCGAAAGGTCTGGACACCATGGTCGGCGAAAACGGAGTGATGTTATCCGGAGGGCAGCGGCAACGTATTGCTATTGCTCGTGCATTACTGCAGGACGCTCCTATTCTGATTCTGGACGAAGCTACATCGGCGCTGGACACCGAGTCTGAACGTCATATTCAGGATGCTTTAGGCACCTTGCGTCAAAACCGGACCGCCATTGTCATTGCACACCGCTTGTCGACCATTGAAAATGCGGACGAAATTATCGTAATGGATAACGGCGAGATTGTTGAGCGAGGTACCCATCAGCAGTTACTGGATCACGAAGGCGCGTATTATCAATTGCATAACTTGCAGTTTAGCGGAGGCGCCTAGTGTGGCTACAAAAGCAGTGGTATAAAGCCAACCTGCATCCTCTTTTAATTTTGCTGGCACCGCTGTCATTGCTGTTTTGGCTACTGACCAACCTGCGCCGCAGTTTTTACCATTTAGGCCTGATAAAACGCTATAAAGCAGAAGTGCCTGTTATCGTTGTCGGTAATATCAGCGTTGGCGGTACAGGGAAAACGCCAATGGTGGTTGCTCTATGCCAGTGGCTGAAAGATGAGGGTTGGACGCCGGGTATTATTAGCCGTGGTTATGGTGCAAAAGGTCCATTTCCTCATTCCATCGCAGAAAATGATAATGCCGCAGATGTTGGAGATGAACCTTTGCTTATGCGCCGGAGAACCGATTGTCCGGTAGTCATCGCACCTAAACGAGCCGAGGCCGCTCAACTCCTGTCCGAACAACATCCCGAAGTCGATGTTATTATTAGTGATGATGGTTTACAGCACTATGCATTAAAACGTGACATTGAGCTGATTATGATTGACGGTGAAAGAGGCACAGGAAATGGCTGGTTGCTGCCGGCAGGTCCTTTACGTGAAGGACCATGGCGTTTAAAAGGTGCGGACTGGGTTATTTCTAATTACGGTCGTCATGCTTTTGCGCGTCATGTAGTGGATGTTAAACCAGGTCACTGGTATCGGGTTGATAACGATGAAAAAGTTGAGCTAGAAACGGATAGTAGTTTTAATGCAGTTGCCGGTATTGGTTACCCCCAGCGATTTTTTAACTCTTTGTCTGAGCAAGGGGTACAAGTTGAGAAAAGTCAGGCATTTGCTGATCATCATGTTTTTAGCGAAGAAGACTTTTCTCAATTAAGTGGTAAGCCTATATTGATGACAGAGAAAGATGCCGGAAAGTGTCAGTCATTCGCGCAACCGGACTGGTATTATCAAACAATAGAAGCACAACTGCCCGAGATAATGAAAACTAACTTACTGGCAGAGCTGGAAAGGAAGAAAAATGCCCATTGATAAAAATACATTAGCGATTTTAGCTTGCCCTAAGTGCAAAGGTAAGCTGACTTACTACGCCGAAAAAAATGAACTGGTCTGTCGGGGCGAGCGACTGGCTTATCCTATTGATGAAAACATTCCGGTTTTATTAGCCGATAAAGCCCGTGAATTATCTGCAGAAGAGTTAGAGAAGGTTCCTTCATGAGTTTTACCGTTGTTATTCCCGCACGTTATGGCTCCAGCCGACTGCCTGGTAAACCTTTGGCTGACATAGGTGGTAAACCAATGATTCAGCATGTGGTTGAAAGGGCTGAAGCCAGTGGCGCTGCGGAGGTGATTGTCGCAACTGATGATCTTAGGGTAAAAGAGGGCGTTGAGAAATTTGGCGGCCGAGTCATGATGACTTCAACGGAACATTCATCGGGTACTGAGCGACTGGCTGAGGTTATTGAACAGTTGGCGCTTGCGGAAAACGAAGTGGTGGTTAATGTGCAGGGCGACGAGCCTTTCATTCCGCCTGAAATTATTCGGCAGGTTGCGGATAACTTAGCCAACCAACGGCAGGCGCCTATGGCGACTTTAGCCGTTCCTATTACCGACGCTGAAGATATTTTCAACCCGAATACAGTTAAAGTGGTTACCGATGCGGCCGGATACGCTCTGTACTTTAGCCGTGCAGCTATTCCATGGGACAGAGAGCACTTTTCTGCAGAGCGGGATACCAATGTCATTGCCGATCATTACCACCGACACATTGGTATTTATGCCTATCGGGCAGGTTTTGTCAGACGTTATATTGAGTGGCAGGCTAGCCCTATAGAGCAGCTTGAATCCCTAGAACAGTTGCGAGTGCTTTGGCACGGGGAGCGTATTCACGTGGCCGAAGCTATTCTCGCGCCGGCTGCTGGTATTGATACAGAAGAAGACCTGCAGCGGGCACGAGAACGGGCAGTCGATGGTTAATCCATCGCTGCCATTTTTGAGTATTCGTCTTCGAAAAAGAACTTTTCTTCTCCAAAAGCCGGCTTTAATTGATGTAACCAGGTTGCATCCGGGTCGTACTTAGCAAAGAAGGGGCGTTGAACCCAGTCCGGGTTGCGTCCCTGAATAAAGCGCAAAGCAAAAACTTTTTCGCCTGCAATTTCGGTCACACCCTGAACTTCCACTTTACCCGGGCCTGCACTCATTGAGGGGCCGCGAACCGTGCGAGCAATGCCGGATACCTGTTGGTAAGCCTTTTGGAAAATCTCCCAGGTGCGTTCCAGTGGCACTTCAAAGTAACGTTTGGCACCAGTATCCCGCTCAACAAACATATAGTAAGGGATCATACCCAACTGTACTTGTTTCTCCCACATAGAAGCCCAGACATCGGGGTCATCGTTAATGTGTTTAAGCAGTGGAGCCTGGCAGCGTATTTGTGCACCGGTAGCGCGCAGGCGACGAATCGCTTCCTGACAGACTTCCGTGCGCAGTTCATTCGGGTGGTTTAAATGCGCCATAATGGATACGTGTTTGCCGCCGGCAACTAAACGCTCTAATAGACGCAGCATGTCGTCTGCGTCCGGGTCAGTAATGAAGCGGTAAGGCCAGAAGGTCAGCGACTTAGTGCCAATACGTATGGTCTTAATGTGCTCAAACTCTGGTTTAAGTAAGTCTTCCAGGTAGTGAGCCAGTTTACGTGTGCGCATAACCATAGGGTCGCCACCGGTGACCAGTAGGTCGGTCACTTCTTTGTGCTGAGCTAAGTAGCGATGTAATTGATCGGCATCATTAGAGTTAAAGCGTGTTGCTTTACCCACGAATTGTGCCCAGCGGAAGCAAAAGGTGCAGTAAGAATGGCAATACTGCCCCTGAGCCGGGAAAAATAAAACCGTTTCACGGTATTTATGCTGCATGCCAGGCAAAGGTTCACCGTCAACATGAGGGACGTTCATCTGCATTTGGCCAGCAGGGTGAGGGTTCATTTCATCACGTAGCTGAGTTGCTAAGTCAAACACTTCGTTAGTCGTGTGTTTACCTGACATCAAATCCGCCATGCGCTGATAGGCAGACGGCTCCAGCATATCCTTTTGTGGAAATGTTAGTTGAAACAGCGGGTCATTGGGTACATTTTCCCAGTCAATGAGTTCATTAAACACATACTCGTTAACTCTGAACGGCAGGACATTAGCAACGACCTTCATTTCAAAGCGCATGTCAGCAGGAACTTTTTTAAGCGCCTCAATTTTATCTAACTGGCGATGCTGATATACCTTGAACTTACGTGGCGTAATGATGGGTTGTTGTACATTGACTACTTGCTGCATAAGCCTCTCTGTAATTATCTGCAACCTGCTAAAAGCACGTTGAAAATGAATTTGTCTGTCAGCTCTTGGGCGACCAACGAAATGCGACGTAGTATAAAGAAATTGGGGGTAAGTTGCACGTTCTGTAAGGGATAAAAAGCGATGTACACGAACTAATTAGCGATAGACATAAAAAAAGCGCTCATGAGAGCGCTTTTTTAAAACATGACGATTTTACTTTTTGATTGGTGTAAATTCGCGTTTTGTATAACCGGTATACAATTGACGTGGACGACCAATTTTTTGGTTCGCTTCGCCCATCATTTCGTGCCAGTGAGAAACCCAGCCAACAGTACGTGACAGCGCAAAGATAACAGTGAACATGTTGGTCGGAATGCCAATAGCTTTCAGCACGATACCTGAGTAGAAATCAACGTTAGGGAACAACTTCTTCTCAATGAAGTAATCGTCTTCCAGAGCGATACGCTCCAGTTCCATTGCAACGTCCAATAATGGATCGTCACGGTTAAGTTCTTTCAATACTTCGTGGCATGACTCACGCATAACGGTAGCGCGAGGGTCAGTGTTTTTGTAGACACGGTGACCAAAGCCCATCAGACGGAACGGATCGTTCTTGTCTTTTGCTTTCTCGATGTATTTTGGAATGTTCTCTACTGAGCCAATTTCAGCCAGCATGCGCAGACACGCTTCGTTTGCACCACCGTGTGCAGGTCCCCATAAAGAAGCAACACCAGCCGCAATACAGGCGTAAGGGTTTGCACCCGAAGAACCGGCAAGACGAACGGTTGAAGTTGATGCGTTTTGCTCGTGGTCGGCATGCAAAGTAAAGATGCGATCCATTGCACGGGCAACTGCAGGGCTAATTTTGTAATCTTCAGCAGGTACAGAGAACATCATGTTTAAGAAGTTCTCTGCGTAGCCTAAGTCGTTACGTGGGTAAACGAAAGGTTGGCCAATGCTGAATTTGTAGGCCATTGCCGCAATGGTTGGAATCTTAGCAATTAGGCGATAAGCGCTACGTAAACGCTGGTTTTCATCGTGAATGTCTAAATCATCATGATAGAAAGATGATAAAGCACCTGTTACTGCGCATAGCATCGCCATTGGGTGTGCGTCACGACGGAAACCATTAAAGAAGTTATGGATTCCCTGGTGCACCATAGTGTGTTTAGTAATGGTGTCTTTAAATTCGGTGTACTGTTTTTCGTCCGGCGCTTCGCCGTGTAACAGCATGTAGCAAACTTCTAGATAGTCTGCTTTTGTTGCGAGCTCACCAATTGGGTAGCCGCGGTGCAGTAAAACTCCGTTCTCACCATCGATGTAGGTGATAGCCGACTCGCAAGAGCCTGTAGCCAGGAACCCAGGGTCAAAGGTGAAGTAACCATGTTTGCCCAAAGTTCGGACGTCAACTACATCCTTGCCTGCCGCTGGTGAAAGTACCGGCAACTCAATGGATTGGCCGTCAATCTGTAAAGTGGCTTTACGATCAGCCATAAGGAATTCTCCTCACTGTCTACTTTGAAAAAGTGCGCTAATTTAACTCGATCATGCCCTTAAATGTCAATTTTAATCGGGGAACATGAACCAATTATAGTCAAACATACGTAATAAACATGACGAAAAGATTACTCAGATTGAACAATTATTGAGTTACGTTAGACTTTAGTAGTAAGCCGTAATAACTGAGCGTCCAAATCTGAGTTTCTCGTTGTAATTAATGGTTTGGCTCGATATACTTTGCGCCGTATTGGTGGCATGTATCTGTGTCGCGCAAACGAAAATTGCATTTCTTTTGTGCTTTATTAAAAGGCAATCTATCGTGAAAAAAGAAAGACCTGTTAATTTAGACTTATCAACTATCAAGTTTCCTGCCGCTGCCAAAGCATCCATACTGCACCGTATTTCGGGTGTTGTTATGCTGTTCTCTCTGGCATTTTTAATTTGGGCTTTTGCCGTGTCACTTAGTGGCCCAGAAGGCTTTGCTCAAATCGAGAGTATCATGACCAGCTTTATTGCGAAGTTTATTGGCTGGGGTATTTTGACAGCGCTAGGATTTCACTTAATCATCGGTCTGCGTCACTTAGTGATGGATATGGGCTACTGGGAAGAACTCGATTCGGGAAGAATCAGTGCAAATATTTCAATTGCTCTTTCTGTCATTCTTTCCGTATTAGTAGGAGTTTGGCTATGGTAACAGCAGCAGCAACGTTTGGTCGTAGCGGTTCTCATGACTTTATCTTGTTGAGAGCCAGCGCGATCGTTATGGTTCTTTACACACTGTTCATGGCTGGCTTTTTCCTTTCTACACCAGACGTGACGTATGAAGTCTGGAGTGGCTTGTTTGCCAGTATCTGGATGAAGGTTTTTACCATGCTCGCACTGTCCGCTGTGTTGATTCACGGTTGGATTGGCATTTGGCAGGTATCAACAGACTACGTAAAAGCGGCTGGTCTCAGAGCTTTTATCCAATTAGTTTTCAGCGTTGGTCTTATCGCTGTTTGGCTCACTGGCTTATTCGTACTGTGGGGTGTTTAAGTGAACGTTAAAACTTTAGAATATGATGCAGTGGTGATCGGTGCTGGCGGTGCTGGTATGCGAGCAGCATTGCAAATTTCCCAAGAGGGAATGAGCTGTGCGTTGATGTCCAAAGTGTTTCCAACGCGCTCTCACACAGTTTCTGCACAAGGTGGTATTACCGTTGCTTTAGGTAATGCGCATGAAGATGACTGGCAATGGCACATGTTCGATACCGTAAAAGGTTCGGACTACATTGGTGACCAAGACGCTATTGAATACATGTGTAAAGCAGGTCCGGAAGCAATTCTTGAACTGGAAAATATGGGCTTGCCATTTTCACGTTTTGAAAACGGAAAAGTTTATCAACGTCCGTTCGGTGGCCAGTCAAAAGAATTTGGTGGCGAGCAGGCAGCTCGTACGGCCGCAGCCGCTGACCGTACTGGTCACGCTCTTCTGCACTTGCTTTACCAGCAAAACGTTAAGAACAAAACGACCGTTTTCTCTGAGTGGTACGCACTAGACTTAGTGAAAAACCAGGACGGCGCAGTGACGGGTGTTACTACGCTGAATATTGAAACTGGTGAAGTCTATTATGTGAAAGCTAAATCTGTTGTGCTTGCTACCGGCGGTGCTGGTCGAATTTATGCCTCAACAACAAATGCGCACATTAACACCGGTGATGGTGTTGGTATGGCGCTACGTGCCGGCGTTCCAGTGCAGGATATGGAAATGTGGCAGTTCCACCCAACCGGTATTGCTGGTTCAGGCTGTCTGGTAACTGAAGGTTGCCGTGGCGAGGGTGGTTACCTGTTGAATAAAGACGGCGAACGCTTCATGGAGCGTTACGCTCCAAACGCCAAAGACCTTGCTTCACGTGACGTTGTTGCTCGTTCAATGATGACAGAAATTCGTGAAGGCCGTGGTTGTGAAGGCCCTTGGGGACCTCACCTGAAACTGAAATTGGATCACTTGGGTAAAGAGACTCTGGAAAGTCGTCTTCCGGGCGTTTGTGACTTGTCACGTACCTTCGCTCACGTTGACCCGGTAAAAGAACCGATTCCTGTTATACCAACCTGTCACTACATGATGGGCGGTATTCCGACAGACGTTAACGGTCAGGCTCTGACAGTTGACGAAAAGGGTGAAACCAAGCCTGTACCTGGTTTATTTGCTTGTGGTGAAATCGCTTGTGTATCTGTTCACGGTGCTAACCGCTTAGGTGGTAACTCATTGCTTGACCTTGTTGTTTTCGGTCGTGCGACTGGCATGCACTTAGGTGAAACATTAGCGGCGAACAGCGAAGCACGTGAATCGTCAGCGTCTGACGTTGATGAGGCAATGGCTCGTTTCAACCGTTGGGAAAATACGCAGAAAGGCGAAGACCCAGTACAAATTAAGAAAGACCTACAGAACTGTATGCAGATGAACTTCTCGGTATTCCGTGAAGGTGAAGCAATGGCTGATGGTCTTAAAGAGTTGAAAGAAATTCGTGAGCGCCTTAAGCACGCACGCTTAGACGACACGTCTAAAGAGTTTAATACTCAGCGTGTTGAATGTATGGAACTTGATAACTTAATGGAAACTGCTTTCTCTACTGCAGTTGCCGCAAACTTCCGTACAGAAAGCCGTGGAGCTCACAGTCGCGCAGACTACCCAGATCGTGATGACGAGAAATGGTTGGTTCACACCGTGTTCCGTCCAGAAACCGAAGACATGGTGACTCGTCAGGTTAATATGGCACCGAAACTGCGCGAAGCTTTCCCTCCGAAAGCTCGTACGTACTAATAGAGGGGTTCAACGATGAAAACATTGAATATTTCGATTTATCGTTACAACCCGGATGTTGATGACGCGCCGTACATGAAAGATTACACCCTAGAGGTGGAAGAAAATCAGGACATGATGGTGCTGGACTTGCTGATCAAACTGAAAGAGCAAGATCCATCGTTGGCGTTCCGGCGGTCATGCCGTGAAGGCGTTTGTGGTTCAGATGGTCTGAATATGAACGGCAAAAACGGCTTGGCTTGTATTACTCCAACTTCTGCATTGAAAGGCAGCAAGATTGTGATTCGTCCGTTGCCTGGGCTACCGGTTATTCGTGACTTAATTGTTGATATGAGCCAGTTCTATCAACAGTATGAGAAGATTAAACCGTACCTGATTAACGATGATAAAACGCCGCCGGCGCGTGAGCGTCTGCAGTCACCAGAAGAGCGTGCTAAACTTGACGGACTGTACGAGTGCATCTTATGTGCATGTTGTTCGTCATCATGCCCGTCGTTCTGGTGGAACCCGGATAAATTTGTTGGTCCGGCAGGGTTGTTACACGCTTATCGTTTCTTAATCGATAGTCGTGACACAGCAACGGACGAGCGTTTAGACGAGTTGGACGATGCATTTAGTGTGTTCCGTTGCCACGGAATTATGAATTGCGTCAACGTTTGTCCTAAAGGGTTGAACCCAACTAAGGCTATTGGACACATTAAATCGATGCTTTTGAACCGCGCAGTTTAAGTTGTTAAATTGTCGCGTCAATTTGAACGGTTGATGTTGTGGATAGCCATCCCACAAGGATGGCTATTTTTTTATAAAAACGGTTTATCTATTCAGGTGAAGGAAACGCAATGCAAGATGGTGTAATGCGTGAATGGTTAGAAACATCGCATCTAGCCGGTGGTAACGTTGCCTACATTGAACAAATGTTTGAGGCGTATCTGGATGATCCGACGGCAGTCAGTGATGAATGGCGTCAAATGTTCGATGCGTTGCCGAAAGAGAATCACATTGTTGATACCAAACTCAGCGAAGTGAGAGAGCAGTTCCGAGAAGCAGCAAAGAATAAGCTCAAGCAGTCTCAAACCGGCAGCACGACCGCCGCCGATCAGAAGCAAGTCAAGGTTTTACAACTTATCAATGCTTACCGATTCCGCGGTCATCAGCATGCCAATCTTGATCCTCTTGGTTTATGGAAACAGGAAACCGTTCCAGACCTTTCATTAAACTTCCACGACTTAAGCAAAGACGACTTAGAGCGCGAGTTTAATGTAGGTTCTTTAGCCGTTGGCAAAGACACAATGAAGCTGAGTGACATTCACGAAGCTTTAGAAAATATTTATTGTGGCTCTATTGGTGCCGAGTACATGCACATTGTTTCAACCGAAGAAAAACGCTGGATTCAGCAACGGTTGGAAGGTGTTCTTGGTCAGCCTAAATTTAAAAAAGAGCAACAAACCAAAATCTTAAAAGAGCTTATCGCAGCAGACGGGCTGGAAAAGTACCTGGGGTCTAAATTCCCTGGCGCTAAACGCTTCTCGTTAGAGGGCGGAGACAGTCTGGTTCCGTTGTTAAAAGAACTTATTTCACGCTCGGGTGAGCAAGGCGCCAAAGAAGTGGTCATTGGCATGGCTCACCGCGGTCGTCTGAACGTATTAGTGAATGTTCTGGGTAAGAAACCTCAGGACCTATTTGACGAGTTTGCCGGTAAGCATGACAGCACTAAAGGCTCAGGCGATGTTAAATATCACATGGGTTTTTCATCTGACTATGCAACACCGGGCGGCGATGTTCACTTAGCATTAGCTTTTAACCCATCGCATCTGGAAATTGTCAATCCGGTTGTTATGGGCTCGGTTCGCGCACGTATGGACCGCCTGCAAGATCCAGAAGGCAAAAAAGTACTGCCAATTACCATTCACGGTGACGCCGCCGTTGCTGGCCAGGGCGTAGTACAAGAAACCTTTAATATGTCGCAAACACGGGCTTATCGTGTTGGCGGATCAATCCGCATTGTTGTGAATAACCAGGTTGGTTTCACGACCGCAAAACAGGAAGATGCGCGTTCTACTCAATACTGTACTGACATTGCAAAAATGGTACAGGCGCCAATTTTCCACGTTAATGCCGATGACCCAGAAGCTGTGGTGTTTGTGACTCAACTGGCCCTGGATTATCGAAACGCCTTCCAGAGAGATGTCGTTATCGACTTGGTTTGTTATCGCCGTCACGGGCACAATGAAGCTGACGAGCCGAGTGCAACCCAGCCTTTAATGTACGCTAAGGTGAAAAAGCAGCCGGTTGCTCGTGAGATTTATGGCAAACAATTAATTAAAAACTCGATAGTTGATGAAGACACTGCCAAACAGTGGATGTCTGACTATCGTGATGCATTAGATAAAGGCGAAGTTGTCGTTGATGAACACCGCCCTATGCGTCAACACTCCGTTGACTGGTCACCGTATATTGGAAATGACTGGGATGTTGAGTATGACTACAAAGTCTCGATTAAAAAGCTGAAAGATCTGGGTCAGAAAATTACGACATACCCGGAAGAACATAAGCTGAACTCCCGCGTTGCAAAGGTTTATCAGGAACGCCTGAAAATGGCGAAAGGCGAAAAGTCTATGGACTGGGGTTTTGCAGAAACCTTAGCCTATGCCACCCTGGTAAACGACGGTACTCATATTCGTCTGACCGGGCAGGACAGTGGGCGTGGTACGTTCTTCCACCGTCATGCCGTGCTGCATAATCAGGAAGACGCTTCGACTTATATGCCTCTGAATAATCTGGGATCAGAGCAGGGCCAGATTGAAATTTATGATTCAGTGCTGTCAGAAGCCGCGGTTGTTGCCTTTGAATATGGTTATGCCACAGCGGAACCAAAAGCATTAGTCATGTGGGAAGCTCAGTTCGGAGACTTCGTAAACGGTGCTCAGGTTGTTATTGATCAGTTCCTAAGCTCTGGCGAACAGAAGTGGGGCCGTTTGTGTGGTTTGACATTATTGTTACCGCACGGTTACGAAGGTCAGGGGCCAGAACACAGTTCGGCGCGCCTAGAGCGTTTCTTGCAGCTTTCAGCTGATCACAACTGGTCTGTGTGTGTGCCAACGACGCCGGCACAGGTTTTCCATATGATTCGTCGTCAGCACTTACGTCCTGTTCGCAGACCGTTAGTTGTGATGACACCGAAGTCATTATTACGTCATCCGTTAGCCGTTTCAGAAATGGACGATTTAGCGGATGTCGGGTTCCAGAACGCGATTGCGGAAATTGATGACCTGAATCCGAAAAAGGTAAAACGCGTGGTATTTTGCTCCGGTAAAGTCTACTACGATTTACTGAAAGAACGTCGCGAACGCGAACAAGAAGATGTTGCCCTTATCCGTATTGAACAGCTTTACCCGTTCCCTGCGGAAGAAGTGGCAGAAATTATGAAAGATTATCAGCACGTTAAAGATTTTGTCTGGTGTCAGGAAGAGCCTCAGAACCAAGGCGCATGGTATAGCAGCCAGCACCACTTCTGGGCCGCAATTCCGAAAGGAGCTCAGTTGTCTTATCGTGGTCGTAGTGCGTCAGCCGCACCAGCGGTCGGATACATATCAGAGCACAACAAGCAGCAGCAAAAACTTGTTGACGAAGCGCTAACCATTAAATAGGTGAAGATGAACCATGGCGATTGATATAAAAGTTCCTCAATTACCCGAGTCTGTTGCAGATGCAACCATTGCAACATGGCACGTAAAACCTGGCGATAAAGTGTCTCGCGACCAGAATCTGGTTGACATCGAAACCGACAAGGTTGTGCTTGAAGTCACTGCAGAAGCGGACGGTGTGCTAGGTGAGATTACTGCCGAAGAAGGCACAACGGTAAATGCTGAAGAAGTCATCGGTAAAATTGAAGAGGGCGATGGCGAATCAGCTTCTGAAGATAAATCAGAAGATAAAGATTCAGGCGACAAGAAAGAAAAGTCAGAAAAGAAAGAATCTGATTCTTCAGACGACAAAGGCTCAGACAAGAAAGGCTCCGGCGAGAAGATGGAAGTTAAAGTTCCTCAATTACCAGAATCTGTCTCTGATGCGACAATTTCTACCTGGCACGTTAAAGCTGGTGATGCGGTAAAACGTGACCAGAACTTGGTTGATATTGAAACCGATAAAGTAGTTTTGGAAGTTGTAGCTCCGGCGGACGGCGTTTTGGCTGAAATTAAGCACGACGAAGGCGACACTGTTGGCGCTGACGATGTCATCGGCATTGTTGAAGCAGGCGGTTCTGCCGGTGGCAGTTCAAGTAAGTCTGACGATAGTAAATCTGAGTCTTCATCAGAAAGTAAAGACGAGAGCAAAGATGACGGTGGTGACAATGAAGTAGCTGGTCCTGCGGTTCGTCGTTTGTTAGGTGAGCACGGTCTTAAGCCAAGTGATGTTAAAGGCACAGGCAAAGGCGGTCGCGTCACTAAAGAAGACGTTGAAAAACACGTGAAAGGTCAGTCTTCGTCTAAATCATCTGACAGTAGCAGCAAGCAACAGTCTTCACAGCCTGCGGTTTCAGGTGACCGAGACCAGAAGCGCGTACCAATGACACGTCTGCGTAAACGTATCGCAGAACGTCTGTTGCAAGCGAAGAACGACACGGCCATGTTGACCACGTTTAACGAAATCAACATGAAGCCTATTATGGACTTGCGTAAGAAATACAAAGACGTGTTTGAAGAAACGCACGGCACGCGTCTTGGCTTTATGGGCTTTTATGTCAAAGCTGTAACAGAAGCATTGAAACGCTTCCCAGACGTCAACGCATCCATTGATGGCGACGATATTGTTTACCACAACTTCTTCGACATCAGTATTGCCGTATCGACACCTCGTGGTCTGGTAACGCCAGTTCTGCGCGATACTGACCGCCTAAGCATTGCCGACATGGAAAACGGTATTCGTGACCTGGCCATTAAAGGCCGTGACGGTAAGTTGACTATGGACGAAATGCAAGGTGGCAACTTCACCATCACTAATGGTGGCGTATTTGGTTCGCTGTTATCGACACCAATCTTGAACCCACCACAAAGCGCTATTCTGGGTATGCACAAAATCCAGGAGCGTGCCATGGTGGTGGACGGTAAGATTGAAATCTTACCGATGATGTACTTAGCTCTCTCTTATGACCATCGAATTATTGATGGTAAACAATCGGTAGGTTTCCTGGTGACCGTGAAAGAGTTATTGGAAGATCCTCAACGTCTTATCCTGGATATCTAAAGACGCTGAGAACCAGCCGCAACGCTAATTGAGCTTGCGGCTGTTAATTATGCGCCGATCACGTTAAAATTCGGCGCGGTATTCGGGTAGGCAGCACTTCGCTGCTTAAGTTGTTTCAACGAATCGGAAGAGCATCATGAATTTGCATGAGTATCAGGGTAAGCAACTCTTTAAAGAGTTTGGTTTACC
The DNA here is from genome assembly GCF_019797805.1 of Idiomarina abyssalis. Taxonomy (NCBI): domain Bacteria; kingdom Pseudomonadati; phylum Pseudomonadota; class Gammaproteobacteria; order Alteromonadales; family Idiomarinaceae; genus Idiomarina; species Idiomarina abyssalis. Next base: position 1,089,583 of record NZ_CP081832.1, read on the forward strand.
AGTATCTGAAGGTTTTGCTTGCGACACTGCTGATGAAGCGGTAGAAGCGGCAAAACGTATTGGTGGCGACATTTGGGTCGTCAAATGTCAGGTTCACGCTGGTGGCCGCGGTAAAGCGGGCGGCGTGAAATTAGTGAAAAGTTTAGACGATGTTCGCGCATTTGCTGAGCAGTGGTTAGGTAAAAACTTAGTAACTTTCCAAACCGACGAAAAAGGTCAGCCGGTTGCTAAGATTTTAGTTGAAAGCTGCACTGATATCGCAGACGAGCTTTACTTAGGTGCAGTTGTTGACCGTGCTTCACGCAAAATCGTGTTCATGGCATCGACCGAAGGCGGCGTAGAAATCGAAACCGTTGCTGAAGAAACACCGGAAAAAATCCTGAAAGCTGAAATTGACCCAACGGTCGGCGCGCAGCCATACCAGGGTCGTGAATTAGGCTTTAAACTGGGTCTGACTCCAGACCAGGTTAAGCAATTTACTAAGGTCTTCTTAGGCCTGGCTAAAATGTTCGAACAGTACGACTTAGCCCTGTTGGAAATTAACCCATTGGTTATCACTGACGAAGGCAACGTTCACTGTCTTGATGCGAAAGTTGGCATCGACAGCAACGCATTGTACCGTCAGCCTAAAATCCGTGAAATGCACGATCCGTCACAAGACGATGCGCGTGAAGCGGAAGCAGCTAAATGGGAACTGAACTACGTAGCGTTAGACGGCAACATCGGTTGTATGGTTAACGGCGCAGGCTTGGCGATGGGTACGATGGACATCGTTAAACTGAGCGGCGGCGAGCCAGCTAACTTCCTTGACGTAGGCGGCGGCGCGACAAAAGAGCGTGTTTCTGAAGCGTTCAAAATTATCCTGTCTGACAGCTCAGTTAAAGCCGTATTTGTTAATATCTTCGGCGGTATCGTACGTTGCGATATGATTGCTGAAGGTATCATCGGTGCTGTTGAAGAAGTGGGCGTTAAAGTACCAGTGGTTGTTCGTCTTGAAGGTAACAACGCTGAACTGGGTACCCAGAAATTGAACGAAAGTGGCCTGAACATTATCGCTGCAGAGAGCTTATCTGATGCTGCCGATAAAGTGGTTGCTGCGGCAGGAGGTCAATAATGAGCATTTTGATCGATAAAAACACCAAAGTAATCTGTCAGGGTTTCACTGGCGGTCAGGGTACTTTCCACTCTGAGCAAGCAATTGCTTACGGTACGCAAATGGTTGGCGGTGTAACACCTGGTAAAGGTGGTCAAGAGCACTTAGGCCTGCCTGTATTCAACACAGTAAAAGAAGCAGTAGAAGCAACTGGCGCAACTGCATCAGTTATCTACGTACCAGCACCTTTCTGTAAAGACTCAATCATCGAAGCAGCAGACGCTGGTATCGAACTGATTGTTTGTATTACTGAAGGTATTCCTACACTGGATATGCTTTACGTAAAAGAATACCTGACGCACAAAGGCGTGCGCATGATCGGTCCAAACTGCCCGGGTGTTATCACTCCGGACGAGTGCAAAATCGGTATCATGCCTGGCCACATTCACAAGAAAGGTAAAGTGGGTATCGTGTCACGTTCAGGTACATTGACGTACGAAGCGGTTAAGCAGACTACTGACGCAGGCTTTGGTCAGTCTAGCTGTGTTGGTATCGGTGGCGACCCTATCCCGGGTTCTAACTTCATTGATATTCTGGAGCTGTTCGAAAAAGATCCAGAAACCGAAGCTATCGTAATGATTGGTGAAATCGGTGGTACAGCAGAAGAAGAAGCGGCAGAGTACATTAAAAACAATGTATCTAAGCCGGTTGTTTCTTACATTGCTGGTGTTACTGCTCCTCCGGGCAAACGTATGGGCCACGCTGGTGCCATCATTGCCGGCGGTAAAGGTACTGCTGACGAGAAATTCGCTGCACTTGAAGCAGCAGGCGTTAAAACTGTACGCAGCCTGGCCGAAATTGGCAAAGCTGTTGCAGAGAAAACTGGCTGGTAATATCCCGCCAACGCTAAAACAAAACCCGGCCTTCGCGCCGGGTTTTTTGTGTCTGCTTTATAAGGAAGAAAGGCGGAATAAGACAAGAACCGGCTGGTTGTTGTAGTTTTGCTATGTCAGGGACGCTACGAGCACTTCCGTGTGGGCTTGACGAAGGCCATCCATGGCCTTCGACACCCTGACATAGCAAAACTACAACACCAGGCACCAGCCCTTGTCTTACTCCGCCTTTACCGCGCTCAGCCACAAAGCGATCTTCCTGGAAATTTTATGCGTAAGCTTAGTTGATACGTTAATAAATCAGGAGGCAATATGAGTAGCAATAATGCAAGCCAAGTTGCAGACTTTACAGCACCGGGAATGAACAGTGAGTCGGCGGATAAGGTCATAGCAATTCTTGATGATCGCTTAGTCGCATTGCTTGACCTGCAATTGACACTAAAACATGTGCATTGGAACGTTGTAGGACCAAATTTTATTGGCGTGCATGAGATGTTAGACCCTCAGGTCGACGCCGTACGTGAAATGACCGATACCATAGCAGAGCGAATTGCGACGTTAGGTGGAGTTCCAGTAGGTACGCCAAAAGCGATTGCAGAGCGTCGCAGATGGGAAGACTACTCTTTAGGTAAAGGGTTAGTGGCAGAGCATTTAGTTGCTCTGGATAAGGTTTATAATGGCGTTAACGGTGACCACCGCGAAGCGATGGAAACATTAGCTGAGCTCGACCCGGTATCAGAAGACATGTTAACCGGGCAATTAGCAGAGCTTGAGCAGTTTCAGTGGTTCGTTCGGGCGCATATTGAATCGTCCTCTGGCGAATTGAAAAGCTAGTCGTCTTCAAAGGCTTCAACCAGCGAACGAAACTCACGTAAGCGGGTTTTAATCGCTTTAACTTCACCTTCTGTATCACGGGTGAGTTTGTTTGCGCTACGCACGTTGTCGTTGATGGATATCATGCTGTCTTTTACTTCTGAAACAGCACTTGTATGTTCTTCTGCGGCAACGGCTATTTGCGTCATACGATCATTAATTCCCGTTACGGCTTCAGTGACTTCGTAAACCTGTTGCTCTGATTTCCGGCCCAACTCTCCACATTCCTCTGCCAAGTCGCGTTGCTCAAACATTTTATTACGCCATGTACTCATTGACTGGGTCATGCGGTTTACGGTCTCTTCTATTTGATCAACGGCCTGTTGTGTTTTTTGGGAAAGGGCACGAACTTCATCGGCAACTACGGAGAAGCCGCGACCATGTTCGCCGGCTCTGGCACTTTCAATAGCGGCATTCAAAGCCAATAGATTCGTTTGTTCAGCTATTGCGTCAATTTTTTCGCTGACTTCTTTCACTGAGTCAGCATTACGAGACAGCTCTTCCGTTTGTCTGGCGCTTTCGCTAACAACACTTACCAGTTTAGTAATTTTCTTGCTGCTATCGGCAATAAAATCAGCTGCGTTCTGAGTTTGCTTGCTAACGTCACTGCAGGCACTGGAGGAATCATTTGCGTTGCGTGCAATTTCATCAACGGTTTGCCCCATCTGCTCCATAGAAGTAGCAATTTGCTCAATGTCTTGCACCGTTTGTTCAGTAGCATCCGCTGTCTTTGATGCATTTTCGGCGGTTGAATTGACCGATTCCGCCAACACGCCATTACCTTCACTTAGCCGAGCGGTAAGAGCAAGGAGTGAAGAGTCGCGCAAGGCAAGCTCATACATTGCTCTGCCCATTGGAGAGGAGCTGCCGAATATCTCGTGTTGAGTTTTGGCAGTAGAACCATCCGCATCGGCTAAGGCTTTTGCCCACCTACGTGTGTTCTTCCAGTTACGAAATGGACGAGTTAGCCATTGAAACCAATGAGTTCGCCTTCTATAAATGTTTTTAGCTGCTGAAGCGTACTCACTGTCTGCCTGGTGCATTAACCATTGACTACCTGTGACTTTGCCACGGCGGAATATTCCGCGAACAATAACATCAAACCAAACAGTACCTCGCTCGGGAACATTAAAAGGGACAATGCCTCGCCAGGGGACTTCGCGTTTTAATGAGGTATTGACCTCTTTAATTACTTTATCGGGTAGAGCGTTACTGTCGACAAGTTCAGTTAAAGGTTTTTTCAGTAACTCGTCTTTGTCTTTTTTCATCAGACCCTGAATATTTTCTGGGCAGTGCGATACTTGCTGATATTCATTAAGGCTAAAAACGAATAATGTATCTGCGCCCCAGCTAAAGCTTCTGTTCATGATAAAAGTCTCTACTGTTGCGAAAATTCTTCTCTTTCTAATAGTTAAAGTAGAAGTTGTGTGGTGTTTTTCAAATATTAAACTGCAGTTAGAAAGTAATTAGAATTCGGTAGAGTTTTCTTTGGGGGAGTTAAATTCAAAGTTATGACACCGGGAGTAGTCCCAGTGTCATACATAGGAGCCTTAGTAATTGGCTTGCTGAGTATCCCAGAATTGATTGGTTAACTGATCGAGTCGCCTTGTAATATTGACAGTTTTGTCAGTTACATCGCTACTTAGCTTAGCTGCGTCCAGGTTCTGCTCAGAGCTTGTCTTAATGCTTGTCACGCTTTCACCGATACTCTGCGCAACTTTACTCTGTTCATCAACGGCCTGTGCTATCTGGTCGCTCATGTGGGAAATGGTGTTGATCACCTTCAGAATTTCCTCTAAATGGGAGGCTGTTTCCTTGCTTTTGCTGACACTGTCCTCCGCCATTAGTTCGCCCGCTTCCATGACACTCACGGCATTTTTGACACCATTTTGCAGTGTTTCAATTACTTGTCTTATTTCTTTGGTGGAATTTTGCGTTCGATTAGCTAATGATCTTACTTCGTCAGCAACAACAGCAAAGCCACGCCCATACTCACCAGCTCTGGCAGCCTCAATAGCCGCATTTAAGGCTAATAAGTTTGTCTGATCGGCAATACCCAAAATAACATCAAGAATTTTTTCAATATCGATGCTACTTTTTGAAACTTCATTAATGACGCGTGAGGCGTTATTAATCTGTGCCTTTAATTCGGATATTGCAGCGGCATTTGCGTCGACGACATCTTTGCCGGTTTTCACTGTCGTTAGTCCGCGAATTGATGCAGTCGATGTTTCTTTGGCACTGTCGGCCACGCTACCAATGCTCATTGACATTTGATCAACAGCAGTAGCAACATGCTCAGTCTGTTCAAACTGCTGCATAGTCCAAGTTTCAGATTGATTCACCGCCGCACTCAAGTTTGTGGCGTTGTCGTTTAGCGCTTCTGACATATCATTTATTCGGCCAATTAGGGCCGCATTTTCGGACTCTAGCTTTTTTATAGTCAACAAAATTGAACCGACCTCATCAGAGCGGCCGGTATAGACATAGCGAGCGACTTTATCGTCGGTTATCTTTTTAACTTGCTTAAGTGCTGCTCTCAGGGGGGCTAACCATATCAGAGTGAAAAATGCACTTATGAGCGAGGCAATAATACAAGCGACTAGAAGCGCTATACCGGAGCCGTGTAATAGGTAAGTTACAATAGGTATTAACGTTGGCAGTGCAATACTCGCCAATAACTTAGTTGTTAAAGAGGTGGAGGTTTTAACACCGCGGGGTGTTTGACCCTTATTAATGAGTGCATAGACTTTTTTGGCTCGCTCGATATGTTGAGGTTGGGCCTTACGGCGAACAGATTGGTACTCTTCAACCTGACCATTTTTCTTTATAGGTGTAGCGTAAGCATCAACCCAATAGTGATCTCCGTTTTTACAACGGTTTTTGACAATACCCATCCATGATTTTTCTGCTTTAAGATCAGCCCAAAACATTTTAAAAACGGGTGAAGGCATGTCGGGATGTCTGACAATATGGTGGTTCTTGCCAATAAGCTCTTCTTTTGAGAAGCCGCTAATATCTATAAAATCCCGGTTTATGTAAGTAATCTGACCTTTAAGATTAGTCGTCGAAAGAATATTAGACCGGTTCGAGAATTCAAGTTCTACACCAGTAATAGGAAGGTTCGTCTTCATGTGTACCTTGTGAAGTGCTAAGACTCAAAAAACTGAAATATAATCTGAATCGCAATTAAGTTGAGTGTAGATTCAATTCTATTTTTAGCGTTATTTTAAGGTTATTAACACTTACAATTCGGCTATATATAATTGATTTATATCAACTATTTAACTTCGGTTTCAGAAACTCTTTATCCTGCTCTTATTGAGCGTGTCACATTACGAGCCGGTGAGAAATTTGGTTCACAGGGAATAAAATATTTATGTCAAAAGTGGCGGTTTGCACAGGTCATGGCAACTCAAATTATGAGTATCCTTCTTCAATATCGGGGCATGGCCTTGCAATATAAAAACCTTGAGCACCACCGGCACCTAGTTGCTTTAAGATATCAAAAGTTTGCTTATCGCTGACAAACTCCGCGATCGTTTTGATATTTAAACTTTTAGCCATATCAATAATGCTGCGTGTTACGTGCTTGCTATTCGGGTTACTCTGAATGGACTTTATTATGGAGCCATCTATTTTTATATAGTCTGGTTTTATTTCGACTAGATAAATAAAGTTTGAGTAGCCACTGCCAAAATCATCTATCGCTATCAACGCGCCGAGAGCTCTAACTTGCTGAATAAAGCTATTTATAGACGCAAAGTCTCTAATTGCTTCTGACTCCGTTATTTCAAAAATGACCTGGGCTGCCGGGTTAGATTCAAGAGCGTTTATAATGTACCGCACAGTTTTTACATCAAGTATATCTTGAATTGATAAGTTGACCGATATGAAGCAATTTGACTCTATTGATTGTTTAACTGTTGCATCTACCATTAAATGCGTTAGCGCTTGGTAGTATCTTGTCTTTTTCAAATAATTTAGAAACCGGTTTGGTGATACAATTTCGCCATCGCGCAAGCGAATTCGAACAAGAGCTTCATACTTTCGATGCCCTCTACCTTCGGATGTCATTGTTGCTACTTTTTGAAAGTAGGGTATGACACGATTCTCTTTAAGGGCTAACTTTGTTTCTTCTAGCCAGAAATAAAAGTCATCCGTTTCTGAATCTTCAGTTCTGATGATAAGACTAGATGAAAAACTGTCGTGCTTAGCTTCGATTGTTGCGCTTTCAGCATAAGCAAGCGCTCGTTTTTTAGAGTTACCAAGACCGACTGAAAAATTAATTTCATGGTTATGCCCATCAACGACAAAGTCGGACGATTCTAAAGTCTCCTTTATTTCCATAGCTAAGAATTTGAAAGGGTTAATCTTTATAGGTTTTATGGGACGTATAGCGAATACTGCACCGTTGAGATGGTAGAGTTTTATAGAGTAGTTAAAACTCAAGCTTCGAAAGCGCTCCGCAACCAGTTTGATAACGGCATCACCGTAACTAATACCCCAGTAATCATTTAACAATTTAAAATTTTTAATATCGAAAATGGCTACTGACTCAACGGGGGTTCGTTCAAGGTCTTTAGATAACTTGGCTCGATTCGGAAGATGTGTTAGCGCATCCGTATTTTGTTTCTGAATTGTTTGGCGAGCCGTTACAATGTCAGTCACGTCATTACGAATGCTGACATACTCTTTTATCTCGCCACTTTCATCTGTAATAGGGTAAATAATGGTTTTTACGTAATATGATGAACCGTCTTTACGCCTATTACGGAGTAGGCCGCTCCAACGCTTTTTTTTAGAAATTGTTTTCCACAATTGCTCAAAAACTCTGTTCTTCATTTTGGGGTGCCGAATGATTCTATGGGTATTTCCTATAAGTTCATCTGCGGAATAACCACTTATTTGTTCAAACTTCTTATTAACGTAATAAATAACGCCAGAGGCACTTGTAATAGAAATTATTGAACTTGAATCAAGAGCGTTTTGGTGCTGACGAAGAGAGTAGAGTAGTGCCTCATGCTCTGCGCTAGCTTTAGTGGCAAGATTGGTTAACGCTTGTGTTGAATTAGGTAAAGAACGTTGTGGATCCGATCGTCTGTTCGCTTCTAAGATCACATCGCTTTCCGAGAGCTGCAGAACAGTTGTGCTTAGATTAAGTAACTCTGCTCTACTTCTTACTGTAGAGAATTCTCCATAGAAAAAGCCGCCTGAAGATTCAGTTCTTTTAGATATTCGCTCTATCTCTTCGCTAATTCTACCTTTCAAAAAAGATCGTCTTGCTGCGCACGAGAACGTTAGGGTGCATACACCTTTCTGGTTAAAAAACTCAGGTGTTCCTTTAAGAGTGCTAGTGACATCGGCAAAAGAAAAAGACACTTTATCGCCAACTTTTAATGTGCCCGCATAGATAATTCCTTGTCCGCATTTCGTCAGACTAATAGGGGCTCTTAGTATGTTTCGCTTGCTATTGCGAAGCATTAAAGGAAACTCCGTGACGCTCTTTGGAAACAGCTGGGTTATATGCTCTCCGATGTAGTCATTATAGATCTCGATGATAGGTCGGTCATCGAGTTTAAAAACTGTATTTTTATGCGCTTGGGTAACGGTAAATTGTCTCCCTATTGGGCGCCAGCCTTCAAAGCTAGTAATTAAGGTTTTCAGGGTTTCGCCGTATAGAAGGACACCTATCAAGCCGTTCGTTTTTACCTTGTCGCCGAGCAGCATATATGCTGACTGAAAATGCCCGTCATCTGCTGCTATACCACCAACAACTTTGCAATCGGGGACTAGATGGTAGAACTGTCTAATTACGTCTTCAGGATTTATTGTAAAAGCGTTAGCGTAGATAATCGCCAGTTGTGGGGATCTTCTATAGGGATTAGTAAGTATATCCGCTAAGGAGACGGTTGTTGAACTATTAATTTCAAAGGGTTCTATTTGAGTATCTTTTTCGAATATACAGAAATGGATTACAAGCTGATTTGAGTAACATTTTTCAGCTAAAATCTCACCATAAGTTGAGGTTCCAATGACACAGAAAGTTGGTGTCATTGAAATAATTTGTTTAGCGATCGAAGCAGTATGACTCTCGTTTAAGCCGGAAAAAATTTGTATTAATCCACGTTCTTTACTCAGCCTGTTACTGAGTATGAACTCATTAAGACTCTCTGTGCTTTTGAATAAGTGAATCAACTGCCTCATAACTTAAACATCCTGTTGGCTTTCCCAGAATTGAGTTGTTAATTGCTCCAACCTTCGTGTGATGCCGACAGTCTTATTGGCGACATCACTACTTAATTGAACCGCTTCAAGATTCTGCTCTGCATTAGTTCTAATAGAAGAAATATTCTCACCAATATCTTGTGCAACAGCACTCTGTTCTCTAACAGAGTTAGCAATTTGGTTGCTCATTAACGAAATAATATTAATAGTCTCAACGAGGCTATCGAGATTAAGAGCTGTTTGTTGGCTTTTCTCTACACTCTGAGTAGCCATATGTTCACCCTGCTTCATAACCTCAACCGCATGGCGAACACCGTTTTGCAGTTTGTCTATAACAATCCTAATTTCTTCGGTCGACACTTGTGTTCTAGTCGCTAGAGACCGGACCTCGTCGGCAACAACGGCAAATCCTCTACCTGTTTCTCCTGCTCTTGCAGCTTCTATAGCGGCGTTAAGTGCTAATAGGTTTGTTTGATCAGCAATACTTAAAATTACATCGAGTATTTTCTCGATATCCTCGCTGCTTTCTGAAACTTCGTTGATTACCTTTGCTGCGCTACTAATCTGTTCTTTAAGAGTTCTAACTGACTGAGAGTTTTCATCAACAACTGACTTCCCATAAGCTGCTTTTTCATAGCCGCTACTTGATGAACTTGAAGTCTCTTGAGCGCTGTTTGCGACAGTATTTATACTTTCTGACATTTGATTAATTGCGGCTGCAACACGCTCTGTTTGTTCAAACTGCTGCAAGGTTCCAGTCTGCGACTGATTAACGGCACTACTCAGATTGTCAGCACTTTCCGATAAAGCATTAGACATATCATTGATGCGTCCGATTAAAGCAGCGTTTTCAGATTCTAACTTCTTAAAGGCAAGTAAAATTGAGCCTGCCTCGTCTGAACGACCTGTGTATACATACCTGGCTACTTTGTCATTAGTAACTTTGTAACTAGCAGCAAGAACTTCTTTCAAAGGAGCTAAAGAAAGAAATACTAAAAAAGCGGCGATGGCAGTGGAAGCTAGACAAAAAATTAGTACCAGAAGAGCGTTACCCGAAAACAGATAGGAAATTAATGGAAGAGCAATTGGTAGCAAAAGGGCAGTTGAAACTTTCTTCCAAATTGACGGCCTATCTTTAACCTTCTTATGAGCTGTACCTTGGTTAATTTTCTTGTAGACGTCAGATGCTCGCTCAATGAATTCCTTTTTCGCTTTGCGCCGAACAGATTGATACTCCTCAATTTGTCCATTTGTTTTAATTGGAGTAGCGTACGCGTCGACCCAGTAATGATCGCCGTTCTTGCAGCGATTTTTTACAATGCCCATCCATGACTTTTGAGCTTTCAAGTCAGACCAGAAAACTTTAAATACCGCTGAGGGCATATCCGGGTGACGTACTATATGGTGATTCTTACCTAAAAGCTCTTCCTGAGAGAAACCGCTTATCTCTATAAAATCTCTGTTAATGTATGTAATTTGACCTTTTAAATTCGTGGTTGAGAGGATGTTAGCGCGATTAGAGAATTCTTGCTCAACTCCCGTTATAGGAAGGTTCTTTTTCATGTGGTTATCCAGAGTTACTGTAAAGTTTACAAATTGTTTGTGTTATCAGCTTGTTGATTAATTTATGGGTATTTTGAAAAGTTGTTAACATAATACGGTAGAATGCCAAAAAACCACGTTAAAATTGTGGTTATATTGACGAGGATCAAATGTGCTGAGTGTTCTGAACTTTACAGGCGAAAGAGGAGCGAGGAATTAACACGGTTCACTACAAGCAATTTTCTTATGCCTACTGTCGATTGATGGAAGCTAGACTTTTAGGGCGAGCGCCTTAAAGTAATCTATTTATTTTGACTTTCCAGTGCTTGAATTTTATTCCAAAGCTCGTCTGCTTGCTGACTGATATGCGAACTATCGCGAATGTTTCCGTTGCGCTGCATCTCCATAGCTTTTTCTTGCAGTTGCTTTAGTTCTTTGCGCATTTTCTTCGTTGGGTTTGACTTAAAAAGTCCAAACATTAATGATTGCCTCAAATTATTAAGTGTATTTAGCAATACGAAAAATCAGGGTTAAAAGTTCTGCGTGAAAAGCATAAAAATAATATGATGTTTTTAAGCTAAATTTTTTCTTTGGAGTTACTGTCGGTATATTGTTGCTTAAGTGTACTTTTTGAGCGATCAAAGCGAATGACAGGAACATGACATGGCAATGTCGTAACAATGTCCGGTGCTTTTAGATAATGTTTTATCCGAACTATCGGGCAACAGAGCTGAATACAACAATGAAAAATACCAAATTCGCAGAGCGGTTAACTTACCAGCGCAAGTTAAAAGGACTCTCGCAGGAACAGCTTGCTGAGAGCACCAGGGTAACCGTACGTACCATTCAACGCTTGGAAAAAGGTGAGGTCACCCCCCACTTAAGAACAGTAAAGCTACTAGCGGCGGCACTCGAGTTAGATGTTGACGATTTGCTTGAATTGGATGACCCTCGCAACGAGAATATTCAAACAAAGTGGCTGCTATTAATGCACTCATCGCCATTTATTGGTTTTGTGGTGCCATTTCTCAATATCTTGTGCCCGCTGTTTATTTGGATCCATAAGCGTGAAGATAACCCCCTGTATGACGCTCATGGCCGTGCGGTTATTAACTTTCAAATAACCATGATGCTCATTTACGCACTTGCTTTTGTTGCACTACTTAGCGTCGAAGGGTTTGGCTTTTTATTCTTTATTGCCGTGATCCCTTATACCGCCTTAGTTATGTTGGCTAACGTTATCGCTGTGATAAAAGCACGAAGGTATTTTTACCCCAGTATTCCTTTCCTTGGCAAAAAATAGCTGGTAGCAAAGCTCTCCATTTAAAAACGATTTAATAAAGGAACAATCATGAAAGCAATAATTTATTATTTGCTGCTGGCTACGCTTGTCTGTTTTTCAGCAAGTGAAGCGGTAGCACAGTCCAAAGTTACTGATGAAAAAATTCAGGAATTTCAGTCTTATCTGAGTGACTTTCGTAAAGAGAACAAAATTCCAAGTTTGTCCGTTGCGGTGGTAAAAGACCGTGAAATTATTCTGCTTGAGAGCATTGGCTTTCAAGATCACGACGCCGAAGAATCAACGACGGAAGACACATCGTACCTTGCTGCTTCTATCACAAAAACGTTCACGGGTGCGACGTTACTGGCCATGGAGGCTGACGGGCACATTGATCTCGATGCGGACTTTACGATTTTAAGTGACTGGGGCAGACGCTGCCACTGGCTGACAACAAGCGGCACTATCTTTGGTGGAGGCACTCTGGATAACGGCTATCAAGTACCCACGGTAGAATGTGACCAAGTGATAACGCTGCGTCATGTCCTTCAACATCAGGTACAGGGTGAGCCAGGCACAAGCTTCTTCTACAACCCCATTGTGTTTGGCCGTTTATCTAACTGGGTTGAGGAAAACACGAATAAAAGTTGGCGCTACTGGATGAAAAAATACGTTATTGAAGCCGGAGATTTAGAGGGTATAGCCGCTGGTTGGCGAGACCCGGCTGCCAGTGAGGTACTGACTCATATTGCACCGCCTTTTCGCCATGCGCCTGAACAGTCCGATGGGCTTGCAAATTCAGTATTACCAAACACTGAACTTAACGCCAGCTCAGGCATTATCGCCAGCGCAAAAGCACTTGCTCATTATTCTATAGCCCTGGATGAAGAAAAAATTCTCCCTGAATCTTTGAGACAGAAAATGTGGACGCCGGCAAAGGATGAAGAGGGTAACTCAATGCCTTATGCCTATGGCTGGTTTGTCCAGAATTGGCAAGGACATAAGCTGGTTTGGCATGGTGGTTGGTGGCCGGATGCGTATGCCGGACTCCTACTAAAGGCACCTGATGACGGACTAACCTTAATTGCACTGGGAAACACCGACGGACTGCGACACGAGGTTAATAGTCTGACGAGCGCGCAAATTGAAAAGAACCCACTGGCGTTAAAGTTTTTAGAGTTATTTGTTGAGCAGTCGCAGTAATGAGTGCGTGTTACTCTATATTAAAAACTTAGCAAGAGCTGGGACTTGATGTCACCGTTGAGGCCGTTATAGCAGGCATAATGGCTTCATCGAGCTTTAGATTGTCGGACATGGTTTATGTTTCTCAGTTAAATCGAATAGCTGAAATTAAAGCAAAAAAGCTTACAAAAAGAAAACTTGATGCTAGGTTAGTGATTAGAATATAACCAAGAGGAAAGGATTCTGATGAAAAAAGCTATTGTTTTCATACTACTATTGGCGTGTCCGATTTTTGTTGTTGCTGCTGAACCAAGCTGGCAACCCTTTATTTTGGAAAAGGGTTTAATCAAATTTAAAGTTTATGTTGAAGGTGTTGAAGGCTATGCAATTGTTGATACTGGAAGGGAGAGAAGTTCAGTTAATAAGGCCTTTATAGAGGACAAAAAATTAAGCACTGACGTATTAAACTATGTGAAAGTATCGGGCATTTTTGGAGACAAGCGAAGACCTCGTTATAAAGATGTCGATATAGAAATTAATGGGGTTACCTATCAACAAAACCTTTATGAAGTGAGTTTTGGCCCACCTAGAAATGCTGTGATGCTCGGCGCAGACTTTTTAAAGAATGTTGTTGTTGATATTGACTATCGCAACCAAAGAATCCGCTTTTTTTCCAATCGCGATGAAATTGACCTTGTGAGTAACGTTCCATTCACTAAGCAACGTGAGACAGGCTACCCTATTATTCTAGTCAATTTAAACGATGAAGATGAGCGTTGGGTTATTCTGGATACTGCTCATAGTGGCGGTGTACTTTTGGAAAAAAGAGTTGCGACACAAAATAACTGGTTCGAGCGCTTTAGTTCTAGTTCCTCGTTAGTGATGGGAGTCAACAGTATGGGTTACCACAATGTTATTGACTTACCAAAGATAAAGCTGGGCCCGTATGAAGTTGAAAAAGTCCCGGTAGCTGTCCCTGAGATCAATCGACTGTTCCGCCTTACCAGCCAGTACGAGCAAGAGCACTCAAGAATTCGAGGGCGTCGAGTAGAAGGCCTCATCGGTTATGAGGCACTGAAACATTTTAGACTGTTATTCGATTATCGTTCTGGCAGTATCGAGCTGTCACAGGCTCAAGCTTCCGAGTAAATTCTGATCTTTTAGATATTCCCGTGGCCAGGCGGTTTACTCTGTTCAATCGGCTGGCCTATAAGCTCCTCAATTGCTTTCAGCGCGGGGGAGTCCTCGTCCGTAACCAGAGAAATAGCATGGCCAGTTTGACCGGCACGACCGGTTCGGCCAATACGGTGTATGTAATCTTCCGCAACGTGGGGGAGGTCGTAATTAATAACGTACGGCAGCTTTTCAATATCAATGCCACGCGCGACAATATCGGTTGCGATAAGCACCTGCACTTTGGCACTTTTAAAATCAGCCAACGCCTTAGTACGGGCGCCCTGACTTTTAGCGCTGTGAATAGCCGCTGCCGAGAAGCCGGCTTTATCCAGTTGTTTAACTAATCGATTAGCCCCTTGCTTGGTGCGTGAAAACACAAGTACTTGGGGTAAGTCGAGGCTTTTCAGCAGTTTTAATAACAGCCCCAGTTTTTGGCTTTTTTGTACTTCATACACTGTTTGCTTAATAGGCTCGGCTGTTGCGTTGGGCGGTGCCACGGCAATTTCTACCGGGCTTTTAAGCAAGCCTTTAGCCAGCGCACGAATGTCGTTAGAGAAGGTTGCCGAGAACAAAAGCGTTTGGCGATTAACCGGCAGTAACTTAATAATTTTCTTTATGTCGTGAATAAAGCCCATGTCGAGCATGCGGTCGGCTTCATCTAACACCAGCACTTCTAACTTGGGGAAACGAACCGCGTTCTGTTTGTATAAATCCAGTAAACGGCCTGGTGTTGCCACCAGAATATCCACGCCTTTGCGAAGCTTCATCATTTGCGGATTAATTTTCACACCACCAAACGCCACAGCGTAATTCAATGGCAAGCCGGCGCTTAAGTTCGCAACACTTTCACCCACCTGAGCTGCCAATTCACGAGTCGGTGTTAAAATCAAAGTGCGAGCCGTGTTTGCCTTGGCACGTTCGTTACTTTTCAGAAGCTCTAAAATAGGCACCGTAAAGCCTGCCGTTTTGCCTGTACCCGTTTGCGCTGCTGCCATGACGTCTTTCCCTGCAAGCACCAAAGGAATAGCCTGTGCCTGAATGGGCGTAGGTTGGCTATAACCCTGACGTGAAAGGGCGGTAAGCATTTCCGGGGAAAGTCCGAGATCAGAAAAAGTCATGTATTAATGTGCAATTTAATGGGGATTAGAGCGTGTATTCTACCCCAGAGAGGCGGACGCCGCATTTCATTTAAGGGGGTGTTGAATCTGCTTTCAAGCAAATTACGTTGTTCGTCACTTGTTCGGTAGGTAGGGCTCAACGTCAGTCTGTGGTTTGCCAAACAAATAGCCCTGGAAAAACTGACACCCCATAGTTTGCAGGCGTTTGAATTGCTCATTTGTTTCAACGCCCTCTGCGATAATGGCCAAGTTCATGCTACGACCCAGACTAATAATGGTTTCGGTTAACAAGGCACCTTTGCTGTATTCATCTAAATCGCTGACAAATGCGCGGTCGACTTTAAGTTCGTCGAGAGGCAACCGTGTGAGGTAGGCTAAAGACGCATAGCCGGTGCCAAAGTCATCTAAGGAAATAGACACACCTAACTGGCGCAAGCTTTTCATTTGTTGAACAATAAAGTCTATATCGTCAGCTATTAGGCTTTCTGTTAGTTCAAAACATAAGTTATTAGGATTTGCTCCTGTGCGCTCAAGAATGTTCTGTACGCGTTCGACAAAGTCACCGCGACGAAATTGAACGGAACTCACATTGACTGAAATTTTTAGGTGTTTGCAGTCGTTATATGCCTGCCATTGCAAAAGCATTTCACAGCTTTTTTCCAGAACCCAGTCACCAATACCGATAATACTGCCAGTAGCTTCAGCAATAGTAATAAAATCATTAGGGGAGATAGTCCCTAAACTAGGGTGTTGCCAGCGAAGTAGGGCTTCAAAGCCAATAACTTGCTGGTGTGTATTCACCTGTGGCTGAAAGGCTAAAGCAAGCTCTTTATTTTCAACAGCATGATTAAGTGCCTGAGAGAGTTGTAAGCGCTCTTTGACGGCCGACTCCATTCCCTGATCAAAGAAACGAATAGTGTTGGTATTAGAGCCTTTCGCCATTTTAAGTGCTATATCTGCCTGGCGGATTAACTCATCACTGGGTAAGTTGCTTGGGCAATGAAATAAAGTGATGCCAACACAAGCGCTGAGCTGATGAATATCATTTTCGAGCATTAGAGGTGTTTCTATCTCTTCAATGACTTGAGTTGCCAGTTGCTCTGCTTCTGTTGCTGCGGCATCGAACGACGGTGCAGTGCATGGCAATAAAAGAACAAACTCATCTTTACCAAGACGGGCGAGATCGTCGTGAGAGGAGCTAAACCGTTGTAATGACTTCGCACAGTGCACTAGAACTCGGTCGCCACTGCTGTAACCAAGGCTCTCATTGATACTATGAAAGTTATCAATATCGATAATGAGCAATGCGGCAACTGAACGTTCGCTTTTAATACCTCGTACCATACTAGCAATGCGCTCTAACATTAGGCGTCGGTTGGGTAAGTCTGTGAGCGGATCATAATATGAGAGGCGCTGCACTTCGGCTTCAGCCACTTCTAACGCGCGCATATCGGCGTCCATACAAAACATAATGGGCTCGTCATTCGCCAGGGCCACAACGGTATGGCTTGAGTACACGGGAACTATACTGCCGTCTTTATGTTTAAGGTTGAGTCGAGCCGGGGGAATGCCTTGTCGGTGCTCGAACATCCAGGCTACCGCCTGTTCGACCTCGCTACGCATATCATTAGGAATAATTAAGTCATAGATACTTCCGCCCAGCGCTTCGCTAGGTGAATAACCGTAGATTTTTTCCGAGGCACCATTCCAATAGACCACCGTGCCGTCGGCACTGTAGCCTTGAATAGACATTGCTTGTGTGTCATCAAACAACTTGTGGAACCGTGCTTCGCTAATTTGCTTGTCGCGGTTTTTTGTCATGGAAGTTAGCCGTTAGTTGAAATGAGAGTTAACGAGTTAACCTAAGTACAAGTGTAGAATACAATTGATAAAACCGTTAACTATGTGCTTACTCTTCATCAAAAGAGCGGTATCTGTCTGCGAGAAAATCTATTAATGTTCTGACCGCAGGCAGCAAGCCTCTTCTTGACGGGAAAACTACATGAATAATTTCGGGCGGCGCTTTCCAATCCGGGAAAAGTTCTATCAATGAGTCGTCATTAATTTGATTGGCGACCACTAATTTTGGCACTTGCACAACGCCAACACCCGCCAGAGCCGAATCCCGCAATGCGACCATATCGGTTGTGATAAACCTTGGTTTAAAGGGGACTTCAAACGACTGTCCGTCCGGGGAAGTCCATGACCAGGTAAAATGTTTTTGAGGCGTACCTAACCCCAGGCTCGGCCAGTCAGCGATTTCACATAAATGCTTGGGTGTTCCGAACTTACTAACTAAATCTGGACTCGCCACGATACACAAAGTGCGCTCTGATAAAACTTTCATAACCAAGTCACTGTCTTCTAACGGCGGAGGACGAACGCGGATGGCGACATCAACACCTTCGGCAATCACATCCACTCTACGGTTAGAAGCTTCAAGCTGGATATCGACCTCCGGATAAAGGTTCATGAACTCTGCCAACATGCAGCCTATATGGGCATTAAGCAGAGCAATTGGACAGGTGAGTTTAATTACCCCTCTTGGCTCAGAGCGCAACGAGTCTATAGCCTCTTGCGCAGACTCGGCTTCTACCAACATAGCGCGGCAGTGCTGCAAGTACTTTTGACCCACCTCGGTTAAATGAAAGCTTCGGGTTGAGCGGTAAATCAGTTTTGCATTGAGGTTATCTTCAAGCTTAGCAATGCGGCGGCTAAGCTTTGATTTTGGAATACCCAATGCCCGTCCGGCGGGCGCAAAGCCACCAGAATCTACCACTTTTACAAAGTAATACAGGTCGTTTAAATCTTGCATTTTACTGTTCTATTTTTAGGACAATCTTTCTTATTTTTGCACTCTACACATTCAGCGTATCACTTATATGATTTAAAGAAAGTTATTTTCGGAGAAAGGCTCATGAAAAAAGTTAAAGCTATCGTAAGACCAGCGGCACCACATTGGGTGGGTAATGGCTTCCCCGTGCAAACCATTTTTTCTTATGACCGTTTTGCTGAGGCGTTGAGTCCTTTTTTGCTGCTGGATTACGCGAAGTCAACTGAGTTTCCGGGAGACGGTGTGAAACGAGGTGTTGGTGAGCATCCTCATCGCGGTTTTGAAACCGTTACGATTGTCTACGAAGGGGAGCTAGCTCATAAAGACTCATCTGGTGAAGGTGGCATTATTCGCGCGGGCGATGTGCAGTGGATGACAGCCGGCGCCGGAATATTGCATGAAGAGTTTCATTCTACTCGCTTCAGTCAACAAGGTGGGCCGCTTCAAATGGTTCAGCTGTGGGTAAACCTCCCTCGACAACACAAAATGATGCAGCCCCGTTATCAGGCGATCGAAAAGGCTGACATTCCAGTCGTTTTGCTACCCGACGATGTAGGAACCTTGCGTGTTATAGCCGGAAATTATGAAGGCACTGCAGGGTCAGCGGAAACCGTATCTCCTCTCAATGTTTTTGATGTCCAGTTAAAACCCGGAGGTCAAATGCGTCTAGACATACCAGAGGGATGGAACAACGCAGTTATCGTGCTGGACGGATCTGTTCGAGTGAACGGCTCCGCTTCGCTGAAACCTTCAACGATGGCTCTGCTTGAGCGCGAAGGAGGGAAAGTTGTTCTTCATGCTGAACATCAGAGTCAAATTCTTATTCTTTCCGGGGAACCGATAGATGAGCCGGTAGTTGGTCACGGCCCATTTGTCATGAACTCGGCTCAAGAAATATCACAAGCTTTTGCCGACTATTCACAAGGTCGTTTCGCAAGCGAGTGATATGAAACCGGGTGTAATAACCCACAACACAACATTTGGAGAAATATTATGAGCTTTAAATACAACCGTTTAAATAAAGACGATGCAGCCGTGCTGCTTGTTGATCATCAGGCAGGTTTACTGTCATTGGTTCGTGACATCGATCCTGACAAATTTAAAAATAATGTTCTGGCACTGGGTGACTTGGCAAAATATTTCAACTTACCGACTATTTTGACCACAAGCTTTGAAACTGGCCCTAATGGCCCACTGGTCCCGGAGTTAAAAGACATGTTCCCGGATGCGCCTTATATTGCTCGTCCGGGTCAAATTAACGCATGGGATAACGAAGACTTCGTAAAGGCTGTGAAGGCAACCGGTAAAAAACAGTTGATTGTTGCCGGTGTTGTTACGGAAGTGTGTGTGTCCTTCCCCGTTTTATCAGCATTAGAAGAAGGTTTTGAGGTGTTCGTTATTACGGATGCATCAGGTACGTTCAACCCGCTAACTCGCGATGCTGCCTGGGACCGCATGTCCCAAGCCGGCGCTCAGTTAATGACATGGTTTGGTACTGCTTGTGAACTGCATCGCGACTGGAGAAATGACATTGAGGGCTTGGGCGAGCTATTCTCAAATCATATTCCAGACTATCGTAACCTCATTACCAGTTACTCAACATTGACACAGGACAAGTAATTGTCGTTTATTGAAAGATAGTAGCCGGAGAAGTCCGCTTCTCCGGTTTTTAAGCAGGAGAGCAACTATGAGTAACTTAGCGAAGTCTTTGGAAAGTGAATGCCAGATTGTGTCTGGCTGTGGCGCATTAAAAAGAATCATCAGCCCGAAATCACGTGACCTTGGTGGTTTTTCAGTTAAACGCATACTCCCTTCGAAAGAAGTGAAATCTGTCGGCCCGTGGGTGTTTTTTGACCATATGGGACCTGCTACTTTCGATGCTGGTGACGGTATTAACGTCAGACCCCATCCGCATATAGGCCTGGCCACGGTAACCTATTTATTTGAAGGCGAGATTCAGCATAAGGATTCTCTCGGAACAGACGCTACTGTGCTCCCGGGCGATATTAACCTCATGGTGGCCGGTCATGGCATTGTTCATTCTGAGCGGCAGACACCAAAAATGACGCAGCAGGCCCACAAGGTTCATGGTTTGCAACTGTGGTTAGCATTACCAAAAGCGTATGAGGATTGTGAACCAAGTTTCCATCACTACGACAGAGACATTCTGCCAACCGTTGACTTACCCGGTGGACGAGCAAAAGTACTCATTGGAAATGCGTTTGGTTGCAGCTCTCCTGTAAAAACCTTCTCAGAAACACTGTATGCCGAAGTGAATCTTAATGAGGGTGAAAGCATTCAATTGCCCCACGTTGAGGAGCTTGCTCTTTATATTGTATCGGGAAACCTCAAGATAGGCAGTTTCAATATGGCAGACCATCATATGGCTGTTTTCAATGAAGAGCAGGGAATAACGGTTACGGCTCAATCCAATACTCGGTTCGCTCTTATTGGCGGCGGCGCACTGGGCTCTCGCTTTATAGAATGGAATTTTGTTGCAACCGACAAGCAGCTAATAGAGAACGCCAAAAAGCGCTGGCAACAACAAGAATTCGCAAAAGTACCGGGCGACTCTGAAGAGTATATTCCACTGCCTTAAACAGATAACCTAGCAAGGGCGAGAAAAATGACAGACATTTTGGTAATAGCCACTCTTTTTTTGATTGCCGGCGTCATTACCGTGCCAATTGCCAGCAGACTGGGACTTGGCTCCGTACTTGGCTACTTATTAGCCGGCGTTGCTATCAGTCCTCTACTTGCGGCTCTTCATGTCGACGTTGAATCGATACAACACGTTGCCGAATTCGGTGTCGTCATGATGTTGTTTATTGTCGGGCTGGAGCTTGAGCCTAAAGCATTATGGTCAATGCGGAAACAACTTATCGGTCTTGGCGGTGGGCAGGTGTTATTAACATCAGCCATTCTTACAGGAATAGGCATTCTGCTCGGTTTTAGCTGGCAGTTATCATTGGTCTGTGGCTTGATCTTGTCACTTTCATCCACGGCTATAGTACTGCAGACACTCTCAGAAAAAGGCCTGATGAAATCGGATGGCGGTAAAGCCTCATTTTCGGTCCTGTTAACGCAGGATATTGTGGTTATTCCGATGCTTGCCATCATTCCGTTGTTAGTTGCGCCAGAAATGCTCGCATCCGGTAATAATGTGGCCTCTGAAAGCACTAGTGGGCACGGCCAAGCACTGAGCCTGGTCGCAGGCCTATCCAGTTGGCAGAGTGGCGTTGTGATGCTCATTGCAGTTGCCGCGGTGGTATTAGGGGGCATCTATTTATCGAAACCGATTTTCCGCTTCGTTGCATCTGCACGCCTACGAGAGCTGCTCACGGCTACGGCACTGCTTTTTGTCTTTGCCATTGCGGCTCTGATGTCACTGGTAGAGCTCTCTCCGGCACTGGGTACGTTTCTCGCCGGAGTGGTGTTAGCCAACTCGCCTTATAAGCACGAACTTGAGAGCAATATTGAGCCATTCAAGGGGCTTTTGCTCGGACTCTTTTTTATTACCGTTGGTGCCAGCATTAACTTTTCGCTCTTGGCTGATAGCTTTCAGACAGTGCTTTTAATGACACTGGGTCTAATGCTCGTAAAAGCGGCCGTTGTTTTTACCTTAGGTAAGCTATTTAAAGTAAAAGGCGCTGAAAATTGGCTGATGGCGTTGGGGCTTGCTCAAGCCGGGGAGTTTGGTTTTGTTCTATTAGCATTTTCCGTTGCTCGCGGCGTACTGCCTCCACCAATAGCTGATTCGCTGCTTTTAGTCGTGACGCTTTCAATGGCATTATCTCCCTTGTTGTTTATTGTTCAACAGAAACTCATTGCGCCTCGATATATCGCTGGCAACGATGAAGAGCCACAACCGAGCTTACCCAACGACAAAAAAATTATTATTGCAGGCTCTGGTCGTGTCGGTGGTCTGGTGGATCGTATTCTAAGGGTAGGGGGCTTTGAAACCACCGTCATTGATTACAACTACAAACAACTGGAGAGCATGTCAAAGCTTGGCTTTAAATACTTCTATGGTGATGCCACACGACCCGATTTACTGCATGCAGCAGGCATTGAGCAAGCTTCGTTATTAATTGTTGCTTTGGACGAAGAAGAGCAAATTACCAAGCTAGTGCGTTATGCTCGTGACAACTACCCGCATATTCATGTCACCGCCCGAGCTGTGCATCGGCACCATGTGTATGACCTCTACTATTATGGCTGCCGGGATATTATTCGTGAAACTTACGATAGCTCACTCCGCATTGGACGCTCCGCATTAGAAGTTCTGGGCATTGAAAAAGGCGCAGCAACGGACATTGTTAATCTGTTTGACCAATATGATAAGCAACTCATGCGCTCAATGGCTGACGTATATAAAGTTGGTATGCCATTTGACGAAAACCCTGAATACCTTAGAGAAGTAAAAAGTCGCATCGAGCAGCTTTCGCCGGAGCTAGAGCGAAAAGTCGACTCTTTGTTAAAGGAGAAGAGAGTTCAGTGACTTCCTAATGGCGCAAACTGGGATGAATTGGGCTCTTTAAAAACCTTTTAGTGACGTCTGCTGTTCGCTCAGATCCGACATCGTCGATGATTCTCGGTCCACTCCAAAAGACAGCTACTGAGTGTCTGGTAAGCTAGTGGCTATTCAAAGCATTCCCTGGCATTAGTCGAGATAACTTCATTATTCTCTCTCTTTGCACCGGGAATCTCATTGCCCAAAACAGCATCATTAGCAATATTTGGTAAAGACTCTGGCGAAGCTAGAAATGAAGACGTTAAAGAAGTGCCTCAGCATTATAACTATACCAAAAATACACTAAAACTAACGCTAACAACAAACATGATACTACCTATATGAGTTTAATTTTCACTGCACACTTTTACACTTTATTCTCATAATTATACTTTATCGAAGGAACATTTTTGAGAAGTGACGCAAACTCAGTCTCATTAATATCACATGTGAAAAAATTTCGATAAATATATTCTTGACCGCTCCTCAAAACTAAACTTACTCCTATAAAGCCAAATTTTGAGTGCACTAGTCCTAGCTTTACCTCATCAAATTTAACAGTCAAGGCTGAGCCAAGCAGAATATGCTCTTTTTCAAAATCGAAGATTATTTGTGATGGGTAAGTTCTCGTAGAATAAATAAGAGCAATAACCAGGAGGATACTAGCTGGAGCAAATACTATCAAAAAGTAAGCCCTAAATAGCAATTCGTCAGGAGTTGTATCTAGCGTCAGGTATGCCATTAAGGCAATAATTGAAGCCACAACAAATAAAACAGCTTTGGGGTTATACCACTTTTTTGTCAATGAAACCTGATTAAGTTTATCTATCATCTTTTAACCTAAAAGTTATTGCTCTTACAAACAGTCTTCCATACGTACTGGCCAATAATTACAAAGCAAATCCTGACGAACATCGAACCTAGAAGATTCATATACGGCTACATCGTAGAAATCGCTTCAGGTTCCTCGCCCTCCTAACCAAATGTCAACATAGTCAGATTCACCCACTTCTATTAATAACAGGAGGACGAGCCACTAACTGAAACTGGCAGCGAGTCCGAAGGTCGGCTTATCGCTCATAGCAGACCTTCAGCTCCGAGCCAATAGCGAGCATCGTATCATTGGCATTCAAGCATTAGAAAGATGACGGACAAGAGGGACAAGAAGTAAAACCAATCCCTACCATCAGTGTTTTTTAATTTTCTTGTTAATGTAGTTGAGAATACGGTAATGTTAAAAAAAATCAAAATGTTAAATGTAACTTTCTAGATTATCGGCTGTCTAGTGAAAGCTGGGAAGTCTACCGAGAAAGTTGAAGCTTTCTATTCCAAAAATCAAATAAAGGTATGGCCGTTCTGAAGGAAAGCCATCGTTTTAAAGAGATTGGTGGTACGGGCTTTAGTCATAAAAAAGAGAACCATATATGAGTAACAAGAAAGCATTTGTATTAATGCCATTCGTTGAAGAACTTTCAGATGTCTATAAATATCTGATTTCCGAAGCTTTGGCTACTGCTGGTTATGAAACAAAACGAGCTGATAACATCCTCAGCGGAAACAATATTCT
Organism: Idiomarina abyssalis; assembly: GCF_019797805.1. Taxonomy (NCBI): domain Bacteria; kingdom Pseudomonadati; phylum Pseudomonadota; class Gammaproteobacteria; order Alteromonadales; family Idiomarinaceae; genus Idiomarina; species Idiomarina abyssalis. Next base: position 1,113,880 of record NZ_CP081832.1, read on the forward strand.
TGGTGACATCATAGAAGGAATTGCAACTAGTGACCTGGTGGTTGCTGACTTAACTGGCGCAAACCCAAACGTGTATTACGAACTTGGTATTGCACATGCACTCGATAAAAAAGTGATCCTCCTAGCTCAAGATATTGATGAATTACCTTTCGATCTGCGTTCATACAGAGTCCTAGCGTATGATGTGCATTTCGCAAAAATGAATCAAGCTAAAGACGAACTGATCGAATTAGCATCCGAAGCCATAAAAGGGAACATTCCTTTCGGTAATCCTGTAAAAGACTTTTATGGCACGAAACCAGGTTACACGGAGCGCCCTAATCAAGACCGAAGCAAGCCCGAGGATGATGAAGAATTTGGTCTACTTGATTACCGCGTAAAACTGGAAGACGGGTTTGAAGAGCTTGGTTCGATAGTAACAGATGTAGGTTCAAAGTTGGGGAATGAGGTTACTCCTGAAATCACGGCATCAGTTGATAAATTAAACTCTGGGAGATACACAACAAAACAGCAGCGTGACATAGTAAGAGAACTTGCTAATCACCTTCAAGAATATGGGGCATTCGTTAAACCTAATAATGAAAGATATCGAGAACTTCTCTTAGATATAGAAACGAGTCTTGAATCGATTCTCGGTGGGGAATTTGAATTAGAGGATGATGCAGAAAAAGAGCTGCAAGAGTTTATTGATACTCTGTCGGGAGTCGAGGAAGCTGCTTTTTCCGGACGCCAAGGTTTCGCATCACTTATTGAGGTGATGGATTCGATCCCCAGAATCGAAAAAAACTTTAATCGAGCTAAGGTATTTATGACAGCTGAGTTAAAAGAGTTTGTCAGTAATATAGATCAAACAATCTCTGTGATTTCAAGAGCTACAAGGCTAGGAAAGTCCTTAGTTAAAAAAGGGTAAAACAATCAGGTTAAAGAGGACTTTTCTCGCTAACGCACTCGTACTTTTTATTTAAAACACTACGTCCGCTTTGAGCGAGGAGCAGACCTTCGGAATTTCGGTCTACTTCAATTAGTGACTAGCCGTCCCGTTGTTCGTAAGTGTTGGTGATGCCAGCGATGCGTGGCACGTTTACTTCGACAATATTAGGCGTTTTTTTATTGTGTTATGTATTTAAGTCGTTTACTGTCAATGACATAACAAAAAATAAAGGTTAGATATTGTGTGCTTGGTAGGGTGTAACTGAGCATGCGCAAATTACTTTCGTTTATTCAAATCGTGTTAAAGTCGGAATCTTAGTTAGCTCAGTAACTTAAGAGCTAGCAACTATCAATTTAACAAGTTACAAAGTGCGCACTCACAATATACAAATGTTAGGCATACACAGGTTTGGAGGTAACGGTAGGTATTGAATTTAATGTGAGTATCTTGTTTGGGTTGGAAGTGAGCATTAAGACAACGATTAATACTCTTGTGGAGGTGTTTATGAAAAACTCATTCGTTACATGCGTTTGGTGCGGAGTGGCGTTTCTGCGGGCCTGGCTTGGGACACTTCCAACCCAAATGAGAGATTAACATTATTGGGTTATCTACTTGATCCAGGAGAAACGAGAGGAGGTTCGAATCCTTCTCCCCGCACCATTAGAGGATTTCATACATGACAATGCGTACTAAGTATCCTATGACCTGCGGTTGTGGTCATAAAGGCGCTATAAAAATGAGCGAAAATGATCAACCTTTTTCAAAAATGTATGAAAGCTACTCTCTCGAAAATCTAAATGGCGGCAGTTACAGAGTAGATGGCTTTGCTGAGTGGCCGGGTGTATTTGAGGTTCTAAAGCCTACGTGCCCTAAATGTGGTGCTAAACTGACCCCGAAAAACTTTGATTAAAAAATGCCTAACAAGTGCTGCTAGGGACAAACCTACGCTGCGCTCCGGTTTACCCCAGAGCACAGCGTTATACGCAAGGAAAGTCATGACTCCGGAGCATAAGTTTCATTCATATGTAACGACAGTAACAATCGTTGTTATGTATTTTATCGTAGCGCAATTAGTCCCAATCATTGATAGCGCTGGGAGTAGTTCAGTTTATCTGAAACCTCTGGTGAGCATTCTTTCTGCTTTCGGTATGTATGGTTTTTTTGCAAAGGTCTTAAACAGTTTTGCCCGAAACTGGAATTGGCTAAAAAGGCATTTGCTTGGGCCAACCTACTTGAATGGAACATGGGCCGGGAAATTTAAGAATGATAAAGGTCAAGAAAAGATAACGATAGAGGTCTTTGAGCAAACTATATCGTCACTAACAATACGTGGAGAGGCCTTCAATGAAGATGGTTCCACATACGCCCAATGGACATCTATAGCCACATCAATTAACGAGCTTAATGGTGTACTTACCTACACATATACCTGTGATTCGCATGTTGATTACTCAACATTTCAAGGAGTTGGTGTTTTTAGCTTCGAACGTAAAGGTGCTCATTTGCCGCCAACTTTTCTTAAGGGGTACTCGGCAGATATTACCGATGGAGTGAAAACGGAAAATCGTGAGAAACGAATTTCAGAAGAACTATTGGAATTTGGTGAAGCATTAGATCTTGCCAATCAAAGCGTATAACAAGCAGCAGCAATCGCTCCCTGCGGTCGCTGGAACAGCGCAAAACTCTGCGCTTATTTGTCTGCCCCTGTGCAGGTCGTTATGTGAAGAAATTATATCCATAGGATTGGTGGAAATTTATGGCACAAAAACAAAATAAAGATTGCTTTGTAATAATGCCTATCAGTGATGCTGAAGGGTATGATAAAGGGCATTTTGAAAGAGTCTATGAAGACATCGTCAAACCAGCGGTGGAGAAAACAGACTTTATAGCTCGAAGAGCAGATGAGGTGAAAGAAACTAACTTTATCCATCTTGATATCCTTAAAAAGTTGATTGATGCACCAATTGCTATTTGTGATCTAAGTTCCCGAAATCCGAACGTCCTCTTTGAACTTGGAATACGGCAAGCATTTGATAAGCCAGTCGTCTTGATTCAGGAAAAGGGGACTCCAAAGATATTTGATATTGGTCCTTTGCGGTATCTGGAATATGACAAAGGAATGAAATATCACGATGTGTTAAGAACTCAAGGAGAGCTAACAGAGGCTATTGTTGCTACTAAGGCGGCCGAAGGACAGCAGGGTAATGTCAACTCTATTGTAAGACTGATGGCTTTAAGCAATCCCGCGACTATTCCCAACTTCGAGGGTGATAGTAAAGAAGCATTCGCAATAGATGTCCTCCAAACGCAGTTGAACGACATGCGAAAAATGATGGAGATATCCTTGATGGAAAACCGAAGAGGGGTATCGAAAGGGAGCATTTCATCAATAGAGTACGAAAGAATATCTAACAAATTAGATAAACTAATAAATATGAAAAAGCGGATGCCTAGGGAAGTCCAAGATAAGGAGTTTCATCGTTTGATGATGGAGACAGAGGAATTATCAATGCATTGCGATGAGAAAACCGAACACCGTATGTTCCGCTATCTCATGGAAAGAATTCATAAAGCTATGGCTAGTGAGTTTGATGAGTTCTAAAAATCACATAACAAGCAAATGCAGACAACGCGAAAAGCGTGCGGCTGATTTGGGCGTTAGCCATCTAAGGAGTAGAAAAACATGGAAGAAGTTGTAATTATTGGGATCCCTGTTTCAAGTTGGGTAATGATAGCTGCAGTGTTTTTAGGCCCTATTGCAGCAGTACAAATTCAGAAATTTCTAGAATCCAGAAAAGAAGAAACCCAAAACAGAATCAAAGTATTCAAAGACTTAATGACAACTAGGGCTTCTACCTTGGCCTATCAACATGTATCTGCACTGAATATGGTTGGCTTGGAGTTTAGAGGAAAACAGTTTTCGAAAGTTATTTCGGCATGGAACATCTACCTAGATCATTTGAACTCTTATCCTGATGACGAAGAGCTTGGAAAGGTGTGGGTCGATAAATCTAATGACCTGTTATCTGATTTGCTCTATGAGATGGGGATATCTCTTGGCTTTGAATTTGATAAAGTACACATTAAAAAAGCAGGGTATATTCCTAAAGGATATGCCGATGCCGAAAATGAGCAGATTTACATAAGAAAAGCCACGATAGAGGTTTTGGAAGGAAAGAGACCACTTCCATTGGATATAGTCCAGATGCCTTTCGATCAAGAAGCTGTAGATGCGCAAAAAGAACTTCTGCGTGCACTGGCTGCACATTATGCTGAAGGTAAGCCTTTTCCGGTGATAGTTGTCAATGAAGAAAGCTAAAAAAGTCAAAGTACAAGGCCCCCTCTGTTTGATACGTTAACGTCCGCTCCTGGCACTCAGCAGCCTTTTTATATAGGCATACATCAAATGCAGCCGAAGTGCAGATCACGACTAACATTATCATCTGAAGTATGCGAAAAAGTGTAGAGAAAAATAGTAAGTAGATCTCTACTTTAATTCAGACTAGATTCTAACTTTTCAAAAATACTGAAGAGCATTAGCTCTAAACTATATGAGCTGATAAGTTACAGCTATAAGAGGTTTATTAAGGATTGTATACGCAACGATACCTTTTATCTCAAGCCCTTTTAATCTCTGGTCAATCATCTTCTTTGTTGAGCAAAAACAGTAGAGTAGTAAATGACGCTTATGGAAATTTTTTTTAAAGCTCTAATAATTTGGGTGGGCATTCTTGTCCTGGCTATTCTCAACGGCTTTTTGCGCGAGTCTGTACTTATACCCACGTTCGGAATTCCGGCCGCACTTGTGCTAAGCGGACTGGGACTCTCAGCATTGATTATTGTAGTGGCATACTTGTCACTTCCTTGGTTGCAAACGACCAGCAACATAGAGCTTTTTTTAGTGGGTTTAAGCTGGCTAGCTCTGACGATATTTTTTGAGTTCTCATTTGGGCTTTTGCAAGGCAAGTCATGGTTCGAATTGCTTGAGGCTTATACATTTAAAGATGGCAACTTATGGCCTGTCGTTCTTACTGTGACAACTTTTTCACCATATATCGCTGCTAAGCTTAGAGGATGGTTGTTATGAGCCAGGCAGAACCCGGCTTTTTGAGCACTTTAAAGTAATTAAGTGCTCTCCCGACATGTCCTTCTCAGGCACAAAGCTCACGTCACCTACAAGTTTCCAATGATCGAATAAAATAAGCTGCTGACTAAGTTATAAACCTGCAACCTCCCCAATCGTTTACTAAAACTTTGCCTGTAACTCTGGTTGTACCACCAACACTTTCAAGTCTACAATGCTGTTAACTATTCGTTCGGAGCGGGCATTATGGACTTTTCCTACAGTGCGAAAACAAAGGACTATTTGGCGCGGCTAGATGCGTTTATGCGCGAGCATATTGAGCCGTATGAAGACCAGTATCAAAAAGAAAATTATCGGCTGAACAGCACGCCTAACTGGCGCGAGTGGCAGGTGCCACCAAGGGTGGCTGAGCTTAAGCAGTTAGCGAAAGAGCAGGGGCTTTGGAACTTGTTTTTGCCCGACGAGGAACTGGGCGCTGGCTTAACGACGCTGGAATACGCACCGCTAGCCGAGCGCATGGGGCGAAGCCTGTTAGCGCCGGAAGTCTTCAACTGTAATGCGCCCGACACCGGCAATATGGAAGTGCTGTATCACTTTGGTGATGACCCGCAGCAAGAGCAGTGGTTAACACCGCTTCTAAAAGGCGACATTCGCTCTGTATTTTGTATGACAGAGCCCGATGTCGCGTCCTCTGACGCCACCAATATGCAAACCACCATTGTTGCCGACGGCTCTGACTGGGTTATTAATGGCCGCAAGTGGTGGAGTACGGGGTTAGGGCATCCTGACGCTGAAATTGCCATTGTTATGGGGCTGACCGATGAAGACGCTGAAAAGCATCATCGTCACTCTATGGTGCTGGTGCCGTTAAACACTCCGGGCGTTAACATAGAGCGCATGCTGCCGGCGTTAGGCGAGTACGACGCGCCTTATGGTCACGGCGAGGTGGTGTTCGACAACGTGCGCGTTCCAAAAGAGAACATTATTGTCGGCCCCGGAGCTGGCTTTAAAATTGCCCAGGGGCGTTTAGGGCCGGGGCGTATTCACCATTGTATGCGGGCTATTGGCGCCGCAGAGCGGGCGCTGGAGCTTTTCATTGAGCGTGGCGTATCGCGCATTGCCTTTGGTGAACCCTTAATGAAACTGGGCGGCAACACCGAGCGTTTAGCCGATTTACGCGTGGCGATTGATCAAGCGCGTTTGCTGACTCTGCATGCGGCCTGGCAAATTGACAACATTGGAGCCATGAAGGCCATTAAAGAAATATCGGCCATTAAGCTGGTGGCACCGAATGTGCTGCAAAAAGTGGTGGATGAAACCATGCAACTGTTTGGTGGCGCTTCTATGTGTCACGACACACCGTTACCGGGGTTACTCACGGTAGCCCGTTCATTACGTATTGCTGATGGACCCGATGCGGTTCACCGTGCGACTATTGCAAAAAACGAATTAAAACAATGGAAAGGGCGCACCAATGACTGATCCTTCATCCGCCGTAGTTGACCAGGCGAGTGACGTACGCGAAGAAGAAACCTTACCAATTGAGGCATTAGATAACTGGTTGGCAGAGCATATTGGTGATGAGCTGCCTGAAGACCGGGGTACGCTACGCATTACTCAGTATACCGGTGGTGTGTCGAACTGGACTTACCGATTAGATTACAACGGTCTGGCTTTGGTTTTGCGCCGCCCGCCAGATGGCACAAAGGCCAAGTCAGCCCACGACATGGGTCGTGAGTTCCGCCTGCAAAAACGACTGAGACCAGAGTTTCCACACGTACCCAGAATGTTGGCGTATTGCCGTGACGAGTCGGTTATTGGTGCTGAGTTTTATGTTATGGAGCACATTACCGGTATTATCCCGCGTCGGAAGTTTCCAAAAGGGCTGGACTTAAGTTCTGAACAGGCTCGGCAGCTATGTACGAATGCACTGGATAAACTGATAAAGCTGCACCAGGTAGATTTAGACAGCACTGGCCTACGCAAAATTGCAAAAGGTAAAGGCTATACTGACAGGCAGGTGAATGGTTGGTGTGGCCGTTACGAAAAAGCAAAAACCTGGAATGTATTCGGTGCGGGTCCGGTCATGCGCTGGTTGCAGGAAAATAAGCCTGAAAACGAAACCATTTGTCTGGTTCATAATGACTTTAGGCTGGACAACCTGATACTCAACCCGGAAGACCCAACCGACATTATCGGCATTCTGGACTGGGAGCTGGCGACCTTAGGCAACCCGTTAATGGACTTAGGTAACTCACTGGCGTACTGGATAGAAGCAGGCGATGACAAAGTGGCGCGAGCAACCAAACGCCAACCCAGCGACTATCCGGGCATGCTAACGCGCAAAGAAATTATCGATTACTACTGTGAGCGTACCGACACCAAGGTAGAAGACTTCGCCTTTTACGAAGTGTTTGGCTTGTTTCGTTTGGCGGTTATTGCGCAGCAAATTTACTACCGCTATCACCACAAACAAACCACTAACAAAGCCTTTAAGAACTTCTGGTTCCTGGTGAATTATTTGCTGTGGCGCTGCCGCCGCCGTATCGCTAAAGCTTAACGAATTATAATAAAAAAGAGAGCTCAACAATGCCGCAAGAACGGAAGACCATTTTAATTACCGGTGCCAGCTCTGGCTTAGGACAGGGCATGGCGCGTGAGTTCGCCGCAGAAGGTAAAAACTTATGTCTGTGCGCCCGCCGTTTAGATCGCTTAGAAGCGCTAAAAAACGAGCTGGAAGACAAGCATTCTGGCATAACTGTCAGCATTAAAACGCTGGATGTAAACGCTCACGAAGACGTATTTCGTGTGTTTCAGGCGTTTAAACAAGAGCAGGGGCATATTGACCGCTTTATTATTAATGCGGGCATGGGCAAAGGCGCGGCGTTAGGTACGGGTTACTTTGAGGCTAACAAAGCCACGGCAGAAACCAACTTTGTAGCGGCGCTGGCGCAATGTGAAGCGGCTATGGAGATTCTGCGCGAGCAGAAAAGCGGGCATTTAGTGACTATTTCGTCCATGAGTGCTTTCCGTGGTATGCCACGGGCCATGACGGTGTATGCGGCAACCAAGGCCGGGCTGGCGTCGTTAACCGAGGGTATTCGTGCGGACTTAATGAAAACCTACGGCAGCAACAGCCCAATTAAAGTGTCGACCATTTATCCGGGCTACATTCGCTCTGAAATTAATGAAAAAGTGAAAAATACGCCTTTTATGGTGGATACCGAGACAGGTTGCCGACTGCTGGCGCAGGCCATTAATAAAGAGCCAGTAAAAGCCTATGTCCCTTACTGGCCTTGGGCGTTAATGGCGTTCTTAATGAAACGTCTGCCGCTTAAATGGGTGTTAAAGCTGGCTTAATCCGAGCCAGCGTTTTACTCAGAGCCAGGGCACACGGCGTCGCCACGGGTAGAAACCTGAACCGACAGAGACTGGCTGACGCCTTGTGCATCGTTAAACAGAAATACCGGTTCGACTAAAAACATGTCACCGCGTTTCCCGTCGTGGTTTATCTCAAGTTTCTGATCAGCCAATTCCAGTTTAATGCAGCCTTCGTGTTCGGTGGTCATAATGCGTTGCCATTTATCCGGCTGCGGCTCATGTAACCAAATTTCATAGCCTTTCCATTGCGTATTTTTACCACGCTCACACCAGTAGCTATGAGCTTCTAAAGAACCGTCGTCGGTTGTTACTATTTGCTGTATTTCACAGTCTTCCTCGTGGGGAAGGTCAGGTTGCATGGTGGTCTTCTGATAAATAACAGCGCTACCAAGAATGACGATAACAGTAATAATAATAGCGCTCACGCCGAGCAGAATTTGCTTTAACATATGGCTCCAGAACCTGATACAGTATAAGTTCTTAGTATAAAGACAATAAATATAAGAACAATGACTTGGGGGAAGTATGTGGCAACGTGTTTTGGCATTACTGATTCTTATTGCAGGCCTGCTAATGGCTGTTTTGGGTGTGGTGAGTGACAACGATACTAATGTCAGGCTGTCGGGTGCGGTCCTGATGCTGATAGGTATTATCTGGCTTTATAAGCAGCCGACTTTAAAATCGCTGAACCGCACTGATAAGCCAACGTTAAAATGGTATCAGTCTCCAATTCTCTGGGTTCCGGTTATCGCAATTATCCTTTTTATTATCAGTCTGTTTATGTAGGAATCTAAGTAATGAACATAGCAAAACGAATTGTTATTTTAGCAGGCGCAGTCGGCTTATTTTTCTATACTGCAGAGCAGGAAGAACTGATTACATTGATTGCGAACTTTGATCTGAGTTGGTACAAGTTAGGAGTTCCTATTGCCTGGGGGCTTGTCCTTGGTGGGCTGGGAGCCTTACTTCGATTGCGCTCGCTTATCTCATGGATGGGGCCGGTAACCTTGGTTGCCAGCGCCATAACGACTATGGGACTCATTGGTGCAATTGCGGTATTTGCTAAACACCAGTTGATAGTACTAAGTTTACCGCCATTACAGCTAGCTTCTGTTGGTATTGGTTTGTACTTGTTTGGTGTGGGGCTAACCAAGCTAATGGGTGATATTGAAGCCAGAAAGTCTGAAAAAGGTAAGGAATGAGCCGTCAAATTACACTAAACAGTGATATTGGAGAAAGTTTTGGTGCCTGGACAATGGGGGCAGATGATTTGATCATGCCCCACATTGACTGCGCCAATGTGGCTTGTGGTTTTCATGCGTCAGACCCCCTGACCATGCTAAAAACGGTTAAGCTGGCAAAACAGCATAATGTGACCATAGGAGCGCATCCGGCGTATCCTGATCTTGTTGGTTTCGGGCGACGCCACATGAAGTTAAAACCCGACGAAGTGACGGCATTAATTCAATACCAGGTCGGCGCTCTGCAGGGCATTTGCGCCGGACAGAAAACTGAAGTGAGTTACGTGAAGCCGCACGGAGCACTTTATAATGACATGCTGAGCGACGGGCAGCAGTTTGATGCGGTCTGCGAAGCTATCGCTGCATTGCAGGACGACCGCCATGAACCTTTACCGTTAATGGTTATGGCAACCCCTGAAAACGACGCATGGCGCCACCGTGCACAAAAGTTTAATGTCGAATTATGGTTTGAAGGCTTTGCTGACCGGGCTTATGACGACAACGGGCAACTGCGCTCACGAAGCAATTCTGATGCCGTGCATGGTGATACGGAAACCATGTATGCTCAAGCTGAAGCTTTTGCTAACGGTCGTGCTATTGAGAGTGTATCTGGTAAGTCGTTGCAAATTGAAATCGATTCTCTTTGTGTTCACGGGGATAATCCAAAGGCGATAGAAACAGTGGAGAAACTGCGGGATATCGTCCGAAAAGCTTATGGCTAATTCTGCGAGTAAAGCGTCTAACTTTCCAAAACTGGTTTCTGCCGGTGCCGATGCCGTTATCGTCTACTTAGGCGAGGGCATCAGTGTTTCGGTTAACCAACAGGTTCTTGCAGCGGTTAAAGCGGTAGAAGAACAACTGTCGGACGTGGTGCTGGACTTAGTGCCGTCCTATAACTCTTTAATGGTGTATTACGATGTTCTGCGCACCGATGAGCCGGAAATACGCGAACGCCTGCGTAAAACCCTAAGCGATTTAACCAGCGATGACCAAGAACTGACCGGCAAGCATCATCGTATTCCGGTTTATTATGACGAAAGTGTCGGGCCGGATTTAGCCCGTATTGCAGAGACAAACAATTGTTCAGTGGATGATGTGATCAAAGCTCATACTGAGCAAACCTATCGTGTGTACGCTATGGGCTTTGCGCCGGGGTTTGCTTACCTGGGTGAGGTTAACGAGAAGATCAGAACGCCCCGTTTAGATAACCCCAGAAAGCGAATTACCGCAGGCAGTGTTGCTATTGCCGAAAGCCAGACCGCAGTTTATCCGTCATCGTCTCCCGGCGGTTGGAACATTATTGGCCGCACTTCAACGCAATTGTACGACCCGTCCTCCGGGACCATCAGCCCGCTGAATGTGGGTGATGAAGTGGAGTTTTACTCAGTCAGCAAAGAGCAGTTTGTTGATGACGGCGGCGACACGGAGACTTTGTCATGATGCGTATTATAGAGCCGGGCATGCGCGCAGCCATTCAGGATTTTGGACGCTTTGGCTATTTGTCGAAAGGCCTGACCCGGGGCGGACCGATGGATGAGCATGCGTTTTTATGGGCAAACCGGCTACTGAATAATGATTTTAATGCCGCACAAATAGAAGTTACTTTGGGTGGCTTTGAAGCAGAGTTTGACTGTGACTGTCAGTGTGCGGTAACCGGTGCTGGTGTTGAATTGACACTGGACGGCGAAACGCTAAACAACTGGCAGAACTTTAAGGTACGTGCTGGTCAGCGGCTAAAAATGGGGTACGCTACTGCCGGTGTTCGCGCGTATTTAGCGGTGCAGGGCGGGTTTCAGGTTGAACCTAAGTGGGGCAGCTGTGCAACCGTTACCCGTGATGCAGTGGGTGGCCTGCATGGAGACGGCTCTCCTTTAAAAGCGGGCGATGAGATTAGTTTTAATCAGCAAGAATTGCAGATGTCTCGCCGTGTTGGCTGGGCTTATCGGCCGAATTATGAAAAGACACCGGTTATTGGCTTAATACCGGGCTTTCAGTACGAGGCTTTTCCCATGTCTGCAAGAGAAGCTTTCTGCTACGAAGATTATGAAGTCACTAAAGACAGCGACCGTATGGGCATTCGTTTGTCTGGTAAAGCCTTAGATTATGACGGTGAAGGCCTGGTGTCTGAAGGTGTGAATGTGGGGTCTGTACAGGTGCCGGCGAATGGCCAGCCTATTATTATGATGCACGACAGGCAGACCTTAGGGGGCTACCCTAAACTGGGCACGATTAATCCGTTCGATTTAGGTCGGCTGGCACAATGCCAACCGGGTCAGACCGTTCGTTTTACTCGCATTGAGGGTAAAGTTGCACAGCAGCAACTGCGCCGTTTTTATCAGTTTTTTAATGTTCGCTTAACTTGTCAGGCAGGCGATAACCTGCGATCATAACCGCTTCATTTTATCCGGTGTTGATTTTGTAGCGGAGACAAAAGGTTCATGGCTGATACTGATTCACGTCCCAGTAATTTTATTCGTCAAATCATTGATAAAGATTTGGCCAGTGGTAAGCACTCTACCGTACATACCCGTTTTCCTCCGGAACCTAATGGTTACCTGCATATTGGCCATGCCAAATCGATAGTGCTGAATTTCGGTATTGCCGAAGACTATAACGGCACCTGTAACCTGCGTTTTGATGACACCAACCCACTGAAAGAAAAAGTGGACTATGTGAACTCCATTAAAAAAGACGTGGAGTGGCTGGGTTATGACTGGGAAGGCGAGCCGCGTTATTCGTCTAACTACTTTGATCAGCTGCACGCGTTTGCGGTTGAGCTGATTGAAAAAGGCCTGGCCTACGTTGATTTCAGTTCGCAGGATAAAATGCGCGAAATGCGCGGTACCCTGAAAGAGCCGGGTGTGAACAGCCCTTACCGTGATACTTCTGTGGAAGAGAATTTAAAGCACTTCGCTGACATGACAGCAGGTAAGCACGAAGAAGGCACTGCGGCATTACGGGCAAAAATTGATATGAGCTCGCCGTTTATGTGTATGCGCGATCCGGTTATTTACCGTGTGCGTTTTGTGCATCATCACCAGACGGGTGATAAATGGTGTGTTTACCCAATGTATGATTTCACCCACTGTATTTCCGATGCGCTGGAGGGCATTACACACTCGCTGTGTACGCTTGAGTTCCAGGATAACCGTCGCTTGTACGACTGGGTACTGGATAACATCAGCATAGACTGTCACCCGCAGCAAATTGAATTCTCGCGTCTTAACCTGCAATACACGGTGATGAGTAAGCGCATTATCAATACGCTGGTAGAAGAAAATAAAGTGACCGGGTGGGACGATCCGCGTGTTGCCAGTATTGCTGGTTTGCGCCGCAGAGGTTACACGCCGGACTCAATCCGTGAGTTCTGTCGGCGTATTGGTGTGACCAAAATGGATAATCAGGTCGAAATGAGTATGCTGGAAGCCTGCATTCGTGACGACCTGAACGCCAACGCACCACGCGCAATGGCTGTTATGGATCCGGTGAAGATTGTTATTGAAAACTACCCCGAGGGCGAGCAAGAGTTGCTGGATGCGCCAAACCATCCGAATGACCCTGAAATGGGCTCGCGTCAGGTAACCTTTAGCCGCGAAATTTGGATTGAGCGGGAAGACTTCCGTGAATCGGCGAATAAAAAGTTCAAGCGTCTGGTGCTGGATAAAGAAGTGCGTTTACGTAACGCCTATGTTATTCGCGCGGACCGCGTTGAAACAGACGATAACGGTGAAATTCAGACTATTTACTGCCACTACGACGCTGAGACCTTAGGCAAGGACCCTGCGGACGGCCGTAAGGTAAAAGGGGTTATTCATTGGGTTTCGGCAGAAACAGCGAAAGAAGCAGAGTTCCGCGTGTATGACCGTTTATTCCAGGTACCTAACCCGGCTGCAGAGGAAGACTTATTCTCAACCCTGAACCCTGAGTCTCTGGTTATCAAGAAAGGCTTTGTGGAAGCTAACTTAGCGAATGCGAAATTGGGCGAGAACTTCCAGTTTGAGCGCCTGGGCTACTACTGTCTGGATCAGGATGCTGATACAGAAGCTCGTTTGATATTCAACCAGACGGTTGGACTACGTGACAGCTGGGCTAAAATAGAACAGCAGCAAGCTACTGAATCGTAAACTGGTCCAGTAGCTTAGCGCCGTATAAACGCGAGGGGGTGTAAAAGCCCCCTGACTGTTTCTGGCTTAAGGTATGAATGGCTAACTCAACTGCGCCTTCGGCGGTTAGCGAATAGCCATTTTTCACTTTTACCCGCATACTTTTCTTATTACCTTTGCCATCGGTAATTTCACCCCAAACGTAAGTCGGGTTGTTCTTCCGTTCTTTTTCTTCAGGGCCTGCAGGCTGAGACTCCAGCTTTTTCTTCAGCTTAGCCTGAACCCATTTCCAGTTAAATACCCAACGGAACCAGTTCATCCGGCGCATTTTCTTCACTAAGCGTGGGCTGGCCGGTATGTACACTTCAATATTGGGAATTTCTGTTGTGTAGTAGGCGGTAGAGACATCGCCCCAGGGAATGGTCATGGCACACTTCTCACCATTACCAAAATCTATCCAGCGAGAATGCCAGGCGTGCGGAACATCGGTAATTTGTCCGTTAATGCGGGCTGCGCCTCCACGACCTAAACGCTCGATACTGGTTTTGGCTGTGCCCCGGCTCATACGTGAACCGGAGTCAAAGCCTAACGCCAGATGCTCGGCTTCCGGCATTTGAGCATTTAGTCTTGCGGCAATGCAATCTGTTGGAATAACGTCAAACCCAACACCAGGACAAATAACAATACCGGCCTCGCGCGCAGCTTTATCCATGGAGTGAGCGTATTCAAATACGTCTATCTCGCCGGTAATGTCTAAATAATGAGTTTTGGTATCAATACAGGCTTGAATAAGTGGGGCTGCCGTTTGGCTAAACGGGCCTGCGCAATTAATGACAAGATCAACATCTTCTAATTGCTTTTTTACTTCATCGATACTGTCGAGCGAAAAGGCTTTGTATTGAAAGGCCAGGTGACGGGCAACTGGCTCAAGGGCGTCTTCGTTACGGCCGGCTAAAATGGGTTGATAACCGCGTTTTTTTGCCTGATGAGCAATGAGTTTGCCCGAGTAACCGTATGCCCCGTAAATGAGCCAGCGCAGAGCCATTAGTCTGCCTCAGCAGCAGCTTTGTATTCGCAGCTTTCGCCACGCTGACATTCGCCGTATAAATAAAGGCTGTGGTTTGTTAGCTTAATTTTATTAGCTGCAGCAACTTTGTCCTGGCGTTCTTCAATAACGTCGTCTTCAAACTCAAAGACGTGCCCGCAGGTTAAACACACCAAATGATCATGATGATGTTTTGCGCTTAATTCAAATACCGAACGACCACCTTCAAAGTGGTGGCGAGTAATAATACCAGCGTCATCAAACTGGTTTAGTACCCTATATACGGTAGCCAGGCCAATTTCATCTTTTTGTTCCAGCAGAATTTTATAGACGTCTTCAGCACTGATGTGTTGGTTTTCTGGTTGTTTTAAAATCTCCAGAATTTTCATCCGTGGGGAAGTGACTTTGAGTCCTGCTTTTTTTAGCTGTTCGTCGTTACTCGCCATAATGATTCGTATCTCAGTTAAACATGTACAACAGCATACCCTGTATTAGCTGTCACTTGCCAGTTCTGCCAGACACATTTCTTCATAAACCTGCTGGCACCATTTACTAACACGCTCTTTGGTTAGCTCTGGTTGACGGTCTTCGTCAATACCCAGGCCGACAAAATGGTCGTCATCTGCCATGCCTTTAGAGGCTTCGAAGTTATAACCTTCCGTCGGCCAGTGCCCGACAATGATGCCGCCACGTGCTTCGACAATATCGCGTACCATGCCCATAGCGTCCAGAAAGTATTCGGCGTAGTCTTCCTGATCACCACAGCCAAAAATAGCAATGAGCTTGTCGGTGAAGTCTATTTCTTCAAGTTCGGGGAAAAAATCGTCCCAATCGCACTGAGCTTCGCCGTAGTACCACGTCGGAATACCGAACAGTAGTAGGTCATAACTGGCAATATCTTCTTTACTGGATTTAGCGACGTCTTTAACGTCGACAAGTTTTTTACCCAGTTCTTTCTGAATCATCTGAGCGACGGCTTCGGTGTTACCGGTGTCGCTTCCAAAGAAAATTCCAACAGTTGCCATAAATCAATTTTCACCTGGTTATACGAACAAACAATACTGAATGGATTGCCATTCAGCGGCGTAAATTATCAATTGGGTTAAACTCCGGACTCCCAGAGCACCTGAATAATACCTTTAGCAATAAAACCAAAACAGCCAAGAAACAGTACTGCCCACACAATTATTTGGCCGAATTTGGGTACCGCTGAGCGTTTTAACACATCACGAATGGCTAAGCCTATGAGTAAGAATAGTATGGCCAGTGTGAAATTGGTGGCCAGAACTTCAATTTGTTCGTAATACTCAGCCAACATACTGCTTAACCTCGCTGATGTGTAACGCCTGAACTGTTTTTTTAACGGCGCCTAGATTACCATAAAGCGCCGCCGCTGGCGAGATTACTGAGCCAGAAACTCAAGCACGAGTCGGTTGAATATTCGGGGCTTCTCGGCGTGCAGCCAGTGACCTGCGTCTTCTATTATTTTTACTGAAGCATTGCTAAAGCGCGAGTTAACCTCTTGTTGGTGCTTTTCTGTCAGGTAGTTTGAGTTACCGCCTTTGATAAAAAGTACAGGGCCTTCGTATTGGCCTTTACTGACAGCCGCTGAAATTTGTTCGTAATTCTGCTTTAACCCTTCGAGATTAAGTCGCCATTGATAGCCGTCATCGGTCTTTTTAAGGTTTTTTAGTAAAAACTGACGCACGCCTTTTTCTGAAATTTTATCGGCTAACTGCTTGTCCGCGTCGCTGCGACTTTTTACCTGACTTAAATCCAGCCCTGACAGTGCATCCATGATGCTGTCGTGAGTTCCGTCATAAGCGGCGGGGGATATGTCTGCGAATATGGCCGCTTTGACCCTTTCCGGCGCCTCCATGCAGACTTCCATAGCTATTTTGCCACCCATGGAGTGCCCCAGTACAGCAAACTGCTCAATATCTAAGGCATCGGCCAGTTTAATAATGTCATCTGCCAGGGCCGGGTAAGTCATGGTGTCACTGTGAAACGAGTCACCGTGGTTACGAGCATCCGGTAATATACAAAAGTAATCTTCGGACAGTTCGCGGGCGATACTTTTTAAATTGTCTTTGTCGCCAAACAGTCCATGAATAATGATGACAGCCGGATTGCTTTCGGTGCCAAGTGTTTCGTGATTCAACAATGAAGAGTCTGCCATCGAACGGCCTTTAGTGATAAACTTTGATGCATATTTTCAAGGCTTTGTCGGGGCGTTGCAAGTGACAAAGCACAACCTTTCAAATTTTAGAGGTAGAAAGTCAACAATGAAGCGGATTGACATTGACGACGACTTATACGCGTATATTGCAAGCCACACCAGACAAATAGGCGAGAGTGCTTCAGATATTCTGCGCCGATTACTTGATGTGAGTAGTACAGAATTTGCTGTGGATGCTAAAGGCGAACAAACCGAATCGGTTTTTAATCGTTTAAATGAGCAGGATGTTCGTATTCAGAAAAGTGTGGTCGCGCGTTTCTTGTATATTTTGAGCATGCTTTACCGTTGTCATTCCAGTGAGTTCTCGCAGGTGCTGGATATTCGCGGACGTGACCGTCAGTATTTTGCCCGCTCAGAAGAAGCTTTGCTGACCTCGGGTAACAGCACCAATCCGAAGCAAATACCGGACTCTCCGTTTTGGGTTATTACCAACACCAATACCACAAAGAAAAAATCGATGCTGACTCAGGTTGCAGAAAAGCTGGGTTATGATTCAGCAGATGCAGAAAAAATTAGGGACTTTTTATAATGGCGAATCACGAGCGAGCAGGTCAGTTGGCACAAGCTGGCGATTTGACGAATATTGCGCAATTGATCAGTGCTTATTACGTTTACGAGCCGGATCCACGTAAAGCGGCAGAAAAAGTCAGCTTTGGGACATCGGGTCATCGTGGCAGTTCATTGAAGCGCTCGTTTAATGAGGCCCATATTCTGGCTATTGCTCAGGCCATTTGCGCTTATCGCGAAGAGCAGGGAATTACCGGGCCGATTATGGTGGCCAAAGATACTCATGCCTTGTCAGAGTCTGCTTACATTAGTGCTTTGGATGTATTCATTGGTAATGGCATTGAGGTTCAGGTTCAGACGGAGCACGATTACACACCAACGCCGGTATTAAGCCGTGCTGTTATTGAGTGGAACAGCAAGAATAAAGCGAAAGCAGACGGTGTCGTGATCACACCATCGCACAACCCGCCGGAAGATGGTGGGCTTAAATATAACCCTCCGCACGGCGGACCAGCAGATTCTGATGTCACGCGAATTATTGAGAAATACGCTAATGCGTTGTTGTCATCAGGTTTGGTCGGGGTGAATACCTGCGAGAGTGAAGATGTACTACAACATCCGAAACTGACTTTTGTTGACTGGCGTTCGGATTATATCGGTCAACTTGAAAACTGTATTGATATGTCAGCTATTCAGGATGCAAAACTGACGCTGGCGGTCGATGCCATGGGTGGATCAGGTGCTAAATACTGGCAGCAAATTGCTGAGCATTACAACTTATCGATTGAGGTTCGTAATGCCGTTGTTGACCCAACATTCGCATTTATGCCCCTGGACAAAGACGGCAAAATTCGCATGGATTGCTCCTCGCCGTTTGCCATGGCCAGTTTACTGGGGCTAAAAGAAAAATACGACTTAGCTTTTGGTAATGATCCGGACTACGACCGTCACGGTATAGTAACTCCTACACACGGCTTGCTGAACCCGAACCATTACCTGTCGGTTGCGATAGATTATTTGTGCAAAAACCGTGGTTGGGACAAAGGGCTTGCCATCGGCAAAACACTCGTATCCAGCGCTATGATTGATCGTGTGGTGAGCGCAAACGAACGTCCATTGATGGAAGTGCCTGTGGGTTTTAAATGGTTTGCGCAAGGGTTAGCTGAGCAAAGTATTGCGTTTGCCGGAGAAGAGAGTGCCGGTGCAACCTTGCTTGATCGTAAAGGCTGTACCTGGACCACCGATAAAGACGGCATTGTCATGGCCTTATTAGCGGCTGAGATATTGGCAAAAACCGGTAAAAATCCGGGGCAGTATTACGATGAATTATGTCAGCAGCATGGTACGTCTTACTATCGTCGTGTTGATACCGTTTCCAGTGCCGACAAAAACGCTCGCTTTAAAGGCATTCGCGCATACAAAATGAAACTGCCAGAACTGGCTGGTGACAGTGTGTCTGATATTTCTACGAAAGCGTCGGGTAACGGGGCACAGTTTGGTGGTATTAAAGTAACCACTGACAATGGTTGGTTTGCGGCAAGGCCTTCAGGTACTGAACCGGTTTATAAAATTTATGCTGAAAGTTTTGTCAGCGAACAACACTTAGATGACATTCTGACGCAGGCCACCACCTGGGTGAATGACCTGCTGACAGATTAGTCTCTTAACGAAGGACGGCGTTAGATTCCATTTCTTCGTCGTCCTCTTCTTCTGTTTCCGGCGCTTCTTCAGCCATTGACGTTAATAGTTCATCAGAGGTTTGTGACGGAGCCAGTATGGCAAAGTTACTGTGTTGCTGGTCTTCAGCTTTAGCGCGTCGCGTAATGCGGTACAGCGAATAAAAACCAACACAGGCGGTTAACGCAGCCAGAAGCAGGAAGAAGTAATTAATAGCACCAAACTGCATTAATGCGGCTACAGCTGGTGCCCCGATAATAGAGCCTGCCCCGCCAATTTTTATGATAGCTCCCGTTGCTCCGACCATTTGATCGCGTTCGAGAAAGTCGTTGGTGTGCGCCATGCCCAGTGAGTATAAGGGTAAAATGAAGGCACCTAATAAACCAACATTCAGGTAAATAAGAAGCGCATTTGATGCGGCTAACTGGGAAAGAGCGATTGCGGTCAGCGTGCCGCCGGTTGCACAAATAGCAATAACAAAACGGCGATCAATTCGATCGGATAATAAACCGAAAGGTGCTTGTGAGATCAGGCCGCCGAGAATAAAGGCTGACATGAAGAAGGTAATTTGCACAACGCTCAGGCCAATATAAGACGCATACATAGGCCCGATACCATAAAACATGGCGTAGCAGGCTTGCATAATGAAAGCGTTTACCACACCCAGCGGCACCGTTTTAAGCAGCAAGGAGACAGGAACCTTGCGGTTTTCATGGGTTGTCGGTTCCACTGTCACACTGACCAAAATTGGAATTAAAGCAAGGTTAATCAGGAGTGCGACAATAGCAAAAGCGACAAAGCCGGCAGGGTCTGCCACGCCTAGAATAAGTTGCCCCGCAATGAGGCCAGTGTAAATAATGACTAAATAGATAGACAGTAAAGTACCGCGGCTGCGGTTATCTGCCATGGTATTAAGCCAACTTTCGACAATGACAAAAATACCGGAAATGGCAAAACCGGTAATAAAACGCATAACAAACCAGACTACGGGGTCAACCCAAATGGCCTGCATTAGAATACTGAAGGCGGCTAATGCGGCAAGCCCCCCGAATGAGCGAATATAGCCTACCCGACGAATGTCTTTAGGTGCGCGGGTAGAGCCAAACAGGTAACCGATAAAGTAGGCTGACATAATAAAACCGGTAACCAGGGTACCGAAGTCTTCAATGGTGGCACGCAAACTGAGTAGGGTACTGGTCATGCCAACACAGACCCCAATTAAACTGATGCTGCCAAGCAGTGAACTGATACCGCGAAGTTGTTGTTTTAGCATGCCTTTGTCACCCTTCGTCCGTTTGTGGCAATACTACCTGTAGTCGCTTTATTTTCCTAGAGAAGATTCCCACAAGCTTATCCACAAGTTGTTACTTGCTGTTCGCTATCTGGCTGTTTAATATGCTCTCAAAGTCTTATTTGGATAATGACATGTCAAAGTCGAAGATTCATTACATTGCAGTCGCTTTTTTAGTGCTGTTAGTCACTTTTACGACAACAGATGCTGAAGCGCGGTTAATTGAGAATTTGTATTCGGCAGAAGTTGAAGTCGCGTCACAAAGTTCATCGCACCGACAGCAGGCAATTGGTGAGGCTTTTGATCGAGTCATTATTAAGCTCACCGGGAAATCGGATGCGACAGAGCACGAAGCGATAGAACGAGCCAAGCGAGATGTCAATAATTACCTGGTGCAATATGGTTACAGCGATAACCAAGGGCAACGAACGTTAACAGCCACGTTTGACGGCAGGAAGTTAAGAGCACTTCTTGCCGAGCATCAACTGCCTTACTGGGGGAGTCGCAGACCTCAGTTAATGTTGTGGATTGCGAAAGAAAGTGACAGCGGGCAACGCACAATAATTGACAGTAACAGTGAATCTGTTTTTACCCAGCAACTTCGATTTTTTGCAAAACAGTACAGTATTCCGGTGCAACTGCCGCTAATGGATTTAACCGATAATTTCACCATTAGCGCAATGGATGTCTGGGGGCGCTTTTTAGACCCTGTGAGGACAACGACAGAGCGGTACGGTACGGATGGGTTACTGGTAGCACGTATTGTTCGCCAGGAGGATGAGGAAGCACCCTGGAGTTTGAATTGGTTCGTGGAAATTGGTGATGACAGGTTTGCCGGAGAAGTGACGGCAACAAGCGTTGACTGGCTGGCAGAACCTTTAATAGAACAATTAATGGTGAAGCTGTCAGCTAAATACAGCATGACCGCCGGCGATGAGAACGTACGCAACACACTAACGGTAAAAGTTGAGCAGCTAAACAGTCTGAGCAGTGTTTTAAAACTGGAAAGCTTTTTGAAAAGTATTGTATCGGTCCGGGAGGTTCGCTTATTGAAATACTCTCAGAATATGAGCGAATTCGAGATTGTTGTGAACGGACCCGTCGACCAAATACTGCAGGCTATCAACCTGGATGGGCGTCTTGTTTCTCAGGAAGTTGGTCCTTTTGTCGCTGCAAAACAAACGGAAACCCCTGTTTACCGCTGGGATGAGGGTCGCTGATGCCTCCACAGCAATTGCCGCTGGCTGTTCAGTTACCGGACGATGAGCTTTTTTCCACCTTTCTTGAGGGCAATAACGCGACCTTATTAAGTTGGTTAAAAGCCTTACCCGAAGCTAAACCTCCGTTAAAAAGAAATCAGCAGTTAACCTGGTTGTCGGGAGCCAGTGGTGTGGGGAAAAGCCATTTAATGCACAGTGTTATTGCATCGGTTGGGCCTCAGCAGCGTATTGCTTATTTGCCATTAAAGGAGCTTGTTGAGGTTGATGCAGAAGCGGTGTTGAACGGTATTGATCAAGCTGATCTTATTTGCCTGGATGATATTGACACTGTGACGTTGAAACAGGACTGGTGCTTCGAACTGTTCTCTTTAATTAACCGGGTAACCGATAATGAGTCTACCCGGCTCATTATGACAGCAAAGCAGTCGGCGGCTCAGACCGAGGTCGTATTGCCGGACTTACAGTCGCGTTTTCAATGGGCAACGGGGTTTCAGGTACACCCGTTAAACGATGATGAGAAAAATAACGCTTTAATACTCAGAGCACAATGGCGTGGACTGGAGCTTCCTGCCGATGTGGCGGCTTTTATGACTCAGCGACTGGGGCGTTCTATGCGTGATTTAATGAAAGCCCTGAATGAACTTGATCAAGCTTCTATTACCTATCAGCGACGCTTAACAATTCCTTTTGTTAAGCAGGTTCTGGAAATTTAGTTGTAGTCTTTTAGCTTTTTAAGCCCTAAACCTTCTGCTCGTCCTTGATAACGGGCATAACCGGTTGCCCCGATAAAGGCTCCGGTTGTCAATATGATTTCCAGTATCGACCAAATCCGCTCGTCCGGATGTGTGTAAACGACAGTGAGTCCGTGAAGAAAGTAAAACATTAAAATAAAGTTGGTCCACGCGTGTGTATAGGCTTTGCCTTTAACCAGACCGTAGAGTGGGAACAACAACGGCAGTACCCATAAAACAAGAGCAATATAAACGGGCAGCGTTCCTGGCGCATCGGTTGGCATACCGTGCCATAAAGCCACCAAAACCAGTAATGGCCAGTAGAAAACCTGTGTTAACCAGCGGTAAAAGCGCGGAGATGTCGGCATTTAAAATTCCTATGATGAAAGCTTGCTAGCAAAGTTTGTAACCCGTTTGCCTAGTGCAATAGCACATTGACGTTCGTGCTCAGTCAGCTTGTTACTGTGCTCGTGGTGACTGGCTCCGTATGGTGAGCCACCCGATTGAGTTTGATGCAGGGCAGGCTCCGAATAGGGAATACCAACTAACATCATACCATGGTGAATTAAAGGCAGTGCCAGTGTTAGCAGCGTTGACTCCTGTCCACCATGAAGTGAGCTGGATGAAGTAAATACGGCACCAGGCTTATCGGTCAATGCGCCTTGCAACCATTCACGAGAGGTTCCTTCCCAAAACTTCTGGAGGCTTGATGCCATATGACCAAAGCGGGTCGGGCTTCCCAGAATCAGCGCGTCACAGTTTTCAATATCGCTGTTTTCAACTTCCAGATCTCTGTCGCTGACCGCATTACTGCCGTGCCCAGTGCTACGCAGAACAGCTTCGCCACCTGCGCTGGTTACTCCTTCTGCAATAGCGTCGGCAAGCCTTTGTGTTGCCCCATTGCGGCTGTAATACAGGATCACGACAGAAGTCATGACAGAATATCCAAAACGGCTTCTGGAGGACGCCCAATAGCGGCTTTGTCCCCGGAAATGACAATAGGGCGCTCAATCAGTTTGGGGTTGTTGATCATAGCGGTAATTAATTCGTCTTCGTCGTTTATGCCGGCTAGCCCCAACTCTTTATAGACAGTCTCTTTTTTTCTCATGAGTTGCTCAGCAGAGAGGTTTAATTTAGCCAGTATGTCTTGTAATTCTGCCGCATTCGGGGGTGTTTTAAGGTACTCGACAATTTCCGGTTCAATATTATTTTTCTGCAGTAGTTCCAAAGTTTGTCTTGATTTTGAACAACGTGGATTATGATAAATTGTTACTTGGCTCATAAGTGTCGTACCTTGTAGTATCTGAATATCCGTTAATAGTAACGTAATTGAGGTAAGGAATGAAACTGAGAACACTAGTCTACGCCGCCACGGTGTTATTGATAACGGCATGCTCACCAAAGCCAGATGTTATTACCGACCAAAACAATGAGTTCAGTTGGTCTCAGCTTGAAGGCAAAACTGTTGTTGTTAACTATTTTGCTGAATGGTGCGCGCCGTGTTTGCGAGAACTTCCGGAACTTAATGAATTTAACAGCCATAAACCCGAAAATGTTGAACTAGTTGGAGTAAGTTTTGACCCGATGTCAAATAGCGAACTCGCTGAGCTCAAAAAGCGCCATGGCATTGAATTCCAACTGGCGCTGATGGACCCTGCACCTGCGTTTCCATTTCAACGCCCACAAATGTTACCGGCAACCTATGTGATAAAGCCTGATGGCACGGTAAAAGGCCCCCTTATGGGCGAGCAAGATCTTGAATCATTGGAAAGTGCCATTAATTCACATTAAGTTTTGTACTTGCTGCTCTAAGTTACGAATTTGGTCAATACGTGCGTTAAGTCGTTTGTGAGTAAGGTCACTGTCTGTATGATTATGAGCCGTATGCAACTGGTCGATAGCCAGTTTAAAGTTACCTCTTAGCGCGAGTGCCTCAGCGCGAGTTTCATACATAGCCGCACGTTTTCCATTACGTTCATAAACCTGGGTAAGAAGGTCAAGCGCGAGTGGATCATTGGGTTGTTGTAACAGAAAGTCTCGTAGCAGCTTCTCTGCCAGAGAGGTGTCCTGCGCCTTCAGGGCAGCATTGGCAAAATTTAATGTAATGACGGGTTCATTGGGTTGTTGAACATACTTGCCGCGCAACCAGTCCAATACCGTTTCATAGTCATCTTTTGCAAGCAAAATATCGGTTTGAACATCGATATAAAAGGGGTTGTTGGGTGCTCGCTCCAGCAAAGGCTGCATCAGCTCAAGGGCAACATCGGTATGACCGTTATCTAAAGCACGTATCGCAAGAGCGTACTGTCCGGCTTGCTGGTTTATCGCGTTACGGCTAGAGCGCATAGATTGAAAGTCGCTTTGGGTGCTGTTGCCAATATATCGAGCCTGAATCCTGGCCTTTGCCAGAGCAAAATCGAGACTTGGCGGGACATCGATACGTTGCATGTTTTCTGCCCGGCTTCGGGTATCTGCAATACGAGACTCCGGAAGGGGATGCGTCATTAGCATTTCAGGCGGTTTGCTGACGTACCGGTACTTCTCCGCTAGACGCCCAAAGAAATCAGGGGCACCTCTTGGGTCAAACCCGGCGGCTAACAAAACTGATAGGCCAATGCGGTCAGCCTCTTGTTCATACATTCTGGTGTAATTAATTTGAGACTGTCCGGCCATACCTATAGTGGTATACAGTCCCGCCGCTCCGGCTTCTGGATTCGCCATGCCGACTAAAATTGACCCAATGATGCCAGCTATGGTCATTGGCATACTGCGTTGCTGCTCCTGCATGCGTCGCACAATATGGCGTTGAGTTATGTGCGCAACCTCGTGCCCCAGCACTGCGGCCAGTTCTGACTCGGTTCTGGCTTCGTCAATTAACCCTGTGTGCACACCAACGTATCCGCCCATAAAAGCGAAGGCATTAATTTCTTTATTGTTAATCCAGAAAAAGTTAAATGGGTATCGGACACCACTGGTATTTCTTACCAGGCGCTGCCCTATACTATTTAAATAGCTATCTAACACCGGATCGTGAATGATAGGGGCTTGTGAGCGCACTTGTCGCATATAGAAGTCGCCAACCACACGTTCACGCTCAATACTCATGAAGGCTGCACCAGTGGTGCCTATCTCCGGTAAACGCTTATTATCCTGAACGGCATTACTTGCAGCGCTATAGCTTATTGAAAAAGTGAATAAGCAAGCGATAAAAAAGTGTAATATTTTGGTGGACATCAACGACTCATTGGTTCAATGGAACAGGTTCTATCTAACTATCAGAACAGAATTCTTATCTTTAGTTCCTTTTTACTCTATGGGGTTATGGAAAGATTGCAAGGGCTGATATTATCAAGAGAACTTAAGAATAAGGGACGATGACTATGTGGGAATATATTCAGCAGTGGTATAGACGGAAATTTTCAGACCCTAATGCGGTGACTTTGTTTCTATTACTGGTAGTTACTGTACTTGTCATTGTGCTTTTTGGCAGTTTAATCGTGCCTTTATTAATCGCTATTTCTTTAGCGTACCTGCTAGATTGGCCTGTGATGCGACTCATGCAGTTAGGCTTGTCCCGACTTACAGCGACCATTATTACATTTTCCCTGTTCCTGGCAGTAATGCTCATTGGCTTACTGACGCTGGTGCCAGTTATTTGGCAGCAGAGCACGACCTTAATTCAGGAAATGCCGGATATGGTGACCAACCTACAAATTTGGCTACATAAGTTGCCCGAGATGTTTCCCGGCATAGTTGATGACCACCAAATTAATGAATTCACTCAAGAAATGAAGCGACGGGCGGTTGGTCTGGGTGAGAACCTGCTAACGGTCTCGTTAACTTCTATTGTTAACGTTATGGCTATGTTGGTTTATTTAATTATCGTGCCGTTACTCATTTTCTTTATGCTAAAAGATCGGGATATTTTAATTGCTCACTTTAGTCGGTTGTTGCCTTCAAACAGACAGCTAATTTCGCAGGTGGGGCAGGAAATGAACCTGCAAATTATGAACTACATTCGTGGTAAAGCCATAGAAGTGGTCGTGGTTGCCGTAGTAACCTTTGTTACCTTCAGTCTGTTTGGTTTGCGTTATTCGGCGTTGCTTTCCATTATGGTGGGGCTATCCGTTTTAATTCCTTATATTGGGGCCGCGGTTGCAACGATACCGGTTGTGCTTGTGGCTTTGTTCCAGTTTGGCCCGACAGCCGCATTTGTCTGGGTTACTGTCGCTTATTTAATTATTCAGGCCCTGGATGGCAACCTTTTAGTGCCGCTATTATTCTCTGAAGCTATAAGTCTGAATCCGGTTTATATTATTGCCGCGGTATTAATTTTCGGCGGTATTTGGGGCTTCTGGGGCGTTTTCTTTGCTATTCCGTTGGCGAGTTTGGTTAAAGCCGTCTTAACAGCCTGGGACAGTAATACGGGGGATAATATGGTGGAAGAAACACCGCAATAATGCGGTGTTTCTGGAGTATTAAGCTTGTTTTAGGTGATCCAGTACTACGTCATGGTGCTCTTTTGTTTTAAACTTATTAAATACCTGAGACACGGTTCCGTCTTGTTCAACTAAAAAGCTAATACGGTGGATACCATCGTATTCTTTACCCATAAACTTCTTGAGTCCCCAAACTCCAAAATCTTCAGCAACTTTATGGTCTTCATCGCTTAACAAAGTAAAGTTTAACTCATCACGTTCGGTAAATTTCGCTAAACGCTTAGGCGCATCAGGACTAATGCCAACAGATACAACATTAAACTCTTCAAGCTGCTTACGACTGTCGCGTAAGTTTTGTGCCTGAACGGTACAACCGGGGGTCATGGCTTTAGGGTAGAAATAAACCAGTACACGATGCTCTTTTAATAACTCAGATAAAGTGACGGAGTTTTCATTCGCATCAAGTAAGGTGAAATCCGGTGCTTTATCTCCGGCTTTTAGTGTTTGCATAGCTTTCTCCTGGAACTTCGTTAACAGTACGCTACATGATAACGGACACAAGCAAACTTGGAAAATGCTTAAGTCGCAGAAGTTTATGGAACCTTCTTGGTAACTTATGTTCCTATCACTTGTGTTTCGTTAGGGCTGGCATTACCATTGGAGCCCCAATTTAGGACTTGGAGAATGTATGCTTAAGGGCAGTATTGTCGCTTTAGTTACCCCTTTTACAAAATATGGCAATGTCGATTACAGCGAACTTGAGTTTCTGGTGAATAAACATTGCGAAGCGGGTACGGACGCTATTGTAGCGGTTGGCACGACAGGGGAGTCAACAACCTTAACGCATGAAGAGCATATTGATGTCGTTAATGCGATGGTCGAACTTAGCGCAGGACGTATTGATATTATTGCTGGTAACGGTTCAAACTCGACCAGCGAAGCGGTGCAATTAACTGAAAAAATGACTCAGGCAGGTGTGAGTGGATTTTTAAATGTTACGCCGTACTACAATAAACCTTCTTTAACCGGTCTTATTGCACATTACAAGGCTTGCGCCGACGCCTCTGATAAACCCCAAATCCTATATAATGTTCCGGGCCGTACAAGTCTTGATATGACACCTGACATGGTCGAACAGTTAGCAAAAATTGATAATGTTATTGGTATAAAAGAAGCTACTGGTGACGTAAGTCGTGTACAAGAGCTGAAAAAGCGCTGTGGCGATGACTTTATATTGTTAAGCGGTGATGATCCGACAGCACGCGAATTTATGTTTGCGGGTGGTCATGGCGTTATTAGTGTTACTGCCAATATTGTCCCTGCCAAAATGAAAGAATTGGTTACGGCTGCAGTTTCAGGTGATACCGAGCGGGCTAATCAAATCGATGCTGAGCTGGAACCTTTGCATAATATGTTATTTGTTGAATCCAACCCAATACCTGTTAAATGGTCTTTAGCGTTAATGGGCTGGGTAAGTGCAAACTATCGACTGCCTCTGACTCCTCCGGAAGAACAGAATCAACAATTGATTGAGTCAGTGTTGCAAAAAGCAAATCTATTGAATATTCAGGAGTCTTAATGAAATTGTCTCGCCTTGCGTATATGGGCTTAGCTGCCGCAGTTATCACAGGTTGTTCTTCGGTAGAAAAAGAACGTGCAAGTGGCGGGTTTGAGTATGTGAATATTCAGCCGACTTCAGCACTGGATATTCCGGGGGACCTGGAACAGCCGGAAAAAGGAAGTAAGTATCGAATTCCTGAAACCGATATTGCACAAGCTCCTATTGGCCACCGGGTTAACATTACTGCCCCTCAGCAAGTTCGCCCTCTGGGTTTAGGAAGTCGCGTTTTAGAAACTGAAACAGAAACTCGGGTGTATTTTGACGTTGTCGATGGTATGGGTGATTCAGTTGCTGAATTTGTTCGTCAGGCAGCGCGAGATGTTCTGAAGCGCCGTAACCTTGAATGGCAAGAAGTTAACGAGAACCGTTGGTTAACTGAGCAAATGACCATTCAGCAAACAATTGATGGAGAAGGCGGCTTTCTTGGTTTTGGTGGTGAAAGCGACAGTGAGTTAGAAAGAACATTTCGTTACGAGTTGCTTCAGGAAACAGAGTCTCACAAGCGTACGACAAGTTTGCGGGTAAATGTTAATGACTTCACCCAAGTCGTTGGTGGTGAAGAGAAAGTGGTTGCTCCACTCATTGTTCGAAACCTGGAAACCGATTTATTAAACGCTATTATTTCTGAAGTGAACCGTAAGCAGCAATTGGCTGTTGCCCGTAATAAAGCAGAAGGAATTGATACTCGTTTATCACAAGCGGCTGAAGGTCACTCTATATTTGTGGTTGAAGATAACTTCGATCAAGCATGGCCACTGGTTAACCTTGCTCTGGAAGAAATTGGGTTCGAAGTTGACGACTTAAACCGTGAATCAGGCACTTACTTTGTTGAGTATAGTGAACCGGGTAGTGGCTTCCTGTTTATCGGCGGCGATGACTATGAAAACCTTGGTATAGCTGAAGGTGAGTACGAATTCTGGTTATTGGATGACGGCGAGAATACATCGGTTACGGTTTATAAAGACGATAAACTTGTCTCGGATGAATGGATGAACAAAGTATTTGAAGCCTTTAAAGCAGCTGTTAAACAGCAAAGCAAACTTTAACTTAAGCGCGAGTGGAAAGATTCATGGAAAAACGCAGTGAACTGTATCGGGGTAAAGCAAAGACGGTCTATCATACCGACGATCCTAACCGTCTTGTTCTGGAGTTTCGTAATGACACTTCAGCGTTCGACGGCGAAAAGGTCGAACAGCTTGATGATAAAGGAATGGTAAATAACAAATTTAACCACTTTATTATGGCTAAATTAGAAGAAGCCGGTATTCCGACACAGTTGGACGAATGCTTAAACGATACCGATTCGTTGGTGAAAAAACTGGATATGATTCCGGTTGAATGTGTTGTTCGTAACGTCGCTGCTGGCTCTCTGGTTCGCCGTTTAGGTGTTGAAGAAGGTAAAGAACTTAATCCACCAACATTTGAATTCTTTTTGAAAAACGATGCGTTACACGACCCTATGGTTAATGAATATCACATTCAGGCCTTCGGTTGGGCAACGGCAGAGCAAATTGAAAAGATGAAAGAACTGACGTTTAAAGTGAACGACGTACTTAAAGCTTTGTTTGCCGATGCAGGTTTGCTGCTGGTTGATTACAAACTTGAATTTGGCGTGTTTGACGGGCAAATCATGCTGGGTGATGAGTTCACTCCAGACGGTTGTCGCTTGTGGGACGCTGAAACCCGTGAAAAGCTCGACAAAGATCGTTTTCGTCAGGGCTTAGGCGGTGTTGTTGAAGCGTACCGGGAAGTTGCTAAACGTCTGGGCGTGAAGCTGGATTAGTCTTTTTTATCGGGTTCCTGGTCGGAGTCGTCTTCGGTTTTAGACGATTTCGTACCAGGCCATTTAAACTTCGCTGTATATTTTAAGACCATAATATTGCTGATAACGACACCCAGTACTAACAGTATCAGTAACCACACCAAATATTCGTCCATCCGTCATCCTCCGTTATTGTATCGACATACTGTTTTTTAATTTGCTCCAGATTTTCCAATATGATGTGCTTGCCTTCAATAGCAAGCGAATTGATGGTTTCGGCCAGTAACTCCAGGTTCAGCTGCTGGTGGCATTCTTTCGCCACTGGGCGGTAACTTAAATGCCATGGTTCCTGGGCAACGCCTCCCTGATAACGGGCGTACGGAAAAAAGAAGCCGCTTTCGTGAGCATGTTGAGTCAGCCATTGCCAAAGTGTATGACAGGGGCCTTCCGCATCCGTATATTCTGCTGGTACTAAACGTAATTTAAGCTCATTGCTTTGAAATGGGCGAGGGTCATAGATATCGAAGTCACTTCCCCAGTGATGTCGGCTACTGCCAGGTAATGCAGACCAGTGCAAAATAGCGTGCATTTTTTCTGTATCGGTTAAGGTGGAAACATCCAGCGGCTCACCTTGTTTGGACAACAGTGGCAACTTGCCTCGCCATTTTCTATTCCAGATAGAGAGCTGCCTGTCCAGTGAACGGAACCCGCTGGCAATAGCGAGCTCAATTCCATTAGTGGCCGCTGCTTTCTGCATAGCAAGATAAGCTTGTGCGGCATCCGGGTGAAGTTTATGCCCGTCTACCGCAGTTAGATGTGTTTCAGAGGCGCCCGTAAGCTCGTTGCTACTCAACATAGTAGCTTCTCCATACAGCGATAATACACTTCGCTGAGCTTGTCTAAATCACTGGCTTTAACGCATTCGTTCACTTTATGAATGGTGGCATTGACGGGGCCAAGTTCTATTACCTGAGCTCCGGTAGGCGCAATGAAACGTCCGTCGGAAGTACCACCAGCGGTGGAGAGGGTTGTCGAAAAGCCACACTCATGCTCAATGGCAGACTGAACGACCTCTACAAGCGCGCCGGAATCGGTTAAAAACGGTGGTCCGTTAAGCTTCCATTGCAGTTTGTATTTTAATGAATGCTTATTGAGAATTGCCTCAACCCGCTGCTTAATTTTGTCCGCGGTCAGTTCAGTTGAGAAGCGAAAGTTGAACTGTGTCTCAATACGTCCTGGTATCACATTTCCTGCGCCGGTTCCGGCCTGAATGTTTGACACCTGAAAGGTTGTTGGCGGAAAGCTGTCGTTGCCTGAGTCCCATTCCTCTTGAATCAAGTCACTGAGTGCGGGGGCAAGGTCGTGCACCGGGTTTTGTGCCAGATGAGGGTAAGCAACGTGGCCTTGTATGCCTAATACCGTTAAGTCACCGGTTAAACTTCCCCTGCGACCATTTTTAACAATGTCTCCCAGAGTTTCGGTACTAGAGGGCTCACCAACAATGCACCAGTCAATTTTTTCGTTACGCTGTTCCAGCGTTTCGATAACCCGCTTGGTTCCGTTAATAAAAGGCCCTTCTTCGTCACTGGTGATCAAAAAACCAATATCAGCATCAACCTCAGGGTAATCCTTTACGAAACGTTCGGTCGCGGTGAGCATAGCCGCTAAACTGCCTTTCATATCGGCTGCACCGCGTCCATAAAGATAGCCATTATGAATCGTTGGCTGGAATGGAGGAAACTGCCAGTCGTTGACATCACCAGGAGGAACCACATCGGTGTGCCCGGCGAAACAAAACAGTTTACGGCCCTGACCACGACGTGCCCATAAATTGGTTGTGTCCTCAAAGATCATGGATTCGAGCTCAAATCCCAACGCTGCGAGCCTTTCACCGATAAGCTGCTGGCAGCCTTCATCTTCTGGTGTAATGGAGGGGCGGGAAATGAGCTCATGAGCAAGCTTTAGTGTCTCTGAACTCATAAGTAGCGTTCGCTCCAGAGTTTTTCATTAAAACCACAATGAATAGCCTGGCCGGACTGAACCAGTGGACGTTTAAACAGAGTTGGTTGCTCGGCAATTAATTCAGCTACCTTAGTTGTATCTTCAAGAGCCTTTTGTTCATCAGAAAGATTACGCCAACTGGTACTGCGTTTGTTCAATAGCGACTCTGCAGGCAGTTGCTGTAACCAAGCGTTTACCGTTTCTTTTTGTAATGGCTGCTGCCGAACGTCAATAAATTCGTAATCGACTTCGTTTTTATCTAACCATTTAAGTGATTTTTTAATGGTGTCGCAGTTTTTTATGCCATAAACGCGCAACATAGGTACAGCTCCTGTCGGTGTTAATAAGTAATAAGTGGACTGTCTTTTGCGGTAACGAGTCCGGATTGCAGCCAGTCAAAGGGTTCAGTTATCTGTTCAGGACCGAGCGAACAAATGAGAACCGCAAGCCGTTGTTGCACAGGCTTTAAACTGCGCAGCAACGACTGGTTAATCTTAACCAGAGGATCGCCGCATTTAACCTGGCTTTGTTCACGGCAAAGTACGGTCAAAGCTGGGTGGGTTCCGAAGGCATCGCCTGAACCTGTGATTAACTGTAGAGAGTAAGTGTCATTCAGACGTAAAGACAAGTAATCGCCACTACTGCTTATCTGGGTCAGTTCGCCATCAGCCGGTGCATACAAGGTACTGCCGGTCATTTCTATGACAACACCTTTACCGAGTAAACCATGCTGGCATACTGGTGGAGAAGGTTGCGCTGTGATAATGCGTCCGGTTATCGGCGCATAGAGAATGGGAAGCTTACTTGTTGTCACTGCTGACACCATGCTACTGACTAATTCAGATAGTATAGTGGCAAAGCTAAAGGCTGGCTGCAACTGTATCCACATTAACTGTGGATATCTTTGTGCACTACGCGGTTGTAAGGCTGCAAGTGCATGAAAAATAAAGGTAATAATGAAAGTGCGAATATCGTACAATAGACAGGTAATCGTTTATAATTACATCAGGTTTGGCAAAGAGGTCATCATGAGTCGTTCATTTTTTGCTGTTTTAAGAGATGGAAAGGTGTATGCCGATAAATGGCCTCATCATTCAGTTGTTGCCGCTATGGCTGAATCGAGAATTATACCGGTGACACGCAAGGCCATTAGCTGGACTCCGGCCATTGCTGTTTTAAATGCAGCATTAACCTGGCAATTTATGCCAGAAGAACAACTGGCTCCGGGATTTATGCTGTCTTTAATTATGCTAAGCCTGCCGTTGCAGGGATTATACTGGTTGGGGTGGCGTTCGAGACAACCTCTAAAGCCTTCGTTGCGTCATTGGTATAAAGAATTAAGAGACAAGCTAAGAAAACAAGGCGTTGAGTGCCATCCACAAGGTAAAAAAGGGCCGGAGTATATGGATCTGGCAATTATTTTGCGCAAAGCGCTGGAAACATTACCGCCGGAAGAACATTAATATCAACCGGCGGCAATGTGTTAATCAGACTGTAAAGGTTGACCAGACAGGCGCGTGATCGGAAGGCTTCTCGATACCCCTGAGTTCGTAGTCTATGCCGCTGTCCTCGCACTTTGTTGCCAATGCTTGTGTGGCGAGAATAAGATCAATCCGCAGTCCGCGGTTATCGTCAAAGCCACGAGAGCGATAATCAAACCAGCTAAACTGGTTATCCACATCTGGGTTTAGTTTGCGGTAGGTGTCTGTAAAGCCCCAGTCCATGAGCTTTTGCATCCACTCACGCTCTTCTGGTAGGAAGCTGCACTTGCCGGTTTTCAACCAACGCTTTTTGTTGTTCTCACCAATGCCGATGTCCAGATCGATGCGGGATATATTCACGTCACCCATAACTATAACGGGCTGCTCAGGAGAAAGGTCGTTATCCAGATAGCTCATTAAGTCCTGATAGAATTTCTCTTTTGCCGGAAATTTGGTTGGGTGATCGCGACTTTCTCCCTGAGGAAAATAACCGTTTAAAATGCGCACATAACTACCGTCGTTAAGTTGATAGTCACCCATAATCATTCGGCGCTGGGCATCTTCGTCGTCAGAAGGAAAGCCAAACTGAGGGTTTTCCAGAGGCTTTTTACTGAGCATTGCTACTCCGTAGTGGCCTTTCTGCCCATGGAAAATGACGTGATAACCCATTGCCTCTACGTCTTTTAACGGAAACTGGTCATCGTGGACTTTAGTTTCCTGAAGGCCGATGACATCAGGTTGATGTTTATCGATTAACGCTTGCAGCTGGTGCAGACGTGCGCGTATACCATTGATATTAAATGAGATGATTTTCATTGAACGTCCTATAAATAAGCCTCTTTATTGTCGTAGGATAACACAGCAAAAGGCAAACTTGGGATGCGAACGCTCGAGAAAATTCGTATACTCGGGCGACGATTTTGAGAGGGGTATTAGCATGCAGAATGTGCTAAATAATCTGGGCTTAATGATTCGCCCGCATTTTTACGAGTTAGCCATGATGATTATTGCCACATTACTGGTCATCTATGGTGCCGAAGTTAACCGTATGGTGAAAAGGCAAGTGGGCCACTGGCACTTTGTGTTCCGTACAATGGCCTTTATTCTTGTTTGTGCTTTTGGGTATGGTTGGTTAACCGTTTGGTTCACACCGGTTTTAGCCGGATGGTTAAGTCTTATTCCGCTTCATTTGCTGGCGGTTAGCACTATTGGAATATTATTCTTGCTGGGGTTCCTCGCAGAAAGAAAACGACAACTATAAGCCTGGGAAGGTGGTATGACAGATTGGATTGACATAAAGGCTGGAGCCTCGGCTTATCAGCATATACAGGAGCAGGGGCTTACAGCCGACGATGTCGGTTTGTTATTAGGGGCTTCCGGCGGACCTAAGTGGTTTGTGCTTCAGGGGCTGGACCGGTGGATGTTTGGCGAATTTTTTAAAGATAAAAAAGAGCCTCTTAATACCTTAGGGACTTCTGCCGGTGCATGGCGTTTCGCGGCGCTTGGGCAGCAGGACCCAGTAGCAGCCAGTGACTTATTCTGTCGTTTATACAGAACCCAGACTTACAGCGCGAAACCTGACAGGGATGAGATAACCAGCGAAGCTAAAGCTTTATTGGCCAAGTATGTTCCCGAGCAGGCAGTAACTGAAATTTTAGGTCAGTCGGCCGTACGGCATCATTTCATTGTAGCTCGATGCCGGGGGTGGACAGCCGCTGAAACAAAGAAACAAATGCTGGGTTTGTTAAGCTCTGCTTTTGCTAATGGCTTAAATCGTCGGTGGTTAGGGCTGTTTTACGAGCGAGTTATTTTTCATCACCCGCAGTCGGATCTTAGCTTTTCGCGAGGTTGGCGCGACTTGCCGACACACCACGTTGAGCTTACCCATGAAAATTTTCAGTCGGCTCTGTTAGCGACAGGTTCAATTCCTCTGGTGTTGGACGGTGTTACCGACATTCCGGGAGCGCCAACAGGAACATACCGTGACGGCGGGATCACTGACTACCATTTCGATTTAGACTTGTCAGAAGTTAATGGTCTGGTGCTTTATCCTCACTTCCACCGCGAAGCAATTCCGGGTTGGTTCGATAAACGTCTGAGTTGGCGGCGGACTACCGGGAAAAAATGGCCTAACGTAGTATTTGTTACACCATCAGAAGACTTCATTCAGTCTTTACCTTACGGCAAAATTCCAGACAGAACAGATTTTGCGAGTCTGGATGCAGCGACTCGTATCGATTACTGGGAAAAATCGGTTGATGCGGGCAAACGCATGGCGGATCAGCTTCAGGACTGGGTAGCCAGTGGCAAGCTTCGTGAAAAAACTAAGCTGTGGCATCCTTAAGCTACAGACCATGGACGTCGAAGCTGGCCTCACAAATTTGCTCAAAGCGCTCGGCAGCCAATTGACGGGCGCTGTTTAATTCTCTAGCGGTCAGTTTATGGAGCAAATCATTAATAATTTGCTCCGCCCCAACCTCTCCGGCTCTATCAGCGAGGGTTAGCCAGCAGCAGGCGTGAAAGACACTTTCAGGTAAGTCTTTGCCTTGCAAAAACATTTGTCCTAAATATAACATCGCTTTGCTGTGACCAAAAAGTGCCGCTCTACGGAAATGCTTCGCAGCTTCAAAACCGTTTCCGGCCTTCAATAAATCAGCCGCTCTTACGTAGTGATGTTTAGCAAAACGCTGCCAGTATTCGGGGCCGCGGATGGTAGGCTGTTGTCTGGCAGGTAAACGAGTCTTAGCCAACTCTATGAGTTGATCAACCTGCTTTAGTAGCGCTGTTTGCCATTCATTGACGTTTGCCTGGGTCATCCGGGTATCGTTGTTTTTATGTTATTGTTTTTGCCAGTGTACACCAAGTTGCTAGTGCGGCAAACTGGTCGAAGTAAAGCCTCTAAAGAGAGTCTAAGTTGATGACAACACCTGTAACTAATGAAAATTTAGCGGCCCTGCTGAACGTGGGCAGCCGCTTAAGCCTGTTTGTATGGGAGGACTCTCCTGGCTGGCCTGTTCTTTTTGTGTCTGACAACATTGAAAGTCTGCTTGGCTATAAGAAGGAAAGATTAGAAAAACGAGAAATAGAATATCGTGATCTGATTCATCAGGATGACCTTCCACGCGTTATGGATGAGGTGGAAGTCCTTTTAGGGAAAGAGTCTGGTGGCTCAATAACGCATCAGGATTACCGGGTAAAGCATGTTAACGGGCAAGATGTCTGGGTGTCCGATACCACAGTGGTAATGCAGCATGAAGATGGCACTAACCATCTGTATGGTTATTTAATCGATATTACTGAGCGTAAACAGTTGCAAATAGCCTTGGAAATGGAACGTAACCGGTTACAACTCATTTTAGACGCAACGCGGCTGGGCACCTGGGAATGGAATCCGCAAACGGGAGTCACAATTTTTAATAAGCGCTGGGCCAATATGTTTGGTTGGGAGGTGAACGAACTGGAGGCAAATGTAGAAAGCTGGTCAAGTCGTTTGCATCCGGAAGATTACGACGGCGTTTGGCGAGCCATTAAAGACCACCTGGACGGTATTACCCCCTTTTACGAGAGTACGCATCGGATAAGACATAGAGAAGGGCATTGGGTTTATGTTCTGGATCGGGGAAAGATTATAGAGCGCGATAGTGAAGGCCGGGCGATTCGTTACACGGGTACCGTTACCGATGTGACTGAACAGAAAAAAGCGGAACTCGATGCCCGCAGGGCGGCACATGCGAAAAATGTATTCCTGGCCAATATGTCTCATGAAATTAGAACCCCATTGCATGGCATACTGGGTATAGCTTCAGTGTTAGAATCGACGAACCTCAACTCTCACCAACAGCAGTTGCTTGCCACTATTAAGAACAGCGGTGACTACTTGTTGACCACACTGAACGACGTACTTGATTTAACCCGGGCAGAAGAGGGGCAGCTGAAGGTGACTTTAGGAGTGCACTCTCCAGTCAGGGTATTACACCATGTTATTCGTTTGTTTGAGCAACCGATAAAGGACAAAGAGTTAGACTTTATTGTGGATGTTAGCGAAGACATTCCGGAAAGCGTGTTAATGGATCAGGCTCGGGTGGCGCAGGTTGTCAGTAACCTGGTCAGTAACGCATTAAAGTTCACTACAAATGGCTCCATTTCTGTCAGCGCAAGCTGGCAAGGCTACGAAAACAAGAAAAACGAAGGGGAACTGGTTGTAAAAGTCCAGGATACAGGGAAGGGGATCCATGATACCCAGCGGATATGGCAACTGTTTGAGCAAGAGCAGGATGGCTTTAACCGGCCGGAAGGTGGAAGTGGACTTGGACTGGCTATTGTTCGCAATATTGTACAATTATTGAGTGGTACCATTCAGGTTGATAGCAAACCTGATCACGGTTCTTGTTTCACCCTTTGTCTGCCCATGACGGTTCAGATCGCAGGAGCGAATGAACCAAAGACTGAGAAGATGCCACCTTTACCCAAAGTGCAAGTTTTGGTTGTCGATGATAATAAAATAAATCAGCTGATAATAAAGGAGATGCTGTTGTCTCTGAATCAGAATGTTGAGCTGGTGAGCGACGCACAAAATGCGCTGAAGATGATGCAGGCAAGAAACTACGATGTATTGTTTATGGACCTTCATATGCCGCATATGGACGGTATGGAAGCAACTCGGGTGCTGCGCGAAATGGACATCCATCAGCCCTATGTTATTGCTTTAACTGCCGATGCTTACCCTGAGACCCGGACTCAGGCGTTGCGTGCCGGAATGAATGATTATGTCACCAAACCATTTGTTAAGGCAGATATTGCAAAGGTTCTTCAAAGATTTACTGAGCTGCAGAGCAGAAAGGCTCGCTGATTGGCACAACCCTTGATGCCTGTTGTACCATAGGCGCAGTTTTCACTGAATTAAGGGATCCAAGAATGGAGTTTAGTAGCAGTTCTCAGTATGTCGTTTCGCAGGAACTGGCAACAGCCGTCAATGCCGCGGTGACGTTAGAAAAGCCGTTATTATTAAAAGGTGAGCCTGGCACCGGGAAGACGCGCCTGGCTGAAGAGTTAGCGAGCGCATTAGATACCGAGCTGCTGCAATGGTCTATTAAATCAACCACAAAAGCACAGCAAGGCTTGTATGAATACGACGCTGTATCGCGGTTACGTGATAGCCAGCTGGGTAGCGATAAAGTCCACGATATCAGTAATTATATTCGTCCTGGTAAGCTTTGGCAGGCATTTACAGCAGAAAAGCGTCCGGTTCTGCTTATTGATGAAATTGATAAAGCCGATGTTGAGTTTCCTAATGACTTACTGCACGAACTGGATCAAATGGCCTTTCATGTTTACGAAACAGGTGAACAGATAAAAGCGCAGCAACGTCCTATTGTGCTTATAACATCGAATAATGAAAAAGCCCTGCCGGATGCGTTTTTACGTCGGTGCTTTTTTCATTACATTCAGTTTCCTGACAGTGACACGTTAAAAGCCATTGTTGATGTTCACTTTCCGAACTTGCATAAGAATTTACTTGATACTGCATTGGCACTTTTCTTTGAGTTAAGAGACGTTCCCGGATTGAAAAAGAAGCCCTCAACGTCGGAACTGCTGGATTGGCTGCGACTTTTGCTTGTGGAAGATATTGACGCGAATTCACTACGAAAAAGCCGTGAGCAAGGCGGTTTATTGCCTCTGTCAGGCGCTTTACTCAAGCATGAACAGGATGTCGAGCGCTTAGCTGAATACGCTCGCATCCAACGGCGCTAAACCGCGTTATGTTTATTGATTTTTTTCAAACTCTGCGCCGGCATGGGCTTAAAACCAGCATTACCGAATGGCTGGATTTGCTCAGCGCAATGAAGGCTAACCTGGCTTTTGCTGACGTCGAGCAGTTTTATTATTTGTCCCGGCTTATTCTGGTCAAGGATGAGTCTCAGTACGATAAGTTTGATCGTGCGTTCAGCGAATATGTGGATAAGGTCGCTAATGTCGATGTGACCGATAAGATACCTAAGGACTGGCTGGAAAACGCACTGAAACGAAACTTAAGCGAAGAAGAAAGGAAAAAGGTACAGCAACTCGGTAGTCTGGATGAGTTAATGAAAACCTTTCACGAACGCTTAAAGGAACAACAGAAGCGTCACCAGGGAGGCTCGAAATGGATTGGTACCGGAGGAACATCGCCCTTTGGAGCTTATGGTTACCATCCCGGAGGTATTCGAATAGGCCAGGATGGCAATCGTAATCGAAGTGCGGCCAAAGTGTGGGATAAACGCGAGTTTCGTGACCTTGATGATAATGCCAGACTGGAGCAACGCGGCTTTCAGATGGCTCTTAGAAAGCTAAGGCAATTTGCGCGCACGGGTGCGGCTAGCGAACTTGACTTAAAAAGCACCATTGAAGCTACGTCAAAAAAAGGTGGTTTACTTGATCTGAAGTGGCAGTCTGAGCGACATAATGCGGTTAAAATTATTTTGTTGCTGGATGTTGGTGGGTCAATGGATGATTATGTTTATCAATGTGAGCAATTGTTCACAGCGTTAAAAAATGAGTTCAAGCATTTGGAGTTGTTTTATTTTCATAACTGCGTTTATGAAGGTGTCTGGCGAGAGAACTCCAGACGTCGGCAGGAGCAAATTCCGACCGAGCAGTTGATTCAGACATATGGTGAGGATTACAAATTGCTATTTGTCGGTGATGCAACCATGGGGCCGTATGAAATTGCCTACCCCGGAGGCAGTGTTGAACATTGGAATGAAGAGCCCGGCGAAGCCTGGATGAACCGTTTAACTCAGCACTTCGAAAAAGTGGCCTGGCTTAACCCTCAACCTGAAGAACATTGGCGGTATTACATGTCGGTGCGCATGATAAATGATTTAGTCGGAGGCAGAATGTACCCGCTGACTCTTGACGGTCTGGAACGGGCAATAAGTGGCATAAAATGACTCCTTTACTTGCGGCCTCTGCCGATAATAAGTTTCAGTTTTTAAGCGATGCTCATCGTTCGCTTATTGCCAGGGTCCGTTTAATACGTGAGGCAAAATACCATATTGCTTTGCAATACTATTTGTGGCGCCCGGATAGTAGCGGCCTGACGCTGCTAAAGGAGTTGCTAGACGCTGCCGAGAGGGGCGTGCGCATTGATTTGTTGTTGGATGATTTACACAGCAAACCGTTAGAGCCGTTATTACGAGACTTATCTTCCCGAACCAATTTTAATATTAAACTGTTTAACCCTTTTACGCATCGTCGTTGGCGCTGGCTTAACTGGCTTACCGACTTTAAGCGAATGAATCGACGGATGCACAATAAAGCCTTACTGGTCGATGGAAAAGTTGGCATTGTAGGTGGCCGCAACGTTGGTAATGAGTATTTTGGCACCCATGCCGGTCAACTCTTTTCCGATCTTGATGTTATTGCCAAAG
Organism: Idiomarina abyssalis; assembly: GCF_019797805.1. Lineage (NCBI taxonomy): Bacteria > Pseudomonadati > Pseudomonadota > Gammaproteobacteria > Alteromonadales > Idiomarinaceae > Idiomarina > Idiomarina abyssalis. Next base: position 1,155,043 of record NZ_CP081832.1, read on the forward strand.
GTGAGGTTGTTAATAAGCTTCTTGAGGACTGGCAACACTACTGGAATTGTCTTTTGTCGGTGCCGGTCAGTTCAATAAAGTCGGGCAACCAGAAACGACTATTCGAGGATATTTGGTCCGGATTCCAAAAGCATCCTGAACTGCAGGATTTAAAGCAGTTTGTTCTGTCGGACGAACATTTGAATAATTTTCCGGACAAAGACTCCGAGCGTTGGTATGAAGCGCCTGCCATTGTGGTCAGTGATGACCCTTTAAAGGCTCAGTTAAATAGCAAGCCGCAACGGCTGGTTACGCAACAACTAGCAAAGACATTAGGCTCGGCGCAGCATTCAATTGTGATGGTTTCTCCTTACTTTGTTCCGACACCCGCTGGTGTTAAAGAGCTTGAAAATTTGTCGGAGCAGGGGGTTAAGGTTCGGGTCCTGACTAATTCGTTAGCAGTAACCGATGTGCCGGCAGTACATGCTGGTTACCAGCGTCATCGCCGACGCTTATTACTGTCAGGGGTACAGCTATTTGAGTTGCGCCGAACAGAAGAGAAGCGTCTGCGTAAAGATGTCAGGCCATATTTTAGACGCTCTGCCTCAAGCCTGCATGCGAAAACAGTCACCGTTGACGCTAAGAGAGTGTTTGTCGGTTCGTTCAATTTTGATCCGAGATCAGCTCAGATCAATACAGAGTCAGGCTTGTTAATAGAGTCGGTAGAGATGGCAGAACGAATTAACGCAATGTTTGAGCATGAATTACCGCTGCGCACTTACGAAGCGAGGCTTAATCGTTTTTATAAGCTGTATTGGCTGGATAAAAGTAAAATACCGGCGCTGAGGCTTTATAAAGAGCCGGGGGCCGGTATTTGGCGGCGCTTGGCGGTTTGGTTAACCGCCCGTTTGCCGGTTGATCACTTGCTTTAAACTACAGTTGCTGAGCAACCCAACGTTTCACCTTGCGCTCCAGTACGGTCAGTGGAACAGCACCGTCCTCAAGAACCACACGGTGGAAAGCTTTGATATCAAAGTTATTACCCAGCTTCCTCTCAGCATCGCGGCGCAGCTCGCTAATTTTTAGCTGACCAATTTTGTAGGCCAGAGCCTGACCGGGTAACGCCATAAAGCGCTCTGCCTCTGATACCGCACGAGCTTCTGCAACCGGGGCGTTGTCATACATGTAGTCTAGTACTTGTTGACGACTCCAGCCTTTAGCGTGAATTCCTGTATCAACGACCAAGCGTATAGAGCGCCACAACTCTGCAGCCAGCTGTCCGAAACGCTGGTAAGGGTCATCGTAGAGCCCCATATCGTAGCCTAGCGCCTCTGAGTATAACCCCCAGCCTTCAGTGTAGGCCGTTTCCCGGCCAAACTTCCGGAACCGGGGTAAGTCTTCCAATTCTTGCTGGATGGATATCTGGAAATGATGACCCGGTGCTGCCTCGTGCAGGAATAGCGCCGTTTTTGCCCAACTGGGGCGCGATGGTAAGTCGTAAGTGTTCAGGTAGAAAATTGCGGGTCGCGAGTTATCAGTAGGTGCGGCTTGGTAAGAACCTGAACTTGCCGACTGCTCACGAAATTCCTCAACTTTACGCACTTCGTACTCAGCCTGAGGAAAGATATCGAACAGCTCGCCAACGACTTCATCAACAGTACCTCGCAAGGACCGGTAGTCTTCGACCATTTCGTCTCTGCTATCGTAAATGAATTGTTCGTCGTTCGTCATGAAGTCAAAAAAGGCCTGTAAGTCGCCTTCAAAGTTGGTTTCATCCATGATTTCGCGCATTTCACCGTGAATACGGGCTACTTCATCTAAACCAATATTGTGAATACGATCAGCGCTTAACTCAGTTGAAGTGTTAGCCTTAATTTTATACTTGTACCACTCAGTACCGCCGGGCAACTGACCTAAGCCGAAACTGTCTGTACGAGTCTCCGGTAAATACTCATTACTGAGGTAATCACTGAGTTTTTGATAAGCAGGCATGACGGTATTGGCGACAACATCGCGGTATTCTTCACGAATTGCTTTGGCGTCTGTATTTGCGATGTCCTCAGGTAAATTTTTTACCGGACGCCAAAAGATGCTTTGCGTAACGTCTTCGGTAATTTGTGCATCAATTTGGGGAATGGCTTTCTCAATTAAAACGCGCGGCTGAACAATGTCTTGTTTAACGCCAACTTTCATGTTCTCAATAGCTTGCTGGAAAAGTCGGGGGATTTGTTTCATGCGACTGGCCCATGCACGGTAGTCTTCTACTGTATTGAATGGTTGAGCCGATGTGCCAGAGCCCAGCATTGCCAGACGACCGGCGATATTATAAAACTGGTTGATAGGTAACAAATGCTCAGGATATTGCGCGCCCTCAATGGCCAGTTCCCTGTTTCGCTTGAAGATTTCATAACTGATCCGCTCTGAGCGGGGGAGCTGCTCGGCATTGATGCCTTTAATTTTCTCTAAGTAGCTTTTTTCTAAAGCGAGTAATTCTTCAAGATGCTCTTCTGAATAGAAGTTCGGCAATTCATCATTATATTGATTGTCACCAATATAAGTCGCTAATAACGGGTTTAGTTTCAGTTGTTCGTCAAAGTAATTCTTATAGATCTCTTGCAGTTCTTCGGTTTGAGACGTTTGTTTAACTGAGCTTGTTTGACTGTCTGATGCTGTTTCTGTTTGCTGTGGCTGGCCACAACCAGCTAACAATAGTGATAGTGAAATAGCGAGAGTGGTTTTGTTCATCATTTTAAGTACCTGCTTGCAGTTATAAACGGTTCAAAGGGACTTTTAGGTAAACAGTACCATTGCTTTCTGCCGGGGGCATTTGACCCGCACGAATATTAACTTGAATGGAAGGAATGATAAGTCGCGGCATATCCAGTGTTGCATCGCGCTCTTCCCTCCATTTTACAAACTGTTCTTCGCTGGCTTGTCCGCCGACATGGATGTTGTTTTGTTTTTGTTCTTGTATCGTGGTTTTACATTGATGCTCGCGCCCCTCGGGAGGGTAGTCGTGGCAAATGTAAACGTCCGTTGTACCGTCCAGTTGGAAAAGCTTTTGAATAGATTGATACAAAGTATTGGCACTGCCTCCGGGGAAGTCACAGCGAGCAGTTCCGACGTCTGGGTTAAATAATGTATCACCCACAAAAACCTTGTTTTCATTCACAACGTAAGCAATATCAGCAGGTGTGTGACCTGGTGTATGTATTACACGGAAATTCATTGACCCTACCTGAAAGGTCTCTCCGTCACTTAACAGTTTATCGAAGTGCTCCCCATTAGGCAGAAACTCTTTTTCAAGATTATAGATTTGCTTAAATATTTTTTGCACATCCGTAATATGTTCGCCGATGGCGATAGGCGCATTGAGTTGCTTTTTTAAAAAAGGAGCGGCACTTAAGTGGTCAGCGTGCGCATGCGTTTCCAGTATCCAGGCAACATTTAGACTGTTTGTGTGAACAAAGTCTAAAATGCGTTGTGCGCCGTTAGTACAAGTTTTACCCGAGGGGTAATCAAAGTCGAGCACGGGGTCGATAATAACGGCATCTTTTTCATCCGAATCAAAGACAACATAACTGAAGGTTTCACTGTCGTTATCAAGAAAAGCTTCAACGTTTATTGAGTTATGCTTGTTCATGGTTTTGACTCCATTCGGTTGCGACCGGCACTTTTTGCCTGGTAAAGAGCCTGATCAGCTGCAACGAGTAAACCAGCATGATCAGCATAGTGAAAACTACTGGCAACACCAATACTAACGGTAATCTTCATGTCTTCAACAAGATCGTCGAATGGTGTTGCAGCTATCCGCTCACGCATTCGTTCACTGGCTTCCTTAGCGACTTCAAGCTCTGAGTTCGTAATTAATACGGCAAACTCTTCACCGCCCCAACGAGCGACATAATCAATGTCTCTGATCTCATCACGCAGGACATCCGCGATTCTTACCAACACCTTATCGCCGACAGTATGTAAGTAGTGGTCGTTGACATCCTTAAAGTAGTCGACATCGAGGATAGCCAGACTTAAATAGGTTCCGTCGCGTCTGCAGCGACTCAGCTCATGTTGCAGGCGTTCATCAAAGGCGCGGCGGTTCCCTAGATTCGTTAATGGATCCTGCCGTGCCATGGTCTCTAAGTCAGCTGTTTTCTCTTTAACCATTTTTTCCAGTCGCAGCCGTGTCTGGTTATGCTGGTTAAGGCGTGCTTTTACGCCAACCAATGCTAAAAGCGCAACAGCTAAAGAGGCAACAATCCAAAACCATGCCTGCATCCAGATATGAGCCGACTGCCGGAAAGCAAAATAGTCGGGTTGACTCCATTGGCCACCGGGATACCTGGCCCGAACCTGAAAGATATAATCGTTGGCCGGCAAGGTCGTGTACTCTGCAGAGTTAAGAGAGTTTTTATTCACCCAATTTTCGTCAAAGCCAACCAGGCGTACCTGATAGTCAATTTGTTCGGCCATAAGATAACCGGGAGCAACAAATTCGAACACGATTCGGTCCGTTTCAGCACTCAGCTTCTCTCCGAAGATGACTGTTTCACCGTCGGCTTTTACTGACTCAATATTAACCTCAGGAGGAAGGTTGCCAATTTCCGTAATCGTTTTCGGATCAACCTCTGAAACCCCATTGCTGGTTGCTAGCCAAATACTGCCATCGCGGGCCTGGAGCATGGATGGACCACCACTGTTTATTTGAGCGCTCTCAAGACCGTCGACTTCACTGAAGCGCTGAACATTAAGTTTGTCTGCCTGTCCTGCTAAGACTTTAGTAAAAGAATCATGTTCAATCATCACTGGGCCACGGTTTGAACCCAGCCAGAGATTGCCATTGCCGTCGAAAGCCACGGACATAAAGTTATCAAAGGGCAAGCCTTGGTCACGGTTGAAAATGTTCCAAGTGTTCTTACTAAGGTTATGAGCAATAAGTCCGCGATCGGTTGCCATCCATAGGTAACCAGAATGCTCGGTAATATGAAAAGCCAGTTCGGCATTGTTCAGTTCGGTTAAGTCAACAGGAGTGATTTGGTAATCGAATGCATCATTTTTAGCGACGATATTAATACTAACCACACCACGCGCTGAACCAGCCCAAAGCCTGCCTGTTTTATCGAGATGTAACGAGGTCGTATAATTATTGGTTAAACCATCTTCTTGAGAAATATGTTGGGATACCCATTGCCCTTCGGAGTTTTGGTACAAATGCGTAATGCCCAAAGGTGTAGCCAGGAATTTCCCCAGTTTAGGGTCAAGCTCAATTTGACGAACTTCGTCCGCTTTTAATAAGTTATTAGTGTCAAAGTGCCGGACAATTCTCTCTCCGTCCCAAATATAAAGGCCGTCAGTGTATGTTCCGATGTGGAGCTGTTGTTTATCATCATAAGCCAGTGATAATACGGACTGCTCGTTGAGTGAGGTGTCAGGAGCCAGGGCAGAAACCCCCGTTTCGTCGATAACTGAAACACCATTGCTGGAACCAACGATGATTTCACTTTTGTCACTTTCTGCTAAGGCTCTGATATAGTTACCTGTAAGCCCGTCTTTTTTTGTAAAAGTCGAAAAAAGTGCATCTCTGAACTGAACCAGTCCACCGTGAGTTGAGACCCAAAAGCTGCCTTCTCTGTCTTGAATAATATCCAATACATGATTATTAGGCAGACCTTCGCTGGTATCGAAAATTTCTATACCGTATTTATCGCTAATGCGAATGAGCCCGTCCCGATAGGTTCCCAGCCAAAGTTGTTTGTCAGGCGACTGAAACAGGGTACTGATTCTTCTGTCAATTTCGGGAAGTGTACGCTCGAACTCGGTATTTACCTTTTGCTGATACAACCCATTTTCCGTGCCTACCAGTAAAGTACCGTTTTGCAGTTCAAGTAGGGCGGTGACTAACCGCTCAGGAATGGCTGTAATAGTTTCAAAGCGAGCCTTCCCGACCTTTTTTACCTGAAGCCCTTTATTGGTGGCTGCCCACAAGTTGCCTTGGCTATCGACCAGCGACTCATAGACAAACATGGAATTTAGACCATGGTTAGTCGTAAATTGTGCGGTGCGTTGATTGTTTTTATAAACGAGCAGACCAAGCTCTGAAGTTGAGACCCAAAGGTTACAGTTATCATCAGTAAATAAGTGGTTCACAAAAGGTGGGGCGGACTCAAGTGCTTCCCAGTGCCCATCATAGAAACGGGCTATTCCTCCCCGGCTGCCTGCAACATAAATGCTGCTATCACAATCACTGTAGGCGGCAGTATACATTCCTATATCAGGTAAGCCGGTCTCGCGTAAGTTGTCATAGATATCAAACCGTCGGCCATTAAAGCGTGCGGGCCCTTGCCAGGTCGCCAGCCAAAGATACCCTTTGTTATCTTGAATAAGTTCATTGACTGAGTTGTGGGGTAATCCATCACGCGTTTCCCAGTGTCGAACTAAGTAGTCGTTGAGCGGCCGTTGTTCACCAGTAGCCTCTTTTTCATAGACTGCGGCTGAGCTTCCCGGAGAGCTAATGCAGAAAAATACAGCTAACAGCGAAAATAGTGTGTACTTCATAAGTCATCTATTTATTAAACAGTATTATTGGATGGTATGTTGTCGCCGAGTGGGTTGCAATAACTCTAGAGTCTACAATCTAAAAAATCAGTTAATGAGTACATTAGTGAGAGACAATAATTCAAAGGAGCGATAAATGACGAAAGCCTATGCAGCACAATCAGAAAATTCTAAGTTGGCACCTCATGCTATAGAACGTCGTGAGTTACGTAACGACGATGTTGCTATCGACATAACCTATTGTGGCGTTTGCCATACTGACATTCACTATGCAGAGAATGACTGGGGAGGCACCATATACCCGGTTGTGCCCGGCCATGAGATAATCGGTAAAGTCACGGCAGTAGGCGATAATGTTAAGGACTTCAATGTGGGAGACACAGTTGGTGTTGGCTGTATGGTTGACTCGTGTCGCGAGTGCTCTTCTTGTGAAAAAGGTCTGGAACAATATTGCCTTAATGGGATGGTACCAACCTATAACGGAGAAGATTTACACGATAAAAGCATTACTTATGGTGGTTACTCCGAGAAGATAGTCGTCAGTGATCGCTTCGTGGTTAGGGTGTCAGAGAAATTGGATCCGGCAAAAGCAGCGCCACTCCTGTGTGCCGGTATTACAACCTATTCACCATTGCGCCACTTTGGTGTGCAAAAAGGGCACAAGGTAGGTGTCATCGGCATGGGTGGCTTAGGGCATATGGGCGTTAAATTTGCTAAAGCCATGGGAGCTGAAGTCACTATTTTTACGCGCTCAGAAAGCAAAGTGTCCGAAGCTAAAAAGCAAGGCGCAGATCATGTGATTATCTCAACTGATGATAAACAAATGGAAGCGGCAGCAGAGACCTTCGATTTTTTACTGGATACCGTGCCGGTACAGCATGATCTCAATCCGTACATTAACTGTTTGAAAGTCGATGGTACGCACATTCTAGTGGGTCTGTTAGAGCCTGTTGACCCTGCATTACAAGCCGGAGCGCTGGTGATGAAACGCCGGGTACTTGCTGGCTCCTTAATTGGTGGCATTCCTGAAACACAGGAAATGCTCGACTTCTGTGCCGAACACTCTATTCATTGCGATGTTGAAATGCTGGATATCCAGAACATCAACGATGCCTTTGTACGGATGAAAAAAGGTGATGTGAAGTATCGATTTGTAATTGATATGGACTCGCTAAAGCAGTCTTAGTGAGTAAATAAATTGACCACGCTTTGTCGGGCGTGGTCTAATTTGCACAAAGAAGAGGTGCGTACACCAGGAACTTTCGAACTTAGGTTGCCAAAGCCGGGTTTGAGTCGAAGGGGAGGGGTATTACGCCGAGGTAGCATAGTCATTTGGCGGCAATGTTGCCGGTTGCAGGGTTTGAACACCCACAACTGTCACCTTCAGGGTGGAGAGCTTCTGGTGTTTGCATTTGCCTATTGGCTATTAAGTTAATCTCGCCACTTATCTCTGCAAAACCTGAGTTCTCCGAACACTTATGTTGTTATGTTCAGGAGAAAAACTGTGTCTTTTACTGTTGCTAAGTTCGGAGGTACGAGCGTTGCCGATTATCCTTCAATGCTACGCTGTGCCCAAATTGTTAAGAATAACCCCTCTATTCGTCTGGTCGTTGTTAGTGCCTGCGCCGGAGTCACGAATCGGCTGGCAGAAATAGCTGATAAACAGGGTAAGCAAACAGAATCTCTGCGAAATGAAATTTATACTATTCATGCCTCTATTCAGCAAAAACTGAAGAGCTCCGGTGCTCTGGAACTATCCTTGTCTCAGTTACATGATGAACTGGAGTCTCACTGTCAAAAAGCAATAGCAAACTGGGCCGCCTGGCGGGATGAGTTATTAAGCTTTGGTGAGCGTTGCTCGAGTCTTTTGTTTTCTTGCGTTCTAAATGAACAAGGCTTGTTATCGGATACGTTGGATGCGCGGCAACTGCTGAAAACAAACAGCGCTTTTGGCCGGGCGCAACCGGATGAAGTTTCAACTAAGTCACATTGTCTTGAGCAGAAGCAGAAGTTGGACTCCGGGTGTGTGTGGGTAACTCAGGGGTTTATTGGCTCAGATGATAAAACTCAGACAACGACTTTAGGTCGCGGGGGAAGCGACTATAGTGCCGCCTTGCTAGCAGCAGGTTTTAACGCAACGGATTTACAAATTTGGACGGACGTTGCGGGAATTTACACAACAGACCCAAGAATCTGTTCCAGCGCCCGGGCTATAGCCGAAATGAGTTTCTCAGAAGCGGCAGAGTTAGCAACTTTTGGAGCTAAGATTCTGCACCCATCCAGTCTGGCACCAGCTATAAAAAACTCAATTCGGGTTTTCATTGGCAGTAGTCAGAATGCAGCCGCCGGTGGTACGTATATATCCGCAAATCCTACAACACGGCCTGACGTACGAGCGGTTGCACTTCGCCGGAATCAGACTTTAGTAACCGTTCATAGTTTGAGCATGTTGCATGCGAGCGGTTTCCTGGCGCGACTTTTTGAAATATTGGCGCGCTATAATGTCAGTGTGGATTTGGTCACAACCTCAGAAGTGAGCATTGCGCTGACTTTGGATGAAGGCGGAAGCATTGCAAATGGACAAGCGTTATTACCGGCTGCTGCTTTAGAGGAGCTTGAGCAGTTTTGCCGCGTAGAAATTGAAACGGGGTTATCGCTGGTGGCTATTATTGGAAACGGCATTGGACGAGATGCTCATATAAGCCAACTCACTTTTAATACAGTGAATGACTATGCTGTGCGTTTAATTTGCCAGGGAGCGAGCGAGCATAATCTTTGCTTTCTGGTAGAAGACAGTGAGGGTGAGAATGTGATCCGAACCTTGCATGATAGAATATTGAGTTAATAATATGTAAATAACTGTCTATTTATTGTAAAAATAAACTACAGTTAAAGAGACCCCAACAAACAAATTCAGGTAATTATTATGAAACAACTGACATCAAAAACTCTGGCTATTACTTCGGCCTTATCTGTAGCTTCAGCAATGAGCATGGGCGCTGCTCAGGCAAACCCTTTTGAAGCAACGGAGCTTTCTTCGGGCTATGAGGTTTCTCAACCACAAGAAATGAAATGCGGTGAAGGAAAATGTGGCGAAGAGAAAATGAAAGAAAAATCCAAAGAAGAAATGAAAGAGAGAAAGGAAAAGGCCAAAGAAGGCAAGTGTGGTGAAGGAAAATGCGGTGAAGGTAAGTGCGGCGAAGAAATGAAGAAAGAAAAGGCCGAGAGAAAAGGTGAAAAATCAGAAAAGTCGGAAGAAGGGAAATGTGGTGAAGGTAAGTGCGGCGAAGGTAAATGTGGCGCTTAATCACTTAATCTTACTTTCGTTCTAGCGACGAAACTGACTATAATGCTCGCTTTCTATTTGAGCAGAATGAAGGCGAGCATTTTTAATGGATTTCTTACAATCGATCATCCTTGGCATTATCCAGGGGATAACCGAGTTTCTTCCAATATCCAGTTCTGCTCATTTAATTTTGATGCCAATACTTACTGGCTGGGAAGATCAAGGTGTAGGCTTTGATCTCGCCGTTCATGTCGGTACTTTGCTTGCTGTCATTCTCTATTTTCGCAAAGATGTCACTGAACTCTTTGTCGATGGCCTTCGTTCTATAGCTGCTCGCCAACATGTCGGACAAAGCCGCTTAGGCTGGGCTGTTGTTGTTGGAACTATACCTGCTTGTATTGCGGGTATACTGCTACTGGATTACATAGACACTGCGCTAAGAGCTGTGGGGGTTATCATCACGACCACGGTTGTTTTCGCTGTACTTTTGGCTGTTGCCGATCGCTTCGCCCGCGGCAGCAGAACCTTGCAGGACATTGGCTTTAAAGATGCGATTATTGTTGGACTTGCCCAAGCTTTAGCACTGATTCCGGGCACTTCGCGTTCAGGCGCTACCATAACCGCGGGTTTGTTTTTAGGGTTAAACCGAGAGTCAGCTTCAAAGTTTTCATTTTTTATGGCCATTCCAATTACCGCTGCTGCTGCGTTGATCAAGCTATTAACCATAGCCTCAGAGTCCATTGCCGTAGATTGGTTAGGTTTTTTGGTTGGTGGCGTTGTGTCGTTTTTAACGGCCATTACCGCTATTCACTTTTTCCTGAAGTGGCTTAACGCGTTCGGTATGTGGCCCTACGTTATCTACCGTTTAGTCCTGGCGGTTGTCTTGTACTTATTATTCTTCTGAGTCGTTAATTTATGTACGAAAACATTAAAAAGCAGTTGTTTCAGCTTAAAAGTAACAAGATTTTTGAAGCGCTGGTGGTTGCCGTTATCATTATTTCGGCTTTGGAAATTGGCGCTAAAACCTACGAGTTACCCGCTTTTGCTAATAGCCTGACGTATGGTTTAGACCTTTTTATAACGCTGTTTTTTCTAATTGAAATTACCATTCGTTTTATTGCCGAAGACAATAAAAAAGCCTTTTTTAAAGATGGCTGGAATGTGTTTGATACCCTGGTCGTATTGGTCAGTCTTATTCCAATCAATGACTCTGAACTTGCCTTGCTGGCGCGCTTGGTCCGGATTTTCCGAGTACTTAGGATGATATCCATTATTCCTGAGCTTAGAACCTTAATAAACTCCTTGCTAAAAGCGCTTCCCCAGATGGGTTACGTTGTACTGCTGATGTTTATTATCTTCTATATTTATGCGGCAGTTGGTAGCTACTTGTTCGCCGACATCAACCCGTTCTTATGGGATAACATTGCCACTTCAATGCTTACGCTGTTCAGGGTGATGACCTTTGAAGACTGGACGGATATTCAGTATGAAACCATGGAAGTTTATGGTTGGAGCTGGATTTACTATATGACTTTTATTTTCCTGACTGCTTTTGCGTTTTTAAACATGGTTATCGGTATTGTGATTAACGTCATGGATAAAGAGGGTCGTAAGGTTGAGCTTGGCCAGGAAAATGAGGCTCAAGAGCTCGGAGATAAAGAACCTTCTATAACTGATTTACAGCAGGAAATTCGGGAATTAAAGCAACTGATAGTGGCTCAGCAAGATGCCGAAAGAAGGTAAAAATTTATACAGCGCAAAGCTGCTCATTAACGATATTCCCGTTACGGTTAAGAGTAAGCGGATTAAGAATATGTACTTAAGGGTGCGTGCGCCCTCGGGTGATGTTGAAGTTTCGGCTCCTAAGCAGTGCTCGTTGAATGAGATTGAAAGCTGGTTGTTTGAGCGTCATGACTGGTTGATAAAGCAACGGGAAAGAATTGCGATGCAACCGGTACAGCCAGAACTTCAGTTTGTATCAGGTGAAGAGCATAAGTTCTGGGGAAAAGTGTACACACTGGCTATTGCACTTAAAAAGCGTGGTGCCTCGGTTAGCTTGAACGATAATAAACTGCAGCTGGTTTCTTTGCCACATTACGATGCAGTTCAGCGTAAACAGGTTCTGGATCGTTGGTACCGGGAACAAATTACCCGCGAAGTTGAAGCCTTACTGGGTATCTGGCAACCGCGAATGGGAGTTTACAGCAGCGGTTTCGGTATCAGGGCGATGAAAACCCGCTGGGGTACCTGCAATATACGCAGCAAAAAGATATGGCTGAATCTGGAACTGGTTAAAAAACCGGTCGAGTGCCTTGAGTACGTAGTGGTTCATGAACTAACACACCTGTTTGAGCGTTATCATAACGCGCGCTTTTACGCACTCATGGATGAGTTTCTTCCTGACTGGCGTGAGCGAAAAAAACTGACCAACGAGTTTATCTGAGTTCTTCCCCTAATTGATTCTGCGCTATCAATCTAAATACATAAGCCACTTTGAACAAACCGGCTAAGATTACCTGTGACAAATGCAAGAAAACTAACAGCATCAAAGGTAAGTTTTCTTCCTGGAACCAGGCCAGATAAAAAACAACGATTGAAAGTAATAAAAACACCACCATAGAAGTGTTAGAGGTTTGCAATAGTTTACGTGGTTTCATAAGAGACATTCCTAATGCATCTAATAAATGCATATTAAATGTATCTTTAACTTAAATCAAGGAAAGGTAAGAAAATAGAGAACAGTGATGAACCATTGCCGGTGTCAGAGCCGTATTTTGAAGACAGAAAGGGTTTGGACACCGTTTAGACCTTATTGAACGAAGTTCTGAAGCCCTTATTGAGCAGGAAGGAGATTAGAAAGTGCAATATTTACACACCATGGTGCGGGTGCACGACTTAGAACAATCTTTGAATTTCTATTGTGATTTATTGGGATTGCAGGAAGTTAGAAGGAAGGAGGTAGAAAAAGGCCGTTTCACTTTAGTCTTTTTAGCTGCACCGGATGACGTTGAGCGCGCTAAAAAAGAACAGGCGCCGATGATGGAGTTGACCTACAACTGGGACCCGGAAACTTATAGCGGCGGCCGTAACTTTGGCCATTTAGCGTTTCGAGTCGAGAATATTTATGAGTTGTGCCAAAAACTGATGGATAACGGCGTCATTATTAACCGGCCTCCGAGAGACGGGCACATGGCCTTTGTACGCTCGCCGGATAATATCTCAATAGAGCTGCTGCAAAAAGGTGATAACTTGCCGCCACAAGAGCCGTGGGCCTCTATGGAAAACACGGGTGAATGGTAATTTAGAGCCAGATCCTCTATAATCTGCGCCACAAAATTACATAAGTAAGCTAATAGATTTTTACTTTGGTCCAATAAATAGGAATGACTATGTCGACTGATAAAGCAAAGATTATTTATACTGAAACGGACGAGGCGCCGCGCCTTGCTACCTATTCGTTTCTGCCTTTTATTGAAGCATTTACTAAGGCAGCTGGTGTTTCAGTTGAAACTCGTGATATTTCTTTAGCTGGTCGTATTATTTCGCAGTTTCCGGAATACCTGAGCGAAGAACAACGTCAGTCAGATGCTTTAGCTGAACTGGGTGAAATGGCGAAGACAGCGGAAGCAAACATTATTAAGCTGCCAAACATCAGTGCATCTATCCCGCAGATGACAGCTTGCATCAAAGAGCTTCAGGAACAAGGTTATAAGCTGCCTGACTTTCCGTTTGACCCACAAACGGATGAAGAAAAAGACGTTCGTGCTCGTTATGACAAAGTGAAGGGCAGTGCGGTTAACCCGGTATTACGTGAAGGTAACTCTGATCGTCGAGCACCAAGTGCTGTAAAAAATTACGCGAAGAAGCACCCACATAGCATGGGCGAGTGGTCTAAGGATTCTAAATCGCACGTTGCACACATGAACGACGGCGATTTCTACAGCAGTGAGAAATCGGTAACCTCCTCGGGCGATGATACATTTAAAATTGTTTTTGAGAGCAACGGTGAGCAAAAAGTACTGAAAGAATCGGTACCCGTACTGGCAGGTGAAGTAGTTGACGCTGCAACGATGAGTAAAAAGCAATTGCAGGCGTTCTTTGAGAAAGAAACTGCAGCTGCTAAAGAGCAGGGCGTATTATTGTCACTGCACTTAAAAGCCACCATGATGAAAGTCTCTGATCCAATTATGTTTGGTCATGCGGTACGTGTTTTCTATAAAGACGTATTGGAAAAACACGCTGACGTTATGAAAGAAATTGAGTTTGACGCAAGTAACGGTATTGGCGACCTTTACAACAAACTGGAAAAAATTGGTTCAGGCAAGCGTGCTGAAATTGAATCAGACCTGGAAGCGGTTTATTCAAAACAGCCGGAACTGGCAATGGTTAACTCGCATAAGGGCATTACAAACCTACACGTACCAAGTGACATCATCATTGACGCATCAATGCCGGCAATGATTCGTGATTCTGGAAAAATGTGGGATAAGAACGACAGCCGACAAGATGCTAAAGCAATGATCCCGGATCGTAGCTACGCAGGCGTTTACCAGGAAACCATTAATTTCTGTAGAGAAAATGGCGCCTTTGATCCGGCAACTATGGGTACCGTACCTAACGTTGGCCTAATGGCGCAAAAAGCTGAAGAGTATGGTTCTCACGACAAGACCTTTGAAATTCCGGCAAAGGGTACAGTAAAAGTATTTAACAAAGCCGGTGATGTTGTGTTCGAGCACCACGTTGAAGAAGGTGATATCTGGCGCATGTGTCAGGTAAAAGACGCACCGATTCGTGACTGGGTTAAGCTGGCGGTTAACCGTTCACGCTTAAGCGGCATGCCTGCAGTATTTTGGTTAGACAGCAACCGCGCTCACGACGCTCAGTTAATTAAGAAAGTGGAAGAGTACCTGAAAGAGCACGACACCGATGGTCTGGACATTCAGATCATGGCGCCGGTTGAAGCGACTCGCCACACGCTACAGCGTGTTAAAGAAGGCAAAGACACCATTTCTGTTACCGGTAACGTACTGCGTGACTACCTGACGGACTTGTTCCCAATTCTGGAACTGGGCACATCAGCGAAAATGCTGTCAATTGTTCCGTTAATGAACGGTGGTGGTTTGTTTGAAACTGGTGCCGGCGGTTCAGCGCCTAAACACGTGCAGCAGTTTGTTGAAGAGAATCACTTACGTTGGGACTCTTTAGGTGAGTTTTTGGCGTTAGCTGCGTCTCTTGAGCACCTAAGCCGTACCTTTGATAACAACCGCGCGCAAATTCTGGCAGATAGCCTGGATGTCGCAACGGCTAAGTTCCTGGAAGAGAACAAATCACCGTCACGTAAAGTGGGTGAAATCGATAACCGTGGCTCACACTTCTACCTGGCAATGTATTGGGCAGAAGCGCTGGCTAACCAGAGCGACGATGCTGAACTTAAAGAGCGTTTCAGTAAACTGTCTGAGAAACTGTCTGGTAACGAGCAGGCCATTATCGATGAACTGAACAAGGTTCAGGGTGTTAAAGTAGACATTGGTGGCTACTATCAGCCAAATACCGATAAGGTATCAGCAGCAATGCGCCCTTGTTCTGTATTAAATGAAACGCTTGCCAGCTTATAATTTACACACTGTAAATTAGGCGATAAGTGTAAGAAGCAGGCTTCGGCCTGCTTTTTTTATATCGACAAATTGTTACCAATCTATTTGGAGTCATGATTTTGGCCAGTAGCAACTACCTTATTAATTTGTACGAACGCTGCTTAAAAATGCCTTTTGGACGTCAGGTTTTTTCGGCAATGTTTGCCCGAAAAGCGCCTTATTTTAAAACGATTAAGCCGCTTATTACTGAATTAAAGCCTAACCTTTGTCAGCTGACGTTTAAGAAACGAAAAGCAGTCCAGAACCATATTGGTACGGTGCACGCCATTGCGGTATGCAACGGAATGGAAATGGCGATGGGAGCATTAGCTGAAGCTTCTATTCCAAAGCATCTTCGTTGGCTGCCGAAAGGTATGAATGTGCAGTATTTGGCCAAAACCGATAGTGATGTGACCATAGAAGCAACAAGCTCAGAATCCACCTGGCAACCGGGCGATCAGCCAATATCGGTAGAAGCTAAGCGCAGCGACGGCACCGTTGTAGCCGCCGGACACATTACTATTTATGTGTCAGAAAAGCCTAGTCGATAAGATGAAAGGACTGCTGTCTGCCGTTTAAGTAGCTAACACCGTCACCATCAAAAAATGCATCCTCTTCCAGCATGATGGTGATGGTTTTATCCTCGAATGTGGTTTTGTTATTAAGCTCGATAGAATAGGCCGTATTGGAGAATAATGGGTATTCTCCCCCTCCTGGTATAGCGTGCTGTTTATCCCACATACCAATGGTAGGGCCTGAGCCATGGCCGTAATACCCAATTGGGTGGGTATAAATCATAGGCTCCAGGCCTTTGTCGTTAGCTTGCTCTAACGCTGCAAGTAATATTTCGTTGCCAGAACGTGTCTCTTCAAACTGGGCTGTCAAAATATCTTGTAGTTGATTGGCATTAGCTAATGCCTGTTTTAGGGTATCAGGTGCGTTGGACTCGTCTTCTTGTAAAACATAGGCATGTTGTTGAGTATCGGTGTTTAAACGCAGGTAGGTAATGCCAAAGTCTACATGCAATAAGTCGCCGCGTTGTATGGTGACGCCTGTTGAACGCGGGTGCCCTGGTTGAGGGTCATTGATACGTTGTACACTCACGGAAGGATGGAACCAAACCGGCAGGTTCTCTTGTGCCGCACGTTCACGGAACCACCATTGAAGATCTTCTGTGGTCGTTTCACCAACTGCAATAACTTTGTCAGAAAACCCTTCAGCGATAATTTGGTGAGCAAGCTTAACGGCATCCCGATAATAGGGCAGTTCTGCTTCTGTTCGCTGTTCAAGCCAGGAAACAGCTAGCGGTTCAGCACTCACAATTTTACTGTCTAGGTTATCGGGTAAAGCAGCCATAAAAAGCTCTTTATCCGTGGCTGTAATGCCGTCGGCCTGAGCGAAATCTTTTGATTGATTAATTGCGATAGAGGCTGGGTTACGCTCTGCAATAATTTGAGCCAGACGCTTCCATTGGTCTGGCTGTTGTTCCGGGTTCCATGCACTTTTAAACACCTCGCCAACGTCGTAGCGGGCTATTGCCAGAGTCTCCAGATTCTTATCTTCACCCGGGTCATGGATAAGCAGAATTGTTCTTCGTCTGGCTGACAACCAGTCGCTGGGCAGAAAGGTTTTAAGTACCGGGTCCTCGTTGTACTCGCGACTTATCAATACCCACATATCTATGTCAGCTTTTCGCATTAGCTCCGGGAGCAGTTTTTGCACGCGCTGCTGAAGAAGCTCATCAACAACTTCTGCACGCTGCTTAAGGGGGAGTGGGCTTATAGTATCTGCAAATACGTTGGTAGAAAATACCGCGCCAAAGGTGAGACTAACCAGTAAAATAATTTGTTTTAGCATAAGTGCGACCGATAATAAAAAAGGGACCCGAAGGTCCCTTTCTATCAGCTTTTCACAAAGAAGTGAATTAAGGCTTACCAACGGGCTCGTTGGCATCGATAACTGCACCCGGGTGCTCGTCTTCGCCATCGTCCGGCGCCAGCTTTTCCCATTTACGGGTAAACAGAGCTAATACGAATACAACCGCACCAACGCTCACACCGAACACAAAAATGGTCCAGTAGAGTTCAGGCATTGCCTGTGGGTTTTCCGGGTCAAGACCACCTGCCAGAAGACCCGCAATCACATTACCCATGGCATAAGTCAGAACGAAAACGCCCATTAACTGTCCGGCCATACGTTTTGGCGATAGTTTACTGACTGCACTCAACGCTACCGGGCTTAAGCAAAGCTCACCAACGGTGTGAATAAAGTACACTGCAACCAACCAGTAAGGTGCTACTTTTAAGCCGCTAGCCGCCGCTTGCGACGCAAAGAACATCACAATGAAGCCGGTCGCCATAATGATAAGGCCAATCGCGCTTTTAAAACCGTACGATGGATTGATCATGCGTTTGCTGAGATTAATCCAAAGCGCAGCGAAAAACGGTGACAACGCGACTAAGAAGAGCGAGTTCAGCGACTGGAACCAGGTTGTAGGAATTTCAAAGTCACCGACCATGCGATCCGTTAAGTCGCGAGCAAATAGGTTGAACGATGAACCTGCCTGCTCAAAGCCTGCCCAGAACATGGTTGAGGCAATACAAACCAGAAATAGGGCACCGAGTCGCTTCATTTCATCTTTGGTCAACTTACCAAACAGGAATATGGACAGGTAATACACGAAAAAGATAACAGTGAAAATAACAGCGACATTACCGGCAATCAGCGTTGGGTCCAAAGTAACGTAGTTATTTAATGCTAAATATGTATAAACCGCTAAACCAGCTAATAAGAGCCAGATAACTCCCCAGCTGCGTTTTGCTGCTTTAGGACCCAGAGGTTTAGGCGGTTTCGCTCCAACATCGCCAAGTTTAGGTTTAGTCAGTTTGTACTGAATAAGGCCGAACGCCATACCGACAGCTGCGGCCCCAAAGCCCCAATGGTAACCAGCATTTTCCATAAGGTAACCAGTAACGATGTAACCGATGATAGAACCGATGTTGATACCCATGTAATAAAGGGTATAACCACCATCACGACGGTCATCGTTGGAACTATATAACTGACCAACCATGGCGGTAATGTTGGGTTTTAATAAACCTGTGCCAAGTACCACCAAAATCATACCAACGAAGAAGCCAGCCTCACTCGGTATGGCCAAGACAATGTGTCCCAGCATAATAATGATGCCGCCGTACCAGGTTGCGCGCTGACCGCCTAATAAACGGTCAGCAATCCAACCGCCGGGTAAGCCCATGAAATAGACCGCACCGGTGTATAGGCCGTAGATAGCGGTTGCAGAGGCAACAGTTAAGGCGATACCGCCTTCTTGCAAGCTGGCGGTCATGAATAAAACGAGTAGCGCGCGCATACCGTAGTAGCTCATGCGCTCCCACATTTCGGTAAAGAACAGGGTCTGTAAGCCCCCTGGCTGTCCGAAAAAGCTTGAATCTTTATCGACTATTTTTGTTGGATCCATTCTTGTTATCCATTTTGTTATTTAATATTAAATAGTTAGCGTTATTAGTAGCTCATTCGACTTTGGTCTAAGTCGGAAAAAGTGGCCTTACTTTACTAGCGAAGACTGATAAATAAAACCGAAAACGACGAAATACTCGGTTTTTGAGCTGTTTCTACGCCGGAACTGACAGAGTTCGACAGCTTAAGGGATATTTTTGAGGATAAGGTGAGTACACTAATATTGTCGACAATTTAGTTCATGTTAGCTTGCTAATAGCGTTATTTTCATGGAAAATAGAGCAATCAATAATTACTGTCGACAATTAATGCAAATAGTCAGTCCTTTAGAACGTTCAGCCATTACCTCTTCAGACCGAGTTCTGTTTGAAATACAGCGCGCTATTGTGGAAGGGGATATAGCAGCGGGCTCAAAAATTAGTGAACCTGAGCTGGCTAGACGTTTTAATGTTAGCCGAGCGCCATTGCGTGAAGCTTTAGCGAGACTTGAGCGTTGCCATCTTATTGAACGAATTCCGAACGCAGGTGCCAGAGTGGTTACCTTGTCACCGGAAGGCTTAATTTCGTTGTATCAAATACGCGAAGAGCTGGAAGGTCTGGCCTGTCGTTTAGCGGCAGAACAAATGCCGGAAAACGAAATTGATGAATTACGGCAATTACTCGATAAGCACCTGGAAACTCAGCGAGTTCGTGAAGGTGAAAGTTACTATCAGGAAGCCGGCGATCTCGATTTTCATTATCGCATTATACTCGGCAGTAAAAATCAGTATTTAATTAATATGCTTTGCGACGAACTCTACTATCTTGTCCGTATGTATCGAGTACAAATGGGAATGAATGGTCCAAGAGTTTCGCGCGCCTTCGATGAACACAAAGCCATTATTAACGCTATTGCTAACCGCGATGGGGAATTGGCCGATCTGCTCATGCGCCGCCATATTGGCGCGTCTCGTAAGAATATTGAATTACGGTTACAAACACAAAAGGAAACATCATGACTCATATGACAAGCCCGGGCGCTAAGTTGCGCCAAGCTATTGCCGACGAAAATCCTTTACAGATTGTTGGCACCATTAACGCCTACACAGCAATGATGGCAGAGAAGGTTGGGCATAAAGCGCTTTACCTGTCTGGTGCCGGTGTGGCGAATGCGTCTTTTGGTTTGCCTGACTTAGGCATGACGTCGTTGAATGATGTTTGTGAAGACATTCGTCGTATTACTGCAGCAACCGATCTACCTCTGTTAGTTGATGCTGACACAGGTTGGGGCGGAGCATTTAACATTGCCCGTACCGTTCAGGAAATGACGCGTGCCGGTGCTGCCGGAATGCACATTGAAGATCAGGTGGCTCAGAAGCGCTGCGGACACCGTCCAAACAAAGAAATTGTCACTCAGGAAGAAATGGTTGACCGCGTTAAAGCGGCGGTTGATGCGCGTATTGATGACCAGTTTTTGATTATGGCGCGCACCGACGCACTACAACAACAAGGGCTGGAAGCCGCTATTGAACGTGCTCAGGCCTGTGTGGATGCTGGTGCTGATGCCATTTTTGCAGAAGCTGTCCATACACTTGACCAGTATAAAGCTTTCAGCGAGGCGTTGAACGTGCCGGTTCTGGCGAATATCACTGAATTCGGTGCTACGCCATTGTTTAATAAACAGGAATTGGCCGATGTGGGGGTGGAAATTGTTCTTTACCCTCTGAGTGCTTTCCGGGCAATGAACAAAGCCGCATTGAACGTCTACAATAGTATTTTAGAGAACGGTGATCAGAAAGCCGTTGTAGATGACATGCAGACTCGCTCAGAGTTATATGACTTTTTGAACTATCACGATTTCGAAGAAAAATTAGACCAGTTATTTAAGAAATAATACGACGTAGTCTGACGTTCACGTCAGGTGAAATATCGAATACAAAAGACTTTGTAAAATTAAGAAGGGAACAACATTATGGCAGAGAAGAAACTAAGCGGCGCAGGTTTGCGCGGACAGTCAGCCGGAGAAACCGCACTATGTACTGTTGGTAAAAGCGGCTCAGGTTTAACCTACCGTGGTTATGACATCTCTGAACTGGCGGAAAAAGTCAGTTTTGAAGAAGTGGCTTACCTTTTAGCGAAAGGCGAGCTGCCCAATAAACAGCAGTTAGAAGACTATAAAAAGCGTTTGAAGTCACTGCGCACCTTACCTCAGGAAGTCAAAGACGTACTTGAGCGTATTCCAAAGTCAGCGCACCCAATGGACGTTATGCGTACCGGCTGTTCTATGCTGGGGAACCTGGAAACAGAAGAAAGCTTTGATGAAGCGGACGATCACATTGAACGCATGCTCGCGACTTTCCCGGGTATTGTACTGTACTGGTACCGCTTTACTCACGATGGTGTTCGTATTGATACTGATTCTGAAGAAGAATCTATTGGTGCTCACTTCCTGCGCTTACTACACGATAAAGCGCCTTCAGAGCTGCATGCGGCAGTAATGAATACCTCATTAATTCTGTATGCTGAGCACGAGTTTAATGCATCAACCTTTACGGCTCGCGTTTGTGCGTCAACCTTGTCAGATATTCACTCTTGTGTAACCGGTGCTATTGGTTCATTACGCGGCCCACTTCATGGCGGTGCAAACGAAGCGGCAATGGAGCTGATTGAAGGCATGAAAGATGCTGATGATGCTGAGCAGAAGCTGAAAGGCATGCTTGAACGCAAAGAGAAAATCATGGGCTTTGGCCACGCCATTTACCGTGACTTTGACCCGCGTAACGATGTGATTAAAGCCTGGTCTAAGAAGTTGTCTGAAGAAGTGGGTGATAGCCGCTTATACGACGTTTCAGTGCGTTGTGAAAAAGTCATGTGGGACGAGAAGAAACTCTTCCCGAACGCGGACTTCTTCCATGCATCGGCTTATCACTACATGGGCATTCCAACCAAACTGTTCACACCAATCTTTGTGATGTCACGTGTGACCGGCTGGACCGCTCATGTGAAAGAGCAGCGCGCTAACAACCGTATTATTCGCCCAAGTGCTGATTATACGGGCCCAGAGCCGCGCAAAGTTCCAGCTTTAGAAGAGCGCTAATCCGATTGGAACTGATATTTGTACAGGAGCAGTTATCGACTGCTCCTTTTTTCGTTTAACGATGACGATAAGTGGTAACTCATGACTTCATACCGTAAAAAACTCGCTGGTACCACGCTCGAGTACTTTGATGCTCAAGCTGCTGTGGATGCGATTGAACCCGGCGCTTATGCGCGCCTGCCATACACTTCTCGTGTACTAGCTGAAAACTTAGTTCGCCGCTGCCCTCAGGATATCCTGACGCAGTCACTGGAACAGTTGATTTACCGTAAAAAAGAACACGACTTTCCCTGGTTTCCTGCACGGGTTGTCTGCCATGACATTCTGGGCCAGACGGCGCTGGTTGATCTAGCTGGCCTACGTGACGCTATTGCAGAAAAGGGCGGTGACCCTGCCAAAGTAAACCCTGTGGTTCCTACGCAGCTGATTGTTGACCACTCACTGGCTGTTGAGCACGCCGGTTTTGATAAAGATGCTTTCGAGAAGAACCGGGCGATTGAAGACCGTCGTAACGACGATCGTTTTCACTTTATTAACTGGACCAAAACAGCGTTTAAAAACGTTGATGTCATTCCTCCTGGCAACGGCATTATGCACCAGATAAACCTGGAGAAAATGTCTCCGGTGGTGCAGGTTCGCGACAATGTCGCTTTTGTTGATACCTGTGTGGGTACTGACAGCCATACGCCAATGGTTGATGCCTTAGGTGTTATTTCTGTGGGCGTTGGTGGTCTGGAAGCGGAAAGCGTTATGCTTGGGCGAGCATCTTACATGCGCTTGCCTGATATTGTAGGCGTTGAGCTTAGCGGCAAGCTGCAACCGGGCATTACCAGTACCGATTTAGTGTTGGAAATGACCGAGTTTTTGCGTAAAGAGCGTGTTGTTGGTGCGTATCTGGAATTTTATGGTGAAGGTGCAGAAGCCTTAACGGTAGGCGACCGTGCAACCATTTCAAATATGACACCGGAATACGGCGCGACTGCAGCCATGTTCTATATTGATGATCAGACCATTGATTATCTGAAGCTGACCGGGCGTGACGATGACCAGGTTGAATTGGTTGAACACTTTGCCAAAGAAACCGGGTTGTGGGCTGACAGCTTAAAGTCTGCGGAGTATGGTCGGGTACTTAAATTCGATTTGTCAAAAGTTAAGCGTAACTTGGCCGGGCCATCGAATCCGCATTCGTTGTTACCGGCATCGGAGTTATCTGAGCGTGGTGTTGCGAAACACATTGAGAACCCGGAAGAAGGCAAAATGCCTGACGGCGCGGTGATTATCGCAGCCATTACCAGCTGTACCAATACCAGTAACCCACGCAACATGATTGCTGCCGGCCTAATTGCTCGTAACGCGAACAAGCTGGGCTTAACCCGTAAGCCATGGGTAAAATCATCGCTGGCTCCAGGGTCTAAGACGGTCAAAATGTATCTGGAAGAAGCGGAACTGTTGCCTGAACTGGAAGATTTAGGTTTTGGCGTAGTAGCCTTTGCCTGTACCACCTGTAACGGCATGAGTGGTTCGTTGGATCCGAAAATACAGCAGGAAATTATTGACCGCGACTTATTCTCTACGGCGGTATTGTCTGGTAACCGTAACTTTGACGGTCGTATTCACCCTTATGCTAAGCAGGCGTTCCTGGCTTCGCCGCCATTGGTTGTAGCTTACGCCATAGCGGGTACTATTCGCTTTGATATTGAGAAAGACGTATTGGGCATTGACCCGGACGGTAATCCGGTAACGCTGAAAGATATCTGGCCGAGCGATGAAGAGATTGATGCCATTGTGAAACAGAGCGTTAAACCTGAGCAATTCCGTAAGGTTTATGACCCGATGTTTGACCTGTCAGTTGACTACGGTGAGAAGAACAACCCGTTGTACGACTGGCGCCCACAAACTACCTATATTCGCCGTCCGCCATATTGGGAAGGCGCATTAGCTGCAGAGCGCACCATGAAAGGTATGCGTCCGTTAGCGGTGCTGGGTGATAATATCACCACCGACCACTTGTCACCGTCAAACGCTATTATGGCTGACAGTGCCGCCGGTGAATATTTGGCGAAAATGGGTGTGCCGGAGGAGGACTTTAACTCTTACGCAACGCACCGTGGCGACCATTTAACAGCGCAGCGCGCGACCTTTGCTAACCCGAAACTGTTTAATGAAATGGTGAAAGGAGAAGGCGGTAAAGTCATTCAGGGCTCGCTGGCACGAATTGAACCTGAAGGTAAAACCGTGCGCATGTGGGAAGCTATTGAACACTATATGGAGAACAAACAGCCGCTTATTATTGTGGCTGGTGCTGATTATGGTCAGGGCTCGTCACGCGACTGGGCTGCAAAAGGTGTGCGCTTAGCCGGTGTTGAAGTCATTGTTGCCGAAGGCTTTGAGCGCATTCACCGTACCAACTTAATTGGTATGGGTGTATTGCCACTGCAGTTTGAAGAAGGCACAACCCGTAAAACGCTGAATATTGATGGTACTGAAACCTTTGATGTGAAAGGTACGCCGGAAGCTGGTGCGAGACTGACTTTAGTCATTCATCGTGCCAATGGTGACAGTGAAGAAGTGCCGGTACAGTGCCGCTTAGACACCAAAGAAGAAGTATCAATTTATGAAGCCGGTGGTGTATTACAACGTTTTGCTCAGGACTTTTTAGAAGCAGAAGCAAGCTAAGGGGTTCTAAAACGATGCATAAACCACAAATTAAAATTCCCGCCACCTATATGCGTGGCGGGACCTCAAAAGGGGTTTTCTTTCGTCTGCAGGACTTACCCGAGCCGGCTCAACAGCCGGGCGCTGTGCGTGACGCTATATTGATGCGCGTAATCGGCAGTCCGGATCCTTATGCTAAGCATACGGACGGTATGGGTGGCGCAACGTCAAGTACCAGCAAAACCGTGATCGTATCGAAAAGTACTCAACCAGAGCACGATGTCGATTATCTTTTCGGTCAGGTGTCTATTGATAAGCCTTTTGTTGACTGGAGCGGTAACTGCGGCAATTTATCGTCAGCCGTAGGGCCTTTTGCTATTGCTAATGGTCTTGTCGATGCTGAGCGTATCCCTGAAAACGGTGTGTGCGAAGTCCGTATCTGGCAGGCCAATATTGGTAAAACCATTGTCAACAAAGTGCCTATGGTCAATGGTGAAGTGCAGGAAACCGGTGACTTTATTCTGGACGGTGTCACCTTTCCGGCGGCTGAAGTGCCGGTGGAGTTTATGGATCCATCAGCGGATGGTGAGTCCATGTTTCCGACCGGTAACCTTATTGATGATCTAGAGGTTCCTGGCATTGGCACATTAAAAGCAACGATGATCAACGCTGGTATTCCGACCATTTTCCTTAATGCAGAAGAAATTGGATACGACGGCACAGAGCTGCAGGAAGTCATTAACGGCAGTCCGGAAGCACTGGAACGCTTTGAAACCATTCGTGCCTATGGCGCGGTAAAAATGGGGCTAATTGGCAATGTTGCAGAAGCGGCAAACCGCCAACACACGCCAAAAGTTGCTTTTGTTGCAGCGCCGAAAGATTACACGGCATCCAGTGGTAAGGTCATTAAAGCCGATGACGTTGACTTGCTGGTAAGGGCGATGTCGATGGGAAAATTGCATCACGCCATGATGGGAACTGCTGCTGTTGCTATCGGAACTGCCGCGGCAATTCCTGGTACTACCGTAAACTTAGCTGCAGGTGGCAAAGACCGTACTATGGTGAACTTTGGTCACCCGTCGGGTACCTTGCAAGTCGGTGCTGAATGTAAACAAGTGAATGGTCAATGGACTGCTATTAAAGCCATTATGAGCCGCAGCGCGCGGGTCTTAATGGAAGGAAAGGTTCGCATTCCTGGTGACGTACTGTAAATGAAGGACGCCACGCAGGCCAAACTGCTCAAAGCCGCTATGATCACCGGCATCAGCCTAATATTATTAGGTCACGTGGTGTTGGTTGTTACCTTCGGCAATGATGACATTGGCTTTCGTGGGTATATTTTAGGGGCAGCGATGAACGCCATTGGCGTTATTTTATCGCTGCCTACTAAGATTTATCTCACTTTAGTGCTCATGGAAAAAGAAGAGCGCGACAATGAAAATACTCATTGGAGCGATAGAAACTCAGATTAATCAGCATAGCCCCAGGGTGTTGGTGGCGTATCAACGGTTTCTGTTAAGTCAAAATCAACCCGAAACTCTCTGCCTTCGCGAATTAAACGATAGGTAAATGTGTCATCGTGGATATACATTTGCCAAATGTTGGTATTCGACTGTGGTACTCCCAGTTCAATAAATAGTTCTTTTGAGTAAGCATCAGCAGGGAAAGATTGAGCTGTCGGGTGACCCTTATCAACAGTATGACCACCGTACATGGTTAAAGGATCATAGTTGCCATCTTGCTTGCGATGATCATGTTTAAGACTAATACCAGACCCTGTTTGTGTTAAAATCCAGGTGCGTGAATGGTTGTCCCCAACGTGAAACGGAATTTCAATTTTAGTATCACCGCACTTGCGCACATGCATAATCAACGGGCCTTCAAAGCCCTCACTTGCAGGGGTATCAACCGTTACTTCGCCAGCGTATGAGTTGCCACAGTGCTCGTTAATTGCCGCAAAAAACTCAGCCTGAGCTTGAGTACTAACGCGTGGAGCAGGCTTTACTACCTGGGCAGAACTGATAAAGGGTGCAAAGCTTGCGACGGCAATTGACGTAAGAAAAAGAATATTTTTCATTTTTAGACCATTGAATAATGTTTAATTTTTAATTATATGAGAAAGTAAAACCTGACATGAATCAAAGGCACATGCCAGTACTTTTACGTAAACTTATGATACCAAGCGCAGTAACTGAAGTCTCCGACCTGGAAAATATTCTCGATAACCTCGACGCTGTTGTATATGTCTCTGACACAGACACTCACGAGCTGCTATTCATGAACAAGTATGCGCTAAAGAATATTGGTGGCGTTAGCGAGTTTGACGAAGTGAGAGGTAAGCGTTGCTTTGAGGTTTTACAAAAAGGGCAAAGCAATCCTTGTGACTTTTGTACCAATCCGTTACTTCCGAAAAATGGCGATACCTACCTTTGGGAGTTTAAGAACACTCGTAATAATTGCTGGTATCAGTGTCGTGATCGCTTAATTCAATGGCATGACGGACGACAGGTTCGGTTAGAAGTGGCGGCGGATATTACCGAACGCAAACAGGTAGAAGTAGAGCTTCAGGAAGCCCAAAAAGAATTAAAAGTTCTCGCAGAAATCGATAGTTTGACTCAATTGTATAACCGCCGAGCATTCTTTATGTATGCCGACAAGTTACGAAAAAGTCTCTCTAAATCCTCCAGTCTGGGTTTAATGATTCTCGACTTAGACTACTTTAAAGACATCAATGACAACTACGGGCACGAAGCGGGCGACACGTTGCTTGCAGCCATTGGTCAGAAACTCAACTCGCTAGCTGATAGTAATACCGTAATAGGGCGTATGGGCGGTGAAGAGTTTGCTATTGTTTTTCATGAAACGGAAAAGCGGGAAAAACTGGATTTCGCAAACCAGGTCTATAAAGCAGTTAGCAACGTGAAAGCTCTCTATTTTAACGATCTTCTACATTGTACCACCAGTATTGGCGTATCATCACAGCCTGCGAGTACACCACTAAGAGATATCATGCGCGAGGCAGACAATGCCTTGTATAAAGCAAAATCTGCCGGGCGTTCGCAGGTTAACGTAGCTTAAGGCAGCCAAATATCCCCAATAGGCGTTTCAACTGAAAAGTGATGAGCAACTTGTGCTTGCAGAAGTTCACCGCAAGCTAAGGCGTCGGTCATGGCATCGTGCGGTGCATAGAAGGGCAGGTTATAGCGATCTCTGCTATCACTTAAACGAATAGACACCCGCTCTTTACCAGTTAACTTGTCCCATAAACTGCGTTTCTGGCGATGAAAGCGCGCTTCAATTTCCATTGTGTCGATAACCGGGAAATGAATGCTTTCTTTTAGGCGCTCTTTAAAGGCACCTTGTAGAAACGGGCGCTCTATACCGTTGTAATGCACCACCCAAACCTTTCCGGCTACGGCTTCTAATAAGGGCTCGATAATTTCGGAAAAATCGGGAGCTCTTTCAATGGCACTGTGTGTTATACCGTGAATGGTAATTGACTCATTGGTTAGTAGCCTTCGGGGCTTAACAATCCATTGTTTTGCCTGACTCATGTGGATTCGGTCAAGCGTCATGGGTATAACAGCAATGCTAATAATGCCGTGCTTATCGGGGTTCATACCGGTGGTTTCAAAGTCGACTGCGACCATAGGGACATGGCTAATAGGAGAGCTGCTACTAGCTATACCCGCCTCATAGTATTTTTTCAGGGCAGGGTATTTGGCTGTTTTGGCCAGCTCCTGAAAACGTTTTGGCCAGTCTATGGTGCTTTTCTGTTGTTTATTCTCAGCATCTGGTGGCAGATACAACATTATCAGCCCCCGGAATATTTATAACGCAGGTATTTCTGCGCGTTGCTAAGAATTTGAAAAGCGTCCTTTAGGTTTTTACGCTCAAAATCTGATAAGTCTTCCGGTGCGACATTGTTATCGGGGGGATCTCCGGCTTCTAATGCTAAAGCCTGGTGACGAATTCGCACCATAGAAATGAGTTCAAGCGCGTCGCGTAAATCAGGGCCGCGACCTTTCGGCAGAACGTTGGCCTCAATTATTTCCTCTAACCGCGCAAAGGAATTTTGCCGTTGCGCACCAATGGCCAGAGCATGTACCCGAATTAAGTCAGCAACCGGGCCGGTGCCACGACGCTTCGTATTAATACTGTCACGATGCTTGCCGTCTTTTTCCATCACAAAGTCTTTAAAAAAGCCTAACGGCGGTGTTCGATTCAATGCATTACGAGCCATAGAGCCTATGAATCGTTTGTTTTTTGGTGCCTTTTTGCGAATAAGTTGATTCAGCTCTTTAGCAAAACGGGTTTCACCACCTACACCGTCCAGATCAAAAAATATGGAGGACTGCAGTAACTTTTCGGGCGATGGGTTATCTATCCAGTCGCTAAAGTAATGCTTCCATTTAGAGAGAGGCTGCCGCCAGTTTGGGTTTGTTGCCATAATATCGCCAGTGCAGTAGGTATAACCGCAGGCATTCAGGCCATCGGAAACAAACTGCGCGATATTAAGAAAATATTCATCGTGTAGTTTGGGATCAAAACTGTCATCCAGCACCATGGCATTGTCCTGATCTGTTACAACGGTTTGTTCGTCGCGAGCCATGGAGCCCAGCGCCAGAAAGCAGTAAGGAACCGGCGGCGGTCCGTATTTTTCTTCGGCTAACTCTAATAGGCGCTGTTTGAAGCTGCGTCCAATAGTAGCCATGGCCGAGCCAATAATGCGTGAGTTGGCGTCTTCTTCCACCATACGCACAAAGCTTTTATGCACGTCAGGCACCAGCTGCGAGAGCTCTTCAATGCTGGTTTGCTTAAAAATGCTGGAAACAACATATAAGCTACTTTGCGATTCATGTCGTGCGACGTCAGACAAAGCAATAACGCCGACCACTTTCTGCTGACGTAGCACCGGTAAGTGATGCAGGTTGGTACGTAGCATGGTTAAAAACGCTTCAAAAACGCGGTTGTTATGCTGAATAAAAATCAAATTTTCAGACATGATGTCAGAGACCGGACTGGAAGCATCTCTGTCTACGGCGAGTACACGTTTACGCAAGTCTTTGTCGGTGATTATGCCAACAGGTTTGTCTTGTTTTTCGCCGTCGTAAATAAGCAATGACGATACTTTCTCATCGGTCATTAAACCAGCGGCTTCACGTATTGATGCGTTTTTGTCGATGGCCACAGGCTCGCGTGTAATTAACGTTTCGACGCGGGCTGACAATGTGCGGTTGCGGTTTTCGTGTTCTTTTACCGCATGGCTAACACGGCGTTGTTCTTCAACCTCCACCGCGTCGGCAAAAGAGTCGTATTCGTCATAAAAGCGATTAAAGAGCTCGCCCGGAATGTAGTAAAGTAATGTGTCTTCAATGGTTCTGACCGGAAAGCGGACACGGCCTTTACGAAGTAAACCTGCTTCACCGAAAAAACCACCTTCGTCCAGCCGGTTAAACAGCGAACCGTCTTTGTGGTAGGTCTCAATAGACCCACTTCTGACGACATGCAGAGAATCGATATGCTGATTAAACTCTAATATCTGAGTCTTTGCTTTGAAGTATGCTACTGACGTGTTCTTAGCGGCTAATTGAAGCTCTTCTTCCGGTAACTCATTAAATGGAGAATATTTGCGTAAGAAGTTCAGTATTTCGACGTGCTCAGCTTCCATATAAGCACCTTAGAAAGTGAGCGACACCCAGAGGTGTCGCTCGTGGTAGGTTATTTTGTGGTTTTACCAACTCTTGGTTCAGAGCGCAAGCCCTGAATGACTGCGACACACGCCGCCAGCAGAACAAGAGTGAAAGGTAAGCCAGCTGAAACGGCCATGGCTTGTAGTGCAACTAAACCACCGCCCAGTATCAGGGCAATTGCGACTAACCCTTCAAAGGTACACCAGAAGATACGCTGAGGTACTGGCGCTTCGACTTTACCGCCGGCACTGATGGTATCGATAACCAGTGAACCGGAATCAGAGGAGGTAATGAAGAAAACCATAACAAGGATAATCCCCACGAATGAGGTAATGCCTGTCCATGGTAAGCCATCTAACATCACAAACAGCTGTAATGATAAATCAACCTCCGCGACTTTCTCGGCCCCAGCTAAAAACTGTTCAATAGCTGCGGTACCAAATACACTCATCCAAAAAACACAGGCTATAGACGGTATTAGCAGCACTGAGATCAAGAATTCACGTACAGTACGCCCCCGTGAAACACGGGCAATGAACATCCCCACGAATGGTGACCATGCTATCCACCAGGCCCAGTAGAAAGACGTCCAGCCTTGAGAAAAGTTTAAGTCTTCACGACCAACTGGATTGGACAAGGCCGGTAAGTTTACAACGTAGTTATAGAGGTTATCGACAAAGCCAGTCAGAATCGCGACCGTCGGACCAACAATAATGACGAACAACATTAAAATCGCGGCTAATGTCATGTTGATTTGCGATAAACGCTGAACGCCAGACTCTAGTCCTGCAAGCACGGATACTAGTGCGACAGCGGTAATACCGATAACTAGCAGAACCTGTGTTGTGGTTCCCTCACTCCAGCCAAACAAGAAATTAAAGCCGGACGCTGCCTGGGAAGCACCCAAGCCAAGTGACGTTGCTAAGCCAAACAAGGTTGCCAGTATGGCTACAATATCGATGATATGACCTGGCCAGCCCCATACGCGCTCACCCAAAATAGGGTAGAAAATTGAGCGAATAGTAAGCGGTAACCCTTTGTTGAAAGAGAATAAAGCGAGCCCTAGCGCTAGTACCGCATAGATTGCCCATGGGTGCAGTGCCCAGTGGAAAATCGTAGCAGCCATGCCCAGCTTCATTGCCGCGGCTTCATCGCCACCGGCACCAGCAAGAGGTGCCCAGTCGGTGCGTATACCGTCGGCATTTGTTTCAGTACCAGCCAGGGCGGTACTGAAGTGGGTTATTGGCTCGGAAACACCATAAAACATGAGTCCGATACCCATACCGGCAGCGAATAGCATTGAAAACCAACCTAAATAAGAAAAATCGGGGCTGGCTTCGGTTCCCCCCAGACGGACATTACCGAGTGGAGAAAAGATGAGAAACAAACACAGGATTACAAATATATTGGCCGCTCCAATAAAGAACCAGTCAAGATTGGCTGTCAGCCAGTCTTTGGTGCTTGTAAATACAGGTTCAGCCTGATTTTGAAACATTAAGGTTATGAAGACAAAGGCAACAATTGCCAGTCCTGAAATGGCAAATACGCGATTATGAAAATCGAGACCAAAAGGCCCGAATTTCATCACAACGTTGTCTTGTCCTACTTGATAATCGGTATTGATTGGATTGACTTCACCATCAGGAATCATTGGGTCGTTAGCTTTACGCTCACGCTCGAGATCTTTATCTCCGCGGAGCACTTCTTCTTCTTTTTTGGACATTAGCTCTCCCCTTTATAGAAGTAGGCATTTTACCGCCTTGAATTTAAACATTTATTCTAAATTCATTACTAGAGTATAGAGAGCTACGCAGATTTCTCAAAGTTAGATCGATTTTTCGCTGTAAAAATAATAGATTAGAGAAATAAATTTAATTAGGAAGGATACTGACGTGCGCTGCATCGAGCCGCACGTCAGTGCTTAGGGGAACAATCCTGGTATTAAAAACTGTATCGGACTGTTGCCGCGACAGTATCAATGTCCTGGTCAATTTCATCGAGGTCGTAGAGTTTATAGCCAACCCCAAGAGACAGGTTTTCAGTCAAATGAAAGAACGCTGAAGCATCGTAACGAATGGCATTTTCATCATCAATGTCCAGGTAATCAGCTTTTACTGACAACTCAAGAAAATCTGTCAACATTGAGCGAACACCTAGTCCGGCACCGTATCCAGATTCATCAAATGACTCAGAGCCGATGTCGTCAACAGAGCCTACAAGTTCAAGCTTTTCGTAGGTGACGGTTGCAAAAATATCGGTGGACTCTGTGATGCCATGATTGAACCCGATGCCGGCGTTAAGCGAGTCTAAGTCGACATCCCCGAACTCCGATTCATCGCCAACAGAGTCGAAGTTAGCCAAGATAAAAATGGACTCATTCAGCGATAGTGACCCCGATACGGCATATCCGTCCATTGAGATATCTTCGTCAATGGGCGTTTCGATATCGGTGTCAATGTACGACGCCTGAAGTTTATTCCAGTTAGGAGAGTCCGCTAATGCGCTAGTTGAAGTTCCAATCAATGCAATTGCAATTAATGTTTTCTTCATAATACTTCCTTTGTTGAGAGTCGCTAAGCAGAGATAACCAATTGGCTATCCTGCGTTAAAAAATAGCGACACCAACGACAGGCAGCAATGAACTTTACGAAACCTTTAATCTAGGCGGTTCACCAGAGAAATGAGAGCGGCTTCCGCAACTCTTTTAATGTTATTTCGGTCTTCGCTGTCACTGACTTCATAGGTGACGGCGTGAGCGGCGAACTCATCAGCGATAAATTGTTTAAAAACACCGCTTTCGGGGTGGTCACCCGGTTGATATTCGAGTTCCACTGAATCGACCATTTCGGCTATTTCTTCAATCCAGTCATAAACTCGCTGTGGGTTTCTTAAAGGGACGCCACTTGGTGACTCATAGTCTTTAGGCATAGTGTAAAAGACATTACGGTGAGTGGAGTGAAAGTCTATCGCAAACTCTATTTGACCACCGTTTTCTACGAGCTTTTCAAGGTAGTTGGTTAAGGCTTGGGTTTCCGGAAGCGTTTGGTTGTTCCAGTCGCGGTTCATATCGATGCCAGCTGCCGTTAACCGCCAGTTGCCATGATAGACGCCGTCCGGGTTCATGTTAGGAACCAGTAATATATTGTACTTTTGACGAAACTTAACCACGTAAGCTTCGTCGCTGAATAAAAGCTCGCCAAAATGGAGCAGGGCAAGTGCACCAGTAACCTCTGGCGGGTGTTGTCGGCCAATAAGTATTATCCACTTGTCGCTGGATTTCACTTTGTGTTCTAAGGCCGCTAAGTTGCGGCCTTCACTAGAAACCCCCAGAGAAATAACTTCCGATTGTTGTGGCTCTTTAATTAAGCTACTAAGCCACTCAATGTAATGGACGTTATCGATGATCTCCTGCCCGGCGATAAGTTCTTTTGTTTGCGCCGATAGTGTCAGTTCAAACTGAAGCCAGCCATCACCTTCCGAAAAGGGAATGGGGTGCCACATATCGTCTCCTGCGCTGCGTTTAGGCTTATAACGAGATACCCCTTCACTGGCGACCAGTGTGATATCAATGGTTTGACTCTCTTCAGTAAGGTTCTCTACGGCAAAGGCATACCAAGGGCTCGGATTGATTTTTTCTCTTTCTGGTTCAAGGTACAGACTGTATTGATTGTCACCAGTTTTCTCACAATGGTGCAAACGACCAACAGCGAAGTTGGTTGTAAAGTCGACTTTCTCAAAAGAGCAGTCTTCCGGCCCTTTGTTCACTTCCTCAGGTTGTTGAAGCGATAACTGACTAAATAACGCGACACTGGTCAGTGAAAGCATCTATTCTCCAGATTAAGGCTGAGTTGTAATATTTTTTAAATAGAGTCATTAATATAGTTGACTCTGAGTTTTTTACTCTAGTTCTGTAAATCCCAGTTAAGACGAGAAAGTATTCAGGTATAGCAGGTAAGTTAAAAAATTTTATTACTAACATTTCTCTTCTATTTTTAATAAATACTGACTATCCGATTAGCTCAATCTATTTTTCGAATCTATCTGAGCCCCCCAAAACACCGCGTTTAGTCTATATTAATAGCGCACTTACTGTGTCTAACAAAAAGGGTAATTAATCATGTTTAATAAAACAGTACCTTTACTTTCTACTGTAGCGATTGCGATATCGCTTTCCGTGGGATCAGGTGTTGCCAATGCCCAGGAAAACTCATCTTACGAGATGAACTCTCCTGAGCCTAAGTCGAACGAGTTTTGGTGGCCAAATAAGCTCAATTTAGAGCCTCTACGTCAACACAGCCCGGAGTCAGACCCTTATGGCGATGATTTTGATTACGCTGAGGCTTTCAGTCAGCTTGATCTAGAGCAAGTCAAAAAAGACATTGAAGAATTAATGACATCGGATCAGGACTGGTGGCCGGCCGATTATGGGCATTATGGTCCTTTCTTTATTCGTATGGCCTGGCACGGAGCCGGAACTTATCGGGTTCAGGACGGCCGTGGTGGTGCCGCAGGCGCTCAGCAACGTTTTGAACCTTTGAACAGCTGGCCGGATAACGTCAGTCTGGATAAAGCGCGCCGCCTATTGTGGCCGGTTAAGCAGAAGTATGGAAAGAATATTTCCTGGGCTGATTTAATGGTGTTAACCGGTAACGTTGCGCTTGAATCGATGGGCTTTGAAACCTTCGGTTTTGCCGGTGGACGCGAAGATGCATGGGAACCCGACATTGTTTACTGGGGGCCTGAAAAAGAATGGTTAGGCGGTGGCGAACGTTACTCAGGTGATCGTGAACTTGAAAACCCTCTGGCAGCTGTTCAGATGGGCTTAATTTACGTTAACCCTGAAGGACCAAACGGTAAACCTGACCCGTTATTGGCAGCAAAAGATATACGCGACACCTTTGGCCGTATGGCAATGAACGACGAAGAAACGGTCGCCTTAATTGCCGGCGGACATACCTTTGGTAAGGCGCACGGCGCGCACAAGCCAGAAGACTGCTTAGGTGCAGAACCAGCAGCTGCGGGTGTAGAAGAGCAGGGGCTGGGCTGGAAAAACAAATGTGGCAAGGGCAATGCTGAAGACACCATCACCAGTGGTTTAGAAGGTGCGTGGTCAGTGAATCCAACCGCATGGACAACTCAGTACCTGGATAACTTGTTTGGTTTTGAGTGGGAACAGACAAAGAGTCCTGCAGGCGCTATTCAGTGGATCCCTGTTGACGGTCAGGCGTCAGCACTGGTGCCGGACGCGCACGTTGAAGGCAAACGTCATGCACCTATTATGTTTACGACGGACCTTTCGCTAAAAGAGGACCCTGAGTATCGTAAAATCGCTAAGCGCTTCCACGAAGACCCTAAAGAGTTTGAATTGGCCTTTGCCAAAGCCTGGTTCAAGCTGACGCACCGTGATATGGGTCCTAAGCAGCGTTATCTTGGCGATATGGCTCCGCAGGAAGATCTTCTATGGCAAGATCCTATCCCTGAAGTGGACTTTGAGCTGATTAACGATGGTGAAATTGAGCAGCTTAAAGCGGTAATTCTGAAGTCTGGTCTTTCTGTCCCTCAGTTAGTGCGCACAGCCTGGGCATCGGCATCAAGCTTCCGCGGTACTGACATGCGTGGTGGTGCTAATGGCGCTCGTATTGCATTAGAGCCTCAGGTGAGTTGGGAAGCGAATAACCCAACTGAACTTAAGAAAGCGCTAAATACATTGAAGGGTGTTCAGGAAGACTTTAATGATGAGTTATCAGGCGACAAGCAAGTGTCGTTAGCTGACGTTATTGTTCTTGGTGGTGCAGCGGCTATTGAAAAAGCAGCGAAAGACGCTGGCTATGATGTGACCGTTCCGTTTGAGCCGGGCCGCACTGACGCGTCTCAGGAAATGACCGACGTTAATTCGTTTTCTTTCCTTGAACCTAAAGCCGATGCCTTCCGCAACTATTATGCTGAAGGTAACCGAGTGCCGCCAGCTCAGCACATGGTCGATAAAGCTGACCAGTTAACCTTAACCGTACCGGAAATGACTGTATTAGTCGGTGGTTTGCGTACTTTAGATGCTAACTATGATGGCAGTGACCATGGTGTGTTTACTGACAAGCCGGGTACATTAAGTAATGACTTTTTCGTTAACCTGCTAAGCATGGATAACGAATGGAAGCAGTCATCGGACAATGAAGCTATCTACGAAGGTTACGACCGTAAAACCGGAGAACAGAAATATACAGCAACGCCGGTTGACCTGATTTTTGGTTCGAACTCTGAATTGCGTGCTGTTGCTGAAGTTTATGCAATGAGCGATGCAGACCAGAAGTTTGTCGGTGACTTTGTTCAGGCATGGACGAAAGTCATGCAGTTAGATCGTTTTGATCTGAAATAAAAGCTGAGCTCAGGAAACTAGAAGTGAAAACGGTGGCGGTAAAATGCCACCGTTTTTTTTATTTATTCTCTGAACTATTTAAAGCAGTTTTGCGCGAAACTTCTTACCCTTTATCTTATTGTTACCAATAAGACCTAAAGCGTGTTTTGCCAAACGAGAATGTACGGCAACAAAACCAAACGTATTTTCCAGCTTTATTTTTCCAATATCGTCTGCACTCAGAACATCGTCTCTGGTTAGTGCTCCGACAATGTCACCTGGTCTTAATTTATCTTTCTTTCCGCCGCTTATTTGCAGCGTTGTCATAGTCGCTTTCAGAGGTTTAATGCCAGGTAAGTTTGGTGCAGGTTGTACCTGAATGGGCTCGGCGAAAGTGTCTTCAAGCAGTCGCATTTTATAGTCGTCCTGTGCGGAAACTAAGGTTATAGCCATACCTTCTTTTCCGGCACGGCCGGTACGGCCTATACGGTGGGTATGGGTATCTAAATCGTGAGCCATATGAACATTAACAACCAAGTCGAGCTCAGCAATATCTAACCCGCGAGAGGCGACATCGGTTGCTACAAGTACCCGCACACTGCCGTTACTGAATTGTATAATTGCCTGATCACGGTCTTTTTGTTCAAGCTCTCCGTGCAAAGCTAACACGCTGAATTTGTTTGCCTGCAGCGTACTGAGTATGTCCTTAACTTCGTTCTTTGTGTTGCAAAAAACAAGACAGTTTTCTGGCTGGTGCTCCGTTAACACGCTCATAACCAGTTGTGCGCTGTCTTCGTTGTTCATTGCATAAAAGTGTTGTTTAATTCTGGGTCTTGCTGCTTCCTGAATCGCATTAATATTGGTCGCTTTGGTTGTTACCTGCTCAGCCAAAGCCGCGATATTCTTTGGATAAGTCGCACTAAATAACAGGGTTTGTCGCGCTTTAGGAATGTGCTTAACAATAGCGCTCAGGCTCTCCTGAAACCCCATCTCGAGCATACGGTCAGCCTCGTCCAGAACAAAGGTGTTCAGCGCGGACAAATCAACATTTCGTTGCTCAAGGTGGTCAAGTACACGCCCGGGAGTCCCAACCAGTACATGAGCGCCATGCTCAAGGGAACTGGTCTGGATGCGGCTTGGCTCTCCACCACATAGGGTTAATACTTTTATGTTCGTCATAGATTTAGCTAAGTTACGAACTTCTTCGGCAACTTGATGAGCTAATTCGCGTGTAGGGCAAAGCACTAACGCTTGTGGGGCAAAGCTTTTAGTATTTAACTTGGACAGCAGAGCCAGCGCAAAAGCCGTTGTTTTTCCTGAACCGGTATTGGCCCGTACAACCGCATCCGCATTATCCAGAATAACTGGTAAGCTTAATGACTGAACGGGTGTCATTTGTTCATAACCAATTTCATTCAGTCTGGAGATTAAGGCTGGCGCTAATTTTAGCTGATTAAATTGAGTAATTTCGGCTGTGTTTGCTGGAGTCTGGTCAGGCATTAAGAGGCTACTTTCGGTTTAAGTTTCTTGGTGTATTGTAACAGGCTTTGGACAAAAGGTAGTGCGATAATCCGTTTAATCAGAAGACTCTTTACCGGAATAAACACCCAAAGCAGTGACAGTGACAAGAATAAGCAGCATGCCTAATACTTGTGAGTAAGCCAGTATTTCACCTAAAACAATTACGCCGAAAAGCGAAGCCGTGACGGGCTCTATTGTGGCCACAATAGAGGCTAAGGCCGGTGGTGTTCTTCGTAAGCCAATAAGATACAGAATAAAGGATGCACCGCCGCCAAGCACCCCAATAATGGCAAATAGGGGCCAGTCGACCGAACCTGGCACCTGAGCTGCTTCTGCCGGATCTATCAGAACACCCAGCACCACAACAAGGGTTAAAAAAGCAATGCTAAGAATGGCCTGCGGGCTGCCGTGCTGAGTGGCGTATTTAAAGCCGAAGATAAAAAGAGCCAAGGACAGTCCTGAGAGTAACCCCGTTGCCACACCCAGCAGGGTAATGCTGTTCCCTTCCATTTGATAAACACGGGTCAGCAGCACAACACCCACCATAACTAACGCAATTGCTGCCCATTTTGCGAGCGTAGGGCTTTCCAGCTTGAGCGCAAAAGAAATGAGGTAAACAAATATTGGCGCGCAATACATAAGGGTTGCAGCAACCGCAACGTTGCTTTCGGAAATACTAAAGAAGTAAAAACCGAAGTTACCGGCTACACCCAGCCCTGCAATGACGGCCCATAGCCATAACCGACTATTGGCCAGACCGCTGTATCGAGGCCTCAGTGCCAGCCAAATAAGCACAAATACTAATCCAATTGCGCCGCGGTAGAAAGAGATTAACAGGGCATCCCAGTCGTTGTTAATGAGAATACCGGCAATTCCGCCCGACAAACCCCAGAAAAGCGCCGCTGACGCTACCAGTATGATGCCCGAATTAGTCATGCATGAGTCAACTTCTATGTGAAAAGTTTAACGTGCTGAAAGTATTGAATTTAGAAGACTTGAGAGGGATTTTCAAATGGTGCGTCCGAGTAGACTCGAACTACCGACCTCTGCCATGTCAAGGCAGCGCTCTAACCAACTGAGCTACGGACGCACATTTAGAAGTGTCGTTAAGACGGGCGGTATATTAGTGATTTGCGCTAACAGGTGCAAGTGATTTTTTATGAAACCCATTTGTTTGTCGAAATTCTATTCAATACAGAGCCAGAGGTGTTGCGCTTAAGTCCCGTTGAATTTGCTCAAATTTTCTTTTTCGGCTTCAATAAAAGGGGATAGGGGGAAATCGGCAAAGACTCAGGAGGTTTCATGTTAAATTTTTTACGAGTAATACGGGCGTTTGCCGGGCTTCTTTTTCTTGCCGGAATAGCGGGTATCATCGCGCAGCTTGGGTTTAATATTCTGCATGTGGATATTTTGATGCGTTCATCGGTCATCGTTATTATGGTTGGTACACTGTTTGCGGCTTTCTGGCTCTGGGTATTTCTTGGTTTACGCTACGTTATCAATGAAATTCATGAAAAAGAGCAAGGTAAGCCACACCCCAGTCTGACTAAAATATGGCATCTGTAAGCGTAAAGTCGGCGCCAGTAAATTGAGTCAGCTACGTTTAATCCAGGCCCGGCGTAAAGTCACAGGCACTGTAAAACCTCTGCCACGGGCGAACAAAATGCACTGATGCATCGGTGAGCTTTTTACTGAGCGTACCCAACTCTGCAATGTAGGTCTTTAACTCGGGCTGAGGTGCTATTCCTTCGAGACTTTCAAGAGTCATCAGTAAACGCTGATGCTGTTCGATAATTTCCGCTATGTCGCCTTGCATTTCTTCAATATAAATGGCGTTAAAAGCTTTTTTCAGCTCCAGAGCTTTATCGGGTACTTGGTCATTCTGGCAGTAAACTGATTGAGGAATCTCAGGCAGAAGCTCAGTCATTTTCTCCAATTTATAGGAGTAGTCCAGCATAGTGCGGTAAAGGTCGGGAAGGTAATTACTACGCTCTAAACGGCCAAGCATTTTTATGAGTTCTGCCGGGTCATCCGCTTTTTTTGTGTAGCTCCAGCGTTCCAGTATGCGGGTGAAACGTTCCAGTGCATTTACCGCGTAGTTGTATTCGGTAACGTGTATTTTGGGTAACGAATTATTTCCTACTGACAAAGCTTTTCTGAGCCCGTCGTCGCGGGCAAAGGCGTTCGCCAGGCTGTTCTTAAGCTGTGACTCTTTATGCGCCAGAGCTTCTTTTAATTTGTCTTTAACGCCGGTTGAATCAGGGTGTTCAATGCATTCATTGAGTGCCTGAATCATTGCCAGATCAGCATGGTAGCGGCTGAATCCATTTTTTAGCCTGCCCAGCGAGCTGTTGTTTTCGGCAATCAACTGACCTAATTGGCAATGATTAAGCTGCAGACTGTCCAGTAACCCCATGCTGGTTCGCTCAATATTAAGCGTTAAATCGCGTTTAGCAGGGTACTGCAGTTGAGGCTTAGGCGCCTGTATCGTTTGAGTAGGCAGGTTGAGTGTACTGTGAACTTGGTTATTCAGCTTATCGGCGTACTCTGTTAGTCCTGGATCATCTGAGCAGGCAGATAATCCTAAGACCACTAACACATAGCCAAAAGGCCTGAAAATCAGTACACTTCGCTTCATTATTTTATTCCTTGCAACAAGGTTTTATCGATGTTTACCGGTATTGTCCAAACCCAAGCTACGATATTTTCAGTCTCTGACCAAGGATCTTTTCGACACTTGGTCATTAAAACTGAACCTCAATTTCTACAAAACTTGGCCATTGGTGCAAGTATTGCGATAAATGGTTGCTGTTTAACTGTGGTTGAGTTTAACGATACCCAGGTGCACTTTGACGTTATTGATGAAACCTTGCGGTTAACGAACCTGGGGTTGTTAAGCGAGGGGGATACGGTGAACCTGGAGCGGTCGCTTAAAGTGGGTGATGAAATTGGCGGGCACGCGGTTTCCGGTCATATTCATTGTCAGGGCAAAGTGACTAAAATTGATACGTCCGGCAATAATGTCGCTATGTGGGTAGAACTCCCGGAGCAATACACGCCGTATTTGTTTGCCAAAGGGTTTATTGCAGTTAATGGAGCGAGTTTGACGGTAGGTCAGGTAGACGCAAATTACTTTAGTCTGCACTTAATTCCTGAAACGTTGCGCTTAACCAACTTAGAATCAACGCAGGTGGGTGACAGTTTGAACATTGAACTTGATCAGCAAACCATCACTATTGTTGAAACCGTTGAGCGGGTGCTGGCTAAACGTCAGTAAAACTGTTCGTCGTTGCCGTCTACTTTAACGCGCGCCTGTTGGTTAACTTCATCAACCTGTAACTGAACATGAATGAGGTCACCGCAGGCGGAACACTCTTCCTGATAGTCCTGATTTCCCTCCGATGCGTCAATATCCAAAAAAGTATTGTGACCACAGTGCGGGCATTTCACCGACACACTTTGTAAGTTTTCTTCGTTCATTGGTAACTCCTTTGCCGGGATGTCAGTGTTTATCCTCGCATCCTCAACGAAATAAGGTTCTACGTCTTACTATAGAAATAAAATACTGATTCCGCCCAATGAGATTAGGGCTCCGGCTATAGAACGTGGGGTAATTCGTTGTTTTTTCAGTAAAGATATCGGTATTAAAAAGAGTGGTGCGGTGGATAGCAAGGTTTGGGTAAGACCCGGGTTGATATTGGCGATTGAAATTTGCTGTAACCAAATAGCCAGAAATGTACCGAATACAATGGCGCCGAGCAGTGGCAACGGATTGATAGAGCGAACTTGTTTTATGATTGCGTTGTACGCGCCTCGCTTTGAAAGCCCGACAATTATGGCAAGCAACAAAGACCCTGCGGCAAGACGCACAAATGCCGCATCAATAGCGTTAACATTCGACTGCATTAGTACCGCAAAAGCCATGACTAACCCGGTGGCCTGACAGAGCGCCGCGCCGCAACCGAAAAAGATACCAGATAAAGAAAGCGCAGGTTGTTTGTCAGGGGCTTTTTCTGTAACGACCCACAGAACGCCGCTTAAGGTTATGACTGCACCGGTAATTTCAATGGTGGATAGACCGTCATTCAAGAATAACCAGGCCATGAATGCAGCCAGTGGCGGTGCCAGGTACTCCAGTAACATAGCGTGCCAGGGGCCTAAACGGCGCAGAGCGGCAAAATGACAACTGTCGCCAATGGTAATACCTATAATACCGCTTAGGGTAAGTAACCAAAGGCCGGAATTGAGTTCCAGCGAGTTACCTAGTAACAGGCTCACAATCAAAAGCAGGGGAGTTGCAATAACGCCTTTAACCAAATTCATTTGTAAGGGCGAGAAATGACTACCGGCGCGGTGATACAGCAGCGTGGCGACAGCCCAAAAACTGGCGGCTAATAAAGCGGCAAGTTGCCCGGTCAATTCTCCGGCAATGTCTGATGTCAAAACAGGCTCGGCGGTTGCTCAAATGTAAGCGGTCGATTATAGTAGCGTCTCGCGTTCGATGGTACCGAACGCAAAAAATTTCGTAGGTTTTTTCTATAGAACAGTTAAAACCAAAAATAGAGCACGTGGCACTTGGTAGGTGTCACCACTGGTTGGAAAGGAAGTTTCATGCCTGTAATTACTCTCCCTGACGGAAGTCAACGCGAATTCGATAAACCCGTAAGCATTATGGAAGTGGCTGCCGATATTGGCGCTGGCCTTGCTAAAGCAACGGTCGCTGGCCGTATTGACGGTGAGCTGGTTGATGCCTGTGAAGTCATCGAGCACGACGCTCGCATTGAAATTGTGACACCAAAAGATGACGACGGCGTACACATTATTCGTCACTCTTGTGCTCACTTAATGGGGCACGCGGTAAAACAGCTGTGGCCAGATGCGAAAATGGCTATTGGTCCGGTCATCGATAATGGCTTTTACTACGACATCGACGTTGATCACACTTTCACTCAGGAAGACCTGGAAAAGCTTGAAAAGCGGATGAAAGAACTGGCTAAGACGGAATATGCCGTTATTAAGAAAAAGGTCAGTTGGAAAGAAGCCCGTGAAACTTTCGTAGAACGCCATGAACCTTATAAAATAGAGATCCTGGACGAAGACATCCCAACCGATGCCAACCCGGGGCTTTATCATCACGAAGAATACGTCGACATGTGTCGTGGCCCTCATGTGCCAAACATGAAATTTTGCCAACATTTTAAAATTATGAAAATGGCCGGCGCATACTGGCGCGGTGACTCTGACAACAAAATGCTGCAGCGTATATACGGTACGGCCTGGGCAGATAAAAAACAGTTAAAAGCCTATTTACAGCGTTTAGAAGAAGCAGAAAAGCGCGACCACCGTAAAATTGCTAAAGCTCAGGATTTATTCCACTGGCAGGAAGAAGCGCCGGGTATGGTTTTCTGGCACCACAACGGCTGGACAATTTTCCGTGAGCTGGAAACTTACATTCGCGAGAAGATGCGCGAGTATGACTATCAGGAAGTCAAAGGTCCTATGATGATGGACCGGGTATTGTGGGAAAAATCGGGTCACTGGGAGAAATTCTCAGAACTGATGTTCACCACTTCATCGGAAAACCGCGAATACGCCGTTAAGCCAATGAACTGCCCGGGCCATGTTCAAATCTTTAATCAGGGCTTGAAATCTTACCGTGATTTGCCGTTACGCATGGCTGAGTTTGGTAGCTGTCACCGTAATGAACCTTCAGGTGCTTTGCACGGTCTGATGCGTGTTCGTGGTTTTACACAAGATGATGCGCACATTTTCTGTACTGAAGAGCAGGTTCAGGAAGAAGTCGCGGGTTGCATCAGAATGGTTTATGAAACCTACAAAACCTTTGGTTTCGAGAACATTGATGTGAAGCTTTCAACGCGCCCTGAAAAACGCTTAGGCGACGATGCTACCTGGGATCGTTCTGAAACAGCATTGGCTCAGGCTCTGAAGAATAATGACATCGATTTCTCTTATTTACCGGGTGAAGGGGCCTTTTATGGTCCGAAAATAGAATTTACTTTGTTCGATTGTCTGGGCAGAGCCTGGCAATGTGGTACAATACAGCTCGATTTTGCGTTGCCAGGGCGTTTAGGCGCTACTTACGTGGGCGAAGATAACGAGCGACATACGCCAGTTATGATTCACCGCGCTATTTTGGGCTCACTTGAACGCTTTATGGGTATTCTTATTGAAGAGTACGCAGGGCACTTCCCGTTGTGGTTGTCGCCAACGCAAGTTGTATTAATGAATATCACGGATAATCAAAGCGATTATGTGCGAAAAGTTGTCAAAACCCTGAACGAAAAGGGAATTCGTGCATCAGCCGACTTGAGAAATGAGAAGATAGGCTTTAAAATCCGTGAACACACATTAAAACGTGTTCCATATTTACTGGTTGTCGGCGACAAAGAAGTCGAAGCTGGTGAGGTTGCGGTACGTACACGTGGTGGTGAAGACTTGGGCAAATTCCCGTTAGAAGACTTCATTACTCGTGTAGAGGA
Source organism: Idiomarina abyssalis (assembly GCF_019797805.1). Taxonomy (NCBI): domain Bacteria; kingdom Pseudomonadati; phylum Pseudomonadota; class Gammaproteobacteria; order Alteromonadales; family Idiomarinaceae; genus Idiomarina; species Idiomarina abyssalis. The sequence continues at coordinate 1,199,767 of NZ_CP081832.1, forward strand.
CGAAGTCCGTACTCGCAAAATTGATTAATTGTTTGGAGGAATAAACCATTAAAGGCGGAAAAAGAACTCAGAAAGCTGCAGATAAAAACCGTATCAACGAACAAATTACAGGCGTTGATGAAGTTCGCTTAATCGGAACCGATGGTGAACAAGCTGGTGTCGTCAGTATTAACGAGGCTCTTGATGCAGCAGCAGAAGCTGGTGTTGATTTGGTGGAGATGAGCCCTAACGCAGAACCACCAGTCTGCCGCCTGATGGATTACGGCAAGTTCCTCTTTGAAAAGAGTAAAGAACAGAAAGAGCAGAAGAAAAAACAGAAACAGATTCAGGTTAAGGAAGTTAAGTTCCGACCTGGTACTGATGAGGGCGACTACCAGGTAAAACTGCGCAACCTGCGTCGTTTCCTCGAGGGAGGTGACAAAACCAAAGTCACTATCCGTTTCCGTGGCCGGGAAATGGCACACCAAGAGTTGGGCATTGAATTGCTGAATCGCGTTAAAAACGATTTAGAAGAAATCTCAATTGTTGAGTCGTTCCCAAGACGTGCCGAAGGGCGCCAGATGATTATGGTCTTGGCACCCAACAAGAAGTGATCGTGGTTTACAAGTAGTCTGATTGTCAGGCTCACCCTTTCACACTTTTATCAACAATGCGGAGTTTAATTTCATGCCAAAAATGAAATCGAACAAAGGCGCTTCCAAGCGCTTTAAGAAGACTGCTTCTGGTGGTTTTAAGTGCAAGCAATCTCACTTGCGTCACATTCTGACTAAGAAGAGCCCTAAGCGTAAGCGTCAGCTTCGCGCGAAGAACATGGTCCATGAGGCCGACGTTCAATTAGTCGCTCGCATGTTACCGTACGCATAAGGGGAGATAGCAAATGGCACGAGTAAAACGTGGTGTAATCGCGAGAGCGCGTCACAAAAAAGTCCTGAAGCAGGCGAAAGGTTATTATGGTGCCCGTAGTCGCGTTTATCGCGTAGCGGTCCAGGCAGTAACTAAAGCAGGTCAATACGCATACCGTGACCGTCGCAACAAGAAACGTCAATTCCGTCAATTATGGATTGTTCGTATCAATGCTGCGGCTCGTCAAAACGGTCTGTCTTACAGCCGCTTTATCAATGGTCTGAAAAAAGCATCTATTGAAATCGATCGTAAAATCTTAGCCGATATCGCTGTTCATGATCAAAACGGTTTTGCCGCTTTGGTTGAGAAAGCAAAAGGCGCACTGTAATTATTCAAGACCTTTATTGGTTAGAATAAACAGATTCAGAAGGGAGCCAATTGGCTCCCTTTTTCATTGAAAATTCGCTATTATAGCGCCTTTATTATTTATCTTGTGTTGTTGAGGGATACGATGCAGCTAGAGCAAATTGTTGAGCAGGCTGAATCGGCCATTGCGGCCGCAGATTCACCGACTGCGTTAGACGAAGTCCGCGTCGAGTATATGGGCAAAAAAGGACAGCTTACCGAGCTTTTAAAAGGCTTGGGTAAGCTGGATCCGTCTGAACGTCGGGAAGCCGGACAGAAAATTAACGAAGCCAAACAGCAAGTTCAGACGAGTATCAATGCTCGTAAAGAACTATTGAAAGCGGCTGAGTTAGCACAAAAGCTGGAAGCGGAGCGGATAGACGTTACTCTGCCCGGACGGCATTCAGCAGTAGGTGGTGTGCATCCGGTTACTCAGACTATTCGTCGTATTGAACAGTTTTTCGGTGACTTAGGTTTTAGCGTAAAAGAAGGTCCGGAAGTAGAAGACGGTTTTCATAACTTCGATGCGCTGAATATTCCAGCGAATCATCCGGCTCGAGCTGATCACGATACGTTTTATTTCACTCCCTCAACAATGCTGCGTACACAAACCTCTGGTGTGCAAATTCGTACTATGGAGAATGAAAAACCTCCATTGCGTATCATTTCTCCGGGCCGTGTGTACCGGAACGATTACGATCAGACCCACACGCCAATGTTTCACCAGGTCGAAGGGTTAATGGTTGATACCGATGTCAGCTTTACGCAATTAAAAGGAATTTTAGAAGACTTCCTGAATCACTTTTTCGAAGAGTCGCTGACGGTGCGTTTCAGACCTTCGTACTTCCCGTTTACCGAACCTTCAGCAGAAGTTGATGTAATGGGTAAAGACGGTAAATGGCTAGAAGTTTTAGGTTGCGGCATGGTGCACCCAAACGTATTGAAGGCGGTAGGCATTGATTCGGAAAAGTACACCGGCTTTGCGTTTGGTATGGGCGTTGAGCGTCTTACCATGTTGCGCTACGGCGTGAATGACTTACGTGCGTTCTTCGAGAACGATCTGCGTTTCCTCAAACAATTCAACTAACGGGCAGTAAGCAATGAAATTCAGTGAACAATGGTTAAGGGAATGGGTTAACCCCGACATCAGCAGTCATGAATTGAGTGAACAGCTCAGCATGGCAGGTCTTGAAGTAGATGCTGTTGAGCCGGTTGCCGATGAATTCCATACTGTCGTCGTTGGTGAAGTGATTGAATGTGGTCCTCACCCGGACGCAGATAAACTACAAATTACCAAAGTTAACGTTGGCGAAAGCGAGCCTGTTGATATTGTTTGTGGTGCGCCGAACTGCCGCCAGGGCATTAAAGTTGCTGTCGCTAAAGTCGGTGCAGTTTTACCCGGCGACTTCAAAATCAAAAAAGCAAAACTGCGTGGTCAGCCATCAAACGGAATGCTGTGCTCATTTAAAGAGTTAGGTCTGATTGATGAACATGAAGGCATTATCGAGTTACCAACAGATGCTCCGGTAGGCGAAGATTATCGTAAGTACCTGCAGCTTGATGACAACAGCATCGATATTGACTTAACACCTAATCGTGGTGACTGCCTGAGTATTAGAGGTATAGCGCGTGAGGTGGGTGTGTTGAATCGTATGGATGTGTCAGCACCACAAAGCAGCGAAGTGAAAGCAACTATTGATGACGTACTAAGTATTACTTTGTCGGCTGCAGAGCAATGTCCGCGTTATTTAGGCCGGGTTGTTAAGGGTGTGGATTTAACGCGTCCAACGCCTGTCTGGATGACAGAGAAATTAAGACGTAGTGGTATTCGCAGCATTGATCCGGTCGTTGATATCACTAACTACGTGTTGCTAGAGCTGGGCCACCCAATGCATGCGTTCGACTTAGATGCGTTAGAGGGCGACATAACGGTTCGTTTAGCCCAGCCTAAAGAACAGCTTACTTTGCTTGATGATCAAGAAGTTGAGTTGGATGAGGATACCTTGGTTATTGCCGATGATAACAAAGCATTAGCAATGGCTGGTGTTTACGGTGGTAAGAACAGCGGTGTTACTGAAAACAGCCAGAACATCTTTCTGGAAAGTGCGTTCTTCGCACCGGATGCTATTTTAGGAAAAGCCCGCCGTTATGGTTTGCATACCGACGCTTCGCATCGTTACGAGCGCGGCGTAGACCCTCAGTTGCAGCGCGCTGCTATGGAGAGAGCCACAGAATTATTGTTGGCAATTTGCGGTGGTGAAGCGGGGCCGGTAACCGAAGCGGTGTCAGAAGAGTTTTTACCACAACGCTCGGATATCACACTAAGAATTAGCCGCTTAGCAAAAGTGTTAGGCGTTAGCATTGCTGACGACAGCGTTACCGAAATTTTAGAGCGTTTAGGCTTTGATGTTTCATTTGACGGCCAGCAATGGCAAGTCGGTATTCCTTCATACCGCTTTGACTTGAGTATAGAAGAAGACTTGATTGAAGAAGTTGCCCGTATCTACGGTTACAACTCAATTCAGGCAGCGCCTCCTGCAGCTCAACTGCGCATGACAGAGCGTAAAGAAGGCGAGCTTAGTACTCACAAACTGATTGATGCTATGGTCTGCCGTGGTTATCAGGAAGCAATAACTTACAGCTTTGTTGATCCTAAACACCAGGCGTTAATGTTTGATGAAACTGCAGCACTGACCTTGCCACACCCAATTTCAGTGGATATGTCTTCTATGCGTGTGAGCTTGTGGCCGGGCTTAGTCGGCGCGGTTGCTCATAACCAGAAGCGTCAACAGGCTGTTTTAGCTTTTGTTGAAACGGGATTACGTTTTATCCCCGATGAGTCGGCAGAAAATGGCGTTCGTCAGGAAGCGGTAATCAGCGGTATACGGTCTGGTAAAGCGCATTCAGAGCATTGGTCTGAAGGTGATCGTAGCGTTGACTTTTATGACGTGAAAGGGGATGTCGAAGCCCTGTTAGCTCAAACGGGTAATTCAGCTGAATTTCGGTTTGTTGCGTCGCAAAACCCGGCTTTGCATCCGGGGCAGTCGGCGGCTATTTACCATGGCTCTGAAAAAGTTGGTGACATCGGTGCTTTACATCCGAAGTTTGATAAGGCTCTCGGTCTTAATCAACGCACCTTTGTTTTCGAGTTGTCGTTATCAGCCGTGACTCAACGACCTTTACCGTTGGCAAAGCCCGTCTCTCGCTATCCATCCATTCGCAGGGACCTTGCTGTCGTCGTTGATAAGCAGATTGCGGCGGGTGAGCTGATAGCTGCGATGGAAAATGTTGGCGTAAAACAGTTAGTTGACCTAAACTTGTTTGATGTTTATGTCGGCGATGGTGTACCAGAAGGTAAGCAGAGCTTGGCACTGTCTGTGACATTACAAGACAGCGACAAGACGCTTGAAGAAGCCGAAGTCACTGAGCTTATGACGAAATTTATTGAGACATTAAAGAGTGAGTTTAATGCAACATTGAGGGATTAAACTATGGCGCTGACCAAAGCAGAATTGGCGGAAGTACTGTTCGACAAATACGGTATTAGTAAACAAGATGCCAAAGTGTTGGTTGAAGATTTTTTTGAAGAAATCAGAGTTGCTTTGGAAAAAGGGGAGCAAGTGAAGTTGTCAGGTTTTGGCAACTTTGAACTGCGAACCAAAAATCAGCGCCCTGGCCGTAATCCTAAAACGGGTGAAGAAATTCCAATTTCGGCGCGTCGCGTGGTTACTTTTAAACCCGGGCAAAAATTTAAAAGCCGTGTAGAAAACGCAGAGCCTGAAGGTTAACTTCAGGCTCTTTTCGTATTTAGGTACTAAATTTTATTACTTGAATTAGCGAAAGAACAACTGGCTAAAGGGGTTTAATAAACGACTGATGCCAGAAGTAAAATGCAGTGGTGCATCTAATGTTGCCAGAGTTAAGCAATCTTCATCCTGTGTCTCCGGTGTATGCGTTCTGCTTGGATCCAACAAAATAAAATCACCATCTCTGTATTCATTTTTCTCATCGTTAAAAACGCCATCAATGACCAATGTCGCTTCCTGACCTTTGTGCGTATGCTCAGGCACTTTTGCACCGGGCGCCATATAGATAAGGTTAGTTTGGTTACCGTTATCCAACGTCAAAGGTGCTCTCCAGAGTTTTCCGACCAGCTTAGACCATTCACCAATACGATGGCTATTGTGAGCTAAAGTGCGGGGCAGAGTGAATCGACGACCTTCCAGAGAAAGTATCTCATTTGGCTGACGAGTCTGCTTGTTACATGCTGAAGACGCAAAGATAGCTTCAAGCATTTGATCGCACTGAGACTTGCTCATGGTAGTGCTGGCGACACTAACAAGAGTATCCAGGTTTTCTTCACACAGCTTTTGTTCAATTTCACACACTGTTTGACGACATGCTTTACACATATCGATGTGTGTCCCAACGACAAGGGTCATCGCTGCACTTAAGTCACCTGCAGCGTACTGGTATAAAAGGCCTTCGCCTGGATGTGATTTAATTATCATCGACTATCAACTCTTTCAATTTTTTTAATGCTAGACGAGTACGGGACTTAATTGTCCCCAAAGGAACTCCCAATGCATCGGATACTTCTTGCTGGGACTTGCCTTCAATATAAATCTTTTCTATAACAACGCGTTGTGCGTCAGGCAGTTGTGCGTAATAAAACGAAATTTCCTGCATTAACACATCATGATCTAACGCATAACCGTCATCGAGACTGTCGTTTTGTTCAGAGAGGATAGGCCATAGTTCATCGGCACTAATATCGTCTTTACGTTTTTTGTTCTTACGGAGTAAGTCAAAACGAATATTACGCGCTATGGTAAATATCCATGTAGAAGGTGAACCACGGTCAGGCTTGAACAAATGCGCTTTATGCCAGACGTTTGTCATGGTTTCCTGGACTAAGTCCATAGCGGTTTGTTCATTACCAAATTGTCTTGTAGCGTAGGATTGCAGTTTTGGTGCAAATTGCCTGAAAAGTTCACTAAAGGCAGCACGACTTCTATTTTCTGCGATCTTTGCCAGCAGTTCCGCTGCTCTATCTGCAGCGTCTGTCTGGGTGGTAGTCATAGACCCCCGAGTCGATGTTCTTTCTGACATCATTTGCATAATTAGACCTGCTACTTTTGTTCACTAGTTCTAACTATTACGGGGTGCTAAAAAAAAAGATCACCCGGATGGCAGAATATTTATTCAATTAACGAATTAAGTCTAGCAGATATTCCTTTGCTTTAAGACAATTTTCGCATCGAATAAGTTCTTGTTTGGTGTAAACATCCAATGGCAGTATTTCAAGCCAACGAGAACAGATCCAATCAAGATTTTCGTAGCCCAGGTCAGGCAGCAGTTCAGAAAGTTCCGGGTAGGTTTCAAAAGCTTCTTGAAGCCGGGTCTTTAACTTATTTGAGGTTGCATCAAGCGCAAGTTCCGGCCAGTTCTCAAGGTATTCAATTTTGCCGAACCTGAGCTTGTCATTTTCCGACCAGTGTTCATCGATTCGAACCCGGTTTTTGCCTTCAACGGTAATACCTAATAAGCCGTCATCTCGCGGTTCAAAGTCAATGATTTTCACTGTGGTTGCATAAGGCAGCAAATAGTCAGCAGATGTCGCGGCATGTTCATTATTGAACATGGCTACAACAAATTCGCTGTCGTTCTGCAGACACTCTTTAACTAACCGAGTATAGCGAGGCTCGAACACTTTTAGTTTCATGCGCCCGCCCGGCATTATATGCGCTGTGAGCGGGAATAGCGGTAACTGCTGATACTGCTGCATATAACCTCATTTGGTTAGCGACTTTGAACATTTAACAAACATTACGTCGGCGCGGGTCTTGTTGGATCTTTTTTATCTTGTAAATGACAAACTATTTTTAGCGATATACCGTAGGTTATCATCAGGAAACGTGAATAAGGATAACATTGTGAAACTAAAGGTTGGTATCAGTTCCTGTTTGATGGGTGACGAAGTCAGGTTTGATGGGGGACATAAAAAATCTTCTTTCTGTGTCGATGAGCTAAGCCGACACATTCAGCTTGTACGTTTTTGTCCGGAGGTTGGAATAGGAATGCCGGTGCCCAGACCAACCATTAGACTTGAACAGCACGATACTGTTCAAGCGGTGGTGCCTAAGACGGGGCAAAATGTAACAAAAGACTTAGCGACTTTTGCTGACAAGGTTCAGGTTAAAGTTGATGAGCTGAGTGGCTATATTCTTTGTGCTAAGTCGCCCAGTTGCGGTATGGAGCGTGTTAAGTTGTATGATCCCGAAACCGGCCATGCGCAAAAAGCGGGAATGGGTATTTTTGCAGCCCGGCTTAAGGAGAATAATCCGGCTTTACCTTTAGAAGAAGACGGGCGGTTGAATGACCCTCACTTGCGCGAAAACTTCGTTATGCGCGTCTATGTTTTTAATCAGTGGAAAGAAGTTAGGAATAACCTTTCAAAACATCGGCTTTTGCAGTTTCACCAAAGTTGCAAGTTGCTGTTGCTGGCTCACAACCAGCAGGCTTACCGTGAACTGGGCAAACGTCTGGGCGAGCAGGATGTTATTGACGACGTATTTGCTCAACAATACATTATCGACGTTATGGACGCTTTAGCTAAACCGGCGTCGCGTAAAAACCATACCAACGTACTTCAACATATTCAGGGCTATTTTAAAGCCGATCTTGAACAGCGACGCAGGGAAGAACTGAGCGACATAATTCTTCAGTATCATGACGGTATTTTACCGCTTATGTCCCCACTCACACTAATACGACATTATCTCAGAGAGTTTCCAAAAGAGTATCTGGAAGGTCAGTGGTACCTGAAACCGTACCCTGAAGATTTAAAATTACGTTATGGGCTATAGAAATGCGTGACGCAATTTGGTTCCGTAGTGACTTGAGAATGTTAGATAACCCGGCGTTACTTCATGCCTGTAAAAGTGATGAAGCGCCGGTTGCTGTATTTTTTGCCTGTTATGAAACCTGGGATAACCATAACTGGGCGCCAATAAAAGTCGATTTTCTTTGGCGTAACCTGAAGAGTCTACAACAAGATTTAGCAGATAACGGAATTGAGCTTGAAGTCAGGTTGGTTCCAAAATTCAGCCAGGTTCCGGGGGCGCTTAGGCAGTTTTGCCGTGAACATGAAGTTAAGCGGGTTCATATTAACGCAGAGTATGCGCTCGATGAAAAACGTCGGGACGCAGCGGTAGAAGCTGTACTCAGCAACGATGATATCGAACTTATAACTTACCATGGAAACTTACTGGTTGCCCCCGGACAAGTCAGGACGCAGCAGGGTGATTATTATAAGAAGTTCACTCCTTTTAACCGACGTTGGCGACAAGTTATCAGCGAGCTAGGGCAAAATGACCCCTCAAAAATTACCCCCTACACCATGGTAAAGGCCAAAGGGCTTCCGGAGCTTCCTTTTAAAAGTAAGGATTCGTCTGACTGGAGTGCAGGAGAGCAAGAAGCTTTGGGTAAGTTAGGGCAGTTTGTTGGCCATAGTGTATCGCAGTATAAAAGCGCCAGAGACATACCGGCGGAAAGTGGCACCTCAAAACTTTCTGCTTATTTAGCCTTGGGTGTTGTCGGCCCGCAAACCGCGGCGCGTGCGCTGCATCAGTTTTCCCCGGAGTTTCCTTTTGGGCTGCCGTCAGGAGCAGATACCTGGCTTACTGAGTTAGCCTGGCGCGAATTTTATCAGCATCTTATGTATTTTGTGCCACGCTTATCTAAGGGTGAAAGTTTTCAGGCTGAAACCGATAGTATTCAATGGTTAGACGACAGTGACGCCTTTCAACGTTGGTGTGAGGGTCGTACAGGATACCCAATTGTTGACGCCGGAATGCGTCAATTGACATCAACTGGATGGATGCACAACCGCTTAAGGATGATTACAGCTAATTTTCTGGTAAAAGATCTACTAGTGGACTGGCGAAAAGGCGAAGCTTTCTTTATGCAGCATTTGATTGACGGAAGTTTTCCGGCAAACAATGGCGGCTGGCAATGGAGCGCTTCGGTTGGTACCGATGCAGTTCCGTATTTTAGAGTTTTCAATCCTGTTAAACAAAGTGAGAAGTTTGATCCTGAAGGGGAATACATTCGTAAATGGGTACACGAGCTTAAGGAAGTACCAACAAAGTATATTCACTGGCCTCATAGTTGGCTTCAGCAACAAAGCAGTAATAACTATTGCGAACCCGTAGTTGAGCATAAGTTTGCTCGAGAGCGATTCTTAACAACGTTTAAGCAGGTGAAAAATGGATAACAGTGAATTAGTTGAAAAGTTAAAAGACTTTTACGACGAGCTAAAAACCGAAAACCTCGACGACTTAGATGATCTCTATCACGAGGAAATTTCCTTTACTGATCCTATTCAGCATGTGGTTGGGCTAGAGGATTTTCGTAAGTATTTAAAGCACACAATGGAGAATGTGGAATATTGCCACTTCGCATTTGATGATGAGTGTGTTGGTGAGGGGCAAGCTTTTCTGGCCTGGCAAATGCGTTATGCGCACCCTAAATTAGCTAACGGTATGGAAATTATTCTGCCGGGGGTTTCTTACCTGACTTTTGAAGATGGCAAAATTAGAGAGCAACGAGATTATTATGACCTCGGCGCCATGCTATACGAGCACGTGCCTCTGGTCGGTTATGTTATTGATAAAATTAAACAGAGGCTGACAGACGAATGAAAGTCTTAATTACGGGTGCTTCCTCAGGTATTGGCCGGCAGCTTGCGCTGGACTATGCAGCCGACGGGAATATGGTTGTCGTTTGCGGCCGCAATAACGAGGCTCTTAGTGAGTTGCAGAAGCAATACCCTGAACAAATATCGTGTGCCGCTTTTGATATTACCAATAAAGAGTCTGCCAAGGCTTCGCTAAAAGAAGTCGAAAACATTGATGTCGCCATATTATGCGCGGGTGTCTGCGAGTACCTGAATGTTGCAGAGTTTGATGCGGACATGTTTGAGCGCGTATTTAAAGTTAATGTTTTTGGCACCATGAATTGTGTAGAAGCCTTGTTGCCACAGTTTAACGATTCAGCACATCTGGTTATTGTCGACAGCCTGGCTCGTCTTCTGCCTTTCACCAAAGCTCAGGCATACGGTGGCTCTAAAGCAGCGATGCATTATATTGCCAGAAGCCTGGAAGTGGATTTAAAGCCGAAAGGGATTAAGGTTCAGACAGTGTCCCCAGGCTTTGTTAAAACACCAATGACAGATGCCAATGATTTTGAAATGCCGATGCGCGTTGATGTTGAGTTTGCGTCTCAGGCAATCATTAAAGGAATTAAAAAGGGTAAGCGGGATATCGCATTCCCGTGGCTCTTCAGCAGCCTTTTGAAATTCATGTCAATTTTACCCGAAAGCATTCAAGTTAAATTATCAGAACAAATGGCAAGGAAGCAGCAGTAATGAAGATAGCCGTTATAGGAAGTGGTATTGCGGGTTTAACAAGCGCTTATTATTTGAGTAAAGAGCATCAGGTGAGCGTTTATGAGAAGAATGATTACATTGGTGGCCATACCTGTACTCGTGATATAAAAATTAACGGTAATATGTTTGCTGTTGATACCGGATTTATCGTTTTTAATGATAAAACTTATCCAAGGTTCAAACGCTTACTAAGCGAACTAAAGGTCGTGTGGCGGGATACTGAAATGAGCTTTAGTGTGCGCGACCCGAAATCAGGGTTGGAGTTTAACGGCCATAATTTGAATACCTTGTTCGCGCAGCGAAAAAACTTGTTCAGCTTGTCATTTTATCGACTTCTAAAGGGCATTCTTAAGTTCAACGAGGCGGCTAAAAAGGCATTAGAAGGCGACGTCAATGAGCTTGATAATGTTACCTTATCGGAGTTTCTGACTGAACATGATATTCCGGCGCCCGTTTCTGAATACTATTTGCTGCCGATGGTTTCAGCCATTTGGTCGGCAAGCCTTGCAGATGCTAAGGATTTTCCCCTCGGGTTCTTCCTGCGCTTTTTTAATAATCACGGTTTGCTCAATGTCAGTGACCGGCCTCAATGGCATACCCTGGTGGGCGGCTCTCATGCCTATATACCAAGGCTGACAGAACCCTTTAAGGAAAGCATTCACTTAAACAGTGAGATCGTGACAGTAAAGCGGCAGAAAGAGCAGGTTGTTTTAGTATTCAGTAGCGGGAAAGAAGAGTTTTTTGATGAAGTGATATTTGCCTGTCACAGTGATCAGACTTTGGCTTTGCTGCATGATGCAACAGAAGCAGAGAAAGACGTTCTGGGGGCTATTGAGTACTGTCCAAATGATGTCGTTCTTCATACCGATGAAAAATTACTACCGAAGAACCGGCGTGCCTGGGCGAGCTGGAACTACCTTCTGCGTGAAGAAGAGGCAGCAGCAATGCAACCGAGCTCTGTTACTTACAATATGAATATTCTGCAGGGGTTGCAGTGTGATAAGACGGTTTGTGTCACATTAAACAATACTGCGGCTATTGACCCAGAAAAAATAATTGAGGAATTCACCTATGATCACCCTCAATATTCGGTGGCATCTTTAAAAGCAAGAGCTAAGCGTGATCTTATTTGTGGTAAAAATAACACCCATTTTGCCGGCGCTTATTGGTATAACGGATTCCATGAGGATGGTGTCAGAAGTGCTATAGATGTTGTTAACAGGCTAAATGCCGCGGCAATTGAAAACTCATGAACAGCGTAATTTATTGGGGCGATGTTTTTCACGTAAGGCATCGGCCTAAGCACCACGCATTTAACTATAAGTTCCAGCAGTGGTGTATCGATTTATCTGAGCTCGACGACGTCCATCGTTTAAGCCGCTGGATGTCATGTAAAGGTTTTGCCCCTTTGTGGTTTCGTCGAAAAGATTACCTGAAAGATGAAGAGGGCACCCTGCATCAGGCGGCGTTGAAGAAAATGTCCTCCCTCGCTGGAAAAACGTTAACCGGTCATGTTTTTTTTGTGGGTAATATACGAACTTTTGGCATTTTCTTTAGCCCGGTAAACTTTTACTTTCTTCAGCAGGAAACCGGTGAATTTACTTATATGCTGGCTGAAGTTAGTAATACTCCATGGCTGCAACGCCATTATTATTTAGTTGATTTATCGGAAGACTCGCCTAAAACAACGAAACAGTTTCATGTCTCACCTTTTAACCCAATGGATATGACTTACCATTGGGAGATTACCCCGCCTAATGAGAACTTAAAAATTATTTTAAGTGCTCACCAGGAAAACAAAGATTTTGTTGCCGGAATGAAATTAAATCGGCAACCGCTAAACCGTAGTGCGATTTACCGCGTATTAAGAACAACACCTTTCATGGCCATAAAAATTATTGGTGGCATTTATTGGCAGGCGTTAAAGCTTTTTATCAAGCGGGTTCCATTTTACGGAAACCCTGGTAGTTAAATAATCAGAAGGCAAGTTTGTATGTCCAGTGGTGAAACGACTATGGTGGCGCCTATTCAATACGGCGTGTGGGATAAATTATTCCGAACTATCGCATTTAAATTATTAGCGCATTTGGAATATGGCCAGCTAACGATAAAAGAAAAAGGCACGTTCATTGATACCTTTGGTCATGCCGATAAAGAGCTTAGCGCTGAAATTGATGTTAAGGACTCTTCTTTTTATCGTCGCCTGGTAACCGGGGGAAGTATTGGTGCAGCCGAACTTTATATCGATAAGCACTGGGATACTCCCGATTTAACCGCTGTTATCCGGGTTTTTGCACGCAATTTGCCGGCGCTGGATAAACTGGAAACTCGTCTGGCTTGGTTAACTTTTCCGTTTAATAAATACCAGCATTGGAGTAACCGGAATCATAAAGGCCAGGCTAAAAAGAATATTTCAGCTCACTATGACTTGGGTAACGAGCTCTATACTCGCTTTCTAGACGAAGCGATGCAGTATTCAAGTGCATTGTTCCTGGATGCAGCTGATTCTTTAGAGCAGGCTCAATGTAATAAAATGAAGCGCTTATGCGACTCTTTGGCATTAAAACCTGACGATCATTTATTGGAAATAGGTACCGGCTGGGGTGGCCTGGCAGTTTACGCTGCGAAACATTATGGCTGCCGGGTTACTACAACTACGATATCAGAAGAGCAGTTTCAGTACGCTAAAGAGCAAGTTGAGGCCGCCGGTCTCTCCGATAAAATTGAATTGCTCAAACGAGATTACCGGGACCTGGAAGGGCAGTATGACAAGTTGGTTTCCGTTGAAATGATAGAAGCCGTTGGCAAAGAGTATTTGCCAACCTTCTTCCGTACCTGCAATAAGCTTTTAAAAGAAGACGGGAAAATGTCATTGCAGGCTATAACTATTGCTGATCAGCGTGCGGCATCGTACGCGCGCTCCGTCGATTTTATCCAAAAGCACATCTTTCCAGGAGGCTTTTTGCCTTCGTTAAGCCAGATGACTCAGCTATTTACGCGTTATACCGACTTAGTTGTTCGTGATGTACATGACTTTGGTCTAAGTTACGCAAAAACACTAAGGCAATGGGAAGAACGTTTTAACAGCCACCAGAAGGAACTGGAAGAACTTGGCTACGATGAGCGGTTCTCGCGGTTATGGAATTATTATTTTAGCTATTGTGAAGGTGGCTTTCTTGAACAGCGAGTTTCTGTTGTTCAGGTTACGGCCAGCAAAGCGCAGGCTTACTAATGACTTCTATTCAGCACAAAATAGTCAGCTTCGTTCTATTTAACGCGTTGTGGTTTAGCGCTGTGGCGGGTCGTGACAGTTATATCATTCTTAGCGGTGTTCTGTTGGCATTGCAGTTTGTTTATAGCGTTGGGGTTGTCAAAGTCAGCTGGACTTTAATTCTGCGCTTATTCGCAGTTGGACTGTTACTGGAGGCCATAAGCATAAGCCTGGGGGTGATTGACTTTGCCGGCGGTTACTTCCCTTTATGGTTAGCTATGCTGTGGCTTGGCTTTTCATCCATGGCACCGGTTGCTCTGGACTGGTTAGCTCCGAAACCTATTTTTGCGGTTCTGGTTGGTGCTGTATCCGGGCCTATAACCTATATTGCTGGTGTGGAGTTAAACGCCGCCACAATTGATTCAATGCCGCTGGTCATTGCCTGTTATGCGGTCATATGGGGATTAATGATGGCCTACTTTGTTTTCTCCATGTCACCCAAAAAAGAGTCGGGAGAGTGAAGTTATGAGGTTTACATTATTTGGTTTATTGGCGCTTTTCAGCGTCAACCTTTTCGCCGCCGAATGCTCGCAGTCGGTGCCTGGTAACTTCAGTAAGGTTGGAGAAACCCGGTTAAGTGTTTATTTCTGGGATGTTTACGATGCGACCTTGTTCAGCCCGTCAGGGAATTATGAAAAGAATGAGCGTCAAGCGCTGTTATTAGAGTACCTGCGCGATATTAAAGCGAAAGATTTAATAGAGACGACAGAAGAAGAATGGCAGAAGCTGGAGCTTGACCGTGAAAAGCACAAAGACTGGTTAGCGCAATTAGATTCAATTTGGCCGAATATAGAAGAAGGAGACTGCCTCTTACTGGTTGAAGATGAAGAGGGATCGGCCGAGTTTTATCAAGGCGAAAAACTCCTGGGAACCATTAAAGACAAAGAGTTCACAGAACAGTTTTTAGCCATTTGGTTATCTGAAAACAGCCGTTTTCGTTCGGAAAGAAACGAATTGATTGGAGAGAAATAGTATGCAGTTATTTAAAGTGATAGCGGTAACCGTTCTGCTTTTTTTAGTGTCCGCTTGCTCTACCGGAATTGATGCTTACAAGAGTGAAAAGCCAGAATTAAAACTGGAAGAGTTTTTTAATGGTGAGCTTGTAGCTTATGGCATGGTTCAGGACTATAGCGGCGAAGTTATTCAGCGTTTTGAAGTGACTATGACCGGCACCTGGCAGGGTAATGAAGGTGTTCTTGATGAACATTTTACCTATGCCGATGGTCGTGAAGAGCGCCGCGTCTGGCGTATAACAAAAACAGGGCCTAACAGTTACGAAGGGCGCGCAGATGATGTAAAAGGCGTAGCCAGAGGGACGACTGCGGGTAACGTATTAAACTGGGGCTATCAGCTAGAAGTAGAGGTTGATGGTGAACCCATGGTTTTGACACTGGATGACTGGCTTTATCTGATTGATGAAGACAATATGATCAATCGAACGGATATGTCCAAGTGGGGCTTCCCGGTAGGAGAGATCACGCTCTATATTGGTAAGAAATAAATATCAAGAATCTCTGTCAGCGACCGATAATAGGAGTATAATCCAGAGTATTGGTCAAGCCTTAAAAGGTTTAGGGAAGCTGCAGTGGCAATAAATTATCCGACATTTTCTTACAACAACCCCCGCATACAAGGGCAGACGGTTTTTATTAAGCGTGGTCCGCATCAGGGGAAGTTAGGGATAGTCGTAAAAACATTGGATAACGAACGGTTTCTTGTTTCTCAGGCCGAGTTTGGCTCTGAGCAGGTAATCTTTAAACGCAGTGACTTTTTAGTGCATCGTTATCGTAAAATCAAGGTGCCGATTGACCGCGTAGCGGGTAAGAACCCCGATGTTTTATAAGCAAAAAAGATAAACAAAAAAGCGACCTTAGGGTCGCTTTTTGCTTTACGGGCTAGGATTTACGCTGTACCACGAGGCAAGCGGCAATCACTTCCTTTATTTTCCAACTTTTGCTTCCATAACTCTTTTGCGGTTAAACCGCCAGAACTGGATTTTTTAGCCGGTGACTGCTTCGCTGTCGATTTTTTAGCGGCAGGCTTTTTCTCAGTCTTTTTCTTAGGCTCAGCTTTTTTCGCGGCCGGTTTCTTGGCTTCAGTCTTTTTGGGTTCAGACTTTTTAGTTTCAGATTTTTTAGGCGCTGACTTTTTCTCTTTACCCAGAGCTTTAGCTTCATCTGCTAATTGTGCCAGGCGCACATTTTTGCCACCATCAACGCTGTACCAGCCGTTGCTGCTTTCAATTTTAGGCTTTTTACCGTGAGCCTTTTGATAAGCTTCGGTATATTCAGCGAGTACCTTTTCTTTATCCAGTTTGCTCATTCAATTGTTCCTTTATTCAAGGTTTGTTTTAAAAGGTTTGTATAAAAATACTTCACCCTTCGTTTATACCGTTTTTTCGGATTATTGTCTAATTTCGGGTAAACTTAAGCCTATTTGCACAGTGAATTTGGTTTTTAATTATGTCGATTACAAGAAACGAGTTACAAAACTACCTTAATACTCTATTAAACAGTAACCAAATTAAGGACTACTGCCCGAATGGTTTACAGGTCGAAGGCAAGGCTGAAATAAGCAAAGTTATTACCGGGGTTACGGCATGCCAGGCCTTGGTTGATAGAGCCGTTTCTGAAGGCGCCGACGCAATACTTGTTCATCATGGCTACTTTTGGAAAGGTGAGCCTGCCGAGGTCACAGGTATGAAGAAACGACGGTTACAACAGTTGTTGAACAATGACATCAACCTGTTTGCTTATCACTTGCCTCTGGATGTTCACCCTGAGCTTGGCAATAACGCCCAACTGGCAAAATTAATGGGTTGGCATTTCGATGGTGCGGTCGACTCTTCTGATCCCGCATGCCCTCTGGTCACAGGTCGTTTAGAACAACCTATGCTCGATGATGAGGTGGCAGCTCATTTGGAGGAGAAGTTAAAACGGCAGCTGGTTTGCCGTGTCACTGGGGGGCATAAAATTGAAAAAGTCGCCTGGTGTACCGGCGGTGGGCAAGGATTTATTGATAGAGCTGCCCAACTGGGTGTTGATGCCTTTATTACAGGTGAGGTTTCAGAACCGACCATTCATAGTGCCCGTGAACAGAATGTTGCCTTCTTTGCGGCCGGGCACCACGCTACTGAGCGTTACGGTGTTAAAGCGCTGGGGGAGCATTTAGCTGAACACTTCAAACTTGAGGTTAAGTTCATTGATATCGATAGTCCGGCTTAAGAGAAGCGCTAAATGAACAGAAAGAAGCAAGAAAGAGGGGACTTTAGCGGTATCAGCCAAAAATTCTCTAAATCAATCTACGACACCACAAAAGGCCAGTTAAGAGTTGAGGTGCTTAAACGCGATTTAGCCTCTCTACTGGCGAGTGAGCCATGCTCTGTGCTGGATGTTGGTGCCGGTTTAGGTCAGGTAAACCAATGGTTCCAGGAAAAAGGCTTTACCGTTGTGCACTCTGACCTGTCAACGGACATGGTTGAAGAAGCTTCCCGAAGACATAAAGCCGCAGGCTTGGGAGGTCAGTGTCAGTATATTACGGCCAGTTTAAACGATTTGGTTAACCAGCAACCTCTCGTTCAGTACGATATTGTCCTTTGTCACGCGGTGCTGGAATGGCTGCCGGACACTGAGGTTGCTATTGAGCAACTGGCGTCATTATTGAAGCCCGGTGGCAGGCTTTCGCTCATGTTTTATAATCATCACGCTCAACTATTTGCGAATGCCGTTTATGGAAATTTTGATTACATAGAACGGGGATTAAAAGTTAAGAAGACCGTTCGTTTAAGCCCCCAAAACCCCGTTGTGCCAGAAAAAGTGGATGACTACCTGAAAGACAACAAACTAAAAGTCAGGCAGAAAACGGGGGTTAGATGTTTTCACGATTATTTACGAAACTTAGACGACCAACAACGGTTTAATGAGTTACTGTCACTTGAGATGAAATACAACCAAACATCCCCTTATCGCGAGTTGGGACGTTACCAGCATTGGCTTATCGAAAAGCCAAACTTTCAGGAGGAGTGAATATGGGAAAGCAGTGCGCATTTATTGGCTTAGGTGTTATGGGCTACCCTATGGCGGGACATTTACAAAATGCAGGGCACAGCGTTAGCGTATTTAACCGAACCACAGCTAAAGCTGAAAAATGGTCAAAGGAATTCTCGGGGAACTACGGAAAAACGCCAGCAGAGGCCGTTAAAAACGCCGATTTTGTCATGGTTTGTGTGGGAAATGACGAGGATGTTCGCAGTGTTTTTTATGGTGACGACGGTCTGCTCTCAAAACTAAAACCCGGTGCAGTGGTTATTGACCATACAACGGCTTCTGCAGAATTGGCTCGGGAATTAGAGCTGGCGGTAAAAGAAAAAGAGGGGAGCTTTCTTGATGCACCGGTTTCCGGCGGGCAAGCTGGTGCTGAAAATGGCGTTTTAACGGCAATGGTCGGCGGCAGTGATAAAACGTTTGCTGCCGCAGATGAGTTATTCCAATGTTATGCAAAAACTCGTCAGTTAATGGGGCCTGTTGGTAGTGGCCAGCTGGCAAAAATGGTTAATCAAATTTGTATTGCCGGTGTACTGCAAGGGTTATCGGAAGGTCTTCAACTAGCACGTAAGGTTGGGCTTGATCCGGATAAGCTTATTGCCGCCATTAGCAAGGGTGCCGCAGGTTCGTGGCAAATGGAAAACCGTTACAAAACTATGTGGGATAACCACTATGAGCATGGTTTCGCAGTGGACTGGATGCGCAAAGACCTAAAAATTGCGCTGGCTGAAGCGGATCGGCAGGGCGTTTCTTTGCCTGCGACAGCACTAATTGACCAGTTCTATGCAGATGTTCAAAAAATGGGTGGTAACCGTTGGGATACTTCAAGCCTTTTGGCTCGCCTGGAAAAGTAGTGATATTACTTCAGGAAGAAAAAAAGGAGGCAAATGCCTCCTTTTTATTTGGTTAAGTTTTAAAACTTAACGGAAGCCTTTACGGCGTAATGCGTTTGTACTGAAGTCATCACGGCTTGGAGAAATATCCCATTCCATGTAAGTACTTTCTTCATTACCCAGACCAAGCGAGATGTAGCGACCTGAGTCCAGATCATACAGTGCTTCTGCGGCCATCCATGGTACGTCCTGGTTGTAGAACTGAGTATTCAGAGCTTCACCAACACGCCATAGTTCACCACGTCCGTCATAGTGATCAACCAAAGAGGCTGTCCAGCTATCTTCGTCCAGGTACATAGTACGCTTGGAGTAGATATGGCGTTCGCCATCTTTAAGGGTACCTTCAACAATCCAAACACGGTGTTTTTCGTAACGAATTAAGTCCTGATTCATATGGCCGGCTTTGATAATGTCTTCATAATCCAGCTCAGGATTCATAATTTCGTAGTTGTTGTAAGGAATATAAACTTCTTTTTTCCCTTTTAGTTCCCAGTTGTACTTGTCCGGAGCACCATTGTACATATCCAGGTTGTCTGAAGTACGAAGACCATCAGCTGCTGTACCAGGTCCATCGTAGGCTACGTTAGGCGCACGGCGAACGCGACGTTGACCGGCGTTATAAATCCATGCACGACGACCTTCTTTGACCTGGTTAATGGTTTCATGTACCAGAAGTACAGTACCGGTTAAACGAGAAGGAGCTTCAACTTCCTGCATAAAGTAAAACAGAACGTTGTCGTCAGCTTCCTGACGTCCGGTTTCAAGATACTCCGGGAACACCAGTGTCTCTTTTAACTCGACCGTCGTGTAATTACCGTTTGATAATACCGGGAACTGAGCAATGTTACGTGTTACTGCGCCACCACGGTAGCGTGTAATATGATTCCATACTGCTTCTAAGCCATTTTCAGGAATAGGAAACGGAATAGTTGTATCGAAGTTTTCGACACCGTTACCACCGGCAACCATTTCTGCATTTTCTGCATTTGATTTGATTTTCGGCCACAGTTCGTCCGGATAAGTTGCTGTACGACGAGTTGGATAAACGTTCATCTTATAGTCTGAGTACTTCTCAAACATTGCGATTTGACCTTCGCTAAGATGTTCTTTGTGCTCATCCAGATTGTCGTGGGTGATGGTAAATAACGGTTTATCATCGGCAAATGGGTTATTACCGCGAACAACATCGACCGACTTATCAGAGTAACCACCATCCCAGGCAGGGATAGATCCATCAGCGTTAGCTGCTTTCTCAGCACCGATAGGGGTTAAATCCTGACCGAGCCGAGCGGCTTCTTCTGGTGATACTTTAGCCGCAACGCTCGCGGAAATCACCGACATGGCGAATACGCCAGCTTTTAGCATCAGTTTATTCATTATAATTTTCCTTGTTGTTCTACTTTCCAACATCACTTTGCCAGAGGACTGACCTCTCAAGCAATACTTTAACGAAAAAAAGCACGAATTTAACGAAAAAAGGTTTTCAAATATTCTTGAGCTTATACAATCCTATGACATTTTTAGTACCCGGGAGGTTCCATGCGCTTGTCTTTAACCCCATTAGGGGTGTTGTTGGGGGCTATTTTTAGTACCACAGTGCTTGCACAGGAAGGCGACACAACAACAATAACTGATTACGAAGTGATCAGTGCACCAGCATTGTCATCAGACAGAATTAAAAGCGAAGTACTTATTGAGGTGACAACTGTCGGACCGCGTCTAGTCGCGGTTGGCGCGCATGGCAACATTCTATGGAAAGAGGGCGACGACTGGCAACAAGCCGATGTTGATACCAGTGTACTATTAACCAGTGTAGCCTTTGCCAATGAACAAATCGGTTGGGGAACAGGGCATCACGGTGTCATTATTAAAACTGAAGATGGCGGTAATAGTTGGAAGCGGCAGTTCGATGGTTTCGAGCTTATAAAACTTGAAAAGAACTATTATGAAAAGCGTATTGCTAAATTAAACGAGCAAATTGAATCGAGCGATGACGAAGAGGTTGTTGGCGAACTCGAATGGCAAGTTGAAGAGGCGCAATTTCAAATTAGCAACATTGAGGTTGCCGAAGAAGAAGGTCCAAGCAAACCATTTTTAGACCTTTACGCTAAAAACGCACGTGAAGCGTTAGCAATTGGAGCCTATGGAACTTTTCTGAAAACTCAAGATGGTGGTGAGAGTTGGCAAGTGATTTCTCATCGACTGGAAAACCCTAATGGCTATCACTTAAATGCTATTTTCGGAAAAGGCGATGATCTTTATATTATGGGCGAGTCCGGTTTGGCATTTGCCAGTAATGACGGTGGAGCGAGCTGGGAAACATTGAACTCGCCTTACCATGGTTCGTTGTTCGGTGGTCATGTTGATACCGAGGGCAGGCTATGGGTTTATGGGCTGCGAGGAAACGCATTTGTTTCTGAAGATAAAGGCCAGAGCTTCACTACCATAGACACAGGCACCAGAGTTAACTTGTCGGCTGGTACAACGACTGAGTCCGGAACACAACTTATTGTTGGCCACTCAGGGACTATCCTGGAGGTCGATGAACAGCTGAGTGTAACGAACAGAACTCATCCTAGTGGTTCAGTCATGACTGATATTATCGAAGTGAGTGACGGCGAGTGGCTCATGACCGGGCGCAGCGGTTTGCTGCACTGGCCCGCCAAAACAACCGAAGAAGAAGCTTTAGCAACGCAACAAGGAGCGCAGTAAATGGATAATCCGAGTGCGAATAAGTCGGCAGGACTGCTGGAGAAACTATTATTCACGGTACGGGCTCCCTGGCTAATTGTCTTTCTGTTACTGACATTGTTTTTGGGCTATCACGCTTCGCAGGTGCGTCCTGACGCCAGCCTGACCAAAATGATTCCGACCAACCATCCTTTTATTCAGAACTACTTTGACTATCAGGATGATCTGGCCAGTTTAGGCAACGTGGTTCGGGTTGCTGTTGAGCATAAAGACGGCGATATTTTTGATCCGGAGTTTCAGCAGAAGCTGCAGGAAATTACCGACGAGATATTTTTCATCCCCGGCGTAAACCGTTCAGGACTAAGAAGCTTATGGACGCCAAATGTTCGCTGGATGGAAGTTACTGAAGAAGGTTTTGTCGGAGGCCCGGTCATTCCCGATGGCTACGATGGCAGCGAAGAGTCATTAGAGCAGTTAAGAACGAATGTTTTGCGCTCGGGTGAAGTGGGCAACCTGGTTGCCAACAACTTTGAATCCACTATTGTTTATGTGCCGCTTGATGAGGTTAATCCAGATACCGGTGAAAAGCTGGACTATCAGCAGTTTTCGGAAAAGCTGGAAACCCTGGTTCGTGACAAATACCAAAGCGACAACATTGAAATTCATATTACCGGCTTTGCCAAGCTAATTGGTGACTTGATTGAAGGTGCGGAGCAGGTTGGCTTGTTCTTCCTGCTGGCAATTGCTATCACGCTCATCATGCTTTATTTCTACAGCCGCTGCTGGCGTAGCACCTTTATGGTGCTGAGTTGCTCCATAATTGCCGTAATATGGCAGTTAGGAATCATCAAACTCATAGGAAGCGGCATTAATCCGTATTCTATGCTGGTTCCGTTCCTGGTTTTTGCCATTGGGGTTTCCCACGGTGTTCAAATTATTAATGCCATTGGTATTAACCGGGTAGCCGGACTTGATAAAGTTGCTGCTGCGCGTGCAGCGTTCCGCGGTTTGTACATAGCGGGGCTAACGGCTTTAGCCAGTGATGCTATTGGCTTTACCACTTTAATGGTTATTGATATTGAAGTGATTAAGGAATTGGCTATTGCAGCAAGTATTGGTGTAGCTGTTGTTGTGTTAACCAACCTTGGTTTGCTGCCTATCCTGATGTCTTATCTGGGCACATCCGATAACGGCGTGGCTTATCAGAAGAAGATTGAAGGCGAACGTCATCCATTATTTGAGTTCTTTGCTAAGTTTACTCAACCTAAGTGGGCGTATTCAGCACTAGGTGTTGCACTTGTTATGCTTGCCTGGGGTCTGGTTAACAGCCAAAACATGGCTATCGGCGACCTGGACAAAGGGGCGCCAGAGCTTCGTCCTGACAGTCGTTATAATCAGGATAATGCCTTTATCGTTGATAACTACAGTTCCAGTACTGACATCTTTGTTGTTATGGCGGCATCGGCTCCAGAGCAGTGCATTGCCTATGACAACCTCGAGTTGATGGAACGTTTTAGCTGGCATATGGAAAACACCAGCGGCGTTCAGGACGTTAAGTCTGTGGTTTACGTTTCTAAAATGGGTATGTTCGGTATTAACGAAGGTAACCTGAAGTGGTTCAGCTTAAATCGGAACCAGTACGTGATTAATGCGTCGTTAAGTCGCATTCCCGACGGGCTTATTAATAACGACTGCTCAATGGCTCCGGTGATTATCTATCTGGATGATCACAAAGCCGAAACGCTCGAAAACGTTGTTGCATCGGTTAATAACTTTAACCAGAACTATCAGCAGGAGGGTTTAGAGCTGCTAATGGCGGCTGGTAACTCCGGGATAGAAGCTGCAACAAACTCGGTTATAGAAGCGGCTCAGAATAAGATGCTGCTGTGGGTATACGGCGTTGTGGTTTTGCTGTGTTTTATTACTTTCCGCAGTATTCGTACGGTTGCCTGTATTGTTCTGCCTCTGGCTTTCACTACGGTAATGAGTCAGGGTCTGATGGCGGTATTAGGCATTGGTATTAAAGTTGCGACCTTACCGGTTATTGCCTTAGGGGTTGGTATTGGTGTCGATTACGGCATTTATATCTACAGTAAGGTGAAAGAAGGTCTGGAGCAGGGCATGTCGCTGCAGGATACCTATAAGCACTCGCTGGACAACACTGGCAAAGCAGTAGGCTTTACTGGCCTCACGCTGGCCATTGGTGTCGCAACCTGGATATTCTCACCCATTAAGTTCCAGGCGGACATGGGCATACTGTTAACCTTTATGTTCCTTTGGAATATGCTGGGTGCGCTTATTCTTATTCCTGCACTGGCTCGTTTATTCCGGGTGGGGAATAAAAACAGCTGAGCTAGTCACTGACAAACTCACGAGCGGTTTTATCAGGCGTCGGCTTTTATTAAGTCGGCGCCTTTTTCTGCTATAGCGATGGTGGGGGCGTTCGTATTACCACTTATAACGCGGGGCATAATGGAGGCATCCACGACCCGAAGCCGTTCAACGCCTTTTACTTTTAACTCTGGGCTAACCACAGCGTCGTTGTCATTTTCAGGCCCCATTTTACAGGTTCCTGTCGGGTGGTAGATAAGTCCGCATTTTGACTTAATTTGCTTTAAAAGTTGGTCGTCACTAAGTTCTGGGCTGGGGAATATAAACCCACCATGATGCTTTGATAAAGCGGGTTGCTTTAGTATTTCAAAAGCTTTTTTTATACCGTTAATTAAGGCTTTCTTGTCGCTTTCTTCTTTTAGAAAACCATAAGTAATGAGTGGTTTGCCAAAAGCGTTTTCCGGGTTCAGCCTAACTTCCCCGCGGGACTCCGGCCTTAATAAACACACATGACAGGTAAAACCTTGTTTTAAGGTTGGTGTCCAGTCATAGCCGCTGTCGTTAAACATTACCGGCAGCAAGTGAACTTGAATGTCCGGCTCCTGCACTTTGCCGGACGAGCAATAAAACGCACCGACTTCAGCCAGAGAATGGGCTAACTGACCTTTCTTTGTGAATAGGTAGCTCACAAAAGGAATTGATAGTTTCACTAAACCCCAGGGCGTAAGAGTCAGTCCGTCTTTGGCGTTGTTCTTACAATGAATGCTGATATCAACGTGCTCCTGGAGGTTTTTGCCGACAGCAGAGTTTTCATGAACTAACTCAATTCCGGACTTAGTTAATTGCTCGGCGGAGCCAATACCTGAACGTAATAGAATTTGAGGAGAATTAAATGCCCCCGCACAAAGGATGACCTCTTTCTCTGCATTCGCTATATATCGGTTTCTGCCTTGCTGGTAGCAAACGCCTGTGGCCTGTTTACCTGAAAACAGCACGCGCTCGGTTAAACAACCAGATAACACCGTTAAGTTTGTGCGAGTTAAAGCCGGTTTGAGGTAAGCGTGGTATGCACTGCATCGTTTCCCGTCTTTAATCGTAAACTGGTATGCACCGTGCCCCTCAAGTTGAGAGCCATTAAAGTCCGGGTTAGCTCTTAAACCGTATTGATCACAGGCCTCTAAGAATTGTCTTGATACACTATAGTACGGGGCTACATCGGATACCGACAATGGTCCGTTGTCACCATGGTACTTTGAGTGTCCGCGGCTGTTATTTTCACTCTTTATAAAATAGGGAAGCAGGTCGCTATAACTCCAGCCGTGATTCCCCAGTTCAGCCCAGGCGTTATAGTCACTTGCCAGGCCGCGGGTGTATATCATGGCATTGATACCGCTACTTCCACCCAGCATCTTTCCTCTTGGGGTATAGCAGCCTTTTTCGTTATCGAGTTGAGGCTCTTTTTGACTGCGGTACAGCCAGTTGAATTTTCGGCTGTGCATAAAGCGCGCAAAGCCGGAGGGCATATCTGAGAACAGACCGCCATGAGAGGTTCCGGCTTCTAATAGTAATACGCGGTACCTGCCACATTCGGTAAGCCGGTTCGCTAAAGTACAGCCGGCAGAGCCGGCGCCGACTATAATGTAGTCAAAGGACTCGGTGTTATTACAGGGAAGCGGCGTAGTCATACAGAGACTTTAATAAACGCAGTTTATGCGTGTCTTCCTGGTGTTGGCTCGCTAAGTCCTCAAGTTTGAGCGCAAACTCCTCAGCAGACAACATACCTTCTGGTGGCTCTACTAAGCGTTGCTGGCAAAATTGACGCCACTGGTTCAGCTCTTTGTCCGTGAGCGTTGAAGGGTAGTTTCTTGCCCGGTAGCGCAGTAACAACTGCGGCATGCGCTTGTCCTGAAAGTCCAGCTCCAGCCCAGCCAGTTGCTGAGGTTCAGATGAGCGAATAATCTCCATATGCTTTTTATCCTGGGGGGAGAAGAAGCCATCGTATATCTGGTGATCAACGTCTGTTCTGGGCGCGAACTCTTTTGTTTGTTCGAACACCTGCATGAGTTTGTCGCGGAAGTCGCTGTTTTCCTGCAGCCATTTGGCGTTTGCTTCAATAGCTGCTGTATCTAACGTTGCGTTACTTGCTGCCTCAGAAGAAATGGTTTTAATGGGCGCTAAGAAAGGACAGCGACCCAAATGAATATTTTGTAATCCACTTTTCTTAAGTCCTTGCTCATCGAGTTCTTTGCGGCTGGTGTAAGTTAAAGCGGTTAATTCCTCGACTGATTTCTCAGCAAAATCCATAGGGGGAACGCGCAAGTCCCAGGCTATGACGTTATTGTTCTGTTTAGGGTGAAAGCCCAGCGGCAGTATGGCCGACAAATAGCGGTTTGCTGTACCGTAAAACCCACTAACATGGGCTAAAGGTTCAGGTGCCTGCCAGTTAAACAGGTTCAGTAATTTTTGTTTACGGCGAATACTGTAGGCCCACTGCCAGAGTTTAGGTTGCTTTTCACTAATAAGCTTCGCCAGGCCGATGGTTGCATAAACGTCCGACATAGCATCGTGCGCCTGACCATGTTCAATGTTATTAGCAACACTTAAGTGCTCGAGTTTTAAACTGGGCTGTCCGTCTGCATTTTCCGGCCAGTTAATACCGTCCGGACGCAGCGCAAAACAGGCGCGCACCACATCTATTAAGTCCCAGCGTGAATTGCCATTTTGCCAGCTGTGCTCGTAGGGGTCATAAAAATTACGATAGAACAATAAACGGGTGACTTCGTCGTCAAAGCGAATATTGTTGTAACCAATAATGGTGGTATTGGGCTGCTGAAACTCTTTTGCTATGGCTTTGCTGAATTCGGCTTCACCGACACCTTGTTTCAGTGCAAGCTGTGGCGTAATACCGGTAATTAAGGTGGCTTCCGGGTTAGGCAGAAAGTCTGGCGTAGGCTGAGCGTAAAGCGTTAACGGCCGACCGATAACGTTAAAATTGGCATCTGTGCGCAAGCCGGCAAACTGTGCGGGGCGGTCGACTAATGGGTTAGCCCCCCATGTCTCGTAATCGTGCCAGTAGAAGGTTTCTTGTTTGGTTTCGTTTTGTTCTGTCATTTTCTTCTTCAATTTAAAAATATTTTATTATTTATCAATGTCTTGTGTTTATTTCTGTTTCATCTTGTTTTCTTTTATCTTGTTTTGTATCACCTAACAAGTGTACCCTTTGATGTACCCGTTATGCAAAGTGTACCCAAGAGGTGTGAATGAGCTTATCAGATACCAAGCTTCGCGGCTTATCAAACAAAAAACAAGAAAAGCGTTTTGAGTTGACGGATCGTGACGGTCTTAGCGTTCGAGTTTCAGAGAGAGGAACTCTTACATTTCAATACCGTTATGCTTTTAACGGTAAAAAAAGCCGACTTTCCCTTGGCAGATACCCTGGATTAACGCTATCACAAGCTAGAGAGAAAATCCCAAAGTTAAGACAACTCATACAAGACGGTATCAATCCTAAAACACATCTTGCAGAGCAACGAAAAGGCTCAGACGCTATCTCATTTCTGGATTGTGTAGAAGAATTCCGTAAATACAAGTACAAGGATTATAAAGAAAATACTCAGCACCAAAACGATAATTGCTTTTACTCGGTTATGAAAAGCTATCATGAACATCCTGTAGAGAAGCTGACAGTGCGAAACTGGATTGAGATTTTCGATACTATTTCCGAAGAAAGATCGGGGTATGTCGCTAAAAGAACACTTCGTATGACTAAAAATATGATCAGATTTTGTCTATCCAGAGCATTTATAAATGAATGCGCAATCATGAATGTTGACACTAAAGTTGTCGGTGAGGACTGTGAAACAGGAGAGAGAGTACCTCTAATTGAAGAGATAGCTTATGTTTTGGATGAATTAGGGCGAAGCGGCTGTAGACCATCTACCGGTAATGCTATTAGATTTATATTTTTTACTGCTTGTCGTTCATCAGAAGCCAGAACATTAGCTTTCGATGATATCGATTTTGAAAAAGGAGTATGGAAGCTCCCTAAAGAAAAAAGTAAAACAAAACGAGTTGTTACCCGACCTTTGTCACCAGCAGCTTTAAAAGTAATTAATGAACAGAAATTAAACTATGCCCATATCTCTAAATGGGTCTTTCCAAGTATGAATATTGAGACATGCATTGCTTCACAGGCTCTAAATAAGCTTTTTCGGAATGTAAGGGCTAGGGTAGAAGATCAAAAAGGGGTTGAGCGTTTTAAACTTCATGACATCCGGCGTTCTCTATCAACGATTTTATCAGACTATAAAGTTCAGCTGCACGTAACAGAGAAAATGTTAGGCCATGTCTTAGGCGGGAGAATATTTAGAACTTACAATAAAGGTGAGTGGATAGAGGAGCAAAGGGAAGCTTACCAGTTATGGGAAGAACTAATAGCAGAAAGCTTAAGAGACATTAAAGTCTCATAAGCTAAGCTACTGACTGGTTTCGACTTTCCCAATCCAAAAGGTCTTCTAATGACCACCTAGGGTGGACTTCTTCCGGAGTTACAGGCTTCGGAAAGTCTGGTGATTTACGCCAACGGTACATCGCTGCCCTTGATAGGTTATATCGTTCTTGTAAATCCTTAATTTTTAGTAGTGCCATAAAAACCTCCAAACCAATTTTGAACCTTCCAAGAACGAATTCTTTTGGGTTCGTGGTGAGGTGCTAGTCGTATACAGAAGGACACTTTTGAGCCTTTCTGCTCGGAGACATCTCACCGGTGCATTTGCTATGTATAATTGGTTTGTTCTGTGTTTCTACAGCAGAACTATAATCGTTGATAATCTCAACGAAGATCAATCATACTAAATACCTTTAAAAAAGTCAATGATTTTTATTGTTTTATTTATTTTTTTATGTTAGTGCGTTCTCGCAATGGCTATATTGTCACTAAAATAGTGGGATGTAGTTAACTGCTACTAAGTGGTAAAGAGCGACTTGATTGGTTAGTCTTGTTAGCTTATTTACACACTTATAAAAAGAGGTCTGGGGCACAATTGGCAAATTATGATTTTAAGACGCTGAATCATGCAGACTTTGAGGACCTTGCTAGAGACTTACTGGGAGAGGAGTTAGGCGTTCGCTTTGAGGCTTTTGCCGAAGGTCGAGATGAGGGCATGGACGGGCGGTATTCCTCAGGGGAGGAGCATGTAGTACTTCAAGCAAAACATTATGTGCGCTCAAGTTTTGCTACCCTCAAAAGTAAGATGGCGCGTGAGAGAGAAGTAGTAGCCAGCTTGGCGCCGTCTAAATATATTTTAGTGACGTCTCAAGATCTAACCCCTGCAAAAAAAAGTCAGCTAGCGAAAGCTATAAATCTACCTTGTCTCTCGGAATCAAATATATGGGGAGCTTCAGATTTAAATGCGTCACTTAGAAAGCATCCAAAGGTAGAACACGCCCATATAAAGCTCTGGCTATCAAGTTCTACTGTTTTGAAAAGTATTATTCGCGCCACATCAGACACGTACAATAAGCTAACTTATGAAGAAATAGTAGATAAGGTAAAAGTCTATGCTCCAAATCCTAGCTTTAGTAATGCGTTAGACATTTTAGAAAACAGCCACTCGTTGATTATATCTGGCCCTCCAGGAGTCGGAAAGACAACTTTAGCTGAAATGCTTGCTTTTGCTTACGTTTCTAAAGGGTGGGAGCTAAACGCAATTAAAACTTTAGATGATGGATTTGCCTCTTTGGATGATACGAGGAAGCAAATTTTTCTGTTCGATGATTTCTTAGGCCAAATAGCGTTGGATTCAGCTAGCCTTTTGCAGAAAGACTCTGACATTTACAAGTTTTTGCAGAGGGTCTCTAAGTCGCCAAACGCGAGATTCGTTCTCACTACTAGAGCTTATATATTTGAGGAGGCTAAACGTAGTTCTGAATACCTATCCAGCCCTTTATTAGACATTAGTAAATTCGTACTAGATGTCGGGACTTATACAAGAGAGATAAGAGCTAGAATTTTGTACAATCACCTTGTCGTATACGACACTCCTACGAGTTTCATATACAACTTGCTAAAAAGCGATAACCTTACAAAAATTATTGATCACAAAAATTATAGCCCGCGCATAGTTTGGTGGATGACTAATGAAATAAAATACTTAAAAATTACTGCTGACGAATATTCCGACTACTTTCTATCCATTCTCGACAACCCTAAACGCCTATGGGAAGTCGCTTTTAACGATCACATTTCGAACAAGTGCCGACACCTCTTATTCGCGCTCTTCTTCTGCGAAGAACGAGGAGTTCAAATTGATAAATTAAAAAGTATTTACGTAAAACTTCACTCTAACCTTTGCAAAAAATACGGCGACTCTTACGGGGTAAAGGATTTTGAGCAAGCACTGCAAATACTTGAAGGTAGCTTTATTTCAATAGGTGATGGAAATATTGACTTCATGAGCCCCTCGGTCAGGGATTACCTGTCTGGTTACTTAAAAGATGAGTCTCTCATTCGTGATTTTCCTGAATCTGCCATATGTTCATACTGGGCTAGGTCTTTATGGCGTTTTGGGAAAGAGATCATAAAAGAGAAAGATAGCTTATCAGCCTTTGCTTTATCCTTTGATGGAATCGCATCTAAGTTAACTAAACTTCCTGTTCGCGAGACCTACAGACTAGGAATATTCAGGAAATTAGTAGGGCTGACAAATATAGCTAGAATATCCTTATTGATAGAGTGGTGGGAGTCATCGAGTTGCGATAATTTTGTTAACTATGCTTTATCATTGTCTGAGTCTCCAGTAGATGGATTCGATCCTTGGCTAGATGCAGATCAAGTTATTGAGCTCATAGGAAATATAAGGTCAAAGGATGTTAATGATCTGCGTCCACTTGAAGTTTCCTTGGCGAGTAAACTTGAATTGTCATTGATGGATATGATGGAAAAAAAATCAATTTCGGCTGAGGATTTAGAGTATATAGTTGATGCCACTCGAAGTAACGAAGACTGTTTAAGTCGCGACTTGCTAGGTTTGATAAGAAATGCTGTTGAGTATGAACTTTCTGATGTTGGTTCAGTTGTTGAGGACATAGATTCTAAACCAGAGCTGGAAGACTATATAGAAACAATTAGGAATATAGGACAACAATCACGAGTGGATAGTTTAACTGTTAAAATGGCGGTACTTGAAGCGGAAGAACGAATATCTGACTTGGAAGATGAGCAGAGTGACGTTGAGGATCAGGTTCCTGAATTTAGTGGAAGGAATTCGAGCGATAACTTCGATGATGATGATATAAAGAACTTATTTAGTCCACTGCTAGATGATGAAGAAACGCATTAGTCGGTAGAGTCAATGTTCTGGAAAGGGAAGCCAATCTAATGAAAATCTATGAAATCCGAGTCAACGGTTTTAGATGCCTAATCGACTTCACTATTCCTTTTGAGAACGATCTGACTGTAATAGTGGATGAGAATGATGCTGGCATTGAGTTATGCTTATCAGATCATTCATAAAAGTATTAAAGTACGCTTTATTACCGCTGCTGACCTGATGCTGCAACTGGCTACGGCAAAAAAAAACAGTTGGGTAGTACCGGTAACGAACCAACAGAATAACGAGTAAACCGCTGAGGGTGGGTCAATTTTACTTTACCGCTAACTGAAGAATTAGTGCGTATAGATTATATAAATAGGAATAGCGATGTTCAAAACACCAAAATTAAAAAGCACGGATGGACCCTTACAAGAGGAAACTTCAACACCACATGAACATCCTATGGTATGCCTTTTTGACTTTACGAAAGATGTAGAAGAAGAGCTGAGAAAGTTGAGGTTTAACTATGTAATTGCAACTTTTGGTTCAACTGTAAAGGTTGACAATAAAAAATACGACCACAAGCTTATGAAGTTGAATCACGATTATCCGAATAATTTACATGAATTCGACATAGTGATGTTGGATTTGACTAATGATAAATCAAAAATTTTCGATACAAGCCAGCATGTTTTAAGAAATACAACGGGAAACAAGGCTCACGCCATACTTAGCGTTTATCCAGAGCAAGTATTCGACCCCCGACCATTCTCTATCAATGTCGTTTCTCAGGAAATAGATGAACTCAGAAAGAAGAAGTCAATAGTTATAGCTTTCTGCGGTATTGAAACTTCTTCCGACTATCAGCTTGTAGAAATAACATCAACAGAATCTAGAATGACGCGAAAGGTGTCATATTCGAACCTAACGTTTTATAACGAGTTTTGTGGCTCTAAAGCACGAAGAGGGCGTAAGGTTTTTCTCCCACCCGAAGGGTCAGCTCTATCTCCACTTTTTAATAAACACTTAGACGGAATTGAGTACAAATCTGTATTTCCCCATCCTATTGACTGGGCGGGCGGCAAGCAGAAGAAAGACGTGAATTTCAAACCATTGTTACTAAACGAGAGGGATGAAATAGTAAGCTATGCTCATTACAAAGATGACTCACTAGTATTGGTCTTCCCTGACGTTGAAGACAAACCGAGCTTTGTTGCTAACCTCTTTAAGACATATCTGCCAGAAATCATGCCAGATATATTTCCATATCATGGTGAGTTTGGTTGGTTAGATGGCGGGGATTATTTGTTACCAGGTGAGAGTGATTTATTGCAGGAGAGAGCTCAGATAGAGGAAAAGTACCTAAAAGATATTAGTGAAAACGAAAACTCGATCTTGGAGCTAAAGAAAGACTACAAATTTCTGGCTGATTTAATTTCTGAAACTGGAGATGCATTAGTTTCTTCGGTTGAGCAGTACTTAAAGTGGTTGGATTTTGAATCAGTGGTTAACTTTGATGATACAAACCCGGATACTCTTGAGGAAGATATTCAAGTAGATTGTGGGGATCGCTTTTTAGTTGTTGAAGTTAAAGGTATTGGCGGTACTTCGACAGATAAAGATTGTTCTCAGATAAGCAAAATCAAATATAGACGTGCTGAGCAAAGAAATAAATTTGATGTCTATGGGCTATATATTGTCAATCACCAGAGATATGTGCCGCCAAAATCAAGATCAAATCCTCCGTTTACAAAGAACCAGATAAAAGATGCAGGCCATGATAAGCGTGGTCTCTTAACCACATATGACCTTTATAAAGCATATTTCATGATTGAAGAAGGTATTTTGAAAAAAGAAGATGTTAGAGAGTCACTTTTCACAACAGGATTAATCACTTTAGAACCTGAAAACATTGACTCTATAGGCATTGCACGTGAGCTTTTAATGGATGGTCAAGTTGCTATCATAGAATTGGATGATACTCCCTTAGCTGTAGGCGATACTTTGATTGTGAAAAAACAGAGTAGTTATTCAAAGGTCACAATTCAGTCCTTACAGGTTAATGATGAGGAGGTAGATATCTGTAACGTGGGAGAGGTTGGAATAAAATTCGACAGAAAATTGAAGAGAAACTCAGAGCTATTTATAAAAAAAGTATAAAAAGCTCTGCTCGTGTGAGAGCTATTTGTAGTGGTCAACAAAGCTGGCCTCCGGCTTATAGTTAACCCAGTATTTTTGCCCTGTCTGATTCGGACTTAAACGTTGTTATGCTGATGCGGCCTAGGCTCTCTGTAATATTCGACTAAATATTTCGATATGTGATTCTGAGCCTGCACAAATGAACGGTAACCATAAGTCGGCATCTATTCTATCTTCAGACTTCTGAAAAAGCATTACGTTGCGTATTATTCCAGCAGTTACTACGTCGACTCAAACTTAGTTTGCCACTGCATTATAGCCCGCTAAGTTGTAAAAAGTGTCTGTAAACCCAGTTGAACTGAGGGAACGGTATAAATTCCATATGTCTTGGGACAGGCTGGCCTTCTTCTGTTTCTCCAATATAAATTACCGGAATACAGCTTTCGGGAAGCTGGAATTGCTTTTTAAATGAAGCAACGTACCTAGAACACCTTTCTGCTTCCTCTCTATAGTTTACAACGTACTTTTGAGCAATCTGTCGAATTGATTTCATGTACTCTTCGATTAAGGGGGCTAGGTCAATATTTGCCTCTGTTTTTTGTATGTCAGCAACCATGTTTTCTTTCCACTTGTAACTTGAGTTCAATAGCTCATCTCGTTTAAGGGATAAGGTATTTTTGACGCTTCTCCCCCCAATACAAATATTGTCGAGTTCTACTTTGATAGAGTCGATGGGAAGGTAAAAGTGTTGCGAGTAATTTCTCATCTCGTAGAGAAACCGGTAAGCAAAACTTTGGTGATGTAATCCTTTCCTGTAGCTGTTCCACTCATCTAACTGCTTGGAGTTTTTCCCAAACTCTTTTTGTAGTCGTACTTCGGCACAACAAAGGAATGATGTTGCAGAAGATAAAAAGTTGGTGGTTTTTTGAGTTGTCTCAGCTAAATATGTGAGAAGAGTATCCGTTTGAAATGCATCGAAAAGCTGTACTGTGGAAAAATAGTTGTCATATTTGATGAGTAAACTTTCAAGCTCCTTGAAACTTAACTCGATAGCTTCATACGAGGTTAAAATGGGTTGTAGCTTATGGATGAACGCGAAGTACTGGTTTAGTTCAGAGTAAGACTCGTCATCGAAATCGTTACTTTGAATGGCAATGTTAACTTTATTGTTATCTGCTTTTGTAAGAAACCCAACTCTTCTTTTAGTTTTTTGCATTGTTTTAGTTCCTTCTGAAACGCGATGGCTCATTAACAAGTTGTTTCTTTTGTATTAGCCGAAGTGTAGGTAATGGGGTATCTACTTTTCCAGCTTACGGCGCCGGAGAAATAGCCTTTGTTAAATCAGGTTTATCATTGGCTTTATTTGCTTGATTTGCCAAAGACACCTGAAACTCTGACTCGTCCAGTAAAGCTGAAGCTCCAAATGTATGAGTGCTATTCCGAGCGCGGGACATTTGAACGTAGTTCAGTTCCTTATTTAAAAAAACTTCATTCAGCCACACGAATGATCTGTCGACAGTCTTACCTTGAGACTTGTGAATAGACATTGCGTAGGCATATTCTAAAGCATTGTAGTCAGCAGTGGTGAACTTTAGCTCTCTTCCACTATCAAGTATAACCTCCACATGGCGGTGCTTACTGTGGCGGTGTTGGGTGATAGTTTTTATGGTTCCAGTAGTACCATTTTGAACCTCAAGCTCTCGGTTGTTCGCTCTAAACATCACTCGTTCGCCTTCAGCAACGGTAAGCGTCTTTCCATCATGATTTGAGAATGATGTCTCAATATCACTGAGCTCATTCTCTTCGTGTAATTTAGCTCTGGCTATCAGATTGAGTTCATCAACATCGTGGCGTGTGGACGCTAAAATTAATGACTCCTTATAGTTTTGGTTAGTTCCTGAATGCCAGTGCTCAACGAGCTGAAACTTACAGCGTGTCTGGTCAGTATCGAATGTAAAAAGTCCTCGCTCTGAAAGGTTTTTAAGTACCTCTTGGCTCTCGCCGTGCTCAATGAGCCTTATATTGTCGATGTCCTGCTGAGAGCGCTGCCTTTGAATGTTTCTTAAACTGGCACTCTTTGTGTTGTTTAATAAGTTTTTGAACGCGAAACCGCACTCGATGGGGGATAGCTGGTTGTAGTCTCCGACCATGATTAGCTTTGAGTGTGTTTCCCGTGCGTAGTTGAGCAAACGGTTTAGCTTTTTTATGCCGACCATTCCGGCCTCATCGACGACTATCATGCTATGCTGTTTTAATTCTTTCTTCCCAGTATCCAATTCCATTAAAAGACTATCAAGCGTCTGGGATTTGATGTCGCTGGATTTTTCGAGCTCATTAGCGGCGCTTGCTGCTAGAGCGCATCCAAGGATAGGGGTGTTTCCATAATGCTCTTTAACTGCTCGAAGAAGGAAGCTTTTCCCCGTTCCGGGTGCGCCATTAAGCAGTTTCAATGATGACTCATCGTTTGTCAGGTAGCTATACGCCTGGCGCTGCTCTTCATTGAGCTTTTTAAAGGTTATTGTTTGTGCCTCACGCTCCTCGTTACTTACAAAGGATGTGTCTGAATAGGCTAGGGCATTTTCATAAAACCGTTTTTCTAAAAGATACTGTCTCTGGGTGGTATAGCAAATGCCTTCTGTGGGATGGTTGATTTGCTTTATGTAGTCTTTAGACCTCAAAAGCTGGTTAAACATATGAAAGGCAGCATCAGCCCCTCGTCCCATATGCTGATATTTTATCAGCAGACTTTCTAGTACGTCTTTTTCTTGAAAAATGGCATTTTTTTCAGTTAATTCGTCGAGAAACTCTTTTACATCCAAACGCTCTGATACACTTTCTTTGCGCAAAGTGCTCTCAGGTGTCCAGCTCTTGCCAAGCTCCGACTGTGCCTCTTCGCGCCAGTTTTGATAAAGCTGCTCACGCGAAACTGTTTGTTTCTTACTTCGAGTGAATAAAGCCGCAGTTTGCTTGAGTTTTGCGCTGGCTTTTGAGAAACCACTTTTCTCTAGTAGCTCGCTGATTTGGTTTGAGCGTTTACTGAATATCTGAACGAGTCTGGCCGGTACTTTTGACACTTTAAAAAAGCTTTCATCTTTCTCGACTGTAAGACCTAACTGCGCCATTTGTTGAGCGAGTTCACAGCGATACAGAGCGCCTAACACCTTTTTATGGCGAAACAGCTCTGGTACTTCAAGACAGCGGAATGAGCTGTCGGCTAGCTGAGTGAAGTTGAGTAAAATAGCGTGCGTGTGCAGGGCGGGGTCATTACTTCGACTGCTGCCGTGCTCAAACAATGCGAACAAGGCATTTTCCGTTTTGGTAAAATGTCTTCGACCGTCATCTTCAAATCCGTGTCGTGTTTGTATGAGTTGGCACTCGATATAGTTAAGAGCACGTTTTACGGCTTTATCGTGAGCCTCCTGTATTTGGGTTCTTAGGGTTTCATCCGCAAGACCAAAACAAACGGATACAGATTTGGGCGCACTGAATGTTAAGTCAAACCCCATGCGGTGTTCATCTCCGGCATTCTTAACTAATGCCTTACCTTTGGGGGAATAACCGCGCGATAATGCGGATAAAATGTCGTTGGAAACGGATTTATTGGAAAGCTTTAGTTTCCTTGCCAGCTCACCGTAGAAACAGCCTTCGGGCTCTTGCGCTTCAGTATAATAACTACTGGATGCAAGCTCCGTGTAGTAATTTACTTTTGATTCGGTGGCTTTGCCAAGTGTTTGAATGCTAAGCATCAGAGCCCTCCTGAGCCGATAACTTCTCGGCGCTCTCTAGGCTCTTCATAAACTCATCATATCGACTTGTACTATCGTGTTTTACATTCTTTGTATCGCTTTTGATACGAATGACAGGCACTGCAATTTTAGGGAACTTGGTTAATGGCCATGTCAGTTTCGCCACCGTATCTGTACCAGCAAATTTAATGTAGCCAGAAACACCTTTTTTACCAGCCTGGGACAGTGCCATTAAATCTGTTGCTGACACCAGCGGAAGCTCTTGATATTGCCAAGAGGCGGTCTTACGGTTTGAGTCATCGGAGTTGCTGACATTGAGCCTCTCAACAACACGCTTACCAAAGCCATCGGAGACCTTCTGAGTAAACTTGCTGAGTGATGATAGTCGGAAGCTGACAATCGTTCCTACCATGCTCGACATCGCATCAATTTGAGACTCGGAGAACTGCTCACTAAACAGTCCTAAGTCCTGAACTCCAATAAATACACGGGAACCTTTGCTCCGTCCTGTAGAGATTAGCTCAGGCAATTGTTTGAACTGAAGGTGCGCTGCTTCATCGAGAATGAAATAGACTTCTCTTTGCATATCGTCAGGCATCGCAAGTAAATAGCGAGAGCTAAAGTACAGAAAAAGCTCGCCTAGCGACTTCGATAAAGCAGCAAACTCAGGATTACTTTGTAGGATGATGTGATTGCATTCAGGCTCTTTATTTTTTAACCATCGCTTTATCGAGAAACGATGTGCATTGCTCGACGGTATTTCTGCAAGGTTGTGTATTGACTGACAGTAGCTTTGCAGTGTTTGGTAGAACGACGCAGATGTTTTTGAGTCTTTATCCAGCAGATTAGCTGCTATGGGATAATGAACGCGCAGTAGTCGATGCAGCCTGTCGATGTCCAGAGAAAGTATTTTTGATAACGTACCCCAACCCCAGTTGTCAGGCTTCTTTTTCTGTGCTGCCATGACGCATCCGGTAAGTATTTGACGACTTCCAAGTATCCACATCGGATCGGTCTGACCTTTGGGCGACGGGAGCATAGCCTCGGCGAACAGCAGTGCGTCATTGCTGGTCTTTAAGTCCTCTTTTATATCCCAGCAAAATGAACGCTTGTCCCACGGGGCATAGAGCCCAACCGAATTTTTGCCGTAAAAATATTCTGTAAAATCGCCTTTGTAGTCGAAAATTACAGACTTGCTGGACCGCTTGTTCACGACTTGTTTAACGATTGGCAACAAAAATTGGGTCTTGCCTGAACCCACACTGCCCAGAATCAACATTGCCTGATTTTCTCTTTGTTGAGGCATTTGTAAGTTTGGATGGATGCGTAATCCCTTACCGCCAAATTCGTACTCCGACTTAAAAGACTTTTTGATCCGTTTGATGGCCTTGTTGCCTTCTATTAGTTTTGGACCTTTAACGTGAACTAGCCCGTCGGATTTGAATTTACTGAGCAGCACTTTCACTTCTAAAATGACGCTCAGTAAAATCAAAAAGAGTACGCTTAACACGATAGCTTGATTGAGGTATTGCTCAGAGCTGAATAACTGCAAGAACCACGACGACCAGCTCGGTAATCGGGGTTCACTCAATACCCAATTAAGAAGGCTGTTCTGTGTCATTACCGCCGCTTCCGGCAAGCTAAGAGCTGACGTTAGCTCACTCACGGCATAAGCGCCGAAAATGCTCATGATGATTAGTGAGCCTACGAGAATAATAATGACCAGTGGTAAATTGACTGTTTTGACTGAAGGAGCAACTTTACTGGGTGAGAGACTACTGGAAAATGTGCTTTTACTTCTCATTGGCCCCCCTTGCATCATTCACAAATTTCTTAAGAGAGCTAACCAGCACTTTCAATTGCTGCTCGATGCGGTCTAACCGTTCATCTTGTTTATTCAACCGTTTAGATAGCTTACGCAGCATAAACTGCGTATCTAAATCTCGATAGTAAGCTTCTCGAATGAGCGCTGAAGCAGACGTGTTTTTCTGCTTAGCTACGGACTTGATTTCATTGAGTTCGGTTTCGTTAAAACGTATTGATATTGCTCGTGTCATGACGACTCCCCCTCTGTATTACTAGAAACGGGTGTCATGTTTAAAATCGCTGCAAATTTAGCGCTAATATCATTCAAATGTTTTATCGCGTCCTCTTTGGGCTCATTACCGTCTTTCGAAGCTCTATCAATTGCTGCTAAAGCGTTTGCTACTTTTTTGTAGGCACCTTGAATGCCATGAAGTTGGCGTCGGGTGTATTCTGACTTTGAGCTGAAGTTGTAAACAGTCGAAGTAAGCTCTGTCTCATAGTGTGTTATCAAAAAAACAGCTAGGACGTCTTTTGCAAGCTCAAGAGAGTCCAGGTCCAGTGCTTGTTTCAAACTCAGAAGGCATGCTAACTGAAGTTGAGAGCAAGGACGTTGCGAATAACTGAAAAATCTCATTATGTCCATATGGCAGCTATCGTTATTAACTTCGTCGTGGTCAATATCGAAAATATCGATGACTGCTTCCATGAACCCAGTTAGACGAGCTGGTTTTTTTTGTTCTAACTCTTCGTTGATTGCGTCAGTTAGTTTTTGGGCGGCGAGCTCCAAGTGTTCGTCAAGCTTGTCAAAATCACCGTATTCATCAACGAAACCTCTGTCTCTGGGAGAGTTGTACAGGCAGTTGTCATGCCATACCAATGGACAATCAAATTGCGTCTCGCTCTCATGAAGCTGTTTCTCGTAATCTGCTCGGCATGTGCCAAGGAACTCACTTAACAGACGATCGCTTTCGGGTCCAAACTTTTCAAAAAACCACATGCAAAAATCGTTAAGTTCAATGCTAAAGTTTTTGTAATGTTGTTCATCGCCAACTTCGGGCTGTGTATGGCCTTTGAAAAATTCTTCGAGAGTGTCTTTTTTAGTATCTGTAATAAATTTGCTCATCTTACACCTCCACTTCGTCTTCGTTTTCGAGGCGGTGTTCGATTTTCTCTTCGAGGTAGGCTGCGAGCTTATGCTTTATCTCTTCTATCTCCAGCGATTGTGCATATCTCAGTAAATAGTGGTAATCACAAGGGCTGTTCATTTGAAACAGTTGCTTAATAGCCTCATCTGCGTATGAGGTTCTTGCGGTGTGTGAGCTGACCCATTGCTCTAGTTGGTAATTGTAGACGTCGGGCTCCACACTACGCGTATAAAGGTCATCGATAGTGTCTGCGTTATCATACTCATCTAAAAGACAGTAAAGCGTGTTGTGGACAAACGTGCTTGGGTATGTAGAACCATCATAGTTAGGTACAAGATGAGCATGCCGAACCATTTTTTCGACACTTTCGTCAGCGCCGTCGACTAAAAAAACATCACCTTCATCATTTATTTTAAATTGCTCTTTTACGTGGCTTTTCACCTCTTTTATTAAATGTTTCATAAATAATTCTCCTTTTGTTTATTTTTTTATGAACGTGATTGCATAACTATCTCCTTATCAGGGTGTATAAAAATAATCATATCTTATGCGATCGTATTCTATTATAAACAGATGAAATCTATATGTCAATAAAAAATCAATAAAATCAATGACTTAATGTAATATAAGAGTGCTTTTGTCAAGTTTTTGGTCGTATTATTTCAACTTTACGATGACAGGTGACAAGGCTTCTGGGGATGGTGCTGTCGTAACAAAAAAATTAAAAAAAATTGTAAATTAGTCAATTTTTTACAGGAAAATGAGATGTTTTTGCGGTTCTTATTCGGTTGGTGGTGATAAGTTGATTGTGAGTACAATAAGGAGATTATTTGAAAATGCGAGTCAATACCTGCGACTCTATAACTATTGGTTATAGCGTTTAAGCTCTCACTTTGGCGCGACTTACGTTCAGCACTTTTCAGTGCTTTACGAACGAAAAAGGTAACTTACTTGTCAATTGAACGGTCAATAGCTTAGAGGTATCAGGCTTCATTTATACCTGTAATGAATAGGGTTCATTTAGACTTTTTCTATCCAGCTACTATTTTTGGTCCTTCCCGAAGTTCAGGCGTTTCTGACAGCATTTCCTCAGCGAGTGAAAACTTGTTTTCGCTGGCAAAAATGAACCGAGATGAGTTAATGACTTGAAGAGAGTTAATGTTTGTCACTGTGTCTTGCGGTGTTAAAACAGCTTCACCCGTACAAAAGCCTTGGTCAAGTGCAGTTATCGGGCTCCAGTCTTGGCGAATAGTTAGTGCGAGTTCAGGATTTTTTTCTTTCACAGCCATTAGGCTTTTAACCATGTCTCGATTACTAGGACACATCATCGCAAGGCAAAGACTTTTAGAAATAGGAAAATAGATCTCTATCCCCTCAACCCCAAGACCTACGTTACCTCTTCCTTTAGCCTCACGTATATTTTGTAAAACAATTGGGTTATCTGAGAGCCAAAACGGTTTTTTACTGGTAGTTCTAAATAAAATCCAAGGTTTTTTAAAAAACTGTTCGCTAAAGACTTTGTATGCGTTAATTTGCTGTATATGAGCAAGTTTGGCTTCATCTGGATTCCCGGCTCTCTCGATAATGTGTTGCTCTTCATCGACTACGTGCTCCTGAAGCCAATTCTTTAGAATATCTCCCATCTGCTGCCAACGATAACGATATTGAGGTGTGCGAACGAACTGTAACGAGACAAAGTCTGAAAGTTCTCTTCGTTGATGTACCGTTAGTCCGGAAATCGACTTTTCGTCTTTTATTTCTTTTATGACAGGAGCAATTTTAGTTTCGATTTTACTGAGCTCTTGTTCAAGTGAGCCCTCATTGTCGTCAAATTCGAAGTCGTAAAACTTAGACTCTGCTGCAGCCTTTCTTATATTACTTTTAAATTTTTTGCTAGTACTTTTATCAAACACATTGATTTGATTTTCTCCCTCTGTAAAGCCTCTAAGAATAAGTTGAGGTACGTAATGTTGCACTTTGGCGTTTCCATTCTGAGGCATCAAAAATCTCCTTATTTCAAAGCGTTGTTTCGATGATGGTGGTTTATTGATTGCATAAAAATACTAGAGTTAAGGATGCTGGTGCAACTCTTCATAAGGTAGTCTAACGAAATGGTAATGTTCGATGCTTCCATAGGTAGGTTAACTAAAGTAAATTAATTCCTTTAGATATGGTGCGTACAGGGTACTATTTAAAGAATGTAGCTGACCTAGGGAAAATGATGACGGAACCTCGAAAAACGAGAGAAGAAGCTGAAATATTTGAAAGCTTACAAGAGCTTTGTCGAAGTAATGGATTTATACATACCATTGCGTATTTTTGCTTTAAAGCTAATGCTGTTTCTTATGACCCTGAATCGGGAATCGATGTTGATAGTTTCGCTAATCAGTACAGTGATGAAAGACTGCTAAGAACGGAGATAAACTTACTACTCGGTCTATTAGTCCGAAGTGGAATTGATGTGAAAATGATCGATGGACACCAAATGCAAGCAAACATCGATAAGACGGAATCGTTACTGCAGGAACTTCACGACTCCATACTTCCAAGCTTTGCCGACGCAGTTGATCAAGAGGGAAATCCCGATCCTGAGAAACTTAAAGAGATAATAGAAAGCAGTGGAATGTTGCGAGAAGCCGTCTTTTATGGCGGGGAGTCAGCATATCACTTTCAATATCGAGATCTCGCTAGTAAACGATACAAGAGAGACTCGGACTATTTTGAATCAAAAATGGGATTCTCTACGGAATCTGTTGTTTCTGTTATTAAGGCTTTAAATAGCCTTTTCGATCAGCAGCTAAATGAGACCTTAGACAGTTTTTCGAAAGCGCCTCCGGATGAATGGAACTTTCTCAATGCTTTTCGGTTTCAGATCCAAGATATTTGCAATGAAACAGAGCTACAGCGTTCTGTCGTGGAGGCTGTAATTGCGGCATTTGCTATTAATGTTCCTGAATCTAATCATACCTTCAACCAAGTTGATGACTTCAATATCGTAAACGCCCGTCCAATACTGAAGTTGAATGATAATGAGATACTGCTTTTTCAGCACTATTCTTTAGTTGAGTCGTTTTACGAATCTCCATTTTTTTGGATGAAAGATGATAAGGAATACAGAAATATTGCCTCCGAGAATAGGGGACAGTTTACCGAAGACTTTTCTGAAGAACGTTTAACGCGTGTTTTCGGCGAAGAGAACGTTTTTTCTAATGTTGAAATTTTCTCAAAAGGTGGGGATGTCGTTGGCGAGATTGACACCTTAGTGTTATTTGCTAACCGAGCTTTGATCGTACAGGCAAAATCGAAGACTCTTACAATCGCCGCAAGACAGGGGCTTAAGGATAAAATTGAAGAGGACTTCCAAAAAGCAGTTCAAAGTGCTTATGAGCAAGGTTATAGCTGTGCAGAACTGATTTTACAGCCAGATAACTACTCTCTCAAAACGCGAACTGGCATCACAATAACTCCACGTTTTAAACTTGATGATGTGTATATCATGTGTGTGGTTTCTGACCACTATCCAGCCCTGTTTCATCAATCCAGACAGTTTTTAAATTATAACGTAACGGAAAATATCAATGCTCCTTACGTCGCAGATGTCTTTTTGTTAGATACGCTGA
This sequence comes from Idiomarina abyssalis, assembly GCF_019797805.1. Lineage (NCBI taxonomy): Bacteria > Pseudomonadati > Pseudomonadota > Gammaproteobacteria > Alteromonadales > Idiomarinaceae > Idiomarina > Idiomarina abyssalis. The sequence goes on from NZ_CP081832.1 coordinate 1,243,464, forward strand.
CGGAGTTTCTGGATAGCCCCATTCGTTTTCTGAGTTTCATTAATAGGCGAAGCCAATACGAGGGAAGCCTTAATGCGTCGATGGAGTTATCGGTGCTAGGCTATCACCTTAGCAATAACCTTTGGCTAGAAGAAGAGAACGAATTTTTTCATTTTGATGACTCAGTGGCTGTTGAGCTTGATGTTGCAATGACTGTCAGGCGGACAGGTATAAAGGGTAATGAGACACCAAAGGGTATCCTCACCAAGTTTGAAAACACTTATGTTGGCAATCTGCTGGTTGAAATCGAAGATTATGAGCATGCAGAGGTAATAGACTTTGGTTTTGAGTTATTGAGACTTAGTAGCGAATCTTTAGAGCAGATTAATGAATGTATCGAGCGCTGTATTCAACTTTATTCAGCTGATGGAAAGACTCATGACTTTTCAATGCCACTTCACAATGGTACAGGCTTTACCTTTCATTTAACGGATAGAGAAAGGTCTGATGCGAGGAATAAACTAGCAAGTCATTGTGGACTCCGAAAATATATAGGAAGGTCGGATCTTTGGTATGGGATTTGTCTCAATCCTGTCACCGCGAAATTAAGGTTTGGTCTGAGTGTTGTGGGTCAGTGGGAAAAGGATGACGGGATGGAGCAAGCTGCTAAAGAACATGATAAAACGCTTCGACAACGACCAGGCATACTATATCGACGAGCCAAGAAGAAAGTGGGGAGAAACGCTCCTTGTCCATGTGGAAGCGGAAAGAAGTACAAGAAGTGTTGTCTATAACCCACGCCAGCTAGACCAATTCCTAAAAAGTCGCACATCGATTTGCTTTGTTATGGCGACTTGCAATGAGATTGATCTCAATTGATTCTATCCAGCTAGTATTCTTGGTTTCTCGTGGAGTTTGTTGGGTTTCCGTTCTGAGTCGAATAGAAATTTCCCTATCATACCAACAGTGCATGTGAAACTGGCTCTACTAATTATAGAGTGGACTTACGTTAACCTTTGCGCAAACAGCCCGACGGTGTGGAGAAATCAAATATGCAAACGAATGTTAAGAACGTGATGTTCGGTTTTTATATTCACCAAGTTAGAATGTGTACCCGCTAAGGTACCCAAAATAAAAAACCTTTAAATAGCCCTTTATTTAAGCGGTGGTTTCGTAATCGTGCCAGTAAAAAGTTTCTTGTTCGTTTTGTGCCATAAGCCTAACTGCTCAGCGGAAAAAGAAAACTATAGCACGAGGACAAGGAGGAATTCAGCCACTCACTGCCTTTCAATTTTGTTCACTTGAACATCGTAGGCTTTATTCAGTTTCTGCTCGAGAGTGCGTTCATCTTCATGACGAAAAGCGAGTTCGGCGTGGGGTAATATACGTTCAGCTAACCGTCGTGCAATAGCGTCTCTGAACTTCTGGTCGTCACCTAATGAGTTGCCGTCAACTTCCAGTGTTATTTGCTGTTTATCGCCTAAGTGTGTGTATTCAACGTGATAAGTCGGCATCTGAAAATCTCCTCGTTGTCAGTTCGGTAGTTTCCTGCGACTATGCTATTACTAACAGTCTAGCCTATAACAATAAAACCGAGGTCGAGATGAAAAAACTCTATTTATCTGCATTACTTACCGCTGCTGCGTTTGGATCGTTGTTACCGGCGCACGCTGATGATCACGATGTTGAATATGCCATGGCCATTCACGGCGGAGCCGGAACAATTACCCGGGCCAATTTAACCGCTGAACAGGAACAAGCCTACAAAGATAAACTGACAGAAGCGTTAGAAGCCGGCCGAAAGGTATTGAAAGAAGGCGGTGACAGTACCACAGCCGTTATTGCCGCTATTCAGGTAATGGAAGCCTCACCACTTTTTAACTCTGGCAAAGGCGCCGTTTATACCTGGGACGAAGAACATGAGCTTGACGCTTCACTGATGGAAGGTCTGAACGGAAATGCCGGGGCAGTTGCGGGTGTGAAGACTGTAAAAAGTCCAATAGAATTAGCCCGCGAAGTAATGGAAGAGTCTGTACATGTGATGCTAAGTGGTGAAGGCGCAGAGCAGTTTTCTCGTCAGCAGGGACTGGAACAGGTAGAGAACAGTTACTTTAATACCGAGCACCGTTATCAGCAGTTACAGAAAGCCAAAGAAACCATTAGGAAAAGTGAACAGCCAGAGCAACAGGCCTGGGAATACCTGGATATTGATTACAAATACGGAACGGTTGGGGCTGTTGCGGTTGATAAAGACGGGCTCTTGAGTGCCGGTACGTCAACCGGAGGCATGACGGCTAAACGTTATGGTAGAATAGGGGATTCCCCCATTATTGGTGCTGGTACATGGGCTGATAATGACAGCTGTGCTGTCTCGGCTACCGGACACGGCGAGTATTTTATTCGCTTCCACGTGGCTGCCGATATTTGCTCTCGAGTTAAATATAAAGGGCTTTCGGTGAGTGACGCGGGCGATGAAGTTATTCATGGTGTGTTGCAGGATGCCGGCGGTACCGGTGGTGTCATAATTATTGATGCTCAGGGTAATATTGCGATGCCATTTAATACCGAAGGCATGTACCGGGGTTATTTTAAAGGTGAGGATAAAGCGGAAGTCGCTATTTATAACGAGGATGAATAAGTTCGGAGTCTATGAGTCGTCAAAAATCGCACAGTAACCCTTTTGTTGAGAAGTTTCAGACACAATTAGAGCAATGTACAACACGTCAGGCCGCGCTATTGCGCGGCCGTTTGCGTGGTCTGAGCAAAATTAAAAACGAGCAACGACAGCAACAGGTGCTGGAGCGGATAGCTGCCGACATTGAAACTGCCGAGCTGGAGTATTTGGAGCGGCAACAACAAAAGTTTCATATTAGTTACCCAGACGAATTACCGGTTGCTCAGCAGCGTAATGACATTAAGTCGGCCATTGAACAGAACCAGGTGGTGGTTATTGCCGGCGAAACCGGGTCGGGTAAAACCACCCAGTTACCGAAAATGTTGCTGGAAATGGGCTATGGCCGTAAAGGGACTATAGGTCACACGCAACCCCGACGCTTAGCCGCACGCAGTGTAGCCGCCCGTATTGGTGAAGAACTGCAGGATCACAATAAAACTCAGGTTGGCTACAAAATACGGTTTCAGGATGAAACGGCACCAACCACGGCAATTAAGCTGATGACCGATGGCATGTTGTTGTCTGAATTGCAGCAAGATCCTCTGCTACTGCAATACGATGTCATTATTATCGATGAGGCTCATGAACGGAGCCTTAATATCGACTTTTTGTTGGGTGTGCTGCATACGTTATTGCCTAAGCGACGCGATCTTAAACTGGTTATTACCTCAGCAACCATTGAAACTGAGCGTTTTTCAAAGCACTTTCATGATGCGCCTGTGTTGACGGTAACCGGGCGAACTTACTCCGTGGAGGTTCGGTATCGACCGCCAAAAGAAGACGGGAAAGCAGCTGATGCAGACGTACTTCTGGGTGTTTGTGAAGCGGTAGAAGAGCTGCAGCGCGAAAGTGAAGGTGACATTCTTATTTTTGCCAGTGGCGAACGGGAAATACGCGACTATGCGGAAGCTATTGGCGATTTGAAGTTGCGAAGTACAGAGGTTCTTCCTCTGTATGCGCGTTTGTCATCGCATGAGCAGAATCGGGTGTTTCAGGCGCACAGTCAACGCCGAGTGGTTATCGCCACAAACGTAGCAGAAACCTCATTAACGGTTCCGGGTATACGCTTTGTTATTGATCCGGGCACCGTGCGCATGAGCCGTTACAGTTACCGCACTAAAGTACAGCGCTTACCTATTGAACCTATTTCTCAAGCCAGTGCTAACCAGCGTAAAGGTCGTTGTGGTCGTATTGGTCCGGGCATTTGTATTCGCCTTTATAGCGAAGATGACTTTCTGCAGCGCCCGGAGTACACCGACCCTGAGATCCTTCGTACTAACTTAGCAGCTGTTATCTTGCAAATGTCGGCGTTACGGTTAGGTGATATTCGACAGTTTCCTTTTGTCCAGAAGCCGGATGAGCGTTTTGTTAAAGATGGTCTGAACCTGCTGGAGGAGCTGCACGCAATAGAGGCCGGACGTAAAGCTGAGCGTCCACAGTTAACTGATACGGGCCGACAATTGTCAAGACTGCCTCTGGACCCTAGGTTAGCCAGAATGGTGCTGGCGGGGCAGCAATATGGCTGTGTGAGAGAAATGCTCGTAATTACCGCAGCGCTGAGTATTCAGGACCCGCGTGAACGTCCGCACGACGCACAGCAAAAAGCGGATGAATGGCACCAACGTTTTCGTGATAAAAGTTCCGACTTTATGGCCTTTTTAAACTTATGGAATTATATAAAAGAACAGCAAAAAGCGCTGTCAGGTAACCAATTCCGTAAACAGATGGGCCGTGAATTTATTCATTTTATGCGGCTGCGCGAGTGGCAGGACATTTATACACAAAGTCGGCAAACGGTTCGGGAGATGGGTTTATCCATTAACGATGAAGCCGCTACCTATGAGCAAGTGCATCGGGCTTTAATTGCCGGCCTATTGTCGCAGGTGGGCTTTAAAGAAGATCGACACGAATACCAAGGAACCCGACAAAGCCGGTTTCATATTTTCCCTGGTTCAGGTTTATTTGGTAAGCCACCAAAATGGGTTGTTACTGCAGAGCTGGCGGAAACGTCTAAATTGTACGCACGAATTAACGCCGATATTGATCCTTTATGGGTTGAGGAAGCGGCTTCTCATTTAGTCAAAAAACAGTACCTGGAACCTCATTTTGAAAAGAAAAAAGGCAGTGTTATTGCTGATGAGCAAGTAACTTTGCTGGGTCTTATCTTGGTGCCCAGACGACGCGTTCAATATGGGCCGGTTGAACCGGTTAAAGCTCGGGAGATTTTCATCCGGGAAGCTTTAGTTAACTCCCAGCTAACGCGCAAGTTGCCTTTTATTCAACATAACTTGAAATTAATTAGCGATATTCAAGCTCTGGAAGCGAAATCTCGGCGTCGGGATATTCTGGTGGATGAAGAGGTTTTATTTGAGGCTTACGACCGTGCCATACCCGAAGGGATTTATAACGAAAAGCTATTGGCCGGCTGGTGGCACAAAGCAGCTAAAAAAGAGCCCAAATTACTGTTCTTTGAACGAGATGATTTAATTGCCGGCGAAACCGAGCACATTACTGAAAACGAATACCCGGAGTTTTGGCGACAAGGTAACTTACGCTTACCCTTGAGTTACCATTTTGAACCCAATGCGGAAGACGACGGTGTCAGTGTGAATATCCAGCTAGGTATTCTGAATCAGGTGAAGCTTGAGGGCTTTGACTGGCACATTCCGGCATTACGGGAAGAGCGTATTGCCCACTTAATTAAATCGTTGCCAAAAGCCCTGCGCCGAAATTTTGTGCCGGCACCAAACTTTGCTGGCGCGATAATGGCTGACGTGGAGCCTATGCAAGGGCGTTTAACCGACGCTATGGCGACTAAGCTGCGTCGCATGACCGGTGTGACGGTCCCGGAAGAAAACTGGGATGAGTCCTCTCTACCGGCTCACCTACGTATGAATTTTAAAATTTTTGATGGAAAGAAACTGGTTAGCCAGGGACGTGACCTGCAAAGTCTTCAACAACAGTTATCCGGTAAGGTGCAGCAGCGTTTAGAAAAAACCGCCGGTGATGATATTAGCCGTGAACAGGTTGATAGCTGGGATTTTGATGACTTACCGGAGGTGATTACCGAGCGCCAGCAAGGTTTTGAGCTCAAGGCTTACCCCGGTCTGATAAACAAAGGTAAAGGTCAGGTTGCACTGCAGCTATTCGATAACCCGGAGCAAGCAAAACAGCATCATAAAACCGGCGTGCGGGAGTTGCTGCTGCAACAGATACCATCGCCTGTTAAGCACTTGCAGAAGTCTTTATCGAACAAAGCTAAATTAGCCATGTATTTTAACCCCTGGGGCAAGGTAGACGCATTAATCGCGGATTGTATCGCCGCAGCGGTAGATGGCCTTATCCAGGAGCAGATAGAACAGGGCAATAAGCTAAGAGATAAACAAAGTTTTGGGCAACTCAAAGACGTTGTACGCGCAAACTTGAATGAGCGCGTTGAAAAAATCGCATTGGAAGTCGAGCAATGCCTGCTGTTGTCACAACAAGTTCGAAAAGCACTGAAAGGAAAAATTCCGCTGGATCAAATCCAGTCCCGGGGCGATATTCAGGACCAGTTAGATAACCTGGTGTTTGCGGGTTTTGTTTCAGCTTATGGCAGTCATCGGCTTAGCGACATAGTGCGTTATCTCAAAGCCATTCAACGACGTCTGGAAAAGCTGCCGGTTGATCCTAATAAGGATCGCTTAATGACACTGACTTTAGCTAACCTTGAAGAACAGTATAAAGCGGTGGTGAAAGCTTACGAAAATAAAGGTTCGGTAGTTCCCGATGATGTTGCCGAGATCCGCTGGATGATTGAAGAGTTAAGAGTCTCGTTCTTTGCTCAAACCTTGGGAACCAAGTATCCGGTGTCTGAAAAGCGGGTTAAACAAGCAATAGAGGCTGCTAAATAGCCGCCTCTACACATGAATTCGTAAGCGCAAATTAGGCGGTGTAAAGCCCTAAGTTTTCTTTTGCGTAAGCTTCAAATTCAGTGAAGCCGCCAACGTGTTGTTCGTCGACAAAAATTTGAGGAACAGTCTGGACAGGTTTACCGACTGTTTTTTCAAGGTCAGCCTTGCTGATACCTTCAGCGTGAATATCGACATAGCGATAATCAAAGTCATCCATATCGGCTTTTAATTTGTCCGCAACTTCTACGGCACGAACACAAAAAGGACAACCCGGACGTCCAAAAATTACTGTAAACATGAAATACCTCTCTCGCAAAAATAGATTGCGGCCATTATCCAGATTTTAGTGCTGGTTAACAATTCTTCTGTACGATGGGCACAATCGATTTAATGAATAAGGCTAGTGCTCAATATCTAAATCTGATTCAGGAACGCAACAACAGGGCAGAATATCGCCTTTTCTGACATAGGCGAGCGGCTCGGTTGTATAGCGAACTGTGCCGGACTTTAACGTGCTTCTGCAGGCACCACAGAAACCACTACGACAATGGTAATGCATTTCTAACTGATGCTTCTCTAAGGCTTCAAGTAAAGTGCCTTCAGTCGCATCAACGGCAAGCTCGGGCCCGCCGTTGACTTTGACTTTAAAGGTGTTGGCCATAGCTTAGAGATCAAAGTCCCCAAGGTCGGAGGCATTAACCTCACTGTCTATTTGACCAACAAGGTAAGAGGTAATTTCAGACTCTTGTGGTGCTACCTGAACGTTGTCTGATACCAGATACTTGTTCATCCAGGGCAGTGGGTTAGAACGCTGGTTTTCAAATGGAGCATCAAAGCCTATGGCCTGCATACGCAAGTTGGCAATGTACTCGACATATTGGCACAGCATGCTTTCGTTCAGACCTATCATTGAACCGTCTTTAAACAAGTAGTGCGCCCACTGTTTTTCCTGTTTAACAGCTGTCATGAAAATCTCGTAGGCATCATCGCGAAGCTCTTCGGCAATTTCTTTCATTTCCGGGTCGTCTTCGCCGTACTGCCACAAATTAAGAATGTGCTGTGTTGATGTAAGGTGAACGTTTTCATCGCGAGCAATCAGTTTGATGATTTTTGCGTTACCTTCCATTAATTCACGTTCTGCAAAAGCAAAGGTGCAGGCAAAGCTAACGTAAAACCGAATAGCTTCCAGAGCGTTAACCGAGTTAATGCACAAAAACAGCTTTTTCTTTATTTCGCGCTGAGTGACCGTATAGGTCTTACCGTCAACGACAATATCGCCTTCGCCGTGGGTTTGTAGCAGCTGAGTGTAAAAAATAAGATCGTCGTAGTACTTTGAGATGTCATTAGCGCGAATTTTAATTTGCTCGTTAATGACAATATCTTCAAAGACTTCGCTGGGGTCACTAAACAAGTTACGCAGTATGTGTGTGTATGACCGCGAGTGAATGGTCTCAAAGAATGACCAGGTTTCGATCCAGGTTTCTAACTCAGGAAGAGACACAATAGGTAGTAGCGCGATATTCGGCGAACGACCCTGAATCGAATCCAGAAGAGTCTGATATTTCAAGTTAGAAATAAACACATGCTTTTCGCTGGCAGTCAGTTTATTAAAGTCGATACGGTCACGGCTGACATCGATTTCTTCAGGGCGCCAGAAAAAGCTGATTTGTTTTTCGATAAGTTTTTCGAAAATACTGTGTTTTTGTTGATCATAGCGAGCAACGTTAACGGAGTTGCCTAAAAACATAGGCTCCGTTAACGGGTTATTCTGCTCTTGGTTAAACGTTGAGTACGACATTCGCTAAAATCCTTATTATTAAATTTTACAAGCACCACCGGCACAATCGTCATCTTCTTCGATGATAACTTCTGCGCTCTGGGCCTGAGGCTTGTCGGCACGTTGACGTGCAGCAATGTCGGACTGGTTGTCAGCAGCACCATCACGAGTGTTGTGATAGTAGAGCGTTTTAACTCCCAGTTTATAAGCGGTTAACAAGTCTTGCAGAAGCTGTTTCATCGGTACTTTACCCGCATCAAACTTGTTCGGGTCGTAATTGGTATTTGCAGAAATTGTCTGATCCACAAATTTTTGCATGATACCAACCAGTTCAAGATACCCTTTGTTATTCGGTATTTGCCATAACAACTCGTATTTGTCTTTTAAGTTTTCGTAGTCAGGGACAACCTGTTTAGTTACCCCGTCTTTTGACGACTTAATGCTGACAAAACCACGAGGAGGCTCGATACCGTTAGTTGCATTAGAAATCTGCGACGATGTTTCTGACGGCATTAGAGCGGATAATGTTGAATTACGCATACCGTGCTGTTTAATGTCAGCACGGAGCTTATCCCAGTCTAAATGCAGTGGCTCGTCGCACACTTTGTCCAGATCTTTCTTATAGGTATCGGTTGGCATAATGCCCTGAGAGTAAGTGGTCTCATTAAATTTAGGGCAGGCGCCTTTTTCTTTAGCCAGATTCATTGAAGCTTGCATCAGGTAATACTGTATAGCTTCAAAGGTCTGGTGAACCAGGCCGTTTGCAGAGCCGTCTGAATATTTAACACCGTGCTTGGCTAAGTAATAAGCAAAGTTAATAACACCAATACCCAGAGTACGACGGTTCATGGTGGCGTTGTACGCTGCCGGAACAGGGTACTCCTGATAATCCAGCAGGCTGTCCAGTGCACGAACAGCCAAGTCTGCTAAGTTTTCAAATTCACTCAGACTTTCAATTTTACCTAAATTAAAGGCTGACAGAGTACAAAGCGCTATTTCACCTTCTTCGTCATTTACGTGACTTAATGGCTTAGTTGGCAATGCAATTTCAAGACACAAGTTACTTTGACGGATAGGCGCAACTTTAGAGTCAAATGGACTGTGTGTGTTGCAATGATCTACGTTTTGCACATAGATACGGCCGGTGCTGGCACGCTCCTGCATAAACAGACCAAACAGCTCAATGGCTTTAATACGTTTTTTACGGATGCTCTCATCCTGCTCGTACTGCTGGTATAAACGCTCAAATTCGTCCTGATCTTCAAAGAAAGCGTCGTAAAGCCCCGGAACGTCCGACGGACTGAACAGGGTAATGTAATCGTCTTTAATCAGGCGCTGATACATGGTGCGGTTAAATTGAACACCATAATCCAGGTGGCGAACCCGGTTTTCCTCAACACCCCGGTTATTTTTCAGTACTAATAGACTTTCAACTTCCAGGTGCCAAAGTGGGTAGAATAAGGTAGCCGCGCCACCACGAACACCACCTTGTGAGCAGCTTTTAACGGCTGTCTGGAAGTATTTATAGAATGGGATACAACCGGTGTGGAAAGCTTCACCATTACGGATAGGGCTGCCTAATGCGCGAATACGCCCCGCGTTAATACCAATACCGGCGCGCTGAGAGACGTATTTTACGATAGCACTGGCGGTGGCATTAATAGAGTCGAGACTATCGCCAGCTTCAATTAAAACACAGGAGCTGAATTGACGTGTCGGCGTACGTACACCTGACATAATCGGTGTCGGTAGAGAAATTTTAAATTCAGAAGCTGCATCGTAGAAACGTTTAACGTAATCCATACGAGTGCTTTTCGGGTAATCCGAAAACAGACAAGCGGCGACTAATATGTATAAGAACTGCGCGCTTTCATAGATGTCACCCGTTACCCGGTTCTGAACCAGATACTTGTTTTCCAGCTGTTTAACCGCAGCATAAGAGAAGTTCATGTCACGCCAGTGATCAAGGAACTCGTCCATTTGATCAAACTCTTCTTCGCTGTAGTCATCCATCAGATGTTCATCGTAGCGATGCTCGGCCACCATTTTTTTCACATGGTCGTATAGACGCGGCGGTTCAAACTTACCGTAAGCACGTTTACGCAAGTGGAAGATAGCCAGTCGCGCTGCCATATACTGATAGTCGGGCGCATCTTCCGAAATGAGATCGGCAGCTGCTTTAATGATAGTTTCATGAATGTCTTCAGTTTTAATGCCATCGTAAAACTGAATGTGAGATTTAATTTCAACCTGAGAGGCTGAGACATTATTCAGTCCTTCGGCAGCCCACATGATCACTCGGTGAATTTTATCGAGGTTTAGCGGTTCGCGTTCGCCGCTGCGTTTCGTAACATAAAGTTGCTCGTTCATTTTGCGCCGACTCTTAGCTTTTTGTTATAGGTTTGTAGCCACAAGATATAGTGCTTATTAGTTGTACAGAGCGATATTTACACAATATCTAGTGTGTCTGGGATGAACTGTATGCTAGGTCTAACTGGCAATACGATCAAGTGAATTTAACGGTAAAAACGGAATAATTTTGAATTCAGAATCTTGATTTTTTGCCAGCCTTTAACTGGCCTGAGTTTGCGCTGAAAAGTTTTCTATATAATTTTTTTGTCTTTTAAAGGAAGTTAATAGATCAAGAGTTATTGATAGCCAGTAACTCCAGCAATGCCAGTGGAGATTCAATGTGATAATCGGCCTGCCAGCGCTGGGGTTGGTCTTCGTTACTGATATAACCGTACTCGGCAAGCACAGTGACCATTCCGGCGTTACGGCCGGCTTCAATATCGCGTTCGGCATCACCCACGTAAAGGCAGTCTGTTGGTTCAACACCCAGTTTCTCCGCGGCATAGAATAAAGGCTCAGGCGATGGTTTTGCGACACTGAGAGTATCGCCGCTCACCACAACTTCAATGGCTTCAAATTCAGGGAAGTGTGGTAATAACAGGTGTGTCAGGCGTTCAGGCTTGTTGGTCACTATCGCGACTTTAATGGACTCACGCTGTAATACCGCCAGTAGTTCCAGAACACCCGGGTAAGGTTGGGTATGAGTGGCGATATTATTTTTATAGGCACTCAGGAAGGCGTGTCTCAGCTCTGTTTCCATGTGCGTATAATTGTCATCAAAGGCCAATTTTAGTAAGCCTCTGGAACCATGGGACGCAACTGGTGTAAACACTTCAGCAGTGACAGCAGGGCGCTCGTATTGCTCACAAACAGCATTTAATGCGGCGCCTAAATCGGGTGCGGTATCAAGTAAGGTGCCATCTAAATCAAACAGGACAGCTTTTACCGGAGAACTTTTATCTGAGGAACTCATTAATTACTCCGGCTTTTTCAAAGCGACAATGTAATTTACATCAACATCTTTGTCTGAAAGTACAAAGCCTTTTAAAGGATGAAAAATTAAGCCATTAATAGCGATATCTTCTAAAGCGGCTTTGTCAGTCATACTTAAAAGTTCTGACGGGCGAATAAAACGTTGATGCTGATGAGTTCCTTTCGGTACCCAGCCTAAAATATGCTCGGCAGCGACAATACCCAATAACCAGGATTTTACATTACGATTCAAAGTGGAGAAAAAGACTAATCCCCCGGGCTTAACCGCTTTGGCGCAGGCTTGTACTATGGCGGCCGGGTCAGGAACGTGTTCGAGCATTTCCAGACAGGTCACTACGTCGTAGCTGTCGGTGTTTTGTTCGGCCAGCGTTTCAACGGCAATGCATTGATAGTCAATTTGGCGGCCACTTTCTAATGCGTGCAAACGCGCCACCTTTAATGACTGCTCGGCCAAATCAATACCGGTAACCTCAGCGCCTCGTTCCGCCATGGCTTCACTGAGTAATCCACCGCCACAACCGACATCCAGTACTTTCTTGCCGAAAAGCCCTTCGGTATGGTTTTCGATAAAGCCCAGCCGGACCGGGTTGATTTTATGCAAAGGTTTAAATTCGCCATCCGGGTCCCACCAGCGCGAGGCGAGTGCTGAAAATTTTGCGATCTCTTCCGGATCGACGTTTTTTTGTTCAGTTTTAGAGCGACTGGTGGTCATAGATTATGCGTCTTTAAGAGATGGATAACGCGGCTAGTCTACCTCAGGCAAAGAATAAGAAAAAGAGGGTGCGAGACGCGTTTGGGATGGGTACAATGATTGGATCAAAATAACAATGAATATGCGGATCTATATTTAGGGAATAAACTATGAGCGATCTAGCCAGAGAAGTGTCACCGGTAAATATTGAAGACGAACTGAAAAGTTCGTACCTCGATTATGCCATGAGCGTCATTGTTGGGCGTGCTTTACCTGATGTCCGTGACGGCCTGAAGCCAGTACACAGACGTGTCTTGTTCGCAATGAACGAATTGCGCAACGACTTTAATAAACCTTATAAAAAGTCAGCGCGTGTTGTCGGTGATGTGATTGGTAAATATCACCCTCACGGAGACAGCGCAGTTTATGACACGATTGTTCGTATGGCGCAGGACTTTTCATTGCGTTATATGTTGGTTGATGGTCAGGGGAACTTTGGTTCTGTTGACGGAGACTCAGCCGCGGCGATGCGTTATACCGAAATTCGCATGGCAAAAATTGCTCACCAGCTATTAGCCGACCTGGACAAAGAGACCGTTAATTTTGTCGATAACTACGACGGTACAGAGCGTATTCCTGATGTATTGCCAACCCGCGTTCCGAACCTCTTAGTGAACGGTTCCTCGGGTATCGCGGTTGGTATGGCAACTAATATTCCACCTCATAACCTGACGGAAGTTATTGACGGCTCACTGGCGATGATTGATAACCCGGATATTGATGTTGAAGGGTTAATGGAATACATCCCGGGTCCGGACTTCCCAACAGCAGCGACAATTTCAGGTCGCAGCGGTATCGTTGAAGCTTATAAAACCGGTCGTGGTCGTATTCATTTGCGCGCTCAGGCGGAAGTGGAAGTCGATGAGAAAACGGGTAAAGAAACCATCATTGTTACGGAAATTCCGTATCAGGTGAATAAAGCCCGCTTAATTGAAAAAATAGCTGAACTGGTTAAAGAAAAGCGCGTTGAAGGTATTAGTGCTTTACGTGACGAGTCTGACAAAGACGGTATGCGTATCGTCATTGAAATTCGTCGTGGCGATGTTGGCGAAGTTGTTCTTAACCATTTGTATGCTAATACCCAGTTACAGGTTGTGTTTGGCATTAATATGGTTGCCCTGGATAAAGGTCAGCCGCGTCTGTTTAACCTGCGCGATATGCTGGATTGCTTCATTCGCCACCGTCGTGAAGTGGTTACCCGCCGCTCAGTCTACGAATTACGCAAAGCTCGTGAACGTGCTCATATCCTGGAAGGTCTGGCGATATCGCTGGCTAATATTGACGAAATTATTGAGCTTATCCGTCGTTCACCCACGCCTGCTGAAGCTAAAGCTGGGCTAATTGCCCGCGCATGGCAGCTGGGTGATGTTGCTTCAATGCTGGAAACCGCCGGTGTTGATGCTGCGCGTCCTGATCATCTGCCTGAAGAATACGGCATTCGGGGTGACAACTATCACCTGACGGAAGAACAGGCTCAGGCCATTTTGGATTTACGTCTGCATAAACTGACTGGTTTAGAGCACGAAAAAATTCTGGATGAATACAAAGGCCTGTTAGAACAAATTGCTGAACTGCTGCATATTCTGAACAGTTCAGAGCGCCTGATGGAAGTAATTCGTGAAGAGCTGGTTGAAATACGCAGTAACTTTGGTGATGAGCGTAAAACCGATATTACCGCCGCTGCACATGACATCAGCATGGAAGACTTAATCAACGAAGAAGATGTTGTTCTGACGCTTTCTCACGAAGGTTATGTGAAGTATCAACCGTTGACTGAGTACGAAGCTCAGCGCCGTGGTGGTAAAGGTAAAGCCGCCACTAAGATGAAAGACGAAGACTTTATTGAAAGACTGTGGGTAGCGAACACGCATGACACCATTTTATGCTTCTCAACCCGTGGTCGTATTTACTGGATGAAAGTTTACCAGTTGCCGCTGGCAAGTCGTGCTTCTCGAGGCAAGCCTATCGTCAACTTGTTACCGCTTGAAGCCGACGAACGTATTACCGCTATTCTGCCAACACGGGATTACCCGGAAGATAAGTTCGTTGTTATGGCTACCCGTAAAGGGACCATTAAGAAAACGCCATTACCAGAGTACTCACGTCCTCGTAACGGCGGAATCATTGCACTGAACCTGGTTGATGACGATGAACTGATTGGTGTTGATATCACTGACGGCAGCGGCGAAATTATGCTGTTCTCTGACGCTGGCAAAGTGGTGCGCTTCGCGGAAGAGCAAGTGCGTTCAATGGGTCGTACAGCAACCGGTGTTCGTGGTATTCGTTTGGAAGAAGGACAGCGTGTTGTATCACTGATTGTTCCTCGCGAATACGAAGAGGAAGAAGCGAATGTATTAACCGTGACTGAAAACGGTTACGGCAAACGTACACCGCTAAGTGAATATCCGGCTAAGAGTCGTGCGACCAAAGGTGTTGTCTCTATTAAGGTCAGCGAGCGTAATGGTTCCGTTGTCGGCGCCATGGAAGTTATTGATGGCAATGAGATCATGCTTATCAGTAATAAAGGTACTCTGGTCAGAACGCGTGTTAATGAGGTCTCAACCGTTGGTCGTAACACTCAGGGCGTACGCTTAATTCGTACAGCTGATGACGAAAAAGTGGTTGGCCTGCAGCGCATTGATGAAATTGACGAAGATGAGTCTCTCATCGACGGCGAAGTCATTGCTGAGGAAGGCGAAGTCTCTTCTGAGGATAGCTCTGAAAATCAAGAGGGTTCCGACGAGTCATGAGCCAGTTGTTTAACTTTTCTGCCGGACCGGCAATGTTGCCGGTCGAGGTGTTGAAGCAAGCTCAGGAAGAGTTATTGAACTGGAATGGGCAGGGTGTATCGGTGATGGAAATTTCCCACCGTGACCCTGCTTATGTCCATATGGCACGTGAAGCTGAGCAAGATCTGCGCGACCTGTTAAATGTACCGGACGACTACGAAGTACTCTTTTTACAAGGCGGAGGGCGTGGTCAATTCTCTGCGGTTCCACAGAATATCGCGTTACCGGATGCTACAGTAGATTACCTGGATACAGGAATATGGTCTGGTTTTGCTATCCGTGAAGCCGAAAAGTTCGTTTCCAGAGTGAATATTGCCGGGCAAGTTCAGGAAGGCGCTAAAGGCAAGGAAATTCAGTCTCCAGAAAACTGGAAGTTGTCTGAGAATGCTGCCTATTTTCATTACTGTCCTAATGAGACGGTCGATGGTATTGCGCTGCATGAGATCCCTGACGTTAAAGCACCCATTGTGGCTGATATGTCATCAAATATCCTCTCTGAACCCCTGGATGTCTCAAAGTTTGGTGTTATATACGCCGGCGCTCAGAAGAATATAGGCCCTTCAGGCTTTGCGATTGCTATCGTCAATAAAAAGCTTTTGGGTCAACCGCAGAAGCAAGTCTCATCTATTATGGATTACCAACTCCAGGCTAAAGACGGGTCTATGTACAACACGCCCAATACCTTTGCCTGGTATCTGGCAGGGTTGGTTTTCAAGTGGTTAAAAGCTCAGGGCGGATTAGCGGCTATGGGCGAACGTAACCATCGTAAAGCCCAACTTATCTATGACTTTGTTGATGCTTCAGATTTTTACAGAAACAACATTAATCCTGCTTACCGTTCGATCATGAATGTGCCTTTCCAGTTAGCCGATGACAAACTCGATGCCGACTTTTTAGCCGGTGCTAAAAAGGAAGGTTTATTAGGGTTAAAAGGGCATCGCTTTGTTGGTGGCATGAGAGCCAGTATTTATAACGCAATGCCGGTGGAAGGCGTAGAAGCATTGCTAAGTTATATGGCTGATTTTGAACGTAAGCTTGGCTAAATAAATAGAATAAAAAAGGTAGTGAATCGCTATGGCAGAATTCAACGCATTAGAACTGGTTAATCCCGGAGTTAAACAATTACGTCCGTATCAGGCGGGCAAGCCAACATCCGAATTGCAGCGTGAGTTAGGTTTAAAACACGTGGTTAAGCTGGCTTCAAACGAAAACCCATTGGGCTTGAGTGAAAAGGTCAAAACGGCTCTGGAAGCTGAGTTAACAGATTTAGTGCGTTACCCCGATGCTAACGGTTATTACCTTAAAAGTCGTCTGGCAGAACTTAACGAGGTCGGTACGCAACAAATTACTCTGGGTAACGGTTCTAACGATGTTTTAGAGATTTTAGCTCGTACCTTTGTGTCAGATAAAGACGAAGTTATTTTCTCTCAGCATGCGTTTGTGGTGTATCCGCTGGTTACTCAGGCTATTGGCGCAAAACCTGTTGCCGTTCCTGCGGTAGATTATGGCCATGACCTTGATGGTATGGCTAAAGCCGTTACCGATAAAACCAAGATGATTTTTATTGCTAACCCTAATAATCCAACGGGTACATTTTTATCGACTTCTGCACTGAAAAGCTTCATGGATAAAATACCGCAAAATATTATCGTGGTTCTTGATGAAGCTTATTACGAGTATGTGCCAGAAGAAGAGCGGGCGCCATCGGTTGAGTGGATAAAAGATTACCCTAACCTGGTGGTTAGCCGAACCTTTTCTAAAGCCTATGGGTTAGCCGGTTTACGCGCAGGTTATGCCGTAAGTCATGAGAGCGTAGCCGATCTTCTTAACCGTATTCGACAGCCATTCAACATGAATTCGCTGTCACTTAAAGCGGCGGAAGTGGTACTGGATGATCATGCCTATTTGCAAAAAGCCGTTGAGTTAAACGCACAGGGCATGAAGCAGCTAACTGAGTTTTGTGAAGAATTAGGCCTTAACTATATTCCTTCTTATGGTAACTTTTTGACCATAGAAGTCGGGCCCGATGCCGAGAAGCTCTATGACGAACTTCTGCATGAAGGCGTTATTGTACGTCCTGTTGGTGGCTATGAGTTGCCTAATCATTTACGTGTCAGTATTGGCCTGCCTGAAGAAAACCAGGCTTTTATTAAGGCAATGAAAAAGCTGCGTGGTTAATTCTATTCATTTGGAGCCGCGACAGCATTGTCGCGGTACTGTCACTTTACCCGGCTCAAAAAGTATTGCTAACCGGGCACTGCTTATGGCCGCTTTATGCCAGACTCCCGTAACCTTACACAATTTACTGGTCAGTGATGACACCAGTCGTATGCGTGAAGCTTTGCTTGCTCTGGGTGTTAGCTTTAAAGACGATGAACTTACAACTCAGGTTGAAGGTTTAGGTGGTCATTGGCGTCAGGCTTCCTCTGAACTTTATTTAGGTAATGCTGGAACAGCGATGCGACCGCTTATTGCCGTGTTATCAGCGACGGCAAAAGAAGAGCAGGCACCTATGGTTCTGAAGGGCGATGCCCGAATGCATGAACGACCGGTTCAACACTTAGTTGATGCTTTGCAAATGCAGGGAGCGTCAATTGATTACTTGGGCGAGTCGGGCTTTCCACCACTCGCTATTTCACAAGGTTTAGCCCCGGGCAAGTTTGAAATTGATGGCTCAGTATCCAGTCAGTTTATTTCGGCGTTACTTATGGCGCTTCCTCTGTTGCCCGGTGATTCAACCTTAACGCTAAAAGGCGAGGTGGTTTCCCGACCTTATATTAACTTAACTCTGCAAATGCTGGCGGACTTTGGTATTTCGGTAAAAGAGGAGTCTCCTCAATGCTATGTCATTGCCGGAAAACAAGTTTATCAGTCGCCCGGAGAATACTGGGTAGAAGGTGATGCCAGTGCGGCCTCCTACTGGATGGCTGCAGCATTATTAGGGGGAGGTCCGGTTGAGATAATAGGCGTCGGTAAAAACTCGATACAGGGCGATAAACGTTTTGCTGAGGTAATAGAGCAAATGGGAGCCTCTGTGGCTTACCAGGACAACAGCATAACAGTTACCGGAACGGGAATAGTCAAAGGCATCGATCAGGACTTTAACGATATTCCAGATGCGGCGATGACGGTTGCACCATTAGCACTTTTTGCTGATAAACCTACAACCATTCGTAATGTGGCTAATTGGCGCGTTAAAGAAACCGATCGCCTGTACGCTATGGCAACAGAATTGCGCAAACTGGGTGCCCTAGTAGAAGAAGGGCGAGATTACCTCTATATAGAACCGATTAAGAACTGGCAACACGCGTGTATTGATACTTATGATGATCACCGCATGGCAATGTGCTTTTCACTTGCGGCGTTTTCACCTGCCGGCGTTACGATCAATGATCCGGATTGCTGCGCTAAGACCTATCCCAACTATTTCTCTGAGTTTTCACGGCTCTGTCACAGTTAACTCATAGACTTGCTGACTTTGATTAATGCAATTTTTTTACAAATGCGTATAATTGCGCGGCTAAATGCTGCGTAATGCAGAGCAATTAGAGGATTTTATGGCAACTCATATTCCAGTCATTACGATTGACGGGCCGAGTGGGGCAGGAAAAGGAACGATAAGCCGACTACTGGCAGAGAAGCTAGGTTGGCATTTGCTGGACAGCGGCGCGATTTATCGCGTGCTGGCGTTAGCGGCTTTGCATCACGATTTTACGCCGGAAGATGAAGAAAGTCTGGTGGCTTTAGCGGCGCACCTGGACGTGAAGTTTGAAGCAGAAGAAGAACGCTCATTAACGCATATCATTCTTGAAGGTGAGGACGTCACCATGACGATCCGAACTGAACAGGTGGGTAATATGGCCTCTAAAATTGCCGCTCTTCCAAGAGTGCGAGAAGCGCTTCTTCGCCGTCAGCGTGGCTTTAAAGAGCTTCCGGGGTTAGTAGCCGATGGGCGCGATATGGGAACCGTTGTGTTTACCGATGCCGATGCCAAAATCTTTTTGACGGCTTCAGCCGAAGAGCGCGCAAGGCGACGCTTTGAGCAATTGAAGGAAAAAGGTTTTGATGCTAACATTGATCAATTAGTGAACGAAATAAAAGAACGAGATGATCGAGATACGAATCGCTCGGTGGCCCCACTAAAGCCAGCCGAGGATGCGTTATATCTGGATTCCACCGATACGCCGGTAGACGACGTGTTGGAACAAGTATTGATGTTTGCTCATAGCAAACTCTCAAAGGCTAGCTAGGGTCATGTGACCTTAATTAGGCGTCTGTTGTAAGGAAGCAAACAGACTTTTTTAATAACCCCGCTGTATACGGAAGTTCAGTGGACGTCTTATTTATAAGCGAAGTTAATCACTATGTCAGAAAATTTTGCAGAATTATTTGAAGAAAGCCTAAAGGAAGTTGAAACACGCCCGGGCTCCATTGTTAAAGGTACTATCGTTGCCATCGAAAAAGATTTGGTCTTAGTAGACGCGGGTCTTAAATCAGAAAGCGCGATTCCAGCAGAACAGTTCCGTAATGCAGAAGGTGAATTAGAAGTCAGCGTCGGTGACGAAGTTGATGTAGCCCTTGATGCAGTAGAAGACGGCTTTGGTGAAACCATTCTGTCTCGCGAAAAAGCGAAACGTTACGAAGCATGGCTGCAGCTTGAAAAAGCACACGAAGACAATGCAACCGTTATCGGTATTATTTCTGGTAAGGTTAAGGGTGGCTTCACAGTAGACTTAGGCGGCGTTCGCGCATTCTTGCCTGGTTCACTGGTTGATGTACGTCCAGTACGTGAAACAACGCACCTGGAAAACAAAGATTTAGAATTCAAAGTTATCAAGCTTGATCAAAAACGTAACAACGTTGTTGTGTCTCGCCGTGCTGTTATCGAGAAAGAGAACAGTGCAGAGCGTGAAGAGCTGCTTGAAAACTTGCAAGAAGGTCAGGAAGTTCAGGGTATCGTTAAGAACCTGACTGACTACGGCGCATTCGTTGATTTAGGCGGCGTCGATGGCTTATTGCACATTACTGATATGGCTTGGAAACGCGTTAAGCACCCAAGTGAAATCGTAAACGTTGGCGATGAAATCACTGTTAAAGTATTGAAGTTTGATCGTGAGCGCACTCGTGTATCTCTTGGCCTTAAGCAATTAGGCGAAGATCCATGGGCAGATATCGCAAACCGTTACCCAGAAGGTCACCGTTTAACTGGTCGTGTTACGAACTTGACTGATTACGGCTGCTTCGTTGAAATCGAAGAGGGTGTTGAAGGTCTGGTACACGTCTCAGAAATGGACTGGACTAACAAAAACGTTCATCCTTCTAAAGTGGTTAACCTGGACGACACTGTTGAAGTTATGGTTCTGGAAATTGACGAAGAACGTCGTCGTATTTCACTAGGCCTTAAGCAGTGCAAACCTAACCCTTGGGAAGAGTTTGCGAAGAACCACAATAAAGGCGAGCAAGTTACTGGTAAGATCAAGTCAATCACTGACTTCGGTATCTTCATCGGTCTTGACGGCGGTATTGATGGTTTGGTTCACTTGTCAGACATTAGCTGGAACGCTACTGGCGAAGAAGCCGTTCGTGACTACAAAAAAGGTGAAGAAGTTACCGCTGTAGTTATGCAGGTTGATGCTGAACGTGAGCGTATCTCACTAGGTATCAAGCAGCTTGAAGAAGACCCATTCAATAACTACCTGGCAGCCAATAAAAAAGGTGCTATTGTTACAGGTACAGTTACTGAAGTAGACGCTAAAGGCGCTAAAGTTGAATTAGCTGAAAGCGTTGAAGGCTATGTTCGTGCAGCAGACATCTCACGTGAGCGTGTTGAAGATGCAAGCACTGAATTAAGCGTTGGTGATTCTATTGAAGCTCGCTTCATGGGCGTTGATCGCAAAAACCGTACTCTGAGCTTGTCTATCAAAGCGAAAGACGAAGCAGAAGAGAAAGAAGCGGTTGAAAGCGTCAACAAGCAGCAAGAAAGCGGCGGTCTTAACAGCGCAATGGCTGAAGCCTTTAAAGCTGCAAAAACTGACGACGAATAATTTCCTGCACTTACGCAGTTGATTAGAGGAGGTAATGATGACTAAATCAGAGCTGATTGAAAGGTTAACTTTGAAACACGAGTTACCTCCTAAGCAGGTTGAAGCTTCGGTAAAAGAAATTCTTGAACAGATGGTGCAGTCCTTGTCACAAGGCAAGCGCGTAGAAATTCGAGGGTTTGGAAGCTTCTCTCTGCATTATCGGGCTCCTCGTGTAGGTCGTAACCCAAAAACGGGTGAAGCCGTTGAATTAGACGGTAAGTATGTACCGCATTTTAAGGCGGGCAAAGAACTTCGCGAGAGGGTCGATACGTTAAGTTAGTTTTTAAGCTCGATTGATAAAAACGGCATGCTATACTGGCATGCCGTTTTTTTATAACTAACAGGTAAGCGATTATGCTGAAGAAGCTGCTTATTCTCATTCCTGTATTACTCATATTTCTTTTAGCAATGGCTTTTGGTGCCCAGAACCCACAAACTGTTATTGTGAATTTGTTGGTACTGCAAACTGAAATGGCTGTTGCATCATTACTGGCTATCTTTTTTGGTAGCGGGTTTGTTGTTGGTATTCTCCTACTTTTCCTGTCGAGTCTGTCCTGGCGTTATCGTTACAATCGCCTGCTTAGACGCGTCAATAAATTGGATAAAGAGAGTTAATAGCTCATGCTAGAGCTTCTTTTCCTGCTTCTACCAATTGCTGCTGCCTATGGCTGGTTCATGGGTCGTAACAGTGTTCGCACAGAAGAGCGGAAAGAACAAAAGCGATTTTCTAAACAGTACGCCACTGGTATCAACCTTTTATTATCAGACCAGCCAGACAAAGCTGTAGATTTGTTTGTCGAGCTATTGGATGTTGATAGCGAAACCATTGAAACGCACTGGACTTTAGGGAAGCTATTCCGTCGCCGGGGCGAAGTAGACCGGGCAATAAAAATTCATAAAAATCTGACATCACTTCCTAATTTATCCGAGCACGACCGTTTAACAGCTATGTATGAGTTAGGAAAAGATTACCTTTCTGCCGGAATTTACGATCGCGCTGAACAGATGTTTGCGGGTTTGCAAAGTTACAAACTGTTTCGGGAAAAGAGCCAAAAGCACCTTCTGGAGCTGTACGAATCTACCCATGAGTGGGATAAAGCCATAAAGATTGCCTTACGGCTGTCTAAGCAAGACCCGGAAGCTCGAGTGGTTCTGGCGCAACTTTATTGCGAACTTGCTGAGTTAGATGACAATACCACCAGTAAAGTAAAGCATTACAATAAAGCATTAAAACATGATGATAACTGTGTTCGCGCCGTACTTTCCCTGGGTAAAATCTATATGAATGAAGGGCGGTATAGTGAGTCTATTAATTATCTGACCCGGGTATTTGAACAAGATAAGTCGTTTGTTTGCGAAACCATACCGTTGCTAGAGGAAGCTTTTGAAAAGACTTCTGATACTCATACGTTTATCGAATTTCTCCATACTTGTGTCGAACAGAACGCCGGAATAACGGCAGCAATTACACTGGCCGAAAAAATTTGCGAATCTCAAAGCATTGAAGATGCCGAGCACTTTATGACTCAGGTGTTAGAGCAGCATCCAACGATGCGAGGGTTCCATTATTTAATGGGGCTTCACATCCGGGCCGCTGATGTTGGTAATGCCCGTGACAGTCTTCGTAGACTGCAGAAAATGGTGCACGAACACATAGTGCAGAGGCCAAATTATAAGTGCCGTCATTGCGGTTTCTCAGGGCATACTTTGTATTGGCGTTGTCCTTCCTGTAAGAGTTGGTCAACAACAAAACCTATTTTTGGACTAGATGGTGAATAAGACATGGCATTGCCGAAAATATATGTAGCTTTAGATTGCCAGACACAAGAAGAGGCTGACCAGTTAGTCAGCAGGCTTCCTTCCGGGCAAGTTGGACTTAAAGTTGGAAAGGAGTTGTTTACCTCTATTGGCCCTGAATGGGTACGCAAGCAAGTAGAACAAGGTTTTTCCATCTTTCTGGATTTAAAATTTCACGATATTCCCAATACAGTTGCTAAAGCTGTCACTTCGGCGGCTAAAATTGGTGTTGATATTGTCAATGTCCACGCCAGTGGCGGAAGTGACATGATGAAAGCGGCTAAAGATGCGCTCGAGCCTTTCGATAACCCACCATTGTTAATTGCTGTAACGGTGCTGACCAGTATGAGTGATGCAGATCTTGCTGATATTGGTATTCAGGTAACGGCAGAACAACAGGTACTCAATTTAGCTAGGTTGACGCAGAAAGCAGGCTTAGACGGTGTGGTATGCTCTGCACAAGAAGCGCGCATGCTTAAAGATGCACTGGGGGAATCATTTAAACTGGTTACGCCGGGTATAAGACCTGCCAATAGTGCAACGGACGATCAGAAACGAGTAATGACCCCTAAGGAAGCTATGCTTGCTGGTGTTGACTATATGGTTATCGGGCGTCCTATCACGCGCTCAGAAAACCCTGAAGAGACCGTTGTAGAAATTCTGGCTTCCATAGGAGAGTAACCTACTTAACGCCTGGTAATGTCGTAATCTCGCCAGATGGTAAAAAAGTTCGGCTATAGTATCTCTACTGCAGTGACGCAGTGACTTTATCGAAAGGGAATAGATACTATGAAGCTAAAATTATTATCCATACTATTAGGAACATCACTCTTTTGGGTTTGCGGTGCACAAGCGGGCTCAATGCCGGTTACAGCAACTGCATCACCAGTAGTGCAAGATACCAACGTAAAAACTGTCAACATTAATACCGGCTCTGCTCAGGAAATTTCCGACGTTCTGGTTGGTGTCGGCGTGAAACGAGCCGAGCAAATTATCGAGTTACGTGAGCAATTAGGTGGCTTTACAGAAGTTGAGCAACTACTTGATGTGAAAGGTATAGGCGCAAAAACCTTAGAAAAAAACCGCGCATTCATTACTATTAAGCAGTAAGAAACTTAAACTCCAGAGATAAAAAAAGGTCGGTAGCGTATAACTACCGACCTTTTTTGTTGCTTAAATACCCTTAGTCACATTTCGCCATTTCAGCATAAGAACTGGAGCGAGCCTGAGAAATACTCGCTACACGACTGTCCTTAGTAAAATCCTGGCGACTGGTCGCTTGTGCAATAGGTAGCGCTTTGAAATCTTCAGTGCGCTCTATTGCCGTAGCTTTAGTCATGGCCGAAAAGGATGAGCCGCTCAAAGAACGGTTTGGTATAACGGCCTCGGCCTTACCTTGTTGCTTGCGTTTTTGACCCGCAGCACGCTGGTGGCGAGGAGAACGGCGAGAGCGATCCCGACCTTTCTTTTCTTCGTTTGCTTTGGGCTCAGTGTCTTCTTTTGCTGGCTCTTCTTCTACGGCCTTGGCCTTTGGCGCTTCATGAGACGCTTCAGGTTCAGCTGCATCAGCAGGCTCTGCTGGCGTAGGTGCTTCAGCTTTCTCAACAGCCGTTTCAGCTTTATCTTCAGACTGAGGCGCATTATCGGAAACGGCTTCTTTTGCCTTTTCTTCTTGCTCCACGCTTTCCTGCTTAGCTTTTTCTACCGGAGGAGCTGTTGGCTGCTCTTCATGCTTTTCGTCATCAGCTGTTTTAGACTGAGCCTGATTTTGCACGAGTTCAGCAGCTGCCTGAATGCGTGGATCAAGCACCTTATCAGAAATGGCTTTGTTTTCAGCTTTACCGGAGCTACTTTGCTGTGCCGGTTTTTCTTTTGCCGCTGTTTGCTTTTGAGAGCTATTGTCGGTACTGACCTGCTCAGTACTTTGCTCCTCTTGCTTAGCCTCTTTTGCTTTTACTGTATCGCCGGCAGATGAAACTCTAACCGACTTTTCAATAGGTTTACGCTGACGGCGAGGCTTATCCTGAGGAGCTTTTGGCTCTTTGGATTTTTCTGGCTCAGCCGCAGTACTCGCTTGATCGTTCTTAGCCGCTTCAGTTTTTGGTGTCTGGTTTGCTTTATTACTGCGTCCACGACGTCTGCGGTCATTCCGGTTACGTGTGTTGCGAGTGCCTGCATCATCACGTGAATCGGTCGACTTCTCTTCAGCTGTAGAAGCCGCTTCTTTGCTAGGCTCATCCTTGTTAGCTGTAGACTGATTGCGACCCCGTTGCTGACGGTTACCAGAACGACGGTTACGGCCTCGACGTTGCTGATTCCGTTGATTTTGCGAAGTTCTTTGTTTGTTTTTATTTGCTTCCGCCTGGCTTTCTGTTTCATCGGAACCAAATAAACCTGAGAACCAAACTTTCAAACGAGTCAGTAATGATGGTTGAGCTGGTTTTTTAGCTTCAACTTTTGGCGCTGGGGTAGGCGCTGCGCTCGGAGCCTGAAGGCCTTTTAATGCTGGCTCCTCAAACTTAGCTTTATCCTGGGTCAGGGTAATAGAAACTGTAGACTCTGTTTGCTCTGGTTTTTGCACCAACTGAAAACTTGCTGATTCAGGAACTTCGTCATCACGAATTCGTAAAACTTCAAAATGCGGTGTTTCCAGGTGATGGTTTGGAATAATGACGATTTTAACGTTATGGCGTTTTTCAATATGGTTAACCGATTGACGCTTTTCGTTTAACAAATACGTGGCTACGTCAACTGGCACCTGTGAATGAACCTGAATGGTATTGTCTTTAATCGCTTCTTCTTCAATCAAACGTAAGATTGAAAGTGCTAAAGAGTCACTTGAACGTATGGTTCCCTGACCGTTACAACGAGGACAAACATTGTTTGCAGACTCGCCCAGTGATGGGCGCAGGCGTTGGCGCGACATTTCCATCAAGCCAAACCGTGAAATACGGGCAACCTGAATGCGAGCTCTGTCTTGAGACAGACTATCGCGCAGGCGGTTTTCCACATCGCGTTGGTGGCGAGAAGGCGTCATATCAATAAAATCGATAACAACTAAGCCACCCACATCACGAAGGCGCAACTGACGCGCAATTTCTTCTGCTGCTTCAAGGTTAGTCTGCAGTGCCGTCTCTTCGATATCTCCGCCTTTAGTGGCGCGAGAGGAGTTAATGTCGATAGAGGTTAAGGCTTCTGTCGGATCGATAACAATTGAACCACCGGACGGAAGGCGAACTTCGCGTTGAAAAGCTGATTCAATTTGGCTTTCAATTTGATAGTGACTGAATAGCGGAACGTCACCTTCATATTGTTTTACTCGTTGCAGAAAGTCCGGACGAATTAATTGTATGTGTGTGCGTACCTGCTCGTATACTTTCGGGCTATCAATAAGCACTTCGCCGATGTCACGGCGTAAGTAGTCCCGCAGAGCACGGAAAATAACATTACTTTCCTGGTGAATAAGGAAAGGGGCAGGGCGTTCATCGGCGGCTTTACTAATAGCTTCCCAATGGTTAAGTAAGACGTTTAAATCCCACTCTAATTCTTCCTTAGATTTCCCTACGCCAGCTGTACGAACAATGAGCCCCATTTCTTTAGGCACATTCAGTTCTGATAAAGCTTCTTTAAGTGCTGAGCGCTCGTCGCCTTCAATGCGACGTGAAATACCGCCTGCGCGAGGGTTATTTGGCATAAGTACCAAATAACTGCCCGCTAAAGAAATAAACGTGGTTAAGGCGGCGCCTTTTTGTCCGCGTTCTTCTTTATCAATTTGAACAATAACTTCCTGACCTTCTTTAACCACGTCTTTGATATTCGGGCGGCCCTGGAAGGTATAACCTTGTGGGAAGTAGGTTTTTGCGATTTCTTTAAGAGGAAGGAAGCCGTGGCGGTCAGCGCCATAATCAACGAAAGCCGCTTCAAGGCTAGGCTCAATACGAGTAATTTTGCCTTTATAGATGTTGGCTTTCTTTTGTTCGTGACCAGGGCTTTCAATATCTAAATCGTAAAGGCGTTGGCCGTCAACCAACGCTACACGCAATTCTTCTAATTGCGTGGCATTTATTAGCATTCTTTTCATTACTGTGACTCAATTCTTTGGGCCACAATATGACACGCCCCTATGGCGATCGTGCAATTATCGAATTCGTCTGTCGCTGCAGGCCCTTTGGGACCTGCGTTACCCGTCATCTACAACGTGTAACTAAAATGAGTTTGACTGTGCCGATAACACCAACTGTTCGGTGTCATATTGTCGCTAAATTTTACGTCTGCAATCGATTATTAAACAAAGCGTGTTCGATGTGCTGTGTTCTTCTCCGTGCCATCAACATCTCGGGCAAGTCTCTTTTTAAACTTTAAAACCGTATGCTGATGTGGATAATGCGTCGCTCTGTTACTTCGACTGCGCGAAATATATTCTTCGTCTGCCATCTTCGATGGACTTTGACACTTAATTATTTCATGAAAACCACTGAAAATACAAGCAACAATTTCTCTGTTGAATCCTGCAGATGATGGTAAAATGGCGTTATGAAAACGATACAACAAGAAGTCCGCTGGCACACCGTCTCTGCAGACGAGTCGGGGCAGCGAATAGACAACTTCCTAATTGCGCAATTACGCGGTGTGCCTAAGTCATTGGTATACCGAATTGTACGTAAAGGTGAAGTGCGCGCGAATAAAAAGCGGATAAAACCTGATTATAAGCTGAAGGAGGGCGATCTTATTCGTATCCCTCCGGTTAAAGTCAGCGAACGCCCGGATTTACCGTCAGCTAATTTAGAGCAGGTAGCGGCGCTTGAACATGCCATTTTGTACGAAGATGACGCACTGATGTTAATTAATAAACCTTCAGGTGTTGCAGTGCATGGTGGTTCGGGCTTGCAGTTCGGTCTAATTGAAGGGCTTAGAGCCTTACGCCCTAAAGAAAAGAGCTTAGAGCTGGTACATAGGCTGGACAGAGATACCAGCGGCTTGTTGTTGGTTGCTAAAAAACGTTCGGTGTTGCGAAACTTGCATGAACAGTTGCGCAATAAAGAAATGAATAAGCAATACCTGGCATTAGTTCGGGGGCAATGGCAAAAGCGGGTTCGCAGTGTTGAAGCTCCGCTAAAGAAAAACACATTAAAGTCCGGTGAACGAATTGTACGTGTTGATGCGGAAGGTAAAGCCTCTTTAACCCGTTTTCGTATCCAGCAAAGGTATAAGGAAGGGACATTAGTAGAAGCTTCTCCTGTTACCGGAAGAACTCACCAAATTAGAGTGCACGCACTGCACGCCGGACATCCTATAGCAAAGGACCCTAAATACGGTGACGCGGATTTTGATAACACAATGTCTCAAGTTGGCTTAAAGCGTTTGTTTTTACACGCCTGGCAGTTACGCTTCCTACATCCTGTTACGGCTAAAGAAGTTGCTTTTGAGGCACCGCTGGACGACAACTTACAAGAAACATTAAAGCGACTGACTCCCCAATAATATGGACAGCTTATAATGATGTACGATAAGCGACTTATTGTGTTTGACTGGGATGGCACCTTGATGGATTCGATAGGCCGAATTGTGTCGTCTATGCAGAACACCGCCCGGCATATTGGTTTGCCCGTTCCAACCGATGTTGCCGTTAGAGATATTATTGGTTTGAGCCTTGAGCCGGCCATTGAGAAGTTGTTTGGTGTGCTTAACCCAGTAGAGTTGGATGGCTTTTTAGTCCAATACCGTGATGAATATGTCGATTTAAATCCCACACCGTCGCCCTTATTCAATGATGCGAAAGCTGTCTTGTCTCAGCTCACAGATTCGGGTCTTCAGCTGGCCGTGGCAACGGGAAAAGCTCGCAGAGGCTTACAGCGAGTTTGGTCAGAAAGCGAAACCGAACATTACTTTGTAGCTTCCCGGTGTGCAAGCGAGACCCGGGGTAAACCTGACCCTCAAATGCTTTATGAGATAATGGATGAATTAAACGCTCATCAGGAAGAAACAGTCATGGTTGGCGATTCGGTTCATGATATGAAAATGGCTATTGCAGCAGGTGTGCATCCTGTTGGTGTTAGTTTTGGTGTACATAATGCAGAGAGATTACGTGAGGCAGGTGCTGCTTTGGTTGTAGACTCATTAACAGAGCTCAGTGACAGACTTATAAAGGAGAGACCATGACATTACCGTTAATCCTTGGTTCAGGTTCTAAATACCGTCGTGAAATTTTAGATAAACTGCACTTGAAGTACGAAGTTGTTAAGCCCGATATTGATGAGTCTGCAATCACTTCCGAGAGCCCACAACAGTTGGTAGGGCGTTTAGCTGAAGCCAAAGCCCGTGCAGTTGAAAAGCTCATGGCTCATAAACAGGCGGTTATTATTGGTTCCGATCAGGTTGCAGTTTGTGACGGACAGATACTAGGAAAACCCGGTAATGCTGAGAATGCCGTTAAGCAATTACTGGGGTTTGTTGGTAAAACCGTTACTTTTTACACCGGTCTGGCAGTACTGAACACCGCGACGGAACAGTGCGAAGTGAGAGTGGAACCTTTTAACGTAGAATTTCGACACTTAAGTGAAAACGAAATTGAGCGCTACGTCGAGTTGGAAGAGCCATTTGATTGTGCCGGGAGTTTTAAAAGTGAAGGCCTGGGTATCAGTTTATTTAACAGTTTGAAAGGGAATGATCCCAACACATTAATTGGGTTACCGGCCATTGCCTTATTGGATATGCTGAGAACTCATAAAATTAACCCTCTAAATAAGGAATAACGACAGATTTCCCTTGTCACTAAGGTGGAACTTCGTTAACATTCGCGCGCTATGCAAAACGTTCGTATTCCCGTAACAGTAGATCCAGTCAAAAGTGCCAATAAGAAAGTGGTATATGACGGGGTTGTGCCTGGAAAAACAATGACACGACTTCAGGAAAGCCTGGTTGAACCATGCCCGGACCCTGAGGCCAGCGTTGAGTTTGGAATTGATGAACAGGGCATTAGCTATTTTACAGGGAAAGCAAAAGTTGCTGTAAAAGTACTTTGTGAACGCTGTAATACGCCCCTGGCAGTTGATATTCTGGCGCAATTTGCGTATGCTCCTGTCACTAAGCGGCAGGTGGCAGATGACTTTCCTGATAGCTATGAAGCTATTGAGGTAAACGATTTTGGGGAAATTAACTTGCATGGGCTTGTTGAAGACGAATTAATTCTGGCTATGCCATTAGCTCCTAAGCACGACGCTAAGGCATGTCAGGTGGATCGTGATGCGATGACGTGGGGCGAAATTGACGAATCAGCTGCTGAAGAGTCTGAGAACCCGTTTGCCGTATTACAAGAATTGAAGCGTAAATAATCAGGAGATAGCGTAAATGGCTGTTCAAAAGAGTAAGAAAAGTCGTTCAAGACGCGACATGCGTCGTTCACACGATGCGATAGACGGCCCAACACTGTCGGTTGACTCAACTACGGGTGAAACGCATCGTCGTCACCACGTAACAGCCGACGGTTATTATAAGGGTCGTAAGGTCGTTAATAAGTAAGACAGGCCATGCCTGAACTGAACATAGCGATTGATGCAATGGGGGGCGATAATGGCCCCTCTATTGTTATAGAAGCCCTGGAAAAAGCGGTTCATCAGTATCCTGATGTTAAATTCACCGTTGTCGGGCATCAGCATGAACTCACCCCGTTGCTTGAAAAGCATCACTTAAACTCTCATCCGGCAGTAAAACTCATTCATGCAGAGCAAATCATCGAAATGGATGATAAGCCTGGGCAGTCTTTACGCAGCAAACCAGAATCCTCCATGCGCATTGCTCTTAATACACTAACAGAGGGCGATTGCCAGGCTATGGTAAGCGGGGGAAATACCGGCGCGCTGATGACTAACGCCTATTTTACTTTAAAAACCTTGCCCGGAGTGTTACGCCCGGCGTTAATGACAGCACTGCCGAATCAAACCGGTGGTAAATCGTATCTATTGGACTTGGGCGCCAACGCAAGCTGTGACTCGGAAACATTATTTCAATTTGGTGTTATGGGAGCTGTAGCTGCGGAGTATCTTTCTGGAGTGCCTGCCCCAAAAATTAGCCTTCTTAATATGGGCGAAGAGGACATTAAAGGTAACGATGTAGTGCGGAATGCGGCCGCGCGACTCGCACAATGCGACCACGTCAACTATATTGGTTTTATTGAAGGTAATCATTTATTCAGTGGACGTGCCGATGTCGTTGTTTGTGATGGCTTCGTGGGTAATATTGCACTGAAAAGCTGTGAAGGTCTTGCAACTTTCATTATTGAGCAGATGCGGGAAACGCTTAACTCACATTGGTTGTACCGATTCTTCTTCCGTTTTCTACAAAAACGAACGCACAAGTCCTGGGATAGGCTGAAGCCCGACCACTACAATGGTGCGAGTCTGATAGGATTGCGGCATGTCGTGATAAAAAGTCACGGTAGCGCTAGCGCCGGCGCTTTCTATAGTGCAATTCAGCAAGCCGTCGCAGAAGCGCATGAACAGCTTCCTGAACGAATTAAACATCGTGTCGAAGCAGTCTTATCAGAACAGCTGTAATCAGTTAAGTAGCGCTATGACTTATTCAAAAATTGTTGGTACCGGGCATTATCTTCCGGAACAACGACTGACCAATGAAGAACTCTCGAAACGCGTTGATACCTCCGATGAATGGATAACCGAACGTACGGGTATCAAGGAACGACGTATTGCGGGAGCTAACGAAACGGCCGCAACAATTGGGTTTGAAGCCGCTAAAGAAGCCTTAGCTGCGGCTCAACTGAATCCACAAGATGTGGATATGATAGTGGTTGCGACCACTTCTGCAGAACACGCATTTCCAAGTGCTGCATGTGAAATTCAGCGTATGCTGGGTATTACATCCATTCCCGCGTTTGATGTCGGAGCCGCATGCTCCGGTTTTATTTATGCACTTTCTGTTGCCGATCAATTTATTAAAAGTGGTCAACATCGCCGTATACTGGTGATAGGAGCCGACGTTCTTGCCCGGTTGTGTGATCCCGATGATCGCAACACTCTGGTACTTTTTGGTGACGGGGCCGGTGCTGTCATACTTGAACAAAGTGACTCCCCCGGTATTCTCTCAACTCACTTGTACAGCGCCGGTGAATACAGCCACTTATTAGGTGCGAAACAAGCCCCCAGAGGTACTGAAGGTAGTGCAGAAAGCGCCTGGATGTATATGAAAGGTAACGAGGTTTTTAAAGTTGCCGTTGCTAAGTTGAGCAGTTTGGTTACCGATACTCTGGCAGAGAATAGATTACAGGCGCAGGACCTGGACTGGCTAATACCTCACCAGGCAAATTTGCGTATCATTAAAGCAACAGCAAAGAAATTACATATGCCGATGGAGCGAGTGGTTATTACTTTGGATAAAACCGGTAATACTTCTGCGGCATCGGTGCCAATAGCACTTGACTGGGCGGTCAAAGACGGACGTATAAAACGCGGCCAAAAATTATTGTTAGAGGCCTTTGGTGGTGGTTTCGCCTGGGGCTCTGCGCTGGTTCAATATTAAGAGGGTAATTATGACTAAAACGGCATTGTTATTTCCGGGACAAGGGTCACAAAGCGTTGGAATGTTAGGCGATTTATCGAACGACTTTGCCTTAATTAAAGAAACATTTTCTGAAGCAAGTTCAGTTTTAGATTACGACCTATGGGAACTGGTTCAACAGGGACCGGAGAAGAAACTTAATGATACCCAGCGCACACAACCAGCTTTACTGACCGCTAGCGTTGCTTTATACCGTGTCGCTAAAGAAAAAGGCCTTGCCGATGTGAGCGTTATGGCGGGGCACAGCCTAGGTGAATATTCAGCACTTGTTTGCGCGGGAGCTCTTGGTTTTTCTGATGCGGTTAAATTAGTCGCTTTACGCGGTCAATTTATGCAACAAGCCGTTGCTGAAGGTGAAGGCGCTATGGCTGCAGTAATTGGCCTGGAAGACGCTGACATTGAGAAGATTTGCCTGGAGCAAGCGGCAGGACAGGTGGTCACTCCGGTGAACTATAACTCACCGGGTCAGGTTGTTATAGCAGGGCACGCAGAAGCAGTAGCCCGAGCTGCAGAAGCTTTAAAAGAAGCCGGTGCTAAGCGTGTATTACCATTACCTGTCAGCGTTCCGTCGCATTGTGCTTTAATGCAGCCGGCAGCCAGTCAATTGGGTGAAGCGTTAAAGTCGGTGAAGCTACAGCAACCACATACAGCGGTTATTAATAACGTCGATGTCGCTGTAGCCGATAGTGAAGACGCCATTAAAGATGCATTGGTACGTCAGCTATATTGTCCGGTGCGCTGGACAGAAACTGTGGAACAGATTGCCCAAATGGGTGTCGAAACAGCTTATGAGGTTGGACCGGGCAAAGTGCTTACCGGTCTGAATAAGCGTATTACGAAGTCTTTTGGTTGTAGCGCACTGAATACGTTAGACTCTTTAAACTCACTTTAATTAATAGGTTATTAACGTGCAAAACTTTGAAAATAAAGTCGCATTGATTACCGGCGCAAGCCGCGGAATAGGAAAGGCCATAGCAGAAAATCTAGCCAGTCAGGGCGCCAAAGTTATTGGTACTGCAACATCCGATAAAGGTGCAGCCGCAATTTCAGAATACCTGGGGTCTAATGGTGAAGGTTTAGCGCTGGACGTTACTGACGCGGAGAGCTTGCAGCAGACCATAAAAGATATTGAAAAGAAGTACGGTTCTATTGATATTCTGGTTAATAATGCGGGTATTACTCGTGATAATTTAATGATGAGAATGAAAGATGACGAGTGGGATGCCGTACTAAACACCAATTTGTCAGCGGTATTTAAGGTTTGTAAAGCGGTGGTGCGTGGTATGATGAAACGCCGTAATGGGCGTATTATCAACATCAGTTCAGTTGTTGGTACAACCGGAAACCCCGGACAGGTAAACTACTGTGCAGCTAAAGCTGGCTTGGTTGGTTTTAGCAAAGCTATGGCGAAAGAAGTTGCTGCACGTGGCATCACGGTAAATTGTGTGGCGCCAGGTTTTATTGATACTGACATGACCAAGTCGCTGAATGATGAACAAAAACAAGCTATTTTTGATAATATTCCGGCAGCGCGCTTAGGCGAGCCAAGGGAAATTGCTGCTGCGGTAGCATTTTTAGCATCGGAAGGTGCAGCTTATATCACTGGTGAGACCATTCACGTTAATGGTGGTATGGCTATGGTTTAAGAGGTTAGCGGTACGACCTCTTAACTTTATGCTATTTTTTACTTTATTAATGGGGCTGGTTTCACTACACTACAGCCAATTTTCACTCTCGCGATGACTATTTGAGGGATTTTATAAATGAGTACTATTGAAGAACGCGTAAAGAAAATCATTGTTGAACAGTTAGGTGTTAAAGAAGAAGAAGTTAAGCCTGAAGCGTCATTTGAAAATGACTTAGGTGCCGACTCTTTAGATACTGTTGAACTGGTAATGGCTTTGGAAGAAGAATTTGAAACTGAAATTCCAGACGAAGAAGCTGAAAAAATTAAAACAGTTCAGTCAGCAATCGATTACGTAAATAATCATTCTAACGACTAATTTGTCGTTGAACGTGATATAAAAGGCGGAGCCACTGGTTCCGCCTTTTTTGTTATGACTATACGTAAAATACTACTTAATAATGTGTCTTATCACTGCTCAGAGCTCGACAGAGGTCTGCAATTTGGTGATGGCCACTTCACCACCATGCGCATTGTTAATGGTGTTCCTCTCTTTATTGAACGGCATCTTGAAAGACTTTCAAATACGAACCAACGTCTCTTTATAAACCATTCGAGTTTCGACTCTTTGGCTGAGCGCATAAAAGTTGCATGCTCAGGTGTAGAGAAGGGTGTTTGTAAAGTTATACTTACCCGGGGTAACGGTGGCAGAGGCTACCGCTTTTCTGATGATTGTATTGCTAACGAATACATTCAGGTAAGTGACGCTCCGCCAGCAGTCGGCACTGTTCATATGGGAGTTGCGACATTAAGGTTAGCTCAGCAACCCGAGTTAGCTGGCTTGAAAACGTTGAATCGGCTGGAGCAAGTATTATTAACGAGAGAGTGCAGCGCTTCCCGTTATGATGATTTGCTGGTTTGTGACTCAAGCGGACATATTGTAGAGGCGATACAAGGCAATGTGTTCTGGTTTAAAGAGGGCCAGTGGTTCACACCTGACCTCAGCGCTGCTGGTATCAACGGTATTATTCGACAACTCATTATTGATGAAAAGTTATTAGCACCTTTAAACATTGGTTGTTACCCATTAAATGAACTTGCCGGAGCTGAAAAAATAATCGTTACCAATAGCGTTAGAGGCGCTGTCACCGTCACTCAGTTTAATGATAAAGTAGTGGCCAATGATGAATTACCCTCAGTATTAGAACAGCTTATATGAAAAAAATACGTTTTACTTTTTTGTTCGTTATTGCCGCGTTAGCTATTTCAGCTGTTCTTGTTTTTGTTTCCGGGCGTTGGTATTTATCGCAGCCTATTCAAGGTGAGTCTGCAACTCCTTTGTTGCTCGACTTCAGAGGCGGAGAAAGTGCCAGAACGGTAACTGCCAAAGTAACTGAACACTTCCAGGGTGGGCATCCGCTAGTCAGTTATCGTATTAGTCAGGTTTTCGCAGATATTGATCACCTGCAGGCAGGACTGTATGAAATAGACGGACAGCAAAGCTGGTTTGATATTTGGAAAATGCTTAGCCAGGGCAGAGAAAAGACATTTACCGTCACTCTGGTAGAAGGCTTAACTTTTAATCAGTGGTTGGCTCAATTAAAAGAGCAGCCTTATTTGGTCAGTAAATCTTCTGATCTAAATGATTCAGAACTCAAACAAACCTTAGGTATTAAAGAGCCCGCTATTGAGGGTGTACTGTTGCCCGAAACCTACAGCTACAGAGCGTACACCACAGACATTTCAATATTAAAACAAGCTTACCTTTCTATGCAGACTGTATTATCAGAAGCCTGGGAGCAGCGGTCAGACAGGTGTCCTGTAGGCTCACCGTACGAATTACTGATATTGGCCTCAATTATTGAAAAAGAAACGGGACTGGCTGACGAACGTCCTATGGTTGCAAGTGTTTTTGCTAACCGTCTGGAAATTGGTATGCGGTTACAATCTGATCCCACGACAATTTATGGTATTGAAGATTTTGACGGTAATCTGACGCGAGCTCACTTGCGCGAGAAAACCGCTTATAATACCTATCGAATTAACGGGTTGCCGCCAACACCAATTGCGATGCCGGGAAAAGCATCCATTGAAGCCGCGGCTAACCCGGTGCGATCACCTTACTATTATTTTGTGGCGGATAAGTCGGGTGGACATGTTTTCTCAGAAACACTGGAAGAACACCAGCAGGCTGTTCGCCGTTATCAACTGAATCAAGAGTAATTATGTCAGGAAAATTTATTGTTATTGAAGGACTTGAAGGTGCCGGTAAGAGCTCAGCAATTGCAAGCGTAGTTACTCATCTACAGGCGAAAGGTGTTCGACCGGAAACCGTACGAGAACCGGGCGGTACGCCGCTGGCAGAGTCATTGCGGGAACTGGTAAAAAAGAAATGGGACGAGAAAGTCAGTTCAACAACCGAGCTGCTATTAATGTACGCAAGCAGAGTTCAGTTGGTTGATAATGTTATTAAGCCGGCTCTATTAAAAAACCGCTGGGTTATCGGTGATAGGCATGATTTATCCTCACGTGCCTATCAGGGGGGCGGTCGTCAGCTTGGCGATGAGTTATTAGAAAAAGTACGCGAAATAACTCTGGGAAGTTTTAAACCTGACTTAACCCTATTATTGGATGTTGACGAGAAAAAAGGTCTTGAGCGTGCCCGTGAGCGAGGAGACCTGGATCGTATAGAAGAAGAAGATCTGGCATTTTTCCAGCGTACAAGACAAGCCTATTTGAATATAGCAGCAAAAGACCCGACAATTATCGTCATTGATGCTAACCAGCCGATGCTGGATGTACATCAGGCCATACTGCAAGCAATTGAGGAGTATTTGTTTTAATGGCGTTTCCATGGCTGCGGGAACCTTGGTTAAGACTCGTTGCGAGTGCCGATTCAGGTAGGCTTGCTCACGCTTATTATTTGCAACATAACGTTGAGGCTGGTTCAACCGAATTTATTGAACGATTAAATCAGTTCTTGTTGTGCAAACAACCCGGCAAAAGTGCGTGCGGGCAATGTAAGTCATGCTTGCTTTATCAGTCGGGAAACCATCCGGATACCTGGACTATCGACGGCGCCGAAGTCAACCGAATTGGTGTCGATAGTGTTCGTGAACTGCAGCAAAATGTTATGCAGACAGCTAACCAGAGCGGTTTAAAAGTTGCTGTGATACTGCAGGCAGAAAAAATGACGGAACAGGCCGGCAATGCCTTATTGAAGGTTCTGGAAGAGCCACCGGCGGACACTCACTGGCTAGTATCAACAAAAGATGCGGAACGCTTATTACCAACCCTGAGAAGTCGTATGCAATGGATCAGCATTGCTTATCCAGCTTCAGTGCAAAGCGACGAACAGACGGTTTCTGCGAAAACTCTTCTGGACAGTCTTCGCGGTAATAAAGAGTTTCCTGTAATAAAAGATAAAGAAGCAGCTTTAAACTGGCTGGATATATCAGAAAACCTGGTACTAGATTGGCTGCTGATTCACCAAAAGGCGGCTGTTTCGCGTTTGCGATATCAGCAATTAGCGGACGAGCTTCAACAGTTGAGCGGTTTTGATTGGGTGAATATTGCACAGCTCAGTGAATGGGTAGCAGAATGCAGACAGCTACGTCAGAAGTTTCAGGGCTCCACTGGCATTAATTTACCGTTATTATTAGGTTTTGCCTGGAGTCGCTGGTCAAATACTCTTTCGGGTTAGGGGCTCCTTAAAAAGGAGAGCCTTTTGTCTAGTTTTCAATTACATATAAACTCAGCGAGGGAACTTGCTGAGCGCATTATTCCCGAACTTTCTCCTTTGACTCTAATGATACAAACCGGTGCACAGCTTTCAGAAGAAGCTGCTCTGGGAGAGAGCGTCACTCTGGAGCTTAGGTATCCTGAACTCGGCCCTAAACCAGTTGATCTATCAGGAAGCATTGCTTTGTGCTTTGAAATTAAGGCGGCTAAAGACTGGGTTGCCGTTACCCTTGGCTCGGAGCAACAAGCTCGAATTCATCAGATCAATTACCTATGCCGCCATCACAGAAACGACTATGGTAAACTCTTTGAGCAATTAATTACGGATTTTTGTCACTCACATTAACGATAAGTGGAGCTATTTATGTTCGTCGACTCGCATTGCCATCTGGATAAAATTAATCCTGAAAAGGCGGGCGCTGATCTAACGCAAATTGTGGAAATGGCAAGAGCCAATAAGGTCGAACACATGCTGTGTGTGTGCGTTACACTGGAAGACTTTCCGGCTATGCAGCAAGCCGTTGCAGGTTTTAACGATGTTTCCATTTCTTGTGGGGTGCATCCTTTATACGTTAAGGACAGCCAGACACCTATTGTAGAGTTGGGTACCAAGTTACGTCAGCTGGCTTCGGCAAATAATGTGGTTGCTATAGGCGAAACGGGTCTGGATTATTTTTATCACCCAGAGTCTAAAGCATTACAACGAGAAAACTTCGAGCAGCATATTGAAATTGCCAAGGATATTAATAAGCCTTTAATTATTCATACGCGTGACGCTCAGGATGACACCCTCTCGTTATTAAAAAATGGCCATGCAGATAAATCCGGCGGTGTTTTGCACTGCTTTACTGAGTCTCTGGATATGGCTAAAAAAGCTATCGATGATCTTGATTTCTATATTTCTATTTCGGGAATCGCTTCATTTCGAAACGCAGAGCAATTGCGTGCAACTATCAAAGCATTACCGCTTGAAAAGCTGCTCATTGAAACCGACAGTCCCTGGTTAGCTCCAGTGCCCCATCGAGGTAAAGAGAACCAGCCAGCCTACGTTATTGACGTTGCTAAATGCGTTGCTGATGTTAAGGGAATTACTTTGGAAGAGGTTGCTAAGACAACAACGGCTAACTATTACAAGCTGTTTAATAACGCTTAATTAGCTGTGCATAACCTGTGTTTTACTTACCTAAAATCAATTAAAAACAGTGAGATAAGCTAAAGCAAAAAAAAGTGCAAAAATATTAGACATCTCTTTAATATTGTCTACACTGAAATTTACCGAACAAATTTTAGGCGAACTATTTTACAATTTTTTATTCATGAGTTAGCGCACGGCTCAACCCTTGAGCCATTCCCCTATACCCGGAACAATTTGGATTGGTTCCGGGTTTTTTTTATTCATTATTTGGCGAAAAGCCTAATAGGCAGCGATCAAAAAAGGCGTTGTATTGGTACAAATAGTTACATGAGCTAACAATATTTGTCATTGAACTTTAGAGTTAAGGAGTCAGCGATGAGTGCGACAGTAGAAAGTAACGAACGTCCAGATTACGACAAGGTTATTGAGGATATCGCAGACTATGTTACAAGTTATGAGGTTAAAAGCGATGAAGCTTGGGATACCGCGCGCAACTGCCTGATGGACACCCTGGGTTGCGGTTTGTTAGCACTGCGATTCCCGGAATGTAGCAAACACCTGGGTCCTTTAGTTGAAGGTACAAGTGTTCCAAATGGCTCCAGAGTGCCGGGAACTCAGTTTCGTATGGATCCTGTCAAGGCGGCCTGGGATATTGGCTGCATTATACGTTGGCTTGATTTCAATGACACCTGGTTAGCTGCCGAGTGGGGACACCCATCCGATAACTTAGGCGGAATACTGGCAACAGCAGATTATATTTCTCAAAACCGCGTCTCTAAAGGTGAAAAGCCGTTAACCATGAAAACGGTTTTGGAAGCTATGATTAAAGCCCACGAAATTCAGGGTAATCTGGCGATAGAAAACAGTTTTAACCGTGTGGGTCTTGATCATGTCGTTCTGGTTAAGGTGGCTTCAACGGCCGTTGTTACTTGGTTAATGGGCGGAACTAAGGAACAAATTATGGCAGCGCTCTCCCAGGCATGGGTTGATGGCCAGTCTTTAAGAACCTATCGTCATGCTCCCAATGCCGGTTCTCGTAAGTCGTGGGCAGCAGGGGACGCCACTTCAAGAGCGGTGCGTTTAGCCGATATAACGATGCGTGGCGAAATGGGTATTCCGGGGGCCCTGACGGCTCCACAATGGGGATTCTATGATGTGCTCTTCAATAAAACGAATAAAGATCAGAAACTAAAACCTAAAGATGACTGGCAGTTTAAGTTCCAAAGGGATTATGGCAGTTATGTGATGGAAAATATTTTGTTTAAGTTGTCATTCCCGGCAGAGTTTCATGCGCAGACAGCCTGTGAAGCGGCGGTTACATTACACCCGGAAGTTAAAGACAGAATTGATGAAATAGAGAAGATTGAAATTACTACCCACGAGTCCGCTATTCGAATTATCTCCAAACAGGGCAAACTTGCTAACCCTGCCGACAGAGATCATTGTTTACAGTATATGGCAGCCGTTCCCCTAATATTTGGCGAACTGAATGCTGATCACTATGAAAACAGTTTTCATGAAAATCATCCGGTAATTGACACTATCCGGGAAAAAATTCATGTGATTGAAGACAACCAGTACAGTAAGGACTATCACGACCCGAAAAAGCGTTCGATAGCTAATGCACTACAAGTATTTTTTAAAGACGGTAGTCATACCGACAAGGTTGTGGTGGAGTACCCAATTGGCCATAGACGCCGCAGAGAAGAGGGCGTTCCTGTACTTGAAAACAAGTTTAAGGCAAATTTAGCGACGCGGTTTCCCGAACACAGGGTGAGTTCAATTTTTGAACGTTGCCGTCAACAGTCATCGTTTGAACAGATACCCGTTAATGAGTTTATGGATATGCTCACTATTTAATAGGGCAGCCCCACATCTACGTGGGGCATTATCCTCGCCAAATGACCAGAATAATGAGTATTGGGCAAACAAACTTAACGTACCAGGGCCATATTTTCCAAAACAAGCTTTTATCAATATTAGGTGAGCCTTGCTGGAGCGCTTTCAGTAAATGGTTTTGGCGCAGTACCCAAGTTAGCATAACGCCAAACACCAACGCCATTATCGGCTGCATGTAAACGGTGCTGAAGGTAATAACGGCGCCAAAAAGAGTTTCAAAATTATAAATAATGGTTGTAGAAATTGCGGTAACGACCAGGGCAATAATCCACACCCCACTACTGCGATCACATTTAGCTTCTTCTCGTAGTGCGTTGACAGGAGCTTCAAGCATTGAAATTGACGACGTAATAGCAGCAATAACCATCAACAGGAAAAAGCCGAAAGAGACGAAAAGTCCAGTGTAACCCAGTGCATCGAACATTGCCGGAAGCACGGTAAAAACTAAGGTATCGGCAGACAGTAAACTGCCGTCCTCTGCATAAATGGGAACCCCATTAGATTGAGCGACAAACATCGCAGGTAAAATCAATAAACCCGCTAAAAACGCGACACTGGTATCGATGCCGGCTACCCAGGCTGCCGTTTTAGGAATGTTCTCGGAATTCGACAGATAGGCACCATAAGTCATCATTACGCAGACACCCAGTGACAGGGAGAAAAACGCCTGCCCCATGGCACGAATAATCAGGTTTGGATCCGTTATGGTTGAGAAGTCCGGAACCAGGTACATTTTCAGGCCTTCAATGGCTCCGTCCTGAGTCAATATATAGGCGGACATACCTATCAGCAAAATGAAGAGTAGGGGCATTAGACGTCTTGACCAACGTTCTATTCCATTATTCACGCCTGACCGGACAACGTAAACAGTCAGCAACATGAAGAACACCATGGTTGCCATATTTCTGGACACTGAAAACTCAGTAAACCAAGCGGCGGTTTCCGGCAGACCAATTAAGATCATAAGAGGCTCGATCATATAAGATAAAAGCCAACCGGAAACGATGGCATAGAAGCTCAGTATCAAACTCAGCACAATTAAACCAACAATACCTGCCAGTGCGCCTGAACCTCGAAAAAATGGCTTTTCAGAAAGATTCCTAAGCGACTCAATAGGGTTTTGGCGCCGAATTCTGCCGATAGTAATTTCCGCTACCAGCATAGGGTAAGCCAGAAGTGCAATCATGATTAAATAAACCAA
Source organism: Idiomarina abyssalis (assembly GCF_019797805.1). Classification (NCBI taxonomy): domain Bacteria; kingdom Pseudomonadati; phylum Pseudomonadota; class Gammaproteobacteria; order Alteromonadales; family Idiomarinaceae; genus Idiomarina; species Idiomarina abyssalis. The sequence continues at coordinate 1,285,722 of NZ_CP081832.1, forward strand.
TAAAAATGCACCACCGCCGTTACTGGCAGCTTGTGTTGGGAATCCCCAAATATTACCTACACCGACCGCTGAGCCAGCGGCGGCTAATATGAAACCTAATCGCGTTGCGAACGCAGGTGATGAATTTGCCATGGTTCTTCTTATTATTATTTAAGCAATATCAAATTATGGCGGAGTTAATTCGCCGCGTAAATTCTTCTGTAACAGCTTTTGCATTTTGTTTTGGTTTAAGTCTTGCGAAAGCACGTAATGCAGCTTGGTAAGAGCCGCTTCAATGGTCATATCGGCACCGGATACAATACCCAGTTCAGCCAGAGCATTTCCCGTCGCGTAGCCATCCATATTGACACGTCCACGGAAGCACTGCGTGCAGTTAAGAATTGTAATACCCTGATCTATACCTGTTTCCAGGCTTTTCAGTAAAGCGTTATCCTGCGGCGCATTTCCGACACCGTAACTTTGTAAAATCATTGCTTTTACTGGCTGTTGCAATTGGTTTTGTATAATTTTGGCTGAGATACCAGGGTAAAGCATTACGACTCCAATTGGCTGGGGCGTCATTTCAATGACCTTGAGCTCATGGGTCAAGGGTTCCGACAGTTCACCAGCGTTCAACTGAATCTGAATACCTGCCTCGAGCAAAGAAGGGTAATTCGGTGAGGCAAAAGCGTTAAAGCCGTTAGCGTCAGCTTTGGTTGAGCGATTTCCCCGATACAAAGTATTGTTAAAAAACAGACCGACTTCTGGAATAGGGTAGTTAGCTGCAACATAAAGTGAATTAAGCAAATTAGTCTGACCATCTGAGCGCAGTGCGGCCAGAGGAATTTGAGAGCCAGTTACAATAACGGGCTTACTCAAATTTTGCAGCATAAAGGAGAGAGCTGAAGCTGTATAAGCCATGGTGTCGGTTCCGTGTAGGATCACGAAACCATCGTAGTCTGCGTAGTTTTGTTCAATATCCCGAGCTATGGTTACCCAATCAGATGGTGCCATATTGGATGAGTCCATTAATGGGCAGTATTCATTAATGGTAAATTCCGGCATCTCATCACGAAAAAATTCGGGCATATTTTCAACGCATTGGCTCAGGTGCCCCGCAACCGGAACATAACCCTGAGCTGATTTTTTCATACCGATAGTGCCGCCCGTATAGGCGACGTAAATCTTTTTACGCGGCAAAGTTTACTCCCTTACTCTACAAACAAAGTAACCGCGATAATTCTATCGCGGTTGAGGGCAGAGTGCACAATAAGAGTAAACATTTTTAGGGTCATCAAAGTTCTGCAAAACAGCAGTTTCTGATTTCACTTTATTCAAAGTACCCATTAACCAGTGTTGTGAACTGATATTCGGCGTTGGCAGGTAATCTGAACTGCTGTTAAATAAGTCAGCGAGAAACTTCTCTTTTGAAGATAGCTCTTGCTTAACAATATTCACATCGTAATCATCAATGGCTGCAAGTTCAGCCGCAAGCGCAATGGAATCATCATAATCACCTAATTGGTCAACCAGCCCAAATTCCATAGCTTGCTGTCCCGTCCATATACGACCCTGAGCAACTTCATGAACATCATCACGAGACATATTACGCGCATTGCTGACAATGCTTAGGAAGTTTTCGTAAGTGGTTTCAACAGAACGCTGTATGAGTGTTTTCTGATAATCGGTCATTTCTTCAAGCGGATTCAATGACGAAATCTCTGTTGTACTCACAGTGTCACTGTGAATTCCGATAGCAGCAAAACTGTCTTCTAACGTCATTAGCAGGCCAAAGACGCCAATTGAACCTGTAATTGTTGTTGGTGCCGCAATAATTTTGTCTGCATCAGCGGCAATCCAGTAGCCACCAGAAGCCGCTACGGAGCTCATGGACGCAATAACAGGAATGCCCGCTTCTTTTGCCTGTAAAATCTCCTGGCGAATAATTTCTGACGCAAAAGCACTGCCGCCGGGGCTGTCTATTCGAAGTACGATTGCTTTGGTCTGCTCGTTATTACGCGCGTCGCGAATAAGCTTTGCTGTGCTGTCTCCGCCAATCATACCGGCTTTTTGTGAACCATTAACTATCTGACCACGAGCAACTATAACGGCAATTTGGTTGCGGTCTTTCGGTTTCAGGCTTTCCGGAACGACTTTCTCAGAAGCTAAGTAATTGTCGAAAGTAATATGACGGAATGTATCTTCTTCTTTGTCGTGTCCGGCTAAGTTAATAAGTTCATTGCGGACTTCTGTACGAGTACGCAGAGCATCAACCAAGTTCGTTTCTAACGCCATTTTAGCCATATCGCCATTGGCATTATTAAATGCTGACATGTAGTCATCTATTTTACCGCTTGTAACCAACGGATTAATGTTTCGGGCAGCGGTAACATCTGCATGGAAAGTGTCCCACAATGCAGAATACAAGAACTCATTGGCTTCGCGCGCTTCATCTGACATATCGTTGCGAATGAAAGGTTCAACTGCGGCTTTAAATTTACCGACTTTGAACACGTGCGGCTGAACTTTAAGTTTGTCCAGTAGCTCCTTAAAGTAAACCTGAGTATAATCAAGCCCTTCGAAAACTACCGCACCCATTGGGTTCAGATAAAGCTGATCGGCGTGCGCCGCCAGGTAGTACTGATGTTGCATATAGTAGTCAGCATTACTGATAATTGGCTTCCCTGAGGTACGGAAATCATTTAATGCATCAGCAACTGCACGCAGTTTATTCAAGCCACTTGGGTATAAGTTTTGGAGGTTGAGGTATAGCGCACCGATACGTTCGTCAGTTTTAGCTTTCTCAATTGAGTCGATAACATCAGACAACAGCACTTCAGGAACTTCGTCTCCGCTCCCCAATGCTTCATTTAGGAACTTATCAAACGGGTCAACCCAGGTCTTTTCTTCAACTAACATGCCATTTGGATTAAGAACCATAATTCCATTTTCAGGAACCTCAATAGGATCTTCTCCCTGCATTAAGCTCGCGATAAAAATTGCCAGAATAATAAAAAACACAAGGTTCAAAATGAACTTGCGAGTACCGTTGATTATTTTCCACAAATAACTGAAGATTGACCCGACTGAACGCATAGTTAATTCTCATTTGCTAATTTAAATTGGCCTTAGCATATCGAATGTCTGAGCGACAGACTAGTCAGAGAATGTAACTAAGCGTTACACATTGAAAAAGGTTGATGTATGAAAGCGGAAGAATTACTAACAACTCGTTCCTCTATGCCGCGTTTAAACGAACCGGGACCTACACAAGAACAGCTCGAATTAATACAGGCAGCAGCCGTGCGAGCACCTGATCACATGGGGCTAGCACCTTATCAATTTATTTTGTTTCAAGGCAAAGAAAGGCAAGTTCTTGCGGATGTTTACCAGCAGGCGGCCCGGCTTAACGATTTTTCTGAAACGGTCGTCGAGCAAGCAGGCCAGTTGCCTTTTCGTGCGCCTTTAGTGATAGCTTCGTGTTTACGGCTTCAGGACCATAAAAAAGTCCCGCGTGACGAACAACTTTGTACAGTAGCCTGCGCGACTCACGGTATGCAGCAAGCGGCGTTTGCTCAAGGTATTGGAGCAATTTGGCGGACGGGATGGATGGCTGAGGATGACTTTATCAAGGAGCAGTTAGGGTTATCAGTAGATGATGCCATAGTTGGCTTTCTGTACGTAGGGACGCCTGCTGTCCCTACGCCAGTAAAACCGCAAAAAGATCCGTCACCGTTCTTTATAAACGGCAACGACCTGGTGCTGGATTAAAATTCAGCACTTTTCGGAGCTCGTGGGAATGGAATCACGTCACGAATGTTTTGCACACCGGTGACGTAAGCGACTAAGCGTTCAAAGCCCAGTCCAAAGCCTGCGTGAGGAACAGTACCGTAACGGCGCAAATCTCGGTAGAAACCGTATTCTTCCTTCGGCAGGTTCATTTCTTCAATTCGCTGGTCAAGAACGTCAAGACGCTCTTCACGCGCAGAGCCACCGATGATCTCACCAATACCCGGAGCCAGAACGTCCATTGCAGCAACGGTTTTACCATCTTCGTTCTGACGCATATAAAAGGCTTTAATATCACGCGGGTAGTTTTTCAGAATAATCGGTGCACCCACATGTTCTTCGGCTAAATAACGTTCGTGCTCTGACTGCAAATCCACACCCCATTCAACCGGGTACTCAAACTTTTTATCGCAGTTTTTCAGTATTTCGATGGCATCGGTGTAGTCCATATGCACGAAATCATTATTAACTATGGCTTCCAGACGGCTGATAGCGTCAGGGTTAATGCGCTCGGCAAAGAACGCCATGTCGTCCGGACGTTCTTCAAGTATGGCTTTAAAGACATATTTCAACATAGCTTCTGCTAAGCCTGCTATGTCGTCTAATGTTGCAAACGCTAACTCTGGCTCAACCATCCAAAATTCAGACAAGTGACGGCTGGTGTTTGAGTTTTCGGCGCGGAACGTCGGCCCAAAGGTGTAGACTTTAGACAACGAACAGGCATAAGACTCAACGTTTAGCTGACCTGAAACGGTCAGAAAAGCTTCTTTACCAAAAAAGTCCTCTGAAAAGTCGACTTCACCTTTGTCGGTTTTTGGAATATTCAGCATATCCAGCGTTGAAACACGGAACATCTCACCGGCACCTTCGCAATCGGAGGTGGTGATGATAGGCGTACTTACCCAAAGATACCCCTGCTCGTGAAAGAAGCGATGAACCGCCTGAGATAACGCATTACGAACACGCATAACGGCACCAGTAATGTTTGTACGGGGACGCAGGTGAGCGTATTCGCGTAAATACTCCATGCTATGACGCTTTGGCGACATAGGGTAGGTGTCTGGATCTTCAACCCAGCCATAAACGTGAACTTTGGTTGCCTGCAGTTCAAATGACTGGCCTTTGCCCTGAGAGGGAACAACAACACCCGTAATAGCAACAGAACAACCGGTGGTCAGCTTCTGAACTTCGTTACTGTAATTGGGGAGTTCTGCCGGAACAACGGCCTGAATGGCATCAAAACATGAGCCATCGTGCAGGTTAATAAAGGAAATACCGGCTTTTGAGTCACGGCGAGTGCGCACCCAGCCCCGGACTGTGACGGTTTCATCGACAGCGATTTTTCCTGCCAGAACATCCACTACAGAAGCATACGACATGAGTTGGTTTTCTCCGAAATTTACACTATTTTGCTATAGAAAGGTTGCTATGTTACCTCGGTTTGGCGCAGACTCAAGTATAACCCCTGAGAACAGAGAGAAAAATTATGAAAAGGGGATCCTTAGCGGATTTAAAGCGAGTACCATTTTGGTCCCGTGTTTTGGGATGGCTGTCCATTTTTGGCTGGCTTATCTTTGTGGTTGCTGCCATTGTTTTTAATTATGCGAAGCCTGAACGCAATACCATTCTAACCGAAATTTTCGGCATTTCGGTACGTGACTATTGGCACATTACTTTAGGTGACTTATTCGTCATTCTTTTAGTCGTTGGGCTGCTTGTTAGTCTGCTGAGCTTTGTTCTTAATTACGTTCTTTTTCGCCAGGACAAGCAGCATTTATGGATTAATATTATGATATTAATCATGAGTTGCTTAGGTGGCTTATCGCTTTATTTCTTTGGCTTCTAAACCTGGCCGTTGTCCTGGTTTTCGACATAGTCTTTCATCGCATATGTAAGCTTACTGAGCTCTTCCGCAGTAATCACATAAGGCGGCATAATGTAGAGCAAACGGCCAAAAGGCCGAATCCAGACACCTAATTCAATAAACCGCTTTTGTGCACTGGCTACGTCAATAGGCTGTTCCATTTCCAGTACGCCAATAGCTCCAAATACACGAGCGTCTTTTACTGATTTATATTCTCCTAACGGAAGAAGTTCCTTTTTTAATTGTTTCTCTATTTTTTTGACTTGTTGTTGCCAGTTACCTTCAGCAATAATTGCCAATGATTCTGCTGCAACCGCGCATGCTAAGGGATTGCCCATAAAAGTAGGTCCATGCATCAAAGCTCCGCCCCCGGGCCCCTGACCAATAGTTTCTGCTACCTTTTTCGTGGTTAACGTAGCAGCTAATGTCATGTAGCCACCGGTAAGAGCTTTACCCACACAAAGGATATCAGGAGTCACATCGGCGTGTTCACAGGCGAACAACTTACCGGTGCGACCAAAGCCGGTAGCAATTTCATCGGCAATGAGCAGTACATTGAAGTCATCACAGAGTTTGCGTATAAGCCTAAGGTATTCCGGGTGGTAAAACCGCATACCGCCTGCGCCCTGAACAATAGGCTCAAGTATGACCGCCGCAAGCTCACCATGAAACTGTTCAAACCAAAGTCGAAGCTGCTGACCTGCGTCGTCTGTCCATTCGTCATTGGGGGTTAATGTTGGCGCATCCGCAAAAAGCTGTGAGTTAATTGCTTTATTAAACAGATGATGCATGCCGTTGACGGGGTCACAAACTGACATCGCTTTAAAGGTGTCGCCGTGGTATCCACCTTTTACTGTCAGCAGGCGATGCTTTTCCGGGCGCTCCTGAGCCAGCCAAAACTGCAGAGCCATTTTTATCGCGACTTCAACACTTACAGAGCCGGAGTCGGCAATGAATACTCGCTCCAGTTCATCAGGCGTCAAATCAACAAGCTGTTTAGCGAGATCAATCGCGGGCTGATGTGTGATACCGCCAAACATAACGTGGCTCATTTTGTCGATTTGACGGTGTGCCACTGAGTCTAAGCGAGAGTTACGGTACCCATGAATCACAGCCCACCAGGACGACATACCGTCAATTACCTGGGCTCCATTTTCAAAAGTGAGCGAGCAACCTTTCGCAGACTCCACTTTATAAGCGGGTAACGGGTTAAGCATAGAAGTGTAGGGGTGCCAGATATGCTGTCGATCAAACTCAATATCGCTTATGCTCATAAATTAATCTGTTGTAAAGTATATAATTCAAAGTATATTGACAGTGTATCGAGCTGAATTATTCTAGTCGACCATAATTTGCCAAGTATATGAGATTTACCATGTCACAAGTTCGCAATGACTGGACCATTGAAGAGGTTCAGGAGCTGTTACAAAAACCATTGAATGATTTAGTTTTTGAAGCACAAACCGTGCATCGCCAGCACTTTAATCCGAACGAAGTTCAGGTCAGTACCTTACTATCGATTAAAACCGGTGCGTGCCCCGAAGACTGCAAATACTGCCCGCAAAGCGCGCATTATCATACGGGGCTGGATCGTGAGCGCTTGATGGCTGTAGAAAGTGTGTTGGCAGAAGCTCAGGCTGCGAAAGAAAAGGGTGCCAGTCGTTTTTGTATGGGCGCCGCATGGCGTAACCCGAAAGACCGCGATATGCCTTACGTTATTGAAATGATCAAAGGCGTCAAAGCATTAGGCCTAGAAAGTTGCATGACACTTGGCATGCTAAGCAATGAACAGGCGAAAATGCTGCAGCAGGCGGGGCTCGATTATTACAATCACAATTTGGATACCTCACCAGAGTTTTACGGTGACATCATTACGACCAGAACCTATCAGGATCGCCTGAATACCCTGAATAATGTTCGCGACGCAGGTATGAAAGTCTGCGCAGGCGGTATTGTTGGTATGGGTGAGAGTGTGACCGATCGTGCGTCTTTATTAGTACAGTTGGCTAACTTACCAAAACACCCTGAAAGTGTTCCCATTAATATGCTGGTAAAAGTTGAAGGTACACCATTTGCCAAGCTGGAAGACTTAGATAACTTTGAGTTTGTACGAACGGTCGCTGTTGCGCGTATTCTAATGCCGGCTTCGCACGTTCGCTTGTCAGCTGGTCGCGAAGACATGAACGACGAAATGCAGGCGTTGTGTTTTCTCGCTGGTGCCAACTCAATATTCTATGGCGAAAAGTTACTGACAACGGCAAACCCTGAAGCAGATGCTGATTTGCGATTGTTTGAGCGTTTGGGAATAACACCGGAACAACGTGATGGATACGATGACGAAGTCCATACTGCAGTAATAGAGGACGCTATTCAGGAACAGCAAAACCCTGTGCGCTATTACGACGCTTCATAGTGGAAAAGGCCGTGTCCGTATACCAACGCCGTCTGAAAGAGCGAAAAGGTTCTTCGCTTTTTCGTGTTCGGAAAGTGCGCAGCTCTGACGTTCAGTGGAAGCTAAATTTTAGCACCAATGATTATCTTGGCCTAAGTCAGCATCGGCACATCAGACAAGCTTTTAAGCAGGCTGTTGATATCTGGGGTGTTGGCAGTACAGGCTCGCCTCTACTCAGTGGCTACAGCAGTGCTCATCAGGAACTCGAAGAGCTGCTGGCTGACTGGTTGGGAAAACCCAGAGCTTTGCTGTTTAACTCGGGTTTTGCTGCGAATCATGGCGTACTGACAACCCTGGTAGATAAGCAACAAAAGGTCTTTGCAGACAAGCTGGTTCACGCCTCAATTATTGACGGTATGCAGCATAGTGAAGCGCAGTTTAAACGTTACCCCCACAATCAACCTTTGCCCGTCGTTGATAAAGCAAATACCGGTGACTGGTTGGTTACTGAAGGCGTTTTTAGTATGGACGGTGACGCCTGTGACTTGAAGCTAATGGCTTCCTTAAAGCAACAGTTTGACATAAAAGTAATGTTGGATGATGCGCATGGGCTTGGTGCTTACGGCTCAGAAGGAAAAGGGTCAACAAGTTTTGGTTCAGATGCTGTCGATGTGCTGACCGGAACCTTTGGTAAAGCTCTGGGTGTTGGCGGGGCATTTGTCTGCGCCAAAGACGATGAGATTGAAAGCTTGATTCAATTTTGTCGCGACTATATCTATTCGACCGCTATGCCGCCGGCACAGGCTGCGGCAATAAAGTCTTCAATCGAAATTGTACGCAGCGCAGAAGGCGATGAAAGACGCGAACAGCTAGCTCACCGTATTCAGTACTTTCGTGAGCAAATGAAGCAACGCAACTTAAAAATAATTGATTCCAATACCGCAATACAGACCTGGCTATTTGACTCCGATACCGAAGCTCTGGCTATGTCTAAGCAGTTACAGGCTAACGGTTACCTATGCAGCGTAATTCGCCCACCAACGGTGCCGGTTGGGACTTCCCGTATTCGCTTCAGTTTAACTTCCAATATGCCACAGGTAGCTCTTGAGAGCTTTTGGCAAGTTGTAGACAGGATCCGCGACAATCTATGAAGCCCATGAATTTTCAGCAAGCTGTTGCGCGCCAGTTCAACAAAGCCGCTAAGCACTATCATCAGCATGCCGATATCCAGCGGCTGACTGCGGACAGTCTGTTGAAGCTCGGGCCGAATAGTGCTGAGATTTTGCTGGATGTCGGATGCGGGCCTGCGTCAACCACCGCTCATCTATTACCCCGGACCGAATGCTATATGGGTGTTGATATTGCCCCGGCGATGCTGGCGACAGCAGCAAACAACTACCCAAATCAGGTTTGGCTGAATGGTGAATGGGAAGCTCTGCCGGTCAGTGCTCATTCCGTTGACTGGCTTTTTGCTAATTTATCAGTGCAATGGGTACATCATTTAGAGAAAGCCATGGGCGAGGCTTACCGAGTTCTAAAGCCTGGCGGTGTTGCAACGATTAATACCGTTGTGGAAGGGACTTTCAGTTCATTTATTAAGAGTTGGAATGCAGTTGATGACAGGCAACACACTCAGACATTTCATTCTCCGGAGAAGGTAGAGCGTGAAGTGCGTTTGTTTAACTGGGAGTCTGCCGACTTTAAACTGGAAAAACACATTCAATACTTTGCTAGTTCACGTGAGCTTATGGGAAGTATTAAAGGCGTTGGTGCCAATTATGTCAGACGCACGAATACCTCCGGTTTGATGACCAAGGGGCGTTTACAACAGCTTGAAGATGCATTTGAAAGCTATAGAACAACAGAGGGACTGCCACTTGAATGGTCGGTTCTTAATATCAGGTTAGTTAAGTAACATTGAGTTTAGGTTAATATGAACACTTACTTTATTACAGGAACGGACACCGACACAGGAAAAACCGTTGCTGCATGTGCTTTTGTTCAAAGCTTAGTTAAGCGAGAAAAAAATGTCGCCGTCATGAAGCCGGTAGCTTCGGGTTGTTACTGGCAAAACGGTCAGTTAGTGAATGAGGATGCTTTGAATTTAATGCAACACAGTAATACAGCCTTCGATTATGACCGGGTTAACCCTTATACTTTTGAGGCTGCTATTGCGCCACATATCGCAGCTACTGATAACGGTGTTGTAATAGAGAAAGAAAAATTAATGACTGCCGTTGAGTGGTTTCGTCAGCAACCGATTGACAGTCTGGTGATAGAAGGCGCAGGGGGGTGGCAATTACCTCTGGCCCAGGGACTACGTATGCCCGAGGTTGTAAAAGATATCAATGCCCGAGTCATTTTGGTGGTTGGATTAAAACTGGGCTGCCTGAATCATGCTTTGCTTAGCCTTCAGTCAATACGACAGGAAGGCTGTGACGTTGTTGGATGGATAGCTGTACAAACGGGCACAGAACCAATGCCAAGACAAGAGGAAAATCTAGCCTCGTTACGCGAACTGCTCTGCACTCAGGAGCTTGCTTATATACCTTATGTACCGGATTGGCCGGAAAAAGATTTGACCATTTATTTTCGCAAACACGATTGAAATTTGGCGAAATAACCCCACATAACTTAGCAGATTAAGTTCCCTCTGGAGTACGGACAATGAAAAGAATTTTGCTGTTTTTAGCCACTAACCTGGCCATTTTGCTGGTAGTTAGTGTGGTCTTTAACATTGTGATTGCAGCAACCGGAATTGACGCTCAGGGGTCAGTCGGACTATTAGTTTTTTGTGCGTTGTTTGGTTTTGGTGGTGCTTTTGTATCGCTTTGGATCTCACGCTGGATGGCTTTGCGCTCAACCGGTGCCCGGGTTATCGAGCAACCACAGAATCAGTCTGAAGAATGGCTGCTTCGCACAGTACAACAGCAGGCACAAAAAGCCGGACTTCCTATGCCTCAAGTCGCGGTTTATCAGTCTCCGGAACCTAATGCTTTTGCTACCGGCCGCAGTAAGAATGCTTCTTTAGTTGCAGTCAGCACGGGCTTATTACAGAACATGAACGCAGATGAAGTAGAAGCAGTTCTGGCACACGAGGTGAGTCACATTGCTAACGGCGATATGGTAACGCTGACGTTAATTCAGGGCGTAATCAACACCTTCGTAATGTTTTTTGCACGGATAATTGCCAGCGCGTTGATGCGTGGTGGAAATAATCAACGAGGTGGCGGCTTTGCTTATTATGGCGTTGTTATGCTTCTTGAAATTGTCTTTGGGGTATTAGCCAGCACTATTGTTATGTGGTTCTCTCGTCAGCGTGAGTTCAGGGCCGATGCGGGCTCTGCAGACTTAGTAGGTAAACAAAAGATGATTGCCGCTTTACGCCGCTTACAACAAGGCAAGGAGTCTCAGCTTGACGGTACCATGCTGGCGTTCGGTATTAATGGTAAACGCTCGACCATATCGAAATTGTTTATGAGTCATCCGCCTTTGGATGAGCGCATTCATGCTCTTGAGCAGAGGCGTTAGTCGTTGCTTTTCAAGGGATACAGCGGTACATTCTTAGTTCTTACTCACCGATAAAACGGATAAATTTTTGTTATGGCCCAGTGGAGTGCGCGCAGTTGGCGCGATAAGCCAATTGAACAACAGCCGAAATACTCAGATCCGTCGCAATTACACGCTGTAGAACAGCAGCTTAGTCAGTTTCCGCCTCTTGTATTCGCTGAAGAAATACGGGCGCTAAGAAACCAGCTTAAGAATGTCTGTGAAGGAGAAGGCTTCCTGTTACAGGGTGGTGACTGCGCAGAATCTTTTAGTGATTTTAACGCCCCTAAAATTCGTGACACCTTTAAAGTGATTCTGCAAATGGCCATCGTCATGACGTTTGCAGGCTCCTGTCCGGTGACAAAAGTGGCTCGTATGGCAGGCCAGTACGCCAAACCGCGCTCAAGTGACTTTGAAACTGTCGGTGATCTAAGTTTGCCCAGCTATCGTGGCGATATCATTAACGGACCAGAGTTTGTCGACGCCGCTCGTCAACCCGACCCTGAACGTATGCTTAAGGCATATCACCATTCTGCAGCAACTTTAAACTTACTTCGTGCATTTGCACAGGGTGGTTTGGCCAACTTACATAAAGTGCATAAGTGGAACTTAAGTTTTCTCGCGTCAAACCCGTTAAAAGAACGCTACCAACAAATTGCCGAAGAAATACAGTCTGCTTTGCGTTTTATGGAAGTGTTGGGAATAAACGCAGATAACAACGCAACCATTCATGAGACGTCACTCTTCACCTCTCATGAGGCTTTATTATTGCCTTACGAGCAAGCTTTGACGCGCACAGACACCTTAACAGGGCTTCCGTATGACTGTTCTGCGCACATGGTCTGGATTGGTGAGCGTACCCGCAAGCTGGATCAAGCCCATGTTGAGTTTATGCGCGGTATTCATAACCCGATTGGTGTGAAAGTAGGCCCAACCATGCCAGCCGACGAGCTTATTGCACTACTCGACATACTGAACCCTGATAACGAGCCTGGTCGTTTAACGCTTATTACCCGTATGGGGGCTGACAATCTGGCCAATAAGCTGCCGGAACTGGTACGTCGGGTTAAGCAGGAAGGCCGAAACGTAGTGTGGTCCAGTGACCCAATGCACGGCAATACCATTAAAGCGGATAACGGTCTGAAAACTCGCAATTTTGACGCCATACATAAAGAATTAAGACATTTCTTTGCCATTCATCAGGCGGAAGGCACTTACCCTGGTGGTATTCACTTAGAAATGACAGGTGAGGATGTTACCGAATGTACCGGTGGCGCTTACCGCATCAGTGAAGCGGATTTATCCAGCCGTTATCGCACACAATGCGATCCGCGACTGAACGCTGATCAAGTGTTAGAATTGGCGTTCTTAGTCGCCGAGTCATTAAAAGCAGCCCGCAACGGCGAGGGCTGATAGTCTCCTTTAACCGATTATTTAAGAGGTATATTGTTGTATGTCGCAACAGGTAGAAGTGTTATTTGAAAACTTGTGGCAAGATTATTTATCACGGACACCTTCAGCAAAGAAGGTTCATCAAATTTTAGGAGAAGGGCATCCTATAGTGAATGATCACGTTGCCTTTCGTACCTTCGATATCAGTCCAGTAGGCTTAGAAGTATTGGCTCAGCACTTTTTAGACTTGGGCTATAAAGAAGGTGGTGATTACCACTTTGAAGCGAAGAAGCTTCGTGCAAAACATTTTGAGCATGAAGACCCCGAACTACCAAAAGTGTTTATCAGCGAATTGATGACTGCTGAATTCTCAGAAGAGCTGCAAAAGAAAGTGAAAGACATGGTGGCTCAAGTGTCAGTTGAAGACACGAAAAAGTCAGACTTCTTGTACTCAGGGACGCATTGGAAAGTCAGCCACGCTGATTATCAGGCTTTGTTAGAAGAAAGTGAGTACGCAGCCTGGATGGCAGCGTTTGGTTATTGCGCCAACCACTTCACGGTCAGTGTGAATCAACTGCCCGGATATGAGTCTCTTGAACAAGTGAACCAGAAGTTGAAAGACAATGGCTTCAAACTGAATGACTCTGGTGGCGAAATTAAAGGTTCTCCGGAAGTTTACCTGGAACAGTCATCAACCATGGCCGATCGCCACCCGGTTGAGTTTTCTGACAAGACTGCTGAGATCCCCAGCTGCTTCTATGAGTTTGCTAAGCGCTACGAAATTGAAAACGGCAAGCTGTATACCGGCTTTGTCGCAGCGTCAGCAGACAAAATTTTTGAAAGCACCAACGCTAACTAGTTTCATTGTCCCAAAAAGAATAGGGCGGCATTAATAGCGATGCCGCTCTAGGTTTGTTTTAGCCAGAATTTTTGCCGCAATTTCTTCCACGGAATAGTGCGTTGAATTAATAAATGGTATAGCCTCGCGGCTATAAAGCCTTTCCACTTCTGCAAGTTCAAATCGGCATTGAGCCATTGAGGCGTACTGACTGCCTTCTCGTCGTTGACTTCTTATTTCATGTAGCCGTTGTGAAGAGAGGGTTAAACCAAATAACTTATGACGATGCAGTTTCAGTTCTTTAGGTAATTGTAACCGTTCAAAATCATCATCATCGGTCAACGGATAGTTCGCAACCTTAATACCATACTGCATGGCAAGGTATAAGCTGGTTGGTGTTTTCCCCGTACGAGACACCCCAATTAAAATCAAATCGGCTTTATCCAGTTGATTCAGGCGCTTCCCGTCATCGTTATCCAGAGCATAATTAATCGCATCTATTCGAAAGTTGTAGTTTTTATGTACGCCATGGGTACGATGCGTTTTAGGTTGAGCTTTAACTCCCAGCTCCTTTTCTACTGGCGCGATGAAATGATCCAGAAAGTCATAACATATGCCGCCACAGTCGGTGATCTTGGCTTTCAGCTTCTCATTTACGAAAGTATGGAAGATTAAAGGAGGCTCGCCACTGTCTAAAACGGCCTTTTTTATTGTTTTACACACGTCATCGGCTTTTTTCTGATTATCGATAAAAGGCAATGTTTTGTGTTCAAAAGTGACAGGGAACATCGATAAAAGCGCGTGACCAAAGGCCTCGGCGGTCAGTGCCGTACCGTCAGAAATGTAAAACGCATAGCGCACAGGCGGATCTCTTTTTAAGCGATTGAAGGTTCGATATTAACTTGTTGGGCCGCAGCGTGTAAAATAGTAGTCACTTCCATGCCGAAAAAATCAATTAAGGATTGTGACGTGCAAGAATACGTAGTTTGGTACCAACATCTGGGAATGCAGGACGTAAACCGAGTCGGTGGTAAAAATGCCTCACTGGGTGAAATGATCAGTAACTTAGCCGGAGCAGGGGTTGAAGTTCCCGGCGGTTTTGCGACAACGGCAGACGCCTATAACCAGTTTCTGGAGCAAAGCGGCTTAAACGATCGTATTCACGATTTGCTCGACACACTTGATGTTGACGATGTTCAGGCCTTAGCAAAGGCTGGTAAGGAAATTCGTCAGTGGATCATCGATACGCCGTTCCAACCGGAATTTGAAGCTGCCATAAAGGACGCTTTTTCCGAACTTAGCGAAAATAACGATGAATTTAGTTTTGCGGTACGCAGCTCCGCAACGGCTGAAGACATGCCGGATGCCTCGTTTGCCGGCCAGCAGGAAACCTTCCTGAACGTACGTGGTCTGGGTAGCGTTATGGAAGCTATTAAGCACGTATTCGCCTCTTTGTTTAACGACCGCGCTATTTCATACCGTGTTCATCAGGGCTACGACCACCGCGGTGTTGCCTTGTCAGCAGGTATACAGCGTATGGTCCGCAGTGACATTGCCTCTTCCGGGGTTATGTTCAGCATTGACACTGAATCAGGCTTTGACGATGTTGTTTTCATTACCTCATCTTTCGGTCTTGGTGAGATGGTCGTACAAGGCGCTGTTAATCCGGACGAATTCTACGTACATAAGCCAACGTTAAAAGCAGGGCGTCCTTCAGTACTGCGTAGAACGCTCGGCAGCAAAAAAATCCAGATGATTTTCTCTGACGACAGAGAGCATGGAAAGCAGACAGTCATTGAAGACATCGAAAAGTCGAAAAGTCTGACCTTCTCGATAACCGATGAAGAAGTTGAAGATTTGGCTAAACAGGCTCTGATTATTGAAGAGCACTACGGTCGTCCAATGGACATCGAGTGGGCAAAAGACGGCATTGACGGCAAACTTTATATTGTTCAGGCACGCCCCGAAACGGTTCAGTCAAACCAAAAAGGGCAAGCTATTGAACGCTTTGCACTAAAAGCCAAAAGTGACGTTGTCTGTACTGGCCGTGCTATTGGCCAGCGTATTGGCCGTGGTGTTGCTCGTGTTCTGAATGACATTAGTGAAATGGATAAAGTCCAGCCGGGCGACGTATTAGTAACCGATATGACCGACCCTGACTGGGAACCGATTATGAAGCGCGCTGCTGCCATTGTGACTAACCGTGGTGGCCGTACTTGTCACGCCGCTATTATAGCCCGTGAACTTGGCATTCCGGCGGTTGTTGGTTGCGGTGATGCAACTGACCATATCAGTAATGGACAAGCGGTTACGGTTTCTTGTGCTGAAGGCGACACAGGTTATATCTACCAGGGCGAACTGGACTTTGATATCACTGAGTCACAAATTGATGCTATGCCAGATCTACCCTTAAAAATTATGATGAACGTGGGCAACCCCGACAGAGCGTTCGATTTTGCCAGCTTGCCCCATGCCGGTATTGGCCTGGCTCGCCTGGAGTTTATTATTAACCGAATGATAGGCGTTCACCCTAAAGCCTTGCTAAATTACGAGCAGCAAAGTGATGAGCTGAAGAAAACGATTGATAGTATGATGGCCGGCTACAGCAGCCCTCGCGAATACTACGTAGCACGTTTAGCTGAAGGCATTTCTACCTTAGGTGCCGCATTCTCACCCGAACGCGTCATTGTGCGTATGTCTGACTTTAAGTCGAACGAATACGCCAACCTTATCGGCGGAAAGCAGTATGAGCCTGGCGAAGAAAACCCAATGCTGGGTTTCCGTGGTGCATCTCGTTATATCTCTGAAGAATTCCGCGACTGCTTTGCACTGGAGTGTGAAGCAATTAAACGCGTTCGTAACGATATGGGTCTGACCAATATCGAAATCATGATCCCATTTGTCAGAACTCTTGAAGAAGGTCGCAAGGTTATTGAACTTCTGGCCGAACAGGGACTGGTTCAGGGCGAAAATGGTTTACGCGTAATTATGATGTGCGAGCTGCCTTCTAACGCTCTGTTGGCAGACGAATTCCTCGACATCTTCGACGGTTTCTCAATTGGTTCTAACGACTTAACCCAGTTAACTTTAGGTCTGGATCGTGATTCCGGCGTTATCGCACATTTATTTGATGAGCGTAACGAAGCGGTGAAAAAGCTGCTGGCAATGGCCATTCAAACGGCCAAGAAGCGCGGTAAATACGTCGGTATTTGTGGTCAGGGACCATCAGATCATCCTGACTTTGCCGCCTGGTTGGTAGAACAGGGGATCGATTCGGTATCACTGAACCCGGATACCGTTATTGAGACATGGATGTACTTGGCGGACCACCTGTAAAAATGACAGTATTACCCAAGGTTGCTGCTGAAAACGCTTTACCAGAGAACTACCGGCACTTTATAGAGCAGTTAAAAGAGTCGGGGTTCGCTGGTGAAATTGATGTCAGTTACTCTGGCCGTTTAATTGCGGCTACGGATAACAGCGTTTATCAAAGTCTGCCTCAGGCAGTGTTGTACCCACTGCATCATGCCGACCTTGTTTTATTAATGAAGCTTGCTGGTGAGGAGAGTAACAGCAGTGTGCAGTTCTCTCCCCGAGGCGGCGGAACCGGCACTAATGGACAGTCATTAACCTCAGGTGTTGTGGTTGATCTAAGCCGACACATGAATAAAGTGCTTGAAGTTAACCCGAAGGAAGGTTGGGTTAAAGTTCAGGCTGGTGTGGTTAAAGATAAACTCAACGATATTTTACGTCCTCAGGGCTACTTTTTTTCACCTGACCTTTCTACCAGCAATCGCGCGACTCTGGGTGGCATGATTAATACCGACGCCTCAGGTCAGGGCTCGTTAGTTTACGGTAAAACCAGTGATCATATTCTTGGCCTGAAAACCGTATTACTTGATGGGCATGTACTAGACAGCGGTCCGGTTTCGCTAGAGCAAGCGGAAAGTATCGCTCGCCAGGACAATCGAATAGCTCGCATTTACCGCCAGGTGATAGACACCTGTGTTGGTGAAGAAACTCATATTCGTGAAAAGTTTCCGCCTTTAAACCGGTTCCTGACCGGCTACGATTTAAAGCATGCCTATGACCCTGGAGATCAAAAAATTGATGTTTCTCGAGTCATCGCAGGCTCGGAAGGGACCTTAGGCTTTGTCAGCGAAGCTAAGCTGAATATCACTCCCATTCCTAAGCACAGAGTGCTGGTTAATGTTAAATATTCAAACTTTCAGTCTGCACTAGAGAATTCTCCTTTCTTAGTGGAAGCTAAAGCAACTTCAGTAGAAACCGTTGACAGTACGGTGCTTGATCTTGCTCGTGAGGATATCATTTGGAAGTCGGTTGAACCTTTACTTTCCGATGTTGAAGGTCAGCGGATGGACGGTATCAACATGGTTGAGTTTACCGGGCTTGATCAAGAGGAAATAGACGAGAAGGTCGGTTCGTTAACCAAACGTCTGGATAAACTGATTAAAAGCAAAGACAACAAAGGTGTTATTGGTTATCAAATTTGCGATGACCTGCCGAGTATACAGCTGATTTATGCTATGCGTAAAAAGTCGGTGGGTTTATTAGGTGCGACAAAAGGCCGACGTAAACCCGTTGCTTTTGCCGAAGACACGGCGGTTCCTCCTGAAAAACTGGCTGACTTTATTAATGAGTTTAGGGCGCTATTAGATGCTAAAGGCCTGCACTACGGAATGTTCGGGCATGCAGACGCCGGTGTTTTACACGTACGGCCAGCCCTGGACATGTGTGAGCCGGACGATGAAATCCTGCTTAGAGAAATTAGTGACCAGGTGGCAGAATTAACCCAGAAGTATGGCGGACTCATGTGGGGCGAGCACGGAAAAGGTTATCGCTCCGAATACGCCCCCGCTTTTTTTGGAGAGCACCTTTATAAAGAATTGCAGAAAATTAAGGCGAGTTTTGACCCGTTTAACCAATTGAACCCCGGGAAAATTTGCACGCCTCTGAATACGGATGCGCAATTAGTCTCTGTTGACGCAGTAAAACGAGGCTTTTTTGACAGGCAGATTCCAATAGCAACCAGAAACAGCTACAAAAATGCAATGGACTGTAACGGTAATGGCTTGTGTTTCAATTATGACCCCAAGTCCGCTATGTGCCCCTCGTATAAAGTCACACGGGACCGTCGTTATTCTCCTAAAGGTCGGGCAGGGCTTCTGCGCGAATGGTTACGGTTGACCCATAACGCGGGTTATGACGCCACTCAAAGGCCTCAGCCGGTAAGCTTTGCTAAACGCCAGCTAAACCGACTTACAGGGCGAAGCGATTTTAGTCATGAAGTAAAACAGTCGATGGATAAATGTCTGGCGTGCAAAGCCTGTACGAATCAGTGTCCGGTTAATGTCGATGTCCCAACATTTCGTGCGCGTTTTTACGATCATTATTACAGTAAATACGCTCGTCCATTAAAGGACTACTTAGTAAAGGGCATAGAAAAAACGGCGCCTCTTGCAAGTAAGTTCCCTGTTTTGAGTAATTTGCTGATTAATAACCCTATAAGCCGGGTTATTCTTAAGTACGGTGTGGGTTATGTCGATACCCCTTTATTTTCAACGCCCAATTTGAGAACTGCATGGAAGCGTCACGGCCTCGTTGAGCTAACAACAGAACAAGTTCTGAGTTTAACTGAAAGAGAACGCGAACAGGCGGTTGTTATTGCGCAGGATCCTTTTACCACATTCTATGAGGCTGACTTTGTATTAAAGCTGGGGCGACTCATTAAGAAGCTCGGTTTTACTCCGGTTTTACTGCCTTTTATAGGGCATGGTAAAGCACAGCATGTCAAAGGTTTCCTTAGTGATTTCGACAAAACGGCGACTAAAGTTACTGAGCAATTTAAACCGCTTTCTGATGCAGGAATTCCACTGATTGGGCCAGACAGCTCTACGGCCTTGATATTCAGAGATGAATACCGAAAATCAAACGGAGGTCAGTTGCCAGAGGTTGAGGTAATGACCGTAGTTGAATGGTTAAGCACGCTAAACTTTGAGAAAGCCGGGCCAACCAGCACCAGCAATTATGGACTGCTATTGCACTGTACAGAGCAAAGCTTTGTTCCAGAGTCGGCGCAACAATGGCAAGAATTGTTCAGTAAATTAGGGTTAACACTGGATATCGTTAATGTTGGTTGTTGTGGTATGGCGGGAACTTTTGGTCACGAAAAACAGAACCAGAGTGACAGCTTCGGCCTTTATGAAATGGGGTGGCAGCAGGCAGTTCAGCAATACGGCAGCAGCGGTGTGCTGGTAACCGGGTTCTCATGCCGGTCTCAAATAAAACGGATAGAAAAAAAGCGGGTGAAACACCCGCTTGAAATCATCTTACAAAGCCTGAGTTAAATCAGGCTTTTTATTTGCAGCAACGTTTACTGCTTACCTTTAGCTATAATTTCACGAGCCATTTGGTCAGCAACTGCACCGGTAGGGCGGTCTTCGTCGTTTGCACGAGCAAAAAGCTGATCCAGGGTGTCGTAAATACCACGAACACGTTTATCGGTTTCTTCTAAGCTCATATTAGCGGCTTCTGAACACACATGAATGACACCACCGGCATTAATCACGTAATCAGGTGCGTAAAGGATACCCATATCTTTTACTGCTTGATCGTGTTTAGGGTTCGCTAACTGGTTATTGGCGCTTCCGGCAATGATTTTAACTTTAAGTTGTTTTAACGTTTCGTCATTGATGGTTGCACCCAGCGCACATGGCGCATAGACGTCAGCATCAACACTGTAGATTTCATCCAAACCAACAGCTTTCGCGCCGAGTTCTTTAACGGCACGCTCTATAGCTTCTTCGTTAATGTCGGTAACGATAAGCTCTGCACCGTCTTCTGCGCAGTACTTAGCAAAGTCATAACCAACAGAACCAAGGCCCTGAACCGCTATTTTTACACCTTTAAGATCTTCACTGCCTAACTTGTGTTTTGCCGCAGCTTTAAGACCCAGATAAGTGCCCAGTGCTGTATGAGGTGAAGGATCGCCAGCTTTATCAGCAGTTCCGGCAACATGACTGGTTTCTTTCGCAACCATGTCGATGTCTTCGGTACGAATGTTCACATCTTCTGCAGTAATATAACGGCCGCTCAATGACTCGATAAAACGACCGTATGCGCGGAACAGTTCTTCGCTTTTAATTTTCTTGGCGTCACCAATAATAACCGCTTTACCGCCACCCAGAGGTAAGCCGGCCATAGCACTTTTATAAGTCATACCGCGCGACAAGCGCAGCACATCGGTTAAAGCTTCGGCCGATGAAGCGTAGTTCCACAAACGGGTACCACCAAGGCTTGGACCTAAAGTTGTGTCATGAATTGCAATAATGGCTTTTAGGCCTGATTCCTGATCATGACAAAAGACAACTTGCTCGTGATGATCGAATTCGGGATGCTCGTATAGAGACATGAATTTCAATTCCTCATTGCTTCAAAAATTGCGCGAACATTACCATTTAGATAGGGCTCGCGCTACTTTATTAAGTGAATAAATTCAGCAATTCAAACGGGTGTTTATCAACTCTTGTTTACACAGAATCGCTCAGGATTCTTCAATGTATAAGTAGATAATTCCCTGATTTATCATTTCAGCAACTAGCTCAGCCTGTGCCGTTAAATTTACTCGTTTCGAAAGCTCCGATGCGGATTTTGAGCCTTGCAGTTGAGCCAGCCATTCTGCTGTGGGTAAAGCTTCCGGGATTACCCTAAAAGCTTCCCCATTGCCATAAAACTCGGTCTGACTCAGTTTTAAGAAACGGGCACCGGACGCTTTCTCAATGAATGCATTCGGTTGCGCCAATAAGTCTGGCACTTGCGCTGCTGTTGTTGGCAATTCTGGCTCGGGAAGAGGGCGTTTTGACTGCGATACAATTCTCGCCAGTAACCTGTCTGTTTCGTCACTCTCAAGGGCTTCTTTCAAAAAGCCTTTTAAGGCGGCTAATTGCTTTTCTTCAATTTCCCAGGAAGTATCGTCGCTGCCAATTTCTGGATCCTGGTATCGTTCCTGAAGGGACTCCTGTTGCATGGCAATATCGCCCAGCTGCAATAATAACTCTGCTTTTGACGGCGCCCGGAACCCAACCGAGTAGTTGAGCGAAGGCTCTAAGGCAACACCATCATGCGGACAGCCCGCGGGAATATATAAAACGTCACCGGCTTTCAGGTGCTCATCAATAACGGCTTTAAACTCACCTTCTACCTGGCAAAGGTCGGCTGCTGGCTGACACTCCCGCATTGATTGTCGCTCACCAACGCGCCACTGTCGGGAACCGGCTCCCTGTATGATAAAAACGTCATACTGATCCAAGTGCGGACCAACACCACCGTTTTCGCATGAGAAACTGACCATGACATCGTCTATGCGCCAATCCGGAAGAAAACGGAAAGGCGTTATCAATTCGCCAACGTCTGGCAGCCACTCATTTACTGATTGAACTAATAAGGTCCAGTGGCTCTCACCAAACTGCTCGTATTCTTCAAACGGGCCATGAGTAACCAACCAGCCAGATTCTGTATCTGCCTGTGACTCAATAACCCGGGAGTCGGCGCCTTCTTCCATGGCCAGTCCAGCTAGAATTTCAGGGCTGACAGGGTCCGTAAAATCAGCAAAGCCTTGTCGAATAAGACAAGGCTTTTTCTGCCAGTAGTTTTTTAAAAAATCGTCTTTATCAAAAGCTAATTTCATACAAGATCATCAACAAACTGAGTTGCGCGGCCAATATAGTTAGCTGGTGTTAAAGCTTTCATTTCATCTTTAGCAGCATCTGGCACGTCTAAAGAGTCAATAAATTTCGCAAGATCATCGCTGGTAATGCGTTTTCCGCGAGTTAAGGTTTTAAGCTTTTCGTACGGCTTTTCAACACCGTATCGGCGCATAACGGTTTGCACCGGTTCCGCCATCAATTCCCAATTTTCATCAAGCTCAGCTGCCAGACGGGCTTCATTAACTTCCAGCTTACTCAAACCTTTTAACGTTGCCTGAAATGCAATAACGGCATGCGCAACACCTACACCTAAATTACGTAAAACGGTAGAATCAGTCAGATCACGTTGCCAGCGGGAAATAGGCAGCTTCTGAGCCAAATGTTGCATAACCGCATTAGCAATACCCAGGTTGCCCTCGGAGTTTTCAAAGTCGATAGGGTTCACTTTATGAGGCATCGTTGAAGAGCCAACTTCACCTTCAACAGTACGCTGTTTAAAGTGGTTCAAAGCAATATAACCCCAGACATCACGATCAAAATCGATAAGTACTGTATTAAAGCGAGCCAGTGCGTCAAAGTATTCTGCAACATAGTCATGAGGCTCAATTTGAGTCGTGTACGCGTTCCAGCTTAAACCGAGTGACGTAACAAATTGCTCTGAGATTTGATGCCAGTCGACATTAGGGTAGGCCGCAAGGTGCGCGTTATAGTTACCGACAGCACCGTTGATTTTACCCATGACATCTACAGCTTTAAGCTGCGTCAGCTGACGTTGTAGACGCACAGCAACGTTCGCAAACTCTTTGCCCATTGTGGTTGGCGTTGCCGGTTGGCCGTGCGTACGGGCCATCATAGGAACGGCTTTGTGTTCTTTCGCCAGCTCTTTAACCCGATCAACTAATTCCTGCATCATCGGTACTAATACTTCGTCACGAGCTGTGTTCAGCATTAAGCCATGAGAAAGGTTGTTAATGTCCTCTGAAGTACAGGCAAAGTGGATGAATTCGGATACTTTATTCAGTTCTTCATTATTAGCGACTTGTTCTTTCAGGAAGTATTCAACCGCTTTCACGTCGTGATTGGTTGTGCGCTCAATGGTCTTTATGCGTTCAGCGTCTTCTACTGAGAAGTTTTCAACAATGGCGTTCAGTATTTGTGTCGCTTCTTCACTTAATGCCGGCACTTCTTTAATGCCATCGACTTCGGCTAATAACTGCAACCAACGAACCTCAACAGTGACACGAAATTTAATCAGTCCGTACTCGCTGAAAATAGGACGTAACATTTCTGCTTTTGAAGCGTATCGTCCATCGACAGGTGACACTGCGGTTAGTGAAGAAAAGGGCAACATAAACTGGCTCTCCGAGAGTTAATTAAGTCATTAATCTTTTATGCGACATGCAACAATTGCTGCGCTGTATCTAACATTTTCTTTCTTGAAAATACGAAATGACGACGTTTGCCGCCTACTTGCTGCCAAAGCACGGCACTGCGAATGCCGGCCAGCAACAAGGTTCTAATGTGGTCTTGATTAGAGTCCCGTTTCAAAAATTCCGGGTTACCATTAATTCGAATAGGCTGTCCCAGAGGACTTATCAATTCGCGATAAATTCCCGCAAAACTTTGCTGTACGCGATAATCTTCAAATTCAAACTCTTCTTTCTGACGTTTTACCTGAGCGATACGTTCGCCCAGTAAATTAAGTACGTCGGGCTGCTTAAGTAAGCGCCGGGACAGGTGGATCAATCCAACTAAATAGCGGGTGACCTCTAAATCTTTATTTTTATTATTTCCGGCCTGACGAATAAATGCCTGAATGCCTGGTTGAATATTCTCCAGACCGCCGTAAATATCTTCTATGTTGTCAGGGTTTTGTTGCAGAAGACTGTGGACCAAAGTGTTGGTAATAGACTCAGGGTAAAGTTCTCCACTGCGAGCCAGCTTCTGCACGGCCATAGCACTTAACGACATACCAGCTAAAGCAATTACTCGCTGCTGCCACTCATTCATAGCTTGACCTCAAAATCGGTAATGCGCTGTTCAATAATGCCGCCACCTAAGCAAACGTCGTTGCTGTAGAATACTGCGGATTGTCCTGGCGTTACCGCTGCAACAGGCTCTTTAAACTGAACCTGAAAGTCGCCGTTATCAAGCGGAGTAACCCTGCACGGTATATCCTGCTGGCGATAGCGCGTTTTAACCGTACAATCGAAAGCCTTTAATGGTGTGGTACGACTCACCCAGTGCAGTTGCCCGGCAATAAGTCCCTGAGAATAGAGGCGGGGATGATTTTTTCCCTGCGCAACAATAAGCACATTTCTCTCTACGTCTTTATCGACAACGTACCAGGGTTCGCCGGAGGTGTCGGCCATTCCGCCAATGTGTAAGCCTTTACGCTGACCCAGAGTGTGGTACATCAAACCTTCATGTTCACCTAACTGTTCGCCATCGACAGACTCAATGGGGCCGGGCTTTGCCGGCAGGTACTGCTGGAGAAAGTCTTTAAATTTGCGCTCGCCAATAAAGCAAATACCTGTAGAGTCTTTTTTATCCGCTGTAACAAGGCCTTGCTCTTCTGCAATTCTCCGAACTTCTGATTTCTCCAGCTCGCCAACCGGAAACAAAGTTTGTGCAATATGCTCATGGCTTAGCGTATAAAGGAAGTAGCTTTGGTCTTTATTACTGTCTAAACCGCGCAGCATTTCCCACTTTCCGTCGTTCTGCTGACGACGCACATAATGTCCGGTCGCAATGTAATCGGCATCTAATGCTTCTGCGGCAAATTCCAGAAAGGCCTTAAATTTAATTTCTTTGTTACACATGATATCCGGGTTCGGTGTTCGCCCGGCTTTGTATTCTTCCAAAAAGTACTCGAACACGTTGTCCCAGTACTCTGCGGCAAAATTGATTGTGTGCAGCTCTATGCCGAGTGTTTCGCAAACCTTTTCGGCATCGGCTAAATCTTCGGATGCAGCGCAGTATTCGTCAGTATCATCTTCTTCCCAGTTTTTCATAAACAGGCCTTCGACCTGATAGCCCTGTTGCAGAAGAAGATAGGCTGATACGGAAGAGTCGACTCCTCCTGACATTCCAACAATGACTTTTTTACTGGCATTTGACATAGACTGACCTGGCTGACTGTAACTCCTGAATTGGCTGCGCATTCTATCATTTTAGGCCGCGCTAGGGTAGCTCAGGTAACTACCAAACAGGCGGTTCTTCACGCCATTCGCCCGGCTGCAGCGTTTTTAACTGAAACGGACCAATTGCCGCACGTATAAGGCGCAGAGTAGGGAGTCCAACATGCGCTGTCATACGGCGAATCTGACGGTTTTTACCTTCACGAATTTTAATGCAAAGCCAGGTGTCAGGCACCGTTTTACGCTCTCTGACTGGAGGATTCCGTGGCCATAAGTTCATTGGCTCGGGCATTACAAAGGCTTCGGCTGGACGCGTCATTCCATCGTTCAATTCAACGCCATTTCGTAACTGCTCCAGTTGTTCTTCACTGGGTTCACCTTCGACTTGAACCCAGTAAGTTTTCCATACTTTATATTTAGGATTTGCCAGGCGCGCCTGATAAACGCCATCGTTGGTTAACAAAAGCAGGCCTTCACTGTCCTTATCCAATCGTCCGGCGGGGTAGACATCATTATGTGGGATGAAAGCCTTTAATGTTTGGTCGCCTTCCTCACCTGTAAATTGCGATAACACACCGTAGGGCTTGTTTAGCAAAACCAACTTAGGATTGGCGGGTCGCTTTTTCTGTGATTTCATGCCTGCCTCAAATTGTTCTGTCGATTTAAATTGGATCGCGTCAATGGATACTCTAGTATATCGGGCGCTAGTTTATCTTACTGTTAAAAAAAGTGTGGGAATTTCTGTGGATGATAACAAAGTAGTCATTGGAGGCTCACTGATTGACGCCCTAAAAGGGAACTATCAGCTTTCAGTGCGGCAAGTATTAGAGCAGTCGTTTAATGTAACCAAGTCAAACTTAGTGTCTTTGATTGGTGGTTTCTTAATTTTGTTAGGCATTAACGTGCTTATGGTCCTGGCTTTAATGAGCGTATTCTCAATTGACGCCATAGAAAGCTCGGCGCAAATTCAATATCTTGCCAGTATTCTTCAGGCTGTTATAAGCGCACCGTTACTTGGCGGGTTGATGCTAATGGGAATTAAACATAGCGTTGGCATTCAAACAAAAACAGCCGATGTTTTTAACGGATTCAATGTACTGCTTCCGCTCATTACCGTTGCCGTTATTAGCAGCTTGCTTAGCATACTGGTCAGTGAATTAATGGTGCTGGTTCACCCTAATTTTGCAATATTAGTATCGCTTTATATTACGGTAATTTTGAGTCTTGCTATGCCGCTAGTCGTTGAACGAGGGGTGGGGCCGTTAAGTGCATTGTACTACTCGATAAAAATAACGCATTTTAAACTTCCCAAATTTATTCTGTTGTTTCTTATTATTCTGGGGTTACTGTTTGTCGCTATAATTCCTTTCGGACTTGGTCTTATTTGGATGCTCCCAATGATCTATAACCTCATTGGAGTGGTCTATCGAGACATTATTGGCGTAACTGTTATTGAGAAACCCCAAAAAGATAATTCGTCTGAAAATATTTCGGCTTGAGGACTACATGCGATTATTAACAATTTTACTGTTCATAGTACTGAGTATAGCTGCATTACTTTTACCCTGGCTTATTAAGGAGCCTGATGTAAAAGTTCCGGATCAATCCGTTACGGCGCATTTACCGGCAATTCCGGAGGTTGAAGTGAAAAGAGATCTCCCGGATTTTATGTCAATGACAGATGTCACCGAAAAGAAGGAAGAGTTCTTTCGTTTTTTGCTGCCTTTAGTTGAAGCTGAAAATATACGTATATTGCATGATAGAGCGTATCTTAAAGCCATTTATGAACGCTATAAAAACGGCGAGCTTACCGCTGCAGACAAGAAGCAAATGGAAGAGTGGATAAATTACTACCGTCTGGAAGACGATATTGCCATTGATGATAATCTGTTTGGTCTTCTGAAACGACGCATCGATATTATTCCGGAAATGATGGTTTTGGTGCAGGCCGCCAATGAATCTGGTTGGGGGACTTCGCGTTTCTCCAGAAAAGGTTTAAACCTATTTGGGCAATGGTGTTACTCGAAAGGTTGTGGTCTCGTGCCTACCGGAAGAGTTGAAGGTGGTCGCCATGAAGTTGCGCAGTTTGACTCGGTTAATGCCTCAGTAAAGAGCTACATGCGCAATATAAATACCCATGGAGCATATCTGGATTTACGTTTACTGCGTGAGCAAAAGCGTTTAAATAATGCAGATATTTTGGCACGAGATCTTATTACTGGACTTTCGAGCTATTCAGAGCGCGGCGAGGATTATATTGAAGAGCTACGAGCAATGATCCGTATAAACCGACCAATTGTGGAACGCGTTAGCGAAGAGTTGAATCCACCACCACAACCCGAATAACGCACTTCGACATAATAAAAAAAAGGCTCCAATCAGGAGCCTTTTTTTATCTTATTTAAGCCAGCTGTTTAATCGGAATATCACTCATTAAAACAGGCTCATTATTTACTGCAACAGAGCTAAAATTTTCGGTATCAAAAGCTTTATCGCCGTTTTCATCGGCAACGCCATTGGCAGTAACCGCTTTAAAGTCAAACAGGGCATTGTCAGCCAGGTGCGAAGGAACAACATTTTGCATTGCGGTACATAAACTCTCAATTCTTCCTGGAAACTGCTTATCCCACTGGTTAAGCATTTGCTTTATTTGCTTCCTTTGAAGATTTTCCTGAGAGCCACACAAGTTGCACGGAATAATTGGAAACTCCATAGCCTCAGAATATTGCTCTATGTCCTTTTCCCGGGCGTAGGCAAGTGGTCGAATAACAATATGTTCACCGTTATCGCTTGCGAGTTTCGGCGGCATCGATTTTAATTTGCCGCCATGAAACATATTTAAAAACAAGGTTTCAATCATATCGTCTCTGTGGTGTCCCAGAGCTATTTTAGTGGCTTTTAACTCCTTTGCCGTACGGTATAAAATTCCACGGCGTAAACGCGAACAAAGAGAGCAGGTTGTCTTTCCTTCAGGGATTTTATCTTTCACGATACTATAGGTGTCTTCTTCAACAATTTTGTATTCAACACCAAGCTTTTCTAAATACTCAGGAAGTACATGCTCTGGGAAACCGGGCTGCTTTTGATCAAGGTTAACGGCGATCAGGGAGAATCTTACAGGAGCGACTTTTTGAAGGTACTGCAATGTGTCTAACAGAGTGTAGCTGTCCTTGCCACCGGACAGACAGACCATGATGCGGTCACCATCCTCAATCATGCCAAAATCTTGTATGGCTTTGCCGGCTTCGCGGCGAATACGTTTCTGTAGTTTGTTGAAACTGTATTTGTTTTCACTGGCCATAATGGCTCCTGCAACCTGTCATATTTAAGCGTTAGGAGCCGGATTATACCTGAGGCATTAAACTCAAGCGAGGGGACTAACGAAGTCTTCTGGCTTAATGGCTAATACGTCGCAATTTAACTGATCCAGCACATGCTCCGCAGTATTACCCAGTAACGCAGCGCTTAACCCAGTGCGGCCAATAGTCCCTAACACGACTAATTCGGCATCCAGTTGTTTGGCCGCTTCAGGTATCACTTGTTCCGGTAAACCTTGAGAAAGGTACTGATAGTGACTGGAAATGCCATACTCCCGGCCAAGAGCAGCCATTCGGTTTACATGATGCTGCTCGAGAGCATCTGTATACTCGCTGACATCAAACTCTGGAATTTCTACCGCTACATTAACGGGCGCACTAGGGTACGCATTAACCAAATGCACACTGGCATCAAGAACTTTGCTCATTGACTGAGCGTGTTCAATAATTCGTTTATTTAATTTCTGATGATGTTCTTCTTCTGAACCCGTGTGAACAGCGGCAATAATTTGGCCATGACTGGGCCATTCGTGTTCTTTGACCAGCAAAACCGGGCAGGGGGCTTTTCTTAACAAGTGCCAGTCAGTTGGTGTGAAAATGAGATTTTGGAAACTCGCACTGACCTGAGTACCTTTTATGATGAGATCATGCTTGTGTTTAATCGCTTCTCTAATAATAGCTTCAAACGGGCGATTGTGCCAAACAACGCTGATATCAATAGCAATTGCGTCTGTATCAAATTCACTCAACAAGTCTGTTAGCCAGGCTTTTCTGTCAGCAATGAGATTAGAACGCATAATATCGCGTTCTTCGCTGGATAACATGGTTGTCATTTCATAAGAGAAATCGTAAATGGATAAAAACAACGTCAGTCTGGCATCACTCAATCGAGCCATATGCAGACCTCTTTTCAAGGCTTTATGCTGCTCATCGGCGGCATCTATAACGACCAAAACATGACGGAATGCGTCCATACTCACCTCATAATAAATCCGCGTCTATTAGTTAGATTAGACGAAAGCAGAAAGCTTTGCAGGCTTTATTGAAAAAAAGGTTTGAGGAGGGTCAATAAACTCCATAAGGCATAAATAATTAGTAAAACACCCATGGCTGTGCGAACCCCCTGAGCTCGCAAAAAGTTGTGCAGAAACTGGCTGAAATGACCGGCTGCAACCATAGCTGGCAAGGTTCCTAAGCCAAAAGCCGCCATGGTTAATGCGCCACCGCTGGCTGAACCACTTAACGCGGCCCAGCTAAGAGCACTGTAAACCATACCGCAAGGCAGCCAGCCCCATAGGGTTCCGGCAAAGAAAGTGGCAAAAATACCCGGTTTGTTTCTCAGCTTAGCGGCAAAGGGCTGAACCTTTCGCCATACCGGGCTTGCAGCTTTTTCCAAATAAACCAGGCCAGCAAACCAGCCCGTAAAATAAAGCCCCAATAGAAGCAGAAAAATAACCGCCAACCAACGCAGAATAACGGTTGTATAACCACCTTCGGGAGCAAAAAAGCCTATGGCGCCGCCGACAAGTGCTCCAATTATCATATAAGAGGACACTCGGCCTAAATTATAAAGCCATACATGATGGGGCTTAGTATTAATGCCCATGGCGCTTGCTATCCCGCCACACATCATCAGGCAGTGACCAGCGCCCGCAAGGCCCATGAGTAATGCGGTTACAAGATCAGCGCTTTGGCTTATCGGATTCATCATCGGCCTTGTTGTCTTCATCATCCATTAGAATATTGAGACCCTGACGCTCAATATCTTCAAACTGATCGGAGCGTACCGCCCAGAAAAAAATAGCCACGGCGATGATCACAAAAATTATCGCAACCGGTATTAACGCGTAAATTACACTCATTTTCGATACAACCTTAAAGAGTTACCAATGACCAACAGAGAGCTGAGCGACATGCCAAGCGCTGCTGCCCATGGTGCAACCATACCAATAGCTGCAACAGGTAATATAGATACATTATAAACTAATGCCCAAGTGAAATTTTGCTGCATCACCTTGCGTGTCTTCAGAGCGCTTTCTATAACCACTTTTATTTGGTTCAATGACTCTGACATTAGTACAACGTCGGCAGCGGTTTGCGCCAAGTCTGATGCTTTTGAAAAGGTCATTGAAAGATCAGCTTTTGCAAGAACCGGACTGTCATTGATGCCGTCACCGACCATCCAGACAGTATGACCTAATTGTTGTTGTTCGGTAACGAATGCCAATTTTTCCTCTGGCTTTAATCCACTATGGTACTCAGCTATGCCTAACTCTTTAGCCAGTTCATGGACTCTGGACTCACTGTCACCACTTAATATAATAGGCTCATAGCCATTTTCTTTTAACCATTCTATGGTTTCTGCTGCACCGTCCCGTACTTGATCCTCAACCCGGAACTGTGCCAAAACCTGCTTTTTGCTTGCCACAATTACCTGGTACTTATTAAGTGCTTTAAACTCAGGGTGCCATTGCTGAATAAAACGTTCACTGCCGACTCGATAAACTTCACCGTCAAGTTCGCCTTGCAGTCCGGCCCCCATTTCGTTGCTGACATGAGTAAATTTAGCAGGGGTATATGAAAGTTGACTCAAAGGAACGGAAAGAGGGTGCTCGGAAAACAGTTCCAGTCCACTAACAATATGATTCACTGTTTTGGGGTCGATAGAGTCCTGGCGTTCAACAAGCCGAAACTGCCCCTCGGTTAAAGTACCGGTTTTATCAAGACAAACTTTGTCTAACTGCTTTACAGACTCTAATACATCAGCGCCTTTAAGTAATATCCCATCTCGATTGAGCCGATGAATAATACCGGTAAGCGCGGTGGGAGCGGCAAGTGATAAAGCACAAGGGCAGGTTGCAACCAAAACCGCTAAAGTAACCCACAACGCATGCTCAGGCTGAATCCACCACCAACTGAAGAACGTAATAACAGCAATAATTAAAATGGCAGCAATAAAATAACCTGCAATTTTATCAATAACTTGCTGAGCTCTTGGCTTAACCGCTAATGCAGAGTCCTGCATTGATATAATACCCGCCAGCACGGTCTGCTGAGCAATAGCCGTCACTTTGACGCGTATCGGCGAGTGCTGGTTAATACTGCCGGCAATAATTGCGTCGCCAAGCTTTTTCGAACGTGGCAGGCTTTCACCTGTTAGCAAACTTTCATCAACCTGTGCCTGCGGATTTAACAACTCTCCGTCGGCAGGAATGGTTTCACCAGCTTTTACACGAATAATGTCGCCGACGTTTAATTGCTTAATAGCAATAGATTCAACAGCGTCATCGGTTTCTCTGGAAGCCAGCTTAGGTAAAAGAGTCAGCCGGTTAGTTGCAAATTTTAACGCACGTTCCTTTGCGAGTAGCTCAAGAAAACGTCCTGTTAAGAGGAAGAAGGTGAACATGGAGATGGATTCAAAGTACACCTCGCCAGTATTGGTAATAGTAGCGTACACACTGGCACTGTAAGCTCCTAACAAAGCAATACTTACCGGAATATCCATATTCAAGCGTGAAGCCTGTATAGCCCGAAGAGCGCCAGCATAAAAAGGTTGTGCACTGTACAGAATGACTGGAGTTGCAAATACCAGACTGACTCCCCATAAAAAACGCTGTAAGTCAGGAGAGAGGTCACTTACCACACCAAAGTACAGGCCAAAAGCAATCATCATTACTTGCATGGTGGCAATACCTGCCACGCCTAAGCGCCTTATATAACTTTTTCTCTGGCGCTCATATTGCTGTTCAGCCTCATTGGCCTGAAATGGCAAAGCTTTATAACCAATTCCTGCTAACGCTCTGAGAATATTGCTGAGTTTTAACTCCTCAGGTGACCAGCTAACCTGTAATCGACGACTGGTAACATTAACGATAGCTTTGTGTATGCCTTTCAAACGCATTAATTCACGTTCAATAAGCCAGCCGCACGCACCACAAGTGATATTCTCTATTGTCAGAGTGGCAATCTCAGTGCCATCACCTTCGTGTCTTACAAACTCTTTTTGTAAGTCAGGGTGGTCATACAAATTCAAATCATTTAACTCATCAGGGAGTACAGGAGTCTCCTGAAGTTGGGAGATGTCCCGGTGTTCATAATAAGCATGTAGACGATGCTCAATAATGGTTTCTGCCACGGCCTGGCAACCGGCACAGCAGACGGGCTTTTCTGAGCCTTTATATTCAACAGAAAGGTTAACTCCCCGGGGAATAGGCTGCAGGCAGTGGAAGCATTCCATGTGTTTAAACTCCGTATAATAATGGACGAAGTTTTGTTAATTCACTTTTAGGGAGTTGATACTTTTCGCTCACTTTCCATACCTTGTTATAGGGTTCAACAGTAACGGTCCACTTGCCGCTAATGTTGTCTGGAATATCAGCCCGGTAGGTACCGTCTGCGGCGACACTTAGCAAACGACTAAAGTCTTTTTCAGGCTGAGTAGCATGCACAAAATAAACCCGTAAAGCTGACAGCTCTTCCGGTTCACCTGAAGCATATTTTAGAGTTAACTTGCCCTGATTTGCAGTAAATTCGAAGGAAATATTACGACGCTGAGCTTCTTCAACGTGCTCAATAACAGCGTTAATTGTCTTGCCGCGTTTATAGTAATCGTCGACCACCATCGAAAAGTTGCCCTGAGAGATGGACAAATAAATGATAACACCGCAAACGATCATTACAGTAACGGGAAGGGAAATAAGAAACCATGGCCAAAACTGCTTATACCAAGGTTGAATCATAATAGGACCTCTTACAAAAAACCCCGCCGTAGCGGGGCTATATACTGCGTTTTATTCGTCGTTTGACAAGCTGTAGACATAAGCTGAGATAACATGAATTTTATCTTCACCTAAAATGTTTTTCCAGGCAGGCATAACGCCGCTACGCCCATACCTAATAGTTTCTTCAATTTTATTAATTGAACCGCCATATAGCCAAACATTATCAGTCAAGTTAGGAGCACCCAGCTGCTGGTTACCTTTTCCATCCTGTCCGTGACAAGCGCTGCAGACTGCAAAGTTTGCCTTGCCGGCTTCAACCAGGTCAGGATCTCTGTCGCGGCCACTAAGACTTGCGACGTAGTTTGCCAGTTCATTAATTTCTTTATCACTGAACTGCTCACCAAAAGGTGCCATGTTACCGCGGCGACCTTCTAATAAGGATGTCTTAATATCGCTTGGCTCACCACCGTACAACCAGTCATCATCAGTCAAGTTAGGGAAGCCCTGGCCACCCATAGCGTTTGAGCCGTGACACTGAGCACAGTTTTGCAAGAATAGCCGTTGACCAACATCTAAAGCATCTTCATTTTTTGCCAGTTCTTTAACAGACTGCTCTGCAAATGCTTCAAAAATAGGGCCGTATTTCTCTTCAGCTGCACGAATCGAACGATCGTACTCAACTATCATTCCTTTTTCATGGGCTTCTTCCATTGCCTGACGAGACTCCTCTAGAGAGCGAACGTCTTGGTTTGAACTTTTCCAGTCCAATAGGCCATTGAAATTGCCTAACCCAGGATATAAAGCTAAGTACAAAAAGCCCCAGGCAAAACAGGCCCAGAATAAATAGGTCCACCACTTTGGAAGAGGGTTGTTTAACTCAACAATTCCATCGAATTCGTGGTCCATTTCCTGACCTTCTTCGATGTGAGTATAATTTTTCATGTTCCAGCGCAATAGCCAAATTAGTACCACCAAAGTGGCCAGCGTCAGAACAATTATCCATGCACTCCAGAAGCTACTCATCTTTCTTCGACTCCGGTTTGTCGCTTTTATCTACTGATGACTCGTCCTCAAATATGGAATTAGCCGCTTCATCAAATTGTTTTTTTGTGCGGCGACTGAAAGCCCAAAACACAATAGCAATGAAAATTGCCAATATGATCAGGCTAAACACGCCGCGCCAGGTTCCGTAATCCATTACTTATCAGCCTGCTGTAACGCAGTGCCAAGAGACTGCAAGTATGCGATAAGAGCGTCCATTTCGGTTTCACCCTGAACAGCTTCTTTAGCCCCGGCAATATCCTCATCTTCATAAGGAACGCCAAGCGAACGCATAACTTCCATTTTCTTAGCGGTGTCTTCACCCGTTAGCTTGTTTTCTGCAAGCCACGGGAACGCTGGCATATTTGATTCAGGAACCACATTTCGTGGGTTCATTAAGTGAACGTGATGCCACTCATCACTGTAACGTCCACCAACCCGAGCCAAATCAGGACCTGTCCGTTTAGAACCCCAAAGGTGAGGGAATTCCCATACGTGTTCTCCGGCTAAAGAGTAATGTCCATAGCGTTCTGTTTCAGCACGGAAAGGTCGAATCATCTGACTGTGACAGTTGTTACACCCTTCGCGGATATAGATATCACGGCCTTCAAGTTCTAATGCTGTGTATGGCTGTAGCCCTTTAATCGGTTCATTGGTCTGCTTCTGAAAAAGTAGGGGAGTGATTTCTACCAAACCGCCAATAGAAACAGCAAGAATCATTAAAATAGACAGCCAACCTAAGTTTTTCTCAACAAATTCGTGTTTAAAGCGACTCATTATTCTCTCCCTCAGGCAGTTTGTACGACGTTGCCTGCAGCTGTCTCACGACGGCCGGCACGAATTGTCTGGTAACAGTTATAAGCCATAAGCAGCATACCAACGACAATGAACACACCACCAATAAAGCGGCCTGTCCAGAACGGATACGATGCTTGAACACTCTCTACGAAACTATAAGTTAGTGTTCCATCAGAGTTTGTCGCACGCCACATAAGACCTTGCATAACACCTGAAATCCACATTGAAACAATGTAGAAAACTACGCCGATAGTGTGTAACCAGAAATGAACGTTAACCAGCTTAATGCTGTGAATTTCTTTCTGATTAAACAAGCGAGGTACCAGGTAGTACATAGAGCCGATGG
Organism: Idiomarina abyssalis; assembly: GCF_019797805.1. Lineage (NCBI taxonomy): Bacteria > Pseudomonadati > Pseudomonadota > Gammaproteobacteria > Alteromonadales > Idiomarinaceae > Idiomarina > Idiomarina abyssalis. The sequence continues at coordinate 1,321,614 of NZ_CP081832.1, forward strand.
TAATCATCGCAACCCAGCCTAGAGCGCCTGAATGCACGTGACCAACGGTCCAGTCGGTGTAGTGAGAAAGGGCGTTTACTGATTTGATTGCCATCATCGGACCTTCGAAAGTCGACATACCATAGAATGACAGAGATACAATCAGGAAGCGCAGAATTGGGTCGGTACGCAGTTTATGCCAGGCACCCGATAAGGTCATGATACCGTTGATCATGCCGCCCCACGAAGGAACGAACAGAATGACTGACATCACCATACCCACTGACTGAGTCCAGTCTGGTAAAGCGGTGTAGTGCAAGTGGTGCGGTCCGGCCCAAATGTATAAGGAAATAAGTGCCCAGAAATGAACAACCGACAAACGGTACGAGTAAACGGGGCGTTCTGCCTGCTTTGGCACAAAGTAATACATCATGCCCAGGAAGCCGGCTGTCAAAAGGAAACCTACAGCGTTATGTCCGTACCACCATTGAACCATGGCATCTACAGCACCTGAGTAGATTGAATATGACTTAGTAAACGACACTGGTATCGCGAAGCTGTTCACAATATGCAGCATGGCGATAACAACAATAAAGCCACCGTAGAACCAGTTCGCCACATAAATGTGCGATGTCTTACGAATAGCCAATGTCCCAAAGAAAACAATGAGATAAGCAACCCAAACGACAGCAATCAGGATATCGATTGGCCATTCCAGTTCTGCATACTCTTTGCTGCTAGATAGGCCCAAAGGCAGAGTAATAACCGCTGCAACGATGACGGCCTGCCAACCCCAGAAGGTAAAAGCTGCCAACTTGTCTGAGAACAAGCTCACTTTACAGGTCTTTTGAACCACGTAATAAGAGGTAGCAAAAAGTGCACTGGTACCAAACGCAAAAATAACCGCGTTAGTGTGTAGTGGGCGAAGACGGGAGTAGGTTAACCAAGGTGTATTGAAGTTTAGCTCTGGCCAGACTAGCTGAGCAGCTATCAATACGCCCAACGCCATACCGACGATACCCCAAATAATGGTCATGACAGTAAACTGCCGAACGACCTTCATATTATATTCGATCGGTTGTTGTGGAATTGTTTGACTCATCTTTTAAATCCGCAGTGATTAAGATCAGGAAAAAGGTGACTTTTACCAGACACGATCCATGTAAAAGTACGTGCATTTTACGTCTTGTGACTCAAAAGGTACAGGGCAGATTACTATTGTCCCTAGTCTTTTTAAGGTTATTTTGTTTTAAACCGGCTCACAAGTTGACTCAGATCAATGCTGTTTTTACTGAGATCCCGGCTTACTTCAGATACCCGCGTATTTGCGTCCTGGTTAGCATGGGAAAGGTCAGAAATGCCCGTGATGTTTTCATTCAAATCTTTAGTGACCCGACTTTGTTCATCGGTGGCTGATGCAATTTGTATGTTCATACTGGAAATATTGGCGACCGCTTCCTGAATTTGGCTGATTGCTCGTTCGGCTTTCAACGCCTCTTCGTTGGTCGATGCTGAGCGGTGCTCCACATCATTGATAATTTGACTGACCTCTTTAATTGCTCCCTGAATGCTTTCCACAATAGAGGAGATTTCATCGGTTGAATGTTGGGTTCGGGTTGCTAAAGTCCTGACTTCATCAGCAACTACAGCAAACCCACGTCCTGCATCACCGGCCCGGGCGGCCTCAATAGCTGCATTTAATGCAAGTAAGTTCGTTTGTTCAGCAATTGCAACAATAACACCGAGTATATTACCAATCTTATCTGAACCGTCCTGTAATAACCGGGCCTTCTCACCGGCTTTACCCAATTCAGAGGTTAGTGCCTCAATATTATTGACCGATTCACGAACAATAATTGCTGAACGACCAGCTTCTTCATCGGCAGTATTCGCTGAATCGGCGGCCTGACGGGCATGGTCGGCAACTTCCGAAGCCGATGAAGATAATTCAGTGATTGCTGTAGCGATAGAGCTTGTTTGAGAACTTAATTCATCACTCTGTCGACTGCTCGTAGCCGATAAGTCAGTGAGTTGACTAGCAGCCTCGCTTTCATGTTTAGCACTCTCCTGAACGCTTTGTACGAGTTGCTGTATTTTGTGTACAAAAGTATTGAAAGAGGTCGCTAATTTAGCGAGTTCATCAGAGCCAGAGTCGTCGAGCCGCCGGGTTAAATCACCTTCACCTTCAGCAATATCAAACATTGCATTATTAATCGTTTTCAAGGGACGAGTAATACTGCGTATGATCAACACAAACAAAAGCAGGAGAGGCACAGCAAGAAACAGAGCCAACCCAGCTAACTTAAAGAACTCCTGCCACAACATGCTGGTAATATTATCGGTGTACTGACCTGTCCCCATAATAAGGTTCCAGGGTTCAAATACTCTTATTCTGCTAATTTTAGGAACCAGGTTGTTGGCATCACTGCCTTTTTGCCATATGTATTCTACGGTAGCGCGGTCAGCTGAACGTGCTTTCTGGACCATTTCCTGAAACAGTCGAGTGCCTTCAGGATCTTCGTAGCTGGTTACATCTTTGCCGACTAATTGTTTAGAGAAAGGGTGTTGTACTAAAACGCCGTCACGACTTAGCGTAAATATGTACTCCACGCCTTCGTAGCGAATGTTATCAAGGCGAGCATAAGCTTCCGCTCTGGCTTCAGATTCGCTGAGGTTACCATCCTGATATTCCTGGTGATAATGGCTGACTATGGTATGAGCTGCGTCAAGTACGGCGTTGAGTTTACGTTTTTCTTCCTCAACCAACAGGTTATTCAAAATGAACATCATAAACGCCACCATCAGAGCTGTTCCTAAAGCGGCAATTCCCAGTAGTGAAACCAGTCTCTGCGTAATACTTAACTGCTGTATGATCTTCATTGATGATCCTTAGTCAACCGACGGAAAGCTTACTTAATAGACTATCGGCAGTTTACAAAATATTTACAGTAAAAAAGTAGCGCAAAGATCAATATTTTGTCTAAGAATTCACCCCGCGTTTTTTCAGTACGAGTGCAGATAGTGCAGGTAAAGTGAAAATAGTAACAAGCGCAGCACCTATTAGACCAAACATCACAATAGCCCCAACCCCGCGGTAAAGTTCTGTACCAGCGCCAGGAATAAAGACCAGGGGAGCAATACCACACAGTGTTGTTAAAGTGGTAATAGTAATAGGTCTGACCCGCGACAATAGGCCTTCCTGAACGGCTCTCTTGATAGGGTAGTTTTCTTTATCACGTAGGTAGATTGCACGCTCCACAACCAAAATGGGGTTGTTGATTACCGTTCCCATAAGAATAAGAAAGCCCAGCATAGTGATCATATCGAACGGTTGATTTAGCGGTTGTAACCCAAAGACTGGCAATAGCTGACCAACACCATTCATCAGAGCCAAGCCGGCAATACCTGCACTGATCCCCATGGGAATAGTCGCCATAATAAGCAGGGGGTAACCCCAGTGGGCGAAAATAGCCACCATCAGCAGATAAATAATAGCTATTGAGATAACGTAGTTTTCACTTAATGCTGCCTGCGTTTCTGCCAGTTGATCGGCAGCTCCCGATAACTGAGTGGAGATGTCTGCCGCTATAACGCCTTGCTCTCTTAAGTGCTGCAGCACTTGGGTTCGCACCATTTCAACACCGGACTCAAGAGCCACCGATTCTGGAGGTATAATATTCAAGGTTACGGTACGTCTACTGTCTACCCGGCGAACCGTACTGGTATCAACTATTTGGCGCACTTCGCTAATGGCGTTTAGTGATACCGGGCGGCCATTTACGTTAAGAACGGGTAAGTCATCCAGCATTTCCGGGGTTACTTCGGTACCTTTTTCGCTATAAAGATACATATCAATTTTATCGTCGCCCTGGAAATACTCACCGACAAAGGCACCGTCTGTCAGCGCAGAAACCGCATAACCAAAACTGTCTGCATCTAAACCTAACTCACTCATACGCTCCCAGTCGGGTCGTATTTCTAATAAAGGCTGTGCCAATGTGAGTGAATTAGGCGTTGACTGTATTCTTGGGTTATCGAAAACCTCCTGCGACCGGTTATATATTGCACGCGCAGCAGCATAAACTTCATTAAGCTCCCGACCACCAACATCAACATTAATGCTGCGGGTGCCGCCGTCATTACTGCTAATAATTGATCCTTTAGCGGCAAAAGCCCTCATACCCGGGTAACGTTCGTAAACCTCTGTTATCACACCCATTAATTCGTCAATTCGGTTTTTATCACGAGTCTCAGCAATAATACGAATGTTTGAGGGTGCAACACTAAGGCTCATTGTCTGAAGCGCAGGAATGGTAACGCCTGAGCGTTTTACTTCTGCCTCTTCCGTCATTAAAGCCGGATCAAAAATAGCTCTAATTTCGTCACCAATAGATGACATGGTTTTTAAGTTGTAGCCCGGCGGTGCACTCATTGTGGCGAAGGTTTTTGCTTCTTCACCCTCTGGCAGATATTCCGCTGGCGGCGTTAGAAACCACCAAATACCTACGACCGCAACAAAAGTAACGCCCACAGTGGTTAACTTGGAGTTCTTTGAAGCCAGTAACTTTTGACTCGCAGAATCAATACGGTTAGTTAATTTGTCGGTGACCGTTGTTTTGGCTTCAGCAGGGAAGTAGGCCGCTAACAAAGGTACTAAAGTTACGGCGACAAACATCGAGGCAATAATCGATGCAGAAATGGCAATTGCAATATCAGAATAGAGCTGCCCGGCTTCCTGAACGATAAAGAGTATAGGAAGAAAAACCATCACGGTCGTGAGTGTTGACGTGAGTACCGCAGTCCAGACTCGTTTTACTCCTTCAATTGCGGCGTCTTTTGGGGTCAACCCTTTACGTCGCTCCAGCTCGATACTTTCCAGCACAACAATCGTGTTATCCAGTGTCATGCCAATGGCAAAGGCAATACCGGCTAAAGAAATAACATTAATGGTTCTGTCGAGTAACAGCAGCCCTAAAAAGCCGGCCAGAGTACAAATGGGGATGCCAATTACGGCAATAAGCGTTGCGCGCCCGGAGCGCATCAATCCGTACATGACTAAGGTTGCAAATAGGGCGCCCAGTAATAGGTTAAAGAGCACATTTTGGACGGAACTTTCCACATAGCGAACATCGTCCGAGTTTAACGTAATTTCCATTCCGGCAGGGCGAAGTAACTCTTCATTGATGCGTTCGACTTCGTCCATCATGGCATACTTGATATCAATGACATTAGAACCAAGTTCACGTTGAACCTGCAAGCTAAGTACCTGCTGGCCTTTGAACCAGGACTCGCTGTTAAGCTCAAAGTGATTAAAATCGATGTCAGCCACGTCTTTAAGTCTAACCAGGCTGTCACCGGTCCTACGGATAATTGTGTTTTCAATTTCTTCAAGTGACTCGAACCGACCAACGGTTCGTATCAAAAAACGGCGTTTACCTTGCTCCAGTTCACCTGCCGAGGTGTCGCGGTTACGACTGCTAATTGCAGAGCGAACCTCATTAACCGACACGTTGTATTGAATGAGGGCGTCTTTGTCCATCAGAATACGAACTTGTCGCTGAGCACCGCCGCTAACGTTTACCTGAGACACTCCGGCAACCGATGACATTCGCGGCCGTACATTATCCTCAATGTAATCTCGCATCATAACCATATCGATATTCTTCGGATTATCCTCAATAGGAGCGACGCGAAAGTACATGAAAGCATTACTTGAAAAAGACGCGGAAAAAATTCGAGGTTCGTCGACATTCGCTGGGTAATCCGGCACCTGACTTAACGCATTGTTAACCAGGATTAATGTTTCAGTAACATCAACACCAAAAGGAAAGTCCAGTTCTATACTCGCTTCGCCATTACTTGCACTGCTTTCCATGCGCTGTAAGTTAGGTACCGTACGAAGAAACTCTTCCTGCTCGATGAGTATTTCTTTCTCTATGTCCTGAGGCGTAGCACCGGGCCATTGTGTCTGAACAGAAATGGTTCGAACTTCTAAATCCGGTATCATTTGTACGGGAATACGGAGTGCCGCAGTAATGCCCAGCAGGCAAAGGATCAAGATAGAGACTATAGTTACGTGCTTATGCTTAATAACCGCTTCAATCATAATCCGCAGACTCCGTCAGCTCCAAAGCCTGCCCATCGGTCAGGGCCTCATTCCCCCGGACTATCACGCGCTCACCATTATCCAGGCCGTTTTCTATTTCCACATAGCCGTTAAACCTCAGGCCAAGTTCCACCGGTCTTTCAATTGCCTGCCAATTATCATTCTCTTTTTTTGCGACCCAAACCGATGTACGGCCATCACTGTAACGCACTATAGCGTCTTGCGGCACGGCGGTTTGTCTGCGTTTTGTATCAATTTCAAAGGTTGCAGTTAAAGGTATGCCTGAAATCCAATTGTCCGGATAGTCGCCCGTAATGCGAACCCGAAAAGAGCGATCATTTCCGTCCACATAGGGCACAACTCTTTTAATACTAGCGCTAATAGAAGTTTCTTTGTGACTGAGTTTCACCAATGTGTCAGAGTCAATAGAAGGGTAATAAGACTGCGACAGAAAAACATCGGCGTAGCGGTCTTTGTCGGCAACTAACTGAAAAACATTCTGATCAACACCCAGCCATTCACCAAGGTCAGCGCTTCGGGTTGTGATAACACCATCATAAGGCGCTTTAAGTTCATGATATTCTTGGTTTACTTCGGTTTCTTTTAACAAAGCTCTGCTTTCAGCCAGTTGTGACTCTGCCACCTGAACCCTGGTACGCGAACGTCGTAAGTCACTTGCTGGTACAAAGTCCGTTTCAGCAAGTGTGTCTAATTCATTCAGTTGTTGTTTTTCATCTTCCAGAGTCGCCTGAGCACTTTGTACCTGCGCTTGCAAAGACTCTATCCGGGAGTTTATCTGACGCACATCTAACGTGGCCAAAACATCTCCCTTACTGACCGAGTCGCCGGTATCCTTTTGAAGCTCTAATAGTTTCCCTTCAACCGCAAAACCAAGCTGCGAGTTATTCATGGCTGAAAGGGTGGTTGGTACTTTAACTGTGTTTACTATCGATTTTTTATTCGCCTCGATATACTCAACGGGTGTTTGAGCCTGCGTTGTACTAGCGACCAATAACGACGTTACTATTAAGGATTGTTTTAACCACGATGTCATCATTCGCACTCAGCCGGTTATTTAAATTGAATATTTTATAAGCTACGCAAAAGTTCAAAGATTCGATTACTATTGTAGACCAGAGCTTTAATTTAAGGTGCCTGCTATGAGTCTTACCGATCCAAAAACATTTGAGTGTCCTTATTGCATGACAATTAACGATATTGAAGTGGACTGGTTAAATGATATTGGGCAACAGCAGATTGTCGATTGCCAGGTCTGCTGTCAGCCAATAGAAATAGAAGTAATACAATTAGGCGATGAGATACAAATAAAAGCGCACCGCGATGACGAATAGGGTGCGCTTTATGAAGTTATATAGCAGCGATTTCTTTAGACGCTTGCTCGAACCCTTGTTGACGGGGTTCATCGCCCATATTCATTCCTTCCGCCCGAACTACAGTAACGTCAGTAATTCCGATAAAAGAAAGTGCCTGCTTTAAATAACTTTCCTGATGATCCAATGCCTGCATATCACCCTCAGAATAAATGCCCCCACGGCCTGAAGCGATATAAACTTTCTTGTCCTTAACTAAGCCCTGTGGACCTTGTTCCGTATATTTGAAAGTTACTCCGGCCTGCAGCACCCGATCAATCCAGGCTTTCAACTGCGTAGGGATAGTAAAGTTGTACATGGGCGCACCAATAATAATGGTATCTGCATCAAAAAGTTCTTGTACCAACTCATTAATCAAAGGTTTATCTTCGGCTAAAAGCTCTTCAGCCGTAAGGTGATCAACCGGGTTGGCAACCAAGTCGCGGTACACAACCGTTGTTTCTTGGTTATTTTTAAGCTGAGAGAGAATGTCGCGAGTTAATTGGCGACTAACTGACTGATCAATAAAGATACCCGAATCTAAATGTAAGACTTTCATACAAACCTCATTATTCTCTTTTTTAAGATAGTCACAGTATAATTCGTTCCAAATACTTTAATAAGAAGCTAAAATGAGAACTTACGTTCCATTAACGGAACCTTGAGGTTTTTATGTCTTTTCCCGATGTCACAAATTACTATCTATTTGCCCAAGTTATCGCCTCCGGCAGTATTAGCGCTGCCTCAAGGGATTTAAGTCTGCCAAAATCAACCATAAGCCGGAAAATGACTCAATTGGAGGAGGAACAGGGCACAAGACTTTTTCACAGAAGTCGAAGCGGCCTTAAACTAACTGATGTTGGCCGTGAGTTTCTGGTGCATTGTGAACGCCTTGTCAGTGCTGCGGAGTCAGCTCAACAAGTCACTCAGCGTCTACTGGATAAGCCGCGAGGAAAAGTTGAAGTTAGCGCGCCTTATGCAATCAGTCAGAGTTTGTTAGTTCAGGTGTTACCAGAATTCATGAGTTTGTACCCGGAGGTCGAAATCCAGCTCGTGGTTACTAACCGTCCAGTGAATCTGGTTGAAGAGGGCATTGATGTTGCCTTGCGGGTTAGACCCACCATAGAAGACTCCAGCCTGATTGCCAGACCAATTAGCCAGGCACCTCAGACACTTTACATTGCGCCCGGCTTAATTCAGGACAAAGCCATTCTGAAACCCGAAGATTTACTAAAATTCGAGCATCTCAGTATGCACTACACAAACGGCCGCTATGGCTATGAACTGATTCACAGTTCGGGCCAGCAAAAGAATATCAGAATAAAACCACGGCTTATTACCGACGACATGATTGTGTTAAGAGAAGCCGCAATCAAACAATTAGGGATTGCCGCTTTACCTAATTACCTCTGTAACGAAGCGGTCAATAATGGCGACTTAGTTCCGGTATTAACCGACTGGCATTTGCCAATCGGAATTATGCATATGACGTACTCACACCGACGGGGAATTCTTCCCGCTGTACGTGTTTTTATCGACTTTCTTGCCGAAAAGCTTCCAGATCTAGCTCAGCAGCAGTTTTAAAAAGTAAGCACTTCGTAGGGCTATTATACTGATATAGTTATGATTTAACATAATATACATTATACGCAATCATGTAATATCGAAATTCAGGTGCTTTCCAGGCCTGTGTGAAGTGACCATAAAAAGCCCCTGAAAATTCCCAGGGCTTGTTCGTGTTAACGCTCTTATCTGTGCATAGAGCCACATTAGTTATTCAAGTATGGATTAATGCAACGCGTAAATATCCCGAACTACTTCAAGTTGCCGGCAGTGAGGACCGTACAGCGATACTTGATGTTATTTTTGCTTAACTATTGGTTTGTCGTGACGTTTTTGGCTTCGAGTCATTAAACGATGATGTCTACGATAAGAACGACGCTGACAGATAGCCGTTTGCCAGCTAGCTGTTACGCTCTATTGCCAGACTCAGCTGGCCTGATCGCTGACAAAAAGTCATAACTTACCGAAACTAATCAGAAAGGATCCTCTTCGGCACTCCTGCCCGCCTTGCCAGACCAATTTCACGATCGCCACAGGCGAGAGTGAAATAAAAAACATTAATCGCAAAAGAAGCTTCTTACTGGCGTTTTTTTTCAAAAGGTTCTTCGATGGTTCCCCGGTTGGCGTTGCCAAGGAATAAAGTACGCACCACCAATACAAAAAATTGAATTCTGGCATTGGTTATTTCTGGTGTCGTGACAAGATGACAAAACGACAACGTTACCGCCTAAGTTGTACATTTAGCTCTTAATCTGTCTAAAGCCTGTTGTCGACTTGCAGGCTGTATTCTTCTCCGTTTTTTATTACGACAGCAAAACGCTCTCAATTAGCCATTTCTGTTATCATGTCTTTATTGCTAGTTAAGAGAAGAACAATTCAATGAAATTAGATAATTTCGCATTGCAGCCACAAACAAATGAATGGCTGAATGAGCTGCCGGCCGAACTTAAAGAAGATGCATTAGTTGGACAAAGACGAGCTGTTAATGCATTGAACAACGCCTTGCGCCAACAAGGCACTTATTCAAATATCTATGCGTTGTTTCCTACAGGGCTTTTGAAACGAGACATTCTCGACTCATATTTTAACGACAACCATTGGGAATTTACGCAGTGGTATGACTGGATTTACCTGGCAAACCCAACAGATCCACTAAGGCCATTATGTGTGAATTTACCCTCAGGTAGCGCTGATGCCGCTATCAAAGCTATCTGGGGGTTTCTGCAACGTCCACTAGACCAGCGCGACGAGGCCTACAAAGCGATAATTGAGCAGTTTGATACCCATAAGTTGCGTGATTATATGCAGCAGATTAGAGATAAAAAAGCCGAGGAAATTCAGGGTGAAAGTCTGGCTTCTGTTCTTGTAGGACATGAACACCCTGCCCCTTATTATTATTGCGACCGCGTAACCGAAGAGCGTTTGTTCGGACATATTGGGGTTCAATCCATTGAAGGCACGGTTAGCTCAGAGCTTCACCTTATTGAAGCGGGCTTACTGCACAAAGCAAATGGCGGTGTATTGGCCATTGAAGTTGCGCAATTGCTGGAAAATATCAAGCTCTGGAAACGTTTAAAGGACGTTATAGAAGGCGGTGAATTTGAATGGCCAAGACAGTCTCCTGATTCAGGTGCTGCTTTTTTCTATCGGCCTGAGTCAGTCCCTGTGAGCATAAAAATTGTTTTACTCGGCTCTCGCAACGAGTACGCGCAACTGCGCGAATACGACGAAGACTTCGACCATTTTTTCCCGTTTCTTGCGGACTTTCATGGTCATTACGCGACACAAAACGAGCCAGTAGCGCCCTACTTCAATTATTTACAGTATGTATGGCAACTGGCTGACGTATTGCCCTTGAGCACCGACGGTTATTCTGCCTTGCTGCGCGTTTGTGCCAGATATACCGATTACCAGCAAGAATTGACACTTAATACAGTCAGTCTGCTCCAGCTTCTTCGGGAAGCCAATGATTGCGCGTTGCAGAATCAACACGCAAAAATTGATAAAGCAGCGATAGATTTAGCGCTTCAGCAACAACGCGATCGCGAAGGTAACCTTGCCGAACTCAGTCGACGCAGCATTCTTGAGCAGCAGGTTCGAATTGATACGCACGGCACCGCCGTTGGTCAATTGAACGGTTTGACCGTCGTGACTATGGGCGGCAGTGAGTTCGGCGAACCTTCCCGAATTACCGCGACCATTCACTACGGTGACGGCGACATTATTGATATAGAGCGTAAATCAGATCTCTCCGGTAATATTCATACCAAAGGCGTCATGATTCTAAGTGCTTATTTGGCTAATCAATTTGCCCGCCATGAACCTTTGTCAGTCTCAGCAACCGTTGTGTTTGAACAGTCTTACTACGAAGTTGATGGAGACAGCGCGTCACTTGGCGAGCTTTGCTGCTTAATTTCAGCCTTGGCAGAACAGCCCGTTAAACAATCTCTTGCCATTACCGGCGCGGTTGACCAATTTGGCAATGTTCAGTCAATTGGTGCGGTCAATGAAAAAATTGAGGGTTACTATGCGCTTTGTGCACACCGGGGACTTAACGGTGAGCAAGGTGTCATTATTCCGCAGTCAAACAAACATCAACTCAACCTTAATGACGAAATCGTTGAAGCCGTAAAAAATGGGCAGTTTCACGTTTATACTGTTGAACATGTCGAGGAAGCCTTAGAGCTATTAACCGAAATACCGATTAAAACCCTTTTCCAGCACGTGCGAGACCGTACATTGGATAGTTCTGACAATGATCAACCTCGCAGCTTTTGGCGCCGTATTTTTAGCTAAGAAAGAACTTGTCGGATTTGTTTGGCGTACAGTTGTACGCTAAACTGCGCCCTAGTTTTTGAATAACTAAATTAGGGTATTTATGAATCAGTCGAGCTTTACTCGCGAAGAACTTCTGGCCTGCAGTCGCGGGGAAATGTTTGGTCCTGGCAACAGCAAGCTGCCAGCCCCCAATATGCTAATGATGGATCGCATCATTGAAATTAATGAAGACGGCGGTTCGGCCGGCAAAGGTTTTATCCATGCTGAGCTCGATATCCACCCTGACCTTTGGTTTTTTGATTGTCACTTTAAGGGTGACCCTGTCATGCCTGGTTGTCTTGGTCTTGATGCTATGTGGCAATTACTTGGTTTTCACCTGGCATGGTCTGGTGGACCGGGCCGCGGACGCGCATTAGGTGTTGGTGAAGTGAAATTCACCGGGCAAATACTTCCTGAACATAAAAAAGTAAGCTACTACATTGATATGACGCGAGTCATTAAGCGCAAATTGTTCATGGGTGTGGGCAATGGACGCGTGGAAGTAGACGGCCGCGAGATCTATACCGCCAAAGACTTAAAAGTGGGTCTATTTACAGATACTTCTACTTTCTAAAACTCGTCTTAAACGAAAAAACGCCGATGCTTTTTTATATTTAAGCATCGGCGTTTAAATTATCTATCTATTTACTTCTGACACTTAGCGGAATAAGCCGGTATTTCTGGCCTCCATTGCATCTCGCCAACCTCCCAGCCAGTGGGATCTAAAATCATCTTGAGTTTGATAAGGACAGTGGTCTTTTGAGCGGCCATGCAAACCAGCTTTAAAGCCTTGAGTATGTGCTCTTTCAAAGCGATCACGCTTTTGTCTTTTCATAAATCTATCCCTCGCCTGTTATTCACAGATTATTATTTAGAGAGTTGAGGCGTTTTTTTGTTGCCTCATTACTATTGATAGACTTATTTCAGGAGAGTTCAATCGTAAAAGCAGCACAGTATCCATTGACTTTTTTTAACGGATTGAAACTGTGCTACTTTTTATTTTCTAAACGATTATGATTTTTTGGTCTTAAGGAAGGCTCTTCTGCGTATTGCGGTAATAAGCAAACCAAGTGAGCCTAAAGTAAGCAGTGAAAACAGGCCGGTTGACGCACCTTCACGCTCAATTTGATTCTCTTCCTGGCGGCAGTTATTCAGTTCACCATCAACAGGATCAAGTTTGATTGTTACTGCGACTTCCCGCGTTTGAGTCTCACCCGATTCGTCCTGATACTCTTCCTGCTTTAGGGCTGTAGCAAGGATAACACCGTTATCATTTATGCTATTGGCTTCTACTATATCGTAAGGACTATCACAGCTAATCGCGTCGTTTAAGTTAATAAACTCTGCAGCATCATCGGTACTGTCATAAGCAAAACCAACGCGTTGCCGAACGTTAGACAACGTTGCTTCAATCTCGCCTGTACCTACTGCCATGCCATTATTGTTAATTGAATGAATAATGGTTGAGGATCCAGTGAAGAACCCGGGTACCATCGTCAATTCATCGAGATCAACATCATAAATGAAAGCTGTGTTTCTTAAGGTACCAGACAAGTTTTCAACTAAATAACCAGCCGCCTGGTTATTATCATTGATGTCTTTTGCTGACCCCCAGAAATATTTTTCATCTTCTGTTACAGGTACTGCTTCACCGTCGACAAAAATGGCTGGCATACGAATAGCGCCGCGCTGAGGATGGTAAGTCCAACTCTGGCCGACAGCGATACCGTTATTGTTGACAGCAAAAGCATAACTTGAGAAATCTCGATCATCTTCCTCGTTTCTTGGAACTAATGTCCCAAGCTCTTGCTGGCTAATAACTTCGCCACTAGCATCAAGCTGCCATAAGAAGCCTCTAACATCATAAATTGAACGTCGTGCAGAAAAGCTAGATCTGCCTCCGCCAAAGCGAGGATTATAAAAAGGCTCTATATTTGACGCGCCGGTGCTTTTTGTCTCAAACCAGATGTTCCAGGCGCAAACCTGAAGTGGAGCAGAAACGATATCATCTTCTGGTTCGCAGTTAGCTATGCGCTCTTCGGATCTTGGGCTTACACCTACACTGGCGTATCCCGCCGCTAGTCCGCTATCGTTAATATCGAAAAGAGCACTTTCACCACCAAGATAATCCGTTGCTGGAGGCGTTATTGAAGTCGTTTCACCGTTGTTATACCAAACGCCCCGAGTAATGAAGTCTGAAACAAAAAATTCAGAAGTTTGCTCCTCACCTTCACCATCTGTATATGTGTATTCAATTAAACCAAACGGAGCGCTGCTGTAACCCACTGCCGAATTCTGGTTATTTATTGAATAAAAAAAGCTGTCCGTGCTGTCTTCTAACTGATCTTCGTTTGCAGGAAAGGGAACAATGGACTGAACAGTCGTATCAAAATAATAAGAACGGTTAATGCCGACCCTTTGCTGCTGAGGTTCAGAGTTTCGCTCATTGGCTATTTGCTGAATAATGTATTCTCGTTGTTCCGGCGTTAAGGTATCAACCTCCTCTATGTCGGCGATTCCCGCATTCTGCAAAATAGCTGGAGATATCTTAGTCAGATCAAGTTCAACATCGGTCGGTAGGCGCGAAACACCGACAACAAACTCCTGAGCATTGATATCCTTCGCAAAACTGTGGCGAAAATTATCAGCGGTTGGAATCTCTTCAATTTCATATTTATCTGCTACAGCAGAGAAAGATATTGTCGACACTATCGCGACTGTGAGTGTTTTCAGCGTAAATGATTTCATTATTAACTAACTACTCTGTTCTGATAAGTTTTCCAGTTCTTCCCAGCGCTCCAGATCCTGCATCAATTGCTCTTCAATACTGGCAATTTCAGTCATCACTGGTTCCGTTTTATCTAGTGGCTGTTCAAAGAACCCCGGTTCATTCATTATTTTTTGTAATTCTTCAAGTTTTGCTTCTTTGTCAGCAATAACCTTTGGTAACTGTTCTAGTTCGCGCTGCAGTTTATAGGATAACTTCTTCTTAGGCTTGTCTGAACCTTTGTCGGCCGTTTTCTGCTTATTTTGCGAACTTTTGTTGCTGTCTGACTCTTTTGACGATGCTTTGGTTCCGCTATTTGAAAATGAATTTTCAGCCTTAGCAGCTAAATAATGGTTTAGCTCAGTAAAACCACCAATTATTTCAGTAATAACGCCCTCGCCTTCAAAATACAAAACGCTAGTGGCGGTGTTATCGACAAACTCCCTATCGTGGCTGACTAACAGAACAGTCCCCTGATAATTTGCAACAATTTGCTCCAGTAACTCTAAAGTTTCGATATCAAGGTCGTTGGTCGGCTCATCCAGTACCAAAATATTGCTGGGTTTCAGCAAGATCTTAGCTAACAGAGCTCGGTTTCTCTCACCACCAGATAAGGCACGAACGGGAGTCCGGGATTGTTTAGGGCTAAACAGAAAGTCCTGTAAGTAACTAAGAATATGACGGCTACGTCCCTGAAATTCGATATCCTGCTTACCATCACCGACGTTATCCATCACGGTTTGTTCAGGATCAAGTTGCGATCGATGTTGATCAAAATAAGCAACTTCAAGGTTTGTACCCAGTTGAACTTTTCCGCTGTCAACGTCCTGCATGCCCAGAATAACCTTGATTAAGGTACTTTTGCCGCAACCATTCGGACCGACAAAAGCGACTTTGTCGCCGCGCATTAGCAATAAGTCCAAATCATTAATAATCGGTTTTTCACCAAAACGTAAGGACAGATCTTCCCCTTCAAAAACTTTTTTGCCTGAACGAGATGACTCATTAACAGACAGGTTCGCTTTGCCCTGAAGTTCTCGACGTTGCTGTCGTTGTTTGCGCAAATCCTGGAGTGCACGCACCCGACCTTCGTTACGAGTTCGTCGTGCCTTTATTCCTTGTCGGATCCAGGTTTCCTCAGCAGCTAACTTTTTATCAAACTCGGCATTGTGAGTTGCTTCGACTTCCAGCGCTTCTTGCTTCTTTTGCAAATAGGTATCGTAATTTCCGGGGTAACTGGTCAAATGCCCACGATCAAGATCGATAATTCGGGTGGCCAGACGACGAATAAATGCCCTGTCGTGGCTAATAAATAGCACAGCACCAGAAAAATTAACGATTTGCTCTTCCAGCCAACGCACCATTTCAATATCCAAATGGTTGGTCGGTTCGTCCAGCAACAAAATGTCGGGATCAACAACCAAGGCACGAGCCAAAGCCACACGACGTAGCCAACCACCAGAAAGTGAAGCCATGGTTTCATCGGCCGGCAATTGCAGTTTCGTTAAGACCTGCTCTATTCGCGTATTCACCTGCCACCCGTTAATGGCGTCCAATTGATTCTGCAATTTATCCATTTCATCAAGTGTGGCACTGCTTGGCGAGTCAGTAAGGCTGGCTGAGAGTTCATGATAACGAGCCAACGCTTTACCCGATTCCGCCAGAGCTTCGGCAACATAGTCAAATACTCTCTGCTCAGACTGTTTGGGCGGATCCTGAGGTAAGCGTGTCACCTTAGTATCTCCAACCCACTGTATTTGCCCAGAGTCCAGAACCACTTCACTGTCGATAGCTTTCAGTAAGGTTGATTTGCCCGCACCATTTCGGCCAACTAAACAAACCCTTTCACCCGCTTCAATAGTAAAATCAACACCGTCTAAAATGGCATCGGCGCCAAAGGCCAGGTGCGCATCCTGTACACGTAATAAACTCATTGCTCTACAAACTCCAGCAATTGATTAGCATCGAAAGGCCAACGCAGCTCGGCGTCGTCTTTTCCCCGAATAAATACTGGTACTAACCAGCCGTATTCTTCTTGCAGCTCCAGCTGTTCGGCAATGTCGACTACTCCAAGTTCAACCGGCTCTTCCAGGTCAAGCGAATGCAATAACTGAATAGCCTGAGTACAAAGCGGACAGTTTGGTTTCGTAAGCAAATAAAACGCAGACATTAATTAAGCCCGTGAAATAATATAATAATGATGAATACCTTTATGGCGTTTGAAGTCCTCGGGTATTGAGGCCTGGGTCTGATCATTTACTTCAAGACCGGCTTTATCCAGGCCTTCGGTGTCGATGCGGAATTTCTTTCTATTGTTAGAGAATAGAATCACGCCATCCTCTTTCAACATTCCCGTGGCGGTTTTTATCAAACCGACGTGGTCACGCTGTATGTCTAAGGTTCCGCTCATACGTTTTGAGTTACTAAAGGTGGGCGGATCAAGGAAAATAACGTCAAACAGTTGCTTGCCCCTTTGTTCCCGCATCCAGCTAAAGCAGTCAGCCTGAATAAACTGGTAGTCGCCTCGTAAGCGGTTTAAGGCAAAGTTACGCTCGCCCCACTTCAGGTAAGTTTTCGACATATCAACAGAAACGACTCGTGCGGCTCCGGCTCTGGCGGCCTGAACAGAGGCTGTGCAGGTATAGGCAAATAAATTCAGCACATCCAATTCTTCGCATTTATCCAGTAGCTCTTTACGCACTAATCTGTGGTCCATAAATAAACCGGTATCCAGGTAGTCGGTTAAATTCACCTCAAACTTGGCGCCGTATTCATTAACCGTTAACACCGTGCTTTCCTGCGACTGCTTTTCGTATTGCTGCTTACCGCTTTGGCGCTGACGGCGTTTTAGAATAATTTTGTCTTCAGATACAGGCAAAGCTGAACTCAAGGACTCGAGCATGAACCACAAACGGTCATTGGCAACGCCTTCCGGAATATCCTTTGGAGCTGCATATTCCTGCACAACCACGTAATCCTGATAGATATCGATAGCGGCGTTGTACTCAGGAATGTCGGCATCATAAACACGCCAGCAATCCAGTCCTTCCTTGTCTGCCCATTTACTTAATTTCGCGTAGTTCTTCCTAACCCTATTAACCAAGTCACCTGCTTGACTCTCTGCGAAGTCAGGTTGCTCTTTAGTTAAGTCGTAAAGCGCCAGATTAACCGGAATTGCACCGTTTAATAGCGGGTATTTCTTATGACTACGCAGTTTCAGACGTTTCAATAACTGCTCGTCTCCAGCCAATACGGCTATATGCCAATTATGGAAAGTGTCTTTTAATTGGCGGCCAAAACGGCGGTACAATAGTAAGGTCTCAACGGCCTCACCCAGACGTTCCCCGTAGGGAGGATTACAGACTAACAGGCCACTTTCCGCCGGTGCTTCACAGTTTGTCGCATCTGCAACTTCAAACTCTATCACTTCATGTAATAGCACACGCTTCGCGTTATCTTTAGCTTTAGCGACCAGGTGTGGGTTGCTGTCAGAGCCTTTTAGCTGGCCTTTAAAGCTCTTCTTCCCTTCTTTAAAGCGCTGTTCTGCCTGCTCGAGTACGTCATGCCATAATTGCGGCGAATGCTCATGCCAATACAAAAAGCCCCAATGCGCGCGGCTCAAGCCTGGTGCGTGATCCATAGCCATCATGGCTGCTTCTATTACTAAGGTGCCTGAACCACAAAACGGGTCAAAAATAACAGGTTCATCTTTTTCTAATTCATTTTTGATGCCTGCACGAACTAATATGGCGGCGGCTAAGGTTTCCCGCAACGGCGCTTCCCCCTGCTGCAGGCGGTATCCCCTTTTGTGCATACCATCGCCGGTAAAGTCTAAAGACCAGGTTAGCTTGTCTTTATGCACTCGTACCGCAATACGAATGTCCGGATCCTGCTTATCAATACTGGGGCGTTCAAACCCATTATTGCGAAAGTTGTCGACAATGCAGTCTTTAACTAACTGTGCGCCAAACTGGGTATGGCGAATGTCGTCATTACCGCCGGAAAAATCAACCACGAAAGTTCTGTTCGCATCGAAAACGTTGCTCCACGAGAATTGAGTCAATGCCAGTTTAATCTCATCCAGGCTGGAAACTTCCTTTTCACCCAGTTGTAATAGCATACGGCTTGCTAACCTGGACCACATAGCCACGGTATAAGCCTGCTTCAAATCAGTCTCGATATAGCAACCCGCAAGGGTTTGCTTAACATGACTTAAATTGAATTCTTGCAACTCATCAAACAAAAGCCCTTCAAGACCTTTGGAGCACGCAATAAAAAAACGATACATAGAAACTTCGCCTAAAAAATTAAGGGGACAATTATAACGGAGAGCTCAGTGGCTGTCTGTAATTCCAGCTGAAATAAGGGAATTACAGAGAGAATGACTAATAAAGCAACAGTTAAACCGTATTTGTATAAATACTATGCGGTTGGTTTAAATAAAGCTTGCGCGACACGAATTATGGCTATACTATGCGCTCTCAATCGGACGCGGGGTGGAGCAGTCTGGTAGCTCGTCGGGCTCATAACCCGAAGGTCGTAGGTTCAAATCCTGCCCCCGCAACCAACGTCCGGACAGAAATATCTTCATATTAATTCCCCAGAACACATCTGTACTTCCCTGAAAAAATTAATGAATAAACTTACTAAGCCAGTTGTTGGCTCCAGCTAGATTGAGCCGACATTGCCAAGTCGACTGTCGCAGGTAAAAGTCGATTTAATGTGACTTTTATAACGTAAAACTGTTTCAAAGACTTAATTGCCGAAAGCTGCATTCCATCACTTAATAATAAGCAGGTTGCAAATTCATCATCTGCATCAAGAATTAGAAATAACCCTTGATCAAAGCCTGAGTTTAATTCGCATAAGGTACGCTCTGCCGGCCATTCATTAATGTCGGACTTTTGGAAATGCCAGCTTTGAGGCATTTGAGGACGACCAAAACGACTCCATGCAGTTGCATTGAGTGCCGCACTACATGGGGTACAGGGGACTTTATCTGAAGGATAAGACTCTAAAACCTCACTAACCTTTTGGAAGGTTGTCGCATCCTCAATATCCATTAGTTGTTCACTAAAGTGGATATTGACTAATTGACTCGGTTTGTAAGGTGTTTCAAAGACGCTGTCTTCGTTCAGCTTAATGCTGAGCTTGCCAGTTTCTGCATTGAACAACCATAGCCAATGGGATTCCGATTCCACAGTGTTAGCCTTTATAATTAGAAGAATTTAAGCCTTGCGATAAGATACTAAACTCGCCCGGCTATTACAAGTGGTTAACAATTGAACGAATAAGCCCCGGCCCCTGGTAGATAAACCCTGTATAAATTTGCACCAGGCTAGCTCCAGCCCTGAATTTGGCCTGCGCGGCCTCGGGTGAATCTATGCCCCCAACACCAATTACTGGTATCTGTCTTTGCAAAGTTTTACATAAGAGCTCTATAATCCGAGTACTTTTATTTTGTAATGGCTTACCACTTAGCCCCCCTGCTTCTTTAGCTTTATCATCACGCAAACCATCTCGCGAAAGCGTCGTGTTTGTGGCAATCACACCATCCATTTTATTTCGCAGTAAAGATTGAGCCATGACTTCAACTTCGCTTTCTTCAAGATCCGGAGCTATTTTCACAACCAACGGAACGTAGCGATCATACTTATTCGCCAGTTCAAGTTGTGACTCCTTAAGCCCGGAAAGCAAAGCATCAAGACTTGAGCCATGTTGAAGGTCTCTTAAACCAGGTGTATTGGGTGATGAAATATTAATTGTCACGTAACCGGCGTAAGGGTAAACCTTTTCCAGGCACGCAAGATAATCATCAAGGGCTCGCTCTTCCGGGGTGTTTTTATTCTTACCGATATTGATACCCAGCACACCTTTATAAGATGAGGCCTTTACGTTTTCAAGCAATACATCCACACCGTGGTTGTTGAACCCCATGCGGTTGATAATTGCTTCATCTTCTACCAGTCGAAATAAACGCGGTTTATCATTTCCTGGCTGTGCTAAAGGCGTAACTGTACCAACTTCAATAAATCCAAAGCCCATTTGTGCAAACGCATCGATACACTCAGCATTTTTATCAAGCCCCGCCGCTAAGCCTACCGGGTTAGGAAAGTCTATTCCCATAACCCGGACAGGTTTACTTGGTAAGTTTTGCTTCCAAAGCAAAGACAACGGAGTACGATGCCATTTACTTAAGATCCCGAGCGTAAGCTCGTGCGTTTTCTCGGGATCTTGTTTAAACAACCATGGTCGAATCAGCTTATACATTAACTGACAACTTTCGGTGCACAGTTGTGGCTTAACAGCATCAGTTCTCTCAGAGCAACGGAGAACTTAGCAAACTCATGGCTTTTCGTTGTACGGAAATCCGATAACATCTGCTGCCAACGGGAAAGCAAGACTTCATTCTGCTCTATCCACTCACTGATCATTTTCTCAGGATCGCTAACATCCGGTGTGGAACGCAGCACAACCTGAGTCAAAGACCGTTGCTGCCAATCCAGCTCTTCCCGGAACGCAGCTCGTGCCAGTGCCTGCCAGTGATTTGCAACAGGTTGATTATTAATTTGAGTTAAGAACCAGTGCAGATTTATTTCTGCGCCCAAACGGAAATACAATGTGCCGACAGTCTTAAACGATTGACCTGTTTCGTTAGCCACTTCCGCTAAGTCCATAGCAGAGAACACAGTACTCAGGCTGGCGACCTGTTTAGCAAGGTTAGCCGGGAAGCCATGTTCTTTATACCTCTCAATACTTTGCTCAATGACTTTCGCTTCCTCTTCAACCATGTACTTAAGGCTATTTTTGCGCAAGTCATCGAAGGCGCCCATGTAGAAGTCCAGGTGTTCCTGCACGCCACTCAATGCCGGGTTACGATGGCGCAAGAACCAACGCGTTGCCCGACGCACCATACGACGAAGCTGGAATAGAACATCATTCTGAACTTCAGCCGGAACTTTGTTATTCAAAGCTTCAATTTGTTCCCAAAGTTCTTCAACTTTAAAACATTCACGCGCAACCACATAAGCTGATGCAATTTCCGCATACGATGCGCCGGTAGCTTCTTGCTTACGGAATACGAAGTTCGGTCCCATATCGTTAACGATATTATTAGCCAACTTAGTAGCAATAATCTGACCTTTTAGCGGATGTGATGTCATGCTATCCGCAAAGCTTTCACGCAATGCTTCCGGGAAAGAATCAAATAACTCGCGCATGTGATACGGATCTTCAGTAATTTCATCCGTAATCAGTTGCTCTTTCAGAACCATCTTCCCATAAGCCGTTATAGTGGCTAATTCTGGGCGTGTCAGGCCTTGGTTAGCAGCCTGACGCTCGACCAGTTCGTCATCATCGGGTAAAAACTCAAGCTGACGGTTTAATGCATGTTCCCGCTCGAGATGATGAATGAAGCGCTGGTATTCTTTAACCTGATCGGTACCGCGCAATGCCGTTACAGAGATAGATTGTGTTTGTCTGTTACAGTCATCAAGCACAATCTTTGCAACGTCATCGGTCATATCATAAAGCAGCTTATCGCGTTGCTTCTTAGTAAGGTCGCCATTATTGACCAAACCGTTTAGCAATATTTTGATATTAACTTCGTTATCCGAACAGTCGACACCACCAACGTTGTCGACGAAGTCCGTATTGACTCGACCGCCCTTCTGGGCAAATTCAATACGTCCTAACTGAGTAAAGCCTAAATTACCGCCTTCTCCAATAATTTTAGCGTTTAGATCCCGGCCATTTACGCGTAATGCGTCGTTAGCGCGGTCGCCAACATCACTGTCCGTTTCGGCCTTACCTTTAACATAGGTACCAATGCCGCCGTTCCAGATAAGATCGACTTCCATTGTTAAGCAGGCTTTTATTAACTCGTTAGGCGTCATGGACTTCTTCTGGGTGCCCAGCATTTTCTTAATTTCAGGCGTTAGCTCAATAGCTTTCGCGCTTCTTGAGAATATGCCACCACCTTTTGAAATTAAGTCGCGATTATAGTCGTCCCAGCTTGAACGAGGCATTTTAAACAAGCGATCTCGTTCTTCCCATGACTTCGCCGCATTCGGTTCAGGGTCAATGAAAATGTGTAAATGGTTAAATGCCGCCTGCAAGCGAGTGTGTTTGGACAGCAGCATACCGTTACCGAAAACATCCCCTCCCATATCGCCGACAGCGACGCAGGTAAAGTCGGTTGTTTGACAATCGATACCCATTTCCCGGAAGTGACGTTTTACAGACTCCCAGGCGCCGCGAGCGGTGATACCCATTTTCTTGTGGTCATAGCCAACGGAACCGCCTGATGCGAAAGCATCACCGAGCCAAAAGTTGTACTCAGCAGAAATGCCGTTAGCAATGTCAGAGAAAGTGGCGGTACCTTTATCAGCAGCAACCACTAAATAAGAGTCATCTTCGTCGTGACGAACCACATCTTTAGGTGGAACAATCTCACCTTCAACAATGTTATCTGTGATATCCAGCAAAGCACGGATAAAGGTTTTATAGCACTCTTTGCCTTCGGTCATCATACCTTCACGGTCTTCTGGTAACGCTTTGCAAATAAAGCCACCTTTAGCACCAACAGGAACGATAACTGTGTTTTTAACCTGCTGCGCTTTAACCAATCCAAGCACTTCAGTACGGAAGTCTTCCCGACGGTCAGACCAACGCAAACCACCACGCGCTACTTTTCCACCACGAAGGTGCACACCTTCCACTCTCGGAGAGTAAACAAAGATTTCAAACTTAGGCAACGGCAATGGCATTTCCGGAACAAGTTCAGGTAAGAACTTAACCGAAATATAGGGTTTATCGTTACCTTGTTCATCCTGTTGGAAGAAGTTAGTGCGTAACGCGGCATCAATGAGCTCAACATAGCGACGAATAATACGATCGTCATCAAGGTTTGCTACGTTATCCAGTTCCGTATTTATACGAGTATGAAGCGCTTCGATTTTTTTCTCTGCGCCTTTTGTTCCCGGCTCAAACTTGCTGTAGAACATTTTCACAACCAGCTTGGCCAACAGCGGATACTTACTGAATGTGCTCTCTATGTAACTCTGACTGAATGTCGTTCCAATTTGACGCATATATTTGGCAAACATGCGCAAAATAGTTGCCTGGCGACCATTCATGCCTGCACCTAGCACCAGACGGTTGAACCCATCATCTTCTAATTTACCATTCCAGACGAGTGCAAACGCTTCCTGGAAAGTTTCACGACTTTCTTCCAGGTTCAGTGAACCTGCGGTATGCAACATATGAAAGTCCAGTACCCAGTACACATCGCCGTCGGCTGTTTTTATCTGGTACGGACTCTCACCAATGACGCGCAAACCAAAGTTTTCCAACATCGGCAACACATCTGACAGATGAATCGGTTCATCTTTATGGAACAATTTCAGGTGTAAATGTTTGCTGTCGTCTTTTTCTTCCTGCGCACGGTATAAAACCATACCCAACTTATGTTCATCATTTAGCGACTCAAGCTGCTTAATGTCTGATATAGCAACTGAGGGAAGTACGTCTTCTTTATAAGCTCGTGGGAACGCTGTGGCGTAACGTTTGTTTAAACGCGTTGCATTGGCTTCCCCAAATGTCGACTGCAAAATACGTTCGAAATTATCTTCCCATGTGCGGGCCGCTTCAATTAAATTCTGTTCTAATTCTTTCACGTTCACATCCTGATGATCTTGGCTCAAACGCACAGTGTAATGTGTTCTCGCTAATGAAGACTCGGAGAAGTAAGTGGTAAAGTCCACGTCATATTCAGTTTTTAATGTACGGGCTAAAACGCTTTGAGTTCTCTGGCGCAACAGCGTGTTATAACGCTCTTTTGGTACGTAAACCATGCAGGACATAAAGCGGCCGAAGATATCACGACGCAGAAAAGCGCGGGTCATGTCACGCTCTTGCATTTGTAAGACGCCCAGGCCAACAGTCAGCAAGTCATCTTCTTCAGCCTGAACGATTTCATCTCGCGGATACGTTTCTAAAATGTTCAATAACGCTTTTGCGGCGTGGGACTGTGGAGCAAAGCCTGACATCTCTAACACACGAGAGATTTTTTCGCTGACAAGCGGAATATCACGCGCGCTGTTATTGTAGAAGTTTGCTGAATAAAGACCGATGAAACGATCCTCACCTACCACTTCGCCTTTCTCGTTAAATCGCTTAACACCGATATAGTCAGAATATGCCGGGCGATGCACCCGCGATTTAGAGTTCGTTTTTGTTAACAACAACAAACGATCATTTTGGGTAATTTCGCGGGCATCTTCCGGTAAACTTGAAACCATACGGCCTTTGTCGCTGACGGAATTTTTCATCAGACCCAGGCTGGAATCTTTTACTTGTTTAAGTTCGTAGTCCCCTTTTACCGGGGTTAATTCATACGAGCGATAACCTGTTAACGTGAAATTATCGTTTGCCAGCCACTGTAAAAAACGCTGAATTTCTTTTTTCTCTTTTTTTGAGCCTGGGTAATAATCATTACTCAATTGTTCCGAAACAACCTGCAGACGGCTGCGCATCGACTGCCAATCTTGCACCGCAAGACTGATCTCTTCCATGACAGAAACCAGTTCACTTTTTAAAGTCTTAATTTCTTTCTGGCTTGTCTGACGGTCTATTTCAATCAAAAATACCGTATCTACATAGTTGTCATTGCTACGGGTGCCCGGCTTTTGCAGCTCTGTAACCTGGCCATTATTGTCGCGTTTATGGCTTAAAGGCATATGCAACAACAAATGAGAGGTGATCCCTAGCCTAGCCAACGCCATCCGCACAGAGTCGACCATAAAAGGCATGTCACTCTGAATGATTTCAATAATGGTATGCGGTGACTCCCAGCCATCGGTTGGAACTTCAGGGTTGTATACTTTAATCAGCGCTTTATCACCGGACTTATATTCATTAAAACTGTGCCACAGGCCTAAAACCGCACCATACATATCGCTGTCGTGGCGGTTAGTTAAGTCATCACTGGCAATATTACGATATAGACGCTTGGCAAAATCTGCTACTAAGTGCGCCTGAGAGGAAGGAACTTTCTTATTTATCAATTCAACGACTTTTTCCAGTAAAACCGGAGATTGACTATCGACCAACGACATAATTACAGAGTCCTTGAGGTTGTTGGTGAAACGTCGTAGGCAAGCCCAAATGCGGCCCACGGCCAGAGAATATATGATTGATGTTATTGTCGAACATTTACGCTGGGGTTTCAACGCTTATTCGCGCTAAAAACAGGTGTTTAGACCAGATATGACGGGGAAACTAATATAAGTATTTAGTTTAACTGAATGGACTCTAGGTCAGTCGCTTTAAACCTACAAACTTTTGTTGCTCGCCAACCTGTAAAAGGAAGCGTCCGTGTATTCCCTGGGTGTCAATAAAAGGAATTAAACGACCCGCGGGAAGTGCAACCCGCGTGCCGTTAACCGTTGTAACAACGACTTGTTGATAACCTTTACTGTAATAAACATCGCAGAACTCTTGATAGCTCATTCCCAGGTTAAAAACATATTCAATGATCACCGTCGCGTTATACCTTTAGATAATTATTCACTTAGACAACTTTCTATCTTTTCAAACAAATCACTCGCCAAGTTTGGCAGTTCTCGTAATGTCTCAAGCTCTTTACGCATAAGTTGCTGCCGGCTACTGTCATAACGTCGCCAGCTAACAAAAGCGGAAAGCAAACGCGAAGCAACCTGAGGGTTGCTGGTATTTAATTGCTGAATGACTGAGCCAATTAACTCGTACCCTGCTCCATCATCTCTATGAAATTGCGGCTGGTTTTGCGTAAATGCTGCTAATAAAGAATATATACGGTTAGGATTTTTCAGTGAAAAGTCGGGATGCGTCATTAAACTTTTAACTCGTTCAACCGTTTTTTCATTGTTAGCGAGTGCCTGGGTGCTGAACCATTTATCCATAACCAGTTTTTCACCACACCACTGTTCTTCAAACTGATTTAACAAAGGTTCCGCAACGACGTTATTCGCCCAGACAGCCGCCTGTAAAGCGCCAAGCTGGTCGGTCAAATTATCAGCCTGGTTAAATTGTTGCTTTAAGCGATTAGAAGTTTTGTCACCAAGTTCAGCTAAGTAGCTTAAGCAAACCTGCTTCAATTGACGCTTAGCAATATCCTCGCCATTTAACTGGTAAGCTTTTTCAGAGACACAAACATCCAGAAGCTCTTTGAAGTCATCCTCTAATGCTTCGGCCAACTGCAGTTTTAGCGACTTCAACTGAGCATTAATGGCTTCAACCGGAATGGTTTTATAACCATCAGCGATAGTTGATGCCGTTGGCAGAGTTAAGGCGAGAGCTTTTAAAGCCGGATCCGTATTCGCCTGAAGTAAGTTCCGGCACGCCTGAATGGTTTGTTCGGACAGTTCGGCGCTGCTTTTAGTAGCAATGCCCTTTTCCACAATACGCGTAAACAGAGACTGGGCAGCATCCCAGCGGCTGAAATCGTCTTCGCTATGAGCAAGTAAGACTCTAAGCTCGCCATCGGTTAACGACCGTTTTACTTTTACCGGGGCCGAAAAGTTGTCAAATAAGGACAAAATCGGTTTCTCTGCAACATTGTCAAAAGCAAAAGTTGCCTCGGCATCTTTCAAATGCAAGACGTCATCATCGCTTAATGACAAACGTTGACCTTGTTCGCTATAGGCGGACCATTTAACGGGAATATGGAACGGGGCCTTTTCCTCTTGGCCGGGAGTTGAAGCTGTTGACTGTTTTAATACCAACGTAAGACGTTTTTCGTTTTCGTCGTAAACTTCCTCAACGGTCACAACCGGTGTGCCAGCCTGCGAGTACCAGTTACGGAAAGTGGTGAAATCTTTACCGTTAGCATCTTCCATGGCTTTGACAAAGTCTTCGCAGGTAACTGCGTTGCCGTCATGACGCTCAAAATAAAGCTTCATGCCTTTTTGGAAACCTGCTTCGCCAAGCAGAGTGTGGATCATACGAATAACTTCAGCACCCTTATTATAGACCGTTACCGTGTAGAAGTTGTTCATTTGAACCACTTTATCCGGTCTAATTGGGTGCGCCATTGGACCTGAATCTTCAGCAAACTGGTGGCTACGAATAACCCGAACATCCTGAATTCGGTTAACTGCGCGAGAGCCTAAATCTGAACTGAATTCTTGATCACGAAACACCGTTAAGCCTTCTTTTAAGCTCAGTTGAAACCAGTCACGACAAGTGACTCGGTTGCCGGTCCAGTTGTGAAAATACTCGTGACCTATAACCGACTCAACATTGAGAAAATCCTGATCGGTTGCGGTTTTTGGGTTCGCTAATACATACTTTGCGTTAAAAACATTCAGACCTTTGTTTTCCATCGCCCCCATATTGAAGAAGTCCACAGCGACGACCATGTAGATATCAAGATCGTAAACCAGGTCAAAACGCTCTTCATCCCACTTCATCGCATTTTTAAGCGACAGCATGGCATGATCAGCGCGATCAAGATTGCCTTTATCGACAAAGAGTTCTAAATCAACAGTTCGCCCTTCCCGGGTGGTAAACTCATCACGTAAAATATCAAAGTCGCCGGCAACCAGAGCGAACAAGTAACAAGGCTTAGGAAAAGGGTCTTGCCAGGTGGCCAAATGCTTACCGTTTTCAAGCTCAAGATGTTTGATCCGGTTACCATTTGATAGCAAGTACGGAAAGTCACTCTTATCGGCAATAACAGTCGTGGTGAATTTAGCTAAAACATCCGGGCGGTCAAGGTAGAAGGTTATTCTCCGAAAACCTTCCGCTTCACACTGTGTGCAGAACGTATTTTCTGCCAGGTATAAACCTTCGAGAGCTTCATTAGCCGTCGGATTAACACGGTTCTCAATTTCTAAAGTAAAAGAGTTGAGAGGCGTTTTGAGGGTCAGACTATGCTCATCATGCTGGTATAAGTCTTCCGAAACCTCTTCCCCATCAACTTTGATACTCAGCAAAGTTAACTGTTCTCCATCAAGTACCAAAGGCTTTTCATGTTCGCCTTGTCGTACAACTTTTAAGACGCTCTTTACCCGAGTTTCAGTCGGATGAAGATCAAACGTTAAATCGACATCCGTTATTGTGAATTCAGGTTCTTGATAATCTTTACGATATTTAGCCTTTGGTAATTGTGTCATAGCTTCCTTCTGTATTGATTAAGCTTTAGCTGTCTCTTCTTTAGGGTTTAGATACAATATCGTCCAACCCGTGTAAGCAAATACAATGGCAATAAGCGGTGTCAGATAGTTAAAGAACGCATAAATACCATATTCAAACGGGCTCACCGCAAGTACTGAGAACATATAAGCACCACAGGTGTTCCATGGGATAAGAGCCGAGGTAATCGTACCGCTGTCTTCCAGTGTTCGGGACAGAACTCGAGGATCAAGATTACGGCGTTCATATTCTTCTTTAAACATACGCCCAGGCAATACAATGGCCATATACTGATCAGCCGTTAACACGTTTGCCCCAAAGCAAGTAAAAATGGTGCCTGTAATTAGCGAGCCAACACTTTTAGCCGACTTCAGCATGCCGCGGATAAAGCGTTCTAACAGGCCGACCTTTTCCATGATAGCGCCGAATGTCATAGCACTTAAGATAAGCCAAACCGTATTCAGCATTGACACCATTCCACCGCCACTTAGCAGGGAATCTAAATTTGCACTACCGGTGCTAACCTCTACACCGTCTGATAATGCTAACCAAACAACTTTAATAGCAGGTACCCAGCCTTCTTCTCCGGCAATAAAACTGATCATTTCAGGCTGAAAAATAAGCGCCCAGACACCGCCCAGTAATGCGCCAAAAAATACCGTAGGTAAGGCTGGCTTACGGGTCGCAGCCAAATAAAGCAATACAGCTAATGGCACTAGCATCGGCCAACCGATATTAAAGGTGCCCTGCAACTGCTCTTGCATTAGCTCAAGCCGCTGTAAACTCACGTTGGTATCGGCATTAAGGCCAAGAATTAAAAACAGCACAACGGAAATAACAAACGCAGGCCCTGCGGTGTAGCCCATGTAACGGATGTGCGCGAACAGCTCAGTACCCGAAACGGCAGGGGCCAGGTTTGTGGTATCAGATAATGGTGACATTTTATCGCCAAAATAAGCACCTGAAACAATAGCGCCCGCCGCGATACCAGGCTCTAACCCCATTCCGGATGCTACGCCCATTAAAGCCACACCAATAGTCGCGGCGGTAGTCCAGGAACTACCGATAGACAGGGCAACAACGCCACAGATAACACAGCTAGCTGCATAGAATAAACTTGGATTTAATAGCTCAAGGCCAAAATAAATGAGTGTAGGGACGGTACCCGATAAGAGCCAGGTGCCAATCAATGAGCCAACCGCAAGAATGATAAGCATCGCACCCAGGGCGACGGAGATCCCCTCGGTAATACCCTCTTCAATTTGCTGCCAGCTAAAACCATTTCGGAAACCGATAATAACGGCAATGCCTGCAGCAACTAACAATGCTATCTGGTTCGGTCCATAAGAAGAGTCTTCGCCAAACAAATAAACCGACGAAGACAACATGGCAATTAGCGCAAATAAAGGGATCAGCGCTTGTAATAAACTGGGTGCTTTTGTTTTATGACTCATTAATTATTCAACCTAAAGTTTTATAAAGCCAATCAGCTGTAAAAAAATAATAATGATGGCGACTGGAGAAATGTATTTAACACAAAGTAACCAGACATCGAAAATGCCTTTTTTGGTATCCAGTTCGTCTTTTGTGAACTCAGAACGCATCACCCAACCTGCTAATACCGCCAACAGTAAACCGCCTAGTGGTAGTAACAAGCTCGATGTTAAAACATCTATGATATCAAAGAGTGAATTAATTGGCTTACCAAACCATTCACCGCTTAACTGCGCCCATTCAGACCCGGCAAAGGAATGAATCGTTAATTGCCCAAGAAGCCACAGTACTCCGGCCGATACGATTGTTGCCGGCCAGCGACTTAAAGAAAATTTTTCAGCAACAAAAGCCACCGACGACTCAATCATTGCTATGGCCGATGTAAATGCAGCAATAACCAGCATGATAAAAAATACCGTTCCGACAAAACCACCCGCCGGCATCTCACTAAAAGCTAAAGGCAAGGTTGTGAAAATAAGCCCGGGGCCTTCACTTGGGGTTAAACCATAACCAAAAACCAGCGGAAATATGGCCAGGCCGGCAAGCAATGCTACAAAAGTATCTATAACAGCAATCCAGAGGCTGGTTTGCACAATTGAGGTTTCACGGGGAAGGTAGGCACCATACATAATGACAACGCCAGAGGCCAGGCCTAAAGTAAAGAATGAATGGCCGAGTGCTATCATGACACCATTAACACTGAGCTTGCTAAAGTCAGGCTCAAACATAAAGCCTATTGCAGCAGAGAAATCGCCAATACTGCCGGAGTAGACCGCAATGACCACCAACAGAACAATCATGCAGGGCAGTAATAATCTAACAGACCTTTCAAGGCCATTTTTTACACCATTACCAACAACCAAAACCGTGGCTATGATCACCAGGCTGTGCCAAAGCATTAGCTCACCAGGAGATGCCAATAACCCTTCAAAGGTTTTTCCTATCTCTTCAGCTGAAGCCTGGGTAAATGCACCCTGTCCTGCTTTGAATACGTAAGCTAATGCCCAGCCTGCTATTACCGCATAGAAACTCAGAACTAAGTAGCCGGTAAGCATGCCCAGCCATCCGGCCGATTGCCAGGCAGAGTGCTTACCGGATTCTAACGCAACTGATTTTGCGGCATACCCTGGAGAGTGGCGCCCACGCCGTCCTATAATGACCTCAGCCATCATAATGGGTATGCCAATAGCCAAAATACAAAGCAGATAAACAAGGACAAAAGCACCGCCCCCGTTTTCGCCCATTACATAAGGAAACTTCCAAATGTTACCTAAGCCAACAGCAGCGGCAGAAGAAGCCAATATAAAACTTAGCCGGCTTGACCACCGGCTCGAGATAGCTTGATTATTTGTTGTCATTATTATTAATCGTTTGTGTTTATTAACGCGCTATATGACCACAAAAACAGGGTCTATGACAAGTTCACAAAAAAATACCGCCGTAAAGGCGGTACTTTAAAAATTACACTCTTAATTCGAAGCAAGTTGCTTATCATCAATAAAATCGAATGCAACCAGAGCGGCCTGGTCAAGGTAAGGATCCACCTCAACAAAGTCTTCCGGCGCTTCTTCAATATCTTCAACAGGCTTTTTACCCGCACGCTTTAAACGTTCATTAACGCGCTCTAGCTGTATTGCTTTCTGCTTTTCCTGTTTCTCTTCACGCTCAGCTAAAACCAGGCTAACCCAGGTTTTATCACGTTCCTTTCTGAATCTTTCGATTTCCTCAAATACATAAGAAAATTCAGGATCATCCTCTATTCGCTGATTCAGCTGTTGTTGCAACTCTTGTACCTCTGCACTATTGATGTTGCCAACTGTGCTATGTGTGGCTTTATCAATTTTATCCCAGGGCAAAGCGTTGTCTTCTTTACTTTCACCCCACTCAGAAGCTTCAACAAAAGAAGGGAAAACAACGTCAGGCTGAACACCTTTCAGTTGGGTGCTTCCACCGTCAATACGATAAAACTTTGCAATTGTATACTGTACGCTTCCTAACGGATTATCGTAAAAGTCAAAGCGACGAGCCAGACCACGATGCTGCTGTACAGTGCCCTTCCCAAAGGTGTTTTCACCAATAATAAGTGCCCGTTCATAATCTTGCATAGCTGCAGCAAAAATTTCAGAGGCTGATGCACTGTAACGGTCGACCATAACGAACAATGGTCCTTCATAATATGTCTTTCCGTCTTTATCTTCACTGACGTCAATTCGGCCACGCCCATCACTCACCTGTACAACGGGCCCCTTATCAATGAATAAACCACTTAAGCTAATAGCCTCGGTTAACGCTCCGCCGCCGTTACCACGTAAATCTACGATAAGGCCTTCGACATCTTTGCTTTCTAAGTCTTCTATTAGCTTTTTAACATCAGCAGTTAAATTATTGTAGAACCCCGGGATTTCAATAACTCCCAAGCGTCGGCCTTTATAAGGGCCTTCTTCAAATTCTTTTACTTCAGCTTTGGCCGCGCGATCTTCCAGCTTAACTTTGTCACGGACAATCTCAACTTCGCTTGGCGTACCGCCAGCGCCCTGGCTAGCCTTTAAGACCTGTAAGCGAACCGTGGTTCCTTTTGGCCCTTTAATGAGTTCAACAACGTCATCCAACCGCATGCCAATAATATCAACGAAGTCTTCTTCATCTTCACCTTTACCCTGGCCAACAGCGATAATCTTATCTTCAGGTGAGAGCTCTCCAGTTTTGTCCGCCGGACCACCCGGAACCAGGCTGCGGATTACGGTGTAGTCATATTCTGACTGCAAAACGGCACCGATACCTTCAAGTTCAAGGTTCATATTCTGCTGAAAACGTTCTGAATTAGAAGGAGATAAATAACTGGTATGCGCCTCAACCGAGCGAGCAAATGCATTCATCAAGGTTTGAAAAACGTCTTCACTTTTAGATTTGGTCAATCGGTTTAATGCGCTGTTATAACGCTTGCCTAAGGTTTCAACAATTTCCGGCCATTCTTTACCGGCAAGCTTCAAGTTAAGAGCGTCGTATTTAACCCGGCTTTGCCAAAGTTCATTGAGCTCTTCCAGAGACGATGCCCATTCTGCGTCTTCCCGGTCGTAGTAGTACTTGTCATCTTTTGCTGAGAAGTCCATAGGCTCCTCTTCATCAAGCAAAGACAAGGCGTACTCATAACGCTGGAAACGGCGTTCCAGGCTTTTCTGATAGATATCGAAAGCGACATCCAACTCACCACGCTTCAGCATGTCATCGAATAAATGGCGATATTCATCTGCCGCTTCTACATCTTCTTTAAGCAAAAACATCTTGCTGTAATCAAGCAGCTCGAAATAGCGTTCATGAATCTTTTCAGACAGTTCATTATCAAGCGTCAGACTACTGAAATGATAGCGGGTAAAATAAGAGGTAATACGCTCACTGGCTGTATCGTGTTGAGCTTCTTGCTCTAATTCTGGTAACTCACTGACTTTGTGCTCTGGCGGTATTGCAACCGCGGCAGGAACAACACACATCAGTGCCAATGCACATTTTTTTACAGCCCAGTGTTTCATCGACTACTCCTACGCGCGCAGAAAAATCTTGTCTGCTTTAACTTTCATGGTTAACCCGTTTTGCAACTGAACCTGAACATCATCTTTGTCCAGTTCCAAAATTGTTGCTGACATTGGGGTATTCCCTGCTTTTACCTGTACCTGTTGACCAACGGAAAGGTTATTGAGTTCCACATCGGCCAATTTAACTTCAGGTTTGTTAGCTTTTTTGGTGGGCTTAGACTTAGGTTTACCTGCACCTTCCGCTTTCTTCTTAGCCGGCGCCTTCTTTGCATTAGCCTTAGCAGAAGCCTTATTCTTTTCGGCAACTTTCGCCTTTGACTCTTTTAATGTCTCCTGAGCGTGTTGCTGATGCTCTTCAGTAACCGCTTCAACTGACTTACCATCAAGATCCACGCGCTGACTACCAGCTTTAATACTGTGAAGGTAACGCCAACTGTTCGTATAATGACGTAACGCTGTTCTCAAGCGCGTTTTACTCACTTTGTCATCATTTTCCAGACGTTTCGCTAAGTCTTCAAAAATACCAATTTTTAATGGCTTAGCATCGCCTTTAATACTAAAACACTCAGGAAATTGCTCAGTTAAGTAGGCAATAACATCTTTGCTCTTCGTCAGCTTTTCAGGTTCACTCATTCCATTCTTCTTCCTGTTCGCGGACAACTTTCATTAAGTTTCGAACATAGTCGTCCATTTCATCAAATGACAAATCTAATAAGGCAGGCTCTTCGATCCAGTCGTACAGCGTACGACGAACCATTTCTTCAAGCTGCTCTGTTGTATCGTCATCCTCTCGTAATGCATTAATGTGATGAAGCATTTCATTGATTCGGTCAGCGGCTTCTTCTTCCTGCTCTTCGAAAAAAACAACGTCCTGCTTCGTCACCAAATAGCTATGAATATCGAATTCAACAAACATATCAGCGCTGCAACCCTGACCAATCTAATGACTGGCAATATTCAGCAATCGCTTTAATACCTTTTTCATCTTCTTCGCTAAAACGGCCAATTGATGGGCTATCGATATCCAGTACCGCAACCGTTTTGCCGTTTACAACGATAGGAGCCACCACTTCACTGTTTGATGCTGAGTCGCACGCAATATGTCCGGCAAACTGATGAACATCTTCGACTCTCTGACACTCTTGTGACTGTGCCGCTACTCCGCAAACGCCTTTGCCAAAAGGTATTCGGACACAGGCAACTCGCCCCTGAAAAGGGCCAAGCACTAATTCATCGTCTGAGCGGGTTAAATAAAAACCTAACCAGTTAACGTCATCAATATGTTCGTAAAGTAGCGCAGAAATATTCGCGAGGTTTGCAATTAAATCGGGCTCGGCCTCTGTTAATGCCCTGCTTTGGGCTAACAAATCTGAATACAGCTGAGAGCTCATAGTCCGCCTTCTTGTCCATCGAGTTTAAAACGCGCGATTGATTCTTCGGGAGTGTCTTTAAACTGCTCTTTAAGCTCGCGTTTTGTTTTTGTCACCATCTCTCCATTAGCACCAATAGTAAAGGCCTCATCAGAGCTTGCATAGCGCGCCTGATAAGCCATAACTAATTGAATGGAGTTTTCACGTTGCTCGTCAGATAAACGGTTGCCGTCAGGCCATTTCCCCGTTTCAACAGCTTGTACCAGGCGTTCATAGACCTCCTGGTTCATACTTTTAATTAAATCGTCGAATTGCATAGGGGTTACCGCTTTTTCTTTTTTAAAAAGAGAAGTTGCACACGGTTGATTAAAAACCAGACGACTCCACCAACCATCGCCCCAACAGCGATACCATACTGCCAGGTGTTAGGCATAGGCTGTTGCATGAACAAATAAGTAAAAGCAGCGATAGCAATAAGTAAGGCGAGCATTGAACGAGACACCAGCTTGTCAGACTTTTCTTGTTTAAGTCTTAGCCACTCACGTTCCATATCTTCCTTTGACTGACCGGCCAGCACAAACTGACAATGCGGACATTCTTTTACTTTGCTTGAAATTCGTTTATTACACGAAGGACATTGTGTTAACGCCATATACAACCTATCTCTTATGCAGTCCTTGCAATATAAGGCTTTTGCTCTTAATTTCAAGCGTTACCCGGGAATAAAAGTAAAACGGCCAACTTTTCGTTGGCCGCTTAGCTTCAGTTTATTGCCATAAATCACTTCTTCTTATCGGCATCACCAAAGTCTTTCCAGTACGACTTAACGGTCGATTTCATTTCGCGGTGAAGTAAAATCATGCCCAATAAGTTGGGTAATGTCATTAAGACAATGGCAACGGCAGAGGCTGTCCAAACCAACGTTGTATCGGCAAAAGACGCCCAGAAGAAGCCTGCCACATACAGTATGCGATAAGGCATCACACCTTTCTGCCCAACCAGGTAGACAACCGCCCTGTCGCCATAATAAGACCAGGCAATGGCAGTTGAAAATGCAAACATTAATAAGGTAATTGGAATAATATACTGACCGTAATCACCAAAGTAACCGTTTGCAAAAGCCAGTGAGGTAAGAGCCGCTGAGTGCACTAATGACTTACCAACAACCTGAATATCCTCTTTGATCAGATTACCATTTTCAATTCTAACCTGACCGTTGTAGGCATCTTCTCCTGCGATAACAAAACGTACATCTTCAGCAACAGAACGCGCGTGTAAAATCGTGATTTCACCATTCGTCTGAGCCTGGCCATCTACAACTTGTAAAGTGCCCGAGTAACGTTTTATTTCAGTATCGCTAATACCATTTAAGTACTTATACAGTTCTTGTCTGTCTTCGCTGTCAACGTCGTTGTATTCACCGACAACAAAATCCAGATCACTTCGGGCAAAATTGTTCTCAAACTTCTCAGTCCAAACACCCGAAGATAAAATAACCAAACCGGTTAAAGTACAAATTAAAATGGTATCCAGGAACGGCTCAAGAATCGAAACCAAACCTTCAGCTACAGGGTCTTTCGCTTTTGCCGATGCGTGTGCAATAGGAGCAGAACCCTGACCGGCTTCGTTCGAGAATAAACCACGGTTTACACCACGGTTAAAGGCATAAGCAAAGCTTGCACCAAGGAACCCGCCAGCCGCAGCTGAACCAGTGAAGGCATCACGAAAGATAGAAACAAACGACTCACCAATGTTATCGATATTGAAGAAAATAACGCTCAAAGAACCGATAACATAAAGAATCCCCATTATCGGTACGATTTTCGAGGTAACCGCCGCGATTCGTTTAATACCGCCAATAATAACCATCGCCAGCAAAATCGATAAAATGGCGCCAGTCCAGATCGGATCAATCTCAAAGGTCTGTTCCATCGACTGGGCGATATTATTAATTTGCGGCATATTCCCGGTGCCAAACGAACTGATGATTGTTGCAATGGCAAAAATTACAGCCAGCCATTTCATATTCAGACGACGATCCATGTAATACATTGGACCGCCTGCCATCGTTCCGTCTTCGGTTTTAACACGATATTTATGCGACAGAGTAACTTCGACAAATTTCGTGGTCATACCAAGGAATGCTGTCATCCACATCCAGAAAATAGCCGCCGGACCACCTAAAAAAATGGCTAGTGCGACGCCGCCGATATTACCGGTACCGACGGTACCGGATAAAGCGGTAGATAACGCTTCAAAGTGGCTGGTATCACCTTGCGAGTCTTTTTTATCAAACTTGCCCGCTAGTACTCTCCAGGCATGCCGAAAATAGCGCACTTGAGGAAAGCCAAGATATAAGGTGAAAAATAAACCGACACCGAGCAAAATAAATGGGAAATAGGCTGCAGAACCTAAGAACCCATCAATCCAAAGCAAAAAATTGTTGAGCACTTCCAAGGAAGACCCCCTTTGTTGTTATTATTTTGTGATACAACTCTAGTTTTAACGTAATTTAGGTGAGACTGCCAACATTGCCGTTAAAACATCTTCCCCTAAACGCTGACAACGGGCGACAGACCAACCGAAATCTTCGTCTGGTAAATTCGCGTTATCTTTAAACGGCATTTCAAGCGTGTAAGACAAACACTTGAAGCGCTCGCCAACTGCCGAATTGGCAACCGTCATGTTAGCTTTACCCGGCTCATCTCGTTCGTAGCCATATTCCGTCTGGAATTCAGGTGTTGCTGCCAAGAACGCTGCTTTAAAGGTATCTTCCAGCTCTTTATGGCGATCATCGTAAGATGGAATGCCTTCACAACCTGCTACGAAGTTATAAGGTAAGTCTTCGTCACCATGAACATCAAGGAACATGTCAACGCCCGTTTCCTGCATGCGTTTTAGCACGTAGAAAACTTCCGGACTTTTTTCCAGACTCGGCTCAGCCCATTCACGGTTCAGGTTAGTACCTACGGCGTTGGTTCTCAGATGGCCACGAACGCTGCCGTC
The DNA here is from genome assembly GCF_019797805.1 of Idiomarina abyssalis. NCBI lineage: Bacteria > Pseudomonadati > Pseudomonadota > Gammaproteobacteria > Alteromonadales > Idiomarinaceae > Idiomarina > Idiomarina abyssalis. The sequence goes on from NZ_CP081832.1 coordinate 1,359,791, forward strand.
CGGGTTCATATTCGGCACGACATAAAATACGTTTTCATCAAGCAATTTGCGAGCTACGCCGTCTTCGTCGTCCAATAAGCGAGTAATAAAGCCTTCCATAAACCATTCGGCCATTGACTCACCCGGATGCTGACGAGCCGTTACCCAAATGGTATTTTTACTCTCATCCGGCTCGCCAATCACCAGCAAGTTCAACTCACGCCCGTCAATGGTTTCACCCAGTAGCTCATGGTAGCAATCGATAGACTGTTGAGCAGATTGGATAAGATCCTGATGACGCTCATACGAATAAGGAATAAAGTAAGCGTAATAAACACTTTCTTGTTCCGGTGTATGACGAATAACCAGCTCTTTACCATTATATTCAGTCGGCACACGGAACCAGGTTTCACGATCATAAGAAGCTAACGTCTGATAACCTTTCCAACCGTCTGGATAAGCTGACCCAGATGCGTTCTCTATTATCATTACATGCTCTTCGCCGGCTTCGGCAAACAGCTTAAAATGGAACCATTGGTAAAAGTCGGATTGGTGATCTTTTCTGATTGCCAGGCGGATATCATCTGCATTATTTGCGCTGATAACCTGAATATTGCCACTGTCAAAGTTTGCAGTGATATGCATACGTCACCCTTTGCTTTGTTAAATAAGAAATACTAGAAAAAAAGCGCCTTAAAGGCGCTTTTTCAATTATTTAGGTAAATTAGGTACTTTTAGCCCAGCCATAGCTTCTGCTACACGTACAACCTGACAACTGTAACCAAATTCGTTGTCATACCAAACATACAGTACAGCCCTGTCATCCTCTACGATGGTCGCCTGAGAGTCGACAACGCCGGCATGACGCGAGCCCACTAAGTCCGACGAAACAATTTCAGTTGAGGCGGTATAGTCTATCTGATTAACCAACTCTGAATGCAACGCTACCTGACGCAGATAATCATTTAACTCATCACGGTTAGTCGATTTTTCAAAGTTCAAATTCATGATAGCCATTGAAACGTTCGGTGTCGGCACACGAATAGCGTTTCCTGTCAGCTTTCCTTCCATTTCAGGAAGTGCTTTTGCAACGGCCTTAGCAGCACCTGTAGAAGTAATAACCATGTTTAATGGCGCAGAGCGACCGCGACGGTCGGCTTTATGATAGTTATCAATCAAGTTTTGATCGTTTGTATACGAATGCACAGTTTCAACGTGACCGTTACGAATACCATACTCATCATTCAAGGCTTTAAGAACAGGTGTAATCGCATTCGTTGTACAACTTGCAGCTGAAACGATGCTATCGCTGTCTTCAATCATATTGTCGTTAACACCGAATACGATATTCTTAATGTCACCTTTTGATGGTGCAGTCAGAAGAACTTTATTCACACCTTTTGACTTAAGGTGCAGACCTAACCCGGCTTCATCCTTCCAAATACCTGTGTTATCGATAACGATTGCGTTATCAATACCGTATTGGGTGTAGTCAACTTGATCTGGTCCATCAGAGTAAATAACTTTAATATTAGTGCCGTTGGCTTTTATGCTCTGGTTTTCGTGATCGACGGTGATTGAACCGTTAAACAGACCATGGATAGAGTCACGACGTAATAAACTTGCCCGTTTCTCTAAATCTCCGTCACGGCCACCACGAACAACAATTGCACGCAAACGCATTTTATTGTTTGCACCGTTACGCTCAATAAGTAAACGCGCCAGCAAACGACCGATACGGCCAAAACCATATAGAACGACATCGCGCGGCTCAATGTTATCTTCCGAGTCGATGATGTCCGCTAATTCACGCTGAACATACTCAGTAACCGACAAGTTATCGCCTTTGCCACCAAACAAATAACCATAGGCAAGTTTACCCAAATCAACTCGGGCTGGTGACAGCTTCAGTTCTGCCATAGCCTGCAGGAAAGGAAAGCTTTCACGTAAGCGAACTTTCTGCCCTTCGTGACGAAGAATAAGACGATGTGCCTTAATGATATTGATAGTTGATACATTCAATAATGAACGTCCGTAAACTAAAATTTCGACACCGAAGTTGCGGTACAACTTACCAAGCAACGGTTGCATTTGCTCGGCGAATTCCTGGCGTTCCTGCCAACTTGATAAGGTTGGATCTTGCTGGTTAGAGTTCATAGTGAGCCCTGTCCTCTATGCTAATGTCAGTGAGCTAATTAAAATGCTACGCTTTAAAAACCGCGATATTGTACTGAAAAGCTTGGCATGAAGCCAATTTTAAGAAACAATCGTATTTCACTAATTAAATGTTGAAGCCTATGTTAAAAAGAATCGCCATTACAAGTGCTGTCGTTGCCCTCGTCGGTTGTGTTGAAGGAAAACCAACTGTACGTGAAATTTGCCAGTCCAACCCCGCAATGTGCAGTGACTTAAATGACGATAACTGGTGTAACTCTGAGCGCAGGCAGCTTATATTCAGTCGTTACGAGCGACACCAGAAAGATACCAGTGAAAACCAATACTTTTTAATGCGTGACCTGCAAGAGTACGCCCAATGTATGGAATTAGCTTCAACTATTGAGCACAAAAAGCTCAAGCAAAAACAGTCAAACCGTATTGAAGCCTATATCAACTCGCAAAAAAACATTAAAAAGTTAGCCGATAAAACGGCCGGTTCCGACCACCCGCTTTGGTTATATTGGCATTGGTCAAACCGGGGAAACGACCAGGCTTTACAAAAACTGCTGTCCTTAGAAGGGACTCCGCAAATGGAGACGCCTGAACTGAAGTTGGCCCTGGCCACCTATTATGCAAAGCAGGACTCACAAAAAACATTCGAGCTTCTCTACAATGCATTACGGTTATATAAGCCCGGTGATCGTATTAACCCTGAAATACCGTCAACCTTAGTCTCCATGTACCTCAAAGAAGGTAATGGGTCTCAAGCCTATATATGGTCTCAGGTTGCCTGGCAGCTTGGTCAGGACAACCTGGAGAAAAACAGTATGAAGAACATTGTTAATGCCAGCGAAGAACAATACGAACAGTGGGACGAACAAGCCGAAGACATAGTTGAGAAAATCGAAGAAGGAAACTTTCGCGGTTATTACTCATCGTCTTCGTGACGCATAGCTAGCGAGTTAACACAATAACGCTGTCCGGTCTCGGTGGGCCCGTCATCAAACACGTGGCCCAGATGACCACCACAGCGACTGCAGAGTATTTCCGTCCTTATCATCCCATGGCTTGCATCTTTTACGTAGTCAACTGAACCTTGTATTGCCTTATCGAAGCTTGGCCAACCACAGTGTGCATCGAATTGATGGTTAGCGTCGAAAAGTTTTTGCCCACAGCCCGCACAACGGTATATGCCCTCTTTATCACAACTTAGATACTTACCTGAAAAAGGCCTTTCCGTGCCTTTTTCCCTTAAGACATAATAGGCTTCATCACCTAGCAATTCACGCCACTCCTGCTCGCTTTTATCTTCCCAGTTATGCTCACTCATAAAGGACTAACCTCTTTATCTTTCAATTAAATTTCGTACTACTGTCATACTGCGTATGCTAAACTTAAGCTAACATTCATGGCTAATTTTTGCTGAGGTTTTGCATGCTTCGTCGTACCAAAATTGTGACCACTCTTGGACCGGCCACAGACTCTGAGGAAACTCTCAGAGAACTTATCAGAGCTGGCGCCAATGTCGTTCGCCTTAACTTCTCTCACGGTAATGCAGACGATCACAAACACCGAGCTTCAATGGTCAGAAAAATAGCCCGCGAACTAGAAGCGCATGTTGCTATTTTAGGTGATCTACAAGGCCCTAAAATTCGCGTAGCGCGCTTTCAACAAAATAAAATTATGTTATCCGTTGGCGATAAGTTCATTTTAGATGCTGAGCTTGAAAAAGACAGTGGTGACCAGAACAGAGTCGGGCTGGACTATAAAGATTTACCTAATGACGTTAACCCCGGCGATATTCTGTTACTTGACGACGGCCGTATTCAATTAAAAGTTGAAGAAATTAACGGCAGTCAGGTAATGACTGAAGTAACCGTTGGAGGTCTCCTCTCCAACAATAAAGGGATTAACCGTCAGGGCGGTGGTTTATCAGCCGCAGCATTAACTGAAAAAGATTATGCCGATATAAAGTTGGCCGCAGAAATTGGTGTCGATTACCTCGCAGTTTCTTTCCCCCGCTCCGGAGACGACATAAATCAGGCACGTCACCTACTGCGAGAAGCTGGCGGGCAAGGCGTGTTGTGCGCAAAAATAGAACGCGCAGAAGCTGTCGCCAGCGAGCATGCTTTAGACGATATCATCAGAGCTTCTGACGCTGTTATGGTTGCCCGTGGTGACTTAGGTGTTGAAATTGGCGATGCACAATTAGTTGGCAAGCAAAAACAGATTATTTCTCGTGCTCGTCAATTAAATCGTGTTGTTATCACAGCGACTCAAATGATGGAGTCGATGATCGAAAACCCTATGCCAACTCGTGCTGAGGTAATGGATGTTGCCAACGCTGTATTAGATGGCACAGATGCCGTTATGTTGTCAGCTGAAACCGCTGCAGGAAAACACCCGATAGCGACAGTTAAAGCAATGGCGGATATTTGTCTTGGCGCTGAAACTCACCCTTCAGCTCAACTGCGCCATCAGGACCTGGAAGAAATGTTTTCCAGTATTACCGAGGCTACTGCAATGTCTGCAATGTACGCTGCCACACATCTCAATGGTGTGACCGCTATTATTGCTCTGACAGAATCGGGCTTTACTGCCAAGTTAATGTCTCGTATTACCTCGCACCTGCCAATATTCTCGTTATCGCGCCATTCTCACAGCCGCGATAAGTCAGCGCTTTATCGTGGTGTCTATCCTATAAACTTTGATTCCACCAGTGTAGAAAACCCAATCACTGAAGCTATCGAAGTGGTTAAAAAGAGTGGTCACATTAAAGCGGGTGATTTAGTCATACTCACTCATGGTGACGTTATGGAAACCGTAGGCTCAAGTAACACTTGTAAAATTATTGAAGTGCGCTAGTTACTAAAATCTTTAATTAACGAATCGAGAAGGTCGATATATTCATCGGCCTTTTTAATCACATTCTTACGCTGTTCCTGAGTCAGACTTTGATACATATCCCAAAGAAATTTATTTCGCAGTTCACTGCTTTCTTCTGATTTCTGTTGAAAAGACTCACTTCTGAGTTGTTTAGGATCAAGGATTAAAGACGACATCTTTTCTTCATCAACAGGCTGTTTCAGTAGCGCTTTTTCAAATTCGGTTATCCAGCTTGCACGGTAACTTAACCAAGGCTCCCGTAGCTGGGGTGAATCACTTACCCAACTACGCAATAACTTATCTTGCTCTGTTGTTAAGTCGCCGAGGATATCCTCTAAATCTTCCTCAACTTCGGAAATGCGATCAAGACGTCGTAGTATGTCACTCTGTTCTTTATCTTCTTTCAAACGCTGATAGCGTTCTTCCTGAGCTTCCTCTAGTCGGCTTACCAGTTGCTGGCGCTGTTTTACAGAAAGTGTTGCGAGTAAGTCGGCTTCGGACTCAATTTTTATGAGTACGTTTTCCCAAAAAGCCCATAAAGTATCTTCAAAATCACCAATATCGTTTTGTGTTAACGACTTTTCCTCAACCTTATCGCGCAATGCTTTTAGTTCCTTGCGGTACAAAGGAAGCTGTGTCTGAGCATGCCACTGATGAAGTTCATCGACTTTTTCTGATAGCAGCTCTTGTTGTTCACCGTTCAAGTCAACGTAGTCCTTTACCTTCCACTCCACCAGAGTATCAGCAAACTGATAGCCTATATTAGCTGTACAACCAGCAATAAAAATAAGAACGGTAAGCACGCCTGTCAGTCGATACATGTTCAGCTCAGAATAAGTTGTTTAATACGGTCTTTATAACTACGGCTGACTTTCAGTTTTTGACCATTTTTTAATTGTAAATGATACTCACCATTTTGCTGGTTACACAACTTCTCCACCTGTTTTATATTGACGATAGCTGAGCGGTGAACCCGTTGAAATAACTTAGGGTTTAAGTCCTGTTCCAGCTCTTTCATGGTACGACGCAGTATGTGGGTCTCGTCTCCGGCATGTATGCACATGTAGTCACCTGCGGCATCAACCCACTTGATATCTTTAACCGCCACCCGAGTAATTTCGCCACTATCTTTTATTGCAATGTAATCCGGATATTCATCAGCAGTAATGTTCTCTCCTGCTGACAACCTTTCCAGCAAGGTGTCAGCGTCCTGCCCGGTCACCTCAGCTACAAGGCTGATTAATTTACTCTGCTGTTCGTCATTGACATTTTGATGCTCACTTATCACACGTTTAACGCATTCCGCTAAGCGAGCATCATCCACGGGCTTTAACAAGTAATCCAGTGCCCTGACTTCAAATGCCTTTATCGCATATTCATCATAAGCGGTTACAAAAACCACAATAGGCAAGTCCTGCCCTTGCTCCTTAACCGCTTTCAACACTTCAAATCCATTAAGGCCAGGCATTTGAATATCAAGAAAAATCAAATCGGGCTTTTCTTTTACAATAATTTCCACAGCCTCTCGACTGGTTTTACACTCGGGCATCAGCTCCAGTTGCTCAAATTCTTTTAAACGAATAGCCAAACCTTTTCTGGCAAGTGACTCATCGTCAACAACCAAGGTTTTCAATCGATTCATTATTGATTCTCCACCGTTTCGATCGGAATAGTAATGCGAACACAAAGACCACTTTCTTCACCTTTGAGCATCTCAAAACGATAATGCTTGCCGTATAAAGATTTTAATCGTTGTCGAGTGTTATTGAGTCCCACACCATCTTTACGGAAAAGCTTTTCAGGGTCTGTTTGTATTTCGGGACCGTTGTCACAAACTTCCAGTATCAAATTGCCATTATCAGCCCACGAGCGCACTTTTATTAGCCCGACCCCTTCAACGTTAGAAATAGCGTACTTTATTGAATTCTCAATCAAAGGCTGGCAAATCAAACTTGGAACCAACGCGTGTTTTGTCTCATCGGACAAATGAATATCAATTTCAAGTTGCTCGTCAAAACGAACTTTCTCGATATCCAGATACAGCAACAGCGCGTCAATTTCTTTCTCTAGCGTCACTTTTTTAATCGGCTCATTATCTAACGAAAAACGCAAAAAGCGGCTAAGTTTGTTTACCATTAAATTGGCTTTTTCGTTGTCTTTTAGCAGAATCAGTGTCGATATCGCATTTAAAGTGTTGAACAAAAAGTGCGGGTTTAACTGATATCTCAGCATTTTTAACTGTGCCTGATGCGCCATAGACGAGGCAAGCAACGCTTTTTGCTTCTCTTCTTGCAGCATCTGATAGTACTTAATGCCAAAGTACAATCCACTCCAGCTAAGAACAATGTAGAACTTAGCCAAACTGTTTTTTAAATAGAAAAAAGGACTGTCCGGCCGAAACCCAAATTTGTAAATTTCCCAATAGGTTGCGTTATCAACAATGGCCCAGACTACCGCTGTAATGTATGAGACACCAATTGCGATAAGGACCATCAAAGGTGGCGGCAGCTCCCATATTCTGCGATACAAATACCGCAAAGGGATTGTTATCAAAAAACCAGCATAGGCACCAAGAATGATGATCAAGGTGTATATGTCTCGCATTTCATGCATTAGTGAGCCAATATAATTCACTAATGCGTAGCCTATCCAGCCACCCGCCTGCAATAACCAAAAAAAGCGGTTACGATTGTCCATCAGTAACTGCCACTGCGTTTTTATCGGTTTATTCATCGCGCTGAAGACTCTAGTCTCGATAGCTCATCAATATCAACTAAGCTTCCTGAGAAAAGTGAATTGACTTGCTCCTTCTGATTTCCCATAAACTGCACGCCTAACTCAACCTGCTCCTCAAGCACTTTTATTTGTCGGACTATTGCATTAAGGGTGAGATCACCATTTCTTTTTTGTTCTATATTCAGAACAATTTTACTGCCATTTTCCCATAGTTCTTCCAGCTTACCGTCCGGTTTTTCATGCTTTAACCGACAGCCACTTTCTGAAACATCCAACACGTGGCCTTTAAAAGATACTTCGTCACCGCTCACCGACTTTCCGGCTACTTCGGCAGGCAAAAAAGCGTCAAACCGACGCCCTTTTCTAATGACTCTGTGCTCTATCTGGTTAGGCCACAAAATGAAAAGCATTTTTGTTGGATGTGAGATGACGTAACTTACCTCGCTACGAAAAGCACAGATCTCCCCATTTTCATTTTCGAGTACAAAACGAACAATAACTGGCGTTTTCTCTTGCAAAAAATCTCGAACATCCTTGTATTTGCGTACGTCCGGCATATTAATAATGACCCAGCGGTCATTAACTGCACCTATAAACTCTGAGAAAAAACGAGCCGGGACATTTGAGCTGGCTAATTGAACTTCTATTCTTTGACCGGTTACGAGCTCCGAAATTTTGCTTGTCATAGGGGTCTCTTTGAGATGAATCGATATGTTACTATGATCGCTAGTTGTCTGGCTGTGTCAAGCAAAGGAGAGTCCCTTGGTCGCTTACGATATAACCCCCATCGATTTACACGGGCATTTATTTAATGTCTCGCTCACTATTGAACGAGCGGTTGACGAACAAGAACTTTGGTTACCGAACTGGATCCCGGGCAGTTACTTAATACGAGACTTTAGTAAGCACATCATAGGGCTACATGCTGAAAGTAACGGACAAGAGTTAACGATTGAGCAAATAGCAAAGAATCGTTGGCGTCTCGACAAATCAAACCATCCCATTACCGTCTATTATCAAGTCTACGCCTGGGACTTGTCTGTTCGCTCCGCATACCTTGATCAGTTCCAGGGGTTCTTTAACAACACAAGTTTATGTCTGGCAGTTGAAGGACAGACCGATCTTCCCTGTGAACTGCATCTTCACGCGCCACCTGAAGCACCTCAGTGGAAAGTGGCAACCGGTATGCCAAGAAAAAATGGACAAGCACACTCATGGGGAACATTTCAGGCGGAAAACTACGACGCTTTAATTGATTATCCGTTTTTAATCGGTGACTTGACCATTGAGGAATTTATCGCTCATGGGATAAAACATTCCTTTGTTTTAAGTGGCAGGCACTTTGCGGATACCTCAAGAATAACCGCTGACCTTGCTCGTATTTGTGAAACCCAATTGCAAATGTTCGACGAAGCCCCCTTCCAGTCTTATACATTTTTGACCATGGTTGTCGGTAACGGCTTCGGTGGACTCGAGCATAGAAACTCAACTGCCCTACTATGCAGCCGTAAAGATCTTATCAGTGCTCATCAATATGAAATGAATGACAACTATCAAACTTTTCTGAGCCTTTGTTGCCACGAGTATTTTCACAGTTGGAACATTAAAACCCTAAAGCCACGAGCGTTTCTGCCGTATCAACTGGACAAAGAGTCCTATACCGAGCAGCTCTGGTTCTACGAAGGAATGACGTCGTATTTTGATGACTATCTGCTTCATGCCAGCGGTATCATTGATGAAAAGCGCTATTTAAAAGTGCTTGGTGATACGCTCTCACGAGTTGAACGAGGCGCGGGTCAGTATCAACAAAGTGTTACCGAGTCGAGTTTTCTGGCGTGGACTAAGTTTTATCAACAGAACGAAAATGCGCCTAACAGCATTGTCAGTTATTACGCTAAAGGTGCATTAATTGCGTTAAGCCTGGATTTAATGTTACGCCTGCAATCTGAGCATAAGTTAACTCTGGGCAACGTCATGAAAGACCTGTGGCAAGAATTCGGTAAAACCTCAATTGGCACAGCCGATGATACCGTTCTGAGTTGGCTAAATCATTATCCTGGCATTGATGTTTCCGACTTCTTAAAGGACGCGTTATACAACAAGGACTCCATACCACTTATCGAGTTGCTGCAAAACTTCGGTATCGACGTTCAACGGCAAGTACCAGTAGATGACAACAACAGTGGAGGCAAAGCAGCCGATCAGCCAGCCAGAGTAAACTTCGGCGCAAAATATAAAGCTTCTGCACAAGGGCTGGAGATCATCAATGTTTACCACGACGAAAGCGCCTATCATGCAGGGTTGTCAGCCGGAGACCGAATTATTGCGGTTGATCACTTGCAGGTAAATGAGCAGTCCATAAAAACCATTCTTGAACGCTACGTTCCAGGGGATACAGTAACGGTTCATGCATTCCGAAGAGATGAATTGATGACCCTGGAGCTTACCTGGCTGGAGCCCGCGAAAAGCAGTTACCTGTTAAGCGTGAAACAACCAGATAAGTTGAAAGGCTGGCTAACGCCTTCCGGTTAGTCCTGATAAAGCTGGGGAAGTAACGCTGGATCGAGTCGTTCATTTCCCCAGTTAACCCGCCAGTCAAGATGAGGCCCGGTTGCACGACCGGTAGCACCAATAGCACCGATTAACTCGCCCTGCTTAACCTTGTCGCCAACGTCCACGTTAAGTTCGCTCAAGTGCAAGTATGTGGTCGTGACTTTATAGCCATGCTCAATAATAATTGTGCCGCCCGAATAGAATAAGTCGGGTTCAGCTAACACCACCTCACCCGGCCAAGGGGCTTTTACCGGAGTACCCGTCGGCCCTGCGATATCTTCACCATAATGCGGGTTACGAGGTTCTCCGTTAAAAACTCTCTGACTTCCGTAAACACCACTAATACGCCCCTTTGCAGGTTTAACGACTGGGGTTAGAAAGTCCGTTCTCTGCGTTTCTTTTTGCCGCGCTACCCAAACTTTCTCTGCTTCTTTTCTTGCCCTTTTAACCTGTGCGGGATCTGGTGTTACCGTCTTTTGAGGCACTCCGTCTACACGGTCAATTTTATATTCACGAGGCGTTAACGTGAGCTCTTTGGTTATTCTGCTGTCACCTTTCTGAATTACTAAGGTGTTTTTAAGCGGAGCTTTTCGTGCGAAACCAAAAACAATATAACCCTGCTCGGTAACTTGCAGAAGTTCGTCATTCAAAGTGGCAGTAACTCCGGGTTCAGATTTAGCTAAAATAAGCGCTCCCTGAGTCAATGGCCCTTTTATCTCCAGTTCAATAGGTTCGTCCGCCAATGCACCGTTTATTGAGCAAAGCGACAAAATAAAAGCGATAATTGTTCTACGCATAGGCAATGGCTCCCTTCCCAACCCCTTCAAACGCACGAACTTCGACTTTTTTATCGGGGTTTTGTGATTTTATTTCTGCAACTAAATAATCCGCGATACATTCAACGGTTGAGTCGGTATCAATAACGAAGTTTTCTGCATTAGGAACCGCAAGTTCAAACAGGCCCTGATCAGCAGTATAGCTATAAAAGGTGTGGCTGGAATCAGAGCTCAAATCACTGGCAGCGTCAGATAATTGAAGATTGCTGCGAGTGCAGACATCTTCCGTTGTACCTAAATAAATATCCTGCCATTTATCTGACCACTCTTTTTCAAGTACCGGCTGTCGTATGTTATCCAGCTTAATCTGGATTTTTGAGCGATGGCCATGGGCTATACGTTGGCAATTTCCATCGTGCTTTTTCAGACCATGAGTGTAGTGGTAATAAAAACCATCAATATTCTCAGGTCGTAAAAACAAGCTAAGCCCTTCAACGTTAACCGGCAACTCTCTTTTTATGACGGCTTTAAGGTAGTCAGTAACCGTTTCAATGGAGACAACTTCCGCATCGATAAAAGCAAAGGCATCCGCAGGACAGAACAAATGGATAGAGCGCTGTTCCGGGCGCACAAAGTCAACCCAGTTAGCACTGTCATCGGAGTTATGCGTGACTTTTGTGTATGGATGTTCCGCCGGCACAACCAACTTATGATCAACCGAATTATCGATAATGGCTTTAACTTGCTTCTTCACACGACCAAAATCCAGCACCATAGATTGCTCATTTAGAGCGCCATCCAGCACAATATCAACAATCCAGCTCTCACCGACTATTCCCCTCTCAGGGCATAGGTAAGAGCAATCAATAACGGTCAAATCATTCACAAATAACTGCATAGTGAGCTTTTCTCATCTCTTCTTTAAGAACTGCAACCAGTATAACCTGAAACGTCTTATCCGATAAGCTCAATCAGGTTGGCCCATTCCCACAATAATTTCAGCGAAAGTAAAATTAATGCAGCGCCCATGGTGCGATCTACCCAGTGACTGTAGTGCCAGAGTGTTTTAAAAATACGGGGCTGAGTAAGCAACCAGGTTAAAAACAAAAACCACAGCCCAGTTGCAACAATAAGGTACACGCCGTACCCAAATTGGATACTAAAAGGTGTTTCCGGCGCAATAATAGTAGTAAATAGGGTTAAAAAGAAAATTGTTGCCTTAACATTGAGACCATTGGTAATAAAACCAACAATAAAGGCTTTACGTTTACGTGGTTGAGTAGAGGCAAGCTCGCTGTCCGACATATCTTTTCTTGGCTTGGCTTTAATTGCCTGAGTTCCGATAAAACCTAAGTACAATGCACCTGCACAAAGCAGGGTTTGATATAACCAGTCTGTCTGGTGAATGATGAGCGCAACGCCAACAAGTGAATAAGTCACATGAATGACAATTCCTGCGGCTATTCCAAGACTCACCCAGTAACCTGCCTTACGCCCAAAACTTAAGCTATAACGTGATACGACTGCAAAATCAGGGCCAGGGCTTGCAACCGCGAACAGATGAATCAAGGCAATGGTTAAAAACTCACTCCAGTAAGACAACACAAACTCCTTATTGCGTATTTACACTTTAACTGCCAGAATCAAAGTTACTTTTTATTAATTACAGATTACTATTAATCAATATGAAAAACTCGAAACTCCCCTCATTAAATGCACTGAGAGTGTTTGATGTTGCTGCCAGAAGCGGATCGTTTAAGCAAGCCTCACAAGAGCTTGGAGTCACTCAGTCCGCCGTAACCCGGCAAATACAAACTCTGGAAGAGCAGCTCGAAGTTCGCTTGTTTCAACGCGACAACCGAGTTCATTCGCTCACCCCGGTAGGTCTTGAGCTAGCTCCTCAAATTGAACAAATATTCGAGCAGCTGGAACGGACAATAGAACGCACCCGAAACCTAAGTGACAATACAACAACACAGCTAACCGTCGCAATCAGTTCCGAGCGTTTACGTTTCTGGCTGGCCGGAAAGCTTGCAGACTTTCATTCTCTGTATCCTCACATACAATTGAGTTTTAGTCGTTGTAATGAGCACTTTGTTAATGAAAGTGCCGCGGAAATGGCATCAGCAATACAACACCAAAGCTGGGATCTCGCTATTGGTTATGGCAAGACGACGGACAAAAACATTCAGTCTGTTCCATTACAGAAGAACCAACTGGTACCGGTTTCTGCTATTCAGACAAATGAAAGCCCGTTTCATTTACCCTGGTTAATCAACCCGGATAACCCGGATCATCAGGCTATGTTAAAAGCTTACAGCCAGGAGTTAGCCTCTACACGCATGATCCACTGTAACGATGTACAAATGTCTCTCGACTTATCTGCGGCAGAACAGGCAATTGCACTTATCGACAGCAGCCTTATCACGCCCGGTCTGTCTAACTTAAAAGTTTATAATGATTTCGCACGACCCTGTCAGTATCCGTTAAGTGTTTACTATCGTAAGCGACAAAGGCAGCCAGTCGCCCTTGTTGCTTTTATAAAATGGTTACAGCTAATCATTTCATAAATTAACGGTGACGCCCTTGTTTACATACATTCGTGTTTGTATGTAAAATATTGCTCCTTTTTATTATTGGAGAGTGATATGTGGCGTATAGCATCACTGGTTGTACTGATAATCTTAAACTTCCCATCTTTTGCTGATGAGGTTCACTTTACCGGAGCTTATTCTACGGATCAGCTAAGGGGCGTCAGGGCTGGTTACAGGGTAACAAACTTACCGGTCGAATTGCCGACATGGATTGGCTCACCAAAACTTCATGTCGAGGCGGCTTTAAACCACTGGCAGGACTCAAACAATACAGAAGATAATATAACGGCTTTTACTATCAGCCCGATTCTTTCCTGGCACATAGCAGGAGCTCAGCGACCGTTATTTTTAGAGGCTGGTATAGGTGGTAGTTATTTCGACAAAACACAAATAAGTAATCGCCGCTTATCAACCCAATTTCAATTTGAGGACAGAATATCACTCTCCTGGCAATACAACCGCAGCTCTAGTGCTCGTATCGCCTTGGGGTATACCCACTATTCAAACGCTGATATCAAACGGCCTAACGACGGACTCGATTTCTTTTGGTTAAGTTGGGCCCTACCATTTTAACCTCCGGATGAATTAGCGTTATCTGTCTGAAGTTGCTACATTTAGTCTTAAGTTCTATTCAACTGGAGGTCAAATGAGAAAACAACTTCTTAAACTATCAGCTATTGCGGCTACGGGACTCTTTGTTTCAGCTTGCGGCAGTCCTGAATCAGGAATGACACAGTGCACTATGGAGCCTAAAGAAAACTGGTTGGATCAGGAGCAATTTCAGAGCTCGTTGAAAGAGCAAGGTTATGAAATAAACGAGTTTAAAGTAACCGATGGAAACTGTTATGAAATTTACGGGTTTAACCAGAATAAGCAGAAAGTTGAAATTTACTTTAACCCAGTAGATGGCAGTATTGTTAAGCAAGAAACTGAATAATAACGGTAAAGGCAGTGCCAATGATCATTTGGGATAAGTTTATAAGAACCTTTCATTGGTTATTGGTACTGTGCTTTTGTCTGAACTATTTTTTCCTCGAACATGGCAGCAGCATCCATCAGGCAGTAGGTTATACTGCCGCAGCTTTGGTTATGAGTCGTGTTGTCTGGGGCTTTATTGGGCCTCCTAATGCGCGCTTTAAAAGTTTTCTCCCCTCCTTTTCTGGTATAAAAAAACATCTTCATGAACTGAAAGAGAGAGAGGTGAAGCAGACTCAGGGCCATAATTCACTCGGTGGCCTTATGGTGTTTTCTATACTTGCTTTGTTTTTAGTTCAGGCTGTTACTGGCTTTCTTCGTGAAGAAGTGGATGCACTATATGGAGACAGCTTTTTAACCTCATTGCACGGCATATCCGCCAACATCATTTTTACGCTCGTGATTATTCACATTATTGCCGTATTTATTACCGCTTATTTGGGTAAAATAGAGCTTATCCGACCTATGATTAACGGCAAACGCCGGGTAAAGCGCCATGACTGAGGAAAAAGCTTCCAGAGAACGTATATATCAGGTTTCCAGTAACCGTGAACGAGCATCTCATAAATTGCGTTATGTCGAAGCCTCAGCCCCCATCGAGGAAGACTGTCGTTTGTGTGTCGGTTCGCTAGCAGCAACTGATCACAATGAGAATGAGTTCTCCATCGCCAAAACGGTTTATGATGACATTGCCAGAATGGCGTTTCTGGAAAAGCAGCTCTACTCAAACCAGGCCTACCCTCCTCTATTTTTTTATCAGGCTTTGCAACAGTGGCGCGACACATTTTTATCACTAAAAGTTGATAACAAAGTGGCTGGCTACAGCCTTATGGTCCCTCTGGCTGACAACGCTTTAGCACTTATGTCCTTGCTTATTGGAAAAAGCTTTCAGGGACAGGGATTGGGTAAGGAATTACTGCATCAGTCTATTTTGCTTGCCCAGTCACTTCATTATAAACGCCTTGAATTGAGCGTTTCCCCGAAAAATAAATCCGCCGTTTGTTTATATGAAAGGTTTGGCTTTCAGACGACTGATTCTATTAAAGATTACTTAGGGCCTGGTGAAGATCGCATTCTAATGAGCTTACCTTTAGCAAAGACATAACATGACCTCTCTGGATTTATTCGGCAACCTGGGTTCTGAACCACTGCGTTCAAATATTAGTGAACAGGCAACACTGTTTCATCAGTTTTTGGCTAAAAATGACGAGGCCTTGTTAACCGACGTTCGCGGTGTATTAAAGAGCGCTCCCTTACGTCACTTACAAACGCCCGCCGGGCATAAAATGTCAGTCAAAAGTAGTAATTGTGGCGAGTATGGCTGGATGAGTGATAGCCAGGGCTATCGATACCAAAGGATTGACCCAGTCACCAAAGCACCCTGGCCCCAAATGCCCCCTCTCATTGCAACCAAAGCAATAGAAGTGGCAACACTTGCAGGGTTTGAAAATTTCAAACCAGACTCCTGTCTTATTAACGTTTATTTACCCGGAGCAAAAATGGGTTTGCATCAGGATAAAGATGAGAGGGACTTTACAAAGCCTATCGTTTCTTTTTCCTTTGGTTTACCGGTTAACTTTTTATGGGGTGGTTTTAAGCGTTCGGAGAAATACCAGAAGTTTCAGCTTCAACACACGGATGCTTTAGTTTGGGGTGGGAGTGACAGACTCCGGTATCACGGGGTACAGCAACTTAAGGACGGAGTTCACCCCGTTACAGGGCGCTGCAGAGTTAACCTGACCATTCGTCAGGCAGAATAATTAGAAGCGTTTTAAGTTCTGCATATAGTGATGGATGTCATAGCTTTTAGCCTTCTCCATAAGCTCACTTCTTTTTTCAAAGCACAGGCCTTCTGTCGCAACATTAAACTCTTCAAGCAGTTGAAAGCTCTGTGACAGCAAAGCTTGATCTCTTTCATTAAAAGCACCCTGATGTCTGCTGGCCCAGTAATGAGCATGATGAAAGAGTTGCTCTGAAACTCGGGCAAATACAATAGGGTTCAGTACTCGATAATGCCGATACTGTTGAAAATGTTGATAGTTAGTCTTGCCCTTCTCCGTTAAAAGATCCATAGGCTCATCAACCAACATATACCTATAAAGGTAGCTATTATTGAACGCTGCAAGGTGTTGCCAGTACTCACGCTCATCTTCATCTTCGCTAGCGTCAATGCGTGCGCTTAAATCCGATATATCGTAAAACCGGAAATTGGTTAAAAGATGACTGCGCATGAACCGGACAAAAGGTTCGGGCTGTTGCACTGAGAAATTTTCAAACACTTCAAATAATTCAAGTGTTACATAATTAAACCGAGGCTTAAGGGCTTCGTACTTCCGTGCAAGCTGACGAAACCTTCGGGTTTTTCTAAGTCCCTGAAGATCTTCATCTCCTAATAAACTGTCCATACCTGAGTAACGGAAGTTAAGAGCTAACTCTATGCAATCGAGAGCATTCTCCTTCTCACCGGCTAACCAGTAAACACAGGCCGCATTATGCAGAATAGATGGGTTTAACCAACTGTAATGGGCCATACTTAAATAGAACTCAATTCCTGCATCCAAAAATGCTGTGTCCGCTTTTTGTTTATAAGCGTCGCAGCTAAGTGCCAGGTAGTATTGAATAAGATTGTAAAATTCAGAGGTTTCTCTATAGGCTTCCCATTTAGCTTCAAAGTCCGTATTAAACCATTCCTCTATCCTGGCTAACGATTTTATCGGAGACAATTGCTCGATGGCAGGAAGTGCCGGATGTTTACCCGGGCTATTATCATTGGAAGCATTTGCGACAGACACTTTACTTCTGGCTTTTTGAGCTTGTGTGACAGAACGAAATGCCTTATCACCGATAACAACGTAATGCTTATCGACCAATCCGTAAGGCTTAACTGTGGTAGTAGCAACATCGAGCTCAGTAAGGCAGGCACAACGACCTGTCGTATGGTTGTACGAATAGATGAAACAGCCATTAAAGAAATAACTGTACTGAGCATCATTTTCCAGCGGATTACTACTTCCCAGAAACGCTGGGCTATCCGGCGTCACATTGACTGCTGTATTGGTTATCGTGCTCACGGTCAGCTCCTGTCACAAGTTAATCAAAGCCATTACAGGTGAATTATTAGACAGCTCTCAGACTATCTTTGTCACTCAGCCTATAAAAGAGCCTTTACAGAACTTTAACCTTTGCTAGCAATTTCTGACTAGAAGCCAAAGAAAATAACGGGTAGACCTGAAGTCAGCGCAATTAATTATATAAACTTATGATAATTGGCACTTAAGAATAAGTGGGTCAACTATTTCTATAACAATAGAGTATACCCTCTTTATGAGTTGGTCAATTTTTATACAGAACGCTAACTTGTAGAGAACCCAAGTGCTGGTTATATTGATTAGACTACAATTGGGACTTAGCGTTTATCAAAGGGAATGATATCGGAATGAAGCTATGGCGCGTACTGCTTACAATATTAGTTATTGCATTCGCTATAGGTCTATTAGGTTATTCCTATTTGAATCAACAACTAAAATCGCTTGGTATCAGCGACTGGAGCATAGAGTTTGAACGCTTATCAATTAATCACATTATTATTGAGCGGCTGGAGTTAACAATAGACTCATTACCAGAGTCCTCCGCAAGTCAGTCATCAACCGTACTAAACCTAACACAGATACTCTCCGCCGAAGTGCCGGCCATAGTTCCGGAACGCTTTGATATCAAATCTCTGCGCGTAAAAGGAACATTATTACCAGAGCCAATTTCAGCGACTTTTAAGTTATTAAACCGAGAACCGCTCCAGCTAAAAGTTAACAGCCGGGAGCCTGTTACAGCCTCTCTGCAACTGACCCGAGAAAATGGCAGTCTTGATCTCTCCGCTCAACACGACAGTGCAACTTTGCAGGCAAATTACAACTATAGCTCAGGCCAGCTCACCGCCGATGCGAGCTACTTACTCGCAGCACAGAACGTTGCAGATAGCCTAAGCACCGGGCAAATTCCAATGAGTGCACAATGGCAAGGTAACTTTTCACCTGATACTGAATTCACAAGCCTTGAAAGCATTACATCCGCCCTGTCCGGTGAATTATTGCTGTCGGTTAAAAATAGCGTTGAAATAGTCGCGGCTGATAGCGCCACCGCAGCATCGGGTAAGCTTCAGCTTAATTTAAGTAAAGGCGTTATTAACTTCTATACACTTGAATTGAATGGTGAAACCAACAATCTAATGTCCTTAAACGTGCCTGAGTTGCCGGTACAATTAGAATCAGTAATCTGGCAGTTAAGTAGCAATGATCAGCTTGCATTGCCGCTGCTTAAAATTCAGCAGGCAGTAAATAAAACTCACTGGCCTGTTAGTGCCAAAGCCGTTGCTAAGGGCAAGAAAAACGAGACACTCAACCTCTCATCAGAGCTGTCCGTTGAGCAAAAACAGTGGCAGTTTAACTCAGTTAATTTCGATCATTTAAACCTTCAGCTCCACAACGTAGCCTTACCCGTTGCAGAGCAATCATTGATTATTAATAAGCTTACAGCAGCGTTTTCCGGTCAGATTTCAAATGAGGCTGCCACGCTCCAAAGCACTGAGTCGACGCACATTGAGTTCTCGCACTTAAATAACGATGCCACTGCAGTCGTCAATTTCTCACATGTTTTTTATCCATACTCAGAGCCTGACGACATTACCGCTGAGCTTGGTCTCAGTATTCATGCCGACGCGCTTAGTTTTGATCAGCTACCTCAAATAAAGGCGGCTTTTAACAGTGACTTTAAATATCGACAGCAAAAGCTTATCGGTAACGGAGAACTTAGACTTGGCGAGCACATTCGTGTACAACATCACAGCGAAATTACAACCAACCGCTTACAAAGTAAGGTTAAAATTCACGACTTTAACTGGAAGCAAACACCACAACTCGATGCGCTACTCAAGCACTTCGCGCCTCAGGTTGTTATCAGTAAAGCGACGATTAATGGTCACGCAGACGTAAACTTCGACTGGAATGATAATCGCTGGCAGCTCGATAATGGTCAGGTCGATATTCAGCAAAGCGACTGGGTTGCGGATACTTTATCGGCGGTTGATAGTAGCCTCAACTTTCAGTTTAATGCCAATAACGAACAGCTCCATGTTAATAACGCTCAACTTTACATCAGTAGTGTGCAACAGGGATTTACGCTAGGCCCTGTAACGGCTGAGTTTGGGGCTCAAATACCCTTTGATAACCCCAAACAGTCCACGCTTAACTTAACCAGCCACAGCATAAAAGGCCTTGGCGGAAGTATCAGTATTCCTAACCAAAGCTATTCTATGGCCAACAAGTTTGCACTGCCCGTTGTTTTCGAAGAAATTTCTCTGGGCGAGCTTATGCGCCAATACCCAAGTAATAAAGTGGCGATAGACGGTAATGTCTCCGGAACCATACCAGTGCACTGGGACTCTAACCAGTTTACAGTTGACCGAGGTTATTTAAATGCCCTGGCTCCCGGTGGTCACTTGCAGGTAGATTCATCGGCGTTAGTGTCGGTAGCCGGCAATAATCCGAGTTTACAGACTCTGGCCGGCGTTCTTAGTAACTTCTATTATCAGCAGCTGTCCACGGTGATCGACTATGATAAAAACGGTAAGTTGACCTTAGCGGTGAAATTAAAGGGCTCAAACCCTGAGGTAGAAAATGGACGCCCGGTAGAACTTAACGTAAATTTAGAAGAGGACTTACCTGCATTGATGAAAGGACTAACACTTAGTAACAGCTTGAACGAAGCCATTCGTAAGCGAGTACAACAGAAAATCAATTAATCAGGGGATGATATGAGACAATTGTTTTTACTAGTAAGCGTACCTTTTTTCGTTTTGGGGTGTACCCCAACGGTTCAGGTAGCTGCGCCTAAAGAGCCCATTACTATCAACCTAAATGTTAAGATTGAACACCAAATTTACGTCAAAGTTGATAAAGCGCTCGACGATGTAATTTCTGAATCCAGTGGCTTATTTTAACGACAAAGGAATGCAACTATGAAATATTTACTGACGCTGCTATTAGTTACTTTTATTGGTTTATCAAGCCCGCTGGCGCAAGCACAACAGTTAGATTTGCAACAGGCAAAGGCACAATTAAGTGAAGCGAAGGAACAAGGCCTGGTGGGCGAAAAAGCTGACGGTTACCTGGGAGTAGTAGAATCGACAGAAGTTACTGAGCAAATCGTTAAGAAAATTAACGAGGCTCGCCGTAAAGAATACACCCGAATTGCTAACGAGAACGACATTGCTGTTGCCGATGTTGAGTTAGTAGCCGGAAAGCGTGCCATTGAGCTGACTAAATCAGGCCTTTACATCAATGTCGATGGAGAGTGGCGGAAGAAGCCTTAAGCGGCTTCTAAACGCTACCCTCCAGATGTCTTAGAGCGACTCCCAGTCTTGTGCTGGGTATGACGGCAGTTCTAACGGTTTTGACGGTGCTGCACGTCCTTGCTCTGCAAGGCTCGTAAAAAATGCGAGAGGAATGATTGTAAGACCAGCAATACTAGTTAAAGTTAGCTGGGGAAAACACTAAAATAGTTCAAAGGGAACTGAAGTTTAATCTAATCGGAATTGGTGCCCGGGGCCGGACTTGAACCGGCACGAAGTTACCTTCGAGGGATTTTAAATCCCTTGTGTCTACCAATTCCACCACCCGGGCACTACATAGAAGTGTTCTCGAATAATGGAGGCGGGTCCCGGAGTCGAACCGAGATCCACGGATTTGCAATCCGCTGCATAGCCATTCTGCCAACCCGCCAGAATTTGGAGCGGGAAACGAGATTCGAACTCGCGACCCCAACCTTGGCAAGGTTGTGCTCTACCAGCTGAGCTATTCCCGCACCGTCATCTGCCGTGGCATTCTACTGTTTAATCATTTTCAGTCAATGACTTTTTATCAATTTAGTGACTGTTTGCGCAAATTTACGGCAAAGCTGTTATTTTCTGGTCAATTCACCCTTGGCTCCGCGTAAATATTCCCACATTGACCAAACCGTTAATACAAAGGATGCGTAGAATAAAAACATCGATAACCAATAAATATAAATATTAGCGTTCCAGAGCAATCCAATTAAGGCAATCATTTGTGCCACCGTCTTCCACTTTCCTAAATTGGAAACCGCGACTTTTGCTCTATTGCCACTTTGTGCCATCCACTCCCGCAGGGCGCTCACAATAAGCTCACGGCAAATCATTGTTAAAGCAGGAATAGTAATAAACGCGGAGTTGTAATCTTCGACAATTACCACCAGAGCAGCAACTACCATCGCTTTATCTGCTACCGGATCAAGAAACTCACCAAACTTCGTGAATTGATTAAAGCGCCGAGCGATATAACCGTCTAACGCATCGGTAATTGCAGCTAACCAAAAAATAAATGCAGCCCAAAAGCGCGCATCTTCCATTGGCAAATAGAAAACCACCAGAAACACCGGTATCAGTACTATCCGAAAGCTGGTCAAAATATTAGGGATATTCCACTTCATTATCCGCTCATTCCTTATTGTTTTTACTCATCACGAAATGAGTAATAAATTTTTTCCGCCAATGCTCGGCTAATACCAGGTACGCTGGCAAGTTTCTCAATACTAGCGTTTTTTACCTCTTGTAATCCACCTAGATTTTTCAAGATTGTTTGTCTGCGCTTTGCCCCTACCCCTTCAATTTGCTCTAAGGTTGAGGTTTTCTTAACTTTCGCTCTTTTCTGTCTGTGTCCCGTTATAGCAAAACGATGCGATTCATCACGTATGTGTTGAATCAAATGTAGCGCGCTGGCGTCTTTACTTAACGGAATAGTCTCGTGACTACCGGCCATAATTAAAGTTTCCAGTCCGGGTTTACGCGACTCTCCCTTCGCAACACCAATTAAAACCGGCGCCTCTTTGCCCCAGTCACTAAAGTAATTCTCTGCCTGGGCCAACTGTCCCTTACCGCCGTCAATAAACAATATATCGGGTATGTTGCCTTGTTCTTTGGCGTTATCATAACGCTTAGCCAGAGCTTTTGACATTGCTGCGTAATCATCTCCCGGAGTAATGCCGGTAATATTATAGCGACGGTAGTCAGACTTTTTAGGTCCGTTTTGATCAAACACCACGCAGGAGGCTACCGTTTGTTGCCCCATAGTATGGCTAATATCAAAACATTCCATGCGCTGTATGGGCACGCCGAAATCCAACACTTGTTGTAATGCCTGAGTACGACGGTTCATTGTACTTTGTTGATTTAACCGGCTTTCCAGCGCATTAACGGCATTTTTCTGAGCCAGCGACTGATACTGACGTTTATCCCCTCTCACTTTGCTTTGCAGTTTGACGGGTTGTGACAACGCATCACTCATCACTTCGGCTAATACGTTGTCCGGCTGAATATCGACGGGAAGAACCACTTCCTTTGGAATTTTGCGTCCAGCCGTATCCGACAAATAAAACTGCAACAAAAAGGCTCTGAGCACTTCATCGTCAGGCGTATCGGTTGGCACCTTAGGAAAATAGCTACGACTGCCCTGTAAGTGGTTATCTCGGATAAAAAGCATCTGTACTGTGGTCATTCCATTACCACGCGCTAAACCAATAACGTCCAGTTCCTGCTGGCTACCGGTCACCGAGTTACGCTCCTGCGTTTTTCTTAATGCGGCAATCTGATCACGAAACCTTGCAGCCCTTTCAAAGTCCAGGTTTTCACTCGCCTGCTCCATCTTGCTCATAAGCTCGTCAATAACCTGCTGGTTTTTCCCTTGCAGGAATTGCCGCGCCAGAGCCACTTGCTCACTGTATTCCTCATCAGTGCAGACATTAACGCAAGGCGCAAGGCAGCGTTTCAGCTGATGCTGCAGGCAAGGCCTGGTACGTGCCCGATAATAGGTATCGTCACATTGGCGAATCGGAAACAGCTTTTGTAGCAGGTTTAAGCTTTCACGCACTGCTGAGCCATTTGGAAAAGGCCCGAAGTATTCGCCCTTGGTGCGACGGGCTCCGCGGTGAAAACCCAGCCTGGGATGTTGGTGCGCTGTCAGAATAATGTACGGGTAAGACTTATCGTCCCGCAGTAACACGTTGTAACGTGGGCGATACTTTTTAATAAAGGAGTTTTCGAGTATTAAAGCTTCAGCTTCGGTGTTGGTTACGGTGACATCCATAGAAGCAATTTGCTTAACCATGACCTGAGTCTTTACACGATCAACTTTATCGCGAAAATAGCTGGATACGCGTTTTTTTAAGTCTTTTGCTTTACCAACATAAATTACGTCACCCGACTCATCGTACATGCGGTATACACCGGGTTGATGAGTCAAGTGACGAAGAAAGCTGTCGCTATCAAAATGTTTCTGTGTATTACCTTCCGTCATCTACCTTCAAACTGAATTAGGTCGACAAGACCGTGCTGAATTGCAAGATGGGACAATTGTACATCACCATCGATACCGAGTTTAGAGAAAATACGATAACGGAAAGTATTAATTGTTTTACTACTTATACACAGATGCCGGGCTATTTCTCTGACACGAATACCACGACTGAGCATTTGCGCAACTTGCAACTCGCGTTCACTGAGCATATCAACCATGCTTTTCTGTTTCTGAGAACGTGGGTTTTGCGCCAAATATGCCGCTACCGGCGCCGCGACATAAACATTGCCCTGTTTTAATGACCGAATTGCCTGAACTAAATCGGAGCTGTCACATGAGTCAAGCAAGTAGCCATCGACAACACTGATACCACACTGAAAATCCAGTATATCCTGCTGGTTTCTTCCCCACACAATGAGCTTTAAGTCGCAATGACGCCTTTTTAGACGCCGCCAGTGCTCAACTGTAGCGGCCCCGCCAAGTTGACTGCAAAGTACCACCACAGCATCTTCATATTCATAACACGTGCGACGCAAGTCAGCTATTCCCGTAACAGTCAGCACCTTGTCGCTAAAATGCTGCTGTAAAACAGAGGCCATACCGGCACTTATAATTGGATTGGGAATAGCTAATATAATACGGTTCATAGGTTACATTCCTTATTTGTATACCTTGTTGGTCATCCTTATTAGTTTAAATCCGTACCGCCCTGCCCGAATTCGCGTCGCATATTCTGAGCTTTTAACGACGATAACAAGTTGCTTTTACAGAATTTTACAAAAGCTCGGGAAAAGCCAGTTTCAGGGTTTGCCAATAGCTATTGAAGACAAGCGAAAGGTGGAGTTTTTGAGTAGAGGTTACAGGCGGGCCTGGTCCAACATATCCCACAAATAACAAGCCAGGTAGCTTCTGTAGGGTTGAGCCCTTTTCGGAATAATTAGGATATCCTGATCTTTTAAAAGACTCATAGCTTTACGAAGCGAGCTGTCCTGAATTGGGAAAAGATCCTGATGGGCAAAGTGAAACATCGCTAAAATAGAGGCAGTCCACGGACCAACCCCCTTAAGCCGGGTGACATCGGCAATTAACTCTTTCGACCCCATGCCAGACCACGACTCTACCCTATCCGGTTCTTTTTGCTGACATTGCGCAACACTACTAATAGCGGCAGCTTTGGTGCGACTAACGCCGCAACTCATAAGTTCTTCGACCGGAAGATAAGCGATACCTCCGGCACCAAGTGATTTAGCCTTTTGCTCAGCTCTTTCAATGATGGTCGCCGACGCTTTCAATGACAGCATTTGACGGATAATAATCCGGGGTAATGCCTCAATTACCGGCATATGTGAAGGAGCAAGCAACTCTCGTGACGGTAACTGTAACAACAGCAAATCGATACCCGGTTGAGTATCGATAAGGTGCTGTCGGATTATTTCAGGTGTTGTTTCCATAAACCTATTATGCGAACACAGTGAAGCTCTGTCGACTAATAGCTAACAATTTCCCTTCCTCACTCCATAAGCCCGCTCTGCTGTGGCCATAGCCATGTTCCGCATGCTCAATAAAAGCTTCGTACTGAAACCAGTCGTTGGTGTTAAATTCGTCCAGGGGGAGATCCGGAAATTCGATAGTCCAGGTAAGTGACGAAGCCGGTGCGGGGCTATCCAGGTGAGGGAGTACCGCAGGTGGCCAGGCATCAACTAACGCCAAAACTGCTGCAGTGGTCAGTTCTTGCTGCTCTTTACGAAAGCGTATCCAGCCACCAAAGGTTCGACCCGGCTGCCCACTAAATGGCATACCACCGGAAGTAATACGGTAATCAAAGTTTTTTGCAAATTCAGGAACAATATCGGCTTCAGGTAAACCAGGACCGTCATTAATTGTTTTTAAGTCAGGCGGTGTTTCACCGCTAACCGATACAGAGGATGAGCGCCCTTTACCTAAGCTGGCTAATCCAGCTAGCATGACTTCGTCATTTTGTGTTATTTCAACCGACACCTGCAACACAGAAGATCCCTGTCTTAATACCCGATAACTTAACGTTGCATCCCCTGGTGTCGCCGGCGCGACAAAAGAAATAGCTAAGCTACGCAAATGGTAATCTCCCGGGAACTGTCGCAATAGAAACTGTGCAGCTAAAGCCGCACTAAAACCACCAAAAAATGCCCTACCCTGTGCCCAGCCTTCCGGTAGCTTAATGGTTTGATTATTTTTGTCATTTTCTATTAACGCTAAAGTCTCGTGAAACAGCATGACGCTTCCCTGTTAAACAGTTGTTTGAATTAGCTATTAAGAATACCAATTATCACCATGATGACAAAGGATGTTATTAACAAAACCAAATAAACCAAGCCTGATACGAAAAATTTGATGGTGGTTAAAAACCAACGCTGTTGATAAAACTTTTTTTGAGTTAGCAGTAAATAGACGAGTAACCAAATTAAAAGAAGGTTCTCTACCCAGTTACCTATTACTGTAAGCCAACTCCAAACTGGGGAGCTTGCTAATGAGCCTGTTAACTTGCTAACAATGGTTACCAGCATTAATGTCAACAACATAAACGCGTGAGTGTGCAGCGCTACGGTAAGATGCTCTAAATAAAACCGATGCCCAAATAAATAGATAATTTTAAGAAATAACGCCCAGAACGGAAGCATAAGCAACATCATTTGAGGAGTCATCGATACCAGCTTTTGAGCGAACTGGCCTGGATTTTCCGCCAAGTGCTTCAGCTTTGCTTCGAGTTCCAGCTCTTCCCCGGGCGTCATTAACGGTATATCAGTTCCTTCAAGGGATATGTGAAGCGGTTCAGAGGCGTCCCGTTCATTTGCAATAAAAGGCTTCAATTCATCAGGTAGCGATTCTCTAGCGTCTTGTTGAGTTTGCTGTGCTTGCTTCAATTCTTCTGGTGAGGGCTTATTGATATCAATATCAATAAGCCACGTTAATACCATAAAGGCTATCAGCGATATGAAGAAATAAAGCCGCAGCGGTGGGACATAAGACGCATGACGTCCTCGAATAAACTCGAGCGACAAAAAACCTGGAGTTAGAAATAACCCCCGAAGTGTTCTATAAAAACGCGAATCCCAGTGCCCTATTTCACCAAATAGATCGCCCACCACCGCAAAGATA
Organism: Idiomarina abyssalis; assembly: GCF_019797805.1. Classification (NCBI taxonomy): domain Bacteria; kingdom Pseudomonadati; phylum Pseudomonadota; class Gammaproteobacteria; order Alteromonadales; family Idiomarinaceae; genus Idiomarina; species Idiomarina abyssalis. The sequence goes on from NZ_CP081832.1 coordinate 1,386,944, forward strand.
CTTCGCATATATTGCTTATCTTGCTGCCCGCAGCGATGGCAGTAATCACCTTGAAGTTTTGTATTGCAGTTTTTGCAAAGGTTTGCATCGGGTGTGGTCATGACAAATTCCTTTTTTATGAATATATCAGCAATGAGGGAATTGTCGAATAACTCTGGAGGTGCGTAAAAAGCAAAAAAGCCCAACTCAAGGAGCTGGGCTTTTTTGCTAAATTTGGCGGAGAGGGAGGGATTCGAACCCCCGGTGGGAATGAACCCACGCCTGATTTCAAGTCAGGTGCATTCAACCGAGCTCTGCCACCTCTCCGTATTGTTTGTTCTCTTCAACTGCGTCGTTGAGAACGAAGCGAATATTAAAGACCTAAATTACGCTTGTAAAGGAAAAATTTGAACAAAGTGTCCGTTTGGGCGTTTATTAGACAAACTGAACGTTTTTCGCTAGAAATTACCCTTTAATTTCCTACCCAAGGCCCCCATTAATGCTGTAGTATTTAGGAAACTTTTTAAATAAAAAACCGTCTTAACAGACAGTAAGTTCAACACGGAGAAATCTATGAACAATCGCAGTCAGACTTATGTCGGTCAGAACGAATCGACGCTGGCCGTTAATAAGGTACTACGCAACACTTATACATTATTGGCAATGACACTGGCTTTCAGTGCTGTTGTTGCAACTATCAGCACTATGATGAACTTACCTTATCCGGGCCTCATCATTACTTTAGTTGCCTACTTTGGTTTGCTTTTTGGTATTCACAAGACCAAAGATAGCGGCATGGGTATTGTATTAACCTTCGCTCTAACTGGCTTTTTAGGTTACACCCTTGGCCCTATCCTTAATATGGCACTGTCAATGCCTGGAGGCGGCGAGATGGTTGCTACTGCGCTAGGTGGTACAGCCCTGACGTTCTTTGCAACTTCAGCCTATGTCTTAACCACTAAAAAGGACATGTCTAAATTAGGTGGCCTGGTTACTGCCGGTATTATCATGGTCTTTGTAGCGATAATAGCTAACCTGTTCTTCCAGTTGCCAGCATTACAGCTTGCAATCTCTGCTATCATGATTCCATTAATGGCTATGTTGATTATGTGGCAGACCAGCGACATCATTAACGGTGGCGAGCGCAACTACATCCTCGCAACAGTGACTTTGTATGTCTCAATTTATAACTTATTCCTTAGCATGCTACAGCTGCTAATGGCGTTTGGCGGCGACGAATAAAAGCGACTGCCTACAGGGTTACAATAAACGCCCCGCCATGCGGGGCGTTTTTGTTTAAAGTGAGTATTTATGGCCAAAATAACGCTCATAGTTCAAAACAGTGCTGAAGAACAGCTAAAGTCTCAGGAAGCTTTATCCTTTGCTCTCGCTGCAATTAACGGCGGCCATGAGATTGCTTGTATCTTTTTCTACCGGGAAGCCGTGAATCATGCACTACTGACAACACCGGTTGAAAATAAAGCTTTAATAAATCAATGGGAAGCAATGAGCCGTCAGCATAATGTCCCCTTAGTGGTGTGTCACACGGTAGCAGAGCGTAAAGGAATTGAAGAGTTCCACCCAAGTTTTCAAGCTTCGGGCTTGACCGCTCTGGCAACAGCTATTGCCAACAGTGACCGGACTTTACAATTTTAACCATTATGAAGAAAATCGCTATTTTACAATGCAGTTCAGACACTAACGCAGCAACCGAAGCATTAGATGTCGCTTTATCGCTGGCAAGCTTTGATCACCCTGTTCAACTCATACTGGCAGGCGAAGCAGTTAACTGCCTACTCAATAGCCCTTCAAAGCGTTACGGCATGCTGGAGCTACTCGATGCAGAACCTATCGCTATAAGCTCAGAGTCTACAATTAACATAGACGCTCTGCCGGATTCGTTAGACACAGTAATTATTTCTGCAAATGAACTAAAGCAGCACCTGGATCAATTTGACGAGGTTCTACAGTTCTCATGACATCTACCCTGCACTGGTTAAGAAATACGACACTAACTCAATGGTTAGCACAGTACAGTCATTTACTCGGCAATAGGGACGCTCTGCTTATTTCCGGGGAACAACTGGGTCAGTTACCTGATAAGCAGCCTGTAAAGCAGTCAATATATGCCAGAAAAAATGACGCTGAGTGTTTAGGAAATACCTTACCAACTTATGTCATGTTAAAATCTGACGAAGAGTGGGTTGAACTGGTTCTCAGTTTTCGGCAGCAAATTACCTGGTAGTCCGCATGATTGAATTTAACGGTAAAACATACGAAACCGACAAGCACGAGTATTTAGCCAATATTGATGACTGGAATGAAGAGCTGGCCCTGCATATTGCGGAGCTTGAAAACATTGATATGACACCGGCACACTGGGAAGTTGTCAATTTTGTACAAGACTTTTACCGAGAATTCGATACCAGTCCGGCTATGCGTGTTTTGGTGAAAGCCATGAAAAAGCAGTTGGGAGAAGATAAAGGCAACAGTCGTTACCTTTACAAATTGTTCCCGAAAGGCCCGGCTAAGCAGGCCACACGAATTGCGGGCCTGCCGAAACCGGCTAAATGCATTTAGGGTTAACCTTAGCCCTTAATAACTTCAAGGCCACCCATATAAGGCCGCAGGGCTTCAGGCACAACTATTGAGCCGTCTTCCTGTTGGTAGTTCTCCAGTACAGCGACTAACGCCCGGCCTACTGCCAGTCCAGAGCCATTTAGTGTGTGCATAAGCTCTGGTTTTTTCGCACCCTTGCGGCGAAAACGAGCCTGCATACGACGTGCCTGAAAGTCCTGCATATTTGAGCAAGAGCTGATTTCACGGTACGCCTGTTGCGCTGGTAACCATACTTCTAAATCGTAAGTTTTAGCGGCGCCAAAGCCCATGTCACCTGTGCAAAGCAGTACCTTACGGTAAGGCAGCCCAAGCTTTTGCAACACGGTTTCAGCATGACCAGTCAGTTGCTCTAAAGCGTCCATTGATTCTTCAGGTTTCACTAACCAGACAAGCTCGACTTTATCAAACTGATGCTGACGAATAAGGCCTCGGGTGTCACGACCATGAGAGCCGGCTTCACTGCGGAAACACGGTGTATGCGCCGTAAATTTAAGCGGTAATTCTTCTTCGTCGGCTATTTCGTCACGGTATAGGTTCGTTAACGGTACTTCGGCCGTTGGAATCAATGACATTGGTATTTGGTCTTGTGACTCGCCTTCAATGTGGAATAAATCTTTACCAAATTTAGGTAACTGCCCTGTTCCCAGCAAAGAATCCTGATTCACCATATAAGGCACGTAGGTTTCCAGGTAACCGTGCTCTTGTGTGTGTAAATCCAGCATGAACTGAGTCAGCGCACGATGCAGACGAGCAATACCACCACGCATAACAACGAAGCGCGCCCCGGTTAATTTCGCGGCGGCTTCAAAGTCCATACCTTTGGCTAACGCTTCGCCAAGATCAACGTGATCTTTTACTTCAAAGTCGAACGACTTAGGTTCACCCCAGGTTAATACTTCCTGGTTTTCACTCTCATCTTTACCTTGTGGTACTTCTTCTGCCGGTAAGTTCGGCACACCCATAATAATGTCGTTAAGCTCTTCCTGAATCGCTTTAAGTTCTTCTTTCGCGCTATCCAGCTGGTCACCTAAATCACTCACCGCATCGAGTAACGGCTGTATATCTTCACCCGCTGCTTTCGCTTTACCAATCGCTTTGGAGCGACTGTTACGTTCAGCCTGAAGTTGTTCAGTACGTACCTGTACCTCTTTACGTTGTTCTTCAAGCTTGCTGAGTTTAGCAACGTCTAAGTCGAAGCCTCTTTTAGCAAGTGCTTTTGCGGTATTGTCTAATTCCTCACGGAAGTATTTAGCGTCTAGCATGAGTGTCCTATTTAACCGTTGTTGAGTACAACATCATTGCTGCAACAACAGCAGCAATACAGATAATTACGTTTAAGCCGACGTGCAAGGCGGCTTTTAGCATTTCGCCCTGGCTGACAAGCGTTACAACCTCAACCGAGAACGTTGAGAAGGTTGTAAATGCGCCTAATACACCTACACCAAGGAATAAGCGGGTTGTCTCTGACACGGATTGTTGTTGCCCGTACGCCAGTAACAGCCCCAATAAAAAAGAGCCTAATATGTTAACGGTCAGCGTCGCAAAAGGGAATGCCCGCAGTCCAAATGATTGCATCGCAAGGCCAATAGCGTAACGTCCCGAGGCGCCAATGGCTCCGCCGGCAGCAACGCAGAAAAAATGCAGCAGTAGGTTATTCATCGGGCTCCCTTTTCCAGTCTGACTTAGCATCCATATCTTGTAGCCAGCGCAGCTTTTCCTGCAACTTAATTTCTAAGCCGCGCGGCTCGGGCTGATAAAATTGCGTTTCAGCCAGTTCTGACGGTAAATAACGTTCACCGGGCACATAAGCATTTGGGTAGTTGTGCGCATATTGGTAATCAGCACCGTAGCCCTGCTCTTTATGCACTTTGGTGGGTGCATTGCGTAGGTGTTCCGGTACCGGCGCGTCGCTGTGCTCTTTGGCCGCCCTGAGTGCCCCTTTAAACGCATTGTACACCGCATTACTCTTAGCGGCACAAGCACAATAAATAACGGCCTGAGCTATGGCTCTTTCGCCCTCTGCCGGCCCTACTCTGTGATACGTATCCCAGGCGTTTAACGCTAACTGCAGGGCTCTTGGGTCAGCATTACCAATATCTTCAGAGGCAATAGCCAGTAACCTGCGAGCAATAACCAATGCGTCACCGCCGCCTGTTAATAAGCGCGCGTACCAATATAAGGCACCGTCTGGCGAAGAGCCTCGTACCGATTTATGAAATGCCGATAGAATATCGTAATAATGGTCACCCTGATGGTCGAATGCGGTTGCCTTTTCGCCAATAGCGGCGGTAATTAGCTCAGGTGTTATAGGCTGGCTGCTGCTTTCAACAAAGTCGGCCACTACTTCAAGGTAATTCAGCAACCGTCGAGCGTCGCCACCGGCTAAGTCCAGTAACTTTGCTCTGGCCTCTCCTTCAAGTTGAAGCTGTCTGTCCCCCAGCCCTCTTTCAGAATCTTTTAACGCGCGCTCCAAAGCAACTTCAAGATCGTTTTTTGACAGGGTTTGCAACCGATAAACCCGTGCACGTGATAACAACGCATTGTTTAATTCGAACCCTGGGTTCTCTGTCGTCGCGCCAACAAACACAATAGTACCGTCTTCAATATGCGGTAAAAATGCGTCCTGCTGGCTTTTATTAAAACGGTGCACCTCGTCGACAAACAAAATAGTTCGGCGTCCCTGCTGTTGGGCAACCTGCTTTGCTTCTTCAATGGCTTGTCTTATGTCTTTTACACCGGAGGTAACCGCACTGATACGACTGACAGTAGCATTGGCGGTAGTGGCGATGAGCTCAGCTAAGGTGGTTTTACCGGTACCCGGAGGCCCCCAGAGAATCATTGAATGCAAATGACCTTGTTCAACCGCCACTCGCAGCGGCTTTCCGGGGGCTAATAAATGCTGTTGCCCGACATACTCTTCAATAGTTTGCGGACGCATGCGCGCCGCAAGAGGTTTGAAATCAGGCTGAAAGTCTAAATCAAGGCTGGCCACAACAGTTAACTTTGGTCGTCAACATCAACGCCGTCAGGCACGTCAAAAACGAATTGCTCATCATCAATACTTTCGTTTAAAACAACGTCACTTAACATCAACTCGGTGCGTTCACCTTGTGCCTGAACCATCGTTATCTCTTTTAACTTTTCATCGGAGAAAAGAAGCTCAAGCTTCCGACCATTGGTTTCATGCTCAACGAAATAACGTCCTGCTTCTGAACTCACGCTATAGTTTTCCCATTGCTTGCCATTGCTGTCCAGCACCAACAATAACGGACTGTCATCCACCATGTCCTGCTGTGCATAGACAGTGACTTGCTCGACAAATGGGTTGTAGTACCAAACCTTAGTACCATTAGCGATCATTACACTCTCATCCGGCTCTTTAGTATGCCAGTAAAGGCTTGCCGGACGCTTTAGTTTTAATGTGCCACTAAGGTTTTGCAATACACTGCCCTGCTCGTCTCTCACCCTTTGCTGAAAGTCGGCAGATAGGCTTTGCGTTTGTTTGAGGAGTTTCTGTAACTCATGCTTATCTGACTCAGACTCTAAAGCAAATGCGCTAAAAGAAACGGCCATAATCATGGTAAATACAACTGCTTTCATGAATTTAATCCCTTGGAGCTCTTGGGGCCAACACTTCGCGCTGGCCATTGTTACCGGCACTGGTTACGACACCGGACATTTCCATTTGTTCGACAATGCGTGCAGCGCGATTATAACCAATACGGAATTTCCGCTGTACACTGGACACAGATACTCGTTGAGTTTCGGTCACGAAAGCAACAGCTTCGTCATAAAGCGGATCGGACTCTGCGTCATCCATTTCTTGTTGCTCACCCGGCAGTAAACCCTCTTCACCCTGGTCGCCGGACAGTATTTCTTCCAAATAATTTGGTCGACCGCGTTTCTTCCAGTCTTTAACCACGGCATGCACTTCGTGATCATCAACAAAGGCTCCGTGAACACGAACCGGAGAACCGCTTCCCGGCGGTAAATAGAGCATGTCACCCTGACCTAAAAGCTGATCTGCCCCCGGTTGGTCAAGGATAGTACGAGAGTCCACTTTGGAGGACACCTGAAACGCAATACGGGTTGGGATGTTAGCTTTTATCAAACCAGTAATAACATCCACTGACGGGCGCTGTGTTGCCAAAATAAGATGGATACCAGCGGCTCGGGCCTTTTGAGCTATGCGAGCAATAAGCTCTTCTACTTTTTTGCCAACAATCATCATCATGTCGGCGAATTCATCAATGACAACAACTATGTTTGGCAACTTCTCTAACACCGGTGGCAACTCATCCATAGAGTCACCCGGTTTCCAGATAGGATCCCGCAGCGGTTCGCCGGCTTTTTCTGCCGCTTTAACTTTGGCGTTATAGCCTTTTAAGTTACGCACACCTAATGCTGACATTAACTTATAACGACGCTCCATTTCGCCGACACACCAGCGTAAAGAGTTTGCCGCATCTTTCATGTCGGTCACAACTTCTGTCAGCAAGTGTGGAATACCCTCGTAGACAGACAACTCGAGCATTTTCGGGTCAATCATAATGAGTCGGACATCTTCCGGTGTGCTCTTATAAAGCAAGCTCAGAATCATCACGTTGACACCAACGGACTTGCCTGAACCTGTCGTACCTGCGACCAGGAGGTGCGGCATTTTAGCTAAGTCCACAACCACAGGCTTACCCGCAATGTCTTTACCTAAAATCATTGTCAGTGGCGAGTCGCTGTTCGTGAATTGGTCGCTGTTGATCACCTCACTCAGCTGTACGATTTCGCGATGCTTATTCGGAAGCTCCAGCCCCACATAAGACTTACCGGGTATAACCTCGACTACCCGCACCGCAACAGCGGACAACGTACGAGCAATATCTTTTGCTAAATTCGATATTTTCGAAACCTTAACCCCCGGCGCTAAGTCAAGCTCAAACCGGGTGATAACAGGTCCCGGCTGAACGTGGGCTACACGAACATCAACGCCAAACTCTTTTAATACGGTTTCAACCGTACGTGAAACTTGATCAAGTTCTTCCTGGGTAATGGGGTTGTCTTTTTTGTTTGGCCGGTCCAGAAGCTCTATCGACGGTAAAGGAGGAAGTAATTCGCCTTCGTCTGCATCATCGCTTTCCGGCTCTTTTGTTTTTGGTGTTGCCGGTTCGCTACTGTTTGTTTTCTTCTTCGCAGCCTGTTTGCTGAACCGTGGTGCACCACTCTCATCATGCTCATCATCGACAGAGTTTATCGACGGCAGGCTCAATACCGGCTCTTGTTTATCCGCGCCAAATAAGTCGCTGGTTAAGCTCGAAGCGCTTTTTTCTTCCAGCGCTTGCTCTCGCTTTTCATTGTAGGTTTCGTCATTTTCACTATCTGATGCTTCTGTGCTACCTCGGCTATTCCATAGAACTTTTGCCTTTTCTATCAGCCATAAAACACCGTCGATAACCCACTCACCTAATTTGTCTGCAACCTGTAACCAGCTTATTCCGGTAACTAAGGTTACTCCGGTAAAAAAGAAAGTCAGTAGCAGTAAGGTGGTACCCACAAAATTCAAATACGGCAGTAATGAAGCGGCGATAACGTCGCCAATGACGCCACCGGCTGAAAAGTAATAAATATCATCGAAGTTAATGGAAGACAGCGCAGAAGCGCCAATCAGCGCGAGCATTGCGCCAATCATACGTAAACTAACTGCCAGGTAATCCATTTCCAGCAGTTGGTAGGTTTTTCGGAATAATAAGTAGCCTACACCGACAAAGCCAAAAGGAATAAGATAGGCCACAAAGCCAAAAGCAAATAGAAGGACATCGGCCACCCACGCGCCTACGGCTCCACCCGCATTATGTATGCTTCCTTCATAACCTGTTTGTGACCAACTGGGATCAGCCGGGTTAAAGCTCACCAATGACAAAAAAATGAAAATGGCTAGCGCACCACTTATTAGCAACCCTGCTTCTAAAACTCTTTGTACACCTGTCATTATCTTATTGCAGCGCCTTCGTTAATATTATTATTGGTATTCATTAGTATCCGCATGATTGTAGCGGATGTCAGCCCTAATGTTACCCCTTTACTAATACTTTATTTTCCTGTTTTACCTCTTCCATGACCACATAAGTTCGTGACTCATCAACCCCGGGCATCATTAACAAAGTTTCACCCAGTAATTTACGATATGCACGCATATCGGGAACTCGTGCCTTTATCAGAAAATCGAAATCACCCGCCACTAAATGGCACTCTAGAATTTCATCCGTTTTTCGTGCTGCCTCACTAAACTCCGCAAAAGCGTCTGCGGAAGTTCGCGTCAACGTTATTTCAACGAAAACCATCAGGTTAGCACCTAATTTAGCAGGATTAATTTTAGCATGGTAACTTTCTATAACCTGTTCGCGCTCCAGCTTGCGAACACGCTCCAGGCAGGCTGTCTGGCTAAGGCCTACACGCCTTGCCAGCTCCACGTTTGACATGCGTCCATCGTCTTGCAATAGACGAAGGATCTTCCTGTCAGTTTTATCAATAGTGACTTCTACGGGCTGCTCGGCATTAAACATTATAATTCTCTAAATAATTAACTTTAAATAGTGTATCACACCAAAAAATAACTTAAAAAAAGTAAGTAATACACTAGGGTTTACGTCTATAATTTGCGCCAAATAATTTCCCTTAAACACGAAAATTTTAAGAGGCAGACAATGCTAATTGGTGTACCAAAAGAAATTAAAAACCACGAATACCGCATCGGCTTAACACCTGCTGCTGTGCGCGAGTATGTGGAGAATGGCCACGACGTTATCGTTGAAAACAACGGTGGTGCTGCTATTGGCTTCACGAACGAACAATACATGGAAGCCGGCGCGACTATTATTGATACACCAGAAGAGATTTTCCAGCGTGCCGACATGATTGTAAAAGTAAAAGAACCTCAGCCAAACGAATGCAAAATGCTTCGTGAAGGCCAAATTCTTTATACTTTCCTGCATTTAGCCCCAGACCCAACTCAAACGGAGTTACTGGGTAAAGCAGGTTGTACTGCTATTGCTTACGAAACGGTCACAGATAACCGCAACGGTTTGCCTCTTTTAGCACCGATGAGTGAAGTTGCCGGTCGTATGTCAATTCAGGCAGGTGCACACTACTTAGAAAAAGCACACGGTGGCAGTGGTACCTTATTAGGTGGCGTTCCTGGCGTAGCGCCGGGCAAAGTACTGATCATCGGTGGTGGTGTTGTTGGAACTAACGCTGCAAAAATGGCTATTGGCCTGGGTGCTGAAGTCACTATTCTAGATCGCTCTCTGCCTCGCTTACGTGAACTGGATGATATTTTCGCTGGCCGTGTACAAACGGTTTACTCTACCGTTGATGCCATCGATAAATATTCTCAGGAAGCCGATTTAGTCGTTGGCGCGGTTCTTATTCCCGGCGCTGCAGCACCTAAACTGCTTACGCGTGAAAACATCAGTAAGATGAAACCCGGTTCAGTACTGGTTGACGTAGCTATTGACCAGGGCGGTTGTTTTGAAACATCAAAAGCGACAACGCACCAGGATCCTGTTTACATCATTGATGACGTTGTTCACTACTGCGTCGCTAATATGCCAGGTGGCGTTGCACGTACCTCTACTATCGCTCTTAACAATGCAACTTTGCCTTACGGCATTGCACTTGCGAACAAAGGCGTTAAAGCCATGTTGGAAAACGAGCACCTGTTACGCGGCCTGAATATGCACAAGGGTAAAATTACCTACAAAGCTATTCACGACGATCTGGGTCAGCAGCTAGGTCTGGACTACCAGGACCCACGCGAAGCTCTGCAGGGTTAATACTGACTCTAATAGAAACAAGCCCGTGAACAAAAGTTTGCGGGCTTTTTTGTTGCGGTTCTTGTCGGTCAAGCTTGTAAACCCTACAATCAATCCCCATAGCTAAATAATAAATAATCAAAAACGCATTAATGGAGTTTTTCTAATGGCTGAAGCCAAACACTGTAAGTTACTTATTCTGGGATCAGGACCTGCTGGCTATACAGCTGCTGTCTATGCTGCACGCGCTAATTTAAACCCTGTTATGGTCACAGGTATGCAACAAGGTGGGCAGTTAACCACCACGACCGATGTAGAGAACTGGCCCGGGGATGCAGAAGGTCTGACCGGTCCTGATCTTATGGTGCGTATGCAACAGCATGCGGAACGTTTTGATACAGAAATTGTGTTTGATCATATCAGCAGCGTCGATTTTTCTAAGCGCCCTTTCCAGTTAAAAGGTGACGTTGGCGAGTATACTGCGGACTCAGTTATTATCAGCACAGGCGCTTCAGCTAAGTACTTAGGCTTAGACTCAGAAGAAGCCTTCATGGGTAAAGGCGTTTCAGCTTGCGCAACGTGTGACGGCTTTTTCTACAAAAAGCAAAAGGTCTGCGTTGTCGGCGGTGGTAATACAGCCGTTGAGGAAGCCCTGTACCTGTCGAACATTGCCAGCGAAGTACACGTTATTCATCGCCGCGACACTTTCCGTGCGGAGAAAATCCTGGTTGACCGGCTGCATGAAAAAGAGCAAAACGGGAACGTTACCTTCCACCTCAACAAAACCTTAGATGAAGTTCTGGGTGATGATGCAGGCGTTACCGGTGTTCGTATTAAAGACACCAAAGACGGCAACACAGAAGAGCTGGAAGTCGCAGGTTGCTTCATTGCTATTGGACACCAGCCAAATACCGGTATTTTTGACGGCGAACTGGAAATGCAGGATGGTTACATTCAGGTGCAGAGCGGTCTTCAGGGCAATGCAACGGCAACCAGTGTACCGGGTGTTTTCGCTGCAGGTGATGTCATGGATCATATCTACCGTCAGGCTATTACTTCTGCAGGCACAGGCTGTATGGCTGCATTGGATGCCGAGCGTTACCTTGACGCACTGACTAAGTCTTAGTCGTCTACAGTGATTGTCCAGCTCGATCCGGCATCGATCAGTTTCCCACCAACAGCGACAGCTTTGCACGAACCCAATGGTCTACTCGCTGTCGGTGGTGATTTATCGCCGGGTCGGCTAATACACGCTTATCAACAAGGTATATTTCCCTGGTTTTCTGATAACGACCCTATTCTTTGGTGGTCTCCCAACCCCAGAGCCGTCTTTTTTCCTGACAAAATTCACGTCAGCCGCTCTCTTGCCAAGGCAAACCGGAAACCAAACTGGCAAATCAGTATTAACCGTTGTTTCGTTGATGTTGTTCGTGCCTGTGCCGATCAGCGTTCAGAGAACGAAGGTACCTGGATAACCGAAGAAATGATTGAGGCTTATTGCAAACTTCATCAGTTAGGTCATGCACACTCGGTCGAGGTTTGGTTCGATAACGAACTCGCCGGCGGTTTATATGGTATTTCTGTTGGTCGTGCATTTTGTGGAGAAAGCATGTTTCATTATAAAACTGATGCCTCTAAAATTGCATTAGTGCGCTTTGCCCAGCATTTTAATAACTGTGGCGGACAACTTATCGATTGCCAGGTCGGTAACCCTCATCTATTTTCATTGGGTGCGGTTAATCTGCATCGGGAACGCTTTTTAATGAAATTGAATATAGCTCAACAACAGTCCATGCCGGAAACTTTCTGGCAAACTCGCGAGCTTTCTAATTTCGGAGAGTTATAGTGCAGTTTGGAGTGACGAAAGAAAGTCAGTGTCACTACTTAACGGCAGAAGACGAACGTCTCGTTGTCGCCCTCCCCAATGAGCTCGAACCACTTAACGCCGATCTTTATCAGCAATTAATGCAACACGGCTTTCGAAGAAGTCACAACGACGTTTACCGCCCTCATTGTCGTTTATGCAGCGCCTGCCAGTCTCTCCGGGTAGTTGTGCCCGAGTTTCGCTTTAGTAAGAATCAAAAGCGACTGTTAAACAAAAACAGCGATTTAACTCTTAGCATTAAACAAGCACCGGAGGCTGACTATGATGAGCTATTCTCGCGCTTTATTAATGAACGTCACTCTGACGGCGAGATGTACCCGCCTGACCCTGATAAGTTTTGGAACTGGGTTTCCTGTGACTGGTTAACACCGGAATTATTAGAATGGCGTAATGACCAGGAAGAGCTCATTATTGTTTCGATTGTCGACAGAACCGCGGACGCCATGTCAGCAGTTTATACCTTTTTTAATCCTGATCACGACAAACGCTCACCGGGAACATACGCCGTACTGGAAATGCTTCGCTTAGCGCAGCAAAGACAGGTATCGAGACTGTATCTTGGGTACCAAATTGATGACTGCAAGAAGATGAATTATAAGACTCGATTTGCGCCATATGAACGACTGGTTGGCAATCATTGGAAAAAAGAGCTAAAATCGCACACACTTTAGGCTTCAAACAAATATTAGAGGATTTTAATGGCGAAAGAAGACAGTATTGAGATGCAAGGAACGGTTCTTGAAACCCTTCCTAACACTATGTTCCGAGTAGAGTTGGAAAATGGTCATGTGGTTACTGCCCATATTTCAGGAAAAATGCGCAAGCACTATATCCGCATCCTGACAGGCGATACCGTGACTGTACAGTTAACTCCGTACGACCTGACTAAAGGCCGCATCGTCTTCCGCGCACGTTAATCCGCACTGAGGATTAAAAAAACCGGCCTGGTTAACGGGCCGGTTTTTTCATTTCTGACTGACGTCTTTAATTAGCCTTCGACAGTTTCGTTCTTACTGTCGTAGTCAAAGGTTAATCCGTCTTTGTCGTTCGCGCTGACCTTCACGCTTCCGCCACGGGCAAGCTTACCGAACAGAATTTCATTGGCTAACGTCTTTTTCAGGTGTTCCTGGATAACCCGGCTCATTGGACGGGCACCCATTTCCTTGTCATAGCCCTTCTCTGCTATCCAGGCATGAGCTGAGGGATCAACCTCAAGCGAAACGCCTTTCTTATCCAACTGAGCCTGCAACTCGCAAATAAACTTATCAACGACTTGTTCAAGCACTTCCGGCGTCAGCTGGTTAAACCAAACAATACCGTCCAGGCGGTTACGAAATTCCGGCGTGAAAATGTTGTTAATTTCAGCAAGCGCATCAAAACTGTGATCCTGCTGCTTAAAGCCAATGGATTTACGAACAGTTTCACGAACACCTGCGTTTGTTGTCATAACAATAATGACGTTGCGGAAATCAGCCTTACGGCCATTATTATCCGTTAAAGTACCGTTATCCATTACCTGCAGCAGTATGTTGAATACATCGCTGTGAGCCTTTTCAAGCTCATCCAGCAACAACACACAGTGTGGCTGCTTGATAACCGCATCGGTTAACAAACCACCCTGCTCATAGCCGACATAGCCGGGAGGTGCACCGATTAAGCGACTTACCGCATGGCGTTCCATGTATTCCGACATATCAAAGCGTACCAGCTCAATGCCCATAGCTTTAGCCAGTTGCTGAGTAACTTCCGTTTTACCAACACCCGTTGGCCCGGCAAAAATGAAAGAACCTATTGGCTGGTTTTCGTTAGCAAGGCCTGAGCGTGACAACCGAATAGCCGCTGTCAGCTTATCAATCGCTTCATCCTGACCAAAGACAACCATTTTCAGATTGCGATCAAGCTGTTTCAACAAGTCTTGATCGGACTGAGAGATCGACTGCTCTGGAATACGGGCTATTTTCGCAATAATGGTTTCAATATCCGATACACCGACCGTTTTACGACGTTTCGATGGCGGCAGTAAACGCTGTGAAGCACCGGCTTCATCCATGACATCGATGGCTTTATCCGGTAAATGCCGTTCATTAATGTATTTAGCAGAGAGCTCAGCCGCTGCTTTAATAGCTGGCTGCGTGTAACGAATACCATGGTGGCTTTCGTATCTCTCTTTTAGACCCATTAATATTTTTGTGGTGTCTTCCACTGAGGGCTCAACCACATCCACTTTTTGGAAGCGGCGAACTAATGCTCTGTCTTTTTCAAAAACGTTCTTAAACTCATTATACGTCGTCGAGCCAATGCATTTTAACTGACCACTGGAAAGCAAAGGTTTTATCAGGTTAGACGCATCCAATACACCACCGCTGGCCGCACCGGCCCCAATAATGGTATGAATTTCATCGATAAATAAAATGGCATGCTCTTTTTCCTGAAGCTCTTTCAAAAGCATTTTAAAACGCTTCTCAAAATCACCCCGGTATTTTGTTCCCGCCAGCAGGTCACCCATATCCAGTGAATAGATGGTTGCATCGGAGAGAATTTCAGGCACTTCGCCCTTAATAATTCGGTAAGCCAGGCCTTCGGCTATGGCTGTTTTACCCACACCGGCTTCCCCCACTAAAAGCGGGTTGTTTTTGCGCCGACGGCAGAGAATTTGAGCGCAACGCTCAAGCTCGTAATCGCGGCCTATCAGTGGGTCTATTTTGCCTTCTTTAGCCTGCACATTAAGGTTAGAGCAGAAGCGTTGTAAATAACTCTGCTGCTCGTCATTACCTTTCATGGCCTCTTCTTCGACCATTTCTTCATCTATCGGCTCGTCATCAATACGAGATATTCCGTGTGAAATGAAGTTAACAATATCCAGTCGGGTAATGTCGTTCTTATTCAATAAATAAACAGCTTGGGATTCTTGCTCACTAAAAATAGCGACAAGAACGTTCGCTCCGGTAACCTCAGCGTTGCCAGAAGACTGCACATGAAACACAGCGCGCTGCAGCACACGTTGGAAGCCTAATGTTGGCTGTGTATCAGGACTTTCCTCGTCAGGACCGAACAATGGTGTACTGCGGTCAATGTAACTCAGCAGTTCTTCTTTCAATTGTTGAAAGTTTGCCCCACAAGCACGAAGCGCTTCAGATGCATCTGGGTTATCCAGCAATGCAACCAATAAGTGCTCAACTGTCATCAGTTCATGATTACGTTCGCGCGCTAGCCGAAACGCATCGTTTAGCGTTAATTCAAGGGCTTTATTCAACATAGACCACTCCTTCCCAGACAACTCGGCTCATTCCTGCTCCATAGTACACAATAACGGATGCTGATTTTCCCGAGCGTATTGGTTTACCTGTACGACTTTAGTTTCGGCGATTTCCGCAGAATATACACCGCAAACGGCCTTCCCTTTATAATGCACCTGTAACATGGTGTCCGTGGCGCGCTCCTGATCCATCTTAAAAAATCTCATCAACACTTCAATCACAAAATCCATGGGCGTGTAGTCATCGTTATTAATGATGACTTTGTACATGGATGGTGGCTTGAGCTCCTGCTTTTCCTCTGTATCGCTAAGGTGCTGGTGGTCAAACTGACTCATTTATTAACAACCTGCCATAATAATAGTTTTAAATTTACCCAAAATGATAAAAAAACAACCAAAATATTAACAACGTAGGTTATTTTTTAAACTTTAGGGCTTGACTAATCACTCACGTCACCTAGAGTTAAACATGGTGCTAAATCGGCGATTTTTCAAGCCACCGCACCTAATAATAATAAACTATCTGTTGCAGAAGAAGGATGTAGAAGTATGGCTACCGGAAAAGTCAAATGGTTCAATAATTCGAAAGGCTTCGGCTTTATCGAAAGCGAGGACCGCGAAGGTGATATTTTCGCTCACTATTCAACCATTGAGATGGAAGGCTATCGCACACTGAAAGCGGGACAACCCGTAGAGTTCGAACTCGAGGAAGGTCCCAAAGGTTTGCACGCCAACAACATTGTTCCCGGTCCTGCCGATAAATAATACCGGCTTAACCAAACAATTAAGTGCCTTTAAAACGCCGGCTTGTCCGGCGTTTTAATTCACTAAAACATCTTCTAACTATCTATACCAAAATAACGCCGTAATTGATCACGTAAATTCGGTGGCGTCCCGTTTATTGTCAACGTATCAGTGGCTGCATCGTAATGCACTCTCTCACCTAAGGCTGTGTGGTCAAAGCCGACACTAACACCGCCCCCCTGCCCCTGAAACTTCACCAGCTTACGCAATGTCGACTTATCCGCCGGAAAATCATCAACTAATTCGCGTGAATTCTGTTCTGCAAAATCTTTAGAGAAGCTTTCAAAGCTTTTTTCTGCAGGATAGGCTTCTGCAAACTGCTCTGAGAGATCTTTAATTTTTACCGTATCGCCTTGCTTCCATTGGTCGTCACAGTATTCATAAGCGGCTTTGCTTAATGCTTGCCGTTGCTCATTCTCCAGCTCAGACTGCTTGGCATACTCTTGCACAGAATCAACCAGTTGTTGTGTATGAGCTTTTGAATTTAAGCGCTCGGTACAGCCTAAAAAGTCTAAAAAGAAATCGGAAACCTTACGTCCGGCACGACCTTTAATAAAAGAAATGTATCTTTCGCTTTCAGGCGCCGTTTTCCATTCGGTTAAATCAATTCGTGCCGCTAACTGTACCTTTGTAATATCAAGTTGAGACGAGCGGTCAACAGCTAAGTCAGGGTTAATTGTGACCCCTTCCTTTACCGGTAAGAAACACACCAATAAATATTCAGTACTAATGTGCTGGTAACGAGTAACCAACAGGAAACCCGCTTCCAATAAGTTATAGTTTTGCAGCTCTTCTAAAAGTAACTTGGCAGACTGCTGACTGAATTCAACAAAGTCCAGTTGCCCGTCATACCAGGAGGTTAACTGCTCGGGGAAAGGCCCCGGCTCGCCCTCTTCGCCTTCTTTTATAAAACTGGCATAACCTTTTGCAGGTTTGCTGGTATAGACATCCGTTAACTCAACTAATAAGTCATGTAACTGGTCATCTTCCGTTAACGCTGAGGGAGCCAGTCGCAAGCCGACCTGCCCGTCATTTTGGTAAAACTGGTGAATAATGCTTTCTTCTATCCGCAATTGCATAACGGGGACTATCCTTGCTGTTTTGCTGTGTTACTATACCGACATTGTAACACGGGACTGACGAACGATGGGAAAGTACCAACGTAGAGATAAAATTGCCCGATTAATAAGCTGGGGACATTGGTTTACCTTTGCCAATATCATTCTTTGCTTATTTATTGGCCTTTTATATATTGAGGCGGCTCCCAAGCCATCCAGTGCTATTGGCAACCTCTATATGCTGGTTAGCTGGGTTGGCCACTTTGCATTTTTGCCCTTCGTTTTCTTTATCATTCTGATATTTCCATTCTGTCTGGTTGTCCCATACTCAAAGATACTTAGAGGTTTTGCCGCTTTAATCACCTCGTTCGGCCTGATAGCACTTATCGCCGATGCATTATTTTTCCGTCAATACGGTTATCATTTAAATACCTATTCTCTGGCGCAAATGACCCGGGACGCCGAGGCCGTGTTCACCGGAGCCAGTTTCGTTATCATTTCTGCCATTTTACTTGGCTTCCTGCTTATTGTCGGTATTCAGCTTCTGCTCGCTAATTTAGCCTGGAAGCGTCTCGATGATCTGCAAAACCGTAAAATTGGTGCACCGGTTACAGCGGTTTTTGTTCTATGCTTTTTTGTTAGTCACAGCGTTCATGTGTGGGCTGATGCGGTGCTTTACGACCCCATTACGCAACAAGACGACATGTTCCCCTTGTCCTACCCGACAACGGCAAAAACCTTAATGGCGAAACACGGGGTAATAGACGTTGAAAGTTATCAGGCCAGACAGCAAATGCTCATGGCGACTGATCAGATCAAACTAAAATACCCTCAGCAGCCCCTGCTGTGTTCAAAAACCGACACACAGCAGTCAACCACTCTTGTACTCTTCGACCGGGCAAGTTCCGACATACAGCAGGTATTAGAGACTCTGGCAGCTAAACACCGGCTGGAGAAACCCAAGCTGCAATTGCTGGCACACCCTAACCGCGAAGGTGGTCTGTTTCAGGTTCTGTATGGTCTACCGGACTTTTATCAGGAATCTATTGAGCGTCAGCAACTCACTCCGGCGTATCTCAAGCCGCTGAATGACTTTAACTTTGATATTCGCTGGTATCATAGTCAGAACTGGGAAGATTCGCTTAGCCTGAGCCAGTTCAACAGTGATTGGCACAGCCAAAATCTCACAGAGTTTTCGGCCCGTAGTCAAAATCAACTGAATGTTGTTCTAATGACCGAAAGCGATATTTCAGCACTAGACAAAGTACTTCAGCAAACGGCAGGCCATCAGTTGCTGATAACATCCTTATCACCCGCACAAAGTGAAGAGTTGTTAGGGAATAAGCAGTTTGCACTTGAGAATATGCAAGTACCGCTTTGGCAGCGTGACTATCAACTGGCTGATCAACCGATTGCCGGGCTAATGGACATTGTACCAACCATGCTGGAAAACCGAATTTCCTGCGCCGGCTCTCATAAAAACTATACAAACGGCGAAAGCCTGCAAACACTTAAACGCCGCTGGCCTTTAGTTGAAACCTACAGCCCTTACATTGTTATCTACGATGAAAAAGAGATTACGATTCTGGATAACAGCGGTCAGTTTAGCGTATACAGCAGCGACAAATTTGAATTGAAAAAACAAGCCGAGCCACCAGTTCCTGTGCTGATTGACGCACTTAAAGACTTGAAGCGCTTTAGCAAAACGGAAGAAACCAATTAATTGATGAAAATAGCAGCAGTTGACTGCCCTAAACCGCGTTCGTGCTTGCTAATTCAGACCAATACAGTAACATAGCACTCCTCGGTCGGCGTGTAGCGCAGCCTGGTAGCGCACTGTCATGGGGTGTCAGGGGTCGGAGGTTCAAATCCTCTCACGCCGACCAATTCTTCCTACTTTTATCAAACTCTTTTTAATTCCAGTCGGCAGGCAAGCTCAATTGCTCTTCTATTTCGGTTGTTACTCTCCAGTAACCTCCTCTGGCAGAACCTTTTCGAACTAACAGGCCCTGATCTTTCAGTTTTGAAATGTGTTTTTCCACCGCCCGCGAAGAAATATTCAACACCTCTGCCACTCTGGCCGCGCTCCAGTCAGGTTGTTCATTAAGTAGTCTAAGAACCATATTTCTTGTATTTACACCAGAATAAGCTCGCTTCTCCGAACCATTAACCGAACAAAACAACGAACTTTTAACCGAACCTTCGGCTTGCTGGAGAGTTAAAGCATTAGCGGCATTACTCTCTTTTTTAGCAGTCGCTTTAGCTGTCTCGGATTTAACTGTGCGGGAAATTGTCTGCTGCATACAGCTCAGAACGAATTCAACCATCGGCACCTTGTCATTCTCTGCAATTGATCGTCTTAAGCAGTCAAGGTACTCATCTTTATTGGCTTTAAATGTCTCTTCAAAACTCAGCCATGCAACGGCCGGATGCCAGTCCGCAAGAATAAGGCTAAACCAGAGCCTCCCGATACAACCATTTGCCACAGAAAAAGGCTGGATAAACTCAAATTGCTGCAAAAATATCGCCGCTTTAAGCAATGGATGTTCGTCGCTTTGCTGCAGCCAGTTAAGCAGATCTCTGACCGACTTTCGGGCTTGCCCGGCCGGCGCAGTCATATGTACAAGTTTATTATTCTGATAAACGCCCATTCCGGTAGCACGATAGCTACCAGCACTTGGAGTGACACCTGCACAAACTAACTGATGAGCATTCTTTAAGTCAGCCTCTGAAGAAAAGCTCCACTGCGCCAACTGCGTATAAGCTTCATTTAAACGAATGTTCTGCAACAATTGTGATTGTTCTTCAATGCCGACCGAAGCAAATACTTTCAACGGCATTTGTTGAGACTGAAACTCTGCTAAGTCGCTACCCTCTGACTCTAACAAAGCCAGCCATCGTCCAAATTCAGTACTAATTTGCGCCACTAGGTTAACGCATCGACTGGTAATCAAATAATCTGGTGTTGCCATTATTCTTTTAGTAACCCAAGAGGTTACTCTCCGTTATTTGTTCTAATATTTGTATTATTCTGGTCGATACAACATCTATCAGCTTAACGCATATAATTGCGGTCGGGTAACTATTTGAGGTTCTCATGAATTTACAGAATAAACTCACTCTCAGCATGGCAATTGCGTTAACCACGTTACTTGTCATCGCTCTGGGAATATCAACCTTCATGATGCGCTCTTTAATTGAAGAGCGCGTAACCAAACAAGAACTCCCGGCCACACTGGGTGAAATTAGAGGGGAAGTTGGCCAATTAATAGCGACTCCAATGTTAATTTCCCAGGAACTGGCTAATAACCAGTATTTAATTGACGCATTAAAGAATGGTGAGTCGCAAACCGATCAAAACGAAATTGTTAGCTACCTTAACCGCATTTACCAGCAGAGAAATGCCGTGGCAGCATTTACAGTCAGCGCCGAAAGTAACAACTATTACACCGCAGAAGGTCTATTTAAAACCGTTTCAGCTAACGAAGAAAGAGACCAGTGGTTTTTCGACTTTGTAGAAAGTAATACCGAGCAAGAACTTAATTTTGATGTTGATGAACAGTCTGGAATTCCCACTGTTTTTGTCAACGTTCGTATTCAGGATAACGGGCGCACTCTTGGCGTCGGTGGTATAGGGCAAAGCCTCGAAGCACTGCAAAATGCCATTGCCGATTTTAATGTGGGAGAAAACGGTATTGCTTACCTGGTAGATGCTGAGGGACGTATTCAAATTCACCCTAGCATTAGTGATTTTCGACAGCTGTCATCGGAAGTCGGCAATAAAGTCGCGAATAAATTAATGAGTAATAATGAAGTAGAAATTGATTACACCAGCCAAAGCGGCGATGACCTCATTGTAGCCAGTACCAACCTGCCTAACAGTGACTGGCGAATTGTCATTGAACTGCCGGAAGATGAACTTTATTCAGGCCTGAACAATACCATTACGGCAATTGTTTTTATCAGTTTAGTCATTGGACTGGGCTTTGTAATTGCCAGTTGGTTTTATGCCCGCCGTATTGTTCGTCCTATTAAATATGTCGCTAATAGCCTCAACAGAATGTCCAATGAAGGCGGTGACTTGACTCAGCGTTTAGATATAGAGAGTAATGACGAGGTCGGTGACCTGGCGAAAGGCTTTAATGCTTTTATAGCCAACTTAGGCAGTATTATTACCCACGTTCGAAATACAGCCTACGAAGTTAATGAAAAAGTACAAACTATTGATAAGTCCATGCTGCAAATTGATGGTTTGTCTTCTGAACAGGAAAACAAAACCGACCAAGTTGCGGTGGCTATGAACGAAATGGAAACCACTGTCAGGGAAATAGCTGAAAACGCAAACCAGACGGCCAATCATGCCAGTGAGTCGCGAACGACCACCTCGCAGAATCAGGAGCAGTTGCAACTGGCCGTGGAGACCATGCAGGAACTATCAACTTCCATGCAAAGTGCCGCAAGCTCAGTTGAGCAGCTCGCCGATGAAGTAGCCAGCATTGTTACAGTGATTGATACAATTCAGGGTATTTCCGAACAGACCAATTTGCTGGCATTAAATGCAGCCATTGAATCAGCGCGCGCTGGTGAGGCGGGACGAGGCTTTGCTGTCGTCGCTGACGAGGTTCGTACCCTGTCTCAACGCACCAGCCAGTCAACCGAAGAAATACGGGAAAAAATTTCACGACTGCAAAAAGGGTCTAAGTCCGCCGTTTCAGCTATGGAAACCAACCGAACCCAGGCAGATAGCACCAGCGAGCGTATTCTGAACGCGAATCAAAAACTTAATGAGTTAGTTGTGCTCATACAGGAAACCGCAGATATGAGCACACAGATTGCCACCGCAACGGAAGAGCAGGCATCGGTCAGTCAGGACGTCGCTAAGAACATTCAGGCAATTGCCGATTTCTCCAGTCAGGTTTCAACGGCGGTTAAAGGCAGTCACAACGAGTGTGATCAAATGTCTGCACTCGCAGATAGCCTGCGCAACCAACTGGAGCAGTTTAAAACGTAATATCAGCAAATACCGATTGCAGCCGTGCTACCTCCCCATCATTCAGAGGTTGCATTGGCTGCTTCCCCCATATCGGAGCCGGCCAGGCAACATCCGTTTGAAAACGTGCAATGTGGTGCACATGCAACTGCGGAACCACATTGCCTAGCGCCGCAACATTCAGCTTGTCCGGTTGGTATTCTGCTTTTAACCAATGGCACAAAAAACGACTTTCTCTTAACAATTGCAGTTGGTCGTCTTCACTTAAATCAATTACTTCGCGCACATCGGCCACTTTCGGCACTAGCAAAAACCAGGGAAACTGTCCGTCATCCATTACCCTGACTTCACATAATGGCCAGTCAGCTAAATGGTAACTGTCTCTGGCTAATTCCGGAGCTATTGTGAATGACATAAAACCACCCTTATTTTTTAAAGTGTTTGAAGAAACCGTTTAAACAGTGCGTTAGTCTGCTGCAGGCTGTCAACTAAACGATGGTCGTCATCAACGACGTGCAACTGCGAGTGAGTTCTTTTAGCGTAGCGCCAACTGTTTTCTACCGGGACAATATCATCGTTCCAGCCGTGGACAATTTCCGTTACGCAAGTTGGCGTTATTTTGTCAAAGTCGGCTTCACCACCTAAATAAAAGGCCGGCGCCATTAAAAACAAGCCTTTGCAATCAGGTGCTTCTGCTGCAACAGTCGCGACATAGCCTCCCATACTCGAACCAACGAGCACAAAAGGCTCTGGTATAGAGCGAATAGCTTGCTTCAAAGTGTCCACACGTTGGTCTGGATTATCAATGCCCTGATAATCAATACTGCTCACTTCCATTCCCAAAGTTTCAGCTGTTTTTGCTAATACTTTGATCTTAGTCCCCCAGGGACCGCTTTCTTTACCGTGATTAAAAATAACCTGCATTTAACAATTGCCTATTTTTCGATGCTTAGATAAATTGGAATGAACGTTAATTATTTGGTAACAAAGTTAACCCATATCATGACAGTAAAATTAGACAGCGTGAAACTGTTAATTTGTTTCTTATTATTGAGCGGCAGTGCAATTGCTCAAGAAGATGAGCTGTCCGCGCCCTTGATTTTTGGCGTCAATGAGTCTCCCCCCTTTCATATTACGCAGGGAGACCAAGTGAATAGCGGTTTTTGTGATGTTTTGGTTGAAACCATCAAGGCCGAACTGCCCGATACTGATCAGGTTATTCGTAAAATGCCACATGGTCGAATCCGAACCATTATGAAACGCGAAGGCAGCATGTGCTTTCCCTGCATGATAAACCGTACCAGCTACAACCCTAACTACTACTTTAGCAAAACCACACATTTGTACGCTCCTCACGGCATTATTACCCGCGCTTCTCTGGCTAAAGACATTACAGAGAGATACGGCAACCCTGTGTCACTTGAAAAGCTACTAGCCGAGTCTGAATTGCGTTTCGCTCAACCTGTTGGCCGCCGTTACGGTGATATTCAACACCTTATTGATGAGCATTTGGTGGGTACCAAACACCATAAACAAGTATATGGCGAACTTGCGTTATACAATTTACTTGCCATGATCCTTATTAACAGAGTTGATTTTACCATCGACTACGAAATGATGATTCAGTCATACCAACGGAACGCGGGAGCTCAAAAGAGTAAGGAAGCTCTTAGCTTTATTCCAATAAAAGAATATGAAGGCAAAGTCATTAGAGGAGCTGTCGGTTGCAGTAATAACAAATGGGGTAAGAACGCAACTCAATTGATTGATAAGGCCATTAATGACATCCGTCGTAATAAGGATTTTCAACAAAGCCTTGATTACTGGTTGGGTACGGACAGGCCTAAGTTAAACGAGCTAACAACCAAATGAGGGTAGACTCTATGAGTTTTCAAAAGCTAGTAACTGCTCTTTTTTTTACCCTGTTGCTTTGTCAAAACAGTCACGCTGCGTATGAAGAAGATATTATATGGGGAGTAAATTCATCGCCTCCTTTTCATATTTTTTATGGCGAATATAAAGACCTTGGCTTTTGTGACGCCTTAGTTACAGCGTTTCAGCGTCAACTCCCTGAGCTGTCCCACAAAATACGTAAGTTACCATCCCGTCGAATTACCATGCTCATGAGAAAGAATAAAAACCTGTGCTTTCCCTGCCTAATTAAAAAAACAAACTACAACTCGGAGTTTAGTTACACCGAAACAACTCATCTCTATCAGCCTCATGGCATTATTACTCGTGCATCCATCGCTTCTCGAATTATAAAAAACTATGGCCAGCCCGTTGTATTTTCACAGTTAGTGAAAGATCCGGATTTACGCTTTGCACAGCCCACTGAAAGGCGATACGGCCGATTACAGGCTGTTCTTGAAGAGCACCTGATTGATTCAGATAACTTTAGTTTCATTAGCGGCGATAATGCAAATGTTAACCTATTAACGATGATCGTGAACGAGCGAATCGACTACACCATCGATTACAGCAGCATTATGACCTACTACAATGAAACTCAAAGTAAACGAAGTGAATTAGTATTCTTGCCAATCGCCGAGTACGACAATGAATTCATAGAAGGTGCAGTTGGTTGCAGCAATAATGAATGGGGCCGCAAGGCTGTCAACCAACTCAATCGAGTTATTCCTCAGATAAAAACCGACCCGGACTTCCAACGCGCTCTGGATAAGTGGATGGGAAGTAACCGCCCCAGAACAAACTAAGCGAAACGGTTTTCTAAATACTGGTTAATATCGTCAGATTCGTACATCCACTGTACTTTATCACCCTCTTCAATTCGCAGGCATGGCACTTTAACGCGTCCGCCACCATTCAATAACGCATTGCGATACTCATCGTTATTCTTTGCGTCTCGTAACTCAATGTTCAAATTAAGACGGGCTATTTCTTTGCGAACTTTCACACAAAACGGACACGCAGCAAACTGATACAAGGCAAGTGACTTGCACGCTTCGTCAACTTGCTTTTGCTCTTGTTCTGAGCGTTCTTTTCCCTTTGGCGTTGTTAATTTTTCAACCAATAACACTATGGGTGTCAAAACAAGTCGCAAACCCCGGAAAAAGTAACGAATAATAATTCTCATAAATACAACCAAATAGCTTGTTTAAGATGGCTCTATTCTAACGCGTTTAAAGCATCAGCGGCAATTTCAAAGGAGCGTAACCGGGCGTCATGATCAAACACATGACTGGTAAGAATAATTTCATCTATTCCGGTATCGTCAATAAACTGTTGCAGGTGTCGCTGAACCGTTTCCTTGGTACCTACTGCTGTATAAGTTAACGCATGGTTCGCGCCTGCCAGCTCATGCGGAGCCGCGACCGCTCTTATATCATCCACGGGGGCTTTTAGAGGACCCGGCATACCACGACGTAACGCAATAAACTGCTGTTGCATAGAACTCATCATTTTACGTGCTTCACTTTCATCATCTGCCGCAAAGACATTCATTGCCGCAGCCACGTAAGGTTTACTGAGGTAACGTGACGGTCGGAAATTATCACGGTAAGCTTTTAATGCATGTTGTAGATAATCTGGTGCAAAATGCGATGCAAAGGCGTATGGCAGACCTAAATGCGCCGCGAGCTGAGCACCAAATGTGCTTGAACCTAACAACCATACCGGAATTTTCTGTTGAAACCCGGGAACCGCTTTAATCGCATCGCTTTCCTGGGCTTCTTCCAAATACCCCAATAGCTCCTGGACATCGTTCGGGAACTGCTCGGCATCGTCCGGCTTACGCCTTAGCGCTCGTAAAGTACGACCGTCTGTTCCAGGTGCTCTGCCCAGACCAATATCCACACGGCCAGGGTACAACGCATCCAGCGTACCAAACTGTTCAGCCACCACAAAAGGTGCATGGTTAGGCAACATCACACCACCCGAGCCAATTCGAATTTTGTCGGTTTTACCAGCGACATAACCTAAAGCAACCGCGGTTGCGGCCGAAGCGATTCCGGTCATATTGTGATGCTCAGCCATCCAGAAGCGGTGGTATCCCCACCGCTCTGCATGCTGGGCTAAATCAGCAGAGTTACGCAATGATTCAGCCACTGACCCACCTTCCGTGACAGGCGCTAAATCAAGAACTGAATATTTCATAACAATTTACAGTTCTTGCTTGGTTGGACGAATGATCATTTCATTCACATCAACTTGCTGAGGTTGTTCAATAGCAAAAGTAATGGCACGAGCAATAGCAGCTGAATCAATTGCATCTGAATATAAATCGTCAGCCATTGCTTTCGCGTCTTTGTCGCTAATGTGGTCCGTCAGTTCTGTTGCTACAGCGCCGGGCGAAATATTCGTTGCACGAATTTCACCATTAGATTCCTGGCGAATGCCTTCAGAAATCGCTTTTACTGCAAACTTAGTTGCACAATATACCGTTCCGCCAGCAAAAACTTTCTGACCAGCAACCGATGATAAATTGATGATATGACCCACGTGCTGTTCACGCATGACCGGTAACACAGCGGCAACACCGTATAGAACACCTTTAATATTCACATCTATCATAGTGTCCCACTCGTCCACTTTCAGTGCATCGAGAGGCGCCAGCGGCATTAGTCCAGCGTTATTAATCAATACATCAATACGACCAAATTCAGCTTTAGTGTCATCTGCCAGTTTTTGAACTGCGACTTTGTCAGTCACATCAACTACTCGGTAAGCTGCCTGACCACCGTCCTTTTTAATTGACTCAGTCAATTCTTTTAAGCGATCTTCGCGGCGCGCCGCTAACATCAGTTTTGCGCCTTTTTTAGCAAGCATACGAGCTGTTTCTTCACCTAAACCACTGCTTGCCCCTGTAATAATCACAACTTTATCTTGTACTTCTGACATAGCTTTACCTCCGGTTGACGCTATTGGTCCACTGCCCCTAACTGCTTTAAAATCATGTTTTCAAAGCGCAGCAGCGGCAGCATAGAACGTTGTACTTTGGCCCGCAGCAATGCCCCCTGCCAACCAGACAGGATAAAAGCGCCCATCTGTTCAGTGTCGACATCCTGCTTAATTTGCTGTGTTTCTTGCGCCGCTTTTAAACAATGCGCAATACGCAACTCCCAGTCAGAAAAAATATCGTCTAACCGTTCACGGAAGAGCGGGCTCTGCGAGGCCAATTCCTGCCCCAGATTGCCTATCAGACAACCCTTGGAAAAATCACACGACTTCATATCTTCAACTGAACAACGCAAGTACGAACGTAACCGATCGACCGACTGTAAACTTTCGTTGCCCAGAGTTTCATTCATACGCGCTTCGTACTCTTCTGCGTATGTTTCAATGACCGCCAGACCAAAGTCGTTCTTACTTTTAAAGTAATGATAGAACGAGCCTTTTGGTACCTGCGCTTCACTCAAAATTTTGTTCAAACCGGTGCTGCCGAAACCATGAATTGAAATCAGGTCAGCACCTATGGTGATGATGTGTTGTCGTGTATCGTTTTTTTTCATGCTTTTAATATTAGACCAGTCGTCTAGAACTTTCAAGGCAAGTCATAAATAAGCCCTCATAGAGCTTCAGCTATAGGCTCTGGCCATACCCCACACTGAACTTTGGCAATATGATCGCTTTGCAGTATTTGCATCACCACGCGAGACTGACCTATTCCCCCACCAATAGTTAAAGGCAGCTCGCCAGCCAAAAGTGACTGGTGCCAGGCTAACTGAAGCTTTTCCTCCTGGCGTCTTAAACGTAACTGTCGTTTTAACGCCTGCTGATCAACGCGTATTCCCATAGAGGACAACTCCAATGCGTCATTCAACCCCGGATGCCAGACAATAATATCGCCATTTAACCCCGTACTGCCCTGCTCATTAACAGAGCTCCAGTCATCGTAGTCTGGCGCGCGCGCATCATGAGCATGACCATGACTCAGTTCACCACCAATACCGACCAAAAACACAGCGCCGTATTGTTTTACAATTTTGCGTTCTCTCTGTTTAGCCGTGAGCTCCGGATAGGCTTTCATTAACTCTTCCGTATGAACCACATGGATAGTTTCAGGCAGAACATTTTTAGCGTCATAGTTCTCAGCATACAGACGCTCCGTTTCACGCAAAGCCGAGTAAATTTTCTCAACTGTCTGGGTTAAAAAGTTCAATGAACGCTGCTCCTCTGTAATGACTTTTTCCCAGTCCCATTGATCAACATACACCGAATGCACTGAACTCAAAGCTTCCTCATCAGGCCGCAGTGCCTTCATCTGTGTAACGATGCCTTCGCCAGCACTAAAGCCATAGCGACCTAAAGTGTAACGTTTCCATTTTGCTAAGGAGTGAACCACTTCGTAGCTTTTGTCCGGCACGGCTTTAACCTTGACCGAAACGGCTTGCTCCCAACCTGAAAGATCATCCTGAATACCACTACCATGCTCACTCAGTAATGGCGACTGCACCTCAATAAGCCCCAGTTGACTTTGTAGTTGCTGGGTAAAGCCGCTTTTTACAAATTGGATTTTCTCCTGCTGTAACCTGTACTTTGATTTCATAAACACTCCGAATCGTTAAACAAAAGAACCAAAAACGATTCAATTAATACCTTTTTTACTTTTTTATTCAATATTGTTTAACAGAAATAGCTTTACCTAATAATTTCCGTTAATTTAAAGACACATTAATTATTGAAGCATTAATAAACGATGAAAAAATCAGCTGAAAATTATCAAATCGATGATCTGGACCGCTCAATACTTAACGCCTTAATGGAGGATGCGCGCACTCCTTATGCTGAGCTGGCCAAACGTTACAACGTCAGTCCGGCCACTATCCATGTTCGCGTTGAAAAGATGAAACGAGCCAAGATTATTGAAGGCACGCGTTTACAGGTTAATGCCAAACGCTTAGGCTACGATGTCTGTTGTTTCATCGGTATAACCTTAAAAAGCGCAGGTGACTACCCGGCAGCAATAGAGAAACTGGAAAAACTCGAAGAAGTTATTGAGGCTTACTACACCACCGGACAGTACAATGTTTTTATTAAGATCATGACACCGTCAATTAACCAGCTGCAGCACACGCTTATCAATCGAATTCAGGCTATTGATGAAATACAATCAACAGAAACGCTCATATCGTTACAGCAACCTATCAACAGAGACATACAGCCATGAGTCAGGACGTTAAATTAACTGAGTACAGTCACGGCGCCGGTTGTGGCTGCAAAATATCCCCACAAGTGCTATCGACCATATTACAAAGTAAGCTCGATATAGCACCCGACCCTAAACTGTTGGTGGGAAACAGCACCCGTGACGATGCCGCAGCTTATGACATGGGCAATGGCCAGGTTGTATTAAGTACCACCGACTTCTTTATGCCTATCTGTGATGACCCTTTCGACTTCGGCCGCATAGCTGCCACCAATGCCATTAGCGACATCTATGCCATGGGCGGTCAGCCCTTGATGGCTATCGCTATTTTCGGCTGGCCAATCAACAAACTGTCAGCGGAAGTCGCTCAACAGGTTATTGACGGTGGGAGACAAGCCTGCGCTGACGCGGGTATTATGCTGGCCGGCGGTCACAGCATTGATGCGCCAGAACCCATTTTTGGGTTAGCGGTAACGGGTCAGGTTGAGAAACCGAAACTCAAGCAAAACGATACGGCTCGCGAGGGAGATGTATTAATGCTGACTAAGCCTTTAGGGGTTGGCATTTTGACGACCGCGCAAAAACAGAAAAAACTGTTACCCGAACATAGCGGAATTGCGATTGAAACCATGTGCCAAATGAACAAAATTGGTCCTGTTTTGGCCGATATTAAGGGCGTGAACGCAATCACTGATGTTACCGGCTTTGGTTTGGCCGGACATTTAATCGAGATGTCCGAAGGTGCAGACCTCTATGCAAAAATTCAGTTCGACAAGATCCCGACACTGCCTCACGTACACGACTACCTGAGTCAGGGATGTGTCCCCGGCGGTAGCTCGCGAAATTTTGATAGCTACGGTCAACATATAAGCCCGGTGCCGGAGCACCAGCGTAACCTCTTATGTGACCCACAAACGTCTGGTGGCTTACTCATCAGCGTGGCAAAGGAAGACGTTGAAGTCGTTTATCAAACTTGTCGCGAGCATAATCAGCTAATACAGGTTATTGGTGAGCTTTATTCTGCGCAGTCAAAAACATACCGGGTGGTCGTCGAATAAATGACCGGTAAATGGATAACTCACTCACAATTCGACGAGCTGTTTATTAACGATACGCCGTTGCTTGATTTAAGGGCGCCTTCAGAATTTAAAAAAGGCGCTTTTAGCAAAGCCGTTAATTACCCGCTGATGACGGATGACGAACGGGCGAAAGTTGGCACTTGTTATAAACACCATGGCCAGAAAGCAGCAATTGAACTCGGCCATGCGCTGGTCAGCGGCGAGACTAAAAAACGTAGAGTGAATGTCTGGAAAGATTTTTTCAGTGCTCAACCTAAGGGTGTTATCTATTGCTTTCGCGGCGGTTTGCGCTCTGAAATAGTGCAACAATGGCTAATTGATGAAAACATACAACGCCCTCGTGTAAAAGGTGGTTACAAAGCTTTAAGACAGCATTTGATACAACGTACCGAGGAGCTTGTCTCGCAGTTTCACTGGATTGTAGTCAGTGGTCGCACCGGGTGCCAGAAAACCGAGTTTATTAAAGAAAAAGCCCACTCCATTGACTTAGAAGGTTTAGCGCATCACCGAGGTTCAGCGTTCGGCCGTTTTCCTGAACCTCAGCCGACCCAGATAGACTTTGAGAACCAGTTAGCTATTGAGCTTATTAAGTTAAAAGCACAAGGTGCAACGACCCTTTTCATTGAAGACGAAGGCAGCCATATAGGCTCGGTTTCTGTTCCCGAGTGCCTGCGTCTGGCAACTCAAAAAGCAGAGCGCTATCGTATTGAATCCACCGTTGAGCAACGTGTGGAAGTTATTTACCAGGAATACGTTGTTGAGGCGGAAAAACGTTACTCAGCAAGAGCGCAGTTTGAAAACTACCTGCTGGACAGTTTGGCCCGCACTCGCAAGCGATTGGGCGATCTCAGGTTTCGTCAACTTAGCGATACGTTGCAGCAGGCTCTGGGCAGCAACAGTAAAGAGCTGCACAAGCAATGGATAAAAGGACTACTGGTCGACTATTACGATCCCATGTACGACTATCAAATGAAAAAGAGATAAGCATCGCTAAAAATCTGCGACCTACCGAAAACAGCAGTTAATCTCCAACGCTTTTGTTATGGTGGAAAAATAATAACACCAAGGGGATCTATCTATGTTGAAGCGAATGTTAAGCCGTTTAACAGCGGCCGCATTGGTCATCGTTGCCCTGCCCTCTATGGCAGCAACAAAAGACCTTTCGTATTACCTACCACAGGATGTCAGTTACAACCCGGAAATTACTAAGCCAAAAGATGTTCTTGGTTACCAGGTTGGTGAGTGGCATGCACGTCCCGAACAAATCGTTAAGTATATGGAAGTTCTGGCCGAAGAGTCAGACCGTATTACACTGGAAGTTACCGGTCGTACGCATGAGCAACGTCCGTTATTGCTGCTTACGGTCACCTCAGAAGACAACCACGCCAATATTGACAATGTTCGCGAACGCCATTTAGCGGCAGCCGACCCTGACCGTGATGCTGATCCGGACAATACACCAGTAGTCATGTATATGGGTTACAGTATTCACGGCGATGAATCCAGTGGCAGTAACGCAGCGATATTATTCGCCTACTACCTTGCCGCTGCTGAAGGAGAAGCCGTTGACGAGCTTCTGAATGATTCTGTGATTCTGCTTGACCCCGCATTCAATCCTGATGGATTGGCGCGTTTTGCACAGTGGGCAAACCAGCACCGTAGCCAAAACCTGGTTGCCGATCCACAGCACCGTGAACACGTACAGCCGTTCACTCGTGGCCGGGTTAACCACTATTGGTTTGATATGAACCGTGACTGGTTGTTATTACAACACCCAGAGTCACGTGCACGAGTGGCTAACTTTCAAAAGTGGAAACCGAACGTTCTGACCGATTACCACGAAATGGGCACCAACAGCACCTATTTCTTCCAGCCTGGTATTCCGTCGCGCAAAAACCCGCTAACGCCGGATGAAAACGTTCGTTTAACAGAGATTCTAGCCGCAGAACACGCTGACTCTTTAGACGATATTGGCAGCCTTTATTACACCGAAGAATCGTTCGACGACTTTTATTACGGCAAAGGTTCAACCTATCCGGACATTCAGGGATCAGTCGGCATTTTATTTGAGCAGGCCTCCAGCCGAGGTCATTTGCAGGATTCGGTTAACGGTGAAGTCAGCTTCCCGTTTACTATCCGAAACCAGTTCGTAGCTTCGCTTAGCACCATTTATGGCACGCACAAGAACAAAAGTCGTTTTATAGAGTTTCAGGAACGGGCTTACGATGAAGGCCTTGAAGCCGCTAAAAAAGCGAACTTTGATGGTTACTTAATTGGTGACTCAAGTGACCCTTCACGCGTTGAAGGCTTGCTGGAAATTTTTAAGCAACACGATATTAAAGCTTACCGTGTCGAAAAAGACATTGAACAAAACGGTAAAGAGTTTAAAGCCGGAAGCAGTTACTACATACCACTGGCACAAGCGCAGTACGGTTTAATTCAGGGTATTTTCAGCACTCGTAAGAGCTTCCCTGACAATACCTTCTATGATGTATCTGGCTGGACGCTTCCGTTAGCCTTTAATGTGCCATTTGAAACACACCGTGGTCGCATCCAAATTGCTGACGCAGCCTGGGATGCTCCTGAGCGTAAGTCCTCGGCGCTTACCGACGCTTACGCCTACGCGTTTAACTGGGATGACTACCACGCTCCGGGTTTGCTCCAGGAGTTGTTAGAGCAGAATATTCACGTACGTCAAAGCACCAAGCCATTTACTGTCGAGGCTCAACAAGGTCGTCAGGAGTTTTCTCCCGGCTCTGTCATTGTGCCTAAGGCTTACCAGGAGCGTGACTGGCGAGATGTTCAGCGTCGCCTGGCAACTGCAGCAAAAGAAAAAGGCGTTCACGTCACTTCTATAGAAACCGGGTTGACCCCAGAAGGTATTGATTTAGGTAGCCGCAATATTCAGCCAGTAGAAGAGCCCAGCGTCATGATGCTGACTGGTGCTGGTGTAAACCTCTACGAAGCTGGCGAAACCTGGTACTACCTGGACCGTCATGTGGGCATTCCGCTTTCTATGATCGATACAGAGCGACTTTCACGCGCCGACCTAACTCGCTATAGCCATATCATTATGGTTGATGGGCGCTACGGTAACCTCGACAAAGCGTTACGCAAAAAGCTCAAGCAATGGGTTAGTCAGGGCGGCACAATAATTGGTCAACGTGGTGGTGCTGAATGGCTGGCAGAAAATAACCTTCTGCATACACGCTTCATCGAAGACTCCGTCTTTCAGGATGCCTTCGCTAAAGATCGTATGAGTTATGACGATCGCGATAGCTTCTATTCGGAACAACGAATTGCCGGTGCGATATTCTCCATGGAAGTCGACACGTCTCACCCACTCTTCTTTGGCTTCCCACGTGAGCAAATGCCGGTATTTAAGAACTCGGTTGCTGCCATGGAAGAGCCTGAGTCTCCTTTTGTCTCAGTAGCTCGTTATTCAGAACAACCATTAATGAGTGGCTACACTGATGAACGGAACCGGGAAATTCTGAAAGGAAAAACCAACATTGCCGCTCATCGCTATGGTAGTGGACAGGTTATTGGTTTTGCCGACAACATCAATTTCCGCGCCTACTTCTGGGGAACAGCGAAATTGCTGAGTAACGCTATTTACTTAGCGCCCCGCATTCAGGTTTACGCCGATAAGCTAGATGATAAAGCAGCAGCGGACGCAGCAGCAGAAGCTCACTAATCATCACTCCTGAAAAACTGAAAACTGCTAAGGTTTATACGCCTTAGCAGTTTTTTACATTTCTGAATACTAGTTATTCTCATAATCATGGTCTACCTTACTAATTGAAACTTCTCAAATAATTAGTGAGGTCACTATGTTACGTTGGGTTCTTATCTTTTTCGTCGTTGCAGTTATCGCAGCCATTTTAGGATTCGGTGGTATTGCTGGAGCAGCCGCTGAAATCGCTAAAATTATCTTCTTTATCTTCGTCGTTCTATTCGTAATTTCATTGGTTGTGCGCCTGCTTCAGGGGAACAAAAGGCTCTAAACGCTTTAAGCTTCTATAGATATTAGACATTGGTCGTATGCCATCGGTTATTGAATCTACGCTACAATAACCGATGGTACTTTACGTTATCTGTCTAACACCACAACAATGAGGCTTTGCCATGAACGCAATCGTAATGATGGTTCTGGGTTTAGGCGCTATGTTTCTCGGTTATGTTTTTTACTCAAAATTCATTGCTGAGAAAATCTTTAAGCTTGATCCAAACTTCAGAACACCAGCTCATGAATTAGAAGACGGCGTTGACTTCGTCCCTACCAATAAATATGTTCTTTGGGGTCACCACTTTACATCTGTAGCCGGCGCAGCGCCTATTATCGGCCCTGCTATCGCCGTTATTTGGGGCTGGGTTCCCGCCTTCCTATGGGTCATTTTCGGAACCATATTTTTTGCTGGCGTACATGATGCAGGTGCTATTTGGGCAAGCAACCGTAATAAAGCAAAGTCTATTGGTAATTTAACCGGCGACGTTGTCGGAAAACGCTCTCAAACCTTATTTATGATCGTGATATTCCTCGTGTTGTTGATGGTTAATGCCGTTTTCGCCACAGCAATATCAGGTCTGCTCATCAAGTTCTCGAGTTCTGTAGTTCCTGTTTGGGGAGCGATTTTCGTTGCACTTATTATCGGTCAGATAATCTTCCGTAAATGGATGGGTCTTGGTGCCATATCGATCATTGGTGTTTTGGCACTATATGCACTTATTTGGGCCGGTCCATCTTTCCCACTTCAGTTACCTGAAACCGTTATGGGAATCAGTGATAACGCCCAATGGGTACTTATCCTGTTTGGTTACGCTGCTATCGCCTCATTGTTACCTGTTTGGGTATTATTGCAGCCTCGTGATTATATTAATGGCCTGCAGTTATTTATTGGTCTTATTCTGCTTTACGGTGCAACTTTACTGCTCGCCCCGGAAATATCAGCTCCGGCCTTTAACAGCAACACCCCGGAAGGCACTCCTTCCATGGTGCCATTGTTGTTCGTCACCATAGCCTGTGGTGCTATTTCTGGTTTCCACGGGCTGGTAGCTTCAGGAACAACGTCCAAACAGCTCGATAAAGAAACCGATGCCCGCTTTGTTGGTTACTTTGGTGCTATTGGTGAGGGTTCTCTTTCGTTGGCAACCATTATTGCTGCGACAGCAGGTTTTGCTACGTTAGCCGACTGGGAAGCCGTCTATTCTTCCTTCGGTCAGGGCGGTGTAGCAGCTTTCGTTGAAGGTGGTGCCAATATCATTAGTCAGGGTCTGGGTCTGGACGTAGGTATTTCCGAGACTTTACTGACTGTCATGGCGGTGCTGTTCGCCGGTACGACCATGGATACCGGTCTGCGCTTACAACGTTATATTTTTCAGGAATGGGGCAACCTGTATAACATCAACTGGATGCAGAAAGCCCTTCCGGCAACTCTGTTAGCTGCAGGTAGCTGCTTATTACTGGCATTTGGTGCCGGTGGAGCGGACGGTACAGGGGGGTTAGTCATCTGGCCTCTGTTCGGTACCACAAACCAGTTACTGGCCGGTTTAACTTTATTGGTCATTACTGTCATGCTGGTACGCTTGGGTCGTCCTATGTACTACACCCTGTTACCCTTAATTTTCTTACTGATCATGACCGTATTCGCGCTTATCGTTCAGCTTAAAGGCTTCTACGATAGTGGCGACTGGTTCTTAATGGGTCTGGATTTAGTGGTACTGGTTGCGGCTATCTGGATTGCCCTTGAGGCCAGTGCCGGATTATCTAAAATCCGTAAAGAACAAAAGGCTCAGAAACAAGAATAAACAGGAGTAAGTAGCATGAACATTCAGTCCGTGCGCCGTTGGTTTAGTCGTGCAAGCGACTTAGCAAACGAGTTTTATAATGCGCCCTATCGCTCTGCTATTGCCCGTGCAAAGCGTGATGAAGACGACTTGTTCATGCTACTGGTTTTTTCTGAAATGATGGGCGTGCCGAACCCGGCCGCCTATTATACGCTGGAGCTACAACCACTAATGTTGGAACGCTTCCACGAGTGGCATCAACGCATGGGGATGGAACACTCACCTCTTGATCACTTCCGTTGCTGCTAATTTATAACCCGACCAGATACAGGGTTCATTTCTCATGTTGTTAAGCGATAAAAAAGTTTTGTTGATTGGCGGTAAAGGCGGCGTTGGTAAAACAACGGTTTCTTCTGCGCTGGCGGTGCTGGCGGCTCGTCATGGCAAAAAGGTTTTGCTGGTCTCAACTGACCCCGCCCACAGTCTGGCTGATGTTTTTGATCAGCAAATCGGTGATCACAAAACGGTTGTACGCGAAAATTTAACCGCATTAGAAATCGATCCTGACCACGAAGTAAAGGCACATATCGAGCGTGTCAGTTCACAGATGAAGCGCTTTACTAACCCTGATCTTTTTCCTGAAATTGAACGGCAGATGCGCTTAACACAGCAGTCGCCCGGAGCACAGGAAGCCGCTTTGCTGGAGAGAATTTGTGCCGTTATTGATGAGGCAGAAAAAGATTACGACTTACTCATTTTCGACACAGCCCCCACTGGCCATACATTACGCTTGCTAACTTTACCCGAAGCAATGGCAGCCTGGACTCAGGGCATGCTGCGTTCACAAAAGCGCTCTGAAAACTTAGATTCGGTATTGGATCATTTATCCCCTAAAGCGGGTAAAGACATTAATAACCCCATGTCCGATCCTAAAGACAACGCCAGCGATGGTATGACCGACCGCACTCGTGCAATTACCGAACAGTTGTTAAATCGGCAACGCTTGTTCCAGCGAACCCGCCGATTATTACAAGATGAAAATTACACCTCTATTTTCTTTGTTTTAACTCCCGAGCGGCTTCCTATTCAGGAAACGGACCGGGCGCTGCAGTCTCTAACCACTGAGAAGTTGCCTGTTGGCGGCGTTATCATTAACCGCATTTTGCCTGAACAAGCTGACGGAAGCTTTCTTGCAAAACGACGCACACAAGAAAAGTCTTATTTAGAAGACATAGCAAAGCGTTTTAACGCCTGGCCAAGTTACTCTCTTTATTTATTAGAGGAAGACATTCAGGGAGTCGCTGCTCTGGAAGCGTTTGCAGATAACCTGGAACAAGCCGGCTTTTCTTCTTAACTGCCACTTTTTTGTCATCGCTTTCTCTTATAATACGTATACAGTGTCATCATTGTTACTAAGGAGAGCACTATGCGCGCTGTAGGATATAAAAAATCACTTCCTGTAGAAGACTCAAACTCATTACTGGACATTACGGTTGATGACCCAAAGCCAGAGGAAAACGACTTACTCGTTAAAGTAAAAGCTATTGCAGTTAACCCCGTCGATACAAAAATTCGAATGCGAATGGCACCTGAATCCGGCCATAAAATTATAGGCTGGGACGCTGTTGGTGAAGTTATATCAATGGGTAATAAAGTGACAGGTTTTGAACCAGGAGACAGAGTCTGGTACGCAGGTGATTTAACCCGTCCAGGTTGCAATGCTCAAATGCAGGTTGTTGATCACAGAATTGTCGGAAAGGCACCTGAAAACCTCGACGACTGTCAGGCAGCAGCCCTGCCTTTAACCAGCATTACCGCTTGGGAAGTACTTTTCGATCGGTTGCAAATTGATAAACCCTCTACTCACGCAAAGAGGACTTTATTGGTCATTGGCGGTGCAGGTGGTGTTGGCTCCATCTTAATTCAACTGGCCGCTCAATTGACCGATGCTACGATTATTGCCACAGCCTCACGCGCCGAGTCTCAGCAATGGGTGAAAGCCTTAGGCGCAGACCATGTTATTAATCATTACGACGATTTAGCCGAACAAATTGAAAGCACGGGTTCAGATCCGGTAACGGATGTTGCCTGCCTGACGCATAGCGAGCAATATTTTACTCAGTGCATGAAGTTTATGGCGCCTCAAGGACGCTTTTGCTTAATAGATGATCCTGCTGAAAATATTGATATTACATTAATGAAGCAAAAGAGCATCAGTCTTCACTGGGAGTTTATGTTTACCCGGTCTATGTTCAATACTGACGACATGATAAAGCAACAGGAGTTACTTAACCGTATTTCTGAAATGGTCGAAAAAGGTCAAATACGATCAACACTTGGTAAAACCTTTGGCGAAATGAATGCAGAGAACCTTCGCAAAGCACATGAAGCAGTTGAAAGTCAGAAAACCATAGGAAAAATTGCATTAACTGTTGCCGAATAGTTTTACAAACATACATGAATGTATGTATAATTCCGGAATGCTAATAAATTTATAGGCCAGAGGTAGGTTTAATGAACACGCGTTTTAGGTTTGTCCCAGTTTTAGCAACGGGTATCCTGTTAACAGGAGCACTAGCCGCTTGCAGTGACCAACAGCAGCAACAGCAACAAGGCCAACAGCAAGCGGCCCAAGTAGAAGTGGTTACAATAACCCCTGAATCATTGAATCTAAGCGTTGATCTACCGGGTAGGACTGCCGCCTACCGCGTAGCACAGGTTCGGCCTCAGGTCAGTGGTGTCTTGCTTGATCGAACCTTTGAGGAAGGTACTTTTGTCGAAAAAGGACAACAGCTCTATCAAATTGATCCCGCCGTTTACGAAGCAGAATTAGCCAGTGCTGAAGCCGAGATTGAGAGTGCTAAAGCCGTATTACGCAGCTCTGAGCTACGTTATAAACGTTTTCAGGAACTCCTCAATGAAAACGCCGTTAGCAGAGATGAATTTGATAGTGCAGAAGCCACTTTCTATCAAAATAAAGCGGCGGTTTCTTTAGCTGAAGCTCAGTTGAAGAATGCCCGTATTAATCTTGAATACACGAAAGTAAACGCCCCTATCAGTGGGATTATCGGTCGTTCAAACTTTACTGAAGGGGCATTGTTAACCGCCTCACAAGCCGACCCTCTGGTTACTATTAACCAACTAGACCCAATCTACGTCGATATTAATCAGTCCAGTAAACAGTTTATGAAATTACAGGCTGACATTAAGTCGGGTCGTATTCAGGCCAACGACAAAGGAAACGCTCCAGTTCGGTTAAAATTGAATGGTCTCGATTACGACCAAAAAGGCGAATTACTCTTCTCAGAAGTTAGCGTTGACGAAGACACCGGTGCCATTTTACTTCGTGCGGTATTCCCTAACCCGGATAAGACGCTCTACCCTGGTATGTTCGTGCGCGCTGAAGTCAGCGAAGGCAGCATAAGTGACGCCATTCAGGTACCGCAAAAAGCCGTTACCCGAGACCCACGTGGACGCCCTTATGTCATGCTGGTTAATGACGACAATACTGTCGAACAGCGAATGATTACAACGGAACGTGCCATCGACAACAAATGGCTGATCTCTGATGGCCTGAAAGAAGGAGACACTGTGGTCATCTCAGGCTTACAAAAGATTCGTCCTGGCGATGAAGTCACTATCGATTCGTCCAACTCTGAACAGCAGCAGTAAGGGAAGTCAGTAATGGCCAAGTTTTTTATTAATCGCCCGATATTTGCATGGGTTATCGCACTGCTGACAATGATGGCCGGTGCCATCGCTATGATACAGCTGCCTATAGCTCAGTATCCAACCATTGCTCCGCCTGCTGTCGAGATTCAGGTGAGCTACCCTGGTGCTAACGCTGAAACGGTGTCTAACACAGTTACCAAAGTGATCGAACAGAACATGACAGGTATCGATAACCTGCTTTACTTCTCTTCACAAAGCAACTTTGGTAATGCAAGTATCAGCCTGACTTTTGCGTCAGGAACAGATCCGGATATTGCTCAGGTTCAGGTTCAGAATAAGCTGTCACAGGCAACTCCACAACTACCTCAGGAAGTACAAGCTCAGGGCATTACTGTCAGTAAATCCAGCAGTTCGTTCCTGATGGTTGCGGCGCTTGTTGCGACCGATGACCGCTACACACAAACCGACTTAAGTGACTATATTGCCTCGAATATTCAGGACCCTATAGCCCGTACAACCGGCGTTGGCAATGTTCAGTTATTTGGTGCGCCTTATGCTATGCGTATTTGGGTCGACCCTTCTGCGTTAGTTAATTACGGCATGACCATGGCCGATATAAAAGACGCTATCCGAGCACAAAATGCTCAGGTTGCGGCAGGTGAATTAGGCGGAACCCCGGCTGTTGACGGCCAACGTCTTAATTCGACAATTATTGCCCAAACCAGAATGTCTGACGCAGATCAATTTGAAAACATCACCTTAAAGGTTTTACCTGACGGTTCTCAGGTACGTCTAAAAGATGTTGCAGAGGTCGAAAAAGGTGCTGAAAACTACTCCATTAAAGCAAATTACAACGGAAAGCCTGCCACGGGTCTCGCTATAAACTTGCAGACTGGTGCTAACGCGTTAGAAACTGCCGATGCTGTTAAAGCCCGCATGGACGAACTTGAACAGTTTTTCCCGGATGGAATGGAATTAGTCACGGCTTATGACACTACACCCTTTATTAAGATTTCAATTTCAGAAGTTGCGCAGGTACTAATAGAAGCGATCATTCTGGTCTTCCTGTTAATGTTCGTTTTCCTGCAGAATTTACGGGCAACCCTAATTCCGACGCTGGCAATTCCAGTTGTTATTCTGGGCACTATGGGTGTCATGTCTTTGGCTGGCTTCTCAATTAACACCCTGACCATGTTCGGTATGGTACTTTCCATCGGTTTATTGGTTGATGATGCCATCGTCGTTGTTGAAAACGTTGAACGTTTAATGTCTGAAGAAGGTTTATCACCCAAACAGGCAACAATAAAATCGATGGGGCAAATTACCGGCGCACTGGTTGCCATCGGTGTGGTAATGGCAGCGGTATTCGCCCCCATGGCCTTCTTCCCGGGATCCACGGGTGCTGTTTACCGACAGTTCTCATTGACCATTATTACCTCTATGGGTCTATCGGTTCTTGTGGCGATAATTTTCTCACCGGCACTGTGCGCTACTTTGCTTAAACCGGTTAAGCATGACAAAAACAGTGGCTGGGGACCGCTTGGATGGTTCAACCGTACCCTTGAGAAATGGACCGTCAAGTATACAAACTCCATTCATTCAATTTTACGCCGCACCATTCGCTTTGGCTTGCTGTATTTGGGTATTATTGGCGTGCTTGCCTACCTCTTTACTCAACTGCCATCATCTTTCTTACCAGACGAAGACCGTGGCGTATTTCTGACCCAAATGCAGTTACCGGTTGGTTCTACCATAGAACAATCGGTCAACACTATGGACAAAATTGAAGACTACTACCTGAACCAGGAAGATGCAGTGCAGTCCGTCTTCTCCGTTGTTGGGTTTAGTTTCTCAGGACGCAGTCAGGCTAACGGTATCGCTTTTGTTCGCTTAAAAGACTGGGATGAGCGTGACGAAAGCCAGAGCGTTGAAGCTGTTATTGGACGAGCTTTTGGTTTCTTTGCGACCATTAAAGAAGCCATGGTCTTTGCCTTTAACCTGCCACCAATTCCGGAACTCGGCGTTTCCAGCGGTTTTAACTTGTTCTTGCAAGACCGGGGGAACCTGGGTCATGCCGGTTTGCTCGAAGCCCGTAACCAATTACTGGGTATGGCCGGACAAAACGATAAACTGGTTCAGGTACGCCCGAACGGACTTGAAGACGCTCCACAGCTGAGAATTGATATCGATTTTGAAAAAGCTCAGGCACAGGGGCTAACTATCGCAAGTATCAACGACACCTTGAGCACTGCCTGGGGCTCATCCTATGTGAATGACTTTATTGACCGGGGAAGGGTCAAAAAAGTGTACCTTCAGGGCGAAGCTGAATCTCGTATGCTGCCGCAGGATATTAACGACTGGTACGTACGAAATAACCAGGGCGACATGGTGCCATTCAGCTCCTTCTCCAGTTGGGAATGGACTTATGGTCCACAGCGAGTGGAGAGCTATAACGGCGTTTCTGCAATGGAGATCCAGGGGCAAGCTGCTCCGGGCGTTAGCACCGGTGAAGCGATGCTTGAAATGGAGCGAATGATCGAGCAACTGCCGCCGGGAATAGGCTTTGAGTGGACAGGTATTTCACTGCAAGAACGTCAATCCGGTGATTTCGCCCCAATTCTTTATAGCGTATCCCTGATTGTCGTATTCCTTTTCCTTGCGGCGCTTTACGAGAGTTGGTCGATACCTTTCTCTGTCATGCTCGTTGTACCTTTGGGAATTTTAGGCGCTGTTATCGCCGTCATGCTGCGGGGTATTTCTAACGATGTCTATTTCCAGGTTGGTCTGCTAACCACTGTTGGTGTATCGGCACGGAACGCGATACTCATCGTGGAGTTTGCCAAAGACTTACAGGAACAGGGCAAGGAGCTGTTAGAAGCTACTCTTGAAGCCGTGCGTTTACGTCTGCGCCCTATTCTTATGACATCTCTGGCCTTCGTATTCGGTGTTATGCCTCTGGCACTAAGTGATGGTGCCGGTGCTGCAAGCCGTAATGCCATCGGAACCAGTGTTATCGGCGGTATGATAGGCGGTACTGTGCTGGCAATCTTCTTTGTTCCACTGTTCTTTTATGTGGTACGACGAATTTTCCCGCCCAAACAACCTGAAGAGTAACAGAAACAAAAAAACCGGAGTTTGAACTCCGGTTTTTTTTTGAAAGCTGAAAGCTATTTTTAAACAGCCTTTTTAAAGACCAACAACTTTTGACCTCTGTAACTCAATAAAAAGACCAACCCTTCCGCTAGCGGTTTGCCAATAAATGGTGTCAGCCCTATGTATCTAAACGCCTCTGTTAGCCCATAGTTAGCAGCGACCAGAACTACCGCTAAACATCCGTATTTTGTCGCATCCCACGCAATATGAGAACCTTGCTTGAATACCCACTGACGGTTTAAAGAAAAATTAAACACTCCGGAAATCACTCTGGCTAAAATAATCGACTCAAGCACTTGTCCTGAAAAAAAGTAAGCCGTCGCAAAAACCGAGTAATCAAGTCCGGCAGACAAAATACCAATACTGGCAAATTTTAAAAACTTTCGATAAATTTTTATGGAGTCGACAATGGGCCGATAATGACTGGTTTCATTGCCTTCCTCATAGACCGTGGTAATTTCCTGAGACTTTATCCGGTAACCATAACGTTTAGCGGATAAA
The DNA here is from genome assembly GCF_019797805.1 of Idiomarina abyssalis. Classification (NCBI taxonomy): domain Bacteria; kingdom Pseudomonadati; phylum Pseudomonadota; class Gammaproteobacteria; order Alteromonadales; family Idiomarinaceae; genus Idiomarina; species Idiomarina abyssalis. Next base: position 1,430,637 of record NZ_CP081832.1, read on the forward strand.
AGCATCTCTAATTCAAACTCATAACCGCAGCTGTTGAAGTCAACAAGCTTTTCCAAAAAGCCGACAGGAACTCCCCGCAGTCCAGTTTGTGTGTCTTTAATATCCTGCCCTGTTACAAGCCTGAAAATAACACGGGTTAACTTATTACCCACTTTAGAACGCAAAGGAATGTCATTTTCATCAAAAGTTCGGCTACCCAGCCATAACTTATCCGGATACCCCTTTAGGCGTGTGCAAACAGCAAGTATGTCTTCAGCAAGATGTTGTCCGTCAGCGTCAGCAGTAACCGCTCCTGAACAACGTTCCTCTTGCTGCGACAAAATCCATCGAAAAGCGGTCCGTAATGCAGCACCTTTTCCCTGGTTTTCCTCATGCTCTAAAATGTGAATGCGGTGTCGGTTGGCAAGTTCCTGGAAAACGGATTTGGACTGACTACCATCATCAACAATGACAATTCCCAGAAAGTGGCTCCAGTCCGGGTCTTTCGCTGTGACCTCATCAACAAGCGTCAGCAAGTGATGGTCAGGGTCCAGCGCAGGAATAACTATATAAGGTTTTTTCATTCGAGCACTGGACCCTGTTTTTTAAGATTTTTTGTCCTGATCGTCTTTAACTTCGTATTCCCCGTCGATAACCGATCCGCCATCCTCTCGCCTATTCTCATAATGTTCTTGTTGTTTTTGATGTTGGCGTTGTTGTTCCTGGTAGTGCTCTTTGGCTTGTTTACGCATTCGCCAAACCTGTTTAATTGTGTGGCGCTGACGCCACATTACAGGAATCGCTAGCAGCAATAAAACTACCGCAATGACCATACCAAACGCCAGCCCAAGACCCACTAAAACCAGCAATAAAAAAAGGCCCAGCAAACGACTGAGCCAGTTGCCGGAGGAACTTCCTCCGGTACGTGAACCTTGGTTGAAACGGACATAAACTTTATCTCGTTTATGAGTCATAACTGCTCCTAAAAAATGACTGCAAAGTTAAGACAACTTACGGCAGTGACCGTTCCTACAAGGTTATCTTAACGCTTATTTTCGCATATCTTCTGTTGCTTTACGCGCTGCCTCAAATTCATTTCCGGGTGCCCACTGAGGCCACTCGCGTGAATTTGCCAGTTCGTTACCTATTGAGTAGAAGATAGACATATCCTGTTGAACACCGCGCAGGTCCCAATCTTCATTATACTCATCTGCTGGTTTGTGATAAGCGTCGCGATTAAAGATAGCACGTTGCTCTTCGGTCCATTCACGGCCTTTCTCGACGTGATCGTTTCCGCCTTTCGCATACAGCATAGGCACACCTCGTTTCGCCAAATTGAAATGATCTGAACGATAGAAAGAGCCAACTTCCGGAGTTGGTTCAGGTGCTACATAACGATCTTGGGCCTTTACGTAGCGTTTCAAGTAGTCTTCCATAGAAGAATTACCATAACCCACCACAACCATGTCTTTCATCGGGCCATAGACGTTCATAACGTCCATGTTAATACCACCAACCGCTTTGCCCAGAGGCATCATTGGGTGAGTCGCATACCAATCAGAACCTAGCAAACCGCTTTCTTCAGCACCAACAGCAGCAAAAACAATTGAGCGTTCAGGCTGAGGTCCTTTTGCAAACTGCTCGGCCATGGCCATTAGCGCGGCAGTACCTGAAGCATTATCCTGCGCTCCGTTATAGATAGGATCATCTTCACGGACAGGATCCGTTCCCAGGTGATCGTGGTGAGCCATATAAATAACGTGCTCTTCCGGGTATTCAGAGCCCTCAATATAACCAATCACATTGTTGGTATCTAAGTACTCAAATTTATTATTAACGGTTAGCGATGCTTCAATATCCAGTGGTTCTGGCTTAAATTCACCACTCAGCGCCAGCTCCCGCATTTGTTCCAGATCTTTACCGACGCTGGCAAAAAGTGCATTTGCGCTTTCCTCAGTTACCCAGCCTTCAATCGCCGAACGATCCATATTTTTGTTTTCACGTTTTAAGTCAAAACGCACTGGTGAGCCACCAGCCACAACGCCCCAACCATAACCAGCAGGTCCTGTTTCGTGTATTACAAAGGCGGCTTCAGCCCCCTGCCGAGCCGCTTCTTCAAACTTATAGGTCCAACGGCCATAGTAGGTCATTGCGTTACCATTAAATAGCTCTGGGTCACCGGTTGCGTAGCCCGGGTCATTAACCAACATGACAACGGTCTTACCTTCAACGTCCAGTCCCTCATAGTCGTTCCAGTCATATTCAGGAGCAACAATACCGTATCCGACAAAAACAACATCGCTGTCTTCAACTTTCACTTCATCCACAACGCGAGGCGTCCAGGCCATCATCTCGGTGCGGTATTCCATAGACTCAGGAGCTGACTCACCACTGAAGTTTAAAGAAGTGACTTTGTACGGCATAAGCTTTACAAGTGGAACCGGCTGACGGTAGCTATCATTTTCTTCGTCATAAGGTTTCAGTCCCCATTCACGAAAGTGGCTTTCGATAAAACTCACCGTTTTTTCGCCGCCAGCAGATGCAGGAGCACGCCCTTCGAACTCATCAGAAGATAAGGTTTTCAAATAATCTCTGTAGTTAGGGTTAAAGGCTGAGTCCTGAATATCTGCAACAGCTTTATCGGTGTCATTATCTGACTGAGTGGCCGGTCCACAGGCTGCTAATACAGTCAAACTCAGCGCCCCCATTATGACGTACTTCATGGTCTCTCCTATTATTTACTTTTCGTTATTGTTATTTTCTTTTGCCGACTCGCAATTACCGTCCGGGCTTTTATTTAATTGATCACCCGTACGTATATCGTGCTCAGCAAAAAATCCCGCATTCACTTCAAGCACACTCCAGTAACGTTTACCCGGAGAATAGCTTCGACAGTTATTCGGATCGTTACTGCCACAAGGTCGCATCGTAAAAGTTTTTACAATACGACGATTTTTATCAAGGTATGCGATATCCAGTGGAATCAAAGTCTGGTACATCCAGAAACCGCTATAACCAGGCCTCTCCTGCCCATAACGAAACCACATGCCATTATATTTGCCCAGCGACTCCCGTTGCATCAATCCACGAGCATGCTGCTCTTGAGTATCGGCAAGCTCTACCGTTAAAGGTTGAGACAAGTCACCCAGGCAAACTTGAGTCGTATCAAATTCCTGAGGCTCAGGAACTTGCCACTGCTGCGCCTGAACGCAAAATGGCAGCATAAAAATTAAAGCGAAAAACACTCGGTAATTCATTCCATTACCCCTGTCATTATTCATTCCTTCGATTCTGTCCTATCCAACGGGAGATCGCAATTCAAACCTCAGCTGGAACACGACAATTGAGATACCTGTTCATTGGGCTTCGGGGGCCTGGCCCAGACACTGTCACTTAAAGCATCGTCAAACGGATTCATTAACGCCTGCGTATACTCTTCCAATAATGAATTATCACCAGCCTCTGACGCCTCTATTACACGCTGAGCATGATGCGTTCTGACAATAACCCAGGGGTTTACCTGCTTCATGACATCAATGTCAGTATAACCATTAATTGCTGATTGATACTCCTTCCACCAGCTTTCTCCACTTTGCTTAAGCAGTCCTTTCGGTGCGCCGGATTCAAGCGAATCAATTAAATCTCTGAACGAGAGCTGGTAATCCGCGTTATTGACTTCAAGCAAACTCAACCACCCCCCTATTAACGCCATTTTCTGTTCATCCGGAACAGCGGATAAGCCCAGCCGCTTGGTCATAAGATTAAGATACGCCTGGCGCAACTGAGTTTCATAATTATCAAGTGCGCTCTGTAACTCGTCAGGCTCTACCATGGTACTCAATGCCTGAGCCAGCCGCTTTAAATTCCATAACCCAATGCCCGGTTGCTGAAAGAATCCGTAGCGCCCGCCGGCATCGGTATGATTGAAAATCTTTTCAGGTTTATAAGTATCTAAAAATGCATAAGGGCCAAAGTCAAAGGTTTCCCCGGCTATACTCATATTGTCGGTGTTCATTACACCATGAATAAACCCATAGGCCTGCCACCCTGCTATCATCTCCGCTGTTCTTTTGACCACCTGAGCAAAACCTTCAGCAACGCTGGCATTGGCTAACTGTGGCCAGACCGTTTCAATAGTGTCCTGCCACAGGCGTTTCATAGTATCTTCAAGGTTACGATGAAAACAGTGCTCAAAATGCCCGAAACGCACGTGAGTTGCCGCAGTGCGGGCCAAAATCGCGCCTGGCTCCAGACGTTCCCGCTGTATCTTTCCTTCAGTTGATACTAACGCCAGTGCCCGAGTTGTCGGCACGCCCAGTGCGTAAAAGGCCTCACTTGCCAATAACTCACGCACAGAAGAGCGTAAAACAGCTCTGCCGTCCGCCCCTCTGCTGTATGGCGTTGGTCCTGCTCCTTTTACATGAATGTCCTGCAGCTTTTCACCAACAACAACCTGACCCAACAGTAGCCCCCGCCCGTCTCCTAAATAAGGATTAAAATGGCCAAACTGATGCCCGGCATACTTCTGAGCCACAGGCTCTACGCCCGGCCATGGCTCAAGGCCGCCCAGCCAATCGGCAAGTTTAGCCGGCGGCTTATCCCCTGCTGATAGTTCAGCCCATAACGGTTCGTTCAACCACAATAAGTTAGCCTTACCATCTGGCTTTATCGGTTGACTTGTTGTTATTTCGGGGAACTTACGAGCATAACGGTTATCAAAAACTATTGGCATACATCCTCCTGCTCATTAGATTGTTACACAGTCAGCGAGGCTTGCATAATTCATAATAAATCAGCTAAGGTCGCAGCGTTCGACCAAAGGCAGCAAAGGAAGCCGGATGCAACTGCACTCATTAAGACGTATTACCGCAATAGGTGGTGGTCATGGACTCGGTCGAGTTTTATCGACTCTGTCCTTTATGAAACATAAACTCGTAGGTATTGTCGCGACTACAGACAACGGCGGAGCTACTGGTTTATTGCGTGAATCGCAGCATTGCATTGCCTGGGGTGATATTCGTAATTGCCTGTCCCAACTGGTAGAGCAACCCCTTGCGGCTGAAGTACTCAATTACCGTTTTGACTGTACCTCCTCTCTTCATGGTCATAACTTCGGCAATTTGCTGCTCTATACACTGGATCAGCTCAGTGCCCGCCCTTTAGACGGTATTCAGCTTTTAAGTCGTCTATTGAATATCGACAACCGAATTTTACCTATGTCGGAATGCCCGACAGATCTTATAGCGACAACGGCGGACGGCATTCAGTGCCATGGCGAAATTCGTATTGATAAGCTTCCTGCCATGCCTCGAAAGCTGTCTCTATCAGGCACAGTTAAAGCCACTCCTGAAGCCATTCGCCATATACAGAATAGCCAGTTAATATTGCTGGGACCAGGCAGCTTCATGACGTCAGTTATGCCTCCGCTATTGGTTTCTGGTATACGCGACGCGCTGCTGACAACAAATGCGAAAGTCGTCTTTATTGATAACCTGGCGGATGAGAGCGGACCCGCTGGCGCAATGAGTCTCGCCGATAAAGTTTCATTTATTGAAAAACAGCTCGGTCAGCAAATTATCGATTTAGCGCTAAGCAATAAAAAAGAGAAAGACCTGAAGTTACCGGTTATTGGCGGCCTGGAAAGTGATAAAGATGTCCATTACCGCCATAACACCAGTAATTTATTGGCTAAACTGCAAGAGGCCAGCAAGCAGCTTTTAACAGAAAGTGCTTAACCGCCGTCAGCTGAAATCCGCGAAGCCACCGCTCCATGCTGGTCTTTATATTTAGCATCGTCTCGTTTGTTATAAGGTCTTGCGCAGGGACTGCTCAATTTCTCAAAGCTGATGGCACCAATTTTCATACCGGCTCTCAGAGCCAGAGGTAACTTTCCACTATTGTAAAATTCCAGCACTATTTGCCCTGACCAACCCGGGTCAATACGGTGCGCCGTTACGTGAACCATTAAACCTAAGCGTGCTAACGACGAACGTCCGTCCAGCCAGCCAACCATATCTGCGGGTAATGTAATTGATTCATGCGTTACGGCCAGGGCAAACTCGCCCGGGTGAATGAAGAAAGCCTGATCATCTTTTAGCACAATTTCATCACTCATGACTTCACGAATCGCCGCTTCAATGGCTTCACGTGAGCCACTGATATCGATAAAAGGTGCGGCATGATCCTGCAATACACGAAAATCGTTGCCTAAATGAATATCCAGTGTCACGCCTGAAATATTACTGGCTTGGGGTGCAGGTTCGACACCTATAATTCCGTCTTTCAAATGTTGTTCTATTTCAGTGTCGTTTAGGCGCATGGTTGATCTATCTCCGTGTTGTCGTTTAAGACCTTAAGGCCAGTACTATAACGAATTTTCCTGTTGATAATAGAGGTTTGCCGCAACTTGTTGTGCAGAATTAAAAATTAACTGACTTAACGGGTGTTGTGGCTGTGCTATTAACAAGGGTGTATCACCATCAAGACTTTCTCTTAGCTCACTATTTAAAGGCCACTGGCCGAGTAGCGGCAAGTGATGCTCTGTTGCCATGTCCGCTCCCCCATTTTTGCCAAAAACCGGATCTTCATGCCCGCAGGCCGGACATTGGTAATAGCTCATGTTTTCCAATATACCCACTAATGGAATATTCAGTTTTTTAAACATGGCCACACCTTTTTCTGCGTCTTTCAACGCTACCGTTTGCGGTGTTGTCACCACAACCGCCCCGGTAACCGGCAGTTTCTGAGCCATGGTCAGTTGAATATCGCCAGTGCCGGGTGGCATATCGACAATAAGATAGTCCAATGCCGGCCAGGCAGTATCTTTGTAGAGTTGCTGCAACGCACCACTGGCCATTGGCCCACGCCAAATTGTCGCGTCTTTATCATCGACTAAGTAACCCAGCGAATGCACATGGAGGCCGTGTCGTTGCAGTGGCTGCATTTTATTGTTTTTTGTCAGCTCCATATCGCCGTGCCTTCCACCTAACATGGTAGGAATCGACGGGCCATAAATGTCGGCATCAAGCAGGCCAACACTAGCACCAAGCTCAGATAAGGCCAAAGCCAGGTTAACACTTACCGATGACTTACCAACGCCGCCCTTACCGGAAGAGACGACAATGACATTTCCAGTCGTTAGCGGTAACTCTGGTTGAGAATTTTTTAACTTTTTGATGTGACAGTTAAGTTGCCATTCAAACTCCCCCAACTCGGCATCATTCTGAATAGCCTGAAGTAAACTTTCGCCGGCAACAAAAGGTAAGTTCAGGACCCGCTCTTTACCTGAACCGGTCACCCAGTTCTCAGGAATACCATTCGGCAATAAGGGGTGAGTAAAATCTGTCATCATCAACCTCAAGGATCTGTGTATCAGGCAAGAGCTATGCTAACATGAGCGGCATAAAACTTTGGGTTTAGATTCGATTAATCAACGAAACGGAAGCAGATTTTCGCATGAGCCAATCCGCACGTAAAATACTGGTTACTAACGCACTACCATACGCTAACGGACCTATCCATATTGGTCACATGTTAGGTTATATTCAGGCCGATATCTGGGTACGCTTTCAAAAGCTACGCGGTAACGAGTGCCACTTCGTCTGTGCAGACGATGCACACGGCACCCCAATAATGCTGAAAGCTCAACAGCTTGGAATAACGCCGGAGCAAATGATTGGCGACATGCAACGCTCGCATGAATCAGACTTTAGCGACTTTTTGGTCGGCTTCGATCACTATTACAGCACACACAGTGATGAGAACCGTGAGCTGGCTGAAACCATTTATACGCGCCTTGATAAAGCCGGTCATATCAAAACAGAAGTCATTGAACAGCTGTATGACCCGCAAAAAGAAATGTTTCTTCCCGATCGTTTCGTTAAAGGTGAATGTCCCGACTGTGGTGCCGAAGACCAATACGGAGACAACTGTGATGTCTGTGGAGCAACTTATGCGCCGACCGACCTGAAGAATCCAAAGTCAGTCGTCTCTGGTGCTGAGCCGCAACTGCGTGAATCAGAACACTACTTTTTTGACCTGCCGGCATTTGGTGACATGTTAAAAAGCTGGACCCGTTCAGGCTCACTGCAAAATGAAATGGCGAACAAGCTGAACGAGTGGTTCGAGCAAGGCTTACAGCGCTGGGATATTTCCCGCGATGCTCCCTACTTCGGTTTCAAAATTCCGGGCACAGAAAACAAATACTTCTACGTCTGGCTAGACGCTCCAATAGGTTACATGAGCAGCTTTAAAAACTACTGCACAACCACAGGCAAAGCCGACTGGGATACCTATTGGCAAGCTGACAGTGAAGCAGAGCTTTATCATTTTATTGGTAAGGATATTATCTACTTCCACAGCTTATTCTGGCCTGCCATGCTTAAAGGCGCAAACTTCCGCCAGCCAACCAATGTGTGGGCGCATGGTTTTATCACAGTTAACGGCACTAAGATGTCCAAGTCTAAGGGCACTTTTATTAAGGCTCGTACTTACCTAGAGCATCTTGACCCGGAATATCTGCGTTATTACTTCGCCGCAAAATTAACCAGTCGTATTGATGATTTGGATTTAAACCTGACGGATTTCACTCAACGAGTGAACTCTGATCTCGTCGGTAAAGTCATTAATATCGCCAGCCGCTGCGCCGGTTTCATTCAGAAGAAATTTGACGGAAAGTTGTCTGCCAATATTGCTGACTCAACACTGCTAAAAGATTTTCAGATCGCCGGTGATGATATTGCTGTCCTTTACGAAAAACGCGAATTTTCCCGTGCTATGCGCGACATTATGGCATTAGCGGATCGTGCCAATCAGTATATTGCTGATAAAGAACCCTGGCAGTTAATTAAACAGGAAGGCAGCGAGCAGGAAGTTCATGAAATCTGCTCTTTAGGGATCAACTTGTTCCGCGTGTTAATGGTTTACCTTGCGCCGGTAGTTCCTAAGTTGACTGAAGAAGTACAACACTTTTTAAACGATACTTTTACCTGGGAAAGTCACAAAATAGCTTTGACCGACCATCCTATTAATAAATTTAAAGCGCTCATGCAGCGTGTTGAAATGGACGACGTAAACGCCATGATTGAAGCATCAAAAGAAGAGCAAGCATCGCAAGCGCCAGTGACTGAAGTTAATGATGAGCTCAAAAAAGAGCCAATTGCCGATGAAATTAACTTTGATGATTTTGCTAAAGTTGACTTAAGGGTTGCTCTTATTGCCAATGCTGAGCACGTTGAAGGTGCTGATAAACTATTGAAACTGACGCTGGATCTGGGTGGTGAAACTCGACAGGTTTTCGCCGGTATTAAATCAGCTTACGAGCCAGAAGCTCTGAAAGGCCAACTGACTGTTATGGTCGCCAATCTGGCTCCCCGTAAAATGCGCTTTGGTCTATCCGAAGGCATGGTGCTTGCAGCTGGTCCGGGTAAAGATGAAATCTATATTCTGAACCCGCATGATGGCGCAAAACCAGGCATGAGAGTTATGTAATAACCAGGCTGTCAATCCATTGAAATAATACGACAGCCTACAAGAGAGTCTCCGCTGTTGTCGTCCAGTCGCTGGCTGCGAACGACTTCAGCGTTGATTTTTAAAGGCGCAACTGGGCCCGAAGACGAAATTTCAACAAAGACTTTATCGCCAACCTCGAGATTAGCCGACAGCTGAAGTGACAACCCCTCTGCACTCAAATCAAGACAAACGCCTTCGAGTACTTTTTTATTCTCACCCTCTGCCAAAGTAACTTTCGCATCCGCATTGACAGCCATCCGCATAAAATTCCGGTTTTCCTGCGATTCCAGCATGTTGCCCTCAACTTTGTTTAAAAAGTGTAAATCTTACTTCAGTTTTAGCACGGTCTGGCCGATAAAAAAATAGTATCGGATAACAAGGAACCGTCATCATGGTAGAAGCAAAATTTTCAATTGGTCAACTCATCACCCACAGTCTTTATGGTTATCGTGGTGTGATCATTGATGCTGACCCCTGCTTCACATTATCTGACAGTTGGTATGACAAAATGGCGACCTCTAAACCGGCAAAAAATCAGCCTTGGTACCATATTCTAGTGAACAACTCGTCAATCCAAACCTATGTCAGTGAAAGCAGTCTGGAAGCTGACTTTTCAGAACAAGAAATTCAGCACCCTATGGTGGACCTTTTATTTTCCGGGAAATCTGCCAGCCAATATAAGTTGTCTGAAAATCTTAACTAAATTTGCCGATGCCCACTGCTATAGTTACCATAGACTAAAATAGCGTAATAAGGGCAAGGTAATGGCAGAAGAGACAATTTTTACGAAAATTATTAACCGTGAAATTCCTGCGGATATTATCTACGAAGACGATCAGGCGCTTGCGTTTAAAGACATCAACCCGCAAGCACCTTTCCACTGTTTAGTAATTCCTAAAACCCCTATTGCTACAGCTAACGACATTAATGAAGACAATGCCGCATTGGTGGGACACCTTTATGTTGTAGCCGCTAAGTTGGCTGCTGAGCATGGTTTTGCAGAAGACGGGTACCGGCTTGTGATGAACTGTAACGAATACGGCGGCCAAACCGTATACCACATTCACCTGCACGTTTTAGCAGGAAAGCAAATGGGCTGGCCACCTTATACCGATAAAAAGAAGCAGGGCTAAGCCGTTATGGGCGGTATCTGGCGTCGAGGATTTTATCGACAACCCAGCTGCCGTCCTGTTGAATCAGAACCACATCGCGACTGTCTTTAATATTATCGCCTTCGTAAGTTCCTTCAAAAATAACCGTTGCTCGTAGCTCATTTGAATCGTTCAAATAATCGGTAAGCGAATCACTGACAACTTCAATTTCAACGGTATCGAAATAACGTCCAAGCACATAACGCTGAACCTGACTGACAGCTCCGTAATGCGTAATTAGGTCAGCCAGTCGTTTCGACGAAAGCTTTTTCGCCTGTTCCAAGTCTTCTTGTTCGTACACCGCCTTATAAAATCCGCTGATCACTTCAGCAGGTTTCGCAGATGCATAGTCGTCGGGCTGTTCGTCACCGCTACAAGCGGAGATAACGGTTACGACCAGAGCTAAAAAAACTACTCGTAATAGTGCCATGATACTCTATTCTCCTTTTGCCACGCCTTCACGGCGCGGATCAGCGCCACCCACCAAAGTGCCGTCTGAATTAATAGTAATTCCATGTAAACCGCTGTTTAAGTCGATGACTCTGACATCATGCTTTCGCTTCTCTAAAGCCGCTTTGAGTTCGCTGATATCCCGTCCTTTCTCCAGAGAGGTGTAGTCATTACGGTTGGTTACATGACCAAGGTTAATCGCTTCCTGCACGTTGAGGTTCCAGTCCAGCATACCCACTAACGTTTGAGTAACGTAGTTAATAATTCTGCTTCCACCGGGCGAGCCAATAGCATGTATAAGCTGCTGCCCTTCTTTATCAAGAACCACAGTCGGCGCCATTGAGCTACGAGGCCGCTTGCCAGGTTCCACACGGTTCGCAAACTTCTCTTTACCATCACCCGGCGCCAGAGAAAAGTCCGTTAATTGATTATTGAGCAGAAAGCCACCAGCCATAACAGTGGAACCGAATCCCATTTCAATACTGGTGGTCATGGAAACCACGTTACCTTCAGCATCGACAATAGAAATGTGGCTGGTATTAGGCAGCTCGTAGGCAATATCTTGCTCGTACGCGGGCTGCAGTTGAACACCCGGCTTGGCTTTCCCCATATCGTCTTTCTTTATGGTTTCTGCCCGGCTCGATAAATAAGCTTTATCCAACATAGCCTCGATCGGAATCTCAACAAAATCAGGATCAGCTATCCACTGGTTTCTGTCGGCATAAGCTAAACGCGATGCCTGAGTGAACCAATGCACAAATTCTTCAGAATTTGGTTTCAGTTTACCTAGCTCAAAATTCTCCAGTACGCCCAATGTCTGCAGCGTTGTTATTCCTCCCGAGCTAGGCGGCCCCATACCGCAAACCTGATATTCACGGTAATCATTACATACCGGTTCGCGCAGTTTTGCGCTGTATTGACTCAGGTCTTCAAGGCTCAACACACCAGGTTCAATAGCACTGTTCTGCACGGCCTTAACAATTTTCTCGGCTAATTCGCCCTCATAGAAGGCATCAGCCCCCTGCTCAGCAATCAAACTAAGGCTCTTTGCATACTCAGGATTTTTCAGTGTGTCTCCAGCTTTTAAGGCGTTACCATTAGGGAAGAAATAGCTGCTGGCCACCGGCATTTTCTTAACACCGGGGTTAATCTCCATTTCCACTAACTTAGCGAGCCTTGGCGACACTTCAAACCCCGCTTCTGCCAACTCAACGGTTTCACTAAAGAGTGAAGACCAGTCTGACTTACCCCAGCGTTCATGAGCCAGCTCCAGTCCGCGAAGAACACCGGGAGTCCCTACTGAGCGACCGCCAACGACAGCCTCTATCCATTTGGGTGGATTACCCTTGTCGTCCAGGAAGAGTTCCTCTGTAGCAGCCTGAGGTGCAGTCTCACGCGCATCAATGGTATAAAGCTTGTTTTCGTTGTTATCCCAATAGAGAATAAAAGCGCCGCCACCAATACCTGAAGACTGAGGCTCAACTAATCCCAGCATAGACTGAACTGCTACAGCCGCATCCACGGCAGAGCCGCCTTTTTCTAATACATGATACCCGGCTTCAACTGCATGTTTATTTGCGGCAGCAACCATGTACTTATTGGCGGTCGCAGCGGTTTTCTCGGAAAAACCAGTAGCCGCTTCCGGTTCACGTACTTCTTGTTCAGTACCAGGGCTACAGGCAGATAAAACGCCTGCGGCTATTAAACCAGGGAGCCAGAACTTCATAAGGCCTCATTCATATTAGGAACAATTTGCCCTATCATACGAACCAGAAACCAATGACGCAACGAAAAGGAAAGTAAATGGAAAGGTTTAACCAATATTGGGCAGGGCTCATTCTGGTTCTGCTACTATCGGTTTTTCTGCAATTGATGCCTCACTGGCATGCGACACTGAGCTTTAACTCAAGTACTGTCATGTCCGAGGGTTGGCCACTCATTACGACCCATTTTATTCATCTTGACTGGTGGCATGCCTTATTCAATTTTATTGGCTTAACACTTATTGTTCTAATTTGGCGGGAATACTGGACCACCCGCTGGTTAATTAATGCGTTATTGCTCAGTGGCACTGCAACTGCTTTATTGCTCTGGCTGGCTCCATTGAACCTTAGCTTTGTTGGTTTATCAGGAGTACTCCATGGCTTACTGGCTTACTGTTTAATAAAGGACATTCGTTCAGGTAAAAAATGGATGTGGCTAATATTGATAGCACTGGTTGCCAAAGTCATTGCTGAACTCCTGGGCTGGCGACCTACCCATTTTGTCGGAGAGCACGTTAGCTATATTCACGCAGCGGGTTTAGTGAGTTCTTTATTGCTGTACAAACTAGAACGGCGCCGCATTAGCGACGCCGTTAGTCGGGATGAGTAAAACCAACAAGTTTACTTTAAGTTTTCCTCAAACAATTTAAATATCCGACGGTATTCGTTCAGCCAGCTTTCTGGCTGGCGGAAACCGTGCGGCTCTACCGGGTAAATTGCCGTTTCCCAGTCTTCTTTCTTCAACTCAATCAACCGTTGAACAAGGCGAACACTGTCCTGGAAGAAAACATTGTCATCAATCATGGGTGAATTGATTAACAAGGCATCCTCTAAGCCTTCAGCAAAATAGATGGGTGAACTGCGACGGTACGCAATTGCATCATCCTGTGGCAAGTTCAAGATATTAGACGTATAGCCTGTGTTGTAATGAGCCCAGTCTGTAACAGGACGCAGCGCCGAGCCCGCTTCAAATAATCCGGGTTCGTTAAACAAAGCCATAAAAGTCAGGAAGCCACCGTAAGAACCGCCATAAGTTCCTAATTTGTCACCATCAACGTTCAGGTCACTTTCTAAGTAACTTGCAACATCGACCAGATCTTCAACTTCCGGCGTTCCCATTTGACGGTAAATAGCCGTGCGCCAGTCGCGTCCATAACCTTTTGAGCCACGGTAATCGAGGTCAGCAACCACGTAACCGTGCTTATTCAACAAACTATGGAACATGAACTCACGGAAATACCCTGACCAGCCCATGTGCGCATTTTGCAAATAGCCAGCACCGTGTATGAACACAACCGCGGGATATTCCTCAGCTCGGTTTTCATCAAAGCCTTCTGGTTTATAGATGCGGGTATAAATAGGCTCGTCAACATGAGAGGAATCCACCCCCACCAACTCAGGAGCCGTCCAGTCAATACTTAAAAACTTCTCCGAAACCGTATGAGTCAAACGCTCTGCTGTTCCAGAAGCATTGACAGACTTATGGTATAGCTCTGGTGGCATTAACGGCGTTGAATGCGTCAGCAATAACTCATCATCTTCAGGGCTGAGCTCAAAGGCTGTCATACCATCAAGGTCCGTCAGCGCTTCCGGGTCACCACTACCATCAGTCTTCACCCGGTACACTTCATAGATACCCGGGTGCTCGATGTTTGCCTGAAAGTATAAGTAATCGCCATTACTGCTTAAGTCTGCATCTTCAACGACATAACTTCCGTCAGTCAATTGACGCGTGCTGCCGTCAAGCGGTTTAACATACAAGTGCGAATAACCATCGGTCTCTGACATGAACCACAACTCATCGCTGTCTAACCAGCCGAATTCGTTATGAGTGTAGTTGATCCAGGCGTCATCGTGTAAACGGTCTTGAGAAACCAGTTTTCTACCGGCGGTGTCTACCGTTGCAAGCCAGCGATCTTTGTTGTCCCAGGCTTCCAGCATAACCGCAACTTCAGTGCCCTCTTCATTCCACTGAATAGCGCCGTTTTCCCAGCCCCAGTCAGCCATTAGCGTAATTGGGCGAGGTTTCTCTTCCGACTTGTAGGTTTCACCACGAGCTTCATGGTTTTCACGTTTAACTTCTGCCAGAACATCTTCATTCCAGCCCGGTAAGGTGTTGTAGGTTAGCGTCGACTGGCTGCCGTCGCTTAAATTAAGTAAAACCAATTGGTGTTCAACCGGTTCTGCATCGGCCACACGACGACGCACATTTTCGCTTTTTACACGGCCATCTTCGCTAATGTAATTCGGCATAATATCGCCTTCGTCACGCCAGCTTTGCGGCTCGGTAATGGCTATCAGCATGAAATCGCCTTTTGGCGATAAGCTTGCAGAAACCAGTTCCTTATCCTTTGGCAAATAGAACGGCTCCGGCGCCAATGTCGAATTTCGGTTTTGTAACTCAGAACGCTGAGCAAAACGCTCTTCAGACGCTTTTCGTTCTTTCTGCACGTACTGAATTAACTGTTGTTCTTCACGGGCCAGGTAATCCTTCGGCTCTTCATTCGCTTTCGGCTTTTCCTGAAAGGCCAAAGCAGCGACCTGACGGCTTAAACCTGAGTTCACATCAATAATGAAGAAGTTATTACCCTGCTGGTAACTCAGTTGTCCATTTGCCATAGGCTGAAGGTTGTGCTGCCTGGCGTCGTCACGTGTCAACTGGCGAACCGTACCGTCATTAAAGCGAACAAAAACATTGCCTTCAAAGGTATAGGCTAAAAAGCTGCCATCCGCTGCATGAACCTTTTCATCTGCCACGTACTGGTGCAGGTTTTCTACAGTAACTTTCTGCGGTTCTCCAGCCCCATTTTCCAGCATCATTAGGTCACGAATATCACTACCTTCGCGCTTCTGGTAAAACAGAATGTCTTCACCGTCCATGCTCCAGAAAGCCTGTTCAGGGAATCTCCCCATCCAGTCTGGATCAGCCATAATTTGTTCCATAGTCAGTTCAGCCGTTCCTTGCGCACTGGCAAGTGAGTTGGCTTGTATGGTCGGTGTGCTTCTCTGCGTATCAGCAGTGGTCGTGCCTTGTGGGGAGGTTGATGCGCAAGAGGCAACAAACAATGTCGCCCCAATGGCCATCACCAGACGTGATTTCACCATATTATTTTTCCTTTTTAGGATCCGCTGGATTATTGTGCATCCGCTTGATTTTCAGGCCGAGCCTGTTGCACCGCGTCAAGCGCTTGCAAACGTTCATGCACCGCCATTAAGGTTGGATAAGAAGACAAATCCAAATTAAAACGTTGTGCATTGTATACCTGAGGTATCAAACAGATATCAGCCAATGTTACCGAATTACCATAGCAATAATCACCTGCATACTCGGTCAGCCGCTGTTCAAATGCGGTAAAACTTTTTTCTACCCAGTTTGCTATCCAGTCTGAGCGTTGTTTATCGCTGCAATTCAACTCACCGGTTAAATACTGTAACACCCGTAAATTGGTAACGGGTTGCAACTCGCAGGCTAAATCGTAAGCCAAGGCTCTGACTCTGGCTTTATCAGCGGGAGCCGACGGTAATAATGGGTTTTGTGGGTAACACTCTTCCAGATACTCAATAATGGCTAAGGACTGGTTTAACTTAACATCGCCATCGATAAAGGTAGGAACCAACCGCGCTGGATTAAGCTTTCGATAAGCGTCACTGTGCTGTTGCCCGCCATCTTTTACTAAATGTACCGGTTCATACTCGTAGGATAAGCCCTTCAGGTTTAAAGCAGTACGAACACGGTAACTGGCGCTTGAGCGCCAGTAGCCGTAGAGTTTCATCACTTTTGAGGACCTTCGTATTGAACAACTTTCTGATTAATGGTGCCGAATATTGACTGATCACCATCATCTTTCATTTCAATTTTAATGGTGTCGCCAAATTGCATAAACTGAGTTGCCGGCTTGCCATCACGAATAGTTTCAATCATGCGCACTTCGGCAATGCAGCTATAACCTACGCCACCTTCATCGATGGACGTACCGTGATCAGTCCCCTGTTTATTTGAGACGGTTCCTGAACCAATGATAGCTCCGGCACCTAAGTGACGTGTCTTCGCAGCATGAGCAACTAACTGACCGAAATCAAAGGTCATATCTTCGCCAGCGTTAGGCTTACCAAAGGCCTTACCGTTGTACTCTGACAATAACGGTAAGTGGACTTTATTCGCTTTCCAGGCATCACCCAGTTCATCGGGTGTTACCGCTACCGGCGAAAAAGCTGACGATGGTTTACTCTGGAAAAAGCCAAAGCCTTTGCCCAGTTCGCCCGGAATAAGTCCACGCAATGATACATCATTAACCAGCATCAACAGCTTAATATGCTGCCCTGCGGTTTTAGCATCAACGCCCATAGGGACATCATCAGTAATAATGGCGACTTCGCCTTCAAAGTCGATCCCCCAGTCGGTGCTGCCCATTTCAATGTCGTCGTACGGCGCTAAAAAGTCATCAGAGCCGCCCTGGTACATCAAAGGGTCTTCCCAGAAGCTTGGTGGCATTTCAGCACCACGTGCACGGCGAACCAATTCAACATGGTTCACATAGGCACTTCCGTCGGCCCACTGATAAGCACGAGGTAAAGGCGATTCACATAAAGCTTCATCGAACTGGACGCTGCCATCAACGTCACTGTCATTCAACTGCTGATAAATTTTCTCAAGCTTCGGTGCAATACCGTCCCAGTCGTCCAGCAACTCTTGCATGCAAGATGCAATGGCCGGAACCGCTACTGCTGAACTTAAATTTTTGCTGACCACCATTAACTGGCCGTCACGTGTACCATTTCTGTATGTGGCGAGTTTCATAAGTTGTTATTTCTCCTGCCAACTGTAGACGTAGTCCGGGTTCTCTACTGCCAATGCCTCGTCACTTGCTTGCAAGGCATCGCGGGTGTCGAGCATGACCGCAACTTCGTCAGTGAATTTCTTTTTATGCTCACGCCCGGCTTTAAACGCTTTCGGGTGTGGGCCATGAGTAAAGCCTGCCGGATGAAAGGTTACCATACCGCGATCGATATTATCACGGCTGAAAAAGTCACCTTCATGATAAAAAAGCACTTCATCGTAATCGTCATTGTTGTGGTAGAAAGGCACCTTCAATGCGCCCGGGTCTGACTCAATAGGACGCGGAACAAAGGTACAAACCACAAAACGATCAGCAACAAAAGTCGTGTGCGCCGACGGCGGCAAATGATAACGATGACTCATTAACGGCCGGATATCACGCCAGTTCAAACGAACCGGAGCTAACTCACCGTGCCAGCCTATCGCATCCAGCGGGTTATAAGGGTACGTAATAACCGACACTTGCTGATGACGTTTTACATACACCTGCCACTGCTCTTCGCTGTATTGCGCCTGAAACGCCTCATCAATATCCGGCGTATCCAGAACCGCAGGGTCAAAAATGGCATGATTACCGACCAGACCTTTTTCCGGCAAGCTATAAGAACCATTGGTCGCTTCAATCATCAGCAACTGCATGGTTTCATCAGGTTCCAGACGCCAGTTAGTAGAACGGGGAATTAAGAAGTAGTCCCCTTTCACTAAGTGAATGTGGCCGTAGTCGCAATGTAAATGACCGCTACCTTCATGCACAAAGAGTAAGTCATCGCCATCGGCATTACGCACTAAATAATCCATTTTGCTGTGGCAATGCCACAAACGAAAACGACAGTTATTATTGTGCAGTAAGTCAGGCGTTAACCAGGGGTTTTCCGGAGCTATGGCTTCTAACTTATTAAAGTCAAACGCCCGTGGACGCAAGGGCCCACGCCACTCCGACCAACCGGTCGGAGCATGCTGATGGTGAAAATGCGTGGCCGGGCCAAAAAAGCCACTACGGCCAGCTTCACGTTCATAAATGGCCTGCTCCGGAAAATCAGCATGAGCTTGTCGAGACGACTTGCCCACCTGTTTCGGAAAGCTGATCCATTTACGCATCGCTTAACACTCCCCGGCGGATCTGGTCTTCTTCAATGCTTTCGAATAGTGCTTTGAAGTTACCTTCGCCGAAACCTTCGTTGCCTTTACGCTGAATAATTTCAAAGAACACCGGACCAATGACGGTTTGAGTAAAGATTTGGAGTAAAATGCCGTCTTTCATTGGCGCACCGTCAATTAGAATGCGCTGTTCACGCAGTGCGTCTAAATCTTCCTGGTGCCCTTCAACGCGCTCATTGACTTTCTCGTAGTAGGTTTCAGGTGTGTCCATGAAATCCATACCAATAGAACGCAGATCTTTTACGGTTTTGTAGATATTGTCGCTGGTTAAAGCAATGTGCTGAATACCCTCGCCTTTGTACTCTTTTAAGTATTCTTCAATTTGCGATTTGTCGTCGTGAGATTCGTTAATTGGAATACGGATCTTACCGCAAGGCGCTGTCATAGCGCGGCTTAACAAGCCTGTCAGCTTACCTTCAATGTCGAAATAGCGAATTTCGCGGAAATTACCAATGCGCTCATAGAAACCTGCCCAAGTATCCATGTTTCCACGGAATACGTTATGCGTCAGATGGTCTATTTCGAACAACCCGGCTGCGTGATCGCTCATTTTCGCTTCCCAGCTTTCATAGAAATCGAAATGCTGGTTATAAATTTCATGGTTTTCGTAGTTATCGACAAAATACAACGCACTTTCGCCAATACCAAACACCGCCGGTACACCTTCAACAACACCTTTATCAGCTGGGAAAGCTTTGGCGCCGTTATCAAGAGAGTGCTTTAACGCGTGGTCAGCGTCTTTAACACGCCATGCCATACCGCAGACACTTGGGCCGTGGTCTTTAGCAAACTCTTCAGCCTGTCCGCCCGGCTCAGCGTTAATGATGAAATTAATGTCGTTCTGTTTGTACAACCAGGCCTGTTTGCTTTTGTGCTTAGCCACTTCAGTGAAACCCAGCTTGTCGAACAAGTCTTTTAACGCATCAATGCCTTTTTGATCCGGAGCGGTATACTCAACGAATTCAAAACCGTCTGTGTTTAACGGATTAATCATCTTATCTGTCATGGTTACTTCCTCTTATTATTCGGTTGTTAACAACATGACTGTAGCGGTACATGAGGGAAAAAGGCGAATAAGAGAAAAAGATAACTGAGCGGGGAATTTATGACCAGAACGTAAAGTTTACTGTACAGGCTACACACTTGCTCTGGATCAAGGTGCAGCCTTGTTAAGGCGTAAAGTTAAATTTACAACTCTAGTTTTTTGTCCGTTCTGCTTTACGAGCGCGTCCGCTGCGCTGCTTTCCAATGCCATAATCACGCAGTTTATTCGCAACGGCAGTATGTGAGAGTCCCAGGCGTTTCGCCAATTGGCGGGTACTCGGAAAGCTGGGGTATAAACGGCGCAGTACGTGGCTTTCAAAACGGCGTACCGCATCATCCAGGCTCATGTCATCAATGTCTAATGCTAACTGGTCGTCTTCCTGATTCAACTCGGGCAAACGTATATCGGCGGGCTCCAGTGTGTAGCCTTCTATCATTGAGACAGAACGAAACATGGTATTTTCCAGTTGGCGAACATTACCTGGCCACTGATAACGTTTTAGTCGCTCTTTTGCTGCCCTGCTTAAGCTCACCTGGCTTCGTCCGAGCTTCTTGCAGGCCTGGGTAACGAAATGCTCCGCCAACAACAAGATATCACTTTTACGTTCGCGCAGTGGTGGAACATTGAGCGCTAATACATTGAGTCGATAATACAAGTCTTCACGGAACTCACCGCTTTCAACCAACTCATAGAGATTTCCCTGAGCGGTGCAAATGACCCGCACATCGACACTCACTTCCTGCTCTTCGCCGATGCGTCGAAAAACGCCGTCTTCTAAAAAACGCAGTAGCTTAGCCTGCAGGCCAATAGACATCTCACTAACCGAGTCCAGTAACACGGTGCCGCCGGCGGACTGCTCTAAAACGCCAGTTTTACGAGTGCTTTGAGCGCTCAGGCTGCCTTCACCATGGCCAAAGAGTTCGCTCTCTGCAACATTATCCGGTAGCGCTGCACAGTTTATCGCCAAAAATGGTTTGTCTTTACGCGGGCTGGCCAGATGACAAGCTTTTGCCAGCAGCTCTTTGCCAACTCCGGTCTCACCTTCAATCAAAAGTGGTGCATCCAGCTCAGCCATTCGCTGAGCGTCTTTAATCACCCGCTTCATTGTGCTGTTGTCTGTCAGCAAGCGTTCAAAGGCTTTTTCGTTACTCTGACTCTGCCAGCTTGCTGTTACCGGTTCTGACTTACAGGTCATTACCGCCCCCGCAAACGCGGTGCTGCCTTCCTCGTCATTCACCCAGATAGGTAAAAGCTGAGCATAGTATTCCGAGTTACCAATGGTAACCGCTTCATAAATAGGGTCCTGAGGCTTTTTGTCCAACCACCGCTGCAAAGAGATACCGTGTACATACTGCATCAGCGGCTCGCCCTTAAGACTGTCTTCGTGGCCAGCCAGTAGCCGCAGTCCGGCATCATTAATAATGTCTATACAGCCTTTGCTATCAATGGACAGCACCGGATCAGGTAACGTGCTCAACAACAAACTGAACTCATAGTGCTCGCGTTCAAACGGCATATAAGGAATGGTTTTCACATCAATAACGTTAGGAATGCGACGAATTTGGGGCATTAAATGCCGAAAGTCATCGAAAGCGAGTTCAGGAAAGTTCAGGAAGATTTTTCCTTTAGGATCGACCTCAATACCACGTAAATCAATCTCGTGGTCTCGCAAGATTTGCAGAACGTCCTGGCAGATACCCAGACGGTCATCACACGTTATCTCAAGTCGCATAAACCCTACTGCATCGAACTAAATGTAAAGCAAATAATACACTATTGTTCCCGCTTAAAAAACAAAAACCCCGGCCAACAGACCGGGGTTTTATGTCATTCATCGACAAAAGCGAGTTATGCGTCAAGCACGGTGTCGGTTTTTGCTGCCATAATAAAGTCATTTTTATGCAAACCGTTGATGGCGTGTGTCCACCAGGTAACCGTTACTTTACCCCATTCAGTGATTAGCTCAGGATGATGTTTTTCTTCCTCAGCAATGTCACCAACTCGGTTAGTAAAAGCCAGCGCCTGTTTAAAGTTCTTAAACTTAAACTCGCGCTGCAGCATCATAACGTTGTCTTTTGTTACCGGAGTCCAGTCCGGTATTTCACGCATCAGCTCTTTCAGTTCTTCATCGCTCACTTGTGGCGCGTCTGCATGACACGCTTCACAACGTGCATTTTCCAAGTTTGACATTATTTATTACTCCTTTGCCTTAAGCTGCATCTTTTGGTGGAAATTTCGGCTCAAACAACCCAAGCTCCATAGCCTCATGAACCAACGCCATAATATCCATGTCGGATATCTTAAACAGCTCGTCCACACTCTCTATGGTGTAGTAGATAGGTTGAATGATATCAATTCGGTACGGTGTACGCAGTGCATCCAACGCTTTTAGCGGTTTACGCTCTGGCGTATCACTATTAACGGCATATTCTGTTTCCGCCGGTGACGATAAAATACCGCCGCCATAAATTCGAATGCCCTCTTCGGTTTTCAATAACCCGAACTCTACGGTAAACCAGTACAGACGAGCCAGATAGACCCGTTCTTTAGGTGTAGCTGCATAACCCAATTTACCGTATTGGTGAGTAAAATGCGCAAACGCCGGGTTGGTTAATAGCGGGCAGTGTCCGAATATTTCGTGAAAAATATCCGGTTCCTGCAAGTAATCAAACTCTTCCCGTGTGCGAATAAAGGTTGCTACCGGAAACTGCTTGTTTGCCAGTAAGCGAAAAAACTCGTCAAATGGAATTAATGCTGGAACTGCTGCAACTTGCCAGCCTGTCTCTCTTTCCAGTACTTCATTAATTTCATGCATCTGTGGTAAGCGATCCTTCGGCAGGTCGAGTAATTCCAGTCCCTTCATATACTCATCGCAAGCTTTTCCTGGTATGCATTCCAACTGACGTTCAACGAGATCTTTCCAGATACCGTTCTCTTCGTCGCTCCAGTGAATAATACCGTTTTCGTCCGGTTGCTTTGATACGTATTGACTTTGTTTACCCATAATTCAGCCTTGTTGCTTCCTCATTAGTGTTAGATCGTTGTTGTTATTATTAGTTCAGATTACGCAGATTGCATCCATTG
The DNA here is from genome assembly GCF_019797805.1 of Idiomarina abyssalis. NCBI lineage: Bacteria > Pseudomonadati > Pseudomonadota > Gammaproteobacteria > Alteromonadales > Idiomarinaceae > Idiomarina > Idiomarina abyssalis. The sequence continues at coordinate 1,453,614 of NZ_CP081832.1, forward strand.
AACGCGGCACGCTTCCAACGCTTGTTCAAGATCAGCAATAATATCGTCCGCCGCCTCTAAACCAACGGCAATTCGAATCAATGTATCCGAGATACCTGCTTTAGCCCTTGCTTCAGGCGTATATGGCGAATGTGTCATCGATGCCGGGTGCTGAATCAAAGTCTCTGCATCTCCCAGGCTCACAGCCAAAGTAATCATCTGCAGTTGATTCAAGAAATAACGCGCTTTTGTTTCATCACCTTCCAGCTCAAACGCAATAACCGCGCCGTGACTGCTCATTTGTTTACCCATTAAGGACTGCGCTTCGTGATCCGGCGCTCCAGGGTAGTAAATCTTCTTAATATCATCGCGCGCTGCCAGAAACTGATAAACCGCGTCAGCATTTCCACAGTGGCGCTGCATACGCACATCCAGAGTTTTCAGACCTCGTAATATAAGCCACGCGTCATGCGGGCTGATAGTTGCCCCCATGTCTTTTAACGTCGTACTTTTAATGGTGCTAATATCTTCGTCACTGCCACAAATAATGCCGGCAACCACATCGCCGTGCCCATTCAGAAACTTAGTTGCGCTATGCACAACAATATCGGCGCCATGCCTTTTGGGTTGCTGCATCAGTGGCGTCATAAACGTATTATCAACCACGAGTCTAATGTCTAAATCAGCAATTACCGCATGAACCTTTTCGATATCAACCACTTTCAGGTGAGGGTTAGCCGGAGTTTCCAGGAATACTAAGCGGGTATTTTCTCGCAAAGTTTCTTTTAACAGGCCTTCGTCGTTTAAATCAATAAAGTCGGCTTCGACCCCAAAGCGTTCAAACAGCTCGCTGAACAATGCGAAGCTGCAGCCGTAAATGGCATCAGATACCACAATATGATCACCGCTGCGCACAAAAGCCATAGTCGCGGCAGCTATAGCACCCATTCCGGTCGCAGCAGCTGCCGCTGCCTCATAACCTTCAAGCGTTGCCATACGGCGTTCAAGCTCGGCTGTTGTGGGGTTGCCTAAACGGCTGTAAATATAACCTTCTTCCTCGCCTGCAAAACGGCGAGTGCCCTGCTCTGCAGAAGAGAACTTAAATGTGGACGTTTGGTAAAGTGGTGAAGTTAACGCCCCATGGGGGTCATCGTGCGCTGCACCGGCATGAATAACCTGAGTCGCTGGCTGCCAATTATTATTATGTGTTTTTACATCAGAGGACATGCGTTTTGGGCTCGTTTGTCAGAAATTTGTTAACGAGCAACAGAGTGCAACGAGCTTACCTTAATTGGCAATCTTTGCGCTGCGTCAAAGCTTGGAAAAACTGTAACGCTAATTTTCCACTTCCTGCTCTGAGGCCGCTTTAGCCTTTGCCTGACGAGACTTATAGACAAAAGGCAAAACGCTCTTTAACTGGCTTAGTAAGTCCTTTTGTAATTTAAGGTAGCCTGGCTTTTTTACGTTAACAAAAGGCATCGGCCGACAGAGTTCAATGACCTGGTATCCCAGACGAGCTGTGAGCAAACCAGCACCGAGCCCTTGTCCTGCCCGGGTAGACAAGCGTGTTAACAGCTCCGCACTTACCCACTGCGCACCCAGGTCAACGGCAACTTCACTGAGCCCGGCGTAAGCAATATTCGCGAATACCTGACGCCATAAACGAATACGGGCCCAGTAACCCAGTTTTACGCCGTAAAGTTCAGCAATACGCGATATCATGCGCTGGTTACGCCACATCACAATCAACATATCCAGTAAAGCAAAGGGACTAACAGCCACCATAGCGGCAGCTTCAGCTGACCAGCGGCTGATAACCCGGGTCGCCTGCTGATCAACCCGGCTTAGAATATCGACTTCAAATCGCTCACGCTCTTCATCTGCGGACCAATACGGCTGCTTGATTTGCTGCCAGCGGTGCTCTAAATCGGGGTGTTGCAACAACTGCAGCTGTTGCTCTGGTTCCGGCTCATCAGATTGCTTTTTCCAACGCCGCTTCAAGCGCTGTAACAACCAAACTTCCCGCACAATAAAACTTAAAAATGCCAAAGCAATAACGCCAAAGCCAACAGCCCATAAACTGCCTAAAAAAATATTCTGCTGCAGCCGCTCAAGAACCATCAATACCGCTTCAATTAAGGCGGCCGACAACGCAAAAATCACACCCACTGCCAGCCACTTACCCCAACGGCCGGGTTTGCGGTCAACTGTGCCTGCTGTCGCCTCTGGCTTTAATCCATCTGGCACATTACTGCTTTCTGAGACTTCAACTGCCGGTTCTTCCACCGAATAATAAGTTAGCTTGCGCGAGTCACTCACTTCAGTTTATCTCCTAAAACGTATTCAAGTAGCTGATCGAGACGAATATGTGGCAACGGCGAGTCTTGCACAGTGAAACCTGGATAAAATTGCGGATAAACATAACCCCGTCGCCAGTCTGCTCCGGTTGGTATAGCGTCCGGCATCTCCGGAGCCCCCACCCGCACAAACTCTCGCTGTTCATTAATACCGTCAAGCACCGTAGTTCCGTCACTCAGTTTCTTAATTTGACTGGTCGCAATGCCGGCAACACTAAATACTTGATGCGGAATTTGATCGAACTGAAGCTCCTGACGCTGCTTTTGTGTCATCAATCGTAATAGATTAGTCAGTTTTTGATGGTCTTGCGGAGCTATGCTGTCAGCTTTAGTGGCAACCAGAGCCACTTTATCAATCACGGGTGAAAACAATCGTTTCAGCAAGCTGTTATTGCCGTAAGAGAAGCTCTTCATCAGCTCATTGATAGCCAGTTGCAGCTCGGCAAAATGGTGTTCACCATTTTGTAGCGCCTGCAGCACATCAACCAATACAACCTGTCGGTTAAAATACTTAAAGTACTTTTGGTAAAACGGTGTAATAACGTGTTGTTGATAATAGCGGTATTTTTCCTGCAGTCGTTTTGCCCAGACATCAGGTACTGGCCGGGACAAGGGCCAGGGGAAGAATTCAAGAACCGGAGCTCCTTCAAGCTCACCGGGTAACACCATCCGCCCGGGCTGCAACAGTAATAATTTTCGACTTCTGCACTGACGCAAGAAGGCGCGATAGTCGGCCGCTAACTCGCGTAACTGTTGCTCAGCATTGTCTTCCGATGCCTCATTTGCCATTGAGTTAACTTTTTCGAGCCACTCACTGGCCAGTTTATGGCGCAATTCGGCGTTAAGCAGCCGCTGCTGTTGCTGGCTCCATTCATCATAATTCAGCTGCAACAAGGGTAAATCGAGTAACCATTCACCCGGGTAGTCAATTAAGTCTAAGGTTAATCGGCGCGTATCCAAAACCCGCCCAGCAAGACCACTTCGCGGCTGATATTTTACTTCTACCCGTATTTCGCTAACGTCGCGGGTTGACTGAGGCCACTTCGGGGTGTCTCCGGTTAAACAATTAATAGCCCCCTCATAATCGAAACGGGAAACCTGCCAGTTGCTGCTGGTATGTAAACGACAGCCATTAAGCCGCTGTTGCTGTTTCACCTTAAAGTACGGCAGTTGCTGAGTCTCGTTGGCGTAGAGCATCTGCTCTAAAATTCCGGTAATTAAAGCGGTTTTACCGGCACCACTTAGGCCTGTTACAGCAAGACGGATATGACGATCAAACCCGCGATGAATAGCGTCGCGGGTTTGGTGTTTAAACTTCTGAAAACGGCTCACAGACGATTGAATTCTCGTTGAAGATTATAGTGATTCGAGGTTACGTATTTTTCCATTGATTGCAACTGCTCTTCCAGCTCATCAAACTCACATTTAATATCACGAAAAGCATCTCTTGGCGGCTCTCCGCCCTGCCATACTTTTGTCTTCACATCGACATTATGACGTATGCCATTCGCGGGCTTTTTATCCAGAATCAGCCAACCTGCCATATAAAGAACAAAGAAGAATCCGCTGGAAAAAATTAAGCCGGTAAAAAATACAACGCGCACCAACCAGGGTTCTAAATTCAGGTATTCCCCCAGCCCGGCGCAAACACCGGCAATTTTTCCTCTTTCTGAGTCACGACGTAGTTCACGTTTCGGTAATTGCACACTCATTGTCTGTTCCTCCAACCCGGAGCGTCAGCATCCAAAATGCGTTCCAGTGTCTGTACACGCTCCCGGATGCGTTTCGCCTGATCGGCCAGTAACGCCAAAGATTCCCTTTCTTCCTCATTCAATCCCTGGTTCATTTGCCGCTTACTGCGATAATGAAGGATGATCCAGATGGGCGCGACCACCAGAACAAACAGAATGATCGGCGCCATAAACATCCCTAAAATTGCTTCAATATCCATTTTGTTCAGCCTGCTTTAAGAGTCTTGTTTTGTTTTTGAGCTCATACGAGCGCGTAAAGCTTCCAACTCGTCATTCACTTTACTCTCGTTTTCCAGCTCTGCAAACTCATCACGCAATGTCCGCTTACCCATATCGTAGGACTCGACCTGAGCTTCTAAATCATCAATCTTCGCTTCATACCGGTCAAAACGCTGCATTGCATCATCGACTTTACCACTATCAACCTGTTGCTTAACCTGTAAGCGGCTGCTCGCAGTTTTCTGGCGCATTAAAATGGTTTTTTGACGAGACTTAGCATCGGCCAGTTTTTCCTGAAGCTGACCAATTTCATCATTCAGCTTATCCAGGCTTTCGTTAACACGATCCATTTCCTGCTGCAGCGCATCAACGCCTTGCTGTGCTTTTTGCTTTTCAACTAAAGCCTGGCGTGCTAAATCCTCACGCTCTTTAGTTAACGCCAGTTCAGCTTTGTTTTCCCATTCCTGAACTTCGTTTTCCATACGCTGCTGCTGACGCTGAATGTCTTTCTTTTCAGCCAACAAACGTGCAGATGTTGAGCGTACTTCAACTAACGTATCTTCCATTTCCTGAATGATCAGTCGCACCATTTTCTGCGGATCTTCAGCTTTATCCAATAAAGAATTGATATTGGAGTTCACGATATCGCTAAAACGTGAAAAAATACCCATAATAATTACCTCATACTGGTTTAATAAACGATTCGGTAATTTATTATTCAAGTATCAAGCCAACTTTTATTTATTTTTTAACAAGCTGTTTTATAAAAGTTTTTTTGATTTTACGAACATTTTGCACTTGCGCCAGTTCGTAAAATAAACTAATAATTAGCAAAAATAACTATAATATAAGGCATTCGACATGCGCCCTGAGCGACAACCCGACAACCTCATTGGCCAGTCCAACAGTTTTTCCGACGTGCTGGAACAAGTTTCGCAAATTGCGCCTCTCGATAAACCCGTCCTTATTATTGGAGAACGCGGCACCGGTAAAGAGCTTATCGCCTCACGCTGTCATTACCTTTCCAAACGTTGGCAACAACAATATATTACGCTTAATTGTGCTGCGCTGAATGAAAACCTGTTAGACAGTGAGCTGTTCGGGCATGAAGCCGGCGCATTCACCGGAGCCGCTAAAAAACACGAAGGCCGCTTTGAACGTGCCGACGGCGGCTCGTTGTTTCTTGACGAGCTGGCAAATACTTCATTACGAGTACAAGAGAAACTCCTGCGCGTTATTGAGTATGGAGAGTTCGAACGAGTCGGCGGACGCCACCCGGTTAAAGTGGATACGCGCCTGATAGCCGCTACAAATGAAGACCTTCCTTCACTTGCTGCCAGTGGTAAATTCCGCTCAGATTTGCTTGACCGCCTCGCTTTTGATGTCATCACCCTGCCACCCTTACGTGAAAGACGCGACGACATTATGTTACTTGCTGAGCATTTTGCGATTTCAATGGCCAGAGAAATGGAGCTTGAACTGTTTAGCGGTTTTTCAGAGAAAGCCCGAAAAACATTAATGGAATACCACTGGCCCGGTAACGTAAGGGAATTAAAGAATACCGTTGAGCGCAGCCTGTACCGACTGGGCAATGGGCATGTCCCTATTCACGATATTATTATTGATCCGTTTAATAGTCCGTTCCGCCCTAAAACTTCAGTCACGAAAACTGCGGCACAGGAGCCGGTGGTCAGCGAAATAGCGCCTCAGGACAATAACGGATCGAACGACCTGCCTAAATTGAACCCAGAACAACCCATCGACTTTAAGCTGAAGTCTCAGGAGTATGAAACTGAAGTCTTGTCACAAGCCTTACGTTTATGTCAGTTTAACCAAAAGAAGACAGCAAGTTTTCTCGGACTGACATATCATCAATTACGTGGTTACTTAAAAAAGTACCAGTTATTGGAAGGGGCTTCTGCAGCTAATGATTAAAGCGTACGCCAACGTCGCTGTTATTGCGGCCGCACTGGTATCGGGTTGCCAGTCGGAAGAGCCAGAGCCCGCGCCTCTGGCTGACGGCATTATTTACTGCTCAGAAGGCAACCCGGATACCTTTAATCCGCAGCTCATCACTTCCGGAACAACAGTAGATGCTACGGCAGCTCAGTTATACGACCGCCTAATAGACTACGATGCCAAGCAGCAAAAGTTTGTACCTGCATTAGCAAAGCGCTGGGAAACTTTAGACAATGGAACACGCTACCGATTTTATTTACGTGAAGGCGTTCAGTTTCATAAAACTGACTATTTTGAACCAACCAGAGAATTAACCGCTGAAGATGTTCAATTTAGTTTTAACCGTTGGCTCGATGAAACCAGTCTTTACCATCATGTCGGCGGAAGCTATCCGTTTTTCAGTGCTACCGGCCTTGATCAACTCATTAATAAAGTCGTGAAGATTGACGAAATGACAGTCGATATTGTACTTAACAATGCCGACAGCTCATTCCTGGCAAATTTAGCAACAGATTTCGCTATCGTTTTGTCCGCCGAGTACGCACAGAAACTTTTAGTCGCGGAACGACCAGAGCAAATTGACAGCTTACCGATAGGGACCGGTCCTTATCGTTTTGAAAGTTACCGAAAAGATATCTTAATTCGGTACTCGCGTCACCCTGACTACTGGCGTGAAGGGCCAGGTATTAAGCACTTGGTGTACTCCATTACACCCAACGCCAACAAACGCATGCTGAAATTAGTTACCGGCGAATGTGACATCATTCCTTACCCATTGGTCAGCGAGTTGAAAGCTCTTAACCGGGAGCAACTCATGGTCACCAATGAGGTCAGTCCTAACGTTTCATTTTGGGCTTTTAACACGCAAAAAGAACCCTTTGATGATCCTCTCGTTCGTCAGGCTTTAAGTCACGCGATTAACCGCGAAGCCATTATTCAGACAATTTATTACGGCAACGCAGAGCTGGCGCTGTCGATATTGCCGCCTACATCCTGGGCATACGATGACCGGGGCATTCAGTATCAATACGATCCGGAAAAAGCCAAACGCCTGTTACAGGAAGCAGGCCACTCCAGCCTGGATATTACGATTTGGGCGATGCCAGTACAGCGAGTCTACAACCCCAATGCCCGTAGAATGGCAGAGTTGATGCAATCGGATTTAGCTCAAATAGGCGTATCTGCGCGCATTGTTTCATATGAATGGAATACCTTTCGGCGACGCCTTTCTCGGGGGAACACGATACAGTACTTATAGGCTGGTATGCCGATAATGCCGATCCTGATAACTTTTTCCGGCCCCTGCTGAGTTGTGCCGCAGTAGCGACCGGCGGCAATCGAGCGAACTGGTGCCATACCGGTTTTGATCAACTTCTGTACAGTGCCATTGCAACGACAAACCCAGAAGAGCGCAAAGCTCTATATCAGTCAGCGCAGCACTTGTTGAATCAACAACAACCTTTACTGCCGATTGCTCATTCAAAACGTTTTCAGGCACAACAGAAAAGTATTAGCGGTGTCGAATTACCCCCTTATGGCGGCATTAACTTTCGTCTTGCGACTAAAAAGCCTGTACAGGAGCAATCGCAATGACTCGCTATCTTGTTGGCCGCTTAAGTGTTTTTATTATTGCCGTTTTTTTACTGACAGTTTTTAGCTTCAGTCTTAATTACCTGTTTCCGGGTGACCCTATAACCAATATGACCGGTGTTCGTACCTTCCAGAACAATTATTCATTAGTGATGGAGTTACGCGCCGGAGACGAAAACATTGCCGCGCAGTATCTGCATTACTTACGCCACTTGTTCGCAGGTGACTGGGGGCTGTCGTTAAGTAATAGCACACCAGTGTTTGCTGACGGTCTCCAGCATTTTATGGCGTCAATGGAGCTGATTATTCTGGCGTTATTGGTTGCAGTCATCTTTGGTTTACCTTTGGGCGTGTTTGCAGCGACCCGCTTCAGACAACGCTCAGACAAGGCAGTAATAAGCCTGGCAATGATGGGCTACTCTATTCCGGTATTCTGGCTAGCACAGCTCTTGATCTTACTGTTCGCTATAAAGCTGGGCTGGTTTCCCATTACGGGCCAAATTAATCCACTATATGGCGTAGAACCACAAACCGGCTCTATTCTAATCGATGTATTCCTTAGTCAGTCAGAGTATAAAGCTGAAGCACTTCAGGACGCTTTAAACCATATTGTTTTGCCGGTGCTGATATTGGCCATTATGCCTATGATGTTGCTACTCAGACTTATGCGAAACGCAACTCAGGAAATGCTGCAGAAACCTTTTGTCAAAGCAGCCAGAGCCCGCGGTTTAAGCGAATGGCGCGTACTAGTAAAGCACGCTATTCCCAACGCCGTGCAATCGGTACTGCAACAAACCACGCTACTTTTTAGTTTATTGTTAACGAACAGTATTGTTGTCGAGTCCATTTTTAACTGGCCCGGAATGGGTAATTGGCTTATCCGCAGTATATTTGAACGCGACTACCCTATTATTCAGGCTGCAGTGCTTATGTTCGCTTTCGTGATTTTACTATTCAACCTCCTGGTTGAGCTGTACCACGGCTGGCGCTTTCCAATAGTGAGGCATGAACAAAATGCCACAGATTAACCTCTATCATCACGACGAAACACCGTCTCCGCTGCAACTGGTCTGGAAAAGCTATCGAGCCCGATTTTTATCCATGGCAGCGCTTTATGTTTTATTAGCAATGATTCTCGTGGTTATTTTGTCGCCACTGCTGGCGCCGTTTAACACTTCAGCTCAATTTTCTGACGCTATCGCACTACCACCCTCATGGGTTGAAAGCGGTAATATGAAGTATTTATTCGGTACGGATGATCTTGGTCGCGACATGCTTTCAAGGCTTCTGATAGGCGGGTTATACAGCCTTGGCCTTCCCATACTTATGGTTGCTGTATCGTCATTAATAGGAATGAGTATTGGCGCACTTGCGGGCATTGATCGCACCATCAAGTATCAAAGTCTGTCGCGATTATTTGATACTCTGCTATCTATCCCATCCTTTTTGATGGCTCTTATCATTATTGCTATTCTCGGCACCGGTTTTAACAACGTTGCCTTTGCTATAACACTGTCGCTCATTCCACAGTTCATTTTTGTCACGCGCAATGCTGTTCACGAAGAGTGGCACAAAGACTACGTGACAGCTTCGCGGCTAAATGGTTGCTCAAAGGCTTATTTGCTTTATCGGGTTATCTTACCCAATGTTACACCAACACTGGTCATGCAGTTAACGGTGTCTCTTTCTGTTGCTATTATGGATATTGCTGCGCTTAGCTTTCTTGGCCTGGGTATTCAGGCACCTACTCCAGAGTGGGGAAGCATGTTAGCGCGGAGCCTGGACGAAGTTTATTTATCACCCTGGTCAATGGTGTTACCGGGCGTTACCCTGTTCATTACGATAATGGCTATTAATATTGTTGGAGACAGTTTACGTCGCGCCTTAAAAGAAAGGGTTAACAGCTAATGCAGTTACTCGACATCCGCAATTTGACGGTTGAAATGCAAACGCCACAAGGTGTTGTTCGCGTGCTCGACAAGGTCAACCTGCAACTCAGCGAAGGCGAAATACACAGCATAGTGGGCGAATCTGGCTCAGGTAAAAGCTTGCTGGCTAAAGCGATTGTCGGCTTTATTAATCCTAACTGGCAGGTTACTGCAGACAGACTCTGGTGGAACGGTCAGGATTTGCTGGCAATGACACCTAAGCAACGTCGGCACATTACGGGTCGCGACATGGCAATGATTTTTCAGGATCCTAACGCCTATCTTGACCCTAACAGCACGGTTGAACAGCAAATTATTGAGGCCATTCCACAAGGCGATGTGCGCGGCACCTTTATGCGCCGCAGAGTAGATCGTAAAACTCGGGTAAAAAGATTATTGCACCGGGTTGGTATTCGCGACCATGAATCAATTATGGACAGTTACCCTTTCGAATTGTCTCAGGGCATTGCACAGAAAGTGAGTATCGCCATCGCTATAGCTCACCGCCCCCGTCTACTCATTGCTGATGAGCCAACCACTGCCATGGAGCCATCGACACGACTGCAGATTCATCGTTTGATTGCCCGGCTGGCTGTCAGTCAGCAGATGTCAGTCGTACTTATTTCACAGGACGTAGCGTCAATTTTGCCGGAAACTAAGCGGCTAACAATGCTCTACTGTGGTCAGTTAATGGAAACCGGCCCGGCAAATGAAGTATTGTCAGAGCCTGCGCACCCTTACACCGACTCAATGATTCGCATGTCGTTACAAACACAACAGCAGCTTCCTCATAAAGCTCGGCTACCGACCTTACCAGGTACTATTCCAACGCTGCGCCATATGCCCATTGGTTGCCGCTTAGGACCAAGATGCCCATACGCGCAAAAAACCTGTGTAAAAGCACCGGTAGCAACCCATGAACGGCAACGTGTCTTTCATTGTCACTTTCCATTACTGGATACAACACCATGAGTCATTTACTCGAAGTGCGCAATTTGGGTAAAACCTTTCGTTCGCGTAAAGGCTGGCCTTGGTCACCCAAGTCGGTCGCGATAGAACCACTTTCATTTACACTTGAAGCTGGCGAAATACTGGCCGTTATGGGCGAAACGGGTTCGGGGAAATCCACTCTTGCGCAAATTATTGGCGGCGTTGCGACCGCCAGCAGTGGAGAAATTTGGCTCAATGGTCAAAAAGTTCATAGCAAGAACTACTCTCAGTTATGCAACAATATTCGCATGATTTTTCAGGACAGCGAAAACTCACTGAACGCTCACCTCACCATAGGTAAGCAGCTGGAAGAGCCTTTGTTGTTCAATAAGGAGCTTAGTCCTGCTGAGCGCCGGGAACGGGTCAATCTGACTTTACAGCGTGTTGGTATGCTGAGAGAGCATTGGGAGTTTTACCCCCATATGCTCTCTAGTGGCCAGAAACAGAGAGTGTGCATTGCGCGGGCTATTATTCTTGAACCACAAATTGTGGTTGCCGATGAAGCCTTGGTTGCACTTGACCCATCAGTTAGAGCTCAAATCATTAACCTAATGCTCGATCTTCAGAAAGATATGGGTATATCTTACATTTTAGTGACACATTCGCCGCAAATCGTGAAACACATTGCTGATAAGATCTTAATTTTATATCGTGGTAAAATGATCGCGTTTGATAAAACAGACATAGTACTAGAAGACACGCAGCAACCTTATGTTCAACAGTTGCTGCACGAGCACTTGAAACAGAACATTCAATATAACAGCGACAGAAGCGCTAAGATCGCTGACTAAAACTAAAAAAACAGGAGTTTAATGTGGAAACAGGTACTCTGATATCACTAGCGCTGTACTTTATTGTCATGCTAGGTATTGGGCTTTATGCCTACAAAAAATCTACTGACTCAGTTTCAGGCTATATGCTTGGAGGACGGGGTTTAGGACCTGGTGTTACAGCATTGTCAGCTGGTGCATCCGACATGAGTGGGTGGATGTTGATGGGCTTACCCGGTGCAATTTACGTCTCTGGCGTATCACAGTTGTGGATTGCAGTGGGTCTGGTCATCGGTGCATATCTTAACTATGTGATTGTCGCACCACGCCTAAGAACCTATACAGAAGTCGCTAACGACTCTATTACTATTCCCGACTACTTTGCCAATCGCTTTAACGATAAAGGTCGTCGGCTGCGTATTTTTTCTTCCGTCGTTATCATTATATTCTTCACCCTATACACCTCTGCCAGTCTGGTTGCGGGAGGCAAGCTGTTCGACAGCTCCTTCGGCATGGACTACACCACCGGCCTCTGGGTAACAGCCGGTGTTGTTTGTGCTTATACACTGTTCGGGGGCTTCCTTGCGGTCAGTATGACTGACTTTGTGCAAGGCTGTATCATGTTTGTCGCTTTGGTCTTGGTGCCTATCGTGGCCTTTTCCGAACTTGGTGGCTACAGCAGTGTTGTCGGTCAGGTAGGAGACATTAATCCGGACTTCCTTGCCTTCTTTAAGGACGGAGCTACCGGGGAGATGTTAGGCACACTGGGTATCATTTCGCTTCTGGCCTGGGGTCTTGGCTACTTCGGCCAGCCACATATTATCGTGCGCTTCATGGCGATTCGTTCAGTGAGTGATGTAAAAGCGGCTCGCCGTATTGGTATTTCCTGGATGACCGTTTCTATCATCGGTGCCATGGCAACGGGCTTTGTCGGCATAGCTTATGTGGCAGAAACCAAAATGAGCCTGCCCGATGCTGAAACTATCTTCATCATTTTCTCGCAGTTCTTGTTCCACCCATTAATTGGTGGTTTCCTGCTGGCAGCTATTCTGGCCGCAATTATGAGTACCATCTCATCGCAATTGTTGGTTAGCTCAAGCTCTTTAACAGAAGACTTTTATAAGGCCTTCCTGCGTAAAGACGCCAGTGATAAAGAACTTGTTTTTGTTGGACGCATGTCAGTTTTAGCGGTTTCTTTAGTCGCTATTTGGCTGGCGTGGAACCCGGAAAACACCATCTTGAGTCTGGTCAGTAACGCCTGGGCAGGCTTCGGTGCCGCATTCGGCCCCGTAGTTATTCTGAGTCTATTCTGGAAACGCATGAACCGTAATGGCGCATTAGCAGGCATGTTAGCCGGTGCCATCACTGTACTGTTCTGGATTTACGGACCAACCTTTGGCGGCGAGCACCTTTCAGCGTACGTCTATGAAATTGTGCCCGGCTTTATTCTGTCTACTCTGGCTATTATTATCTTCAGTAAATTTACCGCTGAACCAGAGCAAGAGCTTCAGGATAAATTTGTTGAAATGGAAAGTGTCATTGACGACTACTACCATGGTGACAAAAAAGGCTAAAGTAGCTTTCGCTATGTAACTGATAAAAAGACCAGCCCATCGCGGCTGGTCTTTTTTGTTTTAAGAGTCCAGCCTATAGTGATAGAAAACAAAAAAGGTAAACACTATGGCTAAATTAAACATTATTGCATCAGCCGCAATCGCTTTCTCATGCGCTGCCGCAACTCTACCAAGCAATGCCAGTGACCGCATTACTGGCCATCACTTTGCGACCCGATCTGAAGCTATGGCACCGACAGCTATGGCTGCAACCAGTCAACCCCTAGCAACTCAGGTTGCGTTAGATATTATGCAGGAAGGCGGTAACGCTATTGACGCGGCAATTGCTGCCAATGCTGTATTAGGACTGGTTGAGCCCACAGGTAACGGTATAGGCGGCGACTTATACGCCATTGTATGGGATGCCGACTCAGAAAAACTCTATGGGTTGAATGCCTCTGGCCGTTCGCCACAAAGTCTTTCGCTGGAATACTTTCAAGAGAATGGCTATGAGTCGATTCCGGCCCGGGGCGTATTGCCACTGTCTGTACCCGGTGCCGTAGATGGTTGGTTTGAATTACACGGCCGGTTTGGCAATTTGAGTATGGATAATATCCTGCAACCGGCCATAAACTATGCCGAGTCTGGCTTCCCGGTTACCGAAGTCATCGCTTATTACATGGAGCGTAATGCTGCAGTACTGGAAGACATACCAGGGTTTGCAGATGTCTTTATGCGTGACGGTAATGTACCGGAAAAAGGAGAGCGATTTAAAAACCCTGATCTGGCAAATACTTACAAAATGCTCGCCAACGAGGGTCGTGACAGTTTTTATAAAGGTGAAATTGCCCGCACCATTAGTGACTTCGTGGAGGAGCATGGTGGCTTTCTTTCCTACGAGGACTTAGCTCAGCATACATCAACCTGGGTCGACCCTGTCTCGACTAACTACCGCGGGTACGATTTATGGGAATTGCCGCCTAACACCCAGGGAATTGCCGCTCTTCAAATTTTAAACATGCTTGAACAGTTTGATATCAAAGCGATGGGTTATGACAGCCCGGAGTACATTCATCATTTTGTTGAAGCCAAGAAGCTCGCTTTTGAAGACCGTGCTAAATACTATTCCGATCCGGACTTTAGCGACGTACCGGTTGAAGGTCTTATTGACAAAGAGTACGGCAAAGAACGCGCTAAACTGATTAACTCTGAACGTGCCGGACGTTCTTATGAACCGGGAAACCCGCCAACTGAGGGCGATACTATTTATCTCACCACGGCCGATAAAGACGGCAATATGGTTTCTCTTATCCAGAGTAATTATCGTGGTATGGGCTCTGGTGTCACCCCGACAGGCTTAGGTTTTGTTCTGCAAAACCGTGGAGAGCTCTTTGCTTTAGATCCAAACCATCGCAACGTATTTGAGCCAGGAAAGCGCCCTTTCCATACCATTATTCCTGCCTTTGTGACTAAAGATGGCAAACCAGTAATGAGCTACGGTGTTATGGGGGGCGCAACACAGCCTCAAATGCATGCACAGATTCTTATCAATATGATTGATTTTGGTATGAACCTACAAGAAGCTGGTGACGCTCCTCGCATACTGCACACAGGCTCAAGTCAGCCAACAGGATCTAAAATGAACGACGGAGGTGTCGTTAGTCTGGAAAATGGCTTCTCAAAGCATACACGCCGCGAGTTAATTAAAATGGGGCACACCCTACAGGAGGCTGTTGGTCCATACGGTGGTTATCAGGCTATTTGGAAAGACCATGAGCAAGATGTCTACATTGGTGCTTCTGAAAGCCGTAAAGACGGCCACGCAGCTGGTTACTAATTAAGCGCCCGTTTCGCTGCTTACCGAGCAGCGAAACGGCTTTGTTTTTACTGTATCGAACTAACCTCTTCGCTCGCGATACAGGTCAATTTCTTCCATGATCAAATCACGCATTCTCGTTGTTGTCTCATAACCAAGATCAATGGCTTCCTGACCACGATAAAACTCCATAATACCAATATGACCAAGCTTTGGTTGTACGAGTATGTCCGGCGGATCACCCGCCATACGGGCCTTAGTAATACGCTCCTGCATAATGTCTATGGAGCTGGCCATAACACTGAACATACCCGGTGCTTTTTCACCATTATTTCTAAAGCGTTCTTTAAAACTATCCAGATATTCTTTACTACCAGACCACATGTTATCGAAAAAGCCATTTTCGTTATCCTGAACTTCCATATCAGCTTTTTCTTTTTCAAGCTGTTCAGCTTCTGTTTGAGGTGGAATACTGCGCCCACGCCGTTGTAGTGCTTTAGAATTCAACTGCGAGTTAAGATGTACTGCAATAACAAAGTCTGCGCCTAGAGCTCTGCACAAAGACACAGGTACCGGGTTAACCAGACCACCGTCAATTAGCCATCTTCCGTCAAAAGATTTAGGGGATAAAACCCCCGGCATCGCACAAGAAGCGCGTGAAGCATCGTAGAGGTCGCCTTCGCGCAACCAAATTTCGCGGCCGCTGTATAAATCTGTAGCCACGGCACCATAAGTAATTGGCAAGTCTTCTATATTTCGCTGACCGAACTCTTCCCGCGCACGGTTAAATACCTTTTCGCCGCCAATAATACCGCCATGGTTAAAGCCGAAATCCAGCAAATTGAATACTTCCCAGCGGTTCATGCCCTGAACCCATTGCTCGATTTCAGCTAACCGACCTGAAGCATAACCCGCTCCGACTAAAGAGCCTATTGACGTTCCTGCCACCATATTAATCCGGACGCCCATTTCTTCCAGCGCCTTTATAACCCCAATATGCGACCAACCCCGAGCAGCACCAGAGCCCAGAGCCAAAGCGACTTTCACTTCCGACATGTTCTTTTTCCTGCTTTTCTTACTAATGCATCTATCGTACTATGATTATTCATTCGTCAACAACATCACTGAGCAGTTAGATGATTTGGACAGAACGCCAGTCAGGTACATCAGAGCAGCGCCCGAACGATACCCGCACGGACTTTCAACGCGATAAAGCCCGGATTCTTCATAGCGCTGCATTCAGGAGACTGCAGGCTAAAACGCAAGTCATGTATGTTGGTATGCACGACTTCCCGCGGACTCGACTGACACATTCGCTCGAAGCCAGCCAAATAGGCGCAAGTCTGGTTGTTCATTTAAGTAACCAGAATCCAGACGTCGCTTCTCAGCTTGAACTGTCAGAGCCGTTACTTGAATCATTATGTCTGGCTCACGATATAGGCCATCCACCATTTGGTCACGGCGGCGAAATTGCCCTTAACTACATGATGCGAAATAACGGAGGGTTTGAAGGTAATGGCCAAACCTTTCGCATTGTAACTCAACTTGAAGCCTACACGCCCCAGCATGGCATGAACTTAACCCGGCGAACCTTAATGGGGTTACTAAAGTATCCGGTCTTAGCCAGTCGTATTTGCCAACAGAAACTCCCTGCCGATGTCACTAACTTTCGCCATTTACGCACCCGCGAGTGGTTACCTCCTAAAGCCTTATACGATGATGACTCTGAGCAGTTGAACTGGGTCCTTCAACCCTTAAGTGATTCAGATAAGAAAGGCTTCCAGGAATTATTACAGCAACCTTCTGGCAATACCCATGGCAAAAGCGCGCTCAAAAGCATTGATGCATCCATTATGGAAGCTGCAGATGACATCGCTTACGGCGTCCACGATCTTGAAGACGCTATTGTCGTAGGTCTTATTCAGCGACATCACTGGGAAGACCAAATGCTTTCTGACCTGCGACAACTGGAAGCAGAGCTACCTAACTTTAATGCAAAGGAACTGACAGAGGATCTCTTTTCCGGAAGCCATCACCGTCGAAAACAAGCCATTGGTGGCTTAGTGAACCGCTTACTGACATCTGCAAAGTTAGAACGAACGGCCTATGACTTCGAATGTCCGTTACTTCAGTATCAAGTTCAGCTCGGTGAAGCCGAGAAAATTCTGCTGAACTCATTGAAACAGTTTATTTTTAATTGGGTAATTCGTAAGCCGGAAATGCAGGCTCAGGAGTTTAAAGGCCAGCAAATTGTCATGGAATTATTCGAAGTTCTGGCCGTAGAACCTGAACGGTTGCTTCCGGAAAATACGCGCTTACGTTATATGCAGCAAAAGCAGAAAGGCGAAAATGCATTACGCGTTATTTCCGACTACCTGTCAGGCATGACCGACGGTTACGCGGCTAAGCTGTATCAAGAGCTGTTCTCTGTTAGCTCACCCAAAAGCGCTTTTCAGTAACACTTCTAGACAAAAAAGCCGAAGCAATAAGCTTCGGCTTTTAACTCTGATAAGAAAGCTTTTATTTATGACAGACTAATGTCATCTTTCTCATTGGTTTTTGCTTCGTTCTTAGCTTCTTCTTTCGCCGCAGCGCGTTCAGCTTCGCGGTCTTCTTTCGTTCTCTTTTCTGGTCTGGATAACAACAGCTCACGCAGACGACCTTCTAGTTCATCAGCAATTTTCGGGTTGTCTTGCAAGAACTTCATTGAGTTCGCTTTACCCTGTCCGATTTTATCGCCGTTATAGCTATACCAGGCTCCTGCCTTGTCGACCATTTTGTGCTTAACACCCAAGTCAATTAGCTCGCCTTCTTTAGATATACCTTTTCCGTATAAAATTTGGAAGTTTGCTTCTTTAAAGGGCGGTGCAACTTTGTTCTTAACGACTTTAACACGGGTTTCGTTACCGACCACTTCGTCGCCTTCTTTCAATGCGCCGGTACGGCGAATATCCAGACGAACCGAAGAGTAGAATTTCAAGGCGTTACCACCTGTCGTCGTTTCAGGGTTACCAAACATAACACCTATTTTCATCCGAATTTGGTTGATGAAAATACACATGGTGTTTGATTTCTTAATGTTCGATGTCAATTTACGCAAAGCCTGTGACATTAAACGTGCTTGCAAACCAACATGGCTGTCACCCATTTCGCCTTCGATTTCAGCTTTAGGTGTCAAAGCCGCTACAGAGTCGACAATAACCACATCGACAGCGCCTGAGCGAACTAACATATCGCAGATTTCCAGCGCCTGCTCTCCGGTGTCTGGCTGTGATATCAATAAATCATCGACATTAACCCCGAGAGCTTCAGCATAGATTGGGTCGAGTGCGTGCTCAGCATCAACGAAAGCACAGGTCTTACCCATTTTCTGGGCTTCAGCGATAACTTCCAGAGTTAACGTTGTTTTACCGCTCGATTCAGGACCATAAATTTCTACGACCCGGCCAAAAGGCAAGCCGCCAATACCCAGAGCAACATCCAGCCCTAATGAACCGGTTGAAACAGAGGCAATATCCAGAGTCTGGTTATCGCCCAGACGCATGATAGAACCTTTACCAAATTGACGTTCGATTTGTCCGAGCGCTGCATCTAACGCCTTTTGACGATCATTGCTCATTATAAGCTCCGTTATTAATCACTGGTTTTATACACAGTATACTGTACACATTTACAGTATCAAGTATTGTTCTGACTTTTTCCTTGAAATACAACTAAGTTATTGTAATTCAATTGTATTTATCAGTTTATTTAAAACTGAGTCCATTGTTTTCAAACGAATCTCTGCGCGATTACCTGAAAAGTGCTCATGCCAGGTCCAGCAGCTTTTACTATTCGCAATAGCCATCCAGACCAAACCAACCGGTTTATCGGCAGTGCCACCTCCCGGCCCTGCTACACCGCTAACTGCAATACTCCAGTCAGCACCGCATAAGGACAAAGCCCCGGAAGCCATTTGTTCAACACAGGCTTCAGAAACAGCCCCATGTTTTTCCAGTACTTGTGTTTCAACCGCCAGCAGCTTTTGTTTGAGCGCATTAGTATAGGTGATTATTCCACCATTAAACCAAGCAGAACTTCCAGCAACTTCGGTAATAGCGTATCCTATTCCTCCTCCGGTACAGGATTCTGCGGTACAGACTGTCTGCTGTTTTTGCTGCAGGCGTAGACCGACTTGTTCCGCGAGTTCAAAGGTTTGCGGCGCGACTGCCGTGGTTGCTAACATAACAATGGCTCCAGATAAGAATATTCAACTATGCCTGAATTCTCTGACAAACAGATCCAATCACATACCCCGATGATGCAGCAATACCTACGTATAAAAGCAGAACATGCTGACATGCTTTTATTCTATCGTATGGGGGACTTTTACGAACTGTTTTTTGAAGACGCTAAACGTTCGGCACAGTTACTGGATATTTCTCTAACGGCGCGAGGCCAAAGTAATGGCGAACCTATCCCTATGGCAGGTGTGCCTTATCATGCGGTAGAGAACTACTTAGCACGCCTGGTTAATATGGGAGAATCCGTTGCGATTTGCGAACAAATTGGCGACCCCGCGACCAGTAAAGGCCCGGTTGAAAGAAAGGTAGTCCGCATTGTCACTCCCGGAACTGTCACCGATGAATCACTATTAACTGAGAAGCAGCAAAACCTTTTAGTCGCTATTTGCCCTCTGGATCCGAAACAACCAGAAGGCGAGTATGCCATTTCCAGTCTTGAGCTTAGCAGTGGGCGCTTTTGGTTAACCAAAGCGCACTCAGCCGAGCAGCTTGCAGCAGAAATGCAACGCCTTGAACCCGCTGAACTTCTTTACCCAGAATCGATTTCTCTGGCCGGGCTGCCACTGGCAAAAGCTAAGTGTAAACGCCGCCCTGCCTGGGAGTTCGAACAACAAACAGCTTTCATGTTGCTGACCCGTCAATTCGGAACTCAGCACCTTGAAGGCTTCGGTATTAAAAACAATGAGCCGACCCTTGCTGCTGCCGGAGCTATTCTACACTACGTAAAAGAAACTCAACGCGCCGCTCTGCCCCATATTCAGTCCCTGGTAACTGAACATCCGCAGGATGCCATTATTCTGGACGCGGCAACGAGGAGAAACCTTGAGCTGCAACAGAGCATGGGCGATGGCAATACCCATCTTTCTGCGGTACTCGACAAAACCGTTTCCGCTATGGGAAGCCGTCAGTTTCAACGATGGTTACAGCGCCCTATCCGTAACCATGAGGAACTGAACCAACGTTACGACGCTGTCGACGCTTTAAAGGAAAATAATGGCTACGAAAATGTGCAGTTGTCGCTGAAGAAACTGGCCGACATTGAACGTATTGTCGCGCGGGTTGGTTTGAGAAGTGCCCGCCCCAAAGACTTTGCCAGACTGCGCGACAGCCTGGCGCAAGTACCCGAAATCCGCGACTACCTGTCTCATAACGCTTTAAGTTATTTGAAACAGAACATCCAACCCTTTCCGGAAATTGTCGATCTGCTGACCAGAGCCGTAATTGAACAACCGCCCTTATTGATTCGTGATGGTGGAGTCATTGCAAAAGGCTACGACAAAGAACTCGATGAATTACGAGATCTCGCTACCGGAGCTACCGACTACCTTAAGCAGTTAGAGCAGCGCGAACGGGAAAGAAGCGGCATTGCCACACTAAAAGTTGGATACAACAAAGTCCACGGCTACTTTATTGAAGTCAGCCGGCTGTCATCAGAGTCCGTTCCAGATGATTATCAGCGCCGTCAGACGCTTAAAAACACTGAGCGTTATATAATTCCCGAGCTAAAAGAGCACGAAGATAAAGTACTTAACGCTCAGGCTCGCTCGCTGGCCAGAGAAAAATGGCTGTACGATCAGCTTTTTGAACATCTTCTACCGCAGGTCAATGCTTTACAAAAGAGTGCCTCCGGCCTTGCGCAACTCGATGCTCTTTGTTGCTTTGCAAAGCTAGCGGATAACTACCGCTACTGTCGGCCTCAACTTAAAAAAGACAATAGCTTAATTGAGCTGGAAGCGGCCCGTCACCCAGTTATTGAGCAGCTAAGTGACGAGCCTTTTATCGCTAACCCGATGTCTCTGACACCCGAGCAGCGAATGCTAATGATTACAGGCCCGAATATGGGCGGTAAGTCGACTTATATGAGACAAGCAGCGCTCATTGTTATTCTGGCTCACATGGGCTGCTACGTGCCCGCGGATAAGGCGATTATTGGAGATATCGATCGCATTTTTACACGTATTGGAGCTTCCGACGATCTAGCCTCAGGTCGCTCAACGTTTATGGTAGAAATGACAGAAACCGCTAATATTTTGCATAACGCTACCGCAAAAAGCCTGGTTCTCATGGATGAGATAGGTCGTGGCACGTCAACCTATGATGGTTTATCTCTAGCCTGGTCCTGTGCGGACTACCTGTCCCGACAGCTTAAATGTTTAACTTTATTTGCAACACATTACTTTGAACTAACGGAGCTTGCTGAAGAGCTGCCGGCAACCATCAACGTGCATGTTGATGCTAAAGAACATGGCGACACCATAGCGTTTTTGCATAAAGTCAGTGCGGGAGCTGCAAGCCAAAGTTTTGGTCTGCAAGTTGCGAAGTTAGCCGGGGTTCCCGATAATGTCATAAAAAGCGCAAAGCAAAAACTAACAGAGCTCGAACACACGCATCATGGCATTTCGAAAGCGCCTCAACAAAAAGCTATGGAACTTCCCTTGCCAACTGAAGAGCAGAACCCTTTGCTTAGCGAGTTAGAACAGCTCGACTTAAACGATTTAACGCCAAGGCAGGCACTGGATATCCTTTACCAATGGCAGCAGAAACAAAAAAGCTCAACCTGAGGTTGAGCTTTTTCTTCTAACGACTTCTATTCCGGGCTAAACAACGAATCAAGTGTTAATCCTTGCTGCTTAAGGGAGTCCCTCAGTTTTCGTAAAGCCTCAACCTGTATCTGCCTAACACGTTCACGCGTCAGCCCTATTTCATGGCCAACATCTTCCAGTGTTGACGGCTCATAACCCATA
This sequence comes from Idiomarina abyssalis, assembly GCF_019797805.1. Lineage (NCBI taxonomy): Bacteria > Pseudomonadati > Pseudomonadota > Gammaproteobacteria > Alteromonadales > Idiomarinaceae > Idiomarina > Idiomarina abyssalis. The sequence goes on from NZ_CP081832.1 coordinate 1,475,553, forward strand.
AGCCCAAAGCGACGAGCAAGTACTTCCCTTTGCTTAGGATTTAAAGACTGCAGCCACTCGGTAATGTTAATTTTCAGATTTTCATCCTGAAGAATGCCTTCCGGGCCGGTATCAGAATCATCCGTTAATATGTCTAGCAATGCTTTGTCGTTATCACCACCAATAGGCGTATCGACTGAACTTATTCGTTCATTCAAGCGCAGCATTTTGGTAATGTCACCGACCGGTTTATCCAGACTTTCTGCAATATCTTCAGCCGTTGGCTCATGATCCAGCTTATGCGCTAATTCCCGAGCAGCACGAAGATACACATTCAGCTCTTTAACTACATGAATTGGCAGACGGATGGTTCGCGTCTGATTCATAATAGCTCGCTCGATAGTTTGTCGTATCCACCATGTGGCATAAGTTGAAAAGCGAAAACCACGTTCAGGGTCGAATTTTTCGACTGCTCTGATAAGACCCAGGTTGCCTTCTTCAACTAAATCCAAAAGGGGTAAGCCCCGGTTAGAATAACGACGGGCAATTTTAACCACTAATCGTAAATTACTCTCTATCATTCGGCGGCGAGCTGCCTTGTCGCCTTTTAAGGCTCGGCGGGAATAAAAGACTTCCTCTTCAGCAGTCAATAAAGGAGAGAATCCTATTTCTCCTAAATAAAGCTGCGTTGCGTCCATCTTTTTTTGATAACTGGTGGATGATGACAATAACGCTTCTTCCAGCTCTTCTGCAGAACTGTCCGCGCTATCGACTAACGTTTCTTCGTTAACTTCACCATTAATTTCTGCATTGTCGACTGATTCTTCCTTTATGCGGCTCATAACAAGCTCCTGTTATACTGAACACCGTGTTACTACACACGTCGACTTCCCTATCTTGTTATTATTATTCCCACATTACTAGCGAGATCTTGGTAAGTAATGCCTCGGATTAACCGACTTACCACGGAAACGAACTTCAAAATGTAACTTCACTCGCGGACTGCCTGAATCTCCCATTCGGGCAATTGTCTCACCTACGTCCACCCATTCCTGTTCCTTTACGAGAATTTTATCGTTGTGGGCGTACGCAGTAATAAAATCATCGTTATGTTTCAATATGATTAAATTACCAAATCCGCGTAATGCATTTCCGACATAAACGACTTTTCCAGCTGCTGCAGCATTCACCGAATCGCCGCGCTCACCTGCAAAATCAATACCTTTATTACCCTGTTCCTGCAACGAAAAATCAGCTAAGACTTTTCCCGAGGAAGGCCAACGCCAGACAATTTTATCGTTACTGGGCAGATCAACTTCAGGCCTTTTAATCTGCTGCTTAGGCTGTCTCTTACGACGCTTATCGGTTTGTTTTGCAACTGTTTTTTTTGTGCTCGTTTTTTGACCATACTCTTTCTGTTCAGTATTAGCAACGGGCGTTTTTATATTATTTTGTGCGTTATTTGAGGTTTTATTATTCTGTTTAGCACTAGTCGTTCGCTGCGCCTTTCTGGCTGAGGTGGCCCCGTATTGCGGCTTACTCACCAGACTCAGTTTCTGTCCCGGATAAATAGTGTAAGGTTTTTGTAAATTATTAATTTGGGCAATATCCTGAACATCCATATTGGCTCTGAATGCGATTGAATAGAGGGTTTCGCCGCGTTGAACTTCATATTCTTTATCGTTCAATGAGTTTGGCTCAAAATCCCGGTAGGTTTTTCCGGTGTACAGTTCATCGACCGGTGCAGGTGCTGAACGACCGCTGCATGCCTGAAGCAGAGTAATGGCAAAAATCAATAATATTAATTGCTTGATTGCCCCGGACGATAAAACCATCATTACACCAATTGCGCTATTACGTACCCAATAATAACCAGTATTACCAGTGTCCAGCCAATACGGTCAACATATTCACGCAGTTTTACACCCATTTCAGGACCGCCGGTACGTAGTAACCATGCGACAAGATAGAAACGCATTCCACGGCTAATAGCGGATGCAATAACAAAAGGGAAAAAGGCTATCTGCATGACACCTGCAGTTACCGTAAATAGTTTATAAGGAATTGGTGAAAATCCGGCAATAAAGACTATCCATACGCCCCAGTCGGCGAACCAACCCTGTACGGTTAAGAGTTTGTCTTGATAACCGAGCGTTTCCACAGCAGGCAATACCAGTGACTCATAAGCCCAATAACCGAGGAAGTACCCCAGAATCCCCCCAGCTACTGAAGTAACGGTCGTTAAAAACGCCAGCCTCCAGGCTTTTTGGGGTTGAGTCATAGCCATTGGCGCCAGCATGACATCGGGAGGGATTGGAAAAATAACGGACTCAGCAAAACTTAATAAACCGAGGATGACATTCGCTCTGGGGTGTTGTGCCCAGGATAATACCTTATCGTACAATGCTGAGAACAACTTCAAATGACATCTCCCTTAACTAAAGGCACAAAACGAACATCGCCAATGCGCTGTTGCTCTAATGAGTCTCCAAAACGACGCATAACGACCAAACTTTGTGATTCATTCTGTTCACCAACCGGAATGATCATCACACCGCCATCCGCAAGTTGATCGACTAAATCCTGAGGGATATCGCTTGCCGCAGCCGTGACAATAATACCGTCAAACGGACCTTTACTGCGCCAGCCTTTCCAGCCATCACCGTGGCGCATAGACACATTATGCAAGTCAAGCTGACGCATACGTCGCTTCGCCTGATACTGCAAAGTAGCAATACGTTCGACGCTAAAGACCTTATCAACCAGCTGAGCCAGCACTGCCGTCTGATAACCCGAGCCTGTACCTATCTCCAGCACGTTTTTACAATGATGCTGCATTAACAACTGCGTCATTGTTGCCACCATTAACGGCTGCGAAATGGTTTGCCCGTTACCAATGGGCAACGCCGTATTTTCATAGGCTTTATGAGCTAATGACTCAGGCATAAAAAGGTGCCTCGGGGTATTAGCAATAACCCGCAGCACCTCTTTATTGGTAATACCCAGTTCTTCCAGTTGTTGAATCAGCCGCTTTACCCGCGACTGTCCATTACTAATCATCATTTTTGTTGTTCTAACCAGTCTGTCAGTGTGTCGGTATGTCGTTGAGCTGTCATGTCCAGACTTAACGGAGTTATAGATACATAACCTTCATGTATTGCTGTGAAATCGGTATTTGGCTCGTCACTTGCGTGGTGACCAATTGGGCCATACCAAAATATCTCACTGCCAAAAGGGTCGCGATCGTGGACCATAGTTTCTGCACGGTGCCGACGACCCAGTTTAGTTACCCGCGTACCTTTTAACTTATCGTAAGTCGTGTAAGGCACATTAATATTCAATACTGTGTCCAGGCGAAGCGGATCATTTTCCATGCTGGCAACAATCTCGGCGACAACACGTCCGGCAGTATCGTAGTAGTCGTGCCCTCGACCGCCCATCGACACTGCAATAGAAGGAAGCCCCATAAAGCGCCCTTCCATTGCCGCTGCAACAGTGCCGGAATACAGCACATCGTCACCCATATTGGGGCTGTCATTAATGCCGGAAACAACTAAATCCACGTCTTCCGCCATCGGTGAGTTCGTGCCCAAATGAACGCAGTCGGTCGGTGTGCCGTTAACTGAAAAGAAACCGTTATCCAGACGACGCACCCGCAATGGATTATGCAGTGTCAATGAATTACTTGCGCCACTGCAGTTACGATCCGGGGCGATGACTCTTACATCAGCGACTTCCTTTAACGCTAGATACAATGCCCGAATCCCCGGCGCATGAACGCCATCGTCGTTACTTAATAGAATTTTCATCATCTGGATTCACCACTTAAGTCCACAATTTCATTTAACACAGTCGTTGCATAGGCGCCTGAAGGCAGCGTAAAACGCAATTCAGCATCCTTGCCATGCCAGCTTAACTCTGGCTCTTTTACGCGCAATAGTATACTGCGTCGCGCCGCATCGACCCGTAGTTTTCTCAATGCTTCTAGCCAGTTTTTATAAGGCTCTAAAAAACTTGATTCAAACGCTTCTGCCTCATCTTTTACCAACGGTTTATTGGTCGTGCCAACCAGAGGTGCGGTTAAATAAATATCGTTAGTTGCAAAGCGTTGCCTGAGTTCATCGTCCCATTGTTCAACGGTAAAAACAGACCGAGAGCCTTTTAGCATGACACAATCACCCGCCAGTGTGCCTTCTGGCCCAAACTGACGCAGTCGTTCGGCCACAATCTGGTTGAATAAATAACTGCGCAGAGACGATAAATACAAGCTTCGTTTATTACGGCTAATTTGTGCAGGACGGTTTGCCATCAACCAGCGTTCAGCCTGTGCAACGTTGTCGCCGTTGCGACCAAAGCGTTGCTCACCAAAATAGTTTATAACACCCTTCTCAGTAACGCTCTTCCATAACGCTTCCAGCCGCTGCGCAGAGCTGACACCGCCAAGCCGAATCACAAATCGGTTACCGTCGTGAAAACCAGACTTTAGCTTTTTTGTTCTGCGAATGACTCGCTCGACGGACATTTCCTCGTCGTTCAACTCTTGCCAGTTCAGCGTTTCTTTACCCGGCAATTGAACTGAAAACCACTGCCAGGTTACCGCCTGACGGTCTTTTAATCCTGAATAGCTAACATTTTTTGCAGATACGCCAGAAAAACGCGCTATTTTCTCAGCACAAAAATTGGTGTTTGCACCTTCTTTTCTGACCCAAAGCCACTGATGTTCGCCTTCCCCGTCATCGGGTACATCCAATTGCTCAATTACCTGAAAGTCCTGCGGTGTTTGCTTAAACTCAGCCTCTGGCCGGTCGCCATGATTTAAACGCGTCAGCTCATCAAGTGTCACTTTTTGCGGAGCCAGCATTAAAGAGACTCCATCAGAACCACTGCATGGCAAGCTATACCTTCTTCACGCCCGACAAAGCCGAGCTTTTCAGTTGTTGTAGCTTTAACATTGACGTTATCAACACAAGTTTTTAAGCACTGAGCAATGCTGGCTCGCATATCGTCGATGTGCGGTGCCATTTTAGGTGCCTGAGCAACAATGGTTACGTCGATATTTCCCGTTCGGAATTCTTTCTCCTGACAAAGTTGAACGGCATGACTTAGCAGCTCAGCGCTGTCAGCACCCGCATACCGCTCATCGGTATCTGGGAAATGCTGTCCTATATCACCTAATGCAAGAGCCCCTAATACAGCGTCGGTTACTGCATGCAACACCACATCGCCATCAGAATGAGCCAACAATCCCTGATGATGTTCAACGTTAACACCACCCAAAATCAAAGGTTTATCAGAGCCCCAGCGGTGAACGTCATAACCATGACCAACACGGATTTTCATGAACCATTTTCCTTATTGTTGTCTTTGGCAAGCAACCAGTCACGAACACAGTCGAAATCTTCCCGGTGAGTCACTTTTAAATTGCGAATAGAACCCGTAATAAGCGCCGGCTGGAAACCACACCATTGCATTGCCGATGCTTCATCCGTTAACTGGGGATTTTGTGTGCCCATATGTTCAATGGCATGTTGCAGTTTCTCTGCACTAAAAACCTGAGGGGTTTGAGCCTGCCATAGGGCTTCGCGTTCAACGCTGGATTCAATGTGGACAGATCCCTTTCCTGACTCCGTTGAAATAAGTGAACGCTTTAATGAATCACGCACAGGGATAGCCAGAATAGCACCCTGAGGGTCAAATAAACCGGTATCGATAACACGCTTTAACGCAGGTTCAGGGAGACACGGGCGCGCTGCATCGTGAACCAGTACATGGGTTGCTCCCTGCGAAACCGCGGCCCGTACTCCGGCTAACACAGACTCAGCTCTACTACTTCCGCCTTTTAACCAGGCTACCGGTAATGACTGTCTCTTTTTAATATCATCTATGAACTCAGCATCGGGATCTGAAACAGCAACAAAAACCTTCTGTACGCGAGGATCCTGACAAACCGCGTCAATGCTATGCTCCAATAAGGTCTTTCCAGCGACGGTCAAAAACTGCTTAGGAACATCGGTTTGCATGCGGCTTCCGTTGCCGGCAGCCGGAATTACTGCCATCAATGCATTATTCACCTGACTCTCCACCTGATTATCCATCTGACGCTACGGGTTGCGGTCAGCAACAAGACGGAAGAAAACTTCATCCTTTTTAATCATCCCTAGTTCGTTGCGAGCACGTTCTTCCAGCGCATCCTCCCCTTCACGCAAATCTTCAATATCCGCGTAAATCAGTTGATTGCGCCGTTCCAGGTTTTCGTTCGTTGTTATCTGATTGCTGACTTCTTGCTGCAACCGCCAATAGTCAGGTAAGCTATTTTTCCCAAACCACAGACGATACTGTAACGCAATAAACAAGGCCAACAACACGACCAGAGTCACCCGCATACCCAGCTCCGTTGTTTTTCCTGTTATCATTATGAAGACTATTCGCGTGGCTGAAAAGCCGTTTTCAGAATTTACAGATAAAAGAGGTTAATTTGGAGTATTTTGCTGCTGCTTTGGTGTTCTTTTTTGCGGCCTTACTGCAGGGTATCAGCGGCTTTGGCTCTGGACTGCTCGCCGTGCCAATTCTTGCTCTTTGGTTCCCAATTAGCGTTCTTACTCCAGCGTTATCTGTTATTAATATTATTGTCGGCGGTTGGATCTACTGGAAAAACAAAGAAGCAGCGCGACCGTCGCAGTGGAAGTGGCTTATTCTGTCCGGCGTTATCGCCTCTTTAATTTCAGGCTCTTTGCTATTAACCGTTAATGAACAATTTATTAAACTCATTCTTGGGTTTGTCATACTTGCTGTCGCGCTTATCCTCGCCAGCGGTAAGCAACTGCCGACAGCTGAGCACGCTCCCGGGCACATTGCCGTAGGCACTGGCTCTGGGCTACTCAATGGTTTAATGACTTTAGGCGGACCGCCCATAGTATTATTTTTGGCCAATGCTCGTATCCCTAAACAGCAGTTCCGCGCCACCCTCAGCTTATTCTTTTGCTGTATTGCCATTGCGAATGTCGCAAACTTTTCGCGCCAATCGATTTACGCCGAACCGCATCTTTATCTCATTTTGACCCTACTACCTTGCGCCCTGATTGGCGCAAGTGTCGGCCATAGGCTTCAGCACCATGTTTCAGAGAGACGTTTTCGTCAGTTTACTCTCATACTTATGATACTTTCCGGCCTAAGCGTCGTAATACAAAGCATTAAATAGTCTTAGTACTCAAGCCACCGGCTCTGGTAAAGTCAAGATTATGCAAGACACTCTTTATACATTTTTTGATTTAGGTCAGTTTGCCCGGCTACCACTGACGGGGTCCCATCACTCTGGTTTGGTGGCGCTCTCCTACTGTGTCGCATTATTAGCTTCTTATACCGCCATTTTAACACTTGAGCGAGTGCAGCTTCATACGCGAAAGGCCTCCAGATACAGCTGGTTATTAGTCAGCTCAATTATTGCCGGCATAGGCGTCTGGAGCATGCATTTTATTGGTATGCTTGCCTTTGAGCTTAACTTACCAATGAACCATGGCGTAGGCTTAACCTTACTTTCCATCATTCCGGCAATAGTCGGTAGCTTTTTCGCTTTAAAAGGGCAAGTAGCTGCGCCATCGGTACGACAGACTTTATTCGGAGGAACTGTTTTAGGTGCCGGTATAGGACTCATGCATTATACGGGGATGGCCGCGATGATATTGCCAGCGTCGCTGCGTTACGATCCTTTATGGTTTCTGTTTTCTGTCGTTGTTGCTGTCTCGCTGGGCATAATTGCACTGCTTACCTACCGTCGTTACCGACATGCAGAAAATATGACGTTAAGCAACCGTCGAACGGTTCAAATTATCGTTGCGGCCATTATGGCATTGGCCATATCCGGGATGCACTATACCGCCATGATTGCCGCTAACTTTTATCCAACGGGCGAATCGGAAGCTCTGTTTACCGGCCATAGTAGCTGGCTTGCATACGGTGTGGGTATTGGCGCTGCTTTCAGTGCGTGTATGGCAATTGTTGCAACCCGAATTGATCACCGTCTTCAGCAACAGCAGAAATTAGCTCAAATGTCTGCCAAACAGCTTTATGAGGTCATCAGTGCAATTGATGATGGACTGCTGTTATTTGATGAGCGCAACCGCGTACTTCTCGCTAATGAAGCCTTTGCAAGGTTAACGGGTGACAACCTGGATAAAATTAAGGCTCAAAAGCTGGATATCGAACACTATCTCGAACACGCGAATGAGTTATTAGAATATATACAAAGTACATTGGACAGCGGTAAAGCCTGGCATGGCAAAGTCAAAGTAAAGGAGCGCTCGGGGGTTAGCTTCCCAGTACGTTTAAGCATTTCCGAAGTGCGTTATCAGGATCAAAAAGAACGTCACTTCGTTGCCACAGTAACAGATATCACCGCAGAGGTTGAGGCCAGCGAACGTATACGAAACCTAGCTTATAACGACGCATTAACCGGACTGGCAAACCGTCGCTCATTACTGGACCATCTGCACCAAGAGCTAACAGATTGTGAGAAAAGTGATGAAACCGGCGCCCTAATTCTTTGTGACATTGATAAGTTTAAAATACTTAATAATACTCTGGGCTCGGATATGGGCGACCTGTTACTGAAACGTGTGGCAGAAAGATTACAAAACTCCACCAAAAGTAACTCCTTTCTCGCTCGTTTAAGCGCTAACGAGTTTGCAATTGTTTTAACTGGAATAAGCAGTGGTAACCTTGCCAATGTAAAGCAACAATTATTAACCCGAATTTATCAGTTACAGGAACAACTCCAGCAACCTTATCAACTGAATAGTTATACTCACCTATGCTCTTTTAGCGCCGGAGCCTCGCTTTTCGAGGACAGTCAACTAAACGCAGAAACTTTAATGACACAGGCAGGGCTGGCGTTATCTCACTCTAAGCGCAAAGGCATTGGTGAGGTCTCACTTTTTCATCAAGAGCTTGCTGATGCCGTAACAAAGCGAGTGAAACTCGAAGAACAGTTGCGCCATGCCATTAAACAACAGGAGTTCGAGCTCTACCTGCAACCTCAGGTAAATTCCATTGAAGAGATAACCGGAGCAGAAGCACTTATCCGTTGGCCACAAAAGAACGGCAGCTTTATCTCTCCCGCCGACTTCATACCACTTGCGGAAGAAACGGGATTAATCATCCCTTTGGGTTATTGGATAACGGAACGAGCTTGTAGCATTTTGCAGCAATGGCAACAAGACCCGGTTAAATCCACTTTGCAGTTGTCAATCAATGTCAGCGCTAAGCAATTTCAACAGCCTGACTTTGTTGAGCAAGTAAAGGGATTAATCAAAGCATATGCAGTCAAAAAGCATCAACTGAAACTGGAATTAACGGAAAGTTTGCTCATGGATGATATTTCCGATATTACGAACAAGATACAGCAGCTAAAAGAGGTAGGCGTCGAGTTTGCACTGGATGACTTCGGAACCGGCTATTCTTCCCTTTCTTACCTTATGCAAATTCCGTTCGATACACTTAAAATTGACGTTTCTTTTGTTCGCAATATGTTAGACAGCGAAGAAAAAGCACAGATTGTTCATACCATCATTCAGTTAGGGGAAAGCCTGAAACTCAGCATCGTTGCTGAAGGCGTAGAAACTCAGCAACAGTTCGATTATTTATCGAGCTTGGGCTGTAGTAATTTTCAGGGGTATTTATTCAGTAAACCCCTGCCTGAAGCTGAGTTTTCTAAAAGCGATAACTCCTCTATTTAACGAAGTTGGCTGTCTTTACTTCCGCGTCGATTAAAGCTGCCTTCGCGTGAATCTTGCTTATCTTGCTCAGCCTGACAGTCGACACATAAACGAACACCGGCAATAGCTTCTCGCCGGGCCTGAGGAATGGGCTCACCACACTCTTCGCAATACTCCAGGCTCTTGCCATCCGATAATTGGCTTCTTACCCGTTTTACTTCGTCTTCTGTGCTTGCATCAATTTGTTCCTGCACCGCACCATCGTGTGACCAGCCACCGGCCATAATTAACTCCTCAAAACAAAATGGAGAACACAAACGAACTCTTAGTCTGATACATTAATTATAACGTAAAAACCACAAACACTTTAGTGACAGCCGAAGAAGGCCTTATGAAACTTATTTATACGCGCGAAAACAAACTATTGGTGGAAAACGCCCGTAACTTACTGCAAATGGAAGGTATTGAAACAGTAATGAAGAACGAGTTTTCCAGTGGCGCGGCGGGTGACCTGGCGCCACAAGACACCTGGCCTGAGCTTTGGCTAGTCGATGAGATACAACTGGACAAAGCCAAGGCATTGCTTGAGAAAATGGAAGAGCAGGCTGAAGGTGATGACTGGCGCTGCAATAACTGTCAGGAAGTTAACGGAGCCGCTTTTGAGGTCTGCTGGAGTTGTGGAAGCCCGGCTTAACTAACTAAAAGTAACTGAGGGATATCATAATATGCTGCTATGGATTCTTGGCTTTACGTTATTAGGCAGCTTAGGTGCTATCTTTTGCGCCGGCCTTTTTCTGACCTTCCCGCACAGTGTGCGTAAGTTATTAACGCCCAGCTTAATGAGTTTTGCCACCGGTACCCTGTTAGCTGCGGCTTTTCTTGGCATGATACCCGCCGCTTTAGAACTAGCTGACGGTTATCAGGTATCGGCCAGTGTACTGGCCGGTATTATTTTATTCTTCGTAGTAGAAAAGCTGATTCTCTGGCGCCACTGCCGCGACCGCGACTGCGACCCTCACGAACGTGCAGGCCCCTTAATTCTTATTGGCGACGCTGTACATAACTTTACCGACGGTGTGGTTATTGCCGCGGCTTTTCTCACCTCTGTACCGTTAGGCATTGCCACCGCAGTCGCAATCATAGCGCATGAAATACCGCAAGAAGTCAGCGACTTCGCTATTTTACTGGAGAGTGGCTTTGAACGGAAAAGAGCACTTTTACTGAATAGCTTGGCTTCATTAACAGCCATCCCCGGTGCTTTAATTGCTTATTTCTGGCTTGCCCAGGTCAGCGCCGCTGTTCCCTACGTATTAGCAATTTCCGCTTCAAGCTTTATTTATATTGCAGCAGCGGATCTTATCCCGACGCTGCAGCGACAACACAACCCTGCCTCATCGGTTCGGCAGTTTATTATGATAATCATTGGTATCGCAATTATCGGCTGGGTAAATACCCTGGCTTAATTTGAAAAAGGAGACATAAAACATGAACGGAAGTGAAACTTATACTATGGCTTATTGGGGTGTGCTCAGTGCGTTGGTTATTTTGCTGGTTCAATGGCTTATCGCCAGCGGTCAGAAAGCAAAACAACCCGGAGCTGTCCCCGGAAAAATTGATGACTCGCTCAGTCACTCATCCTTTGTATTCCGCGCTCATCGCACCTTAATGAACTCGCTGGAAAACTACCCATTGATGCTGGGAACGGTATTTCTTGCCTTTTTTATCGGCACCAGCGCGTTCTGGACTGGCTTGTTTATCTGGGTATTCGTCATTGCTCGTTTAATTCACATGATTCTCTACTACAAGATTGCCACCGAGAAAAACCCAAGCCCCCGTAGTTATTTCTTTATGATTGGCCTGGCAGCCAACGTCGCGTTACTGATTTTGTGCGGGATAACTCTCATCTAACTATTCTGCTAAATGGGCTGATTATACATCAGCCCATTCTCTTAGCAGGTTATGAAAAACTTTGGTCAGACGATCAAAGTTTTCAGATTTACCATTGGCATCAAACTCGGCTTTTAGGGATTGCTCCAGATCAAACAGTAGTTCTCTGTGGGAAGGCCGTTTTACTAAGCTCTGTACCCAACCTATCATCGCCAGCCTCTCCCCTTTTGTTACCGAATTAACCCGATGGAGGTAATGACTTGGATACATGAGAATATCACCCTGCCCCAGACGCCAGCTTCGCTCACCACTGGTATCCTCGATAACTAATTCTCCGCCTTCAAAGTCAGACAATGGTGATAAGCCCAAGGTAAAAGAAATATCCGTTCTCACGCCGTTCATTAACGAATCATCCATATGAGTACCGTAATACTCTCCCTGTTGATACCGGTTGATAGAAACCCTGGCAACCTGCTTAGGTCGCATTACTGATTGCACCAGGCTATTTTGCTGCAGCCTGTCCAGCAATACCTCCGTGGCTGCCTGCGATTTCTTGCCGGCTAGTTGTTGGTTGTTTTTCACATCCTTTGCCGCCCAACCAGCCGTGCTTTTACCGTCACTAAACTGACTGACATCCAGACCGGAAACAACGCTGCTTATGGTCTCTTTATCAATGGCATTACTGATTTGTAATATCATACTGCTGCATTTCCAACTTGCGAATAGTTATCATTTCTGCAAATATACAGAAGTTCACTCTTTTAAAAAAGCTTACTAAGGTTTATCTATGTTTGAAAAGAAAAAAGTCTGGTTAGGTGTTGGTAGTGTTCTTGCCACCACCGTAGCCGCGTCACAAGTATCAGCCACGGCGCTCACGCAACCCAGTGCGGCACCGACAATGTTTATGGCTGCCCCTATGGCAGAAGGCGAAATGGCGGCCCCGGAAATAGATCTAAACACGAATGACACCGCCTTTCTGGCGCAGCTTGGTTTTATTCGTGGTCACTTGTGGGTTGGCATGAAGCTTTATGAACAAGGCCACATTGAAATGGCCAAGACCCATATGAAACACCCCGGCGATGAGCTTTACAGTGGTCTGACTGAAGCCTTTGAAGCCCGTGGCTTACCGGGTTTCGCTGAACCTTTGAATACACTGGCAGAAAGCGTGATTAATGACCAGAGTAAAGACGTTGTTATGAATAATTACAACGAACTCCGGGATGCTATCAGCGCTAATGAGCCCATTGATAATATGTTGGCTAAAGATGTGATACTAAGCATTTCATCAATGTTAATGGTTGCCGCCGACGAGTACGCCGTTGGCATCCAAAACGGCGAGGTTGCAAACGTACACGAATATCAGGACGCCCTGGGCTTTAAAGAGATTGCGTTGGATCGTTTGAATCGCATTAACGATGCAGAAGCTCATAAAGCCCAGGATGCAATCAATGAAACTCGTCAAGTGATTAATAACCTGAATAACCTCTGGCCGACTACCACTCCGGAAGCCAAAGTTGATGGCGAACCCAGTAAAATTTATGGGGCTGCATCTCGTATTGAATTAGAAGCACGCAGTATTTAGTACCCCTTTCTTGGTTTTTGACCTACTCCCATTATACCCATAGGAGTAGGTCTTTCTTACCTCTTCATATCACTAGCTAAAACCCGCCACAGCGCTATTCTAGGGACATCTTAAGTCAGTCACTAAGGTGTCATTATGAGCATTCATTCTTTCGTTAAAGTATCACTCATTGCAGTGTCACTTGCCGGTCTATTTATAAGCCAGCCAGTCAGCGCCAGCGATGGCGAAAACGTCTATAAAAAATATTGCCAAGCCTGCCATCAGCCAAACGGTAAAGGTATGCAGGGCGTTTTTCCTCCGTTAGCTAACAATTCAAATCTTAAAGACAAACCAGCTTATATCGCTGAAACCATCATTAAAGGTAAGTCAGGTCCTATCACTGTCAACGGAACCAACTACAACGGCTCAATGCCGCCCATGGGTTATCTAAAAGACGCAGATATTGCAGCGTTAGTTAATTACATCAACACAGAACTGGTGCAAGGCAGCGAAGAAACAACTGCCGATGCGGTTAGCAGTTTACGTTAAATCTATTTATTAGTTGTTAAAGGAAATATCACTATGAAAACTCTAAGCTTATCCATTATCAGTGCGTCTCTGCTTGCCGCTATGGCTTCTGTATCAACTCCAGCTACTGCTGCCGATATGAAACTTAAGCACGACAGTGAGTATGTTATTGACGGTAAAATCTATGGCTTACCAGAAGCTAAGGTTTATCGTGAAGACTACAATGGCCCAGCCGTTGTGGGTGACTATCTCACTCAGGTTCCAAACATAGCGAAGCTTGACTATGAGGGTAACAAAACTCACGACGTACGCATGGACGTTTTTTCACAGAAAATTGAGGTTGCCCCTGGCGTCAGCTATTCAGCCTGGACATTCGGTGGCTCAGTACCAGGTCCTGTATTGCACGTACGTGAAGGCGACCGCGTCATTTTTAAAATGAAAAATCGGTCTGATGAAGAAGTAACTATTACAAAACCGGTCAAAAATGGTTCACCATTTTTCCAGCAAGTACAAGCGAACAATTATCAGAATAATCAGCCAGTGATTAATCCTATGCCACACTCTATGGATTTCCATAGCGGAACAGTAGCGGCGGAAGACAAGTGGCGTACCATTTCTCCGGGTGAAACTATTGAGTTTGAATGGATAGCCAACTACGCCGGTACTTACATGTACCACTGTGGTACTTCCAGTGTGCTTATGCACACAGCTATGGGCCAGTATGGTGCGGTTGTTGTATCGCCCAAAGACGGTTACCCAACTGATAAAGACGTTGATCACGAGTACGTTTTGGTGCAATCAGAGCACTATTTGGAAGAAGCGGCTGAAGGTAATTATATTTACAACCACGGCGCAGCGCTCGATCGTCAACCAAGCCACGTTACTTTTAATGGTCATGTTGCAGCTCTTAGCGACAACCCATTACGTGCAAACGAAGGTGACCGGGTACGCCTACATGTATTAAACGCAGGCCCGTCCGGCACATCAAGCTTCCACGTTATTGGAGCGATTTTTGACCGCGTGTGGTACGAAGGCGACCCGCGTAACGAGTGGTACGGAATGCAAACTGTTTTGCTGGGTGCCAGTAACAGTGCAACCATCGACTTTATTGTTCCGGAAGAAGGCATTTACAAACTGGTTGATCATGAATTTGCTGATGCAGAACGTGGTGCAGCTGGTGCGTTAATTGCCGGCCCTCGTAAAGAGAAATAAGGGGAAAGGTTATGGTTAAGTGGCTTGGAGTTGCAGGTGTTTTGTTTTCACCGTTAGTGCTCGCGGACCCAGTCCTGATTAACGGTGGTCCTTTCGAACCTCCGGTATTACTGGACAAAGAGCGCCTCAGCATTGAAATGGACAGTTTTATGCTGGATGCAACTCCGGTCACTAACCAAGCTTACCTGGAATTTGTACATGAGAACCCTCGTTGGCAACGAGATAACATCGCTGCCCTGTTCCACGATGGAAACTATCTGAAACACTGGAGTGGGAACACCGCTATTGCAGAGGATAGAGAAAACGAACCTGTGACTTATGTTTCCTGGTTTGCCGCACGAGAATACTGCGCCGCTCAAGGTGGTCGGTTGCCCAGTCTTAATGAGTGGGAATATGCTTCTGTGCTATATCGGCAACAGCAAAACATTAGTGACAATGACTACGCACGCAAACTGTTTGCCTGGTATAGCCAGCCACACACGAGTAAACAACAAACTGTTGATCCAAACGCAGACCAACTGATGCATATGCACGACCGCGTCAACGAATGGGTGAACGACTATCAATTATTATTAAGTAACGGCGATGATGTCGATTTGCTCTCCGGTTCTTGTGGCGACGGAGCGCGCTTTATGTCCAGTTTCACCAACGCCAATTACGCCACATTTTTCCGTTATCAGTCTCGCAGTGATTACGCTCCTCAAAGTGCAACCAGCACTATGGGATTCCGCTGCGCATACGACCTGGAGAACGACCATGAATAAATTCTTTCAACTTACTGCTCTGGCTTCATTGGTGTTCTCTGCGCAGTTAATGGCGCAAGATCATTCACACCACAATAAGCACGGTGACCATAGCAATCACACAACAATGAATGCGGCAGAAGTGTCTCACTCCCAGTCGGTATACCAAATTGATGCGTCCTGGAAGACACATCAAAAAAATGAGTTAAAACTGTCTGAGCTTGAAGGAACACCGGTAATTATTTCGATGATTTACGGCAGTTGCACCACCGCCTGCCCGGTGTTGGTTCATGACGTAAAACGCTTATACAGCAAGCTGGACGAAGATACCCAAAAGCACGTTAAGCTTGTTATGGTGAGCTTCGACACTAATCGCGATACACCCGAGGCACTAGCCGACTACGTTAAGCAATATAAGCTTAACAACGACAACTGGCTGTTTCTGAACGGTTCAGAGCAGGACATCAGAACACTTGCTACAGTACTTGGAGTGAGATATCGCCAACGTCCCGACGGTGATTTTGATCACAGCAATTTGATCACCATTCTCGATAAGCAAGGGGTTATTGCTGAGCGTATAGAGGGCTTAAGCCAGCCGATGGATAAGCCTGCAAAAGTTGTCACTAAACTGGTTAGATAATAACGGCGGTTGCATTCGCTCTAAGATTTTGTTCCACTAAAAAAGAATCTTGTCGGAGTGCCGGTTACTTTATTGAGTAAGTAGTCGGCTGAGACCGCAATTGCGGGATCCGTTGAACCTGATCAGGCTAATACCTGCGAAGGGAACAAGAGAGCACCAGCATGACACAACCGTCGTTTCTGCGCTGGTGTTCCTTTCAACACTCCTGACAAGCATCTCTAACATCAACAAAATGAGAGAATGCTATGTCAACTGCACCATCGAATAACCGTTTAAACCGCCAACAGGCTGAATCTTTTTTATCCTCACTTTCCGGGCATTATTACCCTAATTCCAGCCGTGAATTTCTGTCCGGCACTAACGATATCCAGGTGCCCTTTCGCCGCATTCATCTAAGCGAAACTTTGCACCAGCCCACGCCTGGCGTTAAGTTACCACCTAACGAACCGGTGGATGTGTATGATACCTCCAGTGTCTACGGTGACCCGGACGCTACAATTGACGTTAAAGCGGGTTTGAAAAAGGTTCGTGAGAACTGGATTCAGCAACGACACCGCGAGAGTCAACAAAACAATCACGGTATTACTCAACTGGCCTACGCCCGGCGTGGCATCGTTACTCCGGAGATGGAGTTCATTGCACTGCGCGAGAATATGGGTCGGGAGCATCTGGAAAACCCCATAACGCCCGAGTTTGTTCGCGATGAAGTTGCCAGTGGGCGCGCAATTATACCCGTTAATACCCATCATCCCGAATCAGAACCAATGATCATTGGACGCAACTTTTTAGTGAAAGTGAACGCCAATATCGGTAATTCCTCGGTCAGTTCGTCCATTGAAGAAGAAGTTGAGAAGCTGGTATGGGCCACGCGCTGGGGCGCTGATACCGTTATGGACTTATCGACCGGCCGTAATATTCACCAAACTCGGGAATGGATCTTACGCAACAGTCCAGTCCCTATTGGTACTGTCCCCATTTACCAGGCACTAGAGCGCGTCAATGGCATTGCCGAGGATCTGAACTGGCCAGTATTTAAAGACGTACTGCTGGAACAGGCTGAGCAAGGAGTCGACTACTTTACGATTCACGCCGGCGTACTGCACGACTTCATTAAACTGACCGCAAAGCGGGTTACCGGCATTGTTTCGCGCGGCGGTTCAATTATGGCGAAATGGTGTATGGCGCACCAGCAAGAGAGCTTTCTTTACCAGCACTTCCGGGATATCTGCAAAATTTGTGCGAAATATGACATATCACTGTCTTTAGGTGACGGCCTGCGCCCCGGATCAATAGCCGACGCTAACGATGAAGCTCAGTTCGCAGAACTTCGGGTACTCGGCGAGTTGACTCAAATAGCCTGGGAATACGATGTGCAGGTGATGATAGAAGGCCCAGGCCATGTGCCCATGCATAAAATTCAGGAAAATATGGATGAGCAGTTAAAGCATTGTCATGGCGCGCCGTTCTATACCTTAGGGCCGCTAACCACCGATATCGCCCCCGGTTACGACCATATTACTTCAGGTATTGGTGCTGCCATGATCGGCGCTTTTGGCTGTGCCATGCTCTGCTACGTAACACCGAAAGAACACTTAGGTCTGCCTAATAAAGAAGATGTTAAACAAGGGATGATCGCCTACAAGATAGCTGCTCATGCCGCCGATTTAGCCAAAGGTCACCCGGGTGCTCAGGCGCGGGATGACGCTATGTCAAAAGCCCGCTTTGAGTTTCGCTGGGAGGATCAGTTTAACCTGGCGTTGGATCCTGTAACTGCCCGCAGCTATCACGACGAAACGCTGCCGCAGGATTCGAACAAAACCGCGCAGTTTTGCTCCATGTGCGGTCCTAAGTTCTGCTCCATGAAAATTTCTCACGAGGTGCGTCAATACAATCCGGACACTCGCATTGATGTAAAAGTAAAAGATGCGGCGACCGAAGGAGCAGAATGATGTCGGTACCTGTCGTATGGACCATCGCAGGTTCCGACAGCGGCGGTGGCGCAGGCATTCAGGCGGACTTGCACACGTTCCGTAGTCTGAACGTGCATGGCTGCAGTGTCATAACCACAATTACCGCCCAAAACTCTGTTGAAACCACCGGGCTATTCCCTTTAGCTGCTGACGCCATTCGTCAGCAGTTGGAATGCCTGCAACAGGACATGCCGTCTGCTGCGATAAAAATTGGGTTGCTTAGTAATGTGCAACAGCTTCAGTGTGTGGCTGACTTTTTAAAGCAATGGCCTGATACCCTTCCCCGACCTTTCGTGGTTTGGGATCCGGTCGTTGTCAGCACTCAGCAGGATAGGCTGTCAGAGCTGCTCCCGGAACACTGTACGGAGTTGCTCCCACTGGTTGATATTATGACACCGAATTTGGATGAGCTCAGTTGGTTTAGCGGCGTAGAAGTTATTGATGAAAACTCAATGTGTCGCGCCGCCGAAAAACTCTTTCATGCGGGACTAACTCAGATCCTTATCACTGGTACTGAGTTTGGTCACTCCGATGAAATCTCTGACTATTACCTTAGCGCCGATGAGCATATTCAGTACATTCAGCAAAAGCTGGAAACAAAGCACAGCCACGGAACCGGTTGTACCTTGTCTTCTGCCATTGCCGCGGCACTAGCACATGACTATCCACTTGAGGATGCCATAACAGTCGCTAATGCCTATGTCCATCAGGGCCTGATTGAGGCGAAAGGTATAGGCCGCGGACCAGGCCTTGTTGCTCATACACACTGGCCACAGAAAATTAAACATTTTCCAAGGATTAAAACGCCGGAGTTGCCCTGCGTTGACCTCCAGTTTCCCAGGCTGGACAAGGAACCCGGACTGTATCCGGTAGTAGATTCTTATGAGTGGATAGAAAAGCTCTTAAAACTGGGCATTAAAACGCTTCAGCTGCGTATTAAAGACCCAGATGCTCCTCAGTTGGAAGCCGCTATTAAAAAAAGCATTCAGCTGGCGGAGCAATATTCAGCTCAGTTGTTTATTAATGACCACTGGCAACTCGCTATTAAGCACAGCGCTTATGGCGTGCATTTAGGTCAGGAAGACTTAACGGAAGCTAACCTTCACGCTATTCAGCAAGCGGGGTTGCGGCTGGGCATTTCCACTCACAGCTACACCGAGTTATTAATTGCTCAAGCGTACACGCCCTCTTACATCGCTCTGGGTCATATCTTTCCAACTCAGACCAAGGCTATGCCGTCTAACCCCCAAGGTCTGGAGCGACTGCGCCGCTATGTCGCATTACTAGCGCCAACTAACATACCGACAGTCGCTATTGGTGGCATTTCTTTAGATCGCGTAGCTGCCGTAAAAGCTACCGGAATTAACGGCATAGCGGTTGTTAGCGCGATTACTGCTGCGAACGACGTCGAGCAGGCTGTCCATCAGTTACTGACTGCGATGGACGCTGAAGCCGAAATTAAGGAAGAGAACGAGGCTGCCCATGCTGAGTAACGAACAACTTCTGCGCTACAGCAGTAACATACTGATGAAAGAAATAGGCGAAGTTGGACAACAGCGTTTGCTGAAAAGGCATGTGCTGATTATTGGATTGGGTGGTCTTGGTTGTCCTGCCAGCCAATATCTGGCGTCATCGGGCGTTGGGCAAATCACACTGGTCGATCATGACACCGTCAGCCTCAGCAACTTACAGCGGCAAACACTCTATTCCAGCGATGATATTGGCTTGTCCAAGGCGCGGCAAGCTGGTCATTCTTTGTCGCGGTTAAACCCGGACATTCGTATCACCGCTATTGAAGAAAAGGCCTATGAAGAAAACCTGGACGCGCTCGCCGAACAAGCCGATTTAGTCCTCGACTGCACCGACAATCGTGAGACCCGGTACCTGATCAACCAAAGCTGCTACCGCGTGAATACGCCGCTCATTTCTGCCGCGGCGCGCGGCTTTAACGGGCAACTTATTGCGCTTAACCCAGAGAATTCCCACGGCTGTTATCAGTGCCTTTATCCCGACGCTGTTACTGAGCCACTGAACTGCAGTAACGCGGGTATAGCCGCTCCTGTTGTGGGCATTATGGGATCCAGTCAGGCGCTACAGGCAATTAATTATTTTACCGGACATAAGCTTGCCTGGGGTTACCTGCACACCTTCAATGGACTATCACAAAACTGGCAACAACTCTATTTACCGCGGGCCGCTTCATGCCCTGTATGCGGAGGTCAAAATGCGCATTCAAATTAATGACAAAGATTTTGAGATCACTGAGAAAAGCAATTTATCGCAGCTATTGTCTGCTCAGAACGTAGATACCTCGGCCGTTGCCGTCGCTTTAAACGGACAAATTATACACCGGGAACAATGGCAACAAACCGAGCTTAAAAACAACGATACCATTACACTTGTTCAGGCCGTGGCCGGAGGTTAAACCATGCTGAAAATAGCCGATCGCGATTTTCATTCCCGATTACTCATAGGCTCCGGCAAATACAGCAGTGCGGACGTTATGCAGAAGTCCCTTGCTGCTTCCGCTAGCGAATTAGTAACGCTGGCGTTAAAGCGCGTTGAACTTGAACGCCCCACTGACGACATTGTCACGCCTATACAAAACTTAGGTTTACAGCTTTTGCCAAATACCTCTGGTGCCAAAACTGCACAAGACGCTATTTTTGCTGCACGTCTTGCCCGTGAAGCTTTAGGTACCCATTGGCTTAAACTGGAGATACACCCCGACCCTAACTACTTGCTGCCAGACCCCATAGAAACCCTAAAAGCCGCTGAAGCTTTGGTAAAAGAGGGCTTTACCGTACTGCCCTACTGCGGTGCTGATCCGGTATTGTGCAAACGCTTAGAAGAAGTTGGCTGCGCGGCGGTTATGCCGTTAGGCGCCCCCATAGGTTCAAACCAAGGCCTGGTTACTCGAGACTTCCTACGAATTATTATCGAGCAGGCATCGGTGCCGGTCATTGTCGATGCGGGCATTGGCGCGCCAAGCCACGCCGTTGAAGCCATGGAAATGGGCGCAGACGCTGTGCTGGTGAATACCGCCATAGCCACTGCAAACGACCCCGTCGCTATGTCAAAAGCCTTTCGCGATGCGGTTATTGTTGGGCGTCAGGCCTTTGACGCAGGCTTAAGTCAAAACGCTTCGCTAAAAGCGTCCGCATCCAGCCCGTTAACGGAGTTTCTGGAGTCGCTATGAGCTTTTATACTACCTGGGAGCAGACCAGCTGGGATGATACCCGCCTGCAGCTTTACAGTAAAAACGCGGCTGACGTTGAAACCGCTTTAAGCAAAAAACATCTGAATACGGACGACTTCATGGCCTTACTGTCGCCGGCGGCGGAGCCTTATCTGCCCCTTATGGCCGAACGCTCACAGCAACTGACCCGGCAACGCTTTGGTAACACTCTGCACCTGTTTATTCCGCTTTATTTATCAAACCTTTGTGCTAATGATTGCAGCTACTGCGGCTTTTCTATGAGTAACCGCTTAAAACGCAAAACCCTGTCGCCAGCTGAAATCGAGCAGGAATGTCAGGCCATAAAAGCCAAAGGTTTTGACACCCTGCTGATAGTGACTGGCGAGCATGAAGCCAAGGTAGGTATTGATTACTTTCGTCAGGCGCTCCCCATTGTCAAACGCTATTTCAGCTATGTCATGTTTGAAGTGCAGCCATTGGCTACCCATGAATACGCTGAATTACGCACGCTGGGTCTGGATGCGGTTATGGTGTATCAGGAAACTTACCAGGCCGCTACCTATGCTAAGCATCACTTAAAAGGCAAGAAACGCGACTTCCGTTGGCGGCTTGAAACACCTGACCGCCTGGGCGAATGCGGTATCGATAAAATTGGCCTCGGCTCGCTGATTGGACTGGAGGACTGGCGTATCGACAGCACCTTTACCGCCATGCACCTGGATTATCTACGGAGACGCTACTGGCGCAGTCGTTATTCATTGTCATTTCCCCGGCTACGTCCCTGTGCCGGAGGTGTCGATAACGCAAAAACAATTTCTGATAAACAACTGGTTCAGTTAATTTGTGCGTATCGATTGCGGTTTCCCGATGTAGAGCTCAGCCTTTCCACCCGCGAACAACAAGCGCTTCGTGATGGGTTGTTTCGACTAGGTGTGACCTCGGTCAGTGCGGAATCTAAAACGCAGCCCGGCGGTTACGCCAACGAGCAACAAGAGCTGGAACAGTTTTCGATAGACGATGACAGATCAGTAAGTGAGGTAGCACAGGCAATTAGAGCGAAAGGATTACAACCGGTATGGCAAGACTGGCTTAACGAGCTATCCGCAATGCCACCTGAAACTTTTTCCAGTCCAGAGTAGCCACTAATAACAGCTCACGCAGCGTTAAAGTGCGTGGGTTAATGCGCCCTTTATGATTCCACTGATGTCCACAGCTGGCTGCGGTCATAATGCGTTTATTGGGCTTCAGTAAGGTATCCTGAGTGTGCTCACCCTGCCCGGAAAAATCAAACCAGCCACGGTAGTTAAGGTGCAGACGCTTTTTATCAGGATCCACCCGGTCGATACTGTCCAGCATTATGGTCGTAAATTCAGGGGTTTGATAGCGAACCGGAACCACCAACCCCAAAGCGGCATGCTTAGCAAACCATTGGCTCTGCCCTTCAGCAGATATACCAGCTGAAGGAACTTTTGTCGGCTGAGGGGCTTGCCAGCTGGCGTTCTGAACATCCAGTTTTAACGGCGAATGTTGTACCGCGTTAAGACAACCATGAGCGGCGTGACGAATATAGTGCGGAAGACTGGCTAAACGACGTTGCAAAGCCGCAACAGGCATATCATTAACCTGCGCAAGTTGAGGTAATTCGCGTTCATACAGCGCTGAACACAGCTCGGCAAAATCGCCTTGCTGTGCCAGCGGCTGAAATATGTCCGCCTGTTGATTAGCCAGCGTTGACTTCCTGTCGTCCGCGGTAAGGCGCTTGGCCATTAAGATCGCCCTCTATACGCAATAATTGGTTGTACTTAGCAACCCGGTCAGAGCGACACAGTGAACCGGTTTTAATTTGACCCGCTGCGGTGCCTACTGCTAAATCGGCAATGGTGGCGTCTTCGGTTTCACCTGAACGGTGAGAAATAACCGCCGAATAACCCGCTTCACGCGCCATTGCTATAGCTGCTAAGGTTTCTGTCAGGCTACCAATCTGATTAAATTTAATCAAAATTGAATTGGCAATCGACTTGTCGATACCTTCTTTCAGAATACGCGTATTGGTCACAAACAGGTCATCACCGACCAACTGTACTTTGCTGCCCAGTTTTTCGGTTAAGACTTTCCAGCCGTCCCAGTCGCTTTCATCCAGGCCGTCTTCAATAGAAATAATTGGGTAACGATCGCAAAGCTCTGCCAGGTAGTCGGCAAACTCTTCCGCAGTAAAGGACTTGCCTTCACCGGACAATTCATATTTACCATCACGGTAGAATTCAGAGGCCGCGCAATCCAAAGCCAGGGTAATGTCGCTGCCCATTTTATAGCCCGCGTTTTCAACCGCTTCGACAATAACTTGCAAGGCTTCTTCGTTAGACGCCAGATTGGGTGCAAAGCCGCCCTCGTCACCAACTGCCGTACTTAAACCGCGCTTCTGCAAAACCTTTTTCAGAGCATGGAACACTTCAGCGCCCATACGCAGGCCTTCTTTGAAGCTTTCAGCGCCAACCGGCTGGATCATGAACTCCTGAATATCCACGTTATTATCCGCATGTTCACCGCCGTTTAAGATGTTCATCATTGGCAATGGCATGCTGTATTTACCGCTGGTGTTGTTCAGGTTAGCAATGTGTTCGTACAGCTCGATGCCTTTACTCAAAGCCGCTGCTTTAGCCACCGCCAGAGAAACAGCCAGAATGGCGTTAGCACCCAGCTTTTCTTTGTTATCAGTACCATCGAGCTTTAGCATAATGTTGTCGACAGCGTCCTGGTTAGTCGCATCAATACCGCTTAATGCTTCAGCAATAGCACCATTAATGTTAGCAACCGCCGTTTCAACACCTTTGCCCAGGTAACGCGACTTGTCACCGTCACGCAGCTCCAGAGCTTCACGTGAACCGGTTGAAGCGCCACTTGGTGCCGCTGCACGGCCCATATGGCCCGACTCTAAATAAACGTCAGCTTCAACGGTTGGGTTACCGCGGGAATCCATGATTTCGCGACCAATAACTTTAACAATATTACTCATGCTTTAATCCTGTTTAATGCTTAATCATTAGCCGGGTTATTAACCCAAACGCTCTTTATGAAATTCGCCTGCAGCTTCTATAAAGCCTTTAAATAACGGGTGCCCGTCACGCGGCGTTGAAGTGAATTCCGGGTGGAACTGTACCGCAACAAACCAACGGTGTTTCGGGTTTTCCAGAATCTCAACTAACTGCTTGTCATGCGAGTAACCCGTGATTTTTAAGCCTGCTTTTTCCAGCGGCTCAATGTAATGGTTGTTTACTTCGTAGCGATGGCGGTGACGCTCTTCAATGGTTTCTTTGCCATACATTTTAAGCGCTTTAGAACCTTTTTCTAAATGACATTCCTGTGAACCAAGACGCATCGTGCCGCCTAAGTCGGAATGCTTGTCGCGCAGTTCTTTTTGACCACTGGCGTCCATCCATTCCGTGATAAGACCAACTACCGGGTCACTGCAATTTTCATCAAACTCAGTGCTGTTAGCGCCGGTTAAACCAGCAACATTACGGGCAAATTCAATCATTGCCACTTGCATGCCTAAGCAAATGCCTAAGTAAGGAATGTTATTCTCGCGTGCGTATTTTGCCGCAATAAGCTTGCCCTCAATACCACGATCACCAAAACCGCCTGGCACCAAAATAGCATCCACATCTTCAAGTTTAGACGTACCTTTGGTTTCTAAGTCTTGAGAGTCGATGTAACGAATGTTTACCGTTAAACGATTTTTAAGGCCGGCATGAGCCAGCGCTTCGTTCACCGACTTATAGGCATCCGGCAGTTCAACGTACTTACCAACAAAACCGACGGTCACTTCACCATTCGGATTAGATTCTTGATACAGAACCTCTTCCCATTCATGCAAGTCGGCTTCGGGGCAATCTAAATTAAAGCGCTTGGTGACTATGTCATCCAAACTCTGGGCCTTTAACATAGAAGGAATTTTGTAAATGCTGTCTACGTCGCGCAAGCCAATAACCGCTCGCTCTTCTACATTGGTAAACAAAGCAATTTTCGAACGCTCTGTTGCCGGTAAGGAGCGATCCGAACGACACACCAATACATCTGGCTGAATACCAATAGAACGCAGTTCTTTCACAGAGTGCTGAGTCGGCTTGGTTTTCACCTCACCTGCAGCGCCTAAGAATGGCACCAGAGTCAGGTGCATAAATAAGGTGTGATCACGACCTATTTCCGTGCCCAACTGGCGAATAGCTTCAAGGAAAGGTTGTGACTCTATGTCACCTACCGTGCCGCCAATTTCAATAATGGCAATATCAAAGCCTTTACTGCCTTCAATAACACGACGTTTAATTTCGTTGGTAATGTGAGGAATGACCTGAATGGTCGCTCCTAAAAACTCACCTTTACGCTCACGGCGGATAATGTCTTCATAGACACGGCCGGTGGTGAAGTTGTTGCTGCTGGTCATACGGGTGCGAATGAAACGCTCGTAGTGTCCCAGGTCAAGATCGGTCTCAGCCCCGTCTACAGTGACAAAAACTTCACCGTGCTGAGTTGGGCTCATGGTACCCGGATCTACGTTAATGTAGGGGTCCAGCTTCATGATGGTAACGTTGAGGCCCCGTGCTTCTAGAATTGCCGCCAGAGAGGCCGCAGCAATGCCTTTACCCAGCGAGGATACAACTCCGCCGGTTACGAAAATATAGTTTGTCGCCATGTGATACCTAGTTGGTCAGGTCAAATTTGGGATTGCATTCAGACGGGAAAGTAGTATACCGAAAGACCGCCCCAACAACAAATAAAAAGCGCGCCGCCTAGTCTTTTGCAAAGCTCTTTTGTTAGTATAGCGCCAGCCAAACCCATCTGGAGTTACCTTATGTCATCCTGCTGTGGCACCACCGCACAAGAACACATCGATAAAGCACAAAGACGATTGTTATGGACTGTACTGGTTCTTAACGGCGTTATGTTTTTCGTTGAATTTATTGCCGGTTTGTTAGCACAGTCCAGTGGCCTTATTGCTGACTCACTGGATATGTTGGCCGATACATTGGTTTATGCGGTCAGTTTATACGCAGTTGGCAAAGCCATTAAATACAAAGCCAATGCCGCAATTTTTAACGGTACACTACAAACCGTCCTAGCGCTGATGGTTTTGGCTGATGTGTTGCAACGTTTAATTTTTGGCAGCCAACCCAATGCAAACATGATGTTATGGGTGGCAGGCTTAGCGCTGGTGGTTAACGTGCTTTGCTTTGCGCTTTTATACAGTTCCAGAAACGGTGATATTAATATCCGCGCCAGCTGGATATGCTCTCGCAATGACATGCTCATGAACACGGGTGTAATTGCTTCTGCTCTGCTGGTTGCTCAGCTAGACATGGCATGGCCAGATTTACTGATAGCCACAGTAATTGCTTTAATTGTGCTGCGCTCTGCAATACGCATTATTCGCGATGCTCGAGCAGTAAAAGCCGGTGATAAAACCGATATTTCGGGATGTTGTGGTTAATTTTCTCGCTAAAACTTAAAGTTCATCGACTTTTTGTTCAGGTTCGTTGCTTATTCTTCGCTTCTTTCGCTAGAAAAGCTTTTTCAAGATCTACGTTGTAACGGTTAGCAATAGCGCATAAATAAATAAAAACATCTGCCAGTTCATCATTGACCTCACCGATCTCAGATTGGTGATCTATCGCTAGCCCTTCAACTTTTCTAACAGCATTAAATAACTCACCCACTTCCTCTCCGAGCAGCAAGCACTTGTCTTTAACGGTTTGTTCAGAAAAACCCCGTTCCGCTTCAAGCTCAGTAACATATTCCTGAAAATCGGCTAAAGTAGGCTGGCTTTTTAAAGTCGGCATTATTTCTTGCGCTCTCTAGCTTCCTTTTCCTTTTTGCAGTTAATTTGGTCTTCAGGATGACCATAACTGCACTCTTCTTTCATTTCACCCAGAATAAGTGCCGCTCCTGTATAGATAGCCGCCGTAGAAGGTTTATCGGAAGAGTCGGTAGGATGAGTCAAATAGTAAAGCATGTCCGAACTTGTGCATCCCGATAAAAGTAAAGCGCCGAGAAGTAATAAAATTTTATTCATATAAAAACCTTTTATTCTGAGACCCGAACGTCATTTTTAATCACTAATGCCGCTACATAGATTAACGCCAATGGCGGGATAAAAGCTAGAATAAGCCCAATTAAGGTTGCCAGCTTAGGTGTTTGTGTTTTCCTTTTCCCAAGGTAGTAGCTTAAAATGACTATTATTGGGATAAAGATTAAAATTACTTGACCTAACAGTGTTGCATTAATATTCAAAACTTAATTCCTTATGTCGTTAAACGATTGATTCGTTCTTAGCCCACTTATAGCCTTCAAACAGGCTTCATTGGAAAAGTTTCTTACACGTTAATCTTCTTACCTTTTAGATGAGCAATTCTCAATATATTCATGGTCATCCGGGGCTTCTTTTATCGCAAAGTTTAACTGAACGGTCTTTAATATCGGTGTACGCCCCGAATTTTTTTCAGTTGCTTCCCACCTCCATTTTTGAAGTGCCGCAACCGCGTAGTCATCAAATACACCCTTTGGATAAGATGAGCGAACTTCATACCCTTTAGCGCGTCCATCTGAACCAATACCTACAGCAACTTTGACGCAACCGGATACATCATTCCGCGCGGCTGAAGCCGGGTATTGAGGAGGGATACGTTTGCTGATAGTCCAGTACTCATCAGCAAGTTCCGAGTGCTCCGCAGCTGACAGATCCAGGAATTTTGTCTCTGTCTTATCGCTCTGGGTATTTGAGCTACAAGAAATAACGAATAGCGTGCTCGCAAAAATAATACTTACTTTTTTCAACGCCCTGTCCTTAAGCTTAAATAGCCTTCCAATGCAAAGTTGAAACATTATTTATACAGAATTATATACCTAATTAAAAGATCAGTTCAGGATCTCTAAAGAGATTCCGCTAGAAAAACATCACGAATACTTCACATGAAACCTTATTTACTTTTAAGTTGCTTATCATGACTCTTGGACAAGATAAACAACGAGAGAATGGCACCAATCAGAGCAAAGCCCATGTCAGATTGAGTATCCCAAGCGTAACCCTGAGTACCAAGAAAAGCTTCAGCATCCTCACCGGTTGCAAGGGCAACCCACCATTCCAGTAACTCGTAAAACGCGCTAAAGGCCAAGCATATTGAAACAATAATAATGTTGCGCCAGACAGTCCCGTTCACAATGTTTTTTCGAATTAATATTTCTCTTGCCAACAGCGCAGGCACAAAGCCCTGAAAGAAGTGACCTAACTTGTCATAATTATTTCGCTCTGCGCCGAAGAGCCCCTCGAAGAAAGGTACTTCCGCGTATGTGTAGTGTCCGCCCACCATTAAAACCACACAATGCACCAGAATAAATGCATATAGCAGAGGCGTTAAACGAAATGAATTATAAGTGAGAGCCACCAGCACAGCCCCAATTACCGCCGGAGCTACTTCAAGCAACCAGGTAAATGGGTCTTTAGGGTTAATACCCGACCAGACTAAAACTATGGTAAAAATCACTATCCAGAGGTATTTCATGGGAGTCTCCTAGTGGCACTACTCAGAGTGCAGCTTATTTAAATACTCTTTCAACACCACGGCATTATTGTGCTCAGTATCTTTAGAGGAATACAGCAATGTGACTTTTTCACTACTAGCTTTGCTTGCTAAGTCGCGTAAGGCTTCTTTGTGTTTTTTTAATTCAGACAAATACCGATTGCGAAACTCGCCCCACTCAGAACGATTACTGTGAAACCATTTACGAAGCTCATTGGAAGGCGCTATGTCTTTTATCCATTCATCAAGTTTGGCTGCGTCTTTTGAAATGCCACGAGGCCACAGCTTATCCACCAAAACTCTGTAACCGTCGTCAGATGATGGGTCGTTATAGATGCGTTTAAGCTGGATAGTCATACTCTAACTATTCCTTGTTCGCAGTGTCCCTTCGTAGCAACTTAAATACTCGCTGATATAACCATGTGGCGGCCATTGCAATTGCTACAAACACGCCTAAATCAATTAGGAAATTAGGAATATTGAAGCCATCACTTATTGGGTTGTACTTTGAGCCTAAGTTATACATAAGTACTTCAGTCAGAATTACAGCAATAATAATAGGTACAACAGTAGACCCAAATGGCTGCCGAGCAGTTGACTCACTCATGGCTATGCTCCCGAATATCCGTTAGCACGTTCTTCACTAAATTTGCACATGCGCCAACAATAATTATCGGCATCAGAAAAATGAGCAGGTAATTCATATCGCCGGCAAATATTGAAATGACTTGGATGAAAACGACAGGCACTACCGCTAGAAATACAGCAAACCCCGTATGTTTTTTAATGATTGAATTGAGCTCTTTCTGGGTTAGGTTAAACACGTTATTCCCCTGCCTTTATCACCAACAGATATCAACCTGACGTATTCATAATCTCCACTAAGAACTTTCCGCTTCAAGTGCTTTTCGCTTTCGATAAGGCTGGATTAAAAGCCTCCAGACCCAATAGCCAGTTGCAATTGCATAAAGCACATTTTTACCTAAAAACATCCCGTCAAAACCGGTACCTGGCCAAAAGAAAAGGATATCAACCACTGCTCCGATGAAAACTAATAAACAAACAACAGCGACTATAAACAAAAGGGAATCTTTTAAATCTTTCATTACTTACTCCCAGTTACTGCACCATCATACCGCGAGAGTATATAATATCTTCACCCGGGCAAGAATATTCTGGCTCCATCGTTGAGCAAGCCTGGCCGGCTTTATCGAAACAGAAGTCAAAACGCGTTTGGGTTTTCACAGGCTCAGAAATAATGTTGTTGGAAAGGTCTTTCCATTTCCAGTTTGTAACGACGTCTTGGGCTGTCGCGGCGAAATGCTTGTTAGTCGACTTAACAACCACGATGTCTCTGACGTTATTCTCAGGCGTTATTACGTATTCAATGGTAGCGCAACCTTCCGTTGAATTAATAACAGCTTGCTGAGGATACCTTGCCGGGAACCGTTCCAACTGCGCCCACTTCGATTTGCCAAGCTCATTATCCACAACCGGTAGATTGGGATACTCAACAGTAGTGCTGGTAGTTTTGCAGCCACTAATCAACAGTGCGCTTATTACCAAAATAAAAGAGAAAACAGTAAAGTGTTTAGTCATGAATAATTAATTCCTGGAGTTAGGCTTAAGAGAGTGATAAACCGCAAAAATGACCGTGCAGAATACGCCAACAAAAATAGCGCGATACCAGTCTGCACCGGAGATCCCATTCGTCAATACTTGATAGATAGCCACACCAGCGCCAATTCCCAGGCCAGTGAATAATGCATTCTTCATTTTTATTCTCCGCCTATTGCAGATACCTTGAAATCCATAATTGCCTAAAAGCAGCGATATCTATGCATCCGACTTGTTTTCTTTATTATTAATGTACTTTGAGAACTGGTTTTCCAGAGAAACTAAAGCCGCAGCAACACCACCAATCAGCAAAAAGAAAATGCAAGATGCGAACCCCCACACCCCGGTAAGAATCGATGGAATCCCGAATCGTGGTGAGGATATGGTTGCTCCGTCTCCGAGGCTATGTGTTCCACCAGTAAAGAAGATTAGAAGTATAAACCCAATTGAGAAAAGCAGAATAAGCAAGCCTATGATAGTGGTTGCTCTTGCAGCAAACAGAAGTAAACCGAGCTTTTCAGTTTTAATTTTTGAATAAGGGTATAACGTCATAGATTTCCTCAACGCTGTAATCCGTTAACAACGGTGATGCTTGCTTGAAGTATCATTTGACCGTTCGATGTATGACTTCAACCAGCTGTATTAGCTTGTTATATACTAAAACTGATAACCAACCTGCAGCAGAACACCACTGGTTGAGTCATCGTAATCCGAGTTTGTCGCGTGCGCAGAAACACCGAAAGTAAAGCCCGGTTTATCTATTCCATTCATAAAATAGGTATAACTGACACCCGCCCCATAATATTCATTCTCATAAACATTCAAGTTTCCGTTCTCTATCCTAGCGTTAGTCTCATGGCCCGCTTTGGTTACATAAACACCTAAGCCGTGTTTATTTGAGTTAGAGTTAAAAAGATCGGTGACGATCCAACCAGCACCAAAACCGCAGGTAAGCCCATAGTTTGAGCTGTACTCTACACAGCCAGCCGATAGATATTTCATGTCAGTCCTGGACACCAGAGCGACATTTGCACCTAACCCGCTATAAGCAGGTCCGATACCAACACCAACAGAATATTGCTTATCCGCGTCAAGTTCATTGGCACCTGCTGAAATGGAAATTAACGAGACAAGTAGCCCTAATTTTTTCAAAATACATCCTTATATTAAGTTAATAATTACCAGGTAAACGGAATGTTTAATATTGATCAAACACTAAACTATAATCACTATTCAGAACCAATGTATAAAATATGTTAACAATCATAAAGAAGTGAAACTTGAAAAGCAAAGGTTGATTACAAACCTTATCTGACATGAATATTGGGATACGCTACGCCATTAACCCTGCTTGGCTTGCTGCCAAAGAGCTTCAAGTTCATCGAGGTTGCAGTCGGTAGCGTTTTTACCCTGCTCACTCAAGCGCTGCTCTATAGTCTGAAAACGGCTTTTGAACTTTTCATTGGCGCGTTGCAGTGCGGCTTCGGGGTTTACTTGTTTGTGGCGGGCTAAATTTACAACGGCAAACAGCAGGTCACCAATTTCCTCTTCAATGTGGTCCTGGTCTGTAGCTTCTTTTACTTCCTGTATTTCTTCGTCCACTTTGGCGTAAACAGGCTCCGCCTCGGTCCAGTCAAAGCCCACTGACGCAGCACGTTTTTGCAGCTTAGCGGCTTTTAAAACGCTGGGCAGTTGACTGGGAATGTCATCAAACACGGAGCCTTTAGCGTCTTTCTTTGTACGCTCCTGCTGCTTTATTTGTTCCCACTGAGCCTTAATTTCCGCGTCGGACAAGTTGCGCTCGGCATCAGTACCAAATACATGAGGATGTCGGCTTATAAGCTTATCGGCGGTGTGTGCAGCTATGTCATCGAGCTCAAACTGCTGTTCTTCTCGCGCTAACTGGGCGTAGAACACCACCTGAAAGAGCAAATCACCCAGTTCGTCCTTTATCGACTGCCAGTTTCCCGACTGAATAGCATCAACAACTTCATAGGTTTCCTCAATGGTGTAAGGAATTAACGAGGTCATGTTCTGCTTTAAGTCCCATGGGCAACCGCTTTCCGGATCTCGCAGCTGTGCCATAACCTGTTGCAGCTGTTGCATTCCTTTCACTGAGGTACCTCCACTGTTTTATTGGCTGATGTTTTAAAGGGCTAATGTTTTAACGTGATTCGCTGGATCTGTTCAACACCGTGCACCTGTCGCAGTCTGTCCATAATTCGACTGAGTGCGTCGCTGTCTTTTACCGTTAAGGTTAACACCACCGTAGCTGACTGTGACTGAGCATCGCTTTCACTGTCCATTTGCGCTACCGCAGCCTTTTCGTTCGACAACACGCTGGTGATATCATGCAGAAGTCCGTTACGGTCTAATGCGGATACTCGCAGACTGGCACGGTATTCCTGTTTGGAGTGCCCCGACCAGGACACTTCAATGCCGCGTTCAGGGTGTTGATGCAATAAATGCGTTAACTGATCACAGTCTCTATGGTGCACAGATACGCCCCGGCCCTGAGTAATAAAACCGGTAATAGGCTCACCCGGCAAGGGCTCGCAACAATTGGCAAAGTGCATCATTAAATTACCAATGCCTTCTACCGTTACATCAGACTTCGGTGTTTTCGGCGACTGCTTGGCTTTACGACGTTTAGTTAAACGCTCAACTTTTTCTACTTCGGTTTCCTGAGGTTTCAGGAAATTAACCACCTGATGCAGGCGCACATCACCAGCACCAATGGCGGCGAGTAAGTCATCCAGTGTGGGTACATTAAATCGCCCTACCGCTTTGCTCGCGTCCTGCACATGCAACTGATGCTTCTGCAGTTCGTTTTCCAGCAGCTCTTTACCCGCCTGAAGGTTCTTTTCTCTGTCTTCTTTTTTGAAGTAGGTATGAACCTTGGCTCGCGCCCTAGAGGAATGCAAATATCCGAGCTGTGGGTTAAGCCAGTCGCGCCGTGGTTGAGCATTCTTCTGAGTTAAAATCTCAACCCTGTCACCATTCTGCAATTGATAGGTAAAAGGCACAATGCGACCGTCGATCTTTGCGCCAATACACTTGTGGCCAACCTGGCTGTGAATATAATAAGCAAAGTCCAGCGGCGTAGAGCCCATGGGTAAATCGACTACCTCGCCTTTCGGGGTAAAAACGTAAACGCGGTCTTCAAATACCTGCGAGCGAATTTCATCCACCAGAGTTTCGCTGCCGGCCATATCTTCGTGCCAGGCTAATAGCTTACGCAGCCAGGCTATTTTGTCTTCAAAGCCGTGACGTTTACCAGCCGACGCGCCTTCTTTGTACATCCAGTGCGCGGCTACGCCCAGCTCGGCGTCGTCGTGCATGTCGTGCGAACGTATCTGAATTTCAACGTTTTTGTGCTCGGGGCCAATAACCACCGTATGGATAGACTGATAACCGTTTGGCTTGGGTGTTGCCACGTAGTCATCAAACTCGGACGCGATATGCCGCCAGCGCGAGTGCACCACACCCAAGGCTGCGTAGCAGTCTTTCAGATTGTGCGTCAGAATACGTACAGCACGAATATCGAACAGCTGATCAAACTGCAGATGCTTTTTCTGCATTTTTCGCCAAATCGAGTAGATGTGTTTAGGGCGTCCGTAAACGTCCGCATCGATACCTTGCTGTCTCAGCGCGTTTTGCAGCTCAGAGACAAAATTATCAATATATTGCTCGCGGTCGGTCCGGCGCTCATGCAGGCGTTTGGCAATGGTTTTATAGGTATTAGGGTGCAAATAGCGAAAGGAGATGTCTTCCAGCTCCCATTTCAGCTGGCCTATGCCTAAGCGATTGGCCAACGGCGCGTAAATTTCAGCACACTCTTTGGCGGCCAGCACCCGAGTTTCTTCATCGGCTTTTTTCACTTCACGCAGGTAGCAGATTCGCTCTGCCAGTTTTATCAATACGGCACGCACGTCTTCTACCATGGACAATAGCATGCGTCGCACATTATCTATTTGGCCGCCGTCGGGCTGGCCGTGCTGAAAATGCTGTAAGTCACCGATACTCTGCATTTGTTGCACATTGCGCAACAGCACTACCAGGGTTTTAGACTGTTTACCGTTTAATTTATCTAAATCGAGTTTGCCGGCTTCTAAAAGAGGCATATACAGCGCCGCCAGCAGCGATTCGGCATCGAGCTTGAGCGGAGCCAGTATTTCAACCATTTCCTGGCCTTTTAACAGCGCTGCTTCTTCTTTCGGAAATTGCTGCTTTAACTGCTCCAGAGTGCTTTCTAATGGCTCAGGATCACTCACAGCGTTCAGCCAATGCTGTTCACTGTCTTTATACTTGGGATCATCCACGTGGGTACTGCGTACATGGACCATGATTTACGACGCTCGTTCCAGACAAACCATGGTTTCAATGTGATGCGTTTGCGGGAACATGTCAACTGTGCAGAGCTTAGTTATACGGTAGTCGGAGCTCTTTTTATCAGATTTTAACCCAGCGATTATAGCCAAGTCGCGCGCGAGTGTGTCAGGCGCACAAGACACATACACAATTCGGGAAGGTCGTTGCTCAGGTTTGAGCTTTTTGAGTAATGTCATAACACCTTCCGCGCCCGGACGTGCCGGGTCCAGACACCATAAATCTGCAGGGTTCTTTAAGTCGGACGCACTAATGTCATTCAAGTCAGCAGACAGCGGCGTTAAGTTATTCAAACCGTTGGCTTCTGCGTTGCTGAGCGTTTGCTTCGCCATGCGGTAGACTCCTTCGACGGCTAACACAGATTTCGACCGGCGTGCCAGTGGAATGCTGAAATTACCAATACCTGCGAAAAAGTCATACACTCGCTGTGTTTTCTCAGGTGCTAGCCAGTCGATCGCCTGCTGCACCATACGTTCGTTAATACCGCCGTTAACCTGCAGAAAGTCACCCGGCTGAAAGTAGAGTTTGTCGCCGTCTATGGAGGTATCAAAGGGTAAACCTGCGTTGTTCAGTGGCGTTAATTCGTTTTCGCTTTGCAGCCAAATATCGATATTATGTTCTGCCTGCCAGCTCCCTAGTGCCTGCAGAGCGTCTTTTGGCAAGCTGTCCGTTATACGCAATAAAATAACTGGCTTATTGGTGCGAATAGCTTCTAAATGGCCCAGCTTAGTTGCAATACTTGAAGTATTCAGTACCGGATACAGCCTATTCACAGCTTGCAACAAACTTTCGTCGGCCACTAAGCAGTCATCAACCGCAACAATCTGATGGCTTTGCGCTTCCCGGAAACCAATAAGCAGCTTTTGCTCTTTGCCTAACCAGCGCGTTGCTAACCGCACTCGCCTGCGGTACCTTGTGGGCTCGCTAACTAGCGGTGCCTGCCAGGGCAAACTCTCAGTCGCTGAGTCAAACACACCGAACTTCTGGAACAGCTCTTCCACCACTTGTTGTTTGTGGCCTAACTGATAACTTTCAGCCACATGCTGAAAGTCGCAACCACCGCATTGGTCATAGTATTTACAGGGAGCATCCCGGCGGTCAGCGCTTGGCTCCAGAATGCGTTCAAGCGTGCCACTATGCTTGCCGGTTGTTTTGTACTGAATAACTTCGCCGGGTAAGGCCCCCATAATAAAGCGTGTTTGCTTTTTACTACCCTCACCCCGGATAACCGCCCGCGCCTGATGATCCAACGCAGAAACCTGCGCTCTCAGGGTTTTACTCACGGATTTATTACGCTTCTGCGGTTTAAAGAATTGCGCCATTTTGGTTGTTTTTAACCCAGTTTATTCAGATTCTAAAATGACCGTTGCCACGGCGTAATGCTGCTCGTCACTTATCGACAAATGACTTGCAACAACCCCCATCTCTTCAATCCATTGTGCGGCAGTATCTGTGAAATGCCAGCCCGGCTTACCGAACTCGTCGTGAATCACTTGCATATGTTGGAATGAAAGTCCGGCCGAAATACCCCGCCCAAAGGCTTTAGCACAAGCTTCTTTAGCGGCAAATCGTTTGGCTAAATACGCCGCTTCGTCTACCGATGCGCTCATTTCTTCCTGTTCTGTCGGGGTCAATACACGCTTGGTCAAACTATCGCCTCGCGCTAACGACTTCTCGATACGAGACACTTCAATGATGTCCGTACCCAGTCCTACTATCGCCATTATCTTGCCTTATCGAGTATCTCCCGCATATCGCGGACAGCTTTATCCAGACCATCTAGTACCGCACGGGCAATAATAGAATGACCAATGTTCAGTTCTACCATTTGTGGTATTTGTGCAACTTCTAACGTGTTGTGGTAGTGCAGACCATGTCCGGCGTTTACCTGCAACCCAATAGAGTGCGCATATTCAGCAGCTTCCATTAAGCGAGCTAATTCCCGTGTTTTCTCTTGCTCGGTTTCTGCTTCAGCGTATTGCCCCGTATGCAGTTCAATAATAGGGGCACCAGCATTTTTAGCGGCGTCTATTTGCTCGCGGTCAGCATCAATAAACAATGATACCTGAATACCAGCCTCAGTCAGTCGTTGAGTTGCCTGGGTAATAGAGTTCAGTTGACCAGCAACATCAAGGCCGCCTTCTGTCGTCAGTTCTTCACGCTTTTCCGGCACCAGGCAACTGAATGTCGGCTTTGTTTTTATCGCTATATCCAACATTTCCTCTGTTACGGCCATTTCTAAGTTCATTGGCACATTCAGAGTCTGCTTTAGCATGGCAACATCGCGGTCAGTAATGTGGCGACGGTCTTCACGCAAATGAATGGTAATGCCGTCAGCACCTGCACGCTCGGCAATGCCAGCCGCAGCAACGGGGTCGGGGTAGCGCACGCCTCGTGCATTACGCAAAGTGGCTACGTGGTCAATGTTAACGCCCAGGCGCAGACCTTTCATCATTTAGCTCCTTTCGCTTAGGTGGCTTCCGCGGAACAGTTCACGACTGCGCAGTGGTTTATCGCCTAAGTAAACAGATAAAGCGTCACGCATAATGTATTTCAATTGCCGTAAACGGCTCTCGTCATCAACGTCCCAGGCGGCCAGTTTTTCAATATCAGCCACCAAATACGCTCGTTGTTGATCATCTCTGGCTTGTGTCACAAAACCATGATCGGGAATAAAATAACACCGGTCGTAATTCGATAATGCCTGACCACTATCAGCATCATAATACCAGTCAAAAGCAGCGCCAAGGTGTTGCAACAAATGCCATTCGAACTGACGTAAAGCTGGCTCTACACGCTCACTAGCGGTCATATTATGCAAAGTGGATAAATAACTTTGGAACAATTCAGAAGCTTCACCTTCTGCTGGTACCAAGCGCTGAATCAGCTCATTAAGGTAAAAGCCGCTATAGAGTTTCTCGCCTTGTAGCTGCAACCTTTCGGTGGTCTGCTGCGGCTCGAGTAAGGTTAAGGTTTTTAACTCGCTGCGCCCCTGAAACTCGGCCAGTAGAGGTATAAAGGGCTGAGCCAGACCACGCCACGGGCTTTTCGGGCGTTTTGCGCCTTTGGCAACAACCCGGACTCGACCGTCATCTTCGGTGAATAAGTCCAGTATCAGACTGGTTTCCTGATAGTCCCAACGATGCAACACCAGTGCCCGCTGCGCCACTGTTTAGTCCTCGCGGTAACCCAGACTCTTCAATGCACGCTCGTCGTCTGACCAGCCCGATTTCACTTTTACCCAAAGCTTCATCATCACCTTATTATCCAGCAGTTTTTCCAGGTCACGACGAGCTTCAGTGCCTATCGTTTTTAACTTACTGCCGCCCTGCCCAATAATCATACGCTTCTGCGCGTCGCGCTCTACCAGTATTAACGCATGAATATGGGTAGTTCCCTTATCAGAATGGCCGAACTGCTCAATTTCTACCGTGGTTTCGTATGGCAGCTCGTCGCCGGTAAAACGCATCAGTTTCTCGCGAATAATTTCTGCCGCCATAAAGCGTACTGAACGATCGGTAACATAGTCTTCCGGATAATAGTGATACCCCGGTTGCAAATGACTGCGGACAATTTTGCGCAACTCGTCGATATTATCGCCGTGAGTCGCCGATATTGGCAAAATAGCAGCAAATGAATGCTGTTCATTC
Source organism: Idiomarina abyssalis (assembly GCF_019797805.1). Taxonomy (NCBI): domain Bacteria; kingdom Pseudomonadati; phylum Pseudomonadota; class Gammaproteobacteria; order Alteromonadales; family Idiomarinaceae; genus Idiomarina; species Idiomarina abyssalis. The sequence continues at coordinate 1,514,209 of NZ_CP081832.1, forward strand.
AACCACTGCAAATGCGGTAATAATCGTTCTTTGTCTTTAAGCTGATCAACCTTATTGACCAATAGTACAACAGGCGTTTTGCTGCGCTGAATTTTCTCCAGCACCATTTTGTCATCTTCCAACCACTTTAAGTTTTCAACAACAAAGAGCACTAAGTCGACGTCTTTTAGAGCAGACGAAGCGGTTTGGTTCATCACACGGTTAATCGCACGGGGTTCTTCTTTATGCATACCCGGCGTATCCACATAAATAGCCTGGCAGTCGCCATCAGTATCAACGCCCAGAATACGGTGTCGGGTCGTTTGAGGTTTATTGGAGGTAATACTGATTTTTTGTCCAAGCAAATGGTTAATCAGTGTCGACTTACCTACGTTAGGACGACCTACGATGGCAACAAAGCCACTGTGTTTATTCTCATCCAGTTCAATATCCAGCGTCATGCGCTCTCCTGCAAATGTCCTAAAGCGGCCGTTGCTGCTGCCTGTTCGGCTTTACGGCGGCTGGTACCTGTGCCTTTAAAAGGGTCATCGATACCTTCTACAGAACAGTTTACGGTAAATTGTTGGTTGTGAGCCTGACCCTGCGTAGCAACAACGTCGTACTCGGGTAAAGGCTGTTGGCGTGATTGCAGTAATTCTTGCAATCGGGTTTTAGGGTCTTTCTGACTGACGCCTGGCTTAATTTGTTCCAGTTGTGGTTGAAACCAGTTCAGTATCACTTGGCGGACAGTGTCTATTTCACTATCGAGATAGATGGCGCCTATAATTGCCTCTACTGCGTCAGCCAATATAGATTCACGACGATACCCGCCGCTTTTCAGCTCGCCTTGCCCCAGAGACAAAAAGTCACCCAAGCCCATCTTCTTACCAAGCTTAGCCAACGAGCGCCCACAGACTATGGCTGCGCGCATACGGCTTAAATCACCTTCGGCGACATTAGGAAACTGCTGGTATAGAGCCTCGGCTATAACCAGCCCCAAAATGGAGTCACCTAAAAACTCTAAACGTTCGTTATGATTCGATGACGCACTACGGTGGGTCATTGCCTGCCGCAGCAAATCCTGCTGTTCAAAACGATGACCAACAATTTTTTCCAGTTCCGTGAACGGTGGTCTGGGCAAACTCACTCAATACTCCCTAGCCTTTCAAATCGAACTCCGGTAGGAACCCATGACGGCAACCAACTATCGCGACTGCGATCCATTTCAAAACTCATCCAGATAAATACGGCTCTACCGACCAGTAATTCCTCATCAACAAATCCCCAGTAGCGGCTGTCACGAGAGTTATCGCGGTTATCACCCATTGCAAAGTATTGGCCTTCCGGTATCACCCATTCATCTCTTTGGGTGCCCGGCTGATTAAAGTACATTGCCATACGTGACGCAACACGCGGGTCTACGAGAATGTCGTGAGTTACGTTACCTAAGTCTTCGCTGTATGTCCGTAGCGGTGACGAACCGGAAAAGTAGGTTCCGTCTTCTTTTAATGACGATTTAACGACTTTCATTTCTTCACAGTCGCGTTGACCTTCAGCACACGCCGGTTGAATATAAAGCGTTTTATTACGGTATATAATGCGATCACCGGGCAAGCCCACGATACGTTTTATATAATCAATATTTGGGTTTTCCGGATACTTAAACACAGCGATGTCGCCGCGCTCAGGCTCAGTTGTCTCAACTAAGGTTTCCTGAAAAACAGGGTCTTTAATACCGTAAGAGAACTTCTCTACCAGAATAAAGTCACCTTTCAGCAAAGTTGGCATCATTGAGCCGGAAGGTATCTGGAATGGCTCATACAGCACAGTACGAACCACTAACACCAAAGCAATAACAGGAAAAATGGACTCACTCAGTTCCATTAATTTAGGCTGAGGTGCAAGGCTCTCTCTTTGTTCATCGGTTAAAGCACTGGTTGTTTTGTTCTCAACCTCAGCAATAACCGCTTTGCGCTTTGGCTTTAATACTCTGGCATCGTAGAGCCAGAACAATCCGGAGATAACAGTAATAAAGGTTAAAATAATTGAAAAATAATTGGCCATTTCCTATTTGCCCACTTTTAAAACCGCAAGGAAGGCTTCCTGAGGCACTTCAACGTTACCCAGGTTCTTCATGCGCTTTTTACCTTCTTTTTGTTTTTGTAAAAGCTTCTTCTTACGACTAATGTCACCGCCATAACATTTAGCTGTTACGTTTTTACGCAGCTGCTTGACCGTTGAACGTGCAATAACATGGTTGCCAATGGTCGCCTGAATCGCGATATCAAACATTTGCCGTGGAATTAACTCACGCATTTTATCAACCAGCAACCGGCCTCGCCCTTCCGCATGATCACGGTGAGTGATCATTGCTAAAGCATCGACGCGGTCGCCATTAATCAATATATCGACACGAACCATGTCCGCAGGTTCAAATTTCTTGAACTGATAATCTAACGATGCGTAGCCACGGCTGGTCGACTTTAATCGGTCAAAGAAGTCCATAACCACTTCAGCCATAGGCAGTTCGTAAGTTACCGAGACTTGTTTACCATGATAAGCCATGGCAGTTTGCACACCACGCTTATCAACACAAAGAGTGATGACATTCCCCAAAAATTCTTGAGGAACCAAAATATTAGCTTCTACAATCGGTTCATAAATGGTTTCGATATCGTTAACCGGCGGCAAGTTAACCGGGTTATCAACTTTCACCATGCTACCGTCAGTTTTTTCAACTTCGTAAACCACGGTCGGCGCAGTGGTGATTAAGTCAATATCGTACTCACGTTCAAGTCGCTCCTGGATAATTTCCATGTGCAACATACCAAGGAAGCCACAACGGAAACCAAAGCCAAGCGCTGCTGAGTTTTCTGGTTCATAGAAAAGCGAGGCGTCATTTAACGACAGTTTCCCTAAGGCATCACGAAACGACTCGTAGTCGTCCGAGCTTATCGGGAACATACCCGCATAAACCTGAGGTTTTACTTTTTTAAAGCCCGGAACCGGTTCTTTCGCCGGATTACGCGTGTTGGTCAGCGTATCCCCAACCGGAGCACCTAAAATATCCTTAATGCCAGAAATTACATAGCCCACCTCACCGGTATGCAAAATACCGGTTTCGTGCGGTTTAGGGTCGAAATAACCAACTTTATCTATTTGATGAGACTGTCCGGTAGACATCACAGTCATCTTCTCACCAGCACGTAAAGTACCATTACGCACTCGAACTAAAGAGACCACGCCCTGATAGTTATCAAACCAGGAATCGATGATCAGGGCCTGTAATGGCTCTTCTGGTTCGCCCTTGGGCGGCGGTATTTGCCGGACAATGCGCTCAAGCACGTCGTCAATACCTAAACCAGTTTTAGCCGAACACTGAACTGCATCAACCGCTTCAATGCCCACAATGTCTTCAATTTCCTGAGCAACACCCATGGCATCGGCTTGTGGCAGGTCAATTTTGTTCAGTACCGGTACTACTTCCAGGTCCATTTCAATTGCGGTGTAACAGTTTGCCAACGTCTGGGCTTCTACACCCTGAGCAGCATCAACAACCAGCAAGGCACCTTCACAGCCAGCTAATGAACGTGATACTTCATAAGAAAAGTCAACGTGTCCGGGCGTGTCGATAAAGTTTAGCTGATAGGTCTCACCGTCTTTTGCTGTGTAATAGAGCGTTACACTTTGCGCTTTTATCGTAATACCGCGTTCGCGCTCCAAGTCCATGGAGTCCAGCACTTGCTCGGCCATTTCGCGGTCTGTCAGTCCTCCACAATGCTGGATCAAGCGATCCGACAAGGTCGATTTACCGTGGTCAATGTGAGCGATGATCGAGAAGTTACGAATATTACTTTGCTTGAACGCCCTATTCGGCATTGATGATACCTCTGTAAAACTAAATTCTGGAACTTAAAAAATTAGCCCCGATCATACTCATGTTAGCGGCAAGAACAAAGGACTTTATGCCAGTTCAGGGGTTTGAGTGCTGAACCTCAGCTGAAGCTTCCAGTTTAACCATCGCGTTGACTTGAATATCACGTTTGCGAAACCAGCGTTTTAACCCCCAAAAGGTTAAAGCGAAGCCCGCAAAAGACAGCAAAATAATAAAGCCTTCAGTTAAGGTGCCTGTATTCTCAAGTAATACGGCTATTAGAAGCAGCATCAGTATAGGTAAGCCATAAAGTAATAAAGCAAAACGCGTTACAGCGGTATCAGGTACTTCAAGTTGCACAAGTTCGCCAGGACGAAAAGCTTGTTCCGTTACTACCGTGAACTGTGCATTTCTGTCAGCAAAGACCTTGCTCAGAATACCGGCACCACAGTTAGAAACCTGTGCACACCCAGAGCAGGCTGTTTTAAGTTCAGTTGTTACTGTAACCCGGTTGCCTTCAACCGCGGTAACTTCGGCAATCTCTTTCATTATTTAACTTCTGTCGCTATACGTTGAGCCATGGCCAACGGCACCTGCCCCACAACGGTCACAAGAAAATTATTATACCGCTTTGAGAATAAAGTTTGTGAGGAAGATAGCGCAAGATCGGTTTCCATGCCCTCAGTAAGTTCTGCAACATAAACTGAATACTCTGCCAGACCATCTGAAAACAAGTAATGGTCGACTGGCGTTGAATCTAACACCAGGGTATGACTTTGCTGACTTAATAATCTAAAACCTTGTGGTGCCCAGCGGGGGTGCGCATCATACTGTGTTGGCCTTTTAACTCGAAGGTCCTCAAGCATGGGAGGCATTTCAATATTTTTAATTTCGGTCATTATTTCGGGCGCAGTTTCACGAACAGATAAGCTCGTCAGTTGTACCTGCTCTACCACATCGCCTGACTGATTCAACATAATGACCTTGAGCGGCATACCATGCTTACGATCAATCCATAACGAATAGCTGTAACGCTGGCTGTCTCTGCTTAATATGCGAATATGTTGCGCATTGCGCCCCAAAACCCTCGCGCCTCCACCAACTGTTACCTGGTAGCTATGACTTAAGCGTTCAAAAGGTTCAGCAAAGGCCGCTGGAAGAATTGCAGTGATGCTATCAGATTTCAATGCGTAATTACTGGCAGAGGTATTGAAGTGAGCAACCCGATCATCGACTCTTAAAATACGAAAATCAGGGCCGTTCATTTGAATTAAAAGTTCGGCACTTCCTGCGTCAGGATCGTTGCCCTGTAACCATTGGTAGGGCTCGATTTGATCGCCATGCGCGTGAACTAAAGAAGCTTCAAAATTCAGTTCTGTTAAGGCGACCGCCATACGGTTGAACCAGTCAGCACCGTTCTCTGTTTGTTCGCTATTTTGCTGTGCACTGACAACAGAGCTTCCTGCTAATAAAAAAGCCCCGCATAAAATGGACCGGTACAACCGAGATATCATGATTTTAATTACCTTTGTTGAGCTCCTGCTCAGATTGTTTCTCTTCGCTTTCTGCTTTTTGCTGCAACATAAGTTGTTGCTGGTGATCAATCATGTACGACTGAACCTGGCGACGGCGTTGCTGATCGTTAATTTGTGACATTGGTTCAACCCGATTCAGGCTGACAGGCTCACGACCACCTCCAATTGGGCTGGTTAGTAACGCAGGTTCCGCACTCCCCCCTTCAGGCGTTGCCGGCTGCTGGTAAGTTTGTACAGTCATTACCGCAACAACAGCAACACTGGCCGCGACAGCCACTTTAGCGAAAGGCTGGAACCAGCGTGACGCAGCTTTATTTTGGCTCTTAGAGCGACCAAAACCTGGTGTCACAACTTTATTAGATTCCTCATTAACACTAATACGAACCTGTTCACTAATGTCCAAGCTGATATCGGCGTTTAAATCCCCTTTAATGGCTGCACGAATAACACTATAACGATGCCATTCCTGCGTTGCCTGTTCATCATCCAGTAGCGCTTCTATTGCATCAGCATTGATGACCTGGTCATCAAACAGCGCGGATGTTGATTCTGATTCATTCCGAGACATAACTGCCCCTCTTTAGTTTACCGTTCCAGCAACGGTCGGAGTTGATTATCTATTGCTTCCCGAGCGCGAAAGATGCGAGAGCGGACAGTCCCGATAGGGCAATCCATTTCTAGCGCAATTTCCTCGTAACCGAGACCCTCAATTTCCCTTAATGTAATTGCCCGACGTAAATCTTCAGGCAAATCATCAATTGTTTTAAGTACCACATCTCTGATTTCATCAGACAACATTTGTCTTTCCGGAGATGCACTGTCTCTGAGTGCTCCAGCTCCTTCATAGAACTCTGCGTCTTCAGCATCAATATCGGATGCGGGCGGCTTTCTACCTTGCGAAACCAAATGGTTTTTCGCTGTATTCACCGCAATTCGGTACAACCAGGTATAAAAAGCACTGTCACCACGGAAGTTCGGTAGCGCTCGATACGCTTTTATAAACGCTTCCTGTGCAACATCAGCTACATCACCCTGTTGTTTGACATAACGCGATATCAAACTCATGACTTTGTGCTGATACTTCTTTACCAGCAGATCAAAAGCCCGGTTATCACCTTGTTGTACTCTTTCGACCAGCTGTTGGTCACTCACCTGTTCGCTCATCCGAGCCTGTTCTCCCTTAACCCAGGAACTGCTGGAACTGGCGGCCCGTCCTGTATCTTACTGACTGTGACAGGACCGCATGTAAAAAGTTCGCAAAAATATCGCCAAATGCGTAAAATCGTTCAAAATTCACATTGAGTACTTTATGGAACCTGTTGCAAATTATCAATGCGATGTGCTGATTATTGGTTCGGGAGCCGCGGGTTTAACCACCGCTTTACAGTTGGCTGATGATTTAAAAGTCACCGTCCTAAGTAAAGGCCCGCTGACTGAGGGCTCAACGTTTTATGCTCAAGGCGGCATCGCAGCTGTTTTCGATGAAAATGACAGTATCGAAAGCCATATCGAAGATACCTTAATTGCCGGCGCAGGTCTCTGTGACCCCGAAGCGGTTAAGTTTACCACAGAAAATGCCCGCGCAAGTCTGCAATGGCTTATTGATGCAGGAGTGGGCTTCGATCAGGTGCAGTCGAAGGATGACAGCCCTACCTACCATTTAAACCGGGAAGGTGGGCATAGTCACCGCCGAATTCTGCACGCTGCTGACGCCACCGGCAAGGCCGTACAAACCACCTTGCAGAAGAAGGCTTTAGAGCACCCGAATATCACCATTTTAGAACGTTACAATGCCGTTGATTTAATTACCGGTTCACGCATTGGGAAACCTGCCGGCTGTTACGGCGCTTACATCTGGAGTCGCCCTAAAGAACAGGTTGAAACAGTCGCTGCTGGCTGTGTTGTTCTGGCAACAGGCGGAGCCAGTAAAGTGTACCAATATACCAGTAACCCGGATATTGCCAGCGGTGATGGTATAGCCATGGCATGGCGAGCAGGTTGCGCCGTTGCTAATATGGAGTTTAACCAATTCCACCCAACCTGCTTGTTCCACCCCAACGCACAAAGCTTTTTACTCACCGAAGCCTTGCGTGGTGAAGGCGCATTACTTAAGCGTCCGGATAGCAGCCGGTTTATGCCTGATTTTCACGAGTCAGCAGAGTTAGCGCCACGCGACGTCGTTGCCCGGGCTATAGACTACGAAATGAAGCGCCTGGGTGCCGACTGTATGTACCTGGATATTTCTCATAAACCTAAAGAGTTTATCCAGCATCATTTCCCCACTATTATGGAGAAATGCCTGTCGCTTGGGATAGACATCAGTAAAGAACCCATGCCTGTGGTGCCCGCTGCACATTACACTTGTGGTGGTGTAAAGACAGACCTGAATGCTGCCACCGATTTACCGAATCTCTATGCAGTTGGTGAAGTTGCCTGTACTGGCCTGCACGGCGCAAACCGCATGGCCAGTAATTCGTTACTGGAGTGCTTGGTCTTTGCTCGTGCCGCGGCTAAAGATATTTTGTCGAAACAGTCACAGCGACAAGCCTTAACTCACCTGCCAGGCTGGGATGAAAGTCAGGTAGCAGACTCCGACGAGGAAGTTATTATTCAGCATAACTGGCACGAGTTACGACTCTTTATGTGGGATTACGTCGGCATTGTCCGCACTACCAAGCGGCTGGAGCGTGCGTTACATCGCATTGAGTTGTTGCAGCGCGAAATTCACGAATACTATTCTCACTTTAAGGTGAGTAATAACCTGCTTGAATTACGGAATTTGGTTCAGGTATCTGAGTTAATCGTAAGAAGTGCTATGAGTCGCAAAGAAAGCCGAGGCTTGCACTATACACTCGATTATCCTGAAACTTTGCCTGAAACAAAGCCAACCGTACTCTCTCCTAAGTTAATCACCCAGGCTTAGCTCTTGAGTGTTAATAATCAGACAACTGCTGCAGTTGGCGTCGCAATTTAAATTGCTGCGCCTGCGGCAGCTGAAACCACCAAATCCATAGCCAGTGGCGTACTTCTTTATTCGTTTCAGTTCTACGGGTGAGAGGTAAAAGCACCAACAAGCCAGCAATAACCAGCGCTTTACTAAAAAACTGCCAGCGCTGCTGTTGCCACCACCAATAACGGCCACATGAAGAAACAGACAGTGTCCCCATTGGCCGCTGTAAATTAAAGAAATGAGCAGGATTCACACTTTGACGCGTGACAGCATAAACTGAACCATGGCGTCGAGCTCTTCATCTTCACACTTCTGGTGTCCCATAAACCAGGCAAAAAGATCCGGGTCATCGCAGGTAACCAGACGACGAAATACCGCTTTCTGCTCTTCGCTCAATTCGTCATAAGCCTGATCGACAAAAGGTTCAAATAATACATCCAGCTCCAGCATTCCCCGGCGGCAGGCCCAACGTAAACGACGCTTGTCTTTAAGTGCTTCTTCCGATTGTTTTAACGGCAACATAAAATCTCCGCAGCAATTGCCCTTGTAATTCGATAATGTGCCCTAATATTACCACGTAAGCCATTTAATAAGGAGTCATTGTGGTTGAGTTAACACAGCATTTTAGTGACGCAAATCTGGACAGCCTTTCCGTTCAACTGACGGATTATGGTATCCTTTCTGTTTCCGGTGCAGATGCTGACAGTTTTTTACAGGGTCAGCTGACATGTGATTTACGCAAACTCGACCAGAATAATTGGTTATATGGCGCACATTGTGATCAAACCGGAAAAGCCTTTAGCGTTTTTTGGCTTTGTCGTGAAGCCGATGCCGTATTGCTGATTATGCATCGCAGTGCAATTGAAGGCTCTTTGGCACAATTAAAGAAATACGGTGTGTTTAGTAAAATTACAGCTGAAGATGTCAGTGACGACTGGAACATTGCAGGTGTTTTTGGCAATAAAGCAGCCAGCGTTGCATCAGAATTTGATGGCCGGGTAATACAGGTTGGGACAAGTCCCGACCAATATCTGTTACTCAGCCAACAACCAATTTCTACGGATTATTCGCAACCCTACTGGGATGCGTTGGAAATTGAACGGGTTCGCCCACAACTTACGTCTGAAAACAGCCAGGCGTTTGTCCCGCAAATGATGAATTTGCAGGCGTGGGATGGAATCAGTTTTGACAAAGGATGTTATATCGGCCAGGAGACTATTGCCCGAATGAAGTATTTGGGCAAACAGAAACGGGCACTCTTTCGCTTATCCGGTAAAGTAACGGCTCAAGTTACACCGGGTGTGCAATTAGAGAAAGCCATTGGCGATAACTGGCGTCGTGCAGGTACGGTCATTATGGCAGTGAACCGCACCGACACCCACGTGGACTTACTAGCTGTTTTACCCAGCGATATAGACGCTGACACAGCTATTCGGGTTCGGGATGACGACGCAAGTCTTCTGGAAATACACTCACTGCCTTATCAATTAGGTTAAACTTATGAGCGAAACCATTGCACCAAACAAAGTCGTGGCTATTAACTATGCCGTTAAAACGGAAGATGGCCAGACACTGGACCAGTCTAAAGATGGCAGCCCACTGAACTTCATCCACGGTCGTGGCATGCTGATTCCTGGTCTGGAAAATGCACTGGAAGGCAAAACTGTTGGCGATAGCTTCACCGCAGAAGTTAAGCCAGAAGAAGCTTATGGCGAACGTCATGACGGCTTAATCCAGACTGTACCGCGCAACCTGTTCGGCGACAACGAAGTTCAGCCTGGCATGCAGTTCCGCGCCAGCACGGATCAAGGCGAGCAGTCTGTCGTTATCGTTGAAGTAAAAGACGACGAAGTGACTGTTGACGGTAACCACCCATTAGCAGGTGTTAACCTGAACTTTGACGTAGAAGTGCTTGAAGTTCGTGATGCGACTGAGCAAGAACTTGAGCACGGTCACGTGCATACTGAAGGCGAAGATCACTAAGCACAGCTTTTTGATTTCGATAAAAGAAACCCGGCTAATTAGCCGGGTTTTTTTATGCGCATTAGATTCACTTTTCAGCCGGTTAAATTAGTCGGCTTTTGGGCGCATGTGCGGGAATAAAAGTACGTCACGAATAGAGGCTGAATCAGTTAACAACATCACCAGACGGTCAATACCAATACCCTCGCCCGCTGTTGGGGGCATGCCGTGCTCAAGAGCCGTAACATAGTCTTCATCGTAGAACATCGCTTCGTCATCGCCCGCTTCTTTCTGTTCAACCTGTTCACGGAAGCGCTCAGCCTGGTCTTCTGCGTCATTCAACTCAGAGAAACCATTCGCTAGTTCACGTCCACCGGCAAAAAACTCAAAGCGGTCCGTGACAAATGGATTGTCATCGTTACGACGAGCAAGCGGTGATACTTCTGCCGGGTATGCGGTAATAAAGGTCGGCTGAATTAAGCGGTGTTCTGCAACCGTCTCAAATATCTCAATTTGAATTTTACCCAGGCCCCAGGAAGGCTTAACGTTAACACCTACCTGCTCAGCAATTTCTGTCGCGCTGTTCAGATCGTTCAGCTGCTCGACCTTCACTTCCGGCATATATTTGAGAATAGCTTCCAGTACCGTCATACGCTCAAATGGCTTACCGAAGTCGTAATCAACACCCTGGCTGGTAAACTGAGCGGAACCCAGCACGGCTTCCGCCGCTCCGCGTAACATTTGCTCGGTTAAGTCCATCAGGTCGTGATAATCGGCATAGCCCCAGTAGAACTCCAACATTGTGAACTCTGGGTTATGACGCGTCGATAAACCTTCGTTTCGGAAGTTGCGGTTAATTTCAAAAACTTTTTCAAAACCACCCACCACCAGACGCTTCAAGTAAAGTTCCGGCGCAATACGTAAAAACAGTTCCATATCCAGCGCATTGTGATGCGTACTGAATGGACGCGCTGCCGCACCGCCAGGAATTGCCTGCATCATAGGCGTTTCCACTTCCAGAAACTGACGTTCACTTAAAAAGCGACGAATGTAATCAATAACTTTAGAACGAACCACGAAAGTGCTGCGTGACTCGTCATTAGTAATAAGGTCTAAGTAACGTTGGCGGTAACGTGTTTCCTGATCGGCTAAGCCATGAAACTTGTCTGGCAATGGGCGTAATGCCTTAGTCAGCAAGCGTATGTCGTCTACCTGAACACTCAGCTCTCCGGTACCGGTAATGAACAACGTACCTGACGCGCCAATAATGTCGCCTAAGTCCCACTTTTTAAATTCAGTGTTGTAGTAACCTTCAGGCAGATTGTCGCGGGCAACATAAAGCTGAATTTTCCCGCTCATATCCTGAATGGTGGCAAAGCTCGCTTTACCCATAATACGGCGGGTCATCATACGCCCGGCAACTTTGACTCGAATGCCCTTTTCAGCCAGCTCTTCTTTGCTCACTTCATCGTATTCTGCATGTAAGTCGGCCGCTAACGAGTCCCGACGGAAATCGTTCGGGAATGCGATACCCTTATCGCGAAGCGCCGACAGTTTCGCCTTTCGTTGCGCGATCTGTTCGTTTACGTCTACTTCGGGTGCTTGCGATTTATCAGTCATTATCGATTTTCCTCTGTCGGGATACTTAAATTAAACTTACAGCCCGCTTTTTAAGCTGGCTTCAATAAATGGGTCTAAAGCGCCGTCTAGCACGGCTTGCGTATTGCGGTTTTCAACGCCGGTACGTAAGTCTTTTATACGTGCATCATCTAAAACATATGAACGAATTTGACTGCCCCAGCCAATGTCTGCTTTCGAGTCTTCCAATGCCTGCTTCTCTTCGTTCTGCTTCTGTAACTCAAACTCATACAATTTTGCCTTTAGCTGCTTCATTGCTGAGTCACGGTTCTTATGCTGCGAACGGTCACTTTGGCATTGTACAACAATGCCTGTCGGTTCGTGTGTTAAGCGAACGGCGGAATCAGTCCGGTTAACGTGCTGACCACCTGCGCCAGAAGCACGATAGGTATCAACTCGTAAATCTGACGGATCAATTTCAATGTCTATATCGTCGTCAACTTCCGGGTAAACGAATACCGATGCAAAAGATGTATGCCGACGATTACCTGAGTCAAAAGGTGACTTACGAACCAGGCGATGAACACCAGTTTCGGTTCTTAGCCAGCCATAAGCGTACTCTCCGGCTACACGCACCGTAGCCGATTTTAGTCCGGCAACATCCCCTTCTGACAGCTCAGTAATTTCCGCTTTAAAGTCATGCGCTTCAGCCCAACGCAAATACATGCGCAGTAACATATTGGCCCAATCCTGAGCCTCGGTTCCGCCAGAGCCTGACTGAATATCCAGATAACAGTCGGCAGAGTCATTGTCTTTTGAGAACATCCGGCGAAACTCTAAGTTTTCAAGCTGTTTTTCTAAGCCTGATAATTCTTCCTGAGCTTCGTTAAAGGTATCTTCATCATCAGCCTCTACAGCTAAATCGACGAGGCCTTCTACATCATCCAGACCTTGCTGAAGTTTATCCAGAGTTTCTACTACTTGCTCTAATGCGGCACGTTCTTTACCTAACGCCTGCGCTTTTGGTGGATCATCCCAGACATCGGGCTGTTCCATTTCACGGGTAACTTCTTCCAGACGCTCTAACTTAGCATCGTAGTCAAAGATACCCCCTAAGCGCATTGCTACGCTCACGCATATCTTTAATGTTATTGTAGGTTGCGTTGGTCTCAAACATGCGACTACCTAATTCTGTTTATTTTAAAGGGGCGTAGTTTAACGTATTGCGCGGATTTGCTCCACCAACAACTGGACGTTTGTGCGTCCGCGGAAGTGATTAAGTTGCGGCTTGTATAAAAGTTCAACAACCGTAGCCTGCCGCGCTGGCCATTGTTGTGTATCAACGTTAAAAGCGATGCCGTCTAACAACTCCCCCTGAGGATGACGCACCACCAATTTTAGATGGCGTTCGCCAACAATGCGTTGATCAACCAGCTCGAACTGCCCGTCAAACATGGGCTCAGGAAACTGCTGCCCCCATGGACCTGCATTTTGCAGAGTATTCACACTGTCGAGTGACAACTGCGGTACAGTCAACTCACCATCTGACCAGAATACCCGCTGCTTTTGTTCTTCCGATAACCATTCGGATGCGACTTGTTCAGCCAGTTCGGAAAACCGCGTTAGGTTCACTTTTTTTAGCGTTAACCCCGCTGCCATAGCGTGTCCGCCAAAACGTTCCATAATGCCAGGCTCCAGACTATGAATACGCTCCAATAAGTCACGCATATGCAAGCCACTGACCGAACGCGCCGAGCCTTTTAGTAAGTTGTCATCGTCATTCGCCAATGCAATAACCGGACGGTTCACCTGTTCTTTTACCCGGCCCGCAACAATACCAATAACACCAGCATGCCAGTCTGGCTGATAAAGGGTAACTAAATCCGGTACCTGCCCCTGGTCAAAACGTAATTTCGCGACTGCACTTTCGGCATGCTCACGCATTTCCGTTTCAATAGACTTACGCTGTTGGTTTAAATCGTTAAGTTGCTGCGCTAACTGCTTTGCCCGGGACTCACCCGCTAATAAACATTCGATTCCGAGCCCAATGTCGTCTAACCGGCCTGCAGCGTTAATACGCGGACCCAGGGCGAACCCCAAATCACTGGCTGCCAACTGACTCGCGTCACGGTTGGCAACTTCCAGCAATGCTTTAATTCCGGGGCGGCTCATACCTTTACGAATACGGGCTATACCCTGTTGCACTAATACGCGATTGTTATAATCCAGCGGTACGACATCGGCGACAGTGCCTAAAGCCACAAGATCAAGCCAGTCTGCCAGATTCGGTAAAGGTTCTATGCCTTCTTCTCTTAACGCTGCGCGCAACGCCAGCAACACGTAAAATGCAACACCAACCCCGGCTAAATTCTTACTTGGGAACTCGCAGCCCTGCTGGTTTGGGTTAACAATGGCGTCAGCAAGAGGAAGCTCCGCCGGAGGTAAATGATGATCGGTTACCAAAACTTGTATGCCGTTATCCCGCGCAAGAGAGATGGCGTCGTGTGCCGCAATGCCGTTATCAACAGTAATAATAAGATCGACGTTGTCTGCGGTCAGTTGTTTTACCATAGCAACAGAAAGCCCATAGCCGTCTGTCATTCGGTTCGGAACACGGTAACCAACCTTTTCTAAGCCAAAAGCCTGCAAAGCGGAAACCATCAGCGCCGAGCTGGTCGCTCCATCAGCGTCAAAGTCACCACAGATGCATACGCGTCGCTGCTTTTTTAATGCAGTTCGAAGCAGTTCAACAGCTTTAGCAATATCTTTCAGCGAAGAGAAATGAAGAAGCCCTGAAGCTTTAAGAGACAATTCGTCCGCACTGCGAACTCCGCGCCGTGCATAAATTTGCCGCAACAAAGGAGGCATTTGCTGCGGCAGAAAACCATCGTCAACAACCTGATAACGACGTATTTCATAGTCACTCATGAATTACTGCGACTCACCTTTTTTGATTTCAGCCACTAATCTTGAGGCCGGTAATGCGCCAGGCACCATACGTCCGTCCGGCAGGATAATAGCTGGTGTACCGGTTACGCCAAAGGATTTACCCAGTTGATAATGCTCAGCAACCGGATTTGAACAGTTAGAGCTGCCGCTAAAACTTTCTTCATCTTTAAAGGCGGCAATGGCTGCTTTTTTATCATCAGCACACCAGACGGTCTGCAACTGACGCGCACCTTTGCTACTCATACCACCACGAGGGAAGGCTAAGTATTTAATGGTAATTCCTTCAGCATGATAACTGCTCATGTTTTGATGCAAACGCTGACAATAGCCACAGGTTGTATCGGTGAAAATGGTAACTTCATATTTTTCGTTCTCTGCCGGATAAACAATCATGTCATCAGTGAAACCTTCCAGCATTTTTAAGCGCACATTGGCCATTGCGGCTTCGCTTAAATTAACAGGCTCCTTACCGGTAATATCGAAAACATTTCCACTGATTAAGCGCGTACCATCGTCAGAAACATAAAACATGCCCTGATTAGTAACAGCACGGACATAACCGTCTATTTCACCCGGCGCGGTCGACAACACCTCAATACCAATTTTATTCAAATGGCGGGCATCAACTTCATTTTGTACAGCACCAACAGCGCTGGTACTAAAGCCGACACTTGCCAGCCCCGCAAACCCTAATACAAACATCAAATTGCGCATAATAACCTCGTAAATTAACTGTCCGAACCCTACCCTTTTAACGGCTAAAATGCAATTAACCGCGTGGGTGATGCTGAGCATGCAAGGCCTGCAGACGCTCGCGTGCAACCTGGGTGTAAATTTGAGTGGTCGACAAGTCGCTATGCCCCAAAAGCAGCTGTAATACGCGCAAATCGGCGCCATGGTTCAACAAATGCGTGGCAAACGCATGCCGTAACGTATGGGGCGACAAATGAGCATAAATTCCGGCTTCCTCTGCGTAATGCCGCAAACGGTACCAAAATGCCTGACGCGTTAGTAACGAACCTCTTTGTGTCACGAATATCCAGGGACTGCTTTTATCCGTTATCGCCGGACGGCCATGTTTTAAGTATGTATCCAGCCATTCCAATGCTTCTTCCCCCAAAGGCACCAAACGCTCTTTGTTTCCCTTCCCAACAACCCTTACCAAGCCTTGCTGGCGGCTCAGTTGGTCATACTGCAGACGAATAAGCTCCGTTACCCTTAACCCCGTAGCGTAAAGCACTTCCAGCATGGTTCTGTCACGCAGGCCAATGGGAGTTTCTGTATCAGGCTGCTGCAATAACGACTCAACGTCAGCTTCGCTTAATGAGTGAGGAATGCTCTGTGGCAATTTAGGACGCTTCAGGCGCGCAGTTGGATCAACCGCTACCCATTGCTGTTTTACCGCAAATTGGAAAAACTTTTTTGCCGAACTTAAAAATCTCGATGTGCTTCTTGGCGAGAGCCCTTGAGTTCTGCGCCAAAGCAAGTAGTCCTGAAGTACTAATTCATCGGTGTCCATCAGCGATTTTTTCGAGGGTATAAGGTACTCACAAAAACGTCGTAAGTCGCTACGGTAAGCCGCCTGAGTGTTTTCGCTGGAACCATGATGCAGCCACAAATGCTCAGTAAAGGCGTCAATACGATCTTCGTCCTCTGGGCGCAGTTGCTTCATGTTTTATCGAATTTGCGAAATGGTAACAGCATTATGCAATATAGAGAGGTTGTCGGGAACTCTTTAACACCAATAAAAAGCTTAGTGGGTAATTCCCAGTTTTTGCAGCACATCGTAAAGACCGGCGGGCCCTTTGTGTCGGTAGTCGTTTTTGTCATCAGCCTGAGGTTGCTTTTTCTTCTCAAGTCGCTGCCGTACTTTCCAGTCCAGGTTCTGAATCAGCTCTAAAGGCAAACGATCCGGCGTTGCATCCGGAATGAGGGGTTGAGGATGAGTCGCGTCCTGTAATTTAAAGTCCGACAGCTGGCTTACGGTTGCATAAACGCCTGAGGCCATCACAGCACCTGGCTGAACATCTAAAGGTCTTGCCCTGCCTGCACCGATAGAGCGCTGCCAATTCACCTCAGTTGGGCGTTCAGAGACAACCGGGTCAGCGCCGAGTGCCGAGACCCAATAAGCGAACTCACCGGAGAAACCGTGGTTAACGGCTTCGCTCGCGTGTTGCTCAAAAAAATGAGCGGCATTGTTCTGAACAGCAGAAACTTGACTCATTAAGACTCTGGATTATCAATTACCGATAGTTCTGTATCGGCCAAAGTCCTAAAAGTTTAAGTTTTCTCTTTACAGCTAAGCTAAGACTGTTATTATACGCGCCACTTGAGTGGAGGGGTTCCCGAGTGGCCAAAGGGATCAGACTGTAAATCTGACGGCTCAGCCTTCGCAGGTTCGAATCCTGCCCCCTCCACCATTTACTACTGCTCGGCCAACTTCAGTATTACCTTTCCCTGCGTCTTATTCGCCGCAACATAGTCCAGCGCTTTTTGAATATCATCAGCCGTAAAAACCTGATCGATAATCGGTTTTATTTTGCCGGTTTTAAACTTATCGCTAAAGTCATGCCATAAACCGTTTAAAATATGACCTTTTTGTACTGAAGACAGCGCCCGCAACGTCGAGCCCATAAGCTTCTGACGCTTCATTAGCATTCGCCCGAAATCAACTTCTCCCGTACGACCGCCCATTAAGCCAATCAAAATAATACGACCGTCTTGCTTTAAATACTGCTGGTCTTTTGCGATAGATTCGCCGGCAACCGGATTGAGGATGACATCGACTTCTCCCAGCGCCTTAACTTCTTCAACAATATCTTGCTGATATCGGTTAATAACATGCTTCGCACCGAGGTTCAGACAAAATCGTGATTTTTCATCGCTGCCTACGACCGCAATAACGTCATTACCGCTTTCACGGCACAACTGTATTAGCGAAGTTCCGACCCCACTGGCACCGGCATGCGCCAATACCCGCTCTCCCTGTTTTAGCCCGGCTAACTGGAAAACATTGAGATAAGCAGTAGCAAAAGTCTCAAGCCAGCCAGCTGCGGTTTCATGACTCCAGTCATCCGGCACTTCCAGCAGTTGTTTTGCCGAAACGTTGACCCGCTCTGCAAAACCGCCTCCGGCTAGTAAGGCACTAACACGTTGCCCTGTCTTCCAGTCGGAAACCTGGCTGCCAACCTGCTCTATAACGCCACAGACTTCTAACCCGGGAATATCGGATACGCCGTTAGGCGGCGGATACTTCCCTGCTATTTGCATTAGATCGGCGCGGTTAACCCCGGCGCTTAAAACACGCAACTGAACCTCATCTGCACGCGGCTCGCTTAAATTAATACCGTCTTTCCATATCACTTTTTGCTCTGAAATCTGAATTGCTTTCACATCAGCCTCCGTTGCCGCTTAACATTATTGAAATTAGCCAGTATGCTGTCGGTATTGAATACTATCAGGATACTGTTTGACACTAATGGACAAAACCTTAGAGCTCAATGATAAACGTGTGTTATTGATTGATGACCAGAAGCCCTTTCAGGTTATGCTCAAAGGCCTGCTGTTAAACTTGGGGGCAAAAGACGTCCAAATCAAGACAACGGGTGAAGCGGGCATTGCTGCCTACATCAAAAACCCGCACGATATTCTGTTGGTAGACTATAACCTCGGCCGTGGCCGAAATGGCCGACAGGTACTGGAAGAGCTTCAGGTTCGCGGTTTAATGAAAGAACACACCCTGTTCTTCATTATTACCGGCGACAATACCCGTCCAATGGTTTTAAGCGCGCTGGAGCTGCAACCAGACGACTATTTAATGAAGCCTTTTTCCCATCGTGTTTTGCGCTCTCGTTTAATGCGTGCCTACAAGCGTCGCATGTGGTTAAAAGATGTATTTAAAGCTCTGACTAAACACGATTATGAGGCCTGCATTAGCGCTTGCCAGAAACACATTCAGTCAAACAGCCGTTACAGCAATTATTGCCGAAAACTGCAAATTGAGCTGTACAATAAAACCGGGCAACTGGATAAAGCCGAAATAGCCATTAAAGATCTGCTGGAAGAAAACTCCCATAGCTGGGTGTTTCTAAAGCTGGCGGAGACCAGACTGCTGCAAAACTCACCAGAAGAAGCGCTTAATATTCTTAACCATATTATTAAGCGTATGCCCAATGCCATTGAGGCCCATGATTTAAAAACCGAATGCTACCTGCAACAACAACAGCTTGAAGAGGCACTGGAAAGCGCACGCGATGCAATAACCATGGCGCCCTTTTCTATTGAACGACAAACCAAACTGGCTCACATAGCACGCGACAATGGTGACTTTGATATAGCCAAGCAAGCCATGAATAACGTTTTGCAAATAGCACGCAAATCGGTCTTTCGTAATGCGCAGCACTTATGTAATTACTTGCGCAGTATTCTTGATGCAGCTGAACACAGCGACACGCCACAGCAGATTAGTAAGTACCAAACCGAAGCTACAATGGAGCTTCAGCGAGCCCGTTACGATGAGCATCTATTGCATGCCGATATTTCATTTGAAGATTTAGAAGCCATTTTACTGTCACGAATTGATTCGTTTAACGGTCGTTTACGTGAAGCCCAACAGCGTTTAAACGAAGTTGTCGGGGAAAATCTGGCAACGAACCAACCTATCAACAAAGATTTATTGCCAGACGTTATTGCGATTCTGCTGGATGTCGGCGAGTACGAAAAAGCCAATGCGCTCGCCGCCTATAAAGACGACAACCTGTTACTTGACAGTTACACCACTAAAATCCTGCAAGCCAGACTTGCCGCCGCTCAAAAGCAGCAGGACGCCTTCTTTAAAGTGCACAAAGCAGGTGCTGAAGCGTATCAGGAAGGTCATTACAGTCGCGCACTGGAGCTGTTCCGTGAAGCGATGGAGGTGGCTCCAATGAACAGTGGCGCTGCACTTAACTTTATCCAGGCGGCCGTGCGCTTTATCGAAGAAACGCCTAACGCAGAACGGAAGTTATTGAAAAAAGAATGTGACCAGTGCTTTAAAGTATTAGAGGGTCTGCAACTTTCCAGCAGCCACAGTAACCGTTATGAGCGATTACTGGGGCAGACTGAAGCATTAGAACTGCGCTAACTTAGCTTTTGATTGGCTGCCAGAGTCCCTGCCTGGTAGTCTTTTATCGCCTGTTCAATCTCACCTGAGTTATTCATGACAAACGGCCCATACTGAGCAATCGGCTCTTCGATGGGTTTTGCCGCCAGAAGAATAAATCGTGCACCTTCGTCAGTAGTGCACGTTAACGTGTCCGCCGGATCAAGCACGAGCAATTCACCTTCCTTTGCGAGCTCTCCATTAACCGTTAAACTCCCCTGATAAACGTAAAGCAGGCGACGTTTTTGTCCCTGAGAAGGCAAACTAAAAGCTTCTTTACCTAAGTGTACGTCCAGCATTAAGAAATCACGCCCGGGCGCTCTTACCGGACCTTCTTGCTGCTGATATTGGCCCGAAATAACTCTGACAAGAGCGTCATCACTTTTTACTTCGGGAATAGTCGCCGATGGAAAGTCATGCCAATCAGGCTCACTCATTTTTTCGTCAGATGGCAAATTAACCCATAGCTGAAAGCCCCACATCAGACCTTCAACCTGCTTCGGCATTTCAGCGTGTATGATGCCTTTAGCTGCTTTCATCCATTGTACGCCACCGGCCTCTACTGCGCCCGTATTGCCAACCGAGTCTTTGTGCTCCATGGTTCCGGCCAGCATATAAGTCAAAGTACAAAATCCGCGATGCGGATGAGGTGGAAAGCCTGCAATATAGTCATCAGGATTATCCGAGCGAAATTCATCCAGCATTAAAAATGGATCCTGATGTTTCAAACCCGGCTGATTAATAATGCGGGTAAGCTTAACCCCAGCACCGTCCTGAGCAGGCATACCCCGGTGTTTTGCCAAAATAGCGCTCATGATTTTTTACCTCCATTTTGACCCCGATTATGTGTTTGATGAAAATTGATTTCAGGGCCCTTAGGCACCACCTGAGTCGGGTTAATTGTGGTATGGCTGGCGTAGTAGTGAGTTTTTATATGATCCATCACAACCGTTTCTTCCACACCCGGGTGTTGATACAACTCCAGCAAGTAGTTCCACATATTATGATAATCGACAATACGTTTCTTATTGGTCTTAAAGTGACCGAAGTAAACCGCATCAAAACGAACCAAAGTTGTAAATAGCCGCCAGTCCGCCTCTGTCAGTTCATCACCGGCGAGGTAACGGCTCTGACTGAGAATATCTTCGACTTTATCCAGTGCCGCAAATAAAGACTGATAAGCCTCTTCGTAAGCCTTTTGTGTGGTCGCAAAGCCGCTGCGGTACACACCATTGTTAATGTCGTTGTAAACCCACTCGTTGATTTCTTCTATCTGCTTTTGCTTATTCGCCGGAAAGAAGTCCAGAGTATTTCCGGTCAGTTCATCAAAAGCAGAATTGAAAATTCGTATAATTTCCGCTGACTCGTTATTGACTATGGTCTGGGTTTTCTTATCCCATAACACTGGTACCGTAACTCGCCCGGTATATTCCGGATCGGCTTTCAGATAAATTTGATAAAGAAAGTCAGCGTCATAGAGAGGCTCGTTAAGAGGAGCTTCAGAAAATTCCCAGCCATTCTCCAACATCAACGGATGTACTACCGAGACATCGATATGACTTTCCAGACCTTTTAGCTTCCGAAAAATTAATGCCCTGTGAGCCCAGGGGCAGGCATAAGAAACGTACAGATGATATCGGCCGGATTCGGGCTCAAACTCTGTACCTTTAGCGACTGTATTTCGAAACTGTGACTCGCTGCGCACAAAGCGGCCACCATGTTTCTTTGTGTCATACCACTTATCGCGCCACTGACCATCCACTAATAAACCCATAATAAATTCCTCTTGTTTAGATACCTCTATAATAAGGTCTATTTTTTGGAATTATTAGCGCATTGTGTTCAGGTTTTATTTCTAAAAAATAGAACTATAGAAAGGAGTCTACAACATTAGCCGCTTTTTCGCTGGCTGAGACTTTCAACTGCTGATGGATAGTTTTGAACTGTTCAAGCAAAACGGTGTTGTCCTGCTCGATTAACTCAACTAAGGCCTGCTCGATACCTTCTTCAGACGCCTCTGACTGAGCGAGTTCCGGCACAATTTCTTTGCCCGCTAAAAGGTTCGGCAATGAAAAGAACGGCGCATGGAATAAACGTTTAATAATTTGATAAGACAACCAGTGGAACCGATAAGCCACCACCATAGGGCGTTTAATAAGTAATGCTTCAAGCGCCACAGTTCCCGATGTCAGTAGCAGGTAATTTGATGCCGCCATAACCTTACGGCTTTCGCCTACAGGAAGCGCAATGGTCAATTCTGGACTGTATTGCTTAATGAGTTCCTGAAACTGCTCAGCACGAGCGTCGCTTATCATCGGTGCCACGAAACGAAGGTTCGGATACTTCTCTGCTATTTTTTTGGCAACTCGCAAAAATACAGGCGCCATACGGGCAATTTCACCTTTTCTGCTACCAGGCAGAATAGCCAAATACTCGCTTTCAGGTTCGAGTTTTAACTCCTTTCTCGCTGGAGTCTGCTGCCATTGCATTGGGATGTCATCGGCCAGAGGGTGGCCGACAAAAGTCGCCGGGAGACCGTGCTTATCGTAAAAGTCCTTTTCAAAAGGCAGCAAGCACAGTACATGATCTACTGCCTTCTTAATGCCTTTAATACGCCCTTCTCGCCACGCCCACACCGATGGACTGACATAATGAATCGTTGCTATACCAGCATTTTTAAGGCGAGTTTCAACCGTCAGGTTAAAGTCCGGAGCGTCAATACCTATCATTACATCGGGTTGTTCTTCGATAAGATATTGCACCAGTTTTTTCCGGTGTCGTAGTAGCTTAGGAAGTTGCTGTACGACTTCGGCTATCCCCATAACGGCTAAGTCATCCATGGGAAAGTAAGAGTCCATTCCCTGCTCAGCCATTAATGGTCCACCGACGCCAATAAAGTATGCACCGGGGTGACGTTTTGAAATGGCCTGCATTAGTCCGGCGCCTAACAGATCACCCGAGTGCTCACCGGCAACAATGGCAATTTTCGGCGGCTTTTTGCTACTCATTACGGACGAATAATGCCTCGTGAACTGTTTTCTACAAAAGCCGTGAAGCCGTCAAGTGCCGGTTCATTTAGTGCAGTAATACCTTCCAGCGCTTCTTCTACTGTCAGACTGGAGCGATACAATATTTTGTATGCCCGGCGTACATTCTGAATTTGCTCAGGAGTATATCCCCGACGCTTTAATCCTTCCGCATTGATTGTTCTGGGCTTAGCATTATGGCCCTGCGCCATAACAAATGGAGGAATATCCTGCACCACTATTGAATTCACCGCAGCAAACGAATGTGAACCAATATGGCAAAACTGGTGCACTCCCGTCATACCTCCCAGGATAACCCAGTCTCCAACATGAACATGACCGGCTAATGTCACCTGATTAGCAAAAATATTGTCGTTACCTATTACACAGTCATGTGCCACATGCACATATGCCATAAATAAGTTGTTGTCGCCGATCTTGGTGAGCGAGTCATCCTGCACGGTGCCACGATGAATGGTTACGGATTCACGAAATACATTATTATCGCCAATCACTAATTCAGTTGGCTCACCATCGTACTTTTTATCCTGACAATCCTCGCCAACAGAAGCAAACTGATAAATAGTGTTGTTTTTCCCAATGGTCGTAGGGCCTTTTAAAACAACGTGCGAGCGAATGTCGCAGTTATCGCCAATAACAACATTTGGACCAATGACTGTCCATGGGCCAACGCTGACATTGGCTCCAATCTCTGCGCTCGGGTCAATAATTGCGGTTTCGTGAATCACTTAAACTTCTCTTCTTGCACAGATAATTTCAGCAGTACAGGCGACATCGCCATCAACTTCGGCACGCCCGGTAAACTTCCAGATACCACGGCGTTCTTTTTCAAAGGTGACATAAAAGTCTACTGTATCGCCCGGGATAACCTGACGCTTGAAACGCGCGTTATCAATACCAGCGAATAGGTATAAGTCGTTTGCGCTCTTTTTACTCTCTGTAATTTTAAAACCGAGTAAACCACAGGCCTGAGCTATTGCTTCCAGCAACAAAACTCCCGGGAAAATTGGTTTGCCCGGGAAGTGGCCATTAAACATCGGTTCATTAAAGCTGACATTCTTTATCGCGTGCAAAGAGTCTTTCGAGTTTGTCTCGATAACTCTGTCTATTAATAAAAACGGATAACGATGGGGAAGTAAATCTAATACCCCTTGAATATCAAACCCTGATTCCGTAATTTTCAAACCTTTCACCTTACTCAGTTGTTATTGTCAGCTTGTTTTTCCAGTTCTTTTACACGCTTAAAGAGATCATCCAATTGGCGGAACCTGGCACCATTACGCCGCCATTCACGGTGTCCGCTGGCAGGTATACCTGACGCATAAACGCCCGGCTCAGTGATCTCTTTTATTACCATAGCAAATCCCATGATTTGCACATCATCACATACGCTAATATGACCATTAATGGCTGAGGCACCACCAATCATACAGCGTTTACCGATATGACAGCTACCGGCTAAAACGGTACAACCGGCAATAGCAGTGTCTTCGTCTATAAATACGTTGTGAGCAATCTGGCACTGATTATCAATGATACAACCCGATGAGATAACGGTGTCATCGAGTGCGCCACGATCAACCGTAGTACTAGCCCCAATTTCAACGTTGTCTTTAATAACAACACGGCCCAGTTGGGGAATTTTCAACCATTTACCATTTTCAGGTGCCCAACCAAAGCCATCAGCTCCAATAACCGCACCTGCATGAAATAGACAGTTATCACCAATAACACAACGGTGATAAACTTTTACTCCCGACCAGAGCGTACAGCCAGAACCAAGCTGTGTTTCAGCTCCAATATAGCAGTGAGCTCCAATACTGGTGTTATCCCCAATGATGGCCCCGTCTTCAATAACGACGTATTCACCAATACTAACGTTAACACCAATACTGGCAGATTCAGCAATTTTCGCGGAATCAGCCACGCCCTTCGCAGGCTTAGGCGTGGTATCCAATAACTGTGCAATTTTGGCAAATGCAGCATAAGGGTTGGATACCCGAATTGCGTTATTAACGGCATCACTGTCGTCTTTTTCGGAGACAATAACCGCCCCGGCAGACGTAGTTTCTAGCTGACTTTTGTAACGACTATTTGCCAAAAAAGCTATAGCGTCACCAGTAGCAGACTGCAAGGTCGCCACGCGAAAAATGGGGAGCTGCGCATTTCCTCGCACCTCCCCACCCACATGGTCAGCCAACTGCTGCAATGTGTACTCAGTCATAGATTAGTTACCTGAGGTCATTTTCTCGACAACCGCACCAGACAAGTCGTTATCTGCTTTCATGTAAGTTACAGCGTTACTTTCAAGAACCATATCGTAGTCTTTGTCTTCAGCTACTGCAGTAATTGCATCCTGTACCTTGCCAAGCAACTTGTTACGCTCTTCGTTTTGACGACGACGGGTGTCTTCCTGAAGCGCTTTGCTTTTTAGCTGAGCCTGAGAGATAGTCTCTTCCAGGTCACGCTCTAGCTGAGTTTTTTCAGACGCAGACATAATTGACGCATCACGTTCTTGCTTTTGACGCAATTCCTGAACCTTTTGCTCAAGACGACGCATTTCTTCAAAGCGATCCTGGAACTCGTTCTGTAACTGCTCTGAAATTTGCTCACGCTGTGGTAACTGCTGGAATACTTCCATCATATCGACCACACCAATTTTCTGCTGTGCTTGCGCGGCGCCTGCAAAAAGTGCTGTTGAAACAGCAACAGCTGCAGCTGTAGATTTAATTAACTTTTTCAAGGTAAAACTCCTTCAAATTTTATTACTAATATTTAATTATTATTATCAGAATGTGGTTCCGATATTAAACGAGAACACTTGAGTTTCATCACCCTCAACTTCTTTCAGAGCCCGCCCCAGTGAAAAGGTCAGCGGACCCATTGGTGATATCCATTGAACGGATACACCCGCTGAAGCTCTGAAGTCGCCTGGCGAACTGTAATCCGTTAACGGCTGACTTCCCTGAGCCAGCTCCAGGTCTTTATACCTATCGTAGTCGAATTCTGTATCCCAGACCATACCGAAGTCAACAAAGACACTTGTTCTTACGCTATTACGCATACCTTCATCGACAAAAGGTGTTGGTACGATAAGCTCAAGCCCACCGACAACTTTTGCGTTACCGCCAACGGCAAAGCGGCTCACCTGAACTTGTTGTGAATCTGAGCCAGATGGCAAACCATTTGGCGCCCCGGTTACGTCTGGTGGTGCCGGTAGCTGGCTTGCCGAACTGTAAATAGCTCGTGGTCCAACAGTGTTAGCTTCGAAACCACGTAAGTCGCCCTGTCCGCCAACTCGGAAAGACTCCCAGAATGGCAATAAGTAATCATTACCTCTGTCATCTGTACCATAACCATTACCATAACCTAGGTTAAGGCGTGTCAGGAATGTCCATTGCTGATCGCGCGTTAACGGGTAGTAATGTTTATATTCATAGTTCGTCCGGAAATACTGGACGTCACTAAACGGCGCAGAGATCTCAATGCCAGCGCGTTGAGAAGAACCACTGGTTGGAAAGCGCCCTCTATTTAAGGTTACACGGGACCAGCCCATATTAAACTCATAAATATCGAAAGCGACACCGTCGTCAGGGTTCTCCCGGTTTAAGTATGCGGAATAAAATTTCCGTATTTGCTCATAACCGTCAACGTTCGTTACTTCCTGGTTTTTATAACCAATACCAAAGTTAAAGCTGTTGATTTCATCAACCGGGAAGCCTACACCGCTGGAAACACCAAAGGTTTTCTGATTGTAACGAATTAAGTTTTCCGCCTGGCCGGCATCAAACTCACTCATATACACTTGTCCTGAAAGGCTAACGCCATTCATTGTGAAGTACGGGTCAGTATAGGAAACGTTAACGTTTTTATTAAAGCGGCTGGTGCTGACATTAAATCCAACTCTGTTACCAGTGCCCAGGAAGTTATTTTGCTGAACACCCGCATTAAGTTGCAAACCTGAGTAGTCACCATAACCAACGCCGGCGTTAAAGGAGCCCGATGGTTGCTCTTTCACCTTATAGGTCACGTCAACCTGATCATCGCTGCCTTCGACTCGCTCAGTTGATGTTTCAACTGTCTCAAAGAAACCAAGACGTTCAAGACGAACCTTACCTTGTTCAATTTTATTGTCAGATAACCAGGCACCTTCCAGTTGGCGCATTTCACGACGAAGCACCCGGTCTTTTGTCGCACCGTTACCTTCAAAATTAATGTGACGTACATAGACACGCTTACCCGGTTCTACCGAGAAAGTAATTTTAACCGTTTTGTCATCGTCATTATGTTCAGGGATAGCTCGAACTTCAGGGTAAGCATAGCCGTAACGACCATAGAAGCGGCTAATCATATCCTCGATATAAGTCACCTGTGCGGCGTTATAGAGGGTACCTTCTTCAATAGTCGCAATTCGGCTGACTAGCTCTTCGTGGCCTTTTAGATCCCCAATAACATCGGTTTCGCTTACGTTGTATTTATCACCCTCTTTAACATTGATGGTGATATAAATACCTTCACGATCGGGTGTCATAGAAACCTGAACGGATTCAACCTGGAAACGCAAATACCCACGGTCCCGATAAAAAGACTCTAAAGTCTCTAAGTCACCACTTAACTGCTGTTTCTGGTAGCGCTTTTCGCCAATAACGTTCCACCACGGGAGCTCATCGCGAAGTTCGAAAGCATCAAGAAGTTGCTCATCGGCAAACGCCTTATTACCCACAATATTAATTTGTGCAATTTCAGCAGCGTCGCCTTCGTCGAAGTTCATACGCAACTCAACTCGGTTGCGCGGCAAATCAACAACTTGTATATCCACCGATGCATTGTATTTACCAACACTATGATAGAAATCTTCCAGACCTTTTTCTATGCCTGAAATAGTGGTTCTATCCAGAGGTTCGCCAGTAACAATATTATTATCAAGCAAGCTCTCTTCAAGCTGCTCGTCTTTGATATCGCTGTTACCTTCAAAGGTAATTTCAGCAATGGTTGGTCGCTCACTGACGGTGAAAATTAACGTATCGTTATCTCTCCGTGCATCAATATAGTTGAAGTGAGTCGAAGAGTAGAGTGAGCGAATGGCGCTACGAATCTGTAACTCACTCACCTCATCACCCACCCTAACCGGAATATAAGTTAACGCAGCACCTAAAGCGACACGTTGTAACCCTTTAACTTCAATATCCTGAACAACAAACTCGTCTTGTGCGTAGGCTGGTGCTACTGCACCTGCAATCATGGCACTCACTAACAGCTTTTTAAACGTCATTATCACTAGCTACTTTTTTGTTAATTCGTGACTCAGAATGCGAAACGGGCGATGTCATTTGATATTGCTAACGCCATCAACGCGAATACCAGCACCCCACCAATCCTATAGCAAACGTCTTGCACTCTTTCGGATACCGGCTTACCACGAACCCATTCAATGCTGTAAAACACTAAATGACCGCCGTCTAACACCGGTAAAGGTAATAAATTTATTATCCCTAAATTGACACTTAATAATGCCAAAAAACTTAAAAAATAGACGAACCCGTTACTAGCGCTAACACCAGCACCTTCAGCAATACTTAAAGGCCCTGCCAGGTTCTTTACAGAAACATCTCCGGTCAGCAGTTTACCTATCATTTTCACGCTAACAACCATCAACTCCCAAGTTTTTTCTGCGCCTTTCGCTAAGCCCCCGAAAAACCCGTATTGATGGTTGAAAACATAATTATCAGGTAACGGTTCAGTCACCGGAACTACGCCAAGGTAGCCTATGACACCATTTTGACTTTCCCGTTCCCCTATTTGAACAGAAACTTCCTGCTCAACGCTATTTCTTTCAACCGTAAACAACAGACTCTGCCCAGCCGACTGAGCAATAATCTCACGTATTCTTTCCCAACTATCGACTTGCTCACCGTCAATAGAAATAATAGTGTCGCCCGCTTTAAGGCCGCTCGCATCAGCTGGTGAGTCTGCTTCAACCTGACTAAGCTCGGTGTAAACTTCAGGCTGATAAACCTCAATACCTAAACTTCCAAAGGTCGACTCTGTCTCAGGATCAAACCGCCAGCCAGTCAAGTCCAGCCTGCGCTGAACTTCACTTCCCGCCGGCGTTCTTAACGTTATTATCGTCTCGTCATCGCCAATAGCGGACATTAAGCCCAGCTGCACTTGTTGCCAGTCATAAGCTTCTACATCGTCGACTGACAAAATTTCACTGCCTCTTTCCAGATCTGCTTTTGCAGCAATGGAGTTTTCTTTGATATCACCAATAACAGGCTTTACCGTCGGCACACCAATACCGAACATGAGCCATAGCACCGCTACCGCAAGGACAAAGTTAGCAACAGGACCCGCCGCTACTATGGCAAAACGTTTATAAACCGACTGTGCATTAAAGCTTACATCTCGCTCTTCTTCGGTAACATCATCAATGCGTTCATCCAGCATTCGAACATAACCGCCAAGAGGGATAGCACCTAGTTGATAGACCGTACCGTCTTTTCCGGTACGCTTCCAAATAGCGCGACCAAAACCAACAGAAAAGGTTATTACCTTAACGCCACAGCGTCGAGCAACCCAAAAATGCCCGAACTCGTGAAACGCAACCAAAATTCCCAATGTGACAACAAACGAAAAGAAATACCAAATTGCGTCTATCACTGTGCGTACTCCTGCAACCATTGTTTAGCTGCTAAACGCGCTTTTTTATCGATAGCTAATAGCGTCTCGATGCTATCAGCCTCATGAGTTGTTACCGACTGTAATACGGAATCACAGACTTTAGCGATATCGGTAAAGCCCACCTGTTCCTGCAAAAACGCATCAACGGCTATTTCATTGGCAGCATTTAAGGCTGTCGTTGCCCACTGCCCTGCCCAACACGCTTCTATTGCAAGCTGCAGACAGGGATAGCGAGCTGACTCGGGCTGTTTAAACGTTAACTGTCCAATTTGAGTAAAATCCAGATTTGATACACCGCTTTCTAATCGCTCAGGATACCCCAGTGAATGGGCAATTGGGGTGCGCATATCAGGCTCCCCCATTTGCGCCAGAACCGAGCCATCGGTGTACTGGACCATAGAATGGATAACACTTTGAGGGTGAATCACCACTTTCAACTGTTCACGTGAGCAATTGAATAACCAGCGGGCTTCAATATATTCCAGTCCTTTATTAAGCATAGTGGCCGAATCGACAGATATCTTTCGTCCCATAGACCAGTTGGGATGGTTACATGCCGCCCCTGGAGTTTGTTTCGATAGCTCTTCAAGTGGTATATCCCGAAACGGGCCACCGGAGCCAGTTAATAACAGATGCTGAATACCATGCTCTGCTAAAGACATAGTGCCAACCAACTGCTGGGCAGCCTGGGGTAAGCACTGGAAAATAGCATTGTGTTCGCTGTCTACTGGTATTATTCGAGCGCCAGAACGTTGTGCGTGGTCAATAAACAATTGACCGCTCATTACCAGGGCTTCTTTGTTGGCCAGCAAGACATCTTTACCCGCATCAATAGCAGCTAATGTCGGGGCAAGTCCTGCAGCGCCAACTATCGCTGCCATAACAATATTGACGTCGCCTGCGGCACTAACTTCTGCTAAAGCTTTTTCGCCGTAGGTTACCTGTGTTGATACCTGAGTGCCTAAAAGTTCTTTGAGCTCTGACGCACTGCTTTGAGAGCCCATAACGGCGTATTGTGGATGGTGCTTCAAACACAGCTCAGCCATAACCTGAACCTGGCTGTGAGCGGTTAGCGCAAAAACCTCAAAGTCTTCCGGGTGTCGTGCAACAACATCCAGAGTGTTTTGACCAATGGAGCCTGTTGCTCCCAAAACCGTAATTCGACGCATAGGTTTAATGCAAAAACTCCAGATAAGCTAAGGTGAAAATAGGCACTGCAGCTGTAAGACTGTCAATACGGTCAAGAATTCCCCCATGCCCCGGTAAAATTGATCCGCTGTCTTTTACTCCGGCACTGCGTTTAAACATACTTTCGTTTAAATCTCCGAATACCGACGCCACTACAGTAAACAACCCGGTTAAGTAATAACCGGTAAATTGATCAGCGGGCACTTTAGTCCAGTGCGCCACAACCATCATCACCACAAAAGCCAGAGTTACCCCGCCACATAAACCTTCCATCGTTTTGCCCGGACTTACGGCTGGCATCATTTTGTTGCGCCCATAACGAACGCCGGCAAAATACGCACCGACATCGGCAGCCCAGACTAAAAGAAGAATAAACAGAACAACCCAGCCACCAAAGAAGCGTGACTCATCAATATCGATAGAGCGGACCGTGACTAATGCAGCCCATGTAGGAATAAAAATCAGCAACCCAAAAACACCAACAATGGCGCGGGTTCGCGACCACATACGGCGACTTGAGGGGTAATTAACTATCATTGCCAAAGCTACGACCCACCAGATGCCACCGGCAAGGATAGTGTAATAAATCAGTTTAGAAAGCTCGCCATCGCGCCATAAGTGTTCATACGGTGCCAGCCATGAAAGCACACCAATTATAGCTCCAACAAACAGAGTATAAGCAATACGCGCTGATGTACGACGCACGCCCATTAAAGGAGACCATTCCCAGGCACCCAGCATTAAAACCGCCTGAATGAACAGAGAAAAGCCCCAAAGCGGCAGCATAAAAACCCCGTATAGTGCCACTGGAACCAGCAATAATGCTGTAATAATACGTTGTTTTAGCAAGTGTTATTCCTCTATCCGAGTTTCTATGCCTTGCATAAGCACGGTCAATTGTTCGCTGGTTAAACCGAAGCGACGTTCACGTTGAGCAAAATCCGTTATTGCTTTAGCAAAAATGGCATCGTCAAAGTCTGGCCACAATGTTGAAGTAAAATACAACTCTGCATAAGCCAACTGCCATAATAGAAAATTACTAATACGACGCTCACCCCCCGTTCGGATGAGTAAATCCGGTAATGGCTGATCGGCCATCATAAGTTCACCGGATATTGCCTCTTCGGTAATTTCTGAAGGCTCGATCTCGCCGGTTTTCACTTTATCAGCCAACTTACGACTGGCTTGAGTGATATCCCATTGACCACCATAGTTTGCAGCGATATTTAAATTTAGCCCACTATTATTCTGAGTCTTTTCTTCGGCTTCTTGTATTCGCTTTTGTAAACGCTTTGAGAAAGCACCTTTATCGCCAATAATGCGCAAGCGAATATCATTATCGTCTAACTTTTTTACTTCGCTTTTCAATACTGACATAAACAACTCCATCAGTACCGATACTTCAGTAGCGGGACGCTTCCAATTTTCGCTACTAAAAGCAAATAAAGTCAGAGACTCTATACCGTTACGGCGAGCAAAAGCGACCGCTCTGCGCACAGCTTCTGCTCCGGCCTTATGCCCAAAAGTTCGTATTTTACCGCGTTGTTTCGCCCAACGACCATTGCCGTCCATGATAATGGCAACGTGTCGGGGAACTAACTGCTCTATTGACGGTAATTCTTTCATTCAATCTGCCGTAAACATTAAAAAACGCCGTGCGAGTATACCTGACACGGCGTCATAGACCAACGTAGGTAAGGTTTGATGGTTAAATTTCCATCAAGTCCTCTTCTTTTGCTTTCAACGATTCATCAATTTGCTTGACGTATTTATCCGTCAGTTTTTGAATCTCATCTTCAGCACTACGTTCTTCATCTTCAGTAATTTCTTTTTCTTTCAGAAGGTCTTTAATATCGCTGTTCGCGTCACGACGAATATTGCGTACCGCCACTCGCCCCTGCTCTGCTTCCGCGCGCACAATTTTAACCAGGTCGCGACGACGCTCTTCAGTCAATGGTGGCAAAGGAATGCGAATAACAGCTCCGGCTGATGCCGGATTTAACCCCAAGTCCGAGTTAATAATTGCCTTTTCAACCGCAGCTGAAGCCGACTTGTCAAATACGGTCAACGCTAAAGTTCTGGAGTCCTCGGTGGTGATATTAGCCAACTGTTTCAGCGGCGTGTCAGTACCGTAATAGTTCACCATAACACTATCTAAAATGCTGGGGTGAGCTCGTCCGGTGCGTACTTTCGACATTTGACTACGCAATGACTCAACACTTTTTTCCATGCGATCTTTAGCGTCTTCTATAATTTCTTTTATCACTGTCTTATACCCTTCTATTCAATAGCGGCGATTACTCTGCGTCTTTACTAATTAGTGTACCTTCTTCTTCACCCATAATCACGGCTCGTAAAGCACCCGGCTTATTCATATTAAACACCCGGATAGGCAAAGCGTGGTCTCGCGCCAGAGTGAATGCCGCTAAATCCATTACTTTTAACTGTTTTTCCAGTATATCATCGTAATTAATATGCTTATACAAGGTTGCATCCGGATTACCCACAGGATCATCCGAATAAACCCCATCAACTTTCGTTCCTTTAAGAACAACTTCAGCTTCAATTTCAATTCCGCGTAAACACGCCGCTGAGTCTGTCGTAAAGAAAGGGTTGCCAGTTCCGGCAGAGAAAATCACCACCCGACCTGACTTTAATAAACTAATAGCTTCTGCCCAGTTATAGCTGTCACAAACACCCGTTAATTCAATAGCTGACATTAAGCGCGCGTTAACAAAAGCACGATGCAGAGCGTCACGCATTGCCAGACCATTCATCACTGTTGCCAACATACCCATATGGTCGCCCACAACACGATTCATACCAGCTTTGGCTAAACCTTCTCCACGGAATAAGTTACCACCACCAATGACTAAGCCTACCTGAACCCCAAGTTCAACTAATTCCTTAATTTCCTGTGCCATACGATCAAGCACTTTAGCATCAATGCCAAATGGTTCGTCCCCCATAAGGGCTTCACCACTGAGTTTTAACAATATGCGTCGATAACTGGGTTTCGGATGGGTGCTCATCATTGCCTCTACTCTTTCCTTTAGTTTAAAAAAAACCGCGTCCTGAACGCTCAAGACGCGGTTTATAATTTTCTATTTCATGGGGCTGGTCGAGACCACGCTGTTAGCCTTTGCTCGCTGCCGCCACTTGTGCCTGAACTTCAGAAGCAAAATCTTCTTCTTTACGTTCAATACCTTCACCCACTTCAAAGCGAACGAAAGTAACAACATCGGCACCAGCTTTCTTCAGTAACTCACCAACAGTCATTGATGGATCTTTCACGAAAGGCTGACCAGTCAGGCTGATTTCACCGGTAAACTTACGCATACGGCCTTCAACCATCTTTTCAGCGATTTCTTTCGGCTTACCGCTTTGCATTGCGATATCAACCTGAATAGAGCGCTCTTTCTCAACAACTTCAGCTTCAACGTCTTCAGGCTTAACAAACTGTGGATTACTTGCTGCAACGTGCATACATAAGTCACGAGCCAAGTCTTCATCACCACCGATAAGAGCAACTGCAACACCGATGCGGGCACCGTGAGTGTAAGTTGCAACAACATCGCCAGCTTCAAGAGTTTGAACACGACGAACGTTCATGTTCTCACCAATTTTAGCCACTAAGTCTTCACGAGTTTTCTCAACCGTTTGACCACCGATGTCAGTCGTTTTTAACGCTTCAACGTCATTTTCTTTGTTAGCAAATGCAACGTTAATGACTTTATCGCCAAATGCCAGGAAGCTGTCGTCACGTGCTACGAAGTCAGTTTCGCAGTTTAGCTCAACTAACGTTGCCTGGTTGCCTTCAGACTTAACTAAAATAACACCTTCAGCTGCAACACGGCCTGCTTTCTTCGCTGCTTTGGCCTGACCGCTTTTACGCATCAGGTCAATTGCCGCTTCCATATCACCGTCGACTTCCTGCAATGCTTTTTTGCAGTCCATCATGCCAGCGCCTGTGCGCTCGCGCAGTTCTTTTACTAGAGCTGCTGTAATTGCCATGATTCTATTCCTCGATTATTCAGTTGCTTCGACGAAATCGTCAGAGTCTTTTGCTTCAACTTGCGCTGTACGTGCTTCTTTTACCGCTTCTGCAGCAGTGTTCAAATACAATTGAATTGCACGGATCGCGTCATCGTTACCCGGAACAATGTAATCAACACCGTCAGGGTCAGAGTTTGTATCCACA
Source organism: Idiomarina abyssalis (assembly GCF_019797805.1). NCBI lineage: Bacteria > Pseudomonadati > Pseudomonadota > Gammaproteobacteria > Alteromonadales > Idiomarinaceae > Idiomarina > Idiomarina abyssalis. Next base: position 1,549,293 of record NZ_CP081832.1, read on the forward strand.
ACAGAAACAACTGGAATGCCCAGGTTATTAGCTTCTTTAATAGAGATGTGCTCGTGATCAGCATCGATAACAAACAGAACGTCTGGTAAGCCGCCCATGTTTTTGATACCGCCTAAGCCTTTTTCCAGCTTTTCCATTTCACGAGTGTTAACCAAAGCTTCTTTCTTGGTTAGTTTGTCGAATGTTCCGTCTTGGCTCATTGTTTCAAGGTCTTTTAGACGCTTGATTGATTGACGAACTGTTTTCCAGTTAGTCAACATGCCGCCTAACCAACGGTGGTTTACATAATACTGACCACAGTTAATAGCTGCTTCTTTAACCGCTTCTGCTGCTGCGCGCTTAGTACCAACAAACAGGATTTTACCTTTGTTTGAAGCAACGTGCTGCATGTAGCTCAACGCATCGTTGAACATAGGCACAGTTTTTTCGAGGTTAATGATATGAATTTTGTTACGAGCACCAAAAATGTAAGGTTTCATTTTTGGATTCCAGAAACGAGTTTGGTGACCGAAATGGACACCTGCTTTCAGCATGTCACGCATTGACACGTTAGCCATAATATTTTTCCTTTTTAGGGGGTTAAGCCTCCATACATCCCATAAGCCGACTTGTTCTTAGACAAGCACCCCGTCTTATGTGTCGATGTATGTGTGGATTATCATTTACATACAAGTTTACTTTGTTGGCATAAGGCCAAAAAAGCGTGCGTTTTATACCATAACGAGCACACTTACACAACAAAAAACGTTACTTAACTTATGTTTTAACCCGCCTCAAAGATAGCGAATTCTATCAGTCGCTGTTAAACTGTCGGCTTTTCCAGCAGTCACGGACAGGAAGAGAATGACCATCTCAATTAAGACACCCGAAGAAATCGAAAAAATGCGCGCTGCAGGCAAGCTTGCCGCTAGTGTTCTTGAAATGATTGGTGAATACGTAAAACCAGGTGTAACCACAGAAGAGCTGGACGATATCTGCCACAAGTATATTACTGACCATGGCGCTTACCCTGCTCCGTTAAATTACCATGGGTTCCCTAAGTCCATTTGCACCTCTGTTAACCATTGTGTCTGCCACGGTATTCCTGGTCCCAAAAAGCTTAAAGATGGCGATATTATGAACATTGATGTCACCGTAAAGCTTGATGGTTACCACGGCGACACCTCAAAAATGTTTGTGGTAGGTAAGCCTACTATTATGGCAAAACGTTTGATTAAAGTGACCCAGGAGTCCCTTTACAAAGCGATAGAAATGGTCAAGCCAGGGATCAAGCTCGGCGACTTTGCGGAAGTTATTCAAAAGCACGCGGAAAGCCACGGCTACTCAATTGTCCGCGAATACTGCGGACACGGTATTGGCTCCGTGTTTCATGAGGATCCACAAATTCTTCATTATGGCCAGGCAGGTACCGGCGAAGAGTTAAAAGCCGGAATGTGCTTTACTATCGAGCCTATGGTTAACGTTGGCAAGCGCCACACGAAACTGATGAAAGACGGCTGGACCGTACTTACCAAGGATCGCAGTCTGAGTGCACAGTGGGAGCACACTCTATTAGTCACGGATAACGGTGTAGAGGTTCTGACATTACGTAATGACGAACCTGACTTAGCGCGAGTTATCGAGCACAACTAACTGACTTCAGGGGGTATTATGGCTGATGTTGAACAGGATAAAGACTTCCATGGCCGTTGGCCTGACAGAACTCATACCCCTTGCATTAAAGACTATAAAGCACTTCTGGAGAGCTACCGTAACTGGTCTGCGGCGCGTTTTGTTACGGCCGACATTGATGAGCTTGTTCATCACCGTTCGACATTTTTTGATCAGCTCATTTGCCAATTGTGGCAACAGTTTAAACTTAACAATGAACCCGCCACTATATTAGCTGTTGGCGGTTATGGCCGTGAAACACTGCATCCGGGTTCAGATATCGATTTACTCATTTTAATTGCCCCCCAGAGCGAAGACGCTGAAACCAGGTTGTCTGAAAAGCTCAGTCAGCTTATTACCTTTTTATGGGATCTTCATTTAGATATTGGCCATTCGGTACGCACCATCGACGAATGTTTTAGTCAATCAGAAAACGATATTACTATTGCTACAAACCTTATTGAGAGCCGTTACCTTGATGGCTCTGAGGATCTTTACAACGAATTTCATCAACAATTATTGAATGACTTTCCATGGTCGAGCCGAGACTTTTATCAAGCCAAACTTGATGAGCAAAAACAACGACATCAGCAATATCACAGTACATCCTATAATCTCGAGCCTAATATCAAATCAAGCCCCGGTGGACTGCGTGACATCCAGACCGTTGGCTGGATTGCTAAACGTCACTTCCGCACCCATTCAGATGAAAACCTGGTTGAATACGGTTATATGACGGCCGATGAGTTCGTCGAGCTACGTGACTGCATGAACTGGTTATGGCGCATCCGCTTTGCCCTCCATCTTGAAGCTGGTAAACGCGAAGACCGCCTGTTATTTGACTTTCAGCCCGGCGTAGCGGTTCGCCTGGGTTATGGCAATGACGGTAAAGCATCCGTCGAAACCATGATGAAAGATTACTTTAAAGTGGTTCTTCGTGTCAGCGAGCTCAACCAGATGTTACTGCAATTCTTTCATCAGGCCATACTGGGCACACAGGACTTACAACACGCAGAGCATATTAGCGATGACTTTGCGGTCTCAAATGAGTTGCTCACTGCACGACATGACAACGTATTCGACGACCACTGCAATATTGTCCGGGCTTTTGTCTGCATTGCCGAACACCCACAGATAAAAGGCATCCATTCAAATACCATTCGTTTACTCAGAAACGCGCGCGCTCAGTTAACCGAGCCTCTTAGCCATGACCCTGAATGCAGAAACCTGTTTAACCAGCTCATTCAGCACCCCCGCGGCTGTGGCCTGGCGTTTGCACTTATGCATCACCACAGCGTATTGGCCAGTTATTTATCCCAGTGGCAACAAATTGTGGGGCAAATGCAGTTTGATCTGTTCCACGCTTACACTGTTGATGAGCACACTTTTCGTCTGGTGAGAAACCTCTACCGCTTCAGCGACGAAGACTATCAGGATCAGTTTCCCTTATGCGAAAAGCTGGTAGCACAGATGGATCGTCGCTATTGCCTTTATTTGGCGGGTATTTTCCATGATATCGCCAAAGGGCGCGGAGGTGATCACTCTGAATTAGGCGAAATGGACGCGCGCAACTTCTGTCATCAGCATGGTTATGACGAAGAAGACGCTGAGCTGGTTGCCTGGCTGGTAAGACACCACTTAACCATGTCAGTTACCGCACAGAAACGTGACATTCATGATCCTGAAGTTATACAAGACTTTGCTAATCAGGTTTCAACGCTCGAGCGGCTGGACTACCTTTATTGTCTTACGGTGGCCGATATTCGCGCAACCAATCAGTCGCTCTGGAATAACTGGAAAGCAACCCTGCTGGAAGAGCTATACAACGCAACATCTTATTTGCTGCAACAAGACAGTAATAAACCAACTCTGGATATTCGCCAGAAAATAAACGAAAACAAAGCCAATGCAATGGCTTTGCTGTTAAGTGCCGGGTTTGAAAAGTCAGAAATTCTCGCTTTGTGGGGCCGTTTTACTGCCGATTATTTCTTCCGGCATACGCCAGAGCAGATCAGCTGGCATTCACAGCATATATTAAACTTGCCGACCGACCAGTTACCACTGATTCTAATTGGTGATGAAAACAACTATGGTACAACCGAGCTGTTTATTTATCATCATGAAGAAAGCCACTTATTTGCTTCTGTTGCCGGTGTTCTGGATAGCCAGCAGTTAAATATTCTGGATGCACAAATCCTTGCCACCCGTGACGGTTTTGTCATGGATACTTTCGTTGTGCTGCAACGGGACGGCAAGCCATTGACAGAACCGCAGCGCATTGAAGAAGTCAAACAACAATTGCTGGACGTTCTGCATAAACGCATACCTGTCCCCAGTACAAAACGCCCCTTGTCACGGCGCATGAAAAACTTTTCAGTAGCCACAGAAGTGACATTTATACCAAGTAAGCATCACGGTCGCACAACCTTTGAGCTAGTAACTCTGGACAGACCCGGCCTTATTGCTAAACTTGCGGCTATTTTACAGCAACAGAATGTCACCTTACTTGCCGCAAAAATTACCACCATAGGCGAGCAGGCAGAAGATTTATTCATTGTCACCACGGAGCAACAAACCGCTTTGGACGACAAGCAGAAACAAACGTTAAAAAAACAAATTATCAAAGACCTGGAGTTTTAAATCCTTATCATGGAAAACATAAAACAACGCATCATCGATGCATTTGAACAACGTGATCAGCTCAACGCCCATACTGAAAATGACGACTTGCGTGAAGCAGTTCGCTACGTCATTGACGAGATTGACCGCGGTGAGTTGCGAGTCGCTGAAAAAATTTCGGGCGAGTGGGTTGTTCACCAATGGCTGAAAAAAGCCGTTCTGCTGTCGTTTCGTTTAAACGACAATGACCTAATTGAAGGCGGCGAAACACGTTTCTGGGACAAAGTTCCGGCTAAATTTGCTGATTATGACAGTGCTCGTTTCCGTGCCGAAGGCATGCGTGTTGTACCGCCGGCGATGGTCCGTAAAGGCGCCTTTATTGGCCGCAATGTCGTTGTTATGCCGTCATACGTAAATATTGGAGCCTATGTTGGCGAAGGCACTATGGTTGATACCTGGGCTACTGTCGGCTCCTGCGCACAAATCGGTAAAAATGTGCACCTTTCAGGTGGCGTGGGTATCGGTGGTGTATTAGAGCCACTGCAAGCCAACCCGACCATCATCGAAGACAACTGCTTTATTGGTGCGCGTTCAGAAATTGTTGAAGGCGTTATTGTTGAGGAAGGCGCTGTTATTTCAATGGGCGTTTACATTGGCCAGAGCACACGCATTTATGACCGCGAAAATGATCGCATTCTATACGGTCGTGTACCTTCAGGTTCCGTTGTTGTACCAGGTTCATTGCCTTCTGCAAACGGAACGCACAGCCTTTACGCTGCCATCATTGTTAAGCGGGTTGATGCTAAAACTCGTGCCAAAGTGGGTATCAATGCCCTGCTACGCAGCGCGGAATAACTTTTACTTAAGAAATGGCTGGTGAAACTCATCCGGCAGTGGTATTTCCAAATTGATGGACTCGCCACTGACCGGATGTTTAAAGCTAAGTCCAGTCGCTGCCAGCAGTAAACGGTGGCAATTAAAGTGCTCGCGAAAAAAGTTATTATGCCGTCCATCACCATGGTTTGTATCACCGACAATGGGATGCCTAATATGTGCCATGTGTCGGCGTAACTGGTGCTTACGTCCCGTTTCTGGTTGTAACTGAACCAATGAATAACGCGTGGTATCGTGCTTTTTGCTGACCTTATAAGGCAATTCAACCTGCTTTAAACATTTATAATGCGTCACCGCCGGCTGTTTTTCTTTATCGGTATCTGCGTCAGCGTCCGCTAATTTATCCAGTTCTTCTTTTAGCGCGTAATCAATAGTACCGCTTTCAGCTACATAACCTCTGACGACCGCATGATAGGTTTTTCTTACCTCACGAGCGGTTAACTGTTCAGTCAAAGTTCGTGCGATATCACTACTAAGAGCAAAGATGAGTAACCCTGACGTTGGCCTGTCCAGCCGATGCACAGGGTAGACATGACGCCCCAATTGGTTGCGCAGCATTTGCATAGCAAACTCACGGGCACCGCTTGATATACGGCTTCGGTGAACCAGTAAGCCACTGGGTTTATTAATAACAGCTAAATGTTCGTCTTGGTAAATAAGTTCTAACTGCTTCACCGTTAGACGTCTTCCTGCAGAGGATCAGTGCCACTTAGCAGCACATCAAACTCACGGATTAGAGCGATAAGTTGTTCGTATTGTTCAAGCTCGTTACGGTAGGTATGAGCAGCCATTGGACTAACCGCGACGCCCTCAGGCAAAGGTCGTTGACTGTCGACCAGAGACCACATCCGCGGCAACATAATAAATTGCAGCCACTGATGAAACTCCAGCGTATCAACGGCAAAAGGCTGCTGACTTTCCAAAGCCTGCACGGGAGGCTGGTGAGACTGCCATAAGCCAAGACTGTTCAGTTCGCGCTCTATTCTATCAAGTAATCGAGCGGCTTTCTGATACTGCTCCATATCAGACTCCGTTACCACATCATTGTATAAACCGATATAATGGCGCCATAGTGATTTAATACGCCTTAAAATTCAAGCAAAAAGGGAGCGCCTGTGTCAGCACCGACCATCACCACCTTGGGTGAGTTTTTGCAAGCCGGCCAAGCAGAGTACAAAATTTTTGATATTGGCAGACGCCTTACTGAACTGTCTCAGGATGATTTTGCTGCTATTGAGCACCAGCAACGTCCTTACCCCTACCCGATAGCCAGACAGGCTCAACTGGCGATATTGTTTCAGCATAAGCAGCATGATCAGCAGCCTTTCATCTGGTTTTTGCAATTCCCTCTGGATGAGCGCGGGCTTTTAAATTTAGCGGCACGTAATCAATACCTTGAATATGTGGTTAACGCATTGGGCCACGAAATTACCGGTGAGATGACCGAGGAGCAACAAAAGCAACTGCAGCAGAATCCTTATTTACTCACACCGAATGAGCATCAGCGGGCTGCGTTGCATGCACGGGTTCAGCGTCAGCTAAAGCTGTCACCGTCAATTCACTTTGAGACCGCGGAAGCTTACTTAAAACAACCGGAAGCTGACATTGACTGGCAGCAAATTGGCTTACAAGGCCTGCACGACTGTGCAGCCCGATTAGAGCAACTGCCGGAACTGAGTGAAGCCATAGCAACACATTTTTCGACTTACCCTAAAGCGGTAAGGCAGCCGCTCGCTGTTGCCCTTGAACAGCAAAGCATCACGCCACGACTACGAGATTCATTACTTGAGCATGTTAAGAGCAATGATGCACTGCTTTGTACAGACAGCCTGAGAGCGTTAGCTTCCGTTGCAGCTCACCCGCGCGTACAAAAGTCCGTCAACGAGACCATTCCTGATGCAAACGCTGACCAACTGGTTGTTGTCGCCGCCCGATTATGGCCCGTACTTAACGATGAGCACAGCTTGTTAAGCTATTTAGATGCAATCGCTTCACTGGATAACGCCCTGTTTGATGCGTTATTTCAGGATATTATTGCCTTACCGGATATACGTCCCCTGCTTCTGTCCATATTGGCACAGCAGAAACAGTCGGAAGCCGTTGGCGAAGCTTTAAACCGATTAAAACAGCAAACCCGGAGCGCTTGATGAACTTACTTGATGTTATTGTTTTTCTCGGGTTGGCAACCGCAATATGGGTTTTCTGGCAACACCGCCAGCAGTCGGAAAGCGCGCAGAAACACGCGGTTTTTTATTGTAAACAACAAGGTTTGCAGTTTCTGGATATTCGTCGTGAGGATACCCGATGGTCTTTTAAAGGAAGCCAACCGGGCTGGCGAAGTACATTTAAAATGGGGTTTAGCAGCGACGGAGAAACTCGTTATGAAGGGGAACTAACCCTTCATAACCAGCGCTTAGTTGGTGTTGAATTACCGCCGTTTCGAATTCCCGGTCAATAATTTAACCCAGGCATCTTTATACATAACCCAGTCACCCAGTAAGCTATACAAAGGATACTGAAAAGTGGCTGGCTTATTCTTCTCAAACACAAAGTGACCCAGCCAGGCAAATCCATAACCAATAACCGGCAAAGCCAGTAACCACCAATAGTTTGAGCTAACCAGAGCGTAAATTAACACGGCTAACACCAGGGTGCTGCCAATATAATGTAGGATCCGACAACGCTTGTCAGAGTGCTCTTGCAAGTAGTAAGGGTAAAACTCTTTAAAACTGGAATAACTCATTAGCTTTAATCTTCTTGCCTAGGGTAAAAGAGTACTTCACCGGGTAGCTTTTCAACCTCTATCTGGGCCTGCAAACGGTAACCGCGCTTCTTGAAAAATGCCTGATAATCAGAGCGGGTGACGTAAACTGCAATGCCCTGCGATTCAGGATCTTCTTCAAATACCGTTTTAGCAGCCTCAACCAATAAATGCCCTACCCCTTGAGATTGATACTGCGGCGCTACGGCAATAAAAGCTAACATATGGTAGGGAACATCGGGCATCGCTTGCTGAATAAGACGTTCTTTTTCAAGCACCTGTCGGGTACTTAAAAAACCTGCAGTCAGCAGCATACTAATGCGCCAATGCCAAAAACGACCAGGACCAAAGCTCTTACCAGGACGGGTGAGACAGGCGACACCTAATAGTGTGCCGCCGTCACGGATACCAATAATGGGTTGTCCACTTTCCCAAAACGCATTCAGATCTTCACGAATTGCGGCTCGTAGGCGCTTTTCGTAATCCGGCTTATCGGCCCGAAAAATCTTTTGCAACAATTCATCGTCATAGTAAGTCTGAAACAAAAGCGAAGCCGCTAATTTAAGATCTTCGGCAACAAGATAGACAAGCTCTCCCTGAATATGCTCGCTGCTGTTCTCACTTGCCTTATCGATTTCACTTTCTGTTTTTTCGGTTAAGCCTTGCATAACAACCACTGATTAGTTTTTTATAACACCAAGTTAACCATTTTTCGGGATCCTGTCGAGAGCCATTTCTCCGATACCTGCCAGGGTATCATCAATGAACACAATAGCTGTGCATTCATCACGGGTCGTCATACCGTCAGCATGCTTTCTGTGTGTGCGATAATACAAAACCTGATATCGATGTTGTTCAGATTCCCAGGAGTCATTAAAATCGGGAGTTCCTAATCGGCTCAAGGCTTCGCTAACCGAAAGTGAGGGTGGTAATGCCGCAATCGAAGAGCGGTTTCTTTGCTCTGACTGCTGCCCTTCATATTTTTCGCTACTACCATCGTAACTCGACTCTTTTACAACAACACAACCGGATAAAGTTAACGCGCTTAGCAACGCAACAGCCAATAAAGATCTTTTCAGCATGCTTCATATTCTCCTGATTATTTTATTAATAAGTTTGCTTCAATATATTTTCAGCAGCTCATTTCAAGCAAGCTTCAGGCCAAAACGTAACTCTATGTTTTTATTGCGCTTTATATTTTTCAGGTTTTGCTAATTTGCTAATTAATCGTTATTTTCACTAATTTTAGGCTCGCATTCATTGAGCCACCCAGACAAAGAGTCGGCAAGGACTTCATGCTGTTCCTTCCCCACCCATTCAAGTCCAATAGCACCGCTGTGGTTATCTATCGACAACAATAAGTCTTCGTTATCTACTCCTAACCCAATAAACACCGTTTCTGGCTGTTTTAACCGGCGTTTCATTAAAATATGTCCGGTTATATTTGCCAACAACCGCTCACCATCTTCTTCACTTTGGATCTGTAATAAATGTATCGGATGTCCCTGATAAGAAAGCGCCAGGTCGCCCGCATACCAGCGCCCAAATAGCGCTTTAATGCTGTCATGGAAGGTTGTTTCTAAGGCTTTTTCCAGCTCATCAAAAGCCAGAGGCTTAGCTTGTAAAGACGGTGTCCATTCAACCGTATCGTCATCAATAACCTCACCATATATTGGACTGCTCCACTCTTCTACATACTCCGTATAACGGACAGGAACCTGATTTTGATAACGCTCCATTAAGGCATCGATAGTTTCTTCTAACGTCTTCATCTGGCACTTACACCTAAGAAAATTTACAATAAGGGCATTGTACTTACGGAGCGACTTAAATGCCAAAGAAGCACGCACTCGACCACTTATCGCTGGGGCAAAGCACAGACTACCCGAGTGAATATGACCCGAAGCAGCTACAACCTGTCCCCCGCTCGCTGAATCGTGAGCCCATTGGTCTTGTTGGTAAGCTGCCTTTTTCCGGTGTCGACTTATGGACTGGCTACGAAATATCCTGGCTGAACTCAAATGGCTTGCCACAAGTCGCTGTCGGTTACTTTGAAGTGCCTGCGGAAAGTCCGAATCTCATTGAATCAAAGTCCTTTAAGCTTTATTTAAACAGTTTCAATGACTCTCATTTTGGCTCCTGGCAAGAGGTTCAGGTAGTTATGGAAAAGGACTTATCTGCATGTGCCGGAGCCAGGGTCAGTGTTACCTTAAAGCCGTTGTCTGAGCTAGAAGGTGAATCCATTGCAACCTTTCCCGGTCTTTGTATTGATAAGCAGGACATCACAATTTCGCAATATGACTACCAGCCGTCATTATTAATAACGGAGCATAATGAGACAGAAGAGAAGCTACACAGTCACCTGTTGAAGTCTAACTGTCTTATCACGAACCAACCCGACTGGGGATCCGTCTATATTCATTACCAGGGGCCCAAGTTGGATCATGCGTCATTATTGGCGTATTTGGTCTCATTCAGGCGCCACAATGAATTCCACGAACAATGCGTTGAACGTATTTATCAGGACTTAAAGGCGCTGGGGATGAAAAAACTGACGGTTTATGCCCGCTATACTCGCCGCGGAGGCCTCGACATAAACCCATTTCGTTCGGACTTCGAACCAGCGCTGCAGATGCAGCGCATGGCTCGACAATAAAACCTTAGGCATTAGGATGAGGAATTTGTAACCATTGAAGAAACCGGGCCTGTTGCTCAGCCGTTGGCTCATCCACAGGCTCAATTTTCGCATCTGTGGCGGGTTTTGCTTTTACGCTCAAGGTTTTTTCATGCAACTGGTCACGACGGAAAAACGTAACGGTTATAGAATCTCCTGCCTCATACTCTTTAAAAGCATCGCTGAAACGACCATCAACCACTTTGTGTCCGTCAAAGGCGACAATAACGTCACCGGGGGTAAAGCCAGCTTCCCACGCGGGGCTTCCTTTACTAACACGAGTCAGTTCCATACCGCCGCTTGTGTCATTAGCATTCCAGCCTGCCCACACTTCTGGCTCGTCATCTTTCTCATAAACCAGTTCCAAACCAACTCGTTCCAACATGGTTTCAAACGGAATATCGGCAGGCGTTTCAACATTATTCTGCCACCAGTTCTGCCAGGAGCGGCCTGTCAGCTCTTTTAGAATGGTTAATACATCCGCGGCAGTAAAACCTTCATGGTCAGCATCAAAGCGCTGATAGAGTTCATTATGAACATCGCGGTAACTCACTTCACCTTCAGTTGTTTCCAGAAGTTCACTGTCCAGCATCCAGGAAACCAGCGCCCCCTCTGAATAAATATTAACTGAATCGTTATGAGCCCTGTCACCGTATTGGTCTATCCATGCTTCAAATGACGCCTCAGCTACCGACATCTCTTCACGCCCCGGTTTCGCTTTGTGCCGATCAATACTTGTGGCCACACGTTCAAAGTATTCTGACGGTTCCATAATGCCTGCGTGTAACAACAGATGATTCTGGAAATAACTGGTGGAGCCTTCTGCTATCCAAAATAAATCTGTGTAGTTTTCTTTTTGATAGTCATAAGGAACTAAACCACTGGGGCGGTATGCTTTTACGTTCCAGGTGTGAACAAACTCATGCGATGCTGTCGACATAAAAGACAGGTAGTCATCGCGGCTGGCAAAGCTATAACGTGGTCGCTGAATAACCGTGGAGTTCTTGTGTTCCGTTGCGCCACCGGCACCAGTTGTTGCGTGGATCATGAACACATAACGCTCGAACGGATAATCACTCCATATAGAATCACCAGTTCCCACCAGCTTTTTTAAATCCGAAACCGTCTTTTCAGCATCGTAATTTCCTTCACCCCAGAACACCACTTCATAGTTCCGTTCATCCTGAGTAAATGCATAGTGTGTGTTAATACCAGTCTCTATTGGGGAGTCAACAAATACATCCCAATTCTGAGCAGTAAACTGATGATCTCCCTGGCGCTTCATTCCCGAGTAGCTTTTCCAGTTCTCAGGAACGTCAAGAGAAACTGAAATTGGTTCATTGCGCCACGCGTCAGCATACATAAAGACGGCAGATGCATCCAAATAAGCGTGAGTGTCGTCTATATGGCGACTACGACGCCCCAACTGATTCGCATAGATTTCGTAATCAACGGTAACCTCACCGCTTTGCTCTGGCAGGTATATGCGCCAGGTACTTTTATCAACTTTTTCCCAACGCAGTTCTTCACCATTGCTGCGCACTTCGAAGTCGCGCACGCCATTCGCCAAGTTTAAAATTCGGTAATAACCTGTTCTCCAGGCTGGCATTTTTATATCCAGGAACTTTTCTTCGCTGGCCGGAAAAGTAATTGAAACTTCACCTTTATGGTGTTCTGGTTGCGTCAGGTCAATTTTATAATCGGTATTTGCCAATACTACTGAAGGGGCTAACATAACACCAACAGCCAATAAGCTCTTACGCACAGTCAGTCTCCGTTAATTTCGAGTTTTTTGTTAGTCTGTTTTTGCAAAGACTACCACAATTCACCAATAGTAAATAAATTCAGATAGGTTAGACTTTATAATAATAATTTTCGTATCATAGCTATTGCATTCAGTATTGGGTAGGTGAGCATTGGCAGTACCTGAAACACCACAAGAAAAGATTCAGCATCTTAGCAAAAAGTTGCAACAGAGCATCCAGTCTCGTAAGCAATTAGAAGATGACTATTTACGTGACTCACAAAGATACTCAAATTTTGTGAATGATCTTTGCTTAGCGTTAAGTGGTGTTGATACGGAGCTGGACACTCTGCTGCATAAGCTGCGCGGACACCTGCAGCAGAATGCTTCTGCGGCCGTTCTCGAGCCAATTATGCAGAAGCTTAGCGACGCAATATCGCAGCATACGATTCGTTTGCAGACACAGCTAAAGCTAACCAACGAAAGCATCCGTCAGGCGCTGGCTTCAATTAAACCGCACGATAATAACAGCCGCTCTAAACTGCAGCGTGTCGCCAGCGAATTTGAGCAACCGACAATGACGGTTTCTCACTATCTTCCGTTGATGAACCAATTACTGGCACTTTCCTATCAACAGCCTGCTGTTAAGACAGAGACTCAAGTTAGTCAGTACCAGAGCCAATTGCTCGACTTACTAAGCGAAGTTGAGTTTTCAGGAAACGCTGCCGATACTCTGCGACAAATGAAAGTTGCCCTGCAAAAACCGCAGACAAGTGAAACTCTGCTCGCCATCACTTTAAAAATCATGCGGTTAGTTTTCAGTAACATTAATGATGAACGAAAGTCGGCACAGCATTTCTTAAAGCAACTGAATGCTTCGCTGGAATCGGTTCAAAGTGTGCTGGGTAAAACTATTAATCATTCTTCAGACTACGCTGACCAGCGCGTTCATCTGAATCAAAAACTGAAAAATGGCGTCTCAGAGATCAGTGCATGTGTCACCGATGCCTGTGAGCTTTATGACTTAAAAGAGTCCGTTGGCAAACAATTACAGACATTAAGTGAAACACTGAATCAACACTTGAAGTTGCATGATGAAGAGCGTGAAAACTTTAACAGCAACACGCTGGAAATAAAGCAGCAGCTAAGGGATACCGAAGCTCAGGTCGAGTACTATAAAAAAGAATTAGCAAAACAGCAGTTTCGTAGCTTACAGGATAATCTGACCAAGTTACCCAACCGGTCGGCTTTTGAGGAACGCCTAAACCTCGAGTTTGAGCGTTGGGTAAAAGGTGAGACACAGCTTACTATCGCGGTAATAGACGTCGACCACTTTAAAAATATTAACGATAACTTCGGTCATATTGCCGGCGATAAAACTCTGCAAGTTATTGCAGGAACCCTCAGCAAGGCACTCAAAGAGTCTGGTTTTGTCTGTCGCTACGGTGGCGAAGAGTTTGCTATTATATTCTGTTCGGATGATCGGGAAGCTTATCAGCACATCGAAAATGCACGGGGAAAAGTTGCGACTATTCCGTTTAAATTTAAAAGTGAAGACATTCGTATTACTATTTCAGCAGGAATAGCGAAGTGTCAATACAACGAAGATACGCCATTAGCGGTTTTCGAAAGAGCAGATAAAGCTCTATATGATGCAAAAAATAGCGGGCGCAATAAGGTCATGAAAGCGAAATAGAAACTAGACGCACGACCAACGCCGGCACAAGGATGACGCCGAGTCATCGTTTTTACAGGAGTATGAAAACATAATGAGAGCAAGCATTTCTCCAAGAGGCAGTATGTCTCTTTTGTCACAGCTCGAAATAGAGCGTTTAAAGCAGTCCTCAAACAGCCAACTTTATAAATTATTCCGTAACTGCTGTCTTGCGGTTTTAAATGCCGGTAGTAACACCGACAGCAGTGCTGAAATCTACGATAAATACAAAGACTTCGCAGTTAATATTATTCGCAAAGAGCGCGGCATTAAAATTGAACTTATAGAACCACCTGCCGAAGCCTTTGTTGACGGCGAACTGATTGTCGGAATACGTGAACTGCTCGAGTCTGTATTACGTGACATTCTTTTTACCGGAGACCGTTACTCGGAAGAAGAACTTAAAGACGCTGATAGCGCTACCCTCACCCATGTGGTATTCGATATTTTACGCAACGCCCGCACCATTCAGGCGATGCAAGAGCCGGACATGGTAGTTTGCTGGGGAGGCCACTCCATTAATGAAGGCGAGTATAAATACACCAAAGAAGTGGGTTATCAACTCGGTTTACGAGGCCTCAACATCTGCACAGGGTGTGGCCCTGGAGCAATGAAGGGTCCAATGAAAGGCGCTACTATCGGACACGCTAAACAGCGCATTAGCAGTGGCCGTTACTTAGGTCTTACAGAACCCGGAATTATTGCAGCAGAGCCACCTAACCCTATTGTCAATGAGCTGGTTATTCTGCCTGATATTGAAAAACGTTTGGAAGCTTTCGTGCGCTGCGCCCACGGAATTGTGATTTTCCCGGGTGGCGCGGGTACGGCAGAGGAACTGTTGTATTTACTTGGCATTTTGATGCACCCGAAAAACCAGCAACAAAGTTTGCCCGTAATTTTGACAGGCCCCGAAAGCTCTAAAGACTACTTTGATGCTTTAGATACTTTTATCGTCGATACGTTAGGCGAAGACGCCCGCGGTTTTTACCGTATTATTATCGCAGACCCTGCCGGTGTCGCTCAGCACATGCATGCGGGTATGGCGGCGGTAAAACAGTATCGCCGTGACTCAGGCGATGCTTACTACTTTAACTGGACCCTCTTTATCGATGAAAACTTTCAGCGTCCTTTTTATCCGACTCATGAAAATGTTTCATCGCTTAACCTGCACCCAGAGCAGCCCAAAGAAGAACTTGCCGCTGATTTACGTCGCGCCTTCTCTGCCATTGTTGCCGGTAATGTGAAAGACGATGGTATTCGCCAAATTAGAGAAAAAGGCGTATTTACTATTCATGGTGAAAAACAGTTAATGAAGCGACTTGACGTATTGTTAAGAGCATTCGTCGAACAGGGTCGTATGAAACTGCCGGGTTCGGTGTATCATCCTTGTTATAAGGTTGTTACTGACTGAAGGATTTATGAAAAATAAAGTCTTTGTCATACTTGCTATTGGTGCCGTAAGTTATCTGGCTATTGTCGGGGCAGTACTGATGCTTTATCAGGCTGACCCCGCCGATTTGCAGTGGCAGGAACGGGAAACCTACAACGCCAGACAAATTGGTCAGTTGGATCTCGGTATGTCCAAAGACAGCGTTATCCGAATTTTGGGCTCCCCGGATATCAACGAAGCAAAAGCCTCACCCAAAGGTGACATGCAAGTATTGTTTTATCGTACACATCACGTGACTTCTGACGGTATCACTACGAAAGATGAGTGTACCCCTCTGGTTTTCCGAGACAATGAGCTCATCGCCTGGGGTAACGATTCATACCGCGACTATCAGGATAATCAGAGGCGCGAATGAATAAACTGACGGAGTGTTGTGAAAAAGCCGGTAATTTACTGAAACAACACGATATTCGTCAGCTTTATCGTTTAGTTCAGTTTATTGATGAGGAATACCAGCAAAACCGCTGGCCGGAGCTTCTTCCAATTTATGCCGAGCAACACTATCCGGAAGACAACCACGCGATAAGTGAGATACTTGCCGTTTGCGTTAACGCCTTAAAGTGCGGTTATCAGTGGTCTTTACACACCCATTATCGCCGAATCCTGGCTGCGGCCTGTATCAGTGCAAAACTTAATCCCGACCCTGGCTATTGGAAACAGCGTCAGCTGCGACAATCGCTGTGGCTTTCTGCTTTAGAGACATTGACGTTAAGCTCACCCGATATCGTTGTATTTAGATACTGGGTTGAAGCGCTGACTCAAGTGCAGCTAAAACGAATCGAACCCAGCCTGGCGTTTTTTCCGTTATTAAACGGAGACTTTCGCTACCGTTTCTGGGCGCTTCTAACCCAGCAAGACACCTTCTCAGTACGGCTGACAGGCCAGAAGTTTTCGAATGAACAAAACAAACAAACCGCCGTATTGCTGGGCTTTGAAGGCAAGCATGCCATCTTAGCCTTAATTCATAAGTTGGACAGTCCATTTTACCTGAGCCCGGAAGAGTCAGGAAATTGGCAAATAAACAATCGAGCTCTGACGAATGAACAACTCAACGCTCTGAGTAGCCATCGCTTAATGAAACAAGAGCAACAGAGCTCAATACAGCAAACACCGCGTTCGCTGTTAAAAGCGATTAATCGATACGCAAATGCAAATGGCGCCTTGAATGCCGTCATTCAACAGGTAAACCAGCTTCCTTTTTTAGCCAATAGTCTGCACGCTGCAGTCCAACAAAGTGAGCGTATTGGTTACAGCGAAGCGAGCCGTATGGATTTAAAACAGGCATACTTGTGGCTGGGTTCTAAGCGAGCTTCCGTAATTCTGGCCACTGCATTCCTGCAGCACCAGTTTTCTTTAAACACTATTCCTTTGCATAAAAATTTGATGCAAAAGCTCGGCTTATTAACCACTTTATTGCAGCGTTTATCAGATACCACAAGCATTAATTTACCCACACCGGCGCCGCTACTGGCTTTACTTTCAGGTTCCGACTTATTTCGACACCCAGAGCTGATAAAGTCCGCTAAATGGCCTCGGCCTAAATACGTTGAGCATTGCTACAGCACCAGTTGGGTAGGCTCAGCGCTGGATATTAGTGATTTTCGCCGGAGTAAGCAGTTGGTCAAACGCTGGCAGCTGCCTCCGGCTACTGAGCGCCTATTAGATCCAGATAAAGAAGAGAATGATGAGTTAAGTGCCCTTTTCTTTTTGTCACACTATTTGACCTTAAGCACTTATTACCCCGATGTATCATTAAGCAGCTCAGTCAAATCCCTGCTAAAATCCAGTTGTCAGCAATTAAAAATCGACGCTGATCAATTGACAAAAATTAAAACAAAAGCAGCCTTCGACAGTCATTGTTACTCACCGTTATAGTGCTTATTCGCGTGGTGAATAGTACAGAGCTAGTCAGTATTATCAGCGCGGTGGTAGAATGACCGTTCCTGTTTTTTGTTGTAACACGGTTTAAAGGAAGCAATTCATGAGTAGAACCATCACAGTTATTCCAGGTGACGGCATAGGCCCGGATATCGTTAAGTCAGCAACCGCAATTTTAGATAAAGCGGGTTGTGACTTTCAATATGAATACGTAGAAGCCGGCCTGACTGCTTTGGAAAAAACCGGAGAGCTATTACCGCAAAATACTCTTGATGCGATTGAACGTAACGGTGTTACTTTAAAGGGGCCATTAACAACCCCAGTTGGCGAAGGCTTTACTTCAATTAATGTCAGCCTGCGCAAACATTTTTCTCTCTACGCAAATGTGCGCCCTGTATTGTCCTTTAAAGGGACTCAGGCCCGCTATGAAGATATTGATATCATCACCATCCGCGAAAATACCGAAGGCATGTACTCGGGTTTAGGACAAAAAGTCTCTGAAGATGGTAATGAAGCTGAAGCTATGAGCAAAATCACGCGCGAAGGTGCAGAGCGTATCGTGCGGTTTGCTTATGAAACAGCGCGCCGCGAAGGTCGTAAAAAAGTTACGGCGGTTCACAAAGCCAATATCCTGAAGTCAACGTCAGGCTTATTCCTTAAAGTTGCTCGTGAAATTGCAGAAGAATATCCGGATATCGAGTCGACAGAAATGATTGTCGATGCGGCTTGTATGCGTCTGGTAATGAACCCGGAAGAGTTTGATGTGATTGTTACCACAAACCTGTTCGGCGATATTCTATCTGACCTTTGTGCTGGTTTGGTCGGTGGGCTAGGTATGGCACCAGGCGCTAACATTGGTAAAAACTGCGCCATTTTCGAAGCCGTACATGGTTCAGCTCCGGATATCGCCGGTAAAAACCTGGCAAACCCAAGCTCAGTAATTCTGGCTTCGATTCAAATGCTTGAGTATTTGGGAATGCAAGAACAAGCAACCAATATCACCAAAGCACTGGCCGACGTCATTGCCAGCGGCGACCGTACAACTCGCGACTTAGGCGGTTCACACGGCACCACAGACTTTACTCAGGCGGTTATTGACCGGCTTTAAGATTTTCGGCATGGCCATGGCTCTCATGGCTATGCCGAAACGAGCTAGCTCCGTGGCAGCCAACGTAAGTGTACAGTGACTTCTTCACGGTCGTGATAAAGGTGCTTAGCCTGAATTTCAAAAGGCTTGGTGCCTTCAGTCTGAAGCTTATCGGTAATCTGACTCAAATACTCTTTCACTGCCGCATAGCGCTGTCGCATTGGCAACTTCAAGTTAAAAATGGCTTCTTCACAGTCACCTTCCAGTAACCAACTGGTCATCAACTCACCGACTCGTGCCGGCTTTTCGACCATGTCACAAACCAACCAGTTAATATTCTTACGTTTAGGACGAAACTTAAAACCATCTTCTTTAATATGCTTAACCTGACCTGTCTCCATTAAAGACTCAGCCATCGGTCCGTTATCGACCGCCTGTACCATCATGCCACGACGTACTAACTGATAAGTCCATCCGCCTGGAGCAGCACCTAAATCCACGGCTTTCATGCCCGAGTGAACACGTTTTTCCTGCTCATTTTCAGGTACAAACACCTGGAAAGCTTCGTCCAGTTTCAGGGTTGACCGGCTAGGTGCTTCTTTGGGCATACGTAAACGAACAATACCGCCTTCGTGCACTGTCTGGTTATAGCTATAAGAATACCCCACCAGCGCATGTGCCGAGTTAACAAATAACACGTGTAACATAGGTCGCTTAGCCAAAGGCTTATTACTTAAAAGCTCTTCTTTACGCAAGGCCTGGCGCAGTGGAACACTGAACTTCCGGCAAAACTTTGATAGCTGATTAGCTTCGTTGGTATCCGGCGTTTCTACTCGCAGTTCACCCGCCAAACCAAAAGTTTCTCTGTGAGGTTTCAGCACATCAATAACTTCGGACGCACGATCTTCAATACCGGCCAATTTTACCGGACCAAGTAAGGCAAACATTTCTCGTGCAAAAACCAGATCTTTAAGCGACAGCTTACGGGCAATGTGTTCAGCTTCTTCATGCTGGCAGTTATAAGTGACATAGGCCTGATCAGGTTGAGTCTGACAGTAGCCGTAAACACCCAGCTCTGCCGTTTTATCCTGAATTTCAGCCGCACAATCGCCTTCAAATCCAGCGCGACACAGTAATACAATACCACTGCCTTTGCCGCTAACGATGTCTTTCATTAACTACCTGCTCCTAACTTCACTGCGCCAACTAACAAACTGAGCCAACCGGCAATAAATAACAATCCGCCGAGCGGCGTTATTGGCCCGAACCATTTAATGCTCGTCAACGCTAACGCATACAAACTGCCCGAAAACAAAATAACACCCGCCAACCATAAATAACCGCTGGCAACAAACCAAACCGAGTGTGACTGCTTTAACCAAAGTGCTAAGGCAAATAGTGCCAGGGCGTGATAAAACTGATAAGTAACACCAGTTTCAAATGCGCTTAACAAGTTTTCGCTTAACTTCGATTTAAGCCCATGGGCAGCAAAAGCCCCCAGCATAACGCCTGTACCGCCTAAAATGGCCGCCACAATTAAAAATAACTGACTCATTGAATGAACTCCTTAATAGCATCTGCCGCCTCTTGCCATAGCTTAGGCGTATCCGCCGCTTTGGCTTTTGTGGCGGCAAAACCGTGATCGGCACCCTCTAGCCATTGTAACTGCCAGTTGTGCGGTAGCTCCACGCATTGCCCCTGCTCCGCTCTTTTTAAAAGAGGCTTACTAAATGGGTCCCGAGTGCCCTGTAAAATCAGGCCCGGAGCCTTTGTCATTTCCAGCTCTTCCAAACGTGACTTTTCCGGCTTATGCGGCGGATGAAACGGAAAACCCAGAGCAATTACTGCTTTCGCGCTGTACTTGTCAGCTAAGCGCAACATCACTCTGCTTCCTAATGACTTACCCATCAAAACTAACGGCTTATTATCTTGCTGTAATTCGCTCAGCAGCTCGTCAATTGCATCGACCAACACCGGCATTTTATTAGGAGGTCGTTGCTTACCGGTTTCCCGGACCATTTCCCAATAAGGAAAATCTGGCCGCACAACTTCCGCGCCAAGCACCGCACCCTGCTCCGCAAAAAAATCCATAAACTCTGTATCCGGCCCACCACCTGACCCGTGCAAAAAAACAATACGAAAGGTTCCGTTCAAATTCTGCTGTTGATAGCGCATTATTGATTAAACTCTTGCTCTTCTTTTTGAACCAAACCAAGTAGCCATTGACGGAAAGTCGCGATTTTACCTATCTCCGCCTGATTGTCACGACAAACCAGATAAAAGGCTTTATTCCGCTGCAAAGCCTGAGGAAAAATACGAACCAGGTGTCCGCTGTCAATTTCGGATTTAACCAGCACATTATTCGCTAATGCAATGCCCTGTCCGTGAACCGCCGCCTGCAAAGCCAAACTGGAATGGCTGAATACCGGTCCGTTATCGCCTTTATACTGGGGCAACCCTACCAACTGAAACCAGTCCTTCCAGGCATTTCGGGTTTCATCATGCAGCAGCGTTTGTTTGAATAAATCTATCGGCTCTTGAATGTTGGCTTTGTCTAACAACAAGGGAGAACAGACTGGCCATAAATATTCTTCATGCAGCTGGTAAGCTTTTACGCCGGGCCAGCGACCATCACCATAGTAAATAGCAACATCAACATCGTCCGTCAAAGAGCCACTAATTTCATCCACCGCTTTAATGCGTATGTCCATATCGGGGTGCTCTTCACGAAAACTACTGAGCCGTGGGACAAACCATAAAATAGCAAAGCTGGGGGGAACCGAAACGGTCAACGCGCCTCGTTCAGACACTAGCCGAAGCTTATCGGTGGCCTGTGCCAGTTGTTCAAAAATATCCCGTAACTCTAAGTAGTATTCCTGCCCTTCTTCGGTCAGCAACAACGAGCGGTTACGTCGAATGAAAAGTTTAAGCTCAAGGAAATCTTCTAACGCTTTTACCTGATGACTGACGGCCGCCTGAGTCACAAATAACTCTTCGGCTGCTTTGGTAAAACTAAGGTGACGCGCTGCCACTTCAAATGATTTAAGCGCGTTTAAGGGAGGTAATTTCCGCATGCCATTAATTAAAAAGCGTCTCTGTTTAGTAGATAACTACCACTATAACAGAGACGCCCTTAGTTCGGCTATTTATCATTACTTTAACTAATGTGACTTACAGACGAACGCCGCCGTCAATCTCGACCACACGGCCGCTGAAGAAGTCATTTTCAATAATGTAGCGAGCGCTGTGAGCAATTTCATTGGGCTGCCCCCAACGTTTCAACGGAACCATAGATAACGCGCGATCAACCGCTTCAGGTTTCATCTGCGCAGTCATTGGGGTTTCGATAAAGCCAGGCGCAATGGCACCACAGCGAATGCCGTAGCGACCCAATTCACGAGCCCAGGTGACTGTCATGGCAACCACACCGGCTTTGGTTGCGGAATAGTTAGTCTGTCCCATGTTGCCGGCACGCGCGACACTGGAAATATTGATGATAACGCCTTTCTTACCAGCTTTTACCATCTGCGCTGCGGCTTCACGGCCGCATAGGAAGGTACCGGTGAGGTTCACATCCAGAACCGACTGAAATTGCTGCAGTGGCATCTTCTGTTTCAGTTCGCCGTCTTTGAATTTAATCAGCAGGCCGTCACGCAGTAGGCCTGCGTTGTTTACCAGCACATCAATACCATCAAACTCTTGCTGAATTTGTTCAAACACGGTTTCTACCGACTCTTCGTCAGTAATATCAACTTCATAGCCAACTACTTTGGCAGCACCCAGCTTTTCGCAGTGCTCCTGAGCTTCACCTAATACGTCGCCGTTAATATCGATAAGTGCAAGTTTAGCGCCTTGTTTGGCGAAATCTTCAGCCATTGCAAGGCCCAGCCCCTGGGCACCACCGGTAATAACAATAACACTGTCTTTAATTTGCATGTGCTTCCTCGTTTCTTAGGTTACTTCTGTGACTTAGGTGCCACATAATTAAAAATACTGGAAAAATCCTGACGACCGTGGCCTTGCTCAGACCAGCTATGGTAAAGATTACGAGTCAGTGACCCCATAGGCGTTGCGGCACCGCTTTCTAATGCGGTTTGTTGCGCCAGGCCTAAATCCTTAGCCATTAAGTCAACCAAAAAGCCGCCCTGATAGTCGTTACTTGAAGGCACGTTGTCCATTACGCCAGGACACGGATTATAAACCTGTAAAGTCCAGTTGCTACCTGAGCTTGCCAGCATAATTTCCGATAAAACTTTCGGGTCCAGCCCGTTCGCCTTACCTAATTGCAGAGCTTCTGAAGTACCCACCATTAACACCGACAACAGCATGTTGTTGCAAATTTTTGCAATCTGTCCGGCACCGACATCACCGGCGCGGAAAACATTTTTCCCCATGTCGTTAAGCACGGTGCGAGCGCGGTCCACATTGGTTTCTGTGCCGCCGCAAATAAAGGTTAAGGTGCCGGCTTTCGCGCCACCCACACCACCAGAAACCGGCGCATCAATAAAGGCAATACCGGCTTTCTCGAGCTGTTCACCCACATACATAGCGGTATCTGATGAAATGGTACTGCAATCAATAACGAGCTGATCTTTGGTCAGTTTATTAATTAAACCGTCGTCTCCAAGGTAAACAGCTTTTACGTGGCGGTCTGCCGGCAGCATAGACACCACAAACTCAACGCCGTCGATGGCTTCAGCCGCTGTTTTCGCTGCCTGTGCACCGTCCGCAACTATAGCTTTCAGCGCGTCTTCCGATAAATCAAAAGCCTTAACGGTGTGGCCTGCTTTTGCCAGGTTGCTGGCCATAGGGCCACCCATGTTTCCCAGTCCAATAAATCCTACGGTTGCCATACAGGCACTCCTTCTTGTTAATTCGTTTTATTTATCAAGATCGGCTAATGGATGCGTTCGCTCGCCCCAGGGCGGTAAAAAGAATGCATCAACCTCTTCTGCTGGTACTTCGCCTACCGAGCTATGCTGCCATTGTGGGTTCTTATCTTTATCAATCAGCAATGCCCGAATACCTTCTGCAAAGTCACCACGAACCGCACAGTTACAAGACAAGGTCAGCTCTAACCGGAAACAATCCGCCAACGACAGATCAGAGCCCTGCTGCAGTTGGTTCCAGACCAGGTGCGAAGTAAACGGGCAACCATTTGCCAGATTCTTACGCGCCCGCGCCAGCCATTTATCATCGGTTTCATCATTCACAATACGTGTAACAATATCGCCAATGTCATTGCCGGCTGTTAATTCTGTAATAAGCGACTGGTGTGGCTCAACCTGAGGGTTAGGTAAGGCCGTTGTGTCGTTGCTGGCAACTGAACTTAATAAGTCGGTCACTTTCTGCTTATTCAGTGCGGAGGTATTACCCCATTCCATTTCTTTAAGCTGAGTCAGAATCGTTTCTTTACTTTCGTGACCCACGAAATGGTCTGCCAGGTTCAGATATAACGCATCATTTGCGTTCATCGTTGCACCCGTAATACCTAAGAATAAACCACAGCCTTGTGGCATGCGATTAAGGAAGTAGGTAGCACCAACGTCCGGATACAAGCCAATCGTCACTTCCGGCATGGCCAGTAACGAGCGCTCAGTCACAATACGGTGGCTGGCCCCGTTCATTAAGCCCATACCACCGCCCATGACAATACCGTCACCCCAGCAAATGAAGGGCTTAGGGAATGTCTGGATAAAGTAATCAAGCTGATATTCCTGGGTAAAGAAGTTTTCAACCTCTTCAACTAATTTACCTGGCTCGGCCTGCATAGCTTTATACATAGCGACAATGTCACCACCGGCACAGAAGGCTTTTTCACCAGCGCCCTGCAACCAGACACAAGCCACTTTGTCGTCATCTGCCCATTTCTTGAGCTGTGGTAGCAGCTTTTCAGCCATTGCCAGACTCAGAGCGTTCAGTGATTTTTCGGAATTTAATGTAGCAACGCCGATGACTTTGTCACCGGCGTTTAGTTCTTCAAAAAGTACAACGTCTTGCATGGAGTCTCCTTACAAGATTTCGCGGTCATTATCCGCCAACATACGGCGACCAATAATCATACGCATGACTTCGTTCGTGCCTTCCAGAATCTGGTGAACACGAACATCACGCACATGGCGCTCTAATGGATACTCTTTTATGTAGCCATAACCACCGTGCAGTTGCAGTGCGTCGTTACACACCTTAAAACCAACATCGGTCGCAAACTGCTTCGCCATAGCGCAATAGGTGGTTTTGTCAGCGTCGTTGTTATCAACTTTACTGGCTGCCAAACGCACCATTTGACGGGCTGCTACCAGCTCAGTGGCCATATCAGCTAACTTAAACTGTAGCGCCTGAAAAGCTGCCAACGGCTTACCAAATTGCGTACGTTCCTGCATGTAGGCTTTAGCGGTATTCAGCGCCGCTTGTGCGGTACCGACAGAGCAAACCGCAATGTTGATGCGTCCACCGTCTAAGCCCATCATGGCAAACTTAAAGCCTTCGCCTTCTTTACCCAGCAAGTTTTCTGCCGGAATACGAACGTCTTCAAACGTTACTAAGCGAGTTGGCTGGGCGTTCCAGCCCATTTTCTCTTCGGCTTTACCGTAAATAACACCTTTGGCATCGGCCGGTACAGCAAAGGCAGAAATGCCTTTAGGACCATCTTCGCCAGTGCGTGCCATAACCACCAGAACGTCAGTTTCACCGGCACCAGAGATAAACATCTTAGAGCCGTTCAGAACGTACTCGTCACCATCTTTTTTTGCACTGGTGCGTAAGCTGGCAGCGTCTGAACCTGAACCGGGTTCTGTCAGGCAGTAAGAGCCCAGCTTCTCGCCGGTAACCAACTCTGGTACCCACTGATCAATCACTGACTGTTGGCCGAAGGAGCCAATCATCCAGGTGACCATGTTATGAATCGTCATCATAGCCGTGGTTGCTGTACAGCCACCCGCCAACTGCTCAAAAATGAGCGCTGAGTCTAAGCGGCTCATTCCAAAGCCGCCAGCTTCTTCCGGCGTGTACATGCCCATAAAGCCCATTTCACCGGCTTTACGGAACACTTCAATTGGGAAGTGGTGTTCTTCATCCCACTTAGCCGCATTAGGCGCCAGCTCTTTATCAGCAAACGCTTTAGCCGTATCAACAAAGGCTTGCTGGTCTTCTGTCAATTCGAAATTCATCGCTATCCCCTACTACCTTAGGTTAATTGACATGTTAGGGCCGGCTGGATCTTCCAGATCGCTCTCAAACCAACGCGCCGTTACTGTCTTCGTTTCACTGTAAAAACGAACGCCCTGCTTACCATAAGCATGAAGATCACCAAAGAATGAACGCTTCCAGCCGGTAAATGAGAAGAAAGGCAGTGGTACCGGAATTGGGATGTTAATTCCTACCTGACCCACTTCAACTTCGTGCTGGTATTTACGCGCTGCCGCACCGCTTGCAGTAAAGATAGACGTACCATTACCGTAAGGGTTGTTGTTAACCAGCTCTAATGCGTCTTCTAAGCTGTCCACTTCTGTGGCGCACAATACCGGACCGAAAATTTCCGTTTTGTAGATTTCCATATCCGGCGTTACGTTAGAAAATACTGTTGGACCAACCCAGTTACCGTTTGGCAGGCCATCAACTTTGCAATTACGACCATCAACCAACAATTTCGCGCCTTCTTTTTCACCCTGAGTAATCAAAGCTTCAACGCGCTCTTTTGCTTGTGGGCTAATAACCGGACCATAAGCGGCATTTTCATCATTCCATGCGCCCGGACGAACTTTCGCAATGGCTTCAGCAATTTCAGGGATCCACTCTTTTGCCGCACCAACGAATACTGCGACAGAAATCGCCATACAACGTTGACCCGCTGCACCGACAGAAGAACCAACCATGTTGTTGATCACTTGCTGTTTATTGGCATCTGGCATAATAACGCAATGGTTTTTCGCACCAGCAAAGGCCTGTACCCGCTTACCATTTTCTGTACCACGACGGTAGATGTACTCTGCAACCGGCACAGAACCAACGAATGACAAGGCACGAACTGCCGGATGATCCAGCAGGAAATCAACCTGATCTTTATTGCCATGCAGGACCTGCAACACACCTTTAGGCGCGCCAGCTTGTTCAAATAATTCCACCAAACGATTTGGCGTTAATGGATCTTGCTCAGAAGGTTTAAGAATAAAGGTGTTACCACAAGCAATTGCCAGCGGGAACATCCACAGTGGGATCATAGCCGGAAAGTTAAATGGCGTAATACCTGCGCAAACCCCAAGTGGCTGAGTGTAGCTGTAAGAATCAATTTTACGGGCAACGTTTTCAACAGTTTCACCCATTAATAACGAAGGAATATTGGCTGCGTGTTCAACTACTTCGATACCACGCCAGACGTCACCTTTTGCATCTTCAAAAGTTTTACCGGTTTCCTGCGCCAGAGTTTCTGCTATTTCTTCCTGATGTTCTTTTAACAAGGCCTGATAACGCATCATGACACGAGCGCGTTCAGAAACAGGCACTTCTTTCCAGGTTTTAAAAGCTTCGCGTGCACTCTCAACCGCTGCTTCCATTTCACTCTGGGTAGCAACTGGCACTTGTGCGATAACTTCCTGTGTCGCTGGATTGGTGACAGGAATCCACTGTTCTGACTTCGAGGCGACAAATTCGCCATCTATATACAGAGGCACTTTCTTAGACATAATTCACCTTCTTATTGTGTTATTTTGTCATCTATTGATGAGCTAAATTTAGTTAAGTGAGCCTTAACGTGACCCTCTTAATTCTGATTACTTTACTTTGGGCCGCCAGTTTTTCGCTAATCGGCGTTTATCTTGCCGGTCAGGTTGACGGTTATATTGTTGTGTTTATCCGCATGATTTTAGCACTGATAACCGTGTTACCGTTATTTCGTTGGCGGCATTTGTCTCCCAAAAGTGGGCAGCTACCTCAACTGACTAAACTGGCCGTTATTGGCGCTATACAAATTGGCGCCATGTATTTGTTTCTTTACCATGCGTTTTTGTATTTGAGCGTTGCCGAAGTGCTTTTGTTCACTATTTTTACACCGCTCTACATAACCCTCATTGACGAACTCATACTCAACCGCAAGCATTTACCTCTTTTATGGTGGATTGCTGCGGCAGTATCCGTTTGCGGCGCTGCCATAATTCGGTATCAACCGCTGTCTGATGATTTCATCACTGGTTTCTTTTTAATTCAGGCCGCCAATGCTTGCTTTGCCTTAGGTCAAGTTGCTTATAAACGTTTACCGACCGGTAAGACATTGGCACAAAGTCAGCAATTTGCTGCGTTTTTCTTTGGTGCCAGTGTTATTGCCGGCCTGGGTGTTTTGCTTTTTGCTGACCTAAACATGATGCCTGCAACTAACCTCCAGTGGGGCATTTTACTGTGGCTAGGTATTGTCGCCTCAGGCCTTGGTTACCTTGGTTGGAACCTTGCCAGTAAATGGGTCAACACCGGACAGCTTGCCACTATGAACAATGCCTTAATTCCCGCTGGAATTCTGGTTAATGTCTTATTCTGGGAACAGTCCTTTGACTACACCCGTTTAAGCATTGGTGCTTTGATCATAGTGCTTGCCGTTTGGCTAGCCGGGCGGGTTCAAAAGCTGAAACCCGCAGGCTAGCCTATACCGGCAAAGCCCGACTAGATCATTTCCACAGCCAGAGCGACAGCTTCGCCGCCACCGATACACAACGAAGTAATGCCTCGTTTCTGGCCTTTTTGTTTTAAGGCGTGCAACAGCGTTACCAGCAAACGTGCACCGCTTGCGCCAATAGGATGCCCTAAAGCGCAAGCTCCGCCATGCACATTCACTTTGCTCGCATCCAGTTTCATTTCCTGAATTGCCAGCATGGTTACCATGGCAAAGGCTTCGTTAATTTCCCATAAATCGACGTCGTCTTTTGTCCAGTCCAGCTTGCTCAACAATGAGTTCATTGCGCCAATAGGTGCAATAGTGAATTCAGACGGTGCCTGCGAGTGCGTTGTGTGACCCATCACCCGGGCCAACGGCTGCAGACCTTTGGCTTTTGCTTCACTTTCACGCATTAAGATAAGCGCCGCAGCACCGTCAGAAATAGAGCTTGAGTTAGCCGCGGTGATCGTACCGTCTTTTTTGAACGCCGCACGTAACTGAGGAATTTTATCCAGTCGTGCTTTACCCGGCTGTTCATCGGTATCTACGGTAACTTCACCTTTACGAGTTGAGTAAGTCACCGCTGTAATTTCATCTTTAAACAAGCCGTCTTTAATGGCTGCCTGCGCTTTGGTTAAAGAATGAATCGCAAATTCATCCATTGCTTCACGATCAATACCGTACTCATCAGCAGTACTTTGCGCGTAGCTTCCCATGGCTTTATTCTCGTAAGCATCTTCAAGGCCGTCGAACATCATGTGATCCAGCACTTGTCCATGCCCCATGCGATAGCCGCTGCGACCTTTAGGTAGCATATACGGCGCGTTGGACATGCTTTCCATACCGCCCGCCAGTACAACGTCAGCAGAACCGGCTTTGATTAAGTCATGAGCCATCATCGCGGCTTTTAGGCCCGAGCCACAAACCTTGTTTATCGTTGTAGCGCCGGTCGAACGAGGTAAGTCAGCATAAAGCATCGCCTGACGAGCCGGAGCCTGACCTAAGCCTGCCGGCAAAACATTACCCATGATAACTTCCGAAATATCATCGGCTTTCAAACCGCTGTTACTCAGTGCTGCCTTAATGGCTGCTGCACCCAAATTAGGAGCAGAAACTTCACTCAGACAACCCTGAAAACCGCCCATTGGCGTACGGTTGGCCGCCACAATCACGATGGAATCGCTTGACATCTTTCCTCCAAATGCACTTTACGTTAACGTAAACTTCCTCTAAGCTTAGATCCCAGAGCAACCAAAAAGCAAGTACCGATGGACAATAAAGTAACTTACAGTATTGGTGAACTGGCAAAACAATTTGACATTACCACTCGCAGCATTCGTTTTTACGAAGACGAAGGTCTGCTCTCTCCCAGACGCCAGGGCCAACAGCGCATTTACACCAATAAAGACCGGGTTCGTTTAAAGCTGATTCTACGCGGCAAACGGCTGGGGTTTTCACTGGCTGAAACCGGCCGTTTATTTGAGTTGTACGATGCAGACAACAGCAGCGCGGCGCAGTTACAAAAAGTACTTGAGCTCATCGGTGAGAAAAAGCTCTCGCTCAAACAACAGATGGAAGATATTAATGTGTTACTGACCGAGTTAAGCGGTCTTGAGCAACGTTGTCAGGACGAGCTTAAGACCATTAGCTCATCAGTTTCAGAAGTTCATTCTCAGGAGTCGTTATGATCAGTCAATACACCACCTTTAACTTTGGGCTCGGCGAAACAGCCGACATGATCCGTGAGCAAGTTAATGCCTTTGCGCGTGACGAAATTGCCCCTCGCGCCGCTGAAATCGATGAAAAAAATGAGTTTCCCAGCGACTTATGGCGCAAGCTTGGCGATATGGGTCTGCTCGGTTTAACCGTTGCCGAAGAGTATGGTGGTTCTGGCATGGGCTACCTTGAGCACGTTATCGCGATGGAAGAAATTAGCCGTGCATCAGCCTCTGTTGGCCTGAGCTATGGGGCACACTCCAATTTGTGTGTGAACCAGATTCACCGCAACGGTAATGAAGAACAGAAGCAAAAATACTTACCTAAGTTATGTACTGGCGAACACGTTGGTGCCTTAGCAATGAGTGAACCTAACGCCGGCTCTGACGTTGTCAGTATGAAGCTACGCGCCGATAAAAAAGGCGACAAATACATTCTGAACGGCAACAAAATGTGGATCACAAACGGTCCTGAAGCGAACGTCTTTGTTATTTACGCAAAAACCGAACCCGAAAAGAACTCTCGTGGTATCACCGCTTTTATTGTTGAAAAAGACACGCCAGGGTTCAGCCAGGCACAAAAGCTCGACAAACTGGGTATGCGTGGTTCAAACACCTGTGAACTGGTGTTTGAAGATGTCGAAGTGCCTGCAGAGAACATTCTGGGTGAACTTAACGAAGGCGTTAAAGTGCTGATGAGCGGCCTTGATTACGAGCGCGCTGTTCTTGCTGCTGGTCCTTTAGGCATTATGCAGGCCTGCCTTGATACTTGCGTACCTTATATTCACGATCGCAAACAGTTCGGTAAAGAGATCGGCGAATTCCAGCTGATTCAGGGCAAAGTTGCTGATATGTACACTCGCACTAATGCGGCGCGTGCTTACGTTTACGCAGTAGCTCAGTCTTGTGACCGTGGTGAAACTACCCGTAAAGACGCCGCAGGCGCTATTCTTTACGCAGCCGAATTAGCGACTCAGCTTGCGCTGGACGCTATACAGTTATTGGGTGGTAACGGCTACATTAACGAGTATCCGACAGGCCGCCTGCTGCGCGACGCGAAGCTTTATGAAATCGGTGCCGGTACGTCGGAAATTCGTCGTATGCTTATTGGTCGCGAACTGTTCACTGAATCAAAATAATAAGGAGGCAACGCCGTGGCGGTTTTATCCAGTAAAATCAACACCCGCGATGCACAATTTGCGGCTAACAGTGAGTCTATGCAAGACGTCGTTAACGACTTGCAGGAAAAAGCGACAAAGATTCATCAGGGCGGTGGTCCTAAGTATCAGGAGCGCCACTTATCTCGCGGTAAATTACTGCCTCGTGACCGTATTAATAAGTTGCTGGACGCTGGCTCGCCATTTTTAGAAATTGGCCAGTTTGCCGCCTGGGAATGCTATGAAGATTACGTTCCTGCTGCTGGCGTTGTCGCTGGCATAGGTCAGGTTGAAGGCACTGAGTGCATGATCATCGCCAACGATGCCACTGTGAAAGGCGGCACCTACTACCCGCTGACCGTGAAGAAGCACTTGCGCGCTCAGGAAATTGCCGAGCGTTGTCACTTGCCCTGTATTTACCTGGTGGACTCTGGCGGTGCCAACCTGCCCCGTCAGGACGAAGTATTCCCTGACAAAGAGCACTTTGGCCGCATTTTCTTTAATCAGGCGAATATGTCAGCCAAAGGCATTCCTCAAATTGCGGTGGTTATGGGCCTTTGTACTGCTGGCGGTGCTTACGTACCCGCGATGGCGGATGAAAGCGTTATTGTTAAAGAGCAAGGTACCATATTCCTGGCAGGTCCACCTTTGGTTAAAGCTGCAACGGGTGAAGAAGTTTCAGCCGAAGAGCTTGGCGGCGCCGACGTGCACACACGTATTTCCGGTGTTGCCGACCATTTTGCTCACAACGATGAGCATGCTTTAGCTTTAGCACGCCGCTCGGTAGCACGCCTTAACCGAGGCGAGCCAACTAAGCTGGACCGCCAACCATCAAAGCCACCACGTTACGACGCAAAAGAGCTGTACGGCATTGTCGGTACCGACCTGCGCAAGCCTTATGACGTCCACGAAGTGATTGCACGCATTGTTGATGATTCTGACTTTGATGAATTTAAAGCCAACTACGGTAATACGCTGGTGACGGGTTTTGCCCGCATTGACGGCTACCCCGTTGGTATTATCGCGAATAACGGCATTTTGTTTTCCGAGTCGGCACAAAAAGGTGCTCACTTCATTGAGCTTTGTGCCCAACGTAAAATTCCACTGGTGTTCTTACAAAACATTACCGGCTTTATGGTCGGTAAAAAGTACGAAGCCGAAGGCATTGCCAAACACGGCGCGAAAATGGTTATGGCCGTTTCCTGTGCGAAAGTTCCTAAGTTTACCGTCTTAATTGGTGGTAGCTATGGTGCCGGTAACTACGGCATGTGCGGTCGCGCTTATGACCCAACCATGATGTTCATGTGGCCAAATGCGCGTATCTCGGTCATGGGTGGTGAGCAAGCTGCAGGCGTTATGGCGCAGGTCACCAAAGATAACTTAGCCCGTAAAGGCGAAAGCCTGAGTGAAGAAAAAGAACAAGCGCTGAAAAAGCCGATTGTTGAGCAGTACGAGAAACAAGGTCATCCGTATTATGCGTCTGCCCGCTTATGGGATGACGGCATTATTGACCCGGCACAAACGCGCGAAGTTCTGGCACTAAGCCTTGCCGCTTCATTAAATGCACCGATTGAAGACAGCCGTTTCGGCGTCTTCCGCATGTAATCGGAGGTTATTAACCATGGCAAAATACACAGAGCTTGATATCAACAGCCAAGGCGTTGCAACGCTGACGTTAAACCGCCCGGATGTTCACAACGCTTTTGACGATGTGATGATTGCGGAACTCCTGAAGGCATTAAAAGAAGTTGAAGAAAGTGATAGCGCGCGTGTGCTGGTGCTTCGTTCAGAGGGTAAAAACTTTTCTGCCGGTGCGGACCTGAACTGGATGCGCTCAATGGCGGATAAAAACTACCAGCAAAACGTGGATGACGCCGGTGAGCTTGGGCTGTTAATGGAGCGTCTGGACTTGCTCAGCAAGCCCAGTATCGCGTTAGTCCAGGGCGCCGCTTTCGGCGGTGCCGTAGGCCTTGCCGCCTGCTGTGACATTGTACTGGCGCAACCGCGCAGTAGCTTTTGTTTGAGTGAAGTGAAAATTGGACTGATCCCCGCGGTTATCAGCCCTTATGTTGTCCGCACCATTGGCGAGCGCCAATCACGCCGATATATGCTGACAGCAGAACGTTTCTTTGCCGATAAAGCGCAGGAACTGGGCTTAGTTAATGACGTTGTTGAAGACTTCGATGAGCCCCTGAACAAACTATTAGAAGCGCTTTTAGCGAACAGTCCACAAGCGGTAGGCGCCTGTAAGAAACTGATTCGCAATGTCGGTTCACGACCAATCGATAAAGACGTACGTGAACACACCATTAAAGCCATTGCCGAAATTCGCGTGTCGGACGAAGGTCAGGAAGGACTCAGTGCGTTTCTTGAAAAACGCCCCGCCGCCTGGCTTAAACAGAGTTAACAACAGGTCTCATTATGATCAAAACATTATTGATTGCGAACCGTGGTGAAATTGCCTGTCGTATTATTGCCACAGCTAAAAAAATGGGAATTCGCACCGTAGCGGTATTCTCTGACGCCGACCGCAAATCGCGCCACGTTAAATTGGCCGATCAGGCTGTACATATTGGTCCGGCAGCAAGTACTGAAAGTTACCTGCGTGGCGATAAAATCATTGCTGCGGCTAAACAAACCGGTGCCGAAGCCATTCACCCCGGTTATGGGTTTCTCTCAGAGAACGAAGATTTTGCTGACCAATGTCAGGCTAATGACATTATATTTGTTGGCCCGCCGGTATCATCCATTGCCGCTATGGGCTCTAAGAGCGCGGCTAAATCTATTATGCAGGACGCCGGCGTTCCACTGGTTCCGGGCTATCATGGTAGCGAGCAGGACATCGAAACCTTAAAAGCAGAAGCTGAAAAAGTCGGCTTTCCGCTACTGCTGAAAGCGGCGTACGGCGGCGGTGGTAAAGGTATGCGTGTGGTCGAAAACATGGGCGAATTTGATGAAGCTCTGAATTCGGCCAAACGCGAAGCTAAGTCCTCTTTCGGTAATGATAAAATGCTCATGGAGCGTTTTATTCGTAACCCCCGCCACGTAGAGATTCAGGTGTTCACCGATGAACACGGTAACGCCGTTTATTTGGCAGAGCGCGACTGTTCGGTACAACGCCGTCACCAAAAGGTGCTTGAAGAGGCTCCGGCTCCGGCATTAACCGAAAAAACACGTACGGAAATGGGCGAAGCCGCCATTCGCGCCGCTCAGGCAATAGACTACGTTGGTGCAGGTACGGTTGAGTTTCTGTTTGACCAAAGTGGCGAATTTTATTTCATGGAAATGAACACCCGCTTACAGGTTGAGCATCCGGTTACAGAAATGATTACCGGACAGGATTTAGTCGAATGGCAATTACTGGTTGCATCCGGTCAGCCACTACCTCTGGCGCAGAATGACATTCAGGTAAACGGTCACGCGTTTGAAGCCCGAATTTACGCTGAAGATCCGGACAACGACTTTTTACCTTGCACCGGTACCATTAAACACTTACGCACTCCGGCAGAAGAAAACGGCGTTCGCATTGATACCGGTATTGAAGAAGGCGATGAAATTTCCGCCTTCTACGACCCTATGATTGCGAAGCTCATTGTCTGGGACACCGATCGTACTCGTGCTCTGCTACGCTTACAAAAGGCCTTACGTGAGTACCGTTTAACCGGCCTGACCACGAACGTCGACTTTTTGCATCGTTTGGCTTCACACCCAGAGTTTGTGAAAACCAACCTGACAACAGAGTTTATTCAGCAATATCAGGAAGACCTGCTGCCGGATAACTCTGTGAATTATCAACAAATTGCGACCGAAGCCGCTTTATTTGATATTAGTCAGCGTCAGCAGCAACGTGGCAGTTCACCATGGCAAAGTGGTAATGCGTTTAGAATGAACTCGGCAGCTACACATACAGTGCCACTGCAGTTTGGCGAAGAAACCTATGCGATATCGCTCATTGAAACTGCCTCAGGCGAATTCCTGCAGAAAGTTGATGAGGAAAGCATTCGCTGGCAGGCGTCTTTAACCGACGACAAACTCACGCTGACTGCGGGCAGTATGCGTTATCATCGTTATGTCAGCGCCGATGATCAGCAAATTACCGTATTTACTGACAACGGCCCTGTCATTTTCCATCGGCACCGTGTGGCAGACACCCTGTCCGACGACGCCGCTCATGGTGGCCATGTTGCGCCAATGAACGGTACCATCATGGAAGTGCTGGTAGAAAAAGGCGATACTGTTGAAAAAGACCAACCGCTTGTCATCATGGAAGCCATGAAAATGGAATACACCATTCGCGCCGGGCATGAAGGTGAGGTGACCGACATTTTCTTCGCCGCTGGTGACTTAGTCAGTGACGGTGACGAGCTTATAGCAGTTAATGAAGCGGAGTAACAATGAGCCTTGCAGACAAGATAAAGATCGTTGAAGTAGGTCCGCGTGACGGCTTACAAAATGAAACCGCCGTTTCTGTCGATGCAAAAGTTGCTTTGATTGAAGCGCTGGCTGATGCTGGCGTTTCCTACATTGAAAGTGCCAGCTTTGTGAGCCCTAAATGGGTACCGCAAATGGCCGACAGCAGTGCCGTTATGGAACAAATAACGCGCCGCCCAGGCATTACCTACGCGGGTTTAACACCCAACCTGAAAGGCTTTGAAGCAGCCGTTGCAGCCAATATGGACGAGGTTGCCGTATTCGGCGCAGCGTCGGAAGCCTTTACACAAAAAAACATAAATTGCAGTATTGATGAATCGCTGGAGCGTTTTAAGCCGGTTATTGCAGCCGCCAAAGAAAAAAACATACCTGTCAGAGGTTATGTATCCTGCGTTTTAGGTTGTCCTTATCAGGGTGAGGTGCCGCTGGAAAATGTAGTCAAGGTTGCTGAAGCGCTTTACAACATGGGCTGCTATGAGGTTTCACTTGGCGATACCATAGGTGTCGGAACCCCCTTAAAAGCACAGGAAATGCTCGCTGCGGTAGCCGAAAAAGTGCCCATGGAAAAGCTTGCATTGCACTTTCACAATACCTACGGACAGGCTTTAGCTAATATTATGGCTTGCCTTCCATTAGGCGTTGCCACTATTGATACGGCCGTTGCTGGTTTAGGCGGATGCCCTTACGCTAAAGGTGCC
Source organism: Idiomarina abyssalis (assembly GCF_019797805.1). NCBI lineage: Bacteria > Pseudomonadati > Pseudomonadota > Gammaproteobacteria > Alteromonadales > Idiomarinaceae > Idiomarina > Idiomarina abyssalis. The sequence goes on from NZ_CP081832.1 coordinate 1,585,405, forward strand.
AGTGGTAACGTTGCCACCGAAGATGTGGTGTACATGCTAAACGGTATGGGAATTAAAACCGGTATCGATTTGAATAAGTTAATCGCAGCCGGGGCCGATATTTGTCAGCATTTAGCGCATGGCCCCCGTTCACAAGTCGCGATAGCAGAATTGGCAAAACAAGGGGATTAAACATGACTTCAGAAGCATTGTGGCAACCGTCAGCAGATACCATTGCCAATGCCCGCATGACGGATTTCCTGCAACAGGTGAATACAGAAAAAAATGTAGCACTGGCCAATTACCATGACCTTTACCAGTGGTCAGTCGACAACGACGAAAGCTTCTGGTCTATGGTATGGGATTACTTTGATGTTATTGGCGAAAAAGGTTCTACCGTCGTCACCGATAAAGAAAAAATGCCGGGTGCCAAATGGTTTCCTGAAGCCAAACTAAACTTTGCTGAAAACCTATTACGCCATAAAGATGATCACATTGCGCTTATTTTTCGTGGTGAAAACGGCGTAAGACAACAACTCACGTATGCTGAACTAAACCACGAAGTAGCCGCCTTTGCCGCGGGCTTGCGTCAACGCGGCGTCGAAGCTGGTGACCGTGTTGCTGCCATGATGCCCAATTGCATTGAAACCATTATTGGTATGCTGGCAACTACCAGTATCGGTGCTATCTGGTCATCCTGCTCTCCGGACTTTGGTGTTCAGGGCGTGCTTGACCGCTTTGGTCAAATTGAACCCAAAGTACTGATAACCGTTGACGGCTATTTTTATAATGGCAAAAACCTCAACATAAAAAGCAAAACCGCGGATATTATAAAAGAAATAAAAAGTATTGAAGCCACCGTTGTGGTCAATTTCAGTCAACAAAAAGACCGCCTTAAAGGTGAAAATGTTTTTGCCTGGAATGACTTTAGCGATGCCGAACAAACACAAATAGACTTTGTTCCTCGTAATTTTAATGATCCGCTCTATATTATGTTTTCATCTGGCACCACGGGCGTACCTAAATGTATTGTTCACGGTACCGGTGGCACGCTATTGCAGCATGTAAAAGAGCACGGCCTGCATACCGACTTAGACCGTGACGATAACCTATTCTATTTCACCACCTGTGGCTGGATGATGTGGAACTGGTTAGTCAGCGGTTTAGCTGTTGGCGCTACCCTTACCTTATTTGATGGCTCTCCTTTTGCACCGGAACCTGAATTTTTATGGGACGTTGCAGACGAAGAAGGCATTACCGTATTTGGTACCAGCGCAAAATACTTAGCGGCACTTGAAAAAGCCGACGTTAAACCAAGAGAAAGTCACAACCTGGAAAAGCTGCGCAGTATCTTAACAACCGGTTCTGTACTGCCGCCAGAAAGCTTTGATTACGTATATCGCGACATTAAAAAAGACCTTTGTCTTTCGTCTATATCGGGTGGTACTGACATTGTTTCTTGTTTTGCCCTTGGCTGCCCTATTCTGCCTGTCTACCGTGGTGAATTGCAGTGCCGCGGGCTTGGTTTAGCCGTGAATGTTTATGACGATAACGGCAAGCCGGTTCGTGGCGAAAAAGGCGAACTTGTCTGCGAAAATTCCTTCCCTTGCATGCCAGTGAGCTTTTGGGGAGATGATGACGGTGAGCGCTATTACAACGCCTACTTTGCCCGTTTTGAAAATACCTGGGCCCACGGTGATTTCGCCGAGCTAACTCAGCACGATGGCGTGATTATTTACGGCCGCTCTGATGCGGTTCTTAATCCTGGCGGCGTGCGTATTGGCACTGCTGAAATTTACCGTCAGGTAGAAAAAGTTGATGAAGTATTGGAAAGTATCGCTATTGGTCAGCAATATCACGATGACGAGCGTGTCGTTCTTTTCGTTAAGCTAAGAGAAGGTATAGAGCTTAACGACGAGCTGCGTCAAACCATTGCAAAAACCATTCGTGCAAACGCGACTCCACGTCACGTTCCTGCTGTAATTTTGCAGGTTGACGATATACCCCGTACTATAAGCGGTAAGATAGTTGAATTAGCGGTACGTAATGTGGTTCACGGTGAGCCTGTTAAAAACACAGATGCTCTGGCAAACCCAGAAGCACTGGATTACTTCCGTGATAGAGAGGAGTTGCGTTAATCCATGATGTTCCTGCACGGATCACGGCAGGCGGTCGTAGCAGCCATTGTAGGCCTGGTTATTACGGTTACCGCTTTTAGCTATTTGCGTTACCAAGAAAACCAAGTTGTCCACGACGCACTGGAAGCTGAAACTTACAGCTTACAGCGTGATATCCGGCAAAGTCTGGTTTCACATTTATTTGTCGCTGAACTTCTGGCGAGAGAGTGGGAACGCAGTGATCTGACCATAAAGGAACGCTGGAAGGAAAATGCCGATATCGTTACCTTGTACTATCAAAACGTGCAAGGTATCGCCTGGCTTAATGACGACCTCAACATAGAATTAATCTATCCCCAAAATGAACAGCCGGAGTTATTAGGCACCTCTTTCTCTAAAACTTCACTGGTTGGAAAACTGGAAGCATCTGAAGGTAATAGGCATGCCATGATGGGGCCTGCCGGAAATCTCGGTCGTATTAGCAGCGACATTGCCATTTTCGTCCGGGTTGAACGAGAGCAAAATCCAGGCTTTCTGGGGTTCATCATTAGCCTACAGAGTCTGTTCAGCAATGTTGTTCGCAGTAATATTAGTGAAGGCTTTCAACTGAGTGTACGAAGTGAAGACGACGTCCTTTTCCAGTTTGCCGGAGACTCTTCGTTACGTGATGAATGGTCCCATTATCACTCATTACAGTTGGTCGGCAACAGTTGGGAGCTTTCGGTTTGGCCTACGACGAATCATTTGGAACAGCTGCGCGGTGGTATCTCAGTAGCGGCCTTAATTGCCGGGCTACTGGTTACCAGTATGTTGACTTTTGTGCTTTATATTCTGGGGCAAAGCCGCTTTAAGGCGCAACAACTGGCCGATTCAAACATTGAGCTCTATAGTGAAATTGACGAGCGAGAGCGCATTGAAAAGCAAATGGCATACCTGGCCGAACACGACTCGCTCACCGGACTGGTAAACCGTAATGCGCTAAAACGTATTTTGGGTGAATGGCTGGAAACTGAATCACCGCATAAGAAAGCAGCTTTGCTTTTCATTGACTTAGACAGATTTAAAGAAGTTAACGACGCGCTGGGGCATACCGTTGGTGACGAACTCTTACGCAGAGTTGCGCGCCGTATTACGAAGCTGGCTCCTAAGTCCAGTGTTCTTGCCCGGGCTGGTGGTGATGAATTCTTACTCGCTATAGCAGAGCCGGACAGTCGCGAGAGCGTTATAAAGCTATCTGAACAGTTACTGCAAGCTCTCGACACCCACTTCTTTGTTGATGTGTACGAGTTATTTATTAGTGCATCCATTGGTATTACCTTTGCTGAGGATGCCGACTTTAACGCTGAATACTTTATTCGTAATGCCGACACAGCGCTTTACCAGGCTAAAGAGCATGGCCGTAACACTTATAAAGTGTACGATAAAGCCATACACAGAGACTTGACCAAGAAGCTGGAACTCGTTAAACGACTGCGCCATGCTGTTTCTAAACAACAATTAACGGTTTATTACCAACCTAAGGTTGAGTTAAGCAGTCGCCGTATCAGCGGCCTTGAGGCCTTGGTGCGCTGGGTTGACGACGACGGCAGCATTATTCCACCGGATGAGTTTATTCCATTGGCTGAAGATACCGGTTTGATTATTCCGATATCAGAATACGTTATGGAAGAAGCGTTTCTCCAATTGAAGCAATGGCACGATATCGGATTTGAAGAGCTCAGTATCGCGATCAATATTTCAGGAAAGCAGCTACACTTACCTGAGCTGGTTGATGATATTATGGAGCGCGTAAATGAAGCTCAGATACCACCGAGCAAAGTCGAACTAGAGCTTACGGAGCAAGTCTTTATTGAAAATATTCAGTCACATACCCGCTTTATGCATTCGGTACGTGAACACGGAATGTCACTGGCAATCGATGATTTTGGCGTAGGTTACTCTTCATTGTCGTATCTTAAGAACTTCCCGGTGACTTCATTAAAAGTTGACCGCTCCTTTGTTAAAGACCTGCCCCACAACGAAGATGACGCAACCATTACGCAGGCGATTATTAGTCTTGCACGCAACCTGAATATTCAACTGGTTGCAGAAGGTATTGAAACAGAAGAACAAGTCGAATTTTTATTACAGCGTGAATGTAGTACCGGCCAGGGGTTCCTTTTTAGTAAACCCGTACCGGCACGACAAATCACCCAATTATTACAGCAGTATAAAGGGCTTATCCCTATCCAGATTGCCTGAATATAGCGGAGGTTAACGTGGAACGCGAAAGTATGGAGTTTGATGTCGTAATTGTTGGTGCAGGCCCTTCTGGGCTGGCAACCGCCTGTCGACTCGGTCAACTCGCACAAGAAAGTGAGCAAGAGCTCATGATATGCGTTGTTGAAAAAGGCGCCGATATTGGCGCGCATATTTTATCAGGTGCCGTTTTTGAACCACGTGCCTTAAATGAACTTTTCCCTGACTGGAAAGAGCGCGGCGCGCCGCTTAATACGGAAGTCACCGGCGATGATATTCTGCTGTTAAAAGACGAAGATAGTCACACTCGTCTACCTGACTTTACCGTGCCAAACACCTTCCATAATAAAGGCAATTATATTGCCAGTATGGGTAACCTTTGTCGCTGGATGGCAGAACAGGCAGAGCAACTAGGTGTAGAGATTTTCCCGGGCTTTGCGGCCTCAGAAATCCTATACAACGAAGACGGCAGCGTTGCCGGTATTCAAACTGGTGACATGGGTGTTGCTAAAGACGGCAGTGAAAAAGATGGCTACATGCCAGGTATGGAACTGCGTGCTAAATACACTTTGTTTGCAGAAGGTTGCCGTGGACACTTAGGTAAAGAGCTGATTAATAAGTTTGAACTGGATAAAGACAGTACACCTCAACACTACGGTTTAGGCTTTAAAGAAATTTGGGATATACCAGAAGAGCTGCATGAACCCGGGAAAGTGGTTCACACCGCAGGCTGGCCGCTAACCGATAGTAATGCCAGCGGTGGTGGTTACCTTTACCACGCTGAAGACGGGCAAGTGTATTTAGGCTTAATTGTGGACCTCAACTATGCAAACCCGTATCTGAACCCCTTTCAGGAGTTCCAACGCTTTAAAACACACCCTGCAATTAAAAACGTGATAGAAAACGGTAAGCGCGTATCCTACGGGGCTCGAGCCATTGCCAAAGGTGGTTATTACTCGTTGCCGAAAATGACATTCCCGGGCGGTTTACTTGTCGGCTGTAACGCCGGTACTTTGAATTTCGCCAAAATTAAGGGTAACCATACTGCCATGAAGTCGGGCATGGTTGCCGCTGAATGCGTCTTTGAACAGCTTAAAAATGGTAAAGCCAACGACGACATCAGTAACTTTAAAAACGCCTTTGAAAACTCATGGGTATTTGATGAGTTATACCGCTCTCGTAACTTTGGCGGCGCGGTTCATAAGTTAGGTACCATGTTAGGCGGCGCATACAACATGGTTGACCAAAATTGGTTTGGCGGCAAATTACCCTTTAAATTTAAAGAGTGGACACCGGATTATAAAGCCACCGGTAAAGCCGAAGATTTTAAGGCAATTGACTATCCTAAACCTGATAATAAACTCACATTTGATCGTTTATCATCTGTCTTTTTATCTAATACTAACCATGCTGAAGATCAGCCTTGCCATTTAAAGCTGGAAAACGCTGATATTCCTTTAGAGGTTAATTTACCGAAATACGCCGAGCCCGCGCAAAGATATTGCCCCGCCGGCGTTTATGAGGTTGTTGAAGAGGACGGGAAACAAGTTTTCCAGATTAACGCTCAAAACTGTATACATTGCAAAACCTGTGACATTAAAGATCCCAGTCAGAATATTACCTGGGTTGTTCCGGAAGGTGGTGGCGGACCAACTTATCCTAATATGTAAGTAAAGTGTAAATCTCATAACAAAAAACACCAAAGCATGCTAAATGTTTTGGTGTTTTTTCATTTTAGGAACTTGTAAATTTTTAACCTGTCGACTTATTTAAGTCCTAAGTGTCCCTTAAACGAGGTGTATTATGAAACTATTAACGTCCTTAGCAATATTATCTTTATTAGCCTCCCCTTTCGCTCTGGCTCAGCAATCTGAAGATAATAACAATGAAGAACAAGAGCGCAGCGAAGAAGTTCGCAAGCAGCAAGACGACTTAAAAGCTGACATGGAGGCCATGCGAAACGAGCAAAAAGCTGAAATGGAAGCTATCCGCAACGAGCAAAAAGCGAAAATGGCAGAACGTAAAGAGGAACGGAAACAACAAAAAGCAGAGCGCAAGGAAGACAAAGCTGAGAAAAAAGAGAAATGGAAATCGATGAAAGAGAAACGTAAATCAGAAAAAGAAAAAATGAAAGAAAAACGCCAATCGCTTAAAGATAAGTCTGACGACTCAGATAAGAATGAAGACAAAGACGACGATAATAACGATGATGACAATGGTAACAATTAATTGTTAATAACTGAGTGTATAAAAGGCGGATCAATGATCCGCTTTTTCCGTTTGACACATAATTTTTAATTAATAATAAACTTCAATTAAAATACTTTATCTCGCTATAATGAATACAAATCAACATGAAATTTAAGTCAATCAAATAAGGTAAGAATCAATGAGTGATTTCATTAATATTCTGCGTCATGAGCGTCGTTTAAAAGCTGCACTAAAAGAACTTAACTTAAATGAACTGGAAAGCATTAAAGAAAAGTTCGATTCGGTTATCGCTCAGCGTCGTGAAGAAGAAGCTGAGAAACTGCGCCAGCATGAAGCCAAACAAAAGAAAATTGAAGAGTTTAAAAGTGCAATGGCAGACGCCGGTATCGAGCTTTCAGACATATTAGAGCAAGAGCTGGGTGGAGAGCCTATTGTTAAAACAACTCGCAAGAAAAGAGCGCCTAAGCCGCCTAAATATGAATACACTGATGAAAATGGTGAAAAGCAAACCTGGACTGGTCAGGGGCGCATGCCAAAAGCTATGAAAACAGCGATTGATAATGGCAAACCGTTAGAGTCTTTTTTAATTAAGTAATAAGACGAATTTATGCGTAGTCGCGATGAATAATTAATCAAGACTACGCTTTTTGTTGAACAATAGACTCAGCTTGATTAGGCTATAGAAAATTCAAACTGGCAAGGATCGACATTGCGCTATCGTTTCATAGCATTCGTATTAACGCCATTATTCGGCCTTTCTGCCTGCAGCATCTTACCTCAGATGCCAGGAGGCTTTAATCAAATCGACTCGGGTGACATCAGAATTTACCATACAGGCGACACGCCGGCGCGCGCATACGAGCTCGTTAGTGTTGTAAATGGTGAGAGCTGCCAGCGACAATTTAACGGTGAACCGGCGTCAGATAACAAAGCTATTCAAGCTCTACGGGTCGACGCTGTTCGATTTAAGGCACATGCCGTCATTGAAACCCAGTGTTTTTCATTAAAACCTAAAGCCGACTCCATCTGTTACAGTGAAGTCAGCTGTGTAGGCCGTGCAATTCGGTGGCGTGATTAGTTGTTTCTGGTTAACGTCACGTCACCTACCCCAACTTCAACCTGAACATCCGTCGAACCATTACCCCGATAACTGGATTCCGAAGTTACTAACATTCTGTTTTCCTGAGTATTACCGAAGTTTCTCAAGCTGGTATCGCCAACACCTACTGAAGCTTCAACCAAACCATACTCACCGTTGGCAAGGTTCAGTGACACATCGCCTACGCCCAAATCTACTTTTACATTGTTGAATGGCAAATCACCGGATATTTCGCCAACACCCAAATTTACTTCCAATAACCGTGAGCGAGGAACTGACACCTTCCAATGTTGAGACATATCATCGTGCGGCGTGGCGGATATTTCCAACTGATTACCGCTACGCTCCCCTTTTATGAGCACCTCTGACAAATCACCACCACTGGCAAACCAGCCGTCATCATCAGATTCAACGCGCAGTTCAATTTCAACCGCCTCATCTTCAGTAACTCTTAGCTCAACAGTCCCGACCGTTGCATCCAGGCGAATTTCTGTATCGCTGCTGACAATATAGCTGTCAGTCAGAGTGCGCTCGCGATCATTTGCAGAGAAAGCCGCTGTGCTAAGCGTAACTAAGCCGATAAAGCCTAAAGTTAAAGGCCAAATTTTATGTTTCATCATTTTTCTTTTCCTATTGTTATTAAAACCGTTCATGCCAAACTCTAAAGCACGTCATGTAATTTATTGATTAGCTCTGCAACGCTTATGCCAAAGATTAAAACCCTTTAATATCAAATACTTAAATAAATCGAAAAGTAATCAATTAGCGAAATAGCTAACTATGTGGTGAAATTGGCTACCTGTATTTCGCGTGTTCACTAACGGAGGCGATATGAAAAGCCAGCAACAACTGACACAGATTGCGGTTATCCGTACGCCTTTTCCTGAGAAATTCAGCGTTCCCCGACAGCCGGGGTTGGTTCCTTCTGCACTTGCTCAAGTGGAACTGGTTGGTGACTACCAGCACGCACAAGCCATAGAAGGCATCGAGCAGTTTTCACACCTTTGGCTAACTTTCGAGTTTCATCAGCACGATACCTGGCAGGAAAGAGTCCGGCCGCCGCGTCTGGGCGGTAACCAACAGTTAGGGGTATTTGCCACACGCTCTCCGTTTCGGCCTAACCAGTTGGGTTTGTCCGTTGTCGAGCTGATTGCGGTACAAACGGAACCGAATGTCGTCTTGACTGTTCGCGGAGCAGATTTAGTCGATAAAACGCCAATTGTCGATATAAAGCCGTATATTCCCTACGTTGACTCTATTACCGATGCCCGAGCGGGATTTGCACAAGAAAAGCCTGAGTCTCGTATGAAAGTACAGTTTTCGGACGCCGCCGAGGCAGTGTTGAAAAGCGCACACTCGAGCTCTTCCGGCCTAAGGACACTGGCTACTGAGGTACTTAGTCAGGACCCTCGACCGGCCTATCACAAAGCGCAGTCGCCCCAGAGAACTTACGGCACCGCACTTTTAAACTATAATATTCGTTGGTATGTACAACAAAACACCGTTTTTGTTGAAGAAATCTCATTAAAACAGCCGTAAAAGGCTTTTGAGCTGAGTCAGACACTGCTAAACTTCGCTCTAATTTTTGACCACTATAAATTGCAGAGATGCCGGACTATGCGCAGCAGCCAATATTTATTATCTACGCTTAAAGAAACACCTTCTGACGCTGAGATCGTGAGTCATCAGCTTATGTTGCGGGCAGGCATGATCCGTAAGGTCGCCGCCGGACTTTATACCTGGACTCCCACCGGCCTGCGTGTACTACGTAAAGTTGAGAATGTTGTCCGTGAGGAAATGGAAGCCATTAACGCATTGGAAATTTTAATGCCGATGGTACAACCGGCCGATCTCTGGCAGGAATCTGGACGCTGGGATGATTACGGCCCGGAGTTATTGCGTATCAAGGATCGCAATCAACGTGACTTCTTATTGGGCCCAACCCACGAGGAAATTATCAGTCAGTTGGTACGCAAGGAAGTCAGTAGCTATAAGCAACTGCCATTAACCTTATTCCAGATCCAGACAAAATTCCGCGACGAAATTCGCCCTCGTTTTGGCGTTATGCGTGCACGTGAGTTTATGATGAAGGACGCTTACTCTTTCCATCTCACTGACGAGTCGCTGCAAAAAACTTACGATGACATGTACAAAGCGTACAGCCGTATTTTTGAGCGCCTGGGTCTGGATTATCGTCCGGTTATTGCAGACACAGGCTCTATTGGCGGAAGTCACTCGCACGAGTTCCACGTTTTGGCCAGCTCCGGCGAAGACGCTATCGCATTTTCTGACTCATCAGATTATGCCGCCAATGTGGAAATGGCCGAAGCTTTGGCCCCTGCAGGAGAACGCCCTGCTGCAACGCAAAAAATGGAAAAACATCAAGTACATGGTGATGAACTGGCCGCTGTATTACAGCCACTATCTGTAGAAAGTCAGCAAGCTGTTAAGTCCGTTATTGTCAAAGCATCAGATGACATTGAAGCCGAGTACATTCAACTTGTATTACGCGCGGATCATGAACTGAATACAGTAAAAGCGGAAAAACTCGAACAAGTCGCGGCTCCGTTGGAAATACTGACTCAAACTGAAAAAGCAACGGGTATAGAAGCGCCTTACATTGGCGTAGTTAAGTCAAAGCTCCCATTGCTGGTTGATCGCAGTGCCGCTCACCTGGCCGATTTCGCCTGTGGCGCCAATGAAAATGGTCATTGGCTGACGGGCGTCAACTGGGAGCGCGACACTCCGGACTCTACCGTAGTGGATATTCGCAATGTTGTTGCCGGCGACCCAAGCCCTTGTGGTCAGGGTAAAGTGAAAATTGCCCGAGGCATTGAAGTGGGCCATATTTTCCAGCTCGGCACAAAGTACAGTGATGCCATGAAAGTTGGTGTACTGTCTGAAACCGGTAAACACGAAACTCTGACTATGGGTTGTTATGGTATTGGTGTATCGCGCATTGTTGCTGCTGCAATAGAACAGAATAACGACGAGCGTGGTATATGCTGGCCAGATGCCCTGGCGCCCTTCCAGGTCGTTATTGTGCCAATGAACATGCATAAGTCAGCACGTGTTCAGGCGGCCGCTGAGAAGCTTTACGAAGACTTGAAGGCTCAAGGTATTGATGTTCTGTTTGACGACCGTAAAGAGCGTCCTGGAGTCATGTTTACGGACATGGAGCTCATAGGTATTCCACATCAGGTTGTGGTTGGTGAACGTAACCTGGATGAAAACCAGGTTGAGTACCAGAGTCGTAAAGGCGGCGAGAAGCAAAAAGTCAGTTTAGACGACTGCGTTAACTTCATTAAACAGCAGTTCTGAACTCAATAAGCAAAGAAAAAGGCCTGATAGCTAAACTATCAGGCCTTTTTACCTTAACAGAGCGAGTTTTAAGATTCCTGCCCTGCCAACGGCTCAATGTAATGCAAGTGCATGTCCCAGGGGAAGTGAATCCAGGTGTCTTGTGCTAAATCAGCAACAAAATCATCAACCAATTCCATTCCTGCCGGTTTTGCATAAACCGTAACAAACTTTGCTTTTGGTAAGCGGTCACGTAAAAACTTCAGGGTATTACCTGTATCAACTAAGTCGTCTACAACCAAAAAGCCTTCACCATCAGTCGTTGCGGTAACGTCTTTCATTACCTGTAAGTCGTCTCGTTGCTCGGTGTGATCATAGGAACTCACCGCCACACAGTCGACCACACGAATATTTAGCTCACGCGCCACAATAGCCGCTGGCACTAAGCCGCCACGGCTTACCGCAATAATACCTTTATATTGCTCCGCCGGTAATTGACGGCGCGCCAGTTCACGCGTCGCACGGTGCAACTCTTCCCATGATACAAAAAACTCGCGGTTTGAATGCCATCCCATAATTTCGTTACCCTAACCAAATAAATTTAGCGACAAAAAGCGCGCCTAAGAAAATTACGCTCGGTGTTAAATCTTGATAGCGTCCGCCGAGTAATTTCACCACAACGTAACTGATAAAACCTAACGCAATACCATCTGCTATTGAAAATGTCAGTGGTGTCATCAATAAAACCACAGCAACAGGTGCGGCCTCCGTAATGTCATCCCACTTTACGTCTTTGAGTGTAAACAACATTAGAACAGCAACGTAAATTATTGCCCCGGCGGTTGCGTAAGCTGGGATCATACCAGCCAACGGCGCGAAAAACATTGCCAAAAGAAAGAGAGTACCGACCACCACCGCAGCAAGCCCGGTTTTCCCACCTGAAGCAACTCCTGCTGCAGATTCTATGTAGCTGGTGGTGGTTGATGTACCCAGCATTGACCCCGCGACGGTGGCAGTACTGTCCGCCATTAGCGCTTTATTCAGCCGGGGCATTTCACCGTTGGCCTTTGCCAGACCCGCTTTTTGTGCAACGGCCAGCAAAGTGCCTGAGGTATCAAATAAGTCCACGAACAGAAATGCAAAAATAACGGACAACATACCAATATCGAAAGCTGCCGCTAAGTCCATTTGCATAAAGGTCGGAAGCAGACTTGGAGGGGCCGATACAATACCATTATATTCAACTAACCCCGTTGCCCAGGCAATAAGTGTGACCAGCAAAATACTGATTAACGCCGCTCCCTGTACTTGTCGCGCAACCAAACCAATAATTAGGAAGAAGCCCGCTGCTGCCAGCAATACAGACGGCTCAGATAAAGAGCCTAAGCTCACCATTGTTGCGTCGTTGGCGACAATTATGTTGGCATTCTGCAAGCCAATTAACGCCAAAAATGCACCAATACCGGCGGCTATAGCCAAACGTAAGGTGGTAGGAATGGATTTTATAATCCACTCGCGCACCCGAAAAGCAGAAAGTAAAAAGAACAAACAACCAGAGAAGAATACAGCCCCCAACGCCGTTTGCCAGGTATACCCCATGCTAAATACAACGGTGTAAGTGAAAAAGGCGTTTAACCCCATTCCCGGCGCCAGTGCTACTGGGTAGTTCGCCCACAACCCCATAATCAGACAACCAATAGCTGCCGCTAAACAAGTGGCGACAAATACAGCGCCGTAATCCATACCCGTTTCGCTCAAAATAGACGGGTTAACAAAGATAATGTAAGCCATGGTCAGGAAAGTTGTCAGTCCACCAATAATCTCGGACTTAACAGAACTACCACTTGCTTTAATTGAAAACAGCTTTTCCAGCATGAGAAACCTTGAAAGTTTGGCGTTGTGGTTAAAAGGCAGGTATTTTATCCTAATTGCCGCGTAATTTGTTGTTCACTTTTTATTTTTTAAACAGGATACAGAATTTATCATGCCAACCGTTTATTTCGTCGATGCCGATGGGAATCAGTTTGAAGCCACAGTCGACTCGGGAACCAACGTTATGGAAGCCGCAGTCGAGAACTTTATTGACGGCATTATTGGAGAGTGCGGCGGCGTTATGTCGTGTGCAACTTGCCATTGCTACATTCCGCCTGAGTGGCAGGATAAGCTCCCTGCTCCGTCAGAGCAGGAAGAAGATATGATCGATATGGTCATGGAGCCACAGGAAAACAGTCGACTTAGCTGCCAAATAGAAATAACTGACGAGCTGGACGGCTTAGTGGTCCATATGCCTAAGTCTCAGTTCTAAATAGATTAGAGAGACTAATTGACGGCTGCCACCGGCATAAGAACTTCGTCGTGGTAGCCGGTAATTACCCGGATAGTTCCTGAAAGCGAACTGTCTAATTCAGCATCGCCGGTATCGACCCGCAACGGCTTATTGTTCAGTGCCTGTAGCTTAGTCTTAGTAGCAACGACCCATATATTGTCTTTACCAATATGGCGAATTACCCTGGGGCTCAACTGCTGATTTCCCCGACCAAATAAATGACCTTGCCCGCCTATTAGGGTAATAACCAATTTAATACTTCCCGTTTTATGCTGACTCACTTCGTCATACAAACGGCTTTCAGTAACATCGCTGGCTAATAAGTTGTCGTCTTGAACCAAGTCAACGCCAAGTAAAGTGTTCTCGTGCCCCATTGCCTGCATTACGGCTTCCACCGTAGAGCCCGATCCCATTACTAAAAGCTCATCATCAACCCGTTCAATAACCTCTGCAGCAATATCGTCCAGAACCAGTTCATCGCTTTCTTTGCCGCCCATTTTTACTGCCTGAACGTATTCCAGCTCCGCCGGTACTGACATTTCACCAAAACGTCTGGCTTTTACCGTACCTTTTCTAAAAGCCTCTTCGTCAATATCCATAACGTCGGCATTATGAATACTTGATAACTCTCCCTGAAGAATTTTCTCAATAACTCGCCCCGCGGCTGTAGGGCTAATAGCATACACTCCAGAATGGATTTTTACCCCGGCGGGTATCCCCAATACCAGTTGTTGTTCAGGCACCATTTCATAAATATCGCGTGCGGTACCGTCACCTCCGGCAAATAAAAGGATATCGACCTTGTGAGCAATAATTGCTGACACTGCTTTTTTAGTGTCTTCAGGCGAAGATGGTGATTCTGCAGCTGAATAAACCGACTCAAAAGAGAAGCCGAGGGTATTTAGACTGTCTGCCCCCATTTCATTCTCAGCGGTGACAAAATTCAACTGTTGCTTGTATGGTTGGAGTAATTGTAATGCGGTTTCTGCGCGTTTCGATGCCTTTTTTTCAGCGCCGGCAGATAATGCTTTTTCGCGAATATCGGCGCCATCGCTTCCTTTCAAAGCTAAGGCGCCGCCAATCCCCGCATAGGGGTTTATAATGAGACCAACGGTCAGCTTACTGCTCACTTCCATTATTTATTCGTCGTTAGCCTCATCTTGAATCGCTTCGCCTGCTTTTTCTAAGTCACGCCCCGCGCCTTCTATCGTTTCGCAGGCAGATAAGCCTAATACCGCTATAGCAACTAATAACGCTCTTAAGAACATAAGTAACTCCTTGTTATTAACTAATAATGAATACGAACTTTTTGGCGGTTAGGCCAGCTACAATTAAACTCCCGACACAACGCTTTTGCAAACGTTACCGCACGCTTTGGTAGCGCATCAGTTTCCAGCAATTGAGTGAGTTGCTCTGCCACCTTTTCGGTAAAAGCCTGCCTGTCTACTTCCACGCCATTGAGATTATCTACGCTGACTTGAAAAGGAAAGTCACAGCATAATGAAAATAACCATTCCAACGCTTGCGGTTTTCGTTCAACCTGCTCAAAAGACTTTTGCTGGGCTTCATTTCGTCCGTCGGGTTCATACCAATAGCCGTAATCAAACTGCTTGCGCCTAGCTTCACCGGCTATGCACCAATGAGCCGTTTCGTGCAGTGCTGAAGCAAAAAAACCATGCGCGAACACCACCTGGTTATACTCGCCTTCATGCCTTGCTGGTTGATAATAAGGCTCGTCCTCGCCTGCAACCAATAAGGTGTTGTAATCTTCTTTGAAACAGCGCTTAAACACCTGAATTAAGCGCTGGTAATGATGTTCTGACTTCTGACTCATATCCGCTTAACGACTAATATCCGGCGTTTCAGTTTGTGCTAACAAGTTGTGCGCGCGCTGACGTAACCAATGGTCCGCCAGGACTAGGCTGGTCATAGCTTCAACAATAGGAACCGCACGTATACCAACACAAGGATCATGACGGCCTTTGGTGACGATAGCCTGCTCTTTGCCCCAGCGGTCAATTGTCCGGCCACTAATGGCAATGCTGGATGTCGGCTTTAACGCAATATCGGCAAACACAGGTTGCCCACTACTAATACCACCTAAAACGCCGCCAGCATGGTTCGACAAAAATCCGTCCGGCGTCATTTCATCACGGTGTTCACTGCCCCGCTGACTGACCACGTCAAAACCGTCGCCAATACTGACCGCTTTCACCGCATTAATACTCATGAGAGCTTTGGCTAAATCAGCGTCTAACCGGTCAAAAACCGGCTCTCCCCAACCCGGCGGAACACCGGTGGCCCGAACGCGAATTTTTGCGCCAACCGAGTCGCCTTCTTTTTTCAGTTGACGAATAAGATCCTGCATAGGCTCCACCGCATTGGCATCGCCACAAAACAGTTCATTCTCACGTACCTGCTGCCAGTCAATGTTACTGGCCACAACATCACCCATTTGTGTCAACGCGGCCTGAACTTCAATGCCCTGCTGCTGCAACAGTTTGTACGCTATAGCACCCGCAGCTACCCGCATTGCGGTTTCACGGGCGGAAGAACGACCGCCACCCCGATAATCTCTTACACCGTATTTATGCTGGTAGGTGTAGTCGGCATGACCCGGGCGAAAAGTATCTTTTATATCAGAGTAATCCTGACTTCGTTGATCGGTATTTTCTATCAGCAGACCAATAGGCGTGCCGGTTGTGACACCTTCAAAAACACCGGAAAGAATCTTGACCTGGTCAGACTCCCGGCGAGCCGTGGTGTAACGGTTTTGACCCGGTTTACGGCGATCCAGTGCTTCTTGTAAATCAGTTTCCGTCAGCGCCAGGCCAGCCGGACAGCCGTCCACAACCGCGCCCAGCGAAGGGCCGTGACTTTCACCAAAAGTGGTTACTTTAAATAACTGCCCAAAACTGTTTCCTGGCATTAGCTGACCTTAGTCTCTCGTTGTTTATGTTCAATAAGCTGCTCTTTTGTCAGAAGGAAAACGCCGTCTCCACCATTGGCAAACTCAAGCCAGGTAAAAGGCGTTCGTGGGTACTTTTCGGCAAGTGCCGGCATCGAGTTACCCACTTCACAGACAAACAAGCCACCATCGTTTAGTAAGTCAGGTGCTTCTAACAGCATTTTATCCACCAAAATTAAG
This sequence comes from Idiomarina abyssalis, assembly GCF_019797805.1. NCBI lineage: Bacteria > Pseudomonadati > Pseudomonadota > Gammaproteobacteria > Alteromonadales > Idiomarinaceae > Idiomarina > Idiomarina abyssalis. Next base: position 1,601,823 of record NZ_CP081832.1, read on the forward strand.
CCGTCATTGCCTGCAGCTAAGCCAAGCTCAGGTTCATGATGATATTCCGGCGGCAAGTCAGCCATATCTTCTGCATCCACATACGGCGGATTACTGACAATTAAATCGTACTTCTCAGCTTTAACCGCCTCAAATAAGTCAGACTGAATAGGCGTTACCTGATGGGTTAAACCGTGTTGCTCAATATTAAATTCCGCTACTTCCAGGGCTTCGGTCGAAATATCCAACGCATCGACCTCTGCTTCAGGAAAAGCGTAAGCACAGGCTATCGCAATACATCCTCCACCCGTACATAAATCTAAAACGCGGCGCGGCTGTTGCGTCAGCCACGGCTGAAAGCCGTTCTCGACAAGCTCAGCTATTGGCGAGCGTGGTACCAGCACTCGCTCATCAACATAAAAGGGCAAACCCGCGAACCAGGCCTGATGCGTAAGGTAAGCTGCCGGAATATGTTGCTCAATACGCTGCTTCAGCAATTCAGTAAACTCGTGCTTCTCAGCAGTTAACAGTCGGCAATGACCCATGTCAGCCAGCTGAACAGTGGTAAGTTGTAATACATAGCTTAATAAAGCCCGTGCTTCATCAATCGGGTTGTCCGTACCATGACCGTAATACACATCGGACTGGTTCAGCTGTGTTACGCTCCAGCGGATAATGTCATCAATACTCACTAACTCTTGAATGGCTTGTTCCAGATTACGCACTTGCAAAGGCTGTCTCCCGACCACTGAATGTTTTATACTGAATAAACTTAATGCCTTAAAGATACCTTAATTCAGCGCGGTTTTCATCAATCATGGTTGCAAACAAACGTCAGTCCTCATCACTTTCTGAAGACGATATTGAGCTTTTTCGTGAAGCCGCGAAAGGTGCTGCCCGTATTAAGCAGGATAAACTGCCACCCGAGTCACCAAAGATTGCAGAGCTGCGCAAACGTCGACAATTATCACAACACCCCAGCGCGCAACAGATTGCAGACGCAAGCCGCTCTGCCAGCCACTACTTTTCCGATGATTTTGAAGCTCATTTTGGTGAAGGCCCCGTGCGTTTTGCTGCCGAAGGTGAATCTGCTTATTTGGTAAAACAACTGCGTCGGGGAGACTACACGCCCGAGTTGTTGCTGGACTTACACGGTATGACACTGGCCACGGCACGCCAGGAGCTGGCGGCATTATTACTGGCATGTGAGCGCGAACATATAGACTGCTGCTGTATTATGCATGGACATGGGAGCGGTAAGTTAAAACAACAACTGCCACACTGGTTAGTGCAACACCCGCATGTTCGGGCGTTTCATCAGGCTCCGCTGGAATGGGGTGGCGCAGCCTCGTTGCTGGTTTTGTTAAAGGTTGCGAGCTAACATTTAACCCGCACAGCGCTCCGCTATTAATAACTGCTGAAATTTACCGCGTAAGGTTTCCGGCGAAAAATCGACAACCGCAATGCCGGCTGTTGGAAAAATAGGCGGCTGTACACTGGCATCCAGTTCATGCACCAAGTAACTCACCAATGGCATGTGCGACACCAGCACAACGCTGTTAAAGTTATGCTCCTGAATTTCCGCAGCAAGCCAACTGACAACCGAAGCAGCATGGCCGTCGGGCGTAATGTCATCGCAATCCTGGCGTTGCCCGGTTTTCAAATGTGACAGTAAAATAGAAGCCGTTTGCTGGGCCCGCAGGTAAGGACTGACATAAACACAGTCAACTTCTGGCTGCTTGTCTATCAGCCAGGTCGTTGTTGTCATTACTTCGCGTTCACCGTTGGTTGTTAAACGGCGTTCGCGGTCAGAATAACTGCCCTGTGGGTAGTTCGCTTCACCATGACGCATGATATACAGCTTCATTCTGGCTTAGACTCCTCAGCCTGCGCTCGGCGTTTTGCATCAGGTCTGCCGCCGGTAACACGATCAGCACGACCTGACTGCTTGGCTTCTTCCGCACGGCGTTTACGTACAGCCTTGGGATCGGCAATTAGCGGACGATAAATTTCAATGCGATCGCCGTCTCTTAGCTTTGCATCTAATTTCACCGTCTTATTCCAGATACCCACTTTTTGCTGTTCAAGATCAATTTCCGGAAAGTGTTCGAACACATCCGACATTTTAATGCACTCTTCCACCGTTGCGCCCTCTTTTGGGTGCACCGTCAGTAACACCTGTTTTTCGGGCGTCGCATAAGCCACTTCTATGGTTAACTTCTTATCCATGTTGGTTGCCATACACCTGCTCGGCTCGTTTAACAAAGGCATCGACCATGCGCGAGGTTACCTCACTGAATATTTTACCGAAGGCCATACCCAGCAAACGACTCGAAAATTCAAAATCCAGCTTAAGTTCAACTTTGCAGGCGTCATCTGCCAGTGGTGTAAACACCCAACCACCGGTCAATTTTTTAAATGGTCCGTTTACTAGGTCCATATCAATACGTTCAGGTTCGAGCAGCGTATTTCGGGTCGTAAAGGTTTTACTGATACCCGCTTTACTGATGTCTAGCGAAGCCACTTTTTGCTGGCCAGATGACTCCAGTACACGCGACGCAGCACAACCGGGAACAAACTCCGGATAAGCTTCAACATGATTAACAAGATCAAACATTTGTTTGGCGCTGTACGAAACTAAGGCACTTTTTTGGATACTGGGCATTTTTTTCCCTACAACAAAAATCAACTGCGCAATAATAACGCAACCAGAAACGCTTTGAAGCCCTTAAAGCAATTTTCTTTTCAGTGCGCATAGGTATAATAGCTGCCATGAGTAAAAAGAAACCACAACAATCGTCCAATACCATCGCTCGTAATAAAAAAGCGCGGCATGAATACTTCCTTGAAGATAAGTTCGAGGCAGGTATTAGTTTGCAAGGCTGGGAAATTAAGAGCATAAGGGCTGGCAAGGTCAACATTAGCGACAGCTACGTCATTATTAAAAATGGCGAGGCTTACCTTTTGGGGGCCGAAATTCAGCCACTGAACCAAGCCTCAAGCCACGTTTATTGCGAACCCGACCGCAGCCGTAAGCTGCTTTTAAAGCGCCGCGAGCTCGATAAACTTATTGGTGCTTCAGAGCGTGAAGGCTATTCCATAGTAGCAACAACTATGTACTGGAAAGGTCCATGGGCAAAGGTGGAAGTCTTTTTAGCCCGGGGTAAAAAGTCACATGATAAACGCGACACCATTAAAGAGCGCGACTGGCAACGCCAGAAGGCTCGAATAATGAAGCATTCGGTTCGTTAGCCAATCATCAGGTAATTAGGGCAGCTCTGCGTGCCCTTTGCCGCTTTGATAGTCAAGCGTAACGACAAAGTGTTTAAAGACACCATAGCCGGCTATGCCCCTCAACCTTAACGCCTCTTATGCGACTGTGTTGAATTTTGTAACGTTCTCCAAAGTCTGCTTCTTCACCGGCAACAGGTACAGCCACATCCACATTCTTCACTTTGAACGGTCCAAAAATAACGGACGGTAAAGTAAAGGTGTCGGTGTAAGCAATACCGTTTACACCGCGTGACATGGTCTTACCCAGCGCAAACTCATCGAGCCATCCCCTGCGGGCTGCAATACCTCGTTTCATATAAATTCCGCCGCTGTTACCGGTATCAAGAATCATCCAAATATCTTTTTCATCATTAAGAGTGACCCGGACCAATGGCCTACCCGACCCTTTTTGAGCTCTCATAGGCAAGTTAGCAACCTCATCCAGATTAAGAGCATCACGAGTGGCAAGGCGTAAGCGCCCGTTAGGATAGTCAAACTGCACAATAAAGTTTCGTAAAAACGGAGCACCAATAATGAGAGCATTACCGGAATGACCAAAGTCTGCACCAACCAGGTTAAGCTCCATTTCAGAGCCAAAGAGTTGGGTCGGGACGCTTTCATATATAGGTTGACGCGACTTGTGATGAACGCCGCTAACGCCCGTAAAAGTTGAAATTTCGTACCCTAAATCATGCTTTTCTATAAATTTTTTATTAATAACATTGAGCTGAGAACCTGAGTCAATTATTGCATTGCCTTCAATGCCATCGACTTCAACGGTAATTCTTACGTGACCACTGTCCAACTCAAAAGGGATCCAATCGGTAACTTCAGCATGACTTGTAAACGCAAGCGCAAGCAGCAATAACCCCAAAAAGCGCACATCGACCTCCATGTATTGACTAGCGATAGAAAATAACATTTTAGCAACAATCCTACTAAAATATTATTCAGCCGCCAATAGGGTTTTCATACTCAGATGCCGTATGCGTTAGCTTTATTTGTAAGCTTTCAATTGATATAAAAAAAGCCCCTGCTTTAATCTCAGGGGCTTTCGTGTCGACAGGAGCTATCTGAGCCTAAAACTCTACGCAAATTTTACCGAAGTGTTTGCCTGATTCCTCATAACGAAAGGCGTCAGCCAACTCTTCCAACGCAAAAGTTTTATCAATCACCGGTTTAACGCCATTGGACTCTAAGGCGCGCACAAAGTCTTTTTGATGGTCACAACTGCCTACAATGAGTCCCTGCAAACGAGCTTGTTTAGCCATGAGTTTTGCAGTTGGAACTTCACCTTCACTTCCGGTTAGCACACCAATTAGCGCAATATGACCTGCAATAGCAACAGCATTAATAGACTGAGGCAAGGTACCCGGCCCGCCGACTTCAATGACGTGGTCGACACCCCTGCCATTGGTCAATTTGCGAACTGTTTTACCCCATTCAGGGTCTTCTTTATAGTTGATCAGGTGCTCCGCTCCCAACCTCTTGTAATGCTCCAGCTTGTCATTGGAAGACGAAGTTGCAAATACGGTCGCACCCAGGCTTTTTGCTAGCTGGCAGGCAAATACGGAGACGCCGCCACTACCCAGTACCAGCACCGTGTTCCCCGGTTTAATGCCGCCGTCCACCACCAGAGCACGCCACGCAGTAAGCCCGGCCGTGGTCAGAGTAGCGGATTCAGCATGACTGTAGTTTTTAGGCTGGTGAGTAAAGAACTGAGTTGGGCGTACTACAACTTCTCTGGCGTAGCCATCAATTCCGTCACCCGGTGTATTGCGGAAGTCGCCGACAGGCGCCGGCCCACTTTGCCAGTATGGGAAAAAGGTAGAAACGACATTGTCACCTACCTTAAACTCTTCCACTCCGTCGCCAACAGCTTCCACTACACCTGCTCCGTCTGACATAGGAATGCGCCCGTCATCGGTCGGTATAAAACCGGCCGCGACACCGTAATCATGAAAGTTAAGAGAGCTTGCTTTTATTTTTACACGAATTTCTCCAGGCCCTGGCTGCCCTGGGTCATCCATCTCTGTCACCTGAATATTATCAAGCCCAAATGGCTCTTTCAGTCTTAACGCTTTAATTTTATCAGTCATGATCGCAGTCCTTTAACTAAAACATGTGTTGAATAGTAGTTCTTATAAAGGGGAATTGGATCATCAGACGCAAACTAAAAAGCCCGGTCGGTTTCAAAATAGCCAAACAACACCCAATTAATGATGTCAGGCATCGGCCATAGCATCTTTGCAAATTAACTAATTTGAATCTAACGTTATTTATGTGTTTGCCAAACAAGGAAAAATGCTATGAGTTACGAAATGTTCGGTGGTATGGGATTTCTATGGATGTTAGTGGTTGGTATTATTTTTGTCATTCCCGCATGGCGAATATGTCAGCGCATCGGTTATCCGGGCCCGTTAGGAATATTAATTCTGATTCCCTTTGCCAATATTATCCTTCTCTATTTCATTGCATTTGGCCCGTGGAAAACAAGGCAATAATTCAGAGTCTGCCAAGAAACACTACGCTAAGAGAGAGCAAAGCCATAAAAAAAGCCGCTCAAATGAGCGGCTTTTTATGGAATTGGTGGAGCTGGCGGGAGTTGAACCCGCGTCCGCAATACCTACATCCTCGGTCCTACATGCTTAGTCAGTCTTTTAGTTAATCAGTGTGACGCCGACTGACAGGCTTCACAACTGACGAGTCCGATTAAGTTTAACGCTTCAGCTCCGGACAAAGCATCCACGCGAGTCTACATTAGGTTGAGCCATCCTGGTCCGGTCTCGCAGACAAAGCGCCGGGGGATGGGCTTAGCGGGTTATTAAGCCGCTAGAGCGTAGTTGTCGTCGTTTGCAACTATTAGGTTGAGGCTTTTTACGAGGCCTGCCTCACCTCGGCATGCACCTTGGGTTTCGTGTATCCCGTCGAATCCAGATCAGCCCCAAAGCTATTACTTACGTAATCTGTGTACTATAACTCAGACACCGCTTAAGTGCTATAAGTTCCGCACTTAAGCGGTTATTTATTGGGCTTTAATTCAGCTACTAGGCCGCCATATATAAGACTTTTTCAACCAATTTGCTGATGCCCTCTTCCGCATCGGGCAAGTTTTCGGCCAGCATATAGGCTGGTGTGGTGACTAATTGGTGTTTATCATCCACAACAATATCGCGAACACCGCAGTTCACATGCTCGCCGCCCATTTTATTAATAGCGCTGGCTACTTCGCCATCGTTACCGATGGTGACTTTGACCCCTTTCCCGTAAATATGCGGCAATAACACTGGCGCAATACACATATAGCCCGCAGGTTTCTTGGCATCGACAAAAGCCTGACCAACTTTTAAAACCTCGTCATTGATCGTCATATCGGCGCCTTTTACAGCAAAGTCACACAGGTTCTTCGCCACACCAAAGCCGCCTGGCAAAATTAACGCATCAAATTCAGTTGAATCCAAATCGCTTAGCGGCCGGACCTCACCACGGGTAATGCGCGCGGCTTCCTCAAGCACATTGCGTTTATCACCGCTTTCTTCACCTTTAAGGTGGTTAATGGTGTGCATCTGCTCTATATCTGGCGCAAAACATTCGTAGCTTGCGCCTTGCTTCGCTATATGCAATAACGTCAATACCGTTTCGTTCACTTCGGCGCCGTCAAAGACACCGGAGCCGGATAAAATAACTGCTACTTTTTTCATCGTAGAAACCTCCTGTCCGCTACTTAAAAACCGCTTCAATCCAGTTCAATGTGCGCGTCATTTTCGTCCCGCCATTTCCACTCATTTTCAAGTGTAGCGGTTGGTTGAAGCATGGCAAAATCTAACTGGCGTAATGGCTCAGAAGACTTTATCCGAATTGGAAAATCCGGATTCGCCAATGACGTTTTCGCCATAGCCAGTAACGCATTCGGATAATGTGCCGCTACATGCTCATAGTTTTTCTCACTAATGCCGCCATTAACAATTAACGGAATATCTGAGAACTCTTGTACAACATCACCCAACGTTTTATTGCTTCCACCTTTAAACGGTTTACGCATAACATCAGTGTCTGTTGTATGAATGTAATCCACACCAGCTTTATCCATAGCCTTAACCACTTTTATCATGGCGTCTTCACCTTCCGGCCACTGATATTCTGAATCCGTCACCGTAATTTGACTGAGTCGCACACCAACAATGAAGTCGTCTCCGGCTGCCGATTTCGCCGCCTTAACTACCAACTCAAGAAAGTGCATACGTTTCGCCATGCTACCGCCCCACTGGTCCGGGCGCTGGTTAAAGTAATCACTCAAAAACTCGTTCAGTAAATAACCATTAGCCGCATGCAGCTCAATACCATCAAAACCAGCTTCTTTAGCGCGGTTTACTGCACCAACAAAGCCGTTCATAACAGCATCAAAATCGGTCTCATCCATGGCTTTCACTTCAGGCCAACCGTCTGTTTTACCATATAAATCTAATGGCTCGCCCTTAGGCTTTACTTCGCTAGGTGCAATTGGCGTATCGGTGTATTCATTGTGTTGAAACTGGGCGCCAGCATGCATCAACTGCATAATGAATTTGCAATCGTGCTTGTGAACACGCTCGACAATTTCTTTCCAGGCATCGGTTTGAGGAGCATCGGTAATACCCGGCTGGTTTTCGTAACCCTGACTTGCCTGGCGGTCAGTGTAAACGCCTTCACTGATGATCATACTCCAGCCACCTTTGGCGAAGCGTTCGTAATATTCACCCATTAACTCGGTTGGCTTACCTTTTTTATCGGCACTGGTTCGTGTCATTGGGGCGACGACAAAACGGTTTTCCAGTTTGTGGCCTTTTAGTTCAAAATCATCAAATGCTGAGCTCATAAGGAATTCCTTTATCATCTGGTACTGTTACATGACTTTGAGCATAATTACGGATAATTCAAGGGCAATTGATCACTTTGTTACCTAATTAGCACAAAGCACAACCGCCGCTTTTTGCTTACGACCGCCGTAGCCAAAGGCTTTGCTGAAAGTACTTATAGGCACAGGCAAATATTGACGTTCAGTTGGAGATTCCCAGGGTAACGTATCGTAATCCGGGTCATTGATGTAAATAAAGTCATCGTCTGCGGCGCAAATTAAAACCCAGTGTGGAGCGCGAATACCGTCGAACTGATAAGTTGAAATCAGCGCCATAATTAAACAACCCTGACTCAAATCTTCTTTTATTAAATTAACGTCATAATCACGTACAACAATGGGCACATCATGTTCACGTAAATAGGTCATATCGGCCTGCTGTATACGCTGCATCACAGTCTTTTTCTGTTCCTGGCGAACTGAATCTACAAACAGGGGCTGCTCGGTATTAACTTCCACCCGTACTTTCAAGCCACGTTGATACGCCGCGCGCGCCAGCCCATGTGGCCCACAACCACCATGTCCGGAGGTCATATAAATGGTGGTTGCCTGACGCCAAATTTCCAGCTCTTCAGCTTGCGGATCGCTGCTCGGCCGGCCGAAATAATCCATCGCCATTAACAAGCTGGCTGGTCCGCAGGTAAACTCTGTCGACTGAGTCAGCATAGGAACATATTCATCCGTTGCTCCCACACCGGAGTCCTCGCCCATTTCATATCGGGGAAGCAGCTTTTGTAAAACTAATGCGTCGGTGGATTGTGAAGATGAAGGAGGAAAATACGCCTCGCGCAGTTCTATCGCACGGAACCCTTCACTGTTCATCAACTGTTGCGCAACCGTATTAGAGGTAGCGACTTCGGTACGCAGAAACAGTGAATGTCGCTTATCCGCGAGCTCCTCTGCAGTTTGTAGCAAACTCCGTCCATACCCCCGGCTCCTGAAGCCTTCATCGACAACCAGCGCATAAAGCCGAGCCAGATTAGTATTATTTCGGTAAAGAACAACGGTATAGCCAATTACCCGGGCATCGGCCACCAACACATGAAAGTCTGCAGTGGATGACTCAATGAACCGCCGAAAGCTACGCTTACTAATAGCATCTTCGGGGAAAGTAAGAGCTTCCAGCGCAGTTACCGCATCTAAATGCGACGTTTGTGCGGGGATTATTTGAGTTCTTTTACCAGTCATAAATTTACGATCTCTCCAAGCGCTGCTCCCGAGGTAATAACCTAAGGCTTCAGGCTACCTTTTGTACCACGAATCGTGTTAAACTTGCGCGCAAATTTTGCCAGTCGGGATTATTCTGTGAGCGATAAAAAACCTTCTTTAAGTTATAAAGACGCGGGCGTCGACATTGACGCTGGTAATGCATTGGTTGAACGTATTAAAGGCGTTACCAAGCGCACGCACCGCCCTGAAGTCATGGGTAACATTGGTGGGTTTGGTGCTCTGTGTGAAATTCCGGCGGGTTATAAACAACCGGTTCTGGTTTCCGGAACCGACGGTGTGGGTACCAAATTACGCTTAGCTATCGATCTTAAACGTCACCGTGGGGTGGGTATCGATTTGGTTGCTATGTGCGTTAACGACCTTATTGTACAGGGTGCTGAGCCTCTGTTCTTTCTCGACTACTACGCAACAGGCAAACTGGACGTTGACGTAGCAGCTGACGTGGTTGCCGGTATCGGTGACGGCTGTGAGCAATCAGGCTGTGCCCTGATTGGTGGCGAAACCGCAGAAATGCCAGGCATGTACGAAGGCGGCGATTATGACTTAGCCGGTTTTTGTACGGGTGTGGTCGAAAAGTCAGAGATTATCGACGGCACTAAAGTTGCCGACGGCGACGCTCTAATCGCCCTGGCATCGAGTGGTCCTCACTCGAACGGTTACTCGCTTATTCGGAAAATTATTGAAGTCAGCGGCGCAGATTTAGAGTCTCACCTGCAAGGTAAAACACTGGCAGACCACCTATTAGAACCTACACGCATTTATGTGAAATCGGTTCTGGAATTGATTAAACACGTACCGGTACACGCGTTGTCACACATTACCGGTGGTGGCTTCTGGGAAAACATCCCTCGCGTATTGCCTAAAGGTAGTAAAGCCGTTATTGATGGCAACAGCTGGGACTGGCCGGTTATCTTCGACTGGTTAAAAGAAAACGGCAATGTCAGCATGAAAGAAATGTACCGCACCTTTAACTGTGGTGTGGGTATGGTTATTGCGGTTCCAAACGAGCACGCAGACAAAGCCATCCACATTCTGACCGATGCTGGCGAAGACGCCTGGAAAATTGGCCGTATTGCCAATGCAGCTGAAGGTGAAGAGCAAGTCGACATTCTGGCCGACGAGACTCACTAATGAAGCGTATTGTTGTACTAATTTCAGGCACGGGCAGTAATATGCAGGCCATTCAACAGGCCTGTGAAGACGGTAAAATCGCCGGTAAAGTTGTTGCGGTGATTTCCAATAAAGCCTCCGCTAAAGGTTTAGAGAAAGCTTCGTCTAAAGGCATTGATACCGAAGTGTTAAGCCACAAAGAGTTTGACTCTCGTGAAGCTTATGACGCTGAGTTAAAGACATTGATAGACAGTTACCAGCCCGATCTGGTCGTACTTGCCGGCTTTATGCGTATTCTGACAGGCGAATTTACGCGCCACTACGAAGGCCGCATGTTTAATATTCACCCATCTTTGTTACCCAAATACAAAGGGGTGAATACGCACCAAAGAGCTTTGGACGCAGGCGATACCGAACATGGTGTGAGTGTGCACTTTGTAACAGAAGAGCTGGATGGGGGCCCGGTCGCATTGCAGGCTAAGGTTCCTATTTTCGAAGGCGACACGGTAGAAGATATTCAGGCCCGGGTTCACGAGCAGGAACATCGTATTTATCCACTGGTGGTTAACTGGTTCTGTCAGGGGCGTCTGAAACTGGAAGGTGGGCGCGTCACCCTCGATGGCGAAGTGCTAGGCGCCCAAGGCTACGCAGCAGATTAATTTACATAGACAAGCTCTTAAGCGACATGGTCGCTTGCTCGTCACCTTCTTTAAACTGCTGCATTTTAACCATCACATAGTTTAGCTCCGGCGCAAACCAGAAAAAGGTCTGACGCCGGTTATTATCCCTTATGCGCCCTACTTTTATTGCTTTAACCTCGCCGTAAGGTAAAGATAATTGCTGGTCTCGCGCTAATACCTCAAAACGATACTCATCTTCGTTCCCTTTTTCATCAACAAGCCGGTATTCGAAGACTTCAGAACCATTGGCTAAATCAACACGCAACTGTTCCGTCACGTTAGCTTCATCGAACAAGGCATCTTCCCAGTTCACATCCAGCATGCGCCCGGTATCAACGTTACGGACTTTCTTCTCATCCGCTATAAATTCGCCATGAAAGGACTTATCCGACCCCGTTCCGGTTCTCATATAAATAAATTCGCGCGGTTCCAATCGGCTATTTTTTTCATCCACAATAAATACGGAGCGAGCTTCACGCGTATCGGACAAAATAAACCAGGAAATATCGGACTTCGTTCGCAACTGCCATTCGTCCTCAGGCGACACTTCCAGGTAACGATAGCCTTCCCCATATTCGCTATCACCACGCGTGATCAAATAATCAGCCTGATAAGGTTTCATTGACTGTTCGATAGGCTGTTCGGCATTTTGATGGTTATCGGCGTTGGCATAGCTCATTGTCATGCTGCCTACTAAAACGCTGGATACCAGCCAACTGACTGTCCTTTTCACTGTCACTTCTCCACTTTATTTACTACTGGACGTTTATATTGACAACAAAATTCAAACGCCCGTTCAATTTTTGCTTGAAAATAACCGCTCGTTGATCTAACTTGCACAGTATCACTGGTCAGACCTCCACGTCGGAGTATTACACTATGAGTATTGCACTTTGGATTGTCGCTACTGTTTTAGTTGCGGCTGCATTAATTTACAAACGAGCCAGCCTGGCAATGTTCAGCGCCGGTTTAGTTATTATGTTCGCTATTGGTAGCGCAATCGACATTGTTGGCCCGGTTCTTTGGGTTATCTTAGCCATTGTGCTGGTACCACTCAACTTAGCACCAATTCGTTTGAATCTGCTGACTAAGCCTATTCTTAGCGCATATCGCAAGGTAATGCCAGAAATGTCTGACACCGAGCGCGATGCACTGGAAGCCGGCACCGTATGGTGGGATGGTGACTTGTTCAGCGGCGACCCTGACTGGAAAAAGCTTCACGACGTACCTAAGGCCGAATTAACGGCTGAAGAAAAAGCCTTCTTAGAAGGCCCCTGTGAAGAAGTCTGTAAAATGCTGAACGACTGGGAAGTCACACACGAACTAACGGATATGCCCGAGCATGTCTGGCAGTACCTGAAGGATGAGAAATTCTTCGCCATGATCATCAAGAAAGAATACGGTGGTCTGGAGTTTTCTGCTTACGCGCAGTCTCGTGTGTTGCAGAAACTGGCAGGCGTGAGCACCGTACTGGCTTCAACCGTGGGCGTACCTAACTCATTAGGCCCGGGCGAGTTGTTGCAGCATTATGGTACCAAAGAACAGCAGGACCATTACCTGCCTCGCCTGGCCAGCGGTGACGAAATTCCATGTTTCGCACTGACCAGCCCGGAAGCCGGTTCTGACGCGGGTGCTATTCCTGACTCAGGTGTGGTTTGTAAAGGCGAATGGAATGGCGAAGAAATTGTCGGCATTAAGCTGAATTTCAACAAGCGCTACATTACGTTAGCACCAGTGGCTACTGTACTAGGTCTGGCATTCAAAATGTACGACCCTGACAACCTTATTGGTGAAGAAGAAGAGCTGGGTATTACCTGTGCCCTTATTCCTCGTGACACTAAAGGTGTTGAAATAGGTCGCCGTCACTTCCCGCTTAACGTCCCGTTCCAGAACGGTCCTATTCGCGGTAACGACGTATTCGTTCCATTAGATTACATTATTGGTGGTCAGAAGAACGCTGGTAAAGGTTGGCGTATGCTGGTTGAATGTCTGTCAGTTGGTCGTTCAATCACTCTGCCGTCAAATAGCGCTGGTGGCATTAAGTCAATTGCTCTGGCAACGGGTGCTTATTCACGTATTCGCCGTCAGTTCAAATTGCCTATCGGTAAAATGGAAGGTGTTGAAGAGCCAATGGCACGCATTGCTGGTAACGCGTACCTGATGGACGCTGTCACCATGTTATCGACCAAAGGTATCGACCTGGGCGAAAAGCCTTCGGTTATCGGCGCCATTGCAAAATACCACATGACTGAAAAGTTACGTTCTTGCATGGACGACGCTATGGACATCCATGGTGGTAAAGGCATCTGTTTAGGTCCAAATAACTACTTAGGCCGTGGTTACCAGGGTGTTCCGGTTGCTATTACCGTTGAAGGCGCCAACATTCTGACTCGTAGCATGATGATCTACGGCCAGGGCGCCATCCGTTGCCACCCATTTGTTTTAAAAGAAATGGAAGCATCAGCGGAGCAAGGGCCTGAAGCTCTGAAAAAGTTTGATAAAGCCGTATTTGGTCATATTGGTTTTGCCATGAGTAATTTCGTTCGCTCGGTATTTTATGGCTTTGGTGGCCACCGTCTGAGCTCTGTTCCGGCAAGCGACGAAACCCGTAAATATTATCAGCAGATGAACCGCTTTAGTGCCAACATGGCGTTATTGTCAGACATTGCTATGGGCAAACTGGGTGGCAGCCTCAAACGCAAAGAACGCGTTTCCGCACGCTTAGGCGACATGCTTAGCTACTTGTACATTGGTTCTTGTATTCTGAAACGCTTCCATGACCAGGGCCGCATTAAAGAAGACCTGCCGTTAGTTCACTGGGCTATGCAGGATACCTTGCATAAGCTGCAGGAAGCACAGTTAGAAATGCTGGCAAACTTTGGTGGTGTTGGTAGCTTCATGCGTGCAGTAATGTACCCGTTAGGCCGCATTGCTAAACGTCCTTCAGACAAGAACGACCACCAAATAGCTCGTATGCTAATGTCACCTAATGACGTACGCACACGCTTAGGCGACGGCCAGTTCCTGAGCCCTGAAGGTCACTTCGGTTTCCTTGAGCAAACACTGCAAGACGTCATTGCTGCCGAGCCGCTGTACGACAAAGTCTGCAAAGCAGCCGGTAAACGTTTTAGCTTTACTCAGTTAGACCAAATTGGTGCTAAAGGCAAAGAGCTGGGCGTACTGAGCGATGATGAAGTTGCGTTACTAGAGCGCACTGAAGCGGGTCGCTTACGTACCATCAATGTTGATGACTTTGCTCCGGAAGATCTGTTAGCCGGTAAAGCAGCGTTTGATTACGCATTAAAAAATCTAAAGAAAGGTGAAGCTGCATAATCGCTAACCTCTAAGTAAAAACGGCGCCCTGGTTTCAGCGGCGCCTTTTTTTTATGCTAGAATCTTGCGCTGGTTTAAAAACTTATAATAAAGGCGTGAGTTATGCAGTCTCCCAATAACGACTACAACGCAACCAGCAAGCGCGGTTGGTTTACCCGTTTTCTTGATACCGTTGAGTGGCTCGGTAATCTGTTACCCCACCCAATTACCTTATTCGCTCTGTTCTGCCTCTTCATTATTTTCATTAGTGGCATTGCCGCTTACTTCGGTGTCAGCGCAATAGACCCCAGAGACGGCGAAACCGTTATAAAAGCCGTCAGCTTACTGAATGCTGAAGGGATACAACGCATTGTGACCAACCTAGTCACTAACTTTACCGGGTTCACGCCTTTAGGTACGGTTTTGGTTGCTCTTTTGGGTGTGGGCGTTGCTGAACGTTCGGGCTTAATCTCAGCCGCCATGCGCGGACTGGTCATGAAAGCCCCGCCACGTCTTATTACCGTTACTGTGGTCTTCGCCGGTGTCGTTTCCAATACCGCGGCCGAGCTTGGTTATGTGGTTCTGGTACCTCTTGCTGCCATGATTTTTTATGGACTGGGTCGTCACCCTCTTGCCGGTCTTGCAGCAGCTTTTGCCGGCGTCTCTGCCGGTTACAGTGCCAACCTGTTAATTGGAACGGTTGACCCTTTACTGTCGGGCATTACCGAAGAAGCCGCTAAAATAATCGACCCAAGCTATACCGTCGGCGCCGAAGCCAACTGGTACTTTATGATGGTCAGCACCTTCTTAATTGCCATTATGGGTGCTTTGATCACAGATAAAATTGTTGAGCCAAAACTGGGCAAATACAACAAAGACGAAGCCTCTATTGATTTATCCGATCAATCTTCAATGGATCCTTTAACCAAACAGGAAAAACGCGGGCTAATTTACGCTGGTATCAGTGTGTTGATTCTTGCCGGCATTCTGGCGTTAACGGTCGTGCCTGAATGGGGCATTCTGCGCCACCCTGAAACCGGTGAAGTCACAGGCTCCCCGTTCCTCAAGGGCGTTGTGGTTTACATCTTCTTCTTCTTTGCCATTCCGGGTTACGTTTATGGTCGCACCGTTGAAACCATGCGAACCGACCGCGATGTCATTGACGCTATGTCGCACAGTATGAGTACTATGGGCATGTACATTGTGTTGGTGTTTTTTGCCGCGCAATTCGTCAACTTCTTTAAATGGACTAACTTCGGAACCATTTTTGCTATTAACGGAGCCGAGTTCCTGACCAATATTGGCATGACCGGTCCTATCATTTTCTTGTTCTTCATTATGGTTTGCGGTTTCGTTAACTTAATGCTGGGCTCGGCTTCGGCACAGTGGGCTATTACTGCGCCTATCTTCGTACCTATGCTCATGCTGATTGGCTACTCGCCGGAGGTTATTCAGGCCGCCTACCGTATTGGTGACTCGGTAACAAACATCATTACCCCTATGATGAGCTACTTCGGTTTGATATTGGCAGTCGCCGCTCGTTATAAGAAGGACCTGGGTATAGGAACCCTGATTGCCATGATGCTGCCATACTCTATGGTCTTCTTTGTCGGTTGGTCAGTACTCTTCTTCCTCTGGGTGTTTGTGTTCGGCTTCCCTGTTGGGCCTGCAGCACCGACTTTCTATAACTAAAAAAGCTATTCGGGCCGGCGCATTACGCGGTATGCAATAACCGCTAATAAGCCGGCCACACCTATCACCCACGCCATAGCGTAGTCAGTAAACGAACCAGCCTGACTCACCCCGGCAGACACCAAACCCGCAATTAAAAACTGTAAACTGCCGGTCACTGCCGAGGCTGAACCCGCCCGTTCTTTTTGTTCTGCCAAAGCCCCGGCCATAGCATTGGGGAAAACCAAACCAAGCGTTGAAATATAGGCGAATAAAGGCAGCAAAATTCCCCAGAAGCTCGCATTTAAGTAAGCCATAACACACATTATGACCGAAACTATTGCCAGCATAGGCAAAGAAACATTAAGAATTTTTCGAGAGGAATGGTACTTCAACAACCAACCATTTAATTGAGAAAGCCCGATAATACCAATAGCATTCAGACCAAATAACCAACTGTAGTGAGTTGGCGAAAGACCGAAAACTTCAATAAACATTTTCGGCGAACCAGTGATGTAAGCAAACAGACCCGACTGAGCGATAGCACCTGTTAACGAATAACGAAGAAAAGACGGATCGCGAAGCACTGACCAATAGGTGCTGCCGGTGTTCCGCATACGCACATCGTAGCGGCGCCCCCGCGTTTCCGGCATGACAAAGTGAATGGTTACCGCTGACGCAACGCCCAATGCAGCCACAATCAGAAACAAAGCGCGCCAACCCATCCATTCCGTTACATAAGCCCCAAATAACGGGGCCAGAATAGGCGCGACGCCCATAACAAGAATGAGAAAAGAGAACACACGGGCTGATGCTTGTGGTGTGTATAAGTCACGCACCACCGCCCGGGCAATAACAATACCGGCACAGGCCCCAATGGCCTGGAAAAAGCGTAAAACGATAAGCCACTGAATGTCCGGGGCAAAAGCACAACCAATAGACGTCACCACGTAGATTGCCAGCCCGATATACAACGGATTCTTGCGTCCGAACTTATCGGTCGCAGTACCGTAAAGTAACTGACCAATAAAAAGACCGAAGAAAAAGGCAGTAAGCGATAATTCAACGTGATGTGTATCGGTTGCATAATCAGACGCAATAGCGCTGAATGCAGGCAGATACATATCGATGGAAAGCGGGGCAAAAGCCGTCAATAACGCCAGAATGACAACAATAAAATCAAATCTGGCGTTATCTGAAACAGGTGCAGGCTCGAACTGTCGAGCCACTAATTATCTCCGGCAGGAACGTAAGACTGTGTTGCAAAATCCTGTGGGCGTTTTAATACGTCCTGAGTACGGGCGTAATTCACCAAAGACTCAGCGTAGTCTATTCCTGTATTGCGGGCCCGACCTCGCTCACTGACACGATAAAACGTATCATAACCATCCTGACCACTGGCAATAAAGCTATTGGTGACCATGACATAGGTTGCCCTTGCCGTCATTGGTTGCCAACTGTTGCTGCCTTTATCCCACACCTGCAGATTAGACACACGGCTGCCCTTTTCTTTGGTTAAATCAACCGAGTAACGAATACCGGCACCATAAGGGTAAGCTCGTGTTGAGCCGCCGTCAGAGACGGAATAAGCTAACGCTTCTTCCATTGCCTGTTTGAACTCAGAACCACTGAGCTCCAGTTTCACCAGCGTATTCGCAAAAGGCAGTACGTTAAATGCGTCACCGACTGTGAAGTCTCCCTGACTAATATCAGAACGGACACCGCCACCGTTTTGTATCGCAAAGTCGGCCTCCGGCACTGAATGCAAAAAGGCTTCGGCTACCAGGCGATGAGCACCTGAACTCATTACATCAGCGCAGCCGTCGCGTCGTGGTAAATCAATTTCCTGACTGCAAATTTGTTGCGGAACTTGCGCTAACACTTCAGCAGAAAAGTCCTCAACTTTGCTTTGATAATCTTCCAGCATATTTTGCAGTTCAGCATCCGGCTCGACAAAGCTGAACACACCACTTTCTTCCAATGCAGTTTTGATGGGTTCATAAGTTGTCACAATGCCGTCACTCACTTGAATATCCTCACTCAAAAGGTAGTGTGGCCGGCCGCCGCATTCTTCAATTTTGTCACCGTCAAAAAACGCCTGCATTTCACCAACTACGAGTGAATACTGGTAAGCATGAGCAAGACAAACTTTGTCGCCATCGGCATTTGTTAACTCAGTTGGGTAGGGTCCATCAGATTCCATTCCAAAACCGCTGAAATCACCCAGTAAGGTGTGTGAGTCACCGCCAATGACAATATCGACGCCAGGCAGTTGCTGCACCAGCTCTTTGTCACGTTCGTACTGAATATGAGTCAGCAGGACAATTTTCTCAATGCCCTGCTGTTGAACTTCGGCAACATATTTACGCGCCGTTTCCAGTTCATCTAAAAACTCAGTAGTTTCATCGGGCTGTGACGATTTTTTAGTTTTACTGGCGATATCCAGACCAATAATGGCAATTTCTTCGCCATTACGCTCAACAACGGTATAGGGTTTGAACATCTCCCAATCACGGTTCGGTGTTAAAGGAGAGTCACCCACTTTAGGCTTAATGTTCGCCCCTAGTTTGGCTGTAGGGCAGCTTTCAGTGCCCAGCTGCTGCAGAAAATCAGCCAACCCGGCGTCGCCATTATCAAACTCGTGATTACCAATCGTGAAAGCATCAAAACACACGTTATTCATCATACGGGCGTCGGCTTCACTGCCAAATAACGTAAAATACAAGCTACCAGTAAGAGCATCGCCAGCATGCAGGGTCAGCACATTGTTATTCGCTTCTCGCAGGGCCTTAATTTGAGCCGCGACCCTTGGGAAACCGCCTGCTTCAACCTGCCACTCCTGATCACCCCAAACCAGAGTTTGCTGTTTTGGCGCCAAAGTGGAGTGATGATCATTAATGTGTAACAGCGTTAATTGGAACTTATTGCTTTGGGGCTCCTGAGGAGCTGAGGCACAACTGATTAACAGCGCAGAAGCTGCAACAGCCGTCCACCCCCGAACCATACGTTTTAAATTAAACTCGCCTGTTTTCACCAGCTGATCCTTTTAGTCTTTTATCAACCCAATTTCACGTAAGCGTTGCATTAGATAGTCATCCGCAGTAATCGGTTCATCGCGCTGCGGATTTTCTTCGGAAATACAGCTTTCCAAAGGCGTAATCATCACATCCGGATTAAAGTGCAAAAAGAACGGAATAGAGTAACGTGATTTAGCATTGTATGGTGCGGGAGGGTTAACTACCCTATGCGTCGTGGATGGCAACACATGATTGGTCAGCCGCTGTAGCATATCACCCACATTACAGATAATAGCACCTTCGATAATTGTTACTGGTACCCACGTCCCGTCTTTGGCTAAAACTTCCAGCCCCGGCTCACGCGAACCCACTAATAAGGTTAAAACGTTAATATCTTCATGTGCGCCGGCACGAACAGAAGGGGTATCTTCATCAATAATAGGCGGATAATGCAAAGGACGCAGAATTGAATTGCCGTTGTTGACCTTATTTCGGAAAAAGTCCCGCGGTTGGCGTAAATAAACGGCTAAAGCATCCAGTACCTGATTACCCAGCTTATCTAATGCCGCGTATATAGCGAGCATGTCGTCCTTAAACTTAGGCAGTTCCTGCGGCCACACGTTAGGTAACAACTGTGGGTAAACCGGCTCACCTTCCACTTCCCGGCCCACATGCCAGAACTCTTTCAAGTCAACATGTGTCGCGTCTTTAGCAACCTCGGTACCAAAAGGAGTATAGCCGCGCGCGCCACCCTCGCCCGGACGATGATATTGCTTCTTAATGTCTTCCGGTAACGCGAAAAGCTCACGGCAGGTATCCAGTGCCCGTTCAATAAGCGTTGTATCAACTCCGTGCTGAGTTAAGGCAATAAAGCCATATTTCTCATAACCGTTGCCTACATCTTGAGTAAAGGCATCAAAGTCGTCATGGTAACGACGCATATCAACGTGCGGGATAGACTGCATGGTGGCTTCCAACTTCCTAAAAGAGCTTAATGAATAGGCCTGTATTGTATGAATATTCAGGTTAAATCACAAGTTTGCGAGCACACGCTTCACCGGGTTAAAGCCCTTGCGATGTATAGGGCACGGCCCATATTTCTCTAAAAGTTTAAGGTGCTTGGGAGTGCCATAAGCCTTGTGCTTGTCAAATTCATACTGTGGGTAGAGTTCATGCCACTTTAGCATCTGTCTGTCCCGTTCTACTTTCGCTAAAATCGATGCTGCCGCAATGCACTGTTCACTCGCATCTCCTCCCACTATAGCTTTTGCAGGGACGTTTAATTCAGGCACCCGGTTACCGTCCACTAAAACCATGTCAGGCTTAACCGGAAGTGCTTCAATGGCTCTTTGCATGGCTTTCATCGACGCCCAGAGAATATTAATAGCCTCAATTTCATCAGGATCAGATTGAGCAATGGCCCAGTAAAGCGCCTTTTCCTTTATTTCCAGACTGAGCTTCTCGCGCTTTTTCTCGCTCAGCTTTTTCGAGTCGTTTAGCCCTTCAACTGGATTCTCCGGATCCAGTATCACCGCTGCCGCCACAACCGGCCCTGCAATAGGCCCCCGACCGGCTTCATCTGTACCACAAATCATTGACACTTTTTTCACCCTGTTTGCTTTGTTCCGCTGCACAATAATGGTTATGATACCTGCGCATAATAATTAGACCAATAAAATAACAATCAGGGGTTACACCATGGCTCAATCTCCACAACCAGACCGTTCGCAAAAGGAAAAACCGGACAGTCTGCTTAACCGCCTTCTTGATGGCGTTGAAAAGGTCGGTAATAAACTACCTGACCCGGCCGTTATGTTTTTTGGCTTATTGATCATTGTCTGGGCAATGTCCTGGCTATTATCCGGCGTCAGCTTTGACGAAAAACACCCGCTAACCGGGGACACAATAGGCGTTACTAACCTATTAAGTGGTACCGAAATGGCCGCATTCCTTGCCAATATGGTTGACACCTTTATGGGCTTTGCGCCTTTAGGTGTTGTGCTGGTTGCCATGTTAGGTGTCGGTGTAGCCGAGCGCTCAGGTTTTATTAATGTCGCCATTAAGTTAATGCTGAACGTCACGCCCAAAATGTTGCTGACGCCAGTGCTGATTCTGGTTGCTATTGTCAGCCATACCGCCGTTGATGCCGGCTATGTACTGGTTATTCCTTTGGGTGGTGTTATTTTCTACGCTGCTGGTAGACATCCATTGGCCGGTATCGCCGCCGCTTTCGCTGGTGTTTCCGGTGGCTTCAGTGCCAACTTTGTTCCTTCCGCTATAGACCCGTTGCTACAAGGTTTTACTGAAAGTGCCGCACAAATTATTGATGCGGATATGCAGTTAAACCCATTAAACAACTATTACTTTACCGCCGCTTCGTCAGTTATCGTTGTCGCTATTGGCTGGTTCCTGACCGATAAGGTGGTTGAACCTCGTTTACGCGGTGCCGAAATTGACGGTGATGCCGATGACATGCCTGCACTGGATGATGTTTCCCCGCGTGACCGCAAAGCGTTTTACGCTGGCGTAATCACCATGGCAGTAGGTTTGGCCCTGTTGTATTTTTCCGCAACGGCTGAAAATACACCATTAGCTGACCCGGCAACGGGTGAATTGGCATCCTACTCAGCCCCTCTTATGGGCATGATTGTTCCGCTTATTTTCCTGCTGTTTATTATTCCGGGCATTGTTCATGGCTACGTTTCCGGTAACTTTACCAACTCGCAGGACGTTATCGGCGCAATGACCAAGTCGATGGAAGGTATGGCTTACTATATGGTCATGGCGTTCTTCTGTGCCTTATTTATTAAAGCCTTCGGTGACTCTCAGCTCGGTACGCTAATTTCCGTTAAAGGCGCGAACTTCTTGGCCAGCCTGGAGCTGTCCGGTGGAGTTACCATGGTCGGCATCGTCATTCTGGTAGCCTTTATCAACCTATTTGTGGGTTCAGCTTCAGCGAAATGGGCTTTGATATCACCTATTTTTGTGCCCATGCTAATGCAGCTGGGTTACTCACCGGATTTAACTCAGGCTGCTTATCGTGTCGGTGATTCATCCAGTAATATCATTACTCCGCTGCTGCCCTACTTCCCGCTGGTTGTGCTTTACTGCCAACGTTACGTAAAAGGCACCGGCATTGGCACATTGGTTGCGATGATGCTGCCATACACTATCGCTCTGTTGATTTTGTGGTCAGCGTTCCTGATTTTATATTGGACACTTGGGTTCCCACTCGGTATTCAGGCTAACTACGTTTACCCGGCGGGCTAAACTCATGACCTCTGTTAACAATAAAACAGTCTGGCTAACCGGTGCTTCTTCGGGCATCGGTCTGGCTTTGGCACGTCAGTTAGCCAATCAGGGTGCCAGACTTATTTTAACCTCACGCCGTGAGCAACAATTGGAAGAGTTACGACAGAGCCTTCCAAACAGCGAACAGCATCAGGTATTAGCTCTGGACTTAAGCCAGCCTGAGAAAGCCAAAGAAACAGCGTCTGCGGCATTGAGAAATACACCGGTCGATATACTTATTAATAACGCCGGTGTTTCTCAGCGCAGCCCGGCTATGGAAACTGATCTCACTGTATACAGAACGCTGATGGAGGTCGATTACTTCTCGGTAGTGGCGTTAAACCAGGTGGTATTAGCTGACATGGTAAAGCGCCGTAATGGCCATATTGTCACCGTTTCTAGTGTGGCAGGCAAAGTTGGAACCAAACTACGCAGTGGTTATTCAGGCGCTAAGTTCGCAGTCATCGGCTATATGGACTGCCTGCGAGCAGAAATGGCCGAGCACAATGTGCGTTGCACAACGGTACTTCCCGGCTTTGTACGCACACAAATAGCGCACAACGCATTGACCGGCGACGGCTCTTTAAGAGGTAAAGAAGACCAGGACAACGCCAGCGGCATTAGTCCTGAGCAATGCGCCGCCGATATTATCCGCGCTATTGAAAGCAATAAAGCGGAAGTCATTAGCGGCAAAGGCATGAGCAAAGTGGCACCGCTACTACAGCGATTCTTCCCGGGTTTACTCAGAAAAATGTTGGCTAACCGGTGAGTTCGCTTACCGGTTTTAATTCCAGGCAGGGTTCCAGGTAATTTCCCAAATATGCCCATCCGGGTCTTTAAAAAAGCCCCCGTAGCCGCCCCAGAATAAGTCTTTCGCGGGTTTAATAATCTCAGCTCCTGCTCGTTCCGCTTCCACCATAACTTCATCAACCGCATTCCGGGAACTGACATTATGGCTCAGCAGAACTTCATTAGCCGCACGAGCGACATCAACACCCATTTCTGCCGCAATACTTTTACGTGGCCATAACGCCAGTCTGAGCCCATTGGGTAATTTAAAGAACACCACGGCACCATGCTCAAACTCTTCACCTATAATGCCGTCGGTTTCCCAACCCAGGCCGTCCTGATAAAACGCCAACGAACGTTTCAAATCATCAACGCCTAAGGTGATCACACTAATACTGGGGTTCATAGAACCTCTTCACGATTAAGGCTAAACTCTTACAATGTACTCTAATCAACATTGATACTCCGGTCAAAACATGGATAAAGAACTGCTAAGCCATTATAAGAATACAGATTACTGGTTCACAGTTGATGACAAGACAATCACTCTGAATATAGGGCGGAAGAATAATGACTTTGACCGCTTATGTGAACGTTTCGGCTGCACTACGGGTGCTTTTATCACAGCCTTTAACCCGCAAAGCCAACTGCTCACAGATGACGAAAATAAAGGCAGAAACAAACAATTAGCGACTCATTTAGAGAAAGTCAGCCAAGTTTACTGTTTTTCTGGTGCAGGACAGGACCGCGACCAACAATGGCCGCCGGAAGCCAGCTTTATGATTTTAGGACTCAGTCAGGAAACAGCCATTGACCTGGCACGAGAGTACCAGCAGAATGCGCTGGTCTGGATTGAACATCAACAAGCTGCAGTGCTCATCGACGTATGAGTTAAGGGGACACCATGCCATCACACCATAGCCGCTGATAAACAAGCTTTTGTTTATGCGATCATCGCCGTACTGTTATGGTCAACGGTCGCTACTGCATTTAAAATAACTCTTCAGTACATGACACCACTGCAGATGGTCACGGCCGCCAGCACGGTATCTTTTGTCATTCTAGCGCTGGTCTGCTTTATTCAGAAAAAAACCTCTGAGCTGATACTTGAGCTGCGTAAAATGCCTCTGTATTACCTGCTGATGGGGCTTATTAATCCACTAATTTACTACCTGGTGCTTTTTCAGGCTTATAAACTATTGCCGGCTTCCGAAGCCCAGCCACTTAATTACACCTGGGCCATTGCCCTTAGTATTATGGCCGCGCTGTTTTTAAAACAAAGCATACGTCGTCGCGACTGGATTGCCTGCGCCTTAGGTTATTTTGGCGTTTTGGTTATTGCCACACGAGGTAATGTGCTGGCTCTTAGCTTCAGTGACCCCTGGGGCGTTACACTGGCGTTAATTTCCACTTTCTTGTGGGCTGGTTACTGGATCCTGAATACACGCCGCAACGCCGACTCCGTCGTGAGCTTAGTGCTTTCCTTCGGCCTGGCTTTACCCATACTCATTGTCGCTAGTTTTATCTGGAGTGACTGGTCTGCAATACCCTGGCAGGGCTGGGCAGCGGTAAGCTACGTAGGCCTATTTGAAATGGGAATAACCTTTTTATTCTGGTTAAAAGCCATGAAGACAGCCACCAATACGGCGCTTATCAGTAATCTAATTTTTATTTCGCCCTTTATCTCGCTGTTGCTGCTCTCAGTAGTGATTGGCGAAACCATTTATCCAAGCACCCTTGTTGGCCTTATGCTGATTATCTTCGGGCTGTTAGTTCAACGTATTCACTTTCGGCGTAAGCTTAAGCCATAGCCTTGTTCACAATCTCATCGGCGGCTTCTTTGTCCTCTTCATCTGGTGAAGGGCCGTCATCAACACCGTTCTCTCCCGGTGCCAAAGCAAGTTCCGTCAGTAACGGAAAGTGATCGGAACCAAAGCCCGGTAAACGCGTCATTGAGACCAAAGCAAAATGATGACTGTGGAAAATATGGTCGAGCGGCCAGCGTGCAAACCAATATTCCGCATGAAAGGTATTGAACATACCGCGCCCAATTCGAGGGTCTAACAAGCTGCTGATTTTTCTGAAAAGAAGCGTGGTACGTGACCAGGCAACGTCGTTCAAGTCTCCGGTGACTATGGTTGGGTATTTCTCCGGCTCTACCCTACGAGCAACCAGCACCAGTTCGGCATCCCGCTCTTCCGACTCTTCATTCTCAGAAGGACTCGGTGGCGCCGGATGCACAAAATGCGCTTCTACTCTCTGTCCGCAAGGCAGTTCAATAAAGCAGTGTACCGACGGTTTATCGTCTTCAACCAAATATTCAACACTGACATCAGACAAAACATAACGAGAATACACATGCATGCCATAAAGGTTATCCAGAGGTACCTTTACCGTATGAGGATAATACGATTCAATTGCATCCAGCTTCTCCTGCCACCAGTCATCAGACTCAAGCGTGACCAGCACATCTGGCGTAAAATCATGAACAAGCTTAATCAAGCCATCGCTATTATGGTTAGGGGTAAGAACATTGGCCGTCATAATACGTAAACGCTCGTAATGACTACCCGCCCGGACAGCTTCAACTTCCTTAGGAAAGAAAAACGTATAAGGCACAACCCACCATAGCTGACAAACTAAACAACCAATGAGGAGCCCCGAAGCAATAGCAGTAACAGACGTCCAGTCACGAATAACAACCAGACCCACAACCAGCAAGGCCGCTAATAACACCGACAGCTGCAAACGCGGGAAGTCCAGACCCCGTATCCACCAAACCTGCGACCACGATAACGGAGCCAATGTGAGCACCATCAACAATACCGCTAAAGAAAGGTAAATAGTTTCAAACATGCTGGCTCTCAATGCTTCTCAGATAAGAAAACCATAGCACAGCTAAAAATAATAAATAGAAAGGAAGTGTTAAGGCTCCTACGGGGATTGTGTGTAGCGCCAGGAGTTAAGACCCTCTGATGCAGGAGTGTCGAAGGCCAAGGATGGCCTTCGTCAAGCCCTCATGGATGAGCTCGTTGCGTCTCCTGTATCAGAGGGTCTTAACTCCCAGCGGAGCGCAATGTCCGTAGGAGTCTCAGCCTCTATCTCAGACCATATTTACCAGCATGCTGGTTGGGTCTTCGAGATATTCCTGCCAGAGTTTGTTGAAACGGGCAATGGTACCACCATCGATAATGCGATGGTCGCCTGACCAGCTTACCGTCATTATCTTACGGGCTACCACGTTACCGTTGGCATCAAAGCGCGGCAGTTCCTGCACTTTACCTAAAGCCACAATCGCAGCTTCCGGCTTATTGATGATAGGAGTTGCCACTGTACCGCCAATAACGCCGATGTTTGAAATGCTGATGGTACCGCCTTTCATATCGGCTTGCGGCAACTTGCCTTCGCGCGATGCCTGAGTCAGACGAGTGACTTCATTGGCTACATCAATAATGCTCTTGTTTTGTACCTGTTTGACGTTAGGTACTAACAGGCCAATTTTGGTATCAACGGCCATGCCAATGTTGTGGTCATCAAAGTAAGTGATCTCTGTACAGTCTTCATTCACCTGTGCGTTCATCACCGGGAACTCTTTCAGTGCCAGCGAAAGAGCTTTAATGAAGAATGGCATTACAGTTAAACGAATACCTTTCTCTTTGTACTGCTCTTTCAGCTTTTCACGCAATGCGATTAGCTCAGTAACATCAAACTCATCAGCATAGGTGAAATGTGGAATGGTGCTGACCGAGCTCATCATTTGCTTAGCCATAGCCGCTTTAACACCGCGGATAGCCTCGGTACGAGTACCACCAGTAGTAGCCGTTTTTTGTGACGGCTGACTATCAGTTGTTGTCTGCGCTTTCTGGTCACCTGACTTAAAGGCTTCAATATCTTGCTTCAGAACCCGGCCTTTTTTACCTGAACCCGATACTTCCGCAATATTAATATCGTTCTCACGTGCCAGACGGCGTACTGCCGGGCTTGCAATGGCTTTGCCCTGACGTGCTTTCGCTGGCGGTTCAGCCTCTGCTTTGGAATCAGATGACGGTGTCTTAGACTCAGGTTCAACATGACTCTGCGGAGCATTTGAATCCGATTCTTGAACGCCACCCGCGGGCTTCAACGCAAACAACGGCTTGTGTACTTCCGCAATATCACCCTTCTTGTGATACAGCTTAACCACGGTACCGTCGTCTTTCGCCGGAATTTCAACCGTTGCTTTGTCCGTCATGACTTCAACAACCGGCTGGTCTTCTTTTACTTCATCGCCTTCAGACACCAGCCATTCAACAATTTCACATTCAACAATACCTTCGCCAATGTCCGGCAAAATAAAGTCGGTTGTATCGCCACCGGCTGAGGTTTGTTTTTGCTCAGTTTTCGATTCTTCTTTTTTAGCCGGCGCGCTGTCTTTTTCTTTGGCCGGCGACTCATCAGAAGAGCCGTCAGCTGGCTTAATGGCAAATAACGGCTCGTGGACCTTAGCGATATCACCTTTCTGGTAATACAGCTTTTCTACAACGCCGTCGTCTTTAGCTGGAATCTCAACCATGGCTTTATCGGTCATTACCTCAACCACAGGTTGGTCTTCTTTAACCTCGTCACCTTCGGCAACCAGCCACTCAACGATTTCGCACTCTACGATCCCTTCGCCGATATCGGGCAGAATAAAGTCTTTACTCATGTCGATGGGTCCTTAGTAGTTCATTGAGCGTTTGATCGCTTCATAAATCTTCAAATGATCAGCCATGTACTCTTTCTCATGACACAGCGGATACGGTACGTCGATACCGCAAACACGGGCAATTGGAGACTCAAGATACAAGAAGCATTTGTCCTGAACGGTTGCCGCGATTTCGCTGGCAAAACCACCGGTAATAGGTGCTTCCTGGCTAATCACCAGGCGTCCGGTTTTCAAAACTGACTGAGTCACAGTTTCAACATCCCACGGGGAGATGGTGCGCAAGTCAATCACTTCACATGAAACGCCATCTTCTTCGGCTTTTTCAACTGCTTTTTCGGTCATTTCCATCTGCGCGCCCCAGCCAAGAACGGTAATATCTGTACCTTCTTTGACCACGTCAGCTTTGCCTAGTGGAATAGTGTATTCTTCTTCAGGAACCTCACCTGTTGAGGCGCGGTACAATCGCTTCGGCTCCATGAATAACACCGGGTTTTTATCAAAAATAGCGCTCAGCAGTAACCCTTTTGCTTCGTACGGGTTACGTGGAGTCACAATTTTAATGCCCGGCGTATGCGCAAAGTAGGCTTCCGGAGACTGTGAGTGGTAATGACCACCGGCGATACCGCCACCGTACGGTGTACGAATGGTTAAACCACCAACGTTGAACTCATTACCTGAACGATAACGGAACTTGGCCGTCTCATTCACAATTTGGTCAAATGCCGGGAATATGTAGTCACCGAACTGAATTTCAGCAATAGCAAAGCTACCCTGCGAAGCAAGACCATTGGCAAAACCAATAATGCCTTGTTCAACCAGGGGTGTATTAAAGTTGCGATGTTTGCCGTATTTTTCGGTCAAACCTGAGGTTGCACGGAATACACCGCCAAAACCACCAGTATCTTCACCAAAACTGTATACGTTGTCATGTTTGGCCATCGCCAGGTCTAGCGCGCTGTTGATGGCCTGTAGTAAATTCATTTTAGCCATTAGTCCAGTCTCCCCGACGTTTTACTGTAGGCATCCGGGTATTTGCGGATGTGCTCTTTTAACTCGTCTAACTGCTCTTTCAGCATGTCAGTCGGTTCGTCGTAAACATCATTGATCAGTTCATCAATGTGCGGGACCGGTACTTTTTCTGACTCTTTTAATGCTGCCAGAACTTTCGCTTTTACTTCTGCGTGATGCTCTTCAACGTGATCTTTATCCAACCAGCCTTCATTCATCATCCACTTCTGCAAACGATCAAGTGGGTCTTTGGCCTGCCAGTCTGCTTCTTCATCACGAGTACGATAACCTGTAGGGTCATCTGACGTAGAGTGACCTGACATACGATATGACATAGCTTCAATCAATACAGGCTCGTTTTCTTCTACAGCTAAACGACGAGCTTCCTGCGTTGCCTTCAACACAGCGAAAACGTCGTTACCATCAATACGTATGGTTTTCATACCATAACCAATACCACGCGGTGCGATACCGTCACCAGCATACTGCTCGCCTTGCGCTGGTGTAGAAATAGCGTAACCATTATTACGGCAGAAAAAGATAACCGGCACTTTATAAACTGATGCCATGTTCAGAGCGGCGTGGAAGTCACCTTCAGATGCTGCGCCTTCACCAAAGTAACAGATAGTGCACTTTTCGGTTTTATCCATTTTCTGACCAAACGCATAACCTGTTGCCTGTGGAATTTGCGTTCCCAAAGGCGACGATATGGTCATGAAGTTTAAGTCAGCGCAACCGTAGTGAACCGGCATCTGGCGGCCTTTACCTAAGTCTTTCTCGTTAGAAAACAGCTGATTCATAAACTGTTCAACGGTAAAACCTCTATATGCTAAAGCGCCCTGCTCACGGTACTGGCCCATGATCATGTCACCGGCATCCAGCGCGGCGGCAGAAGCCACGCTTTCAGCTTCTTCCCCCCGGGAGGCCAGGTAAAAACTGATACGACCCTGACGCTGAGCGGCAATCATGCGTTCATCAAGAATACGGATAAATTGCATAGTGTCGTGAATTTTCACGATCAGCTCTTTATCGTACTCCGGCATATCGGCATCTTTATGGAAACTGCCATCTTCTTTTAAGATTTGCAGCATTGGAATTGTGACTGAGTCTTTATCAAACCATTTCGGTTTGGTCACAATCTCTGTGTTGTGTTTTTTATCCTTGGCCATAACCTTCTCTTTCGGTTTTAAGCTGGGTGGAAAATTGCCGCTACTTTACCTTTACGTAAAGTGACATGCAAACCACACACTAATGAAAACTGAGTGCGCTAAGTGTAAATAGAAACGAACAGTAATAACAACAAAGCCTGACTACTTAGACCAGTGAGTCTCAGACCAGGTCGAGCGATTCTGTCGGTACCCGTACCACAGTTAATAGCGCCCGATGTCCCAGCGCCACTTTGGCATTGGGAAAAATAATATGTTCACCATCGTGCTGAGCGTAATGCTTTTTGTCACCGTCCCGCGCTAGTAAATCCCCTTTATTAAAAGAGGTAAAGTTAGCAACATTATCCGCAAAGTTTAGCTCAAAGTCCTGCTGAGTGCGGTTAATGGTTTGTGCTTCTTTAAAGACATAGTGTTGTTCTGGCTCAAAGGGACCAAATTCCAGCTCTGTTTCAGAAATCAATTTCCGCAGTGAATTTTCGGCGGCGGCAAACTGAGTACGGTCATTTTCGCCAAACGGACGAACCTTTCCTAATTCAACCGTAAATGCCTGCGCATTAAACTGCCTGACGCTGAAGTAAGAAAAGGTGGTTGTCGGCGCCTGGTTTAATAAAACGGTATCGACCCCACAGGCCAGTAAGAACTGGAGCTGCTGCCGACTATAGGGGGCTCCGTGTGTAAACGGGTAAACGGCAAACTTCTCGCGTTTTGAGTCCCGAATTGCTGTATGCAAATCATAGTGCAGTCGCTCTCGGGAGCCATCAGGAGCTGACTGATAAAACCGCTCTACGTAACTCTCAATTTTAGCCGCACGCTCGCGTTCTTTGTTCTGGGTATCACCTTTACTATGCGCGCCGCTGAATAACCGGTTCATATTTTCTTCAACAAAGCGTTCGCCTTTATTAATTGAAGCCGGGTTTGCAATTAGAAACAGTGTACGGTGTGTCACTGTCTGCTTTTCATTAATAATATCGTTAATAATGTCGCGACAAATTTCGATAGGAGCCGTTTCGTTACCATGCACTGCACAAGATAAAATAATGTCCTTTCGGCCAGGGTTTTCTGGAGTAACTTCTAGTACGCCACTGTCCCAAACCGACAATTTCGTGCCATCGGCAAGCGTTAAATCATGACTTTCATCACAGCCCCACTGGTGCTCACGAGTCCAGGCAAGAAAATCAGAAAAGACCTTAATCACAACGTTCTCCTATTATTTTTTTCCCGGTACATAACCTTTAGTCGCCAATAACTCGCGTAATACGCGCGAACGATACTCACGACGATACAGAACTGCAACAACAATAGTGCTTGAAATGATCAGCATGACGGGGTGTAGAAACCAGGATAAATAGGCCAAAGCAAAGTAGTAGGTACGTAAGCCTTTATTGTACTCGTGACCGGATTGATCCAGTACTTTGGCTGCATGCATAGCAAAACGCTGACGCTCCTCCTCAGGTTTATTCTCCTGATGGTACTCGACCGAAGCTCCTAACAGCACCGATACAAAGCCAAACTGACGAATTGACCAGGTAAACTTAAAAAAGGCATAGATAAAAATGAGCGCCAGAACCGACAGCTTAAACTGCACTAAAATAGGAACCGTATCCGGACTCATTGGAATTTCATTTAAGACCAAAACGACTTCATCGGCATGAGCTAATACAGTAATGACACCAGCCAGCACCAAAATCGTAGAAGATGCGAAGAAAGTCACTGTACGCTCCACATTGCCAATTAAAGACGCATCGGCAACCTGGTTGTCCTTGTGCATCACGGCACTAAACCAATCAATTCGTAATGAACACAGGATACTCGATAGGCAGTGAGTGGTTCTGGCACGCTTACGTGCAAACAATGAGTAGCCTATCCAGCAAAAAAAGAAAAACAGTAAAGCGCTAAGATCAAGAAGTGACAGCAACATGTCAGCGTTTCCTATGAAATGATCCATTTATTAAATAGTGTAATGACATTAGTTTACCAGTTTATGACCGCTCATACGATAAAGCCGGAGACTTAGCTCCGGCTTTATTTTCTCTTCTCAGGCACTTAGTAGTTTTCTAATGCCTCTTTCGTACTCATATCTTTGGGTTCCGGCGGTTTTGCCAACCCATACCAGGACAACATAGTACGCAAGCCCCTTTTACTATCGGCCAGAATGAGATACAGGCAAGGTATCAACAATAAGGTGATAACGGTGGCAAAGATAATACCGAATGCCAATGATATCGCCATTGGAATCACTATTTTCGCCTGCAGACTCTTCTCCAGTACAATCGGTAGCAAACCAAAGAAGGTGGTCAACGAGGTTAAGGTAATGGCCCGGAAACGGCGACAACCGGCATCCAGAACAGCCTTACGTAAGTCGGTTCCCACTTCACGTGCACGGTTAACATAGTCGACCATAACCAAACTGTCGTTTACCACAACCCCAGCCAGCGCAATGATACCGAACAGACTCAAAATGCTAACCGGCATACCAATTACCCAGTGCCCGATAACCGCACCGATAACCCCAAAAGGTATCACCGACATAATGATCAACGGCTGACTGTATGATTTCAATGGAATAGCCATTAGCGCATAGACTGCAAACATCGCCAACAAACCACCAATTGCCAACGAACCAGTCGCTTCCGCCTCGTCTTGAGTAGCGCCCTGTAATTCAAAGCTGACACTTGGATACTTATCCAGAATAGTCTGGATTTTCTCTTTACGAACCTCTTCGACAATGCGGAAAGGCTCAACTTTATCTTTATCCGCACGAGCACGAACATTCACAGAACGTTGACGGTCTATACGAGTAATGGTGCTGTAACCTTCAGCAAACTCAATATCCGCCAGTTCGGTAAATGGAATTTCAGACCCGTCCGGAGCGCGCAGTTTCATATCCTGTAAGTTACCAACAGACTCGCGTTGATCACGAGGGTAACGAACCATGACTTTTACTTCTTCGTCTCCCCGCTGAATACGCTGTGCTTCAGCCCCATAAAATGCGTAGCGAACCTGCGTAGCCAACTCAGCCAGGTTAATACCCATGGCTGTAGCCAATGGCTTAGTCTGTAACAGAATCTCTTCTTTACCGTCTCCAAAGGTATCTTCTATATCGAAGACACCATCGTATTCGGCAAGTACGAGCTTCAGTTCATCCGCAGCGGCTTTTAGTTCGTCCAGGTCTTCACCTACTAGCTGAAATTCAATGTCAAAGCCACTACCTCCACCTATACTTCCCTGGAAGTTAAGCGCTCGTACACCGGCCAGTTCAGGCACCGCCTCACGCCATTGATTTACAATTTCAAAACCGTCTATCTGGCGATCTTCGCCTTTTTTCAGCTCAACAAAAACCGTACCTGCCGTAGTGCCATTCATCCAGATATTGGTATGTCTGACAGCTCCGTCACCCTCTGTTTCCTTAATACGATTATCAACTGCCGTCAGAGACTGCTCCACACTATTCAAAACCTCAATAGTTCGTGTTTCTGACGTACCAGGCTGCATTTCTACATTTGCCTGAACAAAGTCACTTGGAATATCCGGGAAGAAAACCCAGCGAACGATACCGCCGCTCATAAGGCCTATCATTAAAATCAGCAGACCAACAAAACTCGCTAATGTTGTATAGCGATAATGCAGGCACTTTTTAAGAAACGGCCGGTAATAATTTTCAACGAACGACTTAATCGCACCGGCAAATTTATTGCGGAATCGCTGAAACGCATTCGCTTTTTCACCTTCTTGCTTGGAGTATTTCATTTTGCTGATGTGCGCAGGCAGAATCAGCTTTGATTCGACCAATGAAAACGCCAGACAAAGAATAACAACCCAGGCAATAGACTCCCAGATTGCGCCCATACCACCTTCAACAGTTAACATGGGGACGAACGCAACCATGGTAGTCAACACGCCAAAGGTTGCCGGCATAGCAACTCGCTTAGCCCCCGCAATAACGTTATCAACTGTCTTGCCGTTTTCTTCTATTTCGGTGTAAGCACTCTCCCCTATGACTATGGCATCGTCCACCACTATCCCTAACACTAATATGAAGCCAAACAGCGATATCATATTAATAGAAACGTCAAACATGGGGAGTGGCATTAATGCAATGGTTCCCAGGAAACAGACAGGAATACCTATCATGACCCAGAACGCCAAACGCAACTGCAGGAAAAGCGACAACATGAGGAAGACCAGCAAACCACCCATCCACATATTGTTTAGCATAAGATCTAAGCGACCCTGGAGGTAATAAGAGGAGTCTCCCCATTGCGCCAATTGGACCGCATCGGGCAATTCCTTATTTTTTCTTTCTACGTAGTTTCGAACGTATTCTGCTATTTTCAAATCATTTTGATCACCGACCGACTGCACCCGAACAAAGGTTGCCGGCTTACCGTCAAAACGAGTGTAAGACTCCTCTTCCACAAAGCCGTCTTGCACTTTAGCAATATCACCCAAAGTTAAACGAGTACCATCAGCCCGGCTTAACAGAACAATTTTTTCAAACTCGCCGCCAACATAAGCCTGGTTATTCGCGCGCAATAGAATATCGCCATTAGGCGTTTTAATTGAGCCGCCAGCCACATCAATTGAGGTACCACGCACCGCTTCAACTATTTGCGAGAAAGTCAGTCCATAACGCTCAAGATCTTGCTGCGAAATTTCGACTGAAATTTCATAATCACGGTCACCAACAACATCAACTTTGGTAATGCCGCCCACCGTCTTCAGTTCATCGCGAACTTCCTTGGCCAGTTCTTTGCGCCCCCTCTCATCCAGGTCACCGTATACTGACATCCAGATAACTTGTCGCTGGGGACGAACCCGGTAAATATTCGGCTTTTCAATTTGCTGAGGGAAGTTAGGAATAGCATCCACCAGCATTTTTACTTCATCCATGACAACCTGTACATCATAATCAGGCTCTACTTCTAATGTGACTGTACCGCCGCCCTCGCGTGAGCGTGAAGTCATTTCCTCGATACCGTCAACATCTTCAATAGCGTCTTCTATCAGCATAATCACACCCTGTTCTACTTCCTGGGGTGCGGCGCCGGGAAATGGCACCTGAATGCTGATAATATTTAATTCAACTTCTGGAAACATTTGCTTGCGTACACTAAACACCGATAACGCGCCAGCAACCAGAATAATGATCATTAATAGATTTGCGGCCACTGTATTGCGTGCAAACCACGCAATCAGGCCAGTCTGTTTTTCTGTCGTCATGATACTTACCCGCCTACATTTTCAGAGTCAGTGTCTTCTTTGTCACCGTCATCTGACTTGGCTGCTGTTTCCATTTGTTCTGGTAAAGGATCGCCCGGCAAACGCACTTTCATACCCGGTAAGGCATTTTTGAGCTGAGTAAGCACCACTTTGTCGCCACTTTCCAAACCAGAACTTATTAGGCTCTTGTTACCTTGCGTACGCACTACCTCTACATCGCGTTTTTCCAGTTCACGACTTTCCGGAACAATCCATACAGAGCTATCTGGATTCAACGCATAGGTAGGAACTTCCATTAAACCTTGCGCATATCTGCCTTCAACCTGGGCTTGGACAAATCGGCCATAGCGCAATGGCACTTGGTGTGTTTCACCCTCTAAGTTATAAGGGTCAGGGATTTGAACAACGCCATAAATGACACGGCTGTTTTCATCTAATACGCCCTCGGTACGAACCAGTCTGCCTTGCCACGTCGCCGACTGACCCGAAACGAGTGACTCTAGCTGAACGCGAGGCTTTTCTTCAGCAACGGCCGGATCCAGAATATACGTCATATCGAGGTCACTTAAAGGCAAGCGAACTTCTGCAGTACGAGTGTCAAACACCAAGGCTATTTGGCTGCCCGTTGAAACGAACTGCCCTAAGTTTGCTTCTTTACTTCTTAATACACTGTCAAATGGTGCCTTAATGGTTGTACGCTCTAAATCACGCTCTGCCTTTGCAAGGTTTGCCTCTGCAGATTCCACCGCCGCGATAGCACTGGCCAGTTGCGGCTTACGTAAACCTAACTCGGGAGCCTTTCCGTCTTCAAATGCTGCCCATTCTTCTTCTGCAACTCTTGCCCGTGCTTTCTCCTGCTCAAGTTCCGATTGAGCTTGCAACAGTGCAGCCCGAGCTTGTTGGACAGCGACTTCGTAATCAGACGGATCCACCTGAATCAGCATGTCACCTTCTTTAAAGAAACCGCCGGCATTATAGTTATCGGCCACATCGACAATCTGACCGGTAACCTCTGCCACCAGCATAGTGGAATGCTTAGGTCTTACTGTTCCCTGGGAATCAACAATAAAAGTCATGTCGCGGGGACTGACTTCGAGAACCTCAACCATTGCTGCAGGCTTTGTCTGGTCGCGTTGCTTTGGAGGCTCAGCAGTCATACTGGCCAAGACTGATAAAACAATAGCACCCACAATGATTAAAGGTGGAATAAAGGCGCGTTTTGGAAATTTCATTTTATTGTTCTGCTCTTATTGATTAATTCACAGCCTTATTATCGCTGTTAATATTGTAAAATGTTAGACGTTAACTGTTGCCAGTTGTGTTAATACGCCGGAAAGTTGTAACGGACTGTTTCAACCCTCCAGTAACCAACGTTCGGCTGCCTCTACATAACGCGGTTTACCCATTAACAAAACCACATCCTGTGACTCCAGTTCTGTATCACTATCGGGCTCAGGAAACTCCTCGTCATCACGTCGCAAAGCTTTCAACTGAACCTGATGCTTGTCCCAGTCGAGTTCATCAATGCGTTTACCGATAGCCCAGGCACCTTCCGGCAAAGTTAACGCTTTCAGAAACTCCAGCTTATCCGAAAGCTCTGGGTCCATATCCGTTTCTGACCCCTGGAAGAAACCGTGCATCTCTCCATAGTGGTTACGACGTTCTTTATCCAGCCGGGCAAGAATACGGCGTATCGGAATTCCGCTACGGTTCAACACGTGAGAAATAAGCATTAGGCTTGCTTCCAATGTATCCGGTACCACCTGAGAAGCGCCAGCTTCCTGCAGCTGAGTCAATCTCATATCATCTTTACTGCGCACAATAATGTAAGCATCAGGGTTCAATTGACGCAGTTCTTTCAATACATCCAGTGCGCGTAGGTCATCGGCAAAGCTGATAATAATCAAGTCCACCGTTTCAGCTCCTACGGCTCGTAAAATGTCTTTACGGGCACTGTCTCCGAAATAAACCCGGGCGCCACCGGCGACTGCTTCCTGAACCCTCATCGGATCATTATCGACGGCAATATGCGTAATTCCCTCAGCATCAAGAAACCGGCTCATGGTTTGCCCAACCCGACCAAAACCGCAAATCAGTACTTGATTTTCAAGACCCTCACTGCCCGTTGTGCGTTGCTTCTCAATATCGACTAATGGATCAGGGTGACGAACCACTAAGTTAACCAGGGGTTTAAGACGATGAATAATTATAGGGGTCATGGCCATACTCAGTACGCCAATACCTATCATGCTGGTCACAATTTCTTTACTCAGTAAACCATGAGTGCTTGCTAACGCCACAATAACGAAGCCGAACTCACCCATTTGAAACAGCGAAATACCACTGCCCCAGGCGTCTTCATCTCGCTCACCCATAAAGCGGGCAACCGAGCTTATCAGGGCAATTTTAATCACCGCCATAATAACCAGCGCCAGAAGTATCCAGTGAAAATTTTGAACAAAACCATAAAGCTGAAGCTGCATACCAATGGTGGTAAAAAAGAGCCCCATCAAAATGTCACGGAATGGACGAATATCGGCTTCTAGCTGGTGCTTATATTGGCTTTCCCCCAGCATCATACCTGCAAGAAAAGCCCCCAGTGCCATGGAAAGCCCGAAGATATGCGTCATACCACCGGCAACCAGAGCGACCAGTAACGTAGCAAGCACAAACAGCTCATCGGTTCTCTGCTTAGCTATTTCCTTAAATAAGTAAGGTAATACCCATTTCCCAATAGTCATAAGCACGGCAATAACCGCGGCACCTTTGGCTAAGGCAAACAATAAAGTGGTGCCA
The DNA here is from genome assembly GCF_019797805.1 of Idiomarina abyssalis. NCBI lineage: Bacteria > Pseudomonadati > Pseudomonadota > Gammaproteobacteria > Alteromonadales > Idiomarinaceae > Idiomarina > Idiomarina abyssalis. Next base: position 1,639,943 of record NZ_CP081832.1, read on the forward strand.
ATATTGCCGTCATCGGATGCTAATAGTGGAATGATAATAAGCAGGGGAACAACGGCTATATCCTGAAAAAGCAGAATAGCGACACTCATCTGCCCTCGCCGGGTGGAGGTTTGCGCGCTTTCTTTCAACTGCTTAATAACAACCGCCGTCGATGACAGAGCCAGCGCTCCGGCTATTGCTAACGAAGCTGCCCATTCATCTAACCAAATAAAAGCTATGAGCAAGAATACCAGCAATGAACCAAGAACCTGTGCGGCTCCTAACCCGAATACCCAGCGTCGCATTGCAATCATTTTAGGCAACGAGAACTCCAGGCCGAGCGAGAACAACAGCAATACAATTCCCAGTTCTGCGACCAGATGATAATCATCGGGATCGGCTATCCAACCCATTACATCTGGGCCTGCGATAATACCTGCAACTAAGTAAGCCAAAATTGCGGGTAACTTAATTCTCCGGAACAACCAGACCAGAATCACAGCAACGGCTAATAAAAGCAGCAGACTGGAAAAAGTACCGTTCATTCAGAAGCTCCTGAGTCGTTTTGTTTTTGTAGTGTCAAAATAGTAACACTCTTTTGTTTCAGAAAAACTAGCTCTTATAAAGTTTTGTAAATTATAAAGATTTTTATTTTGGCTCGAATTTTGCAGAGTTAATTTCAATTATTAAATTCAGGCACAAAGGTTTGTCATGTTAAACAGAGCTGTCGCTAAAGCTGAGACTAAAACAACTGAGAACAAAACTCAGGCGATTATCAGTCAGTTAACATCATCAACAGAACTAAAGTCCAAGTCGGCTCCGCTCAGCGAGCGTCTGCAAACCTCTCTCGACTTAAATCAAGTGCTGTCAATTTATGCCGACTATATGCTGCAACGACTGCCTGTTAGCGCATTACAATTCATCTCAGACGACCAAATTATTAACTTGGTTGGTAATTACCAGGACCAAAATAGTGAGTACTCGGTCATGCTTTACGCTGATAACGAATACTTAGGACAAATGGTCTATCAATTTAAACGCACCCCTTCCTACGTTAATAAAATGCGACTGGAACAAATGCATAAACACCTGACCTTCCCGCTGAGAAATGCAATACACTTCTCTCGTTTACGGAAAGTTGCGGTGCGCGATCATTTAACCGGCTTAGGCAACAGAGCTCTTTTAGACGAGACATTAGAGCACCTCAGTGCTCGCCTAAAACGAGACAACAGCCAGTCTCATATTGTCATGCTATTGGACATGGACGGCTTCAAAGCGGTTAATGACCGACATGGCCACCAACAAGGTGACGAAGTACTTAAGCAGTTTGGTCAATTATTACAACAGCAGCTGCGAGATACCGACCGGGTGTTTCGTTACGGTGGTGACGAGTTCGTACTCATTCTCGAAAACACTCAACCGGAACAAGCCGAGGAAGTGTTCCTACGCATACGTAATGCGCTTAATAACGACATTAAACTTGCCACTTTTAACATTGGTGTCAGTGCCGGCAGTCTGGCCATGGAAAGCTTTCACAGCGCACAAGACATTATTGATGAAGCCGACAGACGTCTTTACGCCGCTAAAGTAGCGGGAAAAGATCAGCATCTGAGTTAAACCATACCGGCTCCGGCAAACTGAGAGTGTCCTCAGTCTGAAAACTGAACCAACCCATACCCGCAACCCAAAGGTATTTTTCATTGAGTTCGAGTATGGGCCGTCTTTGTCTTAACCAGGGCGGAACACCGGCCTGCTTTAGCCACTCCTTAAGTTTTTTTCGTCCCTGACGTCCGGGCTTTGCCAGTTTTTCCGCGGGCAATGAAAAGGTCAGTTTTAGCTGATTACTGCCGTTGACAAGCTCAGTCGGGACAGTCAGTTTACCCCACTTGCCCAAGTCGACGTTCGTTTCAGTTACTAAAGAATCACCGGGTAATTCGGCTACCTTAACGTCACACCAAAGCGCATGCTGAAAATACCGTACAACGTAACCGTCACACTGTATTTGTAGCTGACTGTCATCGCTTGCTGTAAGTGCCTGACGGCGAATTTGTTCTAGCTGCTCGTAACTTGGTAACGGCTTTTTCTGCTCTTGCAGCCAAGTGCGTAGCAAGGCACGTTGCATTGCTTCTGAGCACTGATTTAGTAACAAGATAGGAAAGTGATGGGTATGGCTCTGTTGGTTATGTAATTTTTCTAACAACAGTTCATCCATAACCTGCTGTTGTTCAGCACAAAGCTTTGCGGCGCGCAAAACACTTTGACCAAACTGAGGCCAACGCTGTTCCAGTACAGGAACGACATCATGTCGGAGAAAATTTCGCTCAATGCTTTTATCGTAATTGGTATCGTCTTCTATCCAGGTCAAATTACGCTGCGTTGCGTAATCTAAAATTTGTTCTTTACTGACACTCAGCAAAGGTCGACATAATCGACGGTTTCCTGCCCACGCCTGAATACGTGCCATAGAAGATAAGCCCTTAGGACCACTACCACGCTTTAACTGCAGAAAAAAGGTTTCAATTTGATCGTTACGATGCTGACCAAGCAGCAGCACGGCGTCATTTTGAGTCAGTTCAGCCATCCGTTGGTAGCGCCCTTCACGACCTGCGGCTTCTTTGCTCTGCCTGTTTGCAACAGGAACGTCGAGTGGCTCAAAAATAGTGGGAATACCGTAAGCTTTTGCTGCTTCCTCTATGGTCGAGGACCAGTCAGCAGAGCTTGGGTGGAAACTGTGATCTAAATGAATCGCCAGATAGTCATACTGAGGATGCTGCCGGCGATAACGCATCAGCAAATCAAGAACGGTTTGCGAATCAGCCCCACCGCCCAGAGCAGCAACCAATTGCTGCCCCGGCTGTAAAGCGAGAGATTCTAAAGCGTCACAAAATAGGTCATATAGACCGTCAACCGTCATTGGAAATTAGCAGTAACCGAAAGACATCAGTTTACGATAACGCTGGTCCAGCAACTCTTCGTGGCTTAGGTCTTTTAGGCTTTCTAAGTCTGACACCAACTGCTGCTTCAGTCGCGTTGCCATTTCTTCCTTATGGCGATGCGCACCGCCCAGAGGTTCAGGAATGATAGCGTCGATTAAACCGAGCTCTTTACTACGCTGCGCAGTTACCCCCATAGCTTCTGCTGCTAAAGGTGCTTTACTGGCACTTTTCCATAAAATTGAGGCACAACCTTCGGGAGAAATAACCGAATAGGTACTGTACTGCAGCATATTAACCCGGTCGCCAACACCAATAGCCAGTGCTCCACCAGAGCCGCCTTCGCCTATAACAGTACAAACAATCGGAACAGTTAAACGAGCCATAACTTTTAAGTTACGAGCAATTGCTTCACTTTGCCCGCGCTCTTCAGCGCCAATTCCAGGATACGCTCCGGGCGTATCAATAAAAGTTACTACCGGCATATTGAAACGTTCAGCTGTCTCCATAAGCCGCAATGCCTTCCGATAACCTTCCGGTTTTGGCATACCAAAATTACGGCGAATTTTTTCTTTCGTTTCACGCCCTTTCTGCTGACCAATAACCATCACCGGCTTGCCATCCAAACGTGCAATACCACCGACAATTGCTTCGTCATTCGCAAAAGAGCGATCACCCGCCATTTCATCAAATTCGGTGAAGATCATACGGATATAGTCAAGCGTGTATGGACGTAGCGGATGACGCGCCAGTTGTGCTACCTGCCACGCACCGAGATCAGAGAAGATTTTCTCTGTCAGCTCCTGACTTTTTGTGGTCAGCCGCTGGACTTCTTCTTCTAAGTTGAGATCCAGTTGCCCGCGGTCACCAACAGATTTCAGTTCTTCAATCTGCGCTTCAAGTTCTGCAATCGGCTGTTCAAAATCCAGAAAATTAAGGCTCATTCGCTGTCATTTCCTTTAAAATTCGAGTGAAACTTGCTGAGTTCCCAACAAGTTCTGTAATTCGTATAGTAGTTCATCAGACGGATTCACATACCATTGTGCGCCAACATTTAAAGTGGCTTCAACACGTTCCGACTGATACCGCATTTTTATCGGGCAAGTCCCTTCAGCAAAGGGTTTTAATAGCTTTTCCAGTTTGCTGGCAAGGCCATTAGTGAGCTGCTCATCGGTGACTGTAATTGCTATGTGTCTGAGATACGTTTCCCGAGCCTGCTCAATTGCCATCACTTCTCTGGCTGTCATTGTATTGCTATTACTGAAGTTATCAAATCTGACCTCACCTTTTACCCACAAAATTCGGTCTTTTTCTAGCAATTCTTGATAACTTTCGTACTCATTGCTGAATAAACGCACATCCATGCGCGCTGTTTTATCATCTAAAGTAACTATAGCAAAACGCTGACCACGTTTATTGGTCAATACGCGAATATCGATGACCAGCCCCGCAATTGCGATACTTTCATCTTTGCGCGTAGGAGTCACACTGGACAGCGTGCTATTAATGTAGTGCTTGAGCTCTTTACGAAAGCGATTGATCGGGTGTCCGGTTAAATATAACCCCAGAGTATCACGCTCACCCTCTAACCATACCGCTTCTGACCATTTGCGCACGCTAACAAACTCTTGTTCAACCGCTTCGGGTTCGGTCGTCAGAACCCCAAACATGTCAGACTGACCAATTTTCTCAGCATTAAGGTGCTGCTCTGCCTGGCGAATCGCTTTTTCCAACGTTGCCATCAGCGCTGCACGGTGCGGTCCAAGGTTGTCCATTGCGCCGGCGCGAATTAAGCGTTCGAGAATACGCTTATTCATGCGCTTCAGGTCAACCCGACAACAAAAATCGAATAAATCCCGAAACGGACCACCCTCTTGTCTCGCCTGAATGATCGATTCAATAGGACCTTCACCGACACCTTTAATGGCCCCAATGCCGTACACAACCCGCTGCTGCTCGTCGACAGTAAACTTGTACTCACCTTTATTCACATCGGGTGGTAATAAATCAAGCCCCATGCGTTCGCATTCATCAGCTAAAGTGACAATTTTATCGGTATTGTCCATGTCTGCTGACATCACCGCAGCCATAAACTCTGCGGGGTAATGGGTCTTCATCCATAAAGTCTGGTAAGAAACCAACGCATAAGCGGCAGAGTGCGACTTGTTAAAGCCATAACCGGCAAACTTCTCAACCAAATCAAAGATTTTCATGGCCAGTTCAGGGTCGATGTTATTTTTAGCGGCCCCTTCACGGAAAATCTCGCGCTGTTTGGCCATTTCCTCTGGCTTTTTCTTACCCATTGCGCGACGTAATAAATCTGCACCACCAAGCGTGTAACCTGCCAGAACCTGCGCTATCTGCATTACCTGCTCTTGATACAGAATAACCCCGTAGGTAGGCTCCAGTATCGGTTGCAAGCTATCATGCTGATACTTAACATCCGGGTAAGAGATCTCTTCACGACCGTGCTTTCGGTCGATAAAGTTATCAACCATTCCCGATTGCAATGGCCCCGGACGAAACAACGCAACCAAAGCGATAATGTCTTCAAAGGAGTCCGGCAGAAGCTTTTTAATCAGCTCTTTCATGCCACGAGACTCTAACTGGAAGACCGCCGTTGTTTCGGCCTTCTTCAATAATTTAAAACAAGCCGGATCGGTTAAATCAATTGCGGTAATATCTATAGGGTCTTTGCCACTTTTAGCGTGGCGCCGGTTTACCATGTCCACAGCCCATTGGATAATGGTCAACGTTCTGAGGCCTAAGAAGTCAAACTTAACCAGGCCCGCTGATTCAACATCGTCTTTATCAAATTGAGTAACCGGGTTGTTGCCTTCATCGTCACAATACAGTGGCGAAAAGTCAGTTATTTTGGTTGGAGAAATAACCACACCACCAGCATGTTTACCGGCATTACGGGTCACACCTTCCAGAATACGGGCCATATCTATAATGGCCTTAACTTCTTCGTCTTGCTCGTACGCAGCACCAAGTTGAGGCTCTACCTCAAAGGCTTTAGCCAGAGTCATGCCCGGGTCACCCGGTACCAGCTTTGAAATTCTGTCGACAAAACCGTAAGGATGGCCCAGCACCCGGCCAACGTCACGGATGGCCGCTTTAGCCGCCATGGTGCCAAAAGTAATAATCTGCGAGACCGCTCCACGCCCGTAAAGATCCGCTACGTGGTCAATAACCTCGTCACGGCGATCCATACAGAAGTCGACATCGAAATCGGGCATGGAAACCCGTTCTGGGTTTAAAAATCGTTCAAAAAGCAGGTCAAACTCAAGCGGATCAAGATCCGTGATTTTAAGCGCATAAGCCACTAAAGAGCCAGCACCCGAGCCCCGGCCCGGTCCTACGGGTATACCGTTATCTTTACTCCACTGAATAAACTCCATAACGATAAGGAAATAGCCAGGAAAGCCCATATCGTTAATAACGCCCAGCTCGCGTTTCAGCCGTTCATCGTATTCAGGACGCTTTTGTTGCCGTTCCTCTGCGTCTGGAAATAAAAACTCTAAACGCTCTTCCAGACCTTCTTCTGAAGCTTTGATGAGAAACGCTTCAGTAGTCAGGTCGCCCGTTGGAAACTTAGGAAGAAAATACTCCCCTAAACGCACAGTAACATTACAACGTTTGGCTATCTCAACCGTATTTTCTATTGCTTCAGGAATATCAGAAAACAGCTCTATCATTTCTTCGCTGGAACGAAGGTACTGCTGCGGAGAATATTTTTTAGGACGGCGCTTGTCTTCTAGCTGGTAACCGTCATGAATGGCTACTCGAATTTCGTGCGGGTCGAAGTCTTCTTCTTTAAGAAAAACAACTTCGTTAGTCGCAACGACAGGGAGTTCCGTTTGACCAGCTAAGGCAACCGCTTTATGCAGGTAATCTTCTTCCTGAGGACGCCCTGTACGCACCAACTCAAGATAATAGCGATTTGGAAAGTACTGCTGATAAAAATCCAGAGCAAGATCAAGTTGGCTGTCATGCCCTTTAATCAGAGCCTGTCCAACATCTCCTTGCCGACTGCCCGACAGAAGGATAATGCCCTCGTTGTGCTCTTTAAGCCAGTCCTTATCGATAACTGGCTTACCTTTAATATTACCTCTTAAATACGCCTTTGAAATCAGCTGTGTAATTTGCTGATAACCTTCATTGTCCATCGCCAGGGCGGTTAACCGAAAAAGCTCGGACTCCGGGTAATCGGCCTGAACCCAAAAGTCGCAGCCAATTAAAGGTTTTAACCCTAACTTGTGCGCCGCGCCATAGTAGCGGACTAAACCACAAAAGTTCATTTGGTCAGTAATTGCCAACGCTGGCATACCGGCATCAGCAACCGCTTCACAAATGGGCCCAACTTTCGCCAGGCCATCTATCATGGAAAAGTCACTATGAATTCTTAGGTGAACAAAGTTTGGTGCAGTCATTTTACGAATACAGTCTGGCTTTTTTCGTTATCATTTTATGGCCTTTATTGTGCCTTAAGCGGCTTTCGAAGTATATCGTCAGTGTAACTTCAGGCGCGGTTTTACCACATGGTTCAGTTTATCCACCATCAACAACAGCAACATTTTCCACCAGCCATGTAGGGCTCTCTGGTGCATCCGGTATAAACTGGCGTAAGCCCAACGCGCCAGCGTGCCTTCAAGCGACATTGATAAACTTTTACTTTGCATCAGGTTGCCAACAGCAGAAAAACGACTTAACGAAACTAACGAGCCGCGATCTTTATACTTAAATGCTTTGGCTGACTTGCCTTTGTATTCACGAACAATATTGTCATACAAGCACTCTGCCATTTGATGCGCAGACTGTGCTCTGGGCGGCACCCAGCGCTCATCATCGATTTTGCAGCCCGCGCAGTCGCCTATGGCATAAATACTTTGATCAGATACCGACTGAAGGTACTCGTTAACTTCAATCTGATTATTTTTTCTAACAGTCAGGCCCCATTCCTTAACCACATCCGGCGCCCTGACTCCTGCCGCCCAAACCATTAGGTTTGCCTGAATCGGTTCGCCTTCCGACAGAACCAGTGTGTTTTCTTTAACCTCTGTCACTGGGTTATCCAGAATAACTTCGACGCCAAGCGACTTTAGTTTTTTCTCCACTGACTTCGACAGGCGTTCAGGCAAAGCAGGCAATAATCTTTTACCGGCTTCAATTAAACGTACTTCAAAATGCTTTTGGTCCAGATAAGACAAACCATAAATCGATAGCAACGAAACCGAGTGAATTAACTCCGCCGCCAATTCAACCCCAGTAGCGCCGCCGCCAACGATAGACAACGATAATTTCGTTTCCTTACCATCTTCAATTGACTGATTTACCCGTAAGAATTCATTTAGCAGGTGTTCGTGAAACTCATCTGCCTGGCGCAATGAATCCAGAAAATAACAGTGATCACCAACTCCGGGAGTTCCAAAGTCCGCGGTAACACTGCCTATCGCAAGAATTAATCTATCGTAGTGAATGCTTCGCGGCGCTAACACTTCATGACCCTGTTCATCTTTTATCGCCGCTAATTGAATCGACTTTTCATCTTTATCCACCGACTCTAAAGTGCCAACCAGAAACTGAAAGCCTTCGCGAGCGCTTTGCCCGCGATAATCCAGCTCAGCCAGGCGCGAATCTAACGCACCTGAAGCAACTTCGTGTAATAGCGGTTTCCATAAATGAGTGCTATTACGATCAATTAAGGTAATCTTTGCTTTCTTTTTACGACCCAGCTTTCTCCCCAGCATGGTCGCTAATTCCAGTCCACCTGCACCACCACCAACAATGACAATCCGTTCTTGCATTTGTGCCTCGCCTATCTGCAGATAATAAAAAAGCCACTGACGATGATAACGCCAGTGGCTTTAGATAACGACTGTTCAGTCGAAATTATTTCAGTATGACTTAGTCGATACTTGGGTCTGTCAATCCGCGACGTTCAAGCAGAGCTTCAACAGTCGGTTCCTGACCGCGCCAGTCTATGTACTGCTGCATTGGGTCTTTGCTGCTGCCCTGTGACAGAATTTCCTTACGGAAAGCCTGACCATTTTCAAGACTCAGACCACCGTTATTGCCCATGTGTTTGAACGCATCGGCCGCCAGCACTTCACTCCACATGTAAGCGTAGTAACCCGCTGAATAACCGCCGGCAAATACGTGAGCAAAATAAGTCGAACGATAGCGTGGTGGTACCGCTTCAACGGCTACACCGTTTTTCTCCAGTGCCTCTTGCTCAAATGCCGCAACGTCGTCAATCTCAGTTCCTGGCTCCACAGTGTGGTATTCAAGGTCAAGTAATGCAGCAGAGAGATACTCTAAGGTATCAAAGCCCTGGTTGAAGTTACGTGCATCCAGTACTTTTTGCAGCAGTTCGTCAGGTATCTGCTCACCGGTTTCGTAATGCTTCGCATACTTCGCGATAACTTTTTCGTTCAGTGTCCAGTCTTCCTGGAAAGTGGATGGAAACTCTACGTAGTCACGAGGTACTGAAGTACCAGCCTGAGACGGGTATTTAACGTCAGAGAACATACCATGCAAGGCATGTCCCATTTCGTGGAACATAGTTGATACTTCATCAAAGCTGATTAAGGTTGGTTCACCTTCCGGCGCTTTAGTGATGTTCATGTTGTTCAGGATAACCGGCTTCTGGTTCATCAGCTCAGACTGAGTACGGAATGAGCTCATCCAGGCACCGCCACGCTTGCTGTCGCGAGTAAAGTAATCGGCATAGAACAAGCCAATACTTGAGCCGTCAACGTCTTTTACTTCATACACAACCACTTCGTCATGATAAACCGGAATGTCGTTGCGCTCTTCAAAGGTGATACCAAACAATTGGTTCATTGCGTAGAAGACACCGTCTTCTAATACGCGGTTAAATTCGAAGTATTGTTTTACTTCGTCTGCGTCAATTGCGTATTTCTCTTCACGCACTTTCTCAGCGTAATAGAACCAGTCCCAAGGCTTCAATTCGAAATCTTCGCCTTCTGCTTCAATCATTGCCTGAATTTCTTGCGCTTCTTTCTCTACGTTGCTGACAACAGCCGGAACCAGGTCACGCAGCATTGACTGAGCAGCTTCTGGAGTACCCGCCATGTTATCGGCTAGTACGTAGTCACCCCAGCTGTCATAGCCTAATAGTTTTGCTTTATCGGCACGAAGCTTAGTTAAACGCTGAACCATAGGACGAGTATCAGTCGCGGTATTACCTGAGCCACGATTCGCTGAGGTTTCCCAGATTTTCTGACGTAATTCGCGATTTTCCAGATCGGTAAGAATTGACTGACGAGTGGTGTTTGTCAGAGTAATTGCATACTTGCCTTCCAAATCACGACTTTCTGCCGCACTTGCCAAAGAAGCAATCTGGCTGTCGCTTAATCCGGCCAACTCTTCTTTAGTATCTACGACAATAACGTTTTCCTGCGTCAACGCCATCAAGCTCTTCTGGAACTCAGTGGTTAAACTTGAAAGTTCCTTGTTGATATCTCTAATTTGCTGCTTTTGCTCATCGTTCAGTTCCGCACCAGCACGAACAAAGCCTTTATAAGTGTCTTCCAGCAAACGCTCAGATTCAGAGTCCAGTTCCAATGATTCACGGTTATCAAATAACTGCTTAACCCGCGCAAATAAGTCTGCGTTTAGCATGATATTGTCACGGTGCGACGCCATCTTAGGTGCTAACTTACCTTGTAAGTCACGAATTTCATCGCTGCTGTTAGAAGATGAAAGGTTATAAAATACTGAGCTTACGCGGCTAAGAATTTCTCCCGCTTTTTCCATCTCAACAATGGTGTTTTGGAACGTAGGATCTTCTGAGTTTGTCGCAATAGCCTCAATCTCGGCCATGTGCTCTTCCATACCACGCTCAAATGCAGGTTCAAAATGTTTGAACTCAATGGCATCAAAATTAGGAGCTTGATAAAGCAATGAGCTTGCCTCGAAGAAAGGGTTTGATGCTGTTGCTTGTTGACTGCTGTCAGCAGATGCAGCTTGGTTTTCAGTAGTTGATGAGTTATTTGCATCACTGCAAGCTCCCAACGATACTGCTGCGCCCACAGCTACAGCCAGTAAAGTTTTACGCATGGGTATCTCCCGTTGTCTTTGTTATGTCATTGTGATTTTGGTGACAATACTCTAGCCTCAGGAAAGCTTTGGCTCAAGAGTTAAACGGCAAAAAGCATGATCTGCAGGGTAAAAATGTGAAACAAACTGTGATCACGGAAATGCAGGCGTACTGTAATGGACAAAATGGGAAAGCAAAGCTATAAGACAGGGAGATTAAACAGAATAATGGCGGAGTGGACGGGACTCGAACCCGCGACCTCCGGCGTGACAGGCCGGCATTCTAACCAACTGAACTACCACTCCGCAAAATTCTTGGGGGCGTACTAAATGGCGGAGTGGACGGGACTCGAACCCGCGACCTCCGGCGTGACAGGCCGGCATTCTAACCAACTGAACTACCACTCCGCATTAGTACTACACGTTGAAGTCTCCCTCAACGCGGCGTGCATATTACGAGTGAGGGGCAAATGAGTCAACACTTTTTTTAAAGATTTTTGCCGACTGTCTGATTTATATTCAGATCTGCGCTTTTTTAACCACAAAGGTCATTTTTTACCACTTTTCTCTGCATTTACTGTTTCAGGATTAGCCGCTTCAGTGGATACTTTCTTTTGTCTGAATTTAAACCACCACAACGCAAACAAAGCCAGTCCAATCAAAACAAAATTTACGACAACAATGATGATAAGGTTCGTCATTGCCTGCTTTTCTTTTATTGCTCGTTCCTGGCGAGCCTGCTCCCGCTGTCGCTCTAATTCTCTTTGCTGCTGCTCAGCAAGTTCGGCTGCGGTAGGCTCAGGTGGTGGAGGCTCTTTTGCAATAAAGCTGAAGTCGTCAATTCTGGCCTCAAACTCCCTACCATCGGCAGTCGTCGCAAAAATATCCAAGTCGACTAAATGCTTACCAAAGGCCAGGTTTGCAATCTCAACATGGTGCGGAAACCCTTCGGTTTCGCTGACAGTGAATTTACGTACTTCACCATTAGGAAAAGCTGTTTCACCATTAATAACCAAACTGTTTGGGTCTATCCAGTTGTCATCCACTTCAATCTGCAACCGGTGATTCTCGTCGACAGATTCAGACTGGATAACTTCAAATTCAACAGGCAGGGGCTCAACTTCAAGCGGGCCAAACTCAAACACTCGTTGATACAGCGGTGTTGTCATTTCATAAGTCGCCATCCACTCACCGGGTTCAACACTCAGGTTAAAAAAGCCGGTAAAAACACCGTCACCAGCTTGCTCATCGTGTCCCCGTCCATTATCTTCAAATTGGGCAACCCGCGCTGGATTAGCACCAAAATTATCAAAATCCGGGTTATTCGTGCTGACAAAAAGCACATCTAATATGACCGTTTGGCGAAAACGTGCAGTTTCGACTATTTCATCGCCATTATAGAGCTTACCCTCAACTTTTAGCTCTTCATGCTGAAATAAAGGATTCGGCAACGGTTCGGCTTCAAAACGAATATCAGAAATTACCAATGCTTTATTATCTTCATCGATACGACCCGCAGCCTGCCATGGACCCGGCTGAGGTTCTTTAATTCGAATAATGTCAAAATTAGGATCGGTATACCACGTAACTTTATTTTCTGGGTAGCGTGAGTCATACCATTTACTGCCATCCGGTTTTATCAAAACCAGAGGTTTACTGCCCGGCTCCCGAAAAAACAGTAAGGTAATTTCCTCTACATTGTCGTCGATACGAAAGCGTTGGCCTTTAATTGGCAACTTATTGGTAATATCGCCCTCTATCAGGCTCATCGCCTGCTTTTCAACTTCCTCTTTAGAGTCAACATCACTAAAACTCTGTATCGCGAGTGCTTTTGAGCTAGTCGCCAGAACCAGTAATAAAGCTAAGAGTCTTGCCACAGACAGCGCCCACCTTCTTCTTTAACTCGCGCTAAACGCGCCTCATGTAATGCTTCTTCATCGGCCGTTGCGCGTAAAACCTTTAATGCCGGAGGGTTAGTCACTCGCTGGTGCTCAACTTTTTGCGAACCATCCTGATTATTTTTTCCGTGGCTAGCCAGGTTCAAATCTGTCTGACCGCCTGTCATCATTAAATAAACATCAGCCAGAATTTCAGCATCCAACAATGCGCCGTGCAGTTCACGAGACGAGTTATCAACACCAAAGGCACGGCACAAAGCATCCAAATTATTTTTTTGCCCTGGCCGCATTTCGCGCGCTAACTGCAAAGTATCCAGTACCGTACAGTAGTCATTCGTTAAGCCGACATTCTGTCTTATACGGCTGAACTCAGCGTCCATAAAACCCACATCAAAAGGTGCGTTGTGAATCACTAACTGCGAACCTTTAATGAACTCGATGAAATCGTGGACAACCTGAGCAAATACAGGCTTGTCTGTCAGAAAGTCGTTCGTTATTCCATGAACCTCAATGGCCTCCTGCTCAACCACCCGCTCAGGATTAATATAAACATGGAAATGATTACCGGTTAATTTGCGGTTAATAAGCTCCACACAGCCAATTTCGATAATTCGATGGCCCTTGGCAGGGTCAATACCGGTAGTTTCTGTATCTAATACGACCTGACGCATGCTGAAATCCTGATATACTCGCTGAAAACAATGGATATAGTAGCAAGTAACATGTCGAACTCAAAAACTGTTCATTTATATACCGACGGCTCTTGCCTGGGGAACCCCGGTCCAGGCGGTTATGGTGCCGTGCTGGAATATGGCAAACATCACAAAGAGCTAAGCCAGGGGTATCATCTAACAACCAATAATCGAATGGAGATGCTGGCTACTATTGAAGGTTTACGTGCTCTAAAACGTTCATGTCACGTTATTCTTACAACGGACAGTCAATATGTAAAACAAGGCATTGAACAATGGATGCAACGCTGGAAACAAAATGGTTGGCGTACGTCGGCACGTAAAGCGGTAAAAAATAAAGATCTTTGGCAACAACTGGATCAGGAAGTTAGTCGTCATAAGGTAGAGTGGAAATGGATTAAAGGCCACTCCGGACATAAACAAAATGAGCGTTGTGATGAACTGGCCCGCAACGCCGCAACGCGCGAGCCACTACTAGAAGATAAAGGGTTTGAAGGCGAGTAAATTACTCGCCGGCAACTACCGGCAGTTTTTTCTCCTGCCAGGCACTCATCCCTCCATCGACGCTATAAACGTCGTTGAATCCCATGCGCTGAAGACTTTCCGCAGCCAGAGCTGAACGCCCACCGGTGCGACAAATAAGATACAGAGGCTTCTCAGCAATGCGCTCAAGTGCATTATCATAACCTGCCACATCGGGGTGTTGATTCAATTGCATTTCCAGCACACCCCGGGGCATATTCACTGCTTCGCGAATATGACCCTGACCGTATTCCGCAGGTTCTCTCACGTCGATGACACGAGCGCCCTGCTCTATTGCCTTTTGTAAGTCATCGGTTGTTACTTCTTTTACATTAGATTTCGCTTTGCCACATAACTCTTGTGCTGTAATCATAAATTCAATACCTCTTTAATTGCGTTTAGATTTTGAAAACTGTTTTGTCGTCATTGCCGCTGCCGTTTGTCTTCCATTTACGGCAAGCTGTTTGCGCTGAACCGAGGGTTTCAATCGAGTTATTAAAGTTTGTTTCCTGGCCACAATAAAGTAAGCGGCGCGCATTCCCGGTATCACTTCGCTCAGCTTTGTTGACCAGTCGCTTCCTCTGTGTTCGCTGTGGTGTAAAAAGTGTGAAACATAAAATTCAGACTCAAGCACCTCAAACCCTAAAACTTCCAGCCAGTCTTTTACTCTTATCAACGTAAAATATCGCCCACACCAGGGAAAGCTCTTTTTATGACGAACAAAGAATCCACTCGCTACTGCCGGGCTATATGGGTTAAAGCCCGTCAACACCAGCACACCGTCATCGTCCAGAACTCGAGTAACCTCTCTTAATAGCTTGTGTGGGTTTTGGCAAAATTCAAGGACAAAAGGAGCAATGAGGTTATCCACACTGTCTTCTTTTAGCGCCATGTCAGTCAGCTCACTGCGCACCGCCACCTTTCCTGCGGCACCTAAAGTCAGCCAGTCTGCGTTACCTCTAAAGCACTCATTGAGTCCCGGCCCCAATGAGCTAATTGCCACCGTCTTTCCTGGTTTCAACCTGCGTTGATGAGACCGGATAAGCTCAGCCGTTTGCTCCACCATGTACTGCCCACAAGCCATTTGCTGCCAATCTTCCGGAGCTGCTAAATCAATTTTTGAGTACGCTGGTTTAATTAACACGGCTAATTCCTGTATTATGAACTTATCTTCAACTTACTCGCTGGGTTTCTCATCCTAGCGTTATAGGGGTTAACATGCGAGTTCATGCAATTGAAGCTTTTGATGACAATTATATATGGGCAATTGAAACCAGTAATAATGACACGGTTATTATTGTAGACCCTGGAGAAGCTAAACCCGTTCAACAATGGCTGAAACAAAACAATAAAAGTATTGATTCTATCCTGGTCACTCACCACCATTACGATCACACAGGTGGTATTGCTGAATTGGTCCAGGAAACTCCATGTCAGGTCATTGGCCCGAATAACCCTGAAATAAAAACCTTAACAAAAACGGTCAGCGAGGGTGACACAGTAACGGTTGGCGGCACTTCATGGCAGGTTTTTAGTACGCCGGGACATACTTTAGATCACATTAGTTTTTATACTCCAGGTTTCCTATTCTGCGGTGACACGCTATTTTCTGGCGGATGTGGCCGAATGTTCGAGGGCACACCAGAACAGTTTACCCATTCTCTTTTAAAGCTACGCAAGCTTCCGGGTGAAACCCGAGTATTCTGTGCGCATGAGTACACCCAGGCAAACCTCTCATTTGCATTAAAAGTTGAACCAAACAACGCTGTACTGCAAAGTTATGCCGAAAAGGTCAAAATGCTGCGTGAACAAGACCAAATTACTCTACCGAGTACGTTACAGCTGGAGTTAGCCATTAATCCCTTTCTTCGTTTTGATCAAAAAAGTGTTATTGCAGCAGCCAGTGAACATGCCGGAAGTGTAAAAAACACTCCTGAGGACGTTTTTTACACAATTAGACAGTGGAAAGATAACGCGTGATTCTTTAAACTCCTCAAGATTTTAATAATTATCGGAAGTAAATTACGCATGACAAACAGCAAACGAAAGAACACATGGTTTAAGTACTGTATGGTAGCCAGTGGCCTGGCATTAGGTGGCTGCCAAAACACGATGCTGTTTAGCGACAACGACCCGATAGAAACCAACCAGCCATCTGAGCTCAAATTAACACCCATTCCTGAAGAAGCGATTAGCCAGCCCGCTGAAGAAGAAGTTGCTGCGACCAAACCTGTCGAGCTGACACCTCAGGAGCAGGACGACCTATGGGTAAGAATTCGGCAGCAGCTTCATTTTAAGGTACCGGATGTACCCAGAGTACAAAGCCAGCGCAACTGGTATGCGAGTCACCCCGAATATTTGGACCGCGTAGCTAAGCGAGCCGAGCCTTACCTTCACTTAATTGTTGAAGAGCTGGAAAAGCGCGACATGCCGGTTGACCTGGCCTTATTGCCGATAGTAGAAAGTGCCTTCGACCCATTCGCCTACTCCCACGGCAGTGCTTCGGGTGTTTGGCAATTTATTCCAGGTACAGCGCGCCAATATGGGTTAGACATCAACTGGTGGTATGACGGTCGCCGTGACGTTTTCGCAGCAACTCATGCCGCGTTAGACTATTTACAAGCGTTACACCGTTACTTTGACGGCAATTGGATGCATGCCCTTGCAGCCTACAATTCGGGTGAAGGCCGTGTTGCCGCCGCTATTCGAAAAAATGAACGATTAAACAAACCAACTGACTTCTGGAACTTGTCTCTGCCGCGCGAGACAAGAGCTTACGTACCCAAGTTGCTTGCGTTATCAGAAATACTCGCCAACAGTGAAGAGTATGGTATCACGTGGTACCCCATTGAAAACCAGCCAAAACTGGAAGTGGTTGAGACTCCGGCGCAAATTGATTTAGCTTTAGCTGCCGACATGGCTGATATGCCGCTGGATTCCCTGCACCAATACAACTCAGGTTATAACCGTTGGGCAACGGCACCAAACGGCCCTCATCGTTTACTTCTTCCTCACCAGAATGCGGGAAAGTTTAAACAGGCATTAAGTGAAACTGAGCCTAAAGACTGGCTGAGCTGGACGCGCCATGAGGTTAAATCCGGTGAAAGCCTGTTAACCATTTCCAGTAAATACAATACATCGGTCGACGTCATTCAACAGGTGAATGATATCAGTAGTCATATCATCCGTGCTGGTGAACATCTGTTAGTGCCTGTTGCAACCCTGAATATCGACAACTATAAACTATCTAAGGATCAACGACGTGAAGACCGTCAAGACCAAAAACGTCAGGGTAAACGTCTAGAGCACGTTGTTCAGTCGGGTGATACACTATGGGATCTTAGCCGTGCTTACAGCGTTAATTTACGAGATTTAGCACGTTGGAATTCTATGGCTCCTGGTGATTATTTAAGACCAGGGCAAGAATTGGTGGTTTGGACGGAAGCTGAACCCTCTTCGGCAGTACAAAGCGGTATCAACAGCATTATGCGTAATATCCGATACCGTGTACGCACCGGTGACTCACTGGCCAGGATTGCTGATAAATTTAATGTCACCATTCGTCAAATAGAGCAATGGAATAATATTCAGCGCAATCGTTATCTACAGCCAGGGCAAATGCTTAAGTTAAAAGTAAATGTCACTGAGGTGAGTAGTTGAGGCAACCTATGAATAACTTAAAATTTGTTTTTGTCGTTATAGCATTACTTTTTAGTGCACAAACTTTAGCTGACTGGAAAGCAGAGGGAAGCGGGAAAGTCATTTACCCTTCGGGTCGTACTGAGCCTTTAAATTTTGGTTTCGAATATAAAAAGGTTTATGACACCATTATTTTCACCGCAGGAAAATCTCAGATGCGGACCTCAGAAATGCCGCCGAACTATATTCTCAACCTGTTCGTTAATAAGCAGGGGCAAGTTTATGTAGCTGAATTTGCTAACGGCTTCTTCAAAGGTTTTGAATTAAATATTGGTGAGCATAAAATCAGTGTGAATCACCGTCAGGAATTTGATGAAGAGGAACCTCTTCGGCATCTGCGCGTACAAATTAATGACCGTAGTTTCTTGCTGGATACAACACACCCTACGATCAAATTTGAATTCGACGAAGAAAAAGGCATTATTGATATCAATGGCTCAGGCCTGTTAAAAGACCTGAGCTCCCGCGGGCGCTAGTCTTTTAATAACTGATGCAATGCATCTTCGTCAAGTATTGAAAGCCCAAGGGACTGGGCTTTAGTCAATTTCGAACCAGCATTCTCTCCGGCAACCAAAGCCGTTGTCTTTTTAGAAACACTGGAAGCGACTTTTGCTCCCAGCGCTTCAAGCGCCGACTTTGCTTCATCCCGAGTCATCGTCGACAAAGTACCGGTAATAACATAAGTATTACCCGCCAGGCGATCACTTTGAACAGAGCTGGCGTCTTCGCCTTCCGGCCAGGAAATAAACTCCCTTAGTTCCGCCACAACCTGCTGATTATGAGATTCATGAAAGAAAGACACAATGTGGTGCGCTACAACAGCCCCTACATCCGGGACTTCCTGTAACTGCTCACTATTAGCTGCAACGAGCGCATCCAGGTTTTTAAAGTGATTTGCCAGCGCGTTGGCCGTCGCTTCACCCACTTCCCTAATACCTAATGAATAAATAAAACGGGCTAACGTTGTTTCTTGTGTTGCTTTAATCGCATTTCGAAGATTTTCAGCAGATTTACTGCCCATTCGGGGTAAAGTTGCCAACTCGGCTCTTGATAAACGATAAAGATCCGCAGGTGACTTTATCCAGTCTCTTTCAACCAGTTGCTCTACAATTTTATCGCCTAACCCGTCGATATCCATGGCTTTGCGAGAAGCAAAATGCTTAATCGCTTCTTTGCGCTGGGCCGCGCAATACAAGCCTCCCGTACACCGGGCTACAGCCTCACCTTCGACTCGCTCAATATCTGACTGACAAATCGGACAGAACAGAGGAAACTCAATAGCTTCGGTTTTTTCAGGACGTTTATCTTTTACCACACTCACAACTTGCGGAATCACGTCTCCGGCGCGACGAATACTCACACAGTCACCAATTCGCACACCTAAACGCTCAATTTCATCAGCATTGTGCAAGGTTGCATTCGATACCGTTACTCCTCCGACATTAACCGGCTCTAAGCGTGCTACAGGCGTAATAGCGCCTGTTCTGCCAACCTGGAAGTCGACTCCGGTAATCGTCGTCAGCTGTTCCTGCGCAGGAAACTTACGAGCAATAGCCCAGCGCGGAGCCCGGGCTACAAAGCCCAAATCTTGTTGCAAACGAACAGAGTCGACTTTAAAAACGACACCATCGATATCGTAGTTCAGAGAGTCTCGACGCGCTAAAATAGATTCATAGTAGTCATCACAGCCCTGCACTGAATCAACGGTTTTAATTTCAATGTTGACCGGCAGCCCCCAGTCTTTCAGTTGCTGTAAACGCACATAATGACTATCAGGTAATTGAGTGGTTTCCGAAATTAACCCCAGACTGTAAGCATAGAAATGCAACGGCCGCTTAGCCGTAATTTTAGAATCTAACTGTCGCAAACTGCCTGCTGCTGCATTACGCGGGTTAGCAAACACCTTTTCATCGCGCAAACGAGCTTGTTCATTGAAGCGTTCGAAAGCACCTAGCGGCATCACTACCTCACCGCGCACTTCGAGCCGTTCGGGAACATCGCCGGAAAGCTTTAGTGGCACATTACGAATGGTTTTCACATTTTCTGTAATGTCTTCGCCGCTTTGACCGTCGCCACGTGTTGCCCCTCGTACTAATAGCCCATTTTCATAAAGGAGACTAACTGCAGCACCATCGAGTTTAGGCTCACAACAAAAAGTCACTGTTTGATTAGTATCTAAGCGCTGCTCAACTCTTTTACTGAACGCTTCAAACTCTTCAACAGAAAAGGCGTTATCCAGTGATAACATAGGGACTTCATGCTGAACTGTTTTGAACTGACCGAGCGGCTTCCCGCCAACTTTCACCGTGGGCGACGAAGCATTTTTTAAATCGGGATGCTCAGTTTCTAATGCCTTTAGCTCATGAAATAAACGGTCATACTCAGCATCAGGTACGCTTGGTTCGTCGTTTTCGTAGTATTCTTTATTGTAACGATTAAGTAACTCTTCCAGCTCTTGCATACGCTGGGAAACAGACTGATTCATAATGACCTGTAGTTAAGCTGAATGTTTACGTTCAAACTCACGAATACGTTGGCGAGCTTCGTGAATCGACTGGCGGGTCAATAACTGGCGCTGCCCATCCAAAACCTGTCCTTGCGGAATTTCGGTGGCGAGCTTCTTAGCCGCATTAAGCATCATATTAAAGGCTTGCTGGCCGTCAAACTTCATGGGTAATGCCATGAAAAAGGCAACACCTTCAGTTTCGAAGTTTTCCATATTATCCAGATCAAAAGTTCCCGGGTTGAACATATTCGCCACACTGAAAATCATCGGTCCCGTACCGGCCGTATTTTCATAGCGATGGAAGATACCCAGATCGCCGAACTTACAGCCCAGCTCAGTCATCATTTGCAATAAGACAGCGCCTTGTACCGGCCCCTTAACATGCAAGGCAATAACTTCTTCCGGAACCGCCTCAAAATCTTCAGAGTTTTTCTGATTATCTTCCTCTAACGTTTCGTACTGCTCGACTTCCTCGTCATGTTCGTCGTTATCGTCGAATTTAAGCTCCGTTTGCTCAACGTCAACTTGCTCTTCATTACTGACACGCATAGAGGGTAGTGACTCGGAAAGCTCGTCATCACGATCTAAATCCATCGACATTTGTTCAATATGCTCGTTGTCGTCCTCTTTCTCTGAGGTCGAAGAGCTTAGTTCAGGCGCAACAGACTCTTTCGCTTCTGCCGCTTCTTCCGCCTTATGTTTAACGACACGTACTTCGCCTATACCGTCGTCATCAAAAGCTGACGACTGTTGTTGCCTATTTTCAGCGACGCGTTGTTCACGTTGACGCTGTTGCGCATTGCCTTTACGTATTTTCCAGACGCCATGTGCAACAATGCCGGCTATTGCCAGAATCCCAAGAATACTAAGGGTAATTTGTAAACTGCCCATTTTCGCTCCATAAAGCCTGTTTTAACCAGCGTCTGTCATCGCCACAGCCTGTTCCACATCAACGGCTACTAACCGCGAGACACCCGCTTCTTGCATGGTGACCCCGGCCAGGTGAGTTGCCATTTCCATAGCCACCTTGTTGTGACTAATATAAATAAATTGTACCGATTCCGACATTTCACTGACCAGGCGACAAAAACGACCCACATTGGCGTCATCTAGCGGTGCATCAACCTCATCTAGCAAGCAAAAGGGTGCCGGATTCAAGCGAAATATCGCGAACACCAATGATAATGCGGTCAGCGCCTTTTCTCCACCGCTCAGCAAATGAATTGTACTGTTTTTCTTACCCGGTGGCCGTGCCATGATAGTAACGCCTGTTTCCAGTAAGTCATCATCGGTAAGTTCCAGCGTAGCACTACCACCACCAAAAACTTTAGGAAACAAAATTTGTAAATCATGGTTTATTGCATCAAAGGTTGTTTTAAACCGGTGACGCGTTTCTTTGTCAATCTTACGGATAGCAGCTTCCAGAGTATCTAACGCCGATGATAGATCATCCACCTGCTGGTCGAGATACTGTTTACGTTCTCTTTGCGCTTCGGCTTCATCAATTGCCGCTAAGTTTATCGCACCGAGTCGTTTTATCTTACTCTGTATTGATTCCAGATCTTGTTGCCACTGCTTTTCGTCAGCTTCAGAGGACAGCTCTTCCAATATACTTTTCAAAGTAAGACCTGTCTCAGCCAGAGTTTCAAGCACGGCCTGACTGCGTTCCTGAAGCTTAACCTGCTCAATTTCAGTGGTTTGCATCGCCTCTTTGGCCTGACCTATTTTGCTTTGAATTGCACTCTGTCCCTGAGTTATTTGTTGCAAGTCATGTTCTAACCGCGACAATTGCTGGCGTTGCTCCTGCAATTGTTCCGCAACTTCACCGCGCTCATCCAGTAACTCCGTCAACCGCTCATCGAGTGCATCTTGATTCTCATCTGTGTCTGCAGCCTGTTGCTCACTGCGTTCCTGCAGAAGTTGCTGGTAGCGTTGTTCACTGCGTTGCAGTAACTTCTGCAACTGCGCGGCCTGAGCCTGTAAATTCTGCTGTTGCAGTGTCATCTGTTGCTGTTGACTGCGCAGTTGCTGCAACTGTTCATCTTCGGCACGAACTTTAGATTCCAATTGTGCGCCAAAGTCTTCATCAACCTGCTCAGTTTGTTCCAGCATCGATTCAAACTCTTCCAGCTGCATTTCAATTTGCTGTTGCTGCTCTGCCGAACTTTCAGCATGCAGTTGTTGCTCTTGCTGCTTATCTTGCACGTTCGCTAATTGCTGCTGTATTTGCTCAGCCTGCTGCATATTCCACTGCAATCGCTCTTCGACTTTACCCTGCTGATTACGAGTCTGCTGAACCTGCTCCTGAACCTGCTCCAGTTGCTCTTGTGCCTGCTCAACCTTCGTCTGAGTCTGTTCCAGCTGCGCTTCACTTTCAGACAATCTGGCTGCCAGCGACTCCAATTGTTCGAGTAACTTCTGACGCTGTGTCTGCAGGTGAAGGACACTATTATCCTCGTCAACACGAGCTGCAATAAAGCCGTCCTGCCAATACCAGTTACCGGCTTTCGACACGGCAAAACTGGCCTCACTCTGTTGCAACTGCTGTCTCGCACTTGCTTCCTGTTCAATTGCCAGGCACTGCTGCAACGGCGCCCAATAACGTAATGGACCTTTGACTTTATTAGCCAGCGACCAGCTCTCGGGCTCTTGTGCGCTTGCAGGCCAAATCAACTTTACACCGGAAACTGCTTGTGTGTCTTCCGGAGCTTGCTCCAGAACCACGGCATCCAACCAGTCATAAGCCAGCTGTTCAACCGCCATTTCCCAGCCACTTTCAGCCTGCAGTAATTCCCTGACCTTCAAGTTGTCTGGATACTTCTCCTGTATCCATCTTTCACTGCGGCTGTCGTTATTTTGCTTCCCTTCCAGCAATTGCTCAATGGCGGTTAACTGAGCCTGAGCTTTATCTTGTTGCTGTTGAGTCTGTCGATGTTGTTCCTGTTGTTCTTTAAGAGCTTGCTGAAGTTTCTGCAGTTGGTCTTTACTGTGCTGATACCGAGTTTCTCCCTGCTCCAGCTGACCCTTTAACTCAACCAGAGCCTGTTCGTTCTCGTCGACAGATAATGCTTGTTCCTGTTGCTGCAACTCTTGTTGCTGGCTGTGAAGTTGCTCGACTTGTTGCAACGCATATTGCTGGCTTTGTTTGAGCTCTTGCAGCTTCAGTTGCGCCTGCTGTCGCTGTTTTTCAACATCGCGTTGCTGTTGTTGGTGTTGTCTTTGTTGTTGCTGCCACTGCCGCCATTGCTCATTAGCTTGTTGAGACTGTTCTGATACTCTTTCGAGCTGTTCCTCAACCTGCTCCAGCTGAGGCTCCAGCATCAGTTGCTGCTCTTCCAGTTGTTCTCTTTGCAGGCGATCATCCGCCAGTTGCTCGTTAAGCTGCTCTATTTCTTCATTTAACTGCTGCTGCCGCTGGCTGCGCTGCTCTTTTAACTCTTGCTGATGTTTCAGTGTTTGTTCAATACGGGTTATTTCATTACCCACCGAGAACATCTTTTCCTGCGACTGCTCAACCTTATCGCGCGCTTCTTCTGCCTGCTCTTTCAGCTCAATGGCACCCAGCTCATCACCACTTTGCTGTGCCTGCCAGCGTTCAAGCTCCGTTTGCTGCTCTGCGTACTGCGCCTGCAACTGCTGTCGTTGATTATCCAATTTCAGCCAGCGCAGGGCCTGCAGTTCACCTTTAAATCTACGCTCACTGGCTTTCAGTTCTTTATAACGAATGGCAGCAGCTGCCTGACGCTCAAGCTTCTCGAGCTGTTGACCGAGCTCTTCGCGAACGTCACTCAGGCGTTCAAGGTTCTCGCGTGTATGCAGCATCCGGTTTTCGGTTTCTTTACGACGTTCCTTGTATTTTGAAATGCCTGCGGCTTCTTCAATAAACACCCGCAGTTCCTGCGGACGTGATTCAATCAGGCGGGAAATCATGCCTTGTTCAATAATGGCGTAACTTCGCGGACCCAGTCCGGTTCCCAGAAATAGGTCGGTAATATCACGGCGTCGGCAACGGCTGCCGTTCAAAAAATAGTTCGACTGGCCGTCTCGGGTCACCAGACGCTTAACTGAAATTTCATTGAATGCCGCGTACTCACCCTGAATACGTCCCGAACTGTTATCAAATACCAGCTCAACACTGGCCTGAGAAACCGGCTTACGGGCACTGGAGCCATTAAAAATCACATCGCTCATGGCATCGCCACGCAGGTTTTTGGCTGAACTTTCACCCAGCACCCAGCGCACGGCATCAATCACATTGGATTTGCCACAGCCGTTCGGACCGACGACGCAGGTCATTTGGTCAGGGAAAGGAACTTTGGTTGGATCCACAAAAGATTTAAAACCAACCAGTTTGATGTGTTTTAGGCGCATTCAGTTGTTTTTATTCGTTATTAACACGACAGTTTATTATCACAAGACTCTAGCAGATCCGGTAGCCATTTGTAACAATTTAGCCCTCACATTGCCACTGTATTGCCTTATTATAATAAGCAAATTTAAACCTCTGGAGTTTTCATGCAAAAAGCAGCCTACAGCGATTCTGGACTTGCTTACATAGGTCGAGGGTTACAACTTATCCGAACTAAGGGCCTTCGTCGTTACGTCGTAGTACCTATTCTGACCAACCTTATCCTGTTCTCGCTTGCTTTCAGCTGGCTGTATAGCCAAGTCGACTATTGGTTGAATCGCTTTATGAGCTGGCTGCCCGACTTTTTCCAATGGCTGGAATTTCTTTTATGGCCACTTGCAGTTATTACCATTATTGCGCTCTTCTCGTTTATTTTTAGCACCATCATGCATTTAATTGCGGCCCCTTTTAACGGGCTTCTGGCAGAAAAAGTTGAGCGCTATGAAAGCGGCGAGAACTTAGGCGACGAGGGATTCTTAGGTCTGTTTAAGGACATTCCAAGAACTTTAAAACGGGAAATGCAGAAACTCATGTATTACATTCCCCGAGCGCTTGGCTTTTTTCTGTTGTCGCTCATTATTCCCGTTATCGGGCAGGTGCTTTGGTATATTTTTGTTTGCTGGATGATGTCGATACAGTACCTTGATTACCCGTTCGATAATCACAAACTGTCCTTCCCGAGGATGCGTTCCGAGTTGCATAAACGCCGCGGTAAAACACTGGGGTTTGGTTTCGGTGTCACCGTACTAACCATGATACCACTGATTAATTTAATTATTATGCCGCTGGCGGTTTGTGGCGCGACCTCATTGTGGGTTGATCATTATCGTCGCAGTGCATTAAGTTGATAAAAGTAAACGACTGAGCGTTGGCTCAGTCGTTTTTCTTATCTGCACCATCGGATTCAATACCTTCCGGAGAGGTTTCTTCGGAATCAAGGTAATCCGGATTTAATCGCTTATTCGTTTGCACACCCATCTGACGGAATTTATCCACTCGGCCTATGAGGTTACCGCGCCCGGTACTCAGCTTCTTCATGGCTTCCTGATAACGGTTATCCAACGTTTGTAAGCCGTTACCAATTTTTTCTAAATCTTCAACAAAACCCACAAACTTGTCGTACAAACGTGCGGCATCGGTCGCTATTTTTTCAGCATTCTGGTTCTGATACTCATACTGCCAGATATTGTGAACGGTACGCAGCGCAACCAGTAAATTCGTAGGACTTACCAGCATAATCTGGTTGTCCAGCGCCAGCCGAATAAGCTCAGGATCACGATCAACCGCCAGCAAGAACGCCGGCTCAATAGGAATAAACATCAACACGTAATCCAGCGTGCGTAACCCTTCCAGTTGATGGTAGCTCTTTTTACCCAACTGTTTTATGTGTTGCTTTAGCGACTGAACATGCTCATTTAACGCCCGTTCGCGGTCTGCATCATCGTCAGAATTAAAATACCGCTCATAAGCCGACAAACTAACTTTTGAGTCGATAACTACGTCTTTTTTATTCGGCAAATGCACAATCACATCGGGCTTGAACGACTTGCCGTCTTCGTCGCGGTGATGCGCTTGTGTCTGATACTCGTGCCCTTCACGCAGACCGGACTGCTCCAGAATACGCTCCAGTACTACCTCGCCCCAGTTCCCCTGTTGCTTGGTGTCGCCTTTTAATGCGCGGGTTAATGCTTCAGCTTCAGACGCCATTTGGCGATTCAAATCCTTAAGCGACATAACCTCATTTTTTAAAGCAGAGCGCTCTTTGGTTTCGTCAGTATACTGCTGAGTAATTTGCTTTTTAAACGCATCAATTTGTTGTTTGAAAGGCTCCAGCGTAGCCTGCAAGGACTGTTGATGATGCTGTTGCAGTCCTTTCGACTTTTCATCGAAAATACGATTTGCAAGGTTCTCAAACTGTTGGGTCAGACGTTCTTCACTGACTTTTAATAAGTTCAGCTTCTCTTCTGCGGTTTTCTGCTCATGCTCAGCTCTGGCCAGCGTTTCGCGCAAACGACTGTCTTTTTCATACACTTCACGCTGAAGCTCATCAACGCGCTCACGAAGAATATCTGAGTCCTGTTCCAGTGCCGTATTTTGCTGCTCTGCCTGTAAACGTAAACGGCGCTGCTGTTGCCAAAGCAACAACAACGCCGTAATGACAGTCACAACCGGCACTCCAATTATTACCATCCATTGCCACAGTGCCAGCGACATCATTAAGCTCCTAATTTTTCATTAAGGTCAGCAATTTTGGCTTTCCAAATAGCAGGACCTTGAGTATGCGCGTTTTGACCATCGCTATCCACAGCAACAGTGACCGGCATGTCTTCCACTTCAAATTCGTAAATGGCTTCCATACCTAAATCTTCAAAGGCTACCACACGAGATTTCTTAATAGCTTTAGCCACTAAGTAAGCCGCGCCGCCAACGGCCATCAGATAAACGGCTTTGTGCTTACGAATACTTTCTACGGCTTCAGGGCCACGCTCTGCTTTACCGACCATGCCGATAATGCCGGCTTCTTCCAGCATCTGATCAGTAAATTTATCCATACGAGTTGAAGTTGTAGGACCTGCCGGACCAACAACTTCATCACCCACAGGATCTACTGGCCCTACGTAGTAAATAAAGCGGTTGTTGAAATCAACCGGTAGTTTTTCGCCGTTATCCAGCATGCCTTTAATGCGCTTGTGAGCGGCATCGCGACCAGTGAGTAACTTACCGGACAAGAGCACAGTTTCACCCATTTTCCAGTCCTGAATGTCTTCTTTAGTTACTTCATCCAGGTTCACCCGACGAGCATCATCGCCTAGCTCAAAGGTGACATCCGGCCAGTCTTCTAATTTAGGCGGAGTTAAATCTGCTGCACCACTACCGTCTAACGTAAAGTGAACGTGGCGAGTAGCCGCACAGTTTGGAATTAAGGTCACCGGCTTAGAGGCTGCGTGGGTCGGCAGTGATTTAATCTTCACGTCCAGCACCGTTGTTAAACCACCCAAGCCCTGAGCACCGATACCTAACGCGTTAACGCGGTTAAAAATTTCTAAACGCAGCTCTTCTTCGGCATTTTGCGGGCCACGCTCAATAAGCTCATGGATGTCGACAGACTCCATTAAGGATTCTTTTGCCAATACCGCAGACTTTTCAGCCGTACCGCCAATACCAATACCCAGCATACCCGGTGGGCACCAGCCAGCGCCCATCTTGGGCAAAGTTTCAACAACCCAATCGGCAATAGAGTCACTTGGGTTAAGCATGGCCATTTTCGATTTATTCTCAGAACCACCACCTTTAGCGGCAATCATGACTTCAATTTCATTGCCCGCGACCATATCTAGGTGAACCACAGCCGGTGTGTTGTCGCCGGTGTTCTTACGGGCGCCCGCGGGGTCTGCCACAATCGATGCACGCAGTGGGTTGTCCGGGTTGTTATAAGCACGACGGGTACCTTCATCCACCATTTGCTGAACGGTCAGGTCGGTTTTATCCCACTGCACACCCATGCCCACTTTCACAAAACAGGTGACAATACCGGTGTCCTGACAAATCGGACGGTGCCCTTGTGCAGACATACGCGAGTTAGTCAGTACCTGAGCAATGGCATTTTTTGCCGCTTCGCTCTCTTCACGCTGGTATGCCTCATCCAGTGCTTTAATAAAATCCAGTGGGTGATAATAAGAAATGTACTGCAACGCATCGGCAATACTGTCAATAAAATCGGCCTGACGAATGGTGGTCATGGAACTGCCTCTTGGTTAACTTTTGCGTGGCGCTATAATAGCGTTTTCGCTAACAACTGACCAGTGCCACTGACCGGCGAATATTTGCTGTGGTAGTATATTGGTAATGAGTAACCAGCCTGAATTGCGAGCATGATGTGAGTGTTTTCCCGGATCTCTGTGCGATAAAACTTAATTGCCAGGCCTCAGCTATTGAGTTGTTTCAGCGCTGTCAGCATGAAAGCTACGCACTGTTACTGGACTCTGCTGCACAAAGCCATGAAAACTGTGCCTATGATATTATCTTCCGACAGCCAGAACTGGTTTTAAGTTGTAAAGCAGGCAAACTGAAAATAACAACAGACAAGCCGTCAAAACTTCCCCCCGCTCCCGAGTCGGCAGCCGAGCTTTGTCATTATGCCGAGCAATTGAATCTGTTATCCGGTCATTATTCCGGGCCTGCTGAACTGCCTTTTCAGGGTGGCTTTGCCGGCGCTGTTGGCTACGACCATGGTCGTTCACTGGAAGTCATTCCTGAGTTTAATGCGGATACCTACCAGTCTCCCGATGCGGTACTGGCCTATTACAGCCAGGCGTTGATTATCGACCGGAAGAACGACAGGGTATGGCTAGTTGCGCCAGTCGATCAGTTAGAAGAGCTAACCGAGTTTTGGAACCAGACCACGAAGCCTAAGAAGGCTGCAGCCTTTCAATTAGTCAGCGACTGGCAAAGCAACATGAGCGAGCAGCAGTACACCGGGAAATTTAACGCGGTACAAAACTATCTGCTGGCTGGTGATGCCTATCAGATCAATTTAGCACAGCGATATTCAGCCAGGTATCAAGGCAGTGAATGGTCGGCTTACCTGAAGTTACGGCAAGCGAATTCAGCACCATTTTCTGCTTTTATGCGACTTCCCGGCAGCGCTATTCTGAGCCTGTCGCCGGAACGCTTTTTGCTCACCGATGCCAAGGGTCAGGTAGAAACAAAACCCATTAAAGGTACGCGTCCGCGGTTTGACGATACGCACAGAGATCAAGCCAGCCAGCATGCTCTGTTAATCTCAGAAAAAGACCGGGCAGAAAACCTGATGATTGTTGATTTGCTGCGTAACGACTTGAGTAAGAACTGTGAGCCGGGCAGCATTAAAACCCCCAGCTTATTTGCCATAGAGAGCTTTCCTGCAGTTCACCACCTGGTATCAACGGTTATTGGCAAACTGCAACCCGGCCGCACCGCATTGAGCCTGTTCAACGGCGCTTTCCCCGGCGGTTCTATCACCGGAGCCCCTAAAATTAGGGCCATGCAGATCATTGAAGAGCTAGAGCCACACCGTCGTAATATTTACTGCGGTAGTATGGGTTATTTTTCTCAGCACGGGCGCAGTGACACCAGCATTACCATTCGTACACTGCTTGCCGAAGACGGTCAGCTTTACTGCTGGGCCGGCGGAGGTCTGGTCGCGGACTCAACGGCCTCTGAGGAGTATCAGGAGACTAAGGACAAAGTGTCACGCATCCTGCCGGTATTAGCATCATGACGATTAACACCCGCGCAGACTTTATTCGTCGCTTTAGCCTTTACCCATCCCCCCCGGTTGAGCGCAGAATTGATGAGCCGTTGCGTAAGCGTTTGCGTCCGGCAGCGGTGTTAATCCCAATTATTGAGCGACCACACGGACTCTCACTCATACTCACCCGGCGCTCCAGTAAACTGCGTAAACACGCAGGCCAAATCAGTTTTCCTGGTGGCCGGTTTGACAATACTGATACTGACCTGCTGGATACTGCGCTGCGCGAAACCGAAGAAGAAATTGGCCTGCCCCGCAGTCAGGTCGAAGTCATAGGGCGTTTACACGACTACCCGGTCTTATCGTATTTTATGATCCGCCCTTATGTGGCTTTTGTCTCACCACTACAGCCCTTGGTTGCCGAGGAAAGTGAAGTCGCAGAGATTTTTGAAGTACCACTGGCTGATATTCTCGATCATGGAAACCACTACGTTTACCGTATTCGTAAGTTTATCTACGACCGGGTGTATTTCATCCCCTGGCAACATCGAAATATTTGGGGGGCAACCGCCGGGATCTTGCGCGAATTGTCAGAACAATTACAACCCGACGGGAAAAATCATTTCAGACCACTGAACTGACCACTTATTTTTGTTTAAAACTTGCTTCCCCCCACATGAATCATGCGACAATACTATAATAATCAGAACGAGCATGCGCGACAGGTAAGGATAACTATGATTAGCGTTTTTGATATCTATAAAATTGGTATTGGTCCTTCCAGTTCTCATACGGTAGGCCCGATGAAAGCAGCCTATGACTTTTTACATATGGCAAAAGAAGCCGGGCATCTCGACAACGCCGACGGCATAAAAGTCGAATTGTTCGGCTCGCTTGGTCAAACCGGTAAAGGTCACGGTACGGGCAAAGCCGTTATTCTTGGTCTTGCAGGCGAAACGCCTGAAAGCGTCGACACTGACAGTGTTGAGGACTTTCTGGAACAAACGCGTAAAACCGAAACTTTAAATTTATTGGGTGAGAAGGAGGTTTCCTTCCCGAGTGAAGGTGCTATTACCTTTCACCGCCGCAAAACCATGCCGAAACACGCTAACGCCATGGAGCTCAAGCTGTTGAAAGACGGTGAGATAATCTATAGCGATCTTTACTACTCTATTGGTGGTGGCTTCATCGTTCGCGATGAAGACTTTGACGAGACTCTGGAAGAAGCGATAGAACAGTCCGCCAAACCTATTCCGTACCCGTTTGACAGTGCCGCTGACCTTCTGGCGCATTGCAAAGAACATGGTATGCGCATGAGTTCATTAATGATGGCCAACGAAAAGGCCTTTCGTAGTGAAGAAGATATTCGTGCCGGTTTAATGAAAATCTGGCGCACCATGCAGGAAAGCATCAAAAACGGTATTACCACCGAAGGCATTCTTCCCGGCGGTCTCAAAGTGCGCCGTCGCGCGTCGTCTTTATATCAGCGCCTGAAGAAAGAAAAATCCAGCGATGCCATGCAGGTAATGGATTGGGTAGATTTATACGCATTAGCCGTTAATGAAGAAAACGCTGCTGGTGGTCGTATAGTCACAGCCCCCACCAACGGTGCCGCAGGTATTATACCGGCAGTAATGAGCTATGCTGACAGATTCATCGAAACCCTGGACGAAGATGCCGTCGTGCGCTTTCTGCTAACCTCAGCGGCTATCGGTATTCTGTATAAGAAAAACGCTTCTATTTCTGGCGCTGAAGTCGGCTGTCAGGGTGAAGTCGGTGTTGCCTGTTCAATGGCCGCAGGTGCGCTGGCCGAATTTATGGGCGGTGATCCATCCAGAGTCGAAAATGCGGCAGAGATCGGTATGGAACATAACCTTGGCTTAACTTGCGACCCTGTGGGCGGTTTAGTACAAGTACCCTGTATTGAACGAAACGCAATGGGTTCTGTTAAAGCCATTAACGCTGCCCGCTTAGCCATGCGAGGCGAAGGCGACCATAAAGTGTCTCTGGATAAAGTGATTAAAACCATGTGGGACACTGGAAACGATATGAAAACCAAATACAAAGAAACCGCTCGCGGCGGCTTGGCAGTCAATATTATTGAATGTTAACGACCCAAATCATTGCCGGTGCTTAACGCATCGGCAATGAGCAGTTCTCAAACAACTTATCAATTTCTTCCTGAGTTTTCAGTTGCGTCGCTTTTTGTACCTGCTCCCTGGTTAGGTGCGGTGCAAAATTCTCTATAAAGTCATACATGTAAGTGCGTAAAAACGTACCTCGGCGGAAACCTATCTTCGTCGTGCTGTGCGCAAACAGATGTTCAGCCGGTATCGCAACAAGATCCGTATCAACTTTAGGGTCATAAGCCATACTCGCTAATACACCAATTCCTAACCCCATCCGCACGTAAGTTTTTATGACATCAGCGTCGGTTGCCGTAAAAACAATTTTAGGTTCATGCCCGGCCTCGGCGAAAGCTTTATCAAGTTCAGAACGACCGGTAAAACCATGCACGTAAGTCACTAACGGGAATTGAGCAATATCATCAATACTTATTTTGCTGAGCTGCGTAAGCGGGTGCGATTTTGGTACCACAATAGAACGATTCCAGTGATAACAGGGCAGCATGATCAGATCATGATATAAGTGCAATGCTTCAGTGGCGATAGCAAAATCAGCTCGCCCCTTTGCTGCTGCTTCACTAATTTGTTCAGGTGACCCCTGATGCATATGCAGCGACACTTTAGGGTAATGCTGAATAAAACGTTCAATAACGTCAGGTAATGCATAACGAGCCTGAGTATGAGTTGTCGCAATATTGAGTTTCCCCTGATCTGGCAAGGTATGCTCAGCTGCAACGGTTTTTATTGACTGAACGCTATCCAGCACTTGTTGTGCAACCGAAATAATGTCTTTACCAGCAGGTGTTACGTGGGTTAAATGCTTTCCTGTCCGGCCAAATATCTGCACGCCCAGCTCATCTTCCAGCATTCTCACCTGTTTACTGATTCCCGGCTGCGACGTAAATAAGCTTTCAGCCGTCGCGGAAACATTCAGGTTGTGATTCATTACTTCAACAATGTAGCGTAACTGCTGTAATTTCATTGAGGAACGTGCCACTCTGTTTGCGAAATGTGATATAAGAAAATACTATAATAATCTTAATAACTATGACAAATAAAGAACGGATAGCAACGGTATTTGTCAAAATTGCAGGAACTGCCTTCTATGACTCAGCCCACATTTGATTTTTCAACCGTACTGGCGTCCTCTGTGCACGACATGAAAAACTCATTGTGTTTACTTATTCAAATGATAGAAGAAGTATCTGAACAGGTCACTGACAGCAGTGCAACAGAAAAAATGGCAAAAGTCCATTACGAAGCTCAGCGCATCAACTCCAGTTTAATGCAGATGTTGACTCTCTATCGTGAAAATAACGACGCGCTGCCATTAAATATCGACCAACATCATTTGGATGAGCTGGTCGAAGAGCTGTTATTAAACAACGAACTGTACCTTGAGCAACGCGGTATTACTGTCAGTACAGAAATTGATGAGAGCGCTGTAGCATGGTTCGACAGAGACCTGATTTGTAATTTGCTTAATGACATCATCATTAATGCAATGCGTTATACCGCCGATAAACTCTTTATTGAAGTACAAACAAAAAATGACGGTGGCTGCCAAATCAGAGTTCATGACAACGGGGATGGCTTTCCCCCTGTTATGCTCAAAAATGCCGCTATGCTCATGCAAGAGTTAAAGGTTCAACAGGCACGAACCGGCCTTGGGCTCTACTTTGCGCAGTTAATCGCAAATGCACATGAACGAAATGATAAAAAAGGTTTTATCGAACTAAAAAATAATGGACACTTAGGTGGTGGTGTTTTCTCTTTAACATTACCCTGAGAACAATAATAACCTAATGAGCGTAATATGATTTACACCATTGTTATCGCACTGATTATATTACTGATAATACTGGCAATTGTTGTCGGTGCGGTGCAGCAACATAAGCAACGTTTAGAGCTGGAACGGCGCAAGAAAATGGCGCGTTTGAGAAGCTCGCTTGAGCAAATCGAAGACCTCATTCACATGTCGAGCTTTTTCCCTATTGGTAAGTCGATGCTGGCGGTGTTAAATAGTCGCGCTTATGAAGTGCTCAAGAATATGAACAGCGTATCCCCCTCAAAGGACTATCAGGCACGAATAAAGGACTACGAAGAGCGCATTCAAAGCGTTGATCGCAACGATACTTCTCTTATTAGTGAAGACTTTGAGATTCCGCAAAACAATAAACAAATTATTGCCATGATAAACGGGCTCAAGCGCTTAAGAGCAACACTGAGAAGCGAGCATTCGCGCGGCAGAGTTGACAGTAACGTCTTTAGCGTCGAGGATCAGCGTTTAACTAAATTGCAGTTAAAAATCAGTATTGAAACTCTTATACGCAGAGGCCGCCACGCCTATGAAAGTCAAATGTTGGGCTCTGCTCGTCAGTACTATGAGAAGGCTTTACGCACCATTGAAGACCAGAACTTCAGTGATGATTACACAACCTCGCGGCAGCAATCAATAAAACAGGCGCTGGAGCAAATAGCTCAGGAACTGAAAGATGCTCACGCACGAGACAAAGAAAGACACAAAAAAGAAGACGATTTAGAAGAACTGTTTCAACCGAAGAAGAAGTGGTAAATGGCATGTCCGACTGGAAAGAGCAACTCAGCCAAGTAGTATATTCAACAGATTCAGGCCGAATTGATCCGGAACCAGAACCCGAAAGTGTTCCAGAAGGCGACGGTATTGTGCGCCTGCGACGGGAAACTAAAGGTCGTAAAGGCAAAGGGGTGACTATTGTCAACGGACTGAACAAACCCCAGGCAGAATTAAAAAGCATCGCAAAAAAATTAAAACAGCTTTGCGGTGTTGGTGGCGCAGTTAAAGAGTATGAAATTGAGTTACAGGGCGACCAGAGGGACAGTATTGAAAGCTGGTTGAAAAAAGAGGGTTACAAGGTCAAGCGCTCGGGAGGCTAAGATCATATTCAATATACAAGCAGCGCCCATTGTCGCGCCACTCGACGTGACTCGAAAAATTCCTGATAAGCTGTAATCCTCGTCCGAAAGCCAGCGACTCATCTTCTTCTGTATCATTTACAGATTCATTGAAACCGTTTTCGCTGTTAGAGGACAGGCTAAAAGACAACAGGCTGCTCTTTGGCCGATACTCGATATCAATTTCTATCTCTACTCCTTCCAACTCTGCCAGTCGCTCTTCACGCGCCCGGTAGTACTCATCAAAGCCCTGACCTGTCTGTTTTATTTCAGAGTCAAGTTGAAGAAAACTGTGCTCCAGCGTGTTATTAAAGGCTTCGGCCAGCAATAAGTACAAAGTTGTTTTATGTGCCCGGATACCTTCCAGATGGCTCAACGAATCGACCAGCTTAATAATTGGATCGCGCCCTCTAATTTCATCTTCTTTTAAATAGACTACCAACCGGAAAGGCAGATGCGTCACATTTGTGTCAGGTCTTATGACTGGCAAATTAGTTGGTGCACAATCCAGGCACACCAATGAAACATCATCAAACTGCTCCTGACCTTGCTGGAACTTTTGTAAAGCCGTTACCAGGCCGTCAAAATCGCGTTTGCACGCATAGCGCCGCAATAATTCTTCAAACCCATCCTCGGACAACCTTTCATCGTCCTGGTTTGTCATTTCGACAACACCATCCGTATAAGTAATAAGACGGGTGCCCTTCCCAATAAAGCAGTGGCTGACCTGACTGCTAAATTCTTCAGGAGGCAAAATACCTAACGCCATATGTTCCGGCACCAAACGATTTTCAACCTGACCAGCTTCATTAATCAAAAGAGCGTCGGGAATTCCGCCGTTCCAATAGGTAAGGCGCTCGCCATTTGCCGATAACTCCGCAACGAAGGCAGCACAAAACATATCGTCAGGTAAGAGTTTAACCAGCTTGCGGTTAAACTCTTCAACCATATTGGCTATTGAAAGGCCTTTATCAGCCAAATCAAAAAAGGTTTGAGAAACGGGAAGAGCCCCTGTAGCCGGTGCCAAGCCGTGCCCGGTAAAGTCACCAACAAAAAGGTAGAAGTTGCCTAAGGGCCCGGCTTTAGTCAGAACTAAGTCGCCATTGAACTCGCTGGCAGGCGCCAGATAGGTTTTCAGGAAAGGATATTGTGTTTCATTTTCCTGCAAAGCATTAGCCAGCATGTGACTGACAACGTTTTGCTCGCGCTCCATACGGTTTGAGTGATAAGCCAGGGCTTCATTTTTTCCTTTTAATGAATAACTGAGTTCACGAACCCGTGCGTGAGCATTCAACTTAGCCTGCAAAACTACAGGTTCGAAAGGCACGCTAATGAAGTCATCGCCGCCCGCTTCCAGACACTTCAGCAAGGTTTCCTGATCATCCAGTGCGGTAATAAATAAAATAGGTAGATGAACATCGCCACTTAAAGCCTTTAAACAGGGTGCGGTTTCAAACCCATCCATAATAGGCATCATAACGTCCAGCAACACGACGTCCGGCTCCAGATCAGAAAAAACATCTATTGCCTCAATGCCGTTTGAAGCGCACCTTACCTGATGACCAAAACGCTTAATTAACCCGCTTAACATGACTTGGTTTGCGGGTTGGTCATCAACAATTAAAACCTTCATTAAGCGATAACAAACATCTTATCAAAGCGCGAAATATCAAGAATACGGCGTACGTCAGGCTTCGCATTCACTAGCTGGATACCTTTGACACTACTACCCAGAGATTTACGCATATTAAGCAACATGCCCAGCGCAGAACTGTCTAAATAGTCCGTTTCCCTCAAATCAATAATAACCGTGGGTTGGGAATCACCAATATGACTGTAGGCCTGGCGAAACTCCTGAACCAGACTAAAATCAAATTTACCTTTTATGGCAATAACTAACTGCTTACCATCATTTGAAAAATCGCGACTAACGCTCATACTTCCCCCTTTTTTTAATGAGCTTAACACAGATTTTCTGATTGAGTTTATCTGCTGAATACCCTACTCTTTCGGACACAATAAATCCTAGTTATTTTATTATGGCTATAGCCTTCGACGAACTGCGTATTTTGCTCATCGAACCATCCGATGTGCAACGAAAAGTCATTACTCAACACCTGAATCAAGCAGGTATTCAGCATACCCGCGGCGCTTCAACCATTGCAGAAGCCAAAGAAGAAATACTTCGTTGGCAACCTGATATTGTTACCAGTGCTATGTATTTTTCCGACGGTACTGCCCATGAGCTGATTCAGTTTATTAACGCTAAGGACTTAAAAGATACCTTACATTTTATGTTGGTGTCATCTGAACATCGCGCGGATCAACTCGAACAGTTCAAGCAAGCAGGTATTATTGCCATTTTACCCAAACCTTTTACGCCGGATCAGCTGCAACGCGCCATAACCGCCACCATGGATATGATGGAGCCGGAACCACTGCACCTTGAGCTCTATGATATCGAAGACTTAAGAGTGTTAATTGTGGACGACAGTATGACCTCGCGACATGTTCTGCGCCGTGTATTTGAAAACCTTGGTGTTGAAAGCTTTGTTGAAGCGGAGAACGGACAGCAAGCCATTGATATTCTGGCAGAACACCAGTTTGATTTAATTGTCACCGACTTTCATATGCCACAAGTCAACGGTAGCGAACTGACGCAATACATTCGTAACAGTTCAGCGCATGCTCATACACCGGTACTCATGGTTACAGCCCGCGCCAATGAGCCTCAACTAGCCAATGTGAAGCAAAGTGGCGTTGATGCCCTGACGGATAAGCCATTTGAACCAGCAACGCTAAGAGCTCTTATAGCGCGCTTGCTAAATAGCTAAGTTAGGATGTCTGAAATGAAAAGCCCCTGTCGTAAATGACAGGGGCTTTTTTGTTTGCCTAACTAAAACATTGTCTTTATTCAGATGGTTTCTGGCGATACTTCTCGTAGAGTTCGGTATGGCGGCTACTTAAGCTCACTTTACGTCCGTCAATATAGAGGTGCGTTAACTTTTGCCCAATAGGGTCCAGTAAATCACCTTCTGATACGCTAAGTGAGGCACTTTTCCCGACTTCCAGTGAGCCCAGCTTATCCGCAACGCCAAGAATCTCTGCAGGTTTCAATGTGATTGCCGCGAGCGCTTGTTGCTGATCCAGACCAAATGCGACTGCATTACCAGCCGCAAAAGGCAAGTTACGCACGTCCCAATAGCCAGGATAAGAAATCGCAAAGTTCACTCCAGCCTCTGCAAGTCGAGCCGGTGATGAAAAGTCTTGATCATAACCTTCATCGTCACGACCTGGCAGACCGTATGGAGAGCCAAAAACAACCGGAACATTCAGCTCGGCGAGTTCGTCGGCAATACGCCACGCATCTCTGGCGCCCATCAATACCAAGTCAAACCCATATTCCTGAGCGGTATCAATGGCCTGCTCCAACTGACGCTTGTCATCAGCATGAACATACAGCTTTTTACTGCCATCAAACAGTCCCAGCATAGCTTCCCAGCGCTGGTCTAAATCAATAGCGCGATCAGCCTGCTTGGCGTCGTAGTAAGCTTTAGCATCGGCAAATACTTTCATCAGCTTCTGCCGATTTTCTTCATTGGCTTTACGCTGCTCTTCGGCAGAACGACGTTCCCACCAGGTATTAACAACGTATGTCCGTGGCCAGGAAATGTGCACGCCCAGCTCACCGGCAACCAGCGCATCCTGGTAATTCCAGCCATCGAGGTGCATTAACGACGACTGGCCAGCCACAAGCGAGCCTTCAGGCACTACCTGAGCATGAGTAATGCCGTGATAACGTACGGTCGGTATAATTTCCGAGTCGGCGTTAAACGCAATGTGCCCTGCTACTTCCGGGTGAATGTCACCCACTTCGCGAGCATCTCGTGTAGCACGTACCGCTTCAATTTCATTCAAACCAATTGTTGTATCCATTGCAATAACGCCCGGATAAACGTGTTTTCCTGAAATATCAATAACCTCGGCACCTTGGGGAATACTAACATCACGACCAATAGCGGTAATTTTCCCATTCTCGAAAACTAAGTCTGAGTCAGTTAGTACGCCATTAGATACCGTGTGCAGAGTTCCTCCCTGAAGCACAACAGGAGCCTGCTGCTTTTCACCCGGAACTTCATCATGTGCCATTGCACTATTCAGCGTCAGCGCACTAACTAATGCGGCACTAACAGTGGTAAGTAGTTTATTCATTAGTGTTGTCCTCCGTGCTGATGCCCTTTACCGGTAAAGTGATCCAGCCAAAAATCATGCTCAGTATCACAGTGCCAGGTTGGCTGTTCCGGTTTATAACCATCTTTAGCACCCTGCTTAGCATCATCACCTGCTGCTAAAACTTTCTGGATAAGTGCGTTTTTCTCTTCTTTAACGGCTTGCTGACGTTGCTTGTCCAGCTCACGATCAAAGAACTTACGACCATTTATCCAAGTCTGCTCTGCGCGGGCATACGCACTTAAAGGATAATGACTCCATAAAACAAAGTCGGCGTGCTTGCCTTTTTCAATAGAGCCGACATAGTTATCAACTTTTAGCTGTTTGGCCGGGTTAATCGTCACCATTTTCAGCGCTTCGTGTGGCTCCATACCGCAGTAACGAACTGACTTAGCTGCTTCAGTATTCAAACGGCGCTGCAAGTCGTTGCTGTCCGAGTTAATACTGGTTAATACGCCACGCTCTTTCATCAAACACGCGTTATGTGGAATAGCGTCGTAAACTTCAAACTTATACGCCCACCAGTCAGCAAAAGTTGAACCGCTGGCACCATGTGCAGCCATTTCATCAGCAACTTTGTAGCCTTCAAGAATGTGGGTGAAGGTATCCAGCGTGAAGCCAAAATCCTCAGCCACTTCCATTAACATCAGAATTTCTGAAGCAACGTAAGAGTGAGCATGAAC
This sequence comes from Idiomarina abyssalis, assembly GCF_019797805.1. NCBI lineage: Bacteria > Pseudomonadati > Pseudomonadota > Gammaproteobacteria > Alteromonadales > Idiomarinaceae > Idiomarina > Idiomarina abyssalis. Next base: position 1,679,850 of record NZ_CP081832.1, read on the forward strand.
AAAGCGTTCACTGTTTAAAATCTCCAATAGCGTATCCAGGCGATAGTCCGGACGTGGAGCAGAAACCTTATTACGCTCCGAACGGCTCATACGGTCATAAGCTTGTTTACGCTGCTGGTACTCAAGTGCAGCCTGGAAAGCATCGCGCATGATAGTCTCAACACCCAGTCGAGTTTGTGGGTAGCGAACCGTCATATTGTCGCCCCAGTTACTCTGCTTAACGTTCTCACCTAATGCGAATTTAATCGACTCCGGTGCAGCATCAAACTTCATGATATTGGCATCGGTACCCCAGCGTAGTTTAATAACCTGCGCCTGGCCCCCAATTGGGTTGGCTGAACCATGAAGCAATTGCGCCATAGTTGTACCACCGGCCAACGAGCGATAGATGTGAATATCGTCCGGGTTAACCACGTCACCAATTCTGACCTCCGAAGTCACAGCCTCGGAACCTTCGTTCACACCACCTTCTATAGCAATGTGCGAATGCTCATCGATGATGCCCGGAGTTAAATGCATGCCTGCACCGTCAATTTCTGTGACGCCGGAAGGAGCCGACAGGTTATCGCCTATAGCCGCAAACTCACCGTTTCGGACCAAGACATCCGTCTCTTCCAAAATGCCATCATCAGTGGCTGTCCATACAGTTACGTTGCGAATAAGCACATCCTGACGCTCTGGCAAGCCATCCAGACCATAAGCAACATTAGGGAAAGTCAGCTCACTGACGTATTCAACCTGGCTATCTTCTTCTGGAGTTTCAGTGGCACCTTCAGGTGCATCCATCTGCGCCTGTAAGGTGACTTCTTCACCCGCTGGAGAAACCGCCGTTACAGCAAATGTTTGCTGTGCCTCAGGCACTAGCTTAAAGCGCCAGCTACCCGCAGGCTCTATGTCCAGGTCAGCAACAAAGGATAAAGACTCAGTGCCCGACTGAACATTACGCAACCCACTAGACTGCTCACCAACGTTCACTTCACCAGTAAGCACTGGACCTGGCTTAATCGAGATTTCAACATCGCGATCATTCCAGTCGATAGTGTAAGTGCCAACAAAGTCGACTTTATCTCTGGATACCAGTTCGTTTTCTTCACCCTGTAACCAGACCGACTGAATGGTACCGTCTTCGAACAAATCGCCTTTTACCATGACAAAGTCGGCCATATAGCCTTGTGCCAGCTTACCCACTTTGTCTTCGACACCTGCAATTTTTGCCGGGACCGTTGTTAAAGCAGCTAGAGCTTTGTCTTCACTTAAACCATGCTTAACGGCTTTACGCAGGTTAGGCCAGAAACTTTCCGATTTCTCCAGGTCATGCAGAGTCAACGCAAAGTTAACACCAGCTTCAGCTAACATTGCCGGGTTAGAAGGGGCGCGCTCCCAATGACGCAGTTTGGCTAAATCGACATCCAGATGGCCGTCAACGTCACCCACTTCTGGTGCAGCCGGAAAGTTTAGCGGCAGAATCAAATCGCTACCCGCGTTTTTCACAGCTTCCAGACGAGAATACTCATAACCTGAACCGACATAAATGGAAGGAACGTCAAATTGGTCAAGGACATCATCAGCTCGCAATAGTGATTTTTCGTCACTGACTTTAAAAACGATTCCGGTACTTTCAATGTCCGTCAACGAATCCAGAGCCGCATTAAACTCAACCGGTTGGTTGTGTGATTGTTTACCGTAAGAATTTTCGTACCAATTAGCATCTGAAAGCGTCTGTCTAACCAACGCAATACTGCCCATTAAAGACGAAGGATATTGTTGCTGCGATGAACCTTTGTCAAAAGAACCGAAATGTTTGGCTTCGCTTTGATAAATGACGTCGTTCGGTATTTTATCAGCAAGCGAAACCGTTACGGCACGCCCCTGGAAAATACCATCCAGATTTGCTGACTGAACACTGGTAAAACCTTGTGAAACCCACTTTTTCGCATCGTCGGAGTTCGTTTTAAACTCACTAAACCAACGCTTTTGTGAGTGGATAGCGTCATTGGCCGCATTACCACCTTCACGTTCATTATTATAAATTGGCGCATCCGAACGTTCTTGCTCGGCGCTGGCTTTTATACCGTAGCTTCCGTAAGGGTCGATAAAGCCTGGATAAATGGTGTAACCAGTTCCGTCAATGACTTTTGCACCCGCCGGCGCACGATTATTGCGCTCAATAGACTGGACGGTGCCATTTTCTATAACCAGAGTCGCGTTCTCAATAGACTTCCCTGGTTCGGTTATGATTGTTGCGTTTTGTATCGCGGTCAGACTCGGCGTGTTATCTCGCATCCCGTTAGTCCGGGAAGTTTGATCAGCCGCAACCGAAGCGGTCAGTACAGACGTTACTGCTAACGTCAAGGCACTGAGCTGATGCACTTTTTTCATGAATTGTTCCCCATTTTGACTTATTTTTAGTCTGGTTGTCCCATAAGACAAGTTACTTTGTTATATATAGAGGTGACAAGCATTAACCGACAGATCGTGTATTATTAACGATCAGTGAACTCAACAAACCGGAGTGTTTTCGATGAAAAAACAATTATTAATAACGGCTATAGCAGGCTTTATGGGCCTTTCGTTTAACGTTTCTGCCGATGAAAACGCCTTTAACGACGGCGCTAAAGCCGTAGAGTACCGCCAAAAAGCCCTGTCCGTTATGCAACAGAATTTTGCCGCTATGGCAGCCATGGTTAAAGGCGAAGTTGAATACAATGCTGATTTTTTCCAGCGCAGGGCCGACGACTTTGAAAAAATGTCCAGCATTCCATGGTCCGGCTTCGCCGTTGAAGGTGCTATGCCGGGGGACAACTCCGATGCACTGACCGCAATTTGGGACAACTGGGAAGACTTTCAGCAGCGCGCTAACGACTTACAAGAATACGCAGCAAAACTCTCTGAAGTTAGCCAGCAAGGTTCAATTGACTCAATTAAACCTGTATTTATGGATGCCGCGAAAACCTGTAAAGGTTGTCACGACAATTATAAAGACTGATTAAAGCAACAACATTAAAACGAGCCAAACAGCAACCGCTAATATCATGCCCTGCCAACCGGGTTTTAGGTTAGGGGCTTGCTGTTTGGTTATGCGGTAACCGTGTACCATTGACGCAATAAGAGGCGTCCCTTTAAAGCGGTAAAAAACCACGGCCAGAATATGGATGGCAATCACCACTAATATGACGTCAAACTGACTCTTATGCCAGCTGGTTACTGCTTTTTGCCCATCAGATGACAACCAGTTTGATAATGGACCGGAAAACAAAATCCCGTCTGTTGAAAATAGCCCTGTCATCACCTGACTTAACAACAACGCCAGCATTAAAATAACCGCCCATCCACCGGCTACACTGTGCGTATTTTCGGCTTCGTAAGCACCACTGAACAACCTTCTCAAATGCTTTAAAATTGCGGCTGGCGATTTCAGAAAAACATGAAAACGCGCATTCTCACTACCGAAAATGCCCCAACCTATTCTGACCACAAGTAGAGCCAACAGCGCCACTCCAATATCTTTATGCAGCTCCATCCGGCCGTTTTCGACGGTCCACCAGAGCCCTCCCAGAAAAACAATGAGTAAGCCATGGAACACCCGGATAAAGCTGTCCCATACTTTAATAGAATTTCCTTTCTGTTTCATATTGTTAGCTCCAAATAACTGGGAATATAAACAGCTAAGTGCTAGGGTATAATTAATTATGGCAAATAGGTAGTGACTATGCGTAAAGTTCTTATTGCTGACGATGATTTTATCAGTATCGAAGTGTTAAAAGCGATGCTGGCTAGCTTTGAAGTTGACCTGCTTGTCGCAATGACAGGAGAAGAAGCTTTAAACCTGGCAGAACAGGGACCCGAGCTTATCTTTCTCGACTATGAAATGCCCGATATGTCCGGTGCTGAAGTCTGTCAGCATTTGCGACGGACCGAAAAGCATAAAACAACACCGATTATTGCTATTACCAGTCACCAAAGTGCCAGCGAAATGAGCGCTTGCCGTGAGGCGGGAATGGACGCCACGCTGCATAAGCCTGTTTCTCCGGAGGCACTCAGTGAACTCATGTCGGAATATCTGCCATAAACATTATTCGTGTTTGAATCTTTGGTCATCCGCCAGTTGCACCAAAGATTCACTTTCCTGCAAAAATTGATTGGAAAATTCACCAAAATATTGACTAACTTCTTCGAAAAGAAGAACAAAGTCTCCTTTCTTACCATTTTCTATATCATCGAGTATCTCGGAGAATCGACGCAAATAACGTCTAATTGAGGAAAACTGCGATTTATTTGCGGCGATGATATCAGCATAGAGTTCTGCGTTCTGAGCAAACAAACGACCTATCATCATCAGTTCCATCCTATAAATAGGTGAGCTGAGTTCTAACAGTTCCTTAATGTCTACCCGCTCTGATGCCAGATGAACGCCATAAGCGAAAGTACTTAAATGGCGCATAGCCTGTATCCAGCCCATAGCATCATCGTGCTTATTTGCATCAACCTCGTGTAAATGCGCTCCCCAGTTAATAAATTGGTCTAACAGCCACTGATAATGCTGCCGCTGCCTGCCATGAGTAACAACAACCAATTGTTTTGCCAGGTTCTGTACCGATGGCCCGAACATCGGATGTAACCCGACAACCGGTCCGTCATGCTGCTCCAGCATTGCATTTAAAGGGGCAGCCTTAATGCTGGTCACATCGGCTAAGACACAATCATCGGGCAACGGCGGTAAGCGCCTTATCAGTTCAGCAGTCTTATTAACAGGCACACTCATGAGTACTAACTGTGCCTGACTTAACTCATCCTCTGTTGGCCACTCATTGTTTTTATCTATCGTTATGACCCGATAGCCTGTTTGCCTTAACTGAGCAACCAAACGTGCCCCCAGAGCGCCCTCGCCACCAAACACAAAAACGGGTCGTTCAAGATGGCTGGAGGTAGCTGCCGCCTGGGATGTTTGCGTGCGATATGACTCACGAATAATGCGGCGCACGACGTCTTCAATTAAGTCCTCAGACAAACCGGCTTGTTTTGCTTTTACTCTGCGAGCCTTCACTAAAGAGCGCTCTCTCTCCGGTACATAAAGCGGCTGCTTCAATGAACGTTTAACCTCACCAACTTCGGCCGTTAGCTTAGCTCTACGCGCAATAATTTCAATTAACTCATTATCAGCCGCATCAATGGCATTACGCAGTTCTGATAATCGTTTGTCCGGTTCTTGACTCATGGGTGGCTACTTTGTTCCTCTTTAATGACACCAGTAATACAGCGATACGCCTTTTGAATTTTTTGCATCTTAGCAACACTTCCACCTTTATCCGGGTGGTATTTATGCACTAATTTTCGATACTGCTTTTTAATCAGTGCACGACTGGCCGGTGGTTCAACTTCCATCAACTGCCAGGCTTCTGCAACTGGCATATCTGCCGTTACAGAAGAATGCCCCATGCGTTGCCAAAAATCATCAAGCATTGACTCGACATCGGCTCCCGATGTGCTACTTAATTGATTTAAGTCCAGGTAGTACTCTGCCAATGGGTCATTTTCAGATAAAGCAGAAGTTCCTTTGTGCCAGGGCTGGCATTCAATATTTAATGTATGAATAAAAAGCTCATACTTTTTCTGCTCACGCCAGCGCTCACGTAATTTATACAAACAATGAAACAATAAAAAATGCGTTTGAAACAGAGTTAAGGGGTCCCGCAAGGCGCCCTTGTCAAAAAATTCATAGGGCTGAGACTGCAGCCGCTCTATAAGCTCAAGCTCAGTCCAGTGAGGCTGCGTATTGAGGTTCTCAGCCAAAATCTGCGTCAGTATTTCTATATCTTCTTTCATTTTTAAAACACTAACAAAAAACCCAGCACAAGGCTGGGTTTTTCTTTGCTATTTCGTTTTTTTGCTAAAAGCTTAAGACAGCTTCTCGCGGATACGTGCAGACTTACCAGAACGCTCACGCAAGTAGTACAGTTTCGCGCGACGTACCGCACCACGACGTTTGACTTTGATGCTGTCAACTAATGGGCTGTGCGTTTGGAAAGTACGCTCTACACCTTCACCGTTCGATACTTTACGTACAGTGAACGCTGAATGCAGACCGCGATTACGAACACGGATAACAACACCTTCAAACGCCTGAAGACGTTCGCGGTTACCCTCTTTTACTTTTACATTTACAACAACAGTGTCACCTGGTGCAAACTCAGGTAAATCTTGTTTCATCTGCTCTTCTTCAAGAGCCTTAATGATGTTTTGGCTAACTTTTGCCATTTTTATATCTCCTATCCTAGGTAAACTGTACTTTATTTGCCGGATGATTGTTGTTCGATAAACTCTTGCAACAATGTCTCCTGCTCGTCAGTCAGAGCTAGGCTATGAATTAACTCTGGTCGTTGCAGCCAGGTTTTACCCAAAGACTGCTGTAAACGCCAGCGACGTATCTTTTCATGATCACCGCTTAATAAAACCGGCGGTACTTGCTGCTCATTATAAACTTCTGGTCGAGTATAGTGAGGGCAGTCCAGTAACCCGCTGGCAAAAGAGTCTTCTGCCGCTGAATCCTGATGTCCCAACACACCGGGAATTAACCGTGAAACCGCATCAATAAGCACCATTGCTGGTAACTCACCACCGCTTAATACGTAATCCCCTATCGACCATTCCGCATCGACGTACTGCTTAATAACACGTTCATCAATGCCTTCATAACGGCCAGCAATCAAAATCATTCGATCATTTTTGGAGAGCTGCTGCACTCCGCTGTGATCAAGTTTTTGCCCTTGTGGTGACAAATAAATAACAGGAGTGTCCTCACCCAGGCTTTTTTTTGCTGCATTGATAGCATCCACTAGTGGCTGCACCATCATCAGCATACCCGGACCACCGCCATAAGGCCTGTCATCAACAGTCCTGTGGCGATCATGCGTGAAATCACGAGGATTCCAAACACTCACTGTCAGCAAACCGTCCTTTATTGCTCTGCCAGTCACACCATAGTCGGTGACTGCAGCAAACATTTCAGGAAACAAACTGATGATGCCAACCTGCAATGGTTTACTCATCAAAAGTCTGACGGCCACTCAACCTGAATACGCTTCTCTTCCTTATTAACCTCAGTGACATACTCACTCTGGATAAAGGGAATTAAACGTTCAGACTTTCCGAACCCGTCGTTGCTGTTTGCCTTTACGACCAACACATCGTTCGATGCAGTGGGCATAATTTGTTCAACCACACCCATATCATAGCCTTTAGTGTTTACTACACGCATACCAATAAGGTCGCGCCAGTAAAACTCGTCATCAGCTAATGCCGGTAACTCATCTGCAGTAATGCAGATATCCGCACCAGTAAGGCGTGCAGCCTCATCACGATCGGATATACCTTCTAACCTGGCGATAAGTCCGTTGTTGTGGCGACGCCACTCGACAACTTTCATTTCGCGCTCAGTTTTCTGGCTGAGTAACCAAGGGCTGTATTCAAATATCGATTCTGGATCATCAGTAAATGACTGCACTTTCAACCAGCCTTTAACGCCATACACCGCACCAAGGCGACCAACGACGATTTGTTCTGATTGCTGCATTAATTTACCTACCTGAATCTATTAATGCTTACGCCGCAGCGCTTGCATCTTTAACAAGTTTAGCAACACGATCAGATAACTGAGCGCCTTTGCTTACCCAATGCTCAATGCGGTCAACATCAACACGAAGTTTTTCTTCCTGACCACGAGCTACAGGGTTAAAGAATCCTACTTTCTCAATGAAACGACCGTCGCGTGCATTGCGACTGTCAGCAACTACCATCTGGTAGAAGGGGCGTTTTTTAGCGCCACCACGTTGTAAACGAATGGTTACCATTGCGTTCCTCAATATAACTGTTTTGTAAATGTAAAAAATAGCAAAGCCCTCCGACAGAGTCGGAAGGCTCGGCAATTCTACTGATTTTTACTGCAAATGCAAGCTTGACGCGCTTTTTCCTAACGCCCGGGGAACATTCCCGGAGGTAACTTTCCACCCATGCCGCGCATCATTTTTTGCATGCCGCCGCCTTTCATTTTTTTCATCATTTTCTGCATTTGGGTAAACTGCTTAAGTAATTTGTTCACGTCCTGAACCTGTGTACCTGAGCCGGCCGCTATACGGCGCTTACGAGAGCCTTTAATAACATCCGGTCGGGTCCGCTCTTTTGGAGTCATCGAATTAATGATGGCTTCCATACGTAAGGTCATTTTATCGTCCATCTGACCTTTCATTTGTTCCGTCATTTTACCCATGCCCGGCATTTTGGTCATTAACCCCATCATGCCACCCATTTCCCGCATTTGAACTAATTGGTCACGAAAGTCCTCCAGTGAGAACTGGCCTTTTTTCATGACTTTTTTAGCAACCTTCTCAGCTTTTTCTTTATCGACTTTTTGCTCAACTTCCTCAATTAAAGAAAGCATATCGCCCATGCCGAGAATTCTGGAGGCTACACGGTCAGGATGAAACGGCTCCAGCGCATCGTTTTTCTCACCAACACCCAGGAATTTAATGGGCTTACCGGTAATATGACGAATAGACAGCGCAGCACCACCGCGCGCATCACCGTCGGTCTTAGTCAGAATAACACCGGTTAGCGGCAGAGCTTCACTGAATGCTTTGGCCGTATTCGCCGCATCCTGACCAGTCATAGCGTCAACCACAAACAGCGTTTCAATTGGGTTGATGGCTGAGTGCAGTTGCTGAATTTCCTGCATCATGTCTTCGTCAATGGCCAAACGACCAGCGGTATCCACTAACACCACATCAATAAACTGTTTACGAGCCTGGGCAATGGCGGCATTAGCAATATCAACCGGCTTCTGCTCTGTCGTAGAAGGGAAAAACTCAACCCCAACCTGCTCAGCAAGCGTTTCCAACTGCTTAATAGCCGCAGGACGATACACATCGGCACTGACCACCATGACTTTTTTCTTCTGGCGTTCAGTTAGATATTTGGCCAGTTTGCCCACACTGGTGGTTTTACCCGCACCTTGCAGACCCGCCATTAAAATAACGGCCGGTGGCTGAGTGTTTAACTGCAACGGAGCATTGGCCTCGCCCATTGCCGCTTCAAGCTCAGACTGAACAATTTTTACAAATACCTGACCCGGCGTGAGACTTTTGTTCACCTCGGTGCCAACAGCCCGCTCTTTCACTTTGCCGATAAAGTCTTTGACCACAGGCAAAGCAACATCGGCTTCGAGTAAAGCCATGCGAACTTCGCGTAACGTTTCTTTAATATTGTCTTCGGTCAGTCGGCCCCGGCCGCCAATAGAATGCAGCGTTTGCGACAAACGTTCCGATAAATTCTCAAACATGTCGATCGTCTCTTATATTGCGATTTCTGACGGAAATAGTAATGGGGGCAGTATATCTGATTTGCAAGAAAGTTTCGCCCCGTAAGTATTGGGTTTAACTGACTGACATCGTATACTCATGACTACGAACAACTCAGAATCAGGGAATTCGAGCGCGTGATGCTCTCTTTATTGTTGCTAATCAGCTTATTGGGTTATAGCGCCAGCGCTTTTGTTATTCTGCAAAATATACTTAAAAACAAAGCGCTTCACCCAACTTACCAAATTGTACCTGCTGCCTTGGCAGTCATCGCCCATGGTTGGCTCATCCTGCTGCAACTTTCTTACGACGAATTCGATCACATTAATGTCTCGTCAAGTTTAGCTATTGTGGCCTTTTTAATAGCCACCCTGACTTTGCTAAAAAATAATCAAGCCAGTAATTTATTTCTAAAGCCTGTTATTTATCTGTTTTCAGCCCTGACTACCGTGCTGTTAGTTTTCACTCCGGTTGACTGGGGCGCTGATATTAGTGCCGGGCATGGGTTAGTTTTTCATATTACCTTGTCATTGGTTGCTTACGGCATTTTAGCCTTAGCCACTCTTTACGCGTTACAGACAAGTTACTTAAACCGGGTTCTTAAGAATAGAAAAGGTCATATTCTCTTAAGTAAGCTACCGCCGTTAATGACCGTCGAAAAATATTTCTTCAACCTTCTGGCTTTAGGCACCTTTGTTTTATTTATTGCGCTTGGCTCAGGTTTTGTATTTTTGGACGATATGTTTGCACAGCAACAAGCACACAAAACTATTCTGACTAGCCTAGCCGCTCTTCTCTATTTAATTGCGGTAATTTTACATCGCGCATCGGGGTTACGTGGACGCATTATTGTTGTACTGACGGTTATTGCCAGCACTTTGCTTACACTGGGTTATTTTGGCAGTCGGTTCGTGAAAGATTTTCTCTTATCCTGAATGGTACTTGACTTCATCGCTGAGAACTCTACATTGTCACATTCACAGTTTAATTAAGGAATAACGCGTTGGACGAGATATCGACGGGCATGTTGCTCGTGATTTTAGCCGTACTGATATTTTTATCCGCATACTTCTCTGGCTCCGAAACTGGCATGATGTCTATCAACCGGTATCGGCTGCGCCACTTAGTACAAAATAATCACCCGGGTGCCAAACGTGTCCAGTATCTGCTTGATCGTCCTGATCGGTTGATAGGCTTAATTCTCATTGGAAATAACCTGGTCAATATCGGTGCATCAGCTATTGCCACCATACTTTGTCTACGCTGGTTTGGTGACGCTGGGATCCTTATCGCAACGTTAGGTTTGACCTTAATTATTCTCATTTTCTCAGAAGTCACCCCAAAAACGATAGCCGCCCTGCACCCCGAGCGTATTTCATTCCCAAGCTCTTTTATTTTACTGCCGCTACTAAAAGTCATGTACCCCATCGTTATTGGTATGAACTTCATCACCAATTCGTTTATGCGACTACTGGGCGTTAACCCAAAACAATCGCAAATGGCGGACGCCTTGAGTTCAGATGAGCTACGCACAGTGGTTAACGAAGCCGGAAACTTAATCCCGACTTCGCACCAGGAAATGTTGGTCAGTATTCTAGACCTTGAGAAAGTCACGGTTGAGGATGTCATGATCCCCCGCAACGAGATTGTCGGCATTGATATTAGTGACGACTGGAAATCTATTGTGAAACAGCTATCAAACGGCCAGCACACTCGCGTTTTGCTTTACCGAAATGAAATAGACGATGCTATTGGATTCCTGCACGCCCGCGATGTTATGCGGTTAATGAGTAAAAACCAGTTTACTGCCGATAAATCCATTTTAGTCCGCGCTGCACGTGACGCTTATTTTATTCCGGAAGGAACACCTCTGAATGTTCAGCTATTAAAGTTTCAACGACGTAAAGAGCGTATTGGCCTGGTTGTTGACGAATACGGCGACATTCAGGGTCTGGTGACTTTGGAAGATATCCTTGAAGAAATTGTCGGTGATTTCACTACTTCCATGGCGCCGGCTCCCAGTGAATCCGTTACTCTGGAAAACGATGGCAGTTTCTTAGTGGACGGTTCCGCTAACTTACGCGAGCTAAATAAAGAAATGAATTGGGATTTTCCAATAGACGGGCCTAAAACCTTAAGCGGTCTGATTATTGAACAATTTGGTGATATCCCTGACTCCAGATTGTCGCTACGTTTAGGCGGTTATCCGGTAGAGCTCATCGAAATTGGCGACACCATGATCAAACAAGTCAGAGTTTTGCCTAAGCTTTACCGAAAACCAGATGTTCAATCTAATGATTAACCAAAGAACAATCGCCATAGCCAACCGCGTTTTAAATCTTCTTCGCATTTATTCAATTGTGCGGCATAAGTCATAGAGCGGCTTTTCACTACCCTGGATACTTTAACCAGCCAGGGTTTCTTCAAATAAGATTTTCTCTGATACCCACCCCAACCTTCGTGATAATTAAGGTATTGCCCATAAGCATCCCATTTTGAGACGCCATTAATTTTGTGCGTTTTAGAAATAAACCAACCCATGAAGTCAATCGCGTCTTCAAAGTCGTCACGACTGGCCCAGCCATTACCGGTTTCTCGTTGATAATCTTCCCACGTCATGGTTTTAGCTTGTGAATAGCCGTAAGCTGAGCTGACTCTTCCCCAGGGAATGAAGCCCAGCAGGTAGTCTCTCGGAGGCAGAGCATTATGCTTAAATGAGCTTTCCTGATACATCATAGCCATTGGCACATGAATGGGAACTCCCCAACGCTCACGTGCATCGGCAGCGGCGTGATACCAATCTCGATGCTCTTCAAAAATATGGCAGACATTTTCCGGGTTCGCCGGTGGAGGTGTCGCGCAGCCGCTAAGCGTCACAATGAACAGCGCACTGGTTAACAGTTTCGGCTGAATAGGAAAAAAATATTTTATTGCCATTGAACTTTATTCACTCATTAAACTCTTAGTAATTGAATACAGGTTGTAACTGAGAAAATGCATTCATGTTCATCCCTGAACGTTTTGTTTAACGCAGTCCTTTTGGGCTGCGTTTTTTTATGTCTTTCAGTTAGATACCTGACCAGACTTTGCCGCCTGACTAAAATAATTTGCCAGAAAGGTATCAAAGTCAACTTTATTGTCTTGTTTGTAACGGTCTGCAAAAGCTTGTTCCGACTCTTGCGCCCATTTAGTAAAGTCACTCTGCACGTAATAACTTAGTGGCTCATTATTAGACTGCTCACGGTATTGCTTAGCTAATTGCATACCTAAACTGCTGTTGTCTCTATTTTGTTCTTTAAGCAGTCCTAAAATCTGGCCTGAAAGCGTTCGTTCCGGGTTCAAAACCCATTCATAGAGATCGGCTAAATGGTTTTGGTAGCGTTTATCACCTGCACTATCATCTAAAGCTTTTGCCAGCGGAGTAAAGTCAGCAAACAGCTCTTCTAACCAGTCCGCCATTAAACGGTCAATACCATTTTGTTGCAGACTCAGGCGCGGATCCCGACCCTGCATAACCACTTTAGTAAAGTTCTTATCAGCTTGTTGCTGTTGTTCCCAGCTCATGTCTTCACTTGGTTGCAACAAACAATACAGCAACATCAAATCAAGAAAATGCATTTGCTGAGCGGTAATACCAACATCGCTAAACGGATTTACATCCAGAGCTCTGATTTCAACATATTCTACACCGCCTCGCTCAAGAGCCTGACTTGGTGTTTCGCCGTCATGCGCGGTTTGTTTAGGGCGGATAGGTGAGTAAAACTCATTTTCTATCTGCAAAATATTATCGTTAAGTTGACGGTAGTCGTCGCCTACTTTTACACCAATTTTCGAAAACTGTTGAGACGGTGTTGTAATGGCTTTACGTAATCCTGAAACGTATTCCTGCAAAGAGTTGTAGGTTATCTTAAGCGTTGCCTGTTCTTTGTTGGTATAACCCAAATCACTCATTCGTAATGACGTACCATAAGGAAGATAAACGGTTCCTTTACCAACGGTCTCGAAATTCCACTTGTTCAGTATTTCCTCATTATTGGTCTGGCAGAAAAACGACTTACACAAAGCCGGAGACGCTCCAAACAAATAAGGAATAACCCAGGCTATGCGCTTGAAGTTACGAATCAGTGCAAAATATTGATTAGTACGAAAATCCTGGCTATTGCTAACGCCTTCAATCGCAGCCAGCTCTTCCCACATTTCATCGGAAACAGAGAAATTGTAGTGCACACCGGCAATGACTTGCATAGTGGCGCCATAACGATAGGTTAAACCGCGGCGATAAAGACTTTTCATTCGCCCGGAGTGAGAGTCACCATACTTAGCAATACGGATATCCTCGTCAGATCCGATATAACAAGGCATGCTCATTGGCCATAACAGCTCATCACCAATAGCTTTATAAGTTACCCGGTGAATATCACGAAGCTGCTCAAGTGTAGTTTCAATATTACTTGCCACTGGGGTAATAAACTCAAGCAGATTCTCTGAGTAGTCGGTCGTAATTGTTGGGTGAGTCAGGGTTTTTCCTAACTCCTGCGGGTGATCGCCTGGTGCCAGCGTTCCATTTTCTTTTATGCGCAAAGCTTCTCGCTCAATACCACGCCCGATGCCCTGCCAGACTGCTGTTTTACCCGATTGCTTAAGCTTTTCGATAACTGCTTGAAATGTTGCTTGCAAAAGACAACTCCATTCACTGAGGCGGATAGTTTTCTGCCGATTAGCTTACTGGTAATTCGCTCAAAGGTCTATGTTTGTCACTGTTAATTTGCGTTCATACCTTGGCGATTCAGGCTCAACGTGGCAGACTACATGCCGATTATATAACCACTCGGTTACGGATTAACCATGAACTCATTCTGGACGTTTTTACAACTAATTTTTGTCATCCTTCAGGTAACCAGTCTGGCGTTGTACGCACTATTGCCTGCACCCTGGAGCGACACAGTATTAGTCGCAATGATATTGTTCAGTTTGATTATCGGTGTCGTTATTTGGTGGTGGTCGAGACGTAATGCTCTGACCGCACCTTTTCGTCAACCCTTTTTGTCGTCCGACTCGCTGCAACTGTTTGAGCAAGTATTTAATGATCTGCCAACACGGGTTTACTGGCGCGATCCTCAGCTTAAACTGCTGGGCGGAAACCGCGCCTTTGCAAACGATTTTGGCGTTACACCAGAGTCTTTAGCTGGTAAATCAGATGCCGAAATTGAATCACTTGCTGCTAATGACGTTTTACTGGAAAGAGATAAAAAGACATTTAGCCAGAAAGCCCCTTCTGTCAACGCAGAAATAGAACTGAAAGTTGACAATAAGAGCCAATGGGTAGAGCACTCCAGCGTTCCTCTTTACGATGATGACCATAACATTATTGGTATCCTTGGCAGCTACTACGATATTTCTGGTATTAAGTCGGTTGCTGAGGAGATGGAGAAAGCAAAAGAAACAGCTGAACGCGCTAACCAGTCAAAAGGCGAGTTTCTGGCTAACATGAGCCATGAAATTCGTACTCCAATTAACGCAATTGTGGGTATGGCAAACCTTTGTCTAAAAACAGAACTGAATCAAAAACAGAAACGCTATATAAAGGTCATCGATTCCTCATCACAGGCACTTCTCGGTGTTATTAACGACATTCTGGACTTTTCAAAAATTGACGCCGGCAAACTAACCGTTGAGCGAATTCCTTTTGATTTACAGGACGTACTAACCTCTCTTGCAGACATGTTTGCCTACCGGGCCTATGATAAAGATCTTGAATTCATCATTAATTTGCCGGCCAATATACCCACCCGCCTGATAGGCGATCCGCTGCGGTTGAATCAGGTTTTGGTTAACCTCATCAGCAACGCCATTAAGTTCACTGAAGACGGCGAAATTAATGTAGCGGTTAACTTGCTGGATAGCTCAAAAGACAATGTTCTGTTGCGTATTTCCGTCACCGACACCGGTATCGGTATGGATGAAGAGCAGCGAGCCAACCTGTTTAAAGCTTTTACTCAGGCCGATACCTCGACAACCCGAAAATATGGCGGAACGGGCCTTGGGCTGGCTATTTCCCGTCGCCTTATATTGCTTATGGGTGGCGATATCGGTGTCACCAGTGCGGCTGGGCAAGGCTCAACTTTTTACATAGAAGTGGAGCTCCCCCTACAGAAAGAACAAGACAACAGCCACCATCAATATCTTCTGCAAAAGCTCAGCGGCGTGCGTATTCTTGCCATTGATGACAACTTAAGTACTCGTGAAATGTTGTATGAAATGCTGCGCAGTTACCAGGTTGATGTAAAAGTTTGTCGCACTGCAGAACAGGCGTTGCAAGTTTTCCAGCAGTCCGTAGAAGAGGACAACCCTTATCAATTAGTATTAGTTGACTGGCGTCTCCCCGGCATGGATGGTCTTGAATTTTGCCAGACAATAACAGAACGTTACGCAGACGATGTTCGTCCTAAACTAACTCTGGCAACGGGTTACTATGCCGAAGAGTTATCGGAAAAGGCCAAACAAGCGGGAGTCAATGACATCATTTCAAAGCCTTTTACCGCGTCAACTTTGGGTAGGAGTCTGGCTTCGACGTTATTCCAACGTGAACTCCCTGATGAAAGCGATGCAGAGAGCGGCGACGGTATCCCGGAGAGCATTCTGCGGGCCCCCATTTTGGTGGTAGAAGACAATGAAATTAATCAGCAAGTCGCCAGAGAAATTCTTACAAGCCATAAGTTCAAAGTGGATATCGTAGAAAATGGGCAGTTAGCCGTAGAGGCCGTTCACAACAAAAATTATTCTTTGGTTCTAATGGATATTCAGATGCCTGTCATGGATGGGCTTAAAGCAGCCCGGACCATACGTGCGGACTTTAACTATCAGCAGCTTCCTATCCTGGCAATGACCGCCAACGCAATGAGTGGTGATGAAGAGCGATCATTAGCCGCTGGCATGCAGGGGCACATTGCCAAGCCTATTGATGAGCAGCAGTTGATTAAAGCCATTATTAAATGGGCTGTTCCCGGCGACTACACGAATAATCAGCAGCCAGAAGTGCCTGCCGCTACTGAAGAGGATGAACCGGCTAAGCCACCCGTTCGTATACCACAGGTGAAAGGTATTGAATTTGAGGCCGCATTAAAACGGTTACAGTATAACGTAGAGCTTTACCTTAAGCTGGTTGAGCAGCTTTATGAAACGTACCAGGGCAGCGCAACCAAGGTCTCTGATTTTATCACCCGGGGTCAGCACGACAGCGCTCGTCGTTACTTTCATTCGTTAAAAGGCGCAGCGGCTAACCTTGGATTTACACAATTACAAAATAAAGCGGCTGATTTAGAGCAGTTTATGGCCGAAGGCAATATCGATAAAGTTGCCGACCAGATTACAGAACTCGAAAAGCGTTTACGTTATGCCCATCAGGCAGCAGTTGATTTAGAAGCCATTCAGCAACATCAGTCTTAAGGACTTGCCATGACAAGATACTTTTTTATTATTCCGTTATTACTGAGTCTGCTTTGGTTGCTGTATTTGCGCGCTAATGGCTGGAGTATCAAACAGGGTTATAAAGGCTTTGTATATATTGCAGTAATAAGCGCTGTCATCGCCGCTTTTTACACGGCGATGATGTTTCTTACCGGCCGTTAAACCAATGCCAGTAAAACGCCCGCAGCCACTGCTGAACCTAATACTCCGGCGACATTAGGGCCCATAGCATGCATCAGCAAGAAGTTTTGCTGGTTTGCCTGTAACCCAACTTTATTCACCACCCGGGCCGCCATAGGAACGGCTGAAACCCCTGCGGCTCCAATTAACGGATTAATCGGGTCTTTACTCAGTTTGCCCATCAGCTTCGCCATTAAGATGCCACTGGCGGTTCCAATGGAAAATGCCACCGCACCTAATACCAAGATGCCCAGCGTTTGGAAACTGAGAAATTGATCTGCCTGCAATTTAGAGCCAACAGCCAAACCAAGGAAGATGGTCACAATGTTAATCAGCTCGTTCTGAGTGGTTTTTGTTAAACGCTCAACCACACCCGATTCACGCATCAGATTTCCGAGACAGAACATGCCAACCAAAGGCGTTGCTGAAGGTAAAAACAACAACGTCAGGCCCATAGCTATTAGCGGGAAGAAAAGCTTTTCACGACGAGCTACCGGGCGCAGTTGCTCCATTTTAATCTCACGCTCAGCTTGAGTGGTTAGCAACTTCATTATCGGGGGCTGGATAATAGGTACCAATGCCATATACGAATACGCCGCGACTGCAATTGCCCCCAATAAATCAGGTGCCAGCTTTGATGCCAGGAAAATCGCTGTTGGCCCGTCAGCCCCACCAATTATAGAAATTGCAGCAGCATCCGACATCGAAAACTCAATACCCGGTATCCCGTTCAGGGCAATAGCACCAAATAAGGTTGCAAAAATACCGAACTGAGCGGCACCACCCAAAAACAGCATTTTGGGGTTTGCCAATAACGGCCCGAAGTCGGTTAATGCGCCAACCCCCATGAAAATAAGCAACGGGAACATACCCGTATCGATGCCAATACTATAAACGTAATAGAGAACACCACCCGGCTCTGTGAAGCCGCCTAAAGGAATGTTTGCCAGAATTGCACCAAAACCTATTGGCAGCAGCAATAACGGCTCAAACTTCTTTGAAATTGCCAGGTACAACAACACACCACCAACAACAATCATACTGAGTTGGCCGAACGTCATTGCGGCAATGCCAGTGGTTTCCCATAATATCTGCAGCTTATCCATATTAGCCTACCGTCACCAGAGCATCGCCGACGGTCACAGCATCACCTTCTTTCACGTGAAGAGACTGAACCTTACCGTCTTTCTCCGCTTTAATGTCGGTTTCCATTTTCATCGCTTCCAATACCAGCACAACATCGCCTGCTTTAACCGTTGATCCCTCTTTGGCGACCACCTTAAAAATGTTACCGGCCAGCGGCGCTTTAATGGTTTCTCCCTCACCAGAGCTTGATTCACCGGAGGCGTCGGACTGCGTTTCAGATGACTTAGACTGTTCGTCAGATGAGGCTGACTTCACTGAATCTAACTTACCTGTAGGTCCAACTTTGACGTTATAGCGTTTACCGTCAACTTCAACTTCGTACTGCTCGACACTACCCGTTGTTGCAGGCGCTTCTTTTTCTTTGGCCTCAGCTTTTTCTTCAGTCTCTTGACCCGGCGCAGGTTCAAAAGCATCGGGGTTATCACGATTTTTAAGAAACTTCAGACCAATTTGTGGGAAGAGTGCATAAGTCAGAACATCATCCACAACGTCATCAGCAAGACGAATATCTTCATCAGTTGCTTTATCTTTAAGTTCTTTCGTGAGTGCATCCAGTTCGTTGTCCAGCAAATCTGCCGGACGACAGGTAATGGCTTCTTCACCATCCAGAACTCGTTTCTGTAGCTCTTTATTCACCTCTGCTGCAGTCGCGCCGTATTCACCCTTCAAAACGGCAGCTGTCTCTTTAGAGATGTTGGAGTAACGCTCACCGCTCAATACGTTCAGAACCGCCTGGGTTCCTACTATTTGTGACGTTGGTGTAACCAGAGGAATAAAGCCAAGGTCTTCGCGTACTTTTGGAATTTCTTCCAGTACTTCATCAAATTTATCCAGTGCACCCTGTTCTTTCAGCTGGCCTTCCATGTTGGTCAACATACCACCCGGAACCTGGGCCAGAAGAATGCGTGCATCGACGCCTTTTAAAGAGCCTTCGAATTTCGCGTACTTCTTCCGAACTTCACGGAAATAACTGGCTACTTCAGCGAGGTCCGGCAGAGACAAGCCTGTGTCCCGGTCTGTATTCTCTGTCATTGCAACCAAAGTTTCAGTCGGCGAATGACCATAAGTCATGCTCATTGAAGAAATAGCGGTATCCAGCATATCAATACCGGCATCGATTGCTTTTTGGTAGGTTGCGACACTTAAGCCTGTTGTTGCGTGACACTGCATTGCAATAGGCAAGTCGGTGTTTTTCTTCAACGCACTAACCAGCTCATAGGCATCGTTCGGTCTTAATAACCCAGCCATGTCTTTAATGAATAGAGAGTCACAGCCTAAATCTTCTAACTCCTGTGCCATTGCCACCCATTTATCCAGTGTGTGCACCGGGCTGACAGTATAGGCAAGTGTTCCTTGTGCATGGCCTTCAACATCTTTGGCCGCTTTAATCGCAGTTTTTAGGTTACGAACATCGTTCATCGCATCAAAAATACGAAAAACATCAACGCCATTTTCTTTAGCTCGTTCAATAAAACGTTTTACAACATCGTCAGCGTAATGGCGATAACCCAATAGGTTCTGGCCTCTGAGCAACATTTGCTGACGAGTGTTAGGCATCGCTTTTTTCAATTCACGAATGCGCTCCCAAGGGTCTTCGCCCAAGTAGCGAATACAAGAATCAAAGGTCGCTCCCCCCCAGGATTCCATTGACCAATAACCGATGCTGTCCAGCTTCTCGGCAATAGGTAACATGTCTTCCAGACGCATCCGCGTTGCGAGTAGTGACTGATGAGCGTCACGAAGTACCAACTCTGTCAGTAACAGGGGTTTACTCATTATGATTTCTCCTTGTTATTCGCTGCTTTCGTGCCATTGCGATAATGATGAATGGCAGCTGAAATTGCAGCCAGTACCGCAGGAGGTGCCGTATCAGAGTTTTTATCTTTGACTGGAGAGTGACGGCTGGTAACAGCCTCCGGCGTTGGGATCAAACGCTTCATCGCGCTCATGGCAACGACCAGTAGACAAAGAAAGATAATGACTGCACCCATACCAACGAGCATGAGTTGCGCAGCTTGACTGAGCAGTTCCGACACGAAGCACTCCTAATTGGTTGCTAAGGTATTGTTATAAAATTATTAAATACTATGGTAGCAAGTCACGCAAGGAGATACAGCAGTAAATAGTGGGTATTCAGAGATTAAATGCGATTGAAAATTAAGCAGGATACACTATAGGGAGTAAAAAGAATGGCGCGCTCGGGAGGACTCGAACCTCCAACCGCCTGGTTCGTAGCCAGGTACTCTATCCAGTTGAGCTACGAGCGCGTATTCAGGTTAGTAACAATATGGCGCGCTCGGGAGGATTCGAACCTCCGACCGCCTGGTTCGTAGCCAGGTACTCTATCCAGCTGAGCTACGAGCGCGTATTGTTACTATAAACGACTGGCGGAGAGGGAGGGATTCGAACCCTCGATAGGGCTACAAACCCTATACTCCCTTAGCAGGGGAGCGCCTTCAGCCACTCGGCCACCTCTCCAAATCGTTGTGGCGTGAATTCTAGCGATGTTGGCAATAATGTCAATCGCTTTTTTAAAAACTCGGGTCTAAGTGTGGGATAATTAACCATCTCGCATGAATTTTCTGCAAAATGGCCGAAAACATAAAAAAAGACCG
The DNA here is from genome assembly GCF_019797805.1 of Idiomarina abyssalis. Taxonomy (NCBI): domain Bacteria; kingdom Pseudomonadati; phylum Pseudomonadota; class Gammaproteobacteria; order Alteromonadales; family Idiomarinaceae; genus Idiomarina; species Idiomarina abyssalis. Next base: position 1,700,608 of record NZ_CP081832.1, read on the forward strand.
GCTTTCGCCGGTCTTAGTCTGAAAGTTTATTCTTTATCTTGCTCATCGTCCTTTTCGGACTGAATACGCATATAAATCTCTTCGCGATGAACGGAAACGTCTTTCGGGGCATTAACACCAATACGTACTTGGTTTCCCTTAACGCCGAGAACAGTGACCGAAACATCATCACCTATCATCAATGTTTCACCTACACGGCGAGTTAAAATTAGCATAGATTGCTCCTTCAATACTGTTCCGATTCTTACCGCGAATATCGAACATTTCCCTGAACTGTCGTAAGCAGTCTACCAATACTGAGAGCGATTACACTATAACGAAACGCATAATTTTTCGTTGTGTTTTTAACCCTCGGCACGACAACTAGAGTTGCTGTTGTAACCAAGTTGTTGCGGTAGCCAGAGCTTCATTTAACTGTTCCGGGAGTGAACCACCCGCTTGGGCCATATCAGGGCGACCTCCGCCTTTACCACCAACCACGTTAGCCGCCTGATTCACAATATCCCCTGCTTTAACTTTAGACGTTAAATCGGCAGTAACGCCAGCTATGAGGCTGACTTTATTACCATTTGCAGTTCCTAATAATACGATGCCGGAACCAATTTGGTTCTTCAGGTCATCAACTAAACCGCGTAAAGATTTAGGATCCGCCTGATCCAGCTCCGCAATTATTGCTTTAACGCCATTAATATCAATGGCCTGGGCGATTAAACCGCCACCAGCTTGCTGTGCTAATTTCTGTTGTAACTGTTCATTTTTACGCTCAAGCTCACGAAACTTCTGCTGCAACTGCTGTACTTTTTCAGCGACAGAATTCGACTCGGTTTTTAACTCACCGGCAAGATTTTGCAATATAGACTGTTGTTGTTGGGTGTAGCGAATAGCGGCTTCACCAGTTACAACTTCAATACGACGGACACCCGATGCGATTCCCCCTTCAGAGGTTATTCTGAATAAACCGATATCACCAGTCGCTTTTACGTGCGTACCACCGCAGAGTTCCATAGAGAAGTCTCCCATGCGCACAACACGCACCTGATCGTCATACTTCTCTCCAAACAACGCCATGGCACCGGCTTCTTTCGCTTGATCAATTGCCATGAGTTCAGTTTGTAATGGCAAGTTAGTTCGAATTTGAGCATTCACCTCACGCTCAAGCTGAGCCAGTTGTTCATTTGTAACGGGTTCAAAATGCGAGAAGTCAAAGCGCATTTTATCGGCCTCAACTAACGAACCTTTCTGCGTAACATGTTCACCCAACAAGTTTCTAAGAGCGGCATGAAGCAAGTGAGTCGCAGAATGGTTGCGTTTAATATTTTCTCTACGCTCTGAATCAACTTCAGCTTTTACACTGTCATTTAACTTCACAGGCGCTTTGGCAACACCATGGTGCGCTATTGCTTTACCAATGTATTGAGTATCAGTGACTTCAAAAGCGTTACCGCTTGCAACTAACACACCCTTATCGCCTATCTGGCCACCACTTTCTGCGTAAAACGGTGTTTCTGAAAGAACAACAATACCTTTATCACCAGCTTGCAACTCTTCAACCGGTTGCCCTTCTTTGAAAAGCTCAACCACTTTTGCCTGCCCGGCAACATCATCGTAACCGGTAAATGTCGTTTGATTTTCAGACTTTAACTGTTGGTTATAATCCATACCAAACTGAGACGCCTGTTGAGCTCTCAGACGCTGTTCAGACATAGCTTGTTCAAAGCCTTCCTCATCAACTGTCAGCTCATGCTCACGTGCAATATCCGCCGTTAAGTCAACCGGAAAACCATAGGTGTCATAAAGTTTGAATACGACATCGCCGGGTATCACTTTGCCTTTAAGCTGACTAATTTCATCAGACAAAATAGCCAGGCCTCGCTCAAGTGTCCGGGCAAACTGCTGCTCTTCTCGCTCCAGCGCATCTTTAATGATCTGCTGTTTCTGAACTAACTCAGGGTACGCATCGCCCATCTGTCGTGCTAACTCATCAACTAAGCGGAAAAAGAAAGCATCTTTAGCACCTAATAAATGTCCGTGACGCACGGCTCTTCGTATTATACGACGCAGCACATAACCACGGCCTTCATTAGATGGCATCACGCCGTCAGTAATCAGGAATGAACACGAACGAATATGATCAGCGATTACCCGCAACGACTTATTATCAAGATCGTCGGTACCAATAATTTCAGCTGCCGCTTTAATCAAGGCCTGGAATAAGTCAATTTCGTAATTGCTGTGAACGTTCTGCATAATGGCAGAAATGCGCTCAAGCCCCATGCCTGTATCAATCGACGGATCGGGCAATGGTTCAAAAGTTCCGTCAGCCTGACGGTTATACTGCATAAAGACCAGGTTCCAGATTTCGATATAGCGGTCGCCGTCTTCTTCTGGTGTTCCCGGAGGACCGCCCCAGACTTCCGGACCATGATCATAAAAAACCTCAGAGCAAGGTCCACAAGGACCAGTATCACCCATAGACCAGAAATTATCCTTTTCACCAATGCGTGAAATGCGGTCTTCCGGAACACCGATATCTTTTGCCCAAATATCGTAAGCTTCGTCGTCTTCAGTGAAGACCGTTACCCAAAGCTTTTCCGCCGGTAATTTCAACTCTTTGGTTAAAAAATCCCAGGCATATTGAATTGCCTGCTTTTTAAAATAATCACCAAAGCTAAAATTCCCCATCATTTCAAAAAATGTATGATGACGAGCGGTATAACCAACGTTTTCGAGGTCGTTATGCTTACCTCCGGCACGAAGACAACGTTGCGCAGAGGTGGCTTTGTTATAACGGCGCTTGTCAGTACCCAGAAAAACATCTTTGAACGGAACCATTCCCGCATTAGTAAATAAGAGGGTTGGATCGTTGCCTGGAATCATTGATGACGAAGGCACTTTTTCGTGTCCTCGTTCAGCAAAGTAATTTAAAAATGCATCACGAATTTGGGCACTGTTCATGCTCATGTTGAGTCCTACTTTTCTTAACTGAGTGACTTTAGGTCAATATTTTAATGGCCTAAGACTATCATGAAGTAGCCGCCTAGCCTAGCGTCGTGGTCGATTGACACAAGCGAAAATTTGCTCTGGAGTAAACCCTCTTTGCTGCAAAAAACGAACCTGACGGCTCCACTCTTTTTCGTCCGCAGGCTGGTCATCGCCGAATTTCTTTTGTTTCAACTCTGCACACAACTCAAACCAGTCAACTTCCATTGAATCGAGCACACTTTCGGCAATCTGCGCAGAGACGCCTTTTTGTTGAGTTACTTGAGCAAGGATTTTTAACCGCCCTTGCTTTTGCCCTACTTTCTCGCGAATAAAACTTGCGGCAAAACGCTCGTCGCTCTGCCATCCTTCGTTATCAAGTTCATCAACAACGCGCTTAACCATGTCTGCGGGCCATTGCTTTTGTATTAATTTACGCTTTAATTCAGTACGACTTTGTTCGCGCATAGCAAGCAACCTGAAGGCACTGTCGCGCAACGATTTCTCGTCATATTCTGAACTTTCGTCCATGGTCTATACTCCAACACGTAACTATGGAATTTGGTCTAAGGATGATTAATATGACTCAGAGCCACACAAAATCAAGGTTTCTCTTAACCTGTCTTGCTTTTCTTACAGTAGCATTTAGCACTGTCACTCAAGCTAATGAACGGACATTGTCGACCTCGGGCAGTGGAAGCGTATCGGCTATTCCGGACCAAATGTCACTCACCTTCTGGATTGAAGAGCGCGGAAATAAGCTCAGCTCGCAAAAGACTTTAGTCGATGAAACAACCAACCGTCTGATTAACGATTTAAATAATAAAGGAGTTGAAGATAAAGACATCCGCTCCTATCAATTGCAGATTTATCCACGTTATGAACAAAATGACGATGGCAAAACAGAACAAAACGGATTTGTCGTACAACGCGAAGTTCAGGTCACTTTGCTGGAACCGGAGAATTACGACAGCATTATCGATCTTGCCCTGGCGCGCGGGGTTACTCGTGTTGGTCAGGTTAAGTTTGAAATTAGCGACCAACAAGGTTTATATGAACAAGCACTGGTGAATGCATACCAACAAGCCAAGGCGAAAGCTGAGCGTCTTGCTACAGCGGCAGGACTGGAACTAAAAAGCACATTAAGCATTGCTGAGCAATCAATGTCACGGCCGGTCATTATGCAGATGGCCGAAATGAGTAGTCGCTCAGACAAAGTATCGCTACCGGGCCAGCAGACCATTGAAGCACGTGTTGAAGTCACTTTCTTAACCCAAAGTCAGTCTTCCTCTGACAATTAAATCATTGCTATGCGCTGCACTCGGAGTAAGATACTTGATACTTCAACACTTTTTTAACAGTCAGGGTCGTTTTGTTCCAAAAAATCCGTAACATCTTATTCATCATTCTGCTGGTAGCCGCTCCTATGGTAATGGCTCAAGAGTGGCAGCAGCAGCGTGTTGAAGCCAGCAGTAACCCCGATGTATGGATAGAAAAGACTTCGGAGCTCATAGAGCAGTACGATAACCAGCGTCAGTTTGAAGAATTGGCTATGGCCTACGCATTGCAAGCAGAGGCTTACCGTTATTCTGGTAAAGAAAGTGAAGCACAACGTGCAATTCAGGAAGGCTTGCGTTTTGCAGAGTTGGCAGAGTCAAAAATTGCAAAAACGCTGTTGAAAATGAACCAAACCTGGTATTTCCTGCAGCGAGGGAAACTTCGGCAGGCTAATACAAGCATTGTCTACGCAATAGAGTACGCAAAAGCTTCCGGTAATAAAGACTTGCAGATTGAAGCAGAGATTCTGCACGCTCAAGTCATGCAGAACACGGGTGATATTGCCCGTGCCCTTCAAATTTTGGAGCAGCTAAACCGAAGCGCCTACACTGCGCGCCCCAGACTGCAAATGGAATTCCACGCCCTTATCGGCTCTATTTATATGGATGTCGGGGCTAATGACATCGCGTTAGCACACATACAGGACGCTCTGGATATAAGCAGGGAGCACCTTGGTGAGTGGGATGTCTCGGTATTGGAATATAACCTTGCCCGGGCCTATCAGGCCGCAGGAAACGACAATCAAGCCGAGCAACATTTTAAAGCCGCTTTAGAAATCAGCGAAGCAATTAATGATGATCTGGGTGTTGCATACGCACTGTTTCAAATGGCTTCAATAGATATTGCAGACAAAGATTACCAGCAAGCTTTAACACGCCTTAATGAGGCACTCCCCCAATTTAAGTCTGCCGCCGCACACCCCATGGAAGCACAAAGCCGATTAAGTATGGTGTCGGTCTATTTAGGCACTGATAAACTTGATAATGCTCTGAGTCAGTTAGAGGCTGCAACTTCTATCATCAATACACTCACAAATGACGAGCTACATCAAACTCTGCACGAACATTGGTCGGACTACTATCAGAGAATAGGTAACTACGAAGCTGCTCTTAAGCATTATAAAATGTCCGTAAACTTCATGCAGAAAGTTCAGCAACAAACTCGTGATAAACAGGTGCAGGAAATTATGGTGCGCCTGGAAATTAAAGAACAGGAAACAACTAACGAATTGTTAAAGAAAGAGAACGAATTGCAGCAACTGGAGCTCCAGGAGCAGCAAACGTCGTATTACCTCCTCATATGGATTATCATTTCCGGTTTCCTGGTTGTCATTATCGTTTCAGCCTTTTTATACCAACAATGGAAGGCTCGTAAGAATTTCGCAGAACTCGCTCTGAAAGATGATCTGACGAATGCCCCCAATAGACGAGCTATTGTTCGTATATGCAAAAAAGGGCTGGAGCAAGCTCAGGAGCAACAGCGCCAATTGGCATTAGCCGTTGTAGATTTTGACTATTTTAAAACGATAAACGACCAGTTCGGCCACGATGTCGGTGACAATGTACTGAAACGTTTCGCTGCAGTTGCTAAACAAAGTCTGCGTAATCATGACAGTTTTGGCCGTTTGGGCGGAGAAGAATGGTTAATGGTGTTTTTCGACGCCAGTAAAGAAGACGCGAAAAACATTTTCGAGCGCATAACTGAAGAACTGAATAAAAGCCCCATTGACGGTTTACCAAATGATTATCGCGTGACCTTTAGCATGGGCTTCACTAACGCCCACCCGGACGATAGCTTTGACTCGCTCTATAAACGCGCTGACAAAGTCTTGTTTGAAGCTAAAGATAAAGGCCGCGAGCGTTTGATTATTACTGACTAGCCAGCGGTTGGCTTCAATGAAGCTGGCAGGTTATGGCTTATACAATGCAAACCGCCACCTCCGAGGACAAATTCCCTGGCGTTAAACGACAACACTTTCCTCTCCGGCAAAGCATTTTGAATTCGCTGAAAAGCCTCATCATCTGTTTCTAAACCAAATTCAGGAATCACGAGCAGCTTATCGGTCTGCAGCACATTCACGTAGCTGCAAAGCAAAGGCAAATCAATGGTTCGCTTTAAGCTCAGTTCGTTAAGTTCTATATCCTGTCTTTCTTCTGGCATTGCTGACTGCGGCCGCGGCAAGGGAAGTGGAATTGCGTTAATAAACTTTGGTAATTGACTGACAAGCTTCTGCAACTGCTGGCAGGCTTCATAGTCCGGGTGTGTTACGTCGTCGGTAAACACATATAACAAGGTGTCAGAATCGACAAAGATCGCCATATTGTCAATGTGGCCGCCGGTTTCATCAGCCGACAAAGAGTTATTGAAAAAGTAGAGACGCTGGCCAGGTAATAACTTACTGAGTATCGCTTTTAATTCATTATGACTCAGGTCCGGGTTTCTTCGTTTTATGCACGCTAACCCAACTATCCAGTCACCTTTCCCGTTGTGGGTAAAAGCACCACCTTCTGCAACCAGTTGTGCTTTGTCGTGCGACAAATTGAAATAACCGCATAAATTTTCAGCAAACTGACTGTCCGCAGTTATCGCTTGTTGCACACCGCTCCAACCATCAAAGTTGAAGGATAAGGCTTTTACCTCTTTTCCATTATTCAGCCAGAGCGGAGCAATATCCCGTAACCAGATATCGTCATAATCAACTTCAATACGGTGAATCCGTTTCAGAGAGTCAGGCAAGTTACCTTTAACCTGAGAGGATACTACCAACGAAACTGGCGCCGAGGCCGGTAACTGATCCAATAACCTGAGCAAGGCGTTTTGCGCCGGTTTTGCATGACTGCGCCAGACATCTCCCCGGTACGGCCATGCTAGTAACAAGCGCTGGTTTGCCACAAAATCTGGCAACCAGCCTTCACCGATAACCACTTATTTACCCCGTCGTTTGCTCTGCTTTTTATCCTGCCGATGACGGGCTGTAGCTTTACGTATTTTCGCAAAACGACGCTGTTTAGATTCTTCATTGCGAGGATCAAGAAATGAGTGCTTCTCTGGGGGTAAATTCACTTGCGCCCTTAATGCATTAACCTGCTCAAGCTTCATCTCCGCCCAGCCACCTTGCGGCAACCCGGCTTCCAGAGGAATATCGCCGTAACGAACACGGATAAGACGGCTCACCTGTACTTCCTGAGACTCCCACAAACGGCGAACTTCACGATTACGCCCTTCGCTTAAGGTGACATGAAACCAACGGTTCATGCCGTCACCGCCTGCCGGCTTTATGCTATTAAAATGTGCCGGCCCATCTTCCAGTTGCACACCTTTTCTCAGGCGTTGCATCATAGCCTCATCTACTTCACCAAACACACGTACGGCATACTCCCGCTCAACCTGCTGGCTGGGGTGCATCAGGCGATTAGCAAGCTCTCCGTCAGTGGTGAAAAGCAACAGACCAGATGTATTCACATCCAGACGCCCTACAGCAACCCAGCGTGCGCCGCTCATTCGTGGTAAACGGTCATAAACGGTCGGCCGCCCTTCGGGGTCTTTACGCGTACAAAGCTCACCTTCGGGCTTGTGGTAAATCAAAACACGGCAAATGACCTCTTCTTCAGGTTTAATCTGAACTTCGTGGCCATCAATGCGAACCTTAGCGTCTGCGTCGATACGCTCACCTAACTGTGCCACTTTACCGTTCACACGAATGCGGCCCGCGGAAATTTTAGCTTCAATTTCGCGGCGTGAGCCATGTCCAGATCGGGCTAAAACCTTTTGTAATTTCTCGGTCATTACGAATCATCTCTCTCGTTAGTCGCTGTCTCAGCGGTACGTTCATCATCTTCACTGAGTGTATCGATATCGGGTAATTCCGATAAGTCACTCAAATTAAAATCATCTAAAAAGTCATTGGTGCTGGCATAAAGTTGAGGGCGTCCCGGCACTTCTTTGTGCCCGACCACTTTGACCCATCCCCTTTCCTGCAACGTCTTCATTATGTGGCTACTGACACTTACGCCACGTATCTGTTCAATTTCACCGCGGGTTATTGGCTGCCTGTAAACAATTAAAGCCAAAGTCTCCAATAAAGCATTTGAGTATCTGGGTGGCTTTTCCTGCCACAACCCCGCTAGCCGCTGCCCAAGCTCAGCTCGTGTTTGGAAGCGGTAACCAGAAGCCACTTTTACTAATTCAATACCCCGCTCCCGGTAATCCAATTGCAGCTCTTTCAGCTGTTGCTTTATTGCCGTAAGTGACGCTTCCCCTTCATTCAGCAAAAGCTGATGCAGTTGCTCAGCCGATAAAGGCTGAGGGTGTGCAAATAAGGCCGCTTCGATAAGTTGTTTAAGCTGTAACGGATTCATCTTGGCTGTGCTGTCTCAAACTCAGGCGAATATCACTCATAGGCTCTACTTGTGACAATTCTACCATTGATTCTTTCACAAGTTCTAAAATTGCTAAAAAACTAACCACAGCCCCAGCGCGCCCCTCTTTGCGGGTGAACAGCTGACTAAAAGAAACATATTTTTTATTGCTTAATAGTTCCAGTACCTGGCTCATTCTTGCCCGTGTGGATAGCTGTTCCCGTTTTATCTGATGGTGTGCTTTTAGCTCAACCTGCTGCAATACCCGACTAAAGGCAAGCGTCAAATCCTCTAAAGTAACTTCCGGAGGTGTTGATGTTACCCACTCACGCGCATTGGTATTAACCTCACTCAGCAATATGTCCCGCCCTACTTGAGGTTGCTGGTCAATATACTCTGCACCCTGACGTATGGCTTCATACTCCTGCAAGCGCCTGATTAATTCGGCTCTTGGATCTTCTTCTTCATCCTCTTCCTGAGGCGGCTTCGGTAATAGCAGTCGACTTTTAATTTCCGCCAGTATGGCGGCCATCACCAAATAATCAGCGGCCAGCTCCAGCTTAAGCTCTTGCATCATATCCACATACTCAACGTACTGTCGGGTAATGGCCAAAATAGGCATATCAACAATATCGAGCTTTTGTTTACGGATTAAGTACAACAGCAAGTCCATCGGACCACTGAAAGTATCCAGAATAACTTCCAGCGCATCCGGTGGTATATAGAGGTCTTCTGGTTTTTCTATAACCGGTTCGCCGCGGACAAAACCTAAAGGCAGTGACTGCTGTTCAGCCATAATTAACCCAAATGCCTAGCAAGTTATTAAAAGTCAAAAGGTTCTGTGTCTCCGGAGCCTTCACGGCGAATGGTCGGCGCGCCTTCAGACAAATCCACAACCGTGGTTGGTTCTTCACCTTTATGACCGCCGTCAATAATTAAATCCACTAATTTTTCCAGCTTATCCCGAATCTCTTCCGGGTCGGATTCAGCCAGCATTCCTTCACCAAGGATCAAGCTGGTCGACATTAACGGCTCGTTCAACTCTTCCAGCAAGGCCATTGCTATACGGTTGGTCGGAACCCGTATGCCGATAGTTTTACGTTTGGGATTCAAAAGTCGCTTGGGAACTTCTTTAGTACCTTTCAGAATAAAAGTGTAAGGCCCCGGGGTGTTATTCTTCAGTAGACGGAAAGCATCGTTATCAACTCTGGCATAAGTCGCAAGCTCAGATAAGTCACGGCACATTAAGGTAAAATTGTGCTCTTTGTCTATTTCTCGAATCTGACAAATACGATCCGCCGCTGCTTTGTCACCAATTTGGCAACCAATGGCATAACCCGAGTCCGTAGGATAAACCACCACACCGCTTTTACGAATAATCTGAACCGATTGCTGAATTAAACGTGCTTGAGGATTTTCCGGATGAATTTCAAAAAATTGACTCATAATCTCCCCTCAATCCTTCTACTGTGACCAATGCTCCCATATTGGCACACAGTCCGCCGGCAGACAAAGATTTTTGCCCAGTTCGCGCCAATTTCCCGGATAGTGAAAGTCGGAACCCTGAGAGGCTAACAGCCCGTATTCCCGGCTCATTTTTGCCAAAGCGTCACGATGACCTGGAGACTGCTGACACAAACTGACTTCCATGGCATCAAGCCCCCACTCTTTCCCTTCTACCAAAAGTTTTCGCAGCCATTTGTTTGACATCTTATAGCCATGCGGATGCGCCAGCACTGCCTTGCCTCCGGCGCTATGAATAGCATCGATTGCTTCAGGAATATCGCACCATTCGGGGTTTACATAAGCACTACTGCCTTTACCAATATAGCGGTCAAAAGCCTGCTGTGGTTTACTGACAGTTCCCTTGCGTACCATGGCATCGGCGATGTGCTTGCGTGTTGGCATACCATCCGCCTGACAGTCCTCTGCAGATAAACTAACGCCACGTTGGTATAACTTCTCAAGCATGGCATCAAAGCGATCATAACGACGTTGCTGCTGTTCGTTTAACAATGCCTTTAACTGTCCCTCTTCAGGATCGATATTGAGACCGACGATATGAATCTCAAAACTGTGCCAGCGACAGCTGATTTCAACACCGTTAATCAATTTAATCGGCAGGCTTTCCTGAGCAATCAGACTGTTCGCTTCGGGCAGGCCGTCAACACAGTCATGATCGGTAATTGCCAGTACATCCACTTCCTGCTCACAAGCCCGGTGCAAAAGCTCAGAGACGGACAATGAACCATCCGAGTGCGTACTGTGACAATGTAAATCATAAACTGGCATTAAATCTCCGCCGCCAGTTCTGTACCCTGACGAATCGCGCGTTTAGCATCAAGCTCGGCAGCAACGTCGGCACCACCAATTAGGTGCACAGTCTGACCAGCAGACTGCAACGCGTCGTGTAATGACCGTTGCGGTACCTGCCCCGCACAAATAATCACATTATCAACTTCCAGCAATTGTTTTTCACCTTCACGCTCTATTTCTATACCTTCTGGCACAATGCGGTGATAAGTCACCCCATTCCACATATTCACAGACTTACTTTTTAACTCGTTACGATGAACCCAGCCAGAGGTTTTGCCTAACCCCTTACCAACTTTACTCTCTTTACGCTGAAGCAACCAAACCTGACGCGGGCTCTGCTCTGGCTGCTGAGGTTTTAGGCCGCCGCGGTCACTGTAGCTTTTATCAATACCCCAACGCTCTGACCACTCAGATTCATCCAGTGTCAGTGACTTTTCGGTGGTCAGGTATTCAGAAACATCAAAACCAATACCACCGGCACCAATCACAGCCACTTTTTTACCCACAGCTTTGTGGTCACGTAAAACATCTAAGTAGCCCAGAACATGCGGTAAATCGATACCCGGAATATCGATCTGCCGTGGGCTGACGCCAGTTGCCAGAACCACATCATCGTATTTTTCTGCCAACAGCCCTTCGCAAGTTTGCTCTTTTCCAAGCCTCAAATTAACCCCAGTGTCTTCAATGCGGTACTTAAAGTAGCGCAAGGTTTCATAAAACTCTTCTTTACCCGGAATCTGCTTAGCGTAGTTAAACTGACCACCAATTTCATCGGACTTGTCGTATAAATCGACCTGGTGACCACGCTCTGCTGCGTGACAGGCAAAGGCAAGCCCTGCCGGGCCGGACCCAATGACCGCAATGCGCTTTTTCTGCTCAGCCGGTTTCATGACCAGTTCCTGCTCAAAACACGCCTGTGGGTTAACTAAACAGGACGCTCGTTTATTCTCAAACACATGATCCAGACACGCCTGATTACAGGCAATGCAGGTATTAATGCGTTCAGACTGACCTTGTTCCGCTTTTTTCACAAACTCCGGGTCAGCCAGTAATGGTCGCGCCATGGAGACCATATCAGCCTGGTTGCTTTCTAAAATATGCTCGGCAATTTCCGGCGTATTAATACGGTTAACGGCAACCACAGGCACCGATAATTCTCTGCGTACGCGCTCGGTTATCCAACTGAAGGCACCGCGCGGTACCGAAGTGACAATGGTCGGTACACGGGCTTCGTGCCAGCCAATACCGGTATTAATAATGGTAACACCCGCCTGCTCCAGTAGCTTACCCAGCTGCAGCACTTCGTCCAGCTGATGTCCATCTTCCACCAAATCCAGCATCGACAAACGGAAAATAATAATCGACTTTTCACCCACCGCGGCCCGAACGGCTTTGACAATTTCCAGTGGAAACCGCATACGGTTTTCGAAGCTGCCGCCCCAGTTATCATCGCGCTTATTCGTTCTTGGACACAAAAACTGGTTAATCAAGTAACCTTCCGAGCCCATGATTTCTACACCATCGTAGCCAGCCTTCTGCGCCAGCTTTGCGCCGCGGGCATAATGCTTGATGGTGTTTTTAATCTGGCGCTCCGACATGGCTTTTGGCTTGAACGGGTTTATCGGCGCTTTTATCGCGCTGGGCGCTAAGGAAAACGGATGATAGCTGTAACGACCGGCGTGCAGAAGTTGCAGACAGATTTTGCTGCCATACTTGTGAACGGCATCGGTCACCTGACGATGCTTACCGACATGCCAGGGCTTTGACATTTCACTGCCAAACGGCGCTAAGCGTCCTCGAAAGTTTGGACTGATACCGCCGGTAACAATAAGACCTACGCCACCTTTTGCACGCTCTTCATAAAAGCTGGCTAATTTACTAAAGCCATTTTTTTCTTCTTCCAGGCCAGTATGCATTGACCCCATCAAGACTCGGTTCTTTAACGTTGTGAAGCCAAGATCCAGGGGTTTTAGTAAATTTGGGTATGAATTTGCCACGCCAACCTCTTATTTTAAACGGGTGTTTAACTTTTCCTAACTGTACTGCTTAAACCCGTTTAACTCAAGCTCAGAACGCCATAGCTTCACGCAGCAAGAAGCGGGAAAGCGCCATGCTATCTACCTGTAAATTGGGGTTACCATCACGAACTTGCTCAGCTACCTGCTCTAAAATAGGCCAGAGCAATTCTTTCACCTGTGCATCAGCACTTTGCATTGACTGCAGATCAGTCAGCTCAAGCTCTCTTACATGCACACTTAAAATGGGTTCACCTTTGTCAAACAAGTTAATAGTGACGTCTTCCATCAGCCACTCATCAACTCGCCAGTTTAAAGGTACCGAACTCACTTTCTGCACTTTCACTGAGTTCATCTGCTTTAAAAACTCATGCAAATTCGAGCGCCCGGTGCCGTAATATGCCACGGTCAGTTGAGCACCGGACATGGATACTTTTGAAATATCAACACGACTGCTGCCAAGCGCCTGCCAGTCACCAGTTAACACCAACTGCTTGGCTAACAACAATTGATTCTCAGGCTCCGACAAGGCATCCACACGAGTTGCAAAGCGAACGTTATTTGCCGTCAAACCATCAGTTAGTGAGTTAACCTCAAGCTCCTCCACTTCGAGATCGGCATTTAACTGCTCCGACGCCATTGTCTGTAAACCGTCTTTCATTGCATCAGACAGGTTTTGGGCATTAGCTGACAAGCTGATAACCGGAAGCAAAAGCCAGCAAAAAGCCTGTGTTAAATGTGTAATTTTCATCGGTGACCTCATTCAATTAGGATCCAGTCGCAGGAATAAACCCAATAATCGCATAACCTTTGACTCTTTAAAGTAATTATTTGTTAATCTGAGACAACATTATAAAAACGGAGAACAATCTCATGCGAAAGAGCCTTGCTTTAATTGCCTCTTTGTCACTGATGGGTTGCTCGGTAGTATCAGCACCTGTTGTTGCCGAAGAAAGCTCAACGAATCATAAACGCATGTTGCCGGTAGACACCGAAGTGGTTACCGAACACAGCGTAGAAATTAATGGCGAAACTGTGGACTACACAGCCACAGCCGGCACTCAACCGGTATGGGACGACGAAGGTAACCCAACCGCATCGTTATTCTACACCTATTATGAACGTCAGGACGTTGATAACCGTGAGTCTCGCCCTGTTGTTTACTCCTTTAACGGCGGCCCTGGTTCAGCATCGGTTTGGATGCACATTGCCTACACAGGCCCAAAGGTTTTAAACCTGAGTGACGAAGGCTATCCGGTTCAGCCTTATGGCGTGCAGGACAACCCGCACTCCATTCTTGATGTCGCTGACATTGTTTTTATTAACCCAGTCAATACCGGCTACTCACGCGTGTTGCCAAATGAAGATGGCGAAATGCCGTCGCGCGAAAAGCAAAAAGACATGTTCTTCGGTGTTAATGCCGACGTTAAATATCTTGCCGAGTGGATGAACACCTTTACTTCGCGCATGAACCGCTGGCAGTCACCTAAGTACTTAATTGGCGAAAGCTATGGCACAACACGTGTATCGGGTCTTGCACTGGAGCTGCAAAACAGCCAGTGGATGTACCTAAACGGCGTTATTTTAGTGTCACCAACTGATATTGGTATTGACCGCGATGGCCCGGTAAAACAAGCTAACCAGCTGCCTTATTTTGCTGCAGCCGCCTGGTATCACGATGCACTGCCAGACGCACTACAGAGCAAAGATCTGGACGAGTTACTACCAGAAGTTGAACAATTCACGCTGGACCAGTACTTACCGGCACTGGCGAAAGGCGCCATGCTAACGGGTGAAGCCCGCGAGCAAATGGCCGAACGCGTCGCTTATTACTCAGGTTTATCGAAACAAGCGGTATTAGATAACAACCTGGCGCCGAGCACCTGGTATTTCTGGAAAGAACTCCTGCGTGACCGCGACCGCACTATTGGCCGCCTTGACTCACGCTATTTAGGCCTGGATGAAAAACGCTCGGGCGACCGTCCTGACTATAACGCAGAACTGACGTCATGGTTACATTCGTTCACGCCAGCCATTAACTACTACCTGCGTGAAGAGTTAAATTTTGTAACCGACATTAAATACAACATGTTCGGTCCGGTTCATCCGTGGGATCGCTCGAACAACAACACCGGTAAGCAATTACGTCAGGCCATGGCGCAAAACCCTTACCTGAATGTGTTAATTCAGTCAGGTTATTTTGACGGCGCTACTAACTACTTCGATGCTAAGTACAACATGTGGCACTTAGATCCAAGCACGCAAATGAGCGACCGCATCGACTTTAAAGGCTACCGCAGTGGCCACATGATGTACCTGCGCCGTGCCGACTTAGAGAAAGCCAATGACGACTTGCGTGAGTTTATTCGTAAGTCTGATTCAAAAGGCAAACCAGCAGAATATCAATAGAGAAGAATAAAAGCAGAAAGAAAACAACTGTTGACAGACTTTCGCTCAAGCGTTAGTTTGTCAGCATTAAAACGAATTAAGAGAGCTATACAACTTATGTTTTTACGTACAACAACCCAACATTGGTGGTGGCACTTCCCGAACGAGCGGGTGGTGTAGTTGTGCGAGTAACGTAAATAGCTTCACTTTGAGAAACCCGCTCCTTTGAGCGGGTTTTTTATTGCCGTTTCACTGGAGCAGGTTTAAAAATCAACAAGAGAAAACGAGGTCTGAGGTGAAAAACCTGACAACTGAACAAGACGGCAATTTAGAGACACTGAGAGTGTCACTGCCTTATCAGGCGGAGCCACTACAAGTATTTCAGAATACTTGCAGCACACAAGGTGAGCATTTACTGCTGGACTCAGCCGATATCGGCACCAAGCAGCAGGTAAAGAGCTTGCTGCTGATTGATGCAGCGTTACGAATTACTTGTAACAATCAACAGGTCACTATTGATGCCCTGACTGATAACGGCTCTGCCTTGCTAAGCTGGATTGAAGAACAGCTTAAAGATAGTGCGACGATTGAAAAAGCACCAGACCAACTGACATTAACCTTCAGTGCTGCAACTATGCCACTGGATGAAGACTCCCGCTTACGTCAAATCAGTAACATGGAGCCGCTGCGACTACTCCAGCAAAAACTCAATAAAGCAAACGACACAGCAAAACAGCACCCGTTTTCTGTCTTTCTCGGCGGCGCTTTCGCCTATGACTTTGTTGCCAGCTACGAGCGGCTGCCCGAAGTTGAAGAAGGCGAAAACAACTGCCCTGACTATGTCTTTTACCTGGCAGAAACCTTGCTGATTATTAATCATCAACAGCAAACCACTGAGCTTCTTGGCAGTGTTTTCAGCGGTGAAGGTCACGACCAGCGTTATCAGGCTATGAGTCAGCGTATAGGAGAACTGGCAGCGCGCTGTCAGCTGCCGGTAATAGAACCTCAAACTCAGCCGATTGATGTAAAAGTAACAGCCACACCCTCAGCAGAAGAATTTGCAGGCATTGTTACCCGGCTAAAAGAAAACATTGTGGCGGGCGATATTTTTCAGGTAGTGCCGTCCCGGCGTTTTAAAATGCCCTGCCCTGATCCGTTAGCCGCTTACCAGCAGTTGAAGAAGAATAACCCCTCACCCTATATGTTTTTTATGAGTCATCCGGATTTTTGCCTGTTTGGAGCCTCACCTGAGTCCGCACTGAAATATCAACAGGACACCAATCAGGTAGAGCTTTATCCGATTGCCGGTACCCGTCCACGCGGTAAAAATGCCGACGGCAGTATTAACCCGGACTTAGACAGCCGCATGGAACTGGAACTGCGACTTGACCAAAAAGAACTCGCAGAACATTTAATGCTGGTTGATTTAGCCCGTAACGATTTAGCCCGTATTAGCGAAACCGGCACTCGTTACGTTGCCGACCTGCTTCAGGTTGACCGTTATTCTCATGTTATGCACCTGGTTTCACGCGTGGTGGCAAAACTGAGGAACGACTGCGATGCTCTTCACGCTTACCGCGCCTGCATGAATATGGGCACTTTAGTGGGAGCTCCAAAAGTTAGCGCCGCGACTCTTATTCGTCAGGTCGAACAACAACGTCGCGGCAGCTACGGCGGCGCTGTTGGGTATCTGGCCGGTAATGGCGACATGGATACCTGTATTGTTATTCGCTCCGCGTTTGTTAAGAACGACGAAGCCATAGTGCAGGCCGGTGCTGGTGTAGTGCATGACTCAGATCCGGCCAGCGAAGTCGCCGAAACAGAGAATAAAGCTAAGGCCGTTATCCTGGCAATTCAGCAAGCCCACACTTTACCTGAACAGGAGACGCTATAATGACTCAGTCAGCTCGTATCGTACTGATAGATAACGTCGACTCGTTCTCGTACAACCTGGTGGATGAGTTGCGCCAGTTAGGTTTTCCGCTGGTCGTTTATCGTAACCAACTGGCAGCAACCGATGTGATTGAACAGCTGGAAAATTACAGTGGCCCTCAACTGGTATGCTTGTCACCGGGACCCGGGCACCCAACAAATGCCGGAAACCTGATGGAAGTGATCCGATACTGCAGCGGCCGCATACCCATGCTGGGTATTTGTCTGGGCTTTCAGGCGTTAATTGAGCACGCAGGCGGACGAGTTGATACCTGCGGTGAGATTGTCCATGGCAAAACCGCTAAGGTCGATACTGTGACGCATCCCGTATTTACCGCCGCAACGGATAACAACCAGTGCGTTGTAGCGCGTTACCACTCATTAAGTGGTTACGACCTTCCGGAAGCAACAAAGGTAATAGCCAGTTTAGATGGCCCCGATGGCAGTATCCCCATGGCTGCCGAGTTTTTTAATGAAGCAGGAACCGTTAGTCATGCCATTGGCTTTCAGTTTCACCCGGAGTCGCTTTTAACGCCAAAGGGAAAACAATTACTTAGTAGCAGCATTCAGTATTTATTAACAGGAGCAAAGCCATGAAAGCCCTACAAACTCTGATGTCTGGTGAGGCTCTGACGCAGGATCAAACCCGTGAGTTTTTCCAGCGCTTAATTAAAGGCGAGCTCAACGACATTCAGGTGACCGCGGCGCTCATTGCCATGAAAATGCGGGGCGAAACCCCAGCCGAGTTAGCCGGTGCCGCCGAAGCGATTTTATCGGCCGCAAAGCCTTTTGTCCGTCCCGATACCACAGTCATTGACAGCTGCGGTACCGGCGGCGATGGCAGCAACACCATCAATATCTCCACCACGGCTGCTCTGGTTGCCGCCAGTATGGGTCTGGCTGTGGCCAAACATGGTAACCGAAGTGTGTCTTCACGTTCAGGCTCAGCCGATGTACTCGAAGCACTTAAACTTCGCGTTAATCTGGATCCTTCGGATGCCTCTGTCCAGTTGGCCGATAACGGCTTTTGCTTTTTATTTGCTCCGCATTATCACCCGGGCATTAAACACGCTATGCCGGTAAGACAAACACTGAAAACACGCACCTTATTCAACCTGATTGGTCCTTTAGTTAACCCTGCCCGACCCGATGCTCAACTGCTCGGCGTTTATAGTGAGGAATGGGTAAGACCCATGGCTGAAACCCTACAGCGACTGGGGGTTAAGCGTGCTATGGTCGTACATGGAAGTGGACTGGATGAACTGGCTCTGCACGGCCCGACTCAAGTCATTGAACTGCGTGACGGCGAGCTGAATGAGTACCGGGTTACTCCTGACGACTTTGGTGTTCCCAGCGCCCCGCTTGACGAGTTAAAAGGCGGCGATGCTGACTTCAATGCCCGTATTCTGGAAGACATTCTTGCCGGAGGCGGCAGCCCCGCTCAGCGCCACTCAGTTGCTATGAACGTTGCAGCTTTGCTTTATTTAAGTGGACAATACAGCGATATGAAAGCCGCAACTGCAGCAACACTGGAGCATTTAGATACCGGCCAGGCACTCTTGCACTTACGCCGCGTACAGGATACCCAGGAGACTTACCATGTCTGAAAGCATCAGCTTGAAAAAGAATGTGCTTAAAACCATTGTCGAGCGCAAAGTTGAGCAAAACAAAGCTCAGGCTGAAATGATGCCGTTAGCGGAAATTCAATCTCAACTTAGCACCAGTAATCGCAGCTTATATGAAGCCTTAAGTGGTGAGCAGGCAGGTTTTATTCTGGAATGTAAAAAAGCCTCCCCGTCAAAAGGTCTAATTCGTGCTGACTTTGACGCACCGCAGTTGGCAAAAAACTACCAGCCTTATGCTGCAGCCATTTCCGTACTAACCGAACCTGAGTTTTTTCAGGGCCGGCTGGACTACCTGACCGCCGTGCGCCAACAAGTGACTCAGCCTGTTTTATGCAAAGACTTCTTTATTGATGAAGAGCAGGTTTACAGAGCTCGTTACTTTGGCGCAGACGCTATTTTGCTTATGCTGTCTGTACTCGATGATGCGCAGTATACCATCCTGCGTGATATCGCCGAATCGCTCGCGATGGACGTGCTCACCGAAGTCGCTAACGAAAACGAAATGAAACGTGCCGCAAACCTGGGCGCGAACATTATTGGTATTAACCACCGCGACTTAACGGACTTAAGCATTGAGCCGAACCGCAGCGCACAGTTAGCTCCGCTGGCACCGGAGAATGCCTTACTCATTGCTGAGTCGGGATTTTCCGAACACGCGGACATTCGCCGGGTAGCTCCCTTTGTTAACGGTTTCCTTATTGGCAGCGCATTGAGCGCTCAGCCAGACGTTGATTTAGCCTGTCGAAAACTGCTTTTCGGGCAAAACAAAGTCTGCGGCCTGACCCGCGCAGAAGACGCTATAAACGCCCGCTCACAAGGCGCCGCATATGGTGGACTGATATTTGTTGAGCACTCTCCCCGCTGCGTTACCCAGCAGCAGGCGAAAGAAATAACAGCCGAAGCCACTGGCCTTGAGTACGTCGGTGTTTTTTCCGATCAGCCATTAGAGAGCCTTATCGAAACGGCCGGAAAAGTCGAGCTTTCCGCTATTCAACTGCATGGTCATGAAGATATCGACTATGTTGTTCAATTGCGTCAGCAATTACGCCAAGCCGGTCTGGAAGCCGTCAGAATATGGAAAGCTTTAGCGATTGAAAGCCCGGCGCAATTGCCGGACCTGCCGGTTGATGCCTTTGTTCTGGACAACCGCGGTGGCGGCAGCGGCAAGGCTTTTAACTGGGAATTGTTGACGCCATTAAGTCATGAAGAAAGACAACGCTGCCTGCTGGCAGGAGGCATTGGCCCCGACAGTATTACCAGTGCAATTGAACTAGGCTTTGCCGGAGTCGACATTAACTCTCAAGCAGAGTGGAAGCCCGGCGTTAAAAATAGCAGTAAAATAGCTCAAACATTCACGAAAATTCGCCACTACGGTCGATTTTCGTCAAACAGAATATCAGACAAGCATACCCAACAGGAGGCTGTATGAGTCAGTCATTACCCGCTTACTTTGGCGATTTCGGCGGCCAGTTCGTTCCTGAAATCTTATTACCGGCATTAGAGCAGTTGGAAAAGGCCTTTATCGAAGCGCAACAAGATGAAGATTTTCAAGCTGAGTTTCGCGGATTGTTGAAAAATTACCTAGGTAGGCCAACGCCGCTCAGCTTGTGCCGTAACCTGCCGCTGCACAGCCCGAATAAAACGAAAATTTACCTTAAACGTGAAGACTTACTTCATGGCGGCGCCCATAAAACCAACCAGGTACTGGGGCAAGCATTGCTGGCTAAACGCATGGGCAAAACCCGTATTATTGCCGAAACCGGCGCAGGGCAACACGGAACCGCGACAGCCCTTGCCTGTGCCCTGCTGGACTTAGAATGCATTATTTATATGGGTAAAAAAGACGTTGAACGCCAACAACCCAATGTCTTTCGTATGGAATTAATGGGTGCAAAGGTTGTGCCCGTCGATACCGGCAGCGGTACTTTAAAAGACGCGGTCAACGAAGCGCTGCGCGACTGGACTTCCAGCTACCCGGATACTCATTACTTATTAGGAACTGCCGCCGGGGCACACCCCTTCCCGACCATAGTGCGCGAATTCCACCGCATGATTGGTGAGGAGGCTAAGGCCCAAATTAAGGAGCAGGCCGGTCGTTTACCCGATGAAGTTATTGCCTGTGTCGGTGGTGGCTCAAACGCCATTGGCATGTTCGCCGACTTCATCGACGAAGAAGACGTCGAGCTGGTTGGTGTTGAACCTGCCGGTAAAGGTGTGGAAACCAAGCATCACGGGGCCACACTCACTGCAGGAAAGCCCGGTATTTTGCACGGTTGTCTGTCATTTTTAATGCAAAACCCGGAAGGACAAATCGAAGAGTCCTATTCCGTATCAGCGGGCCTCGACTACCCTGGCGTAGGTCCTCAGCATGCGCATCTAAAAGCCATTGGTCGTGCACGCTATGAATCGGTTACCGATGAGGAAGCACTGGAAGCCTTTAAGTTGCTGTCGCGTCATGAGGGTATTATTCCGGCGCTGGAATCAGCCCATGCTTTAGCTTATGCATTGAAACGCGCAGCCGAACCAGATGCACCTGAAATTTTATTGATTAACCTGTCGGGACGCGGCGACAAAGACATCGATCACGTACGTCGTATATTCAGCGCTCAGGAGAATGCTGGAGTTAGCGCTACGGAGGAACAACAATGAGCCGTTATGAAACGTGTTTCGCACAATTAAAAGATGATAATCAGGGCGCTTTTGTGCCATTTGTCACCATAGGAGACCCGACTCCGGGGCAAAGTGTCGAAGTTATCAAAGCACTTATCGATGGCGGCGCCGATGCGCTGGAACTTGGGCTCCCATTTTCGGACCCTGTAGCTGATGGCCCCATGATTCAACGGGCAAACCTACGAGCCTTAGACGCGGGCACAACCTTTAATGATATTTTGCGGATTTTAAGAGAGGTTCGCGACTATTCGCCACAAATACCCATTGGGTTATTGGTTTACGCCAACTTAATCTACGCTAAAGGTGTTCGTGAGTTTTATCAGCAAATGAAAGATGTTGGAGTCGATTCAGTACTTATTGCCGATGTTCCGACCAAGGAAGCCAAACGTTTTGCCGACATTGCAAAAGAGATTGGTATAGACGCTGTGTTTATTGCGCCACCGGATGCCAGTGATGCACTGTTAGTCACTATTGCTGAACAATGCTCAGGTTATGTCTATCTGCTGAGCCGCTCAGGGGTTACCGGAGCCGACACGCAAATGCAGGCTCCGGCATCTGAGCTGATTAATAAACTGAAAGAAGCCGGTGCGCCGCCGACTTTGCTTGGGTTTGGCATATCCCGGCCTGAGCATGTACAACGGGCGCTTGCGGCAGGTGCCGACGGTGCAATTAGTGGCTCAGCTGTGGTTGCGCTTATTGAGAAAAACCTCGACAATAACGCGCAGCAAACAGCGGATCTTAGAGCTTTTGTAAAAGGCATGAAGGCCGCAACCCAATTGTCATAAAGTTGCCACCGGAGTAGTTAATGGCCCTGTTGTTAGAGTATTTACCCATAATCGCTTTTTTTG
Source organism: Idiomarina abyssalis (assembly GCF_019797805.1). Taxonomy (NCBI): domain Bacteria; kingdom Pseudomonadati; phylum Pseudomonadota; class Gammaproteobacteria; order Alteromonadales; family Idiomarinaceae; genus Idiomarina; species Idiomarina abyssalis. The sequence goes on from NZ_CP081832.1 coordinate 1,723,077, forward strand.
TGTTTTACAAAATGGCCGATATTTACGTCGCTACCGGCGTACTAATGGCAGGGACAGTGGTTCAGTTATTGGGCCTTAAGCTGCTAAAGCAACCACTGACAACACGCCACTGGGTGATATTAGTCGTTGTTATGCTATTCGGTGCAGTAACGCTGTTATTGCGTGACGACTGGTTCATCAAAATGAAAGTCTCTGTTGTGTATCTCGCTATTGCATTTCTACTTTTGGGCGGCTTAGTTTGGAAAAAACGCAGCCCGATTCAGGCTATGATGGGTAAAGATATCAAACTGCCTGACATTGCCTGGCTGAGGCTGACCTACGCATGGATCATCTTTTGCGTGGCATTGGCAGCCGTGAACCTCTACATTGCGGAGTATTGGAGTCAGGAAGCCTGGGTTAATTTTAAAGTATTCGGCATTTTGGGTATTTCACTCATATTCACAATTGGCACCGGGTTTTACATGTACCACCACGCCATTGATGAGGAGAACACACACTAATGTGGTTTGTTATTTTCGCAGAAGACCATGAAAACTCACTGGAAGGCCGCAAGCAGGCACGCCCTGCTCACCTTGAGCGCTTAAAAGCCTTACAGAACGACGGTCGCTTACTGGTCGCCGGTCCCTGCCCGGCTATTGCAGAGCTTGACCCGGGTGTACTCGGTTTTACCGGCTCAGTGGTCATCGCTGAATTTGATTCTCAGGAAGAAGCGGAACAATGGGCCAACGACGATCCTTACTGGCAAGCCGGTGTCTACAAGAAAGCGACGGTGAAGCCATTCAACGCCGTTTTACCGAACTAACCGAATTAATCAGTGACTATGAAAAGCGTTGAACTCACCGCCAATAACCGCTACCTGCATTGTGTACGTTTTGAACCTGAGTCAACCGCTAAGGCCACAATTGTTATAGCCGCCGCTTTGGGTGTGAAGCAACGTTTTTACCAGCCTATAGCCCGTTGGTTAAGCGAACAGGGCTACCGGGTCATTACTTTTGACTACTACGGTATTGGCCAGTCGGTTGATAAACCACTTAAGCAAATAAAATCCGATATTATTGACTGGGCTGAGCTCGATATCACCTCGGTACTTGACTATGCGCAGTCCTGTCAGAAGGGCGACCCCCTAATCTGGCTGGCTCACAGCCTGGGTGGGCAAATTGTTGCCATGGCACATAACGCCAATAAGATAGATAAGATGGTAACCATAGCCAGCGGTACCGGCTATTGGCTGAAAGCCAGCAAACAGGTCCGCTGGACATCCTGGTTGTTATGGTATTTTGCAGCTCCTATTAGCACTCCCATTGCCGGTTATTTTCCGGGGAAGCGCCTGAATATGGTCGGTGACATGCCTGCAGCAGCCATGAAGCAATGGAGTCGCTGGTGCCGCAGTAAAGACTACTTGTTTGACAATATCAGCACGGAACAAAAGAAACGCTATAAAGCATTTTCAGCCCCTATCAGCGCCTTTCATATTGCTGATGACGAGTTGTTGCAACGCTCCAATATTGAAAACCTGCTAGCGCATTACCCTAACGCAGACAAGGTGTTGAAAGACCTGACCCCGGAAATGACCGAGAGTAAAGGTATTGGCCATTTCAACTTCTTTCGCAGTCAGTTCAAAGAGTCTCTCTGGCGTAAAAACTTGCTAGACGCACTGAAGGTCAATTAAAGTCATTATAAAGTCAGTGCAATTAATAAGGACGCTTCACAATGCATTACCAAATGGAACTAGCGTTATCCTTACTGGCAGCTCTGGCATTGGGCCTGATGATAGGCATTGAACGCGGCTGGAGCGGCAGGGACAGTGATGACGGCACGCGAGTTGCCGGCGTAAGAACCTTCAGTTTAATAGGACTCAGTGGCGGCGTTTTTGCGATTTTAGCTCAACAATGGGGCGTGTGGCTTATCGTTACCGGGTTCTTTGTTGTTGCCATACTCATTGCATCGTCTTATATCAGTCATAGCAAGCTCTCCGATGACGCGGGTATTACCACCGAATTCTCAATGCTGCTGACTTTTGCGCTGGCAATTTGGGCAGCCTCCGGCGACCCTTTACCTGCACTCAGTTGCGGTGCTGTAGTGGTTGCTCTTCTCGGCCATAAAAAGAGTCTGCACAAATTGCTTAAACGCATTTCACCTAAAGCCTTTTACTCTGGCATCACTTTACTGCTGATATCTGTGGTTGTTCTGCCTTTGCTGCCAGATGAAGGTTACGGCCCCTGGCAGGCACTAAACCCCTACTGGCTGTGGTGGATGGTGGTATTAATTTCGGGTCTGTCTTTTATTGGCTACCTGTTTACTCAGTTGCTGGGAGAGAAGCGCGGCACCTTAATTACCGCCATTGCCGGGGGCTTCGCATCATCCACCGCAGTGACCTTAACGATGGCTCGTTTTGCGAAAAAGAATTCTCACAGTGTCATTTACGCCAGTGGCATGCTTCTCGCGTGTAGCATTATGTTCCCGCGTGTTCTTATTGAGGTCTTTGTTGTTAACCGTGAGCTTCTAACGCTATTGTGGCCGCCTATTCTTCTCATGTTCGCCGGGTTATTAACGGTCATAGCACTCATGTACAGACAAAATAAACGTAAACCACCATCGAAGACCGGAGAGATAACCATCAGTAACCCACTGCAACTGACCACTGCCATTCAGTTTGGTATTTTGTTAGCGGTTATTCTGCTACTGGCGGAGGCAATGAAAAAATGGTTTGGTGATGCTGGAATATACAGCCTTGCTATAGTATCCGGCCTGATGGATGTTGACGCCATTACCCTGTCGCTGTCACGCTCGGCTCAGGGCGAACTCTCCGGTCAGGTCGCCGCTATGGGAATTATCTTAGCCTGTGCCAGCAATACCCTGCTTAAAGGCGTTATGTTCGCCTCTGTCGCCGGCATTAAATTGCACTATCGTTACGCTGTTTACATGATTTTAAGCGTTATTCCCGGCTCGCTTTACGGTTTTTGGCAGTTTTAATCATCACAAATGCAGGACAACAATTATGAAATCCGCTCCTGACTGGATCACACATCCGGATACACCTTATTTGCTCATCGATGAAGCTAAATTAAAAAGTAACATTGGCTATCTTAAGCAACGGGTTGAGTCTCTGGGCAGTCATTTACGCCCACATTTAAAAACTCTACGTACTCTGGAAGCGGCTGAATACCTACTCGATAGTAAGAATGCTCCGGCTACAGTATCAACCTTAGCTGAGGCAGAAGCCTACGCGAAGGCAGGTTATACCGATTTACTCTATGCCGTCGGCATAGCTCCCGAGAAACTCAAACGAGTAGCCGCACTAAGACTGCAAGGTATTCACCTGCATATTCTGATAGACAATATGGTGCAGGCGCAGGCCGTTTCCGATTTTGCTGACCAGTTCGGGCAAGACTTTTCCGTTTTCATCGAAATAGACAGTGATGACCACCGTGGTGGTATTAAGCCGGGAGACCCGCAATTGTTAACCATTGCCAAAGAACTTGGCGCTCATTTCACCGGTTTAATGACCCACGCCGGTGGCTCGTACGCCTGCAATACGGAACAAGGGGTAAAAAACTTCGCCAAACAAGAATGCGATGCCGTTAGAGTTGCTCAGGACAACCTTCAGGCGGCTGGCATTAGCTGCGCTATAACCAGCGTTGGTTCAACGCCGACAGCGCATTTTGGCGACGACTTTAGTGACATTAGTGAGGTCAGAGCCGGCGTTTACACCACCTTTGACTTAGTTATGAAAAACATCGGCGTGTGCGGCTTTTCGGACATAGCCATGTCGGTAGTCACAACAGTCATTGGCCACAACAAAGAAAAGAATTGGTTGCTGACCGACAGCGGCTGGATGGCCCTGTCGCGTGATCGCGGTACAGCAGGCCAGAGCCAGGACTTTGGCTACGGACAAGTCTGCAGAGCAGATGGCTCACTGCTGGACGGCTTGTGCGTTAACAGCACCTCGCAAGAGCACGGTGTCATTGAGTTAACCGAAGCTTACCAACCAGAAGACTTTCCTGTTGGCCATCAGCTGCGCATTTTACCTAACCATGCCTGTGCCACTGCGGCTATGCATCCGGTTTACCACGTATTAATGAGTGACGGTTCGCATAACACCTGGCAACGCATTATTGGCTGGTAGGTTCTCCCCTAAAGGTTTTTCGCCACTCACTTGGGGAGACATTAAATTGCGCTTTAAAATGATTCCGTAATGAAAGAGCTGAGTTGAAACCGCATTGGCTCGCAATGACTTCAATTGACAAGTCGGTCGACTCCAGAAGATCCTGGCTAAGACGTAAGCGTTCGTTCACCAACCAATCTCCAACTGACATGCCGGTAGCTTTCTGAAACTGCCGACTGAATGTGCGGCGAGTCATCATGACACGTTCAGCCAACTCATCCAGGCTGTGGCTTTCTCCCAACTTCAGCCTTAAATAGTCTAGCAGTTGGTTAATACGGCTATTGGGTGTCGACTTTGGTACCGGTCTGTCAATAAATTGTGCCTGCCCGCCGTTACGATAAGGCGGTATCACCATACGTCGCGCCACTTTATTGGCAACTTCGCTGCCGTATTGCTGGCGTACCAAATATAAACAGCAATCAAGTCCCGCACCGGTTCCGGCCGATGTGACGATATTTCCACTGTCCACATAAAGTGAATTAGAATCCAGAGTTACATCTGGAAAACGCTGCTGAAAGTCCTGCTCAAATTCCCAGTGCGTTGAAGCTTTCTTGCCAGAAAGCAGACCCGCATAAGCCAAAACATAAGTGCCCAGACACAAGCCCACAATCTGTGCACCCCGGTCGTAGGCTTTTCTCAATTCATCCAGCAATGGCTGAGGAGGACGTTCCGCCGGGTTTCGCCAAAAGGGCACAATGACAATGTCCGCACTTCTTAACCCGGTAACATCATATTCAGGCGTTATTTGAAGCCCCGCATTCGACTTAAGCTCCCCAACGTCGCCGGCGCAGACCCTTAAATCAAAAAGAGGCTGCTCCGGCATAATGTCTTTAAAAATAATGCAGGGGACAGAAAAGTGAAATGAGCTGAACTGATTAAATGCCACTAAAGCAACCACTGGGGCAACAACTGGCTGTTTCATAACTGTCCCTCTGAAAAACGTTTAAAAACTATAACTTTCACCGTCTTCCGGTACCAACACTGAATTAGTAATATTCTTTTCTACTAAAAATTGACGCAACTCCACGCGCGATAACGCGGCGTGATTCACCGATTCCATATGGCTGGCAATTAATACCGCTTCCGGCGCCGCCTTATAAACCTGGTAAACGTCTTCTTTATCCATAATAATGGAACCTAACTGAGGTATCTGAGCATCTCCGGCGTTCAGTATAACTACCTCTGGTTGGTATTGTTTCAAGCTATTTTCAACATAAGCGTTCCAGACCGTGTCACCCGCCAAATAAAGCGTCTTTTCCCCATCATGCTTAAAGACAACACCGCAAACCTCACCCAATACATCCTTGGCCATCGACAAAGTCACATCACTGCCATGCTGGCCCGGTGTTTTGTGTAATGCCATGCCTTCAAACTCAGTATTTTCCGTGAGTATTTGAAGGTTCATGAAGCCTTGCTCTTTAAGCACATGAGCATCCGCTTCGTGCTGCACGAAAATCAGCTTGTCCTTCGGAATGCTCTGCACTGCCACTTCATCCCAGTGATCAGGATGAGTATGTGTGACAATCACCGCATCCACATCTAGAATTTCATCCATCGACAAGGGCAAACCAATAGTAGGATTACGCAAATGGCTGTTTAGCGTGCCTTCAAAACCAGGGTAGCGCCCTTTCTCCGCCAGCATAGGATCAATTAAAAAGGTTTTTCCGGCAAAAGTAAGTTTTAGTGTCGCATTACGAATTTGTGTAAATTTCATCATAGTCTCCGTTGTTGTTAACGGAAGCTATTGTTATCAATAAACACGACAAAGAAGAGTGGCCTGATGGACATTTAACGATATAATCGGGACAGCCTCAATTGTTCTTATCATAATTACCTGTAATACTTATTACCAACAATAATAAAAAGGAAAAGGAGTTCGCTATGCTAGTAAGAATCACAATGTTCGTTTGCGCACTATTCATGGCAGCTACATTGCAGGCCGAGGAGTTTAGCGAGAACAGGCACTACGAAGTTTTAGATAACCCGGCTTCGACAACGCCTGAAATTATTGAGTACTTCTCTCTTTATTGCATGGCCTGTTACCGTTTCGAGCCCATCGCAAAAGAACTTGCCGCTACATTTCCTGAAGCCTTTAAGAAGTCACACACGTCAGGGTTGAGCCCTAAACCGGGCATGGGCAGCAAAATGACCCAAGCCTATTCATTAGCCTTAATGCTGGGCAAAGAGCAAGCCATTAGCGAGCATATTTTTGAACAGCAATTCGGGCAACGTCGGTCGATTGATACCCAGGAAAAAATTAAAGATATTTTTATTCAGGCCGGCATTTCTGAAGATGACTTTAAACGTGGCTTCAATAACTTCTCGGTAAAAGCCCGCGCAAAACAAATGGATAAAGACGCTCGTGATAAAAACATCACTAGCACCCCAACACTTATCGTGAACGGCAAATACAAAATTCTGATGAATGGCTTCCGCAACAGCGATGATCTTATTGGTGACCTGAAGCTCGTCATCGAGCAGTTAATGAGCAAGTCTTCATAAAAATAAATAAGGGGAAAGCTACAAGCTCTCCCCTTCGTTTTATAAAATCAACCGTGGCAGTGCCTTAATTCTCAGCACTAACTTGTATTCCGGAAAAGCTTGACTGATTCAAGTCACTCATATGATGGCTTAAACGCCAGTAGTAGATTAAGCTTATCAAGACTAAAGCGGCAAAGTCATAACCCGTAAACCCATAACCGGCATCACTGATAAAGATATCGCGGAAAATTGAAGCAACAAGGGCCAGAAGTATTACGAGCGGAAGTAGACGTATGAATAAAACCCAACTGAGCGAGACATAACGCTCCAGAAACTCTCGTCCATCACGTCCGCCATTAGATTTATAAGCAACAGCGGTTCCGAATACCACACAAACTAGCTCACCCCAGAGTGACGCTTTGTCCCAGACCGTTGTATTATCTCCCCAAATACCAACTGGCAGTGTGAACAAAACCAACATTAAGACTAAGTAGTAAAAGGCTTGAGTTTGACTGAAACGTCCCTGAAGAAAGTCCCTTTTCAGTGCATCAATATTCCAAAAGTACATATTAACTCCCTAGATTAAACTTATCTAAGGAGGCTAATATCAATATGTTAGAAGGTCACGCCTCAAATTGTTAAATTTTGTAACATAAGAGCATGAGCATTGAAGTCAGTGAACCACTTCAGTGGTTACTTCAATAATTCCGAGATCCAGATCGGCTATTTCACTAAATGCGGAACGTGACAGATCGATGACCCTGCCATCAATAAACGGTCCCCGGTCATTAATTTTGACCACAACACTTTTATTGTTAGCAATATTGGTTACACGGACTTTAGTTCCAAACGGTAAGGTTCGATGAGCCGCCGTACTTGAAAAGTGGTTATAACGTTCGCCGCTTGCGGTCGTTCTGAATTGGTATTTCATGGCATAATAAGAGGCTTTTCCGGACTCTGTGGTACCAACTAAGTTTTGAGGACTTTCAGCGGGAATCGAAGTACACCCTGCAAGCGCCAGCATAAAAATGCCAACGCCAAGGGTTAATCGTTTATGTGGATACTGGTTTTTTGTTTTCATTCCTCAATTTTACTGAGTTTCGAAAACACTGTCCGTTAAGAAAATAAAAAGACGTGTAAAGAATTACACACTGACCTGAAAGGCTTCCCGCACCGTAGGGTACTCAAATTCAAAACCATGGCTGCGCAACTTATCGGGCACCACAGCCTGACCTTTAAGCAGCATCGACGACACTTCCCCCAGACCTAACTTGAGCACAAAACCCGGTACTCTCATAAAGTGCGGTTTATTCAGTACCGACGCCAGAGTACGGCTAAAGGCTTCATTAGTAACGGGCCCCGGAGCGGTCATGTTAACTGGCCCCGACAAATTGTCGTGTTCCAGCAGATACTGAATCGCGCGGATCATATCCTCAAGCTGTATCCACGACATCATCTGATCACCATCGCCCAAAGGGCCACCTAAGCCAAACTTATATGGAAAAAGCATTTTGGCCAGGGCGCCCTCGCCTTTTGCCAGAACCACACCGGTGCGTAGCAGAACCACGCGGGTTGCATCCTCTGCAGCTAAAGCCCGACGCTCCCATTCCTGACATAAGGTCACCGCAAAGTCAGTATGCTTAGGGCTCTCGTTCTCATCTACGGGCTGAGCGTCACGCGGGCCATAGTAGCCAATAGCGGAACCACTCAGAAATACCTTAGGAGGCGTTTCTGCGGCCTTGATCATAGCCGCCAGCTTTTCGGTAACCTGCCAGCGGCTGTCTTTTAATGCCTGTTTGCGGGAATCGCTCCAACGCTTATCCGCAATGCCTTCCCCTTGTAGATTAATAACGGCTTCAAATTGACCAATATCCGTTACTTCGTCCACCGAAGAAAGCAAAGTGACATCCTCACCCAAGGCCTTTTTTGCGCGTTCCTTGTTGCGGGTAGTGACCGTAAACTGATGCTCACTTCGGTACTTGCGAATAAACGCTGAGCCAATAAGCCCGGTACCACCTGTCATTAAAATGTTCATTGGTCACCTCCCTATTTTGTTAAGTCAGCTTGCGTATTAACTGAGCGGTATTTCTCTGAATAAGTCGGTAGCAGGATAAGCGGCCTAAAACAGCAACCACTACGGCACCAAATGCCGGCCCTAACAGCCACAACTTCCAGTGAATAACCGGCGTCATGTTAAACACCTGGTTCTGCAGTATGAACAGTGATATCTCCATTGCCAAAGTTGCTATCAGTCCACTAATGGCACCTAACACCAAAAACTCATAAGTAATACTACGGCTCAGTAATTTACCCGGTGCCCCCAGTGTTCTTAGAATAACTAATTCTTTCTGGCGCTCTTCCATACTCGCCTGAACTTGCGCTACCAGCACTAAAGCGCCAGCAATGATCACAAGTACCAATACAAACACAATCGCTAAGCTCACCTGCCCAATCACTTCCCGTATTTGATCTATCATGGCATCCAAATCAATTAAAGATGCCTGTGGGAAAGGCTTGAACAACTCATACAGGTCACTTTTACGTTCTTCATCCAGTCTGAAACTGGTGATATAAGTCGCCGGAAAATCTTCCAGAGTCGAGGTATTGAAGATCATGTAAAAGTTTGGCTGCAAGGTATTCCAGTCAGCTTTACGCAAGCTGGTCACCGGTACAGTGAATTCTTCGCCACCTAAGTTAAAGCGTAGTTCATCACCGACTTTAATATCCAGTCGTTCTGATACATTCAGCTCCACCGAGACCTGAGGTTCGGCATTGTCGCCCCACCACTCTCCTGCGGTAAGTACGTTGTTAGGAGGCAAACTGTCACGCCAGGTTAAAGAGAGCTCTCTGCCTATGCCTTCACGACCGTCATTTTCTGACGCATCTTCATCAGAGACTTCCTCGTCACGATCCTCTTTGGTAACTTCGTCCTCGAGTTTCTCCCCGTTAATATGGGTTAAACGTCCCGGCACAATAGGATAGAGATCGGTCGACGGAATATTTTCCCGCTCGAACATTGACTGCATGTCATCAACGTTATCTTCAGCAATGTTAATTGCGAAATAATTTGGCGCATCGGCAGGTAGCTGACGTTTCCAGTCTTCCAGTAAATCGTTCCGTAGAACAATGACAAGCAGCAACAGCATAATGGCCGTTGAAAAGCTCAGCATTTGAACGCTATTTGCTGCCGCCCGACGTTGCAGGCCAGCCATTGCCAGTCGCCAGCTGCTGCCTGCCTGCATACCCGCTTTACGGCTGGCTGAAATAAACAAACGACCCAGCCCCAGTAAAATAACAGCAGCAACTGCGCCACCGGCAAACAAGGCCGTGGAAAGCCACCATTGCTGACTGTAAATCACCAGCAGTGCGTAAATGGTTCCGCCACTCAGTACCCATTGCAACCAACGCACCGCATTACCAGCCGTCAATTGACGGTGCAATACGCGTAGCGGTGGAATTGATACCAACCTGAATAATGGATACAGGGTAAACATAACCGCACTGATAACACCGGTCGCTCCGGCTAATGCGTAGGGCTGCCATCCGGCTTGAGGTAAGGTCGCATCCAGTTTCTGTGCCACCCATTCAATAACCACATATTGAATGGCCCAGCCAAGCGCCATACCCACCGCCACACTGGCAGCTGTAAGCAATAACAGGTGAAGTAAAAAGATACGTCGTATCTGCTGGCGACTGGCCCCTAAGGTTTTGAATATGGCAACCACATCGTAATTTCTCTGACAATAGCGCTGCGCTGCTACTGCCACCGCTGTTGCAGCCAGTACCACACCGAGCAGGCTGGCCAGCATCATAAAACGCTCAGCACGATTCAAAGAACGCGACAACGGACTGTCACCATCTTCTATACTGCGCCAGCTATGCGTGTCGTCATTCAGGCGTGGTAGCAACCAGTCTTCATAGGCAGTAATGTCGCTGTTGTCACCCGCCATTAACACATTAAAACGCACTCGGCTGCCGGGCTGGATCAAGCCCGTTTCTTCCAGTTGTGAGTGGCGAATAATAACGTTTGGACTATCAGTAAATACTGAAAAACCAACGTCCGGCTCATAGGTAACAACTTTCGTTACTTTAAAGCTGCTGTTGCCAACCTCAATGTCATCGCCGATATCTAACTGCAGCGCCTGAAATAACTGAGAAGCGACCCAGGCCTCACCTTCTGCAGGCAAACCTTCGGCCACATAACCTTGCCCAAAAGGTTCATCAGCAATTTCCAGCTGACCTCGTAACGGGTAGCCATCGCTTACCGCCTTAATATCCACCAGGGTCATGTTCTCATCAGCAAACGCCATTGAGTTGAACACAACTTTCCAGGAGGTTTTCAAATTCATTTGCCCGGCTTGCTCTAACCACTCTTGCGGTATATCTCTCCGCGAGCTCAATACTCTGTCGGCAGCAAGAAACTCACTACTACGCTCAGTTAATCCAGCCTGTAATCGATCGCTGAAAATGGACAGTGACAACACGGCAGTGACTGACAAAATAATTGCCAGCGCCATAATTGTCAGCTCACCTCGTTTCAGCTCATGCTTCAGCAAACGAAACGAAATTTTATGCCACATCCTGAGCTGCCTCCGATAACTGCCCTGCATCCATTTGCAACACGCGCTGACAGCGCTTTGCAAGCCGTTGATCATGAGTTACCACAATCAGCGTGGTGCCATAATCCTTGTTTAAATCAAATAACAGCTCTTCGACTTTTCCACCGGTTTTCGCATCGAGGTTACCCGTTGGTTCATCGGCAAAAAGAATCTTCGGTTGTCCGACAAAGGCTCTGGCAATAGCTACTCGCTGCTGCTCGCCACCAGATAATTGATTTGGATAGTGATGCCAGCGATCTTCCAGCCCAACCTTCGCCAGTAATTCTCTGGCTTCTTTCTCTGCGCCTTTATGTCCGGCCAGCTCTGCCGGGAGCATAACGTTCTCTAAGGCACTTAAACTAGGTACCAGCAGGAACGACTGAAAAATGAATCCGACTTTGTCAGCACGAACTTTTGCGCGCTGCTCCTCATCCAATTCGCTTAATTTTTCGTTCTCTATAAGAACCTCTCCGGAGGATGCGAGGTCTAAACCCGCCAGTAGTGACAATAGCGTCGACTTACCGGAACCCGAAGCGCCGACAATGGCTACGGTGTCACCGGCATTGATACTGACGTTAATTGGCTGCAGAATCTGTAATGGACCCTCAGAGGTGTCTACGGTTTTTTCCAGTTGTTGAGCTTGAATGAGCATAAGATGAAAAACTTCCTTTTGAAAACGTGTTTATTTTTAGCGCTGTTGTTGGTTATACGCAGCGTTTCCGCAAATGTCTCACTTGTTGTTTTAGGTGACAGCTTAAGCGCCGGTTATGGGCTTTCTCAGGAACAAACCTGGGTTGCCGAGTTAGATCGTCGCTGGGAGAGCTCTCACCCCGATATAAACATCATTAACGCCAGTATTAGTGGCGAGACCACTCGTGGTGGTTTGCGCCGCTTAGAAGGCGTTTTAGAGCGTCACAAGCCCGACGCTTTATTTATCGAGCTAGGCGGTAATGATGGCCTTCGTGGGTTCGACCTAAACACAGTTCGCTCGAATTTAAAACAAATCATCGACCAGGCGCAGAAACAAGGCGTTAAAGTCGGCTTAAGTCAGGTTATGGTACCACCTAACTATGGCCAACGTTTTGCAGAACAGTTCCGCCAAGTATTTGAAGAGGTTGCAAAAGAAGAAAATGTAACGCTGATACCATTTTTCATGGAAGAGATAGCCACCAATGCCGATTACGTGCAGGACGATGGTATTCATCCCACCGCTGAAGCCCAGCCAAAGATAGCTGATTTTCTGGAGCCTTATTTGCTGGAGTTGGCGAAGTAGTGAAAGCCAGAAACAAAAAAACCGCCTGCGGGCGGTTGATTTAAGTGGCGTCCCCTAGGGGATTTGAACCCCTGTTACCGCCGTGAAAGGGCGGTGTCCTAGGCCACTAGACGAAGGGGACCCATGGACTTAATTCTTAAGTGTTTAAAAGTAATGGCGTCCCCTAGGGGATTTGAACCCCTGTTACCGCCGTGAAAGGGCGGTGTCCTGGACCACTAGACGAAGGGGACGCAGTTATTACTTTTTACACTTCAGTATTTGAATGGCGTCCCCTAGGGGATTTGAACCCCTGTTACCGCCGTGAAAGGGCGGTGTCCTGGACCACTAGACGAAGGGGACGCAACCAAATACTTATTACTACCAGTGTGCTTTACCAAAACAACTTGGTGGAGCTAAGCGGGATCGAACCGCTGACCTCTTGCATGCCATGCAAGCGCTCTCCCAGCTGAGCTATAGCCCCGCACTAAACAGTCTCAGACTGCCCTGACAGCGGGGCGCATTCTATTGTGACCTGAGCTAATGTGTCAACTATTTTTTCTAAAAATACTGTTGTTTGAGCATTTTTATTGCAGTTTGCTCAGTAATTCATCAAATCTTAACCACGAACCGCTTTTGGCAGTTTTTGATGGTAAACGTGGTAAACCTGCTCCAATCCTTCCCGGCTCGAAACCGATACATTCATATCATTGACTAAGCCGTTATCCAACCGATAAACCCAACCATGTATCGTCAATGGCTGATCTTTATCCCAGGTTTCCTGAACAACATTGGTTTTTGCCAGATTTTTAACCTGCTCCACCACGTTTAACTCACACAAGCGATCAAGTTGGTCATTTTCATTCAACCGCTCTAACTCTTCTGCATGCTCACGGTAAACGTCGCGAATAGGATACAGCCAATGGTCAACCAAACCATGGGGTTTACTCTCAATTGCAGCCTTCACACCACCACAACCGTAATGACCAACAACAAGAATATGCCGTACTTTAAGCGCTTCAATAGCGAATTGAATAACTGATAAGCAGTTAAAGTCTGTCTGAATGACCTGGTTTGCCACATTTCTATGAACAAAGAGTTCACCCGGCGCCATGCCGACAATTTCATTTGCCGGAACCCGGCTGTCAGAACAACCTATCCACAAGTACTCGGGAGACTGCTGACCCACTAAACGTTTGAAAAAATCAGGATCTTTTTTTACCTGCTCTTCTGCCCACGCTTTGTTATTTTCAATCAAGTGTTTTATATCTGGCATTATTTATCCCATGGTCCCGGTAGCCTGATAAGACGCTTCCACCAAATTTTAGGCATCGTTAATCCTATATAGAGGTCAAAGCTTCTATATAAACAAAGTGGAGAGAACTAAAGGCTATTGTAACCAGAATTGCACTGAATTTGGCAAAGGATTTTATTCAGATTTTTGCGCTAGATAAAACCAGCGGAGAAAAGTGGGCAGTCAGTCACTCAGGTTTTATTGAATTCCTGAGCACTCCAACTGACTGCCGTTATAAAAATGACAAAAAGAGAATTACCACTCGATAACCACGGGCTGCTTTAAATAGGGATTGTCGTGAGCACGTAAACTCTCTTTCATGGCCTCTTCCGAGTTCAGACCGTGATCAACACTACCATCGCCATAACGCAGAGCAAATGGCTGATTAAAAGGCCGTGAGCGGACATGCTCGTAAAGTTCTTTAAATGTATAACAGGTTACTCCGTTAGCTGGCGTTATTCTGCTGTTACTTGGCATAACTCACCTCCTGCATTCAGCCGATACAGATTGATCCACTGCTGCTGAAATAATTCGTTAAACGCGGTAGCACCAGCTAACGCACGCTGAATGGTGGCTTCATCGGCTTCAATAATCACCTGCAGCCTTACCGGTCTGTGTACAAAGTCACTACCATCGTGCACCGACTGCCAGGCCAGTCCCTGACGTAAGTCACCACCATTTCCCTCGAAAATACCAATGTCATTCGCGACCCGGTTGTGCAGCAATTTATTGCCACTACCCAGCTGTTTCGGATCAGTCACCGAGCAGTAGTACTGCCAGTTTATCCAGTTGGCGACCAGTCCCGGGGCACTCAACAGTTGTGTCAGCAATGCCCCTTTAGGGTCACGCTCGCTGCAGTAGTCATGCAAAAAGTTACTGCCGACCGTTTCCGAGGACGTTAATCGGCTAGCTCGTCCGAAAAACAGCACATTATTATCGGCTAACCCCCACTCCGGACGTAGCTCCGCCCAATGGTTCGCCTGCTTTTTAAGCTGTTTAGCTGGCCCATCGGTCGACGTGGTTAATGCCTCTGTGGCATTGCTGAATAAACACTTAACCTGATCCGGTACGGAATCTGATAACCACACCACCTGGTCGGTTACTGTTTCATGCAGAGCTGAATAGAATCGAGTATCCGCGGGGATCTGAACTCCCCGGTCAACGAGATGCTTCCGAATTTCACCATCGTTTAATAAACGGGTTAGTACACGGGCACTCAAGGCTCCCGACTGGCCACCACAAGCCCCGCAGTTAAGGCCAGCACGCTGAGCATTATTGCTGTGATGTGAACCGTGCCCAACCAGAACCACGTACTTCCCGAACGAGTCGAACTGCATTCCCGCCAATGCCTGCTCGCATAAGCTCACCAAAGACTCTACTGACGCCTGACCATCAGCCTGAAAAATAGCGCTGCCGGAAACGGCAGTGTCGTCGGCAGTTGCCAATTTTCCGGGCGCGCCGGTCAGCAACTCTTTCAATTTGCCAAGTCCGAGTGCTTCAACGCCACTGAACATCGAAACGGGCGTATTAAACAGGTTACTGAGTAATGACATAACCGAATGCTTACGCTCCGGTGCCTTAACGTAATAGGCTGGCTGCAACAGACCTGGCGCATGGGGAACGTCCTGCTCCTTCATCTGAACCGCCAAAGGCACACCAAAAAAGCCGGCAAAGCCTTTGCTTTGTGTACTTACCCCCAAGCGCTCCCCTGCTTGTTCTAGCGCACGACGATAACGCTCAGAGCGCACATCGATACAAAACACCGCCTGCACCACTGAGGTTTCATTCGCGGCCTTATCTGAGTTTTCGGGGCTAAATTTCAGTGTCTTCAACTGCGAGCGTTCATAAGCCGCCTGCCACTGCCACAGAACGTCGTTATATTCTTCAATATGGGACACTTGCCCTGCACAGTTTTCTATCTGCGTCGCAAGCGCTTGCTGCAACTGCTGATAAACAGCCGTGTTGGTCCGCTCAGCCAGTTGCCAGAGAATGTACTCCCAGGCCAGTCGAATGCATAACAACTCAAATACCCACTGACTCTGCTGGCGGGCGTCCTGATAAGCCATAGCTGCGGCCCAGCCCCACAGGTCACTGATAAGAGCCTGGCAGTAACAGCGCAGTGCATAATCCGACGCATCGGTTAAAAAACTCGCCTGACAGACGCTAATAAGCTCATGCGGATCATCCGGGAGCTCCGCAAATAAATCGTTTAAATCGGCCTCGTCCATCAGGGTTTCAATACCGCGGTCAGCACGGGATATCGTCAACCAATGTTGATACAACGAGCTGTCCTTACCCGCTTGCTGGAAGCGTGTAGGAAACTGCATGAACAAGCCGCAGGTCTGGCTAATTTGCAGCACCACTTCGTCATTCCAGCGCATTTTTCGGCGACGCTGCTGATATTTATCCACCCACTGGCTTAGGTTTCGCCATTGCGGCAGCAACTCACGGGACTGAGTTCGTTGCTCCAGCTCCCGCACCATGTCTTCGGTCACTAACTCTGGGGCAATTTGATTCTGCTGCCACTGCTGCCAATAGAAGTCGGGGCTCATTAGCAGTCGACTCCCCGCACAGTAACGCCAATGTGCAGCGACACCGCTAACCGGTTGCTGGCGATAGTGCCAGAAAGGGTTAACCGCTATCCATTGAGACAAGGGCCACTGCGGCGCAATGGACTGACTGACCTGTTCCGCGATAGACACAAAACGACTGACGGTGATCATAAGCGCCCCTCTTGTCGGCTACGACGTTGGTAATAACGAATGGGATGACTGGGCCACAACCACAACACCAGCCGCGTCAGCCACTCATCCAAATAAAGTCCGGCGTTCAAAGTGATGAACCAGCGTTGGCTCAGACGACGCGATGGCGTGTGATGCACCAGCCAATAGGTAAAAGCGAAGATATTGAACAGCAGGGTAATAATCGGTTCCAGCAGTAAACTGTTAAACGGAGGTTGCGGCTCCACAACTTGTTGTACCAGCGCACCAAGAAGCAGATAAGCAGCTATCGCCAGCACTGAAACAGCAAATCGCAACAGCCATTGGTGGAGATTCATCCAAATAGTCGCTAACGCCATGGCTAATAGAGCCGACGGTAACCACTTCGGATCACCCAGTAACCACCAACAGGTAGCAGCAATGAGTGCCTGAAAAATCAGAAAGACCAGGCTCACCCGTAATATTGAGCGCGCCTGAGGCTGTTTAATGACAGCAACTTCGCTGACCGATAAGAAGGCATGAGCTTTGTAAACCGAGTGTGCAACCAGGTGAAGCAAGGCTAAGTCGTAGTATCCCAAACCTATTTCCAGCAGCATCAGACCCATTTGCGCACAGGTTGACCATGCCAGACGCACCTTGATGCTGATACGTGTTGCCATAATTAATGCAGCAAAACAGCACGAGGCAGCCGAGACCAGGCACAATAACCACACGGCCAGAACACTATTGCTCCATAAAGGTACGGTAACCAGCAGCAAGAAGCCGCCAAGGTTAATAATGCCTGCGTGTAATAACGCGGAAACCGGTGTCGGCGCTTCAACGACCTGAATGAGCCAGCCATGCAGGGGCAACTGAGCGCACTTTATCAATGCCGCCATAACCAGACAGACTGCCGCAATGTGCTGGGGAATACTGGTAGGTGCCGTAGCAAACTGCTTGAGTATGGTGTCTAATTGAAAGCTGCCTGTGTTGAGGTACATAAGGACAAAAGCCGTGCCTAAAAAAGCTTCTGAGCAGCGTGCCAGAATGAACTTTTTATGAGCCGCCAGTACCGCTCTGTCACGCTCAGGATAAAACATGAGCAGTCTGTGCAGTTGCAGGCTGATGCTCATCCAGGCCACAAAGAAGACCACAATGTGATTACTGACGATAAGTACAAGTACCGCTACTAAGCAGCCGACCAATTTAGAGACGAAAGAACGACGGCGCGGATCCAGCCGGAAGTTTGTGACAGCGTAGCGCGTTACTACCAGTGCTAATAAAGCCACCAGAGCCAATAACACAGGGCGAACGCCAGATAATGTCAACCATTCAGTCATTGATGCATCCTGGGTATTTTGTTTGGGGCAATTATGGGGGCGTCTTTAATGTTAAGTAAAATAGATATAAAATATAATATTGTTCTATTTTAAAGAACGGTTATTAGCAACTATGAATTACAAACATCTCTTTTACTTCTGGCATGTGGCGGAAAGTGGCCATTTAACCCAAACCGCTCAAAAACTTCATGTGTCGCAATCGGCGTTATCGGCGCAAATAAAACAGTTGGAAGAATGGTTAGGCACGCCTTTGTTTGAGCGTCAGGGGCGACAACTAGTGCTGACTCAGGCCGGGTACATTGCTCGTCAGTACGCCAACCGGATTTTTCACGAAGGTGAGAACCTGGTCAAACAACTGAAACAGGGAATGGACGGTGCAGATTTAGTGATTCGCATTGGTCACGCCTCGACCATGTCACGTAACTTTGTCGAAGCATTTATCAGCGACTTAGTGCACCAGCAGGACGTGCAATACCGGCTGCACTCAATGACCCCCGACCAGTTATTTAATGAGTTGGCTAACCATCAAATTGACCTGGCGCTGGCGAATACCAACGTACGGGGCAGTGACAAGCAATTATGGCAAAGCCGCCTGTTAGCGCGTCAGCCAGTATCCGTTATAGGGCCGCCGGGACGCGATATAGAACGCCTGACAGATGCCTCTTTACGGAACAAAAACTGGGTTCTACCACCGGAAAACATGCCCCAACGTGCGGCATTCGATATGTTAAGCGCCGAATACAAATGGCAACCACGGGTACTTGCCGAGGCAGACGATATGGCAATGTTGCGACTACTGGCGCGTGATACCGGAGCCCTGGCGGTTATTCCGGATGTTGTTGTGAGGGATGAGTTGAACAACGGGCAGTTAAAACGCTACCTGACTCTGCCCAACGTGTTCGAACACTTTTATGCGATTACTCTAAAGCGCCCTTTCGAGCATCCAATGGTGGCTCGGCTTCTCAAACGCTTTGCGTAGCCCGTTGCAAGGCAAAAGGCTACGCACTCAGTTCAGCGCGGTAACTTACGCTTTTTCACGGTTGGCAATAAACTCTAACGCAAGGTCAATACGCGCCAGAACCGTCTTTTGGGGGATAAGTTCCAGCGTTACATCTAACGAGGGAGAGTTGCCTCCACCGGTTGCTGCAACACGCAGCGGCATACCTACTTTGCCCATGCCCACGTCCAAGTCAGCCGCGGTCTGATTAATTGCCGCCTGAATATTCGCCGCACTCCACTCAGCAACAGCCCCGAGCAGTTCTTTGGCTTTTACCAGAGGCTCCTTAGCTACCGGACGTAAATGCTTTTTCGCTGCTTTCTCATCAAACTCTTCAACCGACTCAAAGAAGTAACGGCTAATGGCAGCCATTTCTTTTAAGGTTTTTACCCGATCAGCCTGCAACGACACAACTTGCTCTAGCGCCGGACCATTGCCTGTGTCCACGCCAATTTGGTCAAACTGCCATTGCAACTGCGGAGCAACTTTTTCCGCCGGTAACGTTTTCATGTAGTGCTGATTTAACCAATTAAGCTTTTCGGTATTAAACGCTGACGCTGCTTTGTTAACGTCATCCAGCTTAAAGTACTCAACCAGCTCTTCACGGCTGAATATTTCCTGGTCACCATGAGACCAGCCCAGGCGTGCTAAGTAATTCACGACCGCTTCCGGCACATAGCCGTCATCGCGATACTGCATAACACTGACCGCACCGTGACGTTTCGACAGTTTCTTACCATCGTCACCTAAAATCATCGACACGTGAGCGTACTGAGGTACCGGCGCGCCCAGAGCTTTCAGAATATTAATCTGACGCGGGGTGTTATTAATATGGTCTTCACCACGCACTACGTGAGTAATATCCATGTCCCAGTCATCAACCACCACACAGAAGTTATAAGTCGGCGTGCCGTCAGTACGGGCAATGATCAAATCATCCAGTTCGGTATTAGCGAATTCAATGCGCCCACGAATGTGATCATCAAAAACCACACTGCCGTCTTGCGGGTTACGGAAGCGGATCACGTACTTATCACCGCCGACGTCAGGATTGTCACGGCAATGACCGTCGTAACGAGGCTTTTCACCAGCCGCCATTTGCTCTTCACGCATTTTCTCTAAGCGCTCCGTTGAGCAATAGCATTTATAGGCTTTGTCTTCTTCCAGTAACTTGTCGATTAACTCTTTATAGCGCTCAAAACGTTGAGTCTGGTAATAAGGTCCGCGATCCCAGCTTAAGCCCAGCCATTCCATACCTTCTAAAATGGCATCGATAGCAGGTTGCGTTGAACGTTCACGGTCGGTATCTTCAATACGCAGCACGAACTCGCCGCCCTGTGCCTTTGCAACTAACCATGAATACAATGCCGTACGGGCACCACCAACGTGCAAATACCCAGTCGGGCTGGGGGCAAAACGCGTTACCACACTCATGTTTATTCCTTTCTTTGAAACCGGTCAATTTAATGAGCGTAAGTTTATCAAGACTGAGCGCTTGACGCATCTGCTATTCGAAGTGATTAAAATGTCAGCAAACGAACCAAAGTTAGCAATTTTTATTTGACAGTTTATATCTGCGCCCTATAATGCCACCTCGCAACGACGCAGAAGTGTCACAGTGAGAATGGTTGCTTAGCTCAGTTGGGAGAGCATCGCCCTTACAAGGCGAGGGTCACTGGTTCAAGCCCAGTAGCAACCACCACTTCTCTTCTTCCCCTTAGTTGCAGACCTTCAGGATGGTTGCTTAGCTCAGTTGGGAGAGCATCGCCCTTACAAGGCGAGGGTCACTGGTTCGAGCCCAGTAGCAACCACCATTTTTTATCCCTCAGCTTTCTATCTTTTCAGTATTAATTTTTCAGATAAATAATCCAGTAGCACCCGTACTTTAGGAATCACCTGACGATTTTCCGGATACAACGCCCATATACCATCATCCGGTTGTCGAAAATCCGCTAACACTTCCTCTAACTGTCCATTTTCCAACGACTCAGTCACGTAATAATCCGGCAACATTGCCAACCCCAAGCCTTTTATTGCGGCATCACGAAGTGCCAGACCATTGTTGCAATGCAGGTACGACTCCGGTCGCACAGTTTCCAGCTTGCCATCAACCTGAAAACGCCATTGCTTAACCGTTCCGGTAAAACAGCGATGCTCATCCAAGTCATCAATGTTTTGCGGACATCCAAATTGACTAAAATAAGCCGGTGAGCCTACGACAAAATGCCGGCGTGATCCTAGTTTCCGGGCGCGTAACCTCGGATTGCCAAGTTGCCCTAAGCGTATAGCCACATCATAACTGCCTTCAATTAAGTCGACCTGCTCGTTTGTCAGCTGTAAATCCAGACGACAATCCGCATAAACCTGCAAAAAATCATTCAACAGAGGTGCAATAAACCGCTCGCCATAGTAGACCGGTGCCGTAATGCGAATTAAACCCTGTGGCTGTTGTGTGCGCTGCTGAATGGCCTGATCGGCATCTCTCAGGCTGGCAACGAGGTGCTGGCAATGGGGTAAGTAGAGCTTTCCCTCTTCTGTTAAGCTGACACTTCGAGTTGAGCGATACAGCAGTTGCATCTGCAGCCTTTGCTCCAGCGCTGCAATATTTCGGCTTACCTGTGCCACCGACAGTCCCAATTGGTGAGCCGCTGCGGTAAAGCTATGCAATTCAGCCACTGCCGCAAATTCGCTAATTCCCTGCCAAGGCTTCATACTGCCCCATTATTTCATTAATGAAAAAGTAATTTGTAAAAACAGTAGATTACCTGCTTATGAGAAAAAGTTAAACTTAGGCTACGCTTTTACGTAATGAGACGACGAATCAAACAGTATAAGGAATCAATATGGAAACGATTAAGTCACGCGCTATGGTTGCCTGGGGTCCGGGCGAACCGCTGAAAGAAGAAACAATTGATGTTGCACCACCGAAAAAAGGCGAAGTACGCGTTCGCATTATTGCAACCGGTGTCTGCCACACTGACGCTTACACCTTGTCAGGTAAAGATCCTGAAGGCATTTTTCCTTCCGTATTAGGTCACGAAGGTGGCGGTATTGTTGAATCTGTCGGCGAAGGCGTCACTTCGGTTGAAGTCGGTGACCATGTCATTCCTTTATACACCGCAGAATGTGGTGAATGTAAGTTCTGCACCTCTGGTAAAACCAACCTGTGTCAGGCTGTTCGTGCCACTCAAGGTAAAGGTTTAATGCCGGACGGTAGCAGCCGCTTTTCAAAAGACGGCGAGACCATTTATCACTACATGGGAACCTCAACCTTCTCTGAATACACCGTTCTACCAGAAATTTCACTGGCGAAAATTCCAAAAGAAGCACCGCTTGAAAAAGTGTGCCTGCTTGGCTGTGGTGTCACCACTGGCATGGGCGCGGTTAAAAACACCGCCAAAGTGCAGGAAGGCGACACGGTTGCGGTATTTGGCCTTGGTGGTATTGGTCTGGCGGTTATCATTGGCGCGGTACAAGCTAAAGCTTCACGCATTATTGCCATTGATGTGAACGACGACAAACAAAAAATTGCCAAAGAGCTAGGCGCAACCGACTTTGTGAACCCAACCGAACACGACAAACCCATTCAGGAAGTCATTGTTGATATGACCGACGGTGGCGTCGACTTCTCATTTGAGTGCATTGGTAACGTAGACGTTATGCGCGCTGCACTTGAGTGCTGCCATAAAGGCTGGGGTGAATCTGTCATTATTGGTGTTGCCGGAGCCGGTGAAGAAATTTCTACCCGTCCGTTCCAGCTGGTTACAGGCCGTGTATGGCGTGGCAGCGCCTTTGGCGGCGTTAAAGGCCGTACCGAACTGCCTGACTATGTTAAACAATACATGGACGGTAAGTTTGATTTGGATACCTTTATTACCCATACCATGCCGTTAGAAGACATTAATAAAGCGTTCGACCTAATGCACGAAGGTAAGTCGATTCGCTCAGTCATTCATTATTAATGGAGCCAGGAATGAAACAAGTTAGCGAAACCCGCTGTTTTGGCGGTCGTCAGCTGCGCTTTGAACATGACTCTGAAGTACTGAACTGCACTACGCAGTTCAGTGTTTTTTTGCCATTACGCGCAGAGAAAACGGAGGTTCCGGCGGTCTACTTTTTATCGGGCTTAACCTGCACTGATGAAAATTTTTCCACCAAAGCCGGTGCGCAGCGAGTGGCCACAGAGCTGGGTATTGCCTTAATTATTCCCGATACCAGCCCGCGTGGAGACAATGTAGCCGACGATTCAGACGGCGCTTATGACTTAGGTTTAGGTGCAGGCTTTTACGTCAACGCGACTGAAGAGCCCTGGAAGTCGAATTATCAAATGTACGACTACATCGTGAAAGAGCTGCCGGAATTAGTCGAAGCGGAGCTGCCAATTAATGACAAGCGCGCTATTGCAGGTCATTCCATGGGCGGACACGGAGCTTTAGTTATTGGCTTACGTAACAGTGACCGCTACACCAGCATTTCTGCATTCTCGCCGATTACCAACCCAACACAATGCCCCTGGGGTGAAAAAGCCTTTAGCGCGTATTTGGGCGATGATCGCGAACAATGGAAGCAATACGACGCTGTTGAGATCATCAAATCTAAAGGTCAGACACTCCCAATTCGAGTTGATCAAGGCTTAGCTGACGGATTTTTAGAAGAACAGTTAAAACCTGAGAACTTAAAAGACGCCATTAGCGAAGTTAACGGCGGCGGTACGGTTCATTTACACGACGGTTATGACCACAGCTATTACTTCATCTCGTCATTTATCGAAGCTCAGCTTCGCTTCCATGCGAAGTACCTGACCGCGTGATACGTCATATCATACGGTAAATTTTATAACCGCCTGACGCAGCTGCTCAGTTTGTTGACGAACCTGAGTGACTGCGTCAGCGTTTGACTGTGCATCATTTGCCGCTTCCACACCAGCATCCCGAACCCGGGTAATATTTCTTGCGGTTTCGTCGACAACTGCAGACTGCTCCTCAACCGCAGTAGCAATAGAGGCCGAGCGGTCGTTAATTTTAACCAGCTCAGTATGAATGCGGTTGAATAGCTCATCGGATTCAGTAGAGTGCTGCGCACTCTCTTCACCCAGCTCATTACACTCTTGCAGGGTATTCACAATAATCTGAGTTTGCTGGTTCAGTTGACTAGTAATTGACTCTATCTCACCAATAGACTTCTGAGTACGGGAAGCCAGCGTACGGACTTCATCCGCCACCACGGCAAACCCTCGTCCCTGCTCACCTGCGCGGGCAGCTTCAATAGCCGCATTCAGCGCCAATAAGTTGGTTTGTTCAGCAATACCATTAATCACCGTCACAATTTGTGTAATAGACGCACTGCGCTCTGCCAAGGTATTCGCTTCAGTTACGCTACTGTTCAACCGTTCTGCTAAATAACGCACTTTCTCAACACCAGCCTGTACCGAGGTACTACCATGTTTCGCCTGTTCAGACAGACTGTTCACTTGCTCAGCAGTATCTTCCGCGTCATTGGCAATAGTGTGTGCCGTGCTACCCATTTCATTAATAGCAGCAGCGACCTGATCCACTTCATGCGACTGCATATCCAAGTTTTGTGAAGTATGGGTCACCGTATCAGACACTTGCTGTGTAAGGCTATTCACCGTTTCGACAGACTGGTTTATTTGCTGAATAACACTGCGGAAATAACTTAGCAGTTCATTAAAGCTATCAACTAAATCGCCAAGCTCGTCATCACGGAACTTCTCCGAGGACAACGTCAGGTCATTACTCGTCTGGACCCTTTGCATATCTTCACGCAATTGGGTCAGCGGCTGATTAATGGAACGTATCACCCAAACCAGCATTGCAATAACAATGAGTGCGATAACAGCAAATACAACGACAGGTACCCACTTCATGGTTGCCTGACGAGAGGCGAGCAATTCGCTCAGCTCTTTATCTAACTGCTCAAGCGACGCTTCCATATTGCTGGCAATAGTTCTGACCTCGCCCTTTATTCCAGACTCTTCATCAAGCCCTATTTCTTTAGAAAGAGCTGCATAACGACCAAAGTCACGGCGGTACGCATCGACTTTTTCCGCAAGTTCCGGCGTTGCAGATAGCTCTCTTTTTAATTCGTCCAGCAAGCCCTCTACCCGGCCGAGATACTTATCATCGAAGCGCAACATAAAGTCCTTTTCGCTGCGACGAACCTGCAGCAAAGTAACCAAAAGCTCAGTACGTCCGGCGGTATCAATCGCTTCTTCTAACTCATGAGTTGCTGAGCGCAGCGCGCCATAAGCACCACTATTTTCATCTAACCCACGCTGCTGAAATGCGTTGACCAAGTGCTCAAAGTTTTCGCTATAACGTTCTACCTGGCTTTCTAACTGTTCAATCAGTTGAGAGGAAGCTTTATCATCAACCAGAGCATTAAGCTGCTCAAGCCGATTGTCAGTTATGGCAGCTTGTTGAGCTAACTTCTCTGAGTAGCTCTTATCCATTCGTAACAGAAAGTCTTTTTCCGCACGGCGCAATTGCAGCAAGCTATTGTGTACGGACTCTCGAAGTTCACTCGCACGATGTAATTCACTCACTTGTGACTGGAAAAGCATCATTAAGGCAAGCAACAAAATAAAGGCCGCTGTGGCGATCAAACCAACAGAAAGAAGCTTATTACGAATTGACATAGCAAACACCCAACAATAAAAGTGGCGGAATAATAGACAGCACCTTCACATTCCGCAATGATCTATTTTGTTAAGGGTATGAATTTTTTATGACAGTAGTATGACAAACGAAAGAAGTATTACTTACTGGGTAAATACCCTCACAGCCAAAGCGGTTATACTTCTGATCTCGCTCAATACTTCTCGCTTAAAAAGGAAGCAGTAATGAAGGTAAACTCAGCGGTAGAAGCCCTGTCAATTCTCAACGATGGCGATGTCATCTGGTGCCAGTCGATGGCTGCCACCCCTTATAAACTTCTGGAAGGTCTGAAAGAGATCGCTGCACAACGTAAAGACCTGACGTTGTTACAGTTGCATACAGAGTACAGCGAGATACTCTGTGACCCTGAGCTTAAAGGACATCTTCGCCAACGTGCTTTCTTTGTTGGGGCCTCAACTCGGCAGGCGGTGAATCAAGGTCTAGCCGACTATGTCCCTATTTTTCTCTCTGAAATTCCCAAGCTGTTTCGCTCTGGCGAACAGCCATTGGATGCCGCAATCATTCAGGTGTCACCACCGGATAAACACGGTAATTGCAGTTTAGGTATTTCAGTTGAAGCAACCCGGGCCGCACTGCAAGTTGCGAAAAAAGTGGTTGCCTGGATAAACCCCAACATGCCACGGACGCACGGCGATGCGTTAGTCTCGTTAAAGCGGTTTGACCGTTATTACGAGGAAGCAGCTCCTATCCCACTGCACAACCAACCACCACAAAATCCTGTGACACAAAAAATTGGCGAACGCGTTGCCGGCCTTATTAATGACGGGGATTGTTTGCAAATGGGTATTGGCGCAATACCAGACGCGACTTTAGCTTGTCTTCATCATCACAAAGACTTAGGCATTCACACCGAAATGTTCTCTGACGGCGTATTACCGCTGGTTGAGCGTGGCGTCATAAACAACAGCCGCAAGCGTAAGCACCGAGGCCGCATTGTCACCACTTTTGCGATGGGTTCTCAGGCACTTTATGACTTTGTTGATGACAACCAGGAAGTTTTTTTCCTTGATGTTGAGTACACCAATGACACCTCGGTGATTCGCCAAAACAAGCAGGTTATGTCTATAAATAGCGCCTTGCAGGTCGACCTGAGCGGTCAGGTTTGCGCAGACTCCATTGGCACTAAAATATACTCGGGCGTCGGCGGCCAAATGGACTTTGTACGCGGCGCCAGCTTATCGGAAGGTGGTCGCTCGGTTATTGCTCTGCCTTCGACAGCCTGCGGCGGCACTGTCTCACGCATTAGCTCACTGCTTGCGCCAGGCGCCGGCGTGGTCACCACTCGTGCCCATGTGCATTACATTGTCACTGAACATGGTGTCGCTAACTTACGCGCCAAGAGTATGAGTGAACGCGCGCGCGAACTGATTCATATTGCCGATCCTAAATTCCGGGATGAACTCGCGCAAGCAGCCTATAACGACTGGGGATTAAACATAAGTTAAACGGCTTTATGCGGCCCTAGTCGAAAAGACTAAGGCCGCCTTAAACTAAAAGTTCCACATGCTCCACAGTCCAAATTCGTTCGACTCTCTGTGAAAATTAACGCTAGTTTCTTCAATGCGTTTACCAACAATGGCCACTGTCAGATAGGGTGCAACTTTCCAGTCCCAACCAACCTGAACATAATCTTTCTCATAGCCAGGATTTAGGCGGCGATTTGGCTTCGTTGTGTCATAACGCACAAATACCGACTGCTTTGGTGCGTAACGATAACTCGCCCAGCTTCCCCAACCACTTTTAGCATCTTTTACAAGGCTTGCTACCTGTCCCCAATTACTATTGTGGACATACTCAACCCCAAGGCGGATGCTCTTTACCTGATAATTGATAGAGGCATTAAAGCGCTCAGCGGTATTAATCTTGGGTGCCTCATCTTTGTCCTGAGTCCGAGCGCCACGGTACCCACCAACAGCAATATCGAACCCCGGAGCAATATGCCAGGCTGCATAGGCTTCTACGTCGACTGAATCCCCTACTCTTGGCTTCTTAAAGCCACCGCCAGTCACAACTGACACGGCATAACTGACATTGTCATTTTTATTCGAGTAATGAACACCTAAATCAGTGGGGCCGGCAAACTGATTCATTGGTGTCAGACTTGGATCCACATAGCGGTAGCCCACTTTGCGGGCTATGTAGTCAATCCATGGCAGTGGTGCCACACCAAGTTGCAGAAGCTGGCCATCCGGCAATTTGCATTGTACATAAGCGTGACGGAACCAGACATCGGTAGGATCCTGTTGACGACGCCACTGAACATCGGTTGTTACTACTGCGCTCCAATTTTCATCAAACTTATGACTAAAATCGAGATAAAACCGCTTTAAGTCCAGTTCCCAACCTTCTCTATTTGAAATTTGCCCTTTCTGCTGAATATTACTTGCATTAATAAATAACTGACTCGATAAATTTGTTTCCGCTTGTGCTGAAACGTTCAGTAAACCACCTAAGCAAAATGCGACTGCAATTCTCGAAAGTGTCATAGTTCAGTCCTTTGCCAATAACCATACTAATGGTGTGGCTATAATATATTATTTACTACTATACTAACTATCATACTCGTCATTAAATATAGGGTATTACTATGAATAATAAACAAGGGCTAGTCGTATATTGCATTCTGAGTGCTCTACTTCTGGGAGCTTCCCTGAGTGTTTCGGCTAAAGGCGATCCGGAATCAGGTCAGCAGTTATCGATGAAAGGTGACGGAAGCGGTGCCCCCTGTATGGCTTGCCATGGACCTAACGGTGAAGGTAATGCAGCAGGCGCATTTCCTTACATTGCAGGTATGAACGAACAGTATTTATATCGACAGATGAAGGCTTACCAGACAGGAGAACGAAATAATGCCGTTATGTCCATGAATGTTGATAACTTCAACGAACAGCAACTGCATGATATCGCGGCTTATTATGCCAGCTTGAGCAAGCCTGCTAGCACCTCAAAAGACACCGATTCAGAATTATTAAAACAGGGTGAACGCCTTGTGAGTATCGGCAATTGGGAGGAATACATTCCGCCTTGCAGTACTTGCCACGGACCTAATAACAGGGGCGTTAACGAAAACTTTCCTGGCATCGCAGGTCAGCATGCGAGTTATATCAAGCAACAAATTAATGCATGGAAAAACGGCAACCGTAAAACCGACAAAGTTCAGCTTATGGAAGCCGTAGCAAAACGCCTAAGTGATGCTCAGATAGAGGCTGTTTCTGCTTACCTTGCTTCAATACCGGCCTCGGAATAGGAGCTCAGCTATGGATACTTCATTAAAAATCACATTATCTTTAATTGGGCTTTCTTTAGCAGGGCTGGCGATAGCGCAATCTCAGTCACCGGGCGAGGTTAAGTTACCTGAGTTTGAACAAGGTAAATATGTTCACGAAGCACCCACATTAAGCGATATTGAGAACGACCCAAACCTTCATAAAGAGCTGCGCAAAGTCATTCTTAAAGGTCGTGACATGTTTATGAATACTCAGCAGTACCGTGGTGAGTACGTATTCAACGACATGGACTGTAAGTCATGCCATATGGGTGAAGGTCGGCTACCCTGGGCTGCACCTGTCTGGCCAGCAGCCACAACGCTTCCAGACTTTCGTGGTAAAAACCAGCACGTCAACTCGCTGGAAGAACGAATTGCCGGGTGTTTCTCATTTTCTATGAATGGTAAGCCACCCGAATATGGCAGTGACGATATGTTAGCTATAGTTGCCTATCACCAATATATGGCAAAGGGTGCAAAAGTTTACGACAGCAATATAGCCGGGCGAGGTTTTAGCCATTTAGGAAAACAAATGCCAGAGAACATAAGCTACGACGCCGGAAAAAAGGTGTATGAAGATAACTGCGCGGTTTGTCATGGCCAAAATGGCGGCGGTAAAACAGTAGATGGACAAGTGGTATTTCCACCTCTTTGGGGTGACGCCTCATACAACTGGGGAGCCGGAATGACTCGCATTTTCACTGCGGCCTCATTCATTCAAAACAATATGCCACTAGGACAGCCTGGTCGCCTAAGTGATGAAGAAGCCTGGAATGTCGCTTATTTCATCAATGCACACGAACGCCCGCAAGATCCTCGTTATACTGGCGAAATAAAAGAAACCAGAGAGAAATATAAGAATTTCTATCAATGGTCTTTATACGGACAAGAGATCAATGGCCAGGTTCTGGGTGACCATGACAATACCGGTGAAAAACCTTTCCTGAAACCAGAGATTCTTAAGTCTCGCTCGTTTGATTAAGCAACGCACACCGATAAGAGGGTGTTGAGTGGAGTTTGAGCATTACTCCGCGTAGACACCCTCTTGTTTCTACTTCTTCTTAACAGGCATTGGTACCAATGCCTCAGTTTTAGGCAGCGGCTGCTGTTGCTTACCAAGCGCGATGTAAACAAAGCAACACAAACCAATACCAATAACCAACGCACCAACCCACTGAATTTTTATAAACTGAACGCTAAATAGTACAGTTAATGACATCATCAAAAAGGCATGTAAGGCCATATATTTTTGTTTGCCAAAACGCGCTACTGTCAAGTTCAGGTTGTCGGAATAAAGCCGGATTAAAGAGTCCAGCGAGTTGATCACGAAAACAATTCCAACAAACACCATCGCCAGATTAATGAATCCTGAAGTATCCAGTCCTTTTAAGTGGAATAAGTATAAAACACTAAACCAGAGACCAATGGACAATGACGGCCATATCAGCATGGCTAAGAACAGCCAGATGGTGCGCATGTTACCAACAAAGCGCGCAGTGAACTGACCAATCATAATGCTCCAGGCAAACCACCAGAACAGGTAAAACGCATGGTAATCATTAATCGGCAGAACAAACCGGTGTAGATGTTCAAAGTAGTCGGTCAATAAGGGTAAAGTACTAAAATAATCAGGCGCAGAAACATTGTCAGACAGTAAAGCGATACTGCCTAGCCCAAGAATTAACGCAAAGAACAGCCCACCAGATGACAAGCTAAGAATCTTAACAAACTTAAGCTCGGTACTTGAGTACACCGCAAATAAAATGGTGCCGCCGACAATCAGCGCGTAGTACCAGGGGAAGCCTTCGCTAACCGCAATACTGGGTAAATACCAGCTCAAGTTCGCAAATAACAAATGCGCGGTAAAAGCACAGGTGCCAATTATCACGATGTTATTAATCCACTTAACCCAGGTAATCTCAAAGAATTTTACTTTGGGTTCAATTGCGCAGAAATAAAAACAAGTGACAAAGTAAATGGCCCAGACCAGAAAGCCCCAGAAGCCAAACTCAATAGCCAAAGGGTTGGCAAAAGCGTACTCGCTGTTTTCTTTTATATCGGCATAAACCGGGAACTCTGTCAGCGGGAACATAATGAGTCCGACATCCAGACCCGAGGTAAACAGAATAGCAATGAATGTCATAGTAGACACCGGGTAGCGACCGTTAAGTTTCAGCCGCCCCCAGCGCATAACAATAAAGACCACCATGGCCATGAAAAACAGCATGCCAATACTGACAAGAGTTAACATGACGCGCTCCGCTTGGCCTCACCACTGCGCTGACGCTGTTGCCATTGCGGGTCTTTATAAACATCAACTTCAGCTCTCGGCAGGTTCTGATGCTTGATGATATCAGCCGCTCGCTCCGCGACCATGATGGTTGGCGCGTTCAGGTTGCCGTTTGGAATCGTTGGGAAAACCGACGAGTCAATAACTCTAAGTCCTTGCAAGCCCCGCACACGCATTTGTGAGTCAATCACTGCCATGTCATCATCTTCGGCACCCATACGACAACTGCCGCAGGGGTGATAAGCACTTTCTACGGCATCACGCACGAAAGCATCTATCTGCTCATCGGTCACAATGTCTTTTCCCGGTTGTATTTCCTGGCCGCGGTATTCATCCATTGCCGGCTGAGCAATAATTTCGCGAGATAATCTTACGCAGGCCCGAAATGCCTCAATGTCGTCCTGATGCTGCAAATAATTGAATTGAATCTGGGGCGAGGTAAAAGGGTCTGAGCTTTTCACTTTAACCCAACCACGGCTTTTCGGCTTATTGTGCCCAATGTGCAGCTGAAAACCATGCCCTTCAAAAGCAGATTTACCATCGTAGCGAATGGCTGCCGGCAGAAAATGATATTGGAGATCCGGCCACTCAACACCTTCTTTCGAGCGAATAAAACCGCAGGACTCAAAATGATTCGTTGCGCCCAAGCCGGTTTTGAATAAAATCCAGCGTACACCAATAGCTAACTTGCTCAGAGGTCCTAGCTTACTGTTCAGCGTCAGCGGCTTTTTGCACTGATACTGAAAATAAAACTCCAGGTGATCCTGCAAGTTTTCCCCGACACCAGGCAGCTCATGCTGAGTTTCAATGCCCGCTGCAGATAGAGTCTCGTTGTTACCAATACCCGATAGCTGCAGAATATGCGGAGAGCCAATGGAACCTGCACTTAAAAGCACTTCTTTATTCACAAAAAAGCGAGCAATGTTGTTTTTCTCATAAAGCTCGACACCAATAGCCCGCTTGTCTTCCAACAGCACTTTACTGACCTGAACCCCGGTTTTTATCGCTAGGTTAGGTCTGCTCATAGCTGGCCTTAAATAGGCATTAGCAGCGGACCAGCGCACACCATTTTTCACGGTCATATGCATGGCACCAAAACCTTCTTGCTGAAAACCGTTATAGTCACTGGTCTCCATATAACCGGCGTCAACTCCGGCCTTAATAAAGGCTTTATACAACGGGTTTTGCATATTGTTACCGTTATTCACCGCCAAAGGGCCATCTTTCGAACGGTATTCATCGGCACCAAAAGCCCAGTCTTCCGCCTTTTTAAAGTACGACAGGCAATTCTGGTAGTCCCAGCCTTCAGCACCATGCTCTTGCCACTCATCAAAGTCCCGCGCATGACCGCGAACATAAACCATGCCGTTAATCGACGAGGAGCCACCAAGAACCTTGCCCCGGGGGCAATGCATTTCACGATTATTCAGATAAGGCTCAGGTTCCGAATGGAACTGCCAGGCGTACTTTTTCGTATTCATCGGAATCGACAGCGCGGTTGGCATCTGAATAAAAATGCTTTTGTCTGAGCCTCCAGTCTCTAATAACAATACCGAGACATCCGGATCTTCTGTTAACCGGTTGGCCAGCACACAGCCAGCCGAACCCGCCCCCACAATGATGTAATCGAATTTCTCATTCACTGTCATTAGAATGGACCTTCCAGCTTATCCATTCCGACATAAATTGATTTTGTCTGAGTATAAGACTTAAGTGCTTCCACACCGTTTTCACGACCAATACCCGATTGCTTGTATCCACCTACCGGCATCTCTACCGGCGAATTAGCATAGGCATTAATCCAGCAAATACCGGCTTCCAGCTGAGCGATGACACGATGAGCTCTGCGCAAGTCCTGACAGAAAATACCAGCTGCCAGTCCGTAATCGGTATTGTTAGCTCGTTGAATGACCTCTTCTTCCGTTTCAAAGGTCAGAACGGACATCACCGGACCAAAAATCTCTTCGCGCGTAATGCGCATGTCATCTGTGCAGTCAGTAAAAATAGTGGGGCCAATAAAATAGCCACTCTCACAGCCCGCAGGCGTTAATCTTTCGCCACCAAATGCCAGAGTAGCGCCCTGCTCTTTGCCAAGCTCGATATAAGACATGACCTTATGCAGGTGATTTTCAGAAATTAGCGCGCCCAGGTTGGTTTCAGGATCCATAGGATCGCCGACTACGATATTGTTCTTGGTGCGCTCTAATAAACGCTCCATAAAAGTGTCGTAGCAGTCTTTGTGCACGAAGACCCGAGTGCCATTGGTGCAGACCTCGCCCTGGGTGTAAAAGTTACCCATCATGGCACCGGTTACCGCTTCATCAATGTCAGCATCATCAAAGACAATAAGCGGTGATTTACCGCCCAGTTCCATGGTCACATTCTTCAGGGTACCTGCCGCCGCGGCCATTACCTTTTTGCCCGTGCCTACTTCACCTGTCAGCGACACTTTCGCAATCGACGGATGCTGAACCAGATAATTACCGACAACACCATCACCATGCACCACGTTAAATACGCCTTCCGGTACGCCTGCTTCGATAAATATTTCTGCCAACATCGCAGCGCCACGAGGTGTCTCTTCGGATGGCTTGAAAATCATACTATTACCTGCAGCAAGGGCCGCAGCCGCTTTCCAGCAAGCAATTTGCAACGGGTAGTTCCAGGCTCCAATGCCAAAACAGACACCTAAAGGCTCGTGCCGTGTGTAAAAGAAGTCGTTACCGACACTTTGTTGCTCGCCCATCATTGACGGGCATAAGTTGCCAAAATACTCGATAGCATCCGATCCGGTCTGAACATCGACTTCAACAGCTTCCTGCCAGGGTTTACCGGTATCCAGCACTTCAAGCTTTGCCAGCTCGTCATTGCGCTCTCGCAGAATCGCCGCTGCACGTTGTAATACTCGGGCTCGCTCAATTGCAGGGGTTTGTGACCAAACCTCAAACCCTCTTTGAGCACTTTCCACCGCGTCTTCCAACAGCGACTCTCCTGCCGACTCTACGGTGTAAATCACTTTCCCGGTACCTGGGTTGATCACGTCAAAGTATTCATGGTTACTGTCGTCGACGTAACGGCCATGAATAAAGTTTTTAAGTAATGTAGAGGACAACGATAACTCCCTTATAATTTGGCAATGGTTTAACTGACACCGTGCTGTTCCAGCACACCATTAATGTATTTTTTGCAGTATTTTTTTGCCTGACTGAACTTCTCTTCATTTGCCCGGCTTAATGCACAGCGCAACCAAAAACCATCAATTAACGCCGCCGTCACTTCCGCTGCCTCACGCGCACTTTCGGGATTCAGTAGTTGCTTGAAACTGTAACGCAAATTACTCACAAGCCGGCGCTTATTCAGCTCCTGTAAGCGATATAAGTCGGCGTCATGCATTGACTGCCCCCAAAAGCTTAACCAGGTTTTTGTGCTTGAATCTGCCTGCTGCACATCAGAAAAGTTCAAATCAACAATTTTCATCAAGCGGTCATACGGGTTATCCGGTGACTGCTCCATTTTGAGCTGAGAAAGCAAATACCGTACAGAGGCCTCAATTAGCGCCTGCTTACCGCCAAAATAATGGCTGATAATACCGGACGACATCCCCGCCCTGCGCGAAATCAAGTTTATGGTTGCTCCTCGTAAGCCTACGTCAGCAACCACATCGATGGTGGCATCGATTAACTGCTGACGCCGCATTGATTCCATTCCTATTTTTGGCATAGCTTTCTCACATGGTTTAATTTTTATTCGTAAGGTTCCAGCGTTGACAGCCTGAAGCGGTGTTCGTTAACTACATCACCTTCTTCATCGTAAAGTCCAAGAGTCACTACCGGATCGTCTTTTTCCCAGTCAACGTCCAGCGCACCATAATTTACCTTATTGATAAACTGACCGATGCGGTGTTTATTAGGGCTAACGTCTTTCCACTCCTGAGTCAGTCCTGATGACGTAACTTCCCATAGTGGGTAGTCTAAATCTTCGTCGTAGTAACTGATTTCACCCCAGTGGGTGTCGCCACTTATCAAGATAACACCATTAACCTTATGTTTTTTAATAAGATTAAACAAACGTTGGCGGTCAGAGGGGAAATTCGCCCACGACTCCCAACCGGTAAAATCAGCTAAAAGCTGTAAGCTGGAGCCAATGACTTTAATACGCGCCGGCTTTTGTAACTGTTCTTCCAGCCACTGCCATTGTTTTTCGCCAATCATACTGGCGTCAGGGTCGCTGTGAACTTTATAAGGCCCCATGTTTTTCGGTTTACGTTCGTTTGCATACTCTTCACGCGTCACGTGGGCAATATCGTCCCGGTTCCAACGCAAATCGGGCAAAATTACGTGAATGCTTTCTTCGCCCTCACCGTAGGTGTATGAGGTGTAAATTCCATCTTCACGAGTGCGACGCGGAGAGTTCTCCGGCTCACCCCAAAAGTCGAGCATGATATCTCTTGACGCTTCTTTTTTAGGGTAATCCTTGCCGGCGTCGTTCGCACCGTAGTCATGATCATCCCAAATAGCGATGAGCTCTGCTTGCTCTTTTAGTTCTTTAAAACCCGGCTTAGAGCCCAGTTTTTCATATTTATTCTGCAACACTGACATGTCTTCGGTGTCGCCATATACATTGTCCCCAAGAAACACAAAAACTTCAGGGTCGTCATCAATAATGCTGTTAAAAATGGGAATGTCTTTGTCCTGATGCGAACATGAACCAAATAAAATCCGGCCTGGTGCATCGGCAAAAACAGAGCCACTCAGTAGTAATGTGGATAGTGCTAATAGTTTATACATGTGTATTGATTACCTTGTTGTTGCTTGCTACTAAAGCAACCACATGCGGCGTTAACCGCATGTGGTTCGGGGTAGTTTTAAAATACAAACTTAGCATTAAGTGCAACCGTACGTGGCGCACCAATCCAACCAGCGCCCGGAGCGATAGTACCAAGGTAATCTTCGTCAAAGACATTATTCACAGTGAAGCTCAGCTCCATGCTGTCAATTGCACCACCAATGTCATAAACGGTTTTACCAATGTAAAGGTCACTCACAACGTAAGAATCGCTTTCCTGAGTGTTCGCCTGGTCTAAGAAACGCTCACCAACATACTTAGTACTAAAGCCGGCATAGAAATCGCCTTTAGTGTAGTCAAAGCTAACAACGGCCATGTCCTGAGCACTGCCCAGTACCGTATTGCCGCGGAATGCTTCATCCGTATAGGTTGAGTCATTTTTTGTGTAAGACATATAAACGCCAAGGTTATCACTCAGATTGTAATCCAGTGATGCCTCAACACCATTTGACTCAATACCACCTGTATTAACATAACCGCCGGCAGCCGCTTCTAAGAAGTCGATACCGTCAACGTCTTCGTTACTAACAAAGGTAATACGGTTTTCAAAGCTAATGTCATAGTAAGTTAAGCTCGCATTGAAACCCGGTGTTGAATAACGTAAACCTAAGTCAATATTGTCTGCCGTTTCCGGTTCAACCTGACTTACATCGGTGTCATCACGCTCTAGTACCGCATCTTTAACTGCGGCAAAGTTTTCTGCATAACCACCGAAAACCTCCAGTCCACGAACAGGTAAAGGAGCCACAAAACCAGCTGACAATAAAGCATCCGAGTCAGACGATACGCTCAAATTGTTATCCGGGTTAAACTGGTCTTCTTTTGACACTTCAACATCAAACTTCTTGGCGCCCAGACGAAATTTCGCAAATCCGGCATCAATCTCGTCTTCAATGTAGTACATCAAAGTTTCGACCGGGAATTCACGGCTGTACTGAACCCAGTAAGGGTTACTTTCAGGACGCGGGCTCGCTGCTGCATCAATGGTTTTATGCCAGTCACGATACTCATCACGCTGGTAATCTTCGTACCAGAAACCACCACGTAAGGTGTTTGCCATACCGGCAATTGTGGTATCCCATACAAAGTCACCATTGACGCCGTAGCGTTGCTTCTCATAGTGAGTGTGACGATGCGAACTGACCGGCATAGCGCCTTGCTCATAGCAACCTGGGTCTACTTCGGCTCCGCCGCCGCCATAAGGGTAACCAATTGAGCTCTCGCAGCCTGCTTCAGGTGATAATGACTGGCCGTCGCGGTTAACAAAATAGATAAAACCTTGTGAAGAACCGCCGTAAGCTGTGGTTGAAGGGTCCAGTTCCGAGTTAGGGTTTCCTGCACCGTCGTCGGTAACATCAGCGATGTAATATGGAATCCACTTACCAGCACCTTCGTTTTCGTGATAGTAAACGTTAGTGCTGACATCCACTTCACCCAGCATGAAGTCGGCTTTTAGGTAACCAAACAAGTTTTCACGTTCAGTTACCCAACCTTCACGCCATGCCTGGTCTTGATAAGGAATGCCTGTCCAGTCTTCAGTCAGGCCGTCCCATTCAGAGTTTTGTTCATACTGTGCTAAACCATAAACTCGTTGATAGGTATATTCCTGAGCGTCGTCGTAACTCACGTAACCCGTTAAATCTACGTCACCAACACGACTGATAATTTTACCTTCAGCATGGTCACGCGTATTGGTTACCGAACCATCCATGTAGTCATCGTTTTGTTGGCTCGAAAGAGAGAACCACGCGTATGTGTCTTTAGCAATTTCGCCAGTATCGTAACGTGCATACAGTTTTTGTGCGTTATGCTCGCCAATCGTGGTGCTAACGGTAAACTGTTCTTCGTACGCAGGACGAATAGTCGTAAAGTTCAAGGTACCGCCCAAAGCTTCGTTTGAACGAGAACTAATGTCAGCTGTACCCTGAGAAACTTCCGTGCCACGTAAGTTTTCAGTGTCAATGTAGCGGCTGGCTTTAGTACCACCACCGTAGTTTGAGTTGCCGTTAGAAATACCATCTACAGTCATACCAATTTGCTGAGATTCTAAATCTAACTGGAAACCGCGAATTGAGATGCTGGTTGACCATTCATCAGATCCGAACGGGTCACCTTCGTTTACCAAAACGCCGGGTAAGTTATCAACCATTGCCAAAGCGCTGGTCATAGACGTTTGTTGCTTTTTCATTTCTGCAGAAGCGGCGTTATTCGCATAAGAAACACTGCGGCCAGTAACCACAATGGCTTCCATTTGTTCTTTTTCTTCTTCTGCTTGCTGATCTTGAGTGTCTTGCGCCATTGCTGGCAGGGAGGTAGCAGATAATGCTGATAGTACAGATAGTGCGATTAAGCTTTGCTTCATAGGCACATAAGTTTTCATAAAAGTTCCTGTTTCTTGTGTTGTAGTGAAGTTCCTTAATGTATGGGGCTAATGTGACAACGGCGTTAAGGTTAATTGATCATTCAATTAAAATCAAACTTAGTTAATTGACCGTTCAATTAAAATAAATGCAATATAAATTAGATATTTTTCATCTAAACTCTGCGTTAACTTGCTTAAGAAACTAAGGTAGGCTGTGTTTAAAAGACGGTTGCGGAGGCTTTAATGAAAACAGTCGGCATTATTGGTGGCATGAGCTGGGAATCAACCAGCACTTATTATAAGCGTTTGAACCAGCTAATAAATAAGCGCCTGGGAGGCTTGCACAGTGCTGAAATTCTTCTGGCCAGCCTCGACTTTGCGCCTATTGAAGAGATGCAAAGTAAGGATGACTGGGATGCAGCTACACAAGCTCTTATTGCCAAAGCCCGGCAGTTGGAAAAAGCGGGTGCTGAAAGTATTGTTATAGCGACAAATACGATGCACAAAGTGGCTCCACAGGTTGAAGATGCCGTTAAACTGCCTTTATTGCACATTGTCGACGCCGTGGCGGAGCACCTTAAACAAAACAACGTTAACCAGGTTGGGTTGCTGGGTACACGCTTCACCATGCAGCAACCTTTTTATAAAGAGCGCCTTGAACAACAAAACATTAAGGTACTGATACCCGGTGAAAGTGACGGCAATACAGTCGACAACATTATTTTTAAAGAACTGTGCCATGGCCAATTTACTGATAGCGCGCGCAAACAGTACCTAAGAATTATTGAAGATCTGGCAGCGCAAGGCGCACAAGGCGTTATTTTAGGCTGCACTGAAATTGGTCTGCTGGTTCAACAAGAACATTCTGCCCTGCCATTGTTCGATACCACCGAACTTCATTGCCGCGCCATTGCAGACTGGATGCTAGATTAAAAAGCAGGAAGACCATGACCGATATAACAATCAACTTTTCTCGTTTCTATGACAGAGCCTGCCAGCGTAAAGGTGGCGAAAGTGCGATGCTTGCACGCCTGCCTAAAGTATCGTCCGTAACCCAATTAGAACAACTCGAAGACCGGGATGTACTTGCTACTATTACCCGCTGTATTTTTCGGGCGGGCTTTGTCTGGAGAATTATTGAGGCGAAATGGCCGGGTTTTGAGGAAGCTTTTAAAGGTTTTGTTCCGCTTTACTGGCAACAAGTACCACCAGAGATATTAGAAGAACTGTCAAAAGATGAACGCATTGTTCGTAATCAGCAGAAAATAAATACCGTTCCAGCTAACGCCCGTATGATTGTGGAAGTATCCGAAGAGTACGGCAGCTTTGGTAAGTTCTTAGCGCAGTGGCCATCAAGCCGGCAAGCAGAATTGCTGCACTACCTTAAAAAGAACGGATCTCGGCTGGGCGGCGTTACTCCGCAATACGTTCTGCGCGAACTTGGCTGGGACGGTTTTATTATGTCTAATGACGTTGTCACCGCGCTGACCAATTACAAGCTGATAGATGCCTCCCCCACCAGTCAAAAAGGCCTGAAGCAGGCACAAAATGCCTTTAACCACTGGCACGAACAAACCCAACTGCCCTATAGCCATTTGTCACGAATTTTATCCTATAGTGTAGGTAAGTAAACCACGATGGGAGTTAAAATGAGCTCAACTAAAAATACTCTGATACTCGGTATTTCACTGATCATCAGCTTCGCCATTATTGCTGTGATTGGCTCAAATGCAGTACTTGAGCATAAGTCGATGGAACGCACGGTTACTGTAAAAGGGCTGTCAGAGCGTGAGTACCTTGCTGACACCGTCATCTGGCCCATTCAATTTACAACCGCCAGTAATGATTTAACCGCCATTTATAAAACCATTGAGAAATCCAACCAAAAGGTCATTGAGTTTCTGCAAAATAAAGGCATAGAGCAGGATGAAATTTCTTCGTCTGCGCCGTCAATTACCGATAAGTCAGCTCAAAGTTATGGTTCATCTCAGCCTGCAGAGTTTCGCTATACAGCCACAAAAACCATAACTGTATACTCCGAAAATGTTGAGCAAGTTCGCGGTATCATGAGTCTTCTCGGTGAACTGGGCAAAGAAGGTATTGTTTTTACTACCGATAGCTACCAGGCTCAACCCGACTATGTATTTACTCGCTTAAATGAAGTGAAACCCGAAATGATAGAAGAGGCGACCAAAAAAGCGCGGGAGGTAGCCGAAAAGTTTGCCTTAGACTCTAACTCTGAACTGGGCAAAATAAAGCAGGCTCGACAGGGGCAGTTTAGTATCAGTGCACGCGACCGTCATAACCCTCACCTGAAGAAAATACGGGTGGTATCCACCATAGAATATTACTTGTCCGATTAAGCTATTACTTTCACAATGTGACTGACATAAAGCCATAAGGCCTGAATAATGAAAAGAACCTTACAGTATTTGTTTAAAGGGTTAGCTATTTTACTGCCCATTGTCGTGACTTTTGCCTTATTACAATGGCTGTTAGTCACAATAGAGACCTGGCTGAAGCCAATTTGGACAACGTTACTCGGTGAGTCATCTTACTTCCCTGGTTTGGCTTTTATTAGCTTTTTAGCGATTGCACTTCTTATTGGTTTCAGCTCTCGTTGGAATTTTATTGATTCACTATGGCAACTACCCGGCAAACTGATGAATAGACTGCCTTTGTTGCGCAGCTTATACGGCACAATTAATGATGTGTTCGAGATGATGTCAGGTAAGAACTTTGCTGAAGAATCAGTTGTACTGGTTACCCTGCCCGGTAGTAACTTACGACTTATTGGCATTGTTACTAAAAAAAGTGGCATTAAAGGCGATCGCCTGTCCGAACTCATGAAAGAAGACCAGGTCGCCGTGTTCTTACCCATGAGTTATAACGTAGGCGGTTATATGGTGATTGTTCCGGGTGACTGCGTTGAGTCACTGACCATGAAACCAGCTGATGCCTTACAGTTAACCATCAGTGGCGGACTGGGTAAGAACCATTCGGGTAAAACCGACTAAAATTGCAGTTGAAATCATAGCGCGTACTGGTAAAGTTCGCGCTATGAAAATGACAGAACCCTGCCCTTGCGGCTTAGATAAAACCTATCAGGATTGTTGCTACGCTTACCATAGCGGAGAGGCAACAGCCCCGTCTCCGGAAGCACTTATGCGTTCGCGCTACAGTGCCTTTGTCGGCCGCCTGGCCAGCTATTTAGAAGCCACCTGGCACAGTAGCTCGCGCCCGCCGTTGCTCGACTTAAGTGACTCTCCAAATTGGCTTAAACTGCAGGTCATTTCATCCAGCGTTGACCAGAATAAAGGACAAGTTCATTTCCGGGCTTTTTACAAAGACGGCAATGACGTAGCTTTTATGGAAGAACAGTCTGACTTCGTGCAAGAAGATGGCAAATGGTATTACCTGAATGGCCGTGTTAATAACGACTAGCTAAATGTCGACGATAGAACCGCCAACGCCTGGAATTTATTAAGTACCAACCACAAATAAACCAGCCAAATATAATGCCAGCCCGGCCGAAAGAAAACGCACCATGCTGTTCAATAAACATCCACAGAATTAATGTTGCATCGACAATAAGCGAGAGTAATAACAAGGGTTGGGCAAAACGCATTAATACATTGGCCCAGTTGCGCTCATCTTCACCAGCAAAAGTCGTTGCCAGCAGAACAATTAACGCCGGTAATCCGACCAGCAGCATCAGTCCAAATTGCTCCGAACTGGTATAAAAGAGTTTTAGCAGTCGGGTACGATCTTCAGCGAAAGTCAGAGAAATAATGGCGGCGACATAACCGCGCATTTCAAATAACAGAACCAGCAAGAGCGAGAGCGGGAAACTCGCTCTGCCCTCTTTATCCAAGTATCGCGCTTTCTCGACCAACCGCTGCCCGGCGCTTATCTCCGCGCTGCCAGATTTTTTCATGGAAATAGTAACCTACTGTGTTCACTAAAGGCTCAATCAAGGCGATTGCACCACCTAGTACGATATCGCCTGTCATCAGCCAGACAACGCCAAAGGCGATAGTAAAATGCATGATACCAAATGATACTGTTTTTGCTGCGTCTTTCATAACAACCTCCCACTTCGACTTAGTATAAAGTATTGCCGATTAAGGTTGTTAAAACCAATTGAAAAAAGCGATAACCCTATTCGTCTCAGAGTATTCTGTTAAACCGCTCGTTTTAATTGTTCACGCAGTTCGGCCACTTCGTCCCTAAGCTTTCCGGCTAGTTCAAACTCAAGGTTCTGCGCCGCTTTGTACATTTCTTTTTCCTTAGCTTCAATTTCTTTCATGACAGCTTTTGCGTCTTTAACAACAACGGTACGGGCGTCATAGC
This sequence comes from Idiomarina abyssalis, assembly GCF_019797805.1. Classification (NCBI taxonomy): domain Bacteria; kingdom Pseudomonadati; phylum Pseudomonadota; class Gammaproteobacteria; order Alteromonadales; family Idiomarinaceae; genus Idiomarina; species Idiomarina abyssalis. The sequence goes on from NZ_CP081832.1 coordinate 1,765,713, forward strand.
CAGAAGCCACTTCAGCCAGAGCTTTTTCAGCTTTACTCTTACGAGCTTTGGCTGAGCCCTGCCCCAAGTCCATCACATCAGTAATACTTTTATTAAGCCCCTGAGGGGTAATTCCGTGTTCTTTGTTATGCGCTATTTGTTTATTACGGCGGCGTTCAGTTTCTTCCATGGCGCGCTGCATAGAGCCGGTAATGCGGTCAGCGTATAAAATAGCCCGGCCATTAACATTACGCGCCGCACGGCCAATGGTCTGAATAAGTGAACGATCAGAACGCAAAAAGCCTTCTTTATCAGCGTCCAGAATTGCCACCAAAGACACTTCGGGCATATCCAAGCCTTCTCGTAATAGGTTAATTCCTACCAGCACGTCAAATTCGCCTAGACGTAAATCGCGAATAATTTCCATGCGCTCGACAGTATCAATGTCTGAGTGCAGGTAGCGTACCTTTATTCCATGTTCATCCAGGTAGTCTGCTAAATCTTCAGCCATTTTCTTGGTCAATGTGGTTGCCAGTACCCGTTCGCCCTGCTCGGTGCGCAAACGAATTTCAGACATTAAATCATCCACCTGTGTTGCAACCGGCCGCACTTCTATCTGCGGGTCAATAAGCCCTGTCGGCCTGACCACCTGCTCTACCACTTCGTTGCTACTGCGTTCCAGCTCGTATTTACCCGGCGTTGCCGACACATACATTGTCTGTGGCGCTATGGCTTCAAACTCATCAAACTTAAGTGGTCTGTTATCCAGCGCCGACGGCAAGCGAAAACCATATTCAACCAGGTTCTCTTTACGTGAGCGGTCACCTTTGTACATGGCGCCAACCTGAGAAACGGTCACGTGAGACTCATCAATAATCAGCAGAGCGTCATCGGGTAAATAGTCCATTAAGGTTGGTGGCGGCTCGCCGGGCGCACGACCGGACAGATAGCGAGAATAGTTTTCAATGCCTGAGCAATAACCAAGCTCCAGCATCATTTCAATATCAAATTGTGTCCGCTGACTAATCCGTTGCTCTTCAATCAATTTATTCTGCTTAAGTAGGATTTCGCGGCGATCTTTCAGTTCATCTTTTATCTTTTCAATGGCTTTAACCAATACTTCCCGCGGCGTCACATAATGTGTTTTCGGGTAAATAGTGGCGCGCGCAACGTCTTTTTCTGTTACCTGACCTGTCAGCGGCTCAAAAAAGCTGATGCGGTCAACTTCGCTGTCGAACAACTCGACTCGCACAGCCATCTCTTCCGACTCTGCCGGGAAGATATCAATAACATCGCCACGAACCCGGTAAGTGCCGCGCTCAAAAGCCGCATCGTTGCGTTTGTACTGAAGTTGAGCAAGGCGTCGAATAATGTCTCGCTGATCAATAATGTCGCCACGACGCAAGTGCAGCATCATTTTCATGTAAGACTCGGGGTCACCCAAGCCGTAAATGGCCGATACCGAAGCAACCAGAACTACATCGCGCCGCTCCATAAGCGCCTTGGTAGCGGACAAACGCATTTGCTCTATATGGTCGTTAATTGAGGCGTCTTTCTCAATGAAGGTGTCGGTCGTCGGAACATAAGCTTCGGGTTGATAATAGTCATAGTAAGAGACAAAATATTCCACCGCGTTATTGGGAAAATACTCTTTCATCTCACCATACAGCTGCGCCGCCAATGTTTTATTGTGCGCCAGTATCAACGTAGGTCGCTGCGAACGCTCAATTACATTCGCCATGGTAAAGGTCTTACCTGAACCAGTGACACCCAGAAGCACCTGGTGCGCCAAACCGGCATCCAGATTATCGAGCAGCGATTCGATGGCTTTGGGCTGGTCACCCGCCGGCTTGTATTTAGAAACCAGTTCAAATTTCTTAGCCACGTTCTCTCCTCAACTCTCGTGAAAACCACCAATACGCAATAATAGCGGTAAACAGATTAGCGACGACACCACCGATGAATAAACCGGTCAAATCGGCTAATAAACTTCCCAAATAGGAAAGTGGCACGAACAACACAAATAAACGAATAATGCTCAGCCATAAGGCATTCATTGGCCGGTGCACAGCATTAAAGCTGGAGTTTGTCAGTATAATAATGCCCTGCAATCCGTAACCCAACGGCATAATATAAATAAAGAGTTTTACAATGTCGGCAACGGCTTTCTCTTCAGCAAAAATCTGCGCTATCCAATGCGCACCAACCAACATAAGCAGATAAATCACAGCCTGAATCGCCAACACCGCTTTTAGAGCGGTTCGATACGCTTCTTTTACTCTGTCTATGCGGTCGGCACCGTAATTTTGGCTAATTAAAGGCGGCAACGACATAGACAACGCCAGAATAATAACGCTGGCCAGCGATTCAAGCCGCGAACCGACACCAAAAGCGGCCACCGCAGGCGCACCGTAGGAAGCAACAATAGCGGTCATTACTGACATGGCTAAAGGCGTCAGCATATTTGCGCTGGCTGCCGGCATACCAATTTTTAAAATACCTCTGGCGGACTTTATCCAGGCGTCAATAAACAGTCTGCCGCCCGGCGGTTTTGAAGACACCAATTTATTCCGACGCAGCAACCAGAAAACTAAAAAGACGCCGCTGAACCAGGAGATGACACTGGCCAGCGCCGCGCCCTGAATCCCCATAGCCGGAATAGGCCCCAAACCAAAAATTAAAATAGGATCGAAAATAGCGTTAGCTAAACCACCGGAAGCCATAATAAGCGAAGGAGTGCGAGTATCCCCCGATGCACGCAATACGGCATTACCCACCATAGGCGTCACCAGCATGACACAGCCAAAATACCATAGCGTCATGTAATCCCGGATAAGTGGCATTAACCTATCCTGAGCCTGCAGCAAGCTGAAAATTGGATCCATCAGCAAGTAGCCGATTAAGGCCAAAGCCGCGACTAATAAAGCCGACACGGAAAGTGCCGAAAAACCATCAAAATGAGCCTCGTCGGGTTTATCTGAACCGTACTTTCGGGCAATAACCGCAGAGGTTCCAATACCCAGACCAATAGCCAGGCTGACAACAGTAAAGGTAACAGGGAAAGTAAAACTGACAGCCGCTAAGGGGTCAGTTCCAAGCATACTAATAAAGAAGGTATCGACAACATTAAAACTGATAAGGGTAGCCACACCGAAAATAACCGGCCAGGTCATTTCCCAGAGTTTTTGTCCTACCGGCGCGCTGATAAGACTTCTTGATGCGTCGGCAGCTGCCATTCAATCCCTCCTCAGTTCGATAGCCGAATAGTGTACATGAGACTGCGCTTTGTGGCTACGGAGAATGGACTTTAGCCGCTCTGATCCGTATAGTAATGGGCATTTCAACCCTTGCGAAAAACAGGATCTGAACGTGGATTACCAACTCTCTGATCGTATCAATGCAATTCAGCCGTCACCGACTCTGGCGGTGACTCAAAAAGCCAATGAATTACGTCAACAAGGCAAAGATGTTATTGGTCTGGGTGTCGGCGAGCCAGATTTTGATACACCTGATTTTATTAAAGATGCTGCGATTCAGGCTATCCATGACGGTAAGACCAAATATACGGCTGTTGATGGTATCGATGAGCTAAAAGATGCTGTTATTAAAAAGCTAAAACGCGACAACAGCCTTAGCTACCAACGTTCAGAAATTATTGTGTCAGCCGGTGGTAAACACAGTATTTTCAATTTACTCAGTGCCTGGTTAAATCCGGGAGATGAAGTTGTTATTCCCGCACCTTACTGGGTTTCGTATCCTGACATGACCAAGTTGGTTGGCGCTACGCCAGTTATTGTTAAAGCCGGCATAGACCAACGTTTTAAAATTACACCAGAACAATTGCGTAACGCACTAACGGATAAAACACGTTTAATGTTCATCAATAGTCCGTCCAACCCGGCCGGAACAGCTTATACCGCGAACGAGCTTGAAGCCCTTGCGGAAGTGCTGCGTGATTATCCAAATGTACTTATCGCCACCGACGATATGTACGAGCATATCCTCTGGAGCGACTCGCCCTTTGCTAACTTTCCAATGGTGGCTCCGGATCTTAAAGATCGCACCGTCATCCTAACGGGTGTCTCCAAAGCTTACGCTATGACGGGCTGGCGCATCGGTTATGCTGCAGGCCCTAAACCAATTATTGCTGCTATGAAAAAAATGCAGTCACAAAGTACATCGAACCCTGCCAGCATTAGCCAGTACGCGGCAGCGGCAGCATTAAACGGCGACCAAAGCTGTATTAAAACCATGGTGACTGCATTTAAAGAGCGTCACGACTATTTGGTTGATGCTCTAAACAGCATTGACGGCATTGACTGCGTACCAGGCGACGGTACTTTTTACGCTTTTGCTCAGGTCGATAAGCTAATGGCTAAAGCCAATGTCAGCAGCGACGTTGAACTGTGCGAAAAACTGCTGACAGAAGCCAACGTAGCCCTTGTGCCAGGTTCAGCTTTTGGCACGGATGGTTATTGCCGTTTATCCTTCGCTACCGGAATGGATGTTTTGAAAGAAGCGGTTAAACGTATCAAAAGTTTCTCAGAAAGTTTATAAAATGAAGGTTTTGGCGCCATTTTTTGCAATGAGCGCCAAAACCCTATTAATTGAACGCTTGTTACAGCATAAATCCCATCAATACCAACTCTTTTCACTTTGATACTTTTATTACAAGTTACTAAAAATTCCTTCCTGCCATTAGTGATCGGAACCAGATCTAAGTGACCGATGTCAAGCCTAATAATTCAATTTAACATGAGATTTTTTGGCGCGTTTTTTAGTCAAATTCACTAAGAAATACACAAGTTGCTGATTCTTCACGCATTGACTGGTGAATCGATCACCAACCTGAAGATTTATTCACCAGAATAAACTAACCTGTTGTTTATTCTGTATATTTTGTTTTATCGTTACTTTTTAACCACTACGGAAATCGCCCTCAAAGCCGCATCATTATTACGACTTCACAGAGTTAAACACAAGGTTATCCACAGATTCCGTGGATAAGATCATGTAGCCTTTATCTACTGCGACATTCAGATATCTGTGGATAATCAGATCCTCGAAAAAGCTAATACTTATGTTATAGATGTAAACTTGACAGTTACTTGACATTGTCAGCGATAAGGATTAGCTCATCTTTTTGCATTGATGTGACTAAAAAAATCAATTTGCTGACTTTTTCGACAACCGAGCCCTTTTCCTTTAAAAACCTTCGCAGAATAGTTGACACCCCTGCGTATGAGCTTTAATATTCGCAGCCGTTGAATGTTGTTCCCCAGTAGCTCAGTTGGTTAGAGCGGTGGACTGTTAATCCATGTGTCGTTGGTTCGAATCCAACCTGGGGAGCCAAACAACATCCAGACTATTCAAATCCCCAGTAGCTCAGTTGGTTAGAGCGGTGGACTGTTAATCCATGTGTCGTTGGTTCGAATCCAACCTGGGGAGCCACATTCAGAAGAACCGCCTATATGGCGGTTTTTTCGTTTCTGGACCAAAGCTCTGCACTGAGTTCAGCAACTGGTTGCGTTGCGCCATCGGCAATCCATTGTGCCAGCGTTTCCGCGACATTAGGCCAGTACAGTCTATGAGGTTCCCGTTGCGCTAGCCAGCTGTCAACGTCACTGGTCTCAACTCGTTTTAAGACACTCGCCAGCCCATGCTCCTGTAATATGCGGGCATTCCACTTTTGTTCAAACTGGCCTGCTAAAGGTTTTACTGCCAAAGCCTTTCCCTGGCTCAGCGCTTCGCAACTCGTTTCGAAACCGGCATTCGACAAAATAGCGGACGCCTTACTAAAGTGCTGAGCAAACTCCGTTCGTGAGGGCGGATAGCATTCGATGTGCCCCAACGACTTCCGCTCTACCTTAGGATGAAAAAGCGAGAACTCATAGTTATCCAAGGGTTGAAGCTGGTCAATAATATCTCGGGGATCCTCAAAAGGGAGGTAAACCACAACGCGCTGCATTAACCCGACACAGGCGTTTTCTTCCTGTCTTACTACTGGAGGGATCGCATTGCCACTAGCCAGCCAATGCATACCAACGGGTTCTGAACATGGTGCAAAGGAGGAAATCAGCTGCTTTTGCCACCAGGACAACCGTTTAAACAAATCGGGTTCATGAAAAGCGTATTGTCGGCCCAAACCAACACAGCGCACGCCTTGTTTCTTCGCCGCCCAGGCGGTTACCGGCTCATAGTCAGTAATTACCAGGTCATAGTCGGTAACCGGTAAGTTTTTCACATCTTGCCAAAACTGCCGCCAATGGTTATTGAGTAATGTCTTGCGTCGGCGAAGCCTCCCCCTTTCGGTGACAAACGACAAGCCCTGACGCCATTGGTAGTCACCGAAAACCTCCATGTCAAAAAGCCCTGAAGGCTGGCGACCCGATATGAGGTAATCAATTTCAACATTACGATGTTTAGTCAAAGACTGAGCTAATGTGTGGCAACGACTTAAATGACCATTCCCTGTACCCTGAACTCCGTAAAGAATTTTCATATCGTCAGTTCCGAAACTAAGACAGCCAGTGCAACACCGGCAACAATATCACTCGGATAATGAACCCCGACCACCACTCTTGACGCCCCAATAGCCATTGCCCAGCCAAAACAGGCTAACCCCGCGGCAGGATAATAGTGGTAGGTAACCGTGGCGAATAAAACCGCTGCCGCCGTATGCCCGGAAGGAAAGCTAAACTTGTCGCTGGCAACAATAAGCGCCGCAAAAGACAAGTTACGCTCACAGGGACGTTGCCGACGAAAACTGTTTTTCATGATCCAGTAAAGAGGAAGTTCAAGAGAAAATGCGCATATCAGACTGGTAAAATATTCGTCACCGCTGTCATCGAGCATCCAGACCATTAAAGCAATAGCGAGGTATCCATAGCCATCGCCGCTGCGGGAAGTCAGTAGAGCAATTTGTCCGGGAAGATCTTTCGCCCTCAACCCGGAAAACAGGCAATAACAGTAACGATCAAAGCGTTGTAAATAACTGAACAATACCATGGTAGAAAACCCAAGTTGGCTTCAGTTGGGGCTACTTTGCCAAGCCTTTATGACACTAAATAATCAGTTTCGTGAATAAAAGATGACAATGTCGGAATTTTCTCCTAAACCCATGCTCGCTGTCTGTTGTTTATGGCGGCCAAAACACCGATAATATGCGGTCTTAAATAACCACAGTACCCGGAAAGGTAAATGACCGATTACTTACTGCTACTGATAGGCACCGTGCTGGTAAACAACTTTGTGTTGGTAAAGTTCCTGGGCTTGTGCCCGTTTATGGGCGTTTCCAGCAAGTTAGATACCGCCATAGGTATGTCCGCTGCCACCACATTTGTGCTGACACTGGCCTCGGTCTGCAGTTATCTGGTCAATCAGTATTTGTTAGAGCCGCTGGATTTAATGTCATTGCAAACCTTAAGTTTTATTCTGGTTATTGCCGTAGTTGTGCAGTTCACCGAAATGGTGGTGCACAAAACGAGTCCAACGCTGTACCGGTTGCTGGGCATTTTTCTGCCTCTAATTACCACCAACTGTGCCGTTCTCGGTGTTGCTTTGCTTAACGTCAACGAGCAACACAACTTTGTGCAGTCCATTGTTTATGGCCTGGGTGCCGCAGTTGGGTTCTCCTTGGTACTGATTTTATTCTCAGCTCTGCGTGAGCGCTTAGCTGCCGCCGATGTGCCGGTAGCATTTAAAGGCTCAGCTATTGCAATGATCACCGCAGGGCTTATGTCTCTTGCCTTTATGGGCTTTAGCGGATTGGTGAGCGGTTAATGAGTTTATTCGGAGCAGTTATCGCGCTGGGCGTATTAGCGCTGATATTCGGGGTGATACTCGGCTTTGCCGCGGTTAAATTCCGTGTCGAGAGCGATCCCATTGTTGACCAAATTGACGAAATTCTGCCACAAACACAGTGTGGGCAGTGCGGATATCCGGGTTGCCGCCCATACGCACAGGCCATTGCCGATGGCGATGACATTAATAAGTGTCCTCCCGGTGGCGAAGCAACCATAAAACAGCTTGCCGACTTAATGGGCGTTGAACCCAAACCCCTTGACGATGCACACGGCGAAGAAGACGTTAAAAAAGTCGCGGTTATTCGTGAAGACGAGTGCATTGGCTGTACCAAATGCATTCAGGCATGCCCGGTTGATGCCATTTTAGGCGCTGCAAAACAAATGCACACCGTTATTGAACATGAATGTACAGGTTGTGACCTTTGTGTCGAGCCGTGTCCGGTTGACTGCATTGACATGGTGGCGGTTAAACCTAAGCCCGAAACCTGGCAGTGGGACTTAGACACCGTAAAAGAAAACATAAAAGCCAATAGTATTCCGGTGAAGGTGGTTGAATGAGCGATGTAAAAACAGTAAACCGCGACTTTAACACCGGTATCATCGGTCAGTTCCCCGGTGGCGTTCATCCGCCGGAACGCAAGCAACCGGCCAGCAGCCGTCCAATAAGACGTTTGCCATTGCCAACAGAGCTCATTTTACCCGTACGTCAACACATAGGCCCGTCCGGCAAAGTATTAGTTGAGGTCGGTGAGCGTGTTGATAAAGGCCAGCGTCTGACTGAAGCCGGGTTAAGCCAGGGGTTACCGCTGCATGCACCAACCTCGGGTGTTATTGCGGCCATTGAGGAACGCCCTACGGCCCATGCCTCGGGTCTGCCTGAGCAAGCCATTGTCATTCATCCGGATGGAGAAGAACGCTGGGGCAACAAACATGCTCTGCCCGACTATCACGATGTTGAAATATCGCGTTTGCTGGAGCTGGTTCAGGAAGCGGGTATTGCCGGTCTGGGTGGCGCAGGTTTTCCTACTGCGCAGAAACTGGCACAACAAAAACCCCTTAAGCATTTAATTATTAACGGAGTTGAATGCGAACCCTATATTGCCGCCGATGACCGTCTAATGCAGGAGTATGCAGACGATATTATTGCCGGCACCCGAATTTTACAGTACATCACCCGGTGTAACTCAGTATTGTTTGCTATTGAGGACAATAAGCCCGAGGCAATAAAAGCCATAGCTGCGGCTATTGATGATGACACGCAGATACAGCTTAAAGTGGTGCCAACCAAGTACCCTTCCGGTGGCGAAAAACAATTAATTGAGCTGCTAACAGGCTATCAGGTACCCAGCGGCAAGCTGCCCATGGACATTGGTTTACTGATGCAAAACGTAGGTACCGCATATGCTGTTAAGCGCGCCATTATTCACGGTGAGCCTTTATTAGAGCGAGTGGTGACCCTAACCGGCGAAGCATTAGAACAACGCGGTAACGTCTGGGCCTTATTAGGTACCCCTATTCAACATTTGCTGGATGAATCCGGTTTTAATCCGGAAAAGAAACAACGAATTATTATGGGCGGCCCGATGATGGGGTTCACCTTACCCAGTACCGAAGTACCGGTCATTAAAACCACAAACTGCATTTTAGCACCAACCGATCACGAGCTGCCGGCTCCTGACCCCGAGCTGGCCTGTATTCGTTGTGGTGCCTGTTCGGACGTCTGCCCCGCAACTTTGCAGCCACAGCAATTGCAGTGGCTGGCCAAAGCGAAAGACTACGACGAACTGGAAAAGCATCATTTATTTGACTGCATTGAGTGCGGCGCCTGCGCCTATGTTTGTCCCAGCGAAATTCCGCTGGTGCACTATTACCGCAAAGCTAAGGCTGAAGTGCGTAACATTGCCCGTGAAAAGGCCAAAGCCGAACAGGCTCGGAAGCGCTTTGAAGCTCGCCAGGAAAGGCTGGAGCGCGAAAAGCAGGAACGTTTAGAACGCCATCGCAAAGCCGCCGAAGAGCGCAAAAAAATGCAGCAGGAAAAAAAACAGTAGACCTGACAGTAAAACTGACAGTGGCGACGAGAAACCAGCTGGGAAATCCGCCGCAGTTGCAGCCGCTATTGCCCGCGCTAAAGCCAAAAAAGCGGCACAAGCAGCAAAAGACAACGCCGATGAGGACAGCTCAGCCAAAGGAAATGAGTCATGAGTTTCAAAATTGCACCATCACCCCACGGGCATAACCAAAGAACCACCAGCGAAATGATGCGCTGGGTCTGCTATGCCTTAGTGCCCGGCGTATTGCTGCAAAGCTACTTTTTTGGTCCCGGAGTCTGGTTTCAAATTACACTAGCCGTTGCTACTGCAGTATTAGCCGAAATGGCCTGTACGGTTGCCCGCGAGCGACCGGCGTTTTCCGCGCTGCGTGACAACACCGCAATAGTCACCGCCATTTTACTGGCCATTAGCATTCCCTCACTTGCGCCCTGGTGGGTCATCGTTATAGGAACCTTATTCGCCATTGTTGTGGTCAAGCATGTGTATGGTGGCATGGGTCAGAACCTATTTAACCCGGCCATGGCAGGTTATGTGCTGTTGTTAATTTCGTTTCCGGTACAAATGACAAACTGGCTACCGGCTTCCACTATTAGCGAGCACTCGCTAACTTTGTGGCAAACACTGCACACCATATTGTTTGAATACACCCCTGCCGGTTACAGCGTAGAGCAACTGCGTGCAGGTATTGATGGTGTCACCATGGCAACACCGCTGGATACCATAAAAACAGAACTGACCCGGGGTTATACGCTGACAGAAATTTATCAGGGACCAGAGTTCAGTTATTTTGCCGGTGCCGGCTGGCAGTGGATTAATCTGGGCTTTTTAGTCGGTGGCTTACTTTTAATTCAGCAACGCATTATCAGCTGGCACATTCCGCTGGGGTTCCTTGCAGGCCTTTGCCTACCCGCTTTTATTGCTCATATTTTTGCGCCGGACCTTATGCCCGGACCTATCGTGCACGCCTTAAGTGGCGCAACCATGTTAGGCGCTTTCTTTATAGCAACCGACCCGGTATCGGCCGCCACGTCAAACCGGGGCCGCGTGGTTTTTGCCTTATTGATTGGCTTCATCGTCTTTGTTATTCGCAGTTGGGGCGGCTACCCCGACGCCGTAGCCTTTGCCGTGTTGCTTGCCAATATGTGTGTACCATTAATAGACCGGTATACGCGGCCTGTTGTTTACGGCCACGGAGACTGATATGACCTTTAACAGTATGCAGAAAAATGGTTTATTACTGGCCGCTTTTGCGGTCATTGCTACCGCTTTAATTATTGGTGTGCAACTGCTGACAGAAGACAAAATCGCCAGACAACAGCAGCAGCAAGTGCTTCGCACACTGAATCAGTTGATACCGCCGGCACTGCACGACAACGACTTATACCAATCCTGTCGATTACTACAGGATCCGGCTCTGGGCAGTACTAAGCCGCAGCCGTTGTATCGCGCATGGGTTAACGATGAGCCCACTGCTTTAGCGGCTGAAATTGTAGCTCCAGACGGCTACTCCGGCGCTATCCGTTTGCTGCTGGCTATTCAACCCAATGGCGAAGTTTTAGGTGTAAGAACCTTGCGCCATCAGGAAACCCCGGGGTTAGGCGATAAAATTGAAATTCAGAAAAGTGACTGGATAAAGAGCTTTGCTGAGAAGCGTGTTCGCGGTGAAGATGATAACCGCTGGGCTGTTCAGCGCGACGGCGGCATGTTTGATCAGTTCACCGGCGCGACCATTACCCCCCGGGCTGTGGTCTCTGCCGTAAAACGAGCGACATTAAAGCTTCAGCAGCAAGCAGACGTTCTGTTTAACGCCGACTTACCACATTGTCAGGAGGCTCAGGAATGAACGAATACAAAAACCTGACCAAGCAAGGCCTGTGGGAAAACAATCCCGCATTAGTACAGCTTTTAGGCTTGTGTCCACTATTAGCAGTGACTGCCTCAGTCACCAACGCCATGGGCCTGGGTCTGGCGACCTTGTTCGTACTGGTTGGCTCAAATATCACCGTATCTCTGGTGCGTGAGTTTATCCCTTCGGAAATCCGCATACCCGTTTTTGTCATGGTCATTGCCACCTTCGTAACCATTATTCAACTGCTCATGAACGCCTATGTGTTCCAGCTTTATCAGTCGCTGGGTATCTTCATTCCGCTCATTGTGACTAACTGTGCCATTATTGGCCGCGCCGAAGCTTATGCCTCTAAAAACCCATGGCAACGCGCAGCGTTCGACGGGCTGGCAATGGGGGTTGGCTTTGCACTGGTACTGATAGTACTGGGCGCTATGCGAGAAATTATTGGTAACGGCACCCTGTTTGATGGCGCAGAATTGCTTCTGGGTGAGTGGGCAGCACAATTGCGAATTGAGCTCTTTACCGTTAATTACCCTTTATTACTGGCTATATTACCGCCAGGAGCCTTTATTGGCATGGGCTTTATCATTGCCCTGAAAAACAAGATTGACGCTGTGCGGAGTGCCCGTGCCGAGAAGAAAACCGTTACCCGGGCACGGGTCACGGCCTAATAAAAAAACACAAATAAAAACGAACTCTTATGAATAAAAACAAGCGCTACGAAATTTTGAGTCGGCTGCGGGACAATAACCCGAACCCAACAACTGAACTGGAATATAACTCCCCTTTTCAGCTGTTAATTGCAGTCTTGTTGTCCGCCCAGGCAACCGACGTGGGTGTGAATAAAGCCACCCGTAAACTATTCCCTGCCGCACCTACCGCTGAAGCCATGCTTGCCCTGAGAGTAGATGGAATAAAAGAATACATAAAGACCATTGGTTTGTTTAACTCCAAAGCCGAAAACGCTTACAAAACCTGCAAAATTCTGGTGGAAGAATACGGTGGCAAAGTACCGGAAGACCGGGCCGCGCTGGAAGCTCTTCCGGGTGTTGGCCGAAAAACGGCAAACGTGGTTTTAAATACGGCTTTTGGCTGGCCCACTATCGCAGTCGACACGCATATATTTCGGGTGTCTAACCGCACCAAACTGGCCCCCGGTAAAAACGTTAAAGAAGTGGAAGAAAAACTGATAAAAGTGGTGCCGGCTGAGTTTAAAGTAGACGTGCACCACTGGTTAATCTTGCACGGACGTTATACCTGCATAGCCCGTAAACCAAGGTGTGGTTCCTGCGTCATAGAAGACTTGTGCGAATTTAAAGAAAAGACCAGTGACTGAGCCTTTTACAGCTCAATCATGGGTGGTTTGCTTAACTGCACAATAACACGGCGGTTGATCTGACGGTTTAACTCGTTGTCATTCGATTTAATCGGCCGGTCTTCACCGTGAGCAACGGTTTTAATACGCTCCGCATCTATACCCCGTTCGACGAAAAACTGCTGAATTTCTTTCGCCCGCTCCTCAGTTAATTCTTTGTTCGGGCCTCGCGCGCCAAGCGAATCGGTATAAGCGTCGACTAAAACCAGTTCCAAATCGTTATCCACCTGCAGGTAGTCACTAATTTGTTTTAGCTTACGCTGCGACGCAACAGTCAGCTTTTCGCTTTCGGCTTCGTGGTTCAGCACCGTATACGCAATGTCGTCAAAACTGAACGGTAATAACGCATTAACACAGCTCATGAAGTCATCGTAAGCACGGCGGAAGTTCACTGAAGAAATAGAGACAGCAACTTCATCGCGGCTGTTATACCAGTCGTTGTAAAAGAATGTCGGGTAACGCCCTTTTTCCAGCTCGCTCAATAAGGTCCAGGCCAGTTGCTTCTGCAGCTCGCCATCAAACTGCTTATAGAGCTTCATGTCGCCAATACGGTAACTGGACTCGCCTGGCTGCCAGCGCGGCGGAACGGACTCAATGGCAGACACACCATAGCTGTCCGGTAACTTGCGCATTTCCATTTTCATACGTAAGTTGAGCTCTTTACTCGCCTCGCTTTGAAAGCGCACCTTACCGTAACGGGGAATCTCATGCTCCATTTCACAGGCTAAACGGTTCTCTTCGCTTACCTGCCACGCGGAGTTATCCAGGTTTGCACTGTAGTGCCTGACTGAGTTTGCCTGCGCCTGCCCAATTGATAGCAGCACAGAAGCTGAAACAGCAGTCAACATCGGCCAATTTTTCATAAGCGCCCCTGATTTATTTCTGATACGTCTGTTATCGGCACGCATTGCTGTTGCTTTAGTATTTCTGCAAGCAGAGCGTGATGATCTTTGGCATAATAGCGTTATCTTTAAGACACTACGGAAATTCTATGTCAGACAGCTCTAACTCGCTTATGAAGCAACGTTTTCGCGGATACATGCCCGTCGTGGTCGATGTCGAAACAGCGGGGTTTAACGCAAAAACCGATGCGTTACTGGAAATAGCTGCCGTCTTGCTGGATTTCGATGACAATGGTCTGTTAAAGCCCGTGGACTCTGTTCATTACCATGTACAGCCTTTCGAAGGCGCCAATATTGAACAGGCAGCTATCGACTTTAACGGCATTGATCCGCACTGCCCATTACGCGGCGCGGTAGAGGAAGGTGAAGCCCTGCGTGAGCTTTTCAAACCCATTCGTAAAGCGCAGAAAGCCGCGGGTTGTCAGCGTTCAGTTTTAGTCGGACACAACTCAAACTTTGATCACGGTTTTGTTATGGCCGCCGCCGAACGTGCCAATTTAAAACGTAACCCGTTTCACCCTTTTGTCAGTTTTGATACCACGTCGCTTGCGGCAATGACCTTAGGGCAAACCGTACTGATTAAAGCATGTCAGGCAGCCGGTATTGAGTTTGACAGCAAACAAGCACACTCAGCCTTATACGACACCGAACGCACCGCAGAGCTCTACTGCTGGATGATTAACCGCTGGAAAGAACTCGGTGGCTGGCCACCTGAGTCTCGTCAGGACAAAAGTTAATCCGAGTACAAATTTCAGGCATAAAAAAAGCCGCTCAAACGAGCGGCTTTTTCGATTCAGTAAACGCTTACAGTTTGTCAGCGTTTTTAGACAGGTAAGAAGCAACGCCTTCTGCGTTTTCTTTCATGCCTTCTTTACCTTCTTCCCAGCCTGCAGGGCAAACTTCGCCGTGTTTCTGGTGGAAGTTCAGTGCGTCAACCATACGCAGCATCTCGTCGATGTTACGGCCTAATGGCAAGTCGTTAACGACCTGGTGACGAACCATACCGTCTTCATCAATTAAGAATGAACCACGGAATGCAACACCGGCTTCTGGGTGTTCAACGTCGTACGCTTTACAAATGCTGTGACGAACGTCAGCAACCAATGGGTATTTCACCTGACCGATACCACCAGCGTCAGTTGACGTGTTACGCCATGCACTGTGAGTAAACTGAGAGTCAATTGAAACACCAATAACTTCTACGCCACGCTTTTTGAATTCGTCTAAGCGCTTATCAAATGCGATTAGCTCAGAAGGACATACGAAAGTGAAGTCCAACGGGTAGAAGAAAACAACAGCTTTTTTGCCTTTGATAGCGTCTGACAGTTTAAAATCTTCAACAATTTCACCTGAACCCAATACTGCTGCTGCAGTAAAATCAGGTGCTTTACGACCTACTAATACAGACATCGATTCTCTCCATTTAATGTTGAGTGTTAAAGCTTCACCGGTAGTGATGGGGATGCCTAAATAAAAAAACAAGGGCATCCGTCAATTTCACTACAGATTGTCTACTGTTTGCTTAAACTTTATTCAGCCGAAGGCTACTTATTCCGCTGAAGGCTCTTTACTCAGCTGAAGGCTCTGGATGCCGCTCAGCAACCTCAGAAACCAACTCTTGCAGCTCGCCGTTCTGGAACATTTCCATAATAATATCACAACCGCCGACCAATTCACCTTCAACCCACAGCTGCGGGAAGGTTGGCCAGTTTGCGTATTTAGGCAATTCTGCACGAATATCCGGATTCTGTAGGATATCGACGTAAGCAAACGCCTGGCCACAGCCCATTAAGGCCTGTGATGCTTGTGAAGAGAAACCACAGCTAGGCAACTTCGGAGAGCCTTTCATGTATAACAGGATTGGGTTTTCTTCGATTTGCTGCTTAATTCTGTCAACCGTTTCCATAACACCTCTGCTTAATATAATGGTTGATTAAAACACTCAGGTATTTTAACACAGCCTATAAAGTTTTGTCCTAAATTGAAAGATTTCCTTGAAAAGCAAACCAGTCAGCCCTATATATCGTAAGGTATAACAAGAAAAGAACTTGCACGCATTAAAGTGCGAGTCGCAAATTTGCACTCAAAAAAGAACTACGGAGAGAAAATTATGGCATTTGAACTACCGGCTCTTCCATACGAGAAAAACGCTCTGGAACCACATATTTCAGAAGAAACTCTGGAATACCACTACGGGAAGCACCACGCTACATACGTGAGCAAGCTGAACGACGCCGTTAAAGGTACCGACCTTGAGAGCAAATCTCTGGAAGACATCATCAAGTCTGAAAAAGGCGGACTGTTCAACAACGCCGCACAGGTATGGAACCACACTTTCTACTGGAACTGCCTAAGCCCGAACGGCGGCGGTGAACCAACTGGCGCAGTAGCAGAAGCTATCAACGCAAAATTTGGCTCTTTCGAGAAATTCAAAGAAGAGTTCAACGCAAGCGCTGCTGGTAACTTTGGTTCTGGCTGGACTTGGTTAGTGAAAAAATCTGACGGTTCTGTCGATTTACTGAACACAGACGATGCAGACACTCCTGTCGCGCACGACGGCGTAGAAGCTCTGCTGACCGTTGATGTTTGGGAACACGCTTACTACATCGACTACCGTAACTCTCGTCCTAACTACTTAGAAGCTTTCTGGAAGCTGGTAAACTGGGACTTCGTTAACAAGAACTTTGCTTAAAGCAAACTTGTGAATGATTAAAAAAGGCGCCGTTTGGCGCCTTTTTTTAGCTTTTATCAATTAATGTCTCGAACAAGGCGCACTGTATTACCAGCGTTTTTGGGAGCTTCCCGAGCCGCACCTATTTCGAAGTCTACTACTATTGCTTTTTCGCCTCTTTCTTCAGATGTCCAAAAAAATGGATAGGTTGGATTACCAAACAAAGGTGACATTGGTATAGAAAGTCTTTCAACTATCTTAGTACCTTGAGACTTACAATTACTATCCAGAATAGTCATCAATTCTTTTTCCGTAGGCACCCGCCAGTCTGTATAGCCTTGTATTTGACTGTTTTCGGCTTTAGACATTGCTCCTTCCCAGCCAACCCAACGATTTCCACCAGATAAAGTCTCATAAAAATGATCGTTAGTTACCCACATTAAATTCGTTTCTGTGTCGGTAATAGTTCCGTCTTGGTTATCTACTAAAGAGGGTTGGCAGTCCAGCTCACTAATTTTTGAGGTAGAGGCGCACGCCGAAACAAAAAGAGATACAAGGGTTACAATTAAAATTTTAAACTTCATTTTTTTCCTTTAACAGTTTCGTTTATATTAAAAACTTACCGGCCATATGGACGATTAGATTCATCGACACCTATAGCTACTTAGCTATAAATGTAAAATCTCTAATATCACCTTTACTATTGGCTCGTAACAAATAGTCAGAATGCAAACTGCCGGTATTTTCATAAAACCGAATTCTGTAACCACCGTTCCGATCACTGGAAACTCTATACTTGCTACTTACTTTTTTCTCAATGAGCTGCTTATCTATTTTGCCTTCTACTATTTTTCCCGACCCTATAATATAAGTAAGCTTATTTTCGGATAAATCATCGAAAGTAAGGATAGCGAATCTGTTATTGGTTGAAGTCGATTCGAGAGATTCTGAGTTTAGGTTGAACTTAGCCAATTGCTCTTCAATTGCTTTTTTTGCTTTTGAATTGCCGTCAGAGTAGTAAAAGCCATTGGTTTTAACTAAAGATTCGAACTCAGCTTCTGGATTTTGAAAGATAGAGGCACAGCCTGACACCCCCACAATGGCTAAAGTCATTAGCCCCCACTTATTAAACATCAGTCACCTATTTTTGTTGTAATAACCCCATTAAGATTACTACATTAGTTTACCTGATTTGCCGGCTCAAAACCGGTGGAAATTCATTTTTTTATCCTATATGACATGATCTTGATAACCCTCTTCGTTATTATTTTAAGGTCACCTAAAAGATTTTATCCAACTGCTCGCGATAGCGATCAAAAGCCTCAAACTGCGGCATATGACCAATACCTTCCAGTTCATAAAGGTAGCCGTCCGGAATTTGCTCTACCACAATTTCACCGAGTTTATCGTAGCGACCCAGTTCGTAATTAACGCCCTCTTTCTTCCAGCCTCGACCGGGGCCTGTAGTATCACGCGTTCCCAGAATCAAATGTGTCGGCACCACCAACTGGTCAAACTCATTAGACACATTGCCGGTAAAAATCATGTCGTAGGTTAGCGCATTATTCCAGGCTACCTGATTCCAGTCATCTCCATTTATCCAACCTACGTGAATTTCAATAAGCTCTTCATAATCTTCTGACCATTTACCGTCATAGTAGTTTTTGCGCTGGTAGGCGCGGATCTGGTCAATGGTTTTACCCTTCTCATTCTCGTAAAAGAACGCTGGGTCTTTGTATTCCACATAGCGCAGATAATCTTCCAAGCCAACCGGGTTAACTAACACCAGTTTCTCAACACTACTGGAATGGTTCAGCGCATAGCGAGTAGCCAGCATTCCGCCCATGGAATGACCCATAACAATCACTTGTTCAATACCCTCAGACTTTAATAACGCCTTAGTGTTATTAGCCAGGGCTTCGAAAGAAAACTGATAATGTGCCGGTTTGGACGACTTACCAAAACCAATTTGGTCAGGCATAAGCACCCCGTAACCTTTTTCATGAAGGTAATTAGCGGTTTCTTCCCAATAGTCGGCGGCAAAGTTTTTGCCATGTAACAGCAACACGGTTGACTGCCCCTTTTCGGCGGGCAAATGCATGTAGGCCATTTCCAGGCTCTGTCGTTGGCTATCAAACTCAAAGGTCTGAACGTCAAATGGGTACGAATAACCACTTAAGCGAGCATCGTATTCGGGGGCTTTGTCGTCTGCAAAAACAGGTGCTGTCAGCCCGAGTAGAAAAGCGGTAAACAACGTACACATCCAGCTACGCATAGGGACTCCTTGAAAGCTAGTTCGACATCATTATTACAGCTGCACGCCTATTACCCAAGGTATTGCGGCCCCAACAGAGTAATAGGTTCTTTGCAGGCTCTACGCGTTCGAAGGAATAGTCGGAACGGCAATTTCGTACATTACACAGGACGCTCGTGCTTTCATGAGAGCATTTCTTCTCTCTTCAAACGTCTTTGCCCCGTCACTTGCGACCTCAATCTGATCAGTCACACCGCGGATGATATCGTTTCTGGTTTGTGCGATTGCAGAGCCGCTTAATCCTGACTCCTTCAAAGCCTGACCTGCAAAGTTTGTAGCGCCAGCCCAACCGCCTAAACCAGCAACCCAGGCCGCATTTGCGCTAGGACTCGCCGCAGCTAATGCAGGCACTGCTACTGAACCAGCTAATAATCCACTCATTGAAAGCCAGTACGCCATTCTTGCCTGATTCGCAGATTTTTGTTCGTAGCCTGATAAACGGGGAAGACAAAAATTCAGAACTTCGGCGAGCTTTGCCTCGATCAATTCCTGATTTTCTTGATCGAGTTGTTTCGTCGACTTACTACTGTCAGTAATTTTCTTCACAGAAAATGTCTTCGCTGCGCTTGCATCGACACTAAGATCAGTTGGTGCACTCGTACATCCAGCAACAACTGTTGATAAAACAGCCAATACGATCAGTTTCATATTGCCCTCTATATTGTTGCTCTATCGAGCTCCAATGTTGCCATATTGAGATTAGTTATAGACCTATTATTCAATTAACACAATAAACACTAAAACTATAACTTTAGTCTTTAGCGTGTAGAGTGACAGTGAGCATATTGCTATGGAAGTGAGCGTTAGCGCAGAGTAATTAACAAGGAGTCTGGCGGTAGAATTGACACAATAACCGGTAGACCTCCGGCATATGCTCTTTCATCGTTTCCGGGTCTTCAAAAAAAGTCTCGCTGCAGACGGCAAAAAATTCAGCCGGGCTGGTTAACGAGTAACCGTCTAGTGGTAACGGTCTGTGATGAACTGAGTCACTCTGCAGCCTTTCCCAGGCCGCTGAAAAAATATCGTGCCATTCTCCGGGCTTCATATCGGGATGCATGGGTGGCGCGCCATTGGCACCATCGCGCAACATATCAAGCTTGTGCGCAAATTCGTGTATGACAACGTTCGCGGCCTTTCCGTGACGAGAATGAGGGCCTGTATGACACACCGACTGCCATGAAAGAATCAGCGGGCCTTGCAACCAGGCCTCGCCGCTTAGCCCCGGACTATGAGTGTGAACAACACCGTCGTCACTACGGTAAGGACGATTAGGTACAAAGTCGCCTTCATAAAGAATAATGCTATAGATGTGATCGTACCAATCTAACCCAAGGTGCAAAACAGGTACGCAGGCCATAGTTGCTATTTTAAGACACATAGCGTCGTTGAATTGGAAGCCGCCGCCTGAAGCAAAGTTTTTACGAACCAAAAAGCGAAGAGTCATATCCCGCAGTGCATCACGCTCAGCACCTTTGTATCGCGCCACAACGGGCCAGTCAGCAACTGCGGATTCCCACTCGCTTTCTGTGAAGCCCATTTTTTTAATGCGCCGGTTTTCAAACCACGTACGCAGTCTTTTAAACATCGGTTGTTACGGCCATACTTCTTTCCATGTACGCACTATAAAAGCACTGAGGTTAATCCTCAACGCCGCTATCAGACTCTTCAGATTCGGCAGCCAGTTCCAGCATTTTTTCACGAAAGTTATCCAGACCTTTCATAACCAGCTCATAGGTTTTATCGACATCGCTTTCAACATCACCTTCATACACCTGAAAGCTGGTAAGAATATCCTTAGCGCCTTTAAAGCCCGTTTCGATACCACCACGAATAATTTCCATAAACTTGTTCAGGGTTTCTTCTTCAGACTCGCCTGCATTGATTTCTTTATAGCGACTGTAAAAGTTGGTAGCAAAAGAAACAATACGATCCGCCGTTGCTTTGGGAGAAGTATCCGTGCCGGACTCATAGGTTTTCTTCACCGCATTTTTGCCCATTACCGGCTCTAGCTCAGCATTAATGCCTTCCAGTGCGGTTTTATACAGCAAGCTGAGGGCATCATTATTGCTGCTAAGCGATACTCTCTCATGGGCACGTAAAATGGCTTCGTTTTGTGCCTGCCTGGAATTTGGAGCGACCTCTTTCGTATTGCGATTATCATCCGCTTTTACGCTATTGGCGTTTTGCTTACCAACGCCCGCTACAGAAGTGCCATTGCCTGAGATAATTGACATGATGTTGTTCCTGATAAGTCGACTATAACTTGATTTTAGTATAGCCCGTAACTGGTTATCGGCAGGTAGTGGTTAAGATTTAGACTTTTATTAAAACGGCGCTGTGAACCTATGGATTTTTAACCGAAAGGAAATAAAGCGAGCACAAAAAATGCCTGACAACTCAGTAAGAGTCATCAGGCACTAAATAATAAGAAATTAGGCTTTATCAAGAAAACTGAAAAAGCTCTCCTAATCAATCCACCAAGTCATTCGGCATATCACCACGCAGGCCATGCCAAATTTCAGCGGACTCATAACCGTACCGGCGAACCAGATTTACCGACTCGTTGTAGTCGCCTTCGCGCGCTACGGCAATTAGGTCGGCGTAGTAGTCGCGTGCTAACTGGCGAGCTTCTGACGATGAAAAGTAGTACTGGCCAATTCGTGCGTACAGACCTTTAAAGCCGTTTAGTACCAACACATAAATAGGGTTGCCGGAGGCCATAGCTAAGTCATGGTTTAACTGGTAATCGAACTCGGCAAAGGTCTTTTCGTTGTCTTCCAGCTCGCTGGTGGGTTCCAGCAGCTCGATAACCCGCTGTGGGTTATGACGAATAGCGGCACGAATATAAATAGCACTAATATTGGTGCGTGCAGATAACAGCTGATCCACAAGCTCCGGCATACCGTCTTCGTCCAAACGTGCCAGGGTTTCTAAAATATTCAGGCCGGAGGTTTCCCAAAAGTTGTTCACTTTGGTGGGTTTGCCGTGCTTAATGGTCAGCCAACCGTCACGTGCCAGACGCTGTAGCACTTCACGCAGAGTGGTTCGTGTAACACCAATAAGTTCAGACAGCTCACGCTCTGCGGGTAAGATAGTGCCCGGTGCAAAATGCCCGTTCCAGATAGATTTTACGATGTACTCCTCGGCAAAACCCGCCGGACTTTTAGCTTTTATTATCATATTCCCGCCTGTGTACTGACTAATAGAAGGATTCTAGCAGTCTTCTGTGAGGTCGGACAAGATAACTTCTGGCTTTATATCGACAACACCAAGCTATTTGGGTATGGTTTCTACGTTTTTACAGTTTCTTAAGGAAAATCACCATGCTATCTGTGGGTCAGTGGCCTAACAAACCTTTTGCCTGGTTATTATTGTTTTTAGGATGTTCGGGACTGTTAGCGGCAGCGTTGTATTTCCAGATGGTTCTGGGTTTAGAGCCCTGCGTCAAATGCGTGTATCAGCGTATGGCAGTGGTCGGCATTGGCCTGGCTGCCATTGTTGGCCTGTTTGGTTCGGGCTTTTGGTTAACTCGCTGGGCGGCTTTAATTGGCTGGCTTTACAGCAGTTACCAGGGTTTGCTCATTGCTTACGATCACTGGGACTTACAGACTTCAAAAAACGCATTTTTTGCCGTGTGTGAAAGCGCGCCAAACTTCCCTGGCTGGGCACCGCTGCATGAATGGATGCCCGGGCTTTTTGCCGCCCCCGGCTTATGCGGTGACATTGACTGGCAATGGCTTGGCTTAGGTATGCCGGGCTGGATGACGGTGATTTTCGCAGGCTTTTTACTGATAGGTATTATTGTGGCTGTCTGTCACATTATTGCGTCGTTTAAGAAAAAAGACGGGCTGGTGCTTTACCACAAATAGTTCAAAGCGCTTTTAAGTTAAGGGCCAGGTCACTATTCTGTCTTCAAGATCGCCTTTAAACTTCGCTTCACTGACACAATGGCCGGCGACATGATAGCCGGCTTTTTTCATTGGCTCTTTGCTACCCTCATGCCTTAATGGATGCCACTCAGGCAAGGGTTGTCCTTCTGCTCTCAGCCGGTAAGCGCAGCTGGCAGGCATAAAATAGACATCTTCGAGGTTATTCGGCGTTAAAGTAACGCAGGCAGGTACGCGTTCGCTTCGGTGTGCATAGTCAGTACAACGTGCGGTGTCGGTATCTAATAACCGACAAGCAACGTCAGTGGAATACAGATTATCTTCTTCGTCTTGCAGCTGATTTAAGCAGCACTGCCCACAGCCATCGCACAAGGCTTCCCATTGTGCGTGACTCAGCGTATGCAGTGGCTGCTCATACCATTTCATCAATGCCGACAAGTCATTACCTTGGAAAACGAATGCGATCGGACAAATAGCCCACTGCCGCCACAAAGTAATGTGAACGATTCCAGCGCATTAACGCATCGTAGTTAGCGTAAGCCAGATAAACGCGGCCTTCGTTATCATCAGGAA
Source organism: Idiomarina abyssalis (assembly GCF_019797805.1). Lineage (NCBI taxonomy): Bacteria > Pseudomonadati > Pseudomonadota > Gammaproteobacteria > Alteromonadales > Idiomarinaceae > Idiomarina > Idiomarina abyssalis. Next base: position 1,789,119 of record NZ_CP081832.1, read on the forward strand.
TAACAACTGAGGCGACAATATCATCACGCGATGGTAATTCAGAGCCGTCGAAACGGGTAATACCCAGATCGGCCCATTCGGCCAGTTTTTTCTTGGTATCCAGGCCTGCCAGTGACTCATCGAAGCCTTCAGGTAGTTGCACCTGACGTCCCCAGGTTACGTCGTCTTTCCAGCCAACAGAGCTTAAGTAATTAGCCGCTGAAGCAAAAACGTCCGGGAAGCTGCCCCAAATGTCTTTTTTGCCGTCACCGTCGTAGTCCACTGCGTAACTCATAAAAGAACTGGGCATAAATTGAGTTTGCCCCATAGCACCAGCCCATGACCCCTTCATCTGTTCGGGCGCAATATGGCCTTCTTCAATAATGGTCAAAGCTTCCCAGAGCTGCTTTTTGAAGAACTCTTCGCGACGACCATCAAAAGCCAGGGTAGTTAAAGCCGAAACCACATCAAAACCACCGGTGAATGAACCAAAGTTGGTTTCAATTCCCCACAGCGCCACAATAAAGCGTGGCTGCACACCGTACTCTTTACCGACTTTTTCCAGCAGTTCTTTATGCTCGTTGTATTTTTCCAGTGCCTTGTCAGCCTTCCACTCCGGAACCGCACGCGGCAGGTAGGTGTCGAGTGTGAGTTTAAATTCAGGCTGATTTTTATCCAGTTCGACTGCACGCTCGTAGTACTTCACCTTAGCAAAGGCTTTATCTAAAGTATCTTGCTTGTAGCCACTTTCAATAGCTTCAGCTTTCAGAGCTTCAACGTAAGTAGCAAACTGTTGGTCAACCTGTTCACTGCTCTCTTCTTTCGCTTTCTTATCGGTATCCTGGTAAGCAAAAGCCGGCGCACTCAGCGTAACTACAGAAGCCAGACATAACGCCAGCCCTGTGAATTTTATTGTATTTGTTAACATTGAAGTTCCTCTCGTTTCGGTGGCAACTGCAAATAGAAACCATCGTTTTGCAAATGTTCCTGTAGCTTTTCGACCGTTAAACGGGCCAACTGTTCACGCCCGGCAAGGTTTATTGTCATAACCTTTTCGGCGCGACCAAACTGTTCACACAAAACGTCAGGTACTTCTGTGAATTCATTACCGTGAGGCAAGTAAAGGTAGGTATCGGCTTTCTTTAAGCTGCGATAAACATCACACAGCATGGCAGTTCTCCTGAATAAGGGCTAAGCGCACTAATGGTTAACAAATACTATGTTAACCAATTATAGCCTGTAATTCTGCCCCAATTGCTTGCTTGCGCCAACCCATCATTAAGTCGGGTTGCGGCAAACGCTGTTGTTGCTGCGTTGAATACTGCCAGTGAAAGTTAATAACGTCGTTAATTTGCTTACGGGAGGCTACTAAGGATGCCGGCACCTGCAGTTTGTCAGCAAGTTCAGACACCACTTTTTTTATGGCTTTAAAGGTTGGCTTATAGCCTTCCATGTCGTCTAAGCGTTCAAGCGTTTTTGGCAGTTCGGACTCAGACACCTGCTCAGCTTGCTGAATGCAGCGAATAATATCCCGCCCAGAATACTTCCGGGACATAGGCGCTAAGTCCGGAATTCGGCTTAGCTCCTCGTCGCTTTTGGGCATTCTGCGAGCCAGTTCAAGTAGCACGCCGTCTTTGGCTATAAAACCCAGTGGAATGTCCCGCTCGCGCGCTTTATGCAAACGCCATGGCGTCAGAATTTTAAGTGCGCCCAGCTGGCGTGCATTTAACTGCCAGGCATTACCTACAGCTAAATACAACAAATCATCCGGCCAGCTTTGTGTGCGTTTTCGAACCTGAATTTGCGACTCCTCGTACACAATATCCAGACAGCCCTTTTCCTCACACAAAGCCTTCAAATAAGGGTACATTACCGCCAGGTAGCTGGCGTCAGCCGCAGCATAATCTAACTGCTCTTCGCTTAACGGGCGCTTCAGCCAGTTGGTGCGTGACAAGCTTTTATCTAACTCAACGCCATCAAATAAGGCATCGACCAAACGGGCGTAGCCCATAGAATCACCGAGCCCACAAAAACCTGCGGCTATTTGACTGTCGAAAATACGGTTAGGCTGACGGCCATTACTTTGCTGGAAAAACAGCTCAATATCTTCACCGCCGGCATGCAGGACTGTTTCAACGGAGTCATCTGCAATTAGCTCCCACAGTGGCTCTAAGTCGATATCGGCGAGAGGATCCACAACAGCAGTTGTGCCATTGGCATAAATTTGTAAAAGCCCCAACTGAGCATAGTAAGTGCGCTCGCGTACAAATTCAGAGTCAATGGCAAACCAGCCAGCTTCTCTAGCTTGCTGACAAAGACGTTCTAATTCCTGAGTTTCAGTAACGAGCCGGTACTGGCGTACCGACTCGGGTAGGTTCAACGGCAGAGTCAAGCGTCTTCCTCGTCGCGTAGCTCGCGGCGAAGTATCTTGCCTACGTTAGACTTCGGCAGTTCATCGCGGAACTCAACCAGTTTAGGTACTTTGTATCCGGTCATGTTCTCGCGAGAAAAATCAATCACTTCACGTTCTGTTAATGACTTGTCTTTTGCCACAATAAAGACTTTAACCACTTCACCCGAAGACTCATGTGGCACGCCAATAGCAGCCGACTCAAGAATTTTAGGGTGATCGGCTAAAACATCTTCGATTTCATTTGGATAAACGTTAAAGCCCGAAACTAAAATCATGTCTTTTTTACGGTCTACAATTTTGAAGTAACCACGCTCGTCAGCGGTTGCCATGTCACCCGTTGCAAACCAGCCGTCTTTAATCGATTCAGCAGTAGCATCAGGACGGTTAAGATACCCGACCATAACTTGCGGGCCTTTTACTTCCAGTTCGCCGGGTTCACCTAAAGGCACTTCTTCGCGGGTTTCAGGATCAACAATACGAACATCGGTGCTGGGTACCGGTAAGCCAATGCTGCCAGTATAATGTTCAATGTCATACGGGTTAACGGTAACAACAGGCGCACACTCGGTTAAGCCATAACCTTCAAGCAAACGAGACTTAGTGACACGTTCCCATTCTTCGGCAACCGCTTTCTGAACTGCCATACCGCCACCCAACGCAACTTTTAGGTTAGAAAAGTTAACGTCTTTAAAGCCTTTGGTGTTCAACAGACCATTGAACAAGGTGTTAACACCGGAGATCATTGAGAAAGGATACTTGTTCAGCTCTTTCACAAAGTTCGGCATATCGCGCGGGTTAGTAATAAGTACATTTTTACCGCCATGCTTAATAAAGGTCAGGCAGTTCGCTGTTAACGCAAAGATATGATAAAGCGGTAGCGCAGTAATAATCGTTTCTTCGCCGTCACTCATAATAGGAGTGATACACGCAGACACTTGCTCCAGGTTAGCCACCATATTTCGGTGAGATAACATGGCACCTTTTGCTACACCGGTTGTTCCGCCAGTGTACTGAAGAAACGCAATGTCATCACCGGTAACCTCAGGGCGCTGGTACTCGGCTATTGCGCCTTTCGCCATAGCCTGATTCAAGCTAACGGTTTCTTTCACATTATGAGAAGGCACCATGCGCTTTATGTACTTAACAACAAAGTTGACCAAGAAGCGCTTATGCACAGGTAACTGATCACCAATTTGTGTGGTGATAACGAAATCAAGCGGAGCTTCGTCTTTTATTTTGTCGTAGGTGTGAGCAAAGTTTTCTAAAATAACCAGCGCTTTCGCCTGAGAGTCGACCAGCTGATGCTTTAGCTCGCGCGGAGTGTACAGTGGGTTGACGTTAACAACTGTCATCCCGGCACGTAAAATACCGAACAAGGCCACCGGATACTGAAGCAGGTTTGGCATCATGACCGCAACTGCATCGCCTTTTTTCAGCCCTTTACTTTGCAGGTAGGCCGCAAATTCGCGAGACTTCAAACCCAGCTCTTTAAAGCTCATTTCTGAGTCCATATTGACGAACGCCGTTTTCTCGCCGTACTTTTCTATGGACTGTTCCAGTATATCAACTAATGACGCAAAATGATCCGGATCAATGGTTTCCGGTACGCCTGCTGGGTAATTTTTCAGCCAAATTTTATCCATAAAAGGCTCCGCCTCTCACTATTTATCATTATTTTCAGTGGCGCAATCATCGCATATCCGACCAGTTAATCCTAGTCGTTAACAACCGCTAAACGTGCGATTTGAGCAATTCAGCTATTTTTTCAGGTTGTTCCATATGCACGTGATGCCCACCTTCCAGCGTTACACAACTGAGCTTTGAGACTTTATGTTGCCACTTTTCTAACGCGCTTTCTAACTTGTCATAGCCTTTACTGCCACGCACTACGACAACCGGCATAGTCAACTCTTGCAGAAGGTCATCGACAGCTGCACTGGGCAATCTATAGGGCGACGTTGCTTTCACTCTGGCATCTGCCCGCCAATGCCAGCGGCCATCTGAACGAAGTTCAGAACCGCGCTCTACAATTAGCTTAACCAAGTCGGACGAGAAGTCTGCCTGTGCAGCACGAGCATCCACTGCAGAGTCAAAATTACTGTGGCTGCGCCAACGTGGCGTCTTTAATTTTTTCCGGCTTACAAAGCCCTGCTGTAACTGTTCTCTGGCATTGGTTCCGTCAGAGACCAGCAAGCCAAAAGCTTCGACTAGGATTAAACTTTTTATCCGCTCGGGGCACAAAGCCGCCACAACATTACTGACAAAGCCACCCATGGAATGACCTAACAAGATTAACTGCTGCCAGCCTTGCTGCTCAATCAACTGCCATAAGTCATAAGCATAGTCGATAAAATGATAGTAGTTACCCGTAGGTCTGTGGTCACTGTGACCATGCCCGGGCCAGTCAAGTGCTAACAGACCACCGCGATCAGCTGACCAATTTGCGGCCAAAGGTAAAAAGCTGTGGCTATTGTCTAACCAACCGTGAGTTGCGACCACACGAATATCGTTTGGGTCACCCCAGCAAAGGCCTCTTACCGTGCCCCAGTCGAGTTCATAACTGACTGGGGTGGCTTGATCTAATGCAATGCGGTAATCCATTATTTGGTGGATTAATTGCGGTCTTTAGCAGGTGTACCAGAGTTGTCCTGAACGCGAACACGCACCGGAACAGGGTAACGGTATGGGTAATAAGGTGAATAGAAGTTGTGACGGAACCAAAGCGGTGAGTAATCAACTTCTACGTGGCTTTTTTTGCGCTCAGGCTGCCAAAGGTAATAGCCTGTTGCTTCAATAACCGGATAGGTATAAACGTACTCGCCAATTTTGCCTTGTTGCGTTTGGCCAATGGTACCAACAAAGCTCATTGAACGCCCTTGCTTATAAACATCGGGATCAATGAAGTCATTTACCACGGCTAAAAAACGACCCTGGCTATTATCGCTGACCTCAGGACGACCCCAACGCTGCAGTGGAAAACTGACAATTTCCAGAACAGTATGGTCTTCGGCGTTGCGAACATCGGCAATAACTCCCCCCCAACGGGCAGGTTCACCGGCAACTTTCTCGCCCTGGTGTTTAGCGACTTTATAGCCAACTAAAGCCTCTTCGTTTTCACTGGCAATTTCATCAGGGACTGAGGAGCAGCCCACCAACACCAATGCCATTAATGATGCATAAATAATTTTCATAACAGACCTCACTCAGGCGTAAACATCAACACCAAACATTGACGTGATTTGTTCTCTTTTCTCACTTAACGCGATATTTTGATACGCATTGAGTGCTTTCTGAGAACGCTGTGGTGGTTCATCGTAAAACGTATTCAATGACTCCCACCGTTCCGCACGCCGCTGACTTTGCCGCACATCAGGGACAACTTGCCGGGACTCAGCAATTTCCGCCCGGTTGTTCCCCTGGCGTTGCTGATCCTCTGGCGCAGGCCTTTGCGGTGCCTGCTGCTGATTGTTTAGCGGCTGAACCGCTTGCGGATTAATTCGCACGTCAACGATGACTCATCTGTTACTAAGACTAGTTTTATTATGGCGAGTTCAGTGCCATTCGGCAAGTTACCGACCCGGCAATTTTTTCCAGGTTACTTCATTACGTACATAAAGCGGTTCCAGATGCTCCGCACTTACGGCTGAAACCTCACCTTTCACAGCGACTGTAAGCATATCCTCTGCCAGTGGCAGCCGACAATCGTTGCTGTATTTTAATTTTTTATTCGGATCCAGCACGTCAGAATAGTTATCCCAACCAGTACCCGCCGTATAGAACCCTTGCAAATCATGCTCTGAAAATAAGTCCGCAGATGGCACGGCAACAGCCGGTTCTGTTATAGCTTCCGCAACACCATTCTTGCTGCGATAAAGGGCGTAATAAATTTCGCCCATGCGTGCATCAATGCAGGCAACAACGGCTTCTGCACCATGCTTGCGTATAGCCTGCTGCGCCAGCGCCTGCAAACTACTGACTGGAAACACCGGCAGTTCGGAGCTAAAAGCCAGCCCCTGCGCCATCGACACGCCAATACGTACTCCGGTAAAACTTCCCGGGCCAACACCGACAACCAGCCCGTCCAGCTGATTCAATTTTGCTTCTGCCTTCTGCAGTACTTTTTCAACAAAAGGCAGTAACCGCTGAGAATGCTCTCTTGGGCTTTCAATGGCTTCACTGAAAAAGGTGTTTTGCCACTGCAAAGCCACGGAGCAATTTTCAGTCGAGGTATCAACTGCTAGTAAGTTCTTCATTTTTGATTTCATCTTTCTCTGCAACCTGCGCTAAAAATTCCAGCGCCTGATTTAAGTCGCGGGTTCGTGACATAGCCGGAAGGCTGGATAAAAACTGCTTGCCGTATTGACGCGTTACCAGACGACTGTCGCAAACAATTAATACGCCGGAGTCGTCTTTGTCGCGAATTAAGCGCCCTGCCCCCTGCTTTAAAGCAATGATGGCCTGTGGTAATTGTATCGTGCTAAAAGCATCAACGCCACGTAGCCGTGCGTCTTCAACACGGGCATTCAACAATGGATCATCGGGTGATGCAAACGGGAGTTTATCAATAATAACGCAGCGTAGCGCCTCACCACGTACATCGACCCCTTCCCAAAAAGAAGAGGTCCCCAGCAGAACGGCATTGCCCTTTTTCGTGAAGGTTTCCAATAATTCTGTTTTGCCCGACTCGCCCTGAACCAGAATATCCCGGTCCAGCCGGTCCCTTAATATTGCTGCCATTTGTTGCAGCATTCGGTGGCTGGTAAACAACAAAAATGTGCCGCCTCGGTTTACCTGAACGCACTGCTCAGCAATTTCTGTCAGCATTTGATGCCGGTTTGGATCATTGGCCTCGGGCAAATAACGTGGCAGACACAATTTAGCCTGGCTGGCGAAGTCAAATGGACTTTCCAGCAACAGCGTATCGGCCTCTTCTATACCCAGACGCTTGGTAAAGTAGTCAAACTGGCCGTTAACAGCCAGCGTTGCGGAGGTAAACACCCAGCTCATTTTGTTGCGTTTGATATAACCACCAAAGGTTTTAGCAACGCTTAACGGTGTCTGGTGCAAACTGACATGCCTCGGCGTGGTTTCGAACCAGAAGCTGTAACCCGTGCGATCCACATCCATTAACTGACGCCAGATGTAGAGATGCTGCTCGGCACGTTCATGCAAGTTATCCAGGTCTTTATTACGGCCTATGGCGGTTTTCATAACCTCGGTCAGCAAAGTCAGACGTTCCTGCACACGCTCTGCAACTTCCGCCACCTCCGGCTTTTTACGCCAGTCACGCCAATTGCCGCGCATAGGGTCTCGTGGAAACAGTAATCGCCAGTCTTTCAGAGTCTGCAATAACGTACGAGCCATAGCGCTGCCCTGAGACAAGTCCTTAAGCTCAGTCATACACAAACGTTGAAGCTCTTCACACAATTCGGATAATTGTCGACTGGAAACTGTTTCGCCAAAGTACTGGCTGGCGATATCCGGAATTTGATGCGCCTCATCAAACACCACAGTATCAACACTGGGAATCAGCTCGCCAAAGCCCGTGTCCTTTAGCGCCATATCGGCAAAGAAAAGGTGATGATTCACCACCACAATGTCGGCTTCCATGGCTTCTTTGCGGGCTTTGACTAAGTGGCAGTCTTCATACACCGGGCAGTCTCGGCCCAGGCAGTTGTCCTGAGTACTGGTAACCTGAGGCAAAACCGGGGCGTCTTCCGGCAGAGCGTTCAACTCCCCCATGTCGCCGCTGCGTGTCGATGTCGACCAACGCTTAACGGTAATTAACTGACTCTGAATGTCTTTATTGAATTGGCCGGCTTGCTGAACCGCCTGTTCCATGCGGTGCAGGCACAAATAATTTGAACGACCTTTAAGTAAGGCGACAACTTTTTCAGGCGCCAGCACTTTTCTTAGCGTGGGTAAGTCACGGTGGAACAATTGTTCCTGGAGGTTTTTAGTTCCGGTGGAAATAATGGCCTTACCTTTACCCAGCAGAACTGGAGCAAGATACGCAAAAGTTTTCCCGGTACCGGTTTCGGCCTCAACAACAAGTTGGCCTTTTTTCTTAACGGTGGCAGCTATGGCTTCTGCCATCTGCTGCTGAGCGGCCCGCGGCTGGAAGTTTGTAATTGCCTGCGCCAGTTCGCCTGTTGGCTTAAATACTGATAGAACTGTTGCCATAACCCTAACCGCTAAAAAAATAGACGCGTATTATGACATAGATGTTTGCTCAGGCGTAGGTGTCTATATGTCCTGAAGATGAGGTTTCATCGTCATCTGCAAGCTCTTCAACTTCCGTTTGAGCAGATGGCTGGCCTTGCTGCTGGTGTTGCTCATTTTCCTGTCTTTGCTTGTCGCTGTTAACAGTCGAACCTTCTTCTTCATTGACGGCGCGAAGCTCTTGTATTTTTTCAACCTGGTTGATTTTCATCTGCTCACGGGCGTGGTCCACAGGCACACGAGTGTCTTTGGGGATCAGCGGAACCATTGCATCAAAGTTAGCCATTGCTTTTGTCTTACGCCTCTTCAGAAGGTTTGTTATTTATTTGACTATACAACCACTGGTTAAATAATAACCTGATATCGACTGAATAACCAATAAGTTTACTCTTGCATTACATTTCTCAAGTGTTATAGTGCTATACAACTTAACGAAGTACATTTATTTCTTTGGAGCGTTAATCATGCATTTTGTTCACAGCCACCACCATCATCATTGGAATTGTATGGCTTAGCCGTGAACTTAATGTTTGGGCTAGCCGTATAAACGCTAGCCTTTCGATTGACTATACAACCCCCGAAAGGCATCCACCTTCGGGGGTTTTTTATTTTAGGAGCTGTTATGACTGACCGTTTAACCATCGCGATACAGAAATCTGGACGACTGAGTAAAGAATCTATGGCACTGCTGAACGCCTGTGGCGTGAAATTCAGTGTTAACGAAGCGCGTTTAATTGCGCACAGCACCAGTCATCCTATCGATTTACTGCGCGTTCGTGATGATGACATTCCCGGTCTGGTTATGGACGGTGTGGTTGATTTAGGTCTGGTTGGCGAAAACGTGCTGGAAGAAGCTCGGTTAGAGCGCATTGCAACCGATTCTGTCGCGGCCTATCAGCCATTACGTGGACTTGAGTTCGGTCAGTGCCGATTGTCGTTGGCGGTTCCACGAGAAAGCCAGTATCAGTCATTGAAAGATTTAGACGGCTTAAGAGTCGCAACCACCTACCCTCAGTTGCTTAAGCGTTACCTGAAAGACAACGGCGTGAATGCGCGTACAGTTATGCTGACCGGTTCTGTGGAAGTAGCTCCCCGTGCAGGCCTTGCCGAAGCTATCTGTGACTTAGTATCCACCGGCGCTACGCTGGAAGCGAACGGACTCGTAGAGAAAGATGTGATATTCCGTTCCCAGGCTCAGCTAATACAACGCGCTGACAGCCTGTCGGAAGAAAAACAGGCCATGATAGATCAGTTGCTGCCTCGCATAGACGGTGTGCAAATGGCGCGGGAAAGCAAATACATTATGCTGCACGCTCCAAAGAACAAATTAGAGCAAGTGGTCGAGTTATTACCCGGTGCAGAAACACCCACCATTTTGCCGCTTAGCCACACCGACGAACAAGTTGCCGTACACATGGTCAGCACCGAGAAGTTATTCTGGGAAACCATGGAAGATCTTAAGTCTATGGGCTGCAGTTCAATACTTGTATTGCCTATTGAAAAAATGATGGGGTGATCATGAGTGGATTACAGATACCCATTGAACAGTGGCAAAGCCTGTCAGAAGCGGAGCAAGCTCAACGCTTAGCGCGCCCCGGACGGGCTCAGGCAGAGTCACTGCGAGAGAAGGTTGCAGTTATTCTGAGTGACGTTCGTGATAACGGTGAGCGCGCGGTACTGAATTATACCCGTCAGTTCGACAACCCGGAGGCGACATCACTGCGCATGAGCAGTGAACAAGTCGATGCGGCTATAGCGGGTTTAGATGACAAGATAAAACGCGCCATAGATACTGCGTACCAAACCATTTACCGCTTTCACGAAGCACAACGTCCGCAGAACTTAAGTATTGAAACCGCGCCAGGCGTGCAGTGTGAATTACGTTATGCGCCGTTAGATGCGGTCGGTTTATACATTCCCGGTGGCAGCGCAACCTTGCCATCCACTGCATTAATGCTGGGTGTGCCGGCGCAAATTGCCGGGTGTCAGCGTGTGGTTATGGTTAGCCCGCCTAATAAGCAGGGTGAATTACCAGCCGCCCTGCTCTACGCGGCTAAGTGTTGCGGAGTGACTGATATTCTGCTGTGTGGCGGCGCTCAGGCAATTGGCGCGCTGGCCTACGGCATAGAGTCATCGCCCGCGGTGGGTAAAGTCTTTGGTCCGGGAAACAGTTTTGTGACCGAAGCCAAGCAACAGGTTAGTCAAAATGACAGCGGCTGTGCCATGGACTTACCGGCAGGCCCCTCCGAGCTTTTGGTTATTGCTGATGACAGTGCAAACCCCGCTTATGTGGCGGCGGACTTACTCTCGCAGGCTGAGCACGGCCCTGACTCTCAGGTTATTTTGCTTACGCCATCAATCGCTGTAGCCGAAAATGTACGACAGGAGCTGATTGCACAGTGCGCTCAGTTAAGCCGTGCCGATATTGCCGAGCAGGCATTACAGGCCAGTCGTCTACTGGTGGTTTCAGATATGAATGAAGCCATAGCCATTAGCGAAACCTACGCGCCCGAACACCTCTCTATTCAGACGGATAACGCGCGTGAGCTGCTGCCACAGTTAACCCAGGCAGGTTCTGTCTTTGTCGGACACTATACGCCGGAATCCGGCGGTGATTACGCCACCGGCACCAACCACGTACTGCCAACCTATGGCTATGCCCGCAATTACAGCAGCCTTGGACTGGTCGACTTTTACCGTCGCTATACGGTACAGGAAGCCAGTCAGGATGGGCTACGCCAGTTAGCAGAAGCCATTACCACTCTGGCCGACGTTGAAGGCTTAGACGCACACAAGCGTGCCGTAACTATTCGCACGGAGGCTAAGCCATGAGCATTGTTGACCAGTTACAGCGCCAGCACCTGAAGCAGTTAACGCCTTATGCGTCAGCGCGTCGCAGTATGAGCGGCGGCAATATCTGGCTGAACGCAAACGAGTCTCCGTACAGTAACTCGTACACGGTCGATGACAGCAAGCTTAACCGTTACCCGGAGTTTCAGTCTCAGCCTTTAAATCAGGCTTACGCTGAATACGCTGGAGTTGAATCCTCACAGGTATTAAGCAGCCGCGGCTCAGACGAAGGTATCGAGTTACTGATACGAGCCTTTTGTGAACCCGGTCAGGACAAGGTACTGATTTGCCCACCAACTTACGGTATGTACGCTATTTCGGCTAAAACCTTTGCCGTTGGTGTTACCGAAGTTCCGTTACTGAAGAGCTGGCAACTGGACACCGAGTCAGTGATAGACGCAGCAGCTGATTCTAAGGTTATCTTCTTATGTTCACCTTCAAACCCTCTGGGCAACAGGTTGAATCCGGATGACATTGAACAAGTTTTACAACACTCTCCAAGCTCTATTGTGGTTGTCGACGAAGCCTATATTGAGTTTAGCTCTGGTAACAGCGTTGCCGGTTGGCTGGAACGATACCCGAACCTGGTAGTGCTACGCACCTTGTCTAAAGCTTTTGCTCTGGCCGGAATTCGCTGCGGTTTTTTGCTGGCGAATGACGACATCATTGAGTTACTGCAAAAAGTTCTGGCGCCGTACCCTTTGCCAGACCCGACAGTGCAAATTGCGGTTCAGGCTTTGCAGACAAGTTCGCTGGAACGACTTCAGCAGCAGGTAGCAAGCTTATTAGCCGAGCGCGACCGTGTGCAAACAGCTTTAGAGCAAACACCACTGACCCTGGTAGCGGAAAGTGACACAAACTTTTTACTGTATCAGTGTGAAGATGCCACTGGTTTAGTGAAGGCACTTGCCGATAACGGCCTATTAATACGTAATCAGTCGGCGCAGCGGGGCCTAAACAACGTTGTTCGCATAACCATTGGTAGCGCCGCCGAAAATGACGAACTGATTCAACAGTTAAAGGATTATTTTTCATGAGCCAGAAGCCTATTTTATTTATCGACCGTGACGGGACTCTGGTAGAAGAGCCCGCTATAGACAAACAGCTGGACAGCTTTGAGAAGCTGGTATTTGAGCCCAACGTGGTACCGGCTTTGCTGAAACTACAACAGGCCGGTTATCAGTTGGTGATGGTATCGAATCAGGATGGTCTGGGGACGGACAGCTTCCCGCAGGCTGACTTTGACGCACCACATAATTTGATGATGGCGGTGTTTGAATCACAAGGTATTCGGTTTAATGACGTTCTGATTTGCCCTCACTTTGACAGTGATAACTGCAGCTGCCGTAAGCCTGCGCTTGGGCTGGTAAAGTCGTATCTGAAAGAAGGCCGTGTGGATTTTACCAGTTCCTACGTTATTGGTGACCGTGAAACCGACCTGCAACTGGCTGAGAATATGGGTGTTGAAGGCCTGCGCTACAGCCGTGACGAGCTCAACTGGGATGCCATTGTTCACCAGCTACTGGACAACCCGCGTACAGCGTCAGTTACACGTACCACCCGGGAAACGGATATTAACATTAAGGTGGATTTAGACAGCCAGGCACCGCGCGAATTTGATACCGGTATTGGCTTCTTTGATCACATGCTTGAGCAAATAGCCACACACGCAGGTTTCTCGCTTTCGGTTAAGGTTAAGGGTGACTTGCACATTGACGATCACCACACCATTGAAGACACCGCTCTGGCACTGGGACAGGCATTGCGCTCTGCACTAGGTGACAAACGTGGCATTGGTCGCTTTGGCTTTGCTCTGCCTATGGATGAATGTCGCGCGGAGTGTCTGATCGATTTATCCGGACGTCCCTATTTGAAATGGGAAGCCGATTTCACTCGCGACAAAGTCGGCGAGTTATCCACCGAAATGGTTGAACACTTCTTCCGCTCGTTAACCGACGCCATGGCAATGAGTCTGCACTTGTCGACGACTGAAGGTAATACTCACCATCAGGTTGAAAGCCTGTTTAAGGTGTTTGGCCGGGCTCTGCGTCAGGCTATAACAAAAACCGGAGACCAACAGTTGCCGTCGAGTAAGGGGATGCTGGCATGAATGTGGTGATTGTCGATACCGAGTGTGCCAACCTGACATCGGTCCGCTTTGCGGTTGAACGGCTGGGCTACTCGGTTCTTATTACCGATAGCGCAGAAAAAATAAGAGCCGCAGACCGTGTCATTTTGCCCGGTGTAGGCACTGCTGCGGCGGCTATGCGTAACTTGCAGCGAAAGCAACTCGTAGAGCCGCTGCGAGAATTAACCCAGCCCGTGCTGGGTATTTGTCTGGGCATGCAATTATTGACCTCGCACTCAGAAGAGGGTGACGTTGATTGTCTTAACCTGATTCCGGCAAAAACCAAACGCCTTCGCGAGCATGGTCTCCCGTTGCCGCACATGGGCTGGAATACACTGCAGCCAACCGAGGACAACCCGTTAGTCGACACAAACGACAGCTACTGCTATTTCGTACACAGTTTTGCTGTAGCCGTTGATGAGTACACCATTGCCAGCAGCGAATACGGTGAACGGTTTGCCTCTATGATACGGCACAACAACTATTTTGGTGCGCAGTTTCACCCCGAACGCTCAGGTAAAACCGGCGAAGCTCTGTTGAAACGTTTTTTGGAGTTAAAATTATGCTGATCCCTGCTCTGGATCTTATCGATGGAAAAGTTGTACGTCTGTATCAGGGCGACTTTGCACAAAAAACTGAATTTGATTTAACACCTTTAGGCCAGGCTCAGCTTTATGCTGAGGCAGGTGCAAAATGGCTGCACCTGGTGGATTTAGACGGTGCCAAAGATCCTGACAGACGACAACAGGCCTTGTTGGCTAAACTTGCCTCAGAGTCAGGTATGCGGTGTCAGGCAGGGGGTGGAATACGCACAACAGCAGATTTGGAAGCCTTATTTGAAGCCGGCATTGAACGGGCTGTAATTGGTTCAACTGCGGTGAATAATCCGGATAAAGTCACTCGCTGGTTCGAGACCTATGGACCTGAAAAGATAGTCCTTGCTCTGGATGTCAATATTGACGCAGATGGCAATGCAATGGTGGCTACGCACGGCTGGCAAGAGGCCAGCACGCATACACTGGATGATATTCTAAACCGCTATCTGGATCTGGGTTGTCGCCACGTGCTTTGTACCGATATCAGTAAAGACGGCACCATGACCGGCACCAATGTCGAGCTCTACAAGCGCTATAAAGCACTTTACCCACAAGTGGTCTGGCAGGCATCCGGCGGTGTCAGTTGCTTAGATGATCTTAAAGATTTGAAAGCCGTTAACTGTGACTCAGTTATTCTTGGTAAGTCTTTACTTACCGGCGCTTTCACGATGCAGGAGGCACTGGCATGCTGGCAAAACGTGTAATTCCTTGTCTCGATGTTCGTGACGGACAAGTGGTAAAAGGGGTTAAGTTCCGTAATCATGAAGTTATTGGTGACATTCAGCCTCTCGCTAAACGTTATGCGGAAAGCGGCGCCGATGAGTTAGTGTTCTATGACATTACAGCATCGGCTGACGGACGTACGGTAGACAAGTCCTGGGTGGAACGAGTAGCCCGCGAAATTAATATTCCATTCACTGTGGCCGGCGGCATCCGTTCGGTTGAGCAGGCACAGACCATGCTGTCTATGGGTGCGGATAAAATTTCCATTAACTCGCCGGCTCTGCTTAACCCGGACTTGATCAATACCCTGGTCGAAGAGTTTGGTCAGCAGTGCATTGTTATTGGCATCGACAGCTTTTATAACGAACAGTCTGATCAATATGAAGTCCACCAGTTTACCGGTGACGAGAGTAAGTCTCGTAAATCGGCCTGGCAAACGAAAGACTGGCTGCAGGAGGTTATCTCTCGCGGTGCCGGTGAAATTGTTCTGAATTGTATGAATCAGGACGGTGTTCGCCGGGGTTACGATATCGCTCAATTGTCAGCTTTACGTGAATACTGTTCTGTACCTTTAATCGCCTCTGGCGGCGCCGGCGAAATTCAGCATTTTGTCGATGCCTTTCAGCAAGCGAAAGTTGATGGCGCATTGGCAGCGTCGGTTTTTCATAAGAATATATTCAGTATTAGCGACGTAAAAGCCGCTATGGCAGCGAATAATGTTGCTGTTCGCCCTATAGAAGCGGTTCAGGAGACACAATGAGAATTAAGTTAGATACGATAGACCAGCTAGCCTGGGATAAAATGTCGGGGCTGCTACCCTGCACGGTGCAACACGCATTAACCGGTGAAATCCTGATGCAGGCCTATATGAACGCTGACGCTGTTAAAGAGAGTTTAGCAACTGGCAAAACAACGTTTTACAGCCGCAGTAAAGAGCGTTTATGGACTAAGGGCGAGAGCTCAAAAAACTACCTTCAGCTTGAAGGTATTTATTCAGACTGTGATAACGACGCATTACTGGTTCAGGCTCTGCCCGATGGCCCTACCTGCCACTTAGGTAACCGCAGCTGCTTTGCCGAAGCACCTAAACCTTTACTGCACGAGCTGGATGCGCTTATTGCCAGTCGCAAAGGCGCGGATGCCAGTAAAAGCTACACCGCCAGCTTGTTTACCAAAGGGTTAAAACGAGTTGCACAAAAAGTCGGAGAAGAAGGCGTTGAAGTTGCTCTGGCCGCAGCAACCGCCGATAAAGACGAGCTGGTTAATGAAAGTGCGGATTTACTTTATCACTTGCTGGTCGCGTTGCGAGCCAATGAGCTTAGCCTGGACGACGTGCTGGAGGTGTTAGCTGAGCGCCGCGGTTAAGCGGCACTGTTTAACTGCTCACGAAAGTGCTTACGCTCGTATCGACGGGATACGCGGCGTAAGCGCAATGACAACAGGACAGCTGCAACACTTAGACCGCTGATAAAACCTATCCAGAAACCTGCGGCCCCCATTGCCGGCACTACCCAGTCGGTACGCCCCAAAATAAAGCCCACACTTAGACCAAATGGCCAGTAGGAAATAAAAGCGAGGATCATCGGGTACTTGGTGTCTTTATAGCCACGAAGTGTACCTATAGAAATAGCCTGGAAAGTATCTGACACGGTGAATATAGCCGCCAGCCCCATAAGAGTGGCTGCTAAGTTAATGATGTCCTGGTCAGGTGTATAGAGGCTTGCCAACCAGCCTCCCCCCAAATACATGATAAGCCCATTGACCGTTGCGAATGCGCCACCAAACAGCATAGCGATTTTAAAGCTCAACATGGCATTTTTCGGGTCTCCTGCTCCCAACGCAAAGCCAACCCTTAACGTTACCGCCATAGAGATACTCAGCGGCACCATGTACACCAGCGAACTGATGTTCAGCGCAATTTGATGAGCAGAAACCACCGTTGGCCCCAAAGGAGCTATGAGTAAGGCTACGGCCGCAAACAAACTCACTTCAAAAAAAAGTGACATTGAAATAGGAAAACCGATACGAATAACGTAGGTGACATCGTCCCAGTTCGGACGATACCAGCGGCGCAGTAACCTTAACCGTTTGTAACGTTTGGCGGTAAAGGTATAAATGGCCATAGAGAGAGCCATACCCCACAGCACGATAGCGGTAGCAAGACCACAACCCGCACCACCAAGCTCCGGCATGCCAAATTCACCGTACACAAAGACATAGTTTGCCGGTATGTTGATCAGTAAGCCAATGAAGCCAATGATTAGCGATGGCATGGTATTCGACATACCTTCGCAGAAATTTCTTAGTACCGCGTATATAACAAAGCCAGGTATACCCCAGGCTATATAAAATAGGTAGTCCAGCGTAATAGCACGGAAGTCATCTTCCACTTCCATAATATCCAGTAACCATGGAGCGGAGGACATTCCAATTAAGGTAATGACACCGACAATGGCACACGCATACAAGCCCTGCTGCAATATATTGGCAACGCGCTTGTGTGAATTAGAACCATCGAGATGAGAGATAATTGGCGCTAATGCCAACGCCAGGCCGAACACCAATAACGTGGCGGGCACGAAAATACTTCCGCCAACGGACACAGCCGCCAGGTCAAGCGCGCCCTTGCGTCCTGCCATGACCGTGTCGACCACACTCATTAGCATTTGAGTGAGCTGGGCAACCAGAATGGGACCGGTCAGTTTGGCCAGTTTATGACATTCGTCTTTGTTATTGCTCCACCAGTTCACTCGTTCTTATTCTCTGGGTTAATGAGGTTGGTTGCGCAAAAAGCGCAGAATTCGTTGGTTAACATCCGCCGGATGAGTTAGCGGTCCCATATGCCCGGCAGTAACCGATTCTCTTGTAATATTAGGCAAAACCGTGGACAGTGCCTCAGCAACCGCCTTAGCGCTTCGTCGAGTGTGATCGCCCTGTAACAGCAGCAGGTTTTGATCAACACCACTGTAGTCAGCCAGGCGCCTTGGTTCGTTAAGCAATGCATCAAAGTCCAGCGCTACTTTATCGGCCTGGGCAACCATTAACTGCTGAATTCGCTCAGGCAGTGCATCGAAATAACCGGCATCGTTCCAGTAGTCGACAAAAGTGCGAGTGCATTCTTTCGCGTCTCTGCCATGCATTGCCTGACTAATTTCCTGAATTTCCAGCATGCCCGGCGAGTCATCCGGTAGCACATGAAAGGCCACAGGCTCATAAACCACCACGTCGGCAATCTCAAAGGGCTTCTCTAATGCCAGTTTTAGCGCAACAGCACCTCCGTATGAGTGCCCGACCAGCTGAACGGGCTGCTTCAGCTGTAAACTTTCGACAGCAGAGAGGATACGTGGCAGCTCCTGCTCCAGCCTAAAGTTCGCCGTAAATTCAACTTTAGGCGCCTGCCCATAACCAAGGAGATCAACCGCAATAACAAAGTGGCTGCTCACTAAGTCCTTTAACAGAGCTCGCCACTGTGTACTGGCACTCTGCGAGCTGTGCAACAAAATGACCGGAGGATTTTGCTGCTCGCCATATAAATGAATTCCAGGTTCTATTTCAGACATAACTTCACTTTAAGATAAACTGACACCAACAAACTGACCGATACCGTAGCCAGCAGCTAATAGCAAAACAGCAAAAGTTGTTAATACACCAATGGTTCTTGGCAGGCTAACACCTACACTGCGAGTTAACCCAATGGCGTGGCATAAACGAGCAATAATCAGCGCAATACCTAAGCCATGCAATAAGCCTAAAGGCGCATTCTGAACTTCCATCATAGCAAATAGAATAAGAGCCAACGGCACATATTCAATAAAGTTGCCATGAATGCGAACGGCGGCTTTTAGATCCTGAGCTTCGCCGGTGCCTATACCGACTCGGTGCTTCCAGCGTAAGCGTATAATACGCGCCGCCAGGGCAAGATAGATTAACGTTAAGACTCCGGCATAAAAACCGGTAATTGTAAGTTGTGATGTCACTTGCTGCCCCTTCTTTTTCTTTGTTAGTCGGCGTCATCAAAAAAGGCTCACCATGTGAGCCTTTTGCTAAACCTGTTATTTTCTAAGCAAGTCGCCAAGCTGCTCACTGACTTTGTCGACAGGCTGGGTACCATCAATTTTGTGGTACTCTGTTTTCCCTTCCTCAGACAGCTTCTGGTAGTACTCAACCAAAGGCTCTGTCTGCTCATGGTAAACCGACAAGCGTTTGCGAACCGTCTGCTCCTGATCGTCCGGACGAATCACCAGCTCTTCACCAGTTTCATCATCTTTACCATCTACCTTCGGAGGGTTGTGCTCAATATGATAAACACGACCTGATCCAGGGTGGACACGACGCCCACTCATACGATCAACGATAATTTCGTCCGGAACATCAAATTCCAGTACATAATCAATTTCAATACCGTTATCGCGCATTGCATCGGCTTGTGGAATGGTTCTTGGAAAACCATCGAGCAAAAAGCCGTTCTGGCAGTCCGGCTCGGCAATACGTTCTTTAACCAACTCAATGATGATATCGTCAGACACTAGTTGCCCGGCGTCCATCACTTGTTTGGCTTTTTTACCCAATTCCGAACCCGATTTTATTGCTGAACGCAGCATATCACCAGTGGAAATTTGAGGGATCCCAAAAGTGTTCATCAGAAACTGTGCCTGAGTTCCTTTTCCAGCTCCTGGGGCGCCTAACAAAATAATGCGCATAGAAAACCTCTTTGTATGATTCAAAAGTCTGCCCCGAACTTTACCCTGACGGGCGGGCTATTACAAGCTCAGAAAGACGCTGCGGGCAATGACTTACCCGCAGCAGAAGGTGCAAAATTAAGCGTTTAGCATTAATTTATTAAGGCGGGTGACAAAAGAGGCAGGGTCTTTCAGATTACCCCGTTCTGCCAAAGTAGCCTGGTCCAATAATACCTCGGCCCACTCTTTAAATGTGTCCTCGTCCTTAGTCAGCATCCGTTCTACCAGTGGATGCTCAGGGTTCACTTCAAAGATATACTTAGTTTCAGGAACCGCCTGTCCAGCAGCTTCCATCAACTTGGCCATCTGCGTGCTCATATCATTGTCATCCGTAATGATACAAGCTGGCGAGTCGGTTAACCGGTGAGTTACGCGAACCTTCTTCACTTTATCGCCTAATGCTTTTTCAAAACGCTCAAGGTTCGCTTTGAAGGCCTCTTCGGCTTTTTCCTGTTCAACCTTATCTTCCTCGTCGTCCAGTTCACCTAAGTCCAGATCACCACGAGTAACCGACTGCAATTGCTTCTCTTTAAACTCTGTCAGGTGGCTCATTAACCACTCATCGATACGCTCAGAAAGCAGTAAAACTTCAATGCCTTTCTTATTGAAGATTTCCAGCGCGGGGTTGTTTCTGGCGGCTTCGTAGCTGTCGGCCACAATGTAGAAAATCTTATCCTGACCTTCTTTCATACGCTCAATGTAGTCATCCAGGCTGACTGACTGAACCGCGCCTTCATTGTGGGTCGAAGCAAAACGCAGGAGTTCAGCGATACGTTCACGGTTGGTATGATCTTCTGCCGGACCTTCTTTCAGAACGTTACCGAAAGTATCCCAGAACTGTTGATACTGTTCTTTATCGTCTTTTGCCAGCTTTTTCAGCATCTGCAGCACTTTTTTGGTACTGCCGTTCCGCATAGCACGGGTAATTTTATTGTCCTGCAGAATTTCACGTGAAACGTTCAGTGGTAAGTCGTTTGAATCGACCAGGCCACGCACAAAACGCAGATAAGTGGGCATTAACTGCTCAGCGTCATCCATAATGAATACGCGCTTCACATAAAGCTTAACACCGTGCTGCTGCTCACGGTTCCACAAGTCCCACGGAGCGCGTTTAGGAATATACAGTAAATTAGTATACTCGGTCGTGCCTTCGACTTTGTTGTGGCTCCATAAAAGTGGCTCATCAAAGTCATGTGCGACAGTCTTGTAAAACTCTTTGTATTCTTCGTCAGTAATTTCTGACTTCTCACGAGTCCAGAGTGCCTGACCTGAGTTTACAGTTTCCCATTCGCCGGGTTGCCCTTCTACTTTGTTGCCTTCGTCGTCTTCTGACTCAGGTACGGGTTCTTTCCACATTTGAACCGGGATACTCAAGTGTTCTGAATATTTATTGATAATGCCACGCAGACGGTTTTCATCTAAGAATTCATCGGCATCGTCTTTCAGGTGCAGAATAATGTCAGTGCCGCGACGAGCTTTATCAATGTCAGCAATTTCGAAATCACCCTCACCTTGCGAGCGCCATTCAACTCCGCGAGCGTCTTTATCTAATGCTGAACGAGTTCTTACGGTAACTTCATCAGCAACGATAAAGGCTGAATAGAAGCCAACACCAAACTGACCAATAAGCTTGCTGTCTTTTGCTTCGTCGCCGGACAGTTGACCAAAGAATTCAGCGGTACCTGACTTGGCAATGGTTCCCAGGTTGTTCATGACATCGTCACGAGTCATGCCAACGCCATTGTCACTGATAGTGATAGTGCGGCTGTCTTTATCAACAGAAACCCGAACGTGCAGGTCGCTGTCGTCGCCATACAGGGAGTTGTCGCTTAAGGCTTTAAAACGCAATTTATCCGCTGCGTCGGACGCATTTGAGACCAGTTCGCGTAAGAAAATTTCTTTATTGGAATACAGAGAATGGATCATCAGGTGAAGCAGTTGTTTTACTTCTGTCTGAAATCCATGTTTTTCCATTTGACCGGCTTCCGCCATAGTATATTTCTCCTGCTGTTATTACCTATGCCAATAACAATGGGGGCGCAGGAGATATTTTCAAGTCATCGGGAAAATTGTTTTCGACCGCTGAAAGCGTGACCTAAAGTCGTTTGGTCGACATAGCCCAACTCACCACCAACCGGCACGCCATGAGCTATTCGAGTAGTATTGATATTCTGTTGGGCGGCAATATCGGCAATATAATGGGCGGTGGCATCACCTTCTACCGTCGGATTCGTTGCCAGAACAATCTCTTCAACGGGTTCATTCTGCAACTGTCGCTCAAGCTCATCCAGACCAATGTCTGACGGCCCAATACCGTCCAGCGGCGACAAATGCCCCATTAACACAAAATAGCGGCCCTGGAACTGCGAAGTTTGTTCAATCGCAAGCACGTCGGCGGGTGTTTCAACCACACAGAGCACACCGTTCTCACGCCGCATCGGATTGCTGCAAATTCGACACAGCGGCTCTTCAGTTAAGGTCCGGCAACACTCGCAGTGCCCCACTTTTTCAACAGCGGACTGCAAAGATTCGGCAAGCCTTGAGGCTCCGCCGCGATCGCGCTCAAGCAAATGAAATGCCATACGCTGTGCTGATTTCTGACCAACACCTGGCAGACGTTTTAAATTATCAACAAGCTGATCAATTGCCGGACTAATACTCATGAACTGACCTTACGACTTAGAACGGCATTTTAAAGCCAGGAGGTAAGCCCATGCCGCCTGTAATTTCGGACATACGCTCTTTGCTGGTCTCTTCAACACGACGCACGGCATCGTTAGTTGCCGCTGCAATCAAATCTTCCAACATTTCCTGGTCGTCTTCCATTAGGCTTGGGTCAATACTCACACGTTTAACATTGTGGTTGCCAAGCATCGTCACTTTTACTAACCCGGCGCCGGCTTCACCAGTGACTTCCATGTTAGCCACTTCTTCCTGGGCTTTTTGCATGCGCTCCTGCATTTGTTGCGCCTGCTTCATCATGTTACCCATTCCACCTTTAAACATAATTATTTCCTCGTTTAAGCTTTATAAAATTAACGCGCTTGAATTGATGATTCATCAACCTGCGCTTGAAACCTTTGCTGTAATTCCTGTACACCGGTGTCGGCCTGCAATATTTCGCAAGCACGCCGATGCCGGTACTGATCAATATGCTGCTGCACCATAAGAGGCGTCGGCTGACTCGGAACGCCAATATCAAACTGCACCCGTGCAGCTGGCCCTAACAATCCGGTTAGTGACTCTCTGACGGCTTCACTGGTTGAATCGTTCAATAAACTCTTCTGCTCTTCTGCAACCAGAATGAGCCAGTCATCGTCCCCAACCTTTTTTAACTCTGAATTAAGTAGTACCTGACGCGCTAAACCTGAAATGTCCATGCCGGCGATCATCGCACTCCATTTATCGATTTCTGCGGCTTCTCGGATATCGTCATTTAACTCGGGAAATTGGTAGTCTCTGACTGGTGTAGCTTCAGCCAGGGGCTCTTGTCGTGTTTCGGGCTCAGGGTCTGGAGCGGTTGGCCTCTCTTCACTAACGACCGGAGTGACTACCGATTCATTACTGTTGTCTGGCTTTTTTTTTTCCGCCAACTGCTCACGAACACGCAATAGATCGGAAACACCGGAGTCTTGTTGCTGTGTTTCCGTTGGTTCCGAATAACTGAAGTCAGGTTCCGGTTGATGCTTGGATTCTGTTTGGTGCTCGGGCTCCGATTGGTACTGGGACTCGAGCTCCGGCGGCATCGGCTCTGCCGGTTCCGGTTCTAACTCTGATTCAGGCACTGACTCAGGCATAGCTTCGACAGCGGGCTCATTCACTTCGCCGCTGGCCAAATTTGAATGAGGAACATCGGTATGCGCGGTGGCACTCAGTTCACTGGTATCGTTATAGCTATCGTTTTCTGCAGGGCGAAAGCAGAGCATTCTCAACAGAGTCATTTCCAGACCGCTGCGCGCGTCAATAGCATAGGCTTGCTCACGACGCCCTTCCAGAACAATACGATAAAATACCTGAATTAACTCGGCCGGCATGCGCCGTAAAAGCGGCTTTAATACATCGCTATTCTCAAAGGCGTTTGCTGCACCTGGCACTTGCTGTACCAACGCCAGTTGATGCAGTAAACTTTGCAGCTCAACCAGCACGGAGCTTAAGTCCGGCACCATAGAAACCATAGCGTCAACACGCTGCATGACACTTTCGGCTTCACCATCAAGAACACAATCCAGTAAGGCCGCAATGTCAGCGACCGGTACATTACCCAGCATGCGTCTGACACTGTCAATACTCACAGCGCCGTTGCCCTGAGCGATTGCTTGATCGGTTAAACTCAAGGCATCACGCATGCTGCCACGAGCAGAACGAGCTAATAATGGTAACGCGTCAGCGTCCGCCTGAACCTGCTCCTGTCCCAGAACGTAATTAAGCTGCTGTGAAATATCGTCGTTCGACAACGCCTTTAAGTTAAATTGCAGACAGCGTGACAAAATGGTCACTGGAAGTTTTTGAGGGTCTGTTGTCGCCAATAAGAACTTTACGTGTTCAGGCGGCTCTTCCAGCGTTTTAAGCAACGCATTAAAACTGTGCCGCGACAACATGTGGACTTCATCAATCAGGTAAACTTTATAGCGTCCGCGGGTCGGACGATATTGAACGTTATCCAGTAACTCCCGGGTATCTTCAACTTTCGTTCTTGACGCGGCGTCTATTTCGAGCAAGTCGACAAAGCGCCCCTGCTCTATCTCAAGACAAGCACTGCATTGCCCGCACGGGGTCGAAGTAATGCCTTGCTCGCAGTTAAGAGCTTTAGCTAATATGCGCGCAATGGTCGTTTTACCGACGCCTCGTGTTCCGGTAAACAAGTAGGCATGGTGCAACCTTTGCTTATCCAGCGCATGTTCAAGCGGTTTCAAAACATGTTGTTGACCAACAACTTCCGCAAACTGGGAAGGTCGCCATTTTCTTGCCAGTACCTGATAGCTCATAGGGGAGATTCTTAACTCTGTCTCGTTAAAACTGACATAAGGTATAGCACGCAACGCCTGCCTGCTGCAATTTATCTTCACCACCTAACTCAGGTAATGAGACCACAAAAGCGGCTTCCTCTACTTCGGCGCCGGTTGCTTTAATCAGCTTGTGAGCCGCAACTACGGTCCCGCCAGTGGCCAGCAAGTCGTCAACAATTAAGACCCTGTCGTTTGCGGTCAATGCGTTCTCGTGCATTTGCAGTTCATCAGAACCATACTCTAAATCGTAACTCTGGCTTACTACCTTGCCGGGCAACTTTCCGGGCTTACGCAAGAGAGTGACACCACAGCCCATTGCATAAGCTAACGCTGAGCCAAATATGAAACCTCGTGCTTCAATTGCCGCTATTTGAGTTATTCCACTCTGCTCATACCTTTGCTTTAACGTGTTAATTGACAGTTCAAAAGCCGCAGGGTTTTGCAACAATGGAGTGATATCACGAAAGACAATACCCGGCTTAGGGTAATCAGGAATAGCACCTATTGAGTCCCGAATACCTTCTACAGTTAATTCCATGTTCTTGCTCTCTTTACTAAGCAACAAAACGCACCGCCCAGGTTTTCAAAGTATCGAGCAGGAAGTCCTCATGCAAAGGCTTCGCAAGGCATTGAGTTGCACCAGCTTTTAACGCTTTAGGTTCTATTTCCACCATGTCCTGAGTTGACATAAATAATAAGGGACTGTGCTGATAAGCCTCTAATTCACGTAAGTTTTTCAGTAATGACAAACCATCCATCACCGGCATTTTATGATCCAGCAAAATAACATCAAAATACTGCTGTTTCGCCTTACTTAAACCGTCCAGACCGTCGCGGGCTGTCGTTACTTCAAAGCCTAGCGGTTCTATCATCTTACAAATGGATTGAAGGGTTTTGTCTTTATCCTCGACAACGAGCAAAGAGACTGACATAAATGTCGTTTACCTGATAGTTAGTGAGGAGCTGATTAAGCGGAAATAACCTGTGCTAAACGTAAAATTAATGGCAAGCAGCCAGCAATTAGAAATAAAACCACAGCTATAAGCAAAAAGCCTTTGCCTGCCGGTTCTTTAAATGTTTCTGATGACATAACTTTTACCTCTCGATGAAATCGGTGCTGATCATACTCGATCCTCAGCAACGATAAAAGTTGAATTCAGCTCTTTACTCTCAATAACAATTGCTGCGAAGCGAACTGTTGCAACGTCTGCTCAGCCCCCTCCTGAATTTGTTCAGCCGGCCATTGAGGAAGCAGCTCCGGCAACAAATCAAAGAAATCTTGCAGCCGAATATAATTGCGGCTTTGTAACTCTGTTAAAAGCAGGTAAGTCATTGCATTTATACGAACAAAACGAACCTTTCCTTCCGCGTCGCGAAACACAACTAAAAAACGCGGTTGTGAGAGCGGTCTCTCCGGTTTAAATTCAATGCCGATTTCGTCAACCGGATACTGATATGCAGAAATAACCGCCGTTGGGTTTAGGCCTATGATTTGCTCTTCATGAAGCTCATCTGTCACACAAATATGGCTTTCCGGCCACGGCTTTTGCTCCACTTCGAGTTCAAGCCATTCGTAATGCGCGAGTTCCGGAGCAAAGACAAAAAGTGCATTATCAGACTGCAAATACTCAACAAAGCTTTTAGCAATACCAGTAAAGTATGGAGAGTTTGACGAAAAAGAGCGAAAGAACTGCTCTTTAGTTGCTTGCCATTGTTCTTCATCGCATAGCTTTTTGAGGACCGGAAAAGCGCTGTCTACAAAGCGAAAAATATTATTACGGAGTAACCGCTGATAAATTGCCAGCCGCCGCTCTTCAATATCAGCTAACCACGGTTCTTCTACGGACTTTTGTGGATCTTTCAGTTGCTGAACAAAGCGATCCTGAATTTGTTTGAATGTGTCATTACTCATGGCGCTTTTGTATCACTCTTATTTGGTTCAACTCGCCATTTAACTCAGACAAAGCCGGGAAGTTAAAGTCCCTTTCCAAAAGAGTCGGATAAACGCCATGGCACTTATAGGCGTAATCCAACAACTCATACACTTCATCTTTTACTTTAGCACCATGCGTATCAACATAAAGATCGTCGAACTCCTCATGATGCCCCGCTATATGCCCGTAGGCGATTTTTTCTGAAGGTAAGCCAGCTATAAAATCGCGAGGGTTATAATGGTGATTCACGCTGTTTACAAAGACATTATTCACATCAAGTAGCAGCTTACAATTGCTTCGCTTCAACACCTGACAGATAAAGTCTAACTCACTTAACTCAGGTGCCGGACTCGCGTAATAAGATACATTTTCCAATATTAGAGATCTTTCTAAATAGTGCTGAACATCTTTAATTCTGTCTATAACATGAGAAACCGCATCGGCCGTGAAAGGTATAGGCAATAGGTCGTATAGCTGCCCTTTATGTGAGCAGTAACTTAAATGCTCACTGTAGATTTCAACATTAAATTGCGACACGAACTGTTTAACGTCTTTCAGAAAAGTATAATCCAGAGGGTCCTGGCTACCAATAGACAATGACAACCCGTGGCTGGTTAAGCGATAATTCTCGGCAACTTTCGCCAGAGTTTCTAAACGACGCCCTTTAAAAGGGAGCCAATTTTCCGGCGCGAGCTCCAGGAAGTCGGCATCAATATCACCTGCTAAAGCAGCATCCAGTAACTCATTTCTTAAGCCGAGACCTATTGAATTCGGTTTCATATTACCCTCTGAAAAACAAAAACCCGACACAGTGGCCGGGTTTTACAGTGCAGTTCAAACGAAAAGTGATTAATCGAGATCGATACCTTTTCGCTCTGCTGTCGACCTAATGTAGCCTCTCCAGCTGCGAGCACTGCGACGTTGACCGTCAAAGGTTGCCGCTTCATCAACATACCGCATTGCCTGGCGATAGTCACCACCATAGAAATACGCTTCTGCTAATGACATATAGACACGACCTTCGTCTTCACGCTCAAGGTAGTCCAGGGCTCTCTTCAAAGGTTCAGTTGCCGCAATATACTGTTCATTCAACAGCATCAAGTTACCTTGCTTACGGTAATATTCACCTTTGTCGCCAGAGTCGTTAGTTGCTTCCGCTGCGCGCTCATACCAGGAAACGGCTTCATCAAGCTCTTTCGCTCTGTGGTAACTGTTTGCAATAGTTGCAAAGTTTCGAGCAGATTCCTCAATATCACCGGCTTCTACATGCTTTTCCATGGTAGTAGCTGCTTTATACGGAATACCCTCATTGTCGTACAACTGAACCAACATTTTAAACTGGCTCTCTGTACTCAGGTATCCGGCTAAATACGCCACTTCCAAAGTTTGAAGAGACTTAGATAAGTTTTCTTCTAACATGTAGAATTGAGCTAACTGTGGCCACCAAGTAGTAACCTCTGGAAGCTTATTCAAACCTTCTTCAAGAACACCAATTGCTTCAGGATACATCTTACGCTCGTAGTAAGAGGCCATCATCAAATTGTAAACGTTCTTTTCTGGCTTATCTGCAGCTTCTAAAGATGCCTCTGCAAACGGAATGACCTTAGCAAAGTTCTTTAACTGATAGTGGGCATTAGCCATATATAAGAAAACTTGAGAGTCACGTTTACCTGTAAATTGAATCCAATTTTTAAGGTATTCAAGACTCTGCTCGTACTTTTCTTCCTGAAGACTAATCTGCCCTACCAGTTTCATCGCTGCTGCCTGGTCGTTCCAACCAAGCACGTCTTGATCAACAGCGTCTTTCAAAACTTCTAAAGCGTCGGCCATGCGCTCATCAGCTGCATAAAGATTCCCAAGAAAGCGAGCCAGGTAAGCAGAGTCGTAACCTGGGTCAGGATCCTGCTCTTCAAGAACAGCTATTGCTTCCTTAATTTTCTCTTCTTCATACAGCTCAAAGGCGTCCATGATAGCTCGTCCAATACTCTGCGACGCAGCTTTATTGTCGCGAGCTTTTTTCTGCGCCTCAACGGTCTCTTGATCCGGTATGCTGAAGCCAAAATCCTGAGCCGAAGCCTGAACCGTTGTCATCGACATAACCGAAGCAAAAGCCAGGACACTAACAAATGTTTTTAATATATATTTCATTTCTTAGTTCCCATCCATTGTGAAGTCGAGCTGAACGGTCATGCCTTCCTGACGGACAGGCTTACCATCAACAACCTTCGGCTTATACTTCCAGCGCAACAAAGCGCGGCGCGCCTCTCGGTCAAACACTCGACGAGGTTCAGAATCGATGACTTCAACGTCAGTTACACCACCTTGTTGATCGATAGTGAAGCGCAATTGAACCCAACCTTCGGTGCCATTTCGAGCAGCTGATGGCGGGTAACGCGGTTCAATTCGAACAATTGGTGTTGCGTCACCGTCAGAACTTAAACCTCCGCCTGGACCAGAAAGTCCTGTATCAGCTCCACCAACATCAACATCAAAACCCATGTTCATGTTCATTCCACTGTCTGTTGTATCTGGCTCAGACTGTGGTGTTTCTGGTGGTTGCTCCGGCGGCGGCGGTGGCGGCGGCGGAGTACGCCGACGCTCCTGAACGTCAGACTCAGGTGGCGACGTTACGATGTCAATAACCGGGGTTGGAGGCGGCGCTTCGTTGCGCTGCGCTCCTCCGCCGATTAAGTAAGCCATGAAAGCAAACAGAGCAAACGTAACGGCGGCACCTAGTAGTAAAGATACTAAAAAGCGCACCATATTAGTTATTCTCCGCAGCTATGGATATCTTATCGATACCCGCTTCCTTAACCTGGTCCATGACTTCTACAACGACACCATGCTCAGCTTTCTTATCGGCCTGGATTACAACAACGTCAGTCGGCTGTTCAGCCAGCATACGTTCAATGTTAGCGCCTACACGCTCTACATCTACTTGACGCTTGTCCATCCAGACTTCACCGGTTTCGCGAATTGCGATAAAGATGTTAGCTGAAGGCTCCTTGGTCGTGTTACTGGCTTCAGGTTTGTTAACCTGAATACCTGCTTCTTTGACGAATGAGGTCGTTACGATAAAGAAGATCAACATAATGAAGACGATGTCGAGCATCGGCGTCATGTCGATCGACGCATCTTCCTCTTCTCGATTACGATTACGTGCCATAGTTTTACTCTCTTAGTGATGTGGCAAACTGTCAACAAGGCCTTCTTTCGCTCTACGCACTTTACTCTCAAGACGTGTCGCGAAAAACATACCGGATAACGCTGCAACCATTCCCGCCATTGTCGGGATAGTCGCCATCGAAATACCCGATGCCATCAGACGAGGGTTACCCGTCCCTTGTACTGCCATGATTTCAAACACCGTAATCATACCTGTCACGGTACCCAACAGTCCGACCAGCGGACATAAGGCAACACAAGTTTTAATCAACAGAATACGTGCATTCAGTTTATTGTTCGCTTCGGAAATCCATGCTTCACGGATTCTATGGGCGTACCATGAGGTGGTGTCCTTACGGGCATCCCATTTCGCAATAATTTCTTTGCGAAGTTTAGGGAAAGCACCTGTAAGGTACCAATAACGCTCAATCATCAGTACCCACATTAGAAAGAGCACCCCCATGACGATGTACAAGACATCGCCACCGGTAGCCAGAAAATCCCTGATAGATTCCCAAAGTTCCATCAGGTAAAGCATGGGTTACTCCTTCTCCGAGTGCGAAGCTACGATACCCGCAGCTTGCTCGTCCAATATATGGACAATAGACTTGCCGCGAGAAGCCACAATACTGTGAGCCAAAATCAATGGAATAGCAGCGATCAGACCCATAGCGGTTGTTACCAACGCCATAGAGATGTCACCTGCCATGATCTTCGGATCACCGGTACCAAACAGTGTAATCGACTGGAAAGTACCAATCATACCAACAACTGTACCTAACAGACCAAGCAACGGTGCGATAGCCGCAAGAATCTTGATGACATTAATGCCACTTTCAACTCTCGGTGTTTCACGCAGAATAGCTTCGTCTAATTTCAGTTCCAGGTTTTCTGGGTCAGCGTTTTTATTCTCTTGGTAAACCTTCAAGATACGGCCTAATGCGTTATTGTCTTTAGGCTGTTCAGGGTTTTTCAACTGAGAACGGATTTTTCCGGCTGCTGCTGTCAACGTAACCAACTTGAATACTGAAATTAACAGACCAAGAATTAATACTGCGGTAATCACATAACCAACAGTGTCACCCTGGTGATAACGTTCTTCCCAAGTTGCTTTTTGAGTTAACAAGCCAAGAATCTGACCTTTTGACGGATCAAGGAAAACACCTTCATAACCGCCTTCGGTGTTATAGAACTCTTCTGCTTGCGCAGTAGCGCCACCTTCTGGCTGACGACCTAATGGTTGAACCTGCTCAGTCGTGTCGTTATAAACTAAGTAGTCGTCTCCGGCGATTAAGTTAAATACACCAACACGAAGCACTTCACGGTTTTCAGTACCACCATCAAGTAACGTCACGTCAGTATTAAATTTAACCACTTTGCCTGACTCAATCATTTCCGTCAGAAGTGCTTTCCAAAGCTCTTCAAGTTCTTCCAGAGTAGGAAGTTCTTTTGCTTCAGATAAACTTTCCAAGACGTCTTCACGGCCCGGGTACTGTGCGCTGACAATTGACGTTGCAACACGACCGATAGTTTCTGTCGCTGCACCACGTACAACACCGAACATTTCACCCAAGGTACCTTTGGCGTTCTCAAGTTCCTGTTCTTTATTAGCCAATTGGACTTCGTTTTCAGAAAACTCTTCCTGTAAACGTTTGCCCCGAGCTTTCTCTTCCTCTAGCTCCTGCTTAGCCTGGTTAAGCAAAGCCTGCTTATCGGCACGGGCAGCTGTAAACTCGCGCTCACGTTCAGCGTTAAGTTCACGAGAAGAAACACGATTTTTCTCAACAAGCTGTAGCAGCTCATCAAGGTTCTTAGCTTCAGTTTCATCCTGAGCCTGTGCAGCGAGAGTCGTACCGGCAGAAAGGGTGACTGCTGCTGCAATCATTAACGATTTAACTAATTTATTCATTCTGCACTCTCCGCTGCGAATACTGGAAGTTTCACCAGATCGTAAGCTGTTTGCTTACGTGACATACGAATCGCTTGGGTCAGAGGACGGATAAACTCGTCTTCCAAAGCAGTCCACTCATCGGTCTCGTTGTTGTAGATCCAAGCATTTTTCAAGTCTAAAGACTGTGCTAAGAATGCAACACGACCCATGTGGAAATAGTCAACAGCCACTTTCTCACCGTCAACTTCCAGGTTGCCCTGGTAAGAAATCAAACCTGAACCGTAGTCCATTTCTGTCTGATAAGCTTCGATGATTTGGCGGAACTGCTCTGATGTAGAAACACTTGAGCTGTCCATGATGTCACGCAGACGCTCAACACGATCCATACGCTTTTCACGGTGAATTGGAATGTCCAATTTCACGAACTGTTCAAGCGAATCAATCATTTCATACATCAAAGGAACAACGCCCTGCTTAGTGCGTTCGATTCCATCAATTTGTTTCTGAAGAGACTCAAGCGTTGCGTTTTGGTCATTGACCAAACGCTGAACGTGATCGTTATAGACTTTCAAGTTCTCGTACTCAGAAACAACTGAGCGATACTCGATAAGAAGATCTTGGCTCTGCTCGAACAAAGAGTTGATTTTCTCTTGCGACTGTTCGTCAGCGTTCAAAATCTTCTTCTCTTCGTTTTGTAGCTTAGCTACATCTACTTGCTGTGCAGCGGCAACGCCGGTGCCAGCAAACGCCATCACACCCATCAGGGTTGCAGCGAGTTTGGTTCTTTTGATTACTTTGGTCATAGTTCCCAACCAATTTGACTTAACTTCCGCTTCAACGCCTAAGGCGCGAAACACCAGTTGTTTGAATGACGAAAAGATCTAGTTCTACACTTTATTTTTATTGCCTAAAATGCAGCAATACCAATGAATACTCCCACGATGACTATACGCTGTCAACCAAGTAAACTGAGTCAACCGCGCTATAGCTGTCGCTATATATCCAGTGTAGAACACGGATCTGGAGTCGCGTAATTTCCAGATTTTTTCTCGGACAACATCCTGTCGTCAACTCTTTTCATACCCTGAATTTAGGTGCTTATCTACCTAACTCTGGATATTACTCCTTCTAGAATAGTATCACTTTTTGATCGGCGAACAACACTCACTTTTGAATTTCAACGTTTTTTAAACAACTAATTCGTCGACCTATATTCAATGACAGACCCAATTTAGTGACCTAAGTTCCAAATTCCTTTAAGATAAAGGCATGAGAGAGATATTAAATGCAACGTCAATACAACATATTGAACAGCTGCTCACTAATTTAAGTGAGCGTGCTGAGCAGATCGATGCAAAAAATCGACAAAAGCAGAACGAACTGAGCGAAAAATGGTTCAGTCCATCACTTTTCAGCAGACGCTCTAACCTGGCAATTGATTACGTAACCGAAACTCAGGACACCTTTGCTCAGCTTCAAAGAACTGAAGGTCAACAAGCTCAGTATTATCTTGCGGAGCGTCTGAGCCTGCAATTGGAAGCTTTAACCACGGCATTGCGTATTAATAAGCTTCCTAAGCAAGAACAAGACAGCCGCATTACGGCACAAAATAAGATTCAGCAATTGCATCAACAGCTTGTTACTTACAGAGACTATGAAAGACGGTTGACCGAAAACCTGGATAACGCCGTTTCTCAAAACAATCCGGTGTTAATACAACGAGCCCAACAACGACTTAACCGATGCCAAATGGCTATTGATACTCTGGAGAAAAAGATCAGTCGTTATGAAGAAGGTTGACGTCCCTTTTATTTATTCACCTATATATAGTGAATTAAACTTACCTCCCCGGCATCGGTACCCAATAGAGAAATACCGTTTATTAAAAAATTGGGCAATTAAGCACGGGGCCAAAGAACACCAATGGCATAGACCAAGCGCTCTTAATTGGCAGCAAGTCGCCCGTACGCATTGTTCAGGTTACATTGAGCAGCTTCGCCAAAACAGCATGGAAAAGACACTCTGGCGCCGCATTGGCTTCCCCTGGTCGAAAAGCTTATTGCAGCGCACATTAACCTCAGCCGGAGGAACTCTGTTAACCACTGAGTTGGCATTAACTCGTGGTATCGCCATTCACTTCTCCGGAGGTTACCATCATGCTCATAAAGACTGGGGAAGTGGTTTTTGCTTAATCAATGATTTGGCAATTGCCTGTAATGAACTGTTGCTTAAGTACCCAAGCTTAAAAATCGCGGTATTGGATACCGATGTTCACCAGGGAGACGGAACGGCTACTCTATTTGCTAATGACGACAGAGTTTTTACTTGCTCACTCCATGGCGAGCGCAACTTTCCGTTCTCTAAAGTTGAGTCTGACTTAGACAAACCCTTAGCCAAACATACGTCCGACGAGCAATACCTGGATACTTTGCAGGAGACCCTGCAGTTTATTAAGCGGGACGTTAAACCCGACCTTATTTTATACGACGCCGGTGTTGATATTTATCAACGTGATGAGCTCGGCCACCTGAATATTAGCCTTGCCGGAATTTTTCAACGTGACCTTTCTGTACTAGGCTTTGCAAAGCGTGAAGATATTCCCCTGGCTGCCGTTATCGGAGGCGGTTATCAACGTAACTTAGATCGTTTAGTCCGCGCTCATGCTCAACTACTAAGAGCCAGCTATCATGTTTATACTGAGAGTCAGCTACTAACAGAAGGAAAGACGTATGAAGTTTGACGATGACATCCACAATTACTATGAACGCTTAGTTTCCGACCGAATAGAAGAGTTGGAATTAGAAAAACAATACAGTCAGGAGTTTCTTTCTGACCTGTGTTGTCTGGTACTTAATCAGTTACCGCCCCGCTACATTCGACACGAGGTGGATATGGCATTCTTCCTGCCACCTTCAAAGCGACTGGATATGGAGATGCAAGTACATAAAGCAATAACGGAAGCATTGGAATTTCTTAAAGGAAGGAAACGCCCCGACGGCGATTAATAAAAATTGGGTGGCGACTCTACCAGCCACACCTCGGCACACACATCCCTGACTACGGCTGCTCCCTTCCGGGCCTGACCGGGTTCGCCAGTTAGCGTTGCGAGGGGACCCGCAGAGTCACCATAAACGCTCTATTCAAAGCGGGCTGCATTATGAACCAGTTATTCGACCGAAACAACCCGCAGCTAACCTTTTGCTTACTTTTTCTGCAGCTTTTCCGCAATAGCCTGACGAGCTTCATCTGAACTTAATGCTTTAGCAAAAAACGTCGCTTCCCGACTGATGCGATCAGCGACAGATTCCGCCGGCTGCTTAAGTAACCGCTTAGAAATTCGTAGCGACTTACTGGATTGTTTACGCAGCTTATCGAGCGTTTCATCAACCACAACGGGCAGACGTTCAAGCGAAACAATATGGTTAACAAAGCCCGCTTGCTGTGCCGCCTGTGCATCGAAGCTTTCACCAAGTAGCAACAACTCCGCCGCTTTTTGATAACCACAAATTTGCGGTAGTAAGAGACTAGAGGCGGCCTCAGGTAACAGTCCCAGCTGTACAAAAGGCAAGGCAAATACGGCTTCATCGCTACTGTAAACAATATCGCAATGCAACAGTAAAGTAGTCCCAATACCTATCGCTAACCCGTTAACAGCCGCAACAACAGGAACCTCGACACGCGCCAGCGTATGCAAGAATTTAAATGGTGGCGCCGACTCGTCTAAGTTCTCAATCGCTAAGAAGTCATTTAAATCGTTCCCCGCAGAAAAGCTGTCACCACTGGATTCAAAAAGTACCGCATGAATTGAGTTGTCAGCGTCCGCAGCTTTCAATGCTTCGTTACACGCTGTGTACATATCCTGGGTAAAAGCATTTTTCTTTTCAGGTCGATTTAGCCGTATACGAACAACGCCGTTATCTTGTGAAACCTGTACAAGCTCTTCAGTACTCAAAATCCGTCTCCTGTCACCGTCTACTGACCGCGGTTTTTCCACGCTTTTTTTGTCGCTTCATGCATTGGGACAATAAGTTCCAGCGCGGTTTTATCGCCGGCTGGTAACTCCATCTGGTTAGGTCGTTTCGGCGTGACTCTCTGCCCCCACTTAATTAAACCGGCCCCGCAAGTGAGTCCACCACCAAATACCGCCGACATAATACTATCACCCGGCTTAATAATGCCGTTATCAGCTGCCTCAGCAAAGGCAATAGGTAGGGTTGCTGAAGAAGTATTTCCGTACTTCTGAATATTAATAACCGTTTTTTCACTCGGTACTTTGCACATTTTACCGAGAAAATCGATGAGTCGCTTGTTCGCCTGATGCGGGATAAGCGCGTCGATATCGTCGGTTGTCATTCCTGTTTGCTGGAAGACATTCTCTACTGCAGCACTCATACCTTTTACGGCACGTTTAAAGATTTCCTGGCCAACAAAATCAAACTGCATAATTCCGTCAAAACCGAAACGGTCAAAGCTTAAGCCAAAATCAAGGCTGAGGACATCACGGGCATCCGCATCACAGCTAATATGACTGGCCAGTAAGCCGACTTCTTCGTCTGATGCTTCAAGCACCATAGCTCCGGCCCCGTCACCAAATAGCACGGCACTTTCGCGTTTAGTCCAGTCAAGAATCCGGGTAAGACGCTCAGCTCCAATGAGCAAAACCTTTTTATGAGCACCAGTCTTTATCGACTGAGTCGCCACATGCATAGCGTATAAAAAGCTGCTGCAAGCAGCATTTAAGTCAAACGCC
This sequence comes from Idiomarina abyssalis, assembly GCF_019797805.1. NCBI lineage: Bacteria > Pseudomonadati > Pseudomonadota > Gammaproteobacteria > Alteromonadales > Idiomarinaceae > Idiomarina > Idiomarina abyssalis. Next base: position 1,825,515 of record NZ_CP081832.1, read on the forward strand.
GCAGCGTCTTTAGCACCAATGTTCCGCTGTACAGCCGAGGCAACGTTTGGGATGATTTCGTCCGCAGTGCAAGTACCGACAATAATGAGGTCAAGTTCGCTGGGGTCTAAGTCAGCTGCTGCCAGCGCGTTTCGCGCCGCTACAGTTGCCAACTCAGATGTCCCGACATGGCTCACTCTACGTTCAGAAATTCCTGTTCGTGAAACAATCCATTCATCAGATGTTTCAAGAAAGGTCGCAAGGTCATCATTGGTCATTACAGCCGGTGGCAGACATTTTCCCCAACCGGTAATTTCAGCAAATTTAGTCACGGCAAAACCTTTTACTTCTGTCGGCTAGTATCCTCATAATGATAGAGTGTTTTATGACGATACCGTTTCATCGTATCATAGCACGAATCGACGTCAGGTGAATGACCGCCAGGAAAAAGGATAAATCATATGTTTCGAATAATACTTGCAGCTACTTTTGCGCTTTTTATTAGTGCCTGTCAAAGCCAGCCTGATCCATTAATCATCAGTGCTGATGCTGTTACGAATAGCCTTAATACTAAAGTAAACCAGTTGAAGGTTGAGGATAAACGCTCCTACTCCTACCTGTATCGTCATAAGAAAGAAGAAGACAAAGCAGAGTTCGCGCCCGCTCAAAGACCTTTAACAGCTATCGTTGAAGAAGCACTGCAGCCGGTAACAGGCTCGAGCAGCAACAACGGCTTAACCTGGTATGTCACTATTGAAAAAGCGCTGGTTGACGCCACCCTGCACACGATTAAATACGAGCTTGAGCACAGTGTGACCATACGAGTCGAAGCAATGCGCGCTAATCGCAGATACAGTAACTTTTACTCCGGAACCTACAGCTCAACAGGCGGTCTGAAACCTGCTCAGGCCACAATTGAACGACAATTTAAACAACTGTTGAACTCTGTACTGTCTGACATTGCCAATGATCCTAAACTGCGTCTGCCAGAACAAGAGGACTTTTAATCATGAAGTGGTCGAAGTATTTACTGGGCGTTGCCGCTACCTTCTTTCTCAGTTTCAGTCACGCTGAAATTCAGCCAGATAATCCTTTTCCACGAGTAAAGATGGTGACCTCTATGGGTGATATTGTGGTTGAGTTAAACCGAGACGCTGCTCCCTTAACGGTTAAAAACTTTTTCCGTTACGTTAAAAAAGCACAATATAACGGCACCATATTCCACCGCTTAGTACCCGGCTTTGTCATTCAGGGCGGTGGTTATGACAAAAACTTTCAGGACAAACCCTCTTACGAGAAAATCGTCAATGAGTCAGGTAATGGCTTGAAAAATGAATACGGGACTATTGCTATGGCGCGGGAACGAGAGCCTCACAGCGGCACCCGTCAGTTTTTCTTTAATTTAAACGACAACACCTCTCTCAATCCTGATGATGGTGACTGGGGATACGCTGTCTTTGGCCGCATTGTTGAGGGAGTTGAAGTGCTGGAGGCCATGGCTGAGCTAGAGTCACAGGCTTACAGTGATGACATAGGCTGGGCCGACGTACCGGTTGACCCGCCGACTCTGAAACGCATTGAGGTTGTACCGCAAAACTGATGGCAGTCACTAAACCGACGTTCTGGCAGGATCTACAAGTTTATCGTCAATCGCGTGTATGGGTAATATTCGTGCTGGGTATTGCCAGCGGATTTCCATGGGTAATGATTGGCTCGGCTTTATCTGCCTGGTTACAGGAAGTAGGACTCACGCGCTCGGTCATCGGCTATTTTGGAGCGGTTTTTGGTGCCTATTCCATTAACTTCTTGTGGTCACCTCTTATTGATAACCTCAAGCTTCCCCTCCTGACTCGTTGGTTAGGACAAAGACGGAGCTGGATATTTCTGTGTCAGGCACTCATTGCAGCAGGATGCTTTGCGCTGGCGAGCCTGGATATTACAAGCAATTTGCACTTAGCCGGCTTTATTGCTCTGGGCATAGCGGTTAGTTCCGCGACTCAGGATATAGCCATTGATGCCTATAGGATTGAGTCTTTTGCTGAAACCGAGGGACGTCTACAAAATGCCGGGGCTGCAATGACGACAGCTGGCTGGTGGACAGGTTACAGCGGCTTAGGTGCTTTACCCTTTTTCATTGTCGATGGCGTTGACTGGCAATGGCAGCATGCTTATTTCGGTCTGGGCTGCGTTATGCTTGCTCTGGCCGTTGTTGTACTCTTTGTGCGTCGTACGACTTATCATAGCGATCCCACGATAAAAACAAAGCTGACTAACTTTTGGCCAGCAATGAAAGAACGCATTTCTATTACTGTTGTTCAGCCAATAGCCGAATTCTTTTCCCGAAACGGGGTAAAGCTGGCCTTATCCATTCTTGCTTTTATCTTTTTGTTTAAAATTGGTGAAGCCTTTCTTGGTCGTATGTCGATCGTCTTTTATAAAGAGATTGGGTTCACAAACGCAGAAATTGGTACCTACTCCAAACTCGTTACCTGGTGGGTGACTATTGTATTTGCGTTACTTGGCAGTGCGGTCAACCTGCGTCTGGGCATTGTTAAAGGCTTAATGATTGGCGGTATTGCTATGGCGTCGTCTAACCTGATGTTTTCCTGGATAGCGTTAGTCGGCCCCGATACTAACCTCTTTTTAAGCGCAGTGTTGATTGATGGCTTTACCAGCGCCTGGTCTACCGTTGCCTTTGTTGCTTTTATCAGTCTGCTCTGTAACCGAACTTTCACCGCAACCCAATATGCATTGATGGCCTCACTGGGAACCTTGGGTAAAACCATGCTAGCGTCCTACAGCGGTGTTATTGTCGACTCTATGCAGGGTAACTGGGCACTGTTTTTTGTCCTAACCGCGGTTATGGTCATACCCAGTCTGGCTTTCCTTTGGCTTATTCGCAAGCCGCTAACGGCATTGGAGAAACAGCGTGATGCCAATTAAATACCACTGGATTACGCTAGGCCCCGGAGCCGTAAGTGGGCTTACTGTCAGCGGGTTATGCGATAACGGCGAATCGGTTTCTGTGTTATCACGCCATGACCGGGCGGCAACTATTGAATGGCAACTTGTTCGCGCACATGAGAAAAGAAACTATAAAGTTCCTGCAACTCAATTACCAATACCGAAAAATAGTGTCTTCATTGTTGCCGTTAAAGCTTTTGATGTTATTAGTGCCTTGCTGCACATAACAGCGCTTGAAGGTTTTGATAAAAGTATGCCTATTGTTTTGAGTCATAACGGCATGGTTGAGCTACCTAAGACATTAAGGCAGCTTAATCTGCATCCTATGGTGACGACTCATGGAGCAGTTAAGAGCAAAAACGAAAACGGTATTATTCGTATTGAGCACAGAGGCACGGGTCGCAGTTGGCTCGAAGTCAGGCAAGAAGAGTCAGAGCCCTGGTCAACCCTTCAGCAAGCATTCCCGCCACTTGTACTTGAGCAGAATATTAGCCAGCGACGCTGGTTAAAGTTAATAATTAACTGTGTAATAAATCCACTAACAGCCATTTATAAGTGCGAAAACGGAAAGTTACTTGAGGATAAGTGGCAATCGCAAATCGTAAGCTTGGTTAACGAAGCCGTTGCTGTGGCTGAAACTCAGAACGTAGTCTTAGACGCTAAGATGTGCCACCGGGAAGTATTGAGAGTTGCACAAGAGACTGCGCTAAATAGCTCATCGATGTTGCAGGATATCAAGCAGCAAAGGCGCACTGAAATAGAGCAATTAACCGGTTACTTGATTAAAACAGGTGAGTCGGCAGGCGTTGCCACGCCAACTCACCAACAGCTGCTGAATGAATTTCAAAAGCGTTACGGTTAATTAGTCTTTATCTTCAATAAAGTCGACCACTTCAAGCCCAAAACCCGATAAAGCCGAATAACGTTTTGGTGAACTCATTAAATGCATCTTATGAATATCAAGGTCAGCCAAAATCTGTGAACCTAAACCGACATTACGAGAAGCATTTGAAGCTGACGCAGTAGGTTTGTGCTCACCTTTGTCCTGTGCCTCAAACTCCTGAACCTGTGCAATGATATTATCCGGTGTTTGTTGACGACCAATAATAACCAGTACACCGTCATGTTCAGCAATATAAGACATCGCCTTTTGAATTGGCCAGCTGCGCTTGGCAGCTCGCTCGGTTAAAAAGGTGTCATGGAAAGTGTCCTGTAAGTGAACACGCACATTCGTTACCTTATCCTGCGATAAATCGCCATGAACCAGTGCATAATGCACCTGCTTGTCTATCGTGTCCTGATAAGTCACCAAATGAAACTTACCAAAGGCTGTAGGCAGGCTGCATTCTGCGACACGTTCAATGGTTTTTTCCTGGATTGAGCGATACTCAATAAGGTCAGCAATGGTGCCTACTTTAATGTCATGCGCTTTAGCAAAAGCTTCAAGGTCAGGGCGACGCGCCATGGTACCGTCTTCGTTTAACACTTCGACAATAACCGAGGCGGGCTCAAAACCAGCTAAACGCGCTAAGTCGCAACCGGCTTCGGTATGCCCGGCGCGGTTAAGCACCCCACCCGATTTAGCTTTTAACGGAAAAATATGACCCGGCATAACTAAATCTTCGGGCTTCGCATCTTTTTTAACGGCGTCCAGCACTGTTTTCGCTCTGTCGGCAGCAGAGATCCCCGTTGTTACTCCCTCTGCGGCTTCAATGGAAACCGTAAAGTTTGTTGCATAAGGCGCGTTGTTTTTATCGACCATTAACGGAAGATTAAGTTGTTTACAGCGTTCCTCGGTTAGCGTCAAGCAGATAAGTCCACGACCATAACGCGCCATAAAGTTAATGGATTCAGGCGTTACGCACTCAGCGGCAATAATAATGTCGCCTTCGTTTTCGCGATCTTCATCATCCATCAGGATAACCATTTTTCCCTGACGAATGTCTTCAATAATCTCTTCTGTGCTATGCAGTGACATAACGCTTTACCCTTAATCTTGTGTTTGAGGTACTGCTACCAAGCGTTGATCCGGGCCAACCTGCCGGCGATCAATAACTTTAAATCTTGGCGCTGAAGCTAATTCTAATGGTTCACTCATGTCGATAACCGAACGACCATGGTGACCCAGTATTTGACCAGAGCTGTATATCATCATTCGGTCACAGAGTTGCTGTTCAATAATCGCACCTGCCAGACTAGCGCCGCACTCTGTCCACACCTGATTGATTTCACGTTTAGCTAATTCAATCATCAGTGCTTTTAAACACACTTTGCCGTCTCTGTCCGCTTCAATAATAAGCTCATGGCAATGTGGGTGCCGAGTTTCCTTGCCCGGCGTTGTGCGTACCAGCCAAACAGGCGCCGGTGACTCAAACACCCGGGCATCATCATTCACCCGATGTTGGCTGTCGATAATAATACGTACTGGCTGTTTTAATGGTTCAGGCAGTGGTCGTGATGCCGGCCATTGATTAACTCGTACGGTAAGCTTCGGGTTATCAGCTAAGACCGTTGTTGCGCCGGTCAAAATAGCATCTGCCTGAGCGCGATAAGTCTGCACGTCACTGCGAGATTCCGCAGAGGTAATCCACTGGCTGCGACCGTCCGCCAAAGCGGTTTTCCCATCGAGTGAAGTCGCCATTTTTAAGGTGAGCCACGGGCGTTGTCGTGTCATGCGGGAAATAAACCCGGGGTTCAAACTCTCGGCTACGGACTGCAACGTACCAACGTCAACACGTATGCCTGCCTCTTCTAAACGCTTAATCCCGTTACCACTGACGCGGGGATTAGGATCCCGCATAGCCACAACAACGCGGGCAATGCCAGCTTCAATCAGAGCGTCGGCACAAGGCGGAGTTCGTCCAATATGGCTGCAGGGTTCAAGAGTGACATAAGCGGTTGCCCCTTTTGCCTTTGTACCTGCAAGCCGCAAAGCATGAGCTTCGGCATGAGCTTCACCGGCCTGATGATGCCAACCTTCTGCGATAACTTCTTCGCCGACAGTAATGACACAGCCCACAGCCGGGTTAGGCCGGGTTGTCATTAACCCACGCCGCGCGAGTTTTAACGCGCGGTGCATCATTATATGGTCAAACTGTTGTTCTAATAAATTAGTCATTCAGGCGTGCGATTTCTTCACCAAACTCACGGATATCCTCGAAAGAACGGTACACCGACGCAAAACGAACATAAGCAACTTTATCAATCTGTTTCAGGTTTTCCATAACCAAACTACCGATAAAGTTGCTGCTAATTTCGCGCTCACCGGTGGCGCGTATGCTCGACTTTATTTTGTTGATTGCCTGCTCCATCAGCTCAAGACTCACAGGACGCTTTTCCAACGCTCTTAATAAACCGTTGCGCAGCTTATCTTCGTTAAATGGTTCACGCGAACCATCGGTTTTGATGACTCGCGGCATAATCAGCTCTGCCGTTTCAAAGGTCGTAAAGCGCTCTTTGCAATGGTTGCATTCACGCCTGCGACGAACCGAGGCCCCATCCGCAACAAGTCGCGAATCGATAACCTTAGTATCTTGTGTGCCGCAAAATGGACAATGCATTGCCTGACTCCTTTAAGTGCGCTTTACAACTGCTATTCATTAACCGTAAACAGGAAACCTGGCGCATAACGCTTTTACTTGCTCGCGAACTTCGCTGATTTTGCTTTCATCAGAAATATCATCCAGAACATCGCAAATCCAGTTCGCAACCTGCTCGGCTTCGGCTTCTTGAAAACCACGACGGGTAATAGCCGGTGTGCCTAAACGCAAACCTGAAGTGACAAACGGTGAGCGCGGATCATTAGGCACGGCATTTTTGTTCACGGTAATAAAAGCATTACCTAAAGCTGCATCCGCATCTTTACCGGTAATGTCTTTGTCAATTAAGTCAACCAGGAACAAGTGGTTCTGAGTGCCATTGGAGACGATTTTATAGCCGCGCGCCTGCATGGTTTTAACCATAGCGTTGGCGTTCACTAATACCTGCTTTTGATATTCTTTAAATTCCGGCTGCAAGGCTTCCTGGAAAGCAACCGCTTTACCAGCAATAACATGGCAAAGTGGGCCACCCTGGTTACCCGGGAATACCGCGCTGTTTAACTTCTTGTGTAATTTCTCATCGTCACTACCTGAAATGATCAAGCCGCCACGTGGACCCGCAAGAGTTTTGTGTGTGGTCGTCGTAACAACGTGAGCATAAGGTACCGGGTTAGGATATTCACCGGCGGCAATTAAGCCTGCAACATGAGCCATGTCGACCATTAGATAGGCATCGACTTTGTCAGCAATTTCACGGAACTTTTTCCAGTCAACAATACCAGAGTAGGCTGAAAAGCCTGCAACAATCACTTTCGGCTTATGTTCCTGCGCCAGCTTTTCAACTTCGGCGTAATCGATTTCGCCAGTGGACTCATCCAAACCATATGAAACCGCGTTGTAGAGTTTGCCTGAAAAATTAACCCCGGAGCCGTGAGTTAAGTGACCACCGTGAGCAAGACTCATACCAAGGAAAGTATCACCGGCTTCCATAAGAGCCATGAAAGCAGCGGTATTTGCCTGAGAACCTGAGTGCGGCTGAACGTTTGCGTACTTAGCACCAAACAGTTGCTTTGCGCGCTCAATAGCTAAGTCTTCGACTTTATCGACAAACTCGCAGCCGCCGTAATAGCGCTTATGCGGATAGCCTTCGGCGTATTTATTGGTTAGCTGCGAGCCCTGAGCCTGCATAACCCGCGGACTGGTATAGTTTTCTGATGCAATCAGTTCAATGTGTTGTTCCTGACGTTCAACTTCACCTTGCATCGCCTGCCATAAGTCCGCATCAAAGTCGGCAATGTTCATCTCAGATTTCAGCATTACAGCTCTCCAAATCATTAAATGGTCTTAATTTGTCCGGTATTTTACCTTAAAACACAAATGAGTGCCTAGTTCAGCGCAACAAAGTTTGGGGATGTTCGTAAATAACAGTAAACTATGCAGTAACTTTTTTGTTGATAGGAAGGATTTTACGTCGCTATGGCGCAATATATCTATTCAATGTCTCAGGTGAGCAAAGTTGTTCCACCTAAGAAAACCATCTTAAAAGATATTTCTCTGTCGTTTTTTCCGGGGGCCAAAATTGGTGTTCTGGGTGTCAACGGTGCCGGTAAGTCAACCTTACTACGCATTATGGCGGGTGTTGATAAAGAGTACGAAGGTGAAGCCCGTGCTTTATCGGGAACTCAAATTGGTTATCTGCCTCAGGAACCACAGCTGGACGAAAATAAAACGGTGAAAGAAACCGTTGAAGAAGCGGTGGCGGATGTTAAAGAAGCCTTCGCTAAGCTCGATGAAATTTACGCGGCTTACGCCGACGAAAATGCGGACTTCGATGCCCTATCAAAAGAGCAAGGCGAATTAGAAGCTTTGTTGCAGGCTAAAGACGGTCATAACATCGACAACATTCTCGAGCGTGCAGCCGATGCACTGCGCTTACCTGAGTGGGATGCCAAAATAGGCAACTTGTCGGGTGGTGAAAGACGCCGTGTCGCGATTTGCCGCTTACTGTTATCTAAGCCCGATATGCTGCTGTTAGACGAGCCTACCAACCACCTGGATGCGGAATCTGTGGCCTGGCTTGAACGCTTCCTGCACGATTACACAGGTACCGTCGTTGCCATTACCCACGACCGTTACTTCCTTGATAACGTTGCTGGTTGGATCCTTGAACTTGACCGTGGCTATGGTATTCCATGGGAAGGTAACTACTCTTCCTGGCTGGAACAGAAAGAGAAACGCCTGGAGCAGGAAGAGCGTTCAGAAAAAGCACGCCAACGCACGATTAAACAAGAGCTGGAGTGGGTACGTACTAACCCCAAAGGCCGTCAGGCGAAAAGCAAAGCGCGTCTTAATCGCTTTGAAGAGCTGCAAAGTGGCGACTATCAGAAACGTAACGAGACCAACGAGTTGTTTATTCCGCCAGGCCCTCGCCTGGGTGATAAGGTCATTGAAGTTAACGGTATTAGTAAGGCTTACGAGAAGCGCCAACTTATCGACAACCTAAGCTTCAGTGTTCCTAAAGGCGCTATTGTCGGTATTATCGGCCCTAACGGCGCGGGTAAATCAACCTTGTTCCGTATGATCAGCGGCGAAGAAAAGCCTGACAGTGGTTCTATCGAATTGGGTGAAACCGTGCAACTGGCCAGTGTTGATCAGTTCCGCGACAACATGGATGACAAGAAAACCGTCTTTGAAGAAATTACTGACGGTAACGACATCCTGAAAATTGGTAACTTTGAAGTTAATGGTCGCGCCTATGTTGGCCGTTTTAACTTCCGCGGTACCGACCAACAAAAACGCATTGGCGAATTGTCTGGTGGTGAACGTAACCGAGTGCATTTGGCTAAGCTATTAAAAGCCGGCGGTAACGTTCTGTTGCTCGATGAGCCAACCAACGACTTGGATGTTGAAACCTTACGGGCACTTGAGGAAGCCATTCTGGAGTTCCCGGGCTCTGTCATGGTTATCTCGCACGACCGTTGGTTCCTTGACCGTATCGCTACCCATATTCTGGATTACCGTGATGAAGGCGAAGTGGTCTTCTACGAAGGTAACTACAGCGACTACGAAGCTTACATGAAAGAAAAATTCGGTGAGCAGGCGATGGAGCCACATCGCATTAAATACAAACCTATTGGTTAATAGACCGGGTATCAAAAGGGAGCATAAAGCTCCCTTTTTTCTGCAAACTACATCACATCCAGTGCTTGTTGAAGGTTTTTCACGCCAATCACTTCCATGCCTTTTGGTGACGTTTTTGGCGCATTACCGACAGGCACAATGGCTTTTTTAAAACCGTGTTTAGCCGCTTCGTTTAATCGCTCCAGGCCATTAGGTACCGGGCGTATCTCACCGGCCAGACCAACCTCACCAAACACAATTAATTCGCGCGGCAATGGTTCTCCTTTAAAGCTGGAGACAATGGCAAGCAACAACGCTAAGTCTGCTGACGTTTCGGAGACTTTAACGCCACCAACAACGTTCACAAAAACGTCTTGATCAGACACCTGCAAGCCACCGTGCCGATGCAAAACAGCCAGTAATAATGCTAATCGCGTTTGTTCCAGCCCCACAGCAACCCGGCGTGGGTTTGCCAGAGCCGAGTAATCAACCAGCGCCTGAATTTCAACCAATAGCGGTCGCGTACCTTCCCAAACCACCATAACAACCGAGCCATTTCCCTGGTCCTCCGCTCGTTGCAGGAATATAGCCGATGGATTTGAAACCTCTTTCAAACCACCGCCTGTCATCGCAAATACGCCAAGCTCGTTCACTGCACCAAAGCGATTTTTAGTACCGCGCAGAGTGCGATAGCGCGAGTCTGATGAGCCATCCAGAAGTACAGAGCAGTCAATGCAATGCTCCAGAACTTTAGGCCCCGCCAAATGCCCTTCTTTGGTCACGTGTCCTACCATAATAATGGCAACGTTCTTTTGCTTTGCGTAGCGCGTTAAAAAAGCTGCCGCCTCACGAACCTGCGAAACACTGCCCGGCGCTGACTGAATGTCAGCCATATGCATTACCTGAATCGAATCAATGACCATAATGGCAGGTTTTTCTTTGTCGGCCAGCTGACAAATACTTTCTACCGAGGTTTCAGAGAGCATGCGCAATTTGTCGGTTGGCAGATTAAGCCGCTGTGCCCGCATTGCTACCTGCTGCAAAGATTCCTCACCGGTCACGTAAAGCGCTGGCATACGCTCCGCCAACTTACATAGGGTTTGCAATAATAAAGTACTCTTACCGGCACCGGGTGAACCACCTATCAGTATTGCCGAACCGGGGACTACACCACCACCTAAAACCCGGTCAAATTCCTGAAAACCCGAGCTGAAACGCGGGACTTCCTGCAAGTCGACCTCGTTAAGAGTCTGAACCCTGGCATCGGTAATACCGCTAAAGCCCCGACGGTCTGACGAATTAGAGGTTGTTTTAGACGTTAAACGAATTTCAGTAAGCGTATTCCAGGCCTTACATTCCGTGCATTGTCCCAGCCAACGAGGGAAGTCTGCACCACAGTCATTACACACATATGCACTTTTTGCTTTTGCCATTCGTCTGCTTCTCGTTTTATGATGAGGTATTACTCAAGAATAATTATAAAAAATAGTAGACTTCGATGCCTAATCAGTATTTTGACCAACTTATCGATCAGTTAAAGCCGCTCGTTTACGATACCGACTTTGATACGCTGTTTCAGTCTTTAACTGAAAACGAAGATGGTCCGACCCGCTTCAAACTAAAAATGGAGCTTAGACGTTTGGCGGCTCCTTGTCACCGTACCGTTGATTTACGTAATCAAGTCGACGGTGAATGTCACCCTTACGAGTACAACGGCCGCAGGCATCAACTTGACGATGTCGCCATTGAAATTTTTGAGCGCGGCCTGGAAACCTATAAAGGCGTTTTCACACAAGATACTTTCGAGCAAATTCTGGATGCTGATAACCATCTGCGCCAGGCTCGTGAAGAAGAAAGAGCTTTTGCCCAAAGTTTAGCCGACCATAACGCCGAGCCTTTAAATGGTCAATCGCCCTTTCCTAATGCTGATAATGAAGCCGAATCCTACTTGTTGGAAACCTTTCACTTTGGTCAATACCCGTATCGTGCCGAAGAACGGATGAATTTTACCATCGAAGTTGGTCTTGAAGACAGTAAAGGACAAACTTATAACGCGGTAACAACGGATATTTCAATTACCGGCATGCGCGTGCGTGTAGATGACGAGCATAGCTTTCAGTACGACGAACTGATATCGCTTTACTTTACCGGGCTGGCAAAAGAGTTCACGGTAGATCCCGATACTCGCATCCCATACCGCGTTGTTGGTGTACAGGAGGTTGACAACAAGCACTACCTCAAATTAAACCGTGACCCCGACTACCACTCTGCCGAACTGGATAAGTTTTTTCACCGCTTTATCAACGGCTACAAAAAGCGCTACCGAGTCAATGTCGATAACACCTACAACACCATCATCACTAAAGGTCATGAACAGCTTCTGTTGCCCAGAATGCAGCAACTTCCGGTGTTCTTTTCTGAATCTAACCGTCAACTTGTTGCCGATTATGTCTTAACCACGGATAACAACCGGTTCATCTTAAATAACTGGATAAACGAACTGAACCAAATCAGTTTCGGCTCAGTCTTTAATGTCCGTCGTAGCCGCTGGTTACTGCAGGACTTACTCAACAAAAAAAGTGCACGGTTACTGATTCTGACCTTTTCAATAACGGCACGAGGTAAAATATATAACTACTCAGCAACGGTTGAAGAGCTACAGAAAACCGGGTTATGGGAAACCTATGTTGCGTTTGGAAGTCAGAAAGCCTCGTGGCGAGTCTACCAAATTGATTTGCGCCCAGTTGACCTGAATCAGGCCTGGCAGCCGCAGAGTGTGCCAAAAAATATCAATGTCCCGTTCCGGTTAAATCCGCCTACCGCGCAGGTCAAAAGAGCAATTTCTCCATTGCGGTACATGGGGGTCGTTAACGATATTACCGACAGTTTAAATGGCTTTTTCGATACCGAACTGGACAAAAACAACCTTTCATCACTGAAGGCGTTTGCCCATCCCCCTGCGGTACCAATTCGAACAAAAGAGGCGCGGCTGGAGTTTATCAATTTACGCAGTGAGAAACGTTTTAGCTACCGTAGCCGCTGTCGCGTTCGGGTTGGAAAGTATGTCCGGGACGGCATGATCATTGACCTTTCCGTTAGTGGCTTGCAGGTTCAGATTGATACCCCGGTTGCCGCTGAGAAAGGTGATAACGTCGAAATATCGATGACTGGCTTTAAGAAGCTGTATAAAAAAGCAAAGCTTGAGCACTTGCCTTATACCATTGCTTCAGTTGATGACGCTCGCACAACATTACGATTAAAGATAGACGGCGATCATGAACAGCATATGGGTTCTGAGTTCATTCGTTTTCTAATTCGGGAGCAAAGAGACTTATTAAAACTGCAGGTTGAGAACACCTCGATAAACGGCCTGGAGCTTTGTCTTCGCAATTTGTATTGTGACGCCCCCGGCTCACTCCCCATTTTCTTCTATCGAAATAAAAAACGAAAAACATCCGTACGTCGTGCTGGTTTGTCTAACTGGCCGTCTGACTGGGTCAGGCTCTTGTCTAAACTTCCGGGAAGCCAACAGAGTGCTCTAAACTTGCAACCGTTAATGCGCGGCTCTTCAGTAACGGAAAAGCTACTGCCAAAGCTTGAGGATATGGATCGCACATCGGAACCGGTTACATTGCTGCTGTTATTACGTCTTTATCGCCAAAGTGGTGAAGATATTGTTCAAACTCAATGGCTGGAAAGTAACGACAACCACGCCATTGAATCTTTTATTGAGCAATGCTTGCCTAATTCTATCTTCCGCGCAGTAAGGGTTACTTTATCAAGAACCGGGAAACCTGATACTCAATTTATTCAGGCCGAACTTAACTACATTAGCCGGTACGCGGCTTACCGGGCACAGGAAATAGAAGAAGACTTGTGGCAAGTCTATGCCATTGCCGATACCGTTGATGTTACTGAAAGCTTACTCGAGTTTGCCCTGCCTGATACCAATACAATTGAAGAGCAACAAGAACGGCTAAACACCTGGCTCAATAAGTTTTGAATGCTGCAGACACGGAATGATCTCAAGTAGACTGTTCGAATTTATCGAGTAATCCGCAACAGCCTGCAAAGCAGGCTTTGCATTGTAAGCAATACCAATTGCTGCAGTTTCAAGCATAAGGGCATCGTTAGCGCCGTCACCGACAGCTACCGTTCTTTCCCGTGGAATGTTCCACTTGTCAGCAAGTATTTCCAGCTGTTGTGCTTTCATTTTTGCATCAACAATACTTCCCAGAACTTTCCCCGATAAACAACCATTAACGACTTCAAGTCGGTTCGCCAATACAGCATCCAGTTTGAGTGCCTTTTGCACTTTATCAGCAAACCATGTGAAGCCACCGGAAACTAAGGCAGTTTTCCAGCCTCTATTTTGCAACGAAAGCAGTAATTCTGATGCGCCGGGGTTAAATGGAATTGGATTAAAAAGGCTTTCTAAGTCACTTTCTTTAACTCCCGATAAACAAGCGACACGCAGCTTAAGGCTCTCACTAAAATCAATTTCACCTCGCATAGCGGCTTCCGTTATTGCTGAGACTTTAGTATAACGGTCATTTAATCGTGCAATTTCATCGATACACTCAATACCAATTAAGGTAGAATCCATGTCGAAGACGATTAAACCGGAACTGTGTTTCATTGAACGGAAAACTCCTGAGCTGGGCCCATGCAACTAACAGAATTTAAGCAATGGCATCGATTAAAAAACACCTTGCTTAACAACAAAACCAAAGCGATTGCTCGTATTATGTTTAAACGAGCGCTTCGTCTGGCTACTGCTGGCGGCTTGTTGCTGATCATTATTAATGTTTGGAATATTGCCAGTGTCCAGTCTCAACAGCAACTGTTCTCTCAAACTCAGTCAGTTACTCAATTAATGATTGAGCAGGCTGAGCATGAGGCGCATTACTGGCTTGAGCACCAAAACACCGAACGTTTGACTGCCTTAACCGATCATATTGCCAGCAACCCGCAGGTAATGGCAGCTACAATCCGTAACCGTTTTGGTGAGTTATTGGTTCATAGTGGGGTCAGCGCATCGATGATTGACTGGCCGGCAACCGATGATGCATCAGAGCCCTGGGTTCTCGTAGAGGAAATAAGCCTTGAAGATAACGTAAGTGGTTACTTACAAGTAGTCTTTGATAAGAATCTTTTGCTTAAAAAAAGCCAGACCGCCCACAATGGGCTAATGCAGCAAGGAAAGTTACTTCTGCTGCTGGCTATGTTGGCAGGCGTATTTATTATGCTTGGTTTTAACCGGATACGTGACCGCTACTGGCAGACGGAACATCACTAAAAAGTTCGCAACTGTTTTGCCACAAAGTATCACTCAGTGACTCTTTACTCATGTCTCTAAGCTCTGCTAAAACATCCAGAACCTTTGCAATTCTGGCCGGCTCGTTACGCTGGCCCTGATAACCGCAAACCGGCATATCCGGTGAGTCGGTTTCCAGCACTAATGCAGATACAGGAACTTTTGCTATTGCTTCACGCGTTTTTTTTGCCCGAGTGTAAGTGATTACTCCGCCAACACCCAGTTTATAGCCGCAATCGACAAATTTCATAGCCTGCTCGTAACTGCCACTAAAGGCGTGTATAACACCAGACTCCGGGCCGTGCTGCTTCACCAGCGGATGCGTTGTCTCCAGAGTTTTGCGGTGATGAATAATAGCCGGGAGACGGTATTGCCGCGCCAGCTTCAACTGTTCAATGAAAAGTTTACGCTGGAGTTCTGAGTTTTCACAGGTGGCATCCAGCCCTATTTCGCCTACCGCCAGTAAACGTTCCTTTGGTTTATCCAGCGCCTGTTCCAACTCATCAATTTGATTCAGACTGTGCTTCTCTATAAACCAAGGGTGCAAACCTAACGCAAAACGCCAGCTCGCAAACTGTTCAACCAGTTGCTGCAACCGGGGCCATTGCTCAGCACTGACACCCGGCACCATAAAACGCTCTAAGCCTACCTCGTTAGCGTCCTCCAGAACCTGCTCCCGATCGTCATCAAATGCCTGGAAGTCGAGATGACAATGCGTATCGTAAAGCCTACTCATAAGCCTTAATGTTCGCGTGTGTGAGTAAATTCAATATCGGGGTAACGCTCTTCCGCCAGGCTTAAGTTCACCATAGTGGGTGCAATGTAGGTCAGATTATCACCACCGTCTAATGCCAGGTTAGACTCGGCTTTACGACGAAATTCGTCCAGCTTCTTCTCGTCTTTACTACTGACCCAGCGCGCTGTGGCAACATTGATGTTTTCATACATGGCATCTACTTTATATTCTGTTCTCAAACGATGCACAACAACATCAAACTGCAGAACTCCAACAGCTCCAACTATCAAGTCATTACTGATAAGTGGGCGGAATACCTGCACCGCGCCCTCTTCGGATAACTGCACCAAACCTTTCAGCAGTTGCTTCTGCTTTAGGGGATCTTTTAAGCGAATGCGACGGAAAAGTTCAGGCGCAAAGTTAGGAATGCCGCTAAATTTAAAATCCTCACCTGCAGTAAATGTATCACCAATTTGTATAGTGCCATGGTTGTGCAAGCCGATAATGTCACCAGGATAAGCCTCTTCCACATGCGAACGGTCACCGGCTAAGAAGGTTAAAGCATCGCTAATACGCACGTCTTTACCCGTACGCACCTGCCTCATCTTCATGCCCTTCTCATATTTGCCTGAAACAATTCTTAAGAAAGCGACACGGTCGCGATGGCGCGGATCCATATTCGCCTGAATTTTAAAAATAAATCCGGAGAAATCTTTGTTATCTGCACTGACGCTTTCTTGTTGATCAGTCTCCCGGGGCTGAGGTCTTGGAGCCCAATCAACCAGGCCATCCAGCATATGATCAACACCAAAATTACCTAATGCGGTACCAAAGAAGACCGGGGTCAACTCACCGGCAAGAAACAGTTCTTTATCAAAAGGATTAGAAGCACCGTTGACCAGCTCTATTTGCTCACGCAGCTCGTCCGCCCATGCACCTATTTTTTCATCCAGCTCAGGGTTATCCAGACCTTTTATAATGGTCTCTTCCTGTATTCTGTGTCCCTGGCCTGTTTTGTACAATATGGTTTCATCTTTAAGTAAATGATAAACACCTTTAAAGTTCTTACCGGAACCTATTGGCCAGGTAATTGGTGCACACATAATTTTCAGTACGTCTTCCACTTCATCCAGCAACTCAAGAGGGTCACGAATGTCACGGTCAAGCTTGTTCATGAAAGTAATAATTGGTGTGTCGCGTAAGCGAGTCACTTCCATCAACTTAATCGTCCGATCCTCGACACCTTTGGCACCATCAATAACCATCAGGCAGGAGTCAACCGCTGTTAGTGTGCGGTAAGTATCTTCAGAAAAGTCCTCGTGTCCCGGTGTATCGAGTAAGTTTACCAAGGCATCGTTATATGGAAACTGCATGACTGAGGTCGTTACCGATATGCCACGCTCCTGCTCCATCTGCATCCAGTCTGATTTTGCATGCTGCCCCGATTTCTTCCCTTTAATTGTACCGGCCTTCTGAATCTGATGACCGTGCAGCAATACCTTCTCGGTAATCGTTGTTTTACCAGCATCCGGGTGAGAGATAATGGCAAAGGTACGACGTTTCGCGACTTCATTCTGCAAGCTGGATTCCGACATCAATGACACTCTTTGTGGTTAAAATGGTTTATGCGGCTTATTTTCGCTGATCTTATACCGATACACAAACCAAGGATGGTTATCAAATGGTAGCTACCGTATTTATACCAGAAGGATAGCTCTCTACAACTTTATAGCCTGCCCTTCTTCCATGGGCGGTAAATCAAATAGATGACACAGGGTCTGGCCTAAATCGGCGAAGCTTTGTCGTTTCCCCCGACTGCCTGCAGAGACATGGTGACCAGACAGCAACAGGGGAATGTATTCGCGAGTATGATCGGTACCTTCCCATGTGGGGTCACATCCATGATCAGCTGTTAACACCAGGATATCCCCCGGCTTCATTGCAGACTCCATTACTGGCAGCCATTTATCAAAGGCTTCAAGCTCATTTGCATACCCTTCAATGTTACGGCGATGCCCATACAAGGTGTCAAAATCAACAAGGTTCGTAAAAATGAGTGAGTTGTCCGAACCCGTTTCCATCGCATTTAATGTTGCGGTTAACAGACCTTCCAGACCGGATGCTTTTATTGACTGAGTAACACCCTGCCCTGCAAAAATATCGGCTATTTTTCCAATAGCGATAACCTCTCCACCCTTCTCCTGCAACTTATCCAGTACCGTCGGTTTAGGCGGTAAAACCGAATAGTCTTTGCGATTTTCGGTCCGCTCAAAGGTGTCGGCATTTTCACCAACAAAGGGCCGGGCTATAACCCGGCCAATATTATAGGGTTCCAGAAGCTCCCGTACTTTTTCACAAACCTGATATAAACGTTTAAGGCCGAAGTGCTCTTCGTGAGCCGCAATTTGAAAAACGGAATCGGCAGAGGTATAAAAAATTGGCCAGCCGGTACGAATGTGTTGCTCACCTAACTGTTTAATAATTTCTGTACCCGATGCATGACAGTTGCCAAGTATGCCTTGAAGTTCACAGGCTTCTGTTATCTGAGCTAATAGTTCCGCCGGAAAGCTGTTTTCCTTATCTTCAAAGTAGCCCCACTCAAAGTGCACAGGAACGCCCATCAACTCCCAGTGACCTGAGGGTGTGTCTTTTCCCGATGAAATCTCTGCCGCACAGGCATAGGCACCGCTTAGAGCGGAAGGTTTGTGACCTCTGGCATAAAATCCCATCGCCTCTTTATGAGCTTCAAATAGTCCCAGACGGGTTAGGTTCGGCAAGTGCAGAGGTTTACCCTGTTTGTGCCGATACTCCGCGATATGACCAAAGGTATCAGTTCCGGCGTCGCCAAACTTTTCAGCATCCGGAGCGCAGCCAATACCAAAAGAATCTAATACCACGACAATGGCTCTGCTCATGCTTAATTTCCCGCTATTCTTTGATAGATAACACCAGTAGTGGATGGCTTTTGCGTACTAAAACTTATCGCTTTTAAGATACGTTCAGCAGCCTCATTCCAGTCAGATTCACAACTTGCATGTAATATTGCCAGCTCTGTATCTGATTCAACTTTTGAACCAATACCAAGGATACCGCTAACGCCAACACTTAAGTCTAATATATCATCTGCTTTGCGGCGCCCTCCTCCCAAACACACTACTGCCATTCCCAGCTCTCGGGTATCAACTCCACTAATATAATGCCCGTTGTATGCAGCGGGAGCGATAAGAGGCTTAACGATTTTTGCCTGCGGCAGGTATTCATGACTTTTATCCAGAAAGTCACCGGGGCCACCCAATGACTTAACCATTTTAGCAAAACGCTCTGCCGCACTTCCGTCACTCAGTACTTTCTCTACCATGGTTTCCGCTTGTTCAGTATTGCCCGCCAACTTTCCTGAAATTAAAAGCTCAGCAGACAAGGCTTTGGTTACCTCGTGCAAACGTAAGTCACGGCGCTTCCCACTTAAGTAATCTACAGCTAACTGAACTTCAACGGCATTACCGGCAGCTGAGCCTAAAGCTTCATTCATATCCGTTATTAGCGCCGAGGTCTCAACCCCTAACTCACAACCAACAGTAACCAGACTCTGCGCCAGTTCTTTTGACTTCTCAAAGCTGGGCATAAAAGCGCCGTTACCCGCTTTAACGTCCATAACTAGACCGTCTAACCCTTCAGCAAGCTTTTTTGCCAGAATCGAGGCCGTTATCAAAGGAATTGATTCTACCGTCGCACTGATATCCCGCGTTGCATAAAAACGACTGTCTGCAGGAGCTAAACGCCCCGTCTGACCAATAATTGCGACCCCGGCATTTTTAACGGTATCGCGAAACAACTGATTATCGGGAGCCGTCTGATATCCGGGGATAGAATCAAACTTATCGAGTGTGCCGCCTGTATGCCCTAACCCCCGGCCGGAGATCATCGGGACGTAACCACCGCAGGCAGCAACAATAGGGCCCAACATTAAGCTGACCACATCGCCCACACCACCCGTAGAGTGTTTATCCAGTAAAGGGCCATTCAGATCCTGCTGTCGCCAGTCAAGAACGTCCCCTGAGTCACGCATCGCAACCGTCAGGGCTTTCTTTTCCTCTGCTGACATTCCCTGAAAGTAAACCGCCATAGCAAGAGCAGCTATTTGGCCTTCACTGACCGACTCGTCACAAATGCCGTTAATAAATTCCTGAATATCGGCTGCAGACAAGAAGATACCGTCTCGCTTTTTACGAATGACCTCTTGTGGCAAAAACATCGGTTAAGCCTTAACCAAAATCTTCTGAATGTCCTGTAACAAGCTACTGGCACCAATGCGGAAATGACTCGCGGTGACCCAGTCTTCACCCATCAGCTGTTCAGCTAATTCAATATACTGAACGGCATCGTCGACTGTACGAATACCTCCGGCAGCTTTAAACCCGCAGTCGGTTTGACTGGCTTTTATTACTCCTAACATAGCTTCAGCTGCTTTTAAGGTCGCATTCACTGAAACTTTGCCCGTTGAGGTTTTAATAAAGTCCGCGCCATTTGCAATTGCAAGTTCACTAGCAAGAACGATTTTATCGTGCTGCTCCAGTTCTCCGGATTCGATAATGACTTTTAATTGTATTGAGTCACCGCAAATATCCTTGCATTCTCTTACCAGCTCGGCTGGCGTACTTTCATCACCATTTAATAAAGCTCTGTAGGGCAGGACAACGTCCACTTCATCGGCACCGGCAGCAATCGCACGTTCTGTCTCAGCGGCTGCCCGCTCAACGTCACTGCTGCCATCAGGAAAATTTGTTACGGTAGCAACCTTAGTGCTAAGTCCCTGCTCTTCTAAAAACTGTTTAGCTAAAGCAACCCACTCCGGAAAAACACAAACTGCAGCGACGCTTTTTTCATTGATAGATGCACGTGAGCATAAATCTTCAATGACCTTGCGGTTATCGTCATTATTCAATGTCGTTAAGTCCATGAAGGACAAGGCTTGTAACGCCCGCACTTGTTGCGTTGATGGCATAATTACTCCGTTAGTCTTGTTGACGGCTCCAGCGCATAACTAAAGCATCTTCTCTGCCGCCATCCAATGGATAATAGTTTAACCTGCGACCTACGGTATCAAATCCATTGTGTTCATATAAGCGAATAGCCGCTGAATTCGATGCGCGTACCTCCAGAAAAACAACATACTGATGGTCATAGGCGTAGTCTAATAAGTCCTGCATGAGTTTGTTACCATAGCCCCGCCCCTGAAAAGCGGGATCGACCGCAATGTTGTGCAAGGTCAATTCATCTGCCACTCGCTGACAGATAGTAAAGCCTATAACTTGTGAACCTTGCATTAATCGCCTGCAACGGTAATGCTCGCCAACACTTTGACTGAATACCGTCCATGACCAGGGGTGGCTGTGTGCTTTGTTTTCGACCTCAAACTCGGGTTTACCGGGTTCAAAACTTTCAATTTTAGTGTCTTCAGTACTCACGGTCTTCATTTTGCAGCTGCAGCCAAAGCGTCTTTTTCTGCTCAGTAGAAAGGGGCTTAGCCAGCCAGTCGGTGTAATTAAAACACAAGCCTGGCGTTTGAACTGGCGCTTTTACGGCAACCGGACGTTGCTCAAAATACAAACTAAGATCGTTAATCCAGCCAGGAAGGGAAACCGGCAATTCAACAGCTCCCTGCAAGTAGAGCGGGCCCAGTCGGTAGTAAAATACAGGTGCTGTCGCACTTTTGGTTTGCCATACGGGAATACCCATCAATTGCAAAGCAGTGCGTTGTTGACTGGTCCATTCAGGAAGCATAACGATTACCGTTGAAAACAGATAAGTGCAGTTTACTCAAGCTTTGGAAGGATAGCCAGTCAGAAACTGGCAGGGGCGGAGGGATTCGAACCCCCAACCGTCGGTTTTGGAGACCGCTGTTCTACCAATTGGAACTACGCCCCTAACACTTGAGCGGAGAATTATACCGACACCGAGCATTCAAACAAGCGATATTTGCAAGTCTACTTATCGTTTGCAGATTAATTAAACAATTCTGACTAAGCTTCTGCGTCAAAGAGCTCTTCATGAACAATTTGTAGTATTTCTTCTACCTTAAACTCATCAATTTGAAAATGTTCCAGCACCCCATCCTGAACTTGCTCCCATTCTTCTTCTCCCGCCAGGCTCCGAGTTCTCATATCCACCGCGTAACGCGCAACTTTAAGTATTCCCAGAAGATCCAACGTCAGGCTATCCAACTCACTAGAGTGAGTGAAAATAGAGCTGTCTTCAAACAAGTAGTAAATCACTTCGACAACGATTTTGGGCAACTTCCAATGCTGAGCCAATAAGGCGCCTATCGTAGTATGTGTTGTCTGAAATAACTCTTGTTCTTTTATCTGCACCTTGGGCCAGGGAGTGCTTGCTGATGCGTTAAGCAAATCGGCATAATCATCAAATTCAGCCAGCATGACCGGTATGCCGGAGCTTTGAAATAACCCGAGCATATACGCATGGTCTCTTAATTCGGGGCGTCCTATAGATTCTGCGACCAAAACACAGGCGCTGGCAACCCACTCGTTATACCGCCAGAACTCGTTAAGATCGTAGTCGGAAGTTAACGCTGACTTTAGCGCAACGGCCCGAACAATAGGAAACACCCGACGGAATCCAAGCGTCATAACAGCCTGTTGGATAGAGTCGACCTCTTTAGCCCGACGGTAAGCAGCGGAATTAACTACCTGCAAAACAGCTGCAGCTATACTCATATCGGCAGAGATCGATTCCGCAATAACACCAACATCAGGTTCATCTTTTTTGGCTTCACTACTGACAGTTAACAGAGTTTGAGGGCGCGGAGGAATACTGACTCTTTGTAGCAATCGTTTCTCTGCTGTCGTAATTTCTATCGCCATAGTATCTCCAGATTGAACCCAATGATTTACATGAAATCTTAAAGCATGTCATTATGTTGAAACGTTTTATCAGGTATAACACTTCAATGTCTTACTTTCGATGTATTCTCTTTGTTTGTGCGTTAATTTTCAGCACCTTTGCTCATGCTTCGGTAGAAGTTGAGGTTTCAGGTGTTGAAGGCGATGAGTACAACAACGTTATGGCATTGTTGCAAATAGCCCGTCTGGACGAAAATAAAAGTTATGCCGCTTATCGAGTTCGGTATTTACACCGACAAGCGCCTAAAGACATCAAAAAGGCACTACGTCCGTACGGATATTATCAGGTTGAAGTGAATGCTCAACTAGAAACTGTCGATTACGGCTGGTCAGCATCGTACCAGGTGAGCTTAAACGAACCGGTTCGAATTTCGCAAAATTCATGGAAAATAAAAGGCGATGCGACGGACGATGAAGCTTTTAGGAAAGTTATTGAAAGCAGTAACCTGAAGGAGCAGGAGCGCTTTATTCACAGCCGCTATGAAAGCGTCAAATCGCGTCTTTTATCCTTAGCCAGTCAACGCGGCTATCACGATGCCCGTTTCATAGAACACAACGTTGAAATAGATGTTGAAAAGAATACAGCCGCAATTAATGTCGTATTTGATTCCGGACAACGCTACAAATATGGGCAAATTACCTTTGAACAAGACATTCTGGATGACGAGTTACTGCAGCGCTACGTTCCCTTTGAACAAGGTGAAGGCTACAACACTCAAGAGCTCAGTCAATTACAAATAGCTCTGGGCGATAGCGGATACTTTTCATCGGTTCAGGTCAGTCCGCAGTGGAATGAGTCTAAGCAACACAGAGTGCCTATTACTGTCAATTCTGAGCCAAACTTCAGAAACCAATACCAATACGGCATCGGCTACGGTACCGATACCGGAGCCCGCGTGAGAGCCAGTATTAACCGCCGCTGGGTGAATACAGAAGGCCACCAGTTGCGTGGAACGACGCAAATCTCTGAAGTCGAAAGCACTGTCGGCGTTAATTACATCATTCCCGGTAAGAAGCCACAATCCGATTATTACCAAATACGAGCAGAAGCCTCGGATAAAAACAACGAAGGACAGAACAACCGACTCTATCGTCTGGGAGCTTCTAGTATCGTGGCAATGAATAAGTGGCGGCGTGAATATGGGCTGCACTGGCAGCGCGACGACTTCGAAATCGGTGAAAGTTCCGGAACCAGTCAGTTCCTTATTCCTCAGGCAAGCTGGAACTATATGACCGCTGATGGTCGCTTAAACATTGATAAAGGCTTCCGGTTTGATATTACCTTAAAGGCTGCCAATGAGGCTCTGTTATCCGATGCAGACCTGGCGAGCCTGGAACTTGGCTTTAAAGCTGTTGTCCCTTTAACTGACAGAATACGCTTTCTTGCCCGGGCAGAAGCCGGGGCGACTTATATTAAAGACTTTGATCAACTACCACCGTCACTACGTTTCTTTGCTGGTGGTGACAATAGTGTACGTGGCTATGCCTATGAACAACTGGGGCCGGAAGATGATACAGGAACTGTTATCGGTGGCCGTTACCTAGCGGTCGCCAGCGCGGAAATCGACTATCGATTTAAGGATAACTGGCGTGTCGCCCTCTTCACCGATATTGGTAATGCCATGATTGAACCGAATGAAAAACTCAAACAAAGTGTCGGCTTTGGTGTTCGCTGGATATCGCCCATTGGCTCAATCCGTCTTGACTTGGCACAGGCGATAGACGAGCCAGGTAAACCGTGGCGCCTGCACTTTACATTAGGCCCCGATCTATGAGGGTATATCGCTGGTTAGCAGGGACTATCCTGAGTCTGGTTCTCCTGATTCCTATTATAGCTTTTAGTCTGGTCGCCAGCGAAAGCGGCAGTCGATGGGTATTAACCCAGGCGCAGAAGTATGCCCCTGTTGAATTCAGTTATAGTCAGTTTAATGGAAGCCTTTTAAATGAGTTTGAGTTCAGAGACTTTAGCTTAGAGGCCGGTACTTTTTCTTATGCCCCGGAACAGCTCAAAGTAAGCTGGAAACCTTTTGCTCTATTATCGGGTGTGCTTAGAATAAACAGCGTTAAAAGTAACGGCGGTGAAATAAGGCTGCGAGCGGCAGAACAAGAGCAAAGTAACGCCTCAGAAACTTCTATTCAAGACATTTCAATTGAACTCCCTATAGACTTCAATGTGCTCAAGTTATCCATTGAAAAAACGCAATTTTTTATTCTAGAAACTCCTGCGCAGAGCCTAAATATTAATGCGTCAGTGAGGCTTGATACAAGTGGGAGCCTAAACATTCGGGAGCTCCAGCTCGAGCATCAATACATGACAACGACAATTAGCGGCAGAACCAAGCTTTCTTACCCGTTTGATAGCAACCTTAATAACAACACACACCTGCACTCGCCGGACTACCCCGAGCTAAAAGTCAAAAGTCGTATAGTCGGTAACCTGCATAAGCTATCGACGACTAGTGAATTATCAGAAGGCCTTATCGGCACGATCTCGGCTGAATTACAGGACCCAATTAATGACCTTAAGTGGCAGCTTACGAGTCAATGGCAAGACAATAATATAACTCCATGGTTGGCGAGTTTCGGCGCAGATACCCTCAACCTGAGTTTCAACGGAACCCTTAACGGACAAGGCGGTATGGATCATATCGAGCTGGAGCCTTCGATTTCCGTCATGGTTAATAAGCAACAAGCAGATATTGATGGCAACCTGAACTACAGGAACAACGTACTGGCCCTGAACGCTCTTAATATTCAGCCCCAGAGAGACATTGACGGTGTGTTAACTCTTCAGGGAGAAATCTCATCACTGAAAGCTAATCCGGAAATAAATGTATCGGCAACCTGGGATGAGATTATCTATGAACCCAATCAACTGACTAGCCGAAATGGCAAACTGACAGCGCAGGGCACGATAGGTGATTTGGCTATCTATTTGGACAATACGCTTACCGGATTACTAGGGAATGATTTAAACCTTACAACAGAAGCCGAACTAACGGAGAAAAGTTTAAAGCTAACTCAGTGGCGACTGTCTCAAAACGACGAGCAAGTAAATGGCAACGCGATCATTGAGTGGAAAGATAACCTTTCGCTGGCCGCTAACCTCACAGGTAGTTTTCAACAGCAGACAGTAGACGCAAAAGTTAGATTGCGTCTGTTAGATCCCTATTTATTTGTCGACCAACTAGAAGCACGCTGGGGCCCACACTCGTTATTAGCCAATGGGGCGCTCAGTCCTGGCAGCAAATTAAACTGGAAGCTAAGCTCCGCAGACTTAAGCACGCTATCAGATATCAAAGGTGAACTGGCAACGGAAGGAAGTATCAACGGTCAACTCAACCAATCAAGGTTTGATTTTGATATTGCAGAGTTTAACCTGAAATTACCTGACTATAATGCGATTACTCTGAACCAGTCAGTAGCCGGCTCTTTTAATTATCAAGAAAGCACATTTGACGTAACTCCGGTTTGCCTAAACTATAAAGGACTACGTAAACCGTTATGTGCTCAATTAGAGCAACAAAAAGATTCAGTAAACTTTACTGCAGACGCCAGCCAAGTGCCTTTGAATTTGCTTCAGGCAATTGTCTTACCTGACAGTCCTTACACCTTAAGTGGAGAGCTCTCTTTAGAAATTGATGGTGAATTTAATAATCAGACAATGAGATTGGAAAAATTCGAGGGAGTCGTCAACGCAGATAACTCTAAAATACAAGCGGGTGAAGAAGTCATAACCTTAAATCAGCTAGTGCTAAAAGCAAAAAACGGCGCAGAGCAAGATCTTGATATTTCACTGACTGCTAAAGCCAATGAACTGGACTTTGATCTGTCTGGAGAGCTGAATATTGAGCAGTTAAATACCAATAGCCCAATATCGGGAAAAGTGCTACTGAGCTCAAAAAGCCTGGAGTTGTTAAATCTATTTGCACCACAGATTAATATAGGTGACGGAAACACTAAAGCCGAACTGACTATAGCGGGTAAGCTTAACGATCCAACCGCATCAGGAAGCATGAACTTATCTGCAGACAGAATTGTTTTGCTTTCTAGCGGTACTTTGATAACGAATTTAGAGGCCGAGCTAACAGCCGACGCAAATGTTGGGCAGTTTACCGTTAGTGCTAATGGTACGGTAGGTCAAGGAGATGTCGATATTAAGGGTCGATTCAATGTCCTTAAGCGAGTTGGCCTGCTAACGATAAAAGGCAAAGACTTATTAATTTTAGATACGCCGGATCTCTTACTATCGGCTTCGCCTGATGTCAAAATTGAGCTGCAAGAGAACCTCATAACTCTTACTGGGGACTTAGACGTTCCCAAAGCACGCATTACCCCGGTAGAGTTAAACCAGGCTGTTACAGAGTCTGCTGACGTCAATATAAAGAACGAGAAGAAAGAAGAATCTTTGTTCAGAACAAAAGCAGATATTACGGTGAGTTTAGGAAAAAGTGTACGCGTTGAAGCTATGGGGTTCTCCGGGAACCTGCAAGGACAGTTACGAATTAGCCAACAACCAAACTCTGCCGCTACAGGAAATGGAAGTATTGGCGTTGTTTCAGGAGATTACGAAATCTACGGGCAGAAACTGGCTATAGAGCGCGGCGATCTCTTATTTAACGGCGGGCCTTTAGATACACCGTCTTTAAATCTACGAGTAACGCGAAATATAAAAGGTAACGGTGCTTCACAACGTCCTCCTGAAATTATCGGAGCACGAGTAACAGGGACAATAGAACAGCCTGAACTCAGCTTATTTTCGACACCACCGCTTCCTGACAGCACAATTCTTTCTTACCTATTATTTGGTAAACCACCAGGAAACCAGGGAGATGTCAATAACCTTGAGTTACAAGCTGCACTATTAGTCGGGGGGCGGAGCACGGAGTTTCTGACTGAAGGGATAAAAAGTACTTTTGATTTAGATGAAGTGTCGTTGGACTCAGAAACCAACGATGTAAATGATACATCTCTTTATATTGGTAAATACTTATCGCCTCAATTATATATCAAATACGGAATAGGTTTACTCGAGCCCACTTCCACTTTCATATTGCGCTACACACTATCTGAAAGGCTACTGTTCGAATCGACCTCAAGTACAGAAGGTCAAGGTGGTGACTTGATATATACCATAGAAAACTAAAATTAAACTTCGCACTCAGAAGCAAGCTGAATAAGCCCCCTCTTCGAGGCTACTTCCATATTATAATCAGACAGTTTACCTGACCTTTTAGTACCTGATGCTGCTGAAGCGAGGTATTTTGTTTCGGACATAAAAAAACCCCGGCGCGTTAGCACCGGGGTCTTCCTATTTGTAGTCTGGACAAGGTTTCGCAGAGCTCAACCTGTTCAGCGGGGTAAAGCCAAATGGTTGGCTTTACCAGGGACCCGCTTCACCCTACTCTCGCCGTAGCTCCCCACCAGAAATAAAAAACCCCAGCCGATTGGGCTGGGGTTATTTATTTGTAGTCTGGCGGTGACCTACTCTCGCATGGGGAGACCCCACACTACCATCGGCGCTGGTGTGTTTCACTTCTGAGTTCGGAAAGGATTCAGGTGGTGCCACACCGCTATGGCCGCCAGACATAAACTGTCACAACATGTAAAAACTGACTGCGTCTTTAAAAGTACGCCACTCTATTTGCTCTAATTCGGTAAAGTCGCTCGCTTGTGCGTAACGTCCCAAACACCTTGGGTGTTGTATGGTTAAGTCTCACGGGCAATTAGTACGGGTTAGCTCAACGCATTACTACGCTTCCACACCCCGCCTATCAACGTTGTCGTCTTCAACGACCCTTCAGAGCACTCTGAGTGCTAGTGAGAGCTTATCTCGAGGCTCGCTTCCCGCTTAGATGCTTTCAGCGGTTATCGATTCCGAACGTAGCTACCGGGCAGTGCCATTGGCATGACAACCCGAACACCAGCGGTTCGTCCACTCCGGTCCTCTCGTACTAGGAGCAGCTCCTCTCAACTCTCAAACGCCCACGGCAGATAGGGACCGAACTGTCTCACGACGTTCTAAACCCAGCTCGCGTACCACTTTAAATGGCGAACAGCCATACCCTTGGGACCGACTTCAGCCCCAGGATGTGATGAGCCGACATCGAGGTGCCAAACACCGCCGTCGATATGAACTCTTGGGCGG
Source organism: Idiomarina abyssalis (assembly GCF_019797805.1). NCBI lineage: Bacteria > Pseudomonadati > Pseudomonadota > Gammaproteobacteria > Alteromonadales > Idiomarinaceae > Idiomarina > Idiomarina abyssalis. The sequence goes on from NZ_CP081832.1 coordinate 1,854,235, forward strand.
TATCAGCCTGTTATCCCCGGAGTACCTTTTATCCGTTGAGCGATGGCCCTTCCATTCAGAACCACCGGATCACTATGACCTACTTTCGTATCTGCTCGACGTGTCTGTCTCGCAGTTAAGCTGGCTTCTGCCATTGCACTAACCGTACGATGTCCGACCGTACTTAGCCAACCTTCGTGCTCCTCCGTTACTCTTTGGGAGGAGACCGCCCCAGTCAAACTACCCACCAGGCACTGTCCACAACCCCGATAAGGGGCCAATGTTAGAACATCAAACATACAAGGGTGGTATTTCAAGGATGGCTCCACATCAACTAGCGCCAATGCTTCAAAGCCTCCCACCTATCCTACACATGTAGGTTCAATGTTCAGTGCCAAGCTGTAGTAAAGGTTCACGGGGTCTTTCCGTCTAGCCGCGGGTACACAGCATCTTCACTGCGATTTCAATTTCACTGAGTCTCGGGTGGAGACAGCGTGGCCATGGTTACACCATTCGTGCAGGTCGGAACTTACCCGACAAGGAATTTCGCTACCTTAGGACCGTTATAGTTACGGCCGCCGTTTACCGGGGCTTCGATCAAGAGCTTCGTCCGAAAACTAACCCCATCAATTAACCTTCCGGCACCGGGCAGGTGTCACACCGTATACGTCCACTTTCGTGTTAGCACAGTGCTGTGTTTTTAATAAACAGTCCCAGCCACCTGGTCACTGCGACCACCAACAGCTCATGACGCGAAGTCAATCACCGCCAGTGGCGTACCTTCTCCCGAAGTTACGGTACTATTTTGCCTAGTTCCTTCACCCGAGTTCTCTCAAGCGCCTTAGTATTCTCTACCTGACCACCTGTGTCGGTTTGGGGTACGGTCAATGTTCATCTGAAGCTTAGAGGCTTTTCCCGGAAGCATGGCATCAATGACTTCGCACCCGTGGGTGCTCGTCTCGTGTCTCGGCCTTAAGGACCCGGATTTACCTAAGTCCTCAGCCTACGCACTTTCACCGGGACTACCAACGCCCGGCTCACCTAGCCTTCTCCGTCCCCCCATCGCAATGAACATCGGTACAGGAATATTAACCTGTTTTCCATCGACTACGCGTTTCCGCCTCGCCTTAGGGGCCGACTTACCCTACCCTGATTAGCATGGGATAGGAAACCTTGGTCTTCCGGCGTGGGAGTTTTTCACTCCCATTATCGTTACTCATGTCAGCATTCGCACTTCTGATATGTCCAGCGTGCTTCTCAACACACCTTCACCCACTTACAGAACGCTCCCCTACCCCGCATACATAGTATGCAGCCGCAGCTTCGGTGTATGGCTTAGCCCCGTTACATCTTCCGCGCAGGCCGACTCGACTAGTGAGCTATTACGCTTTCTTTAAAGGGTGGCTGCTTCTAAGCCAACCTCCTAGCTGTCTCTGCCTTCCCACATCGTTTCCCACTGAGCCATAACTTCGGGACCTTAGCTGGCGGTCTGGGTTGTTTCCCTCTTCACGACGGACGTTAGCACCCGCCGTGTGTCTCCCGGATAGTACTCATTGGTATTCGGAGTTTGCATGGGGTTGGTAAGTCGGGATGACCCCCTAGCCCAAACAGTGCTCTACCCCCAATGGTATTCGTCCGAGGCTCTACCTAAATAGATTTCGGGGAGAACCAGCTATCTCCGGGCTTGATTAGCCTTTCACTCCTAGCCACAAGTCATCCCCTAATTTTTCAACATTAGTGGGTTCGGTCCTCCAATTGATGTTACTCAATCTTCAACCTGCTCATGGTTAGATCGCCCGGTTTCGGGTCTATACCCTGCAACTCAACGCCCAGTTAAGACTCGGTTTCCCTACGGCTTCCCTATACGGTTAACCTTGCTACAGAATATAAGTCGCTGACCCATTATACAAAAGGTACGCAGTCACAGAACAAGTCTGCTCCTACTGCTTGTACGTACACGGTTTCAGGTTCTGTTTCACTCCCCTCGCCGGGGTTCTTTTCGCCTTTCCCTCACGGTACTGGTTCACTATCGGTCAGTTGGGAGTATTTAGCCTTGGAGGATGGTCCCCCCATATTCAGTCAGGATATCACGTGTCCCGACCTACTCGATTTCACTTATCCTGCACCGTCACATACCGGGCTCTCACCGTCTGTGGCTCCGCTTCCCATCGGATTCTGCTAGCACAAGTTAAGCTTAAGGGCTGCTTCCCGTTCGCTCGCCGCTACTGGGGAAATCTCGGTTGATTTCTTTTCCTCCGGGTACTTAGATGTTTCAGTTCTCCGGGTTCGCTTCCTGGCACCTATTGATTCAGTGCCGGATACTCTGTAAACAGAGTGGGTTTCCCCATTCGGAAATCCATGACTCAAATGCCTCTTACTGGCTTATCATGGCTTATCGCAAGTTAGTACGTCCTTCATCGCCTCCAACTGCCTAGGCATCCACCGTGTACGCTTAGTCACTTAACCATACAACCCGAAGGTGTCTGGCATACGTGACCAAGATTGTTTGTTCTCGCTGTACACAAGTTCGATACGCCTCTACCAAATCAGTTTGTTCAAGTAGAGTGGCATTTCTTACTTTTAATATTACAATCAGCTTTTCATGTTGTTAAAGAGCACGTAACACTAAGTTACCGGTAAACATTCTTGTTTAAGAACGCTTAACGCTAACGGTTACGAAGAGAAGAAATGGTGGAGCCAAGCGGGATCGAACCGCTGACCTCCTGCGTGCAAGGCAGGCGCTCTCCCAGCTGAGCTATGGCCCCGTTATGGGCGTTTCGACCACCCCCGATAAGGGCATTTCAAGTAAGGCAAAGCCTGAGACTTAAAATGTTTTTGGCATTCTGGCAAGGCAAGAGGGTGCGAAGCATACACCAGTATGCGAGTACCCGAATAACGCCGTCCAGAATGACAAAATGGTGGGTCTGGGCAGACTTGAACTGCCGACCTCACCCTTATCAGGGGTGCGCTCTAACCAGCTGAGCTACAGACCCAGTTTTCTTCTCTTTTAATATCAAGCCTGCAAACTGTGTGGACACTCACTTCCGTAAGCTATTTTGTAAGGAGGTGATCCAGCCGCAGGTTCCCCTACGGCTACCTTGTTACGACTTCACCCCAGTCATGAACCACACCGTGGTGATCGTTCTCCCGAAGGTTAAACTAACCACTTCTGGTGCAGCCCACTCCCATGGTGTGACGGGCGGTGTGTACAAGGCCCGGGAACGTATTCACCGTGGCATTCTGATCCACGATTACTAGCGATTCCGACTTCATGGAGTCGAGTTGCAGACTCCAATCCGGACTACGACGCACTTTATGAGATTCGCTAACCATCGCTGGCTTGCTGCCCTTTGTATGCGCCATTGTAGCACGTGTGTAGCCCATCCCGTAAGGGCCATGATGACTTGACGTCGTCCCCACCTTCCTCCGGTTTATCACCGGCAGTCTCCCCAGAGTTCCCACCATTACGTGCTGGCAACTAAGGATAAGGGTTGCGCTCGTTGCGGGACTTAACCCAACATCTCACAACACGAGCTGACGACAGCCATGCAGCACCTGTCTCAGTGTTCCCGAAGGCACTAATCCATCTCTGGAAAATTCACTGGATGTCAAGGGATGGTAAGGTTCTTCGCGTTGCATCGAATTAAACCACATGCTCCACCGCTTGTGCGGGCCCCCGTCAATTCATTTGAGTTTTAACCTTGCGGCCGTACTCCCCAGGCGGTCAACTTAGTGCGTTAGCTGCGTTACTCACGTCTTAATGACACGAACAACTAGTTGACATCGTTTACGGCGTGGACTACCAGGGTATCTAATCCTGTTTGCTCCCCACGCTTTCGTACCTCAGCGTCAGTCTCTGACCAGGTGGCCGCCTTCGCCACTGGTATTCCTTCCAATATCTACGCATTTCACCGCTACACTGGAAATTCTACCACCCTCTTCAGGACTCTAGCATGCCAGTTCAAAATGCAATTCCCAGGTTGAGCCCGGGGCTTTCACATCTTGCTTAACACGCCGCCTACGTACGCTTTACGCCCAGTAATTCCGATTAACGCTTGCACCCTCCGTATTACCGCGGCTGCTGGCACGGAGTTAGCCGGTGCTTCTTCTGCGACTAACGTCAATAATGTGCGCTATTAACACACACTCCTTCCTCGTCGCTGAAAGTGCTTTACAACCCGAAGGCCTTCTTCACACACGCGGCATGGCTGCATCAGGGTTTCCCCCATTGTGCAATATTCCCCACTGCTGCCTCCCGTAGGAGTCTGGGCCGTGTCTCAGTCCCAGTGTGGCTGATCATCCTCTCAGAACAGCTAGGGATCGTCGCCTTGGTGAGCCTTTACCCCACCAACTAGCTAATCCCGCTTGGGCTCATCTTTAGGTGTGAGGCCCGAAGGTCCCCCACTTTGGTCCGTAGACATTATGCGGTATTAGCCACAGTTTCCCGTGGTTGTCCCCCGCCTAAAGGCAAATTCCCAAGTATTACTCACCCGTCCGCCGCTCGTCAGCAGAGAAGCAAGCTTCTCTCTGTTACCGCTCGACTTGCATGTGTTAGGCCTGCCGCCAGCGTTCAATCTGAGCCATGATCAAACTCTTCAATTAAAAGTAGTTCAATCAACTCAATGAATTACGCGTTTTTGCTTAGCTTCATTAATGAAACCTTGCTGAACACTCATTCAAAAGTTGCAATACAAATATTTCTGTTTGCTTACTTCTGCAAGTGCCCACACAGTTTGCTTGGCTTGATATAATTGTTAAAGAGCGTTGCTTCTTTCGAAGCAGGGAGGCGTATTCTACACTTCCCAGTCGTTTCGTCAACCACTTTTTAGCGGCTTTTTTCAGCCCGGTTGAAACAAAACGCCGTTGCCTGAATCCCTTTCGGATAACTCATGACAACGGCGGCGAATTATAGTGATCTCTCTGAGCCTTTCAAGATCTTTTTTTGATCTCAAACATCAACTGACTAAAAAACAAACTAACCACTTTAAAGCCCCTTATTATTGAACGATTTTAAATCTATTTTGTTGTTTTTTTGTGCTTTATTTGAACTGTTGTTATATTAAAGTCTCAAATAATAAATGGACTCAATTTAGGGGCTTCGATTATATGCGCTGGAAATTAATTACGTTTACCTGTTTACTTGTGGCAACTCTAAATCCGAGCGCAATACGAACGAGCAGTGCTATCACTCTTGATAGCAACACAACAAGTTCAGAGTCCGATTTAAAAAGTACCTACCGAAATATCATTGATAACCACCTAAACAAAAATTTTTCGATTATGCGCACAGTCCGCATTTTAATTAACCATTACCCTGAGCACGCCAGCTATATTGTTGATGCAGCATTTGATGCGAGGGAAAATCGAGTTAAAGCCATTGTCGTTGCTGCGATGCAGGCGGAACCCGCTGTTACCTACAGCGTGGTCGACATAGCTATTCAGCGCTACCCTGACTTGTGTGACGCTATCGTCGAATCGGCTATTCAAACCGAACCGGCTTATATCGACGACATCATTAGTATTGCTCTCAAACGAGAACCTGGGCAAGCAGACATAATTATACGAAAAGCAGTGGCATCACACCCAGACTTCACCGAATCCGTTTTGCGAACTGCGGCAAAGGAAGCACCTAACTCTATACTCTCCTCAATAACCGAATCTATTAAAGCACTGCCAGACACAGCTACGGCACTAGTCTCTGTGTTAAAAGACTTCTTTGTCGGCACTGATAAAGAAAAGCAGAACTACAGTTTGAATAAGGAAGAGTGGAGATTGCTTACTTTAGAAGCAAAGCAGTCGGGAGTAAGCCGTAAAGAACTTGAGTGGCTGGTTAATGAAGGGTATTTAGAAAAGGAGACGTTAGCGAAAATCTTTGACGAGAAGCTAAACTAAAAAAATCGCAATTCCAAAAACAAAAAAGCCGACTGCGTACAGTCGGCTTTTTAACTTTCTGAATCAGTTTACTCAGTAACTTCTTCCGCTACTTCTTCAACTTCTTCTACTTCTGGGCGACCAACTAATTCAATGTAAGCCATTGGTGCGTTATCACCTGTACGGAAGCCACACTTCATAATACGAGTGTAACCACCTGGGCGTTCTTCATAACGCGGACCTAACTCATTAAACAGCTTGCCAACAACTTCTTTGTCACGTGTGCGTGCGAACGCCAGACGACGATTTGCTACGCTGTCTTGTTTTGCCATTGTGATCAACGGCTCAACAACGCGACGTAACTCTTTTGCTTTTGGCAAAGTCGTCTTGATGATCTCATGACGCACCAAAGAGCTTGCCATGTTGCGGAACATTGCCTGACGATGGCTGCTGTTTCGATTTAGTTGACGACCACTCTTACGATGGCGCATACCTATACCCTTCTCAGTAAATCTATTACTAAGGTGACCTTAGTCGTTATCAATTAAGCTAGCTGGTGGCCAGTTCTCAAGGCGCATGCCAAGAGACAAACCACGTGAAGCCAACACGTCTTTGATTTCAGTCAACGACTTTTTACCTAAGTTCGGAGTTTTTAACAACTCGACCTCAGTCCGTTGTACTAAGTCACCAATGTACTGAATCGCTTCTGCTTTTAAGCAGTTCGCAGATCGAACAGTCAATTCCAAGTCGTCTACCGGACGAAGAAGAATCGGATCAAACTCCGGTTTCTCTTCTTTCTCTTCCGGTTCGCTGATATCACGAAGTTCAACGAAGGCATCCAGCTGCTCAGCTAAAATTGTTGCTGCACGGCGGATTGCTTCTTCTGGATCCAATGTACCATTGGTTTCCATTTCGATAACCAGCTTATCTAAGTCGGTGCGCTGCTCAACACGTGCCGCATCTACAGAATATGCAATGCGCTCAACCGGGCTGAACGACGCGTCGACAAGTAGACGACCGATTGGACGTTCATCATCATCAGCGGACTGACGTGATGCCGCAGGCACGTAACCGCGACCACGTTCAACTTTAACTCGCATAACGAGTTCATAGTCGCCTGTCAAATGACAGATAACGTGCTCAGGATTAACGATTTCAACATCACCATCGTGAGTGAAATCGCCTGCTGTTACAGGACCTGCTCCGGATTTATTCAAAGTCAGAGTCGCTTCATCTTTACCTTCAATGCTGACAGCCAGCCCTTTCAGGTTTAACAAAACTTCAATGACATCTTCCTGAACGCCCTCTTTGCTGCTGTATTCGTGCAGCACGCCATCGATTTCAACCTCAGTCACTGCACAGCCTGGCATTGACGACAGTAAAATGCGACGTAACGCATTACCCAGTGTATAACCAAAGCCGCGTTCCAGAGGCTCCAGTGTCACCTTGGCATGAGTCGGGCTGATTTGCTCGATGTCGACTAACCTCGGCTTTAGGAATTCGGTAACAGAACCCTGCATTGTGTCCTCTCTCTATGCTTAAGCTTTACTTAGAGTAAAGCTCTACGATCAACTGTTCGTTAATTTCAGCAGACAAGTCGCTACGTTCTGGAAGACGTTTAAATTCACCTTCCAATTTGCTGTTGTCTACTTCTATCCAGACTGGCTTCTCGCGTTGTTCTGCAAGCTCCAGTGCTGCTCCGATACGTGCCTGCTTTTTCGCTTTTTCGCGAACAGAAACGACATCTTCAGGACGAACCTTGAACGATGGAATGTTCACTACCTGACCATTCACAACAACTGCTTTGTGACTGACCAGCTGACGAGCTTCTGCGCGTGTTGACGCAAAACCCATGCGATACACTACGTTATCCAAGCGCTGTTCCAGCAACTGCAACAGGTTCTCACCGGTATTGCCTTTCAGTCGTGCAGCTTCTTTGTAGTAGTTACGAAATTGCTTTTCCAGAACGCCGTACATACGACGAACTTTCTGTTTCTCACGCAACTGAACACCGTAGTCTGACAAACGGCCGCGACGCGCGCCGTGTTGTCCTGGTGCAGTCTCGATCTTACATTTAGAATCGATTGCGCGAACGCCGCTTTTCAGGAACAAATCTGTTCCTTCGCGACGGCTCAGCTTGAGCTTAGGACCCAAATATCTTGCCATGATCTTTCTCCAACTATCGATTCACGCCTTAAACGCGACGTTTCTTAGGCGGACGACAACCGTTGTGAGGAATCGGTGTCACATCGGTAATATTTGTGATTTTGTAACCAACGGCGTTCAGGGCACGAATCGATGATTCACGACCTGGGCCTGGACCATTCACAAATACTTCCAGGTTTTTCAGTCCGTATTCCTTCGCCATTTCACCTGCTCGTTCTGCTGCAACCTGTGCTGCGAACGGCGTTGATTTCCGTGAACCACGGAAGCCCGATCCACCTGCGGTAGCCCACGCTAATGCGTTACCCTGGCGATCAGTAATGGTAATAATGGTGTTGTTGAAAGATGCATGTACGTGAGCCATGCCATCGGCGACCTGCTTTTTAACGCGCTTTCGAGAGCGAGTTGGTGTTTTAGCCATTACTCAATCCCCCTATTTCTTAATTGGTTTGCGCGGACCTTTACGAGTGCGCGCATTTGTTTTAGTGCGCTGCCCACGTAGAGGTAAGCTACGACGATGACGAAGTCCACGGAAACACCCGAGGTCCATCAAACGTTTAATGTTCATAGATACTTCACGACGCAGATCGCCTTCTACTGCGAACTTTGATACTGCGTCACGAAGCGCGTCCAGTTTGTCTTCTGACAATGAACCAATCTTAGTGTCTTCAGCAATACCCGTTGCAGCAAGAATCTGCTGTGAACGAGTACGGCCAACACCGTAGATTGCAGTCAAGGCAATGACTGCATGCTTATTGTCAGGAACGTTAATGCCAGCGATACGGGCCACTAACACGTCTCCTTTAATTTGTAGGCTTCAGTTGAAAAGCCCGTTAGGATACTCAACCGATTGCCGAATTGCAAATACTTCAAAGGCCGCGGCTGTTAAGCCGCTAGCCTTTCCTTCGAATCAACCTTGTCGTTGTTTATGCTTAGCATCAGTGCAAATAACGCGAACTACACCGTTACGCTTGATGATCTTGCAGTTACGACAGATTTTCTTCACGGAAGCACGAACTTTCATTGCTACTCTCCGTTCTACCCAATCTTACCGGCCGTAGCCTTTGAGATTGGCTTTTTTCAGGACAGAGTCATATTGATGCGACATCATATGAGTCTGAACCTGTGCCATAAAGTCCATGATAACAACAACGATAATCAATAATGATGTACCGCCGAAGTAGAATTGCACATTCCATGCAATCATCATGAACTCCGGAACCAAACAGACAAAGGTAATGTACAGTGCGCCTGCTAATGTCAAGCGCGTCATTACTTTATCGATATATCTCGAGGTTTGCTCACCTGGGCGTATACCCGGGATAAACGCACCTGACTTCTTCAAGTTATCCGCTGTTTCGCGAGGGTTAAATACCAACGCTGTATAGAAGAAACAGAAGAAGATTATCGCAGCCGCGTACAATAACACATATAACGGCTGACCGGGAGACAATGTCATTGATACTTGTTGCAAAAAGTCTGCAACCGCACCTTCACCAGAGCCAAACCAAGTGGCAATGGTACCCGGAAATAAAATAATACTCGACGCGAAAATTGGTGGAATAACACCTGCCATATTCACTTTCAATGGCAAGTGAGTGCTTTGTGCAGCGAATACCTTACGACCCTGTTGACGCTTGGCGTAGTTAACGACGATACGACGTTGACCACGTTCAACAAAAACAACGAAGTAGGTTACTGCAATAACCACAACACCAATTAACAATAACAATAACAAGTGCAAGTCACCTTGACGCGCTTGTTCGGCAGTTTGGCCGATAGCGGAAGGTAATCCTGCAACAATACCCACAAAGATCAGGATAGAGATACCGTTGCCTATACCACGCTCAGTAATTTGTTCACCTAGCCACATAAGGAACATTGTCCCTGTGACTAAGCTCACAATAGCAGTGAAATAGAAGCCGAAACCAGGGTCTATTACGAGTCCTGGCATTAAGTTTGGTAAGCCAGTAGCTATACCAATCGACTGGAACGTAGCCAGTATTAAAGTACCCCACCGCGTATACTGGTTTATCTTGCGACGACCAGATTCACCTTCTTTCTTAAGCTCGGCCAGGCGTGGATGAACCACACTTGCCAACTGCATAATAATCGAAGCCGAAATATACGGCATAATACCTAATGCAAATACTGAAGCGCGCTCCAAGGCACCACCGCTGAACATGTTAAACATAGCAACGATGGTATCTTTCTGCTGCTCGAATAGCTGAGCTAATACAGCGGCATCAATACCAGGAATAGGCACAAAGGAGCCCGCTCGGAAAACGATAATCGCTCCTAACACAAACAACAGGCGACGCTTAAGTTCCGACAAGCCACCTTGCGCTCGATTTGATTCCAATCCTGGTTTAGCCATTTGCTCTATCCTTCGATTTTGCCGCCAGCAGCTTCAATAGCTTCGCGAGCGCCTTTGGTGACTTTCAGACCTTTTACAGTCACAGCACGACTTAACTCACCAGATTTGATGACTTTAGCGTGTAGTACGTTCTTACGAACGAGACCTGCTGCTTTCAAAGTCGCCAGTTCAACGGTATCACCGTCAACCTTCGCGATCTCTGCCAAGTTTACTTCCGCAGTAACCATTGCTTTGCGAGAAGTAAAACCAAATTTTGGCAGACGACGTTGAATTGGCATTTGTCCGCCCTCGAAACCTGGCTTAACAGTACCACCAGAGCGAGATTTCTGCCCTTTGTGGCCACGTCCACCAGTCTTTCCAAGACCTGAACCAATACCGCGTCCAACGCGCTTTTTGCTGCTTTTTGCACCAGGTGCGGGAGCAAGAGTATTAAGTTCCATCGCTTATCCCTCCACCTTAACCATGTAATTAACTCGGTTCACCATACCGCGGACTGCAGCAGTGTCTTCCAACTCTACTGTGTGACCAATGCGGCGGAGACCCAAGCCACGTAGTGTAGCTTTATGCTTCGGCAAACGGCCGATAGAGCTACGCGTCTGTGTTACTTTGATTGTCTTATTCGCCATTGTTCACTACCCCAGTATTTCGTCAACGCGCAATCCACGCTTCGCCGCAACTTGCTCCGGCGATTTCATGCCGTTCAACGCTTTGATAGTCGCGCGAACAACGTTGATTGGGTTGGTTGAACCGTATGCTTTTGACAGCACGTTATGTACACCTGAAACTTCCAGAACCGCACGCATTGCACCACCAGCGATGATACCCGTACCTTCTGAAGCAGGTTGCATGTATACCTGTGAACCTGAATGACGCCCTTTAACAGGGTGCTGTAAAGTGTCGCCTTTCAGCTGAACGGTAACCATATTGCGACGTGCTTTTTCCATTGCTTTTTGAATAGCAGCGGGTACTTCACGCGCTTTACCATAACCAAAACCGACTTTACCTTTACCGTCGCCAACCACAGTCAGTGCAGTGAAGCTAAAGATACGACCACCTTTAACAACCTTTGCTACACGATTAACTGTGATCAACTTTTCTATCAGTTCACCGGTTTGAGCTTCTACATTTGCCATGTTCGTCTCCTAGAACTGAAGTCCGGCTTCACGAGCTGCGTCCGCTAATGCGGCTACGCGACCGTGGTATTTAAAACCACTACGATCGAAAGAAACGCTTTTAACGCCTTTTTCAATCGCTCGTTCAGCGATAGTTTTGCCCACGACTTTGGCTGCATCTACATTACCTGTAGATTTAAGCCCTTCGCGAACACTTTTCTCTGCAGTCGATGCGGCTGCCAGCACTTCAGAACCGTTAGGTGCGATCAACTGTGCGTAAATATGCCGTGGTGTACGGTGAACGACCAGGCGATTTGCACCCAACTCTTTAATTTGTTTACGTGCGCGAGTAGCACGACGTAAGCGAGCTGCTTTATTGTCCATCGTATTACCCTACTTTTTCTTGGCTTCTTTACGGCGCACTTGCTCGTCAGCATAACGAACGCCTTTGCCTTTATAAGGCTCTGGCTTACGGTATGCGCGAATGTTAGCGGCAACTTGACCAACTAACTGCTTATCTGCACCTTTAACGACGACTTCAGTCTGAGTCGGAGTATCGATTGTAATTCCTTCTGGAATTTCGAACTCCACAGGATGCGAAAAGCCTAGCGTCAGGTTCAGTTTTTTACCTTGTGCTTGCGCACGGTAACCAACACCCATCAACTGTAACTTACGTTCGAATCCTTTAGTGACTCCGACCACCATGTTTTGCAACAATGCACGAGCCGTACCAGCTTGAGCAGTTGAGTTAGCAACACCTTCACGGGCGTTAGTACGTAACTCACTGTCTTCTTTCACTAGTTCAACTGCATCGTTTACAACACGACTCAGTGAGCCCTGGGCACCTTTAATCGTGACTTCCTGGCCATTTAGCGTAACTTCAACGCCAGCAGGAATTTCAATGGGTGCTTTAGCAACACGTGACATTTCCTACCTCCTAATTACGCTACGTAACCGATAATTTCGCCACCAAGACCAGCTTGGCGAGCGGCACGATCAGTCATCAGGCCTTTAGACGTCGAAACTACTGCGATGCCAAGGCCACCCATTACGTTAGGCAGCTCGTTGCGTTTCTTATAGATACGCAGACCGGGGCGACTAACGCGCTCGATTGTTTCAATTACTGGCTTGCCTTCGAAATATTTCAATTCGACTTCAAGCTCAGGTTTAACAGTACTCTCGGCACTGTAACCAGTAATAAAACCTTCTTCTTTCAGAACTTGAGCAATCGCCACTTTCTGCTTAGAAGACGGCATTTTAACCGTTACTTTGTTAGCACCTTGAGCGTTGCGAATGCGTGTGAACATATCCGCAATTGGATCTTGCATGCTCATATTTGCTTTCTCCCGTGATTCGTGGCTTACCAGCTAGCTTTTTTCAAGCCAGGAATTTCACCGCGCATCGCCATCTCACGGACCTTGATTCGGCTCATACCGAATTTACGAAGGAAACCATGAGGACGACCAGTTATACGACAACGGTTACGTTGACGCGTCGGACTGGCATCACGTGGGAGCTGTTGCAACTTAAGTACGGCTTCCCAACGCTCTTCGTCTGATGCTTTAGGGTCATTAATGACCGTTTTCAGTGCGTTGCGTTTTTCTGCGTATTTTGAAGCGATTTTAGCTCGCTTCACGTCACGCGCTTTCATTGACTGTTTTGCCATAACTCTACACCTTACTTTCTGAACGGGAAGTTAAAGGCAGCTAGCAAAGCACGAGCTTCGTCATCTGTGCCAGCATTAGTGGTAATGGTGATATCCAGACCACGTACCTTGTCGACTTTGTCATAGTCGACTTCCGGAAAGATGATCTGCTCACGAACACCCATGCTGTAATTACCACGACCATCGAACGATTTAGGGTTCAGGCCACGGAAGTCACGGATACGTGGGATTGCAATCGAAATTAAGCGTTGCAAAAAGTCCCACATGCGCTCGCCGCGCAGAGTTACTTTACAGCCAATCGGGAAGCCTTCACGGACTTTGAAACCGGCGACAGACTTGCGTGCCACAGTACGAATTGGCTTTTGACCAGAGATAGCCTCTAGGTCCGCCACTGCGTTATCAAGTACTTTTTTGTCAGCCAGAGCTTCACCAACACCCATGTTAAGGGTGATTTTTTCAATCCGAGGGACTTGCATGACGCTGTTGTAGCTGAACTCTTTCATCAGTCCAGGAACTACCGATTCTCTATAAAAATCATGCAGTTTCGCCATCGTAAAACTCCAAGTTTGAATTAAATGATTGCGTTGTTCGATTTGAAGAAGCGAACTTTCTTGCCATCTTCAATACGAAATCCAACACGATCTGCTTTACCTGTCTCTGGGTTAAGGATCGCTACGTTCGAAATGTGGATGGCTGCTTCTTGTTCAACGATGCCGCCAGATTCACCTAAAGCCGGATTTGGCTTCTGATGTTTCTTGACTACGTTGACGCCTTCCACGATCACGCGATCTTTATCAGTAAGAACTTTCAGGACTTTGCCTTGCTTGCCCTTGTCCTTACCTGCCAGGACGACTACTTCGTCATCACGTTTAATTTTTGCCGCCATAATTGACTCCTTATAGTACTTCTGGTGCCAGCGAGATAATCTTCATAAACTGCTCTGAACGCAGTTCACGAGTTACCGGCCCGAAAATACGAGTGCCAATGGGCTGTTGGTTGTTATTCAACAACACAGCCGCGTTGCGGTCAAAACGGATGACCGACCCGTCTTGTCGACGGACGCCTTTTCTGGTGCGAACGACCACCGCATTCACTACATCGCCTTTCTTCACCTTACCGCGAGGAATTGCTTCCTTAACAGTAACTTTGATGATATCGCCGATGTTTGCGTAGCGACGGTGCGAACCACCTAGAACCTTAATACATTGTACGCTGCGCGCGCCGGAGTTATCGGCAACGTCCAGGGTAGTTTGCATTTGGATCATTTCAGTGCCCCGCTTAGTTAAAAAAACAGACCCTCTCGGGTCGTGCTGCCTTTGGTTTTTCCCTTATAAAAAGGGTCGCGAAGTGTAACAGATAAATTTTAGGAGTGGTAGGGTAATCTCAGAATTTTTCGTAGGTGTACGGTGAACTAACGACTATAACGGTTTAGTTTAGTTGGATTGCGACAAAACCAATGGTAAATTCAATACTTTAAGTTGCTCTACGACATCCACCTTATATAAAGAGCACAAGCTGACTTGGGACTTCGATGGTATGAATCTGTTATTCATTATTTTTGCCCCATTTTTTGGTGCGCTCTTACCACTATTGGTTAAACGTGCTTCACGACCGGTAAAAACCGGAGTTACATTACTGGTTCCTGTTCTGTGCTTAATTGTTTTATTTCAATACGCACCTGCAACGTTAGCTGGTGATGTCCCCAAACAAATGGTTGAGTGGCTTCCCGGCATCGGTCTCGACTTTGCTGTTCGGCTCGATGGACTCTCTCTGCTCTTTGTCGGGCTTATCTTAGGAATTGGCGTACTCATTATTACATACGCCCACTACTATTTAAGTCGCGAAGACGATGAAGCTCGTTTTTATGCGTGCTTATTGTTATTCATGTCATCGATGCTTGGCATCGTTATGGCCGACAACATCTTATTAATGTGGGTGTTTTGGGAACTGACCAGTATTTCTTCCTTTCTACTGATTGGTTACTGGTTCCATAGTAGTGATGCCCGACGCGGTGCGCGAATGGCACTGGCAACGACCGGAGCCGGCGGACTCGCTTTATTGGCGGGTTTGCTTATTATTGGCAATATCGCCGGCAGTTATCAGTTAGATGATATTTTTGCGGCGGCAGAACAAATAAAGGCTCATGCCTATTATGTCCCCGCTTTAATATTGGTTTTACTTGGCGCCTTCACTAAGTCAGCGCAGTTCCCTTTTCAGTTCTGGCTGCCACACGCTATGGCGGCCCCAACTCCGGTCAGTGCATACTTACACTCCGCTACCATGGTAAAGGCAGGTATCTTTTTACTGGCACGTTTTCACCCGGTATTAGCTGAGACTGAGCTCTGGTTTACCCTAGTAACTTTAACCGGCTTAATCACCATGTTAGTAGGTGCTTACTTTGCGCTGCTAAAACATGACTTAAAAGGACTACTGGCATTCTCTACCGTGAGTCATCTCGGTCTCATTTGTATGTTACTCGGCATTGGCACGCAGGGTGCTGTCATAGCCGCCTTATTCCACATTATTAATCACGCTTGTTTTAAAGCCGGTCTATTCATGACCGCCGGTATTATTGACCATGAATCAGGCACGCGTGACATGCGCAAATTACAAGGCTTAATGAGCCTGATGCCAATTACCGCAACATTGGCCATGATTGTTGCTGCCTCTATGGCAGGCATTCCGCCTTTCAATGGCTTTATGTCGAAAGAGCTCTTCCTTGATCAGGCACTCCAACAACACCTATTTGGCGGATTGTCCTGGTTTATTCCAATCCTGGCGACAGTCGGAGCGATGCTTTCCGTAGCCTACTCTATTCGTTTTATCCATGACGTTTTCTTTAACGGTGAATACAAAGAGTTACCAAAGAAGCCTCATGACCCACCAAGGATGATGTCGGCTCCGGTCGTTGTTCTGGCTTTACTGTGTATCGCTATCGGGCTGGCTCCGATGACAATGGTTTCGGGCATACTTGATCAGGCTGCAGCCGCAGTTACTGCCGCCCCTGTTCAGGTTAAATTGTCTTTATGGCACGGATTCAATATACCTTTACTCATGAGTGCTGTAGCGGTTGTCGGCGGAATCCTTATTTACCTTGCGCGAGACCAGCTATTTACTTTCAACCGACAGTTTGACGGACAGGACGCGAAACACAACTTTGAGCACATTATTCAAAAAGTGTCGGACGCCGCAGCAAACTTCTATGAGCGGTTAGATACAGGTTCGCTGCAGCGTTATATTGCGTTTGTGCTTATCAGTGTCATTGTTGTCTTATTGCCGTCATTAAGTGATTTAAGTGTCGTCACCGGGGGCAAACCGCAACTGCCCGTTGATATGGTTAGTATGGTGGGTGCTCTGGTCCTTATTGGAGCGGCATTTGCAACAGCAACATTACACCGCAACCGTTTTGTCATGCTAAGCATGTTATCGGTCGTTGGCCTGGTTGTATCACTGGCGTTTGCGCATTTTTCGGCGCCCGATTTAGCAATGACTCAGTTAGTCGTGGAAGTAGTTAGCATTATTTTGATGATACTGGCGCTATTCTTTATGCCACAAAAAACCAGTCGGGCTTCCTCAGGACACCGCGTTTTTAGAGACATTATTATTGCCAGCTTTATTGGTGGTATTGTCGCGACACTTAACTTCGCCATTCTTACCTCACCGTTTGAAAGCATTTCCGACTTTTTCCTTGCCAATGCCAAATCCGGTGGCGGTGGAACAAACGTGGTTAATGTTATTTTGGTAGATTTCCGTGGCTTCGATACATTAGGTGAAATTACCGTGCTGGCTATAGCAGCAGCCGGCATTCATAAACTCTTAAACAAACTGAAGCCCTTTATGCCATCCAGCGATATCGATGGCCGCCCCTGGCATCGTATCAAACACCCACTGATGTTAACTACGGTAGCTAATATCATTCTGCCTATAGCGATGATCGTTGCAGCCTACATCTTCCTTAGAGGACATAACTTACCCGGTGGCGGCTTTATCGCCGGGCTTATTGTCGCATCCGCCATGATCCTGCAATACATCGCAAATGGTGTTGATTGGGTAAAAGAAAGGTTCAATGTTAATTACCAGTCACTTATGTCATTTGGTGTAATGACCGCGGCATTAACGGGTATTGGTAGCTGGGTGTTTAATAAACCCTTCCTGACATCATGGTTCACCTACTTAGAATGGCCGTTGGTTGGTAAGTTTGAATTTGCAACAGCCTTACTGTTCGATTTGGGCGTTTTCCTGACTGTTGTCGGCGCAACCATGATGATTTTAAGTAACTTTGGCAAGATGACGACGCGTCATCGCCCAACGCATGAGGGACATTAATGGAAACTTTATACTCTGTTACCGTTGGCGTTTTGACCGCATGCAGCGTTTTCCTTATTTTACGCGGCCGCTCTTTTCCTGTGGTCGTGGGCATCACTATGCTGTCTTACGCTGTTAATTTATTTCTCTTTTCCACCGGACGACTCACAATAGACGGGGCACCAATTTATGGTACCCAGGAAACTTATGCAGATCCGTTGCCTCAAGCTCTGGTTCTTACCGCTATTGTTATCGGTTTTGCAATGACAGCTTATTCGATCATCTTAGCCGTACGCGCCCGTGGAGAAATTGGAACGGACGAAGTTAATCAGCAGGATAACAGCACGGAGGGCAACCGCTAATGTGGCAACAACATTTGGCGATACTTCCGATTTTAGTGCCGCTTTTGGCAGCACTCTTACAACTTCTGCCTTGGGGAGATAGACCTCAACCCAAAAGAAGAGCTATTGGTCTTCTGGCAAGTATATTGACGCTCGTACTAAGCATCGCGTTACTCATTCAGGTTAACCAGAACCAAATGATTGTTTATGCTCTGGGAAACTGGTCGGCGCCGTTTGGCATTGTCCTGATGGTAGACAAACTCAGTGCATTGATGATGCTGATAACCGCGATATTAGCCCTGCCCGTTCTGATTTATGGCTGCTACGCTGAGGATAATCTCGGCTCCCATTTCCAGGCCCTATTCCAATTTCAGATTATGGGCATAATGGGGGCTTTTGCCACGGGCGATATTTTCAACTTATTCGTATTTTTTGAGGTGCTTTTAATTTCTTCGTATGCATTACTTATGCATGGAGGAGGAAAATTCCGTTTACGCACCACATTGCATTATGTCCTGCTTAACCTGTTAGGTTCTGCGCTTTTCTTAATAGGCATAGGTACGTTGTATGGTGTGACTGGTACGCTGAATATGGCTGACCTTGCCACACAAATTCAACAGTTAACCGGTGATCAAGCCGCTTTAGCGAAAGCCGGCGGTATGATGCTATTAATCGTTTTCGGAATAAAAGCAGCTATCTTACCTCTGCATTTCTGGTTGCCTCAGGCATACTCTACAACCACCGGAGTGGTAGCTGCGTTGTTTGCGATAATGACGAAGGTCGGGGTCTACGCTATCGTTCGGGTTTACACTCTTATTTTTGGTCCCGAAGCAAACGAACTGGCTTTTATTGCCCATGACTGGTTATGGGTTATGGGTCTTATTACCATGTTGGCCGGAGCCATTGGTATTCTTGGCGCACGCGACCTGAGGTTATTAGTCGCCTATTTGGTCGTCATTTCTATAGGCACGCTTATAGCGACATACAGCTTAAATGACATAGCCACCACCGGCGCAATGCTGTTTTATTTAATACACTCGACCTTTATTACTGGTGCGTTGTTCTTATTGGCTGATCTCATTGCATTTGAGCGTGGTAAAACAGCCTCTCGCATTGTCTCTGGTAAGAAAATGGCAAATCACTCAACCTATTCTGTCATGTTCCTGGTCGCAGCAATTGCAATTATCGGATTACCACCGCTGTCCGGCTTTGTTGGAAAGCTCTTTATATTAGAGTCGGCCAGTCCGAATGGAACAAACTTTTGGCTGTGGGGGGCTGTATTAGGCGCCACCCTTATTATGCTTATTTCTGTAACCAGAGCGGGAAGTAAGATGCTTTGGCACACGCTATCAGGCAAACCTAATGAGCAATCGGCTCCTTTAGGCAAACGCGCTGCAGTCATCATGCTGCTTGCGCTGTCACTGACCATGACAATTTTTGCCAACCCTATTCGTAGTTACACTACTGATGTCGCGGAGCAGCTTTATGATATACAACAGTATCCATCACGCGTACTAACTGAAGGGGAGAAATAATCGTCATGAAAAAACTTTTCCCGACACCTTGGCTGTCAGTATTTTTACTGGCTGTCTGGATGCTACTGTTTAACTCTATTGCTCCCGGAGTCGTATTGCTGGGCGCCATATTTGCGTGGTTTGTTCCATTTCTTTTTCGCTCAGCATGGCCTAAATTCGCAACCATTAAGCGCCCAGATTTAGCGTTGGTTTATTTCTTTATTCTTTTAAATGACATTGTCGTCGCCAATTTTAAAATTGCAGGAATGATAATAGGAAAACCTCGCTCAATAAAACCGGCACTTTTCGTCTTTCCACTGGATATGAAAGAGGAACTACCGGTTACTATTCTTGCCAGCACAATCACATTAACGCCTGGTACTGTTTCTTGCGAAATAACTCGTGGACGTAAAGGGATTCTTATTCATGCATTCTCTGAGGAAAACCCCGAAGAAGTCATAAACACCATTAGAAATCGTTACGAGCGACGCCTGAAGGAGATTTTTAAATGTTAACGACAGTACTGCAAATTGCCTTCTTGCTATTCAGTTTATCGGTGTTGCTAAACTTCTGGCGGCTGGTTAAAGGCCCTGATTTACCGGACCGGATATTGGCATTAGATACCATTTATATTAACTCCCTGGCTTTATTACTTCTGCTGGGAATGTATCAGAACACCCAAACCTACTTTGAAGCCGCCCTGCTTATTGCCATGTTTGGCTTTGTTGGCACCATCGCCGCTGGTAAGTTTTTACTGCGCGGCGACTTAATAGAATAAAGGTAGACAATTATGGACGCACTAAATCAATTACCCGAATGGTCGCAATGGTTAGCTGCTTTTTTTATTCTTTTAGGCGCTTGCTTTGCTTTTATTGGCTCACTCGGTCTGGCTATATTACCTGACTTTTTTACCAGACTTCACGCTCCAACAAAGAACACGACAATTGGTATTGGCGGTATTGTTATTGCCACTATCATCATTACGGCAGCTCAGGGAACACCAAATTTTAATGAGCTTTTAATCGCCATTTTCTTGTTTTTGACGGCTCCTATCAGCGCACATATTATGGCAAAAGCAGCTCTGCATACGGAACTAAAAATGTTCAATCGCACAAGAGATTTCCGTCAGGAAGGTGATTCTTACGAACATATACTGCCCAAAGAAAAAGACATGGAACCCTAACAGGGAACCATGTCTTCAATTTTTCTATACAGGCTTAAGGCTTTTTAGAAATAATACCCGAAGTTAATATTGAAACGGTCATTGACTTCCCCACCGTCTGTCGCTGTATTACCTCCAATAAAGGGTTGGTTTTTCGCTTTTACGTAATCAACGTAAGTGTAAAAGCCCCCGCCGGCTGCTACAGCGACACCCAACACATTCATCCAGGTATCGTCCTGATAACCCATTTTATCCGTCATTAAACTGTGGTCATTATAAAAGGTAAAGCTAGTAATAGGACCAATATCAACAGGTA
Source organism: Idiomarina abyssalis (assembly GCF_019797805.1). NCBI lineage: Bacteria > Pseudomonadati > Pseudomonadota > Gammaproteobacteria > Alteromonadales > Idiomarinaceae > Idiomarina > Idiomarina abyssalis. Next base: position 1,875,041 of record NZ_CP081832.1, read on the forward strand.
AGGTGTAAGCCACGTTAGCGGTATAAAGCTTAGCTTCGGTTGGGATAGCGTCGTAATAAGCATAGGCAGCCATATAGACGCCTCTGTTTTCTAATTTCAAGTCATAGTCATAGTCAGAATACTGCAGCTGGACATTCCATGGCCCGTTATTATAAACCCCGTGAGCAGCCCATGCTAAACGATTACCGACATTTTGGTTTTCGTATTGTTGTGCTGCGGTAAAGCCTTCTCCTGCAGTTCCTGAATATAAGTTCCCCCCCTGAACCGATACACCGAGCTCTAAGTTTTCGTCATCACTGAAATTAAACTTACGAGCCGTACGGAATGCATAGCTATTACTTTCTCCAATAGGCAATCCAGGTTCATCATAGGCACCCTGTCCTGGCAGCCTAATACCTACTGTATCGTAATTATAGCGAGCGGTTCTGTCAGAGGTTGAGCCATCGATACCACCTTGCTCATCAGACTTAAGATAAGCTAAATCAAAATCCCATTCGTCCCCCCGATACTTAAACCGAAGTCCATTATCGTGCTCATCTTCTAAACCGACATAAAAGGTAGTGTTAAAAAAGTAACTGTGGGAATTATACGGCATATTACCGAAAGGTATTTTTACGACACCAACCTGGCCTTGAAGCTTGTCAGTAAAATCATAACCAAACCAGGCATGTTTAACGACATCTTGATAATTGAACCAACGGTATTCGGCAGATAAAATCACTCCACCCATTTCGCCATCAAAATTCAGCCGGAAAATATCGAAATCTAAATCACCCATTCTGTCTTCATTATCAGAATCGTAATTATTGTATTCATACTGAAAACGGACCGCACCATGAACCTTTATTGGCCAATTTTCGTTTTCTTCCGTTCTTTTTTCCAACTCATCTAAACGAGCGTGAACACCTGAGTCATAGACAACTCTGCGCTTGCCATCACTTTTATCAGCTGTTGTTTCTTCCTCAGTATCTTGTTCTTTGACAACAACAATTTCTTCTTCTTTCTCACTTTCTTCTTTTTCTGCTAAACGCTTTTCCAATTGAGCCAATCGCTCTTTAAGCGCTTGTATCTCTTGTTCGACAGAGTTACTTTCCTGTGGAGCGGCAACCACCGGACTTGCTGCAAGTACCGTAGCTGCAAAAAATAAGCTCTTTGACATAGGTTGACTCCCTCTGAGTATTACGCACTGATATGCGCTTTTATTATTAATTCTTTAATAAAAATAAATTATTTAATTTCAGATATTTGTACTCAACCTATTAAGGTTTAGATCAAAAAAAAGGCCTCCGCAAGGGAGGCCTTTGTATTTTTTACTTCGTTATCTGCGTTTAGACAACAGTAGCACGCTCTACGATTTCTTCCAGAGTCCAAGATTTATTCTTAGACAGCGGACGACTTTCGCGAACAATCACGGTGTCGCCAGCTTTACACTGGTTTTCTTCGTCATGCGCATGTACTTTAGTTGTACGCGTGATGTACTTCCCGTATACCGGGTGTTTTACACGGCGTTCAACAGCTACAGTGATGGTTTTATCCATCTTATCGCTGACAACTTTGCCTTGCAGAGTACGAACACGTTTTTCATCAGTCATTACGCACCTGCCTTCTCATTTAAGATGGTTTTAACACGTGCGATATCACGACGCACTTGTTTCATCATGTGAGTCTGATTCAGCTGACCAGTTGCCGCCTGCATACGCAGATTGAACTGCTCACGACGCAAGCCTAGCAATTCTTCCTGCAGCTGCTCAACGGTTTTATCTTTCAGTTCACTTGCTTTCATCACATTACCGTCCGAGTCACAAAAGTGGTTTTGAAAGGCAGTTTACGCGCCGCCAGGCGGAACGCTTCACGTGCCAACTCTTCAGGAACACCGTCCATTTCATACAGAACGCGACCTGGTTGAATCTGAGCAACCCAGTATTCGACGTTACCTTTACCTTTACCCATACGAACTTCTAAAGGCTTTTTGGTAATAGGCTTATCAGGAAATACGCGGATCCAGATTTTACCTTGACGCTTAACGTGACGAGTCATTGCACGACGGCCTGCTTCGATTTGACGCGCGGTCATACGACCACGATCAGTAGCTTTTAAACCAAAAGTACCGAAGCTGACTTTGTTACCAGACTGCGCCAGACCACGGTTGCGGCCTGTGTGAACCTTACGGAATTTTGTACGCTTAGGTTGTAACATATCGTCTCTCCTTACTTACGGTTCTTGCCGCGCTTAGGAGCTGGCTTTTCTTCAGTTGGAAGTCCACCAAGAACTTCACCACGGAAAATCCAGACCTTAACACCGATGATACCGTAAGTGGTGTTCGCTTCTGAGGTCGAGTAGTCGATGTCTGCACGTAATGTGTGCAGCGGTACACGGCCTTCACGATACCACTCAGTACGTGCAATTTCTGCGCCGCCTAAACGACCACTCACTTCAACTTTGATGCCTTTGGCACCCAAGCGAATGGCGTTTTGTACAGCACGTTTCATAGCACGACGGAACATGACACGACGTTCCAACTGACCAGCAATATTGTCAGCTACTAGCTGCGAATCCAACTCAGGCTTACGAACTTCTGAGATGTTGATTTGCGCAGGAGCACCTGTCAATTTAGAAACTTGCTTACGCAGCTTTTCTACGTCTTCGCCTTTCTTACCGATAACCACACCAGGGCGTGCTGTGTGAATAGTCACACGAACGCTCTTAGCTGGACGATCGATAACGATACGAGAGACTGATGCGTTGCGCAGTTCTTTTGTCAGGAACTTACGTACCTGAAAATCACTGTGCAGGTTATCAGCGAACTCATTTGTATTCGCATACCAGGTTGCATTCCATGGTCTGGAGATACCTAGGCGAATACCATTAGGATGTACTTTCTGACCCATAATTTATCTCCTAGCTATCTGACACGACCACAGTAATGTGGCTGGTGCGCTTAAAGATACGATCGGCACGGCCTTTCGCCCGTGGCTTGATGCGCTTCATAGTAGGACCTTCGTCTAAAAAGACCCGGGCTACTTTTAACTCATCGATATCCGCACCTTCGTTATGTTCCGCGTTCGCGATTGCTGACTCAAGTACTTTCTTGATTAAGACAGCAGATGCTTTGGGGCTGTATGCCAGGATATCCAGTGCTTTTTCTACTGGAAGTCCACGGATTTGGTCTGCGACCAAACGGCCCTTCTGCGCTGAAACGCGGGCAAATTGGTGTTTAGCAATTGCTTCCATCACTCTCTACCTCTTACCGTTTCTTCGCTTTCTTATCAGCAGCATGGCCGCGATAAGTACGGGTTGGCGCGAATTCGCCTAATTTATGACCGATCATTTCATCTGTCACGTAGACAGGAACGTGCTGACGACCGTTGTGAACAGCGATTGTCAGGCCGATCATATCTGGGATGATCATTGAACGACGGGACCAAGTTTTAATTGGCTTTTTATCCCCGGCTTCCAACGCTTTCTCCACCTTATTTAGCAGGTGAAGGTCAATAAATGGACCTTTTTTAAGAGAACGTGGCATGTTTTATCCTCAACTCTTATTTGTTGCGACGGCGTACGATGAACTTATCAGTACGCTTGTTTTTACGGGTTTTGTAACCCTTGGTCGGCGTGCCCCATGGAGTCACAGGATGACGTCCACCAGAGGTACGGCCTTCACCACCACCGTGAGGGTGATCAACTGGGTTCATCGCCACACCACGAACGGTAGGACGAATACCACGCCAGCGGTTTGCACCGGCTTTACCCAATTGACGCAGCATGTGTTCTGCGTTACCTACTTCACCGATAGTTGCACGACCTTCAGACTGAACGCGACGCATCTCACCTGAACGCAAACGAACGGTAACATAAGCACCGTCACGAGCAAGAATCTGGCAATAAGCACCCGCTGAACGAGCCATCTGTGCGCCTTTACCTGGCTGTAACTCTACTGCGTGAACAACACTACCCACAGGGATGTTGCGCATTGGCAGACTGTTACCAGGTTTAATCGGTGCATCAACACCAGACTGGATACGATCGCCTACAGATAGGTTTTTCGGAGCCAGAATGTAACGGCGTTCACCGTCAGCATACAAAACTAAAGCGATATTCGCTGAACGGTTAGGATCGTATTCAATACGCTCAACCTTTGCAGGGATACCATCTTTATTACGTTTAAAGTCGATTACACGGTAGTGGTGTTTATGTCCACCGCCAATGTGACGAACCGTGATACGACCGTTATTGTTACGACCACCAGACTTGCTGTTTTTTTCCAGCAATGGTGCGTAAGGCTTGCCTTTGTACAGGTCCTGACCGACGACTTTAACGACGTGGCGTTGACCCGGAGACGTAGGCTTACTTTTAACTACAGCCATGTTTATTCCTCCTGTTACTCAGCGCCGCCAGAGAAGTCAATGTCAGCACCTTCATTCAAGGCAACATACGCTTTTTTCCAGTTACTGCGTTTTCCAAAACGGAACCCAGTACGCTTGGTTTTACCCTTTACGTTTACTGTACGTACGTTTTTGACTTCAACTTCAAACAGTTTTTCGACAGCCGCTTTAATTTCGGATTTCGTCGCATCAACTGCTACTTTGAAAACAACCGTGTTGTTGCCTTCAGCAGTCATAGTCGATTTTTCCGAAACGTGAGGTGCTAAAATCACTTTAAGCAAACGTTCTTCGCGCATCATGATAACACCTCCTCAAGCTGCTTGACGGCGTCTGCAGTCATCAGCACTTTCTCGAAAGCAATCAGACTGACAGGGTCGATACCCTGAACATCACGCACGTCGACTTTATGCAAGTTGCGAGAAGCTAAGAATAAGTTCTCATCAACTTCTTTAGTCACGATCAAAACGTCGTTCAGATCCATTTCTTTCAGTTTCGCTGCCAGCTGTTTTGTTTTTGGTTCTTCAACACCAAACTTCTCAACAACAATCAAACGTTCCTGACGAATCAATTCCGACAAAATGCTTTTAATCGCACCGCGATACATTTTTTTGTTAACTTTCTGGCTGTGATTTTGCGGCTTAGCTGCAAAAGTCGCACCACCAGAACGCCAGATAGGACTACGGATTGTACCTGCACGGGCACGACCAGTACCTTTTTGACGCCAAGGCTTCTTACCACCACCGGCTACTTCAGAACGAGTTTTCTGAGCTTTAGTGCCCTGACGAGCACCTGCAGCGTAAGCTACAACTACTTGATGGACAAGGGCTTCATTAAACTCACGTCCAAAGGTAGCTTCGGAAACCTCAAGAGCGCCTTTTGCGTCTTTCAATGTTAATTCCATCACTATTCTCCTCAGACGTTACGCCTTGACCGCTGGTTTAACGATCACATCACTACCGGTTGCACCCGGGACCGCACCTTTGATCAACAACAAACTGCGTTCTGCATCAACTCGAACTAATTCAAGTGACTGCGTAGTGACTCGCTCATTACCCATCTGACCAGCCATTTTCTTGCCTTTGAATACTTTACCAGGCGACTGGTTTTGACCGATTGAACCCGGTGCACGGTGGGACAATGAGTTACCATGAGTAGCGTCCTGCATGCTGAAGTTCCAGCGCTTCACAGTACCGGCAAAGCCTTTACCTTTAGAAGTACCAGTAACGTCTACTTTCTTAACTTCTGCGAAAATATCAACAGTCAGTTCAGAACCAACCGCGTAATCTTCGCCTTCGCCGTTTTTCAGGCGGAATTCCCAAAGACCACGACCTGCCTCTGTACCAGCTTTAGCAAAATGACCTGCTAAAGGCTTGGTTACACGGCTCGCTTTCTTCTCGCCTGTGGTCACTTGAAGGGCACGGTAACCGTCAGTGTCATCAGATTTAACCTGAGTCACACGGTTCGCCAGCACTTCGATCACAGTAACAGGAACAGAAGCGCCGTCTTCCTGGAAGACACGCGTCATTCCTACTTTACGACCGACTAGACCTATAGCCATTGTTAAAACCTCTCGTGTGTAATCCTATTACTGCCCACTTAACCCAAGCTGATCTGTACATCAACGCCAGCTGCCAAATCTAAACGCATAAGCGCGTCAACCGTTTTGTCAGTAGGGTCCATGATATCAATCAGACGCTTGTGGGTGCGGATTTCGTACTGGTCACGCGCGTCTTTATTCACGTGTGGAGAAGTCAGCACGGTGAAGCGTTCTTTCCGAGTTGGCAGTGGGATAGGGCCACGTACCTGAGCACCAGTGCGTTTTGCAGTTTCAACAATCTCTGCAGTCGACTGGTCGATCAGACGGTGATCGAACGCTTTCAAACGAATCCGAATTCTTTGATTAGCCATAAATAAATCAAAGCCTCAATAAAAGAGCATTTAAAAAAGAGCACAGAAAATCGCAACCTCCCTGGCACATACCGGGGGTGCGACATTCTACGTCAACCGTTCAGTCCCCAATCGGGACTGTTGTCGAACGCCTTTTACACGGCCAAAGCCGATAAACTCAAAAGACGTGGCCGCGAATTATACCGATTCACGGCCGGGTGTCAAGCCCTTAATGTGTTTCGGCGTAGTCTTCCACTTGTTCCCAAACACGCATTAAATTACCACCCAGAATCATTTCAATTTCTTTATCTGAGTACCCTCTGTCCATTAAGCCCTGAACAAGGTTTGGATAGGTAGATACATCTTTTAAGCCGACCGGTAATGAATCACCGACACCGTCATAATCTGAGCCAATACCTATATGCTCAACGCCAATTAAGTCGCGCACGTGGTCGATATGGTCCAGAACTGTATCTAATGTCGCAAACGGGTACGGATTATTTGCCTCTATGTCTTTAATGCGACGTTTGGCTTCATCGCTGTCTTCACCATACTGCTCTTTTACAGCATTAATACGCTTTTTCATCATATCGCGGTAACGGTTTGCCTGCTCAGCCAAAAACGATGAACCAAAGTTAATCTGGATAACACCTTCATTTTCCGCTAAAGCTTTTAGCATGTCATCGCTCATATTACGCTCGAAACCGGGGGTGTATGAGCGCAGCGACGAATGCGAAGCTATGACTGGCACGTCACTAATTTCGACGGCCTGGTAGAACGCCTCATCGGAGATGTGAGAAACATCAACCATAACGCCAACTTTGTTCATTTCTTTGACCAGTTCCTTACCAAAGGGGCTTAAACCATCCCACTGGCGGCGAATGTCATAAGAGGAATCAGAAATGTGATTAGATAATGAGTGAGCCAGAGTAATGTAGCGAATGCCACGCTCATAAAACATGTGCAAGTTATCAAGGTCACCTTCAATTGGTGTGCCATTCTCCATCCCCAAAGCAATAGACATTAGCCCTTGCTCTTTATTACTACGGATATCATCCGTACTATAAGCCATGGCAAACTTATCAGGGGCTCGTGCAACCAGAGCTTCCATACCATCAATAAGTTCGTGAGCCAGTTGAACACTGCCACCGCTTTGCTCATAAGAAGCTGGAATATAAATTGACATGAAAGGCGCATCCAGACCGCCTTCAACAGCGCGAGGGTAGTCAAAATCGCCTTCGGCAGTCGCTTCTGTTACATCTTCCCATTTATCGTGAATTCGGTAAGGCACATCAATATGTGTATCAACCAGAAGGTACTCTTTTGCCAGCCTTTCAGCTTTATCACTCGCTGTATACTTTGCTTGTTCAGCGTTACCTTCTGTGGGCTGTGCGGCTGTTGCGCAGCCAGTTATTACGGCCAGCACGGACGCGGCTATCAGAGACTTAAACATACGTATTCCTCTTTTATTGTTATAACGAGATATACGCAGAGTACCAAAAGTCTAGCTGTGCCGCATTAGGGATGCGCTGAAACTTATGACAGCGCCGACGACTAACGTTCCTAATACCGGCGCGGTCAACCAAATGAGCCACCATTGATCTAATAAAATCATGGGAGCTCCCTACTGAGTCTGCTGACTTTTTTCTTCGGACGCTTTACTTTGAGTTTCAGTCAACTGCAGACTGGAAAACAATTCAAGGCCCCACTCCTGAATAGAATCAGAAACTGACTGCTTGATAGTTTCCATACCTTGCTCTGATATTTCAGCAATCTGAGCTTGTATCTCAGCAGCGATAGAATCTCTATTATCATCGGCAGCTGAAGCCGATGCGCTGAACAACATAACACCACTGACAACACTTACGATTAACGCTTTCATAATTTTTCTCCTTTGAATAAATGACAGTGCGTTAGTTAAGTCGCACTAACTAATTCAAAGGTTGTGCCAGCTTTTTGATTTTATTTAAGGTGTTGTTTTATATGTATTTATTTAATTAACAGTAAAAACCTTACCTTCAGCAGGTTAGTGTTTTTCACTAATTTTTAGTGTATTTATGAGGTTAGTGACGAAACATGTTGACTGTGGTCATCCCGAAACGCCAAGGCACCGTAAAGCAATTGCTCAGCACAAGTCGCCCTCGGACCTTTCACGCTAAGATACTGTCGCCAACGCTTCCCCCCGGCCATTCCCTGAAAGAGTCCCAGCATATGTCTGGCCACGTGCCATGCTCGGCCACCCTGACGGATATGGTTATCGATATAAGGTATCATTGCGGTAACAATCGCTTCCCGGGACAACTCTGACCGCTCAACACCCGTCAACGAATCCAACTCAGTCAACAACCAGGGGTTCTGATAAGCCGCTCGCCCTATCATCACACCTTGAACTTGAGCTAAATGCTCTTTAACGTCCTCAATAGTTGCAACTCCGCCATTAATCGAAACAGGAATACTGGGATACCGTTGCTGTGCCCGGTAAACACGCTCATATTGCAACTCGGGAATATCTCTGTTTTCTTTAGGACTCAGGCCTTGTAACCAAGCTTTGCGCGCGTGCAAAGTCAATTGGTCGGCACCTGCTGCGACTACGGCATCAGTTAGCTGATAAAGGAAGTCATCGGAGTCCTGATGGTCTATTCCGAGTCGGGTCTTTACCGTTATGGGAATATCGGTAACCGCTTTCATCGCGCTCACACAATCAGCTACTTTTTTAGGTTCCGCCATTAAACATGCACCAAAACTTCCATTCTGAACCCGGTCAGAAGGACAACCAACATTAATGTTAACTTCATCATAGCCCCGCTCTTGGGCTAAAGCGGCACAGTGAGCCATTGCGTCAGGCTCAGAGCCTCCCAATTGAAGCGCAACGGGGTGTTCCTCTGAGTTGAATGCTAAAAAATCCTGTTGGCCATGAATAATAGCGCCAGTCGTCACCATTTCAGTATAAAGAAGGGTGGTTGATGTTAGTAAACGATGGAAGTACCGACAGTGACGATCGGTCCAGTCCAGCATAGGCGCTACTGAGAGCTTGTAAGAATATGGTACAGCCAAAACATCCACCCGGTTAAAAAGTTAGTCAATAAATTTCGAGTAATTGCCTGACATTTTAACTCAGAATAAGCGACTAAGCAGCCTCTTCCGTAAAACCCTTTTCCTTGCCTGTAAAACTCTCTACAATGACCAGAACGATCTTAAATAGTAGTAGACAATGACAGCTCAAGAAGCACAACGATTGATACATAAAGCAGAGAAACTCTGCCAACAACGCGGTGCCCGACTCACAAATGCCCGGCGCGAAGTTTTTGCAATACTCGCTGAGCACTCAGGAGCTGTCGGAGCCTACGATTTACTCGATCAACTGCGTGAGGTCATGCCAAACGCAAAACCTCCTACTATTTATCGCGCTTTAGACTTTCTACAAGAGCAAGGCTTCGTTCATAAAATCACATCATCAAACAGCTTTGTTCTTTGCTCACATTTTGATCATCAGCATCCTGTGCAAATGCTCATTTGTGAATCCTGCGGAGACGTTCAGGAAATTCAGTCTGAGGGTGTTTATGACGAGTTAAAGCACCAGGCGGAAGATCAAGGCTTTAAAGTTCAAAACCAAACTATAGAGGCACATGGCTTGTGCGCTAAGTGCCATTGAATGGTTGTACCCATAAATAATAAATAACAATAGGTAGCACAATGAAACTCAGTCATCTTATAGCGGCTGCAGCGGTTTGCTTTACCGTAAACCAAGCGGCAACAGCCCAGGCATTCGAGGATAAGTTCCGTCAACTGAACGACGACAAATTTCGCAGTCCAAATATCTACCGGACAGCGTCCGGAGCGCCCGGCCACGCATACTGGCAACAAGAAGCCGATTATAAGATCCAGGTCGCGTTAGATGACGAGAATCAACGTATTACCGCTAAAAGCACCATTACTTACACCAATAACTCACCAGACACCCTGCGTTACTTGTGGGTTCAGCTTGATCAAAACCGATTCAAAAAGGACTCTATCGGGCCACAAAGCCGGGCCACAGGAAGTTTAGAGCGTGTTAGTTTTTCCCGTATGGAAAGTATGTTAACTCAGGAAAGCTTTCCTGCTGGCTATGAGCTTACTGAAATCAGTAAAGAAAATGGTGAACCGCTTGCGCATTATGTTAACGACACCATGTTACGGCTTGATCTCAGTGAGCCGCTAAAAAGTGGTGATAGCGTCACATTTAATATCAACTGGCAATTCAACATCATTGAAGCTGAGGTGCTGGGCGGTCGCGGCGGCTACGAATACTTTGAAGAAGACGGCAACTACTTGTACGAAATGGCACAGTGGTTCCCTCGTATGGCAGCGTATTATGACGCTGAAGGTTGGCAGAACAAACAGTTTGTCGGCAATGGGGAGTTCGCTTTGGAGTTCGGTGACTACCGTGTAGAAATTACGGTTCCGGCGGATCACATTGTTGCCTCTACCGGTGTTTTACAGAACCCGGAAGATGTTCTGACGTCCATCCAACGCCAGCGTCTGGAAGCTGCACGTAACGCCGACGAACCAATAAAAATTGTTACCGAAGAAGAAGCTCTGGAGAACCAAAAAGAAGGGACCAGCGAAACCAAAACCTGGATTTTTGAAGCTGAGAAAGTTCGTGATTTTGCCTGGGCTTCCTCACGCAAATTTATCTGGGACGCTCAGGGCTACAAGAAAAACGACACTGATGTACTGGCTATGTCCTTCTACCCCGAAGAAGGCAACCCTTTATGGGAGCGTTACTCAACGGCTTCTATTATCCACACCATTGAGCATTACAATGACTATAGCTTTGACTACCCCTACCCGGTAGCAATTTCAGTCAATGGGCCTGTCGGTGGTATGGAGTACCCAATGATAACCTTCAATGGCCCTCGTCCATACGTTGACGAAGACTCGGGTGAGAAGTACTACTCCAAACGCACGAAATACGGCCTTATTTCGGTCATTATTCACGAGATTGGTCATATTTACTTCCCCATGATCGTCAATACGGATGAGCGTCAATGGACTTGGATGGACGAAGGAATAAACACGTATTTGCAATTCCTGGCTGAACAAAAATGGGAAAAAGATTACCCTTCATGGCGTGGTGAGCCGCGTAACATTACCCGTTACATGGCCAGTAGTAACCAGATGCCCATTATGACCAACTCAGAGTCTATCCTGCAGTTCGGTAATAACGCCTATGGGAAGCCAGCTACCGCTCTAAATATACTGCGTGAAACTATTGTCGGTCGCGACCTGTTTGATTTCGCATTTCGCGAATACGCGCAGCGTTGGAAATTTAAACGCCCGACACCAGAAGATTTATTCAGAACCTTAGAAGATGCTTCAGGGGTCGACTTGGATTGGTTCTGGCGCGGCTGGTTCTATTCGACTGACCATGTCGATATTTCATTAGAACAAGTTAACCAGTTAACGATTAATACTCAGGATCCGGAAGTTGAAAAGGCCTGGGCTGAAAAACAACATGATGCAGAGCCTGAGTCTTTAACCACCAAGCGCAACGCCGATGTTAATTACAAAATTCATCAACAACCACAGCTTGCCGACTTCTATAATGAAAACGATGAGTTTACGGTAACTAATGCAGACCGTAACGAATACAGAAAACTCATTGAAGGACTCAATGACGAACAGAAACAAATGCTGGAAAACGGCAGTAATTTCTATGTGCTCGACTTTGCTAACAAAGGCGGCTTAGTTATGCCTATCTTGCTAGACCTTCACTATGAAGACGGTACTAAAGAGCATGTTCGTATTCCTGCTGAAGTTTGGCGACGTTCACCAGAGAGCGTCAGTAAGTTATTAATCCGTGATAAAACGCTTACTCAGGTCATTGTTGACCCTAACTGGGAAACAGCAGACGTAGACACCGATAATAATTATTGGCCGGCTCGTGCTGTACCATCACGAATTGAGCTTTTCAAACGAGATGACCGTAATAAGAGCATGATGGAAGACTATAACCAGGAGTTGGAGTCAGGTAACGATGATTAAATTCGTTGCTGCTATTGTTCTGACTTTTGCGCTGATACCCTCGGTATCAGCGCATCGGTACTTTTTTGGGTTGACCGAAATTAGCACCAACAAGAACACCGATGCTATTGAAATTGTGCATCAATATACTTTGCACGACGTACAGCAGGCGCTGAAAAAGCGGCTGGGTAAAGCCTTCAGACTTGAGCAAGAAGATGCGGAAAAGCAAATTCGTAACTGGGTAAATGAAGAATTTCAACTCACTGACTCTCAGGGAGAAGCCGTTAAACCAAGCTGGGTAGGTTTTGAAGCAGACTATCAGAAAATTTGGATTTATCAGGAAGTCCCTAAGCGTGATAACCTGTGCAGGTGGACATTATCCAATACGCTTTTGATGAACAATTTTTCAGCACAGGTAAATACTATCAATGTTGTTGATGACTATGGTAATCGTAGTCTAATTTTAACCATTGAAAACACATCTGACACAATTAAGTGTCAGCAAGATATAAAGGAATAAACAATGAATGCCGAGTTCGTAAATCCATTTCTTCAAGCACTGCAAAATGTCTTGTCGATGATGGCTCAAATGGAATTGAAACCCGGTAAGGCGCAGCTTAAAAAAGATGAGTACGCTCGTGGGGATGTATCGGGCATCATCGGTATGGTTGGACCGCAAATTAAAGGCTCATTTTCCATATCTTTTGAAGAGAACTTAGCCTGTGAAATAATGAACAAGATGTTAGGCGAGCTGCCGGACTCAATTAATGAAGATGTGTGTGACATGGTCGGTGAAATCACCAATATGGTCACTGGTGGCGCAAAAAAAACTTTAGGTGAAAAAGGCTATGATTTTGATATGGCAACACCGATAGTAGTATCCGGAAAGGACCATACCATTTCGCACAAATCAGAAGGTTCAAAACTGATTATGCCGTTCAATCATGTCGCCGGAAAAGCTTATATTGAAATCTGCTTCGACAAAATTAACTAGCGACGATTAGTAACGGTCGTCGCTAATGTTGCGGGCATAGTTATCGAACCTCGATAATTGGCCATGGAACTTCAGCTCTACCTTACCAATAGGCCCGTTACGCTGCTTACCAATAATAATTTCCGCCAGGCCTTGCTCCGCTGAGTCGGGATGATAAACCTCATCCCGATAAATAAACATAATAACATCCGCATCCTGCTCAATAGAGCCTGATTCACGTAAGTCTGAGTTAACCGGACGCTTGTCCGAGCGTTGCTCCAGGGAACGGTTAAGCTGCGATAGCGCGACAACCGGCACTTCCAGTTCTTTCGCCAGCGACTTTAGAGAGCGCGAGATCTCGGCGATTTCCAGTGTCCGGTTCTCCGACATGCCCGGCACTGTCATGAGCTGAAGGTAATCGACCATAATCATAGAAATACCTTTGTGCTCTCTATGAATGCGGCGGGCGCGGGAACGGACTTCGGTAGGCGTTAGGCCTGAAGAGTCGTCTATGTAAATATTGTTTTTGTCATTTAGCATATTCATGACCGACGCAATGCGCGCCCAGTCATCATCTTCAAGTTTACCCGTACGCACCTTATTCTGGTCAACCCGGCTTAGCGATGCCAGCATACGCATCATCAGCTGCTCGGCTGGCATCTCTAAACTAAAGACCAACACCGGGCGGTCGTCATTAAGTGCAATATTCTCAGCCAGGTTCATGGCAAAGGTTGTCTTACCCATAGACGGACGTGCTGCAACTATCACCAAATCGGAAGGTTGTAACCCGGCAGTCATCTGATCTAAGTCGGTAAAGCCGGTCGACACACCGGTTACGCCATTATTGTTTTTCAGTTTACTTAATTGCTCAATACGGCTAACCGTGCGCTGCAAAATCAGGTTAATGCCTTGCGGCCCTTCACTTGAGCTGACACGTTTCTCTGCTATCTGAAAGACTTTAGATTCGGCTAAGTCTAAAAGCTCTGCGCTGCTGCGCCCTTGTGTATCATAGCCGGACTCAGCAATTTCATTTGCTGCACCTATCATCTCGCGCAATACCGCTCGCTCGCGGACAATATTTGCGTAGGCGAGTATATTAGCGGCACTTGGTGTATTTTTTGCAATCTCTCCCAAGTATGCGAACCCGCCAACCTGTTCTAATTCACCAGAGCTTTCCAGGGTCTCAGAGACGGTAACTAAGTCCATTGGCTGACTACGCTGCGCAAGCTCGTGCATTGCTTTGAAAATGAGTCGATGCGAGCGGTGATAGAAGTCTTCTGCGATGACACTGCCGGCGACATTATCCCAGGCATCATTGTCCAGCATGAGTCCACCAAGAACGGACTGCTCGGCTTCAATTGAATGTGGAGCTGATCTTAAAGCTTCTATGGATGCGTCGCGTTTTTTTGACTTCTCTGCCATGAGGAAAGTTGTCTCGCCAAGGGAAATAATAAGAGGGGATTACTATACAAAATCCCCTCTTATTTAGAAAGCACAGCAAGGCTTAACTGAAGTATTTAATTTTTATCGAGTGTAATTTCACCGCTAACGGTTGTCGCCGAAACATCCGCACTTGCATCACCGACAGAGAGCTCGAGTCTGGACGATGGTCCCCACTCTGCTTCATTAGCTTTATCATCAGTTAGTCGGTTGGTAATTTCACCACCCGCATTAGACTTAATATTAAAGCTGGAATGAATATCGCCCATCCACTTAAAGGTTAAGTCACCACTTACCGAACTGGACTCTATGCGAGCAGTACTGTGCAAGCCGGCGGTCAGTATGGCGTCGCCACTGACTGTTGTCACTTTCCCTTTGCGCAGTACACCGGCTTTAACATCAATATCGCCTGAAACTGACTGCACTGTAAGTTCCGTAACAGAATCTGACTGGCTGGTAATATCACCGCTTACTGACTGATAAGTCGCTGACTCTGAACCATTGTTAATGTCCATAATGTCGCCACTAACGGTTTCGAAGCGAACCTCTCCTTCAAGTTCTTCAGCATCGATATCACCGCTGACAGTCTTTAAAAGCACCCGGTTTTTGATGCTACTAACCTCTATGTCACCACTAACCAAGCGGATTTCCAGGCCGCCATCAAAGTCATTTGCAGAGACATCCATGGAGACACCATTGACACTAATATCCATAGATGAAGGCAGGTATATTTTGAGATCTGAACCTTCAGAGTCGTCTGAAGACAAGTTAAAGCCTCTTTGTTCAGGTACTTTTACGTTAATGTGAACCCCTGTCCCCCTCTGTTCAAAAACAAAGTCTTCCGCTTTTTCATCGAGTTTTCCCACAACCCGAATTTCATCTTTGTCATTTACTATAAGCTCAACCTTCCCTCTCATATTATCAATAGAGACCCTTGCCGCTGGTGAAACAGCCAGCGTTTCATCCACCTTTTCCTGAGCCGCTATAGCAGAACCGAACATAAGTAGCGATAAACCAACTATGGTTAATATTTTTTTCATTTTTAACTCCTGGTTAGATTTCTTGTACGGTCTTGGTCAACGTATAAGATTGACTAAGTAACTTTAATTCCTGTTCATTAACCCAACGCAATAATTCCAATAAGTTCGGGTCTCCGGGTGTTTTGCGCAGGGACTCTGTAATTTCTTCTCTGGCAAAAGCCAGCTGGGTTAAATTCTCCTCAGTATTACCATTCATCTGTCGGTAACCTGCCGTTTCATAGCCAACACGCATGCTATATATTTGTGCCTGTTGCTCTGCATTCATTTTTTCCGCCAATAAATAGTACCCGGTCACGGGATTATCCGATGACTTCGGCACACTAAGCTGCCATCCTGCCATGAAGGTAGCAATAACAATACTGGCGGCTACCGCACCAGACCAAAAGCCCCGCCCTTTTTTTGCCAGAGGCTCGGAGTGACTCAGTCGGTTCTCAATCACCGGCCAGAAGTCTTGAGGAGGCTCAATACCCTCCTTTTTAATCTGTTCGAGTTGGTCTTCAAGGTTTTGAGCCTGTTTGTTATCACTCATCTTGTAGCCACTCCTCTAAACGTTTACGAGCCCGGTGAAACTGCGCTTTACTGGTGCCTGGCGCAATTCCCAGCCAGTCGGCAATTTGTTGATGGGACTCACCTTGCAAAGCATGTAAAACAAAGACCTGCCGAGTCTGTTCCGGTAATTTTAAAATCAGTTTATCCAGTTGGCTCACATCGAGGTTACCTTCATTTATTGGTTCTGAAGTCTCTTTGCTGTCAGAGGTAAACCTTGAAAACCATCGCTTTTGTTTACGTATTTCGGTTAGGCAGATATTGGTTGTTACTCGATACAACCAACTACTAAATTTTGATTCGCCCCGAAAAGAGCCTAATTTTTGCCAGAGTTGCACAAAAACTTCCTGAACTAAGTCATCTGCTAGTGCCTTATCAGCACAGAGTCTAAGCACTAATCCATACACTTGCTTTATATGTCGGTAATACAGTCGCTGAAAAGCGTCCACGTCACCTTGCGCCGCTAATAGCACGTCATCACTGGCTGGTTCACGTTGCAAGGTTATCTCCCTGATACCACTTTATAATTGCTTTGTGAGTTTAGACGACACTTACACAGGAAAGGTTTACACGAATGAAAATTTTCCAAAAAAAAAGCTGCCATAAGGCAGCTTTTTCTAAAAACTATAGTGACTTACTCAGCCGCTACAATTTTCAATTTGATGTTCGCAAATACATCAGCGTGTAAATGTAATTCGATATCGAACTCACCAACTTCACGCAGTGTACCGTGCGGCATTAATACTTCGCTCTTCTTCACTTCAACGCCTGCAGCTGTTACTGCATCAGCGATGTCACGAGTACCGATAGAACCAAATAATTTGCCTTCATCACCTGCTTTAGAGGCAATAGTAACTGTATCTAAAGCATTAACTTTTTCAGCACGGGCTTCGGCAGCAGCTAAGTGATCAGCTAATTTAGCTTCATACTCAGCACGACGTTGTTCAAACAGTTCAACGTTGCTTTTCGTTGCCGGTACTGCTTTTCCTTGTGGGAAAAGAAAGTTACGTGCATAACCTGATTTTACACTGACTTGATCGCCAAGGCTTCCCAAGTTAGCAATTTTATCTAACAAAATGACATTCATTTCTCGCTACCTCTACTTTTGGTAATCGAACCGGTGCTAGCTTACTGATGTGAATCAGTATAAGGCAGCAGTGACAAATAACGAGCACGCTTGATAGCGCGCGCTAACTGACGCTGATACTTAGCGGATGTTCCAGTAATACGGCTAGGAACGATTTTACCAGTTTCAGTAATGTAGTTCTTAAGCGTAGCGATATCTTTATAATCAATTTCTTTTACGCCATCTGCTTTAAAGCGGCAGAATTTGCGGCGACGAAAAAAACGAGCCATGATGGTCTCCTTAAATCAATTCGAGATGCTGAGCATGAAGTACCAAACGAGGTGAGCCATTGCTATCCTCGTGACGGTGCAGAAAACCTTCTGCTAAAACTTCACAACCCACCGTCAATTTTTCTAACCAGTGTTGTAAACCTTCACCACTTAAAACGACCTGAATACGCACATAAGATTGACGATTCATACCAGCTTCCGGTTGCATAGACCGATGTTCAATCACTAATTGTAAATGCTCAATACCTGAAGGGCTGGTTTCCAGCTTAGGTACTTTGCCAAGTGTTCCGGTTAAATGCAGTCGATTCATAAGGGTTATAGAAAGTCAGCAAGCTTACGCTGCTTCACTGTCACCTTTACGATCTTCCTTCGGCTTAGTCAGCGGCGAAGGCTCTGTAATAGCTTCTTTCTTACGCATGATCATGTTGCGTAAGACTGCATCGTTGAAACGGAATGCAGTTTCCAGCTCTTCCACAACTTCTGCAGACGCTTCAATGTTCAACAGAACATAGTGTGCTTTATGCAGTTTGTTGATTGGGTAAGCCAATTGACGACGGCCCCAGTCTTCTAAACGATGGATTTGACCACCACCTTGCTTAATCGTTTCGCTATAGCGCTCGATCATGCCAGGTACTTGCTCGCTTTGGTCCGGGTGGACCATAAATACGATTTCGTAATGACGCATTACAGTTTCCTTTTGGTTCGTATAGCCTCAGTTTAGCTCAGCCGCACTAACATAGAAGCAAGGAACACATTCAATAAAATTAAAATATGGCTGATTTAAGCCGCGCGATACTAACTAAAATGAACGCCGATTGCAAATTAATCGGCGTTTTTATGAGCCTTTTCGATACGGGAACTGAGCAGGGCAACAATGCGGTCGGCTAACTCATTAGCCACGGCGCTTTCTCCGCGTACAACAATATGATCAACAATCTTTTCCTGACGTCTTACAGTGGCATCAATTTGTATCGCGTCCTGTTGGTTCTGAAAAGCCAGATTCACCTGCCACTCAGCGTTATTGTCCTCGACCCTGTGCCATTCGTGTCTGACTTCCAGCCGATTACTGATATCAAAAGCCAAATTTTCCACGGACTTTTCAGCGTTATCCTGCAGTTCGAAATGAAAAGCAACGTAAGGCTTTTCTGAGCGCAACCAGGTGGGAGATTCCCAGTTAGGCGTCCAGCTTACAAAGAGCACAGCAACCATGCCTAAAGCAATAGCAATAGGCAAAAGGCGACGTTTAAGATCCATTGCGCTGCCTGACTACCTCAAATAGACACACACCACTGGCTACTGAAACATTCAGACTACTGACACTGCCAGATAAAGGAATAGATACTAAATCGTCACAGGTTTCGCGGGTCAAACGGCGCATTCCTTTTCCTTCAGCGCCCATCACCAAAGCCACCGGTCCGCGGTAATCGACATCATAGACTGACTGAGTCGCTTCCCCTGCCGTACCGTATACCCAGACGCCCAGCTCCTGAATATCGCGCAGAGCCCGCGCTAAGTTTGTAACAACAACCATAGGCACATTTTCTGCCGCACCAGAAGCGACTTTACGTACCGTTGGCGTAATCTGTGCCGATTTATCCTTAGGGACAATAACAGCGGTGACGCCAGCGGCATCGGCTGTACGCAAACAGGCCCCTAAATTATGCGGGTCAGTTACGCCATCAAGCACCAGAAACAACGCAGCGGTTTGGCTTTGCTCCAATAACCCCGGAAGATCTTGCTCCGTTAAGGTGGGTGGAGACTGAACCGTTGCAACAACCCCCTGGTGATTCCCGCCTTCGGCCCTTTTTTCCAGAGCTTGTTTAGGCACCCATTGAGGACGTACACCCGTCGCATGACATTGGTTTACAATGTCACGCACAGAATCGTCCTGGCGCTCTTTAGAAACGTAGAGCTCAACCAAACGATCCGGGTGGTTTTTTAATATAGCCCGCACTGCGTGCAGGCCAAACACAGTCACTTTTTGGCTCATGACTTACTACGTCCTTTACCGCCACCGCGGTTTGTGTTTTTCCGTTGACCACCCTTGCCTCTGGGTTGACCCTTACGTTTACCCTTTCCAGAACCTTTTGCCGGCATACTGCGCTTTTTGCCACCCGGGCTCGTCGCTTCCAGTAAGGTTAAATCAATTTTCCGGTCATCGAGGTTTACGTCTTTAACTTTCACTTTAACGTTATCACCCAGACGGAATACGCTGTGGCTGTTCTCGCCAACTAACATCCCTTTTTGCTGATCAAAATGGTAATAGTCATTGTCGAGGTTACTAATATGAATAAGCCCGTCAATTTGGTAATCACTAAGACGAACAAATAAACCAAAGTTAGTAACAGATGAAATAACACCTTCAAACTCCATACCAATATGGTCGAGCATGAACTCGCATTTTAACCACTCATCTACCTGACGAGTGGCATCATCTGCCCGACGTTCTGTCATTGAGGTATGCACGCCCAGTTCATCCAGCTGTTTTTCCGAATAAGCCCAGGCTCCGACAAGCCCTTTACCTTCGCCTTCATTTTTGCGCAGAATAGCTTTTATCGCACGATGCAAAATCAGATCGGGATAACGACGAATAGGTGAAGTAAAGTGTGCATAAGATTTCAATGCCAGACCGAAATGGCCTTTATTCTCAGGCTGATAAACGGCCTGTTGCATTGAACGCAGCAACATAGTCTCAATAAGTTCGTGATCCTGACGATCTTTAACTTGTTCAAGCAGTGTCGCGTAGTCCCTCGGAGAGGGCTCATCACCACCTTCGAGATTCAGGCCGAGTTCACCAAGAAAACTGCGGAAGTTGTTCAGACGTTCATCCGCCGGAGTCTCATGCACACGGAATAACGCGCCAATTTCTTTGTCAGACTCAATAAGCTGGGCGGATGCCACGTTAGCCATGATCATGCACTCTTCAATAATTTTATGAGCAACATGACGTTTAACAGGCTCGATACTTTCAATTTTACGCTCAGCGTTAAAAATGAAGCGGGTTTCCTGCGTATCGAATTCGATAGCCGAACGGCGTTTGCGGGCAGCACTTAACGCATTGTAAAGACGTTCAAGCTCCTGAACGTTGTCCATCACATGCTGATACTGTTGTTGCAGCTCTTCGTCGCCATCAAGCAACTTCTTAACTTTGTTGTAAGTCAGACGAGCATGACTTTTCATTACTGCCGGGTAGAATTGAGTCGATTTCAGTTTCCCACGAGGCCCCAGTTCCATCTCTGCAACCATACACAGACGGTCAACATCGGGGTTCAATGAACATAAGCCGTTTGAAAGCTTCTCCGGTAACATAGGAATAACGTTACTGGGGAAATAAACCGAATTCCCTCTATCAGTCGCGGCTTTATCAAGCACCGTATCGGGCCGTACATAATAGGAAACATCGGCTATAGCGACCCATAAACGCCAACCTTTCTCTTCAGGCACACAGCAAACCGCGTCATCAAAGTCGCGAGAGTCTTCACCATCAATAGTAATAAGCGGAAGTTCACGTAGGTCTTTACGTCCTTCATAAGCTTCTGCCGGAACCTCTTCACTGTATTTTTTTAATTCTTCATCAACTTCTGATGGCCATTCAGTGGGAATATCGTGCTCGCGAATAGCCACCTGAATTTCCATGCCAGGCGCCATATGTTCACCCAGAACCTCGGTCACCCGGCCTATGGGGCTGGTTCGACGACTTGGCCGACGAGTTATCTCTACAACAACTAACTGACCGTGACGAGCCCCACTTTTATCCGCATCCGGAATGAGGATATCCTGACTAATGCGACCATCGTCCGGCACTACAATACCTAAACCGTGTTCAATGAAGTAGCGGCCAACAATGTTACTGTCTCTTGGCTCCGTAACACGTACAATACGCCCTTCGGTGCGACCCCGACTGTCTTTACCACTAGGCTGAACGAGTACTCGGTCGCCGTGTAATACAGAATACATTTGGTGATGCGGAATAAAGAGATCTTTTCCGCCGTCTTCAGTCTGGCAGAAACCAAAACCGTCTTTATGACCAATGATACGACCTTTAATCAAGTCCATACGCTCAGGCAGACCATAAGCATTTGCTTTACTGTAAATAAGCTGCCCGTCGCGCTCCATTGCCCGCAACCGACGTTTTAAGCCAACAGCCTGACGTTCGTCATCCAGGTTGAAATGGCGAATAAACTCGTCAAAATGAACAGGTTTATTATTGGAAGTAACAAGTTCCAATAACTGTTCGCGGCTTGGAATTTCGACTTCGTAGTCTGGCGTATTGTTGTTCTGCTGATTATCTGACATAGAATCCTATATATGTATGGTTGCACGGTTAAGGACGACCGATGCGGACAGTATACGTGCTGAAAAGGATAATGTCAGTGCTTCGCTTGTATTTTGAACAAAACGTACCCATACATCCTCTAATAGATAAAGAATGAGTTGTCGAATCGTTCGATATACTCTAATTTGATAGCTGAAACATTTACTAAGATCAGAAAATGCTAAAAAACGCAGCAGCAACAACTGAATTCAGCTTGCTCCAAAAATGGAGCTCTCAGGTACTGTTGTGTTTATTACTCATCGCTTTTAGTACATGCAGCTACGCTTTATCTGGTAGCAGCGAGAGCCAACTAACGACTCAGCAACACTCTGACACCGTTTTCGTTGTCGATCTGACATCGTCAATTTCTGAGGTTCAGGCTGAAGACCCCGAACTCGATAAATCAATCGATTCTGCCTCAAGAGTTTTTCAAAACGTTTTAGCGCTTGCTCCAATCTCTTTGAGAATAACTGAATCGAAACTTACCCAATGGAATTGGCACCTCGTTAGAGGACCACCCACTCACCTTTAAGAATTCTGTACTTTCTAATTTTTAAAGGAGTTTGTCATGAGTGAGTTTAAAGAAATTCAATGGTCTTCTGCAGCCGATAAAATTGCAATACACCACAACTATGATCATCAGCCCGTCATTAGCTGGCACGATAGCGCCATGAATGTTGTTGACGATTTCACTAAAGTGTCTCCTCTGGAAATAACGGAGAACACATTGGTCAGCGACGCCGAACAGAAACTCCGGAATGCCAACCGTCGTTATGCCTGCATAAAAAACCAAAATGGTGAAATGACAGGTTTACTGGCGCTTCGCGAACTTCACGGACGCAAAGCGACCCAACTAAGTACGGTCAACCAAACTGGGTGGAGAGAGTTGGCGGTAAAAGAGTTGATGTTACCTCTTCTCGCATTACCACAAGTTAAACTAGAAAGCTTAACAAAGGCTAAAGTAGGAGACGCTGCGGCGACTCTCAAAGCCAGCGGGCGTGACTTTCTTCTCGTAATTAACAATGGAGAAGTCTGTGGTGTAGTGTCATCACTTAGAATAGCTGAGTTAACAGGTGAGTCAGTGAACGTTTATCACTTGCCCTCAACTTTTGCTGAGATTATTTCAGCGATAAATCATCATGAGGTCATTGACTGAAATCGCTTATATGTCAGAAGTGCCTGTGCGCTTCTGGCATTTTTTTAATACGAATTACGAGGGGAAAACTTGGTGGCGCTGGACGGACTTGAACCGTCACTCCCAGAAGGAACCTGATTTTGAATCAGGCGTGTCTACCAATTCCACCACAGCGCCATGCCATTTAAGGTGAATGCGTTACGTAATTAAGTAACGGGACGGGATTATACCCGTCAAGCATCGCTAATCAAGCAATAATTCATGAAAATCACCGAGAATATGACTAACTGTTGCTTCCTTGTACAACTGAGACAGCTGTCAGTCAGCTTAGCTCATGATATGATCCAGATACATTTAATTTAAATGAGTTCCGCATGAGTTCTGAAGCACAAAGACTACACGCCAGCTTTCCCAGTGCTGGCTTTACCAGACGACTGGCAGCCTGGGTTTATGACCTTTTAGTTGCTGCAGCAATTATTATGCTGGCGTCTGCGTTAGCGTTACTTTTTGCCGCGCTACTAACCTCTTTCAACTGGCTGGTGCTATCGGACGATATGGATCACGCCGCCTGGCTGGCTCAGGGGCCATGGTACAGCTTATATCTTATTACTGTTGTTGCGGTATTTTTTGGCTGGTTCTGGAAACGTTCAGGACAAACATTAGGCATGCGCGCCTGGCGTTTAAAACTGCAAAACCGTGACGGCTCACGCTTAACCAACCGCCAGGTATTCATAAGGTTGCTGACCTGCTGCGGAGGTCTCGGGAATCTTTGGGTTCTTGTTGACTTTAAAAACCGAAGAGCCTGGCAGGATTACGCCGCAGCAACAGAGGTTGTCACCCTTTCGAAAGAAGCGAACCAGCTTTTTTACTGGAACGAACTTTAAGTGTGGTCGGCCTGTTGTCAGGCCGTGCGCCCACGCATGAAGTAGACCGCAATCCCCGCAAACAACATACTCGGTAGTAATGCCCCTAAAATAGCCGGAATTTGGTAAACCTGTGCCAGAGGCCCAAAAATCTCATTACTCACATGAAATCCGAAGCCGGTGATAACACCTAACAAGACCCTTGCGCCCATCGTTGTCGAACGCAGAGGTCCAAAGATAAACGACAGAGCGACCAACAACATTACAGCCACAGTTATTGGAGCAAAAAGCTTACGCCATAAAGCAAGTTCATAACGTTCCGCAGACTGTTGGTTGCTTTCCAGGTACGTCAGGTAATCCAGTAGCCCGCTAATAGAAAGTGATTCTGGTTTAATGGTCACGACCCCGAGCTTATCGGGCGTCAAGCTTGATTGCCAAGCCATATTAGCTTTTTCATCGCGTAGCATACGGTTTTCCGTCATTTGCGTAACCGTCACCTCCTGCATACGCCATTTGTCGCCGCTAAAATTAGCTGTTCGGGCGTAGGTTACCTGTTGCAGCTCTCTATTATCATTAAAGTCATAAATCAGAACATCGTTCAGACGTCCGGTGTCCTCAACTTCACCAATATTGATAAAGTCAGAACCGTCTTTTGCCCAGACACCCTGTTGTGCCGAAATTAAGCTGCCACCTGAAATAGCCTGTGAGCGGATAGCGCGCCCTTGAGATTCCATGGGTGGTGCTATCCATTCGCCTATCGCCATTACTGCAACCATCATAATAATGGCGGATTTCATTACCGCACCAATAATATTCAAGCGGGAACGCCCTGCCGCCATCATAACCACAAGCTCAGAGCTGCTCGCCAACATACCGACCCCAATGAGGCCACCAAGTAAAGCGGCCATTGGAAAAAAGGTTTCAACATCTCTGGGCAAGCTGTAAAAGACGAAAAGTGCAGCATCCATAACGTTGTAGTCGCCACGACCAACCGACTTTAGTTGCTCGACAAAGCGAATTAAAGACGACAAACCGGTTAATACAGCAAGACTTAACAGCGAGGTTCGTAGTACGGCAAGACCAATGTACTTATCTAAAATACTAAACATCATTGCCCCCGAGCCGCGCCGAAGCGTAGATTTGCCAATAATCTCAAGCCAACAGGTCTGCCTTTACCTATCAACACTAAGCCAAACACCAGTAATATGAAGTGTATCCACCATAACCCGATAACTGGAGGAATAACGCCGTCACGTATGGCCGACTTAGCTGCCATAAGCAATAGAAAATAGCCTAAATAAATGAGTAAAGCCGGGGCCATTCGTCCAAACTTACCCTGACGAGGGTTCACACGGCTTAACGGTACAGCAATAAGTGTCAATAACGGCATAGCCAGAGGAATCGCAATACGCCACTGCAGTTCAGCAACCGCAGCCGGTTCAGTTTGCGACATTAACTCCACAGTGGGATAGGCTTCGAGTTTTCGCAATTGCTCACTGGCCTGTTGCTCCTTAATTTGAAGCTGGTAACTGTCAAACGACATCATCTGATAACTGTCGTTGTCACCGGCGTAGCGTTTTCCCTCACCCAGTTCAAGCCATTGCGACCCCGTTGTTTCACTGATTACTTTACCGGTCTTTGCCATAACCACGCTGCCCGACTGTAACTCGCCCTGACTGTGGTTATGCTGCGCGACAAAAACTTCCTCAAGGTCGCCATTATCACCGACACTTTGCACGAATATGACTGCTTTGCGGTTACTTGCTTGTTGGAAGCGTCCCGGCATTAAAGCCGTTAAGCCACTTTCTGAACGAGCTTTGTCTTCCAGCTTTTGTTCCTGATCGAGTGACCAGGGCACTAACCATAAAGTGAAAGAAGCTGTTATCAAAGCCAAAACTAATGACAGCACCAAAGTCACCCGGGTTACATACCACTCACTTACCCCACAGGCGTGCAGAACCGTCATTTCGTTGTCAGCATAGATACGTCCATGAGCCAGTAAAATACCCAAAAACAAACTAAGAGGCAGAATCAGAGACACTAATGCAGGGAGGTTCAGCGACAGAAGCTGAAAAATAATTGCGCCGGGAATATCCCCTTCTGATGCATCCGACAGAACACGGACAAACTTCTGACTGACAAAAATCGTCATCAGGATAAAAAGCACAGCAAGCTGCGACTTCAATGTTTCACTGATCAAATAGCGGAATATGCGCACTGGCGTTCACTCATAACTTAGGTTTTTACTGGAATAGCTGTGATTTTTAAGTAAACTTGTTATTTTAACAACAAAGTGTCTTTATAGTGAAACTATAGCAGGCATTGAAGCCACCTGAAACAGGAGCACTGTCATGGAGTTCAGCGTCAAAAGTGGTAATCCGGAAAAACAACGTTCTGCTTGCATCGTTGTTGGCGTGTTTGAACCTCGTCGTCTGTCTGGCGTTGCCGAACAATTAGACAAAGTCAGTGATGGTTATTTAAGCAACTTATTGCGCCGCGGAGACCTTGAAGGTAAATCAGGTCAGGTTCTGCTGTTACATCATGTCCCCAATATTCTTGCCGAACGGGTATTACTGGTCGGCTGCGGTAAAGAGCGCGAACTTGATGAGCGCCAGTATCGCCAAATTATAGCCCGCACTATGAACACGTTGAACGAAACCGGCTCAATGGAAGCGGTCTGCTTTCTTAGTGAGCTGCACGTTAAAGGTCGCGATACTTACTGGAAGGTTCGTCAGGCCGTAGAAGCTGCGCGGGCAACATTATACAACTTTAACGAGCTTAAGAGTAAAAAAGAAGAACCTCGACGCCCGTTGCGTAAACTGGTCTTTAATGTTCCAAGCCGAAAAGAGCTGGCTTTGGGCGAACAAGCTGTGCAACACGCGTTAGCCGTAGCTACGGGTATGGATATTTGCCGCAACGTAGCAAATATGCCACCTAACATTTGTACACCTCGTTATTTAGCCGATCAAGCCAAATTAATGGCTGAAAATTACGACAATTTAACGGTTAGCACCGTTGAAGAAGCCGAAATGGAAAAGCTGGGTATGAACGCATACTTAGCCGTTGGCCGTGGTTCAGAACATGAGTCAGTACTAACTTTAATGCATTACAACGGCGCACCCGACGACCAGCCCCCCATAGTTCTGGTCGGTAAAGGCCTGACATTTGATTCGGGCGGTATTTCCATTAAACCATCCGCCAATATGGATGAAATGAAATACGACATGGGCGGTGCTGCCGGCGTTTTAGGAGCTATGCAGGCTCTTGCTGAACTGCAACTTCCCATAAACGTTATTGGCGCTGTGGCAGGTTGTGAAAACATGCCAGATGGCAAAGCATACCGTCCCGGAGATATCCTGACGACGATGAGCGGTCAAACAGTTGAGGTGCTGAATACCGACGCAGAAGGTCGACTGGTACTGTGCGATACCCTGACTTATATCGAGCGCTTCGAACCCGAGTCCGTGATTGATTTAGCCACGCTGACAGGCGCCTGTGTTATTGCGTTAGGCAGCCATGCTTCAGCCGTACTCAGTCAACATAATCCGTTAGCACACGAAATTCTAAATGCTGCCCAACAAAGTGGCGACAAAGCCTGGCGTATGCCGCTATGGGATGAGTACCAGTCAATGCTCGACAGCCCTTTTGCAGATATGGCTAACATTGGTGGTCGCGAAGCCGGCACCATTACCGCCGCTTGTTTCTTATCTCGCTATACAAAGAAATACAATTGGGCACACATGGATATTGCCGGTACGGCCTGGCAAGGTGGTAAAGACAAAGGCTCCACAGGCCGCCCGGTTCCATTATTGACGCAGTTTTTAATTAACCGGTGCAGCGCAGAGGTCGCAGAGTAAGATGCCCTCAGCCACTTTTTTCTTAATGCCTGACAAAGCTGAAGGCGAGCAAAATCGGTTAATTTGCGATAAGATAGCGGAGCTATACAGAAAGCATAAAAGGTTGCGGGTTTGGGCCCGCAATCAGCAACAGGCGGAAGCGCTGGACGAACTGTTATGGCAACAACCAAGTGATGCCTTTATTCCGCATAATTTGCTTGGAGAAGGCCCGGCTACCGGAGCGCCGGTAGAACTTTGTTGGCCGGAGTCTGGCGACATTAAAAGCCGACCCGGTTACGCCCTGTTTAACCTGGCTGAAGACATTCCGGTACAAGCTCAACAGAGCCAGAAACTTTATGACACAGTTCCAGCCGATGACAATGGCAAAAAAGTAGCTCGCGAGCGATACAAACATTACAGGGCCAGAGGTTGCCAAATGCATACCGAGCCCCTGACATCCGAACAGAAGTAAGGTTAATATGGATAAAACATACTCCCCTGCAGCGATAGAACAAGACCTCTACCAACAATGGGAAGACAAAGGCTACTTCAAGCCTTCAGGTAAGGGCGCCCCCTACTCTATTATGATTCCGCCGCCCAACGTTACCGGCAGTCTGCACATGGGTCACGCCTTCCAACACACCATTATGGATACGCTCACCCGCTACCAGAGAATGAACAGCCGTAATACATTATGGCAAGTCGGTTCTGACCACGCTGGTATTGCCACGCAGATGGTCGTTGAACGCCAGTTGGCCGCTCAAGGACAGACTCGCCAGGAACTTGGTCGTGACGCTTTTATTGATAAAATTTGGGAATGGAAGGAACAGTCAGGCGGCACCATCACTCAGCAAATGCGCCGTCTGGGCGACTCTGTTGACTGGGATCGTGAACGCTTCACTATGGACGAAGGCCTTTCAGATGCGGTACGTGAAGTCTTCGTAAAACTGCACGAAGATAACTTGATTTACCGTGGTAAACGCCTGGTCAACTGGGACCCGGCACTGCAAACCGCTATTTCTGATTTAGAAGTCGAGAATAAAGAGCAACAAGGTTCTATCTGGTATTTACGTTACCCGCTGGCCGATGGCGAGAAAACCGAAGACGGCAAAGACCATTTAGTGGTCGCGACCACCCGCCCGGAAACCATGTTAGGCGATGTCTGTGTTGCTGTGCATCCCGACGACGAGCGCTTTGCCCATTTGGTTGGGAAACACCTCGAGTTACCTATTGTTAACCGTCGTATTCCTATTGTTGCCGACCACCACGTTGACAGCGAATTCGGTACAGGTTGCGTAAAGGTAACTCCGGCGCATGATTTTAATGACTACGAAATTGGCAAACGTCATCAAACTGGGATGATTTCTATTTTTGATGACACTGCGCACGTCATGGCAAAAGCAGGCCTTTACACCAGTACGGGTGAAGCGCTTGAAGAGCTGAACGGGTTTGATGGGGCTTTACCTGAGCGATACGCTGGTAAAGAACGCTTTGAGGCCCGTAAGCAACTTATTGCTGAATTTGACGAGCTTGGCTTACTGGAAAAAATTGAAAAACACACCAACAAAATACCATACGGCGACCGCGGTGGCGTTCCTATTGAACCGCATTTAACCGACCAATGGTATGTTCGCGTTGAACCTATGGCCAAACAAGCAACCGAAGCGGTTGAAGACGGACGCATTGAATTTGTGCCTAAGCAATACGAGAACATGTATTTCAGCTGGATGCGCGATATTCAGGACTGGTGTATTTCGCGTCAATTATGGTGGGGGCACCGTATTCCGGCATGGTACGACGAACAGGGCAATGTCTATGTCGGTCGCACCGAAGAAGAAGTGCGGGAGAAGCACAACTTAGGCGATACGCCTCTTCAGCAGGACGAAGACGTACTGGATACCTGGTTCTCTTCCGCGTTATGGACCTTCTCTACCTTAGGTTGGCCAAAAAATACCGAGGACTTAAAAACCTTCCACCCTACCGATGTGTTGGTGACTGGTTTTGACATCATTTTCTTCTGGGTTGCCCGCATGATCATGATGACCATGCACTTTATGAAAGACGAAGAAGGCCAGCCGCAAGTTCCGTTTAAGAAAGTCTATGTGACTGGTCTTATTCGCGACGAAGAAGGCCAGAAAATGTCTAAGTCTAAAGGTAACGTGTTAGATCCGCTGGACATGATTGACGGCATTAGCGCTGACGAGCTGGTGGCTAAACGCACAGCCAATATGATGCAGCCGAAAATGCGCGAGAAAATTGAAAAACGCACCCGCAAAGAGTTTCCTGAAGGCATTACCGCCCACGGAACCGATGCACTGCGCTTTACATTAACAGCACTTGCATCGACTGGGCGCGATATCAACTGGGACATGAAGCGTCTGGAGGGTTATCGCAACTTCTGTAACAAGCTGTGGAACGCCAGTCGGTATGTGTTAATGAGTACCGAAGAGAATGACTGCGGTCTTGAAAACGACGATATGACCCTGTCACTGGCTGATGAGTGGATTATTGCCCGCTTTAACAGCACAGTAAAAGACTTCCGTCAGGCTTTAGATACCTATCGTTTTGATCAGGCAGCCGCTATTGCATACGAGTTTACCTGGAACCAGTTTTGTGACTGGTATCTTGAACTCACTAAGCCGGTTCTCCAAAGTGGCACGGAAGTGCAACAACGCGGTACTCGCCACACACTGGTGAATGTTTTAGAACAGTTACTGCGCTTACTGCATCCGGTTATGCCGTACATTACTGAAACTATCTGGCAACGGGTGAAACCGCTGGTTGGTAATACGGATGATACCATTATGCTGCAGCCGTTCCCGCAGGTTGAGGACAACGTCAGCCATCAGGCAATGCAGGACATGGAGTGGCTGAAGCGCGTTATTTTAGCTATTCGAAATATTCGTGGCGAAATGGATTTATCACCGAATAAGCCTTTGCCTCTGCTGCTTTCAAATGCTGATTCAATGGCCAGAGGCCGTATTGAGAATAACCAAAGCTTCCTCAGTAGCCTGGCAAAGCTGGAGTCTATTGAGTTTATTGAAAGCGATGATGATGCACCAGCCAGTATGACCGCACTGGTTGATACGTTGAAGCTGCATATTCCAATGGCCGGTTTAATTGATAAAGAAGCAGAGCTACAGCGACTGCAAAAATCTATCGAGAAAGCGAACAAAGAGTGGCAGCGTCTGAACGGTAAGTTGAGCAACGATAACTTTGTCAGTAAAGCACCAGAAGCTGTCATTGCTAAAGAACGTGAGAAGCTTGCTGAAGCAGAAACTACGCTCAAGCAACTGCAAGAGCAGCAAGAGAAAATTAAAGCGCTTTAATTTTCATTAAAAGTGTATCGCTAAAAGCCCGAGTCTCTGATTCGGGCTTTTTTTTTGAAAAATAATCTATTTTAAGAGGGCTCTCGTAGTGAAAAATAACGAGACAAAGGGAGAGAGTCATGACTATTTTCGAAGAACTGAGAGTTGATCACGATAAACAACGTAAATTGCTTGAATTGCTATTGGAAACGACCGGAGAAGCGCCGGAGCGTGAACAATACTATCAGCAACTAAAGCTCCAGCTGGAACAACACGCTGCCGCTGAGGAACGATACTTTTATAACCCTCTTATCAAAGACGATGACACAATAGAAATGTCGCGACACGGTATCGCTGAGCACCATGAAATTGACGAACTGATTGAAACCTTAGAACAAACGGAAATGTCGTCGCCAGCCTGGCTTCAACACTTTAAAAATTTAAAACATAAAGTCTTACATCATCTGAAAGATGAAGAGCAGGGATTTTTCCAGCGCGCAGGAAAGGTATTAAGTGAGTCCGAAAAATCCGGCTTAGGAAGTGACTACCGCAATATGATGAAAGAAAAAGGTTTGTAAAATCAGGAGAGGTTATTCCTCTCCATCGTCGAACTCTTCACCTTCAAGTTCATCATCTTCAATCAAGGTGCCCCAGCCATCGTATTCAACCTCACAGTCATCGGCTATAGCAGCTATTTCTCTCACCTGCCGGTTTAGAATATCGCTATCGAGCTCAGCATCTGTGACCGCCATAAACGCAAACCAACGCTTACCGCGTTCGTCTTCAAACTCATCGGCATCGTCCACATGGTAGCCTTGCTTAACAAGCTCTACGGCCGCTTTTTCCAACTTAGTAAAGTCCTGGCTGGCCAGGTGATGCTCAATTTCATACAGGAGATCTGTCTCCGCACCGTCAGCTATCAAAGCCTGTACGGTTTCTTCACTTTGCTTAAGTAGATCATTAAGATCTCGGCTCATGATTTATCCTTTTCCGCCTGTTCTCGTTCAATACTTGTGTTCAGCTGCTTAATTTTATCATCCATTAGCTGATGGCAGTGCCCACTCAGCTCACGTAAGTTTTCACGCTGGTAGTTTGCAATTCGTACCGGCTCCAGAAAAGCAACTTTCAGCACACCATTGTTCCAGCGGTTCATCTTTACCTTGCCATGTAACTCAGAGACACATACTGGAACCACGTCAACCTGAGCCCGAAACGCAGTATGAAAAGCCCCATTCTTAAAGGGTAACAGCCCTCTTCCGTAACTTCGGGTTCCTTCCGGAAACATCCATACCGAAATGTCTCGTTGCTTTATAGCATCCGCCGTTTGTCCTATGGTGCCATGAGCTTTTCCGGCGTTTTTTCTGTCAATCAGAATATTTCCTGCTAACCAATAAAGCCACCCGAAGAACGGTATCCAGCGCAGGCTTTTCTTGCCCACAGTAACGGTATTTTTGGGCAGCATTGCTGCAATGGTGAATATTTCCCAACTGTTCTGATGGTTACAGACAAAGACGTAAGGGCCACCCTTTTCAATGTCCGGGTGACGACTCACTTCAATTCGCATGCCTAAAACTCGTATTGCCCACCCAAAAATATGAGCGAACCTGTAAGTATTATTACGATGAAAGGGGCGGATGATACAAAATAAGCAACCGACCACACCGAACAATACAACGAATCCACCAAGAAATACCCACCGCAACAAGGCTAACATTCAAACTCCTCAATTATCCTTGTCTTGCTCAACCACTATTTCATCAACACGTTGTAATCCGCGCGGTAGTTTATTACCACGCCGTCCGCGTTCTCCATAGTAATGCTCTAAATCTGCAGGTTTCAGAGTCAGCTTACGCTTACCGGCAATCAAAGTAATAGCTTTGTCCGGCGCCGCAGTAGCCAATGCAACCACATATTCTTCGCGAGACTGCGCACGCAAAGCAGGAATACTAATTAACTTGTTGCCTTTTCCTTTACTCAGTTGAGGCA
The DNA here is from genome assembly GCF_019797805.1 of Idiomarina abyssalis. Lineage (NCBI taxonomy): Bacteria > Pseudomonadati > Pseudomonadota > Gammaproteobacteria > Alteromonadales > Idiomarinaceae > Idiomarina > Idiomarina abyssalis. The sequence continues at coordinate 1,908,111 of NZ_CP081832.1, forward strand.
AGTCTGCGACAGGGAAGACCAACATCCGGCCTTCGTTGGAAATAACAACAACTTTGTCTTCCTGCAAATCATTCACTTTATTAGGTGCCAGTATCTTAGCGCCGGTCGGTAATGTGATAATAGCTTTACCGTTTTTATTACGGCTGACTAAGTCGCTGAACTGGCAAACAAACCCATAACCAGCGTCGGATGCCAATAGTAAATGACTTTCGTCTTTGGCCATTAGAACGTGCTCAACGTTTTCACCCGCAACTAAACTGAAACGTCCGGTCAGAGGTTCACCCTGGCTCCTTGCTGATGGCAACAGATGCGCTTCACAGGAGAAGCTTTTCCCTGAAGTATCAAGGAACACCACAGGCTGATTACTCTTACCTTCAGCCGACGCCAAATAGCTGTCACCGGATTTATAACTGAGCTTCTCACCTTCGATATCATGACCTTTAGCAGAGCGCACCCAGCCTTTCTTCGATAACACAACAGTTACCGCTTCGGCTGGCGTTAAATCACGCTCGCTTAACGCTTTAGCTTCAGAGCGCTCAACAATTGGCGAACGGCGCTCGTCACCATAAGTTTCCGCATCAGCTAGCAACTCTTTCTTGATCAGTGTTTTCAAACGACGATCTGAGCCCAGTAAAGTCTGCAGCTTTTCGCGCTCTTTATTAAGTTCATCTTGCTCGCCGGTCAGCTTCATTTCTTCTAATTTTGCTAAGTGGCGTAACTTCAGCTCCAGAATAGCTTCAGCTTGTTTATCCGATAACCCAAAGCGACTCATTAACTCGTCTTTTGGTTTATCTTCAGTACGGATAATCTCAATAACTTCATCAATATTGAGATAAGCAATAAGTAAGCCTTCTAAAATATGCAGGCGCGCCAGCACTTTATCTAAGCGATGCTGCAAACGTCGCGTTACTGTTGTCTGACGAAACTCCAGCCACTCTTTAAGAATGCCAACCAGCGGCTTCACTTTCGGCCGGCCATCTAAGCCCAGAATATTCAGGTTAACTCGATACTGCTTTTCCAGATCTGTTGTGGCGAACAGGTGATTCATTAACTGTTCTGTATCCACTCGATTTGAGCGAGGAACCACAACTAACCGTGTCGGGTTTTCATGGTCTGACTCATCACGCAAGTCCGAAACTAAAGGCAGTTTCTTGGCCTGCATTTGATGCGCTATTTGTTCTAATACTCTTGCCCCGGATGCCTGGTGCGGTAAGGCCGTAATAACAATTTCACCATCTTCAACACTGTAGCAGGCACGCATTTTAATACTACCGCGCCCCGTTTCATAAAGCTTAGTGATGTCATCCGTTGGCGTAATAATTTCAGCATCGGTCGGGTAATCCGGTCCCTTCAGCACTTCCATAATATCTTCAAGCTGACTACCCGGCTTTTCCAGTAACATTGCGCAGGCATTAGCCACTTCACGAGCATTGTGAGGAGGAATGTCCGTGGCCATACCGACAGCAATGCCGGTTACACCATTTAATAAAATATGGGGTAAACGCGCAGGCAGCACCTGAGGCTCTTTCATGGTGCCATCAAAGTTCGGTATCCAGTCGACCGTCCCCTGACCCAGCTCGCTGAGTAAGACTTCACTAAATTTAGACAGTCTGGCCTCGGTATAACGCATAGCTGCGAAGGATTTAGGGTCATCCGGTGAACCCCAGTTACCCTGACCGTCGACCAGCGGGTGACGGTAGGTGAAAGGCTGAGCCATGAGCACCATAGCTTCATAACATGCACTGTCACCATGAGGGTGAAATTTACCAAGAACATCACCCACGGTACGGGCTGATTTTTTATATTTAGCAAGTGCCGAGAGTCCAAGCTCTGACATTGCGTATACAATGCGTCGCTGTACCGGTTTTAAACCATCACCGATATTCGGTAGTGCCCTGTCCATGATCACGTACATGGAATAATTCAGGTAGGCTTCTTCCGTAAAGCGACTCAGTGGGCGGGTTTCTGTAACTTCCGTCGACATTCTGACTTCTCCTTGCTCACAAGTGCTTACAGTTCAGCCAAGTCGGCCATGTTACCTTTGCTTTCCAACCAGGTACGGCGGTCTGCAGCTCGTTTTTTCGCTAAAAGCATATCCATCAGCTCTTCCATTAGTTCGCCATCGTCAATGGTCAACTGAACCAGTCGGCGGGTATTTGGATCCATAGTGGTTTCACGTAAGGTTAACGGGTTCATCTCACCCAAACCTTTAAAACGCTGAACATTCACTTTGCCTTTGCGCTTTTCAGCCTCGATACGATCTAAAATGCCCTGCTTTTCACCTTCATCCAACGCGTAATAGACGTCCTTGCCGACATCTACGCGATAAAGTGGTGGCATCGCGACAAAAATATGACCGTTTTCCACTAATGGTCTGAAGTGCTTCACAAACAGTGCACAAAGCAAGGTTGCGATGTGCAAACCGTCTGAGTCGGCATCCGCTAAAATGCAAATTTTCCCATAACGCAATTTGTCTAAGTCGACACTGTTTGGGTCAACGCCTACCGCAACCGAAATGTCGTGAATTTCCTGCGACGCCAGAATTTGTTCCGGGTCAACCTCCCAGGTATTCAGAATTTTACCGCGAAGCGGCATAACCGCCTGAAACTCACGATCTCGAGCTTGCTTCGCAGAGCCTCCTGCCGAGTCCCCTTCCACTAAAAACAATTCACTTCTGCCGGGCTCCTGACTTGAACAGTCTGTGAGCTTTCCGGGGAGCGCCGGGCCCTGCGTTACTTTTTTACGAACCACTTTTTTACTGGCTTTTAGTCGTCTTTGCGCGTTGCTAATGCAGACATCGGCTAAAAGTTCAGCTTGATCGGTATGCTCATTCAGCCAAAGGCTAAAAGAGTCTTTTACCACCCCGGAGACAAAGCTGGCGGACTGCCGCGAGGACAAGCGCTCTTTTGTCTGCCCTGCAAACTGAGGGTCCTGCATTTTGGTCGACAAAATATAGCTACAACGTTCCCATACGTCTTCCGGAGTTAACTTGACCCCTCGGGGTAACAGGTTACGGAACTCACAAAACTCACGCATAGCCTCCAGTAGCCCCTGACGCAGTCCGTTTACATGGGTACCGCCCAGCGTGGTCGGAATTAAGTTAACGTAACTTTCAGAGACCCCTTCGCCACCTTCAGGCAGCCAGGTAACAGCCCAGTCAACACCTTCTGTTTGCGAGCTAAAACTACCATCGAAGGGTTCTTCCGGTAAGGTCGGTACATCCTTAACCGCCTCAACCAAATAATCTGTTAAGCCATCCTGATAAAACCAGGTATCTTCCGTGTCATCAATTTTATTACGGAAGGTAATTGTCAGGCCGGGACATAGCACAGCTTTAGCGCGCAATATGTGTTTTAACTTGGTAACAGAGAATTTTGCAGAATCGAAATATTGAGGGTCCGGCCAAAAGTGAACTCGTGTACCGGTGTTTCTTTTCCCCACCGTTCCAGTTACTTCCAGCTCACTGACTTTATCGCCGTTCTCGTAGGCCATTTCATAAACTTGCCCATCACGCTTAATGGTCAGTTCAACACGCTTGGATAAAGCGTTAACCACCGAGATACCAACACCATGCAAACCACCGGAAAATTGATAGTTTTTATTCGAAAACTTACCGCCGGCATGCAGTTTACTCATGATCAGCTCAACACCCGGAACACCTTCTTCCGGATGAATATCCACCGGCATTCCCCGACCATCGTCGGTGGCTTCCAGCGACTGGTCCTGATGCAGAACAACAAGCAACGTTTTGGCATGCCCCGCCAGAGCTTCATCGACACTATTATCTATAACCTCCTGACCTAAATGATTAGGCCGAGAGGTGTCAGTGTACATACCGGGGCGGCGCTGAACCGGTTCCAGTCCGTTCAGCACCTCAATGGAGTCGGATTTATAGTCTGTCATGAGTCCCTGTTTTTATTATTGGCTCGATCCACGAAAAGTGTGCTTCAATTTACCGCTAACTGGCGTCTATTTGAAGTAGTACGGCATAAATTTCTGAGCAGTTTCGCTCAGCTTAGGCTGAATATGGCCCTGCTTACGACACAAGGTTAACCAGTCGGCCAAAAATTGATTCACCTGATGTTTTTCATCCTGGTGCCGCATTTCACGGTTAGGCTGCTGATAACGTGCGGCTAAACGAGTAACGCCCTGACTGGATATAATCTCAGCCATACGCACATCATGATATAACCGCACCGTCATTTTAGCATGCAGGTAGTCTGCCCAGTCCGGCTTCAACTGTTCAATTTCAATGTCTGAGGTATAGCGCGCTTCACTCACGTTGCGCAAACTGAATGCTAAATGCTCCCCGGCATAAATCGTAACCTGAGCCTGAGACTCAAGCTGGGACAGCAGAGGCAACAACCCTGCGTAGTTAAGTTCGTTCAGTCGGTGCAGTTCAGCCACGTCGACAACATAGCGCTGTAGCATAATAAAACCTCAGTTTACTCCAGATCAGAGAACACCTTATCATGGTGTAACTGCAACCATTGTAACCCAATTACACTGGCTGCGTTGTTGATTTCTTCACGTTCAAGCATAGCGATAACTTTATCCCTTGGTATCACATGCACGCGTATATCTTCGTCTTCTTCAGGGAGACCACCAAAGTCGGCGGCCGATTTACTATCAACTTCTGCAATATAAATCGTTAACTTTTCATCGGTACCACCCGGACTGGAGTAATAACTGGTAGCGTAAATTAAACGTTTGGCTGTTAAACCAGCTTCTTCTTCCAGTTCACGAGTTGCCACTTCTTCAGCGCTCTCGTCGGCATCAAACATCCCGGCGACAAACTCAAACAACCAAGGTCCATTTTCGTCCTCAAGTGCGCCTACGCGGAACTGCTCAACAACCACCAACTCATCGGTTACCGGGTCATAAGGTATAACAACAACCGCATGTCCCCGTTCCATTAATTCCCGGTCAATGACCGGACTCCAGTCACCAGAAAACAAACGGTGTTGTAAAGAATAGCGATAAACTGACAAAAAACCTTGATAAAGCGGTGTCTTTTCCTTTACTTTCACATCATCTCGGTGAAAACGAATTGCCATACTAACGAGTCCTATTATTGAGAGTAACTGAAAACAAACATTCTGTTACACTTGAGCGAATTCTGAAACCATGTTTTTCTTAAAGTATTTGCGCAAATCATTTACACTGGTAATCATTCAGCGCTGTATGTAAACTATGCGCAATTATTGAACATTGCATGTCAAGTAACAGGAAACTGACTACCATGAAAAAGCATCTTTTGTCGGCAGCTGTCGGTCTGGCATTGACCACAGTCACTTTTACGTCAAATGCTGAAGATTTGGCTCAAATTTATCGCTTAGCAGTTGATAATGATCCGACCTTATTACGTGCCGCAGCAGAGCGTGATGCCGCACAAAAAGGTATTGATATTGCCAAGTCAGGATTCCTGCCTCAGGTTTCGGGAGAAGCTGGTTACAGTGACTCAACAAGCGAATCCCCGCAAGTTTTTGAGTCAGGCATTCAAGTTTTCGATAGCGACAGCAGTGGCTGGCAAGCCGGCATTACGCTGAACCAGAGTATTTTTGACTGGACTGTCTGGAGAAACGCCGACATTGCAGAGAAGCAAGCCTATCAGGCGGAAGTTGCCTACAGCAACGCCCAACAAGACCTGATGTTACGTGTTGTTAATGCGTACTTCCAGGCTCTTCAGGCCCGTGATGACTTATCTTTCGCAGAAGCCGAAAAGAAGGCTATCGAGCGCCAGCTTGAACAAACCAAGCAACGCTTTTCAGTCGGCTTAACCGCTATTACCGATGTTCACGAAGCACAGGCTCAATACGACAGCGCTGTCGCACGTGAGATTCAGGCTCGCAATGCGGTTGAAATTGCCTTAGAAGACATTCGCGAAATTACCGGCCAATACCCGCAAACATTGGCAGCTTTAGATACCGAAACTTTTTCACCGAGCGATCCGGCACCAGAAGATGTTCGTCAGTGGGTGAAAAAAGCTGAAAATGGCAACCTTAGCCTATTGGAAAGTAAAGTTCAGGTAGACATTGCTGAGCAGCAAATTAAGCTGCGCCAGGGTGGTCATTATCCTACAGTCTCACTTCAGGCCAGCTATTCTACATCGGACACAGAGCGCACAATTTCGAATCAGAATGGTCAACAGACAACAGATTTACCTCGTCTGGACAGCCGCTCTATTGGTTTGAATGTCAGCGTACCTATTTTCTCAGGTTTCCGTACATCAGCGGAAGTTGCTCAGGCTCGCGACAACTATGTGGCCAGCAGCCAACAAATGGTTCAGACTCGCCGGAATATTGAACGCGAGGTACGTAATGCCTACTACGAGGTTTCAGCGTCTATTGCCAGCATTAATGCGTTTCAACAGTCGGTTGTGTCTGCAGAGAGTGCATTGAAAGCCACTGAAGCCGGTTTTGAAGTCGGCACTCGTACTATCGTTGATGTACTGGATAGCACCCGTAACCTCTATAATGCAAAACGTAACTTATCTGAAGCTCGTTATGGTTACATCCGTCAAATTCTGCGCCTTGAACAAGCTGCAGGACAGCTACAGGAACAAGACCTGTTAGCAATAAACAGTAGCCTTTCTGAAAATGTAGAAGGCACTGCGGCTGACTAACAGAGCAGACCAGGGCACCGCCGTTTTCAGGTGGTGCCTTATTTCAAATGTTTTATGTTACTATCCGCGATAATTGAAGAATAATTAGCGGCATCTGTTGTGATCGAACCTCCCAAATTTAAGTTCTACTTTCTGCATCCTAAGTTTTGGCTAACCTGGCTTGGTGTCTTTGTCCTTTACAGTGTTTCGTGGCTGCCATACCGCCTGCAACTTGCTATGGGTCGGGGGTTAGGCTTACTGTTTAAGAAGCTCATGCCACGCCGGGTCAACATTGCCCGAACCAACTTGAAGCTGTGTTTCCCTGACTATAGCGATGAAAAAATTGAAGCGTTACTGACCGAAAATATGAAAAACACCGGTATCGCTTATTTTGAAATTGGCATGGCCTGGTGGTGGCCAAACTGGCGAATTAAACGAAAGCTGCACATTCACGGTGAGGAACACCTTCGCAAAGCTCAGGAAGACGGCAGTGGTATTCTGTTATTGCTTTTTCACTTCCTTAGTCTGGAAGTCCATGCGCGACTGCATGGCTTTGTCGAACCAGCCGTTGGCTTGTATCGTCCTCACAATAATGCGGTGATGGAATTTTTGCAGACTCGCGGACGTGGGCGCTCAAACAAGTACATGATCCAACGTCGCGATGTTAAGGCCATGATGAATGCGCTGACTCAGGGAGATATTGCCGGTTACCTGCCGGATCAAGATTATGGCCGGCGCCGTGTTGAGTTCGTTAAGTTTTTCGAGGTACCAGACACCTCCACCACTTTAGGCACCATGCTTTTTGCACGTAACCCTAATTGCAAGGTACTGGTCAGCCGCTGTGTCAGACGTGATGACGGCAGTGGGTACGATCTTTATTACGAGCCACCACTTGAGAACTTCCCCAGCGGCGACGATAAAGCCGATGCAGAGCGGGTTAATCAGTTAGCCGAACAAGCAATACTGAAAGCACCGGAGCAATACCTCTGGGTTCATCGGCGCTTTAAAACGCGCCCCGACCCTGATATGCCAAGCTACTACCGTTGATCTTCCAGCAATTGATTCCAGCAGTCGAGTACAGCCTGACGCTCAGCATCCAGGTTGTGCTCTTCCAGCAACTGCTCGCCTTGTAATGCCAAAGCATGACTCTCGCAACGGAAAATCTGAAAAGCGTTAATCAAATTTTGCGCATTCACCTCAGATAACAAATGCAGTTGTTGTGCCTCAGTCAGAAGTCTGACGTTATCACTGTATTGACATAACTCCGGGTGATTATGTGCGTGCCGTAGTACGATGTACTGCGTTATAAACTCAATGTCCGCAATGCCACCCGCGTCCTGTTTTAGGTCAAACATGCTGCTGTTGCGTTGTGCTAAATGCTCACGCATTTTCTCTCGCATCTCCACAATGCTTTTACGCAACTCCTGCTCGTTTCTGGGCTGAGACAAAATACTGCGTCGTATATCCATAACGGTTTCACGCAATGCCGGAACACCAAATACCGGTCTGGCCCGAACCAATGCCTGTAATTCCCAGGTCCAGGCATCGTCCCTCAGATAACGTGCAAATGAGCTTACCTGAGTCACCAGTAGTCCCGCCTGGCCTGAAGGCCTTAAGCGCAAATCAACATCGTACAAAATGCCAGCCACAGTCCGGGTAGTAAATAAGTGCAAGATCCGTTGCGCAAGACGCAAGTAAAATTGCTGAACTTCTATAGGTCGTTGACCATCGGTCTGGCCCTGATAATTGGCGTCTGTAACAAAAACGAGATCGAGATCAGAGCCATACCCTAATTCCTGACCACCGAGCTTTCCATAGCCGAGCACGGCAAAGCCTGTGTTGTCGACACTGGTGCCCTCTGGCTTGCCATGCTTTTGTGTCAGGTGATGCCATGCGAGACCGACCACCTCAGCGATAATAGCTTCAGCCAGCGCGCTTAAGTGGTCACTGACATTCATCAGTTCAAGAACACCACTAATATCGGCCGCCGCTATTTTTAACTGCAACGCTTGTTTGGCTTGCCGTAAAGCGTCCATCTGCGTTTCTAAGTCCTGCTCGGGGATCCTCAGCAAATACTCCCGCAACACCGACGCATAATCCTTCGATTCGGGCAAACTATAGAGTTGCTGGGGATCGATAAGCTCATCTAAAAGTATCGGGTGTAATGCCAGCTGCTCCGAAATCCATGGGCTTGCCATGCAAAGTTTGCACAGTTGTTCGCGTGCACCGGGGTTTTCCGCAAGCAGCTCGATATAGGCCGTACGACTCATCACGGCTTTAATGATGGATAACAGCCTTTCCAGCAAACGTTCCGGATGTTGATGTTGAATTGCGTGGCGCAGCATCATGGGCATTAAGCGAGCTAAAGCTGCTCGTCCCCGGGGGCCGGAACTGCGGCGACGGCTCTCCTGACGGAAGTTTTTAATTTGTGTCCATAAAGCCTGTGGCTCGTTGACCCCTTCACTTTCCAGAATCTCTATCGCCGCATCATCATCCAGCATGTCCTGCCATAAAACCTGCAAGCTCTGCTCATCTTCGTCATCTTCGGACTCAGCCCCAACTACCTGCCGAAATTCACTATGAATGCGGGCCATACATTGATCAATTTTATCTTGCAGCTCTTGCCAATTCGGCTCATCTAACATAGCGCATAAGCGCGCTCGACCCAGCTCATCTGACGGTAATTGCTGAGTTTGTTGGTCATCTATTTGCTGCAGACGATGCTCTATAACACGCAAATATTCATAGTCATCTAATAACTGACTGGCTTGCTTCTGATCAATTAAGTCTAACTCAGTCAGTTCATTCATCGCTTTATAAACCGAGCGTGTCTGCAGGGATTTTTCCTGTCCCCCGCGAATAAGCTGATGTGCCTGAACAATGAACTCGACTTCTCTGATGCCACCGGCACCCAGCTTTATATTATTTTTCACGCCCTGGCGCCGGGTTTCCTGCGTAATAAGAAGCTTCATTTTACGCAAGGCTTCAATCGCACCAAAATCAATGTAGCGACGATAAACGAAGGGTCGTATTAATTGCTGAAATGCCTGCTGGTATTGTTCATCTGCGCCTATCATCCGGGCTTTTACCATAGCGTAACGCTCCCAGTCACGCCCTTGCTCCTGATAATAATGCTCTAACGCGTTAACACTGGTCACTAAAGGACCCGACTGGCCAAAAGGCCGAAGCCTCATATCAACCCGGAAAACCTGGCCGTCGGCGGTCGTTTCATCGAGTAAACCAATAAGCGACTGCGCCAATCGTTTATAAAAAACACCATGCTCTAAGTTACGGCCCGGCCCCTGAGTCTCACCTTGCTCAGGGAACGCAAAAATAAGATCGATATCCGACGAAAAGTTTAATTCCCTTCCGCCCAGTTTTCCCATACCAATAATCAACAGCGGCAGGAGGTTGCCTTCGCCATCAAGCGGCTTCCCATGACGGTTAATATAACGCTCGAACAGCCAACTTAAGCTTTCGCTGATTGCGGCGTCAGCAATAGCACTATAGTGAGCCAGAGACTCTTTTAGAGAAAGTTGCTGTAAAATATCAGCGGCGGCCAGCTTTGCCATCCAGCAATGACGCAATTGCCGAAGGCATTTTTTGGCGTCCTCTTCACTATTTAAAGGTTCTAACGCCTCTGCAATATGCGCTTCATAGCCGCTCACGTCGGGCAGCTGAATGGCTGTCTTACTAGCAACAAAAAGCTCAGTGACCAATTGCTCGGGATAACTTTCTGCTACGCGGCCTATGAATGGGCTTACAGCAAATAAAGACCTTAGCAGTTGCTGCTGTTCATTGTTTAACAAGGAACCGGAAGCAACATCCTGGTAGCGTTGCCAGGCCGCCTCACTCTCTTTAAGTAATTCTTTGCCGGGAGTCAGCATAGCTACCTTAATTCATCCAATAGGGTTCACGTTTCAGAGCTGCTTTTCGCGAATACTCCAGCGCTTTCAACAAGGATTCACGTTGTACCTTTTGCCATTCCATTAACTTTTCATCAATTTCGTCGTCACGTTCTTTGATACGCTCATGCAAAATATGCAGGGCCGTAATTTCGCGGATGCCTCTTGCTAAATCTTGCCACGGCAGACGGAATTTTTCCCTTAAGTCAGGATCAAACAAATGACCGAAGCACGTCCCCATAAGCAAGCTGTTTTGCAAGGGTGTCAGCAATTTCAGATAGCCTTCTTCATTTAATCTTTCGTGCTCTGAAAAAGCGGTCTGCACGAGTTGCCAGTCACTTTTCAATAGCTGGCTGCTCCAGGGCAAAACTGGCTGCTCTAACTCTTCGGTCATTTCTTCTTTGAAAAGAAATTCAGACAGTTCCAGTAGCGTTCTCTGATAGCTGACTGAGTGAACCAGCTCCGAAACTTCCGTCAGCCTTATCACATCCTCCTGGCTATTAAGCAGCGACTCATAAAGCTTGTTATAGCGCTTAAGCGCACGATGATAAGCGCCATCTTCAGCGGTTAATTCGTCCAGCCCTTCAAAACGTTTTAACCACTGCAGCTTCGACATTATTTGCGAGATATTGGTCAGTAGCCGGCGCTCTCCTACACCATTTTCAATCAGCTGCTCCAGTACAACCTGCACCATTTGAATACCATCTGCCATGCCCTGCACGGCTCTTACACTGGGCTGAAACTCCAGACAGGCTTCATTGTGCTGCCAATGACGTAGACCCGATTCTAACGACCGATATAATGCCTGACCGACATTATATTCCGACTTTAGCGGTACGTAATGCATCTGCGTAAATGGTTCAAGCAGGCTCTTCCCGGCTAACAAATAACCTCTTGCAGCTTTACTGAGCGAGCCTACTCTCGCACCCGCTTTTTTAACCAGCTCATTTGCCAGTCGATAGGCCTCAGTTAAAGAGCCCTTTTGCACTTCAAGCTCAATTTCAGCTATCGGCTCACGTTGCTCCCCGGACTCAATATAGCCATCATCAAAAACCATCTCGATAACACCTTCACCACTGGGAAGTCGCCATTGAGTGCGCATAAAGTCAGTCACAAATAGGGTATCTAAGTCTCGCTGGATATCGTATACCGGGAAGTCATCCGGCCATATTTCGTTGTCAAATAAGGTTAAGTCAGGCTTGTCCTTGTCAACATTAACATTGTACTCGGGCCTTTGATGCATGCCGCCCATAACCCGGCCAGCCAATTTGATTGTTTGCTCTTTATGATCTTTATAGCTACGTATCCGTAATCCAATATCGAACTGACGTAAACGCAAATCGGATGTGTCAAAGTAAGCGTTTGTAAGTTCAAACTGCTCTTTATTGGGCTTAGCCTGATTAGCATCCGCCAACGACTGGCAGACTTCGAGTGCTTTTTCTCGTTGTTCAGGAGCAATCAGTAATTTGAGCTCAACTTCTTGTGACATAAATCGATTCCGATGCGTTTAATAAGTTAGATTAAAGGTACTGGCTTGGCGGCTAACGGTCAACAAACACGGGCATTTAGTTCACTTGACACTAAGGGTGAAAAGTTGCAACGTGAGATCCGACCATAAAGGGTCTTTACCAGCGCAATAATAAGCTTATACTTGCGCTGATTCCCAACATTGGGGAAGCACGCCGAGCTTCGGCCTGGCTATACAGGAGATGCTATGTTCAAAGCGAGTGAGGTGCTATCCAAACAGCATCAGGCTGAGGACTTAAAGTCCTTACAGCAGGCAATTACTGACAATTATATTGTTGACGAAGACCAATATATGCGTGAGCTACTGCCGCTGGTTCCTGCCGATGATGAAACGGTTAGCGCAGTTACCGAGCGCGCAGCTAAATTAGTTGAGCAAGTGAGGGAACGGGCAGATAACGGCGTTGTTGACGCCTTTTTGCAAGAGTACAGCCTGGATACTAAAGAAGGTATCATTTTAATGTGTCTTGCCGAGGCACTATTACGTATACCCGATGGTTATACAGCAGACGCATTAATTCAGGACAAACTTTCCGGCGGCGACTGGCAAAAGCACATGGGCCAGAGCGCCTCATGGTTAGTCAATTCCGGTACCTGGGGTCTGGCACTGACAAACAGTGTAACGAACCCCACCGGCAAGCCAATGGAAACACCACGCGGTGCTTTTCGACGCCTTATCCGTAAGCTCGGCAAGCCGGTCATTCGCAAGGCGACGTACACCGCCATGCAAATTATGGGTAAGCAGTTTGTGCTGGGACGCAGCATTGAGGAAGCCCTGAAAGAAAGTCGCGACAACCGCGATAAAGGTTATACTCACGCTTACGACATGCTTGGTGAAGCCGCATTAACGATGAAAGATGCGAACTACTACAAGCAGCAGTACGTCAACTCAATTAAGACCATTACCAAAGAAGAATTTAATAACCCGGATGCACCACGACCGACCATTTCAATCAAGTTGTCGGCATTGCACCCCCGCTATGAATCGGCCAACCACGAACGCGTACTGACTGAGCTTGCCACCACCTTAACCGATTTGGTTAAGCTGGCAAAAGAAGCTGATGTTGGTGTGACCATTGATGCCGAAGAGGCCGACCGCCATGAGCTGTCACTGGAGTTATTTGAAAAAGTCTATCGCAGCGGTGTTTGCAAAGGCTGGCCTCGATTTGGTCTGGTGGTCCAGGCCTATTCAAAACGTGCCCTGCCAACTTTATGTTGGATAACAGCTCTGGCCAAAGAGTGTGGCGACGAAATACCGGTACGCCTCGTTAAAGGCGCCTATTGGGATAACGAAATTAAGTGGACTCAGGAAAACGGTCTGCTCGGCTACCCTGTATTTACCCGCAAGTCTCATAGTGATATTTCTTATCTGGCCTGCGCACGCTATTTGTTAAGTGACGATACCGACGGAGCTATTTATCCGCAGTTTGCTACTCACAATGCGCAAACCTTTGTGGCCATTGAACAAATGAACGAAACTCATAAGCGGCGCATTGAATATCAACGCTTACACGGCATGGGTGACAGCTTATACGACACCATAATGGAGCAGAATCCGGGCATGGTTGTTCGCATTTATGCGCCAGTTGGCCCGCACAAAGATTTGCTGCCGTATTTAGTTCGTCGTCTGTTAGAAAACGGTGCTAACTCGTCGTTTGTTCACAAGCTGTTAGATTCAGATACGCCAGTCAATGAGCTGGTTGAACACCCCATGAAAACAGCTTCAGGTTACGAAAAGTACGCAAACAGCAAAATTCCACTTCCCCCTCAAATGTATGGGGATCGCACAAATTCGTTAGGATTGAATATGAATATTCACTCACAAGCAGATGATTTTATTGCAGCGGTTCAACAGTACCGCGACAAACAGTGGCAAGGCGGTCCCATCGTTGATGGAAAAACCGTTGAAACCGACCACCATGTCAGTATTACCAGCCCTCAGGAAACAGCTAAACAGGCTGGCCGCATTTACTGGGGCGATAAAAAGCTTTCCGAGAAAGCGCTACAAAGCGCCAACGCCGCCTACAAATCCTGGCGCGACGTGCCGACCGAAGAGCGTGCACAATGCCTGGAAAAATTCGCGGATCTAATGGAAGCTAACCGTAACGAACTGATCGCTTTATGTTCAGTCGAAGCGGGCAAAGGCTTACAGGATGGTATCGACGAAGTTCGCGAAGCCGTAGACTTCTGTCGCTATTACGCCAACCAGGCCCGTGAGCTAATGGGTAAACCCATTCAGTTGCCAGGACCAACAGGCGAAGACAACGAGCTATTCGTTGAAGGTCGAGGCACCTTTATCTGTATCAGCCCATGGAACTTCCCATTAGCAATTTTCGTCGGCCAGGTTGCGGCAGCGTTAGTTACCGGTAACTCAGTTATTGCCAAACCAGCAGAGCAGACGGGGTTAATTGCCTACCGCGCGGTGCAGTTAGCTTTAGAAGCTGGCATTCCGGGCAACGTATTGCACTTTATGCCGGGTAGTGGTGCCGAGGTCGGCAGCTACTTAACCAGTCAGGAAGATATTGGTGGTGTTTGCTTTACCGGTTCAACTTATACAGCTCAGGCAATTAACCGTGCATTAGCGGCACGAACAGGCCCAATCGTCCCTCTGGTAGCGGAAACCGGTGGACAGAACGCCATGATGGTTGACTCAACCGCTCTGCCAGAGCAAGTTGTCACCGACGTAGTTGCCAGCGCCTTCCAGAGTGCCGGACAACGCTGTTCAGCTCTGCGCGTTCTCTTTGTGCAGGACGACGTGGCTGATCGTATTATCGACTTGCTACGCGGTGCTATGGAAGAATTGCAGGTTGGCGACCCATTACTGCATGAAACCGATGTCGGTCCGGTTATTGATGGTATCGCCAAAACCAACCTGGAACAGCACATTTCTGACATTCAGCAGGCGGGACGCTTAATTGCGCGCGCACCTCTGCCTGATTATGCTATGGGTGGCACCTTTGTCGCACCTACGGCGATAGAAATTGACAGTATTAGCCAACTGGTAAAAGAAAACTTTGGCCCAATACTGCACGTGATACGCTATAAAACCAGCGAAATTGATGAGGTTATTGACAGCATCAACAATACCGGCTTCGGTTTAACCTTTGGCATTCACAGCCGGAACGAAACCTTTGCATACGATGTTGCAAGCCGAATCGATGTGGGTAACGTCTACATTAACCGTAACCAGATAGGCGCAATTGTCGGCGTGCAACCATTCGGTGGTCGCGGCATGTCTGGTACCGGGCCTAAGGCTGGTGGTCCACATTACCTTACCCGTTTCGTCACCGAAAAAACACGCAGTGATAACATTACTGCTGTTGGTGGTAACGCAACGTTATTGTCTTTAGACGATTAAAAGCAAAGTAAGGTACAAAAAAGCCAGCGAGAAATCGCTGGCTTTTTATTTTACTCTTCGTAATTTTTCAATTCTATTTGGTAATCATCCAACTGCTGCCTGAGGCTATCATTAAAAACGATAATAATTTCCTGCCGGCGTCCTTTTTCATCAGCAAAGCTCAACCCGGCCAAGTCTTTCTCGTACCGGTGTAATACCGGTGGTTTATCGAGCTGATAAGTTCTTGGTGGCAAAATCAGGCGCTTTTCTGTCAATTCAAGGTCACGATAAAACGCAGCCGGCTGCAATGGCCTGAATTTCACGACAATCGTCATAACAATCGCCATGGTCAGCAATGCGCCCGTGATGATAATCCACAGGGGAACTGCATCACCAATATAAATTGCCATCCATATCGCTAAAAAGAAGCCGCCCCACGCTTGGGGGCGGCGACTGTCACGATAAAACGTCAGTGCTGTTTCTTGTGATTTTTCGTTTTTAGAAGTCATCGTCACTATGTAAATAAAGGCTTTCGCTACCGTCTTTTATCGCTAAAGCCAGGCTATGAATACGTGGCAGAATACGCGCAAAATAGAAGCGGGCCGTTTTTGTTTTGGTTGCCAAATAGGGTTTCTCGTTTACCAGTGGCTCAGCTGCTATCGCCATCTTCAACCACAAGTAAGCGTAAGAAACATAACCCACCAGATGCAGATACTCAACCGCTACGCTGTTAACAAGGTTCTCATCGCCCGCGGCCTTTTGCAGTACTTCCTCGCTGACACCATTCAGTATATTCAGCGCCTGCTGCAATTGCTCACGCTGCTTGATCCATTCACTGCCGGTCGCCGTTTCATCCAGAAAGCTCTGAATTTCTTCATTAAACGGCTGCAATAGTTTGCCTTGCGAACCAAACACTTTACGACCCAATAAGTCCAGTGCCTGAATACCGTTTGTGCCCTCATAAATTTGCGCTATACGAGTATCACGAACCAACTGCTCCTGACCCCATTCCCGCACGTAACCATGGCCACCAAAAACCTGCTGCCCGTGAATCGTGCACTCGAGTCCGGTGTCAGTTAAAAAGGCTTTAGCGACAGGTGTCAATAACGCGACCATCGCGTCTGCTTTTTGTCTAACCTGCTCATCTTCGGCGTATTTCGAGCGGTCGAGCTGCTGACCCACCCAGGTTGAGAACGCGCGACCGCCTTCAGTAAGCGACTTCATGGTCAGCAACATACGGCGCACATCGCCGTGCACTAAAATTGAATCGGCTTCGGCCTGGTCGTTGCGAGTTGCTTTAGCGCCACGTCCCTGAATGCGATCTTTAGCGTATTCCAGAGCATTCTGGTACGAACGCTCTGCAGCTCCAAGCCCTTGAATGCCAACCCCCAGGCGCTCGTAGTTCATCATGGTGAACATAGCAGGCAGCCCGCGATGCGGCTCACCGACCAGCCAGCCTTTTGCGCCGTCAAAATTCATGACGCAGGTGGCTGACCCATGAATACCCATCTTGTGTTCTATTGAGCCACAGCTAACAGCGTTACGCTCGGTCAGGTTGCCTTGTTCATCAGACAAAAACTTAGGCACCACAAACAACGAAATGCCTTTTGTACCGGCCGGAGCATCGGGTAATTTGGCCAACACTAAATGAACGATATTCTCCGCTAAATCGTGTTCGCCACCGGTGATAAATATCTTAGTACCGCTGATAGAAAAACTGCCGTCCTCAGCTGGTATCGCTTTACTGCGAATAATACCTAAATCTGTTCCGGCATGAGATTCTGTCAGGCACATAGTGCCGGTCCACTCACCTGAAACCATGCGTGGTAGATAATGATTCTTCAGTTCGTCACTACCATGCGAGTTAATTGCCATAATAGCGCCGGAGGTTAAGCCCGGGTAAAGAGAAAAGGCGATATCGGCGCTACAAAGCATTTCTTCGTATTGAGCCGACAAAGACTTAGGTAAACCCATGCCGCCAAAGTCCGGGTTAGCTGTTACGCCAACCCAGCCGCCTTCAGCTAACTGGCGAAAGTTCTCTTTGTAGCCTTTAGGAGTTGTCACTACCCCATCTTCAAATTTAACGCCTTCCTCGTCGGCTTCACGGGCCAGCGGCGCTACTAAGTTTTCAGCAACCTTGGCACCTTCATCCAAAATAGCACCGGCAGTTTCAACATCCATCATGTCGGCAAGTTCAGGGGTTTGCTGCCAGTCGTCGGCAACTCGGAATACATCGTGCAGGACAAAGTCCATATCGTCGCGGGGAGCTCTGTAGTCAGCCATATCATTACCTCTTGTATGAATCACACGGGCATTCAAACAAATAATTCAAACGCCTGTTTAAACTTTATCGCACAAGAGTATGAATCCCTTTGCGGGATGTCAATAATTTCTACGGTTGCCAGTCTTCTAAAGCGGCTTGTGAGAATGCTTGTGAATCCATCACCAACACCACTTTCTGCGGCTCTATTCTCAGAATAGTCAATTGATTCAGCGCATCGCCCTCGTATAGTCGCCGGCCATTGAGTTCAATCCATCGCTGGGACGCACTGGAACGGTACATATGGCTATCGTAGCTAAAGGCTGGCACCTGTCGCTGAAATGAACGTGAAAGCTCACCTAATGGCGGGATAACGCTGGTATCGGTCTGATTATTATTGTCACTGCCAGTATCATTTACTGCGGCTTCAAAACGCTCTAACAAGTCGGGCGACACGGCAGACAAATCGAGAGCTTCGCGCTGTGGTTCTGTTTGTTCGGGCTGAGACGCGTCCGTGGAAGCTGACTCTGGCAACTCTGAGCTCTTAGCAACCTCTACTGTTTCTTCTTGCGGTTCAGCATCCCAGCTTATCGCTTCAACGGTTTCGGTTTCACCCCAACTAAAGCGCTCCGCCGCAACAGTTTCAGGCTCTGGTTCTTTCGCGAGCCACTGAGCGGTTCCTGCCCCCAGCACTCCCCCTGCAACAATTATTGCGGGCCATATTAGCCACCCCCAACGTCGGGTACTATTGTCGGTAGCCATTAAAGACGCGTCTAATATTGACCGTTGCTTTAATAGCGGCGACTGCTGTTGCTTTAATGCTTTTAATAAGGAGGACATGACTAACTCTCTTTACTCGCTCTTTTATTCAATCTGGGCCCAAAATCTGAAGCTCTTGAGGCCAGCCATGCCATCGTTGCTTCATCCAACTTGCCGGTCACACGAAGTCCCTGGCTCTTTTGCAACGCTTTAAACTGCTCCTCAGATGACTTTTTTTGCCATTCTGAACTTACATGTTCGCGCACTTGTTCACGCACCCACTGTTCTTTTTCATCTGGACTGTCTGCCAGCGGTTTCTGGTACAAAATTAAAAAGGCACCATTCCAGCCGTTAGTGTCTATAGCCGTACCATCGGTAACCAGATTCGCCATTTTGTCGCGTTTATAAAGTAAGGCCGGGTAATTAATACTGCGCAACTGTTGCAGGCTTTGCCGTAACTCCAGGCAAGCAAGGTCATATTGTTCTACCCACTTGCAAAAATCGGTGTCTAACGGAGGCTCTGGTAAACCCCATACACTGGCCAGCTCTTGCGCTGCCTTATACTGCATGGTGGTTGTCCTGTCCGGCTCAGGGGCCGTTTCTCTGACCAGGCTATAGCTTCCTATAGCACTGGCCACGAATAAGATAAGTGCGCCAGCCCAACGCCAGAAGGGTGACTGGTGCTTAACACCGCTTCTTCTGTCGGCCGGACCATTGAGCTCGGCATGTGCTTGTTGTAAGTGCCGTGGTAAAACTTCTGCACTTGATTCCGTATAGGCCGCCAGTAGTGCCCGGTCGCAATACAGGTTTAATAAACGGGGAATCCCCTGAGTCATTTGATGCGCTTTACGCGCCGCAGCTGCACTGAAAAGTGGCCGGTTCGCTCCTGCCACCTGAAGTCGATATGCAATATAACGTTGAGTATCGGCTTCTGTCAGCGGCAAAATATGATAACGGGCGGTAATACGCTGTGCCAGTTGACGCAGCTCCTGCCTGCGCAATAAATCCTGAAGCTCTGGCTGACCAATTAAAATCACCCGCAATAATTTCCGATCATGAGTTTCTAAATTGGTTAACAACCGCAACTGTTCCAGCACTTGCGGGCGCAAATGCTGAGCTTCATCAATAAGCACCACACACTGACGACCTTCATCATTGGCTTTCAGGAAAAACTGGCTGAGTTTGTCAGTCAAGGTTTTACGAGTGGCGGAGCGCTTTTGATAACGGATACCAAACTCATCGCACAAACTGGCAAGCAGTTCGTCCTCATTCAGCATCGGATTCAAAATAAAGGCGGTTTCAGTCGACTCAGGTAGTTGTTCCAGCAACGCCCGTGACACCGTGGTTTTTCCTGTGCCCACTTCACCGGTCAGTAAAATAAAGCCACCACTACCCTGCAGCCCTTGCGTAAGGTGCGCTAAAGCCTCCTGATGCCGTTCACTCAGGTAAAGGTAGTTTGGGTCTGGGGCAATAGAAAAAGGCTCTGCCTGAAGACCAAAATAGTTTTGATACATATCGGTCCGCTACTGTGCTGATGTTATTATTTGTCCAACAGTGTAACGACTTGCTTGCACATCGACCAGTGATTCGACATGATCATGCCAAACAAAGTTGAGGTGAACAGTGGAAGTCTATTTAGTCGGTGGTGCAATACGCGACAAACTCCTTAAATTACCCGTGCATGAACGCGACTGGGTGGTTGTTGGCGCCCGCTCAGAAGAGCTGCTGAACCAGGGTTTTCAGCAAGTAGGTAAAGACTTCCCGGTGTTTTTGCATCCGGATACGCATGAAGAATATGCGTTAGCCCGTACCGAGCGAAAGTCAGGCAGAGGTCACACTGAATTTACCGTTTATGCCTCGCCAGAGGTTACTCTTGAGCAGGACCTTGCTCGTCGTGACTTAACCATTAATGCCATTGCTGAAAGCGAAGACGGAACAATTATTGATCCTTACAAAGGTGTACAGGATCTTGAAGCCCGTAAACTGCGACATGTGTCAGAAGCTTTTACAGAAGATCCTCTACGAGTTTTGAGAGTTGCGCGGTTCGCGGCTCGTTTTGCACATTTAGGGTTTAGTGTGGCTGCAGAAACCCAGCAGCTACTGCAACAGATGTCGGAGAGCGAAGAGCTCAGTCACTTAGTTCCCGAGAGAGTCTGGAGAGAATGGGAAAAAGCACTGTTAAGCGAAACACCTTCCGTCTTCTTAAACTTACTTAAAAGTATCGACGCACTGCCCCAGGTTTTACCGGGTATCACGGCCGGTGATAGCCAGCTGCAAAGACTCAACAGGACTTCAGCTTATTCAGACTCGGCAATACTGCGTTTTGCCTGTTTATTTGTAGAGCAAAAGACACCCGATGATATCAAGCAGTTTTGTCGCCGACTGGCTATTCCAAACCACTATCGCGATGCCGCGACCCTTGCCAGGAATAATGAGCTCTTTATAACCCAGGCTAAGCTTCCTGAGGCAGAGTCGCTTTCGGCCACTTTAAAACAAATTGACTACTGGCGACGCCCGGAGAAACTCGGGCAGTTACTTCAATTAAGGGAAGCCGAGTTTAGTCGGTCAGAACAAAAGACAACTATTGATAAGCAGCACCAAAAACTGCGCTTAGCTGCCGAGAAAGCGTCAGCACTTAGTTCTCAGGCTTTGCAGCAGCAGGGACTCACCGGTAAAGCTCTGGGCAATGCACTGCGTGAACAGCGCGAGCAAATACTTGCAGAGGCGCTGGTTTAACCCTCCAGCCAGCCAGTATTTTCAAGAGGCTCTAACTGCTGCGGCGCCTGCTTATTGGACTCCTGATACTGTTCCCACAGCTGCTGATAACTGACTTCCAAAACAGGATGCAGGAGATCGCCGGCAATTTCAGCTAACGGCCATAGAACAAAAGCGTTTTCAAGGATCTCAGCACGTGGTAATTGCGGCTGTTGCGCTCGTATTACATCATCATAAAGCAGCACGTCAATATCCAGCGTCCGTGGACTGTACTTGGCACTTTCAGGCACTCGTCCATTTTGCTGTTCAATGCGCTTACACTCGGCTAAAACCTCGGTAACAGATCGGCTTGTTTCCACCTCTACCACCAGGTTGTAAAAATCACTGCCGGAAAATCCAACCGATTCACTGCGAAAAATTCGTGAACGCTGACGCCAGCCAAAGCTTTCGGCAATTGCTTCTAAGCCGGCACGAATGTATTTTTCACGATCCGTATTAGAGCCTACCCCGAGAAAAACTTGCGCCACAACCTTACCTCTTACCCAAACGGACTATCAAACACGCTTCGGCGAACCGTAACCGCAACATTTTTCGCATTGGGCACTGCCCCGGGCTTAGCTACGCGCACTTCAACATTCTGAACACCAAACTCATTCAGAATTAAGGTAGCAACCCCTTCAGCAACGGTTTCAATTAACTGTCTCGGCTTCTCTGCCACCCAGGCCGAAACCCGTTCGCTGACCAGAGCGTAGTCTAAAGCGTCGTCAATATCATCAGTGGTCGCTGCGCGCTGGTTGTCCCAGCTCATTTGAATATCCAGCACTAACTGCTGTTTTTTTTCTTTTTCCCAGTCGTAAACGCCAATAATGGTTTCTATGGTTAGACCCTCAATACTGACGACATCAATATCTGCTTGTTCCATTTGTGTTAACCCGTGGTAATTGCCCAAAAAACCGCTTATTCTATGGGCATTGACTTTTAATCGCAGTCTACCTTAACCAACGAGGGATTCGTACCCCATGACAGCGCTTACTTTACTGATGATACTTTCAGCCTACCTTCTGGGCTCTATCAGTAGCGCTGTGGTTATCTGCCGGCTATGGGGGCTGCCTGACCCACGCAAAGAAGGCTCTGGTAACCCGGGAGCAACCAATGTTTACCGGGTAGGCGGAAAAATTCCCGCATTATTAACTCTTTGGTTTGATGTTTTAAAGGGTATGGTTCCGGTATGGGGGTCTTACTTTCTCGGTATTGAACCATTTTTCCTTGGCTTAATTGCCGTTGCTGCCTGCCTTGGTCATATCTTTCCGCTTTACTTCCATTTTCGTGGCGGTAAAGCCGTAGCGACCGCCTTAGGTGCTATGTTTCCTGTGGCCTGGGAAATGGCCTTATTGCTTATTGTGACCTGGTTATTGGTTTTCCGTATAAGCCGGGTATCATCCCTGGCTGCTCTGGTAACCGTTTGTCTGGCACCGTTTTATGCTTATTGGATAAAACCCCAATACACGGTGCCGGTTATTATGATTTCACTATTGATCCTCTGGCGTCACCAGGCCAACATTTTGCGCTTATCCTCCGGTAAGGAGAAAGCCTTTAAACGGCGTCGCTAACCTTCACCATAGGTTTCAAGTCTGTCATTGGCCACCTTGGATGTGTTTTTACTGCCAGTGACTCACGTTCTCCCGCTTGTAAACGCAGTGCGCCAGCTAAAGCAATCATCGCACCATTGTCGGTGCAGAACTCAGTACGGGGGTAAAACACCTGCCCATTTTGCTTTTGCAACAAAGCCTCAAGTTTGGCGCGTAAGTGTTTATTGGCACTGACACCACCAGCAACGACTAAACGCTTGTAGCCAGTTTCTTTTAATGCCCGGCGACATTTGATCACCAAGGTATCAACCACCGCATCTTCAAATGCCCGTGCAATATCAGCCAGGGTCTGCTCGTCACTATCATTAGCGGCCAGAGTATTAGCTGCGGAAGTTTTTAAACCACTGAAAGAAAAATTAAGGCCTGGTCTGTCTGTCATTGGTCTGGGGAAAGTAAACCGGTCACTATTACCTTGTTCTGCCAGAGCGGCCAGTCGTGGCCCCCCCGGATAATCCAGCCCCATCAGTTTAGCGGTTTTATCGAAAGCTTCGCCAGCTGCGTCATCGACGGATTCACCCAGCAAATGGTAATCGCCTATGCCTTTTACCTGCACCAATTGAGTGTGACCACCAGACACGAGCAAAGCAACAAACGGGAATTCGGGTTGGTTCTCTTCCAGCATAGGAGCCAGCAGATGCCCTTCCATATGGTGAACACCCACTGCCGGCAAGTTCCAGCCGAAAGCTAAACTACGGCCAATGCAAGAGCCAACTAACAGAGCCCCGACTAACCCCGGCCCCATAGTATAGGCCACACCATCCAATTGCTGATGCGTAATACCGGCTTCTTTAAGCGCTGCCTTAATTAACGGCAACGTTTTACGCACATGGTCACGAGAGGCAAGTTCGGGCACCACACCACCATAGTCCGCATGCAATTTAACCTGAGAATACAGCTGGTGTGCCAGTAACCCTTTTTCAGTGTCATACACCGCAACCCCTGTTTCATCACAGGAGGTTTCAATACCCAATACCCGCATAGCGCTAACCACTTCAGTTCTTTATCGACAATTGCTGCCATTTTACCTGATTTTTATTCGCATGACTCGCCTTACGACCAAAGTTATGCCACTTTATGAAAACACAAAAACAATAAGGGTTTAAGAATGAGACAACTGGTTTCACTTCTGTTTATTCTGGCCTTAACAGCCTGCCAGACATCACCTGCAGATCACACCGAATTTACCTGGCAGGATGCTTCTGTAACTGAGCTTCAGCAAGCCATGAACGAAGGTCAATTAACTGCCGAACAGCTCACACAATATTACCTGCAACGCATCCACCAAAACAATCAGCAGGGTCCCGAACTAAGAGCGGTAAATAGCCTGAATGAAAACGCATTAGCTGATGCCAAACGGCTGGATAAAGAGCGCCAGCAGGGAAAAGCTCGCGGTCCGCTGCATGGTATACCGGTTCTTCTGAAAGACAACATTGATACCGCCGACGGCATGCCAAACACCGGAGGCTCGCTTCTGTTTGCAGAAAATTACCCGGAAGATGACGCATTTTTAGTGCAACAACTGAGAAATGCCGGTGCGATTATTCTGGGCAAAGCCAACTTAAGTGAGTGGGCTAACTTTCGTTCAACGCGTTCAAGTTCAGGCTGGAGCGCCATAGGCGGTCAGGCCGTAAACCCTTATGACAGAACCCGCTCAACTTGTGGTTCAAGTGCAGGTTCTGCTACTTCAGTCGCGGCAGATTTCGTTGCGCTATCGGTCGGTACGGAAACCGATGGTTCGTTAGTCTGCCCTGCAGCTGTTAATGGCATTGTCACCATAAAACCAACACTGGGGCTTATCAGTCGCGACGGCATTATTCCTATCGCACACAGTCAGGACACCGCTGGCCCAATGGCACGCACTGTCACCGGCGCTACCTTGATGCTCGATGTAATGAAAGCACATGACTCCAGCGACCCTGCCGGCTACAGCAGTGAAACAACCTTTGCTTCTCATTTAAAAACAGACGGGCTACAAGGCAAACGCATTGGCGTGGTTCGTAATTTAATGGGATACAACGAGCTACTGGACAAACAATTTGAACAACAGCTTGAGATTCTGAAAGCTCAGGGTGCGCAACTTGTTGATGTCGAAATGCCAACCTATGGCGAATATGGCGGTGACGAGTTCACAGTGCTCCTGTATGAATTTAAGAATGACATGGCTTCGTACCTTGCCGAGACCCAGCTTCCTTACCGCAACCTCGGCGATATGATAGAAGCCAATAATGAACTGGCTGAACAAGAGCTTTTATTATTTGGTCAGGAGCTTTTTGAAATGGCCAATGCGCAGGAAGATGAAGCGGCTTATCAGCAGGCCCTGGCTAACAGCAAAAAGCTGGCCGGTAAAGAAGGCATTGACACCATGCTTAGCGAAAACAACCTTGATGTACTCATTGCTCCAACAACCAGTCCGGCCTGGAAAATTGACCATGTTCTCGGAGACAATTATTCAGGCTCGGCCAGTTCACCAGCGGCAGTCGCCGGGTACCCGCACATAACCGTGCCGATGGGTTACATTCAAATAGGTGACGAACCGGCTCTACCCGTTGGAATGAGCTTTTTTGGAGCAGCACGTTCTGAAGCAATACTGATAGAAGCGGCATTTGCTTACGAACAAGCCACACAACACCGTGTAGCTCCTAATCTGGTTGCAACTGACTAAGGTTAAGTTTACGACTATCGAGCGGCCGGC
Source organism: Idiomarina abyssalis (assembly GCF_019797805.1). Lineage (NCBI taxonomy): Bacteria > Pseudomonadati > Pseudomonadota > Gammaproteobacteria > Alteromonadales > Idiomarinaceae > Idiomarina > Idiomarina abyssalis. The sequence continues at coordinate 1,933,556 of NZ_CP081832.1, forward strand.
CATCAATGTCTCTGAGCGTTAATACCAATTCCGGCTGCTCTTTCCATATCACTTCAATTTGACCATAACGGCTTTCCGTAAAAGCCTTTCCGTCGCGATAACTTGACTGGTAAGGGATATCACCGTCAAAGTTAATAGTACCCGGAGTTACCTGCCATAGTGGGTAAGAAAGAAACTCGTCAGACTTTGCAAATTCACCAAAAAACCTATCGCCGCTGGCCAAGAGTAAACCAGAGGGCTTCAGCTCAGTTAACAATTCTTTTAAGCGTTTTTGTTCACGTTTATAGAGCGCCCAACTGTCATAGCCGTTTGCCGGAGCCAGTACCGGTGTCGCACTCATAATAATACGCACCTCAGCTGGCTTTTGTAACTGTTCAGCAAGCCACTGCCATTGTTTGTCACCCAGTAAGGCTCCGGTATTATTTGCCTGATAAGGGCCTAAGTCAGAATTAAAACGGCGCGTTTGGCGCTCCATCCAACCTACGGTAGTGAGTGGATCTCTATTCCAGCGCCCATCGAGCACAATGACTTGAACACGTTGCGGTTCATTGCCAAAAATCACGCTTTTAGCAATACCGTGCGTCTGAAAAAGTCGTTCTGAAGTTGCTGGCTCACGCCAAAAAGTCAAAAAGTGATTTCGGACGGCATAGCGATTCGGGTTATTCTTGCCACTGTTGCCACCCAGGCTGTAATCATTGCGATTCCACACAGACATTACTGCCGAGTTGCGGCGTAAAACCCTCGGCCCCCGGTAACGGTTAAAAACCTCGTAGGCATCGAGTAGGTCATCCATATCATCAGCATCGACATCAACCGTGTCGCCCAGAAAAACAAACACTTCAGGCTGTGCATGGTTAACGGCATCCCAGATTTCCTGTCGACTGGTATGGTCAATGCAGCAACCAAAAGCCACTCGTGTCGATTGTTGTGCCGACACACTGGACGCAAAGGCCAGCAATAAAAACAGCCAAACACTCCGTATTTGCATCAGAAATCCTCTTTATTCACCGCGCAGCGGCGCGCCTCACTTGCTTCTATATCGCCACGTGCAACCAATTTCTTGAGCGCCTGATCCAATGTTTGCATGCCACGCTCTGCCCCTGTTTGTATGGACGAGTACATTTGCGCCACTTTATCCTCACGGATAAGGTTCTTGATAGCGGGTGACGACAGCATAATTTCATGGGCAGCGACGCGACCACCGCCAACACGCTTCAGCAGACTCTGTGAAATTACTGCACGTAAAGACTCCGACAGCATAGAGCGGATCATGGGCTTATCATCCCCCGGGAACACATCAATTATACGGTCAATGGTTTTTGGCGCCGACGTTGTATGCAAAGTACCTAAAACCAAGTGTCCTGTTTCAGCGGCTGTCATGGCTAAACGAATGGTTTCCAAATCGCGCATTTCCCCTACCAGGATAACGTCAGGATCTTCACGCAATGCAGAGCGAAGCGCCGCACTGAAACTTCGCGTATCCCGGTGTACCTCGCGCTGACTGACCAGACTTTTCTGGTTGTCGTGAACAAACTCTATCGGATCTTCGATAGTCAAAATATGTAACGACCTGGTTTGGTTTAAATAATTGACCATAGCCGCTAAGGTCGTTGATTTACCGGAACCCGTTGGCCCGGTCACCAAAACTAAACCACGGTTGGCACTGACAATGTCTTTAAATATTTCAGGAGCGTCCAGTTGTTCCAGTGTGGTGACTTCACTGGGGATCATACGAAACGCTGCCGCAATACCTTTTCGTTGTGTGAATACATTCGCCCGGAAACGCGCAATGCCTTCAAGCTCGAACGAAAAGTCACACTCAAATTTTTCTTCAAACTCCTGCCACTGACCTTTGCTCATCACCTCAAACAACATATCTTTCAGCTCATCGGGCTGGTGCTCGGGTTGATTTAATGGCCGAATGTCCCCATCCACTCTAATCATAGGAACACTGCCGGAAGACAGATGTAAGTCCGAGGCATTTTGTTTCACACTAAAGGCCAGTAATTCGTTAACATTCATATATCTTATTCCTGAATCAGTGAGATGACGGTGGCAATGACAACTAAGGTATCAGAAAAGATAACAAATAATCTTGCGGAAATACGTCAGCAATTGCAGATTTTAGCCGAAGAGTCGCAACATGGGCAGTCAGTGAAACTGCTAGCCGTGAGTAAAAAACACTCTTTGGATGCAATAAAAGCCGCAATCGCCGCCGGGCAAATGCATTTCGGCGAAAACTACGTTCAGGAAGCGGTTGATAAAATCACCCAGCTAAAAGAACACATACCCGACCCGGTCCAGTGGCACTTTATTGGACCGATTCAGTCCAATAAGACAAAAGATATTGCTCAGAACTTTGACTGGGTACAAAGCGTGGAGCGGGAAAAAATAGCTCGCCGCCTGAATGAACAGCGCCCAGACAGTCTCGAGCAACTCAACATTTTACTACAGGTGAATATTGACGACGATGACAACAAGTCGGGTCTGGCGCCAGAGCAAGTTGAAGAATTAGCTGAGTATGTGATGAGTTGCTCAAAGCTTAAATTACGCGGCTTAATGACCATACTCAAAGCAGGAACAACGGAAGAGCAACGCAAGCAAAGTTTTCAGCACATGTTTCGCCTTTATGAGCAACTGCAACAAACCTGTGGCGAGAAAATTGATACCTTATCCATGGGGATGTCGGGCGATATGCGACAAGCAGTGCTTGAGGGTGCTAACATGGTACGTATTGGAACAGCAATTTTTGGAGAACGGGAGTCCTAATGAACGACATTCGCAATATTGCCTTTATCGGCGCAGGTAACATGACACAAAGCATTGTCGGTGGTATGTGTAAAAGCGGTTACCCTGCTGACAAAGTCTGGGTCAGTAACCCCAGCGATGCCAAATTAGAGAAAATGAAGTCGGAGCTGGGCGTTAATACCAGCAATGACAATCTGGAAGTTGTGAATAATGCTGATGCTATCGTATTGTCCGTTAAGCCTCAGTTAATGGCAGAAGTTTGTGCTCACTTACGTGAAAATGTCCACAACCTGACCGACAAACTAATTATTACCATTGCTGCGGGTATTCGTATTCCGAAATATCGCGAGTATTTAGGCGAAAACATCCGTATTATCCGCGTTATGCCCAATACGCCATCATTGGTTGGCCAGGGCATGTCGGGGTTAGTCACAGACAACTCAGTGGACGATGCCGATAAAAACTTTGTCACAGAAGCATTTAACGGTGTAGGCGAAACCCTATGGGTTAGTGATGAAGATCAGCTCGATATTCTCGGTGCTGTTGCCGGAAGCGGACCAGCTTACTTTTTCGAGTTTATGGACAGCCTGGCGAAAGCCGCAACCGAGCTTGGCTTTGATGCAGAGAAAGCTCGCGCAATGGTTCAGCAAACCTGTTTGGGCGCCGCGCAAATGGCTAAAGAAAGTGAGTTATCATTGGAAGACTTGCGCAAACAAGTCACCAGTAAAGGCGGCTCAACAGCTAAGGGTGTTGAAGCCTACCAGGACTCTGACTTACACGGCATTTCGGAAAAAGCCGTAAAAGCAGCGGTAAACCGTAATCAGGAAATGGCGAAACTCTTCTAGGAGTCACTATGAATAACGCCCTCACATTTTTAGTCGCCACCCTAATTGATCTGTATCTGATCATTGTGCTGTTGCGACTCTGGATGCAGTTAACCCAGGCAGACTTTTATAACCCGGTCAGCCAATTTGTGTATAAAGCAACACAGCCCGTTGTCGGACCGCTTCGTAGCTTCATGCCAATGATAGGTAAGCTGGATACTGCCAGTTTAATATTTGCGCTAGCGCTAGGCATGTTGAAAGTGGCAGCTTTGGTCTGGCTAAATGGTCTGGCTGTGGGTCCACTGGTTATTGTCATTCAGGGCATACTAACAACCATTAGCAGCCTGCTGTCGATGCTGTTCTGGGTATTGATAATCCGCGCCATACTCAGTTGGTTCTCACAGGGGTATAACCCGGTAGAAGCCATGCTGCATCAAATTACAGAGCCTCTGTTAGCACCTGTACGTAAAGTTATTCCGCCAATTGGTGGCCTAGATTTATCGGTACTGGTTGTTATTATTGCCCTGCAGTTTTTACGAATATTAATTGGCGTTTAACGTTACTGGTGGAGGATAAAGTGATGAGTAAAACATTCTTTGTTAAGACAGTAATAGCTATGTCCATGCTGCTCTCTGCCAGCCTTATGGCTGAGCAAAAAAAGACTCTTGCTCAATGGGATGTTCACTACAGCGCTTTTTCCTCCACCTTATTAGCTCCGGCGGTAGCGACGCAATATGACTTAACCCGAAGCGCCTCAAAAGGTGTACTTAATATTGCCGTGCTCGACAAACAAACTCAAAAAGCACAAACCCCTGGCGTTACCGGGCAAGTTGTTAACCCGCTGGGCCAAATACAGGAACTCGAGTTTCAGCAGGTAACAGAAGGTGATGCCAGTTACTACCTGGCACAGTTTAATTACACCAACGCCGAAACCCTGCGCTTTACTATTGAAGTTGGTGACCAGCAAACGCTTAAATTTAACCAGGAGTTTTGGTTAAACGACTAGCCTTTTACCGGCTTGACACCAATTGACTGGATATCGCCTTTGTCACTGACTTTTCGTACGGTCAGAATAACATCACCTAAACGTATGGTGTCGCCAATAACCACTCGCCGGTGGAATTTCAGCAAGAAATAGTCGGATATCGTCGTGCTCAATAAACCTTCGTTAAGTTCCCCCACAGGGTAGAAGCTACCGACATCGGCCAGCGTCAGATCGCCACGTAACGTGAAGTCACCAAAGAAGTCTTTTTCTGATACCTTTAAGCCTTTACCACCTGATGCAAGAATTCGACTGACCTCGTCAATATCTTTCACCGTAGCAGCCACCAGCAAACCGTCACCTTCTTCAACCATGGGCTGGGTTTCCGGCTGCAACCATTCGCCGTCGCGGATCAACCCAACGAAAGTGGCAGGCGCAGTTAACTTCAGCTCTTTCCAGGTATGGTCACAGGCAGGTGAGTTTTTATCAATGCGATAAAGCCAGACCTCCAGCGCCTCTTTACTGGGCACAGATGATAGTGGCATACGTTGCTGCGGTTTTGCTTTTAACGGCACTTCCAGCCCCAGCCAGCGCGCTACCGGCGCAATACTCCAGCCCTGAATAATCAATGAAATCATTACCACAACAAAAGCAATATCGAAGTAAAGCTCCTGATTTGGTACGCCACTCAGCCATGGGAATAAAGCCAAAATAATGGGGACGGCTCCTCTTAACCCCACCCAACTAATAAACACCTGCTCTCGCCAAGGAAAGCTAAAGGGCAATAAACTCACCACCACCGCCAACGGACGAGCAATAAATATTAGAGTAAAGGCAATACCAATTGCGACCGGTGCGTTAGCGACTAAGTGAGAAGGAACAACAAGTAACCCGAGAATGAGGAACATCGCTATCTGGCTGAGCCACGCCAGCCCGTCCTGCACCTGCAGAATATGAACCAACTGAGGCAACCGCGCATTACCGATAACAAACCCCATTAAATAAACAGCCAGAAAGCCGCTGGCGTGCAGTTTCGCCGTTAATGCGTAAATGGAGATAGCACAGGCTACGGCCAATAAGGGGAAGAAGCTAAAGCTTAGCGGCAGTTTTCGAGCGGCAATAATGAATAGCCGCCCACCTAACCAACCTATTGTCAGGCCGCCAATTAACTGCCAGACAATATCAAGACCTATCCAATACCAGTCAGGAAAACTGCCACTGGCTACGGCGCCGGTCATCGTTAAAGTCAGAATGACCGCCATTGGATCGTTACTGCCCGACTCTATTTCAAGTGTTGAGGCAACCCGCTCTTTAATTTGTAGTCCTCTGGATTGAAATATACCAAACACCGCTGCCGCGTCAGTTGAGCTCAATATTGCCCCCATAAGCAAAGCTGCAGGCCAGGGCAAAGAAAACCAATAAACAGCGAGGGAGGCAACTAAGGTACAGGTTAAGGCAACACCTATTGTTGCCAGGCTAATGGCAGGCCACAAGGCGACCCGAAAGCGTTCGGGGTGAGTTCGCATCCCCCCGTCAAAAAGGATAATGACCAGAGCAGCAGAGCCTATAAAAAAGGCGATATCCGGATTGTTAAACTCGACTCCCAACACTCCTTGTTCACCGGCAAGCATGCCAACTAACAAAAAAGTCAGTAGTACAGGGGCTCCCAGTCGATTGGAGGCGACAGCCGCTAAAATGCTGACAACCAACAACAAGCCACACAGTAAAATCAAGGTGTTAGCCGAATCCAAATAGAATCTCCTTATCTCTGTCTCTGCCTATTTATCATAACAGGTTTAACTTAGACGCTAATGTAAGATTTCAAATCCCGTTAAAACCCTTTATCCTGTGCCCCTTAATAATGAGTGTACAGGTCCGTTTTATGAAGCCGCAAAAAACTTTGGTACTGGCTACCGGCAATGCAGGTAAAGTTGCCGAGTTACGTCATATGTTAAGTCAAACAAAGGCTACTGCCGACTGGCAGGTCCGCCCACAGTCCGACTGGAACTTCGCTGAAGCTGACGAAACTGGCACCACCTTTGTCGAAAACGCCATTATTAAAGCGCGGCATGCGTGTCAACAAACCGGGCTACCCGCTATTGCCGACGATTCAGGTCTTGCCGTTGCAGCGTTAAACGGCGCACCGGGTGTTTATTCTGCTCGTTATGCCGGCTCCAATGCGACAGACTCCGATAATATCAATAAATTATTACAGGCTTTAGAAGGTGTTGAAGAGCGCCAGCGACAGGCTAGTTTTCATTGCGTATTGGTCTATATGCAAAGTGCAGAAGACCCAACGCCAATTATCTGCCAGGGCCGCTGGGACGGACGCATATTAACAAAGCCAGTCGGTGAACATGGCTTCGGCTACGACCCCGTTTTTTGGGTTGAAGAAAAAAATGCTTCAGCCGCACAACTTGATAAAACAGAAAAACAAGCGCTCAGCCATCGTGGTCAGGCTCTGAAACAACTGCTTGAGCAGCTCACTAAATGACTTACCCACTGACGCTTCCGCCGTTATCTCTGTATATACACATTCCATGGTGTATTCAGAAATGCCCTTACTGCGACTTCAACTCACATAAGCTAACGGGCGATGTGCCCGAAGCAAGTTATGTCGGCCGTCTGCTGGAAGATCTAAGGGCCGACCTTGAGTGGGTACAGGAACGAGAAATTCGGTCTATTTTTATTGGCGGAGGCACACCCAGTGTACTCTCGGCTGCAGCAATACAACAATTAATGGACGGTGTGCGGGCAACAGTAACCCTGAGTTCTGACTGCGAAGTAACCATGGAAGCCAACCCGGGTACTTTTGAGACCGAAAAATTCTCCGCGTTCGTTGCTGCCGGCATAAATCGATTGTCTATTGGCGTTCAAAGTCTGCAGGAGCACCAACTGCAGCGTCTGGGGCGTATTCATAACCCGCAGCAGGCAAAAGAAGCAGCCAGACACGCAAGTCAGTTACCGCTCGCCAGCTTTAACCTTGACCTTATGCATGGACTGCCGGACCAAACCGTAGAAATGGCATTAGATGACTTGCGTCAGGTCATCGCGCTGAACCCTCCACATATTTCCTGGTATCAGTTGACTATTGAACCTAATACCCTGTTCGCAAGCCAGCCGCCTCAGTTGCCTGACGATGACACCTTATGGGAAATTTACCAACAGGGTCATAAGCTTTTGGAAGCGGCCGGTTATCATCAGTACGAGGTGAGTGCTTATGCAAAACCGGGGCACCAAAGCCGTCACAATAAAAACTATTGGCAGTATGGCGATTACTTAGGCATTGGCTGCGGAGCTCACAGCAAAATCACACTTCCACAGCAAAATAAGATTCTGCGCTGTGAAAAGATAAAGCACCCTAAAGGTTATTTAGACCTGACTAAAGCTCTGCGTTATCAGTTAAAAGAAGTTGCAATTGACGACCGTATGTTTGAATTCTTTATGAATCAGTTCCGTTTACTGGAGCCAGTCAGCAAACATAACTTTGAACAGACTACCGGACTTTCCGCCGACTTAGCGTCAGAACACTTGCGCAAGGCAAAATCTCTGGACTTGGTAACTGAAAACACACAGCACTGGTGTTTAACACAGCAAGGCCACCGCTTTCTGAACTCAGTTTTAGATACGCTTCTGGATTAACCCAGAAGCGTATACCATTACTTAACCTGGAACTGTAAATCCCAGACGCCATGCCCTTTACCTTCGCCCCGGCGTTCAAACTTGGTTTTGGGTCGACTTTCTGGTCTTGGCACGTAATCTCCTGAAGCTGATAAATTGCTTAAATCAGAGGCTTCATTTAACACCTCCAGCATGTGCTCCGCGTAATTTTCCCAGTCTGTTGCCAGGTGAATAATCCCACCAGACTCTAGTTTCTGAGTTAATAAGCTCAAAAACTCTGGTTGCACTATACGACGTTTATGGTGACGCTTTTTATGCCAGGGGTCAGGGAAGAAAATCTGAACGCAGTTTAGGCTTTTGTCCGGAATACACTGTTTCAACACCTCAACGGCATCTTCGTGAAATACCCGAAGGTTGTCTATCCCCGCTTCTTCGACAGCCATAAGACAGGCACCAACACCAGGCTCATGAACTTCGATACCAATGAAGTCGCGCTCGGGGGCATTAGCAGCCATTTCAACCAGTGAGTGCCCCATACCAAAGCCGATTTCTAGAGTTACAGGGGCCTTTCGATGAAAAACCTGGGCAAGATCCAACCGACCACTATCCAGCGTTAAGCCAAGAGTCGGCCAAAGGCGCTCAATTGCAGTTGCCTGCCCTTTCGTTAGCCTTCCTTCTCTTTTAACGAAACTCCGAACTGTTCTGACATACTTACCCGCCGCTGCGGCTTCTTCGGCACTTTTAAACTGGCTCATGACTTTCCTGACAATTAGTGACTTAGCTAATACCAAAAAAACAGGCCTGAAAAATCAGGCCTGTTTACAGTAGAGCTATTATCGCTATTTCAAGCAATCAATACAATTGGTATTAACGTGTTTTAGGTACACGGTTAACAACTTTCAATGTTGCTTCAATACGACGGTTTGTTTGACGATCAGCCGCGCTGTTTTCACGAACTTTAGGCTGAGATTCACCATGTCCTTTAAAGTCGACTCGGCTTCTGGCGATACCGTGCTTTTCAACCAACGCGTTAGCAACAGCTTCTGCACGACGCTCAGACAACCACTGGTTGTACTCAGCCTCACCGGTGCTGTCGGTGTGTCCATGAATAGTAATATCGAGTTGTGGATGCTCTTTCATGAACTCCGCCATTTCATCGATATCATTCCGTTCGCCACTACGAATCTCAGATGAATTCAGGTCAAACTCAACAAGTAATTCTTCAGTGATAGTCTCGTTCTCGTATAAAATGCAGCCGTTCTCATCCACTGAGTAGTTCTTAGGCGTATTTGCGCAATTGTCTTTAGAATCAACAACGCCGTCACCGTCTGAATCTACAGGCTCTGATTCTGGCTCAGGTGCTGCTTGTTGAGGTTCTGGCTGTGGCTCAGGACGAGGTCTTGGCTCAGGGCTTGTATCACGTCCGCCGAAGAACCACTGCAAACCAATGTTTGCAAACATTTCGGTGTAGTCTTCTTCCCAACCACGCTGGGCTCCACCTTCAATCCGCCACGCAAGATTATCGTTAATAAAGCTACGGTGACCGAGAGTCAGGCGAGCTGCGACATCGGTTACATCACCAATTTCAGTATTATTGACACCTAAACCGGCATAAAAGCTGTTATTAAAGTGATACAGCGCATCAACACCATAGCTGTCGCCATAGCCATCGCCACCGCCAACTAAGTCAGCTTCCATGTAATCGTAATAGATACGGGCTTCCCATGCCTCTGTAAACATCATGCCAGCTTCAATACCTGAGGTGATGGTTTTGAAACCGTCATCAACAAAAAATAACTGCTGATTTTTGACCGCAACGCGATCATCATCAGCAGAAAACACGCCCAAACGCGCACCCAGATAAAAGTCGTTTTGCTCAACCTCAGTCTGCTGTGCAAAAACCGGAGCAGTTAACCCGGCGGTAAGCAAAGATAAAGTAATTAGGTTTAAGGTTTTCATTGCAAAGCTCCTTTTAATTGCAATAACAATCATGCTCGGAATATGAGACACTGTGTATGTCATAAAGAATAGTACATTCTTGAAATTAGTCATTTTTATTTGCAGAGATTTACAGTTGACTCAAACATTCAGCTCTCAAGTCCTTCGCTGGTTTCAACAGCATGGTCGCAAGCATCTTCCCTGGCAGAAAAATGTCACCCCATACCGTGTCTGGGTTTCAGAAATCATGCTCCAACAAACCCAGGTCACCACCGTTATTCCGTACTTCGAACGTTTTATGGAGACATTTCCCACAGTTCAAGCATTAGCCGAGGCTCCGCAAGACCGAGTACTGAACTTATGGACAGGTTTAGGCTACTATGCCCGCGCCCGTAACCTTCATAAAACCGCAAAAATCATTTGCACCCGTTTTAACGGTAAGTTTCCTAAAAAAGTTCATGAGCTTGAAGAATTACCCGGTATTGGTCGTTCGACAGCAGGCGCTATTCGTTCACTTGGGCATGGTGAGTACGCTCCAATTTTAGATGGCAATGTTAAACGTGTCTTAGCCCGCCACTTTGCTGTCGCAGGTTGGCCGGGTAAAACCAGTGTATTAAAAGAGCTCTGGCAACTCAGCGAAGAGCTTACTCCTGAGAGTGACTCTGGTGCCTATAATCAAGCCATGATGGATATCGGTGCAATGATATGCACCCGAACTAAGCCGCTCTGCGAGCAATGTCCCGTCAACAATACTTGTTTAGCCAAAGCAAAGAATACAATGACACAGTACCCGGGTAAGAAGCCGAAAAAAGCCAAGCCAGTCAAGGCAACGCATATGCTGCTTTTCCGCCACCAGGGCCACTTGTTATTGGAGAAAAGACCGCAAACAGGTATTTGGGGAGGACTGTGGTGTTTCCCTCAAAGCTCAGAAGAAACAGAAGTGCCCTCAGTGATCAGGCAGTACGGGTTAACTGAGCATAGCCGCCAACAGTTGCACGGTTTCAGGCACACCTTCAGCCATTTTCATCTGGATTGCTACCCTCTGCTGATAGACGTCGTTCCCGCTGAAACTCAGCTTAACGATAACCAGCACCTCTGGGTAGAACCTGACACCGATAAGGACTTGGGCTTTGCTGCACCAACCGTTAGACTGATGAAACAATTAATGACCAATAAGTGAGTACAACATGAGTCGTACCGTATTTTGCCAGCATTATCAGAAAGAAGCCGAGGGACTGGACTTTCAGCTTTACCCCGGTGAACTGGGCGAACGAATTTTTAATAACATATCAAAAGAAGCCTGGGCTGAATGGCAAAAGAAACAGACCATGCTGATTAATGAAAAGCGACTAAATATGATGGATCCATCTGATCGCGAATTTCTTGAAGCCCAAATGACGGCCTTTTTATTTGAAGGCAAAGATCCCCAAATAGAGGGCTATACTCCTCCCGAGAAGTAATTGTCTCAGTAATCTTTTTTAAAGAATGCTCTTTTTTCTTGTCAATCTAAATTATTGTCTAATATATTGACAATAGGTATGGCTTATGAGCCTCACTGGAGCTTAGACAGCCAATCTGTTAGACTACTAACGAATTCAACAAAAGGGAGTCTCTATGAAAGCGCCATCCTGGCGAAGAGCCGTACTGAAAGTGGGGAGTGCGCTCATCGCGCCAGATGAAACTGGGGTTAGTACCAAATACCTTTTACCCATCGCTCGTTTTATTAACGAATGCCGCGAACGCGGACAAGAAGTTGTCTTAGTGTCATCGGGCAGTGTCGCTGCCGGACGCAAGCATATTAACTTTGAACACAAGAAAGTTCCTGTAGCCGTACGCAAAGCAATGTCAGCCGTCGGTCAGAATGAAATGATGGGCTACTGGTCGCGCTTCTTTGATTCCCCCTGCGCCCAGTTGTTAATGACACACAGTGACTTACGCGACCGCGCTCGCTACGTGAGCATTAAAAACACCTTAAACAGATTGTTAGAGCACAACATTTTACCTGTGGTAAACGAAAACGATGCTCTGGCTACCGACGAAATGAAAGTAGGCGACAACGACAACTTGTCAGCCATGGTAGCCACGTTAGTTGATGCTGACGCTCTGTTTATTTGTTCAGACATCGACGGCTTATACGATTCCGATCCAAACCTGAACCCGGATGCCAAGAAAATACCGGTGGTTGAACAAATTGACGAAAGTATTTACTCACTTGCCGGTGGTTCTGTGAGTTCTGTAGGTACTGGTGGTATGCGGACCAAAGTTGAAGCCGCTGAGAAAGCCACTTCCCATGGTATTGATACCTACATAGTCAACGGTCGCAAAGGCGAAACCTTTGAATCGTTGTTACAAGGTGACATCCCCGGCACATTATTCCGTCGCCAATCTGATCCAATTAGCAACAAAAAGCATTGGTTAAGACATACCTTGGTTGCTCAAGGTGAAATATTGGTTGATGAAGGTGCTGAAAAAGCATTAATTGAGAACGGTGCCTCGCTATTGAGTTCAGGCATTGTTGATGTACAAGGCGATTTTGATCGCGGTGACGCCGTGCTGGTTCGTAGTGCTAATGATACTGACGCCATTGCAAAAGGTATTTGTCAGTACAGCGCGCATGAACTTATGCACATTAAAGGGCAGCAAACAGAAGACATAGCTGAAAAATTTGGCTATAGCCCAATTACAGAAGTCATTCACCGTGACGATCTAATGATTTTGGAGGACGCATGAGCCAGCAATTAGCAAAAGAAATTTCACAGCGCGCTGCAAAAGCAGCACGCGCTGTAGCAACCTTATCTGAAGCAGATAAAAACCGTGTGCTACAGAAAATGGCAGACGCAATTCGCGCACGCCAGGACAAGATTATTGAAGTCAATAAGAAAGACCTGGCCACCGGTAAAGAGAAAGGCCTGAGCGATGCCATGATGGATCGCCTGGAATTGACACCGGAACGTGTTGAAGGCATGGCTTCCGCCATTGAGGAAATCATTGCATTAAAAGATCCGGTCGGCGACAGCTACGTGCTGGATGAGCGCCCTAACGGAATGAAAATTGAAAAGATGCGCATTCCACTCGGTGTTATCTGCATGATTTATGAAGCGCGTCCAAATGTGACCGCCGATGCCGGTGCCCTGTGCTTCAAATCTGGCAACGCCGTTATATTACGTTGTGGCCGTGAAGCAATTGAGAGCAGTAAAGCCATTGCTGAAGCACTGCACGAAGCTTTAGAAGCCAGCAACTTGCCAAAAGACGTCATCACGGTAGTACCGACACCTGATCGTGAACTGATGACCGAGTTACTGCAACAGAAAGATTATATTGACCTGGTTATCCCTCGTGGCGGCGAAGGTCTGATTCACTTTGTTAGTGACACCAGTAAGATCCCGGTGATTCAACACTACAAAGGCGTTTGCCATCTGTACGTTGATAAAGACGCTGACCTTGATAAAGCCCTGGCTATTTTACTTAATGGTAAAACCCAGCGTACCGGCGTTTGTAACGCGCTTGAAGGCTTACTGGTTCATCAGGATGTTGCTGATAAATTCTTACCTATGGCTGCTAAAGCCCTGGCTGAGAAAAACGTAACAATCCACGCCGATAAACGTTCAGTAAGCTACTTTGACGGCGCTGATGAGATTGCAGACGATGCCTTTGGCGAAGAATACCTTGCTCTGGAAATTGCGGTTAAAACCGTTGATAACTACGAAGGTGCTATTGAGCATATTCAGGAGTTTGGTAGTGGTCATACAGAAGTGATTATTACTGAAAACGATGAAACCGCTAAGCGTTTCATTCGTGAAGTAGATTCAGCCGTTACTATGGCGAATGTCTCATCTCGCTTCTCAGACGGCGGTCAGTTAGGTTTAGGTGCCGAAATTGGTATTTCTACCAGTAAGCTGCACGCTTATGGACCAATGGGTCTTGAAGCACTAACAACTGAAAAATTCGTGGTAACCGGTAACGGTCAAGTTCGCGACTAATTCAGTGCTTTAACGCATAAAAAAAGCTTCGGCTCATTGAAGTGAGTCGGGGCTTTTTTATGGCTTAAAGCTTAACGGCGATAACCCGTTAATAACTCAGGCCAGTCACGAGACTCCTTCCAGTAAAAAGTCTCGTTCTTTTCTTTTTCTTTGCGCAGGGAGCGCAACAAACGCTGAATATTCGCTTCCTTCCACTCCCCGCTCTCACGGAAATCACACTTATCAAAGTCCACAATCCAGGCTTTGTCGTTGTCATCCAGCATAAGGTTGTGACAATTCAAATCCGAGTGATAAACACCAGTATCGTGCAATTGCTTAATAGCACTTCCGAGTTTTTGCCAAAGCTCTGCTGAAAGCTGTTTCTCACGCAATAGCCGATAAACATCAACTGCGCCGGGAATCACTTCAACTAAAATATCAGCTTTATAACTAAATACGCCGGTCTTTTCCATTCTCGCCGCCACAGGGCGAGGAACCGGCAAGCCAATATCACGGAGTTTACAGAGCAAATCAAACTCGTGTATTGCCCGGCTTTTCTCCGCTGGCTCGCGTAAAAAACGGTCTTTATTAATTTTTCCAACCAAACCACCACGGTAATAGTGTCGTAACAAAAGCCCCAGATCGCCTTGTTGGATAAACCAGACAGTTGCACGCCCCGTCGAATTCCCGGCAATCGCCTTTTGTTGCTGCCAATATTGGGCTGAAAAATGCTTATCTTCTATCGTTTCTATAATATCGCTGTCATAGCGAATGAGCCCTCGGGGAGTCTGCTCTGTTTTTATCATACCGCTTCCTGTCAGAATATATTCCAGTGCTCGCTTTAAGACTCTTAACGTAGCACCCTGATGCGTTTGTAAAACGCTTTTAGCAGCTTCATGTTGCGCTTTCATGACCGCTGTCTGCTGTATCAAACTCACAGCCTGTTTAATTTCTTCGGCATTTTTTACCCATCGCACAGCGCCGACTTTAGACAGCTCAGCGTAAACCTGTGGGAAATTAAATACATGCCGCCCAGACATAACATTGGAGCCAGAAGCAATAACTTCAAGGGGGTTGTGCCCTCCACGCTCAATGATACTTCCGCCGACAAAGCTCATAGAAGCTAACTGCCCCCACAGCATCATTTCGCCCATACTGTCAGCGAGAAAGACATCACAGTCCTGTGGTATCTCATTAAGCTCGCTGCGTCGAGCCAACTTTAGTCCCGACTGCCGAGTCAGTTCCGCAACTTTTTCAAATTGCTCAGGGTGCCTTGGCGCAATAATAAGACAGGCATCAGGTTGTTCTGCCTGAACCAGCTTATGTGCTTTAAGAAGAACTTCATGCTCCCCGGGATGACTGCTACTCGCCAACCAGACGCTCCTTCCAGAGCAACTCTGCTTCCACGGGTAAGCTTTATCAGTATCCTTGCCGGAAAGTTGGATATCGTATTTAAGGTTTCCGTCGACAAAAAGTCGACTCGGCGCTACCCCCAAAACTTTCATTCGACGCGCAGTTTCTTTATTCTGAACCGACACCAGAGTCAGTTGTTTCCATACAGCCTTCATAAGCCAATGGAAACGCCGATAACCCTTGGCGGAGCGCTCCGAAAGCCGGGCATTCAATAAACTTACAGGTACATTAGCTTTGGAAAAATGGTTCAGCATCTGCGGCCAAAGCTCTGTCTCCATTATCCATACAGCTTTAGGTTTCAGCTTACGCACGAAGCGCTTCGCTGAACCCGGAGTATCAATTGGCCAATAACGACAGCTGACAGACTCGCCAAAATGCTGCTGAATGAGTGTCCTGGCGGTTGGTGTCATACAAGTAATCAGCACTTTTTGCCCGGGCTGTTGATGCAACAGCTGCTCTATTAGTCGCTTAGCCGCTAAGGTTTCTCCAACAGAAACACTGTGGATAACTAGGCACCCCTGCAGCTTTTTATCAACAGCGCCTAATGCAAGCCTTTCTGACCAGTTCTGACGGTAACGGGCATCCTTCTTGCCACGCAGCCACAACCAGACAAAAACGGCTGGAGTGACCAGCCGCAATAGCATTCCATAGAGCCACAGTCTCATATTCTTTAACGCCAATACTCGGCAATCCACTTAGTCGGCAGGACTTTCCGGTACCACTTACCGCTTCGGCCTTCTAATGCATCATCCGGGTGTGGCTTGCCATGAAAGATAATAACTTTTGCTTCTTCAGGTATACGGGGCTCCTGGAAAAAGCTTAACGGGAACGGGCGCAGACAATGACGTTTGAAGCTACGACACCACTTTTCCGGCCAGTATTTCAGCTTGTTCTGACGGTCGACAAAGTGCGTAATGTACTCTTGTTCATTTCGCACATCGGCGGTAGCTGCATCAGGGTCTTTCTTCAAATGCTCTAAGGCGTCTTCATGTGCACCAATATTGAACCGGAATACCGAGGTATTGCCTGTAGCGTCGGATTTATCCCATTCTTTGATCACCATAAAGTCACCTTCAGGTTCAAAGAATTCATCAAGACTGCTGACAATAATAATATCCAGGTCCAGAAACAGTGTAGGCCCTTCAAGATCATACAAAGGGTTTGCGAAACAAGTCAGCTTTAGCCAACCGTGTCCTTTAGTCCAGGGAAGCTGTTCGTCAAAATCTTTGAAGCCGATTTTAGGAATCGCCTTTACTTCAATGTCGTCATTAATGCCTTCAAAATCGTCTGTAAAACAAACAAAACGGAATGGCCGACTGAGATGTCGGCTGACCATAGAGTGCAAAGTATTGACGTAATCTGAGCCATACTTTTTACCCCATTTAATACAAATTACATTAACTGTGTTTTGCTCTGAAGAGTTTCCGCTCTCTGTAACCTGATTCATAATCACTCCTGGATCTTAAACTACCGCGCATCATGCCATATTTTAGCTCATTTAGGTACGCCGATCTGAATCCTCAAAGCCTGCGTATTAGCTGACTGAACATTTAAACTTAAGTGACTATGACCACTCACACCGTTCGGTTAATACTCGGCGACCAACTCAATGTCAGGCACTCCTGGTTCCGACAAAAGGAGCAAGGTGTACTTTATGTCATGATGGAGCTAAAACAGGAGACTGACTATGTCGTTCATCATCGACAAAAAGTTTTGGCTTTTTTTAGTGCAATGCGCGCCTTTGCTAATGCATTAGACTCGGCTGGGCATCGCGTACACTATATTAAACTGGATGACAGCGACAACCAGCAAAGTCTGACACAAAACCTTGAATATATTATCGCTCAAAATAAGGGAGCGGTCCTGGAATGTCAGCAACCCGACGAGTATCGACTCGATCACCAACTTAGAAGCTGGGCTGGCGCCAGAAACATCAAGTTAAACTGGTATGATACTGAGCATTTCCTCACTACGCGTGATTCATTAAAAGAATATTTTCCCGATAGCAAAAACTACTTAATGGAAACCTTTTACAGAAAGGTGCGCCAGCAATACGATATTTTGATGGAGAACGGTCGCCCGGTCGGCGGTCGCTGGAATTACGATAAGGAAAACCAGAAAAAGATTCCTGCCAATCAAGGTGTAGAACCTCCCCTGGTATTTTCTAATGATGTCTCAGATATCGATACTTTGCTGCAAAAGTGCCATATTCAGACAATGGGCAAAGCTTCCCCAAACCAATTAATATGGCCGGTAAACCGTCAACAATCAAAACAGTTACTTGAACATTTTTGTCAGTTTGGGCTGCCTAATTTTGGTCGTTATCAGGACACCATGGCAACAGCAGACACACTTAAGGAAGCTCACTGGAGTTTGTATCACTCCAGGCTCTCGTTCTCTTTAAACACGAAAATGTTACATCCACTAGAAGTTGTAAAAGCAGCTGTTAATACCTGGTCTGAGAATCAAGAAAGTATATCAATCGCTCAGATTGAAGGCTTTTGCCGGCAAATTATCGGCTGGCGTGAATTCGTCCGGGGGATTTACTGGGCGCATATGCCTGACTACAAAAACCTTAACGCCCTGGATCATAATAGACCTTTGCCTCATTTTTACTGGACTGGTGACACCAAAATGAATTGCCTGCATCACTCTATTGAGCAATCCTTAGAATATGCGTATGCACACCATATACAGCGGTTAATGATAACCGGAAACTTTGCTTTGTTGGCGGGTGTGTCACCAGACGCTCTGGATGACTGGTACCTTGGTATTTACATTGATGCTATTGAATGGGTAGAAATGCCTAATACCAGAGGTATGAGTCAGTATGCTGACAACGGTCTGATTGCCACAAAGCCTTACATTGCCAGTGCTAACTATATGCAGAAAATGGGGCACTATTGTAAAGAGTGCTATTATGACCCAAAGAAGAAAACGGGAGATAAAGCCTGCCCTTTTAACAGCCTGTACTGGCATTTTATTGAGCGTCACAAAGAACCGTTTAAAGATAATCACAGAATGCGCATGATGTATCAGGTATGGGGTAAGAAAACCAACGAAGAACAGCAGGCGCTACTGAAACAGGCCGAAATTTACTTAGATAATATCAACGAGTTATAAAAGGAAGCACAATGAACAAATGGATAATCCCGCTACTTTTAACAGTTCTGCTGAGTGCCTGTAACACGCAGCCAACACCGGTAGCCAATGTTGTCGAAGACTTTGAGGCAAAACGTTACTTAGGCAAGTGGTACGAAATTGTCCGTATGCCACACAGCTTTGAAGAAGGTCTGCAAAGCGTTACGGCAGAGTATCGCCTAAACGGTGATGGTACCTTAGAGGTTACAAATCGCGGTTATCATGTTGAAAACGAAGAGTGGCAGACAGCTATTGGTCTGGCTAAACCCGTTGAAAACATGGAAGCAGCTTACAAAGTGACTTTTTTCTGGCCATTCTACGGTGGGTACTATGTCAGTTGGCTGGATGACAACTATCAGTTGGCAATAGTAACCAGTGACTCACACGAATACTTTTGGTTATTGTCGCGAACTCCTGATGTTGCTCAGGATGATATTGACTATGCCTTAGCTAAGGCTCATGAATGGGGATATGATATCGACCAGATGATCATGGTTGATCATCCGGCCGAATTTCAAGACGCTAATTAATTAAAGCGGCGCGCAGCACCCTTACCGGAGTTGCGCTTAGGTCCGCCGCGAGCATCACGGTCACGCGGTGGGCGTGGCGCACGTTTTACTTGCTCATCGCTTAACTCAAGACCCATTGGCTGCTGACGCACACGGGCTTTTTTCAGTACATGCATAATATCTTTTGGCATACCCTTAGGTAGCTGCACTAAAGAATGATTATCAAACAACTGAATTTGACCAATGTACTTGCTGTCCATTGAAGCTTCGTTAGCAATAGCCCCAACGATGTCACCAGGACGAGCACCATGTTCGCGGCCAACCTGAATTTTGTAAGTTTCAAAATCCACATCGGCGGCACGACTTGTCGCACGCTCTGCACGAGGTTTGCGCTTGTCGCCACGATCACTGCGCTCATTGCGACCTGAACGTTCACTGCGCATTTCGCGTACAGGGCGGTCCTCTTTCAGGAACAATGGGCGCTGCTCGTTCTGTTGAGCCAGAAGCGCTAATGCAATTTCTTCAGCACTCAATTCAGACTGTTCCAGCCACTGTCCTAACAGCTTTTCAAGTTTAGGCTTATCAGCACTTGCAGTTTCAGGAGCCAAAGACGCTTGTAGCTTTTCCAGTAACTGTTGCTGACGATATTTGCTCAGTTCGTTAGCGTTTGGTACTTCAAAGAACTCAACCGGTGCGTTGGTTAAGCGCTCATAGTGACGCAACAAATGACGCTCTTTTGCACGGAAGAACAAAATCGCCTCACCTGTACGGCCCGCACGCCCAGTACGTCCAATACGGTGAACATAAGATTCAGTGTCGCTCGGTAAGTCATAGTTAATCACGTGCGTAATTTCAGGAACATCTAAGCCACGAGCAACAACGTCGGTTCCTACCAGAATTTCGATGTGTCCACTACGTAACTGACTGACAGTCTGCTCACGCTGAGCCTGGTTCAAATCACCGCTTAATGGCGCCGCTTTAAAGCCGTTGCGTTGCAATAATTCAGCCACGTCCATTGTATCCTGACGGGTACGTACGAATATCAATGCGCGCTGATACGGAGTCACTTCTAACAACCGAGTCAGAGCAGTCATTTTAGTCATGCCCTGAACTTTCCAGGCTTTCTGCTTAATGGTCGCCTTCTCGCGAGCAATAGCTTCAATCTGAATGTTCAGCGGATCTTTCAGGAAAGTTTTTGCCAGTTTACGAATTGCATTTGGCATAGTCGCTGAGAATAATGCGCGTTGCGCCGTATTCGGTACAGCTTTTAATATCGTTTCGATGTCTTCAATGAAACCCATGTTAAGCATTTCATCAGCTTCATCCAGAACACCAACTTTCAAACCGTCCAGTTGCAGAACGTTTTTATTTAATAAGTCGATAAGACGACCCGGAGTACCAACAACAATGGCGGTGCCCTGCTTCAGGGCTTTAACCTGAGGTCCAAATGGCGCACCACCGTAAACCGTTGCGACACCAACACCACGCATTTTCGCAGCGAAGCCTTCAAGCGCTTCAGCAACCTGAATAGCCAGCTCACGAGTTGGCGTTACTACTAATACCTGAGTTTGCTTAACTGATGCGTCTATTTTTGCCAACGCTGGTAGACCAAAAGCGGCAGTTTTACCGGTACCTGTCTGGGCTTCACCCAATACATCCTGACCTTCAAGCAACGCAGGAATAGCCTGCAGCTGTATAGGAGTAGGGGTTAAAAACTGCATTGCGTTTAATTGTTCAAGCACAGCACTAGGTAAGGCCATGTCGTTAAACGACACGCCCGTTTGGGTATTTGACATATTTGTCTCACTTTATTCCCGTTTGCCCATTGGCAAACACAACAAAAAAGGGGTTATGGCCCGGCAACAGGAATCAGTATTCAGTCTCTAAACTGTCTGGACTGGAATCAGGCGCTGCAACCCCACGAATCAAGGGTGACCGCTGCCTCATCAGTTATGCGGTGTTCCTTGAGGAACGGCGGATTATACGTTTTTTTACCAGGAACGCAATGTATTTGAGCTTTTTTTCACCAAACACATCAATTTCTGTCAAAATCATCGAAAAAGTTGAACCATTTCTCTTTATATTGCCTACATTATTAGAGAGTTTTTTCAAATTTGGAGGCATTATGTCAGCACATTCTATGTCATCGTTGACTAAGAAAGATTGCTTTATCGAAGGTCACTGGGTTCCTACAGACAAACGTTTCTCAGTTACCAACCCGGCAACCGGCGACGTGTTAGCCGAAGTTGCTGACGCCGACGAGGATTTAACGCAACGCGCTATCAATGTTGCTGAAACGGCTTTGAAAAGCTGGCGTAAGAAAACCGCTCGCGAGCGTGCAGTTCTTCTGCGTAAATGGTACGAAGCCATGATGGAAAACAAGCAAGCACTGGGCGAATTAATGAGTGCTGAGCAAGGTAAGCCCGTCGCCGAAGCCGTTGGTGAGGTAGAATACGGCGCCAGCTTTGTCGATTGGTTTGCCGGTGAGGCTGAACGCATCGATGGCGATATATTACCTAATGCTGACAGCAGTAAGCGCGTCATGGTCACTAAAGAGCCAGTGGGTGTCTGTGCGGCCATTACTCCATGGAACTTCCCGAATGCCATGATCACTCGCAAAATAGCACCGGCATTGGCAGCAGGCTGCACTATCGTAGTTAAGCCGCCCCAGCTAACGCCTTTATCCAGTCTAGCTCTGGCACAGTTAGCCAGCGAAGTGGGTATTCCCGATGGTGTCATTAATATCATTCCAACCAGCGACGCAAAAACGGTCGGCAAACGTTTGGCTACCTCTCCTAAGGTTCGAAAGTTGTCATTTACCGGCTCAACCGGGGTTGGCAAAATTTTAATGCAACAATGTTCAGAGCACGTAACCAAACTGTCATTAGAGCTTGGAGGTAATGCCCCTTTCATCGTCTTTGATGACGCCGATATTGAACAAGCAGCTGAGCAGCTCATTGCCTGCAAATTCCGTAACGGCGGGCAAACCTGCGTATCGGCCAATAGAATACTGGTACAAAAATCTGTCGCCGAGAAGTTTACAGATGCTGTTGTCAGCAAGGTAAAAGGTCTGAAAGTGGGGCCCGGAACTGAAGAAGGCGTCGACTTAGGTCCACTTATCGATCAGGATGCAGTTGATAAGGTTCAGCGGCTGGTATTGTCGGCCAAGTCTGATGGTGCAACCATAGAAACCGGCGGTTCAGTAATGACCGAACTCGGTGATTTATTCTACGCTCCGACGGTATTAACTGGCGTCACTGACGATATGGACATCAGTGAAGAAGAGATCTTTGGCCCGGTGGTGGCTATCAATACCTTTGAAAGCGAAGAAGAAGGTATCGAGAAAGCGAATAACACACCTTTTGGTCTGGCGTCTTACTTTGCAGCACAAGACACAGCTCGTATCTTCCGCGTCAGCGACGCGCTTGAATACGGCATGGTCGGAGTTAACACGGGTGGAATCTCACACGCCTACAATCCGTTTGGCGGCATTAAAGAGTCCGGCGTTGGTCGTGAAGGTTCTAAATACGGTATAGACGAATACCTTGAGTTAAAAACAGTGACTCTTGGCGGACTTGGATGAACCCATTCGAAAGCACACTTAAACAGCTGAAAAGCCATTTCGACAGCGGACTCACCCGTCCGCTGTCGTGGCGTTTAAACCAGCTTAAACAACTTCAACGCTTCCTGGATGAAAATGAAAAACCTTTACTTGAAGCATTAAAGAATGACCTGAACAAGCACCCGAGTGAAGCACGCTTAACTGAATTGCAGTTCCTGCAAAACGATATTAAACACACGATAAAAGCCTTACCGAAATGGAGCAAAGCCCGTAAAGTCGGCAACCCATTACTCGCCTGGCCTGCTAAAAGTCAGTTAGTCCCGGAGCCTTTAGGTACCGTATTAATTTTAGGCGCCTGGAACTACCCTTTACAGCTACTTTTAGCGCCTTTAGTGGCAGCTATCGCTGCGGGTAATTGCGCGTTAATAAAACCATCCGAGCATGCATCTGCAACGGCGGATTTACTGTCCCGACAGCTCCCCGACTACCTGGATAACTCCGCCATAAAAATTGTGACCGGAGCGGCAACCGAGTCGCAACAGCTGACAACATTGCCTTTTGACCACATTTTTTATACCGGTGGTGAACATGCCGCTAAATCAATTATGGCAGCGGCAGCTGAAAATTTAACACCCGTCACACTTGAGCTTGGCGGCAAAAGTCCCGCGGTAGTTTTAGCCGACGCACCTATTCAGGTAGCAGCCCGACGCATTGTCTGGGGTAAATTCCTGAATGCCGGTCAAACCTGTATTGCACCTGACTACGTACTGGTCGAAGACAGTGTAAAAGAACAACTCATTAGCGCTATGCATCAGGAGCTGGTTAACTTTTACGGCGATGACCCACAGAACAGTGACTGTTACGGCAGAATTATTCACCAGGGGCATTGGCAGCGTCTCACGCAAATGCTGGATCAGGAAAACATCGCTATTGGAGGCGACTTTGATAAAGCGGAGCGTTATATCGCACCAACCATAGTCGATGGCGTTAAAGAAAACAGTGCCCTCATGCAGGAAGAAATTTTTGGCCCAATACTTCCTGTTATTACCATTAAATCAGCAGCCGATGCGATTGAGACAATCCATCGCCATCCTAAACCGCTTGCGCTTTATGTCTTTAGCAACACTCAACGGCTACTCTCTTTATTTACCGAGAAAGTTTCTGCCGGAAACGTGTGCTACAACGATACGCTCATGTTTATGCTTAACGACAAACTGCCATTTGGCGGCGTTGGTCGCAGTGGCATGGGTCGCTACCATGGTAAGTTTGGGTTCGACACATTCAGCCATTTAAAGCCCGTTATGAAGCGCAGTTTTCGGTTTGATGTTGCCTTGCGCTACCCGCCTTACAGCAAGTTTAAGGACAAAATCTTATCCTGGTTTAGTCCCTAGGCATTGAAATTCAGCGGGTGCGTCTGCATATCACTAGTAACAGTTTAGTGAAATGAAATATCTACAGGAGCGCGCGCTGCTAATGTCTGAATCCAACATCGTTAACGTTGACTTGCAAAACTTCCAGCAGGTTCTACTGGAAGGTTCAAAAGAAAAACTCATTATTATCGATTTTTGGGCAGACTGGTGCGAGCCCTGCAAACAGCTCATGCCAGTACTGGAAAAGCTGGCCTCGCAATACAGTGACCAGGTTATCCTCGCCAAAATAAACTGTGATGAGCAGCAAGAGCTGGCAATGCAGTTTGGTATTCGAAGCCTGCCTACAGTCGCCTTTTTTAAAGATGGCCAGCCCGTAGACAGTTTTGGCGGAGTCAAAACTGAAGGCGAAATTCGTGAGATACTGGATAAGCATCTGCCCAGTCCGTCTGACGACTTGATTCAGCAAGCTCAAACCGCAATGGGCGAAGGCGATGCAAACACAGCTTATACCTTAGCGAAGCAAGCTTACGATATCGACAGCAGCAATATGCAGGCATTGAAACTGCTGGCCGAAGCTGCCGTTGATGCTGGCCGCCTAGACCAGGCAAAAGAACTGGTCTCTAAAATTCCAATGGTTGAACAAGATGGCGACTACCAGCGCATAAAAGGCAAACTTGAACTTGCCGAAGATGCCGCCGACTCACCGGAACTGAGAGCTCTGCAGGAGCAGGTCGAAAAGCAACCCGACGATTTATCTCTAAAGCTGCAGCTTGCTCTTAAACTTCATGAAGCACACCGCGATGAAGAAGCCTTAGAGCTGGTATTCACCGTGTTAGCTAAAGATGTGAACTTTGCTGATGCGAAAAAATACGCGCTCGACATTATCAATTCCTTACCGGATGGTGATCCTCTGGCAGCGACCTATCGTAGAAAGTTATACAGCACTATGTATTAATGGCTGTTCACTAGCAACTTTGGCCGGCTTCCTCAGCCGGCTTTTTTTTATTCTGGCTTTTCGTGATAATAACGCCATGCAGAAAATCTATCATCAGCGTATTCAGTCCGGGTCACTTCAGTCCGATAAACACCAACACAGTGCTGTTAATGCACTGCAACAGCGACTGGACTCACTTGCCCGAGGTAATCAACCACAAAGCCTGTACCTGTTTGGCCCTGTAGGCCGTGGGAAAACGCTTTTAATGGACTTGTTTTACCAATACCTTCCGAAAGACAAAGCCATACGTCTGCACTATCACCACTTTATGGCAAAAATTCATACAGCCCTTAACCAAAGACAAGGCGAAGCCGACCCTATGGAAGCCATTGCAAGTTCCTGGGCGCAGCAATATTCGGTTATCTGTCTTGACGAATTCTTTGTCGAAGACATTGGTGATGCAATGATCCTGGCCAGGTTATGGGAAGCTCTGTTCAATAACGGCGTTACCTTGGTAACCACTTCAAACGCACCACCCAAAGAACTTTACAAAGGTGGTTTGGCACGTCACCGTTTTGAACCTACCATCGACTTACTGAATGAAGAATGTGAATGTCTGGATTTAGGCTTAGGCACCGACTATCGGCGACTTAAGGATACAGACCTGCCGTTTTACCTCAAACAGGGAACTCAAAAGCAGTTGCGTTCGGTCGCAGAAAAGCAGTTTGGGGAAACTCTCCGATGCTCCTCTATTTCGGTTATGAACCGGTCAATTCACTCTTTATGGCGAAACGATAACGTCATTGGCTTTGAGTTTATGGCACTTTGCTCAGGCCCCAGAAGCCAACGCGACTACATGGAGTTAGCCGCTCAATATAGTGCAATTGCGGTCCATGGTGTGCCCACATTTTCTTATCTGCCCGATAAAGACCTGGTACACGGCGTTGAAGAAACTTATCAACGTGAGCATCAAACCAATAGCGTCAGCAAACTGGATAATGAAGCGCGTCGTTTTATCGCTTTGGTTGACGAATGCTACGACAACAAGTGCCTGCTAATACTGACCGCAGAAACCGATATCGATAAGTTGTATCAGGCAAAGCAGCTGGAGTTTCCTTTCAGACGGTGCGTTTCTCGTCTATTTGAAATGCAGCAGTGGGGAAACTCAATGAAAGGAAACACGCTGGTAAAAAGACGCCAATCTGTTCCAGAGAGCTAAATTCCCTGTATTTACCAGCGTGTTAAAACTGAGTTATAAAAAGGTTATATTATTTTTAACAAATTCCAATATTGCAATTGTAATGGATGTTAAAATAAATTTTGTTTTTAAACCTAATTTCCCGCATTCTGCCGCACAATCACTGATTAGCTGCTTGCCGTTAAATTGCCACCTTGCTAGGATTGCTGAAATTTGCTGAACGGCAGCGCTTACAAGGCGTTAAAACAATAACGAGAAAAGAAGGTTCAGAATGAGCGAACAACGCGATCAATTTAGCTCTAAGATTGGATTTATATTAGCGGCAGCAGGTTCTGCTGTCGGCATTGGCAACCTGGTTGGCTTCCCGGTTGCGGCTACCAAGAACGGTGGCGGTGCATTTTTAATTATCTATGCCTTGTTCGTTGCTTTCATCTGTATACCGGTCATGCTTGCCGAAATGGGTCTCGGCCGTCGCGCACAAAAAAGCCCTCTCGGCTCCTATAAGGCCTTATCGCCAAATAATAAAGGGTGGCACATTGCTGGCATACTGGCGGTGATTACGCCATTCATGATTGCCGTTTTCTACATGGTCATTACTGTCTGGATATTTGGTTACCTGTGGCATTCCATCATGGGTAACCTCGATATGCTTGCCAACCCGGAGTATTTTTCTCAATTCGTTAACGACTACGGTTTTGTTGGCTTTCTTGTCGCCGTCACTATCATTATTAACGTTATTTTGATTGGAGGGGTTCGCCAGGGTATTGAAAAAGCGGCCAAATTCCTTATGCCAGCCTTGTTTATTATGCTTATTCTGCTGGTTATCTTTGTTCTTTCGCTGGACAACGCCGTACTCGGACTGGAGTTTTATTTAGTCCCTGACTTTTCAAAAATTGACGGTTCAGTGATAAACGGCGCTTTAGCACAGGCATTCTTCTCGCTTTCTCTGGGCATGGGTATTTTAATTACTTATGGCTCTTACTTTAGCCGTCGCGATGACATTGTTACTTCAGGCAAACTGGTCGCATTAACAGATACCGCCGTAGCCTTTACCGCAGGTTTAATGACACTGCCGGCAATATTTGCCATCAACCCAAATACGGACCCGGACGCATTAAGTGACTCATCGGTTAGCATGATCTTCTCGTTTTTCCCGCAAATCTTCATCGCGCTTGAAGGCGTTGTCGGTTATGTGGGAGCGAGTATTGCTGCGACGGTCTTCTTTCTTCTGACCTTTATTGCAGCCATTACTTCACTGGTTTCAATTCTTGAAGTTCCGACCGCAGCGGTTATTGAGCAAGCCAAGATCAGCCGTAAAAAAGCCCTGTTGTTTATGGGTATTGCCGTTACCGTTTTAACCCTTATTGCCGCCACTTCTTTTGGTTTTGTTCCGGCGTTTACTGAGTTTACTTTCTACGCGGACACGCCTAAGTCAGTTTTTGATGTTATCTATGACGTTTTCTACGATACCATTCTGCCACTGAACGGCCTGCTGATTTGCTTGTTTGTCAGCTTTCACTGGCGTCGTAAGAATCTGGACGCTGAACTTGCCGAGGGCAACCCAGGGTACCCAAATACACTGCTGGCTAAATACGTTCGTTTATCCATTTGCACCTTTATTCCACTGATATTGGCAGCAGTATTTATTAATACGGTGCTCACGAAATTCTTCGCAATTTCTATTTTCTAGCATGTCTAAACGCAGCGGTTACAGAAAACTTGAACTGCTGCATGATGCGAGCCTTTGGCAACAACATTGTCAGGCTCGCTCCAACCTCTCTATCTATTTATCCGACACGGATAAACGGGCAGATGCTGCGCTCTCACGTTATCGTGACTACCTTGGCCATGAATTTGAACGTGTCTTTATAGATTGCCGCGACAGTTTGCATGCTGACGCCATTGCGGCGCTTTGCGGAACGGTAACCGCCGGCGGGCTCTTATCGATACTGCTACCTGAAAAGCCCAATGCCATGAGCCAGCGCATGGAGCATTTTGCTTTAAAGTACTGGAGCAATGCCGCCGCTGACCTTTCTCCTGAAACCTCTACTGAATCATTACCGGCAGGTAACAAGCTTAAACTCACATCGGAACAAAGTGACATTTTGAAGCTCGTTAACGAGACCGGTTCAGGCACCAAGAGTGAGCCGACAACTCACATCATAACGGCTGAGCGTGGACGGGGTAAAAGTACTTTACTGGGGCAGGCTCTCGCCCATGCAAAGAATAAAAGCTCTGTTATTGTCACCGCCCCACGAAAAGCCAACGCCAAAGTTTTACTGCAACAAGCTCCTCAGGCTAAGTTTGTCGCCTGGGATAAGCTTCTTGAACAACCAGACGCCCCCGGCAAGCAGTTAATTATCGATGAAGCCGCCGGTCTGCCGCTTTGGGCAACTGAGAGGCTTTGTCAAAAGTTTACACCGTGGCTTCTTGCCACCACAGTAGCCGGATATGAAGGCTGTGGCCGTGGCTTTGCGGTGCATTTTACAGACTGGGCAAAGAAAAACCTGGCCGGGGTTGCTATTCACCAGCTGACTCAGCCCATGCGCTGGCCCGTCAATGATCCACTAGAACAATGGCTAACAGAAACTTTTTTGTTAGACGAAAAACGCCCCTTGGTTGTCTCAACTGAAGTCATGACAGGCACCTTTATAAAACACGCGTCTGAACTCGAAGAAAGCCTCTTACAACAATGCTTTCAACTCCTGCTCAATGCTCACTACCAAAGCAGCCCTAACGACTTAAACCTCTTACTAACCGAGCCGCTGCATAAAGTTGCGTATAGCCTTGAGCAAGGTAAAGTTACTGCCGTTGCCTGGTTAATGGCTGAAGGCCCTATTGACGCACCATTAAAGCACGATATTAAACAGGGGCGACGCCGTCCAAAAGGTAACTTACTTCCTCAGGCTATCGGCTATTTCCTGCAGCAAGAATGGGCTTTCGATTTATCCTGGTTACGAGTAGCCCGAATAGCAGTGCCAGCCGACAAGCGTCGCCGCAAATACGCTTCAGCATTACTCTCTGAAATATCCAAATGGGCCGGAGATAATCACTTTCAAGTATTAGGAACCAGTTTTGCCTGGTCATCAGAGTTAGATAGGTTTTGGCAAAATAACAATTACGCGCCATGGCGTATAAGCAGCCGTATTGATTCCGTTTCCGCCCGCCCTGCTGCTATTTATGCATACCCGCTTAGCACCAACAATTCGCAACAGTTTCAACGCCTCAGTGCGTGGGGGCAGCAGCAGTTACAGTGGCTGTCTAAAGATATAGCTGCGTTAGCTTCCACCGAAAATCTTAGCGAAATAAGAGCCCTGATTATCGATGCCTATACTCGCCATATAATTCCCTTCGATGCCGCGCATTTTGCCTTAGCACAGTGGCTTTACTGGCAATATCCCGACCACACATTAACATCGTTGATCTGCAAGCCAGATATAACACTGAAACAACTCGGCCAAGTCTGGGGCGGGCTTTCGCAGCGGCAAGCTAACGAAAAACTGTGTAAAGACGTACGAGCACTGCGCTAATGTGACTTGTTGTTTTCGTTACAACTTTCTATCATCAACACAGAACTTCATCAGGAATCTCTACCATGACTCGTTATTCGGTTTTTATTGCTTGTTCTACTGTGCTGATACTGAACGCCTGTAGTTCTTTTGAAAAAGAGAAAGAACAGCCTGAGGGCCCTTACCCGGAAACAAAAACCGTTGAACAACAAGATAACTATCACGGGACTCTGGTGGAAGACCCTTATCGTTGGTTAGAACAAAACAACCAAGAAGTTGAGAACTGGGTTAACGAGCAAAACCAGCTATCAACACCGGCGCTTCAGGACTACTCTCAATTTCAGAACATTAAAGACAGAATGACGGAGCTTTGGAACTACGAAAAAGTGAGTACGCCCTTTCGCTATGCTGATCGTTACTTCTATTTCTCCAACGACGGGCTGCAAAACCAAGCCGTTCTCTATACTATGACCGACCTAAGCAGCGCACCGGATGTACTGATTAACCCTAATACATTTAGCGACGACGGTACCGTTTCACTGGCCCGCATTAGTGTTTCACCACAGGCAAAATACGTGGCATACGCACTATCTGACGGGGGCAGTGACTGGACACAGATAAAAGTCCGTAATATTCAATCAGGAAAAGACACCAGCGACCTGATCAAAGGGGTGAAATTTAGTGAGGTGGCATGGCTGCCTAACGAGCGTGGTTTTTATTACAGCCGTTATCCGCAAAAAGAAGACGGAAGCTTTGATGACTCAAAGCCGGTCAGTGTCTATTTCCACAAACTGGGAACCAAACAAAGTGAAGATGAGCTCATTTTTGCTTTTGATAAAAAACCAAGCTGGAACCCTTATCCAAAAATATCCGATGACGGCCAGTACTTACTCGTTGATGTATTCAAAGGCTATGATGCCAACGCGGTATACGTGCGACCTTTAGCGCAGGAAGACGCACCATTTAAAGGTCTGTTCACAGCGTGGGACGGGCAATACCAATATGTTACCAGTCACAACGGAAAGCTTTATTTTAAAACCACAAATGGCGCACCAACTGGCCAGGTTATTGCCGTTGACCCTGAGCAACCGGCCCCCGAAAACTGGACAGAAATTATCGCACCTAAAACTCATACCTTAAAAGAGGTCAGCGCCGTAGGTGGACAGCTGTTTGCTCACTACCTGCAGTCGGCTCGCTCGCGGGTGGCTATCTTTGATATCGAGGGAACGATGCTGCAGGAGCTTGCTTTACCGGGTATTGGCTCAATTGACGGTTTTAAGGGCAGCCACAAAGCGCCGGATACATTCTTCACGTTTAAAGGTTTTACCGAGCCGGGCAAAGTGTATCGTTACCAACCAGAACAACAGCGCACAACCCTTTGGTATGAAACCGAGGTGCCAGCGAGTTTAGACCAATATACAACCGAGCAAGTGGTGTATAACAGTGCTGATGGCACCGAAGTGCCTATGTTCCTTGTTCATCATAAAGACCTGGAACTAAATGGTAACAATCCGACGCTGTTATATGGTTACGGCGGTTTCAATATTTCCCTCACTCCCGGCTACGATACAACTCGTGTTGTCTGGCTGGAAATGGGCGGCGTACTGGCCATTCCCAACTTACGAGGTGGCGGTGAGTTCGGCGAAAAATGGCATCAGCAGGGCACTAAAGAAAACAAGCAAAATGTATTTGATGACTTTATTGCCGCGGCCGAATGGCTAATAAATAATAACTACACGAATAAAGACAAACTGGCTATTCAGGGGCGCAGTAATGGCGGTTTACTGGTAGGAGCAACAATGGTTCAGCGACCTGAACTCTTTGCTGCGGCTCTTCCGGCTGTTGGCGTGCTCGATATGCTGAGGTATCAGCTTCCCAGCGCGAATGCCAGAGGCTGGAGTAGTGAGTTTGGTCTAAGCGAAAACGAGGAAGACTTTAAAACATTGTACGAGTACTCCCCTGTTCACAATACAGAGAGTGGTACCTGTTATCCGCCAACCCTTATTACTACGGGTGATCACGACAACCGAGTTGTCCCCTGGCACAGTTATAAATTTGCAGCAGCACTGCAGCGAGACCAAAGCTGCGACAACCCAATATTATTAAACGTAGAAACCCGGGCCGGACACGGTGCCGGTACACCAACCTGGATGCGTATTGAAGAACATGCCGAAAACTGGGCATTTTTACATAAGCATTTAGGTATGGATTCCGAGGCAGCACAAAGCAACGCTTCTGAATGATGATTCCATAAAAATATGCTATCTTTCGCAGCAACTTTATTAGTTAAAAGATTTCTGTGAAGGATAGCATTCATGTCTAAAGTTCTAATTATTGGTGCCGGCGGTGTTGCTGGCGTAGTCGTACAAAAATGTGCAGGCCTGCCGGAAGTATTCTCTGAGATTCACCTGGCCAGCCGTACCCTGTCAAAATGTCAGGCGTTGCAGGAAAAAGCAGGTAAAGACCGCGTTGTTGGTGTGTATCAGGTAGATGCCGATGATTCAGCAGAAGTGGCTGAACTTATCCGTGGTATTAACCCATCGTTGGTTATTAACGTCGCACTTCCGTATCAGGACTTACCTATCATGGACGCTTGTCTGGAAACCGGCGTGCACTACCTTGATACCGCAAACTACGAACCAAAAGACGAAGCCAAATTTGAATACTCATGGCAGTGGGCTTATCAGGAGCGTTTCAAAGAAAAAGGCTTAATGGCGTTATTAGGAGCCGGGTTTGATCCGGGCGTAACCAACGTCTTTACCGCCTATGCCGCTAAGCATTACTTTGATGAAGTCCATTACCTGGACATTGTTGACTGTAACGGTGGTGACCACGGTCAGGCCTTTGCAACCAACTTTAACCCGGAAATTAATATTCGCGAAATTACCCAAAAAGGGAAGTACTGGGAAAACGGCGAGTGGCACGAAACAGATCCTATCAGTGTTCGTAAAGATCTGGACTACCCTAATGTTGGCGTGCGCCCTTCTTACCTGCTGTTCCACGAAGAGTTAGAGTCGCTGGTTAAGCATTTCCCGACCATTAAACGCGCACGCTTCTGGATGACCTTTGGCGATCAATACCTGACTCACCTACGCGTACTTGAAAACGTCGGCATGACCTCTATCCAACCGGTAGAGTTTGAAGGCAAAAAAATTGTACCGCTGGAGTTTTTAAAAGCCGTGCTACCTAACCCGGGTTCTCTGGCAGAAGGCTACACCGGCAAAACCTGTATTGGTACTTATGTGACAGGAATGAAAGACGGTCAGGAAAAGACCATTTTCATTTACAATAATACGGACCACGCCGAAACCAACAAAGAAGTGGGCGCACAAGCGGTATCCTACACAACGGGTGTACCAGCAATGATTGGCGCATCTTTAATGTTACAAGGTAAATGGATGGAGCCTGGTGTCTGGAATATGGAGCAGTTTGACCCGGACGAGTTTATGGAGCGCCTGAACAAGTATGGCCTTCCATGGCAAGTTCAGGAATGCAATAAGCCATTTGAGAAGTAACAGAGAAGACAACGCATGAGCCAATATACATCGCCGGAAATTCCGTCTCCCTGCTATGTGCTGGATGAAAAACTGCTGCGCAAGAACCTGGAGCTGATGCAAAAGGTGCAAGAGCAAAGTGGTGCTGACATTATTCTGGCACTGAAAGGCTATGCCATGTGGTCGGCCTTTCCGCTTATCCGTCAGTATCTGAAAGGCTGCACAGCCAGCTCTGTCTGGGAGGCAAAGCTGGCAGCGGAAGAGTTTTCACGCGAAGTTCACGCTTATGCGCCAGCTTATAAACAAGAAGACATCGACGAGCTATTGCCGTTGGTCAATCACTTGTCCTTCAACAGTGTCTCTCAGTGGCATAAATACCGTGAACAAACTGCAGCTGCCGGTGTTTCTATTGGTCTTCGTATTAACCCGGAGCATCAGGAAGCAGAAACCGAGCTTTATGATCCCAGTGCTCCCGGTTCACGTCTGGGGATTCGCGCCAGCGAGCTTCAGCAGCAGGACTTAACCGGCGTTGACGGTTTGCACGTGCACAACCTGTGCGAGTGCGACTCGTTTGCTCTTGAGCGCACACTTGATGCTGTTGAAAGCCGTTTTGGCGAGCAATTAAAACAAATGAAGTGGCTGAACTTAGGCGGTGGGCATCTCATGACCCGTCAGGGTTACGATGTTGATCACCTGATAAAGCAGCTGAAACGCTTGCGCGAAACTTATGATCTGCAAGTGATACTGGAGCCTGGCTCGGCAGTGGCCTGGCAAACCGGTCCGCTGGTCTGCGAAGTGGTGGATATTGTTGAGAACCAGGGACAAATCGCTTTACTGGATATTTCAGCAACGGCTCACATGCCTGACGTGCTGGAAATGCCTTATCGCCCGGTCATTACCGGCGCAGGCTTACCCGCCGAGAAAGCCTTCAATTACCGCTTAGGTGGCAACAGTTGCTTAGCCGGGGATGTTATCGGTGAGTACAGTTTTGATCAGCCTCTGGCTGTGGGTGACCGTTTAGTTTTTGAAGACATGATGCACTACACAATGGTGAAGACATCCTTCTTTAACGGCGTTCAGCATCCCGCTATTGGTATTTTACGGGAAAGTGGTCAGTTTGACTGTGTACGGCAATTTAGTTACGAAGATTTCCGCAACCGCTTGTCTTAAGCACAAGTAAACTTGCGCAACTCAAACAAAGGCCACTAATCCAGTGGCCTTTTTGCTTTTTCAACGACCGAAGGTGGCATTCTCTCAGCCAGCTTTGCCAGTTTTTGCTCAATATCCTGATAGGTGCCCTGGTTTGCTGTTATCGCATTATGTAACCAATGATAGGCCTTTTCGTAGTCATACGGGCTGCCTTTATCCGCTAGCAAGATCTCAGCAAAGCGTCGTTGCGCCGGCAAATTCCCTAGCGAAGCAGCTTCACGAAGATACAAAATGGCGCGGTCAATATCCTTTTGAACCAGAACTCCTTCATGATAATAGCGCCCCAACTGCTCCAGAGCTTCCAGTAAGCCATGCTGAGCCGCTTTTTCCATATAAAGCAGGCCAATTTCAGGGTCACGGTCATAACAGACGCCCCAGGCCATCATGTCGCCATATAAGAACTGATACGTTGGACGACGCTCGAGCTCTGCCTGAGCCTCAATATCCTGCGCCAGCTGGCAGCGGTCGGTATCGCGTACTCTTTTAAGATGCGCGTTGGTTGCAAACATCTCAACAAGTTCGGCGTCTGAGTACAGTTGCACAGCCTCAACGTCCTGCGCCTGCGCTTTGTGCACTGCGGTCAGTCCGGCTACAGCAATCAGCATTGGAATGACTATTTTCATAAAGTTGCCTGTGCTCTCTCTGAATTTACCTAAAGGTTTAACTGTTTAGGTTATCGGCACAGAGTCGCAAACCCTTAAACAACAAATCGTCATAACGACGAAATTTACCAGACAAGGTTCGCATTAAATGCTCACCATCGCCACCGGTAACAACGACATCGAAAGACTCTTGCGAGAAATGCTCCCGAGATAACTGAATAGCCTGTGCAATAGCGCCTGTGAGCGCAGCTTCCGTTCCCTGAGCAATACCGTCAAAGGTATTTTGCCCGGCCGCAAGCCCGTCACGCTCAATGTCGTCTACCGTAATACCTTTTAAATTCGCTGTTCCCTGGCCAAGGGCATTTAGCATGAGCTGCCGTCCGGGGACTATCCAGCCTCCCAGATGTCGGCCGTCAGCTCTCAGCCAGTCAATCGTTAATGCAGTACCGGCATCTACTATCAAGGCATTCTTTTGAATTTGCTCGTGACAGCCAAGTAATGCCATCCAGCGATCAGAACCCAGACGCTCAGCTTGTTCACCATAGCCGTTAATGACTCCCGCCTGTTCCGCTTTCGTTTTTTGCCAGACAACACTGATACCAAGCTCCGCCAGTGAGCTATTCAGGGTATCCATCACCTGTACCGCAGCAACGCTGCAACCTATGGCTTTTTTCTCGTGCTGAATTTGTTGGTTGCTGATCACTTCCAGCAATAGCTCTTTTAGCGAATGACTCAAGTCATTAAGCCAACTTTGGTGAGGTATCGCACCCAGTATTTCAATCTCGTCGGTGTCAGTATCCCACCAGGCAAATTTACTGCGGGTATTACCGGCATCAATTAATAGCATCTTGCGCCCTCAATGAAACTTCACCACCAAAATAGCGACGTACGCCCTGCTCATCTTCTACGAGTAAAGCACCGTTCTCATCAATCCCACGGCAGGTTCCTAAGCAAACCCTCTGCCCCATAATCAGTTTTACCGGTTGATCGATAAAGCGGTCGTACTGCTGCCAGCGTTGCTGGAACGCGGAAAGCCCGCTCTGTCCATACTGCTGCAAAGCAGACAACAACGATGCCCGCACCTCGGCCGCAACCTTATTACGTGAAACAGGTTGTGGTAACTCAGAGTTTAAATCTGTCCACGCCTGATCAATTTTTTCTCCGACATGGTCCGGCATTCTTAAATTAATACCAATACCAATAATGCTGTGCGCAGCACCTTCTGGGGAGGTTTCTAAATCAACCAGAATTCCGGTCACTTTCTTACCAGCAATATAAACATCGTTAGGCCATTTTACACTGACCTCATCAATACCCAAATTGGTAAAGCATTCCGCCAAAGCAACACCAACGGCTAAACTTAACCCCATAGCGCCATGAATACCGTCATCCAGAGGCCAGTAAATACTTAGGTAGAGGTTACTGCCAAAAGGCGAGTACCACTGTTTGCCTCGCCGCCCACGACCGGCTGTCTGAGCTTCTGCAAATAAGGAGAAGCCGGCGTCCAAAGTCCCTGACTTAGCAAGTTCTTTTACCTGGTCATTGCTGGAATCAACCACGGAGCGTACTTCAAACTCTGGTTTATTCTTCCATTGCGCCGGTGTTTCTTTTTCAATCGCTTGTGAGCGCAGCAACTCAATAGGCCTTGCCAGTTTGTAGCCACGCCCTGTGACAGAAAACAACTCAAGACCAAGCTCTTCCAGCTTATGAATATGCTGATTAACCGCTGCCCGGGATATCCCCAGAGACTCACCAATAGCTTGCCCGGAGTGAAATTCACCATTAGCTAACAAGGTAATCAGTTGATCAAGACGCTCTGATTGTTTCATTTTTCTGCCGCCAACTGCACAAGCCCGTGCTGGCCAACCAGACGAACTTCCGGCTCCAGTTCAATTCCACTGGCTTCTTTTACGTGCTTCATAATTTTCTGTGCCAACCGGCTGACATCTGCTCCAGTCGCTCTTGCCCGGTTAATTAACACCAGTGCCTGATTCGGATTAACCGCTGCATCGCCTTCGTTTAAGCTCTTCAAACCCAGGTGTTCAATCAGCCAGCCGGCGGCTACTTTTGAACGACTCTCGTCAGCGGGAAAATAGACTATATCTGGCCATTTCTGCAATAAGCTTTCCAGTAGAGCATTAGAAACAACAGGATTCTTAAAAAAGCTTCCTGCGTTCGGAATGACTTTGGGGTCAGGTAATTTTTTCTGACGCACTTCTATAACCTTGTCGAAAATGCTTTGTGCACTCGCATTATCGCTCAACTGGTTCAGTGGAGAGTAATGAGTCACAGGCCGCCAGTCTTTAGGTAAACGAAAAGTTACGGATGTTATCAGCCAGCGCCCGGGGTGCTGTTTAAACAAACTGTCCCGGTAAGCAAACTGGCAGTCCTCTGTGCTCATACTCACCCAGCATTTTTCGCTAATATCCCAGGCTGTTACCTGTTCAATAAATGTCGCCACTTCCACACCATAGGCCCCAATATTTTGAACTGGAGCCGCTCCCACTGAGCCGGGTATCAATGCCAAATTTTCCATACCATCAATGTTTCGGCCACGTAAGTCGGTCACAAAATTGTGCCAGTTTTCACCGGCTGCCGCGGTAACTAAAAAGCTTGCATCCTGCTCTTCAATGCACACGCCAAGCAAACGGTTACAGACAACGGTTCCCTGAAAGTCTTCCAGAAACAAGGTGTTGCTGCCTTCACCCAGTAAGTAGTAAGGCTCTTCAAAAGCTAGCTGCTCAACCTCGTCGCTGCTGTTCAGTTCAATTAAAGTCCGGCATTTGGCCGGTAACTTAAAAGTATGTCGCTCAGCAAGCTCTATCAACTTCTGGCTCCTCCTGCCTTTCGGGTGCTGATGTACTTCAAAAATGCTTTTAATGCGGCGGGTTTAGCCGGTTTTGGTAAAAATTGCAGGCCACTTTTTCTGGCGGCCTGTTTCACAGCGTCATCACGCATTGCAGTGACTAACGCCGCCGGTATCTTTTGCTGCCAAATGTCACGTAACTCTTCTGCTAAGGCTAAACCGTCGCCGTCACCTAGTTGGTAATCCAGCAGCAGCCCCTGAGGAGCTTTATCACCACGGTGTGCCTTGGCATAAGCCAAAGCTTTGCTATAACTGTTAAAAGTCAGAGCTTCACACTCCCACTTACTCAAAAGAGCACTTAAGGCACTCAAATTTTCATTATCGTCATCCACAACCATCAGTTGCAGGCGGTCAGACAGCGCATCTTCCTGTTGTTTTTTAGGGCGGCTGATGACTTGAGCGGCATTACCTAACGGTACTCGCACCGAAAAACAGGAACCTTTGCCTTCAACCGATTCAACCTGAATATCGCAATTGAGTTGCTCACCCATACGTTGAGCAACACTTAACCCTAACCCGACTCCGTCTACCGTCTGGTTTTGCACTCGATAAAATGCATCAAATACTTTGTTCTGTTGCTGCGCAGCAATACCCGGACCGGTATCCCACACCGCAATTTGGAGTTCGTCTCCGCGCTTACGAACCCCTAATAATACACTGCCTTTCTGAGTGTATTTAATGGCATTAGATAAGAAGTTCTGCACGATACGCCGTAAATACGTCGGATCGGTATACACAGGCCTGTCTTTATAAAAAGCGCGAAAGTCCAGCTTTCTCTGTTCAGCAAGTACAGCGTATTCTTCCACCAGAGGCTCCAGAACGGAGCTGAGCTGAACATGCCGGAACTGCGGCTTTAACGCGCCCTGATCCATCTTCGCTATCGACAGTAAAGTCGACAAAAGATGCTCGGTTGAGCCAAGCGCCGTATCAAGTTTACCCACTAACGACAAGTTACGCTCTGAGAGTTCTTTTTCCTGAATTGCCGAGAGGTATAACCGTGCTGCATTTAGCGGCTGTAAAATATCATGACTGGCCAGGGCCAGAAAGCGTGTTTTCGAAGCATTTGCAGCTTCAGCCTCTGCTTTCGCCTTTTCTAATTCTTCTTCTACCTGACGGCGCCGATCGATTTCAGCCGTCAGCTCCTGGTTAATTTCCCGAATTTCCTGCGTACGAACATCAACCCGCTGCTCAAGGTCAATATTTGCATCTTCCAGCGCCTGCTGAGTCTCAACGTGTGATGTAATATCGGTAAAGCTAGTAACAAAACCGCCGGTTGGTAGCGGGTTCCCTACCATTTCTATAACCCGTCCGTCCGCTCTGCGACGAATAAAGCGGTGCGCCGAGCCCATTTGCATATAACGCAGACGCTTATCAACCAGCTCGTCCACCTCACCCGGGCCACATTCACCGCGCTCTGCATTATAACGAATGAGCGTAGCAATCGGCTGGCCCGGCTTAACCATCCCCTCAGGGTATTCGAATAAATCCAGATACCGCTTATTCCAGGCTACCAAGCGTAACTCGGCATCGACAACACTAATACCCTGAGCCAGGTTCTCAAGTGAACTGAACAGTATTGACTGCTGCGTTTGTAGTGCCTGAGTCGTGTCATCAAAAAAGTGAACAACCTCTTCCAGATTAAGCTGCTTATCCCTCAGGGCGGCATCAATTAACGAACGGGCTGTTGCCGAACCCAAGACACCGGCAATGGCCCTTTCAACAAAGCTAATAAACGGCTTTTCTGCAATTTCTTCCAGCTTAAGTTCCGTATTTTCGGGACGCTGATAGTACTGCATCAGTTGCTGGGCACGCTCTGCGCCAAGGAAAGTTTTGAGCAGCAACAACATGTCTGCGTTGGTCGCGTTGTCATTCTTGTTTAAGTGTAAGTCAGGTAGAGCTGCTCTTGGCTTTACAAAAGCCGTTGACTGAATCCTGTCAACTAACCGCGGCTTTGCCAGCAGAGAAAAAACAATAAAGCTGAAGGTATTGAGCCCCAGTGAAACAACAGTACCCCGGGTTATAATTTCAACGTCGGTCAGTTGGTTGTTCGTATACAAAGGAATGAGTACCGCAATGACCCAACCCACGGACCCAGCCAGCAACCCTGCATAGACACCACGGGCATGGCCTTTTCGCCAATAAAGTGCAGCCAGTAAAGCCGGCAGCAGCTGCAAAACCAGAGAAAACGCCAGCAACCCAATACTGACCAGGTTGGTACGTGCCGCCCAGAAGTAGTAGCACAGAAAAGACAAAACCATAGTCACGGCAATGGCCACACGGCGGATTAACAATAACGCCCGGTCGTATTCTCTACGTCTGTGCTTTAACGGCAAGCGCGATTCACGCTGCAGCAAAATAGGCATGATGACATCGTTAGTGATCATGGTACTCAACGTGACAGAGGCAATAATCACCATAGCCGTTGCGGCCGAAATTCCGCCAATAAAGATAACCAGAGATAACCACAACTGATCTTTCAAAAGCGGCAGCTGCAGCGCATAAGTTGAACCGTCAGAGCTTGCCGAAAGATAAAAGGTACCGGCAATAGCAATGGGAACTATAGCGGCGGCCGTTAACGCTAAATAAAGCGGGAACCCCCAACGGGCAGTGCGTAAGTGCCGAACGTCGACATTGTCCACAACCGCAACGTGAAACTGTCTGGGCAGACAAAGAATTGCGCCGGCGGCCATAAAGGTCTGGACAATAAACTCAAACTCACCGAATGAGGCGAAAGACCACTGCGGCTTACTAATGTCGGTAAACGAACTGATTAAATCAGACTGCGCATCGCCCTGAATAAGAGACCAGGCAAATATACCCGCAGCCATTAGTGCCACCAGTTTAATCATGGACTCTACCGCTATCGCCAGAATCATACCGCTGCGATACTCGGTAACCTCAACATGCCGGGTGCCAAACAGCATGGCGAAAATAGCCATTAAGGCCGCAGCACCCAATTCTTTGATTGAGAACTCAGCCATCATGCCGGTATTTTCGGTTAATACGGCAAAGCTGATACCGACAGCCTTAAGCTGAAGTGCTATGTAAGGAATGATAGCAACAGCCGCAATACCGGTAACAGCTACGGCAAGGCGTCGCCTTTTCCCAAAGCGGGATGAAATGAAATCGGCAATGGAGGTGATGTTTTGTTGTTTACTAACCGAAACCAGTTTTTCCAGAATTCGGATACCAAACAAGAACAGAAGAATAGGCCCCAACAAAATAGGGAAAAATGCCCAGCCGTCAACAGCGGCGTTTCCTACAGCGCCATAATAAGTCCAGG
Organism: Idiomarina abyssalis; assembly: GCF_019797805.1. NCBI lineage: Bacteria > Pseudomonadati > Pseudomonadota > Gammaproteobacteria > Alteromonadales > Idiomarinaceae > Idiomarina > Idiomarina abyssalis. The sequence continues at coordinate 1,974,718 of NZ_CP081832.1, forward strand.
ACGTGCAATAAATTGCCAACGACATGGAATAGACAAAAGGCTTATGACTGACCTTATTCGCCCACGAGCCAAGCCGGTCACCCCAGGTGGCAACTGCGAAAAGAAAGATCACATAAGCCAGTGAGGCAAATATTAATAGCCAGGTCATAATTGCAGACGTTCAGCCACCAAAACAGCCTGGGTACGACTGTAAACCCCCAGTTTTCGAAAGATTGCAGTAATGTGCGCTTTAACCGTTGCTTCGGTTATTCCCAACTGATAGGCAATCTGCTTATTCAGCAGACCTTCGTGAAGGAAATGCAGCACCCGGTACTGTTGCGGAGTCAGTTCGGCAACCTTACGGGCCAGCTCCTGATCTTCATCTGAAATAACATCCAGCCGCTCCCGGGTTTCTTTTGGAACCCAGGTCTCCCCCTGTAAAATGGTGTCTATAGCCTCTGCTATTTCGGCAGAAGGCAATGATTTTGGAATAAAGCCCAATGCGCCAAAACCAATGCACTTAGCAACAATTGACGAGTCTTCACTACCAGAAATAATAGCGACGGGTAAAAGCGGGTAATCTTCTCTTACACGAATAAGGCCATATAAATCGCCACTGCCGGGCATATGTAAATCCAGCAGAAGCAAATCAACGTCATCGTCTTTATTTAACGCAGCCAAAGTTGAATCTAAGTCTTCGGCTTCGCGTAAGGTAAGTTCAGAAAAGTGATTCGCGAGAGCGCCTTGCAGCGCCTCGCGAAACAATGGGTGGTCATCTGCGATTAAAAATTTCGCCATGAGATTCCAAATTAAGTGACATTATTTATTCATTCTATTTTCTATCAATGAATCTACCACACTTGGATCAGCAAGCGTAGAGGTGTCACCGAGGTTTTCATACTCATTCGCAGCAATCTTACGCAAAATGCGGCGCATGATCTTACCCGAACGTGTTTTAGGCAAACCAGTGGTCCAGTGAATCAAATCAGGCGTTGCAATTGGGCTTAATTCAGAGCGAACCCAGTTACGAACTTCTTTGGTCAACTCATCGGTTACCTCAACACCTTCAACGGGTGTTACATACACATAAATACCCTGACCTTTTAAGTCATGCGGATAGCCAACAACGGCCGCTTCCGCCACAGACTTATGTGCTACCAGCGCACTTTCAATTTCAGCGGTACCCAGACGGTGTCCTGACACATTCAGAACGTCATCCATGCGACCGGTTATCCAGTAGTAACCATCGGCATCACGGCGTGCGCCGTCGCCACTGAAGTACATACCTTTAAAGGTAGAGAAATAGGTTTGCTCAAAGCGCTCGTGGTCACCCCACAGTGTCCGCATTTGACCCGGCCAGGAATCTTTAATCACCAGACCACCTTCCGCTTCGCCTTCCTGAAGGTTGCCTTCGCTGTCGACTAATGCCGGCTGAATACCGAAGAAAGGACGAGTGGCAGAACCCGGCTTCAAATCCGTGGCTCCCGGCAGTGGAGTAATCAAAATACCGCCGTTCTCCGTTTGCCACCAGGTATCCATAATTGGGCATTTACCGTTACCAATAGCGCGGTGATACCACTCCCAGGCTTCCGGGTTAATCGGTTCACCAACACTGCCCAAAATACGTAAGCTTTCGCGGGTCGAGGTTTTCGCTGCCTCGTCACCTTTTGCCATTAACGCACGAATAGCTGTTGGTGCCGTATAAAGAATGTTCACTTTATGTTTATCAACAATTTCACCAATACGACCAACACCCGGGTAGGTAGGAACACCTTCAAACATCAGGGTCGTCGCACCGTTCGCTAACGGTCCGTAAACAATGTACGAGTGACCAGTGATCCAACCAACGTCCGCGGCACACCAGTAGACTTCATCTTCCTGATAGTCAAAAACATACTCGTGGGTCATGGATGCGTACACCATATAACCACCGGTAGTATGCACCACGCCCTTTGGCTTGCCGGTTGAACCCGAGGTATAAAGAATGAATAGCGGGTCTTCGGCGTTCATCACTTCTGCCTGACATTCGTCACTGACGTTACCAACCAGTTCATGCCACCAAACGTCACGACCCTCAGTCCAGTCGACATCACCTTCAGTTACACGGCACACAATGCTGTGCTCTAACGAAGGGCAGGCGCCGTCCGACAAAGCTTTATCCACATTGGCTTTCAGACCAATGGTACTGCCGCCACGACGACCTTCATCCGCGGTAATAATGGCTTTTGCCTGACAGTCGTTAATACGGTCAGCAATGGCGTTTGGTGAGAACCCACCGAAGATAACCGAGTGAACCGCACCAATGCGCGCACAAGCCAACATGGCATAAGCCGCTTCCGGCACCATTGGCATGTAAATAGCAACGCGGTCACCTTTGCTTATACCTAGTTTTTTCAGGCCATTAGCAAAACGGGATACCTCTTTATGTAGCTCGCGGTAGGTGATGTGTTTGTCTACACTAGGGTCGTCGCCTTCCCAGATAATCGCGGTTTTATCGGCCTTATCAGCAAGGTGACGGTCGACACAGTTGTAACAGGCGTTTAAAGTGCCGTCTTCGTACCACTTAACACTGACTTTACCCGGTTCGAAACTGGTATTTTTAACTTTGGTGTAAGGTGTGAACCAAGTAATTCGCTGTCCGTGTTCACTCCAGAAACCTTCAGGATCGTCTACTGACTGTTGGTAAAGTTTCTTATAACCGTCATTATCGATTTTGGCTTTAGCTTTGATATGTTCAGGAACTGAATACAGTTGCGACATTACCTCTTCCTCCTTATTCGCAAGATGGTATCTGTTGTACGTTTTAAAGGGCTTAAACACTATTAGACCATAGTCTAGATTGATAAAAATTGACCAGTTAACGAGAATTAACAGCGTTTATCTTTGGCATAACAATAAAATGCACGATCAAAACGAACACTTGGCTTACAGGGGAGAACACCATGGCTAAAGCAAGTATCGCAAAGAAATTCACCGTATCAGCAGCAAGCGCTGCCGTACTCGGTGTTATGAGCTTAGGAGCTCAGGCAAACGAAACTGACATCGATTTTGGTGGTTTTGTTAAACTGGACATGATGGTATCGGACTACACCGATGGTCAGGCACCTTCAAGCGGCAGTATCGCTCGGCAACAGTATATTCCAAGCCTCACCCCTGTGGGTGGTGAAGGCGACGACATGGTCACCGATTTTCACGCACGTCAGTCGCGTTTTTTCCTTACCACCGACACTGAGTTAGATAATGGCGAAACGCTGACCGGCCATATCGAAATGGATTTTATGTTGACCCCTGACGGTGACCAACGTATTTCAAACTCTTATAATCCGCGTCTACGTCACGCATTTTTAAAATATGGGAAATGGACTTTTGGTCAAACCTGGTCTAACTTTCAGGACCTAAACATTCTGGCTGAATCCGTCGACTTTATCGGCATCACCGACGGCATTATCTTCAACCGTCAGGCACAAATTCGCTACACCTCCGGCGGCTTTAGCGCCTCAATTGAAAACCCTGAAACAACCGTAACACCGGTTGGTGGCGGTCGTATTATTTCCAGTGACGGTTTTGCACCGGACGTAACCTTTAAATATACCGGTAAAACCGACAACTTAACCTGGCAGGCTTCCGCACTTTTACGCCAATTAACTTACGATGTCAGTCAAACTGGCGATGATGAAACCACCTTTGGTTACGGTGTCAGCTTTGGCGCTAAATACACCTTCGGCATGGATGATATCCGCGCATCAGTTACTACGGGCTCTGGTTTAGGTCGTTATTTAGGTCTAAACACCTGGAACGGTGCCTATATTGACAGTAATGGTGAGTTAGAAGCCATTGACTCAACCGGTGTATCCTTTGCTTATCGCCACTTCTGGTCAGAGAAACTGCGTTCAAACGTGGTGTATTCTCGCGGCTGGGCAGATAACGATGGTGAAGTACTGGCTTTGGCAGGCGATATGACAGAATACACTCAACGCCTTGCGTTTAACTTAATGTATTCACCGGCATCTAACCTGACTTTCGGTGCAGAGATTTCAAAAGCAAATCGTGAAACGGAAGCTAGTGTAGACGGTGACTTAAACCGCCTTCAACTTATGGCGATGTATAAATTCTAAAGGCCGTGTAGCCTGACATTTATGTCAGGCTACACATCTTTCTTTATTAAATGTCAGCAATAACAGGTTTGTTTTCTGACAGCGCCAGCCAACCACGGATTACACGGTAAATAACCCATATGGTAACCGCCAGTAGCACTAAATAACCGATCACAACAAACAACAGTATAATACCAATGATTGTTCCAATAACGCCTACCCAGAAGGTTTTAATTAACCAGTTAAAGTGACTTTCCACCCAAGTTCCACGGGCTTCACTACGCTTTAAGTAAGCTAAAATAACAGCGGCAATCGACGCAAAAGGAATAATGAGACTCAGGGCATATAAAATATACCCAACAAGTGCCATTTTCTTTAGTTGTTCCTGATGTTCTGAGTTCACTTCCATTGTCATAAGGTTTCCTCTTATTGTTGTTTTATCCCAAACTGCATCATCAACAACTACCGATTTAACTACTTTTAACGAACAATCTCAATCAGTGCTTTACCAATATCGGTGTTATCCATATAGCCACCGAAGTTTTCACTATAAGGACCTGCGGCAAATACAGGAACATCAACACCCGTATGCCCGCTGGTTGTCCAGCCGGTACCGGTAATATCAGCCGTTATATAAACCAGTGCCTGGTGTAGGCTGTCTTCCCGCGCTTCGCCCTCTTCTTCAGCGGCGATAGCGAGTTCATCGATATAGTCCTGAGTGAGTTCAAAGTTGACTTTGTCCGCAACGTACTCCGGCCAATTATCAGAGTCCATGCTCAGCATCTCTTCACTCATATGCGCAATTGAGCTTTCAATTTGCATAACGCGATCAGAATACCATGCATACTCGCCATCTCGCCCAATAGTCAGCCCACCGGTCGAGTGGTCTGCCGTCATAACAATCAAAGTATTCGGGTTATTCTCGCGGTACTCACGAACAACTTGCAGTGCCCGGTTCAGACCGTCCATTTCGTGCACAGCACAAGCAATATCATTGGCGTGGCCACACCAGTCTATTTCACTGCCTTCAATCATTAGCGCGAAAGGCTGCTGCTTTTTATCCAACAAACGTAAAGCCGTGCGTGTCATATTTGCCAGAGCATCAACATCACCATCAATGGCATAAGGCAAACCTTTCTCAGCAAAAAGTCCCATTACTGGTGCCGTATCGACTGACTCCAACTGCTCCATGTCGGTTACAATTTGCATCCCATGTTCCGGTAAAATATCCAGCCAGTTCTTATCATCACGGTCAAAGTAGCTTTGTCCACCACCTAACATGACATCAAAAGAAGCTTCACCCTCAACCACCTGAGTCGCAATTTTATCCGCTATTTGGTTGTACTCGTAGCGCGATGGGTGGTGAGTAAAGAAGGATGCCGGCGTGGCATGGTTCACTTGCGAAGTCGATACCGAGCCCGTTGACCAACCGCTCTCACGTGCCAGTTCCATCATCGTCTGCAAAGGATACTTGTCAGCGTCAACACCAATAGCACCGTTGTAACTTTTAACCCCTGTTGCAAGGGCCGTTGCACCGGCTGCCGAATCGGTCACCCAGGTATCATCATCTGGATAGGTTGTTGCCGCGCCTTTCAGCATGGCGTCAAACTCGGTTTTAGCAATGGTTTTACTGTCTAAATCGGACATGGCATAACGGTAGGCTGTAATAAATTCAAACCCCATACCGTCGCCAATAATATAGATAATATTTGGCTTCTGTTCTTCTGCATGCACCATAGAGGATGCGAAAGCCAGTCCAATACCAGCCACTAATGCTTTGAGTTTCATACCACGACTCCTTTTTGAATAACTTGCGCAGTATAACAAAGCCAGGATGTCAGGAATATGACAATAAACTCAGGATCATTGCCGTTTAGCGGTAATGCTTCCGTCGGCCAGCCTAACCTCTATTGTGCTGCCAACGTTCACCTGTTTCTCGCTGCGAACAACGTCACCGCTCTCAGTGCGGACAATTGCGTAGCCGCGTTCCAGTGTGTTGAGCGGGCTAACAAGGTTTAACGACTGCATTAACTGCTGCTGTCGGGCCCTGTTCTCTTTTAACAACCGTTGCATGACTAATGGCAGACGCTGTTGCTGATGATTCAACTTTTCGTGTAAACGCTGTAGCTCCTTTTGCGGGTGAACCGCCTGTAATCGGCCTTGCAGGTAAGAAACCCGCTGTTGCTGACGTGCTAATCGATTCTGCAGTGCACGGCTGGCTCGAGCCTGCAATTCATCAGCCAATTGTGATTGTTGTTGCAGCTGACGTTGCGGGTGCTGTTGCTGAAGACGAGTCTGCAGAAACTGCCAGCGCTGCTTTAAACGCTGTAACAGTCTTTGTTGGGCCAGAGCTAAGCGTTGTTGCAGAGCCTGAGCTTTTTGTTGCTGTTGCTGCTGGTCGCGAGTTACCAGCTCGGCAGCCGCCGACGGCGTCGGAGCTCTGACATCCGCAACAAAGTCAGAGATGGTGAAGTCAATTTCATGACCGACCGCGCTAATAGTTGGCATGGGTGCCGTGGCCAAAAGGCGCGCAAAATTCTCATCGTTGAAGCACCATAAATCTTCCAGTGAACCACCACCACGGCTGACTAAAAGCACATCCACTTCATTACGTTCAAAAGCGGTTTTCAGCATGGCCTGCAACTGCGGTACCGCCGCTTCACCCTGAACGGCACTAGGATAAATAATGACTTCAACGCTAGGGTCGCGACGCTTCATGACAGCTAATATGTCTTTTATTGCAGCACCCGTTGGCGACGTCAGCACACCCACTTTATGAATATGATCGGGCAGTGGCCGCTTGCGTTCAGGCGCAAACAGCCCCTCGGCTGAAAGCTTTTCCTTTAATTGCTCATAGCGTTGCTGTAATAGACCCTGCCCGGCATCTTCCACCTGCTCAATAATCAGTTGATAGTCGCCGCGCGGCTCATAAACCGTGACCTTGGCCCGCACCAGAACCTGCATACCATTTTGCGGTCGAACTTTAGCGCGTTGATTGGCATTGCGGAACATAGCGCAACGAACCTGAGCACGCTCATCTTTCAAAGTGAAGTACCAATGTCCGGAGCCCGGTGCCGCAAAATTTGAGATTTCTCCAACCAGACTAATTTGCCCAAACCCCTGCTCTAACAGTTGCCGAATCTCAATGTTTAACTGGCTGACCGAATACACCATGAACGTCACTCTTTTCTTTAAAGTTAATAGCGAAATCATACCACACTCAATGGATATCAAAATAAGCTCAATTACATTTAGACGTCTAAATGTCTTGACGGCTTTATATCCATTTATTACAGTCGGGGAATGGTTCATCAACGTGAGGTTAGCTATGGTTCAGCCAGTTGCCCGCAGTTTTTACAAAGAGACCTCCTTCGGACGCATCAAAGGCTACCGTTATGGTAATGCCGGTGCGCCTGCAATTGTTGTACAAGGGGGCATCAGCGCCAGCGGTAGACTATGGAAGCCGGATAAAAGCGGCTGGTGGCAGTCACTTCACCCGGTATTTTCTGATCTCGATGATGTACAAGTCATTAGCTTTGATTACTTTGGCGGGTTGGGAGGTTCTGACTGCCCTGCTATTCCTTTAACGGTTCAACAGCACAGTGAGGCCATACGTCAGGCACTACGAGATGAAACCATTGATCTGCAAGCCTGGGTTGGCGGATCTTTTGGTGGTGTTTTGGGGCTTCAGTTTGCTGCTGACCACCCAACGGAATTAACTCATCTGACAGCTATTGGAGCCGCTCATAAGCCTTCTGTTCATTCCGCCCTGTTGCGCTATTTTCAACAAGCATTGATTCAGCGCTGCGGTGATGACCAGTCCGGAATTATTCTCGCCCGGGCGCTGGCCATGCTGAGTTACCGTACCGCTGAAGAGTTCGAGCAACGGTTTAACCACGCCGACGATGCGTTTGAGTATCTTCTGTATCAGGGAGAAAAGCTGTTAAAACAAAACGGTAATAACTGTCGCAGCCTGTTCACACACCTAACGCCAATACTGAATGACTACAGCATTGATCCAACCAGGGTTCAGGCAAAGGTACAACTTATCGACTTTCATAATGATGCTATTGCGCCTCCAAGTCTGGTCACGGAGCTGGAGCAATTACTCCCTAATCACACAGGTCGAGTCACCATTGAAACACCTTTTGGTCACGATGGTTTTATTAAAAATGTCGAACAATACCAATCGGCTTTAACGCATTTTTTAACTGAATCTCAACTGGAGTCCGCATGAAAGACGAAACACTGGCCATACATCATGGCTATGAAACCGACCCAACAACCAAGTCGGTAGCAACGCCCATTTATCAAACGGTGTCATACGAGTTTGATAACGCTCAGCACGGCGCCGACCTGTTTGATTTAGCGGTTGAAGGAAATATCTACTCGCGCATTATGAACCCGACCAACGATGTTCTGGAAAAACGCGTGGCAGAACTGGAACACGGTGTCGCAGCACTTGCCGTGGGGTCAGGCATGGCTGCTATTGAATATGCTCTCATTACTTTGGCCAGTCAGGGCGACAATATTGTCACTACACCACAGCTTTACGGCGGAACTTATACGTTATTCCGTCATATGCTGCCATCATTTGGTATTGAAGTGCGTTTCGCCGACTCCGACAAGCCTGAAGATATAGCGAAGCTTATTGATAGTAAAACCAAAGCGGTTTACTGCGAAAGTATCGGCAATCCTGCCGGTAACATCGCCGACTTAGAAGGGTATGCTCAGGTTGCACATAAACATGGGGTACCTTTGGTCGTTGATAATACAGTCGCAACCCCCATACTCTGCAAGCCTGTTGATTTCGGTGCCGATATTGTTGTTCACTCGCTAACGAAATACATCGGTGGTCACGGCAATTCGGTTGGCGGTCTAATTGTTGACAGTGGTCGTTTCGACTGGGCTCAGGAAAAACAGCGTTTCCCTCAGTTTAGCTCACCCGAGCCCGCCTATCATGGCGTGGTTTATACTGATATTTTTGGCCCCGCCGCATTTATAGCACGAGTGCGAACCGTTGCGCTGCGTAATACCGGGGCCTGCCTGTCACCGTTTAACGCCTTCCTGCTATTGCAGGGGCTGGAGACTCTGGCTTTACGTATTGAACGCCATTGTGAAAACGCATTAAAAGTGGCTGAATATTTAAAAGCACATCCTCAGGTAGAGTGGGTTAACTTTGCAGCTTTACCAGAACATCGGAATCACGGGCTGGCAAAGAAATACATTAAGAATGCAGTACCGGCTTCGCTACTAACCTTTGGTGTTAAGGGTGGCTACGATGCCGGTGTGACTTTTTATGACAAGCTGAAACTGTTTAAGCGTCTGGTCAATATCGGTGATGCCAAGTCACTGGCCTGCCACCCTGCATCAACAACCCACCGTCAGCTATCAACGGAAGAGCAAGCCTCGGTTGGCGTAAAACCTGAAGCCATACGCTTATGTGTGGGTATTGAAAATGTGGAAGATATTATTGCTGATATCTCACAAGCTTTGAGTTAATTAAGTACAAAAAAAGGCCACTTTTCAGTGGCCTTTTTAAACAAAACGTTAGTCTTCTTTTTTCAGGTGAACGTCCATTTGGGGAAACGGAATGCCAATACCCTCTTCATCCAGACGGTCTTTAATACGTTCCAGAAGATCCCAGCGGGTCGGCCAGTAATCTTCATTTTTTGTCCACGGACGCACGTTAAAGTCGACCGAAGAGTTTCCTAGGTTAGTTACCGTAACCACGGGTTCAGGATCTTTTAGTACACGCTCATCGCTGGTAATAACATCCATCAGTGCTTTTTTCGTTTGCTGTAAGTTAGCACTGTAACTAACACCAATCACTAAATCGATACGGCGCAACTCTTCGCGGTTGTAGTTGACGATTGGGCCGCCAATAATTTCAGAGTTAGGAACAAAAACCACCTTACGGTCCGGCGTTTTCATTATCGTCTGAAAAATATTAATTTGTTCAACCGTTCCTGAAACACCACCAGCGTCTACATATTCGCCGGCACGAATAGGACGGAACATAATCAGTAAAACGCCCGATGCAATGTTTGACAAAGACCCCTGCAGAGCAAGACCAATAGCCAAACCTGCCGCACCTAAAATAGCAATAAAGGAAGTGGTTTCAACCCCAACGTGTGACAACGCCATCATAATAGCGGCAATGAATATTACCGTTTTCAGAATCGCACCCACAAAGCTGATGACTGCACCGTCTACTTCGCGCTTACGCATGTTCTTGGTCATTACACCGGTAACAGCATTCGCAACCATTTTACCGATAATGAGTATCGCAATCGCGATAACAAACTTAATCGAGAAACCGATCAGCATATCCTGGTTATCATTAATCCACTGAACGATGTTATCCATACAAATTCCTTATTAGGCAGAGGCTTAAACGAGTTATTAATTACAGTAATTATAAACGGACTGACCTGCAAGTCAGATCACAACCGGAAGGAGTAACGTCCCTGAGAGTCTGGTTTCCCCATATACTCCATCATTCTAGCTAAACCTTCAGGTGTTCTTGGTGTCGGTTTAACCGTTCCCTGAGCATTAAAGCTTTGGCTATTAATACTGCCGTTAAAGTTCAGCCCCAGACTATTATTTCCGTCCATAGCTAGTGTAACGGCATTATTATCACTACAGCCGAGTTCAACCGGAAAATCCCCCAGAGACTGCCATTGGTTATTGACCAATACGCGTATTTGTTCTCCTCGTGCCTGCCCCTGCAGCTCGTCACACCAACGCACAGGCCCGGGAGCAGTGACCACAAAGCTGTCCAGCGACAAGCGCCAGTTACCACCCGTTTTTAGCGGTAAGCGAGTACCAACCAGCTGCAATAGCGCGTTGACATCACCACTGGCTGTTACATTCTTCGCGCCAACCTTTGTTGAGCCGGCCAGCAATTGACCGTTCAACGCAAAAGGGTTGTTGTTCTGAGGAAGGTTAACATCCACCACAAGCTCGCCCAGCAACACAGACGAGACTTGCCAATCCCACGCCAGATTACTCAGCACTATGTCATCAACAGCCACCTGTCCGGCAGTCCCCTGCCATAAGCTACCACTCACCTGAGATATCCGGATGTTATCCGGTAGCGGAAACCAGTAAACCACTCGTGCCGGTAACATAACCAGCATGGCAACCAGATACACGACAACTAACCAGGGTATCCAGCGCTTTAGATTCATGAAGCCTCTCTTACTAAAAGTTTGCGGAGCCTAACTTGTCCGGGTGCATTCAATTTCGCAATATCGACCGACGTCAATACTAACTGCTGTCGCTGCTCTAATTCAGCCAAAAAACTTACCAGGTCAGAGAAAGACACTTCATCCACGGTCAATAAATAGTCCTGACCCTGAGGCTGCAAACGCGCTATTTGGATATCTTGCGCTGCAGCAGCACGGTTAATGCGTTGACTCACTGAACCAGACGCGCTTTCTCGTTGTCCGGTTTTACCCTCTAACTTTTTATAACGTGCGATAGCTTGCTGTACCCACTGGTACTGCTGCTGTTGAGCCTCTAACTTGCGCTCGGCATTAGCCACGGCCTGAGCACTGGGTTGCCACACAGCGAAATACAGTAAAGCAATAAAAAGCACACCGCCTAATACAGACAGCAACGTCTTCTCACGTTGATTAAACTGGCGCCAGCGTTGGGCGCCCAAATCCAGATAAGGCTTTAAGTAGCGTTTGAGTCCGTTCATGACTGTGCCCCTCCACTTTCAACTTGCACCGTCAATGCGCCTGATACCGTTTCTCCGCGGTTACTCATTGAACCGGCTTCAATATTCAGGCCTTCTGCCTTTGCGGCTTGCTGGAAAGATTCAAACTGGGAAAAACTTTTAGCCGTTGCCTGCAACCGCAATTCGTTATTCTGAAACCGCAACAGCTCAAGCTGCAAGTCAGGTTGAGACTTAAATGCCGGTTCTAATTGCTGCAGAACAGCAAGCACTGATACCTGGTCTGAATTACCAAGACCCAGTCCGTCTAACTGTCGTTGCAATTGAACTTTCAAATTCACAATTCGGGTATTACCTGGAAATGCATCCCGATAAAGTTGCTCAGCCTGAGCTTTCAACGTTTCGCTTTGTGAATTTAGCTGCCAGTAACGCACACCATTTAACACAATAGCCAACACAAAAAGCACACTTGCGGCTGTGGCAAAAGCCCGCCAGGGAAGCTCTACTGAACGTTTCGCTCTGTGTGAGCGGTAGTTTCCCTGCCTTAGGTTAAGCTTATTACCCGTTTCAAGACTTTGCACCGCAATAGTAAAAGGTACTTCGATATCGGCAGCAGTTAAAGGTGCCGGAGACTGAGGCCAGTTTAACTCACCGTAGTGAACAATTTCGGTTGGGTTTTCCTGCTCTGAAGCAAGGGCCGGTGCTAACTCTGCAAACTGTTCCTTTTCAACGGTAAAACCTTCCCAGGTTCCCGTTCTGACAATAACGCTGTCACCAAGCTCTATTGCCTGCCAAACATCTTCCTGATACGGAAGCAGGAAACAATCAGGCACCCAGTAAGGAGCGTCAATACCGGCCTCTAAAAACAGTTTTAGCCATTCATCCATTCGCTCTTTTGCGACTACGGCGACAGGTAATTCCGTTCCTTTTACGTCCGGCCAGGAGAAATGCAGCTGCTCTATGTCACTTGCCAGCTCTTCTTCCAGTGCATAAGGAATAATGCGTTGCAGGTGTCTCTTAGTACCCGCAGGCAGTGTTACCTTTGTCATAAAGACGTCCTGCCCCGGCAAGGCAACAACAACCTCGCAACGGCCTGCTTTGTCTTTGAGCTGAGAAAGCTCATCGACTGAATTCAGGCTACCGCTGGCAATTAACTCCTGCTGATTTTTATGCCAAACCAGCCAGGGTATGGGTTCATTCGTACCGTAAGCTGGCAAACGCAGAATCAGTGTTTCTTGCATAAACTAATCTCCCATCGCCCGGTACAATGTCTGTACTCGACCTTGGTTTAAATGTAATACCGAGCGCGCTCTCATCTCTATTTCACCCCACTGGATCATCGCAACCAGCTGGAAATACTCGCTTTTTACCGTCAGCTCTGAAAGGTCACTTTCCAGTTCAGAACGAACATTTTCAAGCTCAGCTAATTCGGTTAACTCTTCATCCGACTCGTAGCCCTGCTCCGGCCTATTGGCCAAAAGCGACATAGCATCAGCAATTGACAACTTACCTTCTGTCACGCCCGTCAGTACCGCTGCCTGCTCTTGTTCCAGTGTATTTATATTTATTTTTAATTCAGATTCATTAGGAATAACACAAACAACGGGCTTCAGTTTATTAACAATTTTAGCACTGTAACCGCGTACCATTCTTAGCTCACTCAAGTCCAGCAAGTGACTATTTGCTGCAAGATAGGGCTTAGGTAAGCTTTCGTAGTCTGGATCTTCTGCACCATTGCTTCCCGATAACTCGCTATCTTCATCTATCCAGTCTACCAGACTGTCGGTCAAAATTTCGGCCTGATAATTATCAATATCTAATGCCTGTAACAAGGCTTTATATTGCCGTTTGCGCTTTTCCAGTGTGCCTGGATCTTCCGCGTCAGCACTCAAACTGTTTAGATTAAAGCAGCTGTACAAGTCATTTACTCGTGCGGCGATTTGGCCGCCCTCGACAGGGAAAGGCCCATTGCGACCCGCCCAGTTTTGTTCACTATGGGCGACACCATCATTCTCATCGAGCTCTGTTTTAAGCACTTCTTTTAAAACATCTTCGGCGCTTAGCCACATCCAGTAGCCCTGCTCAGCTTGTTGCAGATTTCCCATACGGGTTATTTGCAACTGTAGTTTGCCACCTAAGTTGACGGCAATAACCGATACTAAAGCAATGACCAGCAGGACGGTTATCAGTGCCGCTCCCTTTTGCGACGACCGGGTTAAGTTAGTTGGCACCTCGATCCCCCTCAGAGTCATCAACTGCTAACTGACCAACACCAGCAATCAGAAACACCCGCCTAATGGTGCCAAAGTTTTCACTGCCAATGGTAACTTCAACCGCCTGAGGTAAGTCACCTGCACTCTCCCAGCTATCGCTCCAGCCTTCTTCTGTGTCCTGATTGGAGCGACTCCCGGTCTCACTGCGATAAAACCGAAAAGAGAGTTCATTCACATCTTCTAATAACGTCTGAATTGACGGCTCTGATGAGCGATCATTAACAAATGTCTCGGTAACGCGCTGTAAGTCACCCTCCCATAGGCGGTAAACCACCGGCTGCAATTCGCTGCGCGGCAGAATATAGCCGGGGTTATCAAAACCGCTTCTGACAAACGCCAGCACGCCGCCGTCTGATTCAAAGTATCTTGGGTCGTTACTTAAATACTGATGCGTAATTTCCATAGCCGATGGCCGCGTCGGTTTAGCGACCATTTGGCGAATATCCTGCTGCATCAGCAACTGACTAAACTGCAAACGCTCTAGCTGATCACGTTGTTTCTGCGATTGCTCTTCTGTGCTGACCATTTGGTTCAGCACTTGAAAACTCGCAATACCGATGATGGCGAATATCACCATGGTGACCAACACCTCAACTAAGGTGAACCCTCTGTTTGCAGAGTTAGCGACCATTGCGAGACTCCCCCGCTGAATCCGGTTTACGCACGTAACGGGTTAGCCGAAAGTGTTCACGGCCGTTTTCGCTCTTCATCACTTTTATCGTTACCGCAACCACATTTGGCGTTACGGTTTCGGTCACTTGTTGTTGCCAGTACCAGGTAATGTCAGCTTGTTCTTGCTGGCCTTTTCGCCCGTTTTCCAGCGGCCAGTTGTTTTCAATAGAAAGCTCAGCCAGACGGTTAGAAGCCACATACTGTGCGAAGGTTTTATCCTGCAGGGCACTTAACCCGGTCAAATGTCCACTGGCCGCTTGTAACGCCGCCAAAGCGGCCAGACTAAAAACCGATAAAGCGACCATGACTTCAATTAATGTAAACCCTCGCATTAGCCGCATAACTACTCCGGAGCCTCTTCGGAGATACTGATTAACCAACTGTTTTGTGCAATCAGCCAGCGTTCCGCTTCAGGCTCGTTTAAATGCTCGATATGAACACTAAACAATGTCATCTCGCCGCTTGGAAGAATCAGAATATCGGGAACCAGACTGTCATCGTCACTTTCATCCGCGAATAGGCCACTCTCTAAGGACTCACTTTGCTCAAGTATGGCTATACCCCGACTGGTAAACTCCCAGCGCATTGGCCATTCGGTCTTCTGGGCCCGCAAACCGCGGGGACTCTTCTCTTTCCATTGTTCGTCCTGCCAGAATAAAAAACGATATCCGTCCTCATGAAACTTGAGACCAACAGGTTGCTGCCTGACCATGGCATATTCGCGTGCGTAGTTAAGCTGCTGACGTAACGCAACAGCAGCGTTATGAGGAGAGTCTCCGCCACGCTCACCGCCTGGCAGGGTAAACACAACAGCGCTGGCGATAAGGCCCAGGATGGCCATCACCAGCATGACTTCAATTAAGGTAAAACCAAATTGACGACGCTTATTGATCACGGTCGTTGTTGCCAATCATCCAGCTGCCGAAGTCATCATCAGTGCCCGGCTGCCCATCAGGACCCGGCGAGAAAATATCAACGTCGTCATACTGGCCCGGGTTCAATAACAGATAGTCATTACCATAGGGGTCTTGTGGTAACCGGCGGATATAACCACCACGACGATAACTGCGCGGCTGAGGATCTAAGTTCGGTTCGTTAACTAAAGCTTCAAGGCCTTGCTCAGTCGTTGGGAACATGCCGTTGTCGAGGTGATACTGTGCCAATGCATTTTCTAAAGCAACAATGTCAGCGATAACTTTTTGTTCATTCGCTTTTTCCTGATTGCCCAGAACATTGGGTAGCACCATAGTCGCCAGAATACCGATAATGGCAATAACGACCATTACTTCGACTAATGAAAAACCTGATTGATTACGTCTCATAGCTAAAGCCCTACACTATTATTTAATTGTAAAATGGGTTGAATGATAGACAGCACAATAAAGAATACGATACCGGCCATAGTCACAATGAGCACCGGCTCGAATACCTTTAAACTGACCGATACCAAATTCTCAAACTCTTTATCCTGGTTATCTGCCGAGCGTTTCAGCATCTGCTCCAGTTCACCTGACTTCTCCCCAGCCGCTATCATATGCAGCATCATAGGTGGAAATAACCCGGTTTCCTGCAGCGCACCTCGCATTGAAGAGCCCTCGCGCACACGGTCAGCAGCTTCATCGACAGCCTGCCGTATGGCTAAATTGCCTATCACTGACGATGTAATGCGCAAGCCGTCAAGCAGCGGAACAGCAGAAGAAGTCAAAATACTGAGTGTTCTGGCAAAACGCGCCGTACTCACCCCTCTTATGACCTTACCCAGCATAGGAAGTTTTAACAGTCGACGATGATATTTCAGGCGGTTTTTTTCGTTTCGCAGCCACTGATTAAAAGCCACCAAAACTAAGGCGATAGCTATTAACAACCACAGCCCCCAGTTCTGCAAGAACTCACTTATGGCTATCATCGCCAGTGTTGTAGGGGGCAATTCCTGTCCCATAGTAGAGAAGTTATCCACTATCTGCGGCACAATAGACACCAACAGAAAGACAACAATACCAACTGCAACCAAAGTCAGCATGAGCGGATAGATAAGCGCCTGAGTCAACTGGCTTTTCATGTGCTGCCGCTGCTCGGTATAGTTCGCCAGTTCATCCAGTACGGTGTCTAAATGCCCGGACTTTTCCCCGGCAGCCACCATGGCTGTATATAAGGAGTCAAATACCCCGGGAAACTCAGACATGGCTTCGGCCAGCCCGTAACCTTCAACGACTTTACTTCTTACTGACATTAGCAGCTTTTTAAGTCGTGGCTTCTCGGTTTGATCCGCAACAGCCAGCAGTGCCTGTTCAATAGGAAGTGCAGAACCCACCAGCGTAGACAACTGACGGGTTATAAGCGCTAAATCCTGAGCTTTAACTTTACGTTGAGGCAAGCCGAAACGCGGCGTTAAGGTTTTCTTTCTGTCCTGATCAGCTGCGGGGGCTATGCTCAATGGCATTAAGCCCTGCTCTCGCAGCAACTGGCGCACCTGACGCTCAGTGTCAGCTTCTAAAACCCCTTTTTTCTTTCTGCCGTTAGCTTCAACAGCCTGGTATTCAAATGCTGCCACCCTTTACTCCTCGCGGGTAACCCGCAGCACTTCTTCCAGCGTTGTTTTGCCTTTCAGTACTTTTGCCAGACCATCCTGACGAATGCCCGGAGTCGACTGTCTAATGTACTTTTCAATAGACTGCTCACCATGCCCGTTGTGCACTAACTCACGCACATGATCATCGACAACCAGTAATTCATGAATACCGGTCCGCCCACGGTAACCCGTATGATTACAACGTTCGCAGCTACCGGCCCGATAAATTACGCTGTTATCTGAGGCACTGAGCCCCAGCATATTTTTTTCTTCGTCGTCTGGCTCATGCGGCTGTTTGCACTCAGTACAAAGTGTTCGCACCAAACGCTGGGACAACACAGCCAGCAAGCTGGAGGACAGCAGAAACGGTTCAACGCCCATGTCTTCCAGACGGGTAATAGCACCTGCAGCGGTGTTGGTGTGTAAAGTAGAAAGTACCAGGTGGCCCGTTAAGGACGCCTGAACAGCAATTTGTGCCGTTTCAACGTCTCGTATTTCCCCGACCATTACAACATCAGGGTCCTGCCGCAAAATAGCACGAAGTCCGCGAGCGAAAGTCATATCAACACGAGGGTTAACCTGAGTCTGACCAATGCCATCAATAGCGTATTCTATCGGATCTTCTACGGTCAGAATGTTACGGTCTTTTGAGTTGATCTCGCTAAGGCCTGCATACAAGGTCGTACTTTTACCCGACCCCGTAGGGCCAGTCACCAAAATAATACCGTGCGGTTTATAAATCAGTTCCTGGAAAATTTTCCGGTTCTCGTCAGTCATTCCCAGTTCAGTTAAATTGAGCCGCGCGTTGTTTTTATCCAATAAACGCAGTACCACCCGCTCACCATGGTTCGACGGCATGGTCGAAACACGAACATCTACCGCCCGGCCTGCAATTAATAATGAGATACGGCCATCCTGAGGCACCCGCTTTTCAGCGATATCCAGCTGCGCCATAACCTTTATTCGTGACACCAGCAGCGACGACAACTTGCGGTTTGGACGCAGCACTTCACGCAATACACCATCAATACGGAAACGAATTAATAAGGCTTTCTCGAAGGTTTCGATATGAATATCAGAAGCCCCTTCCTTTATCGCCTCACTCAGCATAGCGTTAATGAGCTTAATAATAGGCGCGTCGTCTTCACTTTCCAGCAAATCTTCCGTTTGCGGCAATTCATCAGCCAGTGAAAATAAGTCCGACTCGTTGCCAATATCTTCCATCAGTTGTTTGGCTTCGGATGAGTCACGTTGATAAGCACGAGTTAACAGGCTTTCAAAGTCACTGGCGGCGTGCTCTTTTATGGTTACCGGCTGTCCCATCGCACGCCTTACTTCTTTTAGTGCTGCAGCAGAAATACCGGCGCGACAATGCAGAATCATGGGTTCGCCATGCTCCACGACCACGCCAAAACGCTTAGCGAAGCCAAAAGGCAGGCGGGTTGTTGCAATGGCACTAGCTTCAGTCATTTGTCGACTCATTGTTTTTGTCGTCGCTGCTTTCCTTACCCTTCTTCTCCAGATACTCATCAAATCCAGGAGGTAATGTCAGTTTGTTGTCCCAGTCATTAAGTAAAGGCGTTTCCTCAGTTGGCATCAATGAAATGCCGCGTGAGCGTTCATCCAGTTGCAAAGCCCTGATGTAGTTGTACTTGGCCGAGCTCAAATCTCGCATACGGTTACCGTCACGCACAATTGTCGGGCGAATAAACACCATCAAATTTCGCTTTTGCTTAGAAGTTGATGTTGAACTGAATAACTTACCCAAAATAGGAATATCACCCAATAGAGGAACTTTGGATACCGACTCCTGCACGTCTTCATCAATCAGACCGCCAAGTACAATGGTTTCGCCATCGTCAGCCATCACTGTCGTTTTCAGTTCACGTTTATTAATAATAACGTCAACCGCTGTAGCACCGCTCAAGCTGGAAACTTCCTGCTCAATGGTCATTTGCACAGCATCCCCTTCGTTAATCTGAGGGGTAACTTTTAATTTAATACCTATCTCGGTGCGATCAACTGTCTGGAATGGGTTGTCATTGTTATCGCCAGTAGTTGAGCCACTAATAGTCGGTACTTCCTGACCAACCAGAAAACTTGCTTCCTCGTTGTCCACTGTGACAATGCTGGGCGTTGCCAGAATATTGGAACGAGTATCCTGAGTGACGGCCTGTACGACAGCAGCCCAATCATTCTGAATTGTACCGAACATCATCCCGTTTACCGATCCGAGTAAATTCGCCAACAACGAAATATCGCCTGGCTCGTCGGGTTCTGTCGTCGTAACTTCGACACCGCCGTCCGTTATACGAGTGGTGGTGGTTCCTGGCCTTTCACGAGCCTGATAAGCCCCAGCCGCCAAACTGCCAATGGGAACCTGGTTACCATTGTTGTACTGCACCATGCCGCCATCTTCGCTAATCCATTGCACTCCAAAATCAACGCTATCGCCTTCCATAATTTCGACAATAATGGCTTCAACCTGAACTTGGGCGCGGCGAATATCTAACTCCCGAATCACCTTTTCCAGTGACGCCAGCATGTCTTTTTGCGCTGTAATAACAACCGAGTTAGTCGGTTCGTGCGGGCTGATACTAACCGTTTCATTACCGCTGCTACGGCGACGCTGACTGTTATTTCCGGTGCTTGTTTGCTGCTCTACTTCCGCCTGAATAGAGCTACTAACGTTCTTTAATACTTCAACAACCTCGGGAGCTTTGGCATATTTCAAATAGAAAACCCGTGTGTTTCCTTCGGTTTTTAAGTCCTGGTCCAGTTGTTTAATCAGTTTCACTACGCGAGAGCGGGCACGAGGCTCACCACTCACAATGACACTGTTACTGCGCTCATCGGCAACAATTTTCGGGATCAATAAAGCTGGCACACCCTCATTATTTTTTTCATAAAGCGACTGAGCAATGCGCACTATTTCACTCGCAGAAGCGTATTCCAGGCTGACCATGTCAACATCCTGATCGCCGGCCTGATCCACTCGCTCAATAATCTCGACTAAACGTTGCACCGTTTCTGAACGGCCGGTCATCATAATCACGTTAGAAGGGTCATAGCTGACGACCATGCCGCCCCCGCTTTGATCATTCAACTGGCGAAGCAAAGGAGCCAACTCACGCACTGATACATTCTCTACCGGCACAACACGAGTTACCATAGTGTCGCCCGAGCCGCGGGTATCTCTGTCCAACACAGGCAGAGACGAGGTTTTTGCGTCTTTGTCACGAATCACTTTCAACACGCCAGATTCCATTTCGACCACAGCAAAACCATAAACTTCAAGCACATTCAGGAAAAACTGATAGTACTGCTCTTCATTCATGACATCGTAGCTGCGGACATCAATTTTGCCTCTGACGTTTGGATCGATAATGATGGTCTTCTCGAGGTTACGTCCAACCACCTGAATGAATTCGTTGATGTCGGTATTTTTGAAACTAGCGGCATACTCTTCGCTGCTTAATGGCGAGCTCATAAGGGTTAAAGTTATCCCTAAGGCTCCCAGCCATGCTTTTAAGCCACTCTTTGCCACGTTCATATTAATTATCCTGTTTTACCGGTAGCTCAAACGACAGCTCCATGCGTTCACCGTCGCGCTCAATTTCGATACTGACTTGCTTTTGCTCTGAGAGTTCCTGACTGGCCAGCATTGCTTGCTCCATATCGGTCAGGTCATAGCCATTAATGGCTACTGCTAAGTCACCGTTTTGAAAACCTGCGTCTCGAAACAATTCAGGGTTTTTACCCGAATTTAATTTATACCCTTTGAGTTCACCATCCGCCTGCACCGGTGAAATACTCACGTAATCCAGTAGAGAAGACGGGTTATTGGCAACCTGAGCCAACTGCTCCTCAACACTCGCATCGTCTGGCAAGTTGCTTTCATCAGCATTAGCACCTTCGTCATCTTCCGGGACCAAAGCCCCGTCACCATTTCCTGAACCATCAATAACCAGCGACAGTGCCGGTCTATCTTCGCCAATGTCTTCCATTTCAAGAGTTTCTAAACGTCCGTTATTATCAAGAATGACACGGTCAGCATGAATTTCTTCAACAGTGACAGATGAGCTACCAAGGTTCTCACCAATAACATAGGTTTGTTGCTTAGTTCCTTGCTGGATAATAGCGGCTGAACGCTCTGGATTAGAGCTGGCAGAAACCCCAATTAAGCGCACGTTTAATGATGTTTTTGGTGCGTTACGGGTATTCGTTGAACGGTCATTTCGCTCAGCGGCACCGAATAAGTTTAATGATTTTAAGCTACTTAAGTCAGTATTCCGGTTGTCCGCAACGTCAACCGTCACTTTAGGCAGAACCGCAGTCCCCTCCGGTTCTGCCGGATTAATTAAAGACCAGGTAAAACGCGCCAGTAGTACTGCGACCAAAAACCACGCGAATGCCGTGAGCGCCTGCATTAATCTGCGCCACATTTGAGGATCTGTAAATATTTGTTTGAGTCGGACAGTCACTTTATTCTTATTCTTGTTACACTGACAAAAGACGATTCATGCATTCTAGCGCAGGCAACATGAGTCAACAATCGATTAACACAAAGTTTATAACGAATTCGTTGCGTTTTTATGACAAGAAATCGAAAAGAGAACTCTATTCGCCTTGATAAATGGCTATGGGCAGCCCGGTTTTATAAGACCAGAGCACTTGCCCGGCAAATGGTTCAGTCAGGCAAAGTACATTATGAGGGACAGCGTAGCAAGCCTTCAAAAATTGTACAGGTGGGTGCTGTTATTACTTTGCGCCAGGGCTTTGATACCAAAGAAGTGGAAGTAATGGCTTTAAGTGAGCAACGTCGCGGCGCAAGTGAAGCTCAGCTGCTCTATCAGGAAACCGCAGAAAGCGTTGAAAAGCGCGAACAAAATGCTGAAGCAAGAAAGCTTAATGCGTTGTATAATCCGCACCCGGAAGGACGGCCGGATAAGAAACAGCGCCGTCAACTTATCAGAATGAAAGATAGCGGCGAGTAAGCCCCTGTCGTCGATAAATAGGAGTGCCCATGGAATACCCAACTGATCAATTGTCACGTTACACCTTTGAAGAGCACGATGTGCGCGGTGAACTCGTTCAGTTGACCAGCAGTTACCAAACCTTAATTCGTGGTCACGATTACCCGGCACCGGTTCAGGAGTTACTGGGGCAGATGATGGCGGCAGTATCCTTACTGACGGCAACATTAAAATTTAACGGCCACATAGCCGTTCAGCTTCAGGGTGATGGACCACTTAATTTTATTGCAGTTAATGGTAACCATAATCAGGAACTCCGGGGCATTGCACGCTTAAAAAGCGAGCTTGGAGCTACAGATCTGCGCTCAATGATAGGCAAAGGACAGCTTGTTATCACTTTAACGCCGGATACCGGTGAGCGCTATCAGGGTGTCGTAAGTGCAGACGCCGACTCAATTGCCACCATGCTGGAAAACTACTTTGAACAGTCAGAACAGCTGCACACCCGGGTCTGGTTATACGCCGACGGCGAGCATGCTGCCGGCATGTTACTGCAGCGCTTACCCGCTACCGGAAAGGACTTAAGCGGCTTTGAGCACCTGGCAACTCTGACCGACACTATTACGGCAAAAGAAATTTATACCTTGCCTGCTGAAGAGTTGTTGCATCGCCTTTATCACGAAGAAAAAGTCCATCTGTACCCATCACAAGGTGTCAGCTTTGTTTGTGGTTGTTCGCGTGAACGAACATTAGAAGCTTTGGCGTCAGTAAGCCCTGAAGAAATTCAGGAAATTTTGGCGCAGGAGGGTGAAATTGTCATGACTTGCGATTATTGCCTGACGGAATATCGCTTTGCGCCTTCAGACTTCAATTAATCAATAAAAAAGCCTGCAGTTTTTGCAGGCTTCTTTCTATTAAAACTACTTTTTCTTTTTCAGGAACTTCATCAAACGCCGGCGTTTTCGCTGCTGCGACAACGTCAGTTGGTTTTTCTTTCCTTCATACGGGTTAACCGGCTCGCGGAATTCCACTTTTATCGGCGTTCCCATTACGCCCAGCGCTTTACGGAAGTAATTAATGAGATAACGCTGGTAAGCGCCAGGTAAATCTTTAACCTGATTACCATGAATAATAATACGTGGTGGGTTATAACCCCCGGCATGCGCGTACTTTAACTTCACCCGGCGGCCGCTAACCAATGGCGGCTGATGTTCTTCCTGCGCCATTTCCATAATTTTAGTCAGCTTAGAGGTGCTAATTCGCTGAGTTGCACTTTTGTAGGCTTCTTCCACTGACTCGAACAAATGCCCTACACCAGTACCGTGCAAAGCAGAGATAAAATGTAACCGTGCAAAATCGACAAAACCTAAGCGGCGGTCAAGCTCGCGCTTTATCTCTTCTTTGTGGTCGTTTTGCAGACCATCCCATTTGTTCACTGCAATAACAATTGAGCGGCCGGCATTTAATGCAAAGCCAATAAGGTTAAGGTCCTGGTCACTGATAGTCTCACGCGCATCAACAACAATCAGGACAACGTTTGCATCCTCAATCGCCTGCAATGTCTTGACCACAGAGAACTTCTCAATAGCCTCGCCAATACGACCTCGCCGACGCACTCCGGCCGTATCTATCAGGACATATTCACGCTCGTTGCGTTGCATGGGGATATAAACCGAATCACGCGTGGTGCCCGGCATGTCGTAAACAACAACCCGTTCCTCACCCAGTATTCGGTTAATTAAAGTTGATTTACCAACATTAGGACGGCCGACAATAGCCAGCTTTAACGGCAGCTTTTCGTAATCGATTTCGTCATGCTCAAGCTCTTCAGACTCAACGTCCTTGGGCACAATAACATCGGGATAGTCTTCCGCTATTGGTCTAAAGCAGGTTTCTAATAACTGCTCAACCCCTCGCCCATGAGCTGCAGCGATACCATAGAGTTCACCCAAAGACAGCGAATAAAAGTCGCCCATCGCAGAGTGCGCATCGATGCCGTCAATTTTATTACAGACTAAATAAACTTTCTTATTTTGCTTACGCAAATGTTCCGCAATAGCTTGATCGCCAACGGTCACACCGTCTCGGGCATCGACCATAAAGAGCACAACATCGGCTTCATCAACAGCAAGCAGGGACTGCTTTGCCATTTCTTCATCAATGCCCTCTTCATCGCCATGAATACCACCGGTATCAATAACAATAAACTGAAAACCGTCGTAATTTGCCTGACCGTATTTCCTGTCCCGAGTTAACCCGGGAAAGTCCGCTACCAGTGCGTCGCGTGTCCGCGTTAAACGATTAAAAAGCGTGGATTTCCCCACATTTGGGCGCCCAACCAGCGCGACAACAGGTAACATCTCTTATTAATTTCCTGATTGAATATCGAGCGCGATGATATCACCGTCCCGAGTCTGTACATACATAATGTTGTCATCAACAACCGGGGCTACATAAACACCGTCACCACCGACTTCATAACGGCCTACAATATTGCCGCTGTCGCTATCTAACCAATGCAAGTAACCTTCAAAGTCACCGACAACAACGTAATCGCGATGCCATGCAGGCGCACTTAACTTACGTCCGAACAGCTGTGAATTACCCCAACGTTCTACACCACCGCTTTGCTCAAGTGCATAAACGTGGCTTTTCACATCAGTTAAAAATATCCGACCATTGGTTACCAACATATTCTCAAAGGCTTTGTAATCGCGCTTCCAGCGTACTTCGCCATCTCTTAATTCCAGCGCAACCAGCTCACCGTTAAAAGCAATCATGTACAATGTAGTACCCTGAACAGCTGGCTTCGCATCAACGTCCGCCAGGCGTTCGAGCTCATTGCTTCCGCTTGGCTTACCAATGGTTTGAGTCCATGCCTGCTGTCCATTATTGGCAATAAGTATCATGCCTGTACCATTACTGTCTCCAACAACGATACCGCCACTAATAATAGCAGGCGCAGATGCGCCACGAACTGTCAGCATTGGAGCCTGATACTCATATTCCCATTGCTGTTCGCCAGTTTCCGCATCCAGGCTAATAACTTTTCCGCCACCAGTATGCACAACAACGCGTCCTTCACCGACAGCAGGATCTGACATGACTTCGTTATTGACTTCTGTGTGCCAGACAATGTCACCGCTTTCAGCATTTAGTGCAACGACATCACCATTTTCTGTTCCCAGAAAAACGCGGTCGTAGCTCGCCACTAAACCACCTGAAATACGCGCAGGGAATGGGCTTGAGAAAATACCGCCAAACCAACCTTCATCGGTTGCCTGGTCAAACTGAATACTCTGACGTAAATCAATTCGCCATAAGCGCTCACCTGTGGATTTATCAAAAGCACTGACTATTCCATTACGATCAGCGGCAAAAACTTTGCCATACTCAACCACAGGGTTCAGTCGGGAAAAATACTCTCCTATGCCACTACCAACAGAGGCATCCCATAAAACTCTTGGCTGTACTTCCGAAGAAATGGGCTGTAACTCAGCAAATTTCGGTTCTTCGTCATCGTCACCAAAAATAGAACAACCGGTAACAAGAAGAGTGGCAGAAAATAATAAGCTGCCTTTAATAAAGCGTTTAATCAATTGCATTATGACTTAGCCAAGCTGTTGAGTTTCATTTGCAAAGCCGGAGTCAGTGACTCACCTGCCTGCAATGCGCGTTCATAAGCTGCTCGGGCTTCTTCGGTATTGCCCTGCTCAGCAAGTATGTCACCTTCCAACTCCGCCGCAAAACCAGCGTAAGCTTCAGGTAGAGGCTTTTGCACCAAGCTTAAAGCCGTGTCCAGTTGTTCCTGAGCAATTAACACCCGAGCTAAACGAATACTCGCCAAAGCCGACATGTTTTCATCATCTGCGTTATCTACAACGGATTGCAAAACGGTAACTGCCGTTGCCAGGTCAGCGCGTTCAGCTGCATGCTGTGCCAATTGGAACGCAACAAGCTGTGCGTACACATTTCCTGGGTTTTCGCTGACAAAGTTTTGAGCTTCGAGTACGGCGTTCTCGCTACCTTCGGACAACCCCGAGGTTAATTGCTCATAGTTAGCTGACGCACGCTCCTGCGTTTCCAGTGTATGCTGATCGTAGTAACGCCAACCGTAAAACAAACCAAAGCCAATGACTACACCGGCAACAATACCTTTACCGTGTTCTTTCCAGAACTCTTTTAAACGTTCTACTTGTTGTTCTTCATCCACCTGACTACCCTCTCGTCATTGGTTGCAGATACTCAATTAGTGCCTGCCAGCCCAGAGTTTGTTGTTCTTCAGCAGTACGCAACGGTTTTACCGTTACTTGCTGCTGAGCGATTTCATCAGCACCGATAATCAGAGCAACTTCAGCACCCGACTTATCAGCTTTTTTCATTTGCTTTTTCATGGAACCGCCGCCACAGTGGCTTACCAGCCGCAGTTCCGGTAACTCATTTCTCAGCTGTTCGGCAATTCGCGGGGCGTTTAGTTCCGCTTCTTCGCCTAACGGCATTAAGTAAGCATCAACGACTCGTCTTGGGGTCAGCTTTTCTTGCTCCTGCAGTAGCAGCACAAGACGTTCCATACCCATTGCGAAGCCAACCGCAGGCGTTGCTTTACCGCCTAACTGTTCAACCAGACCATCATAACGACCGCCTGCACAAACAGTACCCTGAGCACCTAAGGCTGTGGTTACCCATTCAAACACGGTACGGTTATAATAATCCAGACCACGCACCAAACGTTCGTTCAGGGTATAGGAAATACCAGCAGCTTCCAGGCGAGCCGTTAATTGCTCGAAGTGTTCTTTCGATTCTGCGTCCCAGTATTCGGACAGGCTTGGCGCACCTTCAAGAATCTTTTGAGTGTTTTCATCTTTACTATCCAGAATACGCAGCGGGTTGCTTTCCAGCCGGCGTTTACTGTCTTCATCCAGCTCGCTAATGTAGTCAGATAAGTAATTTTTCAACGCATCCCGATAATTCGTCCGTGCTTCATTAGACCCTAAAGAGTTCAGTTGCAGTTCAACCTGATCCGCAATACCAAACTCACGCCATAGCCTGGCAGAAAGCAGGATGACTTCAGCGTCGGCATCAGCACTTTCTAAACCAAAGGTTTCAATACCAAACTGGTGAAATTGACGGTAACGGCCTTTTTGCGGGCGTTCGTAACGGAACATGGGTCCCATGTACCACAAACGCTGAATTTGGTTATACAGCAAACCGTGTTGGTTCCCTGCACGAACACAGCTGGCCGTTCCCTCAGGGCGTAAAGTGACACTTTCACCGTTACGGTCGTCGAAAGTGTACATTTCCTTTTCGACAATATCCGTTACTTCGCCAATTGAACGTTTAAAAAGTTGCGTACTTTCCAGCACAGGCATACGGATTTCGCTGTAGCCGTAGCTTGCAGCAACACGGCGTATTACTGCTTCAACCTGCTGCCAGGCCGGACTCTGCTCTGGCAACAAATCATTCATGCCACGAATTGCTTGTATTGTATTCGCCACGGAACCTTCTCGTCTGGTTATCGATACAGAAAATAAGCGGGTATTATAAGGACTTTGTCGATGCGGGTAAAATCAACCGTTAATTTCTTTTACGTCAATTTTATTAGCTTCAATAAACTTCACTTGCTCGCGAATTTGCGCTTCCAGCTCATCCACTAAATTATGGTTATCTAAACGTTGTTTCTGGCGTGCACCACCAATATACAAACCACTTTTATTTTTAGCGCCGGCAAGACCAACATGAGATATCAAGGCTTCGCCCGGACCATTAACAACACAGCCTATTACCGAAACGTCCATAGGCGTGGTTATATCCTCCAGGCGCTGTTCCAGCTCATTAACCGTGCTAATTACATCAAACTCCTGACGCGAGCAACTTGGGCAGGCAATAAAGTTGATACCACGTGCGCGAATGCGCAATGACTTCAGAATGTCGAATCCCACTTTAATTTCTTCGACTGGGTCGGCCGCTAGCGAAACCCGAAGCGTGTCACCAATGCCTTCGGCGAGCAGCATACCTAAGCCTACTGACGATTTAACGGCGCCGCTGCGTTTACCACCCGCTTCGGTAATACCTAAGTGCAGTGGCTGGTCTATCTTCTTCGCAAGCAGACGGTAGGAGTCAACGGCTAAAAACACATCGGATGCTTTAACGCTCACTTTAAAGTCGTGAAAGTCGAGTTTGTCGAGAATATCGACATGCCGCATGGCAGACTCAACTAAGGCTTCAGCCGTAGGCTCACCATACTTTTCCTGTAAGTCTTTTTCCAACGACCCGCCATTAACACCGATGCGAATTGGAATATTGCGCTCACGCGCAGCATCAACAACGGCTTTGATTCTGTCTTCACGGCCAATGTTGCCCGGGTTAATGCGTAAACAGTCAGCGCCGTATTCAGCAACTTTTAGTGCTATGCGATAATCGAAGTGAATGTCAGTAACCAGAGGGACAGAGCTGCGTAATTTGATTTGTTTGAAAGCTTCAGCCGCTTCCATTGTCGGTACCGAAACCCGAACAATATCAGCTCCGGCCTGAGCCAACGCATCAATTTGAGCAACGGTAGCATCAACATCGGTTGTTTCAGTATTTGTCATAGACTGCACAGCAATCGGTGCGCCATCGCCAATAGGTACATTACCTACATACAAACGGCGTGAAGGACGGCGTTTAATTGGATTTTCGTGCATCATAACCTTAAATTGACCTCTACTACTCTGTCGGCACGGTAAAGCGCGCAACACGGCCCGTACGGAACTGGCTCATATCAACTGCATTACCGTTAAAACTTACGTTAACTGCTTCGGGTTTACATAGTGTAACCGAAAATGGAGCCTCGCCCGGTACCGGCATGCGATAGCCCGCTGCTTTAACACCAACGGCCTGAGTTTCACCGGTGGCGTCATCAATTTTCACCCAGCATTCTTCATTAAAGTCTAAAACCAAACTGGGTGAGCTCGCTTCAGGCTGCTCAGATTGCTCTGCCGCCACCTGAGCGGCTTCCACAGGTTCAGCATCAGCTTCTGCTGACTGAGCTTCCGGGGTAGCTTCTTCAGCACTCTCAAGAGACGAATCATTATCAGTCTCTTCGGTAACCGGCTCAGCACCTGCTAAGGTGTCGCCCGTCGACTCGCTATTCAGTTCTTCGCCTTCTGCAGTCGGTTCCTGAACAGATTCAACAGCAACGTTAGTGTCTTCGGCTTCAACATCTGACTCTAATACAGCGTCTTCTTCGTCAGGCCGGATTTGTGGCTCGGTCGGCTGATTCGAAATTTCAATACCGCCAACACTGTCGGCTTCACCATCCGCATCCGTCGGAGCAACTTCTGAACTTTCCTGAGTGCCGTTAGCTTTTTCATTAAAACCAAGGTCAGGCTCCTGCCACCACCAAATAACTAAGGCAATAACAACAATAATGACCACGTATGTAATCAGCATTAAGCGGTTATCGTTTTCCTGATGCTTCTTACGTCGTGAAAAGCTCTGCATCTGGCTACTTTGAACTTCTTGAAAGCCTTTTGCTTTGTAGGCCTGAAATAACTCAGTGTCGTCCAGATCCAGTAACTTGGCGTAAGCTCTTAAATAACCTTTAATAAAAGTAGGCGTCGAAAAAGTTGAGTAGTCATCGACTTCCAGCAACTCAATGATCTGCTTTCTCAAACGCAGTTGGTCTGCAACCTCGCGTTGGCTTAGGCCTTTTGCTTCACGAGCTTCTTTTAGTATTTGTCCAGGACCCTTGCTCGGCATTTGTTCTGTTTCTTTTACCGCTTCAGGTTCTGTTTTTTCGTTATCTTGTGTTGGTTCGTTTTCAGCAGTCATGATTGTAAGGGGTTTCCCTGTTATGGTTGAGCTGCGTCGTGACTTCCTCGTGCCAAGCATTCGGCTCTGTTTTTCCTGGCCCGGTCGTGATGTGAATACTTACTATCCAACCTCACTTTATCAAAATACGTCAGTGCTGTTTTCCAGTCACCAGCCACACACAGTGCAACCGCATAGTTATTGTACAATGCACCGCTCATAGGTTGCCATGATAATGCCTGTTGGTAAAGTGACAAAGCTGAATCAACGTCATTTGTCGATAAATACCATTGCCCTAAGGCAAGGTTGGCATCCAGAGACTGAGGGTTATTCTTTAATGCGGTTTGCAAATGTGGATGCGCAAGTTTTAACTTCCCTTGCGCTAAGTAAGCAAGTCCCAGCTGCAACCGTACATCTTTACCCTCAGAAACCGACTGTTCAGGGTTAGCGGTACAACCATATAGCACTACGGCTATCAATAATAAAGCGGCTCGCATTATCACACTCCTTGTGCCTGCGATTCTGTTAATTTACGCGGTCTTTACAACTATTGCTTCTCCACCACGCTGTTTCTGCTGACGCTTCAGTATGCGTTTTGTACGATCAATGACATCGCCGACCAATTGTCCGCAAGCTGCGTCAATATCGTCACCCCGGGTTTTTCTTACCATTACAGTAAACCCATACTCCATCAGTACCTTAGCAAAACGGTCAATACGCGAGTTGCTGGAACGGCCGTAGTCCGAGCCCGGGAACGGGTTAAAAGGAATAAGATTAATTTTACTTGGGGTATCTTTTAATGTTTTCGCCAGCGCATGCGCTTGATCAGTTGAATCATTCACATGGTCCAGCATGACATACTCTACCGTTACTTTACGCTGAGCTTTTGACTGCTCAACATAACGACGGCTCGATGCCAGAAATTCTTCAATATTGTACTTCTTATTAACAGGTACAATTTCGTTACGGAGTTCATCGTCTGGTGCATGCAGCGAAATTGCCAGCATGACATCAATGCGTTCACGTAACTTTTCCAATGCGGGAACAACACCGGAAGTACTTAAAGTGACACGACGCTTTGATAAACCAAAGCCCAGATCATCTAACATTAACTCCATTGCCGGAACAACATTGTTTAAGTTAAGCAGTGGTTCACCCATGCCCATCATGACAACGTTCGTTACGGGTTTAATTCCGGTTTTTCCATAAGCCCCTAACAGCTGGTTCACCCGCCACACCTGACCGATAATTTCTGCCACACTGAGGTTACGGTTAAAGCCCTGAGCCCCTGTGGAACAGAAAGTGCACTCTAATGCACAACCAACCTGAGAAGACACGCACAAAGTAGCGCGGTCACCTTCGGGTATCCATACCGTTTCCACGTCCTGACCGTCAAACAAAGTCATCGCGAACTTAATGGTGCCATCTGACGACTGCTGTTGTTCACGAAGTTCAGGTGCGCGAATCTCGGCTACTTGCTTGAGCTTTTCACGCAAAGCTTTATTGAGATTCGTCATCTCATCAAAGTCATCGACACAAAAGTGATACAGCCATTTCATAACCTGTTCGGCACGAAACGGTTTCTCACCCATTTCACGAAAGAATTCTTTAATTCCCTCACGATTCAGGTCGAGTAAGTTCACTTTTTTATCTATTGCGTTGGTCATAAAGCTCCAGTGTTCTGATGTAGCCTGACGTTCCCGTCAGGCTATATTTTCTTACGTCTTAACGAGTGCGCTGGCAAACTTCTTCGTCGCTGAAGAAGTAAGAGATTTCGCGCGCAGCAGATTCAGTTGCATCTGAACCGTGTACCGCATTTTCGTCTATAGTTTCAGCATAGTCGGCACGGATAGTTCCTGCCAGTGCTTCTGCAGGATTCGTAGCACCCATAATGTCACGGTTTTTACGCACAGCGTCTTCACCTTCAAGAACCTGAACAACGATAGGACCTGAAGTCATGAATTCAACCAAAGCGCCAAAGAAAGGACGTTCTTTGTGTTCAGCGTAGAAACCTTCCGCCTGCTCTTTGCTTAAGTGCATCATTTTAGCACCGACAATGCGTAGGCCAGCAGATTCAAAACGGTTGTAGATAGCGCCGATTAAGTTTTTTGCAACTGCATCAGGCTTGATAATTGATAGAGTGCGCTCTAAAGCCATGGTTATAAACTCCAATAAAATAAAGGGATAAATTAGTCGCGCGGATTATACGTGAGATCAGCGCAGAAATCGAATACCCAGTGATTGTTTTTTCACTTATTCTCAGCTAGGATGCTAAAACAAATTAGCCATATAGACGTCTATTTGACGATAAGGAGTTCTGACATGGCGAACAATGAATACCAACAAGCTACTCTGGGCGGCGGCTGCTTCTGGTGTGTTGAGTCTGCCTTCCTTCAGGTAAAAGGCATTCAGTCGGTTAAATCCGGCTACACGGGTGGTCATACGCCAAACCCCACTTACGAACAAGTTTGCACGGGAAACACGGGCCACGCAGAAGTCGCTCAACTCCAGTACGATCCGGAGCAGATCTCTTACCGTCAAATCTTAGAAATCTTTTTCACCCTGCACGATCCGACTCAGGTGAATCGCCAGGGTAACGATGTTGGCACGCAATATCGCACATCGATTTTCTATCATAATGACGAGCAAAAACGAGAAGCCGAGAAAATTATTGCTGAGCTAGAGGCTGACGATGCATTTGCAGCGCCTATAGTAACGGAAGTCACCGAGTTAGGGACCTTTTATCCGGCGGAGGATTACCACGAAAACTACTACGCCAGAAACCCGGAAAACCCGTATTGTCAGGCGGTCATTTCACCTAAGCTGGCTAAGTTCCGCAAAACCTTTGCCGGCCTGCTGAAAGACTAAGCAGCCCCTCGCAAGGTACCGATAGTGCGGTGGATAAGCTCTACTGCACTGTCGATATCGTCTTCGGACGTGTAACGGCCAATACTAAAGCGCAATGAGCTCATTGCCAGCTCATGTTCAACGCCTAATGCTCTCAGCACATACGAAGGTTCAACGCTGGCCGACGTGCAGGCCGAGCCCGACGAAAGCGCAAGATCTTTTAACGCCATTAGCAGCAGTTCACCATCAACTCCGGCAAAGCTGATATTGGTAATATGCGGAACCCGTTGCTGGTCAGAGCCATTCAGGGTTACACCTTCTAACTGACTAACACCCTTCCATAACCGCCGCTGCAGGTTTTTAACCCGCACAGGCTCCAGCTCCAACTCATTACGCGCAATTTCAGCCGCAACACCCATGCCGACAATCTGGTGTGTTGGTAAGGTACCTGAACGCATACCCCGTTCGTGACCGCCGCCATGCATTTGCGCAAGTAACCGAACTCTGGGCGTACGACGCACATAGAGCGCCCCAATACCTTTAGGACCATACATTTTGTGAGCAGAAAGAGACATTAAGTCGACCGGCAACTCAGCCATATCCATAGAAACTTTGCCGGAAGCCTGGGCAGCATCAACGTGGAATAAGGTGCCGTTTTCACGACAAAGTTGCCCAATAGCAGCAATGTCCTGAATAACGCCAACTTCGTTATTAACCAGCATAACGCTTACCAGGACTGTATCTTCACGCAGAGCTGAGCGGAACAGATCCATATCCAGCAGTCCGTCGCTGCCAACGTCCAGGTAAGTAACTTCAAAACCTTCTTTTTCTAACTGAGCGCAAGTATCTAATACTGCCTTGTGTTCAGTTTTCAGCGTAATGATATGCTTGCCTTTAGCCGAGTAATACTGAGCCGCACCTTTTATTGCCAGGTTATCCGACTCGGTCGCGCCGGAGGTAAACACAATTTCGCGCGCGTCGGCATTGAGCAAATCAGCAACCTGATGCCGGGCAACATCAACGGCTTCCTCAGCCTGCCAGCCGTATTTATGTGAACGTGACGCAGGGTTTCCGAAGAGACCATCCTGAGTTAAACAGCCCATCATCTTCTCTGCTACAACAGGATCTACAGGGGTGGTTGCAGCATAATCAAAATAAAGGGGTAGCTTGGGCACTTCGTTGCTCCTGACAAACTAAAGACAATATTAAAGATGTGAGTTTAACTTAATCTCTTCTTCACTTTTATTATGAAGTGAATTTTGCCGACTCAGAACATCACCAACATCACGCTTTTTCATCAGTTCAGCCAAGGTAATGCCGTCCAGGAAGTCGGCTATACGGTCGCTTAAGCCTTCCCACAACGAATGAGTCAGACAACGCTCACCGCCCTGGCAGTTAGCTTTACCCTGACAACGAGTCGCATCGATAGATTCATCAACTGCATGAATGACCGCACCAACAGAAATATCGGTTGCCGGGCAACCCAGACGATAACCACCGCCCGGACCACGCACACTGTCCACCAGTCCGTGCTTACGCAAACGCGCAAACAGTTGCTCTAAATACGACAGAGATATTCCCTGACGCTCAGAAATGTCCGCTAACGGCACAGGACCATTTGCCGTAAAAAGCGCAACGTCCAGCATAGCTGTAACTGCGTATCGACCTTTTGACGTCAGGCGCATGGTGGTTTCCTCTGGTGTTTAAATCAGCATAATATGTTATGAAATTTTACATTCCTGACTATTTTAGTCAAGTATTGCCTGTCGATTTATCCACCGAGGCTAAAATACCCCGCAAAATATTAATTTCGTTCTCTTCCGGCCGGGCACGGGTGAATAAGCGGCGTAATTTCGTCATTACCTGCCCCGGGTGCTGACGCACAATGAAACCCGTTTGGCTCAACGTCTTCTCAAGGTGCTCGTAAAACCGTTCTAAATCTTCGGCTCTTGGATACTCCGGTAATTCTCCAGAGCTGCGTTGTTGTGATTCCAGCCACTGCATGCGCAGTTCATAGCACACGGTTTGTACCGCCATAGCCAGGTTCAGAGAACTGTAATCCGGGTTTGTTGGTATATGCAGGTGGAACTGACTTTGCTGCAGCTCTTCATTGGTTAGGCCACTGTTTTCACGACCAAATACTAAAGCTACCTCGTGCTGTCCTACTTCTTCCAGCACTTTTCCAGCACACTCGCGAGGCCCTAAAAGCGGCCAGTCCAGCGTACGGTTACGAGCACTGGTCGCAATAACCAGACCGCAATCTGCAATCGCTTCTTGCAAGGTGTCCACAATAGTCGCCGATGCCAAAATATCAGTTGCACCAGCCGCCAAAGCGGATGCGTGACTGTCCGGCTCCTGCACAGGGTCTACTAACGTTAATTTAGACAGTCCCATGGTTTTCATGGCACGGGCAACAGAGCCTATGTTCCCGGTGTGAGAAGTGTTCACCAGAACAATACGAATGTTATCAAGCATGGCGTTTCCCTTGGATTTTTCTCGACTTATGGAAAAGTTTGGCATGATACCGTAACACTGGTATGATCCGCGACCGAAAATTGTTCTTTTACAGCACAGGTAATTGGTATGCATCCGATGTTAAATATTGCGGTGCGCGCAGCGCGTGCGGCCGGCAAAATTTTAGTTAAAAATTTCGATCAGGGCAGCCCTGTTGAAGCCGAATCAAAAGGCTTAAATGACTGGGTTACTGAAATGGATAAAGCCGCAGAGCAGGCTATTATCAACACTATCAAAAAGTCCTACCCGGACCATGGCATCATTGCAGAAGAAAGCGGTACCCAGGCTGGTAAAGAAAATGACTTCCAGTGGGTTATCGATCCGCTAGACGGCACCACCAATTACATGCGCGGTATTCCCCACTTTTGTATTTCTATTGCTTTGCTTCACAAAGGCTCTGTTCAGCAGGCCGTTGTGTATGACCCTATGCGCGAAGAACTCTTCACCGCATCTCGCGGGGCAGGCGCTCAGCTGAATGGCCGTCGTTTACGTATTTCACCGAAAGTGGAATTAAAAGGCGCAATTATTGCTACCGGGTTCCCATTCAAAATGAAAAACCGCTTACCAGAATACCTGGATATGTTCAGCAAACTGTTTGAACACTGTGCTGACGTACGTCGCGCAGGCGCAGCCGCTTTAGATTTAGCTTACGTAGCTGCTGCACGTCATGATGCATTTTGGGAAATGGGTTTAAAACCCTGGGACATGCTGGCCGGCGAATTATTAATTCGCGAAGCAGGTGGCATAGTCAGTGACTTTCAAGGTGGTCACAACTACATTCAGTCAGGCAACATAGCAGCCGGTGCACCAAAAGCATTAAAACAAATGCTGGCACAAATTCGCTAAGCTGTTTTTCAGTCGCTAAAAAGCAAAACGCCGTCTGAGCTAACCCAGACGGCGTTCTTTTTTATAATTCGATTTCTTCCAAATCGAGCTCTAGCGAGTAATCCATTTCAGAGAGTTCTTCCCGCAACCGGTACTTCTCTTTTAGTTGTTCTATTTCACGCCATTTACGTTTTGCGGCGCGACCCTTTCCAGACTTGTCATTTACCTTTTGCAGTTCTTCGGAATTATCCATGGTATGACCCTCTGCTTTTTTGATACAACTTTTTTAATTATGGTATTAGCGCTGCAGTTAATCTGTTCGTTAACAAAAAAACCACAACTCATAAGTACCACACACCGGGACACATTAAAAGAACTTTGTTACGGTTTTGTTAACAGGTTGTGGCAAAGGTATGAAGAATCATTGGTTAGTATTACTAAACCGTCATTTGCTTAAGTTCTACTAGCTGCTGCACGACTTTCTCTACATTTGAGGGTGCCCGCTTGGGCTGATAATTCAATATATATTCAACCAGTCCTTTACGTTCAAGAACAGGCACGCTGGGTGGTGAAGACAGTTTAACCCGTGCACTGCGGTGCGAGAAAAACACAACGCCGTCTATCCAGGTTGATGCGCGGTTTTTCTTCAGGTGCTCAGCTAAAACATGAATCTGTTTTTTTAACTGTTTTATTGGATTGCGAACTTTGGCTGTATAACGGCCACCTTTACGCCCCACTTTATGGGCTATCCAGTTAGCCGACTGCTCATCTCCTGTTACTTTGGAATTGTTGTTTTTCACTTCTACTACAAACACACCGTTAGGGCCCACAACAATTAAATCCAGCTCAGTAAACCCGCGTTTTGCTCGCGAGTTAGGGACATCAACCTGGTTAAACAGGACATAGCTATCGGGGAGTTTATCTAAAAGCCTAAGCGTTTTTAATTCACCCCGGGCACCTGAGCGTTTAGTAGATGCTGCTCCAATAACACTGAATAAGTAGGCTAGCCCAACAATCCACCAAAGATTTGGTAATTTATACATTAAAAAACCCGCAATAGGCGCGCCAATAATAGCGACCCATACGCGGGCTTTATTCACTTCTTGCGAAAGACGATTTTTGGTTATGTACTGCGTGTCTGCCATGACAATTTGACAACTTTTCCTTGCTACTAATGGCCATATTAAACCATCAAAGCAGTCAGTCGTCAGCTTTAATCCATTACTGCTTTTGCCTTATCGCCTCAATCAATTCGTCTTTACTCATTTCGCTGCGGTTATCAATACCAAGCTGCTGCGCCCGGTTATAAAGCTCATCTTTGGTGCGCTCTTCCAGCCGGGTATTGGGGTTACCGGTACCCTGAGTGGTGGTGTTATCAGTAACCCCTTCCTCGCGCCGCTGCTTGTTCACGGTACGACTGGCAATTTCCTCAGCCTCGTCTTCACTCTTACCGTCATCTAGCTGCGACTGCTTGATATGCTGATACATTCGCTCGTCTTTATCACGCCAAACGTCAGGCATAACAGCCTCCTACTCCTATTGGGAGTCCTTGCCACGTTGCTCAGGGGCAATCTGCTTATCTTTTTGCGAATGAGTGTCATGCGTTGAACCCGGCCGACGGTGATCTTCGCGGCTCTGGTTCTCTTTATCCTGCTGCGACTGCAGCTTGCGCTTTTCTTCTTCGGTCAGATCCTGCTCGTGTTTTTTAACTTTCGGATTCATTGGCCCTGTCATAAAGCCTCCTTAATCATTAAAAATGTCAGTGCGTTTTCTTTCCTTTTCATCATTAAGTGTAGAAGAAAAAACAGTAAAATAAAGGCATACACTTAGCCCTTACTCTTATCCTCGTACATTCTCTGGTCAGCAAGCTTCAAAAGATCTTTAGGTGTGCCCGCGCCCTCTGCGTTACTCGCGAACCCAATACTCAACGATGGTTTCAATATGCTTCCTGACACTTCGACGCTCTCACTTTCAACGTTCTTTTTTATATTTTCAATGATAGATGTAATGGCTTCTTCGGTCTCAACTCTATTCACAACTACTAAAAACTCGTCACCTCCCATTCGGGCCACGATATCCGAAGCTCGGACCGACTTCTCAAGACCATTAGCGACGAGTTGTAACATGCTATCACCCACATCATGACCATATTTGTCATTCACTTCCTTAAACCGGTTGAGATCAATAACCAACACATAAAAATGTTTTTTGGGCTTTCTCTTACTCATTAAGTTTTCGAGATAACTGAGTGAAAACCGTCGATTAAAAAGCTGAGTTAAAGCATCTCGATTCGCCATGCTGCGCTCTATTTGGTAAGAACGCCAAAGCATAAAGGTTCCAAAGAAAATCAACGTATACAAAAATAAGAGACTCAGCCGTCCAATATCGATTAGAAGAGATTGTGTTTGAGTGATTGTCGCATCAAATTTCGCAGCTACCGCCCATTCACCATTAGGGACTATTAAGGTTCCTTGGTAATCCGACTGCTCAAAAGTTAGTTTGTCCCCTTCAAATACTTCCCCTTTTTCCCCAAGTCCATTAACTCCGCGTAAAGCGACTTTGGCATTCTCAATATCTAAAAGCCCTGCCGAGTTCATCAGTCTGTCGTAATCAATAACCACACTTATTGAGCCCCAGTAATTCTCACTACGTGGGTAATCATAAAAAATAGGAAGCCGGGCTATAACAGCTCGCCCCCCCTGAACCAGTTCTAAAGGCCCTGCAAGAAAGACATCTTTTAAGTCACGAGCAGCTTTCACCGTTTTATATTGAGAGGGTACGGTTCTAAAATCTAAACCAACAGCCCTTTCATTTCCTTTTAGAGGTAGAATTTTCTCGACCACATCATTTGGTGCTATACCAACGTTACGAACATTTTGCGATCTCTCAATCAGACGAGAACCAATGTTTTGAAAATTCTTAGACGCATCTTCAGGGTCGATACTGAATACGGTTGCCAGACTATCGGATAAAAAAACATCCCTGAAAAGAGACGCCTCTAAAGAGGACTTAGCAAGCAGAAGCTCTGTTAGTGCTTCATCTTTAGCGGATTGCTTAATTCGTTCCTCCACTAAAGCTCCGATCCAGGCCGCGACCATTAATAAAGGAATTAACCCCACAACATAGAGGATTATCGCTATCAGTGAACTTCGTTTTTTTATAGCCAAAGGTTCCCCTGGTCTGAAGTTAAACTGCTGGGGGTCACCCGCACAGGTTCTATGTGGTACGAATTGGATTATCAAATAGACCCAACTCGCGTTTAAATATGTCATTAGTTATACGAGTGCGCCAGACAAAGGGTTCATTCAACGATGCTAAATAGTTTTAGCGCTTTATCGATACCACAAAAAAACGATCCGATTAAGATTGGCCAACGTAATTTGATAAAACCTTTTACATAGTCACCTATGAACCTGACCGAACCTGAGAAATCTCGAATTATTGAAATGGCATGGGAAGACCGCACGCCGTTTGAGGCTATTGAAGAACAATTTGGCCTGCAGGAAAAGCAGGTTGTGAAGTTTATGCGATTGCAGCTAAAGCCTGGCAGCTTTCGGCTCTGGCGCCAACGCGTTACAGGTCGTTCCACCAAACACCGCAAGCTACGTCCGGCTGGAGTATCCCGCGGCTATCGCCCTACCCAATACAAGTCGCGTTAAAAACCTCCCAAAAATTAGAAAGCTCAATCAATAGAACACTGCGCGCAGCGCTCTTTACCGGTTAATAGCTTTGAAATGCGGTTGCGGTTACGTGCAAAAAATAAATAAGTTTTGTCAGCAAACCACCGAATAACAGGCCAGCGCAGAGGGGCAATCATCCAGCCTTTACCGACTAACGACCAGGCCTCATGGGTGACATCCAGACCGTAGATCATGTCACCGGAGCTGGTCTGCCCATGTAAATACTGGTTGGCCTTAGCAACGTCAACTTGAGGGTAGCGCTGACTAAAGTCTGGTTCATTCACGTTTTCGAATTGAATCCGCCCTTCTTTATCCAACCGTTTTAGATGCCGCATTTCTTTCACGCACAATGGGCATCCGCCATCGTAAAAAATAATGAGTTGAGCGTTCTGCATGAATACCACCACCGAGGTTATGAATTGCTTACTTATTAATACGAGTATTTCCTGTTTTTGACTTCTCATTTCATGAAAAAAGTTGACTTGGAGCTAGTGAACAGCTTCCTCCATTTTTACTTTTGAATTAGTATTTACTGACTTTCAGTATATCTACCTTAGGGGTCGAAGTGCTTCAAAAACTAAAAGTTATAATCTGCACATTAATAATTTTTACTTCTGCTTCAGTAGCAGGGCAAAAATTGAGCTGGGAAGAGAACACACAAAGTTACAACGCTGGTGTTCAGTCAATCTCAATTCCGTTTGGTATTAAAAATAATCATATTTATATCTCTGATGAGAGCTATTCAAATCCTATTGGTCTTAAAATCGAGTTTGATAAGCCGGTTTCCTCTAATGGTGACGGCATAACGAGCGTTAGTAACATAACGATCAGTAGCTTGGGAAAAGACAGTGATAGTTTACTAGAGTTGCTTTTCGATAGATTCGGCTTTAGATATGAAGGGGAAACGTTTGTCGATGAATTGAGACTATCCGTTACACCTTTCATTATGCACGACACCGCAGGCCATAAACTACACAAGCTATTATTAGAGTCAAAAACCGGTGTTCCATACGCAAGTATGCTGTTCGATTTCTACGAGTCAAAGTTTATTCTCGTAGAAAACTCTCCATCTTCTATCGGCAAACTCCTACTTCAGTTTTCTTTCGGGTTACCGCAATCCATGCCAAACGAAGAAGAAACAAACCGAATGAACTGCATATTTGATACTCTAGCTGAACGTTTTATTTGTAAACAGCCAAGCAGATCTAAATTGTAATTGACTCACTTATTAGGCTGAGACCAAACAAAGCGGCACATAAATCATTTCATCGTAATTCGTCTACCCGTGTAAATACTGGTTAGCCTTAACAACGCAAACCGCCGTAAAAATTTCGAAAATACCAATCTATTTATCTAAAATTTACCTAGTCTATAAATAGGTTTTTGACCTAACTCACTCAATGAGGAGGCAATATTATGAAATATTGGGCACTTGCTTTACTTTCATCAATAGCATTGGTTGCATGCTCAAGTTCGCCTGAGTACCGTCAGGCAGAAGATAACGGTTTCGGCTATAAGGAAAGCCAGCTAAGCGACACCCAATATCGGGTTCACTTTAAGGCGAAAGGTTCCGATACTGAAAAAGCAATGGACTTTGCTATGCTTCGCGCAGCTGAATTGACCTTACAAAATGACTACGACTGGTTTACGGTTTCCAGCCGTGAAACCCTGGTCGACAGAGAGCAGACGCAAAGCACTTCTCAAGCAGGTTTTACTCGTCGTTATGAGCAAGTTCGCGAATGTGGCATATTGTCGTGCCGCACCACTACCAGGCCATCGACGTCCTATGAAACGGGTGTCTTTGTAGGGGGTAACCGCGACAGCGAAGTCGAAGCCATAATGAGCATTAAGTTCGGTAAAGGTGAGCAACCGGACTCAGAGTCAAGCTTCGATGCTAGCGAAGTGCATGAAAACCTTAAACCGAAAGCAGAAGGCTCCTAGTAAACAGACTTATTAGGCAAAGTCTTTCAACTTGAGGTGCCTGGCGATTGAGTCCAAAAACGGTTAGGCACCTCATTTTCTGTCGCTAACTCCCTCTACTGGTAGCCTCCACACCATAAAGCCAAAGTTTACAGACGCAGAACACGCTACCCCGCCACCTGTCGGCAGTATCATTACCTACAAGTACCATGGTTACACCAATAATGGCGTGCCACGCTTTACCAGCTTTTTACGAGTTAGGGAAACCGTAGAAGGTGAATAAACATTTGGATTGATGGTAGGTTACGAAAACTCTGATACGCTTACGAAAGACAAAATCGTTTTTCTAAAAGCCCTAGGCGAGGCACACAATGAACTCAACCAAAATTAATTACATTGAACTACCGGCGCGGAGTCTTGACGCAACCAAGCGCTTTTTTCAGCAGGCCTTTGGCTGGGAGTTTGTCGACTATGGTCCGGAATACTCTGCTATTCAAAATGCGGGGCTCGATGGTGGGTTTTACCAATCTGATTTGGTTGCTCAGACATCTACCGGCAGCGCGTTGGTGGTTTTGTATAGCAAAGACCTTGAACAAAGTTTAAAAAGCGTTGAAGACGCAGGCGGTAAAATCATTAAGCCTATATTTGATTTTCCCGGTGGTCGACGCTTTCAATTTACTTGCCCTAGCGGCAACGAATACGCAGTATGGTCAGAATAATCAAAATAACAATAAGGAAAAAGCATGCCTAAGTTTACGGAATACAAAGTCATTCATATTGCGGAAGGTGGCTGTGGTACTCTGCTTCTGGGCTCAAGTGGCCTGCCGTTAAAGAAAATTGAATCTACTTTGAACCAGGAAGCTGCCGACGGCTGGCAAATGGTGTTTCAGGTACTTGAGCAAAAACGCTTTTGGCTGTTCTGGACACGTGAAGCGGCAATTTTAACTCTGGGTCGATAAAACCGACCATGGTAAAGCGGCTCATTTTAGCTTCAATTCGTTGGTATCAGCGTCGTGGCGGTTCGCGTCACTTCTTTAATACCGACTGTAATTTTGAGCCGTCCTGTTCGCACTATATTTACCAGGCCATTAGCCAATACGGTACCTGGCGAGGTATAAAGCTTGGTGTAGCGCGTATTAAGCGTTGTAACGACCCTGACTGCGTACACAAAAAACACGACCCAGTTCCTTAAATAAGGTAGCCCTTATGTCTTACGAAATGTCTTCTGAGCAGTTGCGAGATGAAGAAGAAGCCCTGCGTAACCAAATACGCGAGCTAACGCCTGAGCAGCGAAAAGAATATCACCGCCTTGAAGGTCAGAAAGTTAAAGACCCAGACACTTACGCGGTACTGAACTGGTTCATTATGGCCGGTTTACATCACTTTTATTTAGGCAACACGCAGCGTGGTGTAATCAACCTTTGTGTCATGCTGGTTGGCCTGGTTTTCTTACCTTTCTTGCCTATAGTCGGGGTTATTATTCTTGTCGGTATTGTCATTGTAGAGCTACCGCAATTGTTTAAGTCGCAACAAATTGTCCATGCTTACAACAATAACGTTATGCGCGAGCTCATTCATAAAGTGAAGTCA
Organism: Idiomarina abyssalis; assembly: GCF_019797805.1. Taxonomy (NCBI): domain Bacteria; kingdom Pseudomonadati; phylum Pseudomonadota; class Gammaproteobacteria; order Alteromonadales; family Idiomarinaceae; genus Idiomarina; species Idiomarina abyssalis. Next base: position 2,018,132 of record NZ_CP081832.1, read on the forward strand.
GATAACGCCTAAGCGCCTCTCAGGCAAAGTCTTTCAGCCTGAGATGGCCCTCTATTGAGTCGGCGAGCGCTTTGGGCACCTCATGTTCAGTGGCTAATTCCCGCCACTGAGACACCGCGTTAATCACCTCATCAATAATGGCATCAATTTCTTTGCGCTCTACCTTTGGTAACTGAACGTCTGCCAGCGCGTAAAAGTCGGCGCGGGTATGACCGCTGCGCTTGCCATTTAAAGACATCCAATGCTGCTCTACCCAGGGGTTTCCAGGCTTAAAGCTAAAGGCCACGTCGTAAGCCGGGCTCAACCGCCACTGCTGATCCTCCAGCATAAAACCAAAGTTCTTGGAATGGTCATCGTGGTTCGTTGCTACGTGGTTAAAGACCATACGCCGGAATAGATCTATAGCGTCCGCCCGTGGCAACCTTAGCTGGCGGGCGACCTGAAACAGCTCTTCATAAGAAAACGCGCCAATGTCGTGATAGTTCACGTGCTTAATAGCGGTCAGCGTTTGAATGTGCTTTTTCTCATTGCCTATTCTGTCAAAGCGTTTGGTCACAAAATGGCGTCTGTTGCCTTCATCCAGCAGGTGGCATGGCATCATATCAATGCCGGCTTGCGTGGCCATTAAGTAATACACATACTCCATGGCACCGTAACCGAGCGGATCGCCAAAAGTTTGCTGAGATGGGTCGCGCTCCTTTACCCCGTCAAACTTCAGCAGATAATGCTCAAACCCTTCGGGCACAAGCCCCTGCCCGGAACGCACCTGGCTGAAATCCTTATTAAACGCCAGTACCGCCTTTGGTCTTGCGCCACCGGCGCTGGTGCCAACCGCTAATAAGGCCTGCATCATTTCTTTGTCTGCCTCGTCATCAAAGTGCGTGCGCTGGCGAAAACCCTTTCGTGCATCCAGCACTTCCTGTGCTAACTTCATTAAGCTTTCAAGCTCAATGTCTTTGTTTTTGGCGTTGGTTTGATTCTTACGAGCAGGATGATACTCAAGAGCGCCCATGCCCCGCTCACCGGTATATTGAAGTCGTTCAAGCGGGCTCAGAGGTTCGGTGCGATCGGGCTGTTGCGCAACCCATTGGTTCAGTACCGCATTACCGAAGTCGTCGGGTAAAGAGTCTGCCAGCATGCCCGGCAGACCTCTGAACGTATCCCAGTTTAACCCCGGAAAGGAGTAAATTCGTCCTTTCTCGGCAGGCATGGTTAAAGGCGCCAGCGGAATGTCTTTTTCGACAAATTCAGATAAGTACTCGAACCGCGCTGCCGTGTCGCCTTTGTTATAACTTAAGGCACCGACAGGCTCACCTTTGTAGCGAACTTCAATGGTATTAATCACCAGTCCAGCTCCCCATTGTCAGCAGGTTTCACACGCGTTTTACCGCTCGCTCGTTTCTTTTGTTTGGTGCTACTTTTGAGCAGTTGCACAGGAGAAACGCCCTCGTCCGGGAATGCGGCCAGTAAATTGTCGATATGACCCAAAGCCTGAAGAATAGCGACATAGGTCGGTAAGGTGCTTTTACCACCCTCCGCGGATTTAACCGCATTCAGTGAGACATTAGCTAAGGTAGCTAAGTCCTCCTGAGTTAAATCCTGATTCAGCCGATACTGCCTGACTCGCTGACCAATAAGTGCTGAAACTCGATCAGAATCCATATAAAGAACCTTAAATAGGTTTTAAACTGATAATTAGAGTGTAGCAGACTATTTAAGGCATGCAATTGTATTTATATAAAAACCTTTATATAGACTATAAAGTGATTGAGTTATGTTAGAAGCCTTTTTAAGGGCTATAAAATATTATTTAAAGAGGGTTGTTAATAACACTTGATTTGAGTACGAATCGATAGTCCGCTTCGTGCCAGGAGCGGACGTTATGATCCGGTTATTCGTTACCTAAAAGATTAATCTAAACTGAAACTTGCTCTGAGCTTTTTGAAACGATGGAGCTCTAAACCTACGCTGAAAGCTAATCTTTGAAACTTATGAAGCCTTCATAGTCAACTTTGAACTTTATTACCAATACCATTTTACTCATAAAACGCTTTCAGAACGGCAAATTGTACCCTGCGGTGACCGTAATAAAGCCTAAAATGACCTAGGCCATGCTTCCTTACAAAAATATCTTGTTCGCAGCCAACATTTTCTTTCCGGTAGCTAAGACAGTTGATGAGTTTTCACGAATATAAACATCATCTCCTAAAAACGATAACTCGCTCTGAGCGGGGATCCTCAAACGCAATACGGATTTGCTTTTGTATTCAACATAATCAGATTGAGAAAGCACTTGGCTTTTTAAAGGTTCTGATAAATCTGCATTGCGAATATAAGCCATAATTTTTTCGAGGTATTGTTCTTCATCGTACCCCAATATAGCTCTCTCCCTCTCAAGCCCTACAACATAACGAGCGCCTACTTTTACGGGTGTTACGTTATCAAGTTTCTCTATTCGATTTGCGTCAGTAGCAGAGTCAGCAACACCAATAAATATATATCCATCGGCATCTGGACCGACGTTTGCTATTGCACATATGGTTTCAATTATTTTCTTAGGAAGATTTGAATCAAACTTCCTACTGGCTGAGAGATCAACAAACCCCTGCTTACATTCATACCTAGATGTCTCAATTCGAGATCTTCGAAGAGAGTTTTCTAAGTCCAGAGCTAAGCCTGCTCCATGTCTCAGCATCGGAGGCTCAGTCTTTACAAAGTAGCGCTGAATTAATCCTGTAGTGGTATCTATATTTTTTATTCGGTCAGGTGTTGTTGAAAACTTCGCACTTGAAATCATCTTTTTGTGGAGACCACTTAATGCCTCCATGATTCCAGAATAGTCACTTGGTGTTTTTTCTTCCGAAATTACTAACTTATGAAATGCCATAAAGATAGCAAAGAAAGACCCTTTTATCGGGTTCGCTGATTTAGGGTTTACTATGGTTCTCAGTGCATTTGGTTCTGTGCTATAACCGTCAATTACCTCTCTCAAAACAGAGAGTGTAACCTTTACTTCCTCTATGAGCCTATCTTTTCCATAACTTGTAAATTCACGCCTAACTTTTTCATATTCACTTGCAGATTCATCATATATTTTATCGAATAAAACCTTACTTCTTGCTATAGGTTCGCCGAGTACGATTGAGGAACAAATATCTGCAAGCATTTCTTCGTCCTCGCTATCTCTTAGGTGCCTATTCCACAATATGCCCTGTTTGCACCAAAATATTTCTTCTGCTTTTAACGCATAGCCTAAATCTGTTCTCACAGAGTCAATACTAATTTCAGGCATTTCTGAAAGTGCGAGTTTATTTTTTGACGAGTCGCCTCGAATTTCAGAAGAAAGCTCACGGACAACCATAGAAAAACTGTCAGTCATTCCCGCTTGTCGTTTTTCTTGAGCACTAAGTTGTTTGCCTCCTGAATTTATTCTCCCGAAAACATCCGTAACCTGCTTATCGCTCTCTATTGGAAAGGTAGTAACTGCCAACTGGTAATCTAAGATATCGGCGCAAACATTAGGAGCAAAGAATTCACATCTGTCCTTACTTGAAGGAGTGAACGCCCCTGATTCTGCCGCTTGTCGTGCCCTAGTGAATTCGTTCGTATCAAAGTACTTACCATTAACAGGAAATGAGTTTTCAATGAATGAGAAAATTGCATTCAGCCTTTGCATTCCATCCATAATCTCAAAAATTTGATTAGCTCCCTCTGACGCATCAGCTAGTAGAATCAGAGGAATTGGATAATCTTTAATTAAACTATCGATTAAGTTCTGCTTTTCTTCTGTAGTCCAGACAAGTTTTCTTTGGTACTTTCTGTTTACTATCAGCTTGTCGTCTCTAAATAATCGGTATGCCTCCTGAACACTCATACCTCTCGGTGTAATACTCATGACCTGTCCCTAGTATTGTTGACCGCAGTGAGCTGCGGCAAATCGCTTTTTAAATAGTATAAATAATCATCAATACTCACACATTGTGATCTACATGTAAAACGAGTCAGGAACCGAAGAGCTTGCTTTACAAGAAAAATAAGGAAAGTAGCCTTATCTTAAAACGGTTTTTATGAAAGAAGTCAGGTATAGATGATGGCCGCCTCTCACTCATAGCAGACTGACTGTTTTGGCAGAGGCAGACATTAACGCCTTTGTTCAGCGGTACCCTTCTCGCACAGCGAAACGGGCACTCGATGGCTGGCAGTCAGACCCGTAATGAGCTTCAACTACTTTTTAAAACTTTTTGTCAGTCGAGAAATTTAGAGAAAGGGATCTCGCCTTCTTCGATAAGCCCTTCCGACTCCATTGCTCTGAACCAACCGTATAAAGCTTCTTTCTGCTGTTCCAATGTACTTTCCTTGACTGGGCCAATATGGGCAACCCAAAGCTCAATTTCTCTTTCTGTATGGACTCTGCTTTTTGAAAGAATTTGAGCTACAGACAAAATGCTTTTCGCTGTACTCTCATCTATCACCACTGACGGAACAGACCAATGAGCGTTACCCAGGCAGTCTGTGTAGAAGCCTATCTGCTTAACATTATCCAGAACTTTTGGATGCTCTCCCTGAGGGTAGGTAATCTGAGCAAACTCTTCTAATTTGCGAGCGCCATTAAAGACCAAGTCAGGCAGAATCCATGCAACATTCTTCTTTGTGTGTGAACGATACGACTTCCAGGCTGCTTTTAACGCTTTACCGTCTCGAGCAGTAGCCATCTCGCGCAAGATAGCAGTTTTACCGGACTCTTCTATTGCTAATATGGCAAGAGAAGCGGCGGAGGGATATCTCTGAGAATCGAAGAGAATTTGTGCATCCTCAATTAGTCTTCGAGCATTTTCACAAGCCACATTCATGCCATCAGCTATCTGTGAATAGCTAAGGTTACTCTTGAACTGCTTCAGAACATTTGCCATAAAACTTTATCCGTCGGTTATAACGTCGCCAGCACGCATGGTTTTATGGTAAAGGCGAAGTCGCAACGAAAATTACGCCGCTGTAACTAACATTGTTATGAGTTCTCAATCTTAGCTAGTAGCTATTCTGCTTATTCTTTTTTAAAAGTTGGTTTCACGAAGTTCTTCACAAACACCGTCGATACTTGGGAACATCGATCCAGCAGTAATACCCATGAACCGAAGATCTCTCATGACATGCTCTCTTTCATTAGCGGGAATATCAATAGCTTGTATGTAGGCTACCTTGTCATCCTTGGCTTTTTCAAGAAGGTAGGCCTCAATATCATCTATATTAGTCACGGTAGTTACAGCCTGTTGGGGTACAAGTCTCGGATTGTCAATTGCGATGAACTCCATAACCGACAAGTGAGGACAAGGAGGATCTAAATTTTGAATCTGGGTGTAATTGTTTATCCAGGCTTCACTATTGAATATATAGATCCTTACATAGCCGTCCCCGTCATAATTTTGGGGTAAGTCTCGAAAAGCAAAAAACGCTGATACAAAAGGAGAATAAGACCAGTCTAACAAAGGGGTAGGATATCCGTGATGCTGTAATAAGTTGAAAAAAGATCCATTTTGATCTGGAACCTCCAAGTTGAAATAGTGTTTCGTTATCGCACTCAACCTCTTATGGAGCTGCTTGACATCTTTACTGGTAAATTCACTGATTCTATACCTCCCCTTCCGATGAAAAGACGTTCTTAGGCGCCATGGTTCTCTTTGGCCGCGAAATAAATATTTAGATTTAGAAAAGCCCGACAAATAATCTTTAAAATCTTTCCAGCTCTTAACTGTGCTAGTTACTTTGGACTGCGAGTTACTTATCGGCCGAGACAAAGTGCTTTCCCAATAAAAACCCTCACTCGAATTGGCTACAACTATTAACTTTTCATTCTCTAGTTTCAAAGATATTTTTGCTTCACTTGAGTGATGGACCTGATCAGAGTATAGATGCTTAATATCGTCCCATTGACACTGGAAACCTGAGCGAGGATCGACAGGGTTTATAAAAGCCTCGGAAACATGTTCATTACCTGTACTCTTTGTAGCAAAGCGGCCTACTGAGGAGGGGAGGTTTCTGTCGTCTGGCATAACGTAAGCCACACCCTCCAAATGACTGCCAACTTGATCGATATTGATCATTAGCCTGCCATCTGCTGAACCTTGATATCGACCTATCCATTGACCAACCATGTTTCTTTCCATAATCAAAGTACCTGCGTCCGTAACAAAATTACAATTAGGGTTAGACAAATACTAACTGCTTTTCTGTCCAGGATCATTTGAGGAAGATTCTTAACAATACTAACAAAATATAGAGTGGAAATAATGAACGCTTTATCCAAATCTAAAAAGTTACATATCACTGCGCAAATTGTCCGCTATGAGCGAGCAGCGGACCTTCTGACTTTCGACCTACTTCAACTAGTGACGACCCGTCCTGTTACTCGTAAGTGTGGGTGATGCTAACGATGCGCAGTAGGTTCACTACGACAATATTGCGCGCTTTGTTGTTCTGTTGTTTATTTAAATCGTTTACTGTCAATGACATAAGAAAAATAAAGATTAGATATTGTGCGCTAGATAGAGTGTAATTGAGCAATGCTCAAATTGCCTTTGCTAACTCGGAGCCTTTCAAAGCAGCAATGCTAGCTTGAACAATAAGTTAAGAACCGAAAACTGCCAATTGAACGAGTTCCGAAGTGCGCACGCACAATATATAAATGTTATGAAGAAAGGAAAGTTTATGCGATACAAAAAAGTTGAGGGATTCAAATTTTTACATGTGGCTAATGCATTTTTGTCACAAGTACCTTGGAAAGTGACTTATGAGGGAAGAAAGATAGAATGGGATGCCGCTTTAGATTTATTGTACCCCGAAGTCGCTAAAGCTGAGCAATCTTGCTATTTGGTTTATTTAGATGATGAAGTTAAACCAGTTTATGTTGGTCAGTATTCTGGGGTGTTTAAAGATCGCTGGGGGCTGAAAAAAGGTAAATATATTTGGCATGGCAAGCATGACGACACTATAAAAGCGGCGTTAATCGAAGGGCGAAAAGTTTCCATTTGGCTTTCGGTTGATCCTTATGCCGAATTAAGTGATGGCCGAAAGGTAAATATAAACAAGGGCATAGAGCAAATTATCATCGAGGCAATTCAGCCAAAGTGGAATACTACGGGTAAAAGCAATGACTCTACAGTCGGTGAACCAGTAATAAATATTTGCGCTAAATATGACAGAAATCTTCCGGAAATTGCCAGTTCTGTTTGGGCAAGTTTTGAAAAGGACAATTTGAATAACTATTTGGAAAAACTAATTAAAAAAGATGAAATGAGTTGGGGGGAACTTCAAGAAGAAAAAATGACTGGCTTGTCTAGGTGTCGTCATTTTCTCAATTACGTCTCCTCTGGTGTAAAACCTGAAGATGCAATGGTTTTTGTTTGGAGAGAATTTCCATAGAATTAATTCGTCATAACAAACCGATACACACAGATATTTTACTCGCTGACCAACGATATTGGCGATACGACTTTATACATAAAAAAGCCCGCTAAAAAGCGGGCTCCATATTCATGTCACTGAGATATCGAACCTGACGTAAACGTCAGGCCCCCACCGCAAGACTATTACCGATATTCTTCAATGCTCGGACATGAGCACATCAGGTTACGGTCGCCGAATACGTCGTCTATACGGTTAACGGTTGGCCAGAACTTGTCGTAACCAACGGCTTCTACCGGGTAGGTTGCCGTTTTGCGGTCGTATGGGCGGTCCCACTCTGCGTCGGTAATGTCAGCCAGTGTATGCGGTGCATTCACCAGTGGGTTGTTGTCTTTTGGCCATTCACCGGCAGCTACTTTCTCGGCTTCGGCTTTAATGCTGACCAGGGCTTCAATAAAGCGGTCCAGCTCAGCTTTAGACTCAGACTCGGTCGGCTCAACCATAATGGTGCCCGCTACCGGGAAGCTCATGGTGGGTGAGTGGAAGCCGTAGTCCTGCAGGCGCTTAGCTACATCAATTTCAGCAATACCGGCAGCGTCTTTCATTGGGCGCAAGTCGATAATGCATTCGTGCGCGACACGGCTGTTGCGGCCACGATACAATATTTTGAAGTGCTTACTGAGCTTCTCAGCCAGGTAGTTGGCGTTCAAAATAGCGGTTTCTGAGGCTTCACGTAAGCCACGTCCGCCCATCATGGCAATGTACATCCAGGAAATGGTCAGAATGCTGGCACTACCAAACTGCGCAGCAGATACCGCGCCGTTGCCTGCTTTAGGCCCGTCGATATTCACAATAGAGTGGTTTGGCAGGAACTCAGCCAGGTGCTGCTTCACACCAATAGGACCCATGCCAGGACCACCACCGCCATGCGGAATACAGAAGGTTTTGTGCAGGTTCAGGTGCGATACGTCAGAGCCAATGTAACCCGGTGAGGTTACGCCAACCTGTGCGTTCATGTTGGCACCGTCCATGTAAACCTGACCACCATAGCTGTGAACCAGGTCACAAATGTCTTTAATGCCTTCTTCGTAAACACCGTGGGTAGACGGATAAGTCACCATAATGCACGACAGGTTCTCGCCCGCTTCTTCGGCTTTGGCTTTTAAGTCGTCCATATCCACGTTGCCGTGCTTGTCACAGTCAACCACCACCACTTTCATGTTCATCATCTGAGCTGAAGCCGGGTTAGTACCGTGTGCAGAGCTTGGAATTAAGCAGATATTGCGGTGCCCTTCGTTGCGACTCTCATGGTACTTCTGAATAGCCAGCAGACCCGCGTACTCACCCTGCGCACCCGAGTTCGGTTGCATCGACATATCGTCGTAACCGGTTACGTCAATTAACCACTCAGACAAGGTGGAAACTAACTCGTAATAACCCTGTGCCTGCTCTGCCGGGCAGAACGGGTGCAACTGACCAAACTCGGGCCAGGTGACCGGAATCATCTCGGCGGTGGCGTTCAGCTTCATGGTGCACGAGCCCAGAGAAATCATTGAATGGTTCAGGGCTAAATCTTTGTTTTCCAGCTTTTTAATGTAACGCAGCATTTCGGTTTCTGAGTGGTACTCGTTAAATACCGGGTGCTGTAAATACTGAGAAGTACGCACTAAGTCAGCAGGAATAGATTCAACGTCGCCACCAGCAACACGGCTGTCTAATACGTCAATGTCTAAACCGTGGTTGTCGCCAAACAGCGCGGCAAATAAGTTTTCAACGTCGTCACGTGTTTTGGCTTCATCCAGGCTAATACCAAATACGCCTTCGCCGTCAACGCGTAGGTTAAGACCCAGCGCTTTACTGCGCGCTAGTACATCTGCGGCGTTTTCTTTCATTTCAAAGGTCAGGGTGTCAAACCAGTGGCTGTTAACCAGTTTCACGCCTTTGTCCTGCATACCTAGCGCGACAATGTCGGTTAAACGGTGAATGCGGTTGGCAATACGACGCAAGCCTTCAGGGCCGTGATACACAGCGTAAAACGACGCCATGTTCGCCAGCAGAACCTGCGCAGTACAAATGTTCGAGTTCGCTTTTTCCCGGCGTATGTGCTGCTCACGGGTCTGCATGGCCATACGCAATGCAGGGCGTCCGCGCGAGTCTTTAGAAACCCCAATAATACGACCAGGCAATGAACGCTTAAACTTGTCGCGCGTAGCAAAGAACGCGGCGTGAGGACCACCATAGCCCATTGGCACGCCAAAGCGCTGAGCGTTACCGAACACCATGTCGGCGCCCATTTCGCCCGGAGACTTCACCATTAACAGGCTCATTAAGTCAGAAGCAACGGCAACAATGGCCTTCTTCTCCTGCAGCTCACCAATTAACTGTTCAATGCTATGCAACTGGCCTTGTTTGTCCGGGTACTGCAACAGTGCGCCAAACACGTCATGATCAGAGGCTTCACGCGCCGGTCCGACAATAATGTCGAAACCAAAGTATTCGGCACGGGTTTTCACCACGTCAATCGTTTGCGTGTAAACGTTGTCGGCAATGAAAAACGCGTTGGATTTTTTGTTTTTAGAAACGCGCTTCGCCATAGCCATGGCTTCGGCGGCCGCGGTGGCTTCGTCCAGCAATGAGGCGCTGGCTAAATCCAGGCCGGTTAAGTCCATGGTCATTTGCTGGAAGTTAAGCAGCGCTTCTAAACGGCCCTGAGCAATTTCCGGCTGATACGGCGTGTACGCGGTATACCAACCCGGGTTTTCCAGCACGTTACGCAAAATAACGTTAGGTACTACGGTGTCGTAGTAACCCATACCAATGTACGAGGTACAAATTTGGTTCTTTTTCGCGATGTTTTTAAGACGGGCCAGAGCTTCGCGTTCAGTTTGCGGCTCCCCTGTCTGCAGGAACGGTTCACGCAGAATCGCACCAGGCACAGTGTCTTTGGTTAATGCTTCTAAAGAATCTACACCCAGCTCAGCCAGCATGGCTTTTTGCTCATCAGCGCTTGGGCCAATGTGGCGGCTAATGAATTCATCGTGGTGCTCTAATTGCGTCAGGGTAGTACTGCTCATTTAACTCAGCCTCGTACATTTATCGGAAATTTATCGAAAACTTATCGGATACAAAAAACAATGAACCCCGGCTAATTTCCGGGGCTCAGGACGCTCTGTGTCATTGGTGCTATGCGCCAATGGCCTCAGTCTTCGTCGATTGAAGCCTCGTAAGTGTTCGCGTCTAATAAGTTGTCCAGCTCGCCGCTGTCATCTGCTTTTATACGGAATAACCAGCCGTCACCGTAAGGGTCGTTGTTGACCGTTTCAGGGGCATCTTCCAGATCTTCGTTAACCGCAACAACTTCACCGGTCATTGGTGCGTAGATATCTGAAGCGGCTTTTACAGATTCAGCGACAGCAATATCGTCGCCTGTGGCAACTTTGTCGCCTACGTCCGGTAACTCAACAAACACCATATCGCCAAGAAGTTCCTGCGCGTGCTCGGAGATACCGACAGTAAAAGTACCGTCGCCTTCATCACGAACCCATTCGTGGGTTGATGCGTATTTCAGATCTGCTGGAATATTGCTCATATTGCTTTCCTTCTACCCGGGTTACCCGGAATGTATTGAATCTTGTTCGATTATAAAACAGATTGACCGTTTCTGACGAAACCTGGCTTAACCACCTTCACCGGCATTTGTTTCTTACGCATTTCCACTTCCGCTGTATCACCAACACTGGATGGAACGCGAGCCATTGCAACTGAGAAACCAAGTGTAGGCGAGAATGTACCAGAAGTGATGATACCTTCGCCACCCTCAACGGTTACTTTTTGACCGTGGCGCAGCACACCTTTCTCTTCCATTACAAGACCGACTAATTTGTCATGACCTTTCGCTTTTTTCTGCTCTAAGGCTTTACGACCAATGAAGTTGCGATCAGCCGGTTCAAACGCTACGCTCCAGCCCATATTGGCTTCCAGCGGCGTGATGTTCTCGTCCATGTCCTGACCATACAGGTTCATGCCAGCTTCTAAGCGCAGTGTATCACGAGCACCCAGTCCACATGGAGCCACATCGGCTTTTAGCAAGTCATTCCACAAGGCTTCAAGCTGCTCGGCCGGAACCACAATTTCGTAGCCTTTTTCGCCGGTGTAACCTGTGGTCGCAATAAAGTAATCGCCAACGTCTTTACCCACAAAAGGCTTCATGCCGTCAATGTCTGCGTACTGCTCTGCGGTTAATACGTTTTGAATTTTTTCAGCGGCTTTAGGGCCCTGCAAAGCCAGCATACCCATGTCGTCACGCTCTTTGGTGGTGACATCAAAATCGGCCGCGACTTTTTCAATCCATGCCAGGTCGCGGTCGCGGGTTGCTGAGTTAACAACCATGCGGTAAGCGGTTTCTGAGAAGAAATACACGATAAGGTCGTCAATAACACCGCCGTTTTCATTCAGCATACTGGTGTATTGTGCTTTGCCTTCGGTTTTTAGCTTAGCAACGTCGTTAGCCAGCAGGTAACGCAAAAACGCCTGAGCCTGTGGCCCTTCTACGTCAACAATGGTCATATGCGACACATCAAAAACACCGCAGTCACGGCGTACAGCATGGTGCTCTTCAATTTGTGAGCCGTAGTTCAGCGGCATGTCCCAGCCGTGAAAATCAACCATCTTCGCACCCGCTTTTACGTGTGCATCGTACAGTGGCGTTCTGCTACCCATACCGTGTTCCTTCTCTGTTCACTTTATGTGCGTGTGTATGGGCGCAAATTATAGGCGTGATTCGTTTAAACTTAAAATCAATAATGCTTATAATGGTATTAATTTTTCAAATACCCAGTAACTACTTTATAAAGCGAACCAATGAAACATTTATCCTTAGAAGCCTTACGCAGTTTTAGTGCGGTTATAGAGCTGGGCAGTATGACACTTGCCGGCGAGCGCATGGGCCGTTCTCAGCCTGCTATTAGTTTGCAGCTTAAAAAGCTGGAGCAGCAACTGGGCGTTGAACTGCTAACGCGCCAGGGCAGCGGCTTTGCTCTTACCGCCGACGGTGACGTACTGTTTGATTACGCGCAGCGAATGTTGGCGCTAAATGACCAGGCCTGGGCGCAGTTCGAACCGCAACAGGTTAGCGGTAAAGTGCGGCTGGGTATTACCAGTGAATTCGCGTCCAGTCTGTTGCCCAAAGTATTGGGTCAGTTTGCTCAGGTTTACCCACAGGTCACACTGCAGGTGACTTCGGCGTTGAGTAAAGACTTACTGTCCGGACTGGGGCAACAGTTCGATATTATTCTGGCACTGCGCGAACAGACCAATAAAAGCGATGTGTTGATTCAGCGCGAAGAGCTGGTTTGGGTGGGCTCCCCTGCATTGGTCGAACAGCCCAGCTTGCCTTTGGTTGTAGCTCCGGAAGGATGCATTTACCGCCGCCGTGCCGAACAGAGTCTGCAACGGATACATCAGCCCTACAGAATTACCTACACCAACACCGACTTCTCAGGGCTTACCGCCGCCCTGCACAGCAGCTTGGGAATAACCGTATTGGCCCGTAGCACGGTGCCAGAAAGTGTTTCGGTAATTGATGCGCTTGCCAATGGAAAGAAATTGCCAGCCCCCGGCTCTGTAAACGTCATTATGCGCCTGGCCGGCGGCGCTTCAAGTGCAGCCTCTCAATTAGCCGACTACCTGAAAGCGAGGATTTGAACATCTCACCTGACGTGAACGTCAGGCTACATCTGGTGAGTGCTGAGCCGCTGAGATAGGTGGCGCTTATGGTTGGTACCTATTGGTCAGGGAGTGTGCGGCGCCATGGATGGCGACGCCCAAGCCCTACAGGGACGTATTCACGGGCGGCTCCCGGACCAGTACGTAGCAACCACCGCCACCTAGTTCCCCAGAGCCACTTCGGCTAGCTTGCGTTTTAAAAAGGTGAGTTTGTTTGGCAGTGCGAAGGCCAGTGCGCGTAAGCCTTTCACTATTGGGTTTGCTGTGCCGAAACCGCGTTTAAACGTTTCCATTGCAGCTATCATTAGCTGAGTGTCGGCTTTGCGCTCGCGCTGATACGCACTCAGCGAGCGGTGCAGTTGCGTCAGTGAAGACAAATCCACACCCTCAATTTTTTCGGTTAAGGCTTTCACGTCACCAAAACCTAAGTTCGCGCCCTGCCCGGCCAGCGGATGAATGGTGTGAGCCGCGTCGCCCGCCAAAACAATACGATGCTGATACCATTGGCGCGCGTACTGCATTTTAAGCGGAAAGGCTTTTATATCAGAGACACACTCGCAATGGCCTAATACCCGGCCTGACTCTGTTTCCACCTGTTTTGCAAAGCGCTCAGGCGGCTCACTAAGTAAGTTTCTGGCGAGATCTTCATCGGCAGACCAGACAATGGAAACGGTATGAGAGTCAGGCGTTGGCAGAAGCGCCAGCGGCCCGGTGGGTAAAAATACCTGACGAGCCACACCATTATGCGGTTGCTCCGTGCGAATGTTCGCAACAATACCTTGCTGTCCGTAGTCCCAGAAAGTTAGTGGTAACTCAGCATACTGACGCACTTTCGAACGGCCACCGTCGGCTCCTACTATAAGATCGGCTGACAGTAACCACTCACCAACGTCTATTTCTGCGGGGTGAGAATCATCGCCGGCATGAACCATTGTCCACTGCTGCGTCTGCAATATCTCAACACCGACCTGCTCAGCACGTTGCCACAAAAAATGCTCCACCACGTTGTTTTCAACTATAGCGCCTAAATCTGCGGCGTTAATTTCCCGGGCTGAAAACTCAATGTGCGCGGGGCTGTCTTTGTCCCACACCTGCATGCTTTGGTAAGGGCCAATTCGGTGTGCCTGCACTAAAGGCCAGGCACCACAGTCTTTTAATACGCTGCGACTGCGATCATTCAGTGCGCTTACCCGCAATGCCAGCTCTTCAGAAAGTTCAGGCTGAGAATGTCTTTCCAGCACCATTACTCGCCGGTTTTGCTGAGCCAGACGTATCGCCAGGCTCAGGCCAATCATGCCGCCGCCAACAATCACAACATCGAGCTTTTTGCGTTTCATGGTCATGGTTGCATCCCCATGGTTAAGCGTGCAAAGGCGGATTTCAGCGGCGAACAATGCTGCAGTAACATCAGCGCACTGTTGCGACCCAACACCGTGGGCCAGTAGTGATTCGAAAAGCCGCGCACTAAACCGTCAGTCAGTTTAATAATGGCCTGATAATCACGTTCGCGGTTTTGCTCGTAGCCTTGTAACGCCTGAAAGTTACCGGCGTCATCGACATTGGCCAGCGACTCGCATAGTACTTCGGTATCGCGCAGCCCCAGGTTAAAACCCTGCCCGGCTATGGGGTGTAAGGCGTGCGATGCATTACCGATGATCACACTGCGGTGGTGAGTCGAGCGCTTTGCCCGGCGTAACGTCAGCGGATAGAAAACTCGTTTCGACACGCCGCTAAATAAGCCTGCGCGGTAGCCAAACGCCTGCTGACACCGTTGCATAAATTCGGTGTCGGACCATTGCTGGGCAACGTCACGCTGCGCTTCGGTAAAGCTCCACACCAGTGAAGCCTGACTTCCCTGCATTGGCAGTAAGGCAATAGGCCCATTCTCGGTAAAGCGCTCATAGGCCCAGCCATCTAATGGCTGCTCTAAATCAAGCGTTGCAATGCACCCAAACTGGCCATAGTCGTAAACATCCGATTTTAGCCCCAGTTGCTCGCGCACCAGTGAATTCTGGCCATCGGCACCAATGAGTAACTTAGCCAACAGCTGCTGTCCGTTATCCAGGTTTAATTCCACCTGCTTTTGCTGCTGTTGCAATGAATCTAAACGAACACCCGATAACCACTCAAGATTGGTCTGCTTCTGACAGCTAAGGTACAAGTTATTAACCAGCTCGGAGGCCGCAACAACCCGGCCTAAGGCCTCAACCCGCTCGTTCTCGGCGTGCAGTTCAGTAGCACCGGCAAAGCCCCGGTCGGAAATGTGAATGTGTTTTATTGGGGTAGTGTCAATGCCATTGAGTACACCGAGGCTTTGCAGCCGCTGCGCTGATGCAGCAGCCAGAGCAATAATGCGTTTGTCGGCGGGCGGACCCTCAGCGCGGGGTTCACAGACAACAATGTGCCAGTCCGGCCGTTGTTGCGCCAGCATTAAGCCAGTTAAGGCGCCCACCAGGCCACCTCCGGCTATTACCACATCGGCGTGCGTTACTGGCCTTTCATCCATGTCTCAATCTCTTCAATGGTTTTGGGTACATCGGCGGTCATGTTGTCAAAACCGTCCGCTGTTACAACCAGGTCATCTTCAATGCGAATGCCTATACCTCGCCATTTATCTTCAACGTCAGCGTCTTCCGGGATATAAATACCGGGTTCTACTGTCAGCACCATGCCGGGTTTGAAAGGTACGGGCTCGCCTTCGCTGTCGCGATAACGCCCGACATCGTGAACGTCCAGACCCAGCCAATGGCCCAGGCCGTGAATAAAGTACGTTTTCCAGCGTTGCTCTTTGAAGTTTTCTTCGGCATCGCCGGTTAAAATACCCAGTTCGGTGAGACCATCGCTAATGACTCTGGCTGCCGCTTCGCTCGCCTGAACCAGGTTACTGCCGGGTTTAACTTCAGCAAAGGCCGCCTGCTGGGCTTCCAACACTAAGTTATAAAGTATGCTCTGTGGCTCACTAAACTTGCCATTTACCGGGAAAGTACGGGTAATATCGGCCGCGTAACCCTGATACTCCGCGCCGGCGTCTACCAGCAGCAAGTCGCCATTTTTCAGCTCGTCCTTATTGTCGGTGTAATGCAGAACGCAGGCATTAGCACCACCTCCGCTGATAATACCGTAAGCCGGATGCAAAGCGCCGTTCATGGCAAATTCATGGTGCAGCTCTGCCGCTACCTGGTACTCGTGCTTGCCCGCTTCGACAAAGCGCATAATGCGGCGGAATGCCCCCAAGCTGATTCGGCCAGCTTCTTTCATCACTGCCACTTCATTGGCTGACTTAATAAGGCGCATGGCGTCCAGCTGAGGTCTTAAGTCAGACAAGCTTTGAGGCGCTAATTTACCGCTTCGCCTTGCTTTTACACTGACTTCATCGCGCGCTTCGCTCACCAGTTCAGCCAGCACCGAGTCTTCACCCATGGGGTAGAAAACCGATTCAATACCCTCCAGCAACTCCGGTAAACGTTCCGGCAAAGTGTCGAGATCTTCCGCGCTGTCAACGGCTAAGGCTTCAACAGCATTGGTATAGCCTAAACGCAGCCCATGCCAGACTTCGTGCTTTGGATCTTTGTCCTGACAGAATAAAGCACTGCGTGGGTTGCCGTCGTTAATCAGCAGCAACACCGCGTCCGGCTCATTAAAACCGGTTAAATAGAAAAAGTCGCTGTTTTGGCGAAAAGGGTACTCGGTATCATTGCTGCGCGTAACTTCACTGTTAGCAGCCACCAGTGCCACCGAGTGCGGAGGCAAAGACTCCAGCAGCTGGCGTCGGCGCTGCTTAAATTCATCCTGAGGAATAACGTTTCTCATCAACGACCTCTACTCCGTCAGTAATTAATGCAGAATTTTGGGTGGCTGATTTGCCGGTAGCTCATTACGGCCTAATTCGGCGTAGCACATCATGGCTGAAACACGCAGATACTCGACAATTTCGGTGTAAGCTCGTTCTTCTTCCTCATCACCATCGTCGGTAAACTCTATTTTCGCCAGCTCGACCATGTCTTCAATGGCTTCTTTTAAGTCACCACTTAAGTTGGTCATATTTTCCTGGTTAACGCCATAGCCCACTAAAAAGGCATTAACCCAGCCAGCCAGTGCGCTTAAGCGGTCAGACAGCGGCGTCGTGTCTTCAGGTAACAACAAACGGTAGCCTAAGTCTTCGTCGCCCAGCGAGTGTTCGATTTCTTCGGCCTGCTGTTGCAGCAAGTTCTCCAGCTCGACGGGTAAGCCCTGGCCGTCGTATGCCAGGTCTGACATTAAGATCATTAATTCATTGCTTTTGGCGTCGCTGCCGGTGGCTATTAGCCCGGTTAACATGCCCTGCACTTCTGACGCACTTGGCGTCATGTCGTATTGTGCGTAAAGTTCCACTAAGCGGTCATAATTAAAACGTGTCGACATTAAATTCTGCCCTTTATTTATCATGCATTAATCCTAACACTGGCTTTACATAATCGCTAGCTGACAAACACCGGTAGCTCATGCCATAATGCAGTTATCAAAGCTGTTGAGTCAGTTGCAAGGAGTCTTTTGAATGGCCGCAAAAACCATGGATATAAAATTGCTGGAACGTAATTATAAGGTGGCTTGCCCTGTTGGGCAGGAAAGCGCGTTGCAGCAAGCGGCAGATACGCTCAACGAAAGACTGATGGAAACCAAAGAACGAACGCAACTGACCAATGTCGAACAAATAGCTGTTATGACAGCCCTGAATTTATGCCATGAATGGATTCAGGATCAAAATGAACAATCTGCAAAAACAGCTAAGCTTGAAGAAAAAATTCAGTTACTTCAGGCAACGATAGAACAGGCAATGAGTGAGCAACGCTCACAACGTAACCGTTAGCGGTTAACCTAAAGCAACATTGTAACCCTTTTGCGGTTTCCTGGGGTGTTTGCCAGCAGGCTTATGTCCCTGAGCCGATGCTTGTATTAAAAGGGGATCACTGGCCTGCCATGTGCAAGCCCGGCATGAACCGGGAAGCCTACGGCAGATACCATTTGCTCCCCGCCTTGAACCAATGGGTTCAAGGGCTACAGCCAGCAGCGGCACCTTGGGAAACCACCCTTACTATTGGCGCTCCGCCTTTTCATCAGCAACAATGGCTTTAACGTCCTCTAGCAATTGTTGTGCGTCGAAAATCACACCGTCTTTAATGGTGTACTGAATGCCTTCGGTACGCATTGGTTCGTTATTGCCGTCCAGCTTGAAGTGCCCGGTGCCGTACAACACTTTAAAGTTATCCATCGGGTTTTCGTTAACAATAACCATGTCGGCTTTTTTACCAATAGCAACGGAGCCAATGTCGTCTTCCATATTCAATGCCTCGGCACCGGCCAGGCTGGCTGCGTGAATCACCTCTAACGCATTCAAACCGGCTTCACGCAGTAACTCCAGCTCGCGAATGTAACCAAAGCCATAAATCTTATAAATGTAGCCCGCATCAGAACCAACGGTAATTCTGCCGCCGTTGGAGTGGAAATCCTTTAAGAACGCCATCCATTTCTGGTAATTGTTTTTCCAGGCAATTTCATTGTCGGTAGTCCAGTCGAACCAATAAGAGCCGTGAGCGTAGCGGCTTGGCTCGAAAAACTCCCACAACCGCGGCAAGGTGTATTCGTCGTGCCAAATGGCCTGACGTTCACGCATTAAGTCACGCGACGCTTCGTATATGGTTAAGGTGGGGTTAATCGTGAAGTCCAGTTCAATCAGTTCATTGCGCACTGAATTCCATTTCTCTGAACCGGGCTCCGCGGCCTGCTTCCATAAGCGGCCAGCCTCTTCAAAGCGGTTTTGCTCATTATTGTAGTTATAACCTGCCGGGTAGTCCTGCACGCGACGCTCTTCAAACAGAGCTTCCGGCAAACCGTACCAATGCTCCATAGAGGTTAAACCCAGGCGGGCGGAATCCAGTGCATTCATCGACATTACATTCAGCTGAGCGTGGTGCATCATAGTGCCTAAGCCCTGCTCGTTGGCTTCGTCCAGCGCCGCTTCCATAACCTTGCGAGAAGCACCGAAGAACTTAATACCCTTCGCTCCCTCGTCTTTAATGTAGCGAACCCATTCACGCGCCTGCTCGCCGTTATAAATAGGCTTATCCCAGCCTTGCCCAAAACCGACATAAGGAATGATTCGCGGCGAAGTAATGCGATTATCGACAGCGCGCTCTTCGTGCCACTGAACCCAGTCCAGACCATTAAAACTGCCGGGCTCCCGAATGGTTGTAATGCCGTGAGCCAACCACAACTTCAGTACATACTCCGCCGGAATACCTTTTGCGGAGCCACCAATATGCGCATGCATATCAACAAAGCCGGGCAAGATGTACTGACCGCTGACATCCAGCTCTTTATCACCTGCTTCAGCTTCAGGACGCCCCTCGGGCTTAACGGGCACTCCCGGATTCCCAACACTGACAATATTCACGATACGATCGTCTTCAATGACGATGTCTACCGGACCAATTGGTGGTGCGCCTTCGCCATTAATTAGTGTTCCGCCCCGTAATATCAGGCGCTCGTACGGACCTTCACCGCGATCACGCTCCGGCGCTTTCGGGGGAGCCTGTACAGCATGGGCTGCAACCGTAAAAGCCATCGCTACCATGGCTAAAGCTATCGTTTTTATTGTTTTCATCGGTTATCCTCTGGCAATTACTCAGCGGTTATCATTAAGCAGACTCTAGCATGACTCGACAGGACCTCCGACGCAAGTTACAGCAAATTCGCCGCAATTTAACCGCCGAACAGCAGAGCGAAGCGGCACATCTGGTTGCTGACAAACTGGAGCAACATCTGAGCAACCGGGTCCCTCAGCAGACCACCGTTGCCGTGTATAAAAGCTTTGCCGGCGAGTTACCCACCTCAGCCATTATTCAAAAACTGTGGCAGTCAGGCTTTAATACCGTTTTACCCGTGCTTCACCCTTTTGCTAAAGGTCATTTACTGTTTTTACACTATGCCCCGGATACGCCAATGACAACCAACAAGTACGGTATTGCTGAACCCGAACTGAATGTCCAAAACGTGGTGCCATTGTCCAGTATTCAGATACTGCTGATGCCATTAGTCGGCTTCGACAGTCAGGGCAACCGGTTAGGCATGGGCGGCGGTTATTACGATCGAACATTAGCTCAATGGCATAATGGGAATAGGCCCAACTTATCGCCCATTGGGTTAAGCTATAACGAACAACAGGTTGAAAAAATACCGGTTGAGAGTTGGGATATTCCGCTGCCGGAAATCATTACACCAGCGCAACACTGGCGCTTTTGAAGTAAAAGAAAGATCGATAAAAAACAACAAATTCCCTATACTGAGCTTAAAGCACAAACACGGAGAAACGCTCATGTCAGGCAACGCTGATGCACTAAAAAAAGCGGCAGCAGAAGCTGCTATGCAATACATTGAAGACGGCACTGTCGTCGGAGTCGGTACCGGCTCAACCGTAAACTTTTTTATCGATGCATTAGCCGAGCGAAAACATGACATTGAAGGGGCTGTTTCAAGTTCTGAAGCCTCTACCGAGCGCCTGAAGTCTCATGGTATTGAGGTGTTTGAACTGAACTCCGTTGCCGATGTTCCCGTTTATGTAGACGGTGCTGATGAAATTAATGAGCATGGGCAAATGATTAAAGGCGGAGGCGGAGCGCTGACCCGTGAAAAAATTATAGCCGCAGTCGCTAAAAAGTTTGTTTGTGTCGCTGATGAAACCAAAATGGTTGGCCGTTTAGGTCAATTCCCGCTGCCGGTTGAAGTGATTCCTATGGCGCGTTCATACGTTGCCCGCGAAATTGTAAAACTTGGCGGCGACCCGGTCTGGCGCCAGGGTTTTACCACCGACAACGGCAACTGGATACTCGATGTGCACAACTTTGACATCATGGAGCCCATGAAGCTTGAAGCTCAACTGAACAATATTGTCGGCGTAGTCACCAACGGACTCTTTGCCCAGCGTGGTGCGGATGTGGCGCTTATTGCCCGTGAAGACGGGGTTCAGACACTGAAGGTAAGTGGCTGATGCAAACCTCACTAGCAAAGGACAAAATCAAAGTTTTATTGCTCGAAGGGGTTCATGACAGTGCCATCCAGCTATTTCGTCACCACGGCTACCATAACCTGGAAATACTGCAAACCTCTCTGAGCGAAGATGAACTCTGCGAAAAAGTTAAAGACGCTCATATTCTTGGTATTCGCTCACGCAGCCAGTTGAATGAACGCGTATTTTCCGCAGCCGACAAACTCATTGCGGTTGGCTGCTTTTGCATCGGCACCAATCAAATTGACTTAGATGCGGCCAAGCGACACGGCGTCGTTGTCTTCAACGCGCCTTTTTCGAATACCCGCAGTGTGGCCGAACTGGTTTTAGCCGAAGCTATTATGCTGTTACGGGGCATTCCTGAAAAAAATGCCGTAGCCCACGAAGGTGGCTGGCTAAAATCGGCTAAACAGTCTTTTGAGGCACGCGGAAAAATACTGGGTATTGTCGGCTACGGTCACATTGGCAGCCAGTTGAGTGTGCTCGCCGAGCAGTTGGGCATGCACATTCGCTACTACGACGTTGAAGACAAACTGCCCATGGGTAACGCTCAGTCGGTTCCCACTTTGGATGACTTACTCACGCAAGCCGATATTGTCACTCTGCACGTACCGGAAACCGAACAAACGCAATGGATGATAGGCCGTCGGCAAATTGAACGTATGAAGCCGGGCAGCCTGCTCATTAACGCGTCGCGCGGAACGGTAGTGGACATTGACGCCCTGGCTGAAGCCCTGTCATCAAGGCACCTGGCGGGTGCGGCAATTGATGTGTTTCCGGTTGAACCTAAAGGTAATAACGACGAGTTTATGTCGCCTCTGCGTGGCTTGAAGAACTGTCTGTTAACACCACACATTGGCGGATCAACCTTAGAAGCTCAGGAAAATATTGGCGTTGAAGTGGCCGGAAAATTGGTCCGTTATTCGGATAATGGCTCTACCCTGTCTGCCGTGAATTTCCCTGAGGTGAGCTTACCAACCCACGCCACCGCACAGCGTTTGCTGCATATTCATAAAAACCAGCCGGGTATGCTAAACGCCATTAACCGCATTATTAGCGACAATGAAATTAACGTGGCCGGTCAGTACTTACAGACCGATGAAAGTGTGGGCTACGTGGTAATGGATATTGACGGTGACAACGGCGCCAATATACTGCAACAACTGAAAGACATTCCGGGCACTATTCGTGCCCGGCGTTTATTCTAGTCTTTTTTGCCCATAACCGTGCGTTCCATGCTCTCTGGTGAGACATGGCGCACGTCTTTGCCTTTCACAAAGAAGATAATGTATTCGGCAATATTCTGACAACGGTCACCAATACGCTCTAAAGAACGTGCGGACCAAAGCACATTCATAATTTTTGGAATAGAGCGCGAGTCTTCCATCATGTATGTCATTAACTGGCGTGTCAGCGCTTCGTACTGACGGTCAGCCTGCTCGTCCTGCTGGTGCACATTATAAGCCGACTCCAGGTCCATACGGGCGAAAGCATCCAGTACATTACGCAGCATGCTTAATACGTGTTGCCCCAGGTTTTCGAGACTGACTAACAGTTGCTGTTGGTCGTTACTGAAACTTTCCTTAGCGACTTTTGCGATACGCTCTGCTTCGTCACCAATACGCTCTAAGTCAGCAATGGTTTTGATAATCGCAATGACTAAACGCAGATCGCTGGCGGTTGGTTGGCGTTTAGCAATAATGTGCACGCATTCTTCATCAATCTGCACTTCGAGCTTGTTCACTTTATGGTCACTGGTCAGGACTTTCTCTGCCAAGTCGATGTCGCCCTTCTGAATTGCCAGAAGTGAATCCTGCAATTGCTTTTCAACCAATCCGCCCATGCTTAACACACGGTTACGCACAGCTTCCAGTTCGTCATTAAACTTACCGGAAATGTGCTTACCCATATTCATCTTGTCCATGACTCGCTCCTTAACCGTAACGACCAGTAATATAATCTTCTGTCTGTTTTTCAGACGGGGTAGTAAATAAAGTATCCGTATCAGCATACTCAATCAATTTACCCATATACAAAAACGCGGTCTGGTCTGATACGCGCGCCGCCTGTTGCATGTTATGCGTAACAATAACAACGGTATACTTTTCCTTCAGCTCAGTAATCAGCTCTTCAATGGTCAGGGTTGAAATAGGATCCAACGCAGAGGTTGGCTCATCCAGCAACAAAATTTCAGGTTCAATGGCAATAGAACGCGCGATAACCACACGTTGTTGCTGACCGCCGGATAAACTGAACGCACTGGCGTTTAAACGGTCTTTAACTTCATCCCATAACGCCGCACCACGAAGCGAGGTTTCTACCGCCTCATCCAATACCCGCTTATCTTTCACGCCCTGCAAACGCAAGCCATAAACCACGTTTTCATAAATGGATTTAGGAAAGGGGTTTGGACGCTGAAACACCATGCCCACACGGCGACGCAAAGCCGCAACATCGACGTTTTTGTCGTAAATATTGTGACCGTGCATATCAATCTGGCCGTCAATATGGCAAATTTCTACTAAATCGTTCATGCGATTAATACAACGTAACAGTGTTGATTTACCGCAGCCCGATGGCCCGATAAACGCGGTTACGCGGTTATTGGGAATGCGCATAGAAATATCGTGTAACGCCTGATCTTGACCGTAGTAAAGATTCAAGTTTTTAATATCTAAAGCAGTCTGTTCTGCTGGCAAGTTGTGTAAGTCCAGCTTTTCTAAGTTGCTTGTACTCGGGTTTACCGAAATCATAAGTTCAGACCTTTTCGCTAATTCATCAAAACTGTCGTGTTCAACTGTCGTGTTCAACATTAGTGCTCAAGTGAGCGGTATTTTTCACGTAAATGGTTACGCACACCAATCGCTGTTAAATTCAAGCCAACAATAATGGTGATCAGCAAGAATGACGTGGCGTAAACCAGCGGCCTGGCCGCTTCAACGTTGGGACTCTGGAAACCAACATCGTATATGTGGAAGCCCAGGTGCATGAATTTTCTGTCCAGATGGAAGTAAGGGAAGTTCCCGTCCACCGGCAGCATAGGTGCCGATTTAACCACACCAACCAGCATCAGTGGCGCAACTTCACCTGCCGCCCTTGCAACCGCGAGAATCAGACCCGTCATAATAGCCGGTGATGCCATAGGCAGAACAATACGCCAAATGGTTTCCCACTTCGTTGCGCCCAACGACAAGCTGCCTTCACGTAACGCCGGTGGAATGCGCGAAAGTCCTTCCTCGGTCGCAACAATCACCACGGGCAATGTCAATATAGCCAGAGTAACGGCAGACCATAAAACACCCGGCGTACCAAAAGTCGGATTCGGTAAGGCTTCGGGGTAGAAAATTTGGTCGAGGCTCCCACCCACCATATAAACAAAGAAGCCTAAACCAAATACGCCATAAACAATCGACGGTACCCCGGCAAGGTTAATGACAGCAATACGGATTAATTTAGTGACCGCATTTTTGCCCGCGTATTCATGTAAATAGACGGCCGCAATAACACCAAACGGAGCGACAATAACGGACATTAACAGCACCATAAATACCGTGCCGAAAATGGCCGGGAACACCCCACCTTCGGTATTAGCTTCCCTGGGCGGTTCAGAAACAAACTTGCCAATTTGCTGGAAAAAATGCCCAAGCTTTGAGAAAAAGCCCATATCGTTAGGGAAGTTTACATCCAGTACGCGGTACATAGGTACTTTGACTTCTTCGCCGCGCATATCACGCATAATTAAAGAGTCACGACCGGCTTCGTCACGCAGTGCAAAAAGTTCTTTCTCGTATTCCAGGTACTCGGCCTGAAGCTCTTCGCGACGCTGCTCAATGTCGTTTATCGCTTCTTCAGTCAAGCTGCCGCTAAGCTCAAGGCCACGGCGTTGTAGGTTCAATTGCGTTAACTCATAGTTAATAGCGCCAATTTCACCTTCCTGCAGCGCCATAGCCTGTTCATTCAGCTCAACGGCGCGCTCAACCCGCTTAAACAATTCATCTCGCAAGTCGCCATGTGTCGCAACACGTTCGCCTGCCTGCTCGATAGCAACTGGATAACCGTAGAAATTACCATCTTTGGTACGTTCAATAACCGCCAGACCAGCCGGTGTTTCATCGGAGCGGATGGCAGGACCAAGCACCCAGGCAAAATCTAAAGGTACGTACTCACGGTTACCAATTTTCATCAGGTAACGAGTCACTTCCTCTTCTTCGTAACCATCCATGATGGTGCCCGAGTTACTGATTCGTGATGTTGGCACCGACTCGCTCTCATAGATTTCACCAATGAGCGTGCGTGTTGAACCGTCAGCCTGTTCAATAGACATTTCATGAATGGCGGCGGGCCAGAAAAACGACAGTCCACGCCAGCCAATCATTAATACCAGCCCGATAACCGCTATTAAGCTGATGCTAACTGAGCCGGCGGTTAACCAGATCCAGGGCTTTCCGGACTTAAACCATGTATTCATTGAATTAAACCTCTGTTCCGGAATTACATCGAGCTGTATTTGTCGCGCAGACGTTGGCGAACAAATTCAGCAATGGTGTTAAAGAAAAAGGTAAATACGAACAGCACAAAGGCTGCCAGGAATAAGATTCGGTAGTGTGAACTGCCAACCTCCGACTCCGGCATCTCGACCGCAATGTTTGCCGACAAGGTGCGCATACCTTCAAAAATGTTCCAGTCCATAATGGGTGTGTTACCGGTTGCCATCAGTACAATCATCGTCTCGCCTACGGCGCGTCCCAGCCCCATCATAACCGCTGAGAATATGCCCGGACTGGCGGTTAGCAGAACCACTTTAGTCAGGGTTTGCCATGGTGTAGCACCCAGCGCCAGCGAGCCGTTAGATAAATGCTTCGGCACACTGAATACCGCATCTTCTGCAATTGAGAAAATGGTTGGGATAACCGCAAAGCCCATCGCAATACCAACAACCAGGGAATTACGCTGATCGAAGGTAATACCCAGCTCATTGGTTAAATAGCCACGCACATTGCCATCGAACAACACTTGCTCAACCCAGGGACTAAGGCCAAACGATAACCAACCGACCAGAATAACAATAGGTATGAGCAGCAAAGCGGCTCGTCCATCGGTAACGGTGTTACGAATATGGGAAGGTAACCTCGACCATAAGAATGCGGTCAAAATTATCGCTGACGGCACCAGCAGCAGCACGGCTATCAGGCCCGGAAGATACCTCTCAATTATCGGTGCCAGCCAAAGACCGGCCAAAAAGCCGAGAATAACCGTCGGTAAGGCTTCCATAATTTCAACGGTCGGTTTGACGTATTTACGCACCGACGGAGACATAAAGTACGCCGTGTAAACAGCAGCAGCCAAACCAATAGGCACAGCAAACAGCATTGCATACGCGGCTGCCTTGATGGTGCCAAAAGCAATAGGAACCAAACTGTATTTAGACTCAAAGTCATCGGAACCAGAGGTCGACTGCCAGGTGTAGTCGGGCTCAGGGTATCCCTCATACCAGACTTCCTGCCACATAGCGCTCCAGGTGACTTCAGGATGTTCGTTCTTAATATCAAACACACTGAAGCGATCACCACTTTGCATAATGAGGTAGTTGGCTCGAGGGTCGACCATGACGTGCTCTAAACTGGATTCAAGAGGGTTGCCCCGGTACAGGTCCGCCTCTGAAGTGGTATAGAATATGCCTAGCTGTCCGTTTTCTGAAACGGTGTAGAAAGTACGTCGATAATATTCAACTTCAACGTCTTTAACCGGTGAGCCAGCATCAAATGAGCGAATATATTGATATTGCCGACCTTTATCTGTCGATACCTGGAACCACTGTGTTACCAGCCCGGTATCATGAGTCACCAAAATAGAGCTTGCTCCGGCCAGTAAATAAAGACCCGTGGCATTACCCTGCTCACGCGCATTAACCAGCATTAATTCACGCTCACTTACCTGACCTGAAATTCCGACATCAAATACATGAATTCGGTTACCGCGACGCGCCATAACCTGACGTAAATCCGGAGTGACAATTAAGTCATCGATAGTACCGTTTAGTGTCACCTTATGAAAAACCGGCTTTAATGTCGTTTCGCCAGTCATAAAGTTTTCTTCTGCTGCGTACTTGGTAATAAGCAGATTATTGCCGCCCTGCACAGCAGCAAACATCATAGTGTCACCATCGCTCTCGTAAGCCAGTTTTTCTAAAGCCTGACCACTTTCATCGACAACTAATGGTTCGCCATTATTCAATACCTCCACACGCGGCGTTATCGTACGCTCAAGTGCGCCTGTCTGAGGGTCTTCAGCAAAAGACACTTTAAACTTAGGCTGAACCACCATCGCCGTACCATCGTTCAGACCGTATGCGTACTGCTTGTTGACTGGCAGAGTGCTGGCAAAGCTCGTTATTTTGTCATCAGAGACCACTTCTTTTGAGTCGATGATATCGCCGGCCTTGCGCTTAACGATAGATTTATCGGCCAGCGCAAAGAACTCAAATTTCCCCGATTTCATTAGACGGTAACCAATTTCGGCCTGCTCCTCCATGCCAAGTGCTTCTACATCATCACTGTTTGGCAATGAAAAGCTCTGTTCCTCTTTTAAGGAAACCGACTCGAAAATAGGCTGAACAACATAAAGCAGATAGAAAAAGATAAGCAACAGCGCTACCAACACCATAATGCCACCTAAAGTGACACCATAGCGAGCGGCACGATCTTTAAATAGTCGTCCCCGGTTAGCGGCTAATTGTTGAGCTGACAGTGATGCCATCAGAAACCTCAGGTTTGAATACGCGTTACTAAAATTCTGCAAATAGTTTAGTTGAAAAATATGACAGTATTGTTACACCACTGTCATATTTTCTTAATAATGCAGTAATAGTTATAAAAAAGCCGGTAGCAAGCTACCGGCAAAGCAGTCTCAGGGACAAATTAATCTAAGCCAAGCTTTTTCAATTCAGCTTCAACAACCGCTTTAGGCAGTCCAATGTAACCGTCTTTATTGACAATATCCTGACCTGTTTTTGACAAGATCATGCGCAGAAACTCACCTTCCGCTTTACCCAGTGGTTTCGTCGGATGCTTGTTCACATAAATATATAGGAAACGAGCTAATGGATATTGACCTGCCAACGCATTCTCAGCAGTTGCGCCGATAAACTCCTGACCTTCGGCTTTTGCGATAGGCACCGCTTTAACACCTGAAGTCACATAGCCGATGCCGGAATAACCAATGGCATTAATTGAGGTTGAAACTGACTGCACAACCGACGCTGAACCGGGCTGTTCATTCACGTTCGAGCGGAAGTCGCCGTCACACAGGCCAATTTCTTTAAAGTAACCATAGGTACCTGATACCGAGTTACGGCCGTAAAGCTGCAAGTCACGGTTAGTCCACTCACCTTCCATGCCCAGGTCACCCCAGCGATTAACCTGCTCGTTCAGGCCACATTTGCGGGTTGAGGAAAATATTGCGTCAACTTCCGGAATCGTCAGACCTTCAATTGGGTTGTCTTTATGCACAAAAACGGCCAAAGCATCGATAGCAACACGAACTGGCGTAGGTTTGTAACCATGGCGCTTTTCAAAAGACTCGATTTCTTTTGACTTCATTGCGCGGCTCATAGGACCGAAGTTTGACGTGCCTTCAGTTAAAGCCGGTGGAGCCGTTGAAGAACCTGCCGCCTGCACCTGAATGTTTACGCTTGGGTAGTTACGCTTAAACTCTTCACTCCAGAAGGTCACCATATTGGCCAGAGTGTCAGAACCCACTGAAGATAAGTTGCCGGATAAGCCACTTACTTTTTTGTATTCTGGTAAATCGTCAGTTGCCGCTGCCAATGTACTGAATGCCAGTGAGCCTGCAACAACTAAGCCTGTTAATGTCTTGTTCAAAGTAGATTGAAACATAGTGTATTCACCTCTAAGGGTTATTGAACTGTTTTCGAATTATGGCCAGTTTAAGACGCTTATGTGACAGCTTTATGACAATGTGAAAAATTTATGACTAATTCACTAAAAGTCCGCTCGGAATGCGAAATGAAAAGCGACTGCCTTTTTCTAGTGAACTATTAATATCCAACTGTGAGTTATGATGCTCTATTGCATGCTTAACAATAGAAAGGCCCAGCCCGGTTCCGCCACTGGCACTGTTACGATCATCCTCAACCCGGTAAAAACGTTCGGTCAGGCGAGGAAGGTGTTCAGCGGGTATGCCTTTACCATTGTCCGTGACGCTAAACTCCGCACCGCCGGCCACTCGTTTCCACGACACCGTAATGTTCCCGCCCTCTGGCGTATAATAAATAGCATTGGTTATCAGGTTCTGCATCGCACTGCGCAGAAGGTTTTCTTTACCGTAAATTCTGACAGGAGCCACCTGGAACTCAATAGTATGCTGCTTCGCTTCATTTAAACGTTTGGCTTCAGCCTGCAATTGTTCAAGCATAGCTGGCATATCCACTTCATGGTCGAATACGTCGTCACTGGGCGTTTCCATGCGTGACAACGTCAGCAACTGATCAACCAGGTTCGACATACGAGTACTTTGTGCATTCATGTTTTCAACGGCTTTTTTCAACATGGCCGGCGGCGTTTGCTGTGGGTCGTCCATCATTTCCAGATAGCCCTGCAGTACTGTCAATGGCGTCTTTAATTCATGCGATACATTGGCCACGAACTCCCGACGCAAATTTTCCAGCCGTTTCACCTGCGTCACATCACGCGCAACCAACAAGAACTGATCTTCACTGTAAGGCATGATACGAATTTCAATATCCAGGCTTTCGCGTATTGGCGACGGTATTGTCAGCTCTTCTTCGAAGTTACCTTCGTTCAGGTAGGCATAGAATTCCGGGTGACGAATAAGGTTCGATAAACGTTGACCGGCATCGTCAGGCCAGCGCAGGCCGAAATAAAACTGGGCTAACTTATTGCTCCAAAGCAAAGCACCGTCAGCACGGAATACAATAGCGGCGTCGGGCAAGGCTTCAGCCGCTTCACGAAAACGCCGTAATAAACGCGCTAGAGCCTTACGTCGCTTTTGGCTGCGGCGCTGGGACCGATAGATACCGTCGTAAATATAAGACCAGCTTCCCGGTGCAGAGGGCGGCATTAAAGTACGACTTTGCCAAAGCCACTTTATGAGCTTTTGCTGATAATAATAATGCCAGCAAACCAGCCCCAATAAGGCTAAAGTCGTTATTGGCCAGAACAGGTCAAATAACCAGCCAACAAATAAAAAAGGCAGCAAAAATAAAAGCAGATTGCTGAAAGACTGCCAATTAGAGTAGTTCCTGTCCATGCTAAATCAGCCTAAGCTTAACGACTTGAGAAACGATAACCGACTCCCCGCACCGTTTGAATCAAACGGTCATAACCATGCTCAGTCAGCGCTTTACGCAGGCGGCGAATATGCACGTCGACAGTTCTGTCTTCAACATAAACGTTGGTACCCCATACGTGATCAAGTAACTGCTCTCGACTGTAAACCCGCTCCGGGTGCGTCATAAAAAAGTGCAGTAATTTGAACTCCGTTGGCCCCATATCAATACCTTTATCATCGACTGAAATACGATGTGATACCGGATCAAGTTTCAGCCCTTCAACTTCCAGAGGCTCGTCCAGAACCGTTGGAGCAACACGCCGAAAAACAGCGCGCATACGAGCCATCAATTCCTTCGGTGAAAACGGCTTGGTAATGTAGTCGTCAGCGCCAACTTCCAGCCCTTTGATTTTATCCTCTTCCTCACCTCGTGCTGTCAGCATAATGATGGGAATATTACGGGTGAAATCATCGCTTTTTATTTTCTTCGCCAACTGCAGACCAGAACCGCCGGGAAGCATCCAGTCCAGCAACACCATGTCGGGGTATGGTTCAGCAATTTTACTAACAGCAGCATCGAAGTCATTGGCCTCTACAGCCTGATAACCGTGTTGTTCCATAACAAAGCTCAACATCTCACGAATGGGCGCTTCGTCTTCAACAATTAGAATTCTACGTGACATGCATTGGTTCCCTAATATGAACTGATGCTGCAATTATTACTAAAGAATATGACACTTTTATGAACCTGGACACATCTCTGTAAAATTTCTTATGTCATTGAACAGAGAGCCACTGCAATAACTCGTAAACAATTGGGAGAGAAACAAAAGCAAACAGAATACCGTAACCCACCATGGCGGCCGATAACCTTGGCGCCAGCCCTGCCATAATGGCCACTGCACCTGCCGTGATCATAGGTGGCATAGCACTTTCAAATACGGTTACCTGAACCAGCGTGCTTTCAAAACCAAAGCCGAACAATAAAGCAATTGTTAATGCCGGCATTAAGACCAATTTAGTTAACAAGCCAATGGTTAACGGTGTTTTACTGCCCTTGGGCAAGCGAAACTTAAGCTGAAAACCAACGGCAATCATAATAACCGGCACTAAAGTTACCGCTAATGAGTCAATCAGCCGCTGAAAAACTTCAGGGTAAGTGAAAGACTTAGTTAATAACGCAATAACCAGCGCAATAAATGGTGGGAAGGTCAAAATTTGCCGCGAAACACTGCCAACTGTGGGCTTTTCGTCCTGCTCACGATACAAGGCAATAATAATTGTCGAGTAAATTGCTAAACCGAAAAAAGAGCCGAACTGATCGTACAATAACCCGTAAACAATAGCGTCACTGCCGTAAAAGGCTTCTATCATAGGGAAGCCAAAAAAGGACGTATTACCCAGCGGCACACAAATGAGTAATGCACCGACTACCTCTCTTGGCCACTTAAAAGCGCGACCCAGCAGCCATATAAAAACCGCACTGGCTATCAGTAAAACCCAGGGAATAACAACCGGGATCAGTAGCTCAGAGGAAAACTCCAGGGCCGGAACTTTGCTGAAAATAACACCGGGGAGTGCGGCATAAATAACGTAAAGGTTAAGAACTTGTGCGGTGTTATCCGGACACTTGCCGGTACGCTTAAGGATAAAACCAATAAGTAGGTAGAGCCCCAAGACTGCGAGGTTGATCATAGCGTACAGAAAGTTTGAGAGTGACCGCTATAGTGTAGCCTGACAGCTACTGTCAGGCTACTTTTGTGTTTACTTTAGGAGAAAGCGCTTACCAGGAAAAGTCGTGGCGAATGCCGACAGCAATAAAGTCTTGCTCTACGCCGGGGGTTGCACCACAACCACGGGTTGAGTAAAGCGCGATGTCACATTCACGACCTGTGTACCAGGCGTAAACGCGGGTATCACCGCTAAAGAAGTAATCGGCTCCCACTGACAAAGAAGCGTCGTTATCATTGCCGTCATCAATAGCTTGATACTGCGCTTTAAACACC
Source organism: Idiomarina abyssalis (assembly GCF_019797805.1). Taxonomy (NCBI): domain Bacteria; kingdom Pseudomonadati; phylum Pseudomonadota; class Gammaproteobacteria; order Alteromonadales; family Idiomarinaceae; genus Idiomarina; species Idiomarina abyssalis. Next base: position 2,050,610 of record NZ_CP081832.1, read on the forward strand.
CAGTTTTGATACGGGTGTGCAGCACTTACCAGGTAGCCGTCGGAGTCGTTCGCACCGTTAATGGTTTCAAACTGCTGCAGAGCCACACCAACGCGTGTTTTACCAAACTTTGTTGCGCCGGTTAACTGAGTAATGTCATAACCATTAACGTCACGGTCAAACGCTAACGCTGCATAATAATTGGTTTTCTTCAGCTTGCTGTCACCGTAAAGCAGGCCAAATGAAAAACCGTCGTCTTCATTGTCATTCTCTGATGCAACGTAGGTCACACCCAGTTTAAAGTTATTAAACGAAGGTGAGTAATAGGTCAGCGTGTTATCCGGGCGGTTTTCGCCACGGAACAAGCTTTTCAGGTCAGCTTCATAGTCTGTAAATTCATCAATTGAACCTTGGGAATCTTTCAGAAAAGTATCGTACCGGCCAATCATGACCTCACCGAAATTACCACGCAAACCAACCACCTGATTACGGTTCGTGACAGCGTCTTTATCATCATCTGAATCAGCCAGATCAATACCAAACTCAATTTGGTAAAAAACCTCTAAATCAGATTCCAGCTCAGCAGCGCCTTTAAATCCAAAACGCGACGAGTTACTGACAACTTCAGTATCCGCCCCATTACCATAGTCATTGCTTTGCAAAGACACATTCGCGCGACCGTAAACCGTTAAACTGTCGTCATCATTAGCAAAAGTGGAAAAACTGGCTGCAGTAGCAGCAATTAATAGCGGAACCGAGTACCTTTTCATAGTCATCCTCACGAGGTCTAAACTGGAACTGTCTAAATTTTACGCACATTATAGTGCCCGCAAAATTTATTGCAGTTATTTTTCTGTCGTGAGTCAATTCTATGTCCTTTTTATGACATAAATATGACAGATGAAGGTTTTATTTAAGATTTATTTCAGTTTTGCTAATTGCTGCTGTTGCTTAAGCTGACTTTTGGCGTATTTGAGCCACTGCTGTGCCGACTGTTCCGTTGCCTGATAACCTAAAGCCTGTTCAAAATGCGACGTTGCCTGTTCGTAGCGCTTTAAATTCAGAGACGCCATACCTTTTATCAAGTAAAGGTTGCCTTCGTTGTCCAGGTTTCCTTTACTGAGAGCGCTTTCCGCACTTTCCAGAGCTTTCTCGTTATTGTTCAGAGTTAAGTGTAACTGGGCAACCTGCAGCGCAAAGTTCCCGTGCTCAACCTTACCGGAAAGCTCGTTGTAGGCTTCAATTGCGAGTTCATATTCTTTCGCCTGAGTATAAGCCTGAGCCATAAATTTCAGGTTATCTACTGACTTTTCAACCTGACCGTCAGACATTGCCTGGTGCATAGTTTCAGCGGCTTTATACGGCAACTCGTTAAAATAGTAAGCCTGCGCCAGTTGCTTCCACTCACCGCCTTTTTCAATAAAGCCTTGCTGCCGCGCCGCTTCTAAAACCGCTAACTGCTTGTCATCCTGCTCTAACTGAGCATAAACACCGGCAAGCTGTAACCAATATTCCGGCTTGCTGTAGTCCGCAACCAAACGCTCCATCACTTTAGCAACCTGTTTGGGCTGTTCTAGTTCGTAATGCAGCGCACGCTTTAAAATCAGCCAGTTCTCATCGGGTGTTTTGTTTTTCGAGTCTGCGGCGGCTATGGCTTTATCAATGAGTGGCAAGGCTTCCTGATGTTTATCGGCCTGGTAATAGGCTTGCGCTTTTAACACCCAGGCTTTACTCATCTCATTCTCTTTCGCTAAACCTTCCCACTGCCCCAAAAAGCCAATTGCGCGTTGGAACTGACCGTCACTTAAAGCCAACTGAGCCAGGCTGTAGAGTGTGCTTTTCTGTAAAGAATCGGGAATAGGCGACTCATTCACTACCTTTTCAAAGTAATTAATGGCTTGTTTGGTATTGCCCTGCTCGTAATACATGAAGCCATAAAAGTTCCACATCATGGCGCGCTCATAGCTGTTCATGCTGTCCGCTTTTTCAGCTACCTCGCCCAGTATTGATAGCCCCTGCTCCAGGTTACCATTGTCCGCCTGCTCCTGAGCACGGGCTAGCTGTCCGTAGACTTTTTCGCGCAACGCCGGAACACGCTCTGTCTGTTGAGCCTGAGCCGGATGCACAAATAACAACCAAACACTGCAAACCGCTAACGCCAGAAATTGTAATTTCATAAGTCACCCATTCAGTTCATTTCAAAGGTCATGCGGTTACGAACGCCGGCCACTTCAACGGCTTCACCATCAATAACCCGGGGTTTGTATTTGAACTTCAGCACGGCATCCATGGCAGCCTGATCAAAAATACCTTCCGGTTCCGCCTCTACAACAACCGGGTCTCGTACTGACCCCTGCTTTGTCACTGTAAACTCAACCACCACATAGCCCTCGATGCCACGTTGCAAGGCTCTGCGAGGATAAGCAGCCTGTACCTTAACGATAGGTAAATACTCACCGTCACTTGCCTGCAGCGACATACCATTTCCAATATCTCCGCCAGCATCCATGTTGGCAGAAAAGTCATAACCTGAACCGCTGTCAGAATCGGCAATGTCGTTATTCATTTGCGGCTGCGGTAAGTCTTCAGGCGGCTGTTCAGGCTCTGGAGGACGCTCGGGCTTGCGCTCTTTTTCCTGCACCTCTTCAGGCTCCGGCGTACGCACAAAGTCCAGTACGCTACCGCGCGGAGGCTCGCTCATGGCACCTTCACCACCACTGATTAACGATTGCATCAGGTAGAACAAGCCTATGGTGACAAATGCCGCAACCAATAGTGCTGCCAGGAATCTCATCATTTAGTCTTCATCCGTTGCTACAGAAACATCGTAAACACCTGCTGATCGGGCCGCGTCCATCACCTTAATCAGCACTCGGGTGTTTGACTCTTCATCGGCCTGGATAACAACAGAACCTTGAGGGTTTTCCGCATACAAACGTTCAATGTTGGCTTGTACCGCTCTTACGTCCACCTGTCGTTTGTCTATCCAAATTTCATTGTTTTCACTTATTGCAATGAGAATGTTGGCGCGATCTTTCTGTACCGCAGTCGCGGCATCCGGACGGTTAACATCAATTCCGGCTTCCTTCACAAAAGACGCGGTGACAATGAAGAAAATCAACATAATGAACACCACGTCGAGCATCGGCGTCATATCAATAGCACTTTCTTCTTCTTCAATTAAATTGGCAAAATGCTGCTTCATAATCTTGTCCTCAACGTCACCTTAGTGACGTTCCAATAAAATTTTATCTTCAAGCTTCATGCGCTCGCGACGTGTGGTTCGTTGCAACCAGGTTGCTGCGAAAACGCCGGACAAAGCCCCCACCATGCCAGCCATGGTCGGAATTGTGGCCTTAGAAACACCTGATGCCATTGAACGTGCGCTACCGGTTCCGGTGACAGCCATAACATCGAACACTTCTATCATGCCGGTTACCGTACCCATCAGCCCCAGCAAGGGGCAAAGAGCAACCAGCGCTTTAATAACCGGTAAGTTGCCGCCAAGCGCTAAACTGGCTCGCGAGATCATTGCCTGGCGAATTTGTTCGGCATTCCAGGACGACTTGTCTTCACGCTGCTGCCAGCGTTTTAGCGTGTCTTTAACGCGGGCACGGTGTCCTTTCAGATAGTAAAAAATGCGTTCAAGAATCATCAGCCACATGGTGAAGATGAGAATACCGATGACCAGCAGCACTTGTCCGCCGGCCTCGATGAAGTCTCTAATCGCATTACTGAATTCAATGAGGAATAACACGGTTACTCTCCTCGCTCAGACCGCTCCGCTATAATGCCGGATGCTTGTTCCTGCAATATATGAATCAGGTTCTTACTACGGGTATGTAAGGTGGCAAATAATAAGGTCATAGGAATCGCAACCACCAGACCCAGCACCGTTGTTACCAGAGCCTGCGATATACCGCCTGCCATCAGTTTCGGGTCACCGGTGCCAAACAGTGTTATCGCCTGGAAGGTGTTGATCATGCCGGTTACCGTTCCTAACAGACCCATCAGCGGTGCAACCACAGAAATGATCTTTATAAACGTCAGGTTACGAGTGATTTTCGGCACTTCCCGCAAAATGCCTTCACTGAGCTTCAGTTCAAGCGTTTCTGTATCCGCCTGTGGGTACTTGTCTTTAATCAGCATGACGCGACCGAGCGGGTTATCATTGCTTGGCTTGTCTTTCTTAAGCTGACGTTTAACTTTGTTACCCAGCAGCATCAGTGATACAAAGCGTTCTAAGGCAAACAGCAGACCAATAGCGCCCAAAGCCAGAATGATGTAACCAACCGTACCGCCCTGGTCGATGCGCTCACCTAAACTCGGTGCCTGAACCAGTAAACCAAGAATAGATCCGCCTGTAGGGTCCAGACCAAAGGTTACAATGCCACTGTCGGTTTGCTGAATGTCTTCGGCAGTGTTCAGATAACGACCCGAAGGTTGACGCACCAGCTCAGCAACCGAGCCCGTTGAGTTCATGCGCTCCAGATACTTACCGTTTGAAACCAGGTTAAAAGCGCCAACACGAACCACGTCCTGCTCGGCTTTGTCGCCATTAGCAGCCGTTACTTCGGTGGTGAATTCTGCCACTTTGCCCGACTCTGTCATTTCCTGTTGCAGAGCAAACCAGACACTCTCAATGTCCTCAATTGACGCCAGCTTAGAAGACGACCCCATACGTTCAGCAAGCTCGTCTAACTGCTCAGCCCGGCCCGGATACTGCGCCGAAATAACCGAATTATTAAAGTTACTGGATGCATCATTGGCAACCTGCTGCAGCACACCAAACAGCTCTTTTAGTGAGCCCATGCGCTGCGTTAAGGTATCGCTCAAGTTACCCAAGTCGACTTCATTCTGCTCGAACTGAGTTTCCAGATTTTCAGCTCGCTGCTCTAAACGGTTACGCTCAGCAATAGCGTCAGCCAGCATGGCTTTTTGCTCTTGCTCTTTTTCACGGAAACGCTGTTCGCGCTCTTTATTACTTTCCGACTGAGAAAACTTACCCTGCTGTAACTGCTGTAAAAGTTCATCTAAGTTAATCGGGTCCTGAGGGACAGGAGCTGCCAACGCCGTAACAGAAGCACAGGCCAATACCGTTACTGAAAACCATTTTGCGATACGCTGTATTAAATTCATGGTTATTACTCCTTATTGACCGGCGCTGTTTTGGGTAGAACTGTTTGATTTATTTGCAAACAGCGGCATCATCAGTAAGTCAGGTGCTAACTGCTTTCTGGCTATGCGAATCGCTTCGTCTACGGCAGGTAGGTGTTTACTGTCCAACTCTTGCCAACTGCGCTGCTCCTGGTTCCAAAGACCTAAGTGCTGACCGTCACGCGTTTTATAAATCAATGCCACACGACCAATGCGGAGGTAGGTAACGTCTTGCTGCTGACCGTTAATTTCATGTTCTGCGGTATAGGCTTCAATATTGCGGCCATAATCGGCTTCTATCTGATAAGCCTCCATGACCCGGCGGAACTTCTCCGAAACGTCAACATTCGCGCGTTCCATAAGGTCATTCAGTTGTTGTAACCGCTCACTGCGCTCGGTTTGCAAAAATGGCACATCTAATTCAACAAAAGACTCAAGGGAGTCAATCATTCGCAACATCAGAGGAGTAATTTGACGCTCGACATAGCTGACCTGATCAATAGAATTATTGATGTCCTGCTTTTCACTTTCCTGGCTGCTGATTTGCTGCTCAACTTGGGTGGTATAAACTTTTAAGCCATCAATTTCTTTCATGATGCGTTTATACTGTTGCAGCCGCTCCTGCATATCATCCGAGACTTGATCGATGGTAAGCTGCGACTTACGGGCTGAATCGTTGATGGATGAAGCCCCCTCAACCACAGGCTCAAGTTTATCTTCCTGTGAATAAGCAGGAGCAACAGCTAAGGCAACGGCAACTAAAACGCCAGCAGAAGTAATTAACTTCATAAATTATGACCTTTGTGAATTAATTTGTGGCGACTTTAGTGACTTTTCGTGACAGCTTAATGACCGAAAAATGTCATTTTTATGTCAGTGGCTTTATTTAGGATGAGCGGATTGCTTTATTGCGTTATTCTGGCCAATGAATTAGTTTATCCCTATCTGTTCAATTCGTTGACATCTGTCTATGGCAATCAAAAGCATTTCTTCCTCGCTGCTTACCCGGGTATTATCCGTTTACTTCGTGCTGACACTGATAGTAACTGCGGTGCAGATAGGGGCGGAGTACTTCGATACCAAGCGTGTATTGATTGCTGAACTTCAGAACCAACAAAGTACCTTCAATGGCTCACTTACGCGCTCGTTGTGGGAGTTCAATAGCAACCAAATTGATACCATCGCCGACGGACTTATCAGCATTCCCGCCATAGCCGGGGTACTTATCCGCGACGACGCCGGAAATATCCTGGTACAGCTGGGTGAAACCACAGAAATGAGTGATTTACCGGACGATAATAGCGAAGGTATGTTACTTCCGGAACGCGAAGGCATTTTCGGTTACTACGATTCATTAATCTTCGAGTTTTCCGGTCACTCCACCAAAGTCGGCGACGTCAGTCTGTTCTCGACGCGCGATATTGCGATTGACCGCATAAAAGTCAGTCTTGGCTTTATTATCGGTAATGCCATTATTAAAAGTACCTTCCTTATTGTGCTTTTTACCATTGCCTTTAACCGTATGTTGAGCCGCCCATTAAGTGATTTAACTCAGCAAATTAAAGGGTTCCGGCTGGATAATCTGGAGCGTTCAAGAATTCGTCTGAACGACCAGCACAACAACGAGTTGGTGTTAGTTGAGCAGGCCTACAACCAGTTACTCGACAATATCGAGGAATACCAGGCAGACCTGGACCGGACCCAAAAGAAGCTCAAAGCAGCTAACCGCCAGCTGGATGAACAAAATGCCATACTCGAACAAGAAGTGGCACGCAAAACGTCGCGTTTAAGTCAGGTTATGCTGGACCTGGAGCAACGGAAAAACGAACTGGAAATGCGCCAGGACAAACTGGAGCGCGAAGTGGGTCAGCGCCGTGCCATTGAAAATACCTTACGTCAGTCGAACCAACGCTTAGAGTCTTCACTGAACCATTTACGGGAAACACAGCAGCAATTAATTGAATCAGAAAAAATGGCTTCATTGGGCGGTCTGGTGGCCGGTATTACTCACGACGTAAACACGCCCATTGGCATTAGTGTCACGGCCTCATCTTACTTACGGGAAAAGCTCGACACACTGGATCAGTCACTGCTTAATAAAGAGCTGACTCAGGCACAATTGAAGAAGTTTATTGAAGAAGGCCGTGAAAGTCTTAACTTACTGGACAATAACCTGCACCGCGCGTCTGATCTTATCAGCAGCTTTAAGCAGGTGGCCGTCGATCAGGCATCTGACGCCATCCGCGATATTAATCTAAAAAGTTATATCGAAGATCTGGTCCAGTCATTACAGCCTCATTTGAAGAAAACCAACCATCAGGTGCAACTTGAATGCGCCGATGACATTTTTATACGTTGCCCTGCAGGGGCTTTATCACAGATATTTACCAACTTGATTCTTAACTCATTACGCCATGCTTTCGACGGCATCAATAACGGCGTTATGACCATTTCGATTAAGCTCGATGGTGAAACACTTCAGGTGCGCTACTCAGATACCGGCAACGGTTTATCTCAGGACCAGCTCAGCCGTCTGTTTGACCCCTTCTTTACCACCAAACGGGACCAGGGTGGCAGCGGACTGGGGACGCATATTGTCAGAAACCTGGTAACCCAGACTCTGTCCGGCGAAATTAGAGCCGAGAGCGAACCCGGTGACGGTTTAAGCTATTTCTTTTCGTTTCCTGTACAGGTTTTAAACTGACAGACCTCCCTTAACGGGATACAATCCGCTGTTATCTTTCTTTACTATGTTGCGACAGGAACAGCTTATCTATGTGGTTTAAAAATCTTCGGTTTTACCAATTCAGCGAAACCTTTTCATTACCCGATGACTTCTCTGAACAGCTAGCGGAACACAGCTTTCACCCCTGTTCGCGCTCCGATCAGAGCTCATTCGGCTGGACTTCCCCTTTTGGTGCGGACAACGAAGTACTGACCCACAGCCTGGGTAACTGCTGGCTGCTTTGTGCAAAACGTGAAGAAAAAGTGCTGCCAAGCACAGTGGTCAACGCACAGCTGGATGAAAAAGTTCGCCAGATTAGTGAAGTTGAAGGCCGTTCGGTACCACGTAAAGAAAAACAGAATTTAAAAGAAGATTTAATTCACCAGCTTTTACCACAGGCGTTTAGTCGTTTTCGTCAAAGTTGGGGTTATATTGACCTCGACCGTCAAATTATTGCGATTGATGAATCTGCAGCCAACAAAGCCGAAGACTTTTTAGGGTTACTGCGCTCTTCTGTAGGCTCTTTACCTGTGCGTCCGGTAAGCCCCGGCGATGCCGTTGAAACTTACCTGACTCACTGGCTGCAAAGCACAGACTTACCAAACCCTTTTGAGTTTGGTGACGAGGCCGAGCTACGTTCCCCGCAGGCCGATGGCGGCATCATTCGTTGTAAACAGGAAGACTTAACCCGCGAAGACATTCAGGCGCACTTAGCCGGCGGCAAACAGGTGACTCGCTTAGGTTTGGTTTGGCAGGAAAACTTAGAGTTTATTATCGAGTCTGACATGGCCCTTAAACGAGTTAAGCCCACTGACCGTCTGCTTGACGCCAAAGATGATTTAGTGGATCCAAGCCCGGAAGAGAAAATTGATGCCGACTTCGCCTTAGTGAGTGCAGAAGCCGGACTTCTATTTGATGATTTAAAACGAGCCTTTGGTTAAGACAGTAACTCCAGCATTTGGCGGTAGGAATCCTGAACCGATTCCTGCTGCCAAAAATCATCCGTTTTAATAACTCCTCGCATTTGATACTCAACAACAGTCACACTGTTTTTATTGGGTTTGGCATTACCGGTCAATAAGCTCGCTAAATGGACAATATCGCAGTAGTTCACCGTTATCGCATCGTCTAATTCCATCCGGCCTTTGTAAAAATGCAACGGCACCTGCACCAAGTTGGGTGTGAACTGCCAATAACGCAGAATATTACTGCCTAATGCAGAACTGAATTGAGTAATACATTCGTTAATAAACGACGGATTCGCGAAACTGTCTTCAAACTCGTTCGCCATACGCAAAATTGGGGCAACACCAATGCGTGAAATCATGCCGGCTAACAAAGACACATCCTGATGTAACCGATGACCGATTCCCCGCCGCTGAAGATCCTGAGTGATAACGACCGAGGCTGCGGCTATTTCACGGCTTTCGTTAATAAACTGCTCAGAAAACATTTTTACGATGTCATTATCGGGTTTGAATACCTGTTCCATCGCCATTGCCAGTGCCAGAGTACGAATACGCCGCATGCCGATACGGGTCAACGCCTGCATCAAACTCTCAGCCTTATTTCTTCCGCCCAGATAAGCACTGTTTGCCAGACGAATCAGGCGGGCACTCAATACGGTATCTTGCTGGATAATGTGACTAAGATCGTGCAGGTTACAATCTGGGTCCATGGTTGCGTTACGCACTTGCTCTGCTGTTTCAGGTAAGCCCGGAAGCTTGAGCTCATCGCGCTTAAGTCGCTCGTCAATTAGCAGATATAACGCATTTTGCGATGACATTTTAAGTCCTTATTATTATGGTTTTCTTGCTTCTCAAAAAGCTTGGAAGTAGATTAACAGAACTTGCCAACAACACAATTTATACAAAAGTCATATTATGAAAAAAACACTGTTTAGTTTAGCCCCACTGGCGCTGATTTTAATGGGCTGCAGCGAGCCTGAGCCAGCCGATAAAAAATCAATTGAGAATTACGAATTAGTTGCTGAAGCTGAACAACGGCTTGATATTTATACACCTTATCAGCTCAAGACCGACTTATCGCACTTGTCAGACGACCAGAAAAAGATGGTCAGTTTACTCATAGATGCGTCGGAAATTATGGACAACCTGTTCTGGCGACAAGCTTTTCCCGGAAATAAAGAAAGCCTTTTAAGCAGTGTTGAAGGTGACGTACGAGATTTTACCGCCATTAACTACGGCCCCTGGGATCGCCTCAATAACAACAAACCTTTCTTGACCGGTTTTGAGGAAAAACCTGAAGGAGCGAATTTTTACCCGGCTGATATGAGCAAAACTGAATTTGAAAATGCAGACCTTGCTGACAAAGACAGTCTATACACGTTGTTGCGCCGTGATGAGCAAGGTGAATTGATTACCGTACCCTATTCAGAAGCTTTTAAAGATTCATTAACCAGAGCCTCAGACATACTCCTTGAAGCCGCAGATTTGGCAGAGAGTCAGGCGTTCGCTAAATATTTGCGTCTGCGCGCCGAGGCTTTTTTAAGTAATGAATACCAGCCGTCAGATATGGCCTGGATGGAAATGACCGATAACGATGTTGATGTGGTTATTGGCCCTATCGAAAACTACGAAGACCATCTGTACGGTTACAAAACCGCGTTTGAGTCTTATGTTTTGATAAAAGATAAAGCATGGAGCGAGCGCTTAGCGAAATACGCTGAGTATTTACCGCAATTACAGGAAGGCTTGCCCGTTGAGCCGGCTTATAAAGCAGAAATGCCGGGCGCCAATGCTCAGCTAAATGCCTACGACGCGGTTTACTATGCCGGTCACTCCAATGCAGGCAGTAAGACCATTGCCATAAACCTGCCTAACGACGAAGAAGTTCAACTGGAAAAAGGCACTCGCCGCTTACAGCTGAAAAACGCCATGCAGGCTAAGTTCGATAAAATTCTGGTGCCTATTGCTGAGCAGTTAATTGTACCGGAGCAGCGTGAGAACATTACGTTTAATGCCTTTTTCGCGAACACCATGTTCCACGAAGTAGCACACGGCCTGGGTATTAAAAACACACTGAATGACAAAGGCACCGTGCGTTCGGCGCTGAAAGAGCACGCTTCTGCGCTGGAAGAAGGTAAAGCTGATATTCTGGGGCTTTACATGGTAACGCAGTTGTTTGAACAAGGCGTTCTAGCCGAAGGTGAGCTGGAAGACTATTACACCACCTTTATGGCCAGCATTTTCCGCTCGGTGCGTTTTGGTGCATCCAGTGCCCACGGCAAAGCCAACATGATTCGTTTCAACTACTTTGCCGATGAAGGCGCCTTCAAGCGCAATGAAAAAGGCCAATACGCCATTGATATGGACAAAATGCGTGCCGCTATGAACAGCCTTTCAGAAAAAATTCTGACCCTGCAAGGCGACGGTGACTACAACGGTGTGGCTGAACTGGTTGCAACCTTAGGCGTTGTCAGCCCACAGCTAAAAGCCGACCTCGATAAACTCGCCGACGCCGGCATCCCCGTTGACGTCACTTTCAAACAAGGCAAAGACGTGCTAGGGCTATAGGGCAGGTTGTCACTTGCTTCGCTTGAACATTGAGCCCCCTGTGACGGAGACGCTACAAGTTCATCCATGAACGCTTGACGAAGGCCATCCTTGGCCTTCGACACTCCGCCACAGGGGGCTCAACATTCATAACGCTTACAAGTGAGCAACCTACCCTATCTACACCTACCTGCCATTGATATCAGGTGAGGGCTGAAACAGGAGCGCGCCCGACGGTTACAGCGGGCCATTGTGGAGGTGTGCAGCGCCATGGATGGCGCTGCCCAAGCCCTACAGGGATGTATTCACGGGCGTCCTCCACAATGGTTCCTGTAGCCTCAGCGCTCTTGGTTCAGTCCCCAGCCTCCCAGCTTGGCTATTGCGCGGCCAATATATTCGGTATAGCATATATATGGATTATCGAATGTATGGTGTTACCTGATGACGAAGGTTTTGTTTCTGTGTACGGCGAATTCTGCGCGGTCTTTGATGGCGGAGGCTATTTTTCGGCAGTTTGCTGGTGATGACTTTGAGGTTGCCAGCGCGGGTACTGAGCCGACACAACCTGAACCAGGAGCTTTAGCGGCATTAGAGCACTTGGGTGTTGAAACGGATGGGCTGCACTCAAAAGCGCTTGATGAAATTAATCTCAATAGCTTTGATTACGTGATAAGCCTGTGTGATCGAGCTCGTACTGAGTGCCAAGCTTTATGCGGCGAGCAGCATTTCATTGCCTGGGACTTCCCCGACCCGGTGGCCAGTAAAAAAGCGGATGCTTTTAAGAAAACGGCGCATGAATTAAGCGAGCGTATAAAGATGCTGTTGCTTATTTTACGCAAGAAAAGTGACCGTCCGCAGCTGTTTGATGCACCTCATGAGTTCTTCAAAATTATGGCTGACCCCCTGCGCCTGAAAATGATTTTAATGCTGCAACACCATGGTGAGTTATGTGTTTGCCAATTCGTGGACGCGACTGGTATGTCACAGCCAAAAGTGTCGCGGCATTTGGCGCAACTGCGCGAATACGGCTTGTTGGCCGACCGTAAAGATCAGCGCTGGGTGTACTATCGAATTAATCCCGCCCTACAGGACTGGATGGCGACTATGATTAAAACCACGGCGGCTTATCACGCGTCGTTAATTCCTCAACAGGTCAAGGATGTCGATAATGGGTGTGTTTGAGCGTTTTTTATCGGTTTGGGTCGCTCTGGCGATTATTGCAGGAACCTTACTGGGCAATGTATTCCCGGCAATTTTTGAAGTCTTGTCAGGTATTGAATTTGCCCAGGTTAACCTGATTATCGCCGTACTGATATGGCTGATGATTTATCCGGTCATGGTGCAGGTAAACTTCGAGTCTATTACACAAATTGCTAAAGAGCCGAAGGGGCTTATTCTAACCATCGTTATTAACTGGCTGGTAAAACCCTTCACCATGGCGCTGGTTGGCTGGCTGTTTTTCAAAGGTGTATTTGCTGACTTTATTCAGCCCGAGACCGCTAACGAATACCTGGCCGGGGTCATTCTACTTGGTGTTGCGCCGTGTACGGCTATGGTGTTTATCTGGAGTCAGCTGACCAAAGGCGATGCCAGCTATACTCTGGTACAGGTGTCGGTCAACGACGTCATTATGATTTTTGCCTTTGCCCCCATTGCCGCTCTGCTGCTGGGTATTACCGATATTATTGTGCCCTGGCAAACCTTGCTGTTAAGTGTTGGCTTATACGTCGTGGCACCCCTTATTGCCGGGCTATTAACGCGCCAGCGGCTAAAGAGCAAAGCAACATCGCAGCAGCATAATGTCGACTCTGCACTGCAGGCCTTTGATGCACGCATGAAGCCCTGGTCCATTGTCGGCTTACTGCTAACCGTGGTGCTGCTGTTTGGCTTTCAGGCAGAGGTGTTACTCACACGTCCACTGGACATTGCCATGATAGCAACCCCGTTGCTGATTCAAACCTACGGCATTTTTGCTATCACTTTTATTATTGCGTTGCTGATTAAGTTGCCTTATAGAATTGCGGCTCCGGCCTGCTTAATTGGCACATCCAACTTTTTTGAGTTAGCAGTAGCTGTGGCTATTTCATTATTTGGTTTGCAGTCCGGCGCCGCATTGGCCACTGTTGTTGGTGTACTGGTTGAAGTACCGGTGATGCTCTCTTTAGTCTGGTTCGCGAATAAGACGAAACACTGGTTTACACCAAGTTAAAGGGGAATGATGAGCGCAAAAACCCTTTAGATACTGGAGGGGGAGTTTGTTGTCTTGTAAGCGTTATGAGTGTTGCGCCCCCTATGGTGGAGTGTCGAAGGCCAAGGATGGCCTTCGTCAAGCCCTCATGGATGAGCTTGTCGCGTCTCCGCCATAGGGGGCGCAATGCTCAAGCGAAACAAGACAGCAAACTCCCCCCGAGCCCAAAAGCAGGCAGGTAAGAGATACACAAAAGGAGTCTTTTATGACGATTAAAGTTGGAATTAACGGTTTGGGTCGTATTGGCCGTTTAGCGCTACGCGCGGCGTGGGAAAACACTGAGCTGGAGATTGTTCAGGTGAATGACCCGGGTGCCGATGCAGCTACTTTTGCGCACTTACTCAATTTTGACTCGGTGCATGGTCGCTGGGGTTATGAAGCCGAAGGCGCGGACAATGCTATTCAAATTGGTGATGAACGCATTGCTTTCACTCAACACAAAACCATTGCTGACAACGACTGGAGTGGTTGTGATGTGGTTTTAGAAGCCTCCGGTAAGATGAAAACCGTGAAGGTGCTCAACGATTACCTGTCACAGGGCGTTAAACGCGTGGTGGTATCAGCTCCAGTCAAAGAGCCCGGCGCTTTGAACATTGTTATGGGCGTTAATGACCACCTCTATGACCCTGACAAGCATCAGATAATCACTGCCGCGTCCTGCACCACTAACTGTCTGGCGCCGGTAGTCAAAGTGCTGCAGGACAAAATTGGTATTAAGCACGCGTCCATTACCACTATTCACGATTTAACCAACACGCAGACCATTCTGGACGCGCCGCACAAAGACTTACGCCGAGCCCGTGCCTGCGGCATGAGCTTAATTCCTACATCCACCGGTTCAGCAACGGCCATTGTGGAGATTTTCCCGGAACTGAAAGACAAAATTGACGGCCACGCTGTACGAGTCCCCCTTGCCAATGCGTCCCTAACCGACTGTGTGTTTGAAGTTGAAAAATCCACTTCCGTGGAAGAAATTAATGACTGGATGAAAGAAGCCGCAGAAGGTGAGCTTAAAGGCATTCTGGGTTACGAAGAACGCCCGTTAGTGTCAATAGATTACAAAACCGACCCTCGCTCAAGCATTGTGGATGCGCTATCCACTAAAGTCATTAACGGCACTCACGTAAAAATTTATGCCTGGTATGACAACGAGTGGGGTTATGCCAACCGCGCGGTTGAGCTGGTCGAAAAGGTCGGATAATGCTAAGTAAGCTGTCGCCGGCAATACGCCAATATTTAATTGTTACCGGCAACTACTGGGCCTTTACCCTGACTGACGGCGCGCTGCGCATGCTGGTGGTGCTGCATTTCCACCAGTTGGGTTACAGTGCGCTGGAAGTGGCCATGTTGTTCCTGTTCTACGAGTTTTTCGGCATAGTCACTAACCTGTTTGGTGGCTGGCTGGGGGCCCGTTGGGGGCTCAATCGCACCATGAACATTGGGCTCGGCATACAGATTGTGGCACTTGCCATGCTGTTGGTGCCCAGTTCGATGCTCACTGTTATTTGGGTGATGGCCGCTCAGGCGCTGTCCGGTATTGCCAAAGATCTCAATAAAATGAGCGCCAAAAGCACCATTAAGCTACTGGTGCCGGACGACAAACAAGGCCAGCTGTATAAGTGGGTCGCCATACTCACTGGCTCAAAAAACACATTAAAAGGCGTTGGCTTTTTCCTGGGTGGCTTGTTGCTTACATTAATTGGCTTTCAGGGCGCAGTGCTTGCCATGGCAGTTATGCTCAGCCTGGTTTGGGTAGGCAGTTTGATCTTCCTGAAAAAAGAGTCTGGCAAAGCCAAGTTCAAACCTAAATTTAAAGACATTTTATCCAAAAGCCGGCCTATCAATATTCTATCGTGCGCGCGTTTTTTACTTTTTGGCGCGCGTGATGTTTGGTTCGTCGTCGCTTTACCGGTGTTCTTAGCCAGCCAGCTGGACTGGAGCCACTGGCAAGTGGGCAGCTTTTTGGCCTTGTGGGTTATTGGCTACGGTTTTGTGCAAAGCATTGCGCCTAAATTCACAAAAAGTAGCAAGGACGTGCCCAAAACTCAGGCGGTGGTATGGAATGCACTACTGACGCTGAGTCCGCTTGCGTTAACCCTGGCGCTTTGGCAACACTTGCCGGTTACCCAAAGCATTATTATTGGCTTAGGGTTGTTCGGTATTCTGTTTGCTATTAATTCGTCGCTACACAGTTACCTTATTGTCTCTTACTCACGCGCCGACGGTGTATCTTTGGACGTTGGTTTTTACTATATGGCCAATGCCGCAGGGCGTCTATTAGGCACCATTTTGTCGGGCTGGGTATATCAACAGTGGGGGCTCATTGCTTGTTTAATGATATCAACGCTGTTATTGCTATTATCCACGGCTGCAATTAGCTTTTTGCCCGAGCGGGAGCAGCAGCGCGTCTGATATGTCGTAGCCTGACATTTATGTCAGGTGCGATATCTGACCTGACGTAAACGTCAGGCTACTATTAAGGAACCACAATGAAATATTTAGTGTTTTTAGGTACGGTACGCGATAGCACACCGCCCAAGCCGGCCAGGTTGGGCGAACGTGTAGCTAAGGCCTGCGTTAATTATCTGGAACAAAGCTTCGATAACGCAGAAGTCGAACTTATCGACCCTTTAGACTACTCATTTGATGATGTTTTTAAGCCACATTTTTCATACCATGAAAAAGACGTTCCCGAACAGTTGGACGCTCTGGCTAAAAAGATTGAAGCTGCCGATGCTTACGTTATGGTCAGTCCTGAGTACAACCACTCCATGAGTCCAGCTCTGGCAAACTTGCTGAATCATTTTGGTGCGTCTTTGTACTCCTATAAACCCAGTGCCATTGTGACTTACTCGGCCGGTCAGTGGGGTGGTGTTCGCGCTGCGGTTAACATGCGCACTTTCCTGTCAGAGTTAGGCTGCTTGCCAGTATCGGCTATGATCCACGTGCCTAAAGCACAAACCGTGTTTGAGGAAAATGGCAAGTTCAATCAGGAAGTTAAAGACACTGAACGCTGGATCCAATATTTTGGCCGAACTCTGAATCAGTTATTCTGGTGGGCCGAAGCCACACAAAAACAACGCGAAGCACTAAACCCGCGTGAACTGGTCAACGACTTTAAGACTGATCCGTCACAACGCAATGCCCCAGACAGCGACCGAAAATAATTTTTCGGTTGTAGTTGGCACATTTTATGCTAAAATTCGCGCTCTTTTTTTGACCAGCCTCAAACCAGAAGGAGCCACCTACGTGCTGACGCGTATTACGCCACCCTAGCCGTCACTTCCCTGTCACAGGTGCGCAGTAGGCTGTTCACTGCTTTTCTGGCCATTCCGGCCGCTTTATGTTTGCTACTAAAATTTGGTGTCATTTAACTATGTTGAAGTCTATCCAGCAGAACTGGTTTTCTAATATACGTGGTGATTTGCTCTCAGGTATTGTCGTTGCTCTAGCGCTAATTCCTGAAGCTATCGCATTCTCTATTATCGCCGGTGTTGATCCGAAAATAGGCTTGTACGCTTCTTTCTGTATTGCCGTTGTTATCGCTTTTACGGGTGGCCGCCCGGGTATGATATCTGCCGCAACCGGCGCTATGGCCCTGCTAATGGTCACTCTGGTCAAAGATCACGGACTTCAGTACCTGCTAGCCGCCACTCTATTGACCGGCGTACTGCAAATCATTGCCGGCTACCTCAAACTTGGGGAGCTGATGCGCTTTGTTTCGCGGTCAGTGGTGACCGGCTTCGTGAATGCTCTGGCTATTCTGATTTTTATGGCTCAGCTACCAGAACTGACAAACGTCACCTGGCATGTGTACGCCATGACCGCAGCAGGCCTCGCCATTATTTACGGTTTCCCCTACGTTCCGGTTATCGGTAAAATACTGCCCTCTCCGCTGGTTTGTATCGTGTCCTTAACCATAGTTGCCGTATTCTTAGGTCTGGATATTCGTACCGTGGGTGATATGGGCGAACTCCCGGACACTCTGCCGATATTCCTGTGGCCTGATGTTCCGTTAAACTTTGAAACCTTAGCGATAATTTTCCCTTACTCTGCGGCACTTGCGGTTGTTGGTATTCTTGAGTCACTAATGACAGCAACCATTGTTGACGACTTAACCGATACTTCCAGCGACAAAAACCGCGAATGTAAAGGTCAGGGTATTGCGAACATTGGCTCTGGTTTACTCGGCGGTATGGCGGGTTGTGCCATGATTGGTCAGTCGATTATTAATGTAAAGTCTGGCGGTCGTACTCGACTCTCCACACTTGTCGCCGGTATATTCTTATTGGTCATGGTTTTAGTTCTGGATAAATTACTGGTGCAAATTCCAATGGCCGCATTAGTTGCCGTAATGATAATGGTCTCTATTGGTACCTTTAGCTGGAGCTCCATTAAGAACTTGAAGAAGCATCCACTGTCCACCAATATTGTCATGGTAACCACGGTTGCTGTCGTTGTCGCAACACATAACCTGGCTTATGGCGTTCTGGTTGGCGTGCTTCTGGCTGCTATGTTCTTTGCGAACAAAATTGGTCATTATCTTTACGTTAAATCAGACATCGATGCGGACGGCAATAAGCGTACCTACCGTGTCATTGGACAGGTATTTTTCAGTTCATCTGAAAAGTTTCTTGCGGCATTTGATTTTAAGGAAGGGGTTGAGCAGATTGTCATTGACCTGAGTCATGCTCACTTCTGGGATATTACCGCCGTTGATGCGCTTGATCGGGCTGTGGTCAAATTTCGCCGTGAAGGTGCCGAAGTTGAAGTCATTGGGCTGAACGAAGCCAGTGCAACTATCGTTGACCGTTTTGGCGTACACGACAAGCCTGATGCCGTTGACAAGCTGATGGGCGGTCACTAATGGAAAAGGATTCAATAATGAAACATGTTGTTGCTTGTATTGATGGTTCCGCGTCAACGCAGTCGGTCTGTGATTACGCCAGTTGGGCGGCGTTACGTTTAAGTACGCCTCTGACACTCTTTCATGTTCTGGACCAAGCCCGCTACCCTACCGAACCGGATATGACCGGCAACATAGGTTTAGGCAGCAGAGAAGCCTTGCTTGAGCAATTAGCAGAACTGGACCAGCAACGCAGCAAGCTTGCTTTAGAGCAAGGTCACCACATGCTTGAAAGCGCAAAGGAAAGAGCGCTTCATGACGGTGTCGAACAGGTCAATCTGCGACAACGTCATGGTGATTTAGCCGAGTCTCTTTTAGAAATTGAAGACTCTATGCGGCTACTGGTTATGGGTCTTCATGGCGAAGACACTTCTCGCACCAACCGCGTGGGTAGTCAGCTTGAAACTGTTGTACGAACCATGCACCGACCAATACTGGTTGCGCCTGAAGAGTTCACTGAACCGAAAAGTGTCATGCTGGCATTTGATGGCAGCGACTCTTCTCGAAAAGGCATTCGTCTTTTGGCTGAAAGCCCAATATTTCGTGGACTGCCACTGCATTTGGTGATGGTGGGTGCTGACACGAATGACAGCTACGCCTCTATTGAAGCGGCAGCAAACCATCTGCGTGAGCTGGGTCATAACGTGCATTTTGAAATACGCTCCGGGGAAGTTGAACCGACTCTGCACGCCTATCAAAAAGAGCATAATATTGATCTAATGGTAATGGGTGCCTATGGTCATTCGCGTATTCGTCAGTTTTTAGTTGGCAGTACCACAACCAGTTTGTTACAAACGACCAACTCTGCTTTATTGCTGCTGCGTTAATCGCAGACAAAATGATCTCAAGGAAAATAATATGACCCCAGACTGGGAAGAGTTTGATCTTGATGACCGCTTAATTGCGGTCCTTCGGGACGCACAACTGAACAAACCGGCAAAAGTACAGCAACAGAGCATTCCTGCAGCCCTCGATGGCAGAGACTTGCTTGTTAGTGCCCCGACAGGAACCGGCAAAACCTTAGCCTTCCTGTTACCGGCTCTGCAACATTTGCTGGACTTCCCACGTCAACAGCCAGGTCCTGCCCGCATTCTGGTTCTTGCTCCAACTCGCGAACTGGCTGAGCAGATTCATCAGCAGGCCCAGCAGTTTGAAAGCAAGACGGGGCTGTCGTCCGTTGTGGTAACCGGCGGTATTAATTACGGCTCGCAACTGTCTCTGCTGGAAAAAACGCACGATATTCTGGTCGCCACACCCGGTCGTTTAATGGATTTGCTCGAAGCCGAGCAGTACAACCTGGAAGGCATAGAGTGGCTGATTATTGATGAAGCCGACCGCATGTTGGACATGGGCTTTGCAGCAACAGTTAAAGAAATGGCACTGCAGGCACGCCACCGCCAACAGTCATTGCTGCTGTCTGCAACATTGAATAGCTCTGGTGTTATTAAGTTTTCGCGCGAGCTGCTGACGGAACCTGAATACATTGACGTTCAGCCACCAAAGCGTGAACGCGGTAAAATTGTTCAGTGGGTACACTTAGCGGATACCGATGAGCATAAACGCCAGCTTTTAATGAGCACACTGAAAGAACACCAGGGGCGGCAGTTTGTTTTCGTCAGAACACGTGAGCGAGTAGAGCTCATCGCCAACTTTTTACGCAGTCAGTTTGGTACCGGGCGCAAAATTGTCACCTTGCGGGGTGACATGCCGCAAAGTGATCGCCAGCGCATCATGAACGAGTTAAAACAGACCACAGATATCACGCTAGTAGCTACCGATATAGCCGCAAGGGGCCTGGACGTTGATGATATTACCGTGGTTGTTAACTACGACTTACCAAAGCAAGCGGACGTTTATCTGCACAGAATTGGCCGCACCGCTCGCGGTGGGCAAAAAGGCATAGCCATTTCATTAGTGGAAGCGCACGATGCTTTATTACTGGGGCGTATTGAACGTTACTTAGACGCTAAGCTCGACAGAAGAACCATTCAGGGCTTGAAGCCTCAGTATAAGTTCCCGTCGACAGAAAAGGCTCGTTCTAAGAAGAAAGATAAAAAGAAAAAGGATGCAAAGAAAAAAGATACAAAGAAAAAGTCGCGTTAACGCGACTTTTTTCTTAGGTATTTTTCTCTCAAGTGATGCCAGGCAAAGTAAGCGATAACACCGCTGGCATCCGCTAACCAGTCATAAACATCTGCGCCACGCCCCGGCGCATAAGCCTGAGCCAATTCAATCATTAAACCGTAGCAGGCTAAAAACAAAAGCGATAACCTGGCAGACAACGCAAAGGCCCGGTGGAACGTCAAAGCCAGAACGAAGAAGATCACAAAATGAACCAGCTTATCCATATAAGGGATACTCTGAGCTCCGGTACTGGGGAACTGCCACAGAAATAAAAAGGTGGTTATCGACAGCAGAACAAAAAACAGAACTCTTGCCAGCATAATTTACTTCTCTATTAAATTAAGGCTTATAAACCGATACGTTGCTATAGCCATTTTCGTGCAATAACAAAGCCTGCATCCGGCTCATAATGCCCTGATCACAATACAACAGGTATTCACGACTTTGATCCAATTCAGCAAATTGAGTGGCTAATTTAAAAAATGGTATCTCAATAACCTCTACATCTACCGACAAAGGCGCAGCTTCAATTTCTTCATCATTTCGAATATCTATGATGGTGGTATGACTTTTGAGTTCCGTGGTTGTATCCGGCAGCTCCAGTTCTTTATCAGTTTGAGTTGCTATATCCTGCATGCTGAGTACGTTTGACGCCTGCACCACTTGATCGAGTAAATCTTTATTAAGCTTTGCTTCTTCGGCTTCGATAACCGCAGGAATAGCTTTAACCGTTGGCTTATTTGAAATAACCCCACAGTATTCGGGAATCGATTTTGCCAAAGGCTCGGTGCCAATACGCTTGGCTTCATCAACAATTTCTTGTTTGTCCTTGGTAATAAGAGGCCGTAAAACTAACGCATCCGTTGCCTGGTCAATAACCCGCAAATTAGCCAGAGTTTGACTGGAAACTTGCCCCATCGCCTCGCCGGTGACCAAAGCCTGAGCTTTGACATAGCGCGCAACTTTATCGGCAGCACGTAGCATTTGACGCTTCAATACCACGCCCATTTGCCCGTTTTCCACATTGGTAAGAATGTCATCAACAATGGGCGCAAAATCAACGCTGATGAACTTAATGGGATGCGAAGCGCTGTAACGCTTCCAGAGGTAATAGGCTATTTGACGCACAGCCACTTCATGAGCATCGCCGCCTAAATTAAAGAAGCAGAAGTGCGTTCGCGCACCGCGCCGGATAAACTCATAGGTTGCAACGCCTGAATCAAAACCGCCGCTAAGCAAGGACAATACAGTTTCCTGAGTAGGAATTGGAAAGCCACCTAAACCGTTAATACGTTCTCCAACCAGGTGCACGACCTTATTCGTAATTTGCAGTGCAATTTCAAGGTCGGGTTTAGAAAGGTTAACGGATGCATCGGGAACGCGTTGCAGCAAATAGCCACCAATGTAACGCTCCAGCTGCTGCGAGTTAAACTCGTGATGCCCCTTGCGCTTAACACGCATAGCAAAGGTTTTACCCGGCAGGCGCCGTAGCCAGTGTTCGCCCACTAATTCCGCAATGGCATCAAAGTCGGTTAATGGCTGCTCGATAACCTCTGCAAACCAGGAAATGCCCGGCGTATTCTGTAAGACTTCTTTGATTTGATTACGTACTTCAGAATCATCGCCATCGGCTGAAACCTCAATTCGGTCCCACAGCCACTTTGCGTAAACCGAGTCATCGATTGGCGCCAGAATTTTACGCAGGTTATTGGTAAGTACTTTACCGTAACGCTTGCGTACAGAGCGGCTTTTAATGGTAATTTCGGCGTGCAGGCGAACAACAAACTTCATAGCAAAATCGTCAAGTCTTTAGGAAAGTGGGCAATTATACGTGTCCTGCCCGACAGAAACCAGCACTCAGTCAATAACATCAACCGGGTCAGATTCTGCCGCCTTACCCTGCATAACCGAAATTTCAACCCGGCGATTGCGCTTACGATTTTCTTCAGAATTGTTTGGTACTAATGGTTTAGTGTCGGAGAAGCCCATGACAACCAAGCGGTCCTCACTAAAGTCTTCAACTTTCAGCATTTCTTCAGCAACGGCCACCGCGCGTTTGCTGGAGAGATCCCAACGCGACGAGTAGATTTCTGAAACCAGACGTTCATTATCACTGTGCCCGGAAATGGTAATTTCGCCGGGAATATCTTTTAATGCCTCGGCAACCTGCTGAATGATAGGCCGGAACTGCGGCTGCAAGAACGCAGAACCTTCAGGGAATGAGCCCTGCTCGCGAATACGAATAATGATTTGCTGACCATGCTGTTCCAGCTCTATGGTTCCGGCTTTAATTTCATTCTCTAGCTGTTGTTCAATGCGGCGCATAAGCTCTTTAGACACCTGAGTCATGGCTTCGGTGTTTTCAGATTCAGCTTCTTTTTGATCTTCTGCGCTGTCAGCTTCCTGACCACCACGTTCGGTTTGTTGCCCCCCGGCAAAGTCAGACTCGCCTTCCTGAAATTCCAGCATTTGCTGGGTCATTTCAACGGTTTGCTGCTGAATGGTTTCAATGGGGGTCGGCTCTGGACGGCCGGGCCGGAATTCCTGTGCAATGACACTGGTACCTTTAGGAATGTCTTTAACTTCAATTTTATTCTGTACACCTAAGGCGTACTTCATAGAGCCGGCAATTTGCTTAAACTTTAATACATCCATCTCGGAGAAAGCCAGCAAGAGCACGAAGAAGCACATGAGCAAAGTCATGAGATCGGCAAAGGTTGCCATCCACATAGGTAAGCCCGCTGGCGGGCAGTTGCAGTCTTCTTCTTCTTCGTCTCTGACTTTCTCTGAGGCCATGACTACTCGTCCTCATCCTCATTACCAATACGCTTAGATTCAGCCAGGTAATTACGCAAAATACCTTCAATGACACGAGGGTTTTGACCGTCCTGAATACCTAAAATGGCATCCAGTATCAATTGTTGATTCAATTTTTCCTGTTCTGCGCGCAGCAACAGTTTATTGGCAATAGGAATAGCAATAACGTTCGCCAGAAACGCACCATAAAGCGTGGTTAACAAGGCAACGGCCATAGCCGGACCTATGGCTTTAGGGTCGTCCATATTGGAAAGCATAGCGACCAAACCAATCAAGGTACCTATCATACCCATTGCCGGGGCGACATCACTGAGTATTTTAAATACGCGAGCACCTTCCTCGTGACGAGAAAAACTCATTTTTATGTCTTTTGACAAGGTTTGGCGAACCACTTCGGCGTCATGACCATCAACCAGCATGTCGACGCCTTTACGAAAGAACTTATTCGGAATTTCCGCCTCTTCCAATGCCAGGAAACCGCCTTTTCGCGCAGAGTCAGCCATTTCAACGGCAGTGTCGATAAGCTCTTGTGGGTGTTCAATTTTAAAGAAAAAGGCCTTAACGACGACTTTTCCCGTCCCTAAAAACTGGCTTAACGAGAAATTAGCTAAGGTTATAAATAATGAGCCACCGAATACGATAAAAAACGAACGCGCATCGATAAAAAGACTTATATCCCCACCCAGAATCATGGCGACCACAACAAAGCCGATGGCGCCGATAATTCCTATGAGCGTTGCTATATCCACTCAGCTTTCCTCCCCGATTTGCGTTTTCGCTTATGCTGCTGTGCTCATTCTTAAACAATAGCGCCGCTCTGACAAGCGACATCTGATCATCTTACACAGGAATAATGAGATCATCGGCTGACATTCGGGATTCTTTATCGGATAATTAACTTTCATTCTTGTAGCAATGCGGCTCAAAACAGATTTTAAGGCAGACTTAGCTATGGCAGAAGAACAGAAGCAGCAATCCTTTGAACAGGCTCTTGAACAGTTAGAGCAACTGGTTAATGAACTGGAGCAAGGCGATTTACCCTTAGAGCAGTCGCTGAAAAAGTTTGAGCAGGCCATTGCGCTGTCACGCTCCAGCCAGCAACAATTGCAGCAGGCTGAACAAAAAGTCACAACCCTGTTAGCCGAGCAACAACAATCAGGCAATGATGAAAGTGATGGAGAACTGATGTGACGATTAATTCGTTAACAGCAGATACAAGAAAGCAAGTCGACACATTTTTACAGCAGAAGCTCGAGCCCCTGACGTTAAATAAGCGTTTGAGTCAGGCAATGCAGCATGGTGTTTTACTGGGTGGAAAGCGTATTCGCCCCTATCTGGTAATGACTGTTGCCGATATCTGCGGCGCTAACCAGGACGATGCCTTGCGTGCAGCAGCTGCTATTGAATTAATTCACGCTTATTCATTAATTCATGACGACTTACCGGCCATGGACGATGACGATTTACGTCGCGGACAACCGACTTGCCATATTGCGTACGATGAAGCTACGGCTATTCTCGCAGGTGACGCACTGCAAACTCTGGCCTTTGAAATACTGACCGAAAGCAACATGCAGGACATACCGGCAGAGCGCCAACTGCAACTCGTTCATGTATTGGCGAAAGCCAGCGGTGCCCGGGGCATGTGTGCCGGTCAGGCAATTGATTTACAGGCAACGGCAAAGAACCTTACCGAAAGTGCACTGGAGCAAATGCATTTAAGTAAAACCGGCGCATTAATAACAGCAGCAGCCAGCATGGGCGTTTTATGTGGTAGCAGCGACGCCCAAAAGTGGCAAGAAAAATTCGAACAATTTGCGCGTTATTTGGGGCTGGCATTTCAAGTACAGGATGATATTCTCGATGTTGTAGGTAACACTGAAGCACTGGGTAAACCTCAGGGTTCAGATGCCGCGTCTGAAAAATCCACATACGTGCGTTTGTTAGGTATTGAAGGCGCTCAACGACGCTTACAAAACTTACATAACAAAGCGCTACAGTCATTAAGCGATATCCCTTACAATACCGACAAACTCGAACAATTTTCCGACTTGCTGTTAAAGCGGGACCACTAACTGAATGACTCAACAATATCCGTTACTCGATAAAATTAATTTACCCGCCGACTTGCGTCGCCTGTCACGCTCGCAATTACCTGACTTGTGCGCTGAAATTCGTCAGTTTTTGCTGACATCGGTCAGTCAGAGCAGTGGCCACCTTGCCTCCGGTTTAGGTACGGTTGAGTTAACAGTCGCCCTGCACTACATCTACCACACTCCTGAAGACAAGCTGGTGTGGGATGTTGGCCATCAGGCTTATCCGCATAAAATACTGACCGGGCGTAAACAGCAGTTGCACAGCATTCGCCAGAAAGACGGGTTACACCCTTTTCCGTGGCGGGAAGAAAGCGAATACGATGTCTTATCGGTGGGGCACTCAAGCACGTCGATATCTGCTGCTTTAGGCCTGGCCGTGGCAGCGCAACGCCAAAGTTTACGCCAGAAAGTGGTGTCTATTATTGGTGACGGAGCCATGACCGCAGGCATGGCGTTCGAGGCAATGAACCATGCTGGTGACATAAAACCCGACATGCTGGTGGTGTTAAACGACAACGATATGTCCATTTCTGAAAACGTCGGTGCTTTGAACCATCACTTCGCCCGTCTGTTATCCGGTCGTTTTTATACTTCATTACGCGAAGGCAGTAAAAAGTTACTCAGTCCTCTGCCGCATATTCGTCATTTTGCCAGCCGCGCTGAAGAGCACATGAAAGGCATGATGGCACCGGGTACTATTTTTGAAGAGCTGGGCTTCAACTACATAGGTCCTATCGACGGCCATGATGTCGACACCCTGGTGGAAACCTTGTCCAACATGCGCGATTTAAAAGGTCCGCAATTACTGCACATAGTGACGCAAAAAGGAAAAGGTTATAAACCGGCCGAGAAAGACCCCATTGGTTATCACGGCGTTCCTAAGTTTGACCCCGCGGAATCCAGCTTGCCGAAAAAAGCGGCAGGCGTTCCCAGCTACTCTGAAATTTTTGGACAATGGCTGTGTGATACCGCAAGTGGCGACCCGTCGCTAATGGCAGTAACTCCGGCAATGCGTGAAGGCTCAGGTATGGTTGAGTTTTCGCAGCGCTTCCCAAAACAGTATTTTGACGTGGCTATTGCTGAGCAACACAGCGTGACCTACGCCGCAGGTTTAGCCATTGCCGGAATGAAGCCTGTTGTTGCCATTTACTCTACCTTTTTGCAACGCGGTTACGACCAATTAATTCATGACGTGGCTTTGCAGAACTTAGACGTGTTGTTCGCCATAGATCGTGCCGGCATTGTCGGTGCCGACGGACCGACCCACCAGGGCGCTTTCGATTTAAGCTACCTGCGCTGTATTCCAAACATGTTGGTTATGGCGCCCAGTAATGAACAAGAATGTCTGGATATGCTAACCACAGGCTACCAGCATAAAGGTCCAGCTGCCGTACGATACCCTCGTGGTGCAGGCGTTGGTCTGGAGTTACGTCAGGGTAAGGCTATAGAAATTGGTAAAGCGGTAACCGTTAAAAAAGGACAGGACGTCGCATTCTTAAGCTTTGGCACCCTGTTGCCCGAAGTAGAAGAAGCCGCTTCAGCATTTAATGCTACCGTCATTGACATGCGTTTCGTAAAACCGCTGGACACCAACTGTGTGGACGAATTAATGAAAGACCACTCAGTACTGGTTACGGTGGAAGAAAACGTTGTAGCGGGCGGTGCAGGCAGCGCAGTCAGTGAATACGTGGCTAAGCACAAAGCCCGTCCTCAGGTTCTCAATATTGGTTTGCCCGATGAGTTCATTAAACATGGCTCTCAAAGCGAGGTTCGTGAGGAAATTGGACTTGACGCGAAAGGCATCCAAAGCCAGGTGAGTAACTTCCTGAAAAAAGGTTAGAACAGACGGTTAGAGTGTCGGGTTTATTTAGCTGAGTAAACCCGATACCCACCATCCAAGGTGCAGTAACGCAGCAGAGAAAATACCGGCGAGGACATCATCCATCATGATGCCGTTACCACCGTGCAGCTTTCTGTCAGCCCAGCCTATTGGACCGGGTTTCCAGATATCAAAAATACGAAATAGGACAAAAGCAGCAATCAGCCAGAAAGGTTCCACCGGCAGCGCGAACATGGCTATGGCGTAGCCAACTATTTCATCCCAGACAATAGCAGGGTGATCGTGCTCTCCCATAGCCTTAGCCGTATACTGGCAGATCCAGATACCCGCAAGCGTCATAATCACTAGCACGAGCAGATACTCCCACCAGTTAAGCTGAGCCATTAAGAAAACAACAGGGATACCAACAAGAGTACCAAAAGTACCGGGAGCTTTGGGCGCCAGACCCGAACCAAACCCCAGAGCCAGCCAATGTATTGGGTTAAACCATGAAAGCGATGTCTTTGACATTAGTACATAACCCTCTAGCCCTTTTCCCCGGAAAGATCATTTTCCGCAAAATGATTAAAACTGTGGTAACCATCGGCCAGAGACCATTCTTCGCCCTGATAACGCAATTGAATGCCCCCTTGTCCGCCATTAGCGACCCTGCCAATACAAACTGGCCGTGTTTTAAGGTGGGCTGTCAGGGTTTCCATACGTCCGCGATGCTCTTCTGGCAAGGTAAAGCAAAGCTCGTAATCGTCGCCTGCTGTTAGTGCCAAAGCTAATGCTTCATCCACTTTTAATGTTTCGGTTAGGGCTAAAGACAAGGGCAGTTTATCTAATTCGAGTTGACCGACAGTTCCGGCTTCAGTCATTAGATGACCCAAATCTGCAAGTAAGCCGTCGGAAACATCAATACAGGAGCTGGCTATGCCACGTAACGTTTGCCCCAAAGCCACTCTGGGCGTAGGAAAATGCAATCGCTCAATCACTTGCTGTAAGTGCCGTCCTGTCGTGCTGACTTTGTCCTGAGTTACCTTAAGGCCTAAGCCTGCATCGCCCAGAGAACCGCTAACGTAAATCCAGTCTCCTGCTTTAGCTCCGGAGCGCGGTATTGCGCTTCCTGAAGGCAGCTGACCATGCGCGGTTACGGTAATAGTGAGTGGCCCTTTGGTTGTATCGCCACCAATCAACTGACAGTCGTAGTAACTGCAAATTTCATCCAACCCGCCACTAAACTCCTGCAGCCAGTCTTCATCAACGTTTGGCAGGGTTAAAGCCAGGCTCACCCAACAAGGTTGGGCACCCATTGCCGCTAAGTCACTTAGGTTAACAGCCACACTTTTATGACCAATTGCTCTTGGCGGCGTGGTTTTATCAAAATGCACGCCTTCTACCAGAGTGTCAGTAACAATGACCAGGTCATGCTCGGGCAGTGGACGGACAACAGCGCCGTCATCTCCAATCCCCATAGCAACATCGCCCCGTTTTGCGGAGCGATGAGTAAAGTATTCATTGATTAGCGAAAATTCATCGCGGGGCATAAGTTACTGCCTGGTTGGGCGGAAAGTATCTACTGCTTTATCGAGAACGCCGTTTACAAAACGATGGCTTTCGTCGGCACCGAAAGATTTAGCCAACTCTATCGCTTCATTAATCGCGACTTTATAAGGTACATCCACTCGCTCGCGCAACTCGTAGGCAGCCAGTCTCAGAACGGCCATTTCAATTGGGTCGAGTTCTTTAATGGGTCTGTCTAAAAACGGTTCCAGCGCATCGTCCAGTGTCCGGTAATGCCCGCCAACACCACGAACCAACTCTAAAAAGTAGTCGACATCAACTTTGCTGGTATCGTTTTCTGTTAAAAATTGAGCCTCAATATCGCTAAAGCTATTTTGCGATAACTGCCATGAGTAAATTGCTTGCACGGCCAGCTTACGGGCCTTTCTTCTTGCTGCGGGTTTCATCTAATGTGTCTCAGAGTTGTTTCAGTACATTAACCATTTCAAGCGCGCTTAGTGCGGCTTCCGAGCCTTTATTGCCGGCTTTAGAACCACTGCGTTCAATGGCTTGTTCCAGCGTATCGGTGGTGATAACACCAAACGCCACTGGCAAATCAAATTCCGTTGCAACCCGGCCTAACCCGCTATTACATTCACCTGCAACAAACTCAAAATGAGGTGTTCCGCCACGAATAACAGCACCAACGGCAATAATCGCATCGTATTTACCTGAGCTGGCCAGGCGCTTAGCCGTTACCGGCATTTCATAAGCACCGGGAACACGCACAACCGTGATGTCTTCATCGGCTACTTCACCGTAGTGTTTCAGCGTCTGCACAGCACCGTCTAACAGGCTTTCCACCATAAAATGGTTAAACCGGGAGACAATAATGGCAAACTTTTTACCAGCTGCGTTAATTCCGCCTTCAATTACCTGCATGAGTTTTCCTTATTAACCGTTCGTTAATTGCGCGCGATGATAGCACAATGCGGGATTATTTGCGTGATATTGCGTAGGAGAAATACTTTTCTTCTGCATCTAAGTCACGCCCGAGCGAACGCGCGTTACTACTTTCTAATAGCTGTAAGGCTGTATCGTTGCTTTGCGATACCGGGAACAACACTTGCCGCCAGGGCCAGCTTGCCTCCAGCCAATTTGTTAACAAAACAAAAAAGTCATTGTGCAAATTGTCATTCACCGCTGACTCTAATAACCACCAGCTAATTTCAGCGTTATAAGCATTGCGGGGAATACCGCTTTTCTCTTCTCTGCTGGCGGCAACGGGTACCATGTAAACGGCGCCAATTATGGACTTGTCTTCTTTATCAAGTACTAAGTAGGTAAAGCTTGTTCTTTCTTTGGCTTGCTCCAGGTGGTAGCTCACCATAGTTTCATTTTGTTCCAAACTGCTTTTTTCCGAAGGCCAGGCCCACCCAAGACGGTTATACAGCCACTTTTGCGATGTCATGTAACTGTGGAAGAAGCGATCAGCATCCGATGCTTCTATTGGGCGAATTATTAGTTTTTTGCCTTCAGCAGACTCAGGTACCATCCATTCACTGCGCCAGAAGTCTGCCGCTACCGCCGAATGAAAAACCGGCAGTATTAACAGCAGTAGACAAAGCCGCAAAGGAAGCTTCAACACGCCTCTCCCCGCTTACCTTGAGCATGTTCGAAATAGGACTTCACTCGCTCCAGTTCTTTCTCAATTTCGTCACCAATCATTAGTGCCGGGCCAATATCAATCGCTTTACGTGCATAGTCAAACGCTATGGGGACAACAGGCACTTTTGCTTGCTGTGCCATGTGTAAAAACCCTTTTTTCCATTCATGCACGCGTTTCCGGGTGCCTTCCGGCGTTATGACCAGAATCAGTTCATCTTTTTCTCTGAACTGCTTTACCATATTGCCGACCACGCCGTTGGCGCTACTTCTGTCTATAGGAATGCCACCCAGTTTTGTCAGCAGTCCTTTGAGCGGAAAACGGAACAAGCTATGCTTGGCAAGGTAATTCAGTTTCAAACCCATAGCTAACATAACGCATGCACCGACTGGAAAATCCCAGTTTGAGGTATGTGGTGCCACAGGAAGAATAGCTTTTTTCACACTCGGCATTTCACCATTAATTTTCCAGCCACCAAGAACCCTCATGCCGAGTCGGCCAACCCAGCGCAGAAATCGATTATGGGTAACAGGGAACTCGCCTTTAACGAATTCCGGAATGGTATTTTTATCAGTCATAAATTTACTGCAACGCTCTTCTTATTTCGCGTAATTTATCTTTTACACGCTGAATGTTATCTGGCCCCATACGTAATAACTGCTTTTGCGCCGCAGGTAATGACTCATAGCTATCGTCCGCAAAGGTATACATTACGCTATCGTCTTTTACTTGAACCAGTCCATCCGGCACCGGTGTATCAAGAGCAACTTCGATAGCTTCCAGTAAAGTACTGTCAAAGTCAGATTCCGGATACCCTATTTCTGCGTAAGCTTCCTGCACTAAGGGTTTAAATAGCTCGTAGTTTTCAACTAAGACATCCGCTTCCAGGCTAACAAACCAGTCAACTAAGGCATCGTAGCGGTGATAACTGCTTTCATCGATATAAAGCTCGCCATCAACTTCCAATACCTTAAAGCGCCCATCTGGGCGTTGTACAATAGTACGCTCGCGAACAATACTGCCGTTACTGATGTTATCCATTAGCACAACAGCATCGCGAATAAGCTGCGAGCTTTTTAATGGACGAATATTGATTTCCGCTGAATCAAGGTTTTGCAACACAGTTGGTGTGCTTTCATCAAGTTCAGGCAAAGCTATGGGTTCAGGCTCCGGTTCCTGAGGTTCAGGAGCCGCTTCCGGCTCAGCTGGAATTGGCTCTAACTCCAGCTCTGGTTCCGGCTCTGCAGTTTCTTCGTCATAGCTTTCAACTTCGACTTCACTAGACTGCTGCTGATCCACCTCGACCGTCTCAGTTTGTGGTTTTTTGTCCTCAGAAGCGGGTAACCACCACCATACAATAGCGGCGATAACTGCCAACACAATTAAGCTAACGACAACCCAAGTCGTTTTACGACTGGCTTCTTCAGTTGCCGGTGATGTTTCAACCTGATCGTCACTCATTGTGCGCTCCTTTATTTTTGCTCAGCACGACAAAAAACCAATTGCTTATCGCTCGACATTGCTTCATTAAAGCGATAACCACTTGCATCAAACTCTTTAAGATCAGACACAGATTTTGGCTTTTGGTTCACGATGAATCGCGCCATAAGCCCCCGCGCCTTCTTCGCATAAAAGCTGATAACTTTATACTGGCCGTTTTTCTCGTCTTTAAATACCGGCGTGATAATATCCGCATTAAGCGCTTTTGGCTTAACGGCAGAAAAGTACTCATTTGACGCCAGGTTCACTAACGTCGAGCTCCCCAGCCTGGCCAAGTCGTCATTCAGCAGCTCAGTAATGGTATCGCCCCAGTATTCATATAGGTTTTTACCCTTTGGATTGTCCAATTTAGTTCCCATCTCCAGCCGATAAGGCTGCATAAGGTCCAACGGACGCAAGACACCATAAAGGCCAGAAAGAATTCGCAGCTGTTGCTGTGCCGTATTAATGGCTTCCGAATTCAAACTGGCAGCATCTAATCCAGTATAGACATCACCGTTAAACGCGAACATTGCCGGACGTGCATTTTCTTCATTAAAAGGCCGTTGCCATTGCTCAAACCGCGCGGCATTAAGCCCGGCCAGTTTGTCGCTAATTTTCATTAACGAACCCAATTGCTGAGGGCTCAACTGCCGGCACACCTTCACCAACTCTTCGGCGTTATCCAGCAATCGTGGCTGAGTTACATCGAGGCTCGGCAAGTTGCTTTCATAATCCAGGTTTTTTGCAGGTGAAACTACAGCCAACATGTCAAATGCACTCCGTTCAAGTTAAACAGTTATACCTATATTAAGGCAAAGGATCCTGATCCGCGCCTTCTTTTTCCACTTCCGTCGGCATTAAGTCGTCACGGCTTACGCCAAAGGCCAGAGCCACTGTGCTGGCGATATAAATGGATGAATAAGTACCAATAACCACACCAAATAATAAAGCCGTAGCAAACCCGTGAATTAACGGTCCACCAAGGAAGAACAAGGTTAACAACACCAATATGGTTGTTAACGAGGTAACCAATGTCCGGCTCAGTGTGTCCGTTAGTGCGCGGTTGACCGTCTGTATAGGAGTCAGTTTAGCGTATTTACGGAAAGTCTCCCGAATTCGGTCACAGACAACAACGGTATCGTTAATGGAGTAACCGATAACCGCAAGTAATGCCGCCAATACCGTCAGGTCAAACTCAAGCCCCAGTATTGAAAACAAGCCCAGCGTCAGAATAACGTCATGCGCCAATGCTGCGACAGCACCTACTGCCAGACGCCATTCAAACCGCATCGCAATGTAGAGCAAAATACAAATAAGAGCGGTTAACATGGCCAGCCCACCCTGTTCGATGAACTCATCACCAACATTGGGGCCCACAAACTCTATACGGCGCATCTCAACGGTTTGCTCAAATTCACCGCGCAAAGAGTCAAGAATATCGGTGCCGAGCTGCTCGGCTTTCACGCCTTCACGCGGCTCCAGACGAATAAGGATATCTTCCTGGGTGCCGTAGTTCTGCACCACGGCATCACCGAAGCCCTTATTGTCTAACGCACTTCTCACCCGGCTTAAATCTGCTGGTTTTTCAAACCCCACCTCAAGTAATGTTCCGCCGGTAAAATCAAGCCCAAAATTGAGCTTATTAACCGATAAAGAAGCTATGGAAGCCACCACCAGTATAATACTGATAATGCCCATAATTCCGCGGAACCGCATGAAGGGAAGTCGTTCATTTGTCTTTATAATCTCTTGCATGGCTCCCCCTAGATAGGCAGTTTAGACAGCTTTTTGCCGCCCCAAACTGAGTTAACAATGGCTCGGGTTCCGACTATCGCAGTAAACATGGATGTGATAATCCCGATAGCAAGAGTGATGGCAAAGCCTTTAATAGGACCGTTACCAATAGCGAACAATATAAGCGCCGCAATTAACGTTGTGACGTTAGCATCGGCAATGGTCGACAAAGCGCTGTCGTAACCATGATGAATGGCCTGTTGCGGACTCCGCTTAGCTTTAATTTCTTCGCGTATACGCTCAAAAATAAGCACATTGGCGTCAACGGCCATACCGACGGTCAATACAATACCGGCCATACCTGGCAAGGTCAGTGTTGCGCCGGGTATCATCGACATAACACCGATAATAAGAATCAGGTTAGCTGCCAAAGCTGTGTTTGCCACCAAACCAAACTTTTTGTAGTACACAACCATAAAGGCCAGTACTAAAACAAAACCCCAGAAAATGGCCTGTGTACCTGAATCAATGTTTTGCTGTCCCAGGCTTGGTCCTACGGTGCGTTCTTCAACAATCTGTATGGGTGCTATCAGCGCACCGGCGCGAAGCAGCAATGTAAGGCTCTTCGCTTCTTGAGCACCAACACCTGTTATGCGGAAGCTACTGGGTAAACGTGACTGGATGGTCGCTACATTGATAACTTCTGCGTTTTTGGTGAACTGCAGGTTACCTTCTTCATCACGCTCATCGGTGGCTTTATATTCGATAAAAACCGTTGCCATTGGTTTCCCGATATTGTCTTTGGTTGCCAGCGACATTTTATCACCGCCGGCACCATCCAGCGTAATGTTAACTTGCGGACGGTTGTACTCGTCATAACCGACATCGGCATTTACGATATGGTCGCCCGTTACAATAACTTCTTCTTTCAGTAGCTGAGTTGGACCGTCACGCATTGGCAACAACTCGCTTCCGAAAGGCACTCGGCCATTGATGGCGTCACGCACGTCATTTTCTGTATCAACCATACGGAACTCCAGCGTTGCTGTAGCCCCTAAAATTTCTTTCGCCCGGGCAGTATCCTGCACCCCGGGAAGCTCAACAACAATGCGGTTAGAGCCCTGACGTTGAATAACTGGCTCTGCAACACCCAGCTCATTCACCCGGTTACGCATAATGGTGATGTTTTGCGACACCGCGTAATCTCGAGTTTCCGCAAGCTTCTGATCACTCATCTGCAACTGCAGCAGTCGGTTTTCTTCGTCTTCTACCAGGTTATAGCCCTGATACCTGCCGTCTAAGTAGCTTGCGGCCTCGGCATAGGCTTCGTCAGTACGCAGCTCAACTTCTACCGTAGTGTCGTCAACTCTAACGGCACTGTAACGAATACGCTCTTCACGCAACTCTGTGCGGATTGTGTCTTTCATACCATCGACAATTTTGCGGACAGCTTCGTCCATGTCGATTTCCATTAAGAAGTGCACACCGCCGCGCAAATCAAGCCCAAGCTTCATCGGCTGAGCACCAACACTTTTCAGCCACTCAGGTGTTGCGGGCGCTAAGTTCAAAGCAACAATGTAATTATCACCTAAGCTGTCCAGGATAGTTTCCCGGGCTTTTAGCTGCTCATCGTCGGAGTTTAAGCGGACCAGTAGCTGCTCTTCTTCCAGTGCGATACTTTTTGCTTGTATGCCAACGTTTTCCAGACTGCTTTTTACGCGATCCATAGTGCTGGTATCAATGGTCGCATTTCGGTTTGCGGAAACTTGAACTGCCGGGTCTTCACCGTAAATATTTGGCAGCGCATAAAGCGCTGCCACTAAAACGATAAAAATAACCAGCAGGTTTTTCCACAACGGGTATTTATTTAACACGTCGTGCCCCTGTTTCTAATGTCAGAGATTAGAGAGACTTCATTGTTCCTTTAGGAAGAACGGAAGTCACAGAACCTTTCTGGATGGTTACTTCTAGCTCGTCAGTCAAAGCAATAACAAGAAAGTCTTTATCGTCGCTTACTTTGGTAATTTTACCGACTAAACCGCCTTGAGTAAGTACTTCATCACCCTTGCTCAATGCACCCATCAATTCTTTATGCTGCTTAACACGCTTAGCTTGCGGACGGTAAATCATGAAGTAGAAAATCAAAGCAAACATTACCAGCATGAAAATTAATTCCATGCCACCGCCACTTTGGCCACCTGCGTCTTGCGCGTAAGCTGAGCTAATAAAAAAGTCCATAAAATTCCCTCAGTTAATTTAAATTTATTATTAATTTTTGAACAACCATCTCACGATATGGGGACAGCTATTGCAAAATACAATTCAATTTATCTAAACCCGTTATACTATCAGAAAGTTTAACGCCGCTCAGTATTATCAAATATCATATCCCAAACTTTTCAGCCTGCGCCTCAAACCAATTTGTGATACTTGTAAATCCCACATCATTTTTTCGGTGTCAGAACGGTTTTTCTCGTAGCTTTGCTTAATCTCTTCTTCGGATAAATCCTGTGCGGTTCGCACACCTTCAAAACGTTGAATTAACTGATAAACAGACGCTCGGGAAATACCGAGTTTTTTCGCTGTAGCCTGCAGCTCAAAGCGACAACTTTCCAGCGTTTCTAATAACTCGTTGCGGCTCACACTGTTTGGTCGCCGCTGAACATGTGTTTCTTCTTCCCAATGACCATTTACCGAGGTGGGCCTAAGCATAGAGAGTAGTTGCGGATCCAAATGCAATTGCTCCTGATCGCGGCTATCAATAACCACCTGTCGAGCAACATTTCGCAACTGCCGCACATTGCCAGGCCAATGAAATGTCATTAGCTGGCTCATTAGTTCACCGGAAATTTTCGCATCGTACGCGCGGTTACCATAAAGCTTTTGCCATTGTTCCCGAACAAAATAATCGAACAACAAGCCAATGTCTTCACGCCTTTCCGTTAAAGGCGGAATAAACAACTGATAAGCGGATAGCTTTTCAATGAGCATCGATAACGTCGAGTTTTCTTCAATGTCGCCAGGGTCTTTATGGCTGGTAAGCATAATACGACAGTTGATAGGCTGCGTATCCTCGGTGCCGACAGGGACAACTGAGCCACTTTGCAGAACAGTGTGCAATAAGCGATGCACATTCACCGAAGCGTCTTCGATATCTTCAAGTACAATAGTTCCACCGTTTGCTTGCTCAAAATAGCCAAGCTGACGGTTTCCGTCGCGTTCGCTCCCAAACAGTTCAGCTTCGGCGACTGCGTCATGAATTGCAGCGAGGTTCACGCTGATGAACGGCTTGTCGCGCCTTTCACTGGCCTGATGAATGGCATAAGCCGCCTGCTGTTTTCCTACTCCGGCCGCACCTCTAATCATAACCGGCAGGCTCATACTGGCCAGTTGCTCTACACGTTGTCTGATAGCCCGAATATCGGAACTGATACCAAAAAGTACATCGTTATCATCAACCGCAGAGTCATGCAGCGGCAGAAGCTTCAACAATAAAACGATTCTATGGTTTAAACCAATAACCACGCCATTATCCAGCTCTCTTTCGTGCAGCACATACTCGTCCTGAACGCCCCGGCCAACAACGGTTACCGTCGTTTTGGTGCTATGTGCCCGAAGCTTTATGCGCCCATCGGGTTCACTTTGAAAAATAATGGGTGAACGACTAATAAATTCATCAAGCAAGGCTCTACCGGCATTGCCATTTTTAGCGAATTCGGGTTTTACCCGGCTTAAATAATCATTGCCCTCATTGTGCAAATCAATTAATGCGGCACGTTCGCCTATCCGTGATCTATCCGGGTGCGTTGCAATAACTAACATGGGAACTCGTTGATAACTGTCAACGAGTTCGTCAACCGCGTGTTTTGTCGTGTACTGAGTTGCACTCATTCTCGCTAATCCTTAGCCCAACAGCCTTTCTGACGTTGGTGCCATGATAAAATTATGAATAGCAAATAGCCACTCAATTTGTGCTGGGAATCAATAAAGGTTAATGACAAACTAAGTTATACCATTGCTACTTTCTGATTACTCATGGAATTGATATTTTACTGGACAGATCATGCTGGTGTCGCGGTTTTTGCGATAGCTGGTACGTTATTAGCGTTTCGTAAGAAAATGGATGGTTTTGGCGTACTGGTTTTAGCATCAGCAACGGCTATTGGCGGCGGAACGACTCGCGATCTTATACTGGGTTTACCGGTTTTCTGGACTTACGATCCCAACTACCTTTACACCATTATTATTGCGGCGTTACTCACTATAGTCTGGCTGCGCTTTAAAGCCTATATTCCCATGACAACATTAATGGTTGCCGATGCCATTGGACTTGCCTTTTTTGCAACAATGGGCGCGGAGAAAACCTTATCAGCGGGCTTTTCACCTTTTATCGCTATTATTATGGGAACCATATCGGCCTGTTTTGGTGGCATGCTCCGTGACGTTCTTGCCCGTGACATTCCCATGGTTTTAAAAAGTGAGTTGTACGCAACGACTTGCATCGCAGGGGCTACGGTTTATGTTCTGCTGGTTCCTTACCAACCTTTGATTGCATTAGCTGCTGGTATGACATCAACGCTGCTGATTCGCTTAGGGGCAATTAAGTTTAACTGGTCGCTGACTGTTTTCCGTGATCAACAGGATCACCATTAACCATGCTAAGCATCGAAGTCACCGTTTTTGCAGCAATTGCTTACTTAACCATTCTATTCAGCATTGCTTATCGCGGTGACCGGGCAGCGTCCAACCGGGTAAAGCCTTATCGCTACTCCCTGGCTCAGGGTGTGCACTGCACGTCATGGGCGTTTTTCGGAACCATTACTCAGTCTGCCTACTATGGCTGGGCCTTTGCGCCAACTTACGCCGGTGCAATTGTTGTTTTTATCGTGCTTCATGGCTTACAACTTAAGCTACTCAATTATTGTAAACATCAGAATATTACGTCCATTGCCGATCTCATCGGCACCCGCTACGGCAAGTCGCCTTTATTAGCCGGAATTGTCGCCATTACCGCCTTTATCGCCGTTGTGCCTTACATATCACTGCAATTACGTGCGGTCACATCAAGTTTTGCGGCTGTCACTGGGTTTGATAATAACCCCTCGTGGCTATTCGACCTTTCCTTCCTGGTAGCTTTAACCATGATTGGATTCGGGTTCCTTTTTGGTACACGCCGCCTTAGTTTGGCCGAACAGCACTCCGGTTTAATGGATGCCATTGCTTTCGAGTCTTTAGTAAAGCTTGGTGCTTTTATCATTGTGGGGTTATTTGCCAGTTATACCGTGTTCGACGGTTTAGCCGACCTTTTCCAGACCAGTTTTCAGTCTGCGCACACTCAGGAGGTTCTGGCCGGGCGTGAGCATGGCGGCTATGTGTTTGCGGTACATATGCTGTTAGGCGGGCTATCCATGTTTTGTCTGCCACGGCAGTTTCACGTGGGCTATGTGGAAAATACCCATCCCGATGAATTAAAAACAGCACGCTGGGCTTTTCCGCTATACCTGTTCGCTATTAACTTTTTCATACTGCCGCTGGCATTAAGCGCATTACACCTTGCACCGGAACACGCCGGTCAGGATACCTTTCTGCTTGCCATTCCGCTTATGATGGACAGGCCGGATATTACCCTTATTGCCTTTATTGGCGGTTTGTCAGCAGCGACCAGTATGGTCATTATTGCGTTACTGGCGTTGAGCATCATGGTCTCAAACGACGTGGTTATGCCCGTCTGGTTGCGCATGACCCGGCAAAAACTCAGGCAGTTTAGCTTTACGCCCAAGCGAATTTTGTCCATTCGGCGCATGACAATGGTCGTGGTCATGTTTATGGCCTACCTGTACTATCAGGCCACCATTGAGTCGATGCCATTGGTAAACTCCGGGTTACTCTCACTGGCCTTACTGGCTCAGTTGGCTCCCGCGATTTTAGCGACGGTTGTGTGGCGAAATGCGACTCAAACCGGCGTACTGGCCGGACTCGCTGTCGGTACGATTCTCTGGCTGGTACTTTTACTCATTCCTTCCATCGGCCGTCAACCTCTGGTTACCGATATTGATATCGCCAATGGCGTACTCATTAGCCTGGGAGCCAACCTGGCCTGCTTTTGGTTATTCTCGGTAATTAGCAGAAATGTTCAGACGGAACTGCCCCATATTGATAACAGTGACAGTTATACACAACAGCCAAGTCTCACCTGGGCCCGGTTGCGCTCACTTTTATCCCGGTTTTACGATGACCAGCAGCTAGCGGCTATTCAACA
Organism: Idiomarina abyssalis; assembly: GCF_019797805.1. Taxonomy (NCBI): domain Bacteria; kingdom Pseudomonadati; phylum Pseudomonadota; class Gammaproteobacteria; order Alteromonadales; family Idiomarinaceae; genus Idiomarina; species Idiomarina abyssalis. The sequence continues at coordinate 2,090,643 of NZ_CP081832.1, forward strand.
GCGGCTGAGAATGGATCTGTTAACCCCGGAAGGCCAGGCGATGGTTCCGGCTCCTATGCTGGTTCGTATCGAGCGCGAGTTGTCAGCGGTAATAGGCACCTCAGCCAGCCGGCTTCTGCTGGATACCGTTTCGGAACAGCAGGAATTCCCGGTTTCCCGGGTGGTTGACTGGGCAACAGAAGCGTCACGTCTTTATCAGTTTAACCGGGAGCTTTTACAGGCTTCCGTCGAAAATATTCCGCAGGGCATTAGTGTGGTCGACCAAAAACTGAGACTGGTAGCCTGGAACCGTCGTTATCTGGAGATATTTGCTTACCCGGACGGATTAGTCCGCTCAGGAATGCCTGTTGAAGAACTGCTGCGTTACAACGCCAGTCGCGGTCTGCTAAGTACCTCCGAAAACGGAGACGTCGAAAGTGAAATTCAAAAACGTCTGAGTTACTTACGTGCTGGTAGTGCCTATCGTTACCAGCGCCAGCAGGGCTCATTAACAATAGAGCTTCAGGGAAACCCAATGCCGGGCGGAGGCTTTGTTACAACCTACAGTGATATTACTGAGCGTATCGAAGCCCAAAAACAGCTACAAAAAGTTAATCAGGAGCTAGAGCAACGCGTTGACGAGCGAACACAGCAGTTATTATCCGCCAAACAGGCGGAAGAAAGAGCTCATGAAAGTAAGTCCCGATTTTTTGCAGCGGTAAGCCACGACTTAATGCAGCCTTTTAATGCCGCCAGCTTGTTTTGTGAAATGCTGCAGTCTCGACTACCACAGGACTACCTGCCACTAGCCTCAAATATTCAACGGTCTTTAGAACACGCCGAAGAGTTGCTTACCATGCTGCTCGATATGACTAAACTGGATGCAGGAAACCTGCAACCCGACTACCAGTGCTTTTCTATTGATCAGGCGCTACAACCTCTCGTTGAACGTTATCAAATGATGGCGAAAGAAAAGCAACTGCAACTGAACTACCACAAAAGCTCTGGCTTGGTAAAAACGGATAGAAAACTACTGACCCGCATTGTGCAGAACCTGCTGTCTAACGCCTTACGTTATACCGAGCAAGGCCGTATTGTGTTGGGCTTTCGCCGTCGCAAAGATAAACTTACCATCTGCATTGTTGATACAGGCGCGGGCATTCCTGAGCATAAACAACAAGAGATATTCCGCGAGTTTCATCAGCTGCAATCCAGTGGCGACAACCCGGGACTTGGGCTTGGTCTTTCTATCGTTGAACGTATGTGCCGGCTGTTGAAAATTGAGTTAAGCCTGTCTTCAACGCCCGGACAAGGCACAGCTTTTAGCCTAACCCTGCCTGTTGTAGGATGGGAGAAAGAAGCTCAACCTATGGTTATTCAAAACTATTCCGTTGATGAGAAGTTATTACAGGGTATGAAGGTACTGGTTATTGATAATGACCCACAGGTTCTGGTTGCTACCGCGGGTCTTCTAACTGACTGGGGCGCACAAACCTTCACGGCGGCCGATATCAAACAAGCTAAAATGCAACCACCCTGTGAACTGATTCTGGCCGATTATCATCTCGACGACGGTCATACCGGAATTGAACTTGTTTGGGCTATGCGAAAAGCCTGGAGTGCTGATACCCCGGCGATTATCAATTCAGCTGACCCCGATGAACAACTCAGAGAGCAAGCGTTAGAAGCCAACGCTTACTTTATTCCAAAACCTCTAAAAAGTGGGGCTTTAAAGCGTTTACTCAAGCGTATCCGACGTGTCTAGCATTTCTCGGAACATAATGCCGGCCTGGGTGCGGTTTACACAGTTTAATTTGCGCAAAATTGCGGAAGCGTGTTGTTTAATCGTGGTTTCCTGCACGCCCAGTTCATAGGCTATTTGCTTGTTCAGTAAACCGTCGGCAATGCACTGTAAAACCTTAAATTGCTGCGGTGTTAGCTGCTCAAGCTTATTAGCAAATTCACTCATCTCTTCGTCAGGCTCTGCTAAATTCATGCTTAACATCGACTCCGGTAGCCAGTTATCGCCCGACAACACTGTTGTTACAGCCGTCTGCCATTCGGGTAAAGGAACAGATTTTGGAATATAGCCACTGGCACCCAGCGCCATTGCCTGGCGTATAACACGAGTGTCTTCATTTGCAGAAACAATAACGACCAGAATATCCGGAAATTGGCTGCGTAAAACAGACAGTCCGGTTAAGCCCCGATTACCCGGCATTGAGAGATCAAGAAACACCAGTTCAATTTGAGGAAACTGCTTTAACTGCTGTTCTAACTGAGAAAAACTTGAAGCTTCAATAATGTCGCTATCTAAACTATCACTTAATGCCTGCTTCATTGCCGCCCGAAAAAGCGGATGATCATCAGCAATAATTGCTCTGGCCATAGTTCCTGCTGAATTCAACTGTGAGTTAATGACCATGCTAGCGACTTAAAAGAAAAAAGCCAGCGTTACCGCTTTATGCAGCAACGCCGGCCGGGGGGTTAAAAACGATAACCGACAGACAAAGATACGGTCCGCGGATCACCGTAGTAGCCAGTCACAATATTTTCGCCAAAGGTTGAGCCAAAGTTGTAGCCCGATACGCGATATTCCTCATCAAATACGTTCTTGGCATGCAAACCGACCGTCCACTGACTTGAGTTTGAGTACCAAACAACACTGGTATTAGTCAGACTATAAGCCTCTTCATCTAATGGTGATGGGACTTCAAAAATCTGTGTGTCATCGCGATAAGAGACATTCGTTGACCAAACCAAAGAGCCACTTTCAAGTGCAAACTCTTTTGTGAAACCAAGGTTGGCAGTCACTTTCGGTGTATTCTGGAAAGACCACAAATCAGACACGTCTTCAACTTGTTGCGTTTCCGGATTAAAGAACGCTACTGAATCGAATTCCGCATCGATATACCCGAGTGAGCCGTTGAAGTTTAATGTTGGAGTAGCCGCAAAAGTGGACTCAATCTCAAACCCTTGAACGGTTGAATCGGCTGCGTTCAGAACTTGAGAGGCAACACCTCCGCCTTCGATAGCCCGTTGCACAGTGACCTGCATATCCTGGTAATCAGAGAAGAAAGCGGCAGCATTTAAACGCATACGTCCGTCAAGCATTTCGCTCTTCACACCAAATTCAACGGTATCAACCGTTTCTGGGTCATAAGGGTTTGAAGCGTCAGGGTTCAACGACACGTCCGCTCGCATATCGACACCGCCCGACTTGAAACCATTGCTATAGCTTGCATAAAGCATAACTGCAGGGTCGACTTGATAACTGACACTTGCGTGAGGACTGAACTTGCTCCAGTCAGCCTGAGTCGTAAAGTCTGAATTAATTACAATAGGGTCCGCCGAGTAATCGCCGCGGTCCAGGAATTTGATGCCAGCATAAGTGTATCGAAATACATCGGCACTCTTATCATCACGTGTATAACGCCCGCCCAAAGTCACTGACCATTGATCATCCAGCTGATAAGTTGCCTGACCAAACAACGCCTCGCTTGACGTATCAACACAACCGCCGGTATCGATAGAAAGTCCCAGTAAACCTAAGACAGTCCCGAACTCACCACAGGCTTCACCTTCATAAAAGTACAAACCACCCACGAAATCTAAACGGTCATCACGATACATGAACTGAAATTCTTGTGTCGTCTGTTCATCTTCATAGACCGCAGGCACCAGTAATACAGGGTTTACTGTGGAATCAAAGTCGATATTCGTGTTTGTGGAACCTTCCCGGTATGCGGTAATCGACTTAAACATCCAGTCGTTATTAATTGCCCAGTCAACCGTCATTGAGTAACCTTCGTTCTCAACTTCGTTCCAGGTAGGCATGGCTGTATAAGCGTCGTAAACATCGGTTAAACGAGGTTCATCACTCAACAGAGACTCTTGTTCCCGGTGACCACCACGTGCGTTTGAGTCGTCTTTTGTCCAGTCAGCCGCAAATTTAACGTTAATGTCTTTATTGACGAGCCATTTGGCGTTAAAGCGCCCCGTCATTAATTCTTTGTTGTAGTTTTCATCGCCCGTGTTAACGAACTCACCGAAGCCATCCCGGTTTAATGTCGCAAAGGCTCCCCCAACATAGAAGTTGTCGGCTAAAGCGGTCTGTCCCGATACTTTTAAGTCTCGCTGGTTATAAGTTCCAACAGTGCCTTTAACTTCAAATTCGTCATAACCTGTTAGTTCGCGAGTCACATATTTCATCGCGCCGCCAATGGTGTTCTTACCATATAACGTTCCCTGAGGACCACGAAGGACTTCGACACGCTGAACATCTAATACTTCTAAAACCGCCCCTTGAGGTCTTGCAACGTAAACGTCGTCAATATAGATACCAACGCCTGGCTCAAACCCCCATAGCGGATCCTGCTGACCAACGCCCCGAATGTAGGCCGTTAATGTTGAATTAGTGCCGCGGCTGACCTGGAAGGTTGTATTCGGCATTTTGTACTGCAACTCGGTGATATCCTCGATACCATCTCGTTCCAGTTCACCTTCACCGAAAGCCGAAACTGCAACGGGTACTTCTTGTAAACTCTCGTTTGTCCGGCGCGCGGTCACTTCAATTCGTTCAAGCTTGCCGTCTTCAGCCTCGGCATTCTCATTTTGCTGAGCCAAAACCATAGGACTGCTAAGCAGAGTGGTTACCGCCGCTGCAATCAGTGATTTCTGAAATTTGGGTTGTTTCATTGTTGTTCCCCTGACAGATAATGTCGTTTGTAATTGTTATTTCCGTTTACAGCTATTTAACGGTTCAGAGTCATGGTTGCTTACTAAACTAGCGCAAATTGTTAAGATTGTGATCTGTACCATAGTACTATAGGGGCAAATCCCTTTATCACGCACAATACATCCATGCAGCGATTCAGAGCATGGTCCGTTTTCTTTTTCGTTGCGAGGTAACTCATGTTAAGTATGATTGGTCTGATCGGCGGCCTTGTGTTGCTCATCATACTCACTTTAAGAGGGATGAACCTGTTTATCAGTGCCCCTCTTTGCGCCGTGGTCGTGGCTTTATGTAGCGGCGTGCCATTACTCACGGGTGACGTGAACTTTGTCAGTGCCTATATGGACGGCTTTGCCAGCTTTGTGGCGGCCTGGTTCTTTATGTTCTTGCTGGGCTCGATGTTCGGTAAGTTTATGGAAGACACCGGTGCTGCTGACAGTGTTGCGCGTTGGATAATTAACAAGTTAGGCCGTAAGCAGGCGGTGCTTGCTGTGGTGTTAGCCTGTGCCATTTTAACCTACGGTGGTGTCAGCGTATTCGTGGTGGCGTTCTCGGTTTACCCAATGGCGCTCAGTTTGTTTAAAGACGCGAACTTACCTCGTCGCTTTATTCCTGCTGCGTTAGCCTTTGGCTCTGTGACTTTTACCATGACCTCGGCAGGTTCACCGGAAATTCAAAACTGGATACCGGTTAAATACTTAGGTACTTCGCCCTATGCCGCCTGGGAAGTGAGCCTGGTCGTTGCAGTGTTAATGGCATCCTTCGGTTACTGGTGGCTCAAAAAAATCATTAACCGTGCCGTCGCAAACGGCGAGCAATTTGAAGCACGTGAAGGCGACCCAATACTTTTAGAACGAGAACTGCCGTCTCCTATAAGTGGATTAATTCCACTACTGGTTGTGCTTGGGCTGTCCTTTACCTTTCACGATACCTTGCAGCAAAACGCTTTAATTGTTGCTTTGCTGGGCGGTGTTATTGCCATTGCGGTCATTAACTTCAAACATTTTCATAAGCCACAAACCGCCATTCATGAAGCCACAACCGGCGCTTTGGTGGCTATAGGCAACACCGCGGCAGTGGTTGGATTTGGCAGCATCGCCAAGATTACTCCAGCCTTTGATACAGCGGTAAATGCTATGACCAGTTTGCCGGGTAATGAATTAGTCGGCGCGGCCGTTGCTGTAAGCGTTATCGCGGGTTTAACCGGTTCGGCTTCTGGGGGTCAGGCAATCGCCTTACCTGAAGTAGGACCGCACTATATGGCTGCCGGCGTTAACCCGGAGCAATTGCACCGTATTGTCTCAATCTCCTCCGGTGCACTGGATTCCCTGCCGCACAATGGCTATGTGGTTACCACCATTCGCGCCATTTGTAACGAGAAACACAGTGCTGCTTACTGGGCAGTTGCAGCCGTGACCGTTGTTGTGCCGTTAATGGGCTTAGCCGTGGCCATTGGCTTATTCATGTTGTAACCCAGCAGTAAGGGGATTTGACCATGTTAGGAAATATGATGAAACGGCCGCTGCAAATTATCGATTTACTGAAATTTGCAGCGAGCCGCCACCCTCGACAGGAGATTGTCACCCGACGGCTGGAGGGTGACATTCACCGGTATTGCTATGCCGAATGCTGGCAACGAAGCGGACAATTAGCCCACGCATTAAAAAAGCTGGGGGTACAACCCGGCGAGCGCGTAGCCAGTCTGGCCTGGAACACGTATCGTCATATGGAGCTTTACTATGCGGTAAGCGGCAGCGGCGCTGTTATGCATACCGTAAACCCCCGCCTGTTTGGCGAACAGATAGCCTGGATCCTAAACCATGCTGAAAGCGGGTGGGTCTTTGTCGACCTAAGTTTTGTCGAGCTACTGGAGTCCATTGAAGACGAACTGCCCGGGGTAAAAGGCTTTGTAGTAATGACCGACCAAAACCACATGCCGAATACCAAGCTTAAGAATGTGCTTTGTTATGAAGAACTTCTGGAATCAGAACCTAAAGACTATGACTGGCCAGACGTTGATGAAAACAGCGCGGCGCTGCTTTGTTACACCTCGGGCACTACGGGCAACCCCAAAGGCGTGCTAGCCTCACATCGCGCTATGGTGTTACACGCCCAGGCAACCGTCAGTGCCGACATGCTTGACCTACGCAGTGATACTGTATTAATGCCCATGGTCACTATGTATCACGTAGCCGCCTGGGGCGCGCCCTACGCCGGTCCTTTGTCCGGTTGTAAGTTAGTGTTCACTGGCGACGGTACCTCGGGTGAGGCTATGGCGGACATGATTCGCAACGAACACGTCACTGTTGGCTTAGGCGTACCGACCATTTGGCTCACTTTGCACAATTATTTGAATGAAAATAAGCTGGACATCCCATCGCTGCAACGCGTTTGCGTAGGAGGGGCGGCTTCCCCTATGGGGCTGGTTAAAACCTATGATCAAGAGTACGACGTTTACTGGCAGCCGATATGGGGTATGACAGAAACCGGGCCCCTGGTTCATTCGGTACCGCCGCAAGCGGATATTGTGAGTAGACCGAAGGACGAACAATATCTGTTACAGACAACCGCAGGCCGTCCTGTTTTTGGTATTGAACATCGCATTGTTGATGCCGATGATCAGCCACTGCCTAACGACGGTGAAACCCGCGGAGAATTACAGGTTCGCGGACACTGGATTGCGTCGCAGTATTTTCGCAATGATGACTTAAGTAGCTTTCCGGATGGGTGGCTGGCTACGGGAGACATTGCCGTTATTGACCCTGAAGGCTTTATGAAAGTGGTTGACCGTAAAAAAGATGTGATTAAAAGCGGCGGCGAATGGATAAGCTCTCTGGATATCGAAAACATTGTCAGCCAGCAGGAAGCAGTTAACGAGTCCTGTGTTATTGGTGTTAAGCACCCGAAATGGGACGAACGGCCGTTATTGCTGGTGGTGTTGAATAAAGGTCACCAGCTGTCAAAGCAAGACATTAAAGACTTTTTAACCGGTAAAATTGCCCGTTGGTGGATGCCGGACGACGTAGTCTTTGTTGATGAATTACCCCATACCGGCACCGGTAAGCTGGTTAAAAATAAATTGCGTGAGCAGTACCAAAATTACTTGCAGGAGAATGTGTCATGACACGATTATGGACAACGGTTATTAGCATTGCGATATTGCTGATCAGCTTACCTTTAGCAGCCGAGCAATGGGTCGAGAAAAAGACCTTTAGTATGGACAGTTATACCACCCACGGCGGTGAAACCATTAAAGACGTCAAAGTGGGCTGGGAGTCCTACGGAACACTTAATGAAGCAAAAGATAATGTCGTGCTTATTACACACTTTTTCTCCGGCAACAGTCACGCCGCTGGCAAGTACAGTGAGGATGACCAACAGGCTGGCTACTGGGATTCTATTATCGGCCCAGGCAAAGCCATTGATACCGATAAGTACTATGTTATTAGCGTTGATTCGTTAGTCAACGCTTACCCTAACCTTCCTACTGTCATTACTACCGGTCCTGCCAGCATTAATCCGGATACCGGAAAGCCCTACGGTTTAGACTTTCCGGTGGTGACCATACGCGACTTTGTGAATGTGCAAAAAGCCCTACTGGAAGAATTAGGCGTTAAAAAACTGCACGCAGTGGTTGGCGCTTCTATGGGTTCATTGCAGGCCATTGAATGGGCAGCGGCTTACCCGGACTGGGTTGAGCGTATGGTCTCTGTTATTGGTGCCGGCTCGTTAGACGCCTGGACCATAATGGGTCTGGAGCAGTGGGCACAAGCCATTAAGCTGGACCCTAACTGGAACGGTGGTGACTACTACGACGGCGACGCGCCTTTAGATGGTGTCACTATGGCACAAGCCATGATCACCCATGGTGCGATGCATCCGGAATACATTAATCAGGCCGTACCGAAACAGGAAACCCTGCCTGAAAAGGGCCTTGAGTCCGTGACTAATGAACTGCCGGCCGTAGAATGGTTATACGGTGCCAGCCGTGCGCGTGCACCACTGGCAGATGCGAACCATATTCTTTACCTGGTGCGTGCAAACCAGCTGTTTGTTGCCGGTCATCAGGATACTTTAAAAGATGGATTAAAAAACATTTCCGCAAAAGCCTTGTTTTTGCCATCCAGTAACGACCTGCTGTTAATGCCGTACATGGCAGAAAACACGGCGGAGCAACTTAGAGAAATGGGTAAAGAGGTTCAGTACGAAGAAATTAATGGTCCCTGGGGACACTTAAACGGACTGTTTTCTATTCAACAAAAAGCCGAGTTACTCAGCGAGTTTTTAACCACTGAGTAACTCTGCTTAGCTTAAGAGTCGCCGAAAATGCGGCCCTTAAGCTTATCTTTCAGGCTGTCTTCAATTTTTGCCTTAAGTAACTCTTCGAGCTGCTCACTCTTATCGCCTGATTCGTTATCCCACTGAGTCAGGTTTTCCAGCAAACCTTGCTGACCGCCCAATTGGTCAGAGACTTTTGCGGTCAAATCGGCCTTAATTTCCGCCAGTTTCTCATCGGCCTCACCCATTGCACTTTGTGTCAGTAAGTCACCTAACTGGTTATCCAGGTCCGACTCAAAACTCAGCGAAGGGCTTTGAATGTCACCTCCAATATTGGTGGTGATATCCAGCCTTTGCAGCTGTTTCAAAGCACCGGCAATAGCTGATGTCAGTTTGCTACTGCCCTCGGCTTCCAGATCAAGGTTCAACATCCGGACCATGGCTTTGCCATCAAGCTTATTCTCACGAACCAGTACCGTTCCGTCGCTATCCAGCAAAGAAGACAAAACACGAGCACTCAGCTCACTGCTGTCACTAAGGCCCAGGTTTTGTAATTGAGCGCCTTTCAACTGCCATTGCTGCCTTGCGTCTATGCCCAAGTCGGTCAACGACATCTCACCATTAAGGTTAAATGCGCTCCACAAATCGCTGTTGTCTGCTCTGGCCTGGTAGGTTGTGGGTTGTCCCAGTAAATTGTGCTGATGCGTTATGTTCTGCCAGTCGACATCAATAACGGTACCGCCCACCATAAATTCCGTACGAGCTTTTTTAATTAAAAACTCAGGCGGAGCGTTGTCATCAGCGAATGAGATTCTCTGGCCTTCACCGCGAACCGGTTCTACTGTCGCTGAGTTATCGGAGCGCGCCAGCATAGGGCCCAGCTGCTCATACGCCAGAAGTACATACTTACTCCACTCGCGGGCCTTATCTCCCAAAAGCAAACCAGTCACGTTCTGTAAGCCACTGCCGTCCATACTGAAAAAGGATTTAATGCGGTCAATATCATTACCGGGCGCATTTTTTAACTCACTAATTTGCTGTTGCACCACGTCTTTCGCTTGTTTGACTTCATCACGAAAGTTGCTTACCGCCTCTTTATCGGCTCTTATCGACTCTTTCAACTCGTCTAAAGCCTTTTTCCTGGCGGCAATATCGCCCAGACCTTCTACTTTACCTTCGGTTATTTGCTTAATTTTTTGCTCATATTCCTTTATTTTCTCCTCGCTGGGCAGTGCTTCCTGCGCGGCTTTTACTTCCTGTTCTTGTTGTTCATAAGCCGTTTTGGCTTCTTCAATGACTTTTTCGGTACGCAAATCAACCTGACTAACAATCTCATCCACAGAAGGCAGCGACATGGTCAGCTTATCCCAGGATTGGTTCGCCCACCCCTGCATATCTTCTTTGTCCGGTAATACGTAAACCTCACCTTCGCTCTCTCTGGGTTGATTGACACGTATACCTGTCATAGTAAGCTGTTCAATTAAGGTTCTGCCAAGTACCAGCTCGGTTGGACTGATGTCAGCAGAGGCTTCACCAATTTGTACCCGGTTATTCTGAGGGGCGTTAGGGTCAGTCACCTGAACTCCGGCTACCGTTAAAGACAACGGAACCCAGCGATGCTCTACTCGCTCAATATTCACTTCAGCACCGTTTAACCGACCCATAGTATGTTCCAGGGTCACTTTTATAATGGTGTCCAGAAAGAGCCAGGAAATAGCGACTAATAACAGCACAAATCCGGCAAATACGGCCAGTCCCGGCCAGCGAATGATGCTACGTTTCATGCTCACCCCCTTAAGTCCGTATAAATTTGCCAGAAACGGCTGCCACGAATGACCTGTACAACACGAAGTTTCATTATTTTCGCCTGAATGCGTTTGCGGTAATTGGCAATAACCCAGTAGCTTATGGCTGCCACTATTGGCGCAGCGATAAGAGCGATAACAAAGCTACCCATGGTAATAGTGTGGTTAAACATGGAAAGGCGACCTAACGCAGTAGCGTACATAGCTTCGTAAATTCCCTGCCAACTTGAAGCTTCTAACAAGCTCAACCCTAAGCTGTGAAACCAGGGGTCAAGCAGGTAGGCGATACCCGAGAACACACCAAAAGATACGATAAATAAACTGAGGTTAACGCGGAAGATCAAGGCCGCCAGAATTATAATTAAGTTATGGATCCGCCATAGCGGCGTTATCCCGATGAACATCCCTAGTACGACAGCTAAGGCCAGGGCCCACGCGCTAGTTTCAGAATTCAAAGCCTTTAACAACTTTGCCAGAATTGTCAGCATTCACCTGACTCCTTTGAAAAAGATAAAACAGCAAATCTGCTTGTTATCCGTTGTCTTTCTAATATAGTGTGAGTTGCATTTATTACGCAAATAATAAGCAAATAACTTACACCTCTTTTAGCGACTTTCGAGTACTTTACGACATGCAGCAACACGTTCACCTTATCATAGATAATGCCGCCGACTGGCAGCCTTATTACCCAAGTCAAAGCTTACTCACTGCAAGTGAATACTTACAATCAGCGCATTTGCAAAGTCGTTATCACGTCTTAAATTTGTGCAATGACCTATCTTACTTATCCACCGGCTATTACGTCAGCCTGCTCGCAGAAGCCCGAGGGCAAAGAGTCATGCCTTCTGTCGCCACCATTAACGACCTGACTAACTTCTCTCATTATCAGTTACTGATTAATACCGCTGACCGATCACTCACAAAGTATTTGCAGAACTATGATCAGAAGTCGCTATCCCTATTAATTTGCTTTGGCTTGTGCGAACAGCCAGAACTGGCGTCTTTTGCACGGCAAATTTTTGAGCGCTATCCGTGTCCTATTTTAAAAGTTGAGCTGGAATTTAGCGGCCGTTGGCACATCAACAAGCTCACCTCCGGCGCGCTTAATGAGCTGAGTGACGAGCAACAAAGTTTTTTTGGTAACTCACTGGACCATTTCAGTAAGCGAGTGTGGCGAAAGGCACGTACACGTAAAGAGTACCGTTTTGATTTAGCCATTCTTTATAATCCGGACGAGGCCATTCCGACCAGCGACAAAAAGGCACTGGCACAGTTTATTAAGGCCGCAAAAGAAGCGGATATTGAAGCTGAGCTGATTACGGCGAACGACTTTAACCGTTTACTGGAGTTTGATGCGCTTTTCATACGGGAAACGACCCGTATTAACCACTACACCTACCACTTTGCTAAAAAAGCGGAGGCTAATGGCATGGTGGTTATTGACCACCCCGACTCTATTGTTAAGTGTGCCAATAAGGTGTTCTTAACTGAACTGTTGGATAAGCATAAAGTTGCAACGCCGAAAACAGAACTGCTGCTGAGCCAGTCAGAAATTGATTACCAAGCCATAGGCGAGCGCCTGGGTTATCCGGTCGTGCTGAAAATCCCTGACGGTTCATTTTCTATCGGTGTGGAAAAAGCAGAAAGCCTTGAGCAATTTAAACAAGTGGCAGCGGAGCTTTTCAAACAATCCACTATTTTGCTGGCACAAGAGTTTATGAAAACCGAATACGACTGGCGTATCGGTGTGCTGAATAACCGCCCCATATACGCCTGTCAGTATTTTATGGCCCGTAACCATTGGCAAATTTATAATCATAGCGAGTCGTCTTCGCGGGGTAAGAGTGGGTCTTTTGCAACTTTAGGCGTACATCAGGCCCCGAAAGACGTGGTCAGACTGGCACTACAGGCAACTCGCTTAATTGGCGACGGCCTGTACGGTGTTGATATTAAGCAAACACCTAAAGGCCCGGTGGTTATTGAAATTAACGATAACCCGTCAATTGAGTCAGGTGTTGAAGATAAACATTTAGGATATGAACTCTATCGGCTGATAATGGCTGACTTTGGACGACGTCTGGATGAATACTGAGTTTAGGGTTGAGCCTGCAAAGCTCACCGATCTTGATCAATTAGTTACACTGGAGCGGGCGACATTTAATTACAGTTGTATTAGTCGCCGCAGCTTCCGGCAGGTTATTCAGTCTGATCATAATTATTGCTGGGTGGCGCGTTCAGAAAACCAGCTAGCCGGGTATGCCATTGCGTTCACCCGGCGCAACAGTAAAGTATGGCGCCTGTACTCTATTGCTGTATCACTAAACTTTCGTGGTTTTGGTGTCGGCAATTTACTCATTAATCACGTACTGGACACCGCCAAAAGGCAGGGCGCTGAAGCTATGTCTCTGGAAGTAAAAAGTGATAATAAAACCGCCATTCATTGGTATCAAAACTGTGGCTTCGAAACTATCGATATTCTGCCAAACTATTATGATGACGGCAGTGACGGTTTTAAAATGCGGTTTACTTTTTATCCGGAAAGTCTGTGAATACACCCTCAACACCGGCCTGCTTCAACCACTGTCGTAGCTGACCATGAGACTTAACGCCGTCGGGCAGGTCGTCAGCTCGCAAGGTATAAACATGAACATTCAGTCCCTTTTCTTCCGCAGAGTCTAAAACATCGCTCCATTGCGGCTCGCCGTTTTCAGAGACACCTTCTAATACATGATTTAACCACAGCCCGACCCCTTCTGCGTAGCTCTTAACCGACTCTAAACCAGCACTGGATCGCATAGCGCTGTAGTCAATATCTGTCGCGCCCCACTCGTTATCGCCAACCAGCTGAATGAGGGGCGCGTCCCAGTTAAACTCTCGTTTTAAGCGCCGCAAGACTTCCGGATCAAAAGACTGCAAATAAATAGGGGTAGGCCGTTTGTCAGAATAGCCATTTCGTGCAAGTACCGACATAACAGCTGAAGTAATGTCGTACCCTTGTTGCTGATACCAACGTGAAGATTTCAGCTCCACATAAATACCGGTGGACATCTCACGCACCCGGTTCAGTTCATGAATCAACTTAATGTGTTCATCCAGGGTTTGAATAGGGAAGCGCACATCCGGTTGAGCGAAGCGTTTAGGATAGACCAGCTCATAGTCTTTATGGCGGGCAACAACCGTTAAGCGCTTTAATTCATCCAGGGAAAAGTCGACCACATAATATTTACCATCGGGCCGGTGCTTCTCCGGGAATACTTCAGACACGTTGGTAACATGGTCCAGTTTTTCGTCGTGCAAAACCACCGGCACACCGTCACGAGTTAGCTGTATGTCCTGTTCAATGAAGTCCGCACCTAATGCATGGGCCATAACCGTACTGGCCTGAGTATGTTCCGGTAGATAACCCGACGCACCACGATGCGCAATATCCAGAAACTCAGGTACTTTTAAATCATGAAACGGCGCGTCCGGCAGAGTCTCCTGTGCTTTTGGTGCAGCAACTGCCAAGCCTGATAACAAAGTGCAAATGATGAATCTATTCATTATTCCAGTTAACCTCTAGCACTTTATCGCCGAGCTCGCGGTAACGTTTTATCAGCACCTCAATGGGCTCGGGCTCAGGGTTTAATTCACGCCCTCGTAAATACTCCGGGTTATACAATTTACTGACCGAACGCTCACCTAAATCACAGGAAAACGTCACGATACGTTGCCCCGGCCCCTTTCGCAAAGCAGCAGCCAAAGCGCCGGCAACATTAAGCGCGGAGCTGCTACCCAGCACAATACCGTCCTTGTCTCTGACATAACGCGACAGCGTGACTAAATCCTGATCGGGCAAGTTAACGGCATGATCAATGCGTGCCTGACGAAAGTTATCCACTAACCGCATAATACCAATGCCTTCTGTCATGGAACCGCCCGTCGAAACATACTCACCACTGCGAAGGAACTCATAAATTCCCGAGCCATCCGGGTCCACAACCCAAACATCAATATCCGGATTTTTCTCTTTCAAAAAGCGCGAGTTACCACCAATGGTGCCACCAGTACCTGCTACAGAAACCAGAACATCAACTTTACCACCGGTTTGTTCCCAAATTTCCGCGCCAGTATGAAGGTAATGCGCGCGGGCGTTGCTGGTATTTTCAAACTGATTGGCCCACCAACAGTCGTCACGCTCTTCAGCTAAGCGACGCGCTGTGTGATAAAAGTGGTTTTCGTTTTTAAAAGGAACCGGGTCAACGGCCATTAGCTCACCGCCATGCAGGCGTATCATCCGTTCTTTTTCTGGTGTCTGATCATTAGGCATAACCGCCAGCATGTTCAGCCCATAGGACTTAGCAACAACCGCGAGG
This sequence comes from Idiomarina abyssalis, assembly GCF_019797805.1. NCBI lineage: Bacteria > Pseudomonadati > Pseudomonadota > Gammaproteobacteria > Alteromonadales > Idiomarinaceae > Idiomarina > Idiomarina abyssalis. The sequence goes on from NZ_CP081832.1 coordinate 2,105,795, forward strand.
CCAATGCCAGTATTGCCGGCAGTACCTTCCACTACGGTCATACCCGGCTTAAGTTCGCCGCGCTGCATAGCGTCGTCAATGAGCTGTTTAGCAGCACGATCTTTTATTGAGCCTCCCGGGTTCTGAAACTCGCACTTAATAAAGATATCGCACCCGGTTAAATCAGACAGCGATGGTATCCGTAACAGATCTGTCTCACCAATAAGGTCGCTCTGCCGTGCTCCAAGTTTCATGCTACTGCACCTTTCATCCTGCATTACTGTAGGTAAATAGTATCTCCCCTGTAAGGTCTGGGTTCAATAGCACTTTTGGTGCAGTGCACAGAGGTTGCGCACGTTTTTTGTGCAGAGCTCTCATCGAAATTCTATTTATCCATAAATATCAACAAATTAATCTTTGGCACATTTCCTGAATTAGAAGGTTGCTTAACAATCTTTTAATAAGGAAGCCTCATGAAAATGCTCGTTGCGTTAATCAAACCTTTCAAGCTGGAGGATGTAAAGCAGGCTTTGTTTGAAATTGGCTGCTCCGGCTTAACTGTAACCGAAGTTCGTGGTGTTGGCCGGCAAAAAGGCCATACCGAGCTGTATCGAGGAGCCGAGTACCAGGTCGACTTTCTTCCCAAAATGAAAATAGAACTGGCGCTTCCCGATGAAACCCTTGAACGGGCGCTGGAAGTTGTTAGCGCAGCGGCTCATACCGGCAATATCGGAGACGGAAAGATATTTGTTCTGCCACTTGAGCACTGCGTTCGCATACGTACCGGTGAAACTGACAAAGACGCTCTTTAAGGAGTCCCCCATGGAAGCACAAGATTTACAGCAACTCACTTTTGCCCTCGATACTTTTTATCTGCTTGTTTGCGGCGCGCTGGTCATGTGGATGGCGGCCGGGTTTTCAATGCTAGAAGCAGGCCTGGTAAGAGCCAAAAACACCACTGAAATTCTGACCAAAAATATTGCTCTCTACTCCATTGCCTGTATTACTTATTTAGCCATTGGTTATAAAGTCATGTACCCGGATCCTTCCCCTGCTTACGCCGCCGATGCAAACTTCTTCTTTCAGGTTGTGTTTGTTGCAACCGCTATGTCCATTGTTTCCGGCGCCGTAGCAGAGCGAATGAAGCTCATGAGCTTTTTAGTTTTTTGTGTGGTACTCAGCGCATTTATTTACCCGGTTCAGGGCTTGTGGACCTGGGGCGGCGGCATGATAGCAAACTGGGGGTTTGTCGATTTTGCCGGCTCCAGTATTGTTCACTTAACCGGGGCATCAGCAGCACTGGCGGCGGTCATATTGCTGGGTCCCCGCTCTGGCAAATACCTGAGTGACGGCAGTATTAATGCCTTACCGGGTTCAAACATGCCTCTCGCCGCACTGGGTACTTTTATTCTCTGGTTCGGATGGTTCGGTTTTAACGGCGGGTCACAGTTAGCCCTGGGCTCAGTTGATGACGCCAACGCCATTGCACGCGCTATGGTCAATACCAACACCTCGGCAGCAGCAGGAACAATAGCGGCACTGCTGTTTACCAAGTTACTCTGGAAAAAAGCCGACCTGACTATGATACTAAACGGTGCTTTAGCCGGTTTAGTCGCCATAACTGCACAACCCGTTACTCCCGAACCCTGGCAGGCAAGTGTTTTTGGCTTTGTCGCCGGACTCATTGTTGTGTTGTCAATTATTGCTCTGGATAAGCTGCACATTGACGACCCGGTTGGGGCCATTTCGGTACATGGTGTCGTGGGTATATTCGGTACCCTGCTAGTGCCCATAACTGACTCCAGCGCCAGCTTTATGATTCAGTTCGCCGGCGTTGCCACAATTTTCGGTTGGGTCTTTGCCTGTAGCTTTATCATCTGGACTATACTCAAGCTGACCGTAGGTATTCGCGTGACGAAAGAACAGGAATACGTAGGCTTAGATCAGGTTGACTGTGGCGTTGAGGCTTATCCGGAGTTTACTTCGCAGAAGTAGCAATACCGACGTCATATTGCCAGGCCCGCCCGTTCTTGATACGGTTTTATGCCATCAATTTCATGAATGGGCGGACAATTATGTCGACATCACGAGAGTATGTTGAAGAACTTTTAGCTCAGGCAGATATTCGCATTAACGGCAATCGGGCCTGGGACATGCAAATACACGATGAAACCGTTTTTGATCAGGCTTTGTCGCGTGGCAACCTGGGTCTTGGCGAATCCTATATGGCACGCTTATGGGATGCCGAGTCTCTTGATCAGTTTTTTTTCAAGCTTTTGCGGTCGGGCATTCAAGACAAAGTAAACCCCGCACGCCTTATCTTTCACTCTCTGAAAAGCCGCATTTTCAATCTACAAAGTCAGTCGAAAGCCTGGGAAGTTGGACAGCACCATTACGATATGGGCAACGACTTGTACTCAGCTATGCTTGACGAACGCATGGTTTATACCTGTGCTTATTGGGAAAAAGCGAAAGATGTCGATGAAGCGCAACGGCACAAACTTGAGCTTTGCTGTAAAAAGTTAGGCCTGAAACCCGGTATGCGAGTGCTTGATATAGGCTGCGGTTGGGGCAGTTTTATGCAATACGCTGCTGAAAATTACGGCGTTGAATGCGTTGGCGTTACTATATCTAAAGAACAAGTTGCATTGGGTGAAGAGCGCTGTAAAGGCCTGCCTGTCGAGTTTCGATTACAAGACTACCGTGAGCTTGATGAGCAGTTTGATCGGGTTATCAGCCTGGGCATGTTCGAGCACGTAGGCCAGAAAAACTATGACGACTATATGGATGTAGCCCTGCGCTGCACTAAAGAAGACGGTCTGTTTTTACTTCACACGATAGGCAAAAATGTCAGCGACACAGCAGCTGACCCATGGATCAGTAAATACATTTTCCCTAATGGCGAAGTGCCTTCTATTTCACAAATTGGCACCGCGCTGGAAGAAAAGTTTGTCTGCGAAGACTTTCACAACTTTGGGGCTGATTACGATAAAACCCTAATGGCCTGGTTTGAGAATTTTGATAAGGCCTGGCCGGAGCTTAAATCGCAATTTGATGATGAGTTTTACCGTATGTGGAAATACTACTTACTATCTTGCGCCGGAGCCTTCCGCGCCCGTGATATCCAACTCTGGCAGTGGGTATTATCACCTAAAGGGCGCGTTGGCGGGTATTCACGGCCTCAGCTTTAAGGGTCCGCGTTAAATTCCGTCATAAAGATATCCCAGAATACCAGGAACAGGGCTGCAACAAGCGGCCCTAATACAAAACCGGTAATTCCGAATAGAGACAAACCACCCAGAGTGGAAAACAACACTAAGTAGTCCGGCAGTTTTGTATCGCGGCCAACCAAAATTGGGCGTAATACATTATCGGCCAGACCAATAACAATTGCACCGTAAGCAACGAGTATGGTCGCGGCTATCCAGCTTCCTGTCGCGTATAGATAAATAGACACAGGTAGCCAGACCAGGCTGGCACCCACTGCAGGAATGAGTGACAAGAACGCCATCACAACACCCCAAAGTAAAGCACCCGGAATGCCAAGCAACGCAAAGATAATACCGCCTAACGCCCCCTGAACTATCGCAACCACCAAGTTCCCTTTGACCGTTGCGCGTGTTACTTCCGCAAACTTAGTAAATAGCTTACGCTCCCGTTCATCTCCCAGAGGTAACGCCTTAACCATCAAGTTAATTAAACGGTGTCCGTCCCTTAGCAGGAAAAAAGTCAGGTAAATCATTAAAGCCAGGCTAATCAGAAAAGAAAACGTGTTTTGACCAATGCTGAGTGCTTCTTCCGCTAAGAACTTGCTACCGCTGACGGCTGTCGAGGATATTTTGTCTCGCACATCGCTGGCTTTAATATCAAACTGAGCAAGTAGGTCATTAATGACCGGAAAGGCGGTCTGAATTTCATCAAAAAGTTTTCCTGGATTAATTTTGCCTTCATCCAGTCGCTGGTAAAAACTAACGCCCTCTTGTACGAATGAATACGAAATTCCCAGTACCGGTATAACAACAATAACAAGTGCAATTAGCAGCGTAACAAGCGCTGCCCGGTTAGGCTTGTCTCCAAACTTGTTCTTCAACCGTTGCTGCAACGGCGAGAAAATTACCGTAACGACACAGGCCCAAAAAATAGCAGCCCAAAAAGGTATAAGTACCCAGGCAAAAGCAACGCTGACAAGTGCCAGTGTCAGTAAAAATGAACGTCTTTCTAATGATTCCCGCATACTTGCTTCCTTGGCATTAGTAATTCTTTGCGTAAAGACTTGACAGACTTCCCGTTAGATAACAATCTCAACATAGCTAACTGCTTAATTTATCACAACTGATAAGAATAAATGCCGAAATCGGAAGATCCATACAGCTTTGCCACTTGGTGCAAAGAAAGTTTGATTAACTTTACAAAGATGAACGCCGAAAAACAGGTGTTTATTGGCTTTGTATTGGCGATATTTATTGCAGCTTTTATCCGGGTTATTGAAATGACCGGTGGGCTTCCAAGCCTGTACGAGCATTTACTTTACTTTCCTTTAGTATTAACCGGACTACTACTTGGCCCCCGTATTGGCGCACTGGCCGGATTCATGTGCGGAGTTTTACTGAGCCCATTTTCTTTTTCTGATTCATTAATAAGCAGTAACGAAATTGCCGGCGGCTGGATCCTTCGCTTACTGGCTTTCACTTTCATTGCCACTATCGCCGGCATTATTGCAAGAGTCGTTAAAGAACTTAATGGCGCGGAAAAAAGTGCGAAGTTCAAATATCAGGGCACAGACTTGCCTAACATTAATGCCTTACTGGAACAGCTAGAAACTATTGGTCACAGTAAGGACGGAGCTCCGGACGACCTTATCGATATTTTCAACTTTCGCTTGCAGAATATGGAGAAAATTCAGCAGCAAGTAGGCACTGAAAAAGCCAATGAACTGGTCAAACAAATGGCAATACAATTGAAAAAGCTACTTGGCGACCAGGTCCACGTTGGGCAGACGTCGAAAAATGAACTCGTTGGCGTTAGCGCAGAGGCAGAAGAGAATACCAAAGAGCTGCAGAGTAAAATTGAAAGCTTTTTAGAAAAGCCGATAGTGGTCGACGGAGTTTCGTACCAAATGGATAGTGCAGCAGGTGTACTCCGGGTCAAAAAAGACCAGCTAAAAGAAGACCATCAAAAAGTGTTCGATGAAGCTCAGGCACATGCATTTAATGCCTTTCAGAAAAAACAGCAGTTTTCATTTTTGGAACAAAATGATAACGCGATAGACCAAATTGAAGAGGTGACGTTCTCTCGTCAGTTTAGCGAGGCCATGAAGAATAATGACATTCAGCTTTACTTCCAGCCCCGCCTTAACACCAATACGGGTTACTTTTCCGTTCTGGAAATATCGGCAAAATGGGTGCACCCAAAACGTGGCGGCATGAATTTAGAAGAGTTCAAGCCCATGATAGAGGAAGCTTCGTTAACCCAGCAGTTCACATCCTGGATGATTCAACGCACCTTTAAAGACTTGAAAACTTGGCTAAAACAAAAAGTCATAGTGCGAGTTTCTATTAATATCACTATTAATGATATTGTCGACCCTATTGTGCTAAACGTTCTGGCACACGAGCTACAGGACTCTAAGTTTCCTGCGCGGCAAGTTTATATTGAAGTGAGCGAACGTGCTCTAATGTCACTGTCTGATAAGTCGAAACGGTATCTGGAGCGTTTAAGAAGCGTTGGTTGTAACGTCATAGCCTCACATTTTGGAGAGGGTCGTTCGACCATTCAGTCACTTTTTGTACTACCCGTAGATGCCGTAAAACTCTCTGAAGAGTTGGTACAAAAAGCAACGTCGCACAGTGACAAAAAACGAGAGTTAGCGTCTATGGTCAAAATGGCAAGAGCTCGTGGTTTAACCACCATAGCCACAGGCATTAATGACCGCGCTAAACTCCTTCTCTTAAAACAAATAGGATGTGAGGAACTACAAGGATCGATTCTAAGTAAGTCGCTGAAAAAGGCTGATATACCCTGGGCCCGGATAAGATAATGAAAGACAAAATGAAGTTAACAACTCAGCATAAGTGGCGCCGACCGTTTTTCAAGCGCCCGGAAGTTATTCTGGTAATAGCCTACATAGTTGCAGCTATAGTTTGGGAGCTTGGATCCAGCGCCCTAATTCAGAATTTAACGTTAGCAACCGATACCCAAAACCTTATGAACCGGTGGAAACCCTGGGGCTTTGTCGTTTTATCTGTGTTTTTTCTGTTTTTCTTTACTCGTATTTGGGTTTTAAGACTAAAAAAATCTCGCGAACTGCTTTATAACTATCTTGGGAACAGCCCTACCATTCATTACGAACTGCGTTCACTGGACTCAGGCATTCGCATTGACTGGGTCAGCCCAAATTGTGAACGCATTATGGGCTACTCACCCGAGGAGGTGAAAGCGCCAGGCTGGTGGTTACGCAATATCCACCCGAACGATACGCAGTTAGCCAAGAAAACCATTTTGCGAAGCCTTGAAGAAGACCAATTCGTTTACGAGTATCGCTTCCGTCATAAACAAGGCCACTACGTGTGGGTGCGGGACGAATTACGCCGCACCAACAGACGCCCTTTAAGCTTTCAGGGTTCATGGACCAATATCTCAGCCGATTATGTTGATAACTCAAACGGCAAAGCAGGCGAGCTCTCAGAACATGGGGTCTTATCTGGTATTGCCTTGCTCAATAAGCACCGCAAAGTCATTAGCGTGGATGCTCCATTTACCGAAATTTCCGGATTAACCGAAGCTCAGTGTGTTAACTCAAAGTTAGAGGAGCTTTTCACCGCTACAGATATCGACGATCTTGACAGTAACTTCCCTTGTAACCAAAGCATTTTAATTGTTGGCCGTAACGCAGAGAAAAAACGTTACTCCGCTGTTCTGACAATTAGAGAGGCCGTTTCAGGCTTTTCTGAAGAAGCGACTTATACCGCTACATTAAGCGATGTAACCCGAATGAAACAGCAACAGCGGCAGTTACAGAAGTTAGCATTTTTTGACGACTTAACCGGGCTACCTAACGGCAATTCATTGGCATTAGATTTGTCCAGACTGCTGGATGAGTTGCCCAGCGATCGCCTCGCTGCAGTGTTAGTCATGAACGTCGATCATTTTCATCAGGTAAACGACAAATACGGTCATCACATTGGCGACAAAATTTTACAGCGCCTGACCCAAAGGCTAAAAGAAGTCACTCCTTTTGGCACTAAACTATACAATCTGGGTGGTGACGAGTTCGCTATTGTGCTGAATCACATTGTCGAATACATCGATATTCAGAATATTATCTTACAAATTCAAAAAGCCTACGAGCGCCCTTTTGGGCTGACCAGTGATGATCAGCAAGTTCAACTAACAGCCAGTATTGGTGCCAGCGTTTACCCCTTAGACGGGCACGATAGCGGAAAGCTCTTAGCTCAGGCTAATTTGGCAATGAACTCAGCTAAAGACCAGCAGAATGAAAACCAGGCTTACTTCAAACAAGAACTTGAGAACCGCTCTTACGATGAAATTCAGCTAGAGGAAGATGTACATAGCGTTCTTCAGAGTGAGCAAATGCAACTGGTCTATCAGCCAGTGCTCAATATGGATAAGCAGGTCGTCGGTGTTGAGGCTTTGCTGCGTTGGGAACACCCAGAGCTTGGTACCTTACACCCTGAAAAATTCCTTCCCCAGTTTGACGCTAACGGCATGTTAGACACTTTGGGTATTTGGGTCATCGAAAACGTTGTAGCCCAGGTTGAAAGGTGGCAACAGCAGAATATTACGCCAGGTAAAATAGCCATTAATTTGGCCACTGAGCAAATATCACAGCGGCTCTACCAGGCCATGAACAGGTTAAATAAAGAAAACCCTAAGCTTTTAGCTAAAATTGAATTCGATTTAAGCGAGAGTAGCTTAAGCGAACCTCTGCCGAACACGCTCGATATTATTGAACAACTGCACGAATTAGGTATTACGCTGGTTATCGACCGTTTTGGGAAGGGCATAGGCAGTATGCTGCATTTGAAAACTATGGCGGTCAGCAAAATTAAAATTGAACGTGAGTTTATCCGCGACCTTGATACCAACGAACGCTCACGAAACCTGGTCAAAGCAGTTATACGCATGACCACCGAGTTAGGCTTAGAAGTACAGGCAGTTGGCGTAGAGAATCAGGCCCAACTGGATAAACTCAAAGAGTTTGGCTGCCATTACTGGCAAGGGCAGCTTTATAAGCTACCCCAGGCCGCTGATGATGTTTTTAGCAGTGACTGATTTAGTCTTCTACTAAGGCCTCATAAATCTGAGTAATATGTGGGTCATTCACACCCAGTTGCTGTAGCGCCAGTTGCAGCTTTACCAGGTACTCGGCATTGGGGCCACTGGGTCCCGATGCACGGGCAATATGCTGGGCTATTTCAGATTCAGGGGCAGCACCAAGAAACGCTTCATTTTCTTCTGTTGCAATGTAAACCAGACCTTCGTTCTGAGAGCCATCGCGAAACGTCATTGCCGTGGTAAAACGCAGGTAACCGTTTTTCTCCCTATGATCCAAATGCTCAAACACATCCGGCGATACTTTATAGGCCATACCAGTACAAACTTCACCCGGCGTTTCAATTAAGGTGAGCACTCTACCCGGAGCTTCCGGCGTACCACGATGGTCATGCGAGCCTTGCCAGAAGCGGCGCGACCAGCCTTCAATAGAGGCGGGCGCCCTTTCCAGATAAGGAAAGTCAACTTTGTAAATGAGTGACCCATAACCAAATAGCCAGACAGCTTCCAGCCCACTTAAATCCTGACGTTCTCTATTTATTGCAATGGTATCGTGTGACATACAACTCTCTTGCCCGTTTCTCAGTTACAAAGGTTTGTAGCCGATACGGAAACCTCCCCAATGCTTTCCATTCACATAGACAGGTACCGATAAATCGTGCATAACCTCGCCCGTGTCGCGCTTGTACGTCTGTAACAATAACGCTTGTGTATGGGCTCCGCAACGCGCACCGGTTTTATCATCAAACAATCGACGGGAACGGTTACCGATCAAGTCTTTGTTTGGATCCCCGCTTAATGGTTTATTAAAGGCGTCATTATGTCGGGCGACATACCCATTCGGATCAGTCGCGATAGCGTAGACAATATGTTCGTGACGCTTCAGAACCGGTTCTTGAATAGCGGGCAATACACTGTCGAAAAACTCTGTGTAAGCGGTTTTGTATTTTACCGGATCTGTCCCCGGCACGGGTTCATAGTTTTTTGAGAACAACTCAGAGGATGTCAGTTCACCCTGCTCGAGCGCCTGCTCTAAACGCTGTTCAATTTGCTGTGCCGCATCCGTCGCGGCTTTGTAAATAACTCTATGCTCTGCGTCGGCGTCGTTCTCAACCAAGTGCGCAAATAACTGTTCCGACTGCATTTCCAGTTGCTCTGCCTGACCACTGACATCATCAAGTTGCTGATACTGTTCCGACAGGTCCGAATTAACCGAATGCAGCAGCTCGCCGTTTCGGGAAAGATCCTGAGCGTTTTCTCCCATTAATGCCGTTATTTTCTGCAGTTGTTGCTCGACGGTTTCTGCTTGCTCAACAATGCTAGCCAGCTGCTCAACAATGCCTGCAGTTGTCTCAGACTGCTGCTCAATGTGCTTTGATAAATGCTCGATATTTTTGACAGCAGCAGTCGTTTCGGTATGAATCGCCTCTACCAGATTACTGACTTCTACGGTAGCATCCGAGGTTCTTCCCGCCAGCGTTCGCACTTCATCAGCAACGACCGCAAAGCCTCTGCCATGCTCACCTGCACGAGCCGACTCTATTGACGCATTAAGCGCCAGCAAGTTGGTTTGTTCGGCAATGCTGTCAATAACCTGAGTCACTTTGCGAATGTCACTGGCCTTCTCCTGCAGGCCCTTAACTGCTTCGGCACTTCCCCGGCTGTCTGATACAACGAGATCAATTTCGTGGGTCAGCTGCTTTATTCGTTCTCTGCCTTCATGACTTATCTGCTTAGTTTGCTCAGCAGCAACCGCAACTTCCGACGAGAAAGCCTCTATTCCCTGAGCCCTCTCACTCACCCGGGACGAGTTATCGACGCTCTCTTCCAGGCGCTCTACAATATCGGCCAGTACAGTCTTAAAACGGGTAATTGCAAAGCTGAGTTCGGCCGTTGCAATAGCATTCTTTCCTGAGTTTTCAGCAAGGTGGTCGGTGCTGTCGTCGGTATCTTCAGGCTCATCAAAAGGAGCCTGGGCTCGCCGCAGGTAGCTAATATAAAAAACGCTTAAACCAATGAACAATAAAGACTGCAGGCAGAGTTGAAGCCAAAGCCAGGGGACAAAAGAGGTAACGATTAAACTGGCAACTATCGCTAAAACCGTTATTAGTAAAGGTGGTTTCACATCAACTGTGGACATTTTTTCGCTTCCATAAGGCGTAAACAACGCAACAAACCATGTATATTTATCGAACAGTTTCTATGAAACTTTATGGCGGTGCACTACGACCTTGGTAGCAAAGCCAGGCGAGCGCTAACTCGCCTGACCATTTAATTGATTAGAATCAACGCTCCTTTTCAGTTTCGTCGTTTGAGTCAAGTTCTTCTTGCTGTCGCAAATAACCCGCCGCTTCTTCGTCCGAAGCCTGCGGTTTGTTTTGCTGCAACTTTTCCTGACTTGCAGGAATTGCGCGTGTCTGCTCATTTAGCTGATGTATCTGGGAGGCATTACCTAAGTCTCTGTTGCTGGTAATAGAAGCAATAGACTCACGATCTTTAAGGAAGTCGATGACATCGTTGCGAATCGAGGCCATTTCATCGTCCGATTTATGCATTTCCAGAATGTGTCGAGGGTGTTCGAGGTTTTTCATTCCTGTGGCCGCAAAAGTTGTCGACACAATACGAGAGACAATAACCCAGGGAGTGATACTGCTGCGTACTAAGGTGTTTTCTGAACGGGTACTGTCGTGAATACCCGCACCAGTTGATATTTTAGACTCGGTGAAAGTACCTTCGCACTTAAAGTAGATAAGCATTGATTCAAACTGAATTTCAGCATAGAACAGATGCGCAATATTTGCCGCTAACCGCGCAAAGGCACGTAACACATAACCGATAAGCAAGAAATGAATAGCCGTCATGGCAACACCAGCCAGAGCCATTAAGTCAGCGTAAGGCGTGTTCTCTGATAACCGGTAGTTCATGCTATCCAGCAGTTTCACCACATCCACCGTGGCATAAGCTAAAAAGAAAGTGAAAAGCGCACCAACAATAAACAGGCTGTTACCCAACAACAAACTCACCAAGCGGGATTTTTCAAATAAAGCGCCCAACCCCATAGGTTTAACTCGTGGCTGCACTTCCTGAATCATCTCACCGCTGAACGCGCCTTTACCGTCTACTTGTTCCTGCAAGTTAGGATCAAGCTCACGGTAGACTCGGTTAGGTACTTCGCGGTAACGGCGGTTCGCCATTACCAGATTATCCAAATTAATAAAGATTTCTTTAGGGTGTACTGACTCCTGCCAGTTTTCGCGTAGCTCTGAAACTTCGGAAACCGGGTTCGCATCGGCTAAGCGTTTTTTCAACAGCACCACGGTTACTAACGTACAAACAATAGCACCGACAAAAATGCTCAATAGATACCAACCGGCATGAAAGTTTGGTAACGCCGCAAACTGTTGCTCAATTGCAGCCGCGGTTAAATTTGCGGCGTTCATCCACCACCCAACAACCAGACCTACAACAACCGGTAGAAGCAGCGCAAAGGCTATAGTTTTAACCAAGTCGCCACTGCCCATTGAATCAATAGACTGCTCTGCTCCGCGCGATATAGCCTGGCCTGCAGACTTCCATACATGCATGATATACAGCGTTAACAATACAGTATAAACCGGGAACGCAAGTACACCAGCGTCACCGGCAAACCCAGCCAGAGAAACAAAGGCAGCAAAACCAAAGGCAACCATTGCAGTCAGAGTACGCACCCACGCACCTAACAAACGCTGCGCCATGTTTCGAATGGGGTAAGGCATAAACAGCAACTTGGGAAATACCGTGTGAGCAATGCGCGCCAACAAGCCTTTTGGCTCTATAAAGGTACTGTTCTTACGACCCATCAGCATTTCTTCCAATGCCTGATCGTTATAAGCAACGTAACGCGACTCTTCCTGCGCTGTACTGCGCTCAGACTTACTAAAATTACGTGCCAATGATGTTGGATGGTTACGACCAACAAAGTAGCGCAGCATAGCCATAATACCGCCACTCAGCACTTTAATACCGCCAGCCAGCAATAGCAGCCCGAAGATAGCTAATACCCAACCTGTAATTGCATCAGGCTTCACGGCCCCTGCACCTGCTACCAGTAAATAAATGCCAAACAGCGATTGCACCACACCGCGAACACTCGTCACCAATCCTTCGGTTTTAAACGGGTTCTTTAACCCCAGATCAATCGAACCGTAATCAAACGCCACCGAACTTCCCCTATTTAATACCTAATAAAAATAAAGGCTTTAGGTTAGCGGTAAGTTAACGGCTGAGCAATAGAAAGTTAGGTATGGCAAAGGCGCTTACTTCATTGACATCAAGCCCCACGCGTAGCAATCTAACCTTCTATTTAGGCACCAACTGGCAAAACCTATGAAAAACATCGTTGATCACTTAGCGCAGTATGCGGCTTATCATCGTAATCGTAAGAATGTGGCGACCCACATTGTCGGCATTCCTATGATTGTCGTTGGTATCATTAGTCTCTTGTCTCGACCTGCACTACCTTTGGATTATCTGTTGATCACCCCGGCCAGTCTGGTTGTTTTAGCCGCTGTTATTTTTTATATTCGGCTTGATATTAAGCTTGGGCTACTCATGACCGTGCTGCTATGGCTGTCTTTAGCCATTGGCCGGGACATTGCAGCTTTACCAACAATGTTGTGGCTTAGTTGGGGCATTGGCCTATTCGTAGTCGGCTGGATCTTCCAATTCATTGGCCATTATTTTGAGGGCAGAAAGCCCGCTTTTGTTGATGACATTATGGGTTTAGCAATTGGTCCCTTATTTGTGGTGGCAGAAGTTGTATTCATTTTAGGCTTTAGAAAGGACTTAAAAGCAGCGGTGGAACAAAAACTATGATGGAACTGGATTACCCTCAGTGGTTTCATGACTGGGCGGCTTCCCAACCCTGGGCTTATACCATTAGTGCCTGTGTTATTCTGGCAGTTGCCGTTTGGATATCCCAGCTCATCACTCAGCAAGTTTTATTACGTGGTGTTTCGCGACTACTGTCACAAACAGAGTTAGGCAGTGACCCAGGCGTTGGCATTCGGGTTATTGTACACCGTCTGGCTCAGGTTGTTCCTGCTTTGGTATTGTCCGCCGGTATTTATCTGGTACCCGACCTACCTGAAACCGTTACCACAGTCATACGTAACATCAGTATTGCTTACTTAATACTGACTCTGGCGCGTTCATTCAGCGCTGCCATGACCAGCGTTAATGAAATATACAACCGTCAGCCCGACGCGCATGAAAAGCCCATTAAAGGTTATCTGCAAATAGCGAAAATTGTGGTCTACGTTGTCGCGTCCATTCTCATCATAGCGTCATTACTCGACCGCTCGCCGGTGATACTGCTTTCCGGTATTGGTGCCATGGGTGCCGTTGCTATGTTGGTGTTTCAGGACACGATACTGTCACTGGTTGCCAGTATTCAGCTTTCCTCTAACGACATGATTCGGGTTGGCGACTGGATAGAAATGCCACAGCTCAACGCCGATGGCGATGTCATTGATATCGCACTTCATACCGTACGGGTTCAGAACTGGGATAAAACCATCACTAACATCCCGACCAAACGCCTTATCTCTGAGTCTTTTAAAAACTGGCGCGGTATGCAGGAAAGCGGCGGACGCCGTATAAAGCGCGCCTTGTATATTGACCAGAACAGCATTCATTTTTTGTCCGACGAGCAGAAGAAAAAGCTTAAGCGTTTCTCCTTGCTTAGCGACTATCTGGAGCAAAAAGAGAAAGATATTTCAGAGTGGAACTCTAGCCTTGAGCAAACCGGAGCTGATCCAATTAATGGCCGACAGGTGACAAATATTGGTACCTTTCGCGCCTATGTGAAACAGTACCTTAGTAACAGACCTGACGTGCATAAAGGGCTGACATTAATGGTAAGGCAGCTGAACCCTGGCCCTCAGGGCTTACCTATTGAAATCTATTGCTTTAGCAATGACACAGCATGGGAAACCTACGAAGGCATACAGTCTGATATTTTTGATCACTTGTTTGCCATACTGCCGCAATTTGATTTGCAAGTATTTCAGGAAACATCCGGTCAGGATGTGCGCACAGCCGTGCAGCAACTAGGGCTGACTCAAAATAAGCCGGAGTGAGATCTGTAGTAATCAATCAAGTATTTATTGAGTCAGATCAAAAATGCTTGTATGGTCTTTCACCTCATTTGTAACCCGAAAATACAGTGGTGGTATCGTTGTGAAAGCGTTCTCCTTGTTATCGAAAAGCTTGTTGCTGCTCTTCATTTTCGGCACTTCTAATGTCAGTGCAGACAACGAAGAGCCGCTTAAACAAGTTACCTTTAATGAGGTGCTCGCCCTTAACAGTGAGGGCCCGACAAAAGCTTACTCTTACGGAGACCAGACTTCACAGTTTATCCAGTTCTGGAGCACGCGCGAACATTCAGACTCAGCCGCTAACGTTATTTTTATTCACGGTGGCTGCTGGCTAAAAGACTACGACATTACTCACACCAACCCCGCCAGCAATGCATTAAGAAACGCAGGCTTTAATGTGTGGTCAATAGAGTATCGTCGTTTAGGCCAAGAAGGCGGTGACTGGCCAGCGAGCTTAAACGACGTAGAAGCCGCTATCGACTTTATTGGCGACAAGCTTAATGGCCGACCCAGCGCTGTTATGGGGCACTCTGCAGGCGGGCACCTTGCATTTCTGGCCACTGCAAATGACACTCCTGCATCGCCTAACATTAACGTTGTGATTGGCCTTGCTGCCATTACCGACATGGTCAGTTACACACAAACCGATGGTAGTTGTAACCGCGCGGCTTTAAACTTAATGAAAACCGCCTACGAAAATACCAGTGATTACCAGAAAGCCAGTCCAAGAACCCAAAAACTGCGCGATAATACCTGGTTAATTCAGGGAGATGCCGACCGTATTGTGCCACTGAGCCAAACTCACAATATTGACGTAGAAACAGAGATACTGGAAGGTGTCGGCCATTTTGACCTGATACACCCACACTCAAGCGCATGGAAAGCCATTATTAAACGCCTGAACAACGAGCTTAATCCATGAACCTTACCGACATACAAGAACTTGACATCATTGACCCTTTCGCAAAGCACCGCGAACAATTTCAGTTACCTGAGAATAAAGTCTATTTGGACGGCAATTCTTTAGGAGTAATGACCAAAGCAACAGAAACTCGCTTGCAGAACGTTATACAAAAACAATGGTCACAAGATCTTATCAATAGCTGGAACGACCATAACTGGGTGAACTTGCCGCAAACCGTCGGTGAAAAAATTGCGCATTTAATAGGGGCCGAACCAGAGCAAACCATTTGCTGCGACTCAATATCGGTCAATTTATTCAAAGCACTCACCGCTGCGCTGACCATCGTTCAGACGCAGGACCCGGAGCGCACAGTTGTGCTGTCGACAAAAGACAACTTCCCTACCGACTTATATATGGTTCAGGGTGTTGCTCAGTTTTTAGGGCAGCATCGCTGCCAATTGAAGCTCGTTGACGAAAGCGAGCTTGAACAGCACATAAATAGCAAAACCGCTCTGGTGCTGGCAACCGAAGTGAACTTTCGGACCGGCCGACGTATTAACGCAAAGCAGTTGGTCGCCAATGCGCACGAAAACGGCGCTCTGGTAATTCTCGATTTAGCACACAGTGCCGGTGCTATGCCCGTTCATTTGGATGACTGGCAAGTGGATTTTGCGGTCGGCTGCACCTACAAATACCTGAACGGAGGGCCCGGTGCCCCCGCTTTTATCTATGCAGCAAAACGGCACCACAAAAACATGAGCCAACCCTTAAGCGGCTGGTTTGGTCACGCCAGGCCCTTCGACTTTTCACCGGAATACGAACCGGCTGCGGGTATACAGCAGATGCTTACCGGAACACCTTCGGTTCTGGCTATGTCAGCCGTGGACGCCGCGCTGGATGTTTTTAAAGGCGTTAGCTTAGAAAAGCTAAGAGAAAAGTCGCTACAACTGTCCGATGTGTTTCATCAGTTATTAAAGACTCATGACCTTGATGACGTACTGCAGCCTATTTTTCCAGAGCAACGAAGCGAACGAGGCAGCCAACTGTCTTATCACTACGAGCATGCTTACGGTCTCTGCCAGGCTTTAATTCAACGAGGCGTTGTTGCTGACTTCCGTGCACCTAACTACATTCGTTTTGGGTTCACCCCACTGTATAACAGCTTCGAGGACATTTGGCAGGCCGCCGAACAGTTGCGACAAGTGTTAGCAGAAAATGAACATCTGGATCCGCGCTGGCAACAACGTAATACCGTCACCTAAAACCAAAAAGCCTCAACGAAACTCACTGCGTTGAGGCTTTTTCAGAACGGCTTTGGTTTACATCATATTTCCTAACGGAACTTTTTGACCATTGAGCATAGCCTCACCGCCTTCCATTTGGAACTCACTGCGGTAATCGTCTTCAGTTTCCGTCAGTAAGCCCTGCTGTAAATACATGTTGATCATCATTGGCGCCTGTTGCTCAGCCATTTTCTGCATCTCGGCCTCATCAGCACCCGGATACTGCATACGCATAGTTGATAACAGTTGTTGTTCAGCAAGCCACTTTAATAGAGGTTTATCAACAGTCAGCGACGCATCGGCAATCAAACTAGAAAGCCAGAACCGAATATCATCCAAATTATCAGGTACCTGAGCCACACCAACCAATTTAGCTGATAAGTCGCCTTCAAAATTTCCCGGTTCCATTTGACCGCTAAACTCACTAACAACAAACTCAGGCTCTGCCTTCAGTAGTTGCGGTAAACTGTCTTTTACCAACTTCTCAGTTGCTGCCTCCATTTCGTCAGGCCCCTGGTCATAAATAGTTTGCATAGTCTGGTTGTAGGCCCGCAAAAACTCGGCATCGAGATTATTAAATGCCATGTTTACAACAAGATTATCAAGGTGAGTGTCGCCAAACATAAATGATTTCATCGAATAGTTCATATCCACATTCATGTGTTTTTGATTATCGCTAAATGCACTGATAGCCTCGACATCAAGCTCTTCTACATTGAAAAAATCAACATCATCAGGCGAGCGCGCGGTAACCTTTTCAAGCTGCATCGACATTTCGCTTTCATAAAGTCCACCCTGCATAATACTGAGCAAATCGCCTTTAGCTTCCGTACGGACTTTCATCTCACCAACGCTGACAGCCTGAACTTCCATAAGCACTTCAGCACCGTCTAATACGCCCTCATAGCTGAAGCTGTCTGACGAAACCTCGCCAATGCCTTCATAGCGGGACACTGAAATCTGCTGTCGCGCGTCATTTGGCGCTAAGGTAAACGAAGAAATGGAGTCGCTGTAGCTAAAGTTGCCGGAAAAGCCGACAGAGCCAACCATATGATAAAAAGGCGTTTCATCTTCCCAGTCCAGAAACTCACGTAAGCCTTTGTCTTTAGAGCTGGCTTCAAGTGACGCCAGACCAAGCCCCGGAGAAAACTGAGTAAGCACAGGGCCATGCTGAACATCAATAACCACCTCAAAAGAAAGCTCTTCAGATTGTTCTGCTTCGGGGAACGCACCGCTGAAATCAACGCCCAGCTCGACGGTTGCGGTTGAGCCAAACCAGCCTCTGTCAAATGACACAACTTGCGCTGTATAGGCAGGCACATTATTTAATGCCTCGACGTGCTGTTTCAATGTGTCTTCAACTTGGGAGCCGGCAAAGCGGGGGCCAATTAAAGCAGCAGCGACAACGACAATAGCGACGCCGCCAAGGAGTCCTTTCTTATTCATAGTAGTCCTTTCATTTATAGAGGTGAGTTGTAATTATTATGTTGAAATTATACATAGATTGAAAACCGACAGCAAAAGTTATGCCCG
This sequence comes from Idiomarina abyssalis, assembly GCF_019797805.1. Lineage (NCBI taxonomy): Bacteria > Pseudomonadati > Pseudomonadota > Gammaproteobacteria > Alteromonadales > Idiomarinaceae > Idiomarina > Idiomarina abyssalis. Next base: position 2,123,923 of record NZ_CP081832.1, read on the forward strand.
CAATAGGCGAGTGTGAACCTTTGTGTTAGTTTTCCAGTAGAAGTAACAGGTCTTTTTTAAGCAGGTATAGCAATATGGTCAGGATAGTAACGGCAGCATTGACTGCCCTCCTTCTTTTTGGATGTTCCTCAGGCGACTGGCGAGATGCGTCCAGAGAGCCCGCGGGTATCGCGCCTGACCCTGAGATTGAGAAACAAGCCGTCATAGAAGCCTATGCCGCCGATGCCTTTGGCTGGCGTGGCTGGTTTGCCGTTCATACCTGGCTGGCAGTGAAGCCAGAAAATGCCAGTGAGTATACCGTATACGAAGTTGTAGGCTGGGGTGTGGAGCATGGACGTCCGGCACTGCGCGTTTATCAGACAGCAACCCCTGACCGCTACTGGTATGGCGCTGAACCCGAAAAAATACTCTCGGTATCGGGAGCTCAGGCCGCCGGCATGATCTCGCGCATTGAGGAAGCAGCCTCCCGTTACCCCTGGGCGGACCAATACGAAGTGCTACCGGGGCCTAACAGCAATACCTTTCCGGCCTGGATAGCCATACAAGTTCCTGAGCTTGGCCTAAAATTACCTTTCAGTGCTATTGGCAGCGGCTACGCGGATAATGATCAATGAATTTTAAATTGCTGAAGCTCTCTTTGCAGTGACATTGAAAGCTTGGCCAAATCATCGCTCGACTCTCTAACTTGAGCCGAACTTTGCGCCGATTGCTCTGCAATATCGGTTATGGTGCTGACATTCTTGTTAATATCTTCAGTTACTGAGCTTTGTTCATCTGCTGCGGTGGCGATATGATTGTTCATATCATTGATTTCAGTCACCGCGTCAGTAATTCCTTTAAGCGCACTATCAGCTCGCTGAGCTTTATCCACCGTAGCATCGGCACTTTCACGGCCCGCGTTCATAGAACTCACGGCTTCACTTGTTGCACTCTGCAAACGTTCAATCATATCCTGAATCTCTTGGGTCGATTGTTGAGTACGACTTGCCAAAGTACGCACTTCATCCGCAACCACAGAGAAGCCCCGACCATGTTCACCGGCTCTAGCAGACTCAATCGCTGCGTTAAGTGCCAGTAAATTGGTTTGTTCTGCAATACTGCCGATAACTTCAATTACTCTGTTAATATTGTTGCTGTCGTCAGCTACTTTATCAATTACCTGAGTAATTTGATGAACCTGATTAGCTAATGCCTGAATAGCATCAACAGTTTCACCTACAGCCTTGCGACCACTTCTCGTATGAGTATCCGCTTCTTGCGCTGATTGTGCAGCTTCATTGGCATTTTTGGCAATTTCATCCACCGTTGCCGACATTTCATGTATAGCAGTCGCAACCTGCTCGACCGCCTGATGTTGCTGTTTAATGCTCTGGTTAGACTGCTCAGAAATACTGGAAAGCTGCTCAGACGAAGTTGCCACTTGTTCAGCCATACTGCTCACTTTCTGAATGGTTCGCTGCAACTTCTCAATAAATTCATTAAACGCATCGGCAACTTTTCCTAGTTCATCCGTCCGTTGTAAGTGAATTCGTGCGGTTAAATCTCCCTCACCTTTGGCCATATCACGGAAACGCTCCAATAATAAATTCAGTGGCTTAGAAATCAGTGGAGGGAAAAACAATGCTAAAAGCACACAAACCGCTAAACCAATAATAAGCACTGCGCTTTGTGTCCAGTTACTTTGTGCAATGGTTGAATCAATTAACTCTGTCTGAGCAAGTGCCGCCTCTTCTTGCCGCTGTTCCAACTGATCGAGGACACTGCGCATTGTCTCGAACTGGGGGCCGCTTTGTTGCTGACTTAAACCCACCGCGGCATCAAGGTTACCGCTAGCATGCAATGCGATAACTTCTGCGGCTGTTGCAATCCAGACCTCACTCTTTTGTTTATAGTCGGCCACCATCCTGCGCTCAGTATCGCTTGAGGTAAGCTTCAGAAACTTATCGACCCGCTGCTGTGCTTGTTCAATATTTTCATTGTGAGTATCAATGAGCTTTTGCTGTTGCGAGCTACCCGGCTCTACAGACAGCAGTGTGCGCTCCGCCACTTGGGCCTGGTGTAAATCTCTGTCCGCTTGCAGCAAAAAATTAAGGCCCGGTAAATGCTCGGCTGAAATTTTGTCAACACTGCCCGCCACCGATTTGAAGTTAGTCATACTCACAGCCGTGATCGCAATGAGAACCAAAGCTAACAATACGATGGGTAATAGCAGCTTGTAACGAACGGTTAAATTATTAAACCAGCCCATAGATTTTTGTTCCTGTGACAGTTCTATTACTTTATATCGTAAGCAAAGCAACAAAGCTTTAGCCGGTCAATAAATATTCAATTTAAAGCATTCACCCAAGACGCCAACACTGAAAGCAGGCATAATACGCTCATATTTAAAATACCTTCGTTCAGCGGTTAATTTTCCCATGGAAATCAATGTAAACTTTCTCGACAATATGCGCCTTGAGGCAAAATTCGATGACTTCACGGTTATTTCGGATCAGCCCATTCGATACAAAGGCGACGGTTCCGCCCCCGGCCCTTTTGACTACTTTCTGGCGTCTTCCGTTATGTGCGCGGCGCACTTCATTCGTCTGTATTGCGACGCCCGCGATATTCCAACCGAGAATATCCGCATTTCACAAAACAACGTTGTCGACCCGGAAGACCGCTACAAGCAGTTGTTCAAAATTCAGGTTGAATTACCGGCCGATGTTTCCGAGAAAGACCGCAAAGCCATTATTCGGGCAGCTGAGCGTTGTGCCGTTAAGCGCGTTATAGAAAATGATCTGGAATTCGACGTTGAAGCGGTTGAAAGCATTACTCAAGACGCTCAGGCGTTACTGACCATACGCCCTGACAGCGACAGCAGAACCTTTATTGAAGGCAAAGACTTACCGCTGGAACAAACCATTGCCAATATGACCGCCATACTGGCGGACTTAGGCATGAAGATAGAAATATCTTCCTGGCGTAATATTGTCCCGCATGTCTGGTCGCTGCATATTCGCGATGCCGCCTCTCCTATGTGCTTTACCAATGGCAAAGGCGCCACCAAAGAAAGTGCCTTATGCTCTGCTCTGGGCGAGTTTATTGAGCGTTTAAGCTGTAACTTCTTTTATAACGACCAATACTTTGGCGAAGAAATAGCAAACGCCGAATTCGTACACTACCCCAACGAAAAATGGTTTAAACCCGGCGTGAACGACGAGCTTCCCACCGAAATTCTGGACGAATACTGTCGTGAATTTTATGACCCGGAAGGCGAGCTGCGAGGTTCACACTTAATTGATACTAACTCGGGTCGGGCTGACCGCGGTATTGTGTCCTTGCCGTTTGTGCGTCATTCCGACGGCAAGACGGTCTATTTTCCGTCGAACTTAATTGAAAACCTGTATTTAAGTAACGGTATGAGTGCGGGTAACACTCTGCCCGAAGCACAGGTTCAGTGCTTATCAGAAATTTTTGAGCGCGCCGTTAAAAAGCAAATTATTGAAGAAGAAATTGCCCTGCCGGACGTACCGCTAGAGGTACTTAACAAGTACCCGAATATTCAGGAAGGGATAAAAGCCTTAGAAGAACAAGGCTACCCGGTATTGGTTAAAGACGCATCGTTGGGCGGTCAGTTCCCGGTTGCCTGTGTTACCTTAATGAACCCACGCACCGGCGGTGTTTTTGCTTCTTTTGGTGCGCACCCAAGCTTTGAAGTGGCGCTGGAGCGCAGCCTGACCGAGTTATTGCAAGGCCGAAGCTTTGAAGGTTTAAACGACCTCCCGGCACCAACCTTTAACTCCATGGCTGTGACCGAACCAAACAACTTTGTTGAGCACTTTATTGATTCGTCGGGCGTTGTGTCCTGGCGTTTCTTTAGCGCCAAGTCCGACATTGAATTCGTTGAATGGGACTTTAGCGGCTCTAACCAGGAAGAAGCCGATACTCTGTTTGGTATTTTGCAGGACATGGGCAAAGAAGCTTACGTAGCCGTGCATGAAGACCTTGGCGCGCCGGTGTGTCGTATTCTGGTCCCGGGCTATTCGGAAGTCTACCCCGTAGAAGACCTCATTTGGGACAACACCAATATAGCTTTGCAATACCGTGAAGACATTCTCAACCTGCACCGCTTAACCGACGATCAGCTAGAAGACTTAGTTGAGCGCTTAGAAGACAGTCAGCTTGATAACTACATGGATATTATCACCCTGATTGGTATTGAGTTTGACGAAAACACGGTTTGGGGTCAACTCACCATTCTTGAATTGAAACTGCTTATCTACCTTGCACTGCAACGCCATGACGACGCTTTCGAATATGTGGAAATGTTCCTGCAGTTCAACGACAACACCGTTGAGCGTACGTTGTTTTATCGCGCTGTTGAAGCGGTGCTTGAAATTACTCTGGACGAAGAACTGGAGCTGGATGACTACCGCTACAACTTAGGCCGCATGTACGGCGAAAAAACCATTGAAGCGGTTATAGGCTCTGTTAAAGGCACTGCGCGCTTCCACGGTTTGGAACCGACCAATATGCAACTGGAAGGTCTGGACAGACACTTGCGCCTTATAGAGAGCTATAAGAAGCTACACACCGCCAGAGCAAAGTAGACTACTCCTTCTGGCATAGTGTACAAAAGTTCCGGCAAGGGATAAGATCGTTGTTTGTAAATTGTACAATTTTCAGAACGATCTTAAGTAGCAGAGTAAGCATTTGATTCAAAACAGTCTTATTGCCGGAACTGACCCGCTCGATGCCATTGATGAGTTTCAGGCTATTGTTGACGACATCCCGTCCATCGTTTTTAGAACACCCATGTCATCAGACAATGGGGGCCCTAAAACCGCGTTTATTTCTAACGACGTTGAACGGTCTTTGGGCTATCCCAGGGCGACTATAAACAACCTGGAAGATTGGTGGTATGGCAATGTACACCCCGATGATATAAACATTGCTAATGACCAGTTCTCCCGTTGGCAACAGGCCGACTTTAAAGGATTACTACGACGTCAATATCGGTTTAAACACAAAACCGAAGGCTACCTCTGGGTCGAAGACCTAATCAGAAAGCATTCTTCATCGACACACCACGCAGACCAGTTCGTCGGCACCATTACAGTTATTGAAGACTTAGTAAAAACCCGGGAGCAACTCCGTCAATTGAGCTACATTCTTCCCGGCGTCTTGTATCAATTACGGTTTGTTAGTCGCTCTGACATTTCGTTTCCGCTAATTAGTGCTCACTCAAAAAAACTGTTTGATATATCACCCAGCGAATTAACCGACTCTGCCGAAGCCTTTTTTAACAAAGTACACCCAGATGACCGGGAGCCTCTTATTGAAAGCCTGGAGGATGCCAGCAACAAGCTCACCCCATGGCAGTTTGAGTTCCGGGTTATGGTTGAGCGGAAAGTAATTTGGATATCGGGCAGGGCCGTGCCGGACAAACAAGTAGAAGAGAACCTTATCTGGAACGGCCTTTTTATTGATAATACTGATAAAAAGTCTCTGGAACTTGAGCTAAAGCGGACAAATGACGAGCTGAAACGTGCTCAGCAAGTCGGTCGTGTTGGTCATTGGCAGGCGAATTTGAAATCCCGCGAATTAATTCGCTCTACAATGGTTAGGGAATTGCTTGGGTTAGATAAAACGGATTCCAACACCTCGATAGAGCGCTTTAACAGTTTAGTTCACCCGGACGACCTGGAAGATGTTAAATCGCTAGAAAGACTCACCCCTGACAACAATAAACTTCAAATTCAGCACCGTATGCAACATGCCGACGGGCATTATATTTGGGTTGAGGAATTCGCTGAGCTGCAAGACGATGGCTACACGCTAATTGGTACCTTCAGAGACATTACAGAGCAAAAAACATTAGAACTGGAGCTTTTGAAAAAGTCATCCACCGACAGAATGACCGGAATATACAACCGGGGCTATTTTACAGAGCAAGTGGACAAAGAGCTGTCACGCGCAAAGCGAAACGGTCGCCCTTTAAGCCTTATCATTCTTGATATCGACCACTTTAAAAACTGCAACGACTCTTACGGACACCCCTTTGGTGACGAAGTGATCATAAAAATTGCATCGCTCCTTGAAAATGCTATTCGCTCTCACGACACCGCTGCCCGAATTGGCGGCGAAGAATTTGCAGCCTTGCTTCCGGAAACTGACCAGGCTGACGCCGCTGCAGTAGCAGAGAAGCTACGCACGACAATTTCAGCACATAAATTCTCGAAAAATGGCGACGATATTTTTGTGACAGTGACATTAGGCGTGGCAGAAGTGCAGTCCGGAGATAACTGGACCAAGCTCTTCAACCGCGCCGATAAAGCGTTGTATCGAGGTAAGCAGTCGGGCCGTGATCAGGTTTTTCTGGCGAGTGACCTTTAATTTAAACCTTAAAAGTTCAGCCCGACGAAAGCACCACGGTTACGTTTAGCCACTGCCTGCATAAAGGCAGCAAAAGTTTCTGCGTTACCACTTGCGCGGCTAAAGCCGATACCATGAATGCGCATTACAGGCTTGCCGTCAGCGCCCTGATTTTGACTGGTGATCTGCCGAACTATCGCATCCAGATTATTTACCCGATAATCATCACCAAAAACATAAATGCTGGTTGTGCCCTTGGTTTTTTTATAAAGGTTAATGGCTTTCAGAATACCCAGCTCAGGCGCACTTTTACCGCCGGTGAAGTTTGGCATTTGCTGCATAGCCGTTTGCCTGAAGCTTTTGGTATCTGGCAACCAGTCACCAGCTTTACTGCTGAACATAAAATCGCCATCAGCGGCCATAATTTGGAACCCTTTCATTTTAGGGTGGCTTTCAATAATGTCATTGACCACACTAATGACGCGGTTCCAGCCGTTGCCTCCGGACATCGATCCTGAGTTATCAATCACAAACACCACGTACTCCGCATCGGTAGGAATACCACCGACGTCATCGTCCGGCGTATCCGTGCTGTTAGGAGTGTTTAGCATTGCAGTGGCTTGCCGTATTTCGGCTCGTAACGAGGACGCTTTATTCTGCAGTTGCCGTAAGGTTTTCTGCGCCCGCGGAATAGAGCTTTCTAAATTTCTTTCCTGCTCGGTCACTGAAGCCGTTTTCTGTTCGGCGGCAGACAGTTCGTCTTGTTTGTCCGACAAAGCACCTTTTAATTCTTCAACCGACTGCTGGGCCTGAAGCACTTCAGAAACTAAGGTACTGAGGTTAGCCGGTCCGCGTTCTGTGTCTTCTGTACCATTTTTCGCCAGCAGTACCAGCATAATAACTGCACCAAAAGCGCAAGAAATAATATCCAGGAATGAGAGGTTAAAAACCTCAATTGGCGCACGCTGAATTTTTCTCATTATGGCCACTCCGGAGCTGGTGATAAGAAGGTGCCACCACTTACCCGCGACCAGTTCCAGTAAAGCGGTGAAGCGTAAGGGTCGCCTTCTATTGGCAAAAGGATAATATTGTAGCGAATACCTTTAGGCGCACGTTTTATGGTCTCAACCATCAATGCCTGACGGCAGTCTGAGGAAATAGATTTTTTCGTCGAAATAAAATTACGACAGGAAAGCGGCAGGCCGTCTCCCAATGTTGGCAGCCCATCCGTTACAATGTATACGTCAGTAATATCCGGGTTCGTCTCAAATAACGTGCTAATACCCAGCTGAAGGTTGGTTCCGCCCTCTGGCACAACCGCGCCTAAGTCCTTCACAATAGAGTTCATAGAGCCGCTGACTGAGGCAGTGCTAACGTTCCGTTGCCCTAAACGGTTCGCCGTATTGGAAAACGTCACCACACTCACTTTTGAGGTTTGCGGTAGACGTGCCAGCAACCACTGAGCAACCCGGCGGGTTCTTATCCACTTAGCGGTAGACACTTTGTCGCCATCGCTTAAAGCCAGCTTGCTCAGCACGTCGATTAAGTTGTCGCCCATCATGGAGGCGCTTTTATCCACCAGAATGCCTATTTGTTCGCCTTCCACCTTCATGCCGGTAATAAAGTTCTGCTCACCCGTACCCGAAAGCTCAACGTTGGCTGACTTCTCAACTTCTTTGGACAAAGCCGCTAACTGGTTTTCCAGGTCGGCAACAACAGCCAACTGAGTCGACAAGTCCTGCAAAGCTTTAGTTTGATCTTGTGTGGTGTCGTTTTTCGCTTCTTTAGAGTCTTCCTGCTTAGCCGACTCCAGCGCAATTTTGTCATTGATTTCGTCAATGGATTTTTTCAGGCGCTGCTGCTCGTCCATTGAGGCCGCCAATTCCTGTTCGAGCTTTTCCTTTTCTTCCGAGGACTCGGGCGTAAAGGCTTTAAAGTCTACCAGAATGAAAATAAGGATAACGGCGCCCAGCCCGCATGCCATGACATCCAGAAAAGATAGATTAAAGCCGTCGCCAGCCTGGCGTGTTCGTCGCATCTGAGTCGCTCAATTAACTGTGTAAATGAGACAGCAAATGCTTCTCGCAGGACTCTTGCGTGCGGATCACCATCTTGTCCTGACGGCTGTTCAGCAAGTGCATAAACAACATCAGAATCAAAGAAATGAACAGCGCCACCAACGTTGAGTTAAAAGCCACACCCAGCGATGCAGTCATACCGGCAATGTCACCATCCAGTGCTTTGTCGGCCTGCGCCAGCGCCGAGCCAATACCGCGCACCGTACCCACGAAGCCAATAGACGGAATAGCCCAGATAATGTAGCGGATCATGTTGTTGCCGCTTTCTAACTGAATGGCAATATTGTCTACCGACGACTCAATAGTGTCAGCGGCGTGCTGAACGTTTTTGGTGTTTTTAAAACGACGAATACAGTTAATCCAGGTGCTGTATGCGGGAGTTTCTTTATAAGCCGAGCTTTCTAAGTCATTTAATGCTGCATCAACGTCCAGCGCTTCAGACTTGTCGTAGCTTTCCAGTAAGTCGCGCGAATAAATTTCTTCTTCGTCAATTAACCGCCACAGCTTATACAGCATAAGGAATAAGCAGAACAACATGAGCGAAATACACACCTGCTGTTCAACATCTTTGAAGATAACCGAAAATGCAGTTAGAGCTTCGGTTCCTTGCTCTGCCATTGCCACTTCGGCCGCCGGGCGAATAAGTCCTGCATACAGCAAATGTACAAGGGTAAAAATGGCCAGTAGCACACCACCACTGACAAAAAAGTTAGGGCTCATTGAAAGCGTATTATTTTTAGACATTATGCATTCCGGGCGTTAAATGTTGGTGGGGAAATCTTGTGGTGCATCCAAAGACACAAAATAAGCCGTCGCGCTGCCGGCCAGAGCCAGCAGTATGACGCCCAAAATCACGCGTTTTTTCATGATGTTTCTCCTCATCACTCATGATACCGGGCTATTCTAAAACCGATATCCTCGGCCGAAGCACTTTCACCGTCGCGAACGCTGGCACGAATATTTTTCAACCGTCCGACTTTGTATGACGCGCCTTTTACCACATGGCCATTACCACGCAACGCGCCCAGGTAGTCGGTATACACCCGGTCAAGGTCTGGAGGGTTTAAAGTGTAGCTATCGTGCACCCACTCTTTGACGTTACCGTCTAAATCAAAAAAGCCGCCACGTTCTGCTTTAAAGCTGCCAACAGGTGCTTTACCGGCAAAACCGTCATTGTAACCACGTAAAATGAAAGTTTGCTGACCTTTTGCAGACTCATCGGCAAAGTTGCCCTGCTTGTCACGCAGGTGTTCCTGGCTGCCCCACACGTAAGTAGTAGAGTCAGCTCTGCGATTAATTTTGGCAATGTATTCCCATTCGGCTTCGGTCGGCAAGCGGTAACCTCGCGAGCTCGCATCGGTTCCCACCACTTTACCATTGTTGACTTTATAAAAAGGCTGCAGGCCTTCCTGTTCACTCAGCCAGTTGGTAAATAACGCAGCCTCGTCCCAGGACACATTCGTAACCGGCATTTTGGTTTTACCACCAGAGCCTTTAAACGCGGCGAACTGCGCCTCGGTAATTTCATGGCGCGATATCCATACGTCCCGTGAGAAATCCACTTTCACCTGATGCTCATTACGCCCACGGCTAGGTTCATTAACCGGTGACCCCATAGTAAACTTTTTCGGTGACAGGCGGCTCATTTCAATACCCAGAGTACTGACAAACAAAGGCTTGCCTTCTTTTCTTCTGGCATCAAACTCGCGCAGCATTTCTGCTTTTACGTTCAAAGTTCGCTCGCTGCTTGGCTGAAATTCCTGTTTCACGGTACGGTACCCGTTTTTTCGGAATTCAACTTGTGAAGGCAACGTCTGTAGCCTGGCACGAAAAGGCGTTACGCCCTGCTTCTGCCCATTAATGTATACTTCACTTGGCTCGTTTGCAGCAAAGGCCACATCGCCCATTTCTGGCGTCAACCTGAAGCTCAGCTGCTGATTTTCCGCTGGCCCTAATTTAACGGTCTGGCTTTGCTTAATATAACCAGCTTTTTCGTAACGAATAACGTGCTCTTTATTGGCATCAACACTAATTGGATTTTTTGCCGGCGCTCCGTTGACCAGCAACGCACCGCCTTTCGGACTCACTGAGACATTGACCGTTGCCTGAACGGGCTGAAGACGGTAGTTACGCTTCGGTTCTTTGTTGCGCACGTTTAAAGACACGGTGTCCGTGACCGGCTCATACCCCGGATAATTCACCACTACAGGGTAGTCGCCACCCACTTTAGCAACGGTTACCGGTGTTGACCCAACCTCTTTGCCGTCAAGGGTAACCGCAGCGCCAGCCGGGCTGGAATTAATAGAGATAGTGCCACTAATAGGAGTTAACCGAATTTGTTCTTCAACTTTACCGTCTATTAGCGCTTCAATAGCCACTGAAGCCGGCTCGTAAGCCGGATGCGAGGCCGACACCGTATAAGCTCCCGGAGCAAATTCACCCTCAAAGGTAGAAGCCGTTTCTCGCTGCTCACCGTTAACTGACCAGACAATATTATCTGCGCCCGGCTCTGTTGTTATCGTCACTTTTGCTGGCTTCGGCTCTAACTCAACTTCAATGGTTGAAGGGCTGTTGTCGTTTACCTGCACTTCTTTGGTTTGGTACTTGTCGGCCGACACGGCTACAAGGCCACCAGAGCCTACCGCGTAATATTTGTTGTCGATGAAAAAGCCAACACCAGAATGAACAGCAAAGCGCTGAGTTTGAACGGCTTCTGCCGGTTTTACCGTAAAACTGTAACCTTTGGTTAAAAACAGCCAGCCAAAATAAATAACCAGCAGTGCAAGAATACCGACCGAGAAGCCAATAGCCATTAACCGTCGTTTGCGTCGTCCTTTTTCAATGGCTTCGTCAAGTGAGTTCACGAAGTCTCTCCTGTTCTTTTATTATTTTTCGCTAAATGATGCTAAACGCGTTCGTTACATTGAACGTTAATAACAATAGGTGTGCCTGATTTCTCCACCACAACATCGACAATGGTTGAGCGGTATCCTTCGCGACTGCCTTCAAATTGATACTTACCCGGTTTTAACTGAATGGTTTTTTCTCTGACTTCACCCACAACCCCAACACCTAATACTTTTATATAGGTTCGGTTGTCGGAGCGAACCGTTACGTCTATGGGTTGATTTTCCTGCTCAATTAGCTGCTCAACCTGGCTTATTTTTTCACCCAGTTTAGCGCTCAGCTGCGTAAGCCCGCTGTAGCGCGAAACCGCATTCACAGCATTTTGACGAATGTTGTTATCGGCCAGACGATCCGGCCTATCAATATAAACATCCAGCGCGCTACTGGCTGCTAATATCTCACCTGCGCTTTGTTTAGCCTGCTGCACAACCTGGCTGTCCGGGTAATCAGCCATCCCCTTTTCCGCCAGTATCAGCACGGTTTGCCATTCGTCAGCCCCTGCAAATACCTGAATTCGCTTTTCCAGCGACTCCATACCCTGACTTTTTAACTCAGCGTCAATTTGCGCCTGTAGGGTTGCCAGTTCCGGTCGATTGTTGTCTATCGCCGAAGCTTTGGCTAATGCTTCCTGGGCGCGATCAAAGTCCTTGCGATCAATCGCATTCACCGCCGTTGCCAAAGCACGAGCAAAACGTTGTTGTTTAATTTGCTGTTCCACTTTCGCTAAGGCGGCCTTTGCATCCTGCTGTTGCGGATCAAGCTTTATAATTTGTTGATAAGCAGCACGCTGCTTCTCTATGTTACCTTCTACACTGCCCACTCTGGCCTGTTCATACAAATCAGCGACTTCATGGTAGGTGTCTATACGTTTCTGCAATGCCAGCGCGTCGCTAGAGTCGCCTTTTACCTTTAACGCCTGAGCGTTCAGCTGAGCGGCTTCATCAATATCGTCTTCCGCAAAGGCTTGTCCTGCATTTTCATAAGCCTGCTTATAAGCCTGTTCAAACGCTCTTTGGTACTTTGTAATATCTGTATTGAGTTGCTCAATAGTGGTTTGCGCCTGGCTATAATTACTGGCGCCATAGTCATTAAAAGCCTGATCTATGTCGGCCTGAAAACCCTCAACTTTGGCGGACTGCCACTTTGATAAATACGGAGTAGCAACGAGCTCAGAAACGCGCTGATTAGTCTCATTTAAGGCCGTTTGCAGCGCTTTTCTGTCTACTGCATGGTTAGCTAAACTAGCCTGCGACTCACCTTTCTCCTCGGCTACCGGCGTGTCGCCGCCAGAGACCGGGAAATAGGCGAGTAAGGTAACGACAACGCCAATCAGCAAACAGGCAAAAACGGAGGTAATTACGCCAGTTACAATAACTCTCTTCTTTTTAGCCCGGCTTTGCGCTATTTGCTCATCGACAGACGACATTGTTACCCTTCCCTGAGTGAATTAAAGCTGAGTTAATGGTGTAGATTCAAGGTCATAAATTTCTTTCAGCTTTTCGCGTAACTGAGCGTACTGCTCGCCGGCGGTACCAGTTAACTCAATGTTTTGCTCATTCAGCTCAACAACTTGTGGGGTTACTTTAATGTCCAGGTTTTGACCCATTTCATCAAGCAACGCACGCTGTGTGCCTAACTCGCGGTTAGTCTTTATTGCTTCGCTTAAGCTGTATACCGCACCTAAACCTGCTGCCGCACTTGCTACCTGGCCAGCTGTAGAGCCGGAGTTTTTGCCCAGCAAAATTGCCGCTGTTGCTAAAATACCGGCGCCAACCTGAGCACGCGTTCGCTCTTCTTTTTTCCGGCGTATATCAATAGCAACCGGAAGAGTTTCCTGCTGATACGTACGATATGCATCGTGTGTGCTTGCGTAGAACGTGTCGTAACTGTCCTGTAGCGAGTCAATAAACTGCTCGTCTTTCGCCTTAATAACGTTAACCCGCTGGTACATAGGGTCAGACTCAGCCGGAGCGCCGGTCAAAGTTATAGTCGAACGGTTCGAGAAAAAGTTACTGGACTCACCCAAATAGCCTCCAAAGGCCTCAGGGCTGTACATAGTGGCGTAGCGCATATCTGAAACCGCCTGAATGGTTTTCTTTTCCTCATCGGACTTTTTCATTAGCAAGTCATAAACATAACCCGCAATGCTTTTAAAAATAGGTCCGTACGGGTTCTCACCCTTTCTTAATGCATCGCGGTAGAAACCCTCACCCACGCGAAACTCAAACTCTTCCTCGCCCCAAATTTGGTTACTGGCATCCATAACGCGAACGCCAATTTCAACCGTTTCAGTGTCTGAATAATTGATTTTTCCCAGCACATAAACATCCGCGCTTACGTTGGCATCGGGGGTGACATTAACCGCACCAAAAGCTTTAGTGTCAGAAAGCGCTTCGCGAGTATTAACGGCAAAACGATTGGCTTCTAAACGACGTACCTGTGGCCAAATGTCTTCCTCAACCAACTCTTCATCGTCGATATTTCCGTACTCATCTTTTGGCAAACCCGGGTCAAAAACCGGAATAGCGACATTAAGATAAACATTGGAATTATAGCTGTAGCTGCGCTCTTCTTTTCCTAGCGCCTTAGAACTGCCCGGGCCACTCATACTTGGGCCTACACTGGTGACATTGGTTTGGGTTGACTGGCATCCGGCTAATGTAAATAGTGCGGAGAGTGTCATAACGACTGAAAATCGTTTTATTTTTTTTAGTTGAGCTAGTGTATTCATTGTTCTGTCTTCCATTAATTATTGACATCCATATTCGGCCATCAGGCCTTTGAAATGCTCTTTTTCGGCTTCTGTTGTGGCAGAAGCCATACCTTCTTTCACCGCGTCGCATACCGCCGAACTGCCACTACCGCTATTGCCACGCTTATGGTCTTTTGTATCCACTGAGGAGCTTTCCGATACAGCTGAGCTCGACTGCTGTTGTGTTTCACTGCCCGTTGCGCCGCCTGCGCTCGAGCCGGTTGAACCCGATGCGCCTCCCCCCCCGGAACTGCCAGCTGCGGCTTCAGCAAGGTTGTCGGCGGCCGATGCCGTTGCCGCTTCCATACACTCGGCAGACTCATCCAAAGACGCAAAAAGCGCAGCTTCTTCAAGAGCAATGCGCTCTTGCAGTGTGAGAGTGCTGGGGTCTACGTCATCAAACTCAATATACGAACAGTCGGAGTAGCCAGTCTCTTGTGCCTCAGACATTCCGCTTGTTAAACCAAGAGCAACGAACAAAGAGACCGAAGCGTATGTAAAGCTAATAAGTGATGAACTGATTTTATCCACGGTGGGCCTATAACCTTGCCTTACGGGTAACTCGAAAAGAATATAAGGTTAAGATATTATATAAAGAAGTGTAAATAAACTGTAAATACGAAATTTTTGTGTTGCTGGAAAAGCCAGTTTTAGGTAAGAAAACCCCATTGCGCACTTCGGTTGCTCATTGAAGCTATTCAACAGTGTGTAAAGCATTAGAGAAATTGAACCTAGTCATACAACGCGATAAAGAATACGAGGTTACCGTCATCTAGTGTTTTGTAGTTCATATGCACACCCCACTCTTCCGTTTCTATGATTTCTTCAAAAGTACTATTTAGAGACTCTAAATCGCGTGTGTATCCTGTCAACAAACAGGTAGAAATTCGGCAGTCCAATTCATTGCTTGTCATCAAATTCGATCTCTTACGGAGCGCATCTTTCATTAAGTTAAGGCGCGATTTTCCCCACGTACTAATACCGTTCTCTGCCGTCAGTGATTCCACAGCGCTTACGTATAAATCACTTTTCCTGGCGAGTAATTCAAAGTCATTTTCAAAATAATGTGGATATAACTCCTCAACAGATTTATCTGGTTCACTTTGAGAAGTTAACTCAAGGCTCTCGCCACCCAAATCATCACTGGGGTTAGGTGTTGAGTTTTCATGTTCAGCGGTTGGTTCTCTGCGAGCTTCACGTTGCGTTTGCGTATCTGTGTTCACAGCAGCAGCGGAGGCGTCATAAGTAATTGTTTTTTCGGTTTCAAACGCCTGGTTCTTCCCCAGTAAATAGGCAACCACACCAAACGCCAATATCCCCAGTATCTTCAAAGTGTTTTTCATTATTATCCCTAATATTAAATCCGTAGTAGTTATTCCGTTGTTCCGGCCTGCCTCTGAATAAACTGTCGGGTATCTTCCAGTAACGCCTTTCTCGCCGGTTCATGCACATACATCATGTGGCCGCCGTGGTAGTAGCGGTAAATAATGTCATCGCTCGCAATACCGTGGCGATTCAGTGTGTACTCAGCATCAAAAAACGGGGTAACCAGATCATAATAGCCAGAACCCACCATGACTTTTAACGCGGGGTTACTGCGCAAAACCGCGGCTAAATCAGGAGCCGTATTCACGTAATGAGGTTCCCATGTTTGGCCTTCAGGCTTAGGGCTCCAACGCCATTTGCCGGAAAGCTCCGGGTCAGCCGGATTTAAGTAAGTGCGACCCCAATCAATTCCTAATTCATTGCGCATGTAGTTCATCAGCGATGCCTTATAGGCCGGTGAAATAGCGCGGGCTGCATCTTCACGTGGGCTTGCGGCAACATCGTCGCGTTCATCTTTAGTATAACGGCTATCGAGCAAGCCTACGGCTACACCTTCGTCGCGCCGCAACTCTTTAGCAAAACGAAACGCATTAATGCGCAAGTCAACACGCTCAATATACTCTTTGCTCAAACCGGTAAAACGTTGCAGTTCGCTGACTAACTCTGCTCTTTTCTTCTCGTTGAGCAAATTCCCTTTAAACAACGCAGGTAGTAGCTCTTGTGTTGCGAACTCACGGCTTTGCTGAATAAAAGCCTCAAAGTCACCCGAGTTATCTACTTTGCCGTGATACCACGCTGTAGCAGCCATGGTCGGAATATAAGTAATGTAGGAAATGATATTGTCATCGACATACGGGGTAGAACCCTGATAATCAAGTGCCTGGGACACAAACACAATACCGTTAACGTTTATTACGTAGTCGTCGAGCAGTACCTTAGCAACGGCAGCGGCTCGGGTGGTACCAAAGCTCTCACCTAACAAGAACACCGGCGAGTTCCAGCGGTTGTTCTCGGTTAGCCACTGAGCAATGAAAGCAGCCATGGAGTCTGCGTCTTCCGTCAGCCCCCAAAAATCTTCTTTTTCACCCTTACCAATAGCGCGTGAAAAGCCCGTGCCAACCGGATCCACAAACACCATGTCGGTAACATCGAGAATGGTTTCAGGTGCATCTTTAATGGTATAAGGCGCAGCGCCCGGATGTTCTGCGTCACTTGGCACAACAATACGTTTAGGGCCATAACCGCCCATATGCAGCCAGTTTGAAGACGAACCCGGGCCGCCGTTCCAGACAAACGTCACCGGACGATTTTCTTCATCCTCGGCAACATAATCAAAAGAGAAAATGCTAGCCGTCGGCTCGCCCTCAGCGTTTTGCAGGTAGGTCTCGCCGGCAGTAACCCGATAATCAATGCGTTCTCCGTTAAAGGAGCCGGTATGCTCGGAAACAAACTCGGTTGGATCAGGAACAGGTTTTTCTTCACTTTCTGATTCAGTGGTTTGTGCCAGCGCGCTGGTGGGTAATGACACCAACAGAAGAAAAGATAAAAGAGTTAGATAGTTGGTCAACAATTTCACAGTTTTACTTCCTAATCAGGGTAATTTCTTCAGATTACCACAAATTACTGTTCTGCTAACCCATCAAAACGATCTGATACATACCGGCTATGACAAGCAATACAGCTAGCCGTCATTTCGTTATAAAGTTCATATTGTTTTTGAGTATCTCTGTCTTTCGCCGCCTCAGCCAGCCCTGCTGCGAGTCGGTGAAAGTCTTTATCCAGCTTTACGAAGCCCTCTGGAACCGCCGACATTAAGTCTTCTTTGTCCTGTTCAGTCAAAGCCTGCTTCATTATAAAACTGTCGTGTATTTGCTGCGCCTTGGTTTCTACCCGTTCATGCTCACCCGTAACCATGGAAACATGAATTGAGGCCATTGCCGATTGAATTGAACGCATTTCTTGTTGTAATAACTGACTTAGCCTGTCTGTAAGTTTAGGGGTGACAGGATCCGCCGCTAAAGTATTTAAAGACAAACCAACGGCGGCTAACGTTAAACCTACATAGCCTACTTTCTGACGAAGTTTCATGATGCCTCCTTAATAAAACTACCGTAGCTTTGTGTTCTTTATTTTCTAGGTTTACGCGCTAGCATGGTTGCAAACTGCAGTTGCGCGCCATTGTGCATAGTACCGACATCTTCGTTGTACTTAACTAACTCCCATCCTTCATAAACATCACGCAGCTGACCAGCTTTAAGAGTAAAAGGAAAAGGAACCGGGCATGGGTGCTCATTAGTATCCATAGCACAAACAATTAAGTTATAACCACCGGGTAGGGTATGCGATTGCATATCTTCAATAACTGCATCAATACGCGTGGGATTAAGGAACATTAAAGTTACCGTGCAGGCAATCAACCCATAGTCGTCGCTTAACGCTGCATCATTAATATCATAGACTCGAGCTTCAATGTTGTTGATACCCTCTTCACTGATAATTTGCCGCAGCATATTGATAGCATCAGGGTTATTGTCTAACGCGGTCACGTTGAAACCAAGCTGGCTCATATACAAAGCGTTACGGCCATTAGAACAGCCCATATCCAGGGCGTTACACGGCGCTATAATCTCGCCTGCTTCTATGACTTCGCTGTGCGCAGGGTTTAGTCCATAACGGCTATTTATATCAGCTGACATTGTACTCACCTAGTTTTCAATAATGAGCTGGCATGGTACTACTTTTAGTTCGTTATTGAATAACCGTAGCTGATGAGTTAGGCGATATAGATCAATATCTGCGTTGTAAAGAAAGTTTCTATTGCAGAGGAGCAAGGCTAATAGCAATGAAAGTTATAAACGTTGTCGAATATACATTAAACAAAACTAGCAGTGGTATAAGCGCCGACATATGCGCTAAGTCCATATTGTGTAACTCTATAAGTGAAGATCTACCTTTTCAGGCGATAGAGCTCAGAAACCTTAACCATCTTTTGCTAATGTTAAAAGACGCTGACTTCCCTCATATTTACGGTGAAGCTGGCACTTTTTATTTCTGCGCCTATTACGCTCATAACTCTCGATATCCTGTAGGTAGAAATTATTTCATTAGAGAAACTAGCCTTGCAAGAATTGGCAGAATGCACTCTTACTTTAAGTCTAAAGGACTTCCGCTGCCGATTATCCCTCCTAGCGAGCTTAACGAAAAAATAGAAATAAAAGAGTATCAAAGCCGAGTAAGGGACTTTAAATTACAACAAGCTAAAGAAACAAAGGCGTTCAGGGGGCTTTTTGAGGGCCGTTCTCGGTCTTTAGGTATAGGTAAGTCCATATTTCTTAACTCGCCAGGATGTTTAGTTTGTGGGAATAGTAAATACCAGATGATGACATCAACTGTGTCCTCAGGAAATGGGCTTATCTTAGGCTTCAACCTTTGCAGTGAGCATGCTGCAATTGCAAACTCAGAGTTAAGTCTTCTTGAGTACCTAGCCAAGCTAGGCAAGCAGCCTTCACCATTTCAGTTCGTTCCTCTGCAAGCAGACGAACACTTTGAGCTGGTTCTTGATTGGTTACCTAAAGAGCTAAACTGTAAAATAGAGAAAATTAGCGATAGCACCGTGACACTTCTAAGGCCATCTGGCTTTAAAATTATTTTCAGGCTCGACTCGTTAACTAATTATGCTTACATGGTCTTTAACCCTGGTGGAAGGCAGGTTGCGCGAGTAGATTCGGCTAATCATCATGATATTGACTACGGCCCCGACCACTTACATCTAAACATGACCAAAAAAGACAGAACAGTTGAGTCAAGCTTCACAACAGGTAGTCCATTAGTAGACACTGAGAAAATATTGCAAATAATCAAACAAAAAGAAGCGGAGTCTAGTAAGCTTTAACACTCAAGATAAAAAAAGGAGCCTAGTGGCTCCTTTTTTAAAATAACTAAAGTTTTGTCTTTTAACGACTAGACTAAGTCGGACTCGCTGCTCTCGAACTCTGTAGGCTACTTGCTCTTATCGCTGGCCACCTAGGGCGCTTCGCAGATCCTGTTACATGTTTTAAGATAGGGAGGACTCATACCCGATCTCCTTTTAAGGTAGCAGACTACTAACCAATCCACAACCCCAAAACGACATTTATATTCGTTCTTTGAGACGGCCACTTAACGGGCTGAATAAACAGACAGCAACTATCTGCGAACAGAAGGAGTTTAAATGCAACGCATCTTTTGCGTGTACCAAAGTACTCCCAGTAGAACATACATCGTCAACTAAAACTATAGACCTGTATTTATTACTATCCGTTTCCTCATTAAAGATTACCGGTTTAACATACTTTCGATTCTTAGTTTTTACGTCACTTATAGAAAAGTCCTTACCATTTTTGTCAGCATTTCCGACTGCATTCATTATATTTACACGAGCCCCCTGTGGAACAGCATTATTACCAAACTTGTCAAGCAAGAGCTGACCTTTAATATCGTCATTTCTCGCTTTTCTGAACAAGTTCTCTTCTACGGGAATGTTTAACTTTTTACCTAAACGTCGGGAGAGGATCCTAACAATCTTATGATTCGATGGAACCGGAACGATAGCTTCAAAATTACAACCCATAGCCAACTGTTGCTCCAAAAATTTATCGATAATATCGTTCAATAACAATATTACTGGCTTGATTGAGTTATAAGTTACCTTAAGGTTTTCCTTTGACTTCAAGGCATAAATAAGAGGACAGTTATCACCTACATCACGTTTCTTAGTTCTATTCCTTTTTCTTAAGAAGAGCGAATAAATAAATATCGGATCTTCTTTGCATAGTGTTTTTGTACATGTTGGATTATGAGATAGCCTAGTATCGCCAAACATGTCCGTGTTTTCGTCCAAATAAACAATACCGTAGCCGTCAACTTTAAATCCCATAAGCTTATTAAACCATTAATTTGACCATTCTTTCGATATAAGTTTTTGCGCTTAAGTTATCTTTCTAATAAAATAGTCGTGCCTATCCTGAATATGGCTTTCCTTAAACGCTCCTTTTATAGATTGTCTTAAAAAAACCTCAATATCTCTTTGTGTTAATAAAACAACAAGACCAGATCTGCTTTTATTTACTATGCGAGAAATGTGCTTTATATATTTATCTTTTATTTCTTCCCCTCTAAATACAATAATCCCAAACCGTCCAAAGTTTTCGTTAAGATAATATTGAATTTGATGGAAGTCATCAGCTTTCAATTCCGAATAATTTTTACACTCCCAAACAACTTGAGTAGCCCCATATTTGCTTCTGACCATCTCCCAGAAGCCTCCCGACGCCCTATTAGATGCAACCCAGTCTCTTATAACTGATCCATCTTCATCTCTTTCATGGGGTTGAACATTTGTTAACGCTCTAAAAAAACAAAGTTTAATTACCATTCCAACAATTTCTTCAAACTCCTTGGCACCTTTTTTCCCTTCGGGAAGAGACTGTAACTGATCCAAAACTTCCTCTAGCGCCAATTTATAGTCATCTATTTGAAAGCTTTCTGGTAGTTCTTCCAGTATACCTTCGTTTTTTAGCATCGTTTCATCTTTAAGATCCGCTATAAGAACAGATCTTAGGTTTAAGGCTTGATGGTAAGTTGGATGTATTTCGAATATCGAATTATTGTCGAAGGCAGGTTTTGCGTTGGAGTCTTTACCTGATTCTTTGAATTGAGTGGAAGTCTTTCTTTTAATCCCGATAAATCCTATTCCATACAATACTTCAATGAATGAGAACGGAGTGGTATGTTCAAAAAGCCACTCTTTGCAATGCTTAGCTATCAATTCATTAATTAATATCTTTTGTATGAAATCTTCAATACCATTTACTGTAAATTGATTCCCCAAACCATAAAAGTACTCGAGAACAAGACTGATGTTTGGATAGTTCTCAGCAAATTCATCTCCTAGATCTTTGAGGCGACTTGTACTGTATCGTACCGCAGCACTATCTAGGTCATCATGTGAAACTCTTTCATGTCCATTGTTAATCGCGTTATCTATTGCATAACTGCAAAGCATAAGCACATCACGTGGCCTATGTTGGCAAAGAGCCATGACCCGTGACGAGGTGTTGTCTTTTCGATGCTCTTTTTCCTCGAAAAAATAACTCCAAGCCTCCCCCCCAAGCTTCGGTTTCGTGTTAAACGGACTTACTAACCGCCTTTCAACTAATTCTAGAAGTTTTGTTTCTGACCAGCCCAAAAATACTGAGGAAGTCTCTAATCTTGAAAATTCATTATCAAGCATTCTTATTCTGTCATAGATATTTTCTCTAATGAAAATATAAGGCCTCAGAAAGTTTGTAGATGCTCTTAATCTCACGGCGGCATGCATCATCGCCATGAGACAGATAATGGCAGACTCCGAGCCATCCCACGATTCATCAAGCCTATCGACTAAAATTATAAAGTCATAATTGCCATTTGCAGCAACCTCGTTAGCTTCTTGGGTGATTTCTTTGGCTCTCTTGATTTGCCGAAGCCAAAGCTTATCATTCTCTTTTGAATACGCTTCAAATATCTCCTCAGTAAGATTAAGTACTCTCACATCAAAGTCACAATCCTCTATTAAACCTCGCTCGCGCCTCAATGCGTCATAATCTTTATCAAATTTAAATAACCCTCTATCGAACCATTCTTTCACAACCTCATCAACTAATGCTCTCTCCATGGAGTGCATTAGTGATTTAAAAGGTCGCTGACGAGTATCGAAAAACTCTTCGTGTTGTAAGGGTAAAGAGAGAAGATCAAAGATTTGAGGGATTATGTGAATTGATCTTTTAAACTTACGTTGTACTTCAAACGTTATTGCGGTCTTACCGGCTCCTCGCCTTCCAACAAAAAAGCAATCTGTCGCATCGGGAGCTAATGAACTTAAAGTTGCGGGAGTGGAAACGAAGAGCTCTGGCTCACTTCTTATAACATCATACTCCGCAAAAGCTTGACCAATTCGCACTCGCTTTAACGCGTCCTTTGGTAATTGTATTCTGTTCATTATATCTCCATATCAACGTCAAATGTTTACCTTAGGATTCACAACACAGCACCCTCGAATCAGCTGTTACTTTTATTGGACTTACATCAATATTCCATTGACGCTTCAACTATTTATCGGCGAAGCCGACTCAAGTTACAGGTTTTTTGTTCTTCAGTTAAAAGCCTTATAAGAGATACTCTAGATCCTTTGTCAATAAGGGGATAGAGATAAGCATACCAATTTGAGCGACATAAAAATCCGGATGTCCGACACAAAATAACGAATCCCCGACACAACACACAATTTGTGCGTCACAAACTACCACTTGGACGTCGCAACTGGAATTTTACTTCGCTCTACTTTGGCTTAATTCGATTTAACTTATTCTTTACTTTTACATAACTCTAGTTAATTTACTAACATCTTTTTCCACAGGCACTATGATATGCTTTCGCAGAGTGACTCCATCATTACTATCAGTAATTACCTTAGTAGTCAGCTGTGGGTAAATCGTCTTTATTAAAGCCACAGCATCTATAAACCTTTGTTTAAACGGCCATACTTTCAGGTGTCGGTAATTAGTAAACACCCTACTATTCAGCACTTCCCATGTTATAAATGCCCTTGGCCCGCTTAACTTATAGAGCTTATTGCACAAATTTTGTTGTAAAGCGTTTGTTTTGCCATGCAAAGTAAATCTGCAACTTCTTGCATGGTGTAAAAGAGTGGATTAACTCGCATAAAACACCTCTTGTTTCATTAAAAGAAAGTAGATGCGAGTATTTTGTGGGAGTGATTTTTATATTGCTGGGAAAAACTCGGGTAAGTTTAAGGGGAGGGTCTTGGGTCGATAAATGGTCGGCGAAAAATAGAACATCAAAATAGGAACATCCCAATTTGGCATGCCAAATTTAAAGCTAAGAAAATCTTAGTTTTCAAGAGCGGATATAAACTTCATTGAAAGCGAACGATAATTCGCCGTTTCCTAAGCGGTTAATGCAGATAAGAAAACGGATGGGTCTATCTCAAAAGCAGCTGGGAATCCAGGCTGGTTTGGACGAGATCGTTGCGTCTGCTCGAATGAATCAGTACGAACGCGATGTCAATACTCCCGACTTCAAGACTGTCATGGCTTTAAGTGCGATATTGAAGGTGCCGACCGCCTTCCTTTTTTGTGTGGAAGACGATTTGGCTGAGAACATATTTATATGGTCACTTAAAAAATGACGTTGGAGTATGAACTCTACATACGGGGACCATGCGGTGTGTAGTCGTTATCGTTATCGTTATCACGACGTAGTTTTCTGACGTATTCTTCTGCTTCAGTCAAGGAATTGAAAGTAGCTAGAACTTTACCGCTAGAATTCCTTACTTCATAGCGAAAATTGCCAGAAGTCTCATCCTTAATTTTTTTAATATCTATCATTTCTCCCCCGAATTTATTTAACTTTCCAAGTTATGGTCCCATGGACAAGTTTTAATTAAAAATTATTATGTTTCAATATTTTAGGGTTATTTTTTTACTCGGTTCTAAAGAGCATCCCAAATTCTAGCTGGCCCAAATAGGCATACGTAATCTTCAATCGTTCATGGCCCAACTCTCGGCTAATTTGCTCTCTCACCTCAGTATCTGGTTCATAATCAATCGGAGATAGCTCCCTGCGACGAGGCCCAGCATCGGCATCGGCAGGACATTTCCACCCCGTGAGTTCAAGATAACGCTGCCGTGCGAAGTGGTGCCGCAATCCATGATTTTTGTTTAACCCGACTCGTATTGTTTCTCGGTCATATTCACGCATTTGATCCACGTACTTCTTCTCCAGCTCGATAAGCGCGCCTTTGGTTACTGCCGCAATATCTTTAATGAGGCGCCATTGGGACTCCTTCCAAATTGGAATTTCTCGATACTTGCCACCTTTGGCCCAAGTACTTTTGATTCTCAGTGTTTGAGCGTCTTTCATCGCATAAGATAAGCTGAACTTCATACACTCTTCCTTACGCAGCCCAAACTCCCGCTGCAAACGCAGAGAAAGCTTGATCAAATCGCTTTTGATTTTTTCATGCTTGAGTGTTTTTGACTTACTAATGGGATTATTGCGTACTCGCGGAATGCCGTAGTCATCATTTCCACGTAAGCAAATGTTGGGCTTGCCAATTTTTTGCGCGAGCCAACGAAGTGCAGCCATTCTATTTTTAATCGTTTTTGCTGCGAGGCCCTCATCTTGCCAGCGCACTGCACAAAATAATTAACGTGTTTGGTTTGGAAAAAGAGGATAACGACATTCTAATTAAAGCCTTCAGAGTAGAAGCCTGGGCTAGTTGTTGGGGAATCCGACAATTCCAATCATTTGGCTTACCTTTTATTACTGGCTGGAGAGAGCTTCGCAAAGTCAAACAGGAACTACCCGAATCTTCACCGTTTCACCTCTCGCATACGGCTGCTGACTCCGGTGATTTTGCGAGCTATATAAGAGCCATGGGAGGAGTTTGTATTCCCGCCCGAAAGCGCCCTATAAAGCTTCTATACGACGCTAACTTTGATAAGGAAACCGGGGAGATAAGGTTAGGCCAATACGACCGAGAGCCGCTATTTAAGGTTGTTGGTTTGCAGTCCAATGGTATGCACCTTTTAACTCGGACTGAAAGCTGGCATCGGTGCTCTGATTCAGGGGCGGCATAGCCGCCTCCCTTGGAGTACTGGGAATAACTGTACTATTAAGGTTATAGTGTACACTGTTTTTTTTATGCTGAGGAACTATGGATAAATTCAACTTTCACCTTATCTTTGGATTGGCAAAAAAACAGCCTTGGCTTGTAAACAAATACCAAGAGCTCCAGACGCTTCTATTCGAAGAAGCTAAACGTCAAGAGCAACGTGATCTTCTTCTGGAGCTGATTAATGATTTTCGATATCTTGACTCCAATAATTATGCGAACAGCCAAAAAGAGTTAGCGGAGCTAATAGTTACGGATCCCGACCTAACAGACGAATCTACGGCTGTTGTCGCGATGACTAGATCAAGCAAGTTTGATAGCGGTCAGAACATTGCATATGCTTTGAAACCTTGGTTCAGCGAATTTGGATGGTCAAAGTTTTTAGACATAAACACAGCAGATAAATGCTATAAAAAAGTTAAAGAAAATCCGCAGATAAAAAATGTCGTATTAGTTGATGAACTTGTGGGGTCAGGAAAGACTGTAACTTTGACGCATGATAGTTTAAAAGAACTCTTTTCAGATAAAGGCTTGAATATAGAAATTAGAGCTTGCGTAATCGCCGCATGTAGTGTTGGAGCCCAAGAGTTAAAGAAAAGTGGAATAAAGCTAAATAGTCTGTACGAATTAAAGAGAGGTATATCCGATAGAGACCTGTCTTCTCAAGAAATAAGTGACAAGTTAGAGCTTATGCGTGAACTTGAGCGTTCTTTAGAGCCTGTGGTAAACGATTCAGATTTACCCAGCCTTGGCTACGGTGAAACTGAAGCGTTGTATTGCCGCGATGGAGGCAACACACCGAACTCAGTATTTCCTATCTTTTGGTGGCCACAATACTTAGGTAAAACACCAAGATCTTCTATACTGACAAGAGCGGTAAAAGATTTATGAATTTGAATGATTTGCATCGGACAATATTAAAAGAGCTCTACTTAAGTAGCGATGGATTAGATATATACACTCTTTTCAAGCGTTCCCATGTTGGCTTCTCAACGTTTTTTAAAGCTCTCATTAGTCTCGAAGAAGAAAAGTACATCCTAAGCAATAACAATAAGAAGTATAAGTTGGGAGGGGATGCCTTTAACGAAACCGGCGCATCAAAAATTGCATTTGGGAGGGCGACCAAAGAGTTCCGTTCAGTTCCAAAACGTTTTAAAGCACCTAAACTAAAAAAGAATGAATTTTATACACCAAGTCTTAGTAAACTTGACAGTGCAGTAGTAAAGTCATAGTTTGAGGGAAAATAAAGTTTTGGGCTCTAAGAAGCTAGTAGTTTTGAGCGAGTCGCTCATGTGGCTGAGGTTTACTTTAACCGATGCAAGAAAAGCAAATGATGCAAAATTTTGCCAGCAAAATTTTGCATCACCACTGAATCATTAACAATAGTCGCGTTTCGCGACTCTTGCAAATGATTCAGTGGTGTGCACGCAAGTATAGAAGGTTGTTTCTTAGAGCCCAACATTTCCGGAGAGTAAAGTGTTCGAGCAATGGATTGACTTCTTAAATGATAGGGGGGTTAAAACTGAAGTAATAGAAAGCCTAAGTCCTATCATACAAACCCTCTCTAGCAACAAGCTCCCAGTCATTTTTGAATTTGAGCACTTAGCAAAAATATTAGGCTTTAACGAGGCCTCTTTAGCATCAATGATAAATAGTCCTAGCAACTTTTACAGGACTTTTTATATACCTAAAAGGAGAGGTGGAAAAAGAGAGATATGCTCTCCATATCCCTCACTGCTAGAGTGTCAAAGGTGGATATACAAAAATATACTACTGAAACTAGATATTCACTCTGCTGCTCATGGATTTGCTCCCGGACGTTCAATTATAACCAATGCCAAATGCCACCTTTCCAAAAACGCAGTTCTTAAGATCGATCTAAAAGACTTTTTTAATTCAATCCCTATCAATTGGGTGATTAATCTTTTTTATTCGCTTGGTTATCCTCGTAATATCAGTTTTTACTTAGCATCTCTATGCTGCTTAGAGGGCTCCTTAAGCCAAGGTGCCGTTACGAGTCCATATTTATCTAACCTATTGGTAAAGCAGCTCGATTCGCGGCTAACAAACTTATCGCTAAAACATCACTTAGTTTATTCTAGGTATGCTGACGATATGAGCTTCTCAGGAGCTTACGTATCAAAAAACTTCATAAGTTCAGTTGGCGAGGTCATTACAGATTTTGGTCTTATGGTTAACCATTCAAAAACGTCGCTTAGAACTGGTAACAGTAAAAAGGCGATCACCGGAATCATCGTATCAGGGAACCGATTAAGAGCTAGCAAACAACTTAAACGTAAGCTAAGTCAAGAAGTGCACTACATTAAAAAGTTTGGTTTTTTATCGCACATTAACAAACTAAAAATACGAGATCCGAACTATAAGCTGAGCTTAATCGGTAAACTAAACTTCTTGAAGCAGGTAGAGCCCGATAATGAGTTCGCTATTGATGCACTAAACTATCTCCGAAAACTAGAGTAAAGAGCTACATAAAAGCTACATCCCGTAAAAAATAAACATCATGTTAGTGGCTGCTAACCTATATAGCTTTTTAAAAAGTGGTGGCCCCTCGCAGATTTGAACTGCGGACCAACCGATTATGAGTCGGGTGCTCTAACCACTGAGCTAAGGGGCCATTTTTGATTGGAAGCTGTAAAGCGGCGCAGATTATACGAAGTTTTTACGCTTTTGTCATGGGTATCAGCACGTTAAATCGCGAAGTTTTATCGACTTTTTCGTAGCTAATGTCGCCATTCTGGTTCCGCAGTGTATCACGCACTACCTTAAGCCCTATACCGTATTGGGTCGGCGCAAGCTCATCGGCATGAAACAGCAAGTGTTTGTTTTTATTCTCTATACCGGCACTTTCATCGCTAATAGCAATTTTCACAAAGTTTTCTTCGGCCGTTGCCTGCAGCATAATTTCTGAATTGGCTGGCACAAAGGTTATGATATGCCGTATCAGGTAATCCAGTGCAAAACGCAGTAATAAGGGCTCTGCTTCAAACTTAAGGCCTTTTTCAGCTATTGCGGTAAGCGTTATGTCTTTAACATTTCCGGTGCTTTCATGGTAGTCGGACAGCTCCTGGAGAAAGTCTTCGGCATCAATGGACGTTGGCTTGCTATGCCCGGCACCCTCAGTAACTCTCTCAAAAGAACTGAACAACTCAGTCAGCTGTAACACCCTTTCTTTAATGTCGTTGGCGTTTGCTTTGGGTAACTTACGCTTTATTTCTTCAAGCTCAGTCATTGCAAGAGCTGTCATAGAACGAGCAATACGACCAATCAACGTTTTCTGATTAGCCATAATAACTTTGTTCATTTGCTGGCTTAATTCGCGCTCTTTAGACTGAATTTGCTGTCGAGCTTGATACAACAGCATTAACAATGGCTGAATTTCCGGAATTTCAGTGGTAACCGAAACCGCCTGAGAGCTGTCTTCGGCCTGTGCAACAATGCGATCTCGCTCTGAGTGCCAGTTACGGTTAAAGACAGACTCGCGCACAATTAAAACGCCGCCAATAACGGCAAGCACCACAAACAGGGCGCTAACAATAAGAGTAAAGTTAGGAGGTACAAACTGGACACGCTTTTTCAGCCAAATACCCAGGTTGTAGTGATTCTTTTCAGGGCAGGCCGCCACGACAGTTGCAACCTGCTCATTGGACTGAACAGACACAATGTCTCTTTGCTGCTCTAAAGAACGTTGCACAGCGGAACGAACAATTGGAACATCGTCGTTACTGATACCAACGTCTGTGGTGTCACCACCGTTGGTCGGTAAAGAGAAGCCTATAAACCCCTGAGCTGTATGCCAAAAACCGCCTTTAACGCCATCGGCATTAGTTAGCGCTTCAGCCAGTGCCTGATGCATTAAATCGGGGTTAGTTACTTGCTGCTGCGGCGACTCCGATTCAGGGTAAAGACTGTCGACAGCAAGCTGCGCATTTTTACAGGCTTTGCCCATTAGGGTTTGATTACGCTGCAAAGTCTCGCCCGCGGAAAACCAGAACGCAACAAGTAAACCGCCAACGGCTACTGCAATCATTGCAATAGCCAGCCAGCGGTTATGTTTTGTGTGGGAAGAGAGAGACTGCACTTACCTCACTCTCTTTTACTAAGGTAGTTTGTAGAAATTTCGGGCATTCTGATAAAACACCTTATCAACCGCTTCATCGTCGTCCAGTGCATTCACAATAGTGGTAATGTCAGAGGGTTCAAATGAGCGAGTACTGCGCGTACCCGGTAAATCGGTACCAAACATTAAAGCATCCGGGTTGGTCTTATTCAGTGTTTTAATGGCGTCTTCTACGTTAACTTCGGTACGACCAAAGCCACTGGCTTTAATTTTTACACCACCTTCAGCTAAACGACGCACCTGAGACAACCCTGATTTTGCCATACCTAAGTGGTCTACACTCAGTTTAGGCAACTTAAGTAAGGTAGGTACCATGTCGTCGAGCTCACGGCTATCGACGTAAATTTCTAAATGCCAACCGGCTAAGTCCCAAATACGCTTACCAAACTCGACAATACCTTCAATGTCACGATGAACGCCGCGTTTTAAGTTAACGCGTACGCCGCGGATACCATGCTCATTCAGTTGTTGAATTTTTTCATCGCTAACTGAGCCTGGTAACTGTGTAACACCAACAAAATTGCCTCCCAGGTTTTCCAGCGCCGCTTTTAAATAGCGTTGCTCGAAGCCCTGGAAAGAGCCAGACACAATGACACCGCCTTCTATCGGCATGCCACGGACTAAGTTCCGATAATCATCAATATAAAAAGGCTCAGGGATATGACCTTGGTTTTCAATTAGCGGAAACTCGTCATCATAAATGTGCAAATGAGAGTCAATAATACGTTTCGGCCAATTGTCACGGTTGTTACCCATGCTGCCTCCTGTGTCAGAGAATATCTTACTCATCCAAGAACGATTTAAGCTGCTCAGAGCGACTTGGATGGCGAAGCTTTCTTAATGCTTTGGCTTCAATTTGACGAATTCGTTCACGAGTTACATCAAACTGCTTACCAACTTCTTCTAAAGTATGGTCTGTATTCATATCAATACCAAAGCGCATACGCAATACTTTTGCTTCACGAGCTGTTAAGCCGCCAAGCACGTCACGAACCGAGTTACGCAGGCTTTCTGACGTTGCTGAATCAATAGGAAGGTCCAGCGTATTGTCTTCGATAAAGTCACCCAGGTGCGAATCTTCGTCGTCACCAATTGGGGTTTCCATCGAAATTGGCTCTTTCGCAATTTTTAATACCTTACGGATTTTGTCTTCCGGCATCATCATGCGCTCGGCCAGCTCTTCCGGTAGAGGCTCACGCCCCATTTCCTGCAACATTTGGCGTGAAATGCGGTTAAGCTTATTAATGGTCTCTATCATGTGGACCGGAATACGAATAGTACGAGCCTGGTCCGCAATGGAGCGAGTAATAGCCTGACGGATCCACCAGGTAGCATAAGTTGAGAACTTATAACCACGGCGATATTCGAATTTATCCACAGCTTTCATCAGGCCAATGTTACCTTCCTGAATTAAGTCCAGGAACTGCAACCCGCGGTTGGTGTACTTCTTAGCAATAGAGATAACTAAACGTAGGTTCGCTTCAACCATCTCTTTTTTCGCACGGCGTGCTTTCGCTTCGCCAATGGACATACGACGGTTAATTTCTTTAACTTTACCAATGGTTAAGCCTGTTTCCTTTTCTACATCAACCAGCTTGTTAACGCAGCGTTCTATTTCACCGCGAACTTCTTTCAATGTATCGGCGTAGGCTGCACCGGAATCTATCTCTTTATCAACCCAGGCCAGGTTATTCTCGTGGCTGGCAAAGGCTTTCATGAAGCTGCGTTTCGGCATCTGCCCCTGTTCAACGCTTATCTTCATAATTATGCGTTCCTGAACACGCACGCGCTGCATCATGGCACGCATGTCTTTAACCAAGCGGTCAAACTGTTTAGGAACTAAGCGGAACTGTTTGAATAAGTCGCTGAGCTTGTCAATTTCAACGCGGGCATCGGCACCATCACGACCATGCTTTGCAATAGCCTGACGAGTTGCTTCGTATTGTTCGCGAAGTGCATTGAACTTGCTGCGAGCAAATTCCGGATCAATACCGGTATCCGTTTCTTCTTCGTCATCGTCATCATCATCGTCTTCATCTTCCAGCTCTTCGGTTGGAAGTTCAGAACCAACGTGAGTAGCAGCCACAGGAGCTTCGTCTACTTCGTCAGGGTCAATGAATCCGGAAATAATGTCGGTTAAGCGCAGTTCTTCGGCTTCGTAGGAGTCCCATTGCTCAAGCAGGAAGTTAATGGCTTCAGGATACTCAGCAACGGAGCACTGAACCTGGTTAATGCCTTCTTCAATGCGCTTGGCAATGTCAATTTCGCCTTCGCGGGTCAGTAGCTCAACCGTACCCATTTCACGCATGTACATACGCACAGGGTCGGTCGTACGACCAATTTCACCGTCAACAGAAGCTAACGCCTGAGCGGCCTCTTCAGCAGCGTCTTCATCAGCAGCGCTTTCTGCCATCATCAGATCATCGGCATCGGGCGCGCTTTCAAAAACGCGGATCCCCATGTCGTTGATCATGCGAATAATGTCTTCAACCTGATCGGAATCAACAATTTCTTGCGGTAAATGGTCGTTGACTTCAGCAAATGTCAAAAACCCTTGCTCTTTGCCTTTCGCAATAAGGACCTTAAGTTGCGATTGCCGATTCTGCTGCATACAGACGTTCCACCTGTGACTGTGAATGTAGAGTATCCAAAATGACCAAACAGTATAACAGAATACTGACTTTTAAGCTAGCGTAAGACGCACCGGGATGTACTATCTTGCCTTACTTAAGTACTGAATGAGCGTCTGATATTCTTGACGTTCCCCCCGGGTTAAAGCCCCTTTCTGCTCTTTCTTTAAAAGTGCGTTTGCACGCTGTTCCACATATTGGTCAATAAGATAAATAAATATATCGTTAAATTCTTGCTCAACGTTGTCTTCGTCGAGCTGATGCTGCCATAAAGCCAGCTTCTGTAAAGGCTGGTAATACTCAGTATCGCGCCACCCTTCTAAAACCTGCGCTGTCGTCATAGCTCGTTCTGCGCATTGTTTATGCAACGCTATGAGTAAATCGATACCATTGACTTGCAACTCCCGCAGTTCCTCTCTAACCGGAATTGACTGCGCTAGCTGAGGGTATTGAACCAGCAAAGCTATCGCCTTACGTAACGGAGTCATTTTAACGCTGTCTTTTGGCCGGGACTGACGCTGAGGCTTATCAAAATGACGTTCCAGTTGTGAGGTTTCACGACGAAGCTTCTCTGCCAACCGTTGCATTAGGGTATCGCGGTAGTAGTCACTCGCGACTTTCTCTATTAATGGTTTTGCAATACTCAGCAATTGTGAGCGTCCGGCGTCAGAAGTAACATCAATATCCGCCTGTAAATGCTCAAAGAAATACTCAGTGAAAGGTGTCGCTCGTTTTAATTGCTGTTCAAAAGCTTCTGCGCCATGTTCCCGCACGACAGAGTCCGGGTCTTCACCTTCCGGTAAAAACAAGAACGCCATATCCAGTCCGTCACGCAATAAGGGTAGTGCATTTTCTAATGCACGCCAGGCTGCGTCCCGACCTGCCCGGTCACCGTCATAACAGCAAACCACTCTTGGACTCGTACGGAATAAACGCTGTAATTGTTCACTTGTTGTTGCCGTTCCAAGTGATGCGACCGCATAATCAATACCGGCCTGCGACAAGGCAACAACGTCCATGTAACCCTCGACAATGCAGACCTGTTCAGGCTTACGCACCGCCTGTTGCATATGCCAGTATCCGTAGAGTTCACTGCCTTTATGAAATAAGCGCGTTTCCGGCGAGTTCAGGTATTTAGGTCCGTCGCCATCAATAATCCGCCCGCCAAAACCAACAACCCGACCGCGTCTGTCATGAATAGGAAACATGACCCGGTCACGGAAAAAGTCGTAATGCCGCCCTTTTTCATTACGATTAATGAGCTTTAACTCTAATAACTGTTGCCTTTGCGGCGCCGAACTACCAAACGTACTCAGCAAGCTGTCCCAGGCGTCCGGCGCATAGCCAATTTGAAAACGCTTTACCGTTTCACCGCTTAAACCGCGACCTTTTAGGTAATCAATAACCCGTTCAGAGTTTTCATGGTGTTTCAGCTGATGCTGAAAAAAGCGGGCTGTTTTGCTCATCAGCTCGGCATCGTCCCGCACTTGCTGTTGTTTCTTTTGAGCCAGCTCCGGGTTTTCCGCCTGTTCGCGCGGCACTTCAACCCCCATGATTCCCGCCAGCTCTTCCACTGCATCAGGAAAGTTTAAGCCGTCGAACTCCATCAGAAAATCAATGGCATTGCCATGCTGGCCACAACCAAAGCAATGGTAAAACTGCTTGTCCTGGCTAACCGTAAATGAGGGGGTCTTCTCGTTATGAAAAGGGCAACAGGCCTGATGATTTTTGCCGGCTTTTTTCAGCGGCACGCGGCTATCTACTATCTCGACAATGTCTGCTCGTTCAAGCAAATCATGAATAAAGCTTTTGGGGATCAAGCCTGCCATATTGTCTCAATATTAAAATTTTAAAAGCGTGAATTTGGAAAACAATAAAGTAGCAGAAACACGAAAGCCGCGACAATACAGTCACGGCTTTCAGCACTTTACGAAAAAGTGAACACTCAAATTGTCGTAAGTAATGTCTTAGTAAAGACGAGTACGACGAGCGTTTTCACGAGACAGTTTTTTCGCGTGACGCTTTACCGCAGCAGCTTTCTTGCGCTTACGCTCTGAAGTCGGCTTTTCGTAGTGCTCGCGACGACGGACTTCAGACAGAACACCTGCTTTTTCACAAGAGCGCTTAAAGCGACGCAAAGCTACGTCAAACGGCTCGTTTTCTTTCACTTTAACGACTGGCATTAAAAAATCACCTCGGATAAATTATCTGTTTCGGTTAAAAATTAACCACTACGGGTTCAATTGGTGCTGAATTGTACCGACTCAGAATCGCCTTGTAAAGTGTTATCCGATGCATCCCAACCAGAGTCATTATCGCTAAGCAGCTCGCGGACTGGCGTGGAATCGAGTAAGAGTGTACTGACTAAATCCTGTAAATTATTTGGTTTTTCTTTATACGCCAGCCCTAATTGCCAAAGCTGTGGGCCGACAGACTTAACGCTTCTCACCAAAAGCTCCGAAAAAACGACTGCCTGCGGGGTAGTTTTAACTTTCACTTCAGCCTTCAGCTGGTTCATTTCAGCTGCATTAACAGGGGACGTTCCGCGGTAGTTAAAAGCTATTCCCTTATCTGAAATATCAACCACCTTACCAGGCAGAGGATCGCCAAATTTATTATTCAGATTGAATTGCAGTGTCGCGTCGCAGTTTACCGCTATTCGTGGGGACGAACGTAACACTTGTACGTCAGCCTGTCTTGGATAGCTGACAAACAACAGCTTTTGTGGGTATTGTGTCATGTGAAGCACATCGACAACGCCTGTTATCTGTTCGCCATTTGGAGAGACGGTCTTTAATCCGATGGTTTTATCAGCAACCAAAAGCGGTAAAGTATCCTGCCAACAGTACTGCCGGGACAGTTCCAGAATAAGGTAGTCTGGATGCTGCTGCCCCACTAACGTCATATTCAAACGCGTATAGCTGTCATTGTTCTTAATCTGGACTTCAACAAATTGCCTGAATCCACTGTTTGCTAAAACATCACTGTCTTCCTGCATCAGTGCTAACCCCTGCTTTATTATTTTTTTATGAAGCTCATCATAGCTTATATCTGCTACTTTTTAAGCACTGGCTCGATTATTTTTAATTGATGTCAATTGACGTCAACCCCAAAGTTAATGATGACTAGCCACTCAAAACCTGTTGTTTGATCATAGTCATAGTTAGACTGGATTTGAGCTTAACCAGTAAGGATACGAATTTGGCTGAAGCACATCCGGACAAAACATTTCCTTATCCAATACCGGCACGATACCAGTGCATAAAGTTATTGGGGCATGGTGGCAGTGGTCTGGTCTACAAAGCTTACGACCAGCGCTTAAAACGTGAGGTCGCAATTAAGTTTGCGCGCTCCCCGTCTATTGTCAGTCGCCATAGATTAGTCAATGAAGCGCGCCTTTTATCCAGCGTTAACCACCCTGCATTGTGCCGGGTGTTCGACATTGGTGAGCCTGACGTTTCCTCATCGTCATTGTTCATGGTCTTAGAGTACATTGATGGTGAGCCCCTTAGTAAAGCTAAGGCCAGTATGTCGACTAACGAAGCTATAAGTGTTACGAGCTCTTTAGTGGATGCCGTTTGCCGTATGCACGAAGCTGGTTACGCACACAACGACATTCATCCTCATAATATTATGATCCGCTCATCGGCGGAGGCTACGAAAGAATACCGCAATAAAGTTGCATTAGTTGACTTAAGCATTGCCGCTCCAAGCTCTCCACTAACCATTCAACGAGATATTTATCAGCTAAGTGCGTTGCTGCTGTTTTTGTTAACGGGAATGAAGCCCGAACCATTTTTTCAAAATTCAGTCGTACAGCGCAACCGGCTTCCATCGGGGCTGGGAGAAATTATAAAACGGGCACTTTCGCTGGAGCCGAATTCCAATTTTCGCAACTGTCGAGATTTTCAAAAGGCTCTGAACACCTGGTTCCATCGTTATAAATTGAAGCAACGTTTCTTGAAACTTGGTGCCGCCAATGCTGCCGCTCTGATTATCGTACTGGTTATGTTCGCGTTTTTGCGCGAACCAACCAATGCCTTTCTTTTTAAAAATTATTCAACCGACAAAAATCAGTATGCGCACGCAGTTGTTTTTGCACATTATTCCATACACTTAGTTAACGATGGTTATATTCAGCAGGCAACAGAGCAGGCTGAGCTAGCTTTGACGCACTTTGACGACGCTGTCAGTAATAACCCCGACAAGCTTCAATATCATGTTGAGCGCGCAAACTTCATCTTAAACTCGGAGCGTATTTTTAGTCAGGCCCAAATCACCACTATGCTACTTAACGCCGTTAATGAATTGGGTGAACCTGAACATTATGAAGATAAACCGGGAGCTTTTTATTTGAGAGCCAGAATGTATTTAGGCTTAGCCAAGCTTAATAGTGAACAGCCTCACCTGGTAAAACAGTGGGCGGACTCGGCCTCGCAATCCGCTAAAGCAGCGATCAACAGTCAACCGAATGTCGATCGCTACCAAAAATTACACCGTCAAATAAGTCAGTATCAGTCCAGTGGTGGTACTGACTGATCTCTTAATCGATAGAACTCTTCTACGAATTCATCAAAGGTTCCCGCATCTAAAGCGTCACGCATGTCACTCATCACTTTTTGATAAAAGCGTAAGTTATGGATGGTGTTCAGGCGTGAGCCCAGCATCTCGTTAGTACGATCCAAATGATGCAGATACGCGCGAGAATAGTTTTTACAAGTGTAGCAGTCACAGTTTTCATCTAACGGGGAGGTATCTGTGCGGTGCACAGCGTTACGAATTTTTACCACGCCCGAGCTAATAAACAAATGGCCGTTACGAGCATTACGGGTTGGCATAACACAGTCGAACATATCGATACCACGACGCACCGCTTCAACTAAGTCTTCTGGTTTACCCACACCCATTAAGTAGCGAGGTTTTTGCTCAGGCATTTGCGGTGCAGTGTGCTCTAAAATGCGCATCATGTCTTCTTTAGGCTCGCCAACCGACAAGCCACCAATAGCATAGCCATCGAACCCGATATCGGTCAGGCCTTTCAGAGAAATATCACGCAACTCTTCGTACATGCCGCCCTGAATAATGCCGAAAAGCGCGGCCTTGTTGTCGCCGTGCTCCTGCTTAGAACGTTCGGCCCAACGCAGCGAAAGCTCCATTGAACTGCGGGCTTCTGCCTGCGTCGCAGGGAACGGTGTGCATTCATCAAATATCATGACAATATCGGAGCCCAGCTCACGCTGAACCTGCATAGACTTTTCAGGCGTTAACAGAATTTTCTCACCGTTAATTGGCGAACGGAAAGTCACGCCCTCTTCGGTAATTTTACGGAGCTCACCCAGACTAAAAACCTGAAAGCCACCTGAGTCGGTCAAAATAGGCTTGTCCCAGTTCATGAAGTCGTGCAGGTCACCGTGCTGCTGGATAATTTGTGTCCCCGGACGCAGCATTAAATGAAAGGTATTGCCCAGGCAAATTTGTGCGCCGGTTTCTTTCACTTCCTCTGGTGTCATGCCTTTTACCGTACCTAAAGTCCCAACAGGCATAAATGCCGGCGTTTCTACGGTTCCGCGTTCAAACACCATACGTCCGCGACGCGCGCGACCACTGGTTTTATCTAATTCAAATTTCATTGTCATAAGTATTCACTTCAGTGTATTAAATTTAGCGCTGTAACAGCATGGCATCGCCGTAGCTAAAGAATCGATAGCGCTCTTTAATGGCTTCATTATAAGCCTTCATAATCAAATCACGACCCGCAAATGCTGACACCAGCATAATGAGCGTGGACTCAGGTAAATGAAAGTTGGTTATCAAACTGTCGACAACTTTAAATTCATACCCCGGAAAGATAAAAATATCGGTGTCATCAAAAAACGGTTCAATGTCTTCTGACGCTGAAGCCTGAGCAGCTGACTCCAGCGAGCGAACAGAGGTAGTACCAACCGCCACCACCCGGCCGCCCGAAGCTTTAGCTTGCTTAATAGCATGACAGGTTTCGGCACTGACTTTGGCGTATTCGCTGTGCATTACATGGTCGTTAATGTCTTCAACACGCACTGGCTGAAAGGTTCCGGCGCCTACATGCAGGGTGACATAGGCAAAGTTCACGCCTTTATCCCGCAACTGCTGCAAAATTTCGTCGTCAAAGTGCAGGCCTGCGGTAGGTGCTGCAACGGCACCGGGTTCGCGGTTATAAACGGTTTGGTAGCGCTCTTTGTCAGAGCTTTCATCGGGGCGGTCGATATAAGGCGGCAATGGCATGTGCCCGTATTGTTCCAGCAGTTCCAGTACCGTTTCTTCGTGTTCAAATTTCAGTTCAAAAAGCGCATCATGCCGGGCCAGCATAGTGACTTTTACGTGGCCTTCTAACAGCAGCTCAGCACCTGCCTTTGGCGCACGATTAGCGCGAACATGAGCCAGTACACGATGGTCGTCCAGCAAACGTTCAACTAACACCTCTACTTTACCGCCAGAGACTTTTTCACCCAGTAACCGGGCCGGAATAACCCGGGTATCGTTAAACACCAGTAAATCACCCGCGTTTAACTCATCAACGATATTCCTGAACTGTTTGTGAGCAATGCTGTTTTCATTCGCATTCACCGACAATAGCCGGCTTGCACTGCGCTGCTCCTGCGGATAGCGGGCTATAAGCTCATCGGGTAGTTCGAATGAAAAGTCACTGACTTTTAAAGAAGAATGATTGGTATTTGACATGTCCGTGCTGCAATTGCGAGATGTAATGAAGCGCGGATTTTACTGGAAAGTGGACAGCCTGTCACTGTTACAGGCTGTCCGTTTATCGCAAGCTTAAGCTACACCGAAAATTGCTTTCAGAATGTAGAAGAAGATGATGGACATAATGGCACCTGCCGGCAAGGTAACAACCCATGAAATAACGATATTGCGAACAACACCAAGATTCAGGGCCGCGATACCACGCGCCATACCAACACCCAATACTGCACCAACCAGCGTTTGTGTGGTTGATATCGGCAACCCGGTACCTGACGCCAGAACCACAGTTGAAGCAGCGGCAAGTTCCGCCGCAAAACCGCGACTTGGGGTTAAATGCGTAATTCCGTTACCAATGGTGGCAATAACGCGTTTACCCAACATAGCAAGACCAGCCACAATACCTACAGCGCCTAAAGGTAATACCCACCAGGCTAATGTCGCTTTACTGCCAATATCACCACCGCTGGTAACCACGCTCACTACAGCGGCCAGTGGGCCGATAGCGTTAGCAACGTCGTTTGAACCGTGAGCAAAAGCCATAGCACAGGCGGTTACCACCATTAATATCGCAAAGACTTTTTCCACATTGGTGTAGTGCATGTCTTTGTCGTCTGAAGGGTTAAACTTAAGACGACCAATGGCCATTTTGCCAATAGCAAAGACCAATACAGCAATACCCAGAGCCCATAAATAACCTTCAATGCTACCAAGGTTCAGTCCAACGTGCTTAAGGCCTTTTTTGATGGTGACCAACGACAGTACGAAGCCGGCTAACCCCATATAGTAAGGCACATAGCGCTTAGCCATTGCTAAAGGATTAGAGCGGTCAAAAATGAGCTTTTGTGCACTCATAAATATGAGATAGGCAATAAACCCGGATATGGCGGGGGTGACAACCCAGCTTCCAACGACACCTCCCACTTTCATCCACTGAACCGACTCCATACTAACGCCAACGGCAGAGAAGCCAACAATGGCACCAATAATGGAGTGAGTCGTTGATACCGGCCAGCCAAGGTAAGAAGCTATCAGCAACCAAAAGCCGGCGGCTAATAGCGCTGAGATCATACCAAATACGAGTAGTTCGGGTTGATCAACGAAGTAGCCCGAGTCAATAATGCCTTTGCGGATGGTTGAAGTGACTTCTCCACCTGCCAGGTAAGCACCGGCAAACTCAAAAACCATAGCAATAAGAATTGCCTGTTTTATTGTTAGCGCCTTGGAACCAACCGACGTACCCATGGCATTTGCGACGTCATTTGCGCCAATGCCCCAGGCCATGAAGAAACCAAAAACTGCTGCCATCCCGATAAGCAGGAGGCTGTAGCTAGAAATAATATCCATAAATCAGACTCCGCTTAGACGCGTGCTAGCATCAGTTCGAAACGTGCACCGACTCGCTCGGCCAAGTCGGCCAAATCGCCCACCCAATCGAGAATACGATATAAGAACATCACATCTACCGGATTCATTTCGAGCTCAATTCCACGCAAGTCCTGACGTAGTTTAATTTGAAGTTGATCAGTATCGGCTTCAATTGCGTCAAGCTCGGCAATGAAGTTGTCGACAAGATCACGTTCGCGGCCTTTAAAGCCCGTCTCCAGTAAATCGTCAAATTCACCAATGGTTTCACGAGCCTTGTCTGTAGCATCCAGGCAACGACTTAAATACGCATCAAAGTCTTTAACTAATGACTCAGGAATGCTCAATTCACGTCCCGTAACCAGACCGGAGATGTCTTTGGCTTTATTAGCAATTTTGTCCTGCTGTGAAACAAGCTCAAGTAAGTCAGCTCGTTCTACAGGCATAAATAAGCCACTGGGAAGGTTCAGGCGGATTTTACGCTTCATGTCATCCGCGGTGGATTCGTGTTTTACGATGGTTGCGCGAGCGACTTCTGCACTCTGCCAGTCCTTTGAATAAACCGCTTTAAAGAAATCTTTCAACGCATAGGCGCAGCGGTGCACTTCATCCATGTGCTCAATCATCGGTTTGATTGGCGACTTCGCAAATACGCCAAGAAATGAGTTCACTGACATAACATTATCCGATTTTTTTCAGCCGATGTTAGCTGCGGCGAATGTTAGCGAAATCTAAAGATAAAGGAAACCGTAAGATTTGATTAATTACTCAATTTTTATTCGACTTCTTCGCAAAGAAAAAAGCCGCGGCATAGCCACGGCTTTTTATCTGCAGTCACAACAGTTTATTAAAAGGAGTAAACTAAAGTCACAGCGGTTTCTGTATCCAGTTTTTCGATGCTTTCATCAGCAACCTGAGAGTTGTGATTTGCACCAACAGAAAACTTCATAGCCAGAGAGCTATTAATGTTAGCAGATACAGAGAGTTCAGC
The DNA here is from genome assembly GCF_019797805.1 of Idiomarina abyssalis. Lineage (NCBI taxonomy): Bacteria > Pseudomonadati > Pseudomonadota > Gammaproteobacteria > Alteromonadales > Idiomarinaceae > Idiomarina > Idiomarina abyssalis. The sequence goes on from NZ_CP081832.1 coordinate 2,164,917, forward strand.
TTTGCTCTTGGTATTGTCTTCACCAATCTCCGATGACAACAATGCGTTAAAGCGCGAGTTTTCACTGATTTTCCAGTTCAAACCGCCAGCCAGACGCAAAATCATAGAGCCATCAGACTCCACTGGTGGTTCACCTTCAACCTGAACCGGTTTGGTTCGTGAATAACCAGGACCAATTTCATAGTCGGCATAGATGTCTTCGTCGTAGCGATAGCGAGCACCGTAACCGGTTGCTACGGTTGCCTGATATTCAAAGCCACTAAATTCATCTTCTTCATAAGAACCGAAAACAAACAGCGAGTCGCGGCTATCAGGATCAAACTTGTAGTTACTCTGAGCGGATACGAACATCCGGTCTGCAGTTTCTACACTTTCACCAGTTTCCTGATCTTCCTGTTCGGCGGTGTAATAATCAAAGACACCTTTATGGCGCCAATTTTGAATATCGCGCGATGCATTAAATTTACCTTTCAGGCTTTCTGTTTCGGTATTACCAGAAGTGTAAAGCAAGCCAAACTCTGCACTCGCCTCCCACTCTTCAACCGTTTCTGTATCAATGTCATCAGCATCGTCAAACATAAATGTTTGAGCACTCGCTACAACAGGTAAAAACAAACTAGCGAATAATAAAGAAAATCGCACACTAACCTCGTTATTTGTGTCTTTTATAAAGTATTTCGTTACTTAACAATGGCGTCTAATTCGCCATTTTCATAGCGCTGAAACATTGATTCTAAGTTAATTGGCTTAATTTTACTCGCCATACCAGCACAACCAAAGGCTTCATAGCGTGCACGGCAAATATCTTCCATTGCCGTTGTCGCTGCCGCAAAGAATTTACGCGGGTCAAAGTTTGACGGGTTTTCCGCCAAGTGCCGGCGAATAGCACCGGTTGAAGCCAAGCGTAAATCGGTATCAATGTTTACTTTGCGAACACCGTGCTTAATACCTTCCTGAATTTGCTCTACCGGCACACCGTAAGTTTCCGGAATTTCGCCACCAAATTCATTAATAATTTTCAGCCACTCTTGCGGTACAGATGATGAACCATGCATAACCAAGTGTGTACCCGGAATGCGACGATGAATCTCTTTAATGCGATCAATGGCCAAAATATCACCAGTTGGTGGACGAGTGAATTTGTAGGCACCATGTGACGTACCACAAGCAATAGCCAGTGCATCCACATTTGTAGCTTTAACAAATTCAGCCGCTTCTTCAGGGTCTGTCAGCAGTTGTTCATGCGACAGTTTACCCTCGGCACCAACACCGTCTTCTTCACCCGCTTCACCAGTTTCCAGTGAACCAAGACAGCCCAGCTCACCTTCAACAGAAACGCCACAGGCGTGTGCCATTTCAACAGTTTGCTTGGTAACTTTTACGTTGTAGTCGTACTCGGCTGGTGTTTTTCCGTCTTCCAGCAAAGAACCGTCCATCATCACAGAGCTAAAGCCCAGTTGAATAGAACGCTGACATACCGCCGGAGAGGTACCATGGTCCTGATGCACAACCACAGGAATATGTGGCCATTCTTCAACGGCTGCCTGAATTAAGTGGCGCAGAAAAGGAGCACCGGCGTATTTACGAGCGCCAGCAGAAGCCTGCACGATAACCGGGCTGTCGGTTGCATCAGCAGCCTGCATAATTGCGCGCATCTGCTCGAGGTTATTGACGTTAAACGCCGGGACACCGTAGTCATGCTCTGCAGCATGGTCAAGTAACTGTCGTAATGACACCAGGGCCATAAAAATACTCCTTATTTAAAACTTATGTTCAGGCGTCTTTAGCCCGTTCTTGTAAAATTGCAACGGCTGGTAATGTTTTACCTTCCAGGAATTCCAGGAACGCTCCGCCACCTGTTGAAATATAGCTTATCTTATCAGCGATAGCGTATTGATCAATTGCCGCTAAGGTGTCGCCACCGCCTGCAATTGAAAACGCATCACTTTGTGCAATGGCTTCGGCGATGGTTTTTGTACCATGCCCAAACTGCTCAAATTCAAAAACACCCACTGGCCCGTTCCAGACTATGGTGCCTGCATTTTTCAGCATAGCGGCTAGCTGCTGTGCTGTTTCCGGGCCAATATCAAAAATCATGTCGTCATCTGCAACGGCGTTAACGGCTTTCGTTTCAGCTGTTGCTTCTGCGCTGAATTCCTTACCTGTCACCACATCAACGGGTAATGGAATGTCACCGCCTTTGGCTTTCGCCTGCGCCATTAAACGGGTAGCTTCGTCGGTTAAATCGGCTTCGTATAATGACTTACCAACCTTATGGCCTGCAGCCGCAACAAAAGTGTTCGCAATACCGCCGCCCACAATTAACTGGTCAACAACGCCGGACAATGACTCCAGTACCGTGAGTTTGGTCGAAACCTTTGAACCACCAACAATGGCCACTAATGGCCGCTTAGGGTTTTCCAGTGCTTTGCCTAAAGCTTCTAGTTCACCAGCCAGCAGAGGTCCGGCACAGGCAACTGGCGCATATTTAGCGACACCATGAGTAGATGCTTGAGCCCGGTGCGCGGTGCCAAAAGCATCCATCACATAAACATCACACAAGCCGGCTAATTTTTTGGCAAGCTCGTCGTCGTTTTTCTTTTCGCCCACATTAAAGCGAACGTTTTCAAAAACTACCAGCTCCCCGGCACTAACTTCAACACCATCCAGGTAGTCTTTACACAGGCGGACAGGGCAATCCAGTGCCTCTTTTAGGTAATCAACAACCGGCTGCATAGAGAACTGCTCGTCATACTCACCTTCGGTCGGGCGACCAAGATGAGACATCACCATAACTTTAGCGCCAGCCTTTAACGCTTGTTGAATACTTGGCATTGCTGCTTTTAAACGCGCATCGGAGGTAACTTTGCCATTTTTTACCGGAACGTTTAAATCTTCCCGGATAAGTACGCGTTTATTACTTAAATCCAAATCAGTCATAGCAATGACAGACATGCGGTATCCTCTCTAAACTTAGTGTTCTATTTGTTCAGCCATCGTCTTTGCCGTATCCAGCAAACGATTAGCGAAGCCCCACTCGTTATCACACCAGCACAACAACTTAACCAGCCGCTTGTGGCTGACCCGGGTTTGCGTGCCATCGACAATCGAAGAATGTGGATCATGGTTAAAATCTATTGAAACTAAAGGTTCTTCAGTATAGTCCAGTATACCCGCCAGTTGATGCTCACTTTGCTCACGCAGCACATGGTTTATCTGCTCGATTGTGGCATCACTGTTTAACGTAACACTTAAGTCCATGGCGGTGACGTTTGTGGTAGGCACTCGCACCGCAATAGCCTCAAAACGCCCTTCTAAATGCGGCAGTATACGTTCAATGCCTCGCGCCAGCCGCGTATCCACCGGAATAATAGAACGCCCGGCGGCACGGGTACGCCTTAAATCAGGGTGGTAGGCATCAATAACCTGTTGGTCGTGCATCGCTGAATGAATGGTGGTAATGGCGCCTGAATCAATACCAAAAGTGTCATCCAGCACTTTTATCACCGGCACAATACAATTCGTTGTGCAGGAGCCGTTAGACACGACTTTATGCTCGGCCGTTAACTCTTTTTCATTCACCCCATAAATTGCAGTGAAATCAACATCCGGTTTGCCGGGGTGAGAGTACAGTACTCGCTTCACCCCTTGCTGCAGGTAAAGCTGGCCGTCAGCCTGGCTGCCAAATACCCCGGTACAATCAACCACAAAGTCAACGTCATTAGCGCGCCAGTCAACAGCTTCAATCTCGGTTTGATGCGTTAAAGCAATGGCGTCACCAGCGACTGTTAAAGTGTCACCAGAGTGCGTCACTTTTTCTCCAAACCGGCCGTGGCTTGAGTCGTATTTCAGTAAATGAGCTATTGCTTCCGACGCTGCAGGTTCATTAATTAGAACCACCTGCACGCTGTCGCGATAGCCATTTTCATACAAAGCACGCAAAAAGCTGCGGCCAATTCGGCCAAAACCATTAATTGCAATACGAGCCGGTTTGCTCATTTACGCTCCCAGCAAACGTTTAGCGGCAGCCACAGTATTTTCTGCGGTAATACCAAAGTGTTTGTATAAGTCGCCGGCCGGAGCAGATTCACCAAAGGTGGTCATGCCGACGATTTCGCCGTTGAGGCCAATGTACTTGTACCAGAAGTCCGCAATACCGGCTTCAATTGCAACGCGACGAGTAACCTTTGATGGCAACACAGACTCTTTGTACTCAGAATCCTGAATATCAAATACATTCGTCGATGGCATAGAAACAACACGTACCTTATGGCCTTGTTCTGAAAGTTGCTCATAAGCTTCAACCGCTAAATCAACTTCAGAGCCAGTAGCTATTAAGATGACTTCGGGCTCACCGTCGCAGTCTTTCAGCACATAACCACCACGGGCAATATTAGTGAGCTGATCTTCATTGCGCTCCTGCTGTTGCATGCCCTGACGGCTGAAAACCAGCGCAGTCGGCGTTTTGCTGCTTTGTATTGCCGCACCCCAGGCAACGGCGGTTTCAACCGGGTCACACGGGCGCCAGCACTGCAAATTAGGGGTTTGTCGTAAATTAGCCAGCTGCTCTACCGCCTGGTGAGTCGGCCCGTCTTCACCCAAACCAATAGAGTCGTGGGTATAAACAAAGATGCTGGGCTGTTTCATAAGCGCTGACATACGCACAGCATTGCGGGCGTACTCCATAAACATCAGGAAGGTTGCACCGTAGGCTTTAAACCCGCCATGCAGGGTTACGCCGTTCATAATGGCGGACATACCAAACTCACGAACGCCATAAAACACATAGTTGCCACTGGCGTCATCCGCCGTAATGCCTTTTGCGTCCTTCCATAAGGTTAGATTGGAGCCGGCCAGGTCAGCCGAGCCACCTAACAGTTCAGGTAATTTAGGACCAAACTCATTCAGTACATTCAATGACGCCTTGCGCGTAGCTATAGCTTCTGGGCTACTTTGCAGTTGCTTAGCATAGTTGTGTACCGTGTTTTCGAAGTTTTCCGGAAGCTCTCCATTCAAACGGCGCTTCAATTCTTTTGCCAGTTGCGGGTGTTCCTGTTCATAAGCCACCCAGCGTTTGTTCCACGAAGACTCAACCGCTGCGCCTTTATCGACCGCAGACCATTTTTGGTAAACATCAGCCGGCACTTCAAAGGCTTCGTGTGGCCAGTTCAACTGTTTGCGCGCTGCTGCAATCTCGTCATCGCCCAAAGGTGCACCGTGGCAGCTTTCAGAGCCTTGTTTGTTCGGTGCGCCATAGCCAATCACCGTTTTGCAAATGATCAGAGTCGGTTTATCTTCGTTAGCACGGGCTTCATCAATAGCCCGGGTGATGGCTGCTGAGTCGTGTCCGTCGACTTTATTGACTACGTGCCAGCCATAAGACTCAAAGCGCTTCGCAGTATCGTCGGTAAACCAGCCTTCAACGTCGCCATCAATAGAAATGCCGTTGTCATCGTAAAACGCGATGAGCTTACCTAAACCTAAGGTGCCCGCCAGCGAACAAGCTTCGTGAGAGATGCCTTCCATTAAACAGCCATCACCCAGGAAAGTGTAGGTGTGGTGGTCAACAATTTCGTGGTTCTCACGGTTAAACTGCGCGGCTAATACTTTCTCGGCCAATGCCATACCTACCGCATTTGCAAGCCCTTGCCCCAACGGACCGGTGGTAGTTTCCACACCAGGGGTATAACCATATTCAGGGTGACCCGGGGTTTTTGAGTCTAACTGACGGAATTGCTTTAAATCATCAATACTCAGGTCATAACCTGAGAGGTGTAACAGCGAGTAGATCAGCATTGAGCCGTGCCCGTTTGATAAAACAAAGCGGTCGCGGTCAGCCCAGCCCGGATTATTAGGGTTATGTTTCAGGTAGTCACGCCATAGCACTTCGGCGATATCTGCCATACCCATGGGCGCTCCCGGGTGGCCGGACTTAGCTTTTTGAACCGCATCCATACTAAGCGCGCGGATAGCATTGGCGAGATATTGACGATCTGACATGAAAAACCCCCTGGAAGATGAAGAGCAACTTGCGATGCGCGTATTCTCCACATTTCAGGGGGTACAAGCAAATTTATAGGCAAAATTTTGTTTAAATATCAGCCTGTAAATCGGCGGCTTTGTCCGTTTGCTCCCACGGCAGGTTATTACGGCCAAAGTGCCCGTATGCCGCTGTCTGCTTATAAATTGGGCGCTCCAGGTCAAGCATTTTGATTAATCCGTAAGGACGTAAGTCAAAATGACGGCGCACCAGCGCAATTAACTGCTCTTCTGAGTGCTTAGACGTTCCGAAGGTATCAATGCTAATAGAGGTTGGTTCAGCAACACCAATAGCGTAAGAAATTTGCAGTTCGCAACGCTCTGCTAAACCGGCTGCAACCAGGTTCTTAGCAACATAACGCGCCGCATAAGCCGCACTACGGTCAACTTTTGACGGGTCTTTACCTGAGAAAGCACCGCCACCGTGACGCGCCATACCGCCATAGGTGTCGACGATGATCTTACGACCCGTCAAACCGCAGTCGCCCATAGGCCCACCAACGACGAAGCGTCCGGTTGGGTTAATATGGAATTGCGTATCTTTGGAAATCCACTGCTCCGGCAATACCGGTTTAATGATTTCTTCCATAACCGCTTCGCGCAGCGTTTCCTGAGTAATGTCTTCTCTGTGTTGAGTTGACAGAACCACGGTATCAATAGCGACCGGCTTACCGTTCTCGTAAACGAAGGTTAACTGGCTTTTGGCGTCAGGACGTAGCCAGTCCAGGGTGCCATTGTTACGCACTTCCGACTGACGCTGCATAACGCGGTGCGCATAAGTAATTGGCGCAGGCATTAAAACAGAGGTTTCATTAGAAGCATAGCCGAACATCAGGCCCTGATCACCAGCGCCCTGCTCTTCGGGATGAGCGCGATCAACACCCTGGTTGATATCGCCACTTTGTTTACCAATGGCGTTCAATACCGCACACGATGCGCCGTCAAAACCCATATCAGAATGTCGGTAACCGATATCTTTGACAGTCTCGCGGGCCAGGTCTTCAACATCCACCCAGGCATTTGTTGAGATTTCGCCGCCAACCAGCACCATACCGGTTTTTACATAGGTTTCACAGGCAACACGGGCTTTCGGGTCTTTTGCTAAAATTGCGTCTAAAACCGCATCGGATATCTGGTCGGCAATTTTGTCCGGATGCCCTTCGGACACTGACTCTGAGGTAAACAGGTGACGTGACATATGCCCACTATTCCTTTATTTTGATGAAATCACTCAATACTGGTTGCATAATGTAACCGATCACTCTGTTTTTTTCTACTTCTGGACGTCTAAAAGTCCGAATAAGGCTGACGACATGCGAGTACCGCGGATTTATCACCCCGCCTCTATAAATTTACAAACTGAAACCGAACTGAGCTCGGATGCATTCCAGCACCTGATCAAAGTATTGCGCTTGAACGTAGGTGATAACATTGCTTTATTTAACGGTGACGGACAAGACTACGAGGCGACCATAACCTCGGTTCAAAAAAAGTCTGCGTATTTTCTTGCAACCGGCAGCAAGGTAAATGATTCAGAGTCGCCTGTCAGCGTGCATCTTGCTCAGGTCATTTCACGCGGTGACCGCATGGACTTTGTTCTGCAAAAGTCAGTCGAGCTGGGCGTTACCGAAATTACGCCTCTGTTCAGTGAACGTTGCGGCGTTAAACTCAGTGGCGACAGGCTGGAGAAAAAGCAGCAGCAGTGGCAAAAAATTGTGCGCTCAGCTTGTGAACAATGTGGTCGCAGTGTAATTCCTGAAGTTAAACCAGCTCAGCAATTCAGCGACTTTATTGAAAGCACATTTGCCGGGCTTCGTCTGACTTTAGACCCCACTGCGACAAAACCGCTTTCATCGTTTCAACACGCCGAAAAGGGGATACAATTGCTCATTGGGCCCGAAGGTGGGTTTACTGACGAAGAAGTCAGTGCTGCTGAACAGCAAGGGTTTAATCCAATGCGTTTGGGTCCTCGCGTGTTACGAACAGAAACCGCCGCGCTATCGGCGCTTACCACCGTGCAATATCAGTTTGGCGACTTAGGTTAAAGGAGTTTACATGAAAAAATTAGCTATGGTGATGGACCCAATCGCCGCTGTAAAAACCGAAAAAGACACCAGTTTCCGCTTACTGCTGGAAGCTCAGGCTCGCGGCTATCAATGTTTTTATCTGGAAATGGGCGACTTAGTTATTGATAACGGTCAACCAATGGCCTTTGCTCGGGAAGTTCGTGTTCAGGATCAAAAAAGTGACTTTTACAGCTTAAGTGACAGCCAGTACCGCCCGCTTGAAGATTTTGATGTCATTATGATGCGTAAAGATCCGCCCTTTGACAGCGAGTTCTTATACGCGACGCAAATTCTGGAACTGGCCGAGCAACGCGGTAGCCTGGTGGTGAATAAACCGCAGAGCTTGCGTGACTGCAACGAGAAGCTCTTTACTTCATGGTTCGCAGATTCTATTGCTGACACATTGGTCAGTTCCCGGGCTGACGTGATTAAAGCGTTCCATAAAAAACACGGTGATGTGATTTTAAAACCTCTGGATGGCATGGGCGGAGCTTCGATATTTAAAGTAGGGGCAGACGGCAGTAACCTGGGCGTTATTATTGAAACCCTGACCGAAAAAGGTCAGCGCTACGCCATGGTGCAAAAGTACCTGCCTGAAATTAAAGACGGCGACAAACGTATTCTTATCATTAATGGCGAACCAGTGCCTTACTCTTTAGCGCGAATTCCCAGCGCCGGAGAAACTCGCGGAAACCTTGCCGCCGGGGGCAACGGACGGGCTCAACCTTTATCCGACAATGACTGGGCTCTGGCTCGTAAGGTCGCACCTGAACTGAAAAAACGAGGGCTCATTATCGTTGGGCTGGACGTGATTGGCGACCGCATTACCGAAATTAATGTCACCAGCCCAACCTGTATGCGTGAAATTGAAAACGCCTACGACATCAATATTGCAGAAATGGTCTTTCAGGCAATTGAAGAGAAGCTGAATTGAATTTCTATGAGACGCCCCCATATCCTTGTTAGAGATTATCGTTAAGGAGTCGGTGAATCGATGAACAATTTGCAGAATCACTTTTTGATAGCAACACCTATGCTGAACGATCCGATGTTTAAACGGACCGTGACCTATATCTGTGAGCATAATGAAGAAGGTGCGATGGGGCTGGTAATTAATCAGCCTGCAGATTTAAGCGTTACCTCGCTGCTGGATAAACTGGAAATTGTTTACCCGGAAAATAACCAGCACTTGCAGGGTAATGTCTACCAGGGTGGTCCCGTGGGTCGTGAACGGGGCTTTGTGATTCACCCACCTCAGGATAACTGGCGTGCCAGTCAGAAGCTGAGCGATGACATCATGGTGACCACCTCTCGGGATATTCTGGAAGCCTTAGGTTCATCAGCGGCTCCGCCTCAGTTTTTACTGACCCTGGGTTACGCAGGCTGGGAAGCCGGTCAGTTAGAGGAAGAACTGGGTGAGAATTCCTGGTTAGCGATTCCGGCAGACCCTGAGCTGTTATTTAATACACCAGCAAGTGAGCGCTGGCAAAAAGCCACAGAGCAGCTTGGTTTTGATGTGTGGCAACTGGGACCGGATGTCGGCCACGCATGAGTACTGTTATTGGCTTTGACTTTGGTACCAAAAGCATTGGTGTTGCGGTTGGTCAAACCGTTACCGCAACAGCTTCGCCATTAACCGCGCTAAAAGCAAAGGAAGGTATACCCGACTGGCAGCTTATTGAAAAGCTGTTTGCCGAATGGCAACCAGAGCAACTGGTCGTTGGCCTGCCTCTGAATATGGACGGCACCGAACAACCCTTGACGCAACGAGCCAAAAAGTTTGGTAACCGACTTCATGGGCGTTTCGGCTTACCTGTTACTTTTCAGGACGAAAGACTGACTTCAACCGCCGCACGCGAAAGCTTGTTTGCCGAAGGCGGCTTTCGAAAATTGGAAAAAGGACTTGTCGACAGTCAAGCGGCGTTAATAATTGTTGAAGATTTTCTGAACGGTTATTTGCCAAAAACCGATAATTCGTTATAGTGTCGTCAGTAATAAGTTGACACGACAGGAGCTGGCTTTGTTTGGTAATGAAGAACCCTATTCAGTAACGGGTAATACCATTCTACTGAAAGACGAAAATAAGAAACTGCTTTTAATTACTGGTCCTCGTTACCAAAACATACTGGTTTCGCGAGGTTCAGTTGAATTTACAGACTTACCTGCTGAGCGTCGCCCAGGCTTAAGGCTTGTTTCCCTGCAAGAAGTCTTTAAGAAAGAAAAGACTTATTTTTTCGTTCGCGCCGGCGGCATTGAGTATCAAGTAGACCTTAAATTCGAAGACAGCCCTATTACTGAAATGAAGTTTTAAGGGGCAACAGGAGTAATCAGAGTGACACATAAAATCTGTGCTGTTATCTGGTTACTCTTTACTCTTCCTCTAACAGCAAATGGCCAAAACTTTTTTAACCTTAACGGAACCCAAGACGGCCAGTTAACCTTTTCTTATCAATGGCGTGACTTTAACGACAGTCAGCAATCCTTTGACTTCCAGGTCGATAAAAGAGAGTTCCTGCAACCTTTAAAGCGTTATCGGGGATTTAATCTGGAGCGCAGTCAACGCGAGCTTACTCACCAGTTGAATCGCTACATCCGGCAGCAACAATGGCAGGGTATTCAGGCTCGCCTTACACCCCGTCAACAGTCAGTAGAGCTGGTCACCGCCAATAGCAGAACTCAGGAAAAACAAGCGCAGCTGAATGAATACAAAAGGCTTTTACACGAATACTACAATGAACGCTGGAATGATTATTTAGAAGCCAACTTTTATCGTCAGCTCACTCTGCCTCCGGGTGAACAGGGCATTATTCCCGACCACCCCGCTATTGCCAGCGAAATGACGGCTGTATTACGCCCGTTAATACAAGCTATTGGAGAGCAGTTAGGTAACAACACACAGCGCAATTACATCAATTACATCGCCAGCTTTATTCAGCAGATCCCTTATAACGACTTGAGCAGTAAGCTTGATAGCCGTGGAGATGGCTTCGTACCCCCTAACCAGCTGCTCTACTATAATCAGGGCGACTGCGACAGCAAAGTCACGTTAATGAGCTCGGTAATTAAAGAAATTATTGAGACCCCAAAAATGGCAATCATTTACCTGCCCAACCATGCGGTTTTCGGTATATCTATTAGTAGCAGAAGCGATGACATTAGCGTGAAACACAATGGCGTGAATTACATACTAGTAGATGTTACTGGCCCGGCGGCAATGCCTCTGGGCCAGGTTGGAGGAGAAACCGAGTTTCAGGTCAACACTGAGCAATACACGGTTGTGCCCATTAACTGATTAAAGATGCTCTTCTGCGAACTTAGCTAACGGACTCCGCACCACCCCATTCAAGTTAACTGTTGCACTACCGGGGTAGTCTTTAAAGCGCTCAACAATATAAGTTAAACCTGAAGTCACAGCCGTTAAGTAATAACTGTCAATTTGTGCCAAATTACCCGATACCACCAGCTTAGTATTTTCACCACAACGCGTTATTAGGGTTTTCAACTGAGACGCCGTTAAGTTCTGCGCTTCATCCAGAATGACTATAGCGTTCTGTATGCTGCGTCCGCGCATAAAGTTGAGTGACTTAAACTGAATATTGGCTTTTTTCATAATATAGTTCAGGCTCGACTCCATACTCTCATCGTGTTTATGCAAAGCCTCCAGGGAATCTGTTATTGCCGATAACCAGGGCGCCATTTTTTCCTCTTCCGTGCCCGGCAAATAGCCAATTGACTCGGCAATTTCCGGGGTATTGCGGGTCACGATAACTTTCTCATAAATTCCCTGCTCTACCACCATTTGCAAGGCCGCTGACAAAGCCAGGAAAGTCTTACCACTGCCAGCAGGACCAGTCAGGATGACCATATCCATGCTGGTATCAAGCAATGCATGCAACGCCATGGCCTGATAGATGTTCTTAGGGTGAACACCCCAGGCGCCGTAAGACATCATGCGTTCGATGCTCAAGTCCATTAAAGTAACGGTGTCGTTGTCGTACTCCTCTACCCGGGCAGCAAAGCTGTCTGTTGAGTCAATAATGTATTCATTGGCAAAAATTTGCGGCAGCAAGTCCCGGCTTACGGTGTGATACGCATCGCGACCTTCCTGTTGAGTTTTCACTTCACCTACCTGCGACCAGAAATCCCCTTCAAATTTATAGAAGCCTTTGGTCAACAATCGAATGTCATCAATAAGCTGGTCGGTACGATAATCTTCAACAAATTTCATGCCCGCGCCTTTGGCTTTCAGACGCATATTGATGTCTTTGGTTACCAGCACCACACCCGCGGGGGCTCGCTCGCGCTGAATTTCCAGAGCGGCCTGAATAATCCGGTGGTCATTTTCCGCTAACGAAAGTACCGACTCGGTTTGCTCAAGCTGATAATCCGGGAAAATAGCCAAGGTTCCGTTCGCGGTATGCTCACCATGCATTCTGCTTAAGGGCACTCCAGCAACAATTTCCTCTGGTGTTGCTTCTTTTAACACTTCTTCTAAAGAGCGAATAGCCACCCGGGCTTCCCGGCTGACGTCCTTATTCCGATCTTTGATTTTGTCGAGTTCCTCCAGAACCACCATGGGAATAATAACGTTGTGTTCATCGAAATTGAGGAAGGCTAGCGGGTCGTGCAGAAGAATATTGGTATCCAGGATAAAGAACTTGCCGGTGTGTTTAGTCATTAGCGCATACCTTTGCTGTGATTATTCTTTTCTTACAGCTTAGCCTAAAATTCATGACATAACGGTTACAGAAATAAATTTTTCCTCGGAATTGGTGACTGAATTAAGTACCATTGCGGCCTTAGAAAATGGCATGCGGGAGTGTGTAGTGAGCGAGTTTAGAGTTGGACAACGTTACCTCAGTGAAACTGAAACCGAATTAGGGCTGGGTATGATAACTCAGGCCGAAGGTCGTCACTTAACCGTGATGTTCCCTGCCACCGGTGAAGTGCGACTGTACTCTGCTCAAGATGCGCCTCTGGCTCGATATCAGTTGCAAGTTCAACAGCAAGGTAAGCACGCCGACGGCTGGAGCTTCACTATTCAGGAGCTGACTGAGTCACAGGGTATTGTGACTTACCACGGACTGCGTGATGACAACCAGGAGTCAGTTGTTGTTCCTGAAACTCAACTCTCGCATCAAGTTGACAGTAATCCGGCATTAACTCGTTTGCTTGCTGGTCAGGCCGACCGACTCGATATGTATCAATTGCGCTGTGAGGCTGGTGAACATTTGGCGCATCACCAGGCAAGCGAGGTGGCCGGCTTATTAGGCGTTCGTACCCATTTGCTGCCGCATCAGCTGTATATTGCTAAGACGGTCGCTGATCGCTATCACCCACGCGTGCTTTTGGCCGACGAAGTGGGCTTAGGAAAAACCATTGAAGCCGGCATGATCATTAAGCGTCGACTAACCACCGGACGCTCTCAACGCGCACTCATTGTTGTGCCTGAGTCTCTTATGCACCAATGGTTAGTGGAGCTACGTCGCCGCTTTGCACTGAACTTTACCCTGTTTGATGACGAACGTTGTGAGCAAGCGGAAGCCGACAGTGAAAATCCTTTTCTGACCGAACAACACATTATTATCAGTAGTCGGTTTATGCATGAGTCACGCTGGAATGAGGCCTTACTCGATGCGGAATTTGATCTGCTGATTATTGATGAAGCCCACCATCTGCAACCGAATGCTCCTGAATTCAGCGCCGTAAAAGACCTTTGCGAAGCTGTGCCCAGTTTGCTGCTGCTAACGGCAACACCAGAACAAGAAGGTGCTGAGGGACATTTCCAGCGACTGCAGTTACTGGATCCGGACAGGTTCTCCGACTTTGCCAGTTTCCAGCAAGAACAGGCGCACTACAAAGAGTTAGCGGAACAGGCGGAGTCTGTGACTGACCCGGCAGAGCTTGATGACTTGCTCGATAAACACGGCACAGGGCGCGTTATGTTTCGTAACCGTCGGGCCGATATCGGCGGATTCCCTGAACGCCATTTTCATCCGGTAGAACTGGACGAGTGCGAACCCGATGAAGACATGCCCTGGTGGATGGAAGATCCGCGTATTGACTGGTTATTGGAGCACATTAAGCAAAACCGCTCAGAAAAAGCGCTGCTAATCTGTAAAACTGCGGAGCAAGTGCTGGATTTGTCTGAAGCTCTGCGCGTACTCGCAGGTGTGCACGCGGCCACCTTTCATGAAGGAATGACGCTGACCGAACGAGACCGTTCTGCTGCCTTTTTTGCGAGCGAAGAAGATGGCAGCCCTATCCTACTGTGCTCAGAAATTGGCAGTGAAGGCCGCAATTTTCAGTTCGTGCATCAACTGATCTTATTCGACTTACCAGCCAACCCCGACTTGCTGGAACAGCGTATTGGTCGTTTAGACCGTATTGGCCAGCAGCAGGACATTGATATTTACCTGCCTTATTGTAGAGGCTCTGCCGAAGCTATATTGCTGCCATGGTACGAGCAGGGAATGAATGCCTTCACTCAGTGTAATGCGATAGGCCGTAAACTGTACGACGCTTTCGGCGCTGAAATTGAGCAGGCTATTACTGAACAGCAGCCTTTAAGTTCTGAACTATTAGAGCAGACAAAAGAGCTGCACAAAACCTGGCTGGAGCACAACAGGGAAGGTCAGGACAAGCTGCAGGCACTCAATGCTTGTCGCCCGGAAACCGCAGAAAAAATCATAGAGCAAATTCATAGCGACAGCGATACCGATACGCTCGCCGATTTCATGATTGCCTTCTTTGACCGTTTTGGTGTTAATAACGAAGTTCTGGATGAAGAACGCTGGTTTATTCGCCCGGGAGAACACATGCGTGTTGGCAGTCTGCCTGGTTTGCCAGACGACGGTATTACCATAACCTTTGACAGGGTTACCGCGCTGAACTTTGAAGATACCGACTTTCTGAGCTGGGATCACCCGATGGTACAAGCAGCGCTCGAGTTGCTGACTGCTGATGACTTTGGCAGCACTTGTGTGGCCGAGTTAAAAAACCCGGCAATTCCGGCGGGCAGCTGGTTCCTTGAATTAGACTTTGCCAGCATAGTTCCTGCGCCTAAAGCCGCGGCCCTACAGGAGTTTTGCCCACTGCAAAGCCTGCGGCTTCTGTTTAATGGTCAGGGGCAGGAGCTCTCTGCCAAAGTATCGCGCGAGCTACTGGATCAGCAGTCTAACTTCATTGATAAGAAAACCGCCCGTCAGGTATTGCGCCAGCTAAGAGATGCAGCGCAAAAGCTTATCCAGTCAGGCCAACAACAAGCACGCAAATGGCAGCAAGAGCAACTGGAGCAGGTAAGACAAGAGGCTACAGCGGCACTGCAACATGAACGCCAACGACTGCTCGACTTGCAGAAGAAAAACCCATCGGTACGCAGCAGTGAAATAGAAGCTATAAACTGGCGCGAAGAGCAGATTACAGCGGCACTGGAAAGTCCGCAGTTGTCGCTACAGGCTGTTCGCATTTTGGTGAACAACCATTAATGACGCTGCTTCACTATGAGCCACCAACAACGCCATTTCTTCAAGTTATTTATGAAGACGCTCAGTTGTTGGTGGTTGATAAACCCAGCGGACTATTGAGTGTTCCGGGAAAACGACCGCAGCATAAAGATTCCACTTATACTCGAGTGCAACGGGTACACCCGGAAATTAGAGTGGTTCATCGGTTGGATATGGCCACCTCCGGTATCTTGTTACTGGCAAAAACCAAAGCTGCACAAAGCCACCTGAACAAACAATTTCAGGACCGCACAACCCACAAAAAATACATTGCCAAGGTATGGGGGGAACTACCTGCTTCACAGGGCGAAGTTGAACTCCCGCTTTCCTGCGACTGGCCGAATCGCCCGCGCCAGCATATGGATTTTTTCACCGGCAAACCAAGTACGACCTTCTACCGGGTGAGTGAATTTGACGGCAAGTGTAGTCGTGTTGAACTGACCCCATACACTGGCCGCTCGCACCAGCTTAGAGTTCATATGCAGGCCATTGGCTGCCCGATATTAGGCGATAAATTCTATGCGCACAGTGAGGCGTTTTCTGCCGCTGAACGCTTATTGCTGCATGCTGAGGACCTTTGCGTAACACACCCACAAACTGAACAACCTATAGCCTTTCATAGCCCGGTTCCGTTTTAATACTTTGCGCTCAAGCTGACGCCGCTGTGGCCGATATAAGCTGCATGAAGCGTTATTCATTATTGCTACTCGCGGCACTGTGTATCAGTCCCGCAGTCAGCCAGGACGACTTACAACGTTATTTACCGCAAGACCAGCTACACTGGTTGTCCGGTAATGACGACCAACGCTATTTGGTTTTAAAGAAAGAATACCTACAGGCTTTTGAGCGCGGTCAAATCGTGCTTATACCCGACTGGCACTATCATCCCTTGCAGTCTTTTTATATTCGCCCGGTGTATGAAAACGCACCGGATTTTGGCTGGACCACCTGGGCGCTCACTCCGCCGGAAAATGACATACGCACGGACAATCTGCAGACCCCCGCCAGTGCCACACACTTTCCTGAAGCAGCTGATGAAGAGGTCTTCGAGCCTCTGGTTGGCGCCTTGCAACAACGCATGACACTGCTTCTGGACGAGACCTTAAGCCGGCCGGGCTTCTCAGTGTGGGTGGTTGAAGGTATTACAGCGGATATTACTTTGCGACTGTTAGAAAGTGATCCGTCGATAATGCCGGATGCTATCGTCCTGATTAATGCTTATGTTCCGCAATTTCAGTATAACCGCGCTCTTGCCGACCGTATTAGTCAGTCACAACTGCCGGTTCTGGATATTCGCAGTGCTGAAAGTAATCAATGGATAAGCAAGCACTGGCAACTGCGCAAAAAGCTGGCGAGTAAATATCAGCACCCGGCTTACCGGCAGCGACAACTTATCAACTCCGGGAATGCCGGGCAGCGTGAGTTAATCTCAACCATAAAAGGCTGGCTTGAGTTTCACGGCTTTTAGCAGCAATCTTTTAACGAATATCCCGCTTTTCTTTGATTTTTTCATAAGCCGCCTGAATATCCTGCGCCCGTTGCTGAGCCTGCTTCATGACTTCTTCAGGTAGGCCTTTCGATGCCAGCTTGTCCGGATGATGTCGGGCCATAAGTTTACGATAAGCTTTTTTAATTTCAGCGTTACTGTTCTGGGCGGTCACGCCAAGCACTTCATAGGCGTTGTTAATTTCATCCTGACTGGTGGTTTTACGCTGTTGTTGATGCTGCTGACGGCGATGCTGATGAAAACGAAAAGCCGCTTTTTCCATCATTAACCATTGGTCTAACTGAAAGCGCGTAAAGCCCAGAGACTTAGCAACGTTAACCAGCACTTCATGCTCCGACTTTTCCAGAATTCCGTCATTCAATGCCAGACCAATTAACTGCTCCATGAAAAGCTGCAAGACATCCCGGTTGCCGTAAAAGGACGCACTAAAATCTTTCATGACCTGCTGCAAAGGAAATGTCGGTTCTTTACCTTCTCTGAACGCTTCCTGCGCTTCACGGGTTGCATCAGAACTTAAGTTCAGGCGCCGCATAAGCTCCTGCGCCTGCGCAATGTCACTGGTTGTTACTTTTCCTTTTGCCTTGGCAACATGACCCATTACAGCAAACAAGGTGTAAATGAAGTTGGCATCCCCGGCAGCCTTCTCTGCACCGTATAAAAAGCGTCCCCAGGCGCCTTTTTGGGAAAAGTCCTGAGCCATTCCCCGATCAAACCAATGGCCAATCAGAACGCCTAAAATAGCGCCCGGCCATTTCATAAATGCAAAACCTGCCAAGGCTCCTACTACTTTTCCCCAAACCATGTTATTTCTCCAACTGCTGGTTAAGTTGATGCAGCCGCTCAGGGGTCCCTACGTCGGTCCAGTGCCCTTCCCAATAGCTTGCTGCTAACCTGCTTTGATTTATTGCCCGGTCAAAGAAGGTTTTAAGTGGCTGCTTGCCCTGAGGGTATGGTTCCAGCAGCTCTTTTCGGTATAAGCCAATACCGGAAAACGTCTTGCGCTCACTTCCGTCATTAACCAACAAGCCATTTTCTAAAGCAAAGTCGCCCTCAGGATGATGAACAGGGTTCTTAACCATGATCAAATGCGCCAACTGTTCCTTTTCCAGTTGAGTCGGCAGATCACGGTAGTCCCAGTCGGTCCAAATATCTCCGTTAATGACCCAGAAAGGTTCGTCACCTAATAGGGGCAAGGCTTTAATAATACCACCGGCAGTTTCCAGCCCACCTTCCGGTTCTGCGGAAAAAGATACCTGTAACCCCCACCGACTGCCGTCACCAACAAAGTTCTCAATTTGCTCACCGTGCCAGGCATGATTAATAACAACCTCATTCACGCCGGCCTGCGCCAGCTTTTCTAAGTGATAAGCCAACAACGGTTTACCCGCTATGGGTAGCAAAGGTTTAGGCTGATTATCAGTTAACGGCCGCATGCGATTGCCTCGGCCAGCGGCTAAGATCATTGCTCTCACTTTGCTTCCTTCCAGGCCGGTATGACGCGTTTTTCCAGCCATTGGTTATAATCTGACAACTGTGAATAGTTAGCACTTACTCGCTGTAAATAACCTAAAGTTCTGGGAACGTCTTGTAAGTAACCCGGCTTGTGGTCACGATGAGCCAGGCGGGCGAAGATACCTGCGGCCTTAGTATGACGCTGCAAGCCCATCCAGTCGAACCAATGCTGCCATTGTTCAGGCTCAATCTGAGCAGCCAAATGGTTTGACTGAACGAGCCTTTGCCGCAAGCCCTCACCCAGTTCAGCCACCCATTCATCGGGCCACTCAATATAGCAGTCTCGTAACAGCGAGACCGCATCGTAGGTGACCGGTCCCAACACCGCATCCTGAAAATCAATAACCCCAATGCTGTCGTCATCCAGCAGCATTAAATTACGTGAGTGGTAATCTCTGTGCACCCCAACCTGAGGCTGTTCCAGTGCATTATCAATAAGTTGCTGGCTGAATTGCTGCCAAATTTCCTGGTCTTCATTATTCCAGTTAAGGTTTAAGTGAGTCTGGAGCAGCCAGTCTTTAAACAACGACAACTCGCGTTTGAGCAAAGCCGTGTCGAACGCAGGCAATTCACCTAACTCGGTACTGCGTACTGACATAATATTCGGCAAAGCCGCTAAAGCTTGCTGATAGTACTGCCGGGCATTACGAGGGTGTAGCTTACTGAGCAACAAAATCTGGCCGAAATCTGACTGCAACATAAAACCTTGCTCGGTATCGGCTGCGATAATTTCAGGCACAGTAACGCCAGCATCAGCGTACGCTTGTGCAACCGCCAAAAAAGGTTCCATAGGTTCCTTTTCCGGTGGACAGTCAACCGCTATCAGGCTTTCTTTTCCGTTAGTTGCCCGAAAATAACGACGGAAACTGGCATCGCCGGATACAACCTCTAAAGTCGGCTGGGGAACCCCGGTCTGGGCTTCGCACCAAGCCTGCAGAGCCACTTCTCGTTTGTCTTCCAAATTATCCTCCACCAAATTTTGTCGCAAAGCCTTAAAACTAGCAGTGTACCAAATAGCGAAACAAACAAAATTGCTTTATTATACCCTCGCGCTGCAAAACAGAATAAATGCATTTAATAACAACGAACGGAAGATTCAATTGCTGCTAAGGTTTATTACTCCGCTGATGCTACTGTCGTTTACTGGCGATGCGCTAGCGGCTTTACAAAATCAAAACGTGCAACAAGGCATGGCTTGTGAGGCTTCCCGGCCCGCAGAAAATGTAATTGGTTCAGTGCAACTGCAGCAAACTGAAGCAGGCACTATTGGCGTTGAATCGCGCAGCGCCGAAATTTTTGCAGATGAGAAGGCGTACTTTACCGGTAACGTTATTATTCACCGTGATGGGCAATGGCTATCCACATCAAAAGCGACAGTCGACCAGCAAAAAGGAGAAATTATTGCCTCTGACGGTATTACCTTTAGTGACGGCTACCTTAACGTCACAGGCGATTCTTTATTTCTCGACCTGAATGAAGACAGAGCAGAGCTTTATAATAGCGATTATCGTCTGCAGGATCATAATGCCCGGGGTCATGCTGAACGTCTGTCTTTATCTCGACAAGAGGTGTTATTGCAGGACTCAAGCTTTACCACTTGCCCCGGAGATTCACCAGCCTGGCAATTACGCGCGCAGCGTATTCAAATTAATGAAACCAGTGATTTCGGGGAAGCCTGGCATGCCCGTTTCGAGCTATTCGACGTGCCCATTCTTTATTTGCCTTACTTTAACTTTCCTATAAGTGACGCGAGAAAGACCGGGCTGCTTTACCCTACTTTTGACTCATCATCTAACAGTGGCTTTGAAGTAGAAATCCCTTATTACTTTAATATTGCACCCAATATGGATGCCACTATAGCGCCAGTCTATATGTCCGAACGCGGCACTATGTTGAAAAGCGAGTATCGCTATCTATTTGGGCAAAATGCCGGACAATTCAATTTAGAGTATTTAGGTAATGACGATACCCGCATCGAAAATAAAAAGCGTTACCTTTGGCATGTTCAGCATGCAGCGCAGATTAATCCGGACCTAAGCTTTTACCTGGATGCCACCGAAATTAGCGACGACAATTATTTAAACGACTTTGGCAGTGACTTCGCTGGCAGAGCCGATACTCATTTATACCGTGTCGCACAGCTGGACTACGATAACGATAACTGGACCGCTCAACTGCGGACTGAAGACTATGAGCTGATAGGTGATTACCGAAGCCCCTACCGGACACTTCCGCAATTGAGCGTGGACTATAGCGCAAAGACTCTTCATGGTTTCAGTGCAGGTATTTATAACGAACTGACTTATTTTCAGAATCAGGACCAATCACGCGAATACGCTACCCGCGCCCATATTGAACCGAGCCTAAGATATCGTTATGAAAAGCCGGCCTTCGATACCGAAGCGGAGCTGTCTTATCTTTATACACGCTACTGGCAGGAAAGTCCGGACAGTGCAATTGCGGAAAGTGTCACACGGACGTTGCCAAGAGCGCGGGTCAGAGCTCGTATGCACCTGGAAAGGTCTGTTGAAATTGGCAATGATCAATACCGTCAAACGTTATCGCCGCAAATTCAATACCTTTACGTGCCCTATGAAAACCAACAAGACATCGGTATTTACGACACTTCGCTGTTACAGGACGACTATCATGGTCTATTCCGTAGCCGTCGGTTTTCAGGTCTGGACCGTATAGCAGAGGCCAACCAGGTAACTTACGGAATCAGTAGCAGCTTGTTCACTCAGAATGAACGTGAAATGCTACGCGCCAGTCTTGGTCAAATATACAACATTGAAGACAGTCGCACGCAGCTATTCGCCGCTAATGAAGAAACCACGACTTCCAGTAACAGTGAGTGGGTGGCTGACATAAACTGGGCGGTTGATGAGAACTGGTCGTTGCGCAGCTCAATTCAGTACGATACGGAACTTAACAGCACCCGTAAGAGTCAGACCGCGATAGAGTTTCGCAAAGACAATTCGAACCTGGTACAAGTGAGTCACCGCACAGCAACAAATATTTTGAATAACGATATAGAGCAGGTTGGAACACAAGCAGTTTGGTCGGCTAGTTCGCGTTGGCAAGTAGCTGCAAATGTCTTTTACGATCTCACACATGACCGTTTAAATGATGCTATGGTGGGCGTCCAATACAGCAGTTGTTGCTGGGCATTACGAGTTAGTGCTTACCGACGTATAAACCGTGATCTCGAGCCAGCATTTAGTGCGAACCAGATAAACGGCGACACACAGTTTGACAACGGCATTAGTATACAATTTATTATCAGTGGATTAGCTTCTGATAACAGTGGTCTAATTAACATGCTTGAGAAAAGTACGTACGGCTACCGCCGTCCTTTTTATCTCAGTAACTAGTGGTAGGTATAATGAAAAAAATTGCAATGTTTTGTTCAGCAGCAGTGCTGATAGCATCGTCCCTTTTGCTGAATAATAGCGTTCAGGCTCAACAGATTCTGGATCGTGTCGTCGTTATTGTTGACGAAGGCGTGGTTCTGCAAAGCCAAATTGATCATCTGGTTCGGCAAGTAAAAAACAGTCAAAACTTTAATAATGGTAATGCCCCTTCCGATGAGGTTTTGGAAACTCAGGCAATTGAACGTTTAATATTACAGGAAATTCAGCTTCAGATGGCTGACCGCATGGGCATCGAGGTCGATGACGGTCAACTTGAGCAAGCCATTAGCGACATCGCCAACAATCAAAACATCACTGTTGCTGAGCTGCGCGAAGAGATGGTCAATAACGGCATGACCTGGGCTTCGTACCGGGAAAATGTCCGTAATGAAATTGTTATTCAGCAAGTTCAAAGAGCTGCCGTGCGACAACGAGTTGCAATTACGCCTCAGGAAATAAATAACCTGGTAAAACTCATTGATAATAATCAGGAAGTTCAGGAAGAATACCGCTTGGCTCAAATATTAATCGCCGCGGATTCCGATGCTTCGCAAGCTGAACTTGAAAAAGCCAAAGAACGTGCTGATGCCGTTTTAAGCCTTCTTGAAAAAGGGCGGGACTTTTCTGACCTGGCGGTACGTTCTTCATCAGGCTCTGCTGCTTTAGAAGGTGGTGATATGGGCTGGATGACAGCGAACAGTATGCCGACACTATTTGCTGAAGCCGTCGACGGAAAACCCGTTGGTGAAGTTGTTGGTCCTATTCGTAGCGGTATTGGCTTTCACATTCTAAAAGTTCAGGACAAACGTGGCGAACAAACGGTAGAAGTCCAGGAAGTCAAAGCTCGACATATTTTAGTAAAACCATCAGTTATCTTGTCGGACAATAAAGCGAAAGAAATGCTCAACAACTATCGTGAGCAAATTGCCAATGGCGAAAAAACTTTTGCCGAACTTGCCCGAGAGCACTCAGCGGATCCAGGCTCAGCTTCACGCGGCGGTGATTTAGGCTGGGCACGCCCTGACAAATATGCACCAGAATTCAAGCAAAAAGTTGAAACCATTGAAGCAAACACCATAAGCGAGCCTTTCCGTACTCAGTTTGGCTGGCACATCGTGGAAGTTACTGAACGCAGAACTCAGGACGCCACTGAAGAAAGTAAACAAGAACGAGCTTATCAAATGCTTTTCAGTCGGAAGTTCCGCGAAGAGTTAGATAACTGGCTACAGGAAAAACGTGATCAGGCCTATGTCAGAAGAGTTGCCGAGTGAGTCTACCGACACTAGTTTTTACACCGGGTGAGCCGGCAGGTATAGGCCCGGATCTGATTATAAAAATTGCACAGCAGCCCTGGCCGGCTGCTGTGATTGTCTGTGCCGACAAAAACTTATTAAAACAGCGCGCTGAGCAACTCAACCTGCCCATTACTTTGCATCGCTATCGTAAAGGTGAGGACGTGCCAGAACACCAGCCTGGCCATTTATGGGTTGAGCACATCCCTGTATGCGAAGAAGTCACTGCCGGTCAGCTATCTGTATCTAACGGTCATTACGTAGTGGACTGTTTAAAGCGAGCCTCCGATGGCAACCTTGCAGGCGAGTTTGATGCAATCGTCACAGGTCCGGTGCATAAAGGCGTGATTAACCAGGCAGGCGTTGCTTTCTCGGGACACACAGAGTTTTTAGCCCACGAAGCCAACTGCAATGATGTTGTGATGATGCTGGCCACCGAAGGCTTACGCGTTGCTTTGGTAACGACTCATATCCCTTTAGCCTATGTTGCAAAAGCAGTGACCAAAGAGCGCCTGACCAACATTTTAACGATTCTGCATAACGACCTGAGCAAGAAATTTGGTGAGTCCTCCCCAAAAATTCTGGTTTGTGGTTTAAACCCTCATGCCGGAGAGTCCGGACACTTGGGCCGTGAAGAGATTGAGACTATATCTCCAGTCATAGAGCATCTGAAGCAACAGGGTATGAACCTACATGGCCCCTACCCGGCGGACACTATCTTTCAGCCAAAATACCTGGAAGACGCCAGTGCAGTAGTTGCTATGTATCATGACCAGGGGCTCCCCGTGCTAAAATATAAGGGCTTCGGTCAAGCGGTAAATATCACTCTGGGTCTACCTTATATACGAACCTCTGTGGACCACGGTACAGCCCTTGAACTGGCTGGAACAGGTAAAATAAATGACGGTAGTTGTCGACTGGCAATGAAAACCGCTATCGATATGGCAAGAGCAGCGTACTATGAGTAAAAACCAAAATGGGAGTAAACACTCAGGCGGGAGCAAAACCCATCTGGGGCACCGTGCACGGAAGCGGTTTGGTCAGAACTTTCTGAACGATGAGCACATTATTGAACAGATAGTTGATGCCATTAACCCTCAAGCTGGTGAAAACCTCATTGAAATTGGTCCGGGGCTAGCAGCGTTAACCGAACCCACAGTGGATCGCGCCGGCCATCTGAAGGTCATTGAAATTGACCGAGACCTGGTTGAGCGTCTTCAACACCATCCTTTTTTAAGTGCGAAACTCGAAGTGATACAGGGAGACGCATTAAGCATCGACTTTAGCCAGTTTGCAGAGAAAGCGCAGGCAAGAGTATTCGGTAATTTACCTTACAATATTTCGACGCCTTTGATTTTCCACCTGCTAAAATTTGCAGAGCACATACAGGACATGCACTTTATGCTGCAAAAAGAGGTTGTGGATCGCCTGGCTGCAGAACCCGGCTCAAAAAGCTATGGTCGAATTAGCGTCGGCGTGCAACAAGCCTGCAGAGTAACACCTGTAGTTTCGGTTCCACCGTCAGCCTTTACACCGCCACCTAAAGTTGAGTCTTCCGTCGTTCGTTTAGAGCCATACAAAGACAGCCCACACCCGGTGAAAGACAAAGCTCAGCTACACAGCTTATGTTTGACAGCATTCAATCAACGCCGTAAAACAATACGTAACAACTTAAAACAGCTGGTTCCTGCAGAGCAACTCGAAGCGCTTGGCATTAATCCTGGCGCCAGACCAGAGACGTTATCGGTGGATGACTACTGCAGAATATCGGACTGGCTCACAGAACAAGCGGAAAAGAATGACAGTCAGTAAAATTGAAATTGATGTAAAAACGCAATATTTAGCGGCGCAGTCGAACCCTGATGCCGGCCAGTACGTGTTTTCTTATACGATAACCATAACCAATGAATCCAGTCAGTTGGTACAATTGCTTGCCCGTGAATGGCGAATTACTGATGCAGACAGTAAAATAACCCGGGTAGCTGGTGACGGTGTTGTCGGTCAACAACCGAAGCTTGAGGCAGGAGAGTCTTTTAGCTATACGAGCGGTACGGTCCTGGCAACACCTATTGGTACTATGGAAGGTCATTATTTGATGATAGATGCCCAGGGCGAGCAGTTTAAAACACCGATTCCCTCATTCCGGTTGGCTATTCCTAATATTATTCATTAACTATGAGCCATTACATTGTTGGAGATATTCAAGGCTGCTTCCGCGAACTTGAAGCTCTGCTAACCAAAGTCAGTTTTAACCCAGAAAACGATACTCTATGGTGCGTTGGGGATATTGTTGCGCGCGGTCCGGACTCTCGTGATGCACTCAGGTTCTTCTATCAAAACAGCCGTTCAGTGCATACTGTATTGGGCAACCACGACTTAAACTTAATGGCCGTATTACTCGGCTACCGCAAGCCAAACCCGAAGGATAAACTCGACACCTTACTTGCTGATAGCGAACGTTTCCGTTGGCTAGACTGGCTGCGTCAGCAGCCCTTGCTGCAGCAGCTAAAAAGTCATGAAACGGTTATAGCCCATGCAGGAATTTACCCTTGGTGGAAGCTGGAAGAAGCAGCTCAATACGCTAACGAAGTCGAAAATGTTCTTGTCAGCACTCAATTTGAGAGCTTCATGCGCGAACTATTTGGCAACACTCCTGAAAAATGGGACTCAAGTCTGCAAGAATTCGACCGATACCGTTTTATAGTGAACGCATTTACCAGAATGCGTTACTGCAGCCCGGATGGTGAACTCGAATTTTCTAAAAAAGATAATCCGTATCAAAGTTCATCGCAGGATTCGTTTAAGCCGTGGTTTAACTTTTGGCCTGAATCCGATAATCGCGTAATATTTGGACACTGGGCTGCGTTAATGGGTGAGACCCGACGTCAAGATGTAATAGCGCTCGATACTGGCTGTGTCTGGGGTCAGCATATGACGTTATATAACGTTGAAAGTAAGACATTCTTTCATCAACCGGCTTTGTCCGGGAAGTGATAATAATCATGCAGTGCTGAGGAAAGTTTCATGAAAATTACTGTTGCCATGCGAGTCATTGGTGGTTTTGCCATCATTACATTGCTGTTACTCATCATTAGCTTAAGCTCGTTGTTTAATATCAACAGCATTGGCTCATCGGTTGATAATCTCAACGACCAGGCCGTGCCCGCGCTCAATGAAGTAGCTGCCGTCAAAGTGGATATTCTTGAATTGGGCAGCGTGCAATTAGAAACTTTCTATGATGAAAAAGTTGGCGAGGTCGATGCTCACAGAAAAGAATTTGAAGCATCCCGTAGTTCGCTTTTTTCTTCGTTAAACGAACTCAACCGATTAATTCAGGGCGCCGGTCAAGGCGACAGAATTGATGCTATTGAAAAGGACTCTCAGAAGTATGTCGACTTAATCGACCGCTTATTCAATCAGCAACGCGAATACCTGGAACTTCAAACCACAACAGCTTCTCAGTTGGATGAAATTGCATTCAATATCGATGACGCTGCTATAATGCTGCTAGACACCATGGATATGTCTAACAACGAAGTTATTTCACGCGAAGCCAGTAATGTTGAGTCCTCGCTGTCGAGCCTTATCACTTTGATGTACGACTTAAACAAAGCCAACAAACTAGACAGTGCCGAAGTTATTCGTAGTGAAATTGATATTAATATTGACAGTATCCGCCCCCGCTTAGAAGTTTTAGAGAACGAGGCAACCGGCAGAACTGAGACAATGGTTAGTGACGCTATCACGACCGTTCGTAATGCCATCGACAGTCTGCAGGGTAATGGTTCCTATCCCGCAAATGTCATTCGCCGTCAACAACTTCGCGTAGACGCGGAAAACTCACTGAATAGTTCACAAACCCAGTTGAACAAGTTAATGACAGAAACGGATGAGTTGCAGAATGCGGTTCGTGGCATTGCTGAAGACACACGAGTTTCTGTGACAGATTCAATTTCAACCAGCAGCTGGATAAACAGCATTATTACGGTTGTTTCAATTGCACTGGCCATTTTAATTTCCTGGTATACCGTACGCAGTATCAGTCAGCCACTGTCTCGTGTTAACCATATGCTGAATATTATGGCCGACGGTAACCTGACTGAGCGAGTCGACTACAACGCTCAGGATGAGTTTGGTGAACTGGCATCAAATACGAACAAGCTGACCGGCAATTTGCGTAAACTTATTGAAGGTATCGCTAACCGCGCGACTCAATTAGCGACAGCGGCGGAGGAATCCTCCAATGTCTCTGACGAAACAACGAACGCGATTGATGAACAGCGCCGTCAAATAGAGCAAGTGGCAACAGCCACCCAAGAAATGAATAATACAGCGAGCGAAATGGCTGATGGCGCTGATCAGGCTCTTCAGGAAATTCAGCACTCCGATGACGAAGCCAAGCGCGTACGGGAAATTTCAGATAAAAACCGTACCACTATCGAAGGCCTGGCTCGCGAAATTCAGAGTGCCTCCGAGGTTATCGATCAGTTATCAGAGAACAGCAAAAACATTGGCGGTATTTTAGATGTTATTCGCGGTATTGCGGATCAGACCAACTTGCTTGCCCTGAACGCTGCTATTGAGGCTGCTCGGGCTGGTGAACAAGGTCGGGGCTTCGCTGTTGTTGCCGATGAAGTTCGTACCCTGGCCAGCCGTACTCAGGAGTCGACCGAAGAAATTCAGGATATGATTGAAAGCTTGCAGAACGACTCTCAACGCGCTGTTAGTGTAATGAATAAGGGCCGCGAACAAGCCGAACTCAGTGTTCAACAGTCGGATGAAGCCGCTCAGGCACTGCAGTCAATCACTGAGTCAGTCCACCAGGCCTCTGACAGCAGTAACCATATTGCTAACGCAGCGAAAGAACAGAGCAGTACCGCACACGATATCAGCGAACGTCTTGAAGCTATTGTTTCTATTGCAGAACAAACCGCTTCTGGTTCGAAACAAACCGCTCAGGCGTCTAACGAAGTAGCGAAACTGGCCGATGAGCTGCAGGACTCAATCAAGAGCTTTAGAGTCTAAAAGCACGGAAACAAAAAAGGTGCCAACTGGCACCTTTTTTATTGTCTGAAACCTTGAACGGTTAAGCCGTTAAGTTAAGTTTTGCGAAGCGGCGCTTGCCTACCTGATAGACCCCTGAGTCCTTCTCAGTGCACACATAACGCGCATCACTGAACTTTTCACCATCTACTTTAACGGCATTTTGCTTTATCATCCGCAACGCTTCAGAGGTTGACTGAACTAAACCGGCTTCCTTTAGCACATTACCTATCGCCATTCCCTCGGTTCCAACTTGCACCGTCTTTTCCGGAATATCATCCGGTAATGCATTCTTTTGGAAGCGCTGAATAAAATCCTGTTCCGCTTTCTCTGCGTCTTCTTCAGAATGGAAGCGTGCAATAATTTCTTTTGCCAACAGTACTTTGACATCGCGTGGGTTTTTACCGTCGGCTACCGCTGCCTTTAATTCATCAATTTCCGTTATGGAGCGGAAGCTGAGCAGCTGGAAGTAACGCCACATAAGCTCATCAGATACCGACATAATTTTACCAAACATGTCATTAGCGGATTCGGTAATGCCAATATAGTTGTTTAATGACTTCGACATTTTCTGAACGCCATCGAGGCCTTCCAGTAACGGCGTCATAATGACAGTTTGTGGACGCTGCCCTTCTTCTTTTTGCAGCTCGCGCCCCATTAGCAGGTTAAAACGCTGATCGGTACCACCAAGCTCAACATCCGCCTTTAGCTCAACAGAGTCCCAACCTTGTACTAACGGGTACAGAAACTCATGAATCGCAATAGACTGATTGTTCTGGTAACGCTTTTTAAAGTCATCACGTTCTAACATACGCGCGACCGTCTGACGGGCAGCTAGCTTAATCATATCGGCAGCCCCCATTTTCGACATCCACTCAGAGTTGAAGCGAATTTCCGTTTTAGCGGGGTCCAGAATCTTAAAAACCTGTTCTTTATAAGTTTCAGCGTTTGCAATAACCTGTTCAGTGGTCAGCGGCTTTCGGGTGACATTTTTGCCTGTGGGGTCGCCTATCATGCCGGTAAAGTCCCCTATCAGGAACACCACTTTGTGGCCAAAGTCCTGAAACACTCTCAATTTGTTAATTAAGACCGTGTGGCCTAAGTGCAGATCCGGGGCAGTTGGATCAAAGCCAGCTTTCACTATTAGTGGCTTACCACTCGCTAATTTCTCAGCCAGTTCCTGCTCGAGTAAAACTTCTTCGGCACCGCGAGTAATCTCGGCAATAGCTTCCGCCACTTCGGTTTTCATCCTCATCTCCAACTGTAAAAACTGATAAACCAGCCATTTTACGCGATTATTAACACTGTTTTAAGCTTATTAATCTGGTATTCTTCTTTTTTTCGTATTATCCTCGAAACCATAAGGTTATTCCGTGGTCGTAAACAGGTGCGGTAAACCCCGTGTTTGCTGACAAATGTTTACTGGATAATCACAATAAAGAAAGTGAAGTGCGCTAAAATATGACATTGAAATCTGTCACCCAAATTCAGCGGATGTTCCTGCAACTTCCGCATTCTCATAAAATTCTGATCAGTGCGATCAGCGTTGCTCTCCTGCTATTACTGATCATTCCGTCAGAACCGGCAACTGCTTCTAAGAACAGTACGCCAGCGGAACAGTTAATGCCAGGCAAACGCTACCAATTGGAGCTGGCGTTTGAGCAATCAAACTCGAATGAAAATTCTGAGAGCTCCGAGCTTACCTGGCAAACTTATCAAGTTAAGTCCGGCGACAGCCTGGCCAAAATATTCAGTAAAGTGGGCTTTAGCGCTCAACAGCTGTATCGCGTTACCGAGTCGGGTGACGAAGCTAAGTACTTGCGTAAAGTTCACCCGGGCGACTTATTGCGCTTCGCAACTGACGGTGAAGGCGAGCTGGTTCAGCTGGCACATCAAATCAATGATACCGAGACTCTCATCATTACTCGTCAAAGCGACAACTTTGTAGCAGAGGTAGAAACCAAAGAAGTCGAGATTCGTACCGAGTTTACTCACGCCGTTATTGATTCAAGCTTCTGGAACGCAGGCATAGATTCAGGACTGACTGACAATCAAATTATGCGCATTGCTAATATCTTTGGTTGGGATATCGACTTTGCTTTAGATTTACGCAAGAACGATGAGTTTAGCGTGCTTTACGAAACTCACTATGTCGACGGCGAATTTGTCGGTTACGGCAAAATTTTAGCCGCAGAATTTGTTAACCGGGATGAAAACTTCCAGGCGATTTTGCACGACAACGGTCAATATTACACACCGAATGGACGTGCCATGCGCAAAACCTTCTTGCGCTCGCCGGTAAACTTCACCTATATCAGCTCGAGCTTTAACCCTCGACGCTTGCACCCGGTTACCGGTAGAGTACGACCGCATAATGGCATTGATTACGCGGCTTCGACAGGAACACCGGTGATGTCTTCCGGCGATGGAAAAGTTGTAGCTGCAGGTTATACCTCGTTAAACGGGAATTATATTTTTGTTCAACACGGTGAGCGCTACGTTACCAAATACCTGCACCTTAGTCGCAAACACGTAAGAAATGGCGACAGAGTTAAGCAGGGTCAGGTCATTGGACGTGTCGGAGCAACAGGTCGCGTTACCGGCGCTCATTTACACTATGAATTTCTTGTCGACGGCGTGCACCGTAATCCGCGTACCGTTGAGCTGCCCAAAGCCAAGTCATTGGCTGAGTCAGAACTTCCGTCTTTCCGCCAGCATGCGGATCAGGTGATGGCAATACTCAACGACAACAAGCGCGTTTATTTGGCGATGCGATAATGCCTCAGCGTTTTATCGGACTCATGTCGGGCACCAGTATGGATGCTGTTGACGCGGCATTAGTCCAGATAAACGCTCAAGGTCAGGTTAAACTGGAAGCCTGCTACTCTCTGGCGATACCCCAAAACCTCCGCTCTCGTTTACTTAAAATAAGTCATACCGACAATTGGATAGCCGATGAGCTGGCAGCTCTGGACGTCGCGTTTTCTGAACACTGCACTCAAGCCGTTAAAGCGCTTTTAGTGAAGGCACGGCTTACACCCGAAAGCATCACCGCAATTGCCAGTCACGGTCAAACGGTACGCCATAAACCCAACATTAAAACCCCTTATACCTGCCAGATTGGCGACCCGGCCCGCTTGGCAGTTAGCACAGGTATCGATGTCATTTATGATTTCCGGCGCAAAGACATCGCCGCCGGTGGTCAGGGAGCTCCACTGGTTCCGGCTTTTCACAAGCAAGTATTTGCGCATCAGAAGCAAAGTATTGCTGTCATTAATTTAGGCGGTATAGCCAATGTCACCTGGTTAGGTCCAGAAGGCCAGGTGCTCGGCTTTGATACAGGCCCTGCCAATACCTTGCTGGACCAATGGGTTCAGCAGCATTACCCGAATGAAAGTTTCGACAAAGACGCACAGTTTGCTCGCGCAGGTGAAGTTCAGGCTGCACTGTTAGAACAGTTACTTCAGCACCCCTTCTTTTCAAAACCTGCCCCCAAAAGCACGGGTCGGGAAGAGTTCAACTTAGACTGGCTTAAGCCCCTATTAGAGAAAAAGCAGCTTTCTTTTGACGATGTTCAACGCACCTTAGTTGAACTTACGGCTATAACGGTCAAAGATGCTCTGAAAACACTACCACAACAACCCGACGCGGTTTATTTTTGCGGCGGCGGCACGAACAACCCGTTACTCATGGAGCGCTTTGCAGAGCTACTGACGCCGGCTAAATGCAATACCACGGAGAATCTGGGAGTGGATCCGCAATGGGTTGAAGCCATGGCCTTTGCCTGGCTAGGCTGGTGCTATGAGCATAAAAAACCGGGTAACCAGCCTGAAGTTACAGGAGCCAGCCACCCGGTTGTTTTAGGTTCCAAAGTTCTGCATCAATAGACGTATTATTCAGCGCCCAATTCTTTAAACGCATCGCGGGTCAGATTCTCATTTCCATCGGCTCCAACCACGATACTGTCTTCAATACGCACACCGCCGTATGGACGCAATTCATCCACCTTATCCCAGTTGATATCAGCACTGTCTTTGTGCTCTTCCAGCAACTGATCGACCACGTATAAGCCCGGCTCAATAGTAAAGACCTGACCCACTTCAATGTCGCGCAGTAAACGCAAGAATGGATGACGTTCGCTACGCTCGTAGCTGTCACCTTTATCGTCTTTCAGGAAGCCACCAACATCGTGCACCTGTAAACCAATAAAGTGGCCCAGTCCGTGCGGCATAAAGGCGCTGGTGTAACCTTTGTCGTAAATGCTTTGTGCATCACCTTTAATAAACTCAAAGTCACTTAAAATTTGCGCAACTTTCAAATGCATTGACACATGCAGGTCGTAATAATTCACGCCTGGCTTAATTTCGCTTAATAGCTCCTGCTGAGCCTTATCCATGGCTTCAACTAAGTCTGCGTAGAAACCTTCTTCATAAGCGTAAGAACGGGTTATATCAGAGCAATAACCGCGATATCGTGCGCCAGCATCAATCAAGAACGAGCGAATTTGCTTAGGCGGAACCGTGTCGTAAACATCATAGTGCAAAATTGCTGAGTGGCTGTTCAGAGCAACAATGCTGTTATACGGCACTTGTGACTCGCGAAAGTCGATAGCTCCTAAGTAGGCATGGTGTATTTCCAGCTCACTTTTACCCGCAAAAAATGCTTCTTTGGCTGCAACATGAGCTTTTGCTGCTAAACGGTTGGCTTCGCGCAGATTTTCCACTTCCCACTCGGTTTTTATCGAGCGGTGGAAATGCAGGTGATCAATCAGTGCCTGTGGGTTACGAGCTTTTACTTTCCAGTCACTGACTGGTTGAGCAAAGTCTTCTCCAATAAAGGCTGCCTGTTCCAGGTCACTGCCTAAATCTTCGGTCAACATGCTTAAGTCGTCGATAATTTTTAAATCGACATACTGCTGCCACTCTTCTTCCGGAACGTTAACCGGAGCGTGCCAGAAGTCACGTGCCTGAAATAAGTACACAGTAGGACGCTGACTGCCTTTGCGATAAAAAATCGCACTTTTAGGGCTTTCTGTAACCGGTACCCAATACTTAAACAGAGGGTTAACACGGTACGGCGGCGCGTTGTCATCAAGAAAATCAACCCGGGGTTGCCCCGAGTAAACCAATACGGATTCAAATTGATTGTCCTCTAACGCTTTATCAAAGCGGCTACAAACTGTCTTGATGTGTTCTGCGTACGCGCCCATAAAAAAACCTCACAAAAAATTGTGAGGTTATTCTAGCGGAAAAAGCGCAAACTTTCAGCCGCTCAAGTCTATTGGGGAAGGCGTTAAATCGAAAAGCTGGACCCACAACCGCAGGTCGTGGTTGCATTGGGGTTGTCAACGAAAAAGCGAGAGCCCTGCAGCCCTTCTTCGTAACTGACCACACCGCCCATCAGATATTGTAAACTCATAGGGTCAACCAATAGCGTAACGCCATTTTTCTCTATTTCCATGTCACCCGGGTTTTTCTTTTCATCAAAGGTAAAACCGTACTGGAAGCCAGAGCATCCGCCTCCGGTTACGTAAACACGCAACTTCAAATTTGGGTTTTCTTCTTCAGCAATCAGCTTACCCACTTTGCTTGCCGCTTGCTCAGTAAACTCAATCGGCATCGCCTGTTCTGCTGCACTGCTCATGATTTCTCTACCTTCGTTGAACTCTACGGCTATTTTCTCTTACCTGAGTATTTTGGTCAAGTATCGCCATCGCTCCGCACACCAGGGGTTGTTTCATTACGGCTAATTTCTTTCCAGAAAAAAGCTCTGTCCAGGGTTCCTTTGCCACCTTTGGTTAACCGAACCCTAACTTCAACCCGCTCAGGAGCCAGGCCCTCCGGCATAAAAAAGTCTCCCTCATACAGCGAAAAGTAGCGCATTGAAAAGCTGCGGTCGTCGTCGCCAATGTTCGCCAGATCTAATAAGTCGTAACGCTTTTTTTCTCCGTCGATGCGACCTATAAGCTCGACTGTCACATTACCCTGAACGAAATTACGGCGTTGTTCTATCTGCAATAACGCGAGAGAGAAGTGAAAGTGATTCTCAGAACGGTTCGCGGTGACAGTCAGCGAGTCAATAGTAACCCCGCTTTCCTGCAACTCCGGCGCCATAATTTTCTGATAGAAAGCTAAGTCGCGTCGCAGCCCATAATTATCGTTTTGCAGTGCGGACAGCTCGTCCTGCAGGCTTTGGTTCGCTGAACGTTCAATGTCCAATTCAACCTGCAGCACATGTCTCTGATATTCCATTTGCTCTAGTCGCTGATACAGCTGATCTAACTGCTCTTCCTGTTCTGCAACTTCTTCCTTTAACGCCTGCGCGTGCCACACACCAGCCAAATACGCCAGGTAGACAACCAAAACGGCAGCCAGGATCATTACTAAAAATACCGGGAAGGCTCCCCAGCGCTGTTGCCAGTATTTCAGGTTAAAATAGGGCTTCATAACTTCCAGCTCATTTCCATCAAGCGTTTATGCTGATATGTTATTGATAAATATGCAAGCGTCATCCCACGGTTTAAGGTAAGGATCGTATTTCAAATGGCCACTAGCTCCGTACTCCGGCAACAACTGCGAAAACAACTGGCGACGCCCTCTACGACTATCGCAATTTGTTTAATGGGCCTGGCCGGCGGTATTCTGGCAGCACTCATGATTGCCGGTTTTCGGTTCGCCATAGAGCAAGGCGCCTATCTTGTCGGTAATGACAGCTATTGGCAACAGCCTTTACCAACTACTTACCGCTTTTTACTCCCGGTTGTTGCGGCTGTCATGATTTATATTCTGTTCAGGCTTTCAGGGTCGAAGCATGTTCGAATGGGCATACCTTACGTTATTCACCGCATGAAGCAGCACTACGGTATGCTGCCCTGGCGCAGCACGGTGAATCAGTTCTTCGGCGGTATTATTGCATTGGTTGCGGGATTTAGTGTTGGCCGAGAAGGTCCCGCCGTTCATTTAGGCGCTGCGGCTGCAACCTGGCTGGGCTTTCATTTTGATGCACCCAAAAATGCCGTTCGCACCCTGGCGGCCTGTGGTATTGCAGCTGCAATAGCTGCATCCTTCAATACCCCTCTAGCCGCTATGATTCTGGTTATGGAAGTGGTGCTGCGGGAATATAAGGTTCATGTTTTCATCCCGGTTATGCTCTCGGCGGTTGCTGGCTCGCTGATAACTGAAGAGATTTTTGGTGTTGCCTCCGAATTAGCCGTTTTGTCTGCACAGGATATTCCGACCACGCAGCTGCCCTGGGTCGTATTGCTTGGTGTCGTTCTTGGATTAGTCGGCGTAATGTTTAAAAAACTGATGCTGGATGTCATGGAAACGGTCAAGGACATGTCATTGTTTACCCGTTTATTATTTGCCGGGCTTATCACCGCCATGCTTGCTGTCATTATACCCACCAGTTTAGGCCCGGGGCTTACCGCCATTGAGCAGGTGCTGAATCATCAAGGTCAAATGTCATTACTGGTCACCTTACTGATTGCCAAACTCTTTGCTTCTGCGATTGCATTAGGTATGGGCATACCTGGCGGGTTAATCGGTGCTGTATTTGGAATAGGCGCTATTATTGCGGCAGTATTCGTAGGGGCTGTCAATGGTCTCGGTATTCAGCAGGGTCTCTCTTTTGACAGCTTCATCTTGTTGGGTATGGCAGGCATTTTGGCAGCCTGTATTCATGCCCCCATGGCTGCTCTTCTGGCTATCGTTGAATTGTCCCGTAGCGTTGAAATTATTATTCCGGCTATGTTGGTTATTGTGCCCGCTTATCTGATATCCAGCCAGTTACTCAAATCCAAGTCGATTTTTATTGCCCAACTTGACCTTCAGAACTTGCCCTATCAACTTGCGCCAGTACATGTTGCTCTGCAAAAAACGGGGGTTGAAAATGTTATGGAAACCGACTTTAAACTCCTGCTTGAACCGACTCAAAATGAACTGGTTGACGCATTAGAATCAGCACAGGCAAAAACCGTTATCGTAATGTCGGTCGATGAAGAAAATCAGGCCCTTTACCGACTCGTATCCTATGATATCAATGCCGGTGACAGCCCAAGCCTGAGCTATACGCCAATTAAAGGAATTCGGGTAACCTCTACTTTGGCTGAAGTTTATGATGAAATAGGCCAGCAAAGACGAGGCGCCGTATTTGTTTATGAAACAGATGACGGACAACCTTGTGGAATTGTCACCTGGGAAATAGTTCGTAAAGCCTTACAGAGAGAGCTCGCATGACGTGGATACTATGGGTTAAAGCCCTGCACATTGCCTTTATGGTTGCCTGGTTCGCTGGCATTTTTTATTTGCCACGCTTGTTTGTTTATCACGCAATGAATGCAAAACCAGCAGTCGACGAGCAGCTCTGCGTCATGGAAAGGCGGCTACTGTATTTTGTCACGCCTTTCGCTATTCTTACCCTCATTTTCGGCGTTGTGCTGATTTTTGCTTATGGTTCGGCCTGGTTTGCCGCCAGTGGCTGGATGCACACTAAGCTGGTGTTGGTACTGTTGCTTTATATCTATCACGGCTACTGCTTTAAGCTGCTTAAAGACTTTAAAACCGGTAATAACCGCCGTAGCCATCGATTTTATCGTGTTTTTAACGAGCTCCCGGTACTGGCGCTGTTCGCGATCATAATTTTGGCCGTGGTTAAGCCTTATTAGATTCTCTTGTGCCACATGATTTGCTATAGTGTGCGCCCAGTGACATTCTGCGGCAGAGGCGCACCTAAAGATGAATTTCACCGGCTCCAATATTCTTTCTGTAAACCAGTTCGATCGCGACAGTATTGATTATATTTTCTCCGTTGCTGACAAGATGCAACCTTATGCAAGGCGCAAAACACGCACCCGCGTTCTCGACGGCGCTATTCTCGGCAACCTGTTCTTTGAACCATCTACCCGTACCCGGGTCAGTTTTGGTACTGCGTTCAACCTGCTAGGGGGCGAAGTACGCGAAACCACCGGAATGGAAAGTTCTGCCATAGCCAAAGGTGAGTCGCTTTACGACACCGCCCGTGTGCTAAGCAGTTACAGTGACGTTATTGCTATGCGTCACCCGAAATCGGGGTCAGTGAGAGAGTTTGCCGAAGGCAGCCGGGTGCCTGTCATTAACGGCGGTGACGGAGCAAACGAGCACCCCACGCAGGCACTACTGGATCTTTACACCATTCAAAAAGAGCTGGCATATCATCAACAAAGCATTGATAACATGCACATTTGCATGATTGGCGATTTAAAATACGGACGTACAGTTCACTCGCTGTCGACGCTACTATCCATGTACAAAAATATTAAGTTCACTTTAATTTCTCCACGTGAACTTTCTATGCCGGGCTCCGTATTAGATACGCTGGAAAACGCAGGTCACCGTGTCACTGTCACAGAAAAGGTCGACGGTCTTGTCGACGCTGATATTGTCTATCAGACTCGCATTCAGCAAGAGCGTTTTGCCAGCCCGGAAGACGCTGATCAGTATCGCGGTAAGTTTCGTTTAAACCAGGATATATATACTAAGCACTACAAACCCAACACCGTCATCATGCACCCTCTGCCGCGAGATTCCCGCGCCGAGGCAAATGAACTGGATAATGACTTAAACCAAAACCCCAATCTGGCTATTTTCCGCCAGGCAGACAACGGCGTATTAATTCGTATGGCTCTGTTTGCATTAACACTTGGGGTCGTTGATCAAGTTGATAAACACCAATGCGAGGTCAACTGGTACAGCGAGAAAAGCCAACAGTAAAGAGGTAGTTACGACATGAGTCGCTCAGAAGAATTATACACTCAAGCACAAATCAGTATTCCTGGCGGCGTTAACTCGCCGGTTCGGGCTTTTAATGGCGTTGGTGGTACACCCATCTTCTTTGAGCGCGCTGAAGGCGCTTATATGTTCGATGCTGACGGCAAACGTTACATAGACTACGTTGGCTCCTGGGGACCTATGATTCTGGGCCACAACCATCCGGCAGTTTTAGAGGCGACTCTGCAAGCGGCCAAGCGAGGCTTAAGCTTCGGAACGCCGACAGAAGTTGAAATCACTATGGCGGAAACTATCCGCAAAATTGTGCCTTCAATTGAAAAAGTGCGTATGGTGAATTCTGGTACAGAAGCAACCATGACCGCTATTCGCCTGGCCCGAGGCTATACCGGCCGGGATAAAATTCTGAAGTTTGAAGGTAACTACCATGGTCACGCTGATTCATTGCTGGTTAAAGCCGGTTCAGGTGCTTTGACTCTGGGTGTACCTAATTCGCCCGGCATCCCGGAAGACTTTGCCAAACACACCCTAACTGTGAATTACAACGATATTGAATCAGTGAAAAAAGTTTTTGCTGAAATGGGTGACGAAATTGCCTGTATTATTGTTGAACCTGTCGCCGGAAACATGAACTGCATTCCTCCGGTTGAAGGCTTTCTGGAAGGTTTACGCAGCATTTGCGACGATCACGGTTCGGTATTAATTTTTGACGAAGTTATGACCGGTTTCCGTGTAGCACCTGGCGGGGCCCAGGAGCGTTACAACATAAAGCCTGACCTGACTACTTTGGGTAAAGTTATTGGCGGCGGTATGCCGGTTGGTGCCTTTGGCGGCAAAAAGGAAGTGATGGACTACATTGCCCCGGTCGGCCCTGTTTATCAGGCCGGTACGTTATCGGGTAACCCTGTTGCTATGGCTGCAGGCTTAGCGGCTTTACAACAATTATCAACACCAGGGTTATACGACCAGCTTTATCAGCGAGTTGACACTTTACTCAACGGACTACAGGAACGTGCTGACCGTGCCGGAGTTCCAATGACCACCAGCCGTGCCGGCTCCATGTTTGGTTTCTTCTTTACCGAAGAACCTGAAGTCACAACCTTTGCTCAGGCTACCCAGTGCAACATGGAACACTTCAAAACTTTCTATCACGCCATGTTAGAGCAAGGAGTGTATTTGGCACCGTCAGCCTTCGAAGGCGGCTTTATGTCTGCGGCACACAGTGAAGAAGATATTCAGCAGACCCTGGATGCCGCTGAAAAAGCTTTCGCTAAATTGCTTTAGTATCAGCTGATTAGCCACCGAACAAACGTTCCCACCAGTTTTTCTCGCGGATATTACCGTCACAGGTAATATCCTCGGGGAGTCTGACTTCCTCTGCCGGTAATTTACGACCATTATTACAATCCTCCGGAATTCTCTGCCCCGTAGTTGGGTGAAAATTCTGCATAAACAAAGGTTCGGGTACGTCCAGCGCCATGCTCAACGGCGGCAGATACCCATAGAAGTCGGCGGCAACTTTCAGTGCTCCGCTGCTTCCCGTTAAACCAACGGGTTGGTTATCGTCCCGCCCTAACCAGACAGTCACAACTTGCTCTCCATCAACAGCCACAAACCAACTGTCACGGTAGTCATTCGTGGTGCCTGTTTTGCCACCAACAATCTGTCCGGCCAGTGCACTTTGAAGCCGGCTGGCGGTGCCTTCAGCGACCACGCCGTGCAAGCCATAACGCGTCAAATAGGAAACGCTTTGGTCAAATACCTTCTTCTGTTCAGGTGTCTGACGACGGTATAAGACCTCTCCCTGATGAGTAGTAATTGAGGAGACCGCTGTTAAAGGCTGGTAATGGCCATCGTTCATTAACGCGCTGTATATTCGCGCGACCGCCATGGGAGATAGCGAAGCAGAGCCCAGCGTCAATGATGGGTAGGCCTGTAACGGTGTTGTCACGCCTAACTCACGTAAGTACCGCACTAACTGGTCTATACCCACTTCCATACCAACCCTGACCGCGGGCAAGTTCCGCGACTGAACAAGCGCATCATAAAGCAGTAAGCTGCCACTAAATTCTTCATCATAATTTAGCGGCTGCCATTCTTTACCGTTCTTATCGGACAGGGTAACAGGCTCGTCAGCCACCGGCGTATTTAAACCTATGTTGGAGTCCTGCATAGCTGCAGCATAAATAACTGGTTTCATTAAGGAGCCAATGGGCCTTAAGGCTAACAACGCGCGGTTATAACCTATTGCCTGACTCAAACGTCCTCCGGCCAGCGCAGTAACCGTCCCACGACGATAGTCAGCTACCACCATAGCGCCTTCTAATTTCTCATCCTCGCCATCTGCCATCAGCTTTTTTGCCAAGGAACGTTGCACTGCGTTTTGGGTGTCTACCTGAAGGTGAGTAAAGATCTTTAATCCGGTGTCCTCCCAGTCTTCCGGTAAAACAATGCGTTTCATTTCACGCCGCACCAGATCCATATAATGTGGGTATGGGTGCTCGACCAAACGTCGACTCTCTTTAACATCGAGCTTTTGTTCAACAGCAGCAACAAAGTTGTCTTTACCGACTAAGTCATTCTCAAACATGACCTTAAGCACCGTATCACGGCGCTCGCGAGCGCGCTCAGGGAAGCGCCTGGGGTCGTAATAGGAAGGTCCCTTTATCATCCCCACCATTAACGCAATCTCGCTCGGACTAAGCTCCTGAACCTGTTTACCAAAATAAAATTGACTGGCAAGTCCAATGCCATGAATGGCGTTGCTGCCATCCTGACCAAAATAAACCTCGTTCAGATAGGTCTCTAAAATTGTGTTTTTATCAAAGCGGTAATCAATCACCAGCGACATCATGGCTTCATGAAACTTACGCCACAGTGTTTGTTCTCTGGTCAGATAGATATTCTTAACCAGTTGCTGAGTAAGCGTTGAGCCGCCCTGTACCGTTCTGCCTGCTTTAAGGTTAGCAACCAGTGCCCGCAGAATAGACCAGGGGGACACTCCCTGGTGATGATAAAACTCCTGGTCTTCAACTTTCAGCAAAGTTTCAATGAGTAAGTTAGGAACCACCTCCAGACCAACTAACAAACGGTCTTCTTTACTCAACGTGCTAATACGCCCTATCAATTCAGGTTCCAGTCGTAATCTTTCTAACTCCCGACCACTAGGCCAGCTTTTCAACGACTCAATGCGCTCGCCCCGGAAGTTTACCTGCACTCGTTGAGCCATTTGCGGCCCGTCAGAAAAATCAAAAGGCCGACGGTGCACCATGACATTGCTTTCGCCGACCGAATAGTAACCTGACTGTTCAGTGTTAGTGTTGCGCTGGTAGCCCACCCGCTCCAGAATATCGACTAACCTTTGTAAACGCATAGGGTGATTTTTTTCTAGTGTCACCTCACCAGCATAAACCAACGCCGGAGCCTGATAGCGCTCATTACTAAAGTGACGGGATAAGCTGGCATCGAGGTAAATCGCGTAAAGACCAATTACAGCGATAAGTACCAGCCCTATCTTAAAACTTGTCCAGAAAAGGTATTGAAACCACCGACTTTTAATCACTGCTGCTGCCTTTTGGTTTTAAACGTTGCGGTTGCATTCAATGGGTCTTCAGGCCACGGGTGCTTAGGATAGCGGCCACGCATCTCTTTACGCACATCGGCGTAAGCGTTCTGCCAAAAGCTGGAAAGGTCATTCGTGCGCTGCAACAACCGGCCAGCCGGCGAAAGAAGATCAACGGTTACAACTTGTCGATTATCGATAATTTTGGGTGACTCAGAAACACCAAACATTTCCTGCAATTTGACCTCAACCCGGGGGGTGTCGTCCAGATAATTTATAAACACTTTACGTTCTGTCGG
The DNA here is from genome assembly GCF_019797805.1 of Idiomarina abyssalis. Classification (NCBI taxonomy): domain Bacteria; kingdom Pseudomonadati; phylum Pseudomonadota; class Gammaproteobacteria; order Alteromonadales; family Idiomarinaceae; genus Idiomarina; species Idiomarina abyssalis. The sequence goes on from NZ_CP081832.1 coordinate 2,206,919, forward strand.
AGTGTGCCACCATTCAGGACAAGCCGAATTCAGACGTTGCAGTTCTGAGTAGTCGAGAAAATAGCATAAAGCCTCATAAGGGTCCCACTGTTGCAGCTGTTTCAAAGACCGAACGCTCGTCCAGTAAGGTACAGCCCATTGCTCCAGGGTGCTCAGTAAGCCTTTTGTGGTCATATCATAAGAGAGCAGTTCTCCACCAACTTGTTGTAGCCAGTGTATTCGTCGCTGTAGCTGCTGTGACCGCCTGCTCCAGTTCAGCCTGTCCAGGCCATTCTCTCGCAGCCACAAACAGAAAGCTTGAGCCCTTTGCTCGTCATTTACAGGGGCATTACTGACTTTCTCGCTCAGCACTATAGCGCCTAACTTTTCACGAGTTATCTGCCGCAGCTGTTGCTTTTCACCGAACCACTCGCTTGTCTGGCTAACTTGCGGTGCAATCCCTGCCTTTTTTAAAAGTGGCATGATGTCATCAACCGGTAACAGGCAGCGACTGCGCCCCAAGTTACTTTGCTCATTGAAGGTCACGTCAAAAATAACGGCCCAGGACGGTTGTTTAAGGCGGCTACTGTCGCCAGTGACCCGTCCGCCACAGGCTAGTTGAAAGTCACCTCGGGTGGCATCAAACTTTGCCAACCGATCGGGATAACCCTGCAGTAATGCTTCGCTAAGCCCGTCATCACCAATCTTGTCATGACTCCCGGACGAATCCGTGAGCCCAAAGTAATTAAGCCAATAGCGCCAGCGCTGCTGCCACAAAGCAAACTGATTACGCTGCTGGAAATGCGCCCGGGTTCGCTCCGCCAAATCAACCGATTTAATACTGCTTTGTGGCTCTTCAATGGTTGCCAGAATACAAGCCATAGCCGCCTGCTGTTTTTCAGACAACTGTTTCGCGGCACTAGCCACAAGTAAGACTCTGGGATCTGAGCCGCCGAGTTCCAGTTGCCGGGCTTTGCTCGTTAACTGCCCATGCTCCAATAGGCCAGTACTGGTTAAAAAGTCGATAGCTGCAGCGCAATGTCCCGGTTCAGGCTGAGAAAACCAAGCCAGCTGCTTCACCTGAGAGCCCCAGCGCAGAACGTCCAGCATTAAGGCCGATAAATCCTGTGTCGCGACATCCGGCGGGGCGTACTCAGCAAAACCATGCTCATCGGAGCGCGACCACAAACGAAAACATTGCCCTGCCTGCTGACGCCCCGCACGGCCAGCACGTTGTGTCGCCGATGCTTTGGCAATACGTTGAGTCACCAACTGACTTAAACCGTACTGAGGCAGATATTGAGCCCGACGCTCGCGGCCACTGTCAACAACCACATCAATACCATCCAGCGTTAAGCTGGTTTCAGCAATATTGGTTGCCAGAATAATGCGCTTCTCGTCCGTCGCCTTTAATACCTGCCGCTGTTGCTGCAGTGGGATACGACCATGGAGGGGTAGAATGAGTGTTCCCGGCTGGAGTCGTTGGCTCAATTCAGCTGCCACTTTTTGTATTTCATAGACACCGGGCAAGAACACCAAAACGCCTTTTTCGGCGACAGCAAAGGCCTCAACAACCACTTTGGGCAATTCAGTCAGCCACTGGGTGACATGAGACGGAGGACGGTAATGGTATTCAACCGGATAACTGCGGCCTTCGCTGCGCAGAACCTGAACTTTATCGCAGTAGTTTTCTAACCAGACCTTAAGACTTTCTGCCGGTAAGGTGGCTGACATAATCAGCAGGTTTAAGTCTGGACGCAGTGGCAGGGCATCAATAACCAGCGCCAGGCTCAAGTCACTGTGCAAATTGCGTTCGTGAAATTCATCGAAAATCAGAGTGCCAATGCCGCTAAGTTCAGGGTCATCCTGTAACCACCGCACCAACACGCCTTCCGTAATAATAAGTAACTGAGTTTCCTTACTGCGCTTGCTGTCGCCGCGCACCGTATAACCGACCTGCTCCCCCACCGACTCGCCCAACTGCTTAGCCAAATAATGAGCAATATTCAGCGCAGCAACACGCCGGGGCTGCAGCATGACAATAAGACCGTCATCGGCAACACCCTGCTGCAACAGAAATAGCGGAAGTTGTGTGGATTTACCGGCACCGGGCGGTGCCTCAATAACGACACGTGCTGCCGGAAAGGCTTTTGCCAGCTCCGGCAGTACGCTTTCAATTGGCAAGGTCATGCCAAATTAATCACCTTGTACGGTTGCTGCTATGGTACGCACACCGGCAGCGGTTGCACCTGTCGCCCACATAGAGGTCGCCGATTTTTGGTAAGCACCCGCTAAGTCAAAGTGCAGCCAACCCTTGCCTTTGTTCGGGGCAAAACGCAGTAAAAAGCCTGCAGCGTTACTTGCACCACCGGCACCACCACCTTTTTGTGGACGGCTGTTTGCCGTATCAGCAAAAGGCGACGGGCAGTTTTCACTGTGCCACGGAGCCAGAGGCAAACGCCACAACAGCTCGTTTTCTTTATCGGCGTTGGCCAGAGCTTTAGTGGCAGCAGGCTCATCTACACTAAATAACGCATTGTACTCATTACCGACCGCCATTTGCGCAGCGCCGGTCAGAGTTGCCGCATCAATAATCTGTTTCGCACCAAACTCGCCCGCGGCTTGTAAGCCATCGGCCAGCACCAGTCGACCTTCTGCATCGGTATTCACAACTTCAACGGTCAGGCCGTTTTTATAGCGAATAATGTCGCCCAACTTGTAAGCACGGCCATCAATCATGTTTTCAGCGCAGCAGAGCAGCAGCTTCACGCGCTTATTCAGGCCGCGACGTATTGCCAGTGACAATGCGCCGGATACTGTGGCAGCACCACCCATGTCGCACTTCATAGACAACATGCCTTCGCTGGGCTTAATGCTGTAACCACCACTGTCGTAGGTAATACCTTTACCAATAAGGGCTGTTTCAACCGGCGCGTTGTCATCACCGGTTGGGTTGTAATCCAACACCAGTAACCCCGGTGCGTGCTGACTGGCACGACCTACCGTGTAAATTCCCATCCAGCCGGCATCTTTCAGTGCTTCACCTTTTATAAATTCCGCACTGACTGCATCCGGTGCCAAGGCGTTAAAGTGCTCGGTTACCCGCTTCGCTAAGCTTTCAGGGTAAATTTCTTCGGCTGACAAATTGGTCAGTTCGCGACTGAAGCGAGTCGCTTCACGCATGGCATTAAGCTCTTTTGCAGCGGGCTCATCGGTTTTATTCCAGATAACCTGATTGGTTGACAAAGTTGAGGTGAAACCTTGTGACAACGCCCACTGACGCTCCAGGTTCCAGTCACCGCCGGCAGCTTCAATGGTAACGGCTCCGGTATTGTCCAGAGTCCGGCCTGCTTTCTGGATACGTCGCAAGTTTTCAGCTTCATCATCAACTAAGACGATTTGTGCTTTGTTTTCACCAAACACTAAATTCGATTTTGGGTTCCAATAACTTGCGGGGGCTTCCTGAGTTAAATAGATTGCGAGTGCGCTGGACATTCTGTACCTCTCCCGATAATTTGCTGTCTGTTTATACTTTAGAGTTATGAGGCCTCTGATGCAATTTAACAAGCCCCTGCGCCAGGGAGTTTTGCAAAAAAGGTACAAGCGCTTTCTGGCTGACATCGATTTTGGTCAGGGTGATATCATCACAGCGCATTGTCCTAACACTGGTGCTATGACGGGTTGTGCCCAGCCAGGCTTTAAAGCCTGGTGTAGTGTTTCCGAAAACCCTAAACGTAAATACTCACTCACCTGGGAACTGGCTCAAAACAGCAAAGCCGAGATGATTGTGGTCAATACGCAACACGCCAATCGTATGGCCGGCGAATTATTGCAGGCGAACCTTGTGCCTGAACTTAGTCAGTGGCAGGAGCTGAAGCCCGAACTGCGCTATGGCAGGGAAAAAAGTCGTATCGACTGGTGGGGAATAGATGCAAACCGTCAGGAATGTTTTATTGAAGTGAAAAGCGTCACCTTAGCCGATGATAAGTGCGGTTACTTCCCGGACGCCGTTAGCCAAAGGGCTCACAAACACCTCAATGAACTCATGCAAATGACCAGAGACGGTCATCGCGCCATACAACTTTATATGGTGATGCACCAGGGAATCGAATCGGTTACACCAGCAAAACATATTGATCCTAAGTACGCTGAACTCTGTAAACAAGCAGAGTCTGAAGGCGTCGAGTTCTACGCCGTGAAATGTGTTATCACGCCGCAGGAAATTAAACTGGAGAGACCAGTTCCCGTAACCCTTTGAAACTCAGCACAGTGGGGATTTTAAGCAATAAAATTGATGCTAATAACGTTGCCAATACCAATCCTTTCTGGTATACGTAGCGTCCTTTTTTTAAACGCACGCTTTTAAAGCACTCTTTAATAGAGAATGTAGGAGATCCATGATGCCTCAAGGCAAGGATAAGAAAACCCATGGCATCCTGGCGATGGCCGGCTTAGAGCCGTATCAGGAGAAACAGGGCGAAGAATACATGAACGATGCGCAGCGCTCGCATTTTCGTCGTATTCTGGAAGAATGGCGTCGTCAATTACGTCAGGAAGTTGATCGCACCGTGCATCACATGAAAGATGAAGCGGCGAACTTTCCTGATCCGGTAGACCGTGCTGCTCAGGAAGAAGAATTCAGTATCGAATTACGTACTCGTGACCGCGAACGTAAATTGATCAAGAAGATTGAAAAAACGTTACAGAAAATTGAAGAAGACGACTTTGGCTTTTGCGACTCTTGCGGCATTGAAATTGGTATTCGCCGTTTAGAAGCTCGCCCTACAGCTGACCAATGTGTCGACTGTAAGACGCTGGCTGAAATCAAAGAGAAACAAATGACCGGAGCCTAACGGCTCATGTATCGTGGCCGTTTTGCGCCGACACCTTCAGGGCCTTTGCATCTGGGTTCATTAGTTGCTGCCGTCGGTAGTTACTTAGATGCCAAAGCCCACCAGGGAGAATGGTTGGTTCGTATCGAAGATGTCGATAAACCAAGAGCGACTCCCGGAGCGGCCGATACCATTTTAACGCAGCTGGAGTCCCATGGTTTAGAATGGGACGGCTCCGTTTTGTACCAAAGCCAGCGTGACTCAACTTATCAATCTCAGTTAGATCAGTTACAAAAAGCTGAACTTCTCTACCAGTGTGACTGCAGTCGCCAGGCTATTCGGGCTCGTAATGACCATTACGATGGATACTGCCGAAACCGTCAACCACGTACACCGCCTTATGCTCTGCGCTTTATAAATAACGCCCCCATAACTGAGTTTAATGACCGAGCCCAAGGCTTACTTTCTGACCACTCGCCTTCTGTTAGCGAAGATTTCGTGTTGAAACGTCGGGACGGTTTGTATGCTTACCAGCTGGCCGTTGTGGTTGATGATATTGAGCAAGGGGTTACCGACATTGTCAGGGGGAGTGACTTAATCACACCCAGCTATTGGCAGCTCACTTTATGGCAGTACTTTACCGGTAAGCAACCCAGAATGATGCATTTGCCTCTGGTAACTAATGACAAGGGTCTGAAGCTGAGTAAGCAAAATCATGCGCCCTCAATCGATTCACGCTATGCCAGCAATAACCTGCTGACGGCGCTCGACTATTTGGGGATTCAGCTTGAGCCAGAGTTGCATACAGGCTCAGTGAACGACATTTTGCAGGAGGCGCTGCAAAGTTGGCGCAAAAAGTGGCATATCCTGGGTTGTTAACGGTACAATATCCAAACAGCTACTAACTCTGAATAAAAAAATGGTAAGGGAGAACCACCATTATTAAGCGAATTAAAGCACTGGCAAAGCGCGCCTTTTCCAGTAAAGCGGCGGAGCAGGACTCCAGCCGTTTACCCAAATTACAAGTTATCTCCAGGGATAAACACCCCGTATCTCGTAACGATATCAGTAAGAACGCCATAAAGGTTCTTTACCGCCTGCACAACAGCGGTTTTGAAGCCTATCTTGTTGGCGGCTGTATCCGCGACATTCTGCTCGGCCTGGAGCCAAAAGATTTTGACGTTACCACTAATGCCACACCTGAGCAGATAAAGTCTTTGTTTCGCAACTGTCGCTTAATTGGGCGTCGGTTTCGTCTGGCTCATGTGGTGTTCGGGCGTGAGGTCATAGAAGTTGCAACTTTTCGCGGCCATCATGGCGACAGCCCCCAGGAAGAAAATAAAAAGAACCGGACAGCAGATCAAGATGAGCACGGTCAGTTGGTGCGCGACAACGTTTACGGCACTATAGAAGAAGACGCGGAACGTCGTGATTTTACTGCCAACGCGCTCTATTACAATATTGCCGATTTCGCAATTTACGATTTTGCTAACGGCGTTAGTGACATTAATGCCGGTATATTACGCATGATTGGCGACCCGGAAGTACGTTACCGGGAAGACCCGGTACGAATGCTTCGTGCGGTGCGCTTTGCCACCAAGCTCAATATGCAGATGGATAACTCGGTCAGCGGTCCGCTAAAAGAGCTTGCCCCCTTGTTGATTAACATTCCTCCGGCTCGTTTATTTGACGAATTTCTGAAGATGTTCATGTCGGGTAAGGCGGAAGCAAACTTTCTTATGATGGTAGAGTTTGGCCTGTTCCAACAGCTCTTCCCAATGCTGAAAGATTACTTAGCCGATGAGCAGGCCGCACCTTACCAAATGATGCTGAAAGCTTTTAGAGACACCGACAAGCGTATTGCCGAAGAGCAACGCGTAACGCCCGCATATTTAATTGCGGTGCTCTTATGGTGGCCGCTGCAGGCTCGTCGTGAACAACTTGAAAACGAAGGCGGTCTGCCGCCAATGGATGCCCTCAATGTTGCAGCGGCTGACGTTATTCACAGACAGTCACAGCGCGTATCACTGCCTAAGCGTTTTAGCCTGCCAGCGCGAGATATCTGGCAGTTACAGCGCCGGCTGAATGTAACTAAAGGCGTTCGTGCCATGAAGGTGCTGGAGCACAAGCGCTTCCGTGCTGCTTACGACTTTCTTTTACTGCGTTCATTTGCCGAAAGCGGTGACAAAAAACTGTCTGAACTTGCGGCCCACTGGAGCAAAGCACAGGACAACCCGGCTCAACTAAAAGCTTCAAAGCCAGGCCCCGGAAGCGGCCGCCGCAAACCACGCAGACGCCGTGGACCGCGCCGTAAACCTCAGGAAAATAAAGGCAATGACGCCACATAAGGCCTTTATTGCACTAGGGAGTAATCTGGGCCAGCCGACAGACAACCTTCTGTCGGCATTACAGGCTCTGAACGAGGACTCGCGCTGGCAGTTATTAGCTTACTCGTCTCTTTACGGTAGCAAGCCAATGGGCCCTCAGGATCAGCCAGACTACGTTAATGCCGTTTGCTCGGTGGCGACAGAATTAACAGCAGCCGAACTTCTTCAGGCCTTACACGATATTGAAGATGCATTTGGTCGCAAACGAGTGAGACATTGGGGAGAACGCACGCTGGATCTTGATTTGCTTCTGTTTGGTGAGCAACAGCATCATTCCGAGCAATTGAAAGTGCCCCACCCAGGCTTATACGAACGTAACTTTGTTCTTTTCCCTTTAGCCGAAATAGCGCCGGACAGGATTCTTCCGAACGGAAATACCGTTAAGCAACAGGCAGAGGCACTTACCGAAGACGGCTTAGACGTGATAATCTGTTCGTCTGAGATCATAATCTAATACTGCTGAAGGTGCGTTATGGCAACAACCAAAACCAGCATTGCAACGTTACAGAAAATGAAAAAAGAAGGGACCAAAATAAGCTCCCTGACTGCATACGATTCAAGCTTTGCCAAACTTATGACCGAACAGGGCGTGGACTTTATTCTGGTCGGTGACTCCCTGGGTAATGTCGTACAGGGCCGGGATTCAACTGTACCGGTTACCACCGACGATATGGTCTACCATACGCAGTGCGTTCGTCGTGGCGCCAGCGACGCCTTTGTTATAGCCGATATGCCTTTCATGACTTACAGCACACCTGAGCAAGCCTACGAGGTTGCCGGCCGCTTAATGCAGGCCGGCGCAAATATGGTTAAGTTAGAAGGCGGACAGTGGTTAGTCGAGACCATTGAAGGCTTAAAAACTCGCGGCATTCCGGTCTGCGCACATCTGGGATTATTGCCACAGTCGGTGAATGTTCTGGGTGGCTATAAAGTGCAGGGTAAAGAGCAACAGCAAGCTGACGATACGCTCAATCAGGCACTATTGCTTGAAAAAGCGGGGGCTCAGTTGCTTGTTCTGGAGTGCGTTCCGGCTTCACTTGGTAAGCGCATTACTGAGCAGTTATCCATTCCAACCATTGGTATTGGTGCAGGTGCCGATACTGACGGACAAATTCTGGTTATGCACGATATGCTGGGCATGAACAGCGACTATTTGCCTAAGTTCGCTAAAGACTTCTTAGGCCAGGGCGGCTCTCTTGCCGATGCCTTTCGCTCATTTGCAGAGCAGGTACGGTCAGGCGAATTCCCAACTTCAGAGCACAGCTATAAATGAGGGTACTAAAGTCACTGGCTGAGCTTCGGAAGTGGCGCCAGCAACAATCAGAAGTTGCTCTGGTACCGACCATGGGTAACTTACACGATGGACACCTGCATCTGGTAAAAACAGCGCTGGAGCGTTGCGATAACGTTGTCGTTAGTATTTTTGTGAACCCTATGCAATTTGGAGAAAACGAAGATCTCGACAGCTATCCGCGCACTTTAGAGGCCGACTGCCAGGCATTGGATGCCCTTGGCGTTTCTGCCGTATTTACGCCACAGGTCAGTGACGTTTATCCCAGAGGCCTGGACAAACAGACCCGTATTGAAGTGCCGGGTATTAGTGACATTTTATGCGGAGCCAGTCGGCCTGGGCATTTCACCGGAGTTGCGACCATTGTCTGCAAACTCTTTAATATGGTACAGCCGCAGTTAGCCGTATTTGGCGAAAAAGACTATCAGCAGTTACAGGTCATTCGTTTAATGACACAGGACTTAAGCTTACCCGTTGAAGTTCTGGGCGCACCAACTCAGCGTGAAACCAGTGGCTTAGCGATGAGCTCGCGCAACGGTTATTTATCGCCTGAACAGAAGCAACAAGCGGCCGCACTTTACCGGACTCTTCAAAAGACCAAAGTTGAACTGGGTGTAAGCACTAACTTTTCTGAACTGGAAAAAGCAGCCGAAGAAGATTTAAGTCAAGCAGGCTTTGTACCTGACTACTTCAGTATTCGTAATGCAAAAGACTTGCAGGAAGCGACAGCAGAAGACCCTGAGTGGGTGATCCTGGCAGCCGCCTTTATGGGGAAAACGCGCCTGATTGACAACCTAAGGGTTTCCAACACCAGCGCTAGGTAAGCATACCGAGTTCACGCATTTCGGTATGCAGTGCGCCTCGCAAACTGGTCGCTTTTGAGGCAATTTGACGCTGCTCATTCAAAACTTCCTGCAGCATTTCATCCGTTGTTAATGGGTTAGCCAGCACCACACGAAACACCACGGTTGGCTCATGATGATATTGGCCTGGCGTTAGCTTTGTACGCGACACAAAAGATTGGCCACTTTCCCGCTGACGTTTTTGAATATAGCGGGTCAGGGCATTCAAATGAGGGGTCAGTCGTGCCAACTGCTCAGGCGTTGCTTTTTCCAGAGCCGCTTTCACTTTAGCCGGAACAAAACGGTACGTTAAAATACAAAGCTCCGGCTCTGTAATCACTTCAAAATCGTCCTGCTCTGCAATGAGCTTTGAGAAATAACGCGCTTTATCAATGCTGTTATTAATCAGTAATTCATAACCCCGGCGCCCAATAACGTGCATAGCCGAAAATACCATCATGGCCATACCCGCTCTCGAACCTTCCATTGAATGGGAACCCAAATCCTTAGAGCCCTGACGAATAATGTATTCCGCATGGTGTTCTATAGATTTGACCAAAGACGGATTCTTAAACAACACCAAACCCGCACCCATAGGCACATACATTTGTTTGTGAGCATCAATAGTGACACTGTCGGCCCGTTCAATACCCGCCAGTAATGGACGATGCTGTTCAGACAATAACGTTGCCCCGCCCCAGGCAGCATCAACATGAAAGTGAGCATCCACTTCTTCCGCAACTGTTGCCATATCGTCCAGCGGATCAATGTGCCCCGTTTCCGTTGTACCTGCAACACCAACCAGCGCCAGCACCTTGCCGCCCTCTTTTGCAATCTGTTCACAGGTCTTTCGCAACTCATCTATACGAATGCGGTTATTACTGTCTGTCGCCACTGAGACTAAATTCTTACGACCAATACCCAGTACATCAGCTGCTTTGCTCAGCGAATAGTGCCCTCGCTCAGACACCACCACCGTTAGCTTAGAGTAGCCATAATGCTGAAGACCGGCAGCCAGGCCATCGGCTGCAATACCGGCAAAGTCACCGTCAGCCTGCAATAAGCGGTTACGGGCTACCCAAAGCGCCGTCATATTGGCGATGGTTCCACCCGAACAAAACGCCCCCAAAGAATGCTGAGCACTGTGCATCCAGCGGTTATAGAACGGCGCATCCTGTTGATACACCAAATGATGCAGCATGCCGATAACGTTACGCTCTAAAGGTGTAAAGGCCTTGGAGGTTTCAATTTTTACCAGGTTCTGATTGAGCCCGACCATCAGTTTGGCCAATGGCAAAAGGAAATACGGCAGGGCCGATGTCATGTGACCAATAAAGCGAGGCGATGCTGTATGCACAGAATGTGCAACCAACTTATCCAGCAGAAACTCGGTATGGTCAGAAACAAACTGAGGCTCTTCCGGGATCTGTGATTTATCGAAGTCCCTTTCAATTTCCTGCAAAGGCTTCTCGCGGGCGACAATGTGCTCACCCAGAAACCCCATCAGGTTTTCTGAAAGGTGCTTTTCGATTTTACCCAGCGTCGAGTCCGGTGCCTCTGGTATGGTAAATATACGATACAGAGATTCCTGGCTGACTTCCGCTATGTCATTTTTGGGGCTCAATCAAGACTCCTTAGATAGGTTCGCATGCAGTTGCCATAACGCCTGGCCGCTGTTTTTATATTTACGTTCAAACGGTGTTATCGGGTCTGCATTGTCTGCCAATAACGAAATATCGGCATGGTATCCGCTCACCTTAAGGGCCTGAGCCACTTCAAGCAAGTACAGGCTCCAGTTTGAACGCATCTGCAGTTGACCACCCAGCGCAACAACGTCTTTCCATACTGGACTACCGTGCCAGCGACGCGATAAGTGAGCAGATTTAGGCCAGGGGTTAGGATATAAAATGCAATGCTGCTGTGGCTGCCAATTTGCCTGGTTAGCCAGTCGCCAGAAGTCATTCAAGTCAGCCCGCACAACCCAGTAGCGCTGACCATTCTCGCCGCTCTGGTAGTGACTGTGCCGTTCTACCCGGTGCGCCGATTTATCGACACCAATAACCATTGCGTGAGGATTAAGCTCTGCCAGTTTCGCGGTGCTTTCTCCAACACCACAGCAGGAGTCGAGAATAATTGGCCCGCCCCAGCTTTCAACTTGTGCGTTAATTTCATCAAACGCCTGCTGGTTATGCTCCTGAATCGGCTTCAGAAACTCGCTTTGCAAATGACGACGAACCACCGCTTCGGTATCTTCGTGCGGCCCGTTTTGATTCGTCGAAACTGGTCTTGCCTGCTGCATCAGGAGCGAATTCCTATGCCTTTATCCAGAATATAATAAGCCGCCGCGAAAAACAGAATATTAAAACCAACTAAGACTCCTATAGCCAGGCCAATGCTTACATCAGACTGTCCTAAAAAGCCGTAACGAAAACCGTTAACCATATAAAGAACAGGGTTTGCCATAGAAACCTTTTGCCAAAACTCAGGTAACAAGCTGACTGAGTAAAACACCCCGCCTAAATAGGTAAGAGGCGTTAAAACGAACGTTGGCACAATAGAAATGTCGTCAAAAGTCTTACCGTAAACCGCATTAATTAGTCCGCCCAGACAGAATAAGGTCGAGGTTAAGACCACGGTTAAGATGACATAACCAATATGGGCAATCTGGATATCGGCAAATAAGAAGGATACGCAGGTGACAATAACGGCAACAATCATCGCCCTTGCCATACCACCACCGACATAACCGGCAATAATAACGGCAGTAGGTACCGGCGACACCAGCATTTCTTCAATGTTGCGCTGAAATTTAGCACTAAAGAATGACGATGCGACATTAGAATAGGAGTTAGTAATGACTGACATCATGATAAGCCCGGGCACAATAAACTCCATATAACCCACGCCACTCATGTCACCAATTCGTTCACCCACAATGCTACCGAAAATGACAAAATACAGAGTCATAGTGATAGCAGGCGGTACCAGAGTTTGTATCCAAATACGGAGAAAACGGGTGCACTCTTTAATCCAGATGGTTTTTAACGCGATAAAGTTAGCGGCGGAATGACTCATTTCGCGGCCTCCTGCTGACGCCCTTGTTCTACCATAGACACAAACAGCTCCTCTAAACGGTTCGCTTTATTACGCATCGATAAGACTTTTACCTTTTGTGCTGAAAGCTGCTCGAATACCGCATTCAGTCCGGCATCCTTATCTACCTCAACTTCTAACGTATGTTCGTCTTTCCAGAGGTGGTTGAAGTCTTTAATCTCAGCTCCGTTATGGCCAGGGGCCAGGTCCAGCACAAAAGTCTCCCGACTTAACTGCGCCAGCAAACGCTTCATTGAGGTGTCTTCAATAATACGACCACTATCAATGATGCCTATATTACGACACAGAGTTTCCGCCTCTTCTAAATAATGTGTGGTCAAAATGATGGTAATGCCTTGTTGATTTATTTTTGTCAGGTAATCCCACATTGAACGTCTAAGCTCAATATCGACACCCGCTGTCGGCTCATCAAGAATCAACAGTTTCGGTTCGTGCAATAACGCCCGGGCAATCATCAGGCGTCGCTTCATACCACCGGAAAGCGACCGCGATGGTTCATTACGCTTATCCCACAACCCAAGTTGTTTAAGGTATTTCTCTGAGCGTTCTTTCGCTAGCGAACGAGGCACACCGTAATAGCCCGCTTGATTCACCACTATCTGATGCACTGTTTCAAATTGGTTGAAGTTAAACTCCTGAGGTACCAGGCCAATTTGACGTTTTAAGTCAGTAAGTTGTGTATCCAGGTCATAACCAAATACCTTTACCTTGCCTGACGTCTTATTAACCAGCGAAGAAATAATACCAATAGTGGTCGACTTGCCGGCACCATTAGGACCCAGCAGAGCATAGAAATCGCCCTCTTCGACCACCAAATTAATACCTTTCAGGGCTTCAAAGCCACCGCGGTATGTTTTGCGTAAGTCTTCAATTTCTAAAGCTTTCATAAACCTCTTTATGACTCCTTTCCATAGCCCCAGCGGCTAACTAAACGCTGCTCAAGGCCCAGGTGGTCTAAAATTCTGGCCACCATAAAATCAATTAAATCATCAATACTTTCGGGTTGATGATAAAAGCCAGGCGCTGCCGGCATTATGGTCACGCCCTGCTGACTGAGTTGCAGCATATTCTGTAAATGAATAGTTGAAAGCGGCGACTCTCTCGGCACCAAAATAAGTTGGCCGCGCTCTTTCATTACGACATCGGCAGCTCGCTCGATCAGCGTATTGCTACTGCCATGGGCAATGGCTGACAAAGTACTGGTTGAACAAGGACAAACCACCATTTTAGCAGGTGCCGCTGAACCAGATGCGACCGGCGAAAACCACTCTTCTTTGCCGTAGACTTTGAGCTTTTCAGCATCTACCGAAAAGTGCTCACACAGCATAGAAGCTGCTTTCTCAGGAGCTGCCGGAATTTGCATATTCTGCTCTGTGGCCAGCACTACTCGCGCGGCACTTGAGATCAACAACAGTACCTGTTGATCTTGATCAAGTAGGCATTGTAGCAAACGCAGGGCATAAGGGGCACCCGAGGCGCCGGTTATCGCAACAGTGATTCTATTGTCGTTTTTCATGACTCGGCTCCTGTGTCATCCAGTTCTTGCAGCGCTTTAAGAAAACGTTGATGCAAGCCATCGAAACTGCCGTTACTCATAATCAGTACAGAGTCCCCCGCTTGCGCTTCGGTCAACAACCCTGCCAGCAAATCATCTGTAGATTCAAACACATGAGCATTCGGCATTTTTTCAGCTAAGCGCCACTTCAGCCCTTCTGGCTGCAGTACAAATATGTCGTCGGCATCGGCTAACGACTCAGCCAGAGTATCGCTGTGAACCCCCATTTTCATGGTATTTGATCTGGGCTCCAGTACGGCAATAATGCGGCTCGTTGGTTGATGCTGTCGCAAGCCAGATACGGTTGTTTTGATTGCACTGGGGTGATGGGCAAAATCATCAAAGACCTTTATACCACCGTATTCACCCAATAACTCCATGCGCCGTTTCGGGCTTTTAAATAAGGCAAGAGCCTGTGCGCTTTGCTCTGCTTTAATACCAACATGAGCTGCAGCAATAATGGCCATCATGGCGTTATTTACATTGTGGGTCCCCAGGATGTTCCAGTTAACCCGTGCGATACACTTGCCCTGATAATGTACTTCAAACTCAGTCCCATCAGCTTTAAGCAGTTTAGCCTGCCATTCGCCTTCCTCTCCGACACGTACGACCGGGCTCCAGCAACCTTGCTCAATGACCGCTTCCAGAGCGGCATCATCGCTGGGTAAAATCACCTGTCCGGTATCGGGAACCACCCGCAGTAAATGCGCAAATTGTCGCTGAATAGAAGCTAAGTCAGGGAAGATATCCGCATGATCGAACTCAAGGTTATTCAGAATCAAAGTATCCGGAGCGTAATGAACAAATTTAGAACGCTTATCGAAGAAGGCCGTATCGTACTCGTCCGCTTCAATGACAAAAAAGTTGGAATCGGTTAGGCGTGCACTCACAGGGAAATTCCCCGGTACGCCACCAATCATAAAACCGGGTTCAAAACCGCTATCTTGTAAAATCCAGCTCAGCATACTGGCTGTCGTGGTTTTTCCATGAGTGCCGGCAACCGCCAGCACCCAGCGTTGAGTCAACACATTATCGTGCAGCCACTGCGCGCCAGAAACGTAGGGAATGCGCTCGCGTAGGACTGCTTCTACTTCATCGTTACCGCGGCTTAGCGCGTTACCAATAATCACCATATCGGGGCGCGGCTTTAAGTTGTTCTGCGAATACCCCTGCATTAATTCAATGCCGAGATTTTCCAGTTGCGTACTCATAGGCGGATAGACTTGAGCGTCAGACCCGGTAACACGGTGTCCCAATTGCTGTGCTATAGCGGCGACGCCCCCCATGAAAGTACCGCAAATCCCGACGATATGAATGTGCATGCGTTATCCAAACCCGTTCGTTTAAAAAATATCGAAAGTGTACCACCGTCGTCGCTGACAAGCAGGATTTTTACCAAAAAATAAGGTATCATTTGCGCTCTCTGAACATACATTTGTAAGCATCCAACAACCAGAGCTGCAGGAACTTTCATGAAACGTTTATTACCAACACTGAGAGCGGATCAAACCAGCGAGTCGCTTATCTCTGTTATTAACACCATTCAAATTGCGGCCAAGGAAATTTCTTTCCGTCTGCACCAGGGCGCATTAGCCGGTGTATTAGGCTCAACACTGGATGAAAACATTCAGGGCGAGACACAGAAAAAACTCGATGTTGTTGCAAATCAGCTGTTAAAAACTCTGTTGCTGGAATCACCTAACGTACATGCTATTGCTTCTGAAGAAGAAGATTCCATTGTCGAAAGCCCAAATTCAGGACATTATTTGGTTGCCTTTGACCCGTTGGATGGCAGCTCTAACATCGATATAAATGGTGGTGTTGGTACTATTTTCTCTATTCTGCGCAAGCCCGAAGGCGAAGAAACCAGCGAGAACATGTTTTTGCAGCCCGGCAAAGCTCAGGTAGCAGCAGGCTATGTTTTGTATGGACCGGCGACCATGTTGGTTATGACCACAGGCAAAGCAGTGCGCATTTACACTCTGGATCAAACCGTTGGTGAGTTTTTACTGACCCACGAAAAAGCAGAAATTCCGAAAGACACCAAAGAGTTCGCGATTAATATGTCGAACCGCCGTCACTGGGCCGATCCTATTCGCGCCTATATTACTGATTTACTCGACGGTGAAGAAGGTCCTCGCGGCAAGAATTTTAATATGCGCTGGAACGCCGCTATGGTCTCCGACGTACACCGTGTGATTTCACGCGGCGGATTGTTCACTTACCCCTGGGATGCCCGTAACCCCGACAAACCTTTTAAACTGCGCCTTTTATATGAAGTTGCGCCAATGTCTATGCTGGTTGAAAAAGCCGGCGGTAAAGCGACTGACGGTTATCGTCGTTTAATGGAGATTGTGCCGGAACATATTCACCAACGGGTATCCGTGGTTATGGGGTCCGCAAACGAAGTGGATATGTGTATGGAGTACCACAGTAAGCACCCAAAACCTTATTAGACTGATATCGATATTGCGTGAAAAGGTCCAACCGTTATAATCGCGCAGTAACTTTTATTTTATACATACAGCAGGAAGTACTATGAGCTTAGGAAACGTCACCGCAGGCGCCAATATGCCTGAAGAAGTTAACGTTATTATCGAGATCCCGGCAAACGCTGACCCGATCAAATACGAAGTCGATAAAGACACTGGTACACTTTGGGTTGACCGCTTTATGTCGACACCCATGTTCTATCCGGCGAACTACGGTTTTGTTAACGAAACCTTGTCATTGGATGGCGACCCGGTTGATGTGTTAGTGCCTACTCCATACCCTCTGCAGGCAGGTTCTGTCATCAAATGCCGTCCAGTTGGCGTATTGAAAATGACGGACGAGTCTGGTGAAGACGCAAAAGTCATTGCTGTTCCGGTGAGTAAACTGACCAAAGAATACGACCACATCAACGACATTGATGACTTGCCAGAGCTACTCAAAGCACAAATTACTCACTTCTTTGAGCGTTACAAAGAGCTTGAAAAAGGCAAGTGGGTTAAAGTTGACGGCTGGGCTGACGCAGCTGCCGCAAAAGAAGAAATTGTGTCTTCTTTTGAGCGCGCAAAAAAATCTTAATTTAGAGTGAACCATAGCACCGACATAATGCATGCTGTCAGCATAGAAAAGTTACTCTTTTCATGGTCTGGACAACAGCCCACCCTGGATATTCCTGCCTGGCAGATAAAACAAGGTGAGACGGTGCTGCTGCGCGGCCCCAGCGGTAGTGGTAAATCAACACTGCTATCGCTGTTGGCCGGCATTAATACCCCACAAAGTGGCTCTTTAAATCTATTTGAAACCGCTTTTTCCAATTTGTCCGGCAGACAGCGTGACCGTTATCGTGCCGACAACATTGGCTATATTTTTCAGCAATTCAATTTGCTGCCCTATTTATCGGCTCTAGATAATGCGCTGCTCGCCTGTCAATTTTCCAAAAAAAGGCGGCAACGTATCGCAGAACAAGGCAGCTCTGCTGAAGCGACAGCAAATGAGATGCTGCAGCGCTTAGGGTTAAATTCCGCACAAATTGAGCAACCGGCTCATACTCTGAGTGTTGGTCAGCAGCAACGTGTTGCCGCGGCACGCGCCTTGTTGGGTGCTCCTAAGCTTCTTATAGCGGATGAACCAACCTCAGCACTCGATGCCGAGCATCGGGATACGTTTATTCAATTGTTGCTTGAGCTCAGTAGCCAAAATAACACCACAGTTATTTTTGTCACTCATGACGCTGCATTGTCATCCTACTTTGATAAGCATGTTGAGCTTAATGAGCTCAATCAGGCAGGAGCTCAACCATGATCCGCCTGGCCATAAAAAGCTTAATGAACAGGCGCGCCAGTGTTCTGCTGACTGTTATTGCTATTGCCGTCAGCGTTACCTTACTGCTAGCTGTGGAACGGGTTCGCGAACAGGTGCAAAGTCATTTTGCTAATACGGTTTCTGGCACTGACTTAATAATTGGCGCCCGAACCGGACAGACACAATTACTACTGTCTTCAGTCTTCCACATTGGCAGCATGACCAACAATATGAGCTGGGAAAGCTTTGAAGATATTCGTGAACGCCCCGAAGTCAGTTGGGCAATACCCATGTCATTAGGTGACAGCGTTCAGGGCCTGCCCGTTGTCGCAACAACCAATGCCTACTTTGAGCATTTTAAGTACGGCAACAAGCAGGCTCTGGAGTTTTCTCAAGGTAGTGCTTTTGCTTCAGATGAGGAAGTCGTACTAGGAGCCGATGCCGCCGAGAAGCTCTCTAAAACCATGGGTGACGACATTATTATTGCTCATGGCAGCGGTGGCATTAGCTTCAGCGAACATGACCAGCACCCGCTTACTGTCACTGGTGTCCTGCAACGAACAGGAACTCCGGTTGATCAGGCTGTGTTCGTTACATTACACAGCCTTGAAATGATTCACAGCGGTGAGCATGAGCATTCTGGTCACGATCATCACAATGAAGCCCCGGCAGACAGCATCAGCGCGGCCCTGCTTGGCTTAAAGGCAAAACCACTGGCTTTGCGCTTGCAGCGTCAGATAAATACTTATGAGAAAGAGCCCTTAACCGCTCTTTTACCGGGTATGACCTTGCAGGAGCTATGGAAAACGCTGCGAGTCTTTGAGCAGGCTTTAACAGCAATATCGGCAATGGTTGTACTCATAGGTTTATTGGGCATGCTGACAATTATGTTGGCCAGCTTAAGGGAACGCCGACGCGAAATGGCTGTCCTAAGAGCAGTTGGAGCTGGTCCTGGAACCATATTCGGCCTGTTGCTCAGTGAGGCTCTGCTATTAACTGTAGTTGGTGCTTTTTCCGGCTTACTTCTGCTATATGGTCTGCAGTGGTCATTAGCAGGCGTTATTCAGTCTCAGACAGGACTAATACTCAGCACCACCTGGCCTGGCGCTAGTGAATGGTGGCGTATGGCACTCGTGATTATTGTCGGCTTTATGTTAAGTTTAATTCCGGCCTGGCGAGCTTATCGCCAATCTCTTGCAGACGGACTTACGGTGAAAATATGAAGAAGTTATTAGCGGTTGTATTATTAATGCTAACTTTTCCCGCATTTGCGGCTGCGGAAAAAATTGGCTGGAAAGATTTAATTCCCGAAGGTTTTACACCGCCTCCGGTTAAGCCTCAATCATATTATGATGCTAACCCTGAAGAAGATCGGCAGACTAACCTGGACGCCCCGGTAGTCGAGTCACTTAACGGAAAGAAAGTCCGTATTCCCGGGTATGTTGTTCAACTAGAAGGGGATGCTGATAAGGTCACTGAGTTTCTGTTGGTTCCTTATTTTGGTGCCTGCATTCATGTGCCACCACCACCTCCCAATCAAATTATCCATGTTGAGTATGAAGAAGGTGTTCCGTATGAGAACACTTATGATGCCGTCTGGATAGAAGGCACCATAAAGGTTGAACGCAAAGAAGGTGATCTTGCTGTTGTCGGCTATCAAATGGATGCCGATAGCGTTGAAGTTTACAACTAAGAGTAACTCATTTGCTTTTGCAGCAAGCTTATTAATTGATCCGCGGGCATAGGTTTGGCAAAGAAATAACCTTGCCCCTCGGCGCATTCTAATCCTAAAAAGTAATCGAGCTGACTCTGTTCTTCAATTCCTTCAGCTAAAACATTCAAGCCCAAACGACCGGCCATATCGACAATAGTTTCGATGATGATTTGTCCACTCGCCTGATCGGAGTTGTTTACAAAGGTTTTATCTATCTTAATTCGGTCAAGCGGCAGTTTCTGAAGGTAGCTTAGCGACGAAAAGCCAACGCCGAAGTCGTCAATGGCAACTTTTATACCTTGCTGCTTTAATCGTCTTAAAATATCAGCTACCAGATCAGGATCTTCCATAACGATACTTTCAGTAATTTCTAATTCAATTCGTTCCGGATTAATTCCCCATTGTTCAATTTGTTTTTCAACAAGCTCTGGGAAGTCGCGTTTACGAAACTGAGGTACCGATACGTTAACAGCAACTCTTAACTGTGGCAGACCAATTTCATCAAATGCATTAATTTGCCGGCAAGCCTCTTCAATAACCCAGGAGCCAATTTCTACAATAAGCCCAGAATATTCAGCAAGAGGAATAAACTCAGCCGGCGAAATAAACGAGCCGTCACTTTGAGGCCAGCGTAATAGCGCTTCCACCCCTATGACTTTTTGGGTTGTTAACTCCACCTGAGGCTGATACCAAACTTCCAGTTTTCTGTTAGCAAAATCCGCACGTAATCGGCGTACCAGATGAAGCCTGCGTTGGGTATCTTGCTCCATCGAGGGTTGGTAGTAGTTATAACGGTCAAAAGAGTTATTCTTCGCATTTTTTAAGGCGATATAAACTTGCTTCAATAGCCCTTTGCCATTAACTCTTTCCGGGTTAGCTCCCGATGCAAAGCCGCAGGTAACGCGCAGTGGGATGTAATGCTCGCCAGCTCTAAAAGGTAAAGAAAAAAGCTCATTAAAAGCGTTAGGTGTGACAATATCTGTCGGACCAAAAATACCAAATACATCGGCGGCAATACGGGAAACGAATACATTACTGCCGAGTTGATCAGTAAGGCGTAAAGCTACTGAGCGAAGAAGCAAATTTCCTACATCCTGGCCCAAGCCATCATTTACGTCAGAAAAGTGGTCAATATCGATAACTGCGACCATTTTATCTTTGTCGGGTTTCTCCGACAAAGCCTGAAGGCTTCTTGTAAACTCAGCCCGATTAGGAATACCCGTTAGCGGATCAAGGTACGCGGCAGTTTGTAACTCTTCAAACAAGTTGGCATTTTCAAAACCAACAGCGATATTAGCGAGGAAGACTTCCAGTAACTCTTGATCGTATTCCGCTACAATGTTTTTTGTTTCTATATAGGCTGCGGCTTGATGCACCTGTCCATCAATGAAAAAAACGGTAGCATCCTCAGTATGAATATGACGTTGTTCATTCAGACACTGCCTGACGCTTTTCTCAATTTCGCTTGAGTTCAGCGTTGATAAGCTCTTATTAATACTGTCTGCAAAGTGTCCTGCGGCTCCTAACACTAAAATTTCGTTATCTTTATGAGGGGCTCTGGCACCGACAATGCCTTCTGCACTCAATCCCAGCAAAGACGCAATTTGCGTAACAACACCTTCAGAAAAATTCACAATGGAATGCTTTTCCATCAGGTTTGACGCTGAATGAATAATTTTTCTCAAACCACGGCGGTTTTCATTAATTGTGCAGAGTTGCTGATAGGAACGGACAGCGGAAAATACAGTCGTTAATAACCGGCTTCGGGTTAATTCCGTTTTAGTTTTGTAATCATTAATATCATAATTCTTTACGACACTTTCTTCCGGTGCATAACCCGGTTGACCAGTACGCAAAACAATCCGAATCTCATCATTGCCAAGTTGCTCTCTAATGGCTTGTGCCACTTTCAAGCCAGCGTTATCGGTTTCCATGACGACATCAAGCAGCACCATCGCAATGTCATCATGCTCGACTAAGCGGTCCAGCGCTTCATTTCCACTGTAAGCATGATGGAACTCAAGCTGGCGGCCACAAATAACAACATCGGCTAAAGCCATCTTAGTCACTGCATGAATTTCCTGATCATCATCGACAATCAGGATTTTCCAAAAACCTTTACTGTATTCCGACTGAATTATTTCGTCATCATCGTGAAGAAATAGAGGTTCGTCTTGACTACTGACCATCCGAGGCCATCCATTAATAAGAAATTACAAACATATAACAATCTAGCTTATATAACGGATGGCCTGCAAGCTTAGAATAGTCTAATTAATCGATTAAAAATGTACTTCTACCCCAAAAAATGGACCTTTAAAGGTGACATCTGAATAAATTTCATCAACATCATCCAGTTCAACAACTGAATGACGGTAGCCCGCATTAAGATTTATATCGACCGCTAAATTTTCTACCAAACGATATTCCACACCAATTTGAGCATCCTGAACTTTACTGTCTTTCACGCTAAGCGCACTGGCATCAGCAAAGAACGTCCAGTCGGTAGCGGGCACCCCCACTCTTGCTGCAACGTAGGCTGTTGGCACGACAACAGAAAAATCCTGACGACCAAAGGTATTACTTATTTCGGTCCGCAAAGTACCGTCAAAGTCCATTGCGTTTATACCAATATCGAAAGACACTAAATCATTATCGAAAATTTCGTAGTATAAAATGTAATCTCTATGACTAAAGTCGTTTTCTCCGTAACCACCATTAACTTCTATAGAGTTTTCTCTGATTTTTATATTAGGAATTAATGGGACTGGATGCTCAAGTGCAATGTAATAGCTGCTGTGATTATCATTTTCGAAATTAGGTTCTATCAAATTAGAACCAACGGCATATTGCCCTTCGTTGTCAGCATTCCAAATTTGACCACCGGCATAAACACCGAAAACGGTGTCAGCTAATACACTACCCGGAGCTACTAATGCAGCTGCCAACACTAAGGTTCTTTTGTACATATCCATTCCTATAAAATTTGAAGCTTTGGTTATTTAACTAAAATTTCTATTTCTTGGCTTGAGCCTGATTCAAAATTTAACGTCAGAGAAAAGCGCTCTTCTGCTTTTAAAGGCGCATTAAGTCCAAACAACATAAAGTGGTAACCACCAGGCTGGAACTTGATAACTTTATTAGGATCAAGAGATAGGGATTCGACAGCTTCCATTTTCATCACATCAGCAGACATAACATGCCGGTGTATTTCTGCCACGCGGCTAACATCCGAGCTGATGTGAGTTATTTTTACGGTTTCATTCCCTGCGTTTTTAAAGGTTGCATAAGCGGCTCCGTTTTCAGTTCCCGGAATGCTGGCACGAGCCCATGCATCGGTAACCGTTAAAGAATCTGCAAAAGCCAGAACAGGTAGACAGCACGCCGCGGCTGCGATTATTTTTAGCATTGCCTTAGCCTCTTAATGTAACTAAGGGCTTATAGTACACGTGATTAGCCTGTTCTAGAAACCTTTGGTTTACGAAAAATAAAGTAAAGAACCAAAACGCAAAGTATAAGAGGCCAGAATAAGCCTATGCCACTGAGTAACAGCGCAACAAGTGCTGCTCCAATACCCAGAAGCACGCTACCAAATACGGTTGCAACGATAAAAAACACCAGACCAACAAAAAATAAGCTCACCAATAATGAGACCGATATTTCAATTACAGATCCAATTGCCATTCCAAAAACAGAAAATATTTCCTCTGCAAAAAATAGCAGCCCAACAATAGATAGAACCAATAACCAACCAAAGCTTCGATTTGACATGACCATGACCTCAGTAACGAACGATTTAAAAAGATTTATTGATACAGTTACAACTACCATGCCAACTATTTAATTTAATGTTTTCAATTAGTTAAAAATATACTTGGAGAGCGGGTATAAAAAAACCGCCACTATTTGGCGGTTTTTACTAATATTCGTTTTTATCAAGAAGCTAGAACTTATACTCAACTTCTGAGTAAAAATACCCACCGTTAAAACCAATAGGTGAGTTGGTTAATGGGTATTTAAAAATACCATTAAACTGATTGCCCTCTGCACGTTCATCAGGGTACTCACTGAATAGGTTCTGAGCTCCTACCCTTAGGGCTAGCGCATCGTTCCATTGATAATTAACAGTAACGTCTGTTATCCAATTTGGGCCGTAGGTTTCAGTTCCACTCGTGTAACCTATAGAGTAATTCCCAAAGTAACTAAACTGTACATTACTGGTCCACTTCCCTTTCGTATGCGTTAAACCTATTGATCCTGAATGATCAGGTGTCGATCGGGTCATTCTAATTTGCTCATCACTATCAAACAGAACGTCGTCCAGACCATCCAGCAATTGTGGTAAGTTAATAGAGTCTATTTCCGTATTATTATAACCATACGCCAACTGTGCTTTCAGATCGCCATAAGCACCGACACCAAAAGTTTTACTGGCAACAATATCCAGACCCTTAGTCGTTGTATCAACAGCATTCAAAAAGAACCGGGCGTTTTCAGCGGATGTTGTCGCTAGAGCTTCTTCAACCGCAGGTGAATCAACCGGTGAAACATCGCCTGACAGAATAATGCGATCTTCAATTTCTATTTGGAACGCATCGACGGTAATAGCAAGACCATCATAACCGTTCCAGACCATTCCCAGACTCACGCTTTCAGATTCCTCAGGTTGCAAGTCGCCAATTCCTAAAGCCTGAGTCACCGGGCTAATGTTATTGAATGTTCCTGACTGCTCTGGCGCCAGGCCATCACCACGATCAACAAACAGCGTAGAAATATTAGTAAAGTAAAGTTGCTGAACACTCGGTGCCCGGAAGCCTGTATTAATGGCGCCGCGAACCGCAACTCTGTCCGTCAAATCGTATCTTCCGGAGAGCTTCCAACTCGTGTTGTTACCAAAGTCTGAGTAATCTTCATGACGAATTGCTGCTCCCCACATAAAGTCAGTAGTGAGTTGATTTTCAGCTTCTACGTATACACCAAGGTTATCACGCGATTCATCAACCGCCGACTCAGGCGTGAACCCTGTGAAGCCCTGACTTCCGCCTGGGCGATCCTGGTAACCACCATTGATGTAAGAGGCTTCATCGCCGGCAATGACTTCATAAGAATTCTCACGGTAGCTAATACCCATAGCAATAGAAAGCTCGGAGTTATTGGCAAAAGGAATGAAGCGCTGAGCATCAAATGTCAGGTTCGCTTCACTGTTTTCCAGTGTTCCGGCTTCAAAAGAAGTTGGTGTTAAGTCAGGACCCAAAGATGCGTTCAAAGAGTTTTCAACGTTGTACTGGAATTTGCTGAAACCATAACCACCGCTAAAATCTAGTGTCCACTCGCCCACAGCCCATTCGTATCCGGCATAAGCAGAATAATCATTTACGTCGGGAGCTAAAATTGGCAAGAATCCGTCAGGGTAAATTTCGGTTAATGTATTGCTTTGTAATGCACGACGGTAGAAGGCACCAGACTCTGACGTGCGATCGCTAATACCACCAAAAGCGTAAAAGTTTCCGTCACCTATGCCGATGTCAAGATTGGCAAACAAGGCTGCATTTTCATATTCCGCATCACCGACGTGAAAGCTTTGTCTATCAAAAGTCTGTTCGCGGGGATCAAGCCCACCGCTTGGCAGTTCAGGGTATTGTTGGCGCGGGTCATTGCCTGCCCGGTTTGTTCTGTTTTTGTGATGCAGCTCTCCTGATAACGTAAAAGCGCCGTCATCGCCTATAGAAAAGCCGGAGCTTGCAGACAGTTTCCATTGCTCACCATCGCCTTTATGCGTCTGGCCGGCCTGAAAGTTTGCACTGCCGCCACTGTCATTGTCTTTTAATACGATATTAATCACACCCGCTATGGCATCAGAACCATAAAGGGCTGCCGCTCCGTCTCTTAAAACCTCAATGCGCTTAATTGCCGCAATAGGAATCGCATTTAAGTCTACATTCGAACTGCCGCGTCCGGTGGTGCCGTTTAGATGCACCAAAGCTGAGCTATGGCGTCGCTTACCGTTAATAAGTACCAGCGTATGATCAGGTGACAACCCTCTTAATGAAGCTGGTCGAACGGCGTCCGTACCGTCAGTAACAGATGATGAAGGGTAATTGAAACTTGGTACGGCGTATTGAAGCGCCTTTGCTGTTTCCGTAATACCTGTTGCAGCTAAATCTTCGCCACTAATAATGTCTACCGGCGCCGAACCATCTGTCGCTGTGCGCATGGACAATCGGGAACCCACCACCTGAATGACTTCTTCCACACTCTCAGCTTCAGAGCCTTGTTGCGCAGACGCAATTGGCGCTATGAAGAATGAACTTGCCAACGCAAGTGTTATCGCATTAAAACGTTTCATACTGCTCTCCCCCTGTGGTTATACAATGAATATAGCAGGAGATCAGTGATTTGGTTCAGTCTGGAAAAACCTTAGATATAAGCAAAAGTTATAATAGCGTGATGCTGAAGTGAGGTATTTTGTGACGGACATAAAAAAAGCCCCCAGCGTAAGCTGAGGGCTGTTTTATTAATAGTCTGGCGGTGACCTACTCTCGCATGGGGAGACCCCACACTACCATCGGCGCTGGTGTGTTTCACTTCTGAGTTCGGAAAGGATTCAGGTGGTGCCACACCGCTATGGCCGCCAGACATAAACTGTCACAACATGTAAAAACTGACTGCTTTTTTAAGTAAAAGCCACTCTATTTGCTCTAATTCGGTAAAGTCGCTCGCTTGTGCGTAACGTCCCAAACACCTTGGGTGTTGTATGGTTAAGTCTCACGGGCAATTAGTACGGGTTAGCTCAACGCATTACTACGCTTCCACACCCCGCCTATCAACGTTGTCGTCTTCAACGACCCTTCAGAGCACTCTAAGTGCTAGTGAGAGCTTATCTCGAGGCTCGCTTCCCGCTTAGATGCTTTCAGCGGTTATCGATTCCGAACGTAGCTACCGGGCAGTGCCATTGGCATGACAACCCGAACACCAGCGGTTCGTCCACTCCGGTCCTCTCGTACTAGGAGCAGCTCCTCTCAACTCTCAAACGCCCACGGCAGATAGGGACCGAACTGTCTCACGACGTTCTAAACCCAGCTCGCGTACCACTTTAAATGGCGAACAGCCATACCCTTGGGACCGACTTCAGCCCCAGGATGTGATGAGCCGACATCGAGGTGCCAAACACCGCCGTCGATATGAACTCTTGGGCGGTATCAGCCTGTTATCCCCGGAGTACCTTTTATCCGTTGAGCGATGGCCCTTCCATTCAGAACCACCGGATCACTATGACCTACTTTCGTATCTGCTCGACGTGTCTGTCTCGCAGTTAAGCTGGCTTCTGCCATTGCACTAACCGTACGATGTCCGACCGTACTTAGCCAACCTTCGTGCTCCTCCGTTACTCTTTGGGAGGAGACCGCCCCAGTCAAACTACCCACCAGGCACTGTCCACAACCCCGATAAGGGGCCAATGTTAGAACATCAAACATACAAGGGTGGTATTTCAAGGATGGCTCCACATCAACTAGCGCCAATGCTTCAAAGCCTCCCACCTATCCTACACATGTAGGTTCAATGTTCAGTGCCAAGCTGTAGTAAAGGTTCACGGGGTCTTTCCGTCTAGCCGCGGGTACACAGCATCTTCACTGCGATTTCAATTTCACTGAGTCTCGGGTGGAGACAGCGTGGCCATGGTTACACCATTCGTGCAGGTCGGAACTTACCCGACAAGGAATTTCGCTACCTTAGGACCGTTATAGTTACGGCCGCCGTTTACCGGGGCTTCGATCAAGAGCTTCGTCCGAAAACTAACCCCATCAATTAACCTTCCGGCACCGGGCAGGTGTCACACCGTATACGTCCACTTTCGTGTTAGCACAGTGCTGTGTTTTTAATAAACAGTCCCAGCCACCTGGTCACTGCGACCACCAACAGCTCATGACGCGAAGTCAATCACCGCCAGTGGCGTACCTTCTCCCGAAGTTACGGTACTATTTTGCCTAGTTCCTTCACCCGAGTTCTCTCAAGCGCCTTAGTATTCTCTACCTGACCACCTGTGTCGGTTTGGGGTACGGTCAATGTTCATCTGAAGCTTAGAGGCTTTTCCCGGAAGCATGGCATCAATGACTTCGCACCCGTGGGTGCTCGTCTCGTGTCTCGGCCTTAAGGACCCGGATTTACCTAAGTCCTCAGCCTACGCACTTTCACCGGGACTACCAACGCCCGGCTCACCTAGCCTTCTCCGTCCCCCCATCGCAATGAACATCGGTACAGGAATATTAACCTGTTTTCCATCGACTACGCGTTTCCGCCTCGCCTTAGGGGCCGACTTACCCTACCCTGATTAGCATGGGATAGGAAACCTTGGTCTTCCGGCGTGGGAGTTTTTCACTCCCATTATCGTTACTCATGTCAGCATTCGCACTTCTGATATGTCCAGCGTGCTTCTCAACACACCTTCACCCACTTACAGAACGCTCCCCTACCCCGCATACATAAGTATGCAGCCGCAGCTTCGGTGTATGGCTTAGCCCCGTTACATCTTCCGCGCAGGCCGACTCGACTAGTGAGCTATTACGCTTTCTTTAAAGGGTGGCTGCTTCTAAGCCAACCTCCTAGCTGTCTCTGCCTTCCCACATCGTTTCCCACTGAGCCATAACTTCGGGACCTTAGCTGGCGGTCTGGGTTGTTTCCCTCTTCACGACGGACGTTAGCACCCGCCGTGTGTCTCCCGGATAGTACTCATTGGTATTCGGAGTTTGCATGGGGTTGGTAAGTCGGGATGACCCCCTAGCCCAAACAGTGCTCTACCCCCAATGGTATTCGTCCGAGGCTCTACCTAAATAGATTTCGGGGAGAACCAGCTATCTCCGGGCTTGATTAGCCTTTCACTCCTAGCCACAAGTCATCCCCTAATTTTTCAACATTAGTGGGTTCGGTCCTCCAATTGATGTTACTCAATCTTCAACCTGCTCATGGTTAGATCGCCCGGTTTCGGGTCTATACCCTGCAACTCAACGCCCAGTTAAGACTCGGTTTCCCTACGGCTTCCCTATACGGTTAACCTTGCTACAGAATATAAGTCGCTGACCCATTATACAAAAGGTACGCAGTCACGGAACAAGTCCGCTCCTACTGCTTGTACGTACACGGTTTCAGGTTCTGTTTCACTCCCCTCGCCGGGGTTCTTTTCGCCTTTCCCTCACGGTACTGGTTCACTATCGGTCAGTTGGGAGTATTTAGCCTTGGAGGATGGTCCCCCCATATTCAGTCAGGATATCACGTGTCCCGACCTACTCGATTTCACTTATCTTGCACCGTCACATACCGGGCTCTCACCGTCTGTGGCTCCGCTTCCCATCGGATTCTGCTAGCACAAGTTAAGCTTAAGGGCTGCTTCCCGTTCGCTCGCCGCTACTGGGGAAATCTCGGTTGATTTCTTTTCCTCCGGGTACTTAGATGTTTCAGTTCTCCGGGTTCGCTTCCTGGCACCTATTGATTCAGTGCCGGATACTCTGTAAACAGAGTGGGTTTCCCCATTCGGAAATCCATGACTCAAATGCCTCTTACTGGCTTATCATGGCTTATCGCAAGTTAGTACGTCCTTCATCGCCTCCAACTGCCTAGGCATCCACCGTGTACGCTTAGTCACTTAACCATACAACCCGAAGGTGTCTGGCATACGTGACCAAGATTGTTTGTTCTCGCTGTACACAAGTTCGATACGCCTCTACCAAATCAGTTTGTTCAAGTAGAGTGGCATTTCTTACTTTTAATATTACAATCAGCTTTTCATGTTGTTAAAGAGCACGTAACACTAAGTTACCGGTAAACATTCTTTTGCAAGAACACTTAACGCTAACGGTTACGAAGAGAAGAAATGGTGGAGCCAAGCGGGATCGAACCGCTGACCTCCTGCGTGCAAGGCAGGCGCTCTCCCAGCTGAGCTATGGCCCCGTTATGGGCGTTTCGACCACCCCCGATAAGGGCATTTCAAGTAAGGCAAAGCCTGAGACTTGAAATGTTTTTGGCATTTTGGCAAGGCAAGAGGGTGCGAAGCATACACCAGTATGCGAGTACCCGAATAACGCCGTCCAGAATGACAAAATGGTGGGTCTGGGCAGACTTGAACTGCCGACCTCACCCTTATCAGGGGTGCGCTCTAACCAGCTGAGCTACAGACCCAGTTTTCTTCTCTTTTCATATCAAGCCTGCAAACTGTGTGGACACTCACTTCCGTAAGCTGTTTTGTAAGGAGGTGATCCAGCCGCAGGTTCCCCTACGGCTACCTTGTTACGACTTCACCCCAGTCATGAACCACACCGTGGTGATCGTTCTCCCGAAGGTTAAACTAACCACTTCTGGTGCAGCCCACTCCCATGGTGTGACGGGCGGTGTGTACAAGGCCCGGGAACGTATTCACCGTGGCATTCTGATCCACGATTACTAGCGATTCCGACTTCATGGAGTCGAGTTGCAGACTCCAATCCGGACTACGACGCACTTTATGAGATTCGCTAACCATCGCTGGCTTGCTGCCCTTTGTATGCGCCATTGTAGCACGTGTGTAGCCCATCCCGTAAGGGCCATGATGACTTGACGTCGTCCCCACCTTCCTCCGGTTTATCACCGGCAGTCTCCCCAGAGTTCCCACCATTACGTGCTGGCAACTAAGGATAAGGGTTGCGCTCGTTGCGGGACTTAACCCAACATCTCACAACACGAGCTGACGACAGCCATGCAGCACCTGTCTCAGTGTTCCCGAAGGCACTAATCCATCTCTGGAAAATTCACTGGATGTCAAGGGATGGTAAGGTTCTTCGCGTTGCATCGAATTAAACCACATGCTCCACCGCTTGTGCGGGCCCCCGTCAATTCATTTGAGTTTTAACCTTGCGGCCGTACTCCCCAGGCGGTCAACTTAGTGCGTTAGCTGCGTTACTCACGTCTTAATGACACGAACAACTAGTTGACATCGTTTACGGCGTGGACTACCAGGGTATCTAATCCTGTTTGCTCCCCACGCTTTCGTACCTCAGCGTCAGTCTCTGACCAGGTGGCCGCCTTCGCCACTGGTATTCCTTCCAATATCTACGCATTTCACCGCTACACTGGAAATTCTACCACCCTCTTCAGGACTCTAGCATGCCAGTTCAAAATGCAATTCCCAGGTTGAGCCCGGGGCTTTCACATCTTGCTTAACACGCCGCCTACGTACGCTTTACGCCCAGTAATTCCGATTAACGCTTGCACCCTCCGTATTACCGCGGCTGCTGGCACGGAGTTAGCCGGTGCTTCTTCTGCGACTAACGTCAATAATGTGCGCTATTAACACACACTCCTTCCTCGTCGCTGAAAGTGCTTTACAACCCGAAGGCCTTCTTCACACACGCGGCATGGCTGCATCAGGGTTTCCCCCATTGTGCAATATTCCCCACTGCTGCCTCCCGTAGGAGTCTGGGCCGTGTCTCAGTCCCAGTGTGGCTGATCATCCTCTCAGAACAGCTAGGGATCGTCGCCTTGGTGAGCCTTTACCTCACCAACTAGCTAATCCCGCTTGGGCTCATCTTTAGGTGTGAGGCCCGAAGGTCCCCCACTTTGGTCCGTAGACATTATGCGGTATTAGCCACAGTTTCCCGTGGTTGTCCCCCGCCTAAAGGCAAATTCCCAAGTATTACTCACCCGTCCGCCGCTCGTCAGCAGAGAAGCAAGCTTCTCTCTGTTACCGCTCGACTTGCATGTGTTAGGCCTGCCGCCAGCGTTCAATCTGAGCCATGATCAAACTCTTCAATTAAAAGTAGTTCAATCAACTCAATGAATTACGCGTTTTTGCTTAGCTTCATTAATGAAACCTTGCTGAACACTCATTCAAAAGTTGCAATACAAATATTTCTGTTTGCTTACTTCTGCAAGTGCCCACACAGTTTGCTTGGCTTGATATAATTGTTAAAGAGCGTTTCTCAGCAGCCTTGGCTGCGAGAGGTGCGTATTCTACACACCGTGTGTTTTCCGTCAATACTTTTTTGAAAAAAGATTTTTTAGAAAACTTAGGTTTTCGGCGGCTTCGTTGCCTGCCTCGAACGTGGAGCGCATTTTAGAGATTTAACTCGCCCCGTCAAGCGCTTTTTATGCCTTTATAACTGTTTTTTTGCTGACTGCGTAAAGTTTGCTCAGATGTTATTTGAACCAACATTTTTTATAACCTAAAAGCAAAAAAGCCCCCAGTATATGGAGGCTTTCTTGCTTATTACTAAAGGTATGTATTACTACTTGTTCTTACCATTACCTTTCCCATTACCGTTACCTGGGCCAGAAGTATCTCCTCCATCGTCGGTACCGCCATCCGATCCGCCACATCCATTAGTTGCCAAGTAATCGTAAGCTGCCTTAGCTTGGACTAACCCATAACCATATGCATCATCACGACCAGCAGTACCTAAATCTTCAGCGGTTGATGCCAATGCAGAGCGGATATCGCCGTTGGAGCATTCTGAATAGTGACTCCAGACTAACGCAGCTACACCAACAACATGAGGGGTCGCCATTGACGTCCCGTCAAAGAAAGCCCAGTCACTGTCTTCTACAGATACTGTTGCAGAAGCTCCCAACTGGTTCATTAGTGAAGCACCATCGACATCACTAATTCCAACAGAAGGAATTGATGTTACGGTTTCGCCTAACGTGCCAGAAACGACACCAGGCTCATTATTGTATATGATAGCGCCAACACCACCGCCGGCTTCACAAGCTTGAACCTTTTCCGCAAAGCTAATTGAACCACGTTCAATTAAGCAAATATCGCCAACTGCGTCAGCACAAGCCTGGTCGCCAATGCCGCAATCCGCTAATGCACCGGATGCACTGCCTTTAGCAGAGCCATCCATCGCTAAATTATCGTATGCAGTATTGGAGACCGTAACCTCGGAACGTTCACCCATTCCGCGAGGTACTGACGATAAAACCGCAACACCAGGGCCCGACAGTTCAACCTGATTGGTTTGCTGAGAAAAAGAAGCAACTTGCTTCGCTTCGTCAACTGCAGCAACTGAGACAACCGCATCATACGACGCAGGATAAGAATGACGAGTATTACCAGCGTTGCCCGCAGCAGCAACACTCAGAATGCCTTGTGAGTCCAGGTCACCAAAAGCTCTTTCTTCGGTTTTGCTGCCACGGTCGCCGCCCAGGCTCATATTGATAACATTTGCACCAGCCGCCGCACATTCGTCAGCTGCTGCTATCAGTGAAGAGGAGTATCCCCAACCATCGGCATTAAACACTTTTACAATATGGAGGTTAATATTGCCATTTGGCAATACGCCAACAACACCCGTAC
The DNA here is from genome assembly GCF_019797805.1 of Idiomarina abyssalis. Lineage (NCBI taxonomy): Bacteria > Pseudomonadati > Pseudomonadota > Gammaproteobacteria > Alteromonadales > Idiomarinaceae > Idiomarina > Idiomarina abyssalis. The sequence continues at coordinate 2,239,746 of NZ_CP081832.1, forward strand.
CATTTGCAAGTGCGGCTATTGTACCGGCTACGTGAGTACCATGACTGTTTTCGTCGGTGTACCAGTTGCCTGTTCCCGAGTCATAGCTACCATCAACACCGGCACTTTGTAAGTCCGGGTGCCCTAAATCGTAGCCCGAGTCGATAATACAAACTTTTGTATTACCTGCAGCAGCATCCGAAACGAGATCAGCTTGGACCTGAGAAATCCCGTAGGGTTGGTTGGGTTCATACTCCGATGCCATTAAATGTCTTTTTTCATCGGCTTCTACGTATTCAACATTAGGATTATTCTTGAGCCCTTTCAGCGCGTTCGCAGGAACCGTGATTGACATCGCGTTATAGCGTGACAAATCAACGTTCTTCTGCCCGCCAGCTTTTGCCACTGCAGACTCAATTGCAGCTTTGTTACCTGGTTTAAAGGCAACAATCACTCGCTCTTTATCATTAGCAGCCTGAGCAGATGCCGCTAGGACTGAAGAACAAGCTAAAAATACGAGAGATTTTTTTGATAACAGTTTCATAATTAACCCTGTGTTTTTTATGTTTTGAATTTTCAGGGCCAACACAACGTGAGAGAATAGTTATTCTTTCGTCGGCAAAATTAAGTTGCCACAATTTGTAACAAATTGTAACCAAATTTTACACAGGTATGATAAATGACGTATCGGTCTATCGAGACTTTAAATTACGAAGCACAGCTTATTGAAAAATCTAATAAGATTCGCCAAAGCTTTAGTGAAGTTGGTATTGAAGACTTTCGCGTTTTTCCATCAGAGCCTGTCAATTACCGTATGAGGGCTGAGTTCAGGGTATGGCACGAAGGTGATGATCTTTACTACATTATGTTTAACCCTGAAACTCGGGAAAAAATACGTAAAGATGACTTTGCTCCGGGAAGCAAGCTTATAAATAGCCTGATGCAGGGGGTCATAGACCACGTTATCGACAAACCCTTATTGAGGCATAAGTTGTTTCAGGTCGATTTTCTAACGACAAAGTCCAACCAGGCCATCGTATCACTTCTCTATCACCGCCCCTTAGAAGAAGAGTGGCAGGCTGAAGCAAAAGAGTTACATGGCTATCTTCAATCCTTTGCTGATGTTGTTCATCTAATTGGCCGGGCTCGTAAACAAAAAGTTGTTTTTGGTTCTGAATCAGTTATCGAGAATGTTCAAGTTAATGGGCAAACCTACCAGTCAATTCAGACCGAAAATAGCTTTACTCAACCAAACTCGGGTATTAACGAGAAAATGATTGAATGGGTCAGTGAGCAGGCGGGCCAAAATAATCATGATTTACTAGAGCTTTATTGTGGTAATGGAAATTTCACTCTGCCATTGGCCGGTCAGTTCAATTCGGTACTGGCAACCGAAATTAGCAAAGGCTCGGTTGCTGCAGCCCGTGAAGGGGCGCAGTTAAACGGCATCGAGAATGTTACTGTTGTACGCATGTCAGCTGAAGAGTTTAGTGCGGCTTTAAGTGGTGAGCTTGAATCAAAGCGAGCGGCTGACGCAGATATTCACAGTTTTGACTGCAAAACGGTATTGGTCGATCCGCCCAGAGCTGGGTTAGATAAAGACACCTTGAAACTGGTTTCTCAGTACCAGCGGATCATTTATATTTCCTGCAACCCAAGTACGCTAATAGACAATATTAAGGCGATATCGGCTACTCATAAGGTCACAGCGGCAGCAATGTTTGATCAATTCCCTTATACCGATCACATTGAAACAGGCGTGGTTTTAGAAAAGCACAACTAGTTTTGAGCAGGCTCTTCAGCAAGGGTAGAAAAGTTGAGCTTACGGTTTAAGCGTAGATTGGATACATGAGCGTATATAATCAGCCCGGCACCGAAGAGAATAATAATAGGTTCGCCCCAGTGGCCCAGAATATCCCGTTGAGAGTAAATAACGGCACCTAAAAGTAATAATGATAAAAGGTGCCATTTGCCATGCTTACGTGCGCCACTAATCAACGACCAGAGCCCCACAACAACACTTAGCCCTAAAATAGTATTTTCTAACGCGTCTTCACCGATAAAGGCCAACCCCGCCATAGCTAGTAGCGGCAGAATAACAGGCAGCAGCAGGCAGTGAATCGCACACAAGGTGGTGATCCAGATTCCTGCTTTATCCAAGTTTTTGGATGTTTCTGCTGACATACTTGGCAATACCTTCTTCGAAAACGCTTAGTTGTTATATTATAACATACGGAAAGAATAACCAAGGGAGATCATGAGAAATTGTTTCTAAACAGCGAAAACTTATGCTGTATCAATAGCAAAAGGCAGGACTTCACTTATTGTGTTTGCTCCACATATAATCATCAAAAGTCGGTCAAATCCCAGAGCAACACCAGAGCATGCAGGTAAACCGGAGTCTAAAGCATCGAGTAAACGGGTATCTTCAGGCTGAATCTCCCGCCCATGCCTTTCTCGCCACTCATTATCTTTTTTGAAGCGGACACGCTGTTCAGCGGCATCCGAAAGTTCGTGATAACCATTAGCCAACTCCACCCCACGGTAATAAAACTCGAACCGGCGTGCGACACGTGCATCATTGCTGTCGATTCTGGCCAAAGCAGCCTGTGACTGTGGAAACTCGGTTACACAAATTGGTCTATTATCAGGAAACTGGCTTTCAATAAGCTCGGAAAAAGCCACTTGTAGAATGGTGTCTTCGTCTGTTTCCTTTGACATCCACTCCGACAAAGAAGGACGCTCAACCAGGTGTCGCCGTATTGTATCCACACCTGCACTACTCAATGGATCCACGCCCAGATATTCAATAAAAGCTTGTTGGTAAGTGACCACTTTAGTTTCCGGTGCGCCACATAGTGACGTTAGCAGCTCAGAAACCTCGGTTATTAGCTGAACATCATCGTAACCAACCCGATACCACTCAAGTAAGGTAAACTCAGGGTTGTGAAAACGGCCTATTTCATCATCACGAACCACATGGCTTAACTGAAAAATATCTTGCCCATAAGCAGCAAGAATTCGCTTCATTGCGTATTCCGGTGATGTCTGAAGGTAGAGCTTTTTCTTTCCTGAAGGTAATGGGTGTTTGAACTCGGTTGTGAGATTATTCAGGTGACAGTCTGTGACACCGAACTGCGATAAGAGGTGCGTATCGACTTCAGTTATCTGTCGTTCATAAAAAAACTGGCGGACTTGTCGCATTAACTCAGCGCGTTTAACAAGCACTGACCAATCCGCTGTCGGCCGCCAGTTCATCGTCATATTAAGTTACTTCTGCACCCGGGAAACGTATTCACCTGAACGGGTATCAACTTTAATCACTTCGCCAATTTGCACAAATAAAGGCACGCGAACAACGGCACCTGTGCTTAAAGTCGCAGGCTTACCACCAGTACCAGCCGTATCACCTTTCAAGCCCGGGTCGGTTTCGGTAATCTCTAGCTCAACAAAATTTGGTGGCTGAACGTTAATAGGTTTACCTTCCCATAGCGTCAAGGTACAAACATCTTGCTCAACAAGCCATTTTTCCGCTTCACCTACCGCCTTTTCATCGGCAGGCACCTGTTCAAAGGTTTCGTTATTCATGAAGTGCCAGAACTCACCATCGTTATATAAGTACGATAACTCAAGCTCAATAACATCGGCACCCTCAACGGACTCTCCAGATTTAAACGTCTTTTCGACCACCTTACCACTAATCAACTTACGGATTTTTACACGGTTAAAGGCCTGACCTTTACCCGGTTTAACCATTTCGTTTTCAACGATGGAGCAAGGCTCACCATCCTGCATGATTTTTAAACCGCCTTTGAATTCACTAGTGCTGTAGTTCGCCATAACGAGACTTTCCTTTGTAAATACCTGATGATTTGCGCGCAATAATAAAACAAATAGCGACTTTTTTCAGGTAAAATATACGCTATTTGCAGCAGCTACGGAGGCGAAGTGTCCGAGTCAGCGTATCCCATTTCTCTAAACGACCGCCCCGACTGGCAGTTCGAACTGAAGCAAGCCTACACCCGACCCGAAGATTTGCTGCGTGCACTTGGTTTAGAGCCTTCGTTGTTTTTAGGTGACATTAAAGCGAGAAAGCTATTTTCCATGCGAGTCCCCAGGCCTTTTGTTGAACAAATGAAAGTGGGGGACAGCAACGACCCTTTGCTACGACAAGTGCTCCCGTTACGCAACGAGTTTGACTCAGCACCGGGTTACAGCACAGACCCATTGCAGGAGCAGAAAGGACCGGTAGAGGGGCTGCTGCACAAATATAAAAGTCGCGTGCTACTGATATTGCAGGGGGGCTGCGCCGTAAACTGCCGTTACTGCTTCCGCCGTCATTTTCCTTATGACGAGCTAACCTTCAGTAAACGGCAGTTATCAGACACACTGAATTACATTAAAGACAACCCGGAAATCAACGAAGTCATTCTAAGTGGCGGCGACCCATTAATGGCAAATGACAAACGGCTTAAAGATCTCATTAAAGAATTTGAGCTTTTGCCACAACTTACCCGCTTACGCATTCATAGTCGATTGCCAGTTGTGATACCCTCTCGCTTGACAAGCGAGCTGAAAGATTTGCTGAGTAAAAGTCGGTTTAAAAGCGTTTTGGTTTTGCATGTGAACCACGCGAACGAAGTTTCAGAAACCTTAACTCGCACTTTAAAAGAATGGCATCACGCCGGTATACACTTATTAAACCAAAGCGTTTTACTAAATGGTGTGAATGACAATATCGAAGCTCTTACTCAGCTCAGTGAGAAGTTATTTAATGCCAGTGTTTTACCCTATTACTTACATCAACTGGATAAGGTAGAAGGCGCCAGCCATTTCGCCGTCGGCGATGATAAAGCCCAGACGTTGTGGCAACAAATGACATACGAGCTACCGGGATTCCTGGTTCCCCGCCTTGTACGCGAGCAGGCGGGGGAGCTCAGTAAAACAGCTATCATGCCGGATGGCACAAATGAATCAACAAAGGATAAATTATGAGCGACAACCTGGAAAGTGTAGAAGTTAAATTACAAGAACACCTTCAACAACTGTATCGCCAAGTTATTGATGCCGACCAATACCTTGACGATTTACGTCAACAAGGCAAAGCCAAGTTCCAGGGTGTATTCGCAGAACAAACTGTATTTGAAAGCAAAGGCAACCGTTTTCAGCCATATCTAAACGAAATTGCTGCTAACTTTGAAAAGTGGCAACAAAACAAAGACAACGAACAACAGCTGCAGTTACTGGTACAACAATTACAGTTGATGACTGAAACTCTTGCTCGCCTTAAAGCTATTCGTCAGGCTGGTTAAGTAACGTTTCTTCAAACCACTCTGTTAGCATTTCTTCTTCGAAGTACAGATCATTTCGACGTACTCTTGACGCCAGGCCATCGTAGTTAAAACTCATGTTTTTCACATTTGCCTGGCCTTCCTTCAAAACTTCTCCCGCACTACCAACTAAGCGATAATCGAATTCCATTCTGGGGAAGTCTATTTCCCGAACAATACGGACGAAATTGGAAGTTGAGCGTCCAAACGTGGGCTCAAGACGACCGGTTAGGTCAACATCTGTTACTGTAATTTCTAGCTTTTGCTCTTCAGGCAGTTTTTCGGCCAAACTTTGAAAGTGTTCAGTCAAATTGTCCATTACCTTTTGCTGATAACGATCTTTCAGGCCATCCGCAGGTCGAATATCTGTGTAACTATCAACATCTTTCCACGAAACCTCAGCCGTTCCAGCTAACGCCGAAAAACTAAAAGCTAATAAAACTGTTCCTAATATACCTTGAACACGCATGCTAATTTTCCTCCCATACTTTCGCCAAGGACACTACCATTCGGTTAGAGTACTATTTTACAAAAAAATTCCATAAAAAAAGGGAGCCGCAGTGGCTCCCTTCTTTAAACGAGCTTTGAGCGCACTACATCATGCCGCCCATACCGCCCATTCCACCCATGTCGCCGCCAGGCATACCGCCTGCGTTGTCATCTTGTGGAATGTCAGCAATCATCGCTTCAGTGGTGATCATCAGCGCGCCAACCGAAGCTGCGAACTGCAGTGCTGAACGAGTAACTTTGGTTGGATCCAAAATACCCATTTCCAGCATATCGCCATAAGTGTCGTTACCAGCGTTGTAACCGTAGTTACCTTCGCCACCGCGAACACTGTTAGCAACAACAGAACCTTCAGCACCAGCATTCATAGCAATTTGACGCAGAGGCGCTTCCATTGCACGTAATGCCAGACGAATACCTACGTTCTGATCTTCGTTGTCACCGCGTAGGTCACCTAATTTACTGGCTGCGCGAATCAAGGCAACACCACCACCGGGCACTACGCCTTCTTCAACGGCCGCACGAGTTGCATGCAACGCATCTTCAACGCGCGCTTTCTTCTCTTTCATTTCCATTTCAGTAGCAGCGCCGACTTTGATCACCGCAACACCGCCAGCTAATTTAGCCAGACGCTCTTGCAGTTTTTCGCGGTCGTAGTCAGACGTTGTGTCTTCCATCTGCTGTTTAATTTGGTTAACGCGGCCGTCAATAGCGCCATCATCACCGTTACCATCAACAACCGTCGTGTTGTCTTTAGTAATGACAACGCGCTTCGCGGTACCTAAGTCTTCCAGCTGAGTTTTCTCCAGCTCCATGCCAATTTCTTCAGAAACCACAGTACCGCCAGTCAGAACAGCAATGTCCTGCAGCATCGCTTTACGACGGTCACCAAAGCCTGGTGCTTTAACCGCAGCAACTTTAACAATGCCACGCATGTTGTTCACAACCAGAGTTGCCAGCGCTTCGCCTTCAACGTCTTCCGCAATAATAAGCAGAGGTTTACCGGCTTTAGAAACACCTTCTAATACCGGCAGTAATTCGCGGATATTAGAAATTTTCTTATCAATCAGAAGAATGAACGGGTTGTCTAATTCAACCGAACCGCTTTCCTGATTGTTAATGAAGTAAGGAGACAAGTAACCACGGTCGAACTGCATACCTTCAACAACATCCAGCTCGTCAGTCAGTGCCTGACCTTCTTCAACTGTAATAACACCTTCCTGGCCTACTTTATCCATTGCCTGAGCAATGATTTCGCCAATCGTGTGATCCGCGTTAGCAGAAATAGTCGCTACCTGAGCAATAGCTTTGCTATCGGCACAAGGCTGAGAAATTTTCTTCAACTCTTCAACTGCGGCAATAACGGCTTTGTCGATACCGCGCTTAAGATCCATTGGGTTCATACCCGCGGCTACTGACTTCAAACCTTCGTTAACAATGGCTTGAGCCAGAACGGTTGCAGTTGTCGTACCGTCACCCGCTTCGTCGTTTGCTTTAGACGCCACTTCTTTAACCATTTGAGCGCCCATGTTTTCGAACTTGTCTTCCAGCTCGATTTCCTTCGCAACAGAAACACCGTCTTTGGTGATAACTGGTGCGCCAAACGATTTATCTAATACAACGTTACGGCCTTTTGGACCCAAAGTAACTTTTACTGAGTCAGCAAGAACATTTACGCCTTTCAGCATTTTTTGACGTGCTGTATTACCAAACTTGACTTCTTTAGCTGCCATTTTTGCTTTCCTCTTAAATACGTTTATTCGGTTGTGCTAATAAGCGACTCAGGCGTCTTATTCTTCAATTGCCAGAATGTCGCTTTCGCTCATGATCAAATACTCTTCACCATCGATTTTCTCGGTTTTTACACCGTAGCCTTCGCTGAACAGCACTTTATCACCGGCTTTTACGTCAAGCGCACGCACTTCACCGTTATCCAGAATACGGCCTTTGCCTACCGCTACGACTTCACCGCGCGTAGATTTTTCTGCCGCAGAACCAGTCAGAACAATGCCGCCAGCCGATTTCGCTTCGACTTCAATGCGTTTGATAATGACTCGATCGTGTAAAGGACGAAGTTTCATTGTTGATAACTCCTCAACCTATTGTTGTTAGTGGTTAGTACCCCTAAGGGCGTGTAAAAATCATCGTGCTCATTAAATGGGGGAGGAATTTTTGTTATCAAGGGGGAAGCGCAAAAAATTTTATGGTAATTTGCCAGACTCACTGGCGCTATATGGAGGTTCTATGACTCAGCAACCCAAATTGATTTTATGCACCACAGACAGTTACTCTTCTGCGAAACAACTTGCCCGCAACTTAGTTGAGAAAAAGCTCGTCGCCTGCGTCAATATAGTGCCTAATATGACATCGATTTACTCCTGGCAAGGGCAAGTACATGAAGATGAAGAGTGGCTTATGCTGATAAAATCAACCGATGAACGCTTCGGTGACATAAAAGACTTTGTCAGTGCGAATCACCCATACGATTCCCCGGAGTTAATCAGCATTAACATAGAAGACGGATTACCCGATTACCTGACGTGGATACAGGATTCAGTCAAATGATAAAACGGCTCATCTCATGCCTGATACTTTTTACCGTAGCGCTAACCTTGGTTGCGCCCGTTGCTCATGGTGTTCAATCTAACCCTTTTCAGCAACAGAATGAGTTTTTACCCGTCGATCAGGCTTTTGATTTTGATAGCGAAATTGACGGCGACGAGATCACTGTCAGTTGGGTCATCGCCCCGGAATACTACCTGTATCAACACCGGTTCAAGGTTGTGCCCTCAAATGCTGCTGCTCAAGCCCCCGAACTTCCGGAAGGAGAGTCTCATACGGACGAGTTTTTTGGCGAGTCGGTTGTTTACCGTAACTACGTTGAATGGTCTTTTACGCTGGATCCATCTTTTTCCGGTGACAGCATTACCATACTTTACCAGGGGTGTGCCGATGCAGGACTTTGTTATCCACCAACAGAAAAGCAGATAAAACTACCTACAAATGGTGGTAACAGCGACATTTCAGCACCAGCAGAGAACGCTGGTAACAGTCTTTTCGGGATAGAAGACCAACACTTAATTATCACTTTACTGTTATTTTTTGCCCTGGGTATTGGTTTAGCTTTTACTCCCTGCGTCTTTCCCATGTACCCCATCTTATCCGGTGTGGTTTTGGGCAACCGTGAACGCACCTGGAAAAACACGCTTTGGCTGTCTTTTATCTATGTACAGGGCATGGCCATTACCTATTCTTTATTAGGTTTGGTCGTCGCCTCAGCAGGTATGCAGTATCAGGCTTATTTTCAGCACCCCGTCGTACTTCTTGTTCTTGCGGCACTCTTTGCACTCTTTGCACTCAGTATGCTCGGTGCCTATACCCTGCAACTGCCCATTAGCTGGCAGTCAAAACTACAAAACCTAAGTGGTCAGCAGAGCGGCGGCAATGTTGTTGGTGTCTTTGTTATTGGAGCTATTTCAGGCCTGGTTGCATCACCTTGCACCACAGCTCCGCTCTCAGGCGCGTTGCTTTTTATCGCGCAATCCGGCGACATTATTAACGGTGCAGCAATTCTCTATGCCTTAAGCCTGGGTATGGGTGTTCCATTAATATTGTTCGGGTTGAGCGGCGGGAAGCTTCTGCCAAAAGCCGGAGCATGGATGGTGGTGGTGAAACAGTTTTTCGGCTGGTTACTCTTAGCGGTCAGTTTATTTTTAGTAGAACGATTACTCCCCACCAGCATCAGTATGTGGTTGTGGATTTTCTATTTCATTCTAGCGGCAGTATCACTGGCAGTAGCAATCAGCCAGTCAATCAGGACTGCAACCAAAGTCACTGCAATTATTTTATTGGCAGCTATGGCTACCGCGGGAAGCTATTGGCAAGTCAATAAAGCACAGTTAGAGCAGCAAAGTCATGGCTTGTTCACCCAGGTAAGTAGCATTAACGAAATACAGCAACAAGTCGAAAATAGCGACGGCTGGGTTATGCTGGACCTTTACGCGGACTGGTGTGTTGCCTGCAAAGAGTTTGAGCAATATACCTTTTCGGATACCGGCGTTCAGGCACAATTTGAGCAATTTACACTGATTCAGGCCGACGTTACTCGCAATAACGCGCAAGACGTTGAAATTCTAAGCCGCTACCAGGTATTGGGGTTACCCACAATTCTGTTCTTTGACCCTGAAGGCAAGGAGCGAGCTGAGTATCGAGTTACCGGTTATATGAACGCTGAAGATTTTGAAACGCATCTGGAAAAGATAGTTTCCGAGTAAACTTGTGCCTAAATGCGCTGATAAGACCAGTAAAGTGCTGCAATCTTGCTTTTTTTCCCTATAATACTGTTGTTATAGGAACCCAAACTGAAAGTTATGGTCAATTTTAATAGTTACCGTAACTTCACAGCAGATGGCGGCACAATGGCAGAACGTTTTAAAATATTGGTGCTAAATGGCCCTAACCTAAACTTACTGGGACAACGTGAGCCAGAGGTTTATGGTAGTCAAAGTCTGGATGACATCGCCCAGTCGTTAGACGCTATTGCCCAAAAGCACTCCGCTTCGCTCGATTTCAGACAGTCAAATGCTGAACATCAATTGATTGACTGGATCCAACAAGCCGCCAAAGACTCTGTCGATTATATCGTGATCAATCCAGCAGCATACGCTCACACCAGCATTGCGCTGCGTGATGCTCTGCTCGCTGTGCAAATCCCTTTTATCGAAGTACACCTTTCTAATATTTATCGCCGGGAGAGCTTCCGCCACCACTCGTATTTAGCCGATGTGGCCGACGGCGTTATCTGCGGGCTTGGCGCCCGCGGCTACGAATACGCATTACAAGCAGCTTTAAACATATTGAATAACACAGATAACTAAAGGTAGACGTTAGCATGGATATCCGAAAAATTAAGAAACTGATTGAGCTCGTTGAAGAATCTGGCGTTGCTGAACTGGAAATAACCGAAGGTGAAGAATCCGTTCGGATTAACCGTTACAGTGCGCAACCTGCGCCAATGCAGTATGCGCCACAGCCTCAACAGGCGCCTCAGCAAGCCCCAGCGGCACCGGCAAGCCAGCCAGCAGCTTCAGCGGAGCCAGCCAGCGAAGAAATTAGCGGTCATGTTGTTCGTTCGCCTATGGTTGGAACTTTCTATGAAGCACCATCGCCTGATGCCAAGCCATTTGTCACTGTAGGCTCTCGTGTTAATGCTGGCGAAACACTGTGCATTATTGAAGCCATGAAAATGATGAACCAAATTGAAGCTGACAAGTCCGGTGTCGTTAAGCAAATTTTAGTAGACAACGAAGAGCCAGTTGAATTTGATCAACCTCTGTTTGTCATTGAATAAAGTAACCGCAGGAATTTGTCATGTTAGATAAAGTGGTCATTGCCAACCGTGGCGAAATTGCACTGCGCATACTGCGAGCCTGTAAAGAGCTCGGCATTAAAACAGTGGCAGTTCACTCAACGGTTGATAGAAATTTAAAGCACGTTTTACTTGCTGACGAAGCGATTTGTATTGGTAAAGCGCCAGCAAACGAAAGCTACCTGAATATCCCACGTATTATCAGCGCCGCTGAAATTACCGATGCTGCGGCCATCCATCCGGGCTATGGTTTTCTTGCTGAAAACGCTGACTTTGCCGAGCAGGTGGAGCAGTCCGGGTTCATCTTTGTTGGCCCAACACCTGATCTCATTCGTCTTATGGGTGATAAAGTGTCAGCCATTAAAGCCATGAAGAAAACCGGCGTTCCATGCGTACCAGGCTCCGATGGCCCGTTAGACGATGATAACGAGCGTAACATGAAGCTTGCCAAGCGCATCGGCTACCCTATTATCATTAAAGCAGCAGGCGGCGGCGGTGGTCGCGGTATGCGGGTTGTACGCGAAGAGAGCGAATTGCTCAGCTCTATTAGTATGACTCAGAACGAAGCTCGTGCAGCGTTCGGCAACCCTGTTGTTTATATGGAAAAATTCCTTGAGAACCCTCGCCATGTTGAAATTCAGGTTCTGGCCGACGGTCAAGGTAACGCCATTCATTTAGGTGAACGTGACTGCTCTATGCAACGTCGTCACCAGAAAGTCGTTGAAGAAGCGCCAGCTCCCGGTATTACTCCGGAAATGCGCAAGTTCATTGGTGAGCGTTGTGCGAAAGCTTGTGTAGAGCTGGGTTACCGCGGTGCTGGTACCTTTGAGTTTCTGTATGAAAACGGCGAGTTTTATTTCATTGAAATGAACACGCGTATTCAGGTTGAACACCCGGTTACTGAAATGGTCACTGGTATCGACTTAATTAAAGAGCAATTGCGCATTGCGGCAGGCCGCCAACTATCGATTAGTCAGGAAGATGTCGTTATTCGCGGTCATGCGGTTGAGTGCCGCATTAACGCCGAAGACCCTGATACTTTTACACCATCTCCCGGTACCATCACTCGTTTCCATTCTCCGGGCGGCTTTGGTGTTCGTTGGGACTCACACGTTTACGCGGATTACAAAGTACCGCCTAACTATGACTCAATGATAGGTAAACTGATTACTTACGGCGAGAACCGCGATATTGCTATAGCACGTATGCGTAATGCTTTGAGTGAACTGATCATCGAGAACATTAAAACGAACATTCCCCTGCAAAAATCAATTATGGCAGACGAAAACTTCCAGCACGGTGGTACTAATATTCACTACCTAGAGAAAAAGCTCGGTTTGGGCGGGCATTAATTAATGCCCTGGATACAACTGACGCTTTCTTGCAGTGAAGAGCATGCTCCCCAGGTGGGGGACATGCTCATGGCTAACGGCGCTCAGGCGGTTACATACCGCGACGGCGCTGATACCCCCATTTTTGAGCCACGCCCCGGCGACGTTATATTGTGGGAACACACCTTAGCGACGGGCTTGTTTGACGCCGAAGCTGATATAAAAGCTATTATTGCCAACCTGAAGCAGTCCAACGTTTTCGACAACGACTTGCAATACAAAGTCGACCCACTGGAAGACAAGGACTGGGAACGCGAATGGATGGATAACTTCCACCCTATTCGTTTTGGCGAAAGCTTGTGGATTTGTCCTAGCTGGCGGGAAGTACCGCAGCCGGATGCCGTTAATATTTTGCTCGATCCGGGCATGGCTTTTGGTACCGGAACTCACCCAACAACCGCTATGTGTTTACGTTGGATAGATGCCAATCCCCCCACGGGTAAAACCGTTGTCGACTTTGGTTGCGGATCAGGAATTCTCGGCATTGCCGCGTTACTATTTGACGCCAAACATGTCGCTGGTATTGATATTGACCAGCAAGCCCTGATTGCGACAAAAGACAACGCCGAACGTAACAAGGTCGGTGATAAATTCAGTCTCTACCTGCCGACTCAGCAACCTAATACTCAAGTTGATTTGGTTCTGGCCAATGTTCTTGCCGGCCCGTTACGTGAACTTGCCGATACGATAATTGGCTTCGTTGCGCCAGGGGGACAATTAGTCTTATCCGGAATATTGGAGCGACAAATAGAAGGGGTTATTGAAGCTTATCAACCTCAGATACAGTTCGACACTCCGACTATAGACGGCGACTGGGCAATGCTTAGCGGTACTCGGGTTGGTTAACAAGCGTCCGCTTTGTCAATAGTAAAAAATGAAAAAAAGACCCAAATTGCGTAATAAATAGCCTTTTCTTTATTGCGCAAATTCCCTAAAATTCCTCACCCTTTCGCTGCGTAGTTTTTAACCGATGCGGATTGGCCCATATCAACTCGACAATCAGGTCATATTAGCTCCCATGGCTGGAGTTACTGACCAGCCGTTCCGTCAGCTTTGTTACAGCACGGGGGCTGGGCTTACAGTATCAGAGATGCTGTCCAGTAACCCCAAGGTATGGCAGACCGATAAATCCAGGCAACGCATGGATCATTCGGGAGAGCTTGGCATTCGTGCCGTGCAAATAGCGGGCTCTGAACCAGAGTTAATGGCTGAAGCTGCGCGGGTTAATGTCAGTATGGGCGCGCAGATTATCGATATAAATATGGGCTGCCCGGCGAAAAAGGTGAATAAAAAAATGGCTGGCTCGGCGCTTATGCAGCACCCTGAGTTAGTTGAAGAGATACTGACAGCGGTCGTTAACGCTGTCGACGTTCCGGTAACGCTAAAGACAAGAACCGGCTGGGATCCTGAACATAAAAACGGTATTGATATAGCGCAGTTAGCAGAACGCTGTGGTATTCAGTCACTTGCTATTCACGGTCGTACTCGCGCCTGCATGTATAAAGGTAGTGCAGAATACGACACGATAAAAGCAATTAAAAACGCCGTTTCGATTCCCGTTGTTGCTAACGGCGATATTCGTACACCGTTACAGGCAAAACAAGTTCTTGAGTATACCGGGGCAGATGCCATTATGATTGGTCGTGGCGCGCAGGGTAATCCCTGGCTGTTTAGAGAAATTGCTTACTTTCTTCAGACAGGCAAGGAACTTCAACCGCCGTCGCTAACTGAAGTGGCTGAAACCGTCATTCATCACGTTGGTAAATTGCACGAATTTTACGGCAGTTACCAGGGTGTCAGAATCGCCAGGAAACACGTTGGTTGGTATTTAAAAGAAAAAGCCAGCAATGATGAATTCAGGCAAACATTTAATCGTCTTGAGGATGCCGAAGCGCAACTTAAGGCACTTGAAGATTATTTTGTCACTGTAGAGAAGAGATAAGCGTATTATGTTTGATCAAAACCCTAGTCGTGAAAACGTATCTCCCCTGACCACTATCGGTAATAACGCACAGCCAAAGCCGTTGCGTGACTCCGTGAAGCAAGCGTTGAATAGCTTTCTGCGCCAGCTGGACGGTCAGGACCCTGAAGAATTGTACGAGCTGGTGTTATCCGAGGTGGAGGCGCCGCTACTAGAAGAAGTCATGACTTATACCCGGGGTAATCAAACCCGCGCCGCAACTATGTTAGGTATTAACCGCGGCACTTTACGCAAGAAGCTGAAAAAATACGGCATGAATTAAGAATTTTTTGGGCGCCTTTTGGCGCCCTTTTTTTATTGACCTCCCCGTAATTTAACTGAGTTATAGAAAGGCAAAACAATGAAAACCCGTCCAATCCAACGCGCTTTAATCAGTGTTTCTGATAAAACCGGTATTGTTGAATTCGCTCAATCTCTGGCCAAAAAAGGCATTGAAATTCTCTCTACAGGTGGCACCGCTAAGCTACTTCGCGATTCAGGCATAACCGTTATTGACGTTTCTGAGCATACCGGCCAGGAAGAGATTATGGGCGGGCGCGTAAAAACTTTGCATCCGAAAGTTCACGGAGGCATTTTAGGTCGTCGCGATATCGATCAGACAGTCATGCAGGAACAGAATATTGCGCCTATCGATATGGTTGTGGTTAACCTGTATCCCTTTGCTGAAACGGTAGCCAAAGAAGGTTGCACGTTAGAGGACGCGATAGAAAATATCGATATTGGCGGCCCGACTATGGTTCGCGCTGCAGCTAAAAATCACAAAGACGTGACCATTGTTGTCAATGCCAATGACTACCAACGCGTGCTTGCTGAACTAGAAGAACAGGACGGAGTCAGCCACAGCACTCGCTTTGACTTAGCGGTCGCTGCATTCGAACACACCGCCCAATACGACGGTATGATTGCCAACTACCTTGGTAAGCAACTGAGTGGAAATGACTTTGCGCGTACATTAAACCTGCAGGTATCGAAAAAGCAGGACTTACGCTACGGCGAAAACTCACACCAGTCAGCAGCATTTTATACCGAACGTAATGCTCCAGCCGGTACCGTTTCCAGCGCTACGCAAATTCAGGGCAAAGCGTTGTCCTTTAACAATATTGCCGATACAGACGCGGCGCTTGAATGCGTAAAGAGCTTTGATGAGCCGGCCTGCGTTATTGTTAAGCATGCAAACCCTTGCGGTGTCGCAATTGGTGAGTCCATTACCGATGCTTATGATCGCGCTTTTAAGACCGATCCAACTTCCGCCTTCGGTGGCATTATTGCTTTCAACCGTGAGCTGGATGAAACAACGGCAACAGCTATTGTCGAGCGCCAGTTTGTTGAGGTTATTATCGCGCCAAGTGTCAGCGACAAAGCCAGAACTGCGGTTGCCGGTAAAAAGAACGTTCGTTTGTTAGAGTGCGGCAATTGGGAAGAAACCAACACCCAGCTAGATTACAAGCGAGTTAGTGGCGGTTTATTAGTACAAGATACCGACAATCAGGACTTTAACGCAGACGAATTAAAAGTGGTCACTGAAAAGCAACCAACAGAAGCACAGATGACCGACTTATTATTCTGCTGGAAAGTTGCCAAGTTTGTTAAGTCTAATGCCATTGTTTATGCCAAAGACGGCATGACAGTAGGCGTAGGCGCCGGCCAAATGAGCCGCGTTTACAGCGCTAAAATTGCCGGTATAAAAGCGGCCGACGAAAATCTTAGTGTGCCTGGTTCCGTTATGGCTTCTGATGCTTTCTTCCCGTTCAGAGATGGTATTGATGCCGCCGCCGAAGCAGGTATCAGCGCTATCATCCAGCCGGGAGGCTCGATCCGTGACGAAGAGATCATCGCCGCAGCTAATGAACACGGTATCGCGATGGTATTCACCGGCATGAGACATTTCCGCCACTAGGCAACTTAACCAGTGGGCATAGCATTGCGTCCGTAACGTTTGGGGGCTAGTCTAATAGACAAGTTCCCAACCCTACAGGTGATAGCATGAGAAAATTAATAACATCCGCTTCTGTCATAGTATTAGCAAGTGCCCTTAGTGCCTGCTCTCCAGCCCCCGAGGCGGATTCTTTGCAAGCGGCAGTCGACCATGAATCCCGCACCGACAAATACGCTGCTCGTGATGAATTCCGTAACCCAAAAGAAACTTTAGAGTTTTTTGAGCTAGAGCCGAGTATGACGGTAGTGGAAATTTGGCCAGGTGGTGGTTGGTATACTGAAATATTAGCCCCTTATCTGGCGGATGAAGGACAGCTTTATGCTGCACACTTTCCGGAAGATTCAGGTAGCGATTACTACCAACGTTCACTTGAAAACTTCAAAGAAAAATTAACCACTAATCCGCTCTATGGCAATGTCATTTTGACCGAATTTGCACCGGGTAAAGACACTGACCTGGCACCGGCTCGTAGTGCCGATCGTGTGCTCACGTTCCGCAACCTTCACAACTGGTATATGCAAGAAGGCGAAGAAGGTGTCATTCAGGCATTCCGTCAGTTTCATCAAACGCTGAAACCTAACGGTATGCTAGGTATCGTTGACCATCGCCTGCCCGAGTCAAAAGATGCTGAAGCTTTTAAAGACTCTGGCTATGTAAAAGAAAGCTGGGTAATAGACTTAGCTGAACAAGCCGGTTTCGAGTTTGTGGCTAGTGCCGAAATCAACGCAAACCCAGAAGATACAGCTGATCACCCTAAAGGTGTCTGGACTTTACCTCCAACCCTGACGCTGGGTGAAGAAAACAGAGAAAAATACGAAGCCATTGGTGAAAGCGATCGCTTCACCTTGAAGTTTCGCAAACCCGTTACAGACTAGAGGACAGAACTAACCTTATGAAAGTATTGGTCGTTGGCGGCGGAGGCCGTGAGCACGCTCTGGCGTGGAAAGCAGCACAATCACAGCAAGTAGAGTGCGTATATGTTGCCCCGGGTAACGCAGGTACAGAGCGTGAGCCAAACCTGACAAATGTGGCCATCAGCGCCGAAGACATTGAAGGCTTGCTTAACTTTGCCAAAAGCGAAGGTGTTGAACTGACCATTGTTGGTCCGGAAGCACCTTTAGTTGCGGGCATTGTTGATCGCTTTAGTGAAGCCGGACTCGCCGCATTCGGCCCCACAGCTAAAGCAGCGCAGCTAGAAGGCTCTAAAGCGTTTAGCAAAGACTTTCTGCAGCGCCACAATATACCCACCGCCGACTACCAAAACTTTACAGAGGTTGAGGCAGCCAAAGCCTATGTCGCTGAAAAAGGCGTTCCTATTGTCATAAAGGCAGACGGCCTTGCCGCTGGCAAGGGCGTTATTATAGCTGAAAGTCAGGAGCAGGCGGATGCCGCTATCGACGACATGCTGGCCGGTAACCGTTTCGGCGATGCCGGGCACCGCGTCGTTATAGAAGAGTTTTTACGCGGTGAAGAAGCCTCTTTTATTGTGATGGTGGACGGCGAACACGCTGTACCTTTCGCGTCAAGCCAGGATCATAAAGCACGTGATAACGGCGATAAAGGACCTAACACAGGTGGGATGGGCGCTTATTCGCCGGCGCCGGTGGTGTCACCAAGCATCCATAAATGGGTTATGCAGCACGTTATTAAACCTACAGTCGATGGAATGGCAGCAGAAGGAGCGCCATACAAAGGGTTCCTCTATGCCGGTTTAATGATTGCTGAAGACGGCACAGCCAAAGTTCTGGAGTATAACTGTCGCTTTGGGGACCCTGAAACTCAGCCCATTATGATGCGTTTAAAGTCGGATTTGGTTGAGCTTTGCCAGCAGGCAATTGAAGGCAAACTTAATCAGGCGCCTATCGACTTTGATGAGCGCGCTGCAGTTGGTGTGGTTATGGCTGCCGGAGGGTATCCTGAAAGTTACAACAAAGGAGATGTCATTCACGGCCTTCCTGAACAAGCTTCTGAAAACCAGAAGGTATTCCACGCGGGAACTAAAATGGATGACGGCAATGTGGTCACAAGTGGTGGCCGGGTTCTCTGTTGTACAGCCCTGGGTAAAACCGTTACTGAGGCTCAACAACTTGCCTACCAGCTGGTTGATAAAATTAACTGGAATGATGCTTATTATCGCACCGATATCGCGCACCGTGCGATAAAACGCGAAAGCTAAATACCCACCTCCTGTCATTACATTGTCATAAAAGCTTACTAAGCTTTTGTCTCTGTTGTGATGGGAGGTTTCATGCCTGGGTGTGATTTAAAAAAAGAGCTATTAACCCTTATTCAGGGGAAGCAACTTTACCCTCTATTTCAACCCGTTATGGACACTGTCCGCGGAGTTGTTATTGGCCATGAAGCGCTTATTCGCGGCCCTAAAGGACACTCTCTCGAATCCCCGGATAACTTATTCTCTCTCGCCAGCAAAGTAAGACTATTATCAGAACTGGAACTAGCATGTCGCTCTGCTGCCATGGAAGCGTTTCAGAAAAACTCTATGCAGGGTAAACTTTTTCTTAATGTGAATCCCAATGTTCTGCAGGATGACTCTCACCCGCATGGATCGACACTGCGTTTGTCCCAGCAATTTGGCATATCACCAGAACAAATTGTCATTGAAATTTCAGAACGCTACCCAATTGAAGATACCGAAAATCTGAAACACGCCATTATTCACTATCAGAAACTTGGCTTTATGATTGCTATTGACGATTTAGGTGCGGGTTACTCCGGGCTCAAGCTCTGGTCGGAATTACATCCTGACTATGTCAAAATCGATCGCTATTTTATTCAGTCTCTTGAAACATCTTCGGTAAAACGAGAATTTGTGCAAAGTATTCTATCGCTGGCCACAAGTTTACGCACGAAAGTGATCGCAGAGGGCATCGAAACCACAGATGAACTTGAGCAATTACAGTCTATGGGTGTTAATTATTGTCAGGGATTCTTGCTCGGAAAGCCGCAGCTTTATCCGGTACTGGAGGTCTCTTCTTCACTGGTCGTTCCTAATCATTCTGTTGCACTAAACTACCAAACAACTATCGCCAGTGTGGTCGATACCATTCACGGCGTATCAGCGGAAACTCGCTCTTCACAAGTGCTCGACACCTTCACACAAGATAAGACGTTATCCTCCTTGCCCGTTATTTATGAGAAAAAGGTCGTCGGAATTATACGAAGAGAAAAGGTTATGGAATTCTTCTCTGGCTCCTACGGTCATGCTCTTTATGCCAACAAACCGGTTTCTTACATTATGGATGATCGCCCTCTTTCCGTTGACTGGCAAACATCGCTGGAGGAAGTGAGTCAGTTAATTACCGATAATGATGAAGTCGATATTTATCAGCACATTATTGTTACTAAGAGAGATGTTTACTACGGTGTAGCATCCATTAAAAATTTATTACGCAGAATAACCGATTTAAAAGTTACCAACGCACGCCATGCTAACCCTTTAACTCAACTTCCGGGGAACGTAGCTATCAACCAAGTTATAGAAGACCAGCTTTTCCGAGACTGTTCGTTTCAAGTGGCCTACTTTGACTTGAACCATTTTAAGCCTTTTAACGATATTTACGGTTACGAACAAGGCGATCAGATTATTAAATGGTTAGCACAGATACTACAAAAAAATTTATTCAGGCATGGTCATTTTATTGGTCACATTGGCGGAGACGACTTTGTCGCTATTTTCAAAGACACCGATAAAAAACAAACCGAAGAGTTATGTCATAAAATTATCAAAGACTTTGAGCAAGACATTACCCGATTTTATCATCAGGAGCACATTCAGTTAGGGGGAATAAAAGCATTATCCCGTAACGGTAAACCGGCCTTCTACCCATTACTAAGTCTTGCTATTGGTGTGGTTCAGCCAGATCCCTCGGAGTGTTTATCACATCACGATGTCGCACTATTAGCCAGCGAAGCAAAAAAAGAAGCAAAACAATCTGACGGCAGCCACTGCTACATGTGCCACCGTCAAAAACCCAGACGTTTACGCCAGGTTAATCTTCAACAATCAGATCATCTTCAGTATCAGACGCTGAGCTAAATGAATCATCAGCAAATTTACCGCGCCCGTACATACTGGCGACTTTTGGCCGATGAATACGTGCCTGATATTTTGCCCAGACCTTTTCTACATCCGTTACAGGGGCTTGTTCCCCCCGACACGCAGCCAGCAACTCAATATCTTCTTGTAAAACAGGTTCAAACTCTCCCGCCAGCATTGCCGTAATGAGGCAGCCGTAATGGGTCAAAGCATCGCTTTCACGAATAGAGAAATCGCCTGAGCGAGAAAAGCCATAAGGGTAGTTGCGGAAATCGTTAAACGGTTTCTTTAACAATACTTCACGGGTCATCTTGGTCATGTGTAAGCCCTTCCTACAGACTAAAACCGAACAAAAAGTCTGTCGTTGTATACGACAAAGACGATATAGAGCGATATCGAACTTTTGTCAACGAAAATTTTTGTAAAATACCTTTTAACAAAGGGTTGTAGCACCTATAAATTAGCCCTGTGTAATAAGTTATGTCATTTTATTTCGTAAATAAAAAGGAAGGGCACTATGAATAAATTAATGTTGACGGCACTAGCCACCGCCACGTTAGGGCTAGTCGCATGCGGGGGCTCTGACAGTGATGACAATAACACCGATACCGCACAATTTTCCCTCGGCATTAGTGACGCCCCGGTCGACAACGCTGAGTCTGTTGTTGCCTGCTTTAACGCAGTTGAACTTACCGGTAATGGCGATGAGCCCCGCACTTTCACCGTCGGCGAGGATATTGAGGCCCCTGAAGAGAATGACCTTTGTACCGACGAAGATGGCCAACCCATTGCAAATACCATTGGCATCGACTTGCTGGAGTTTACGGGCAATGACTCGATGGTTTTTCTTGAAAACGCAGAAATTGATGCGGGTCAGTACGGACAGCTAAGACTGGTCATGGCTGAAGGTTCTTACATCATGACAGACACCAACGATGATGGTGAAGCTGAAAAAGTTGCCGTACAAGTCCCTTCAAACGAGTTGAAGTTAGACGGTTTTGTTGCCGATGCAGGCGGAAACCTTAACTTTACCGTTGAGTTTGATTTGCGCCACGCCATGACTAACCCAGTCGGCCAGGATCACTACATCCTTAAGCCGCGCGGCGTTCGTCTGGTTGATAACTCTGCTGTTGGTCACCTGAAAGGTACTGTTGCTGAAGGTGCGTTGCTATTTAACGAAACCTGTACCGTAGCACCGGAAAACACAGAAGAACCGGTAGCTTATGTTTATCTCTACGAAGGCAGTGACCTTGATGAAACAACCTTAGCTGATAACGGCGGTTCGGAAGAAAACGAACCTTATGCCAGCACAGCGGTTTATTTTGACGGGGTAGACACCTACGACTTCTCTATAGGTTTTGTTGCGGCAGGAGACTACACAGCTGCGCTTACCTGTAATGGTGGGGACGATCCGGAAGCCGATGATGACGTGAACTTTTTCTTAACCGAGAACGTCACTATTGAAGAATCTAGCGAGCCACAGGAATTAGAGTTTGTTGGTGCAGCTGAGGAATAAAGGCATTCGATAGTTTTGGCTACAGGGACGTAGCCTTCCTCTTACCAAAAACCAAATGCTGACCCCAGACTTCTGCCACTGAGCAACACCGAAATTAAAAAGATGACTGCAGCCAGCATATTTTGCAAAGCGGAGTTACGGTAATTGCCTAACATCGAACTCTGACAAAGCCACCACAGAAATCCGACAATAACTGGCAGTAAAATCCCATTCGCAACCTGAGCAAACCAAATAACCGTTACCGGCTTTATGCCAACGCTTGAAATAACAATACCTATTAGCAAAATCGATAGCCAAACCGTTCTGAAAGCCCTGCTTCGTAAATTAACCGACCAACCCATAATGCCGCATAATGCATAAGCACTGGCTAAAGGCGCCGTTGTCGCCGATGAAATGCCCGCAGCGAATAACCCGATTGCCATTAAGTAAGTAGCCCCGTCGCCAAAAAGTGGACGCAGCGATCCGGCTAAATCGCCTGCACTTTCAATTGTCACTTGCTGGCCAAAGAAGGCCGAAGCTGCAGTGGCAACAATAGCCATAGAAATAAGACCACCAAAAGGTATTGAAAGAAAAAGGTCCCGACGGGCAGCTGAAAGGTCATTCGGAGATTGCCATTTTTTAGACACACTGGAGGCATGCAGGAAAATATTATACGGAACTACCGTGGTACCAATTAGCGCAACGACAGTGAGCGTCGCTCCGGTAGGCAATGAAAACCCAAAGGTACCTTTAAATACAGCACTCCAGTCTGGAGCTGTTAATAAAAAGGTGCCGATAAAGGCCACGCTCATTAGCAGAACCATTCCAATCAGGGCCTTCTCGATTACCCTGGCGTTACCCGACCAGAGTATCAGTAGTGCAATAATACCAATGACAAGCGCCCAGGCATTGCTCAGCCAAGCATCCAGTATTGGTACCGGCCCAAGTAGCTCACCAGCACCTAAACTGGCTCCGGAAAGGTTTCCGCCCTGATAAACACTATTGCCAATAGCAATAGCGCTAAAAATGAGAATTAATGCCAACCAACGAAGCCAGCCAGAGGTGAGGTTATTACGGATGTTTTCGCCAAGCCCGGCTTGTGTCACCAAACCAATGCGGGCCGACATTTCCTGAAGAATAACGCAGGCCACAATAGAGAACAGTAAAGCCCACAGCAATGCGTAACCAAAGTTTGCTCCGGCCAGCGACGCTGTAACAACGGTTCCCGGCCCAATAAATGCCGCGGCTACTAGCGCACCAGGCCCGAACTGAGAGAGTTTCAACATAACCTAAACAGACTTTCTCGCGGATTGAGGGCCTTCAATAGTCACCATTGAAATCCAGTTTTTATTCAGTGCCTCGGATAAGTCCGACTCAAGCACAGAGCGAGCCGTGCCGTACTCAACATATAAATCGGTGACGCCACAGGCTCTATTACGGCCATGGGCTTTACCTGTATACAGTGCCATATCGGCAACCTGAAGGACCTTCTCCCAATCCATTTCATGTTCCGGTATGTCGGCAAACGGCAGGCGAATAAAGCCTATAGTAGTTGTCACAAAAATTTCCTGTCCTTCGTAAGCAATCGGCTCTTTCGCTATCGCTTTCAAAATTCTTTCGCTCATTTCTTCCAGGTCTGCACTGCTTACGTTACGAACAAGAAAGAGAAATTCCTCACCGCCCCAACGGATCAGTTTATCGCTTGCACGACACTCTTTTTGTAAGCGTTGACTGATTTCAATCAATACTTTATCACCGGCCGCGTGCCCATATTTGTCATTAATGCGTTTAAAAAAGTCGATATCAAGCAGAATAAGGCCATCGGAATGGGCCGCCGCTTCGCGTCTCTCACCATGCTGTTTACGCGCTTCCATCTCTTCCTGAAGAGCACGGCGGTTCCACAAGCCAGTAAGAGGGTCTCTACGTGACTGGTCAGCCAACAAATTATTAGCTTCTTTTAATCTTAAGTTGGCGCGTCGGGCTTTGCGGTACATTAGAAAAACAAATAAAGCAGCGAATACAGCAACAATCCCCAATAACAACCAAATTAGGTTTCTCTGTTCGTTAATTTCCAGTAACTGCTGTTTAAGTTCGTTTTGGCGCTCCAGCAACTCAATCTGCTGCTCTTTATCTTTGCTTTCATAAAGCTGCTGTAAATTAGCCAGGTTCTGCTGTTGATCACTTTGATAGAGCTCTTCCATCAACTCCATCTGCTGTTTTAGAGTCTCGGCCTGTTTTTGATGTTGCCCGGCAAGCTCATAGGCTTCAGCAAGCTCGCCAAGTAACCCTTCAACTTCCGTTTTTATGTCTTCCTCACGATAAAACTCAACCGCTTCGCGCATTTCTTCAAGGCCGGCTTCCGTGTTGCCCTGATGCACATCAATGAAGCCTAAATTGAAATGGATGGTCTGTGCCATCCAGATATCTTCGACTTCTTCGGCCAACTCCAAAGCTTCTCGTAAATGACTTCGGGCTTCTTCCCACTTTTTTTCAGACATGTAGTGGTCACCGTAATTATTTAAAATAACGGGTAGTAAATACTCTCGTTCATCTTTAACTGCCGCTTGGTAAGCTTTTCTTAACGAAACAAGAGAAGCTTCTCGTTCGTCCATTTCCGCTTCAATATAAGATTTGTGCAGGTAAAAATCAGGCAAGTCGTATTCCAGCTCGTTCTGCTTAGCGCTTTGAATTGCTTTATTAATTGTTTTTAACGACCCTTCCCAGTTTTTCAACTCAGACTGAATAATTGCGATTGAGTAGTCCAGATATTGTTGACGGATGGGCGTTCTTTCATTGTGCGTTTCGTTGACGGCATCCTGAGCCAGCAGCAAGTGACGCAAAGCATCATCGTAACGGTTCCAGTCAGCATAGATTCTCGAAATAAGGTTGTGACCGTAATAACGAACCCTTGGCATACGAGAGTTAGAAAGGGGAATCTCAACATCGTTGAGCAGCAAAAACGCTTCGCCGTACTTACCTTCCATTTGAAGTATTTCAACTCGCGTCGCCTGAGCTTCAGCTTTTACATCAGAAATTTCACTGTTTTCAGCAAGAGCCAGCAGTTCATCCAGTTTTTCGAAAGCTAACTCGGTTTCACCCTCGTAGTAATACCAGGACACTTCATAGCTTTTAGCTCTGGCCCGGGTAGCTACGGGCGTTTTCGGCGAAATATCTTCCAGCACATTAAACAAAATAGCTCTCGAGTCTTCCTCTTCACCCAGAGAGTTAAGGTAATCATCCAGCTGCTCCTCCATGGCCATATCGACCGGAACACCGTTAATATTTTCTGTCGAAGGCTGAGCTGAGACGGACCCAAAACTTACCAGCAGAAAAAACGCTGAAGCGGCTAAGCAATAGTTGACCCATTTCTTGTTTTTATTTTTCATGGGAGCGAGTCCGTTCAATGATTAATTAACGACCAAGTTTATCTCAATTTGAATGATTGCACAAAGCTAATCACTGAGGTAAAACAGCAGTATGACAACGACAAAGTTAGACTGGTCGAAGATACTTAAGTCAGGGCAAAGAATCTTTATTGGCTCTCACGCTGCGGTGCCAACCGCGCTTATCGATGACCTGATAGAAAACGCAAAAAATCTGCATGATATTGAAATTGTGCAGTTAATGACGCTGTCCGACAATAAGTGGGCCGGTCCGCAGTACCAGCAGTTGTTTAAGGTCAATACCTTTTTTATTGGTGGCGATACCGTAAGAACCGCGGTGAATGAAGGCCGTGCGGATTATACCCCCAGCTTTATTTCCGATATTCCCAACCTGTTTAATAACGGCATTCTGCCATTAGATGCCGCTTTAATTATGGTCAGTCCTGCAGACAAGTACGGCTACCATTCAATGGGGGTTTCAGTCGACGTGGTCGCCGCCGCTGCTAAATCTGCCAAGACCGTTATTGCCCAGGTGAACCCTAATATGCCGGTCACTTACGGACAGTCTTTTCTGCACACGAATCAAATTAATTACTTTTGGGAACATGCAGCACCTCTGCCCGAACTGCCACCACCCAGCCTTGAAGACAGTAAAATCATTGAGCGGATAGGCCAATACATTGCGCTGCTGGTTGATAATGGCTCTACGCTTCAAATTGGTGTCGGTACTATTTGCGCTGCGGCACTGCGTTACTTAAGTAACCATAAGGACTTGGGCATTCACAGCGAGCTTATTACTGACGACGTCATGCATTTAATGCTCAAAGGAGTCATTAATAACCGCAAAAAAACCTTCCACCCGAATAAAATTGTGACCAGCTTCTGCATGGGGTCAAAAGCCCTTTATGACTTTGTTGACCACAACCCACATGTCGGTTTTTATCCCAGTGAATATGTAAATTCACCAGCAAACGTTGCCCGTAATGACAAATTAATAGCAATTAACAGCGCCATTGAGGTGGATTTAACCGGACAAATCGTATCGGACTCTATTGGCCACCAGTTTTACAGCGGTATTGGTGGGCAAGTGGACTTCAGTCGTGGAGCGTCTTTAAGTAAAGGCGGTAAACCCGTTATCGCTCTACCTTCAACAACACAAGACGGTAAGGTGTCACGCATTGTCCCATTCATTCGGGAAGGCGCAGGTGTAGTAACAACGCGCGGGCACGTACACTATGTCGTCACCGAATTTGGCGTCGCTTCATTGCGGGGAAAAAGTATTCGCGAGCGGGCTATGGAGCTAATTCGCGTTGCTCACCCTAAATTCCGTAGCCACCTGTTGCAGGAAGTTCGTAAACATTATTGGGTTCCCCACTATCAGCAACAAACACCAGTTGATGTGCCGGAGTTAGGCGATATTGGCTTTAAAAAGCTCAAAATTAATAACGAATCTTTTGATTTAAGACCGCTTTATCCGTCGGATGAACGTCGGCTGCAGGAGTTCTTTTATTCTCATACGAAAGAAACTCTACAACTGCGCTACAACGCCGTACCCACAACCATGACCCGGGAAAAATCCTGCACCTTGGTCAGTGTTGACCAGTCGAAAGATCTTGCCTTGTGTATTGTGCATCAAAAAGGCTCTGCGGTTCAGATTCAGGCGGTTGGGCGTTACTACTACATCGAGTCGCAAAATAGTTGCGAGGTCGCTTTTGTGACCCGCGAGAAATACCAGGGCCGCGGCATGGCGGGCAAGCTCTTAGATGAAATGATTCGCATAGCACGCGAGCGTGGCCTGGACAGTATGCAAGCCTACGTATTAGCCGCGAATAAACCCATGTTAAGTGTGTTTGAACGGGGCGGCTTCAAACGCTTGCCCAGTGAAGAGCCGGGTGAAGTCTTGCTCAAACTCGATCTTAAACAAGGCAGTGAGTAAATTATGTCGATAGTCGTATTCAGTCATGATGACTGCCTCAAACACATACCCAACGAGCAGCACCCCGAGTGCCCGGCCCGTATTGAAGCCATTAATGACCAACTCATTCGCTCCGGCCTCGACTTTGTGCTTATACGAAAAGAAGCAACAGAAGCGCCCTGGGAAGCTATTCAGGTGGCGCATTCCCAAGCACATATCGACTTTATTCGTGCGGAAATTCCTGAGTACGACCATGAATGGATAGATCCGGACACCTTAGTGACACCAGGTAGCTTAACCGCTGCCTTGAAAGCAGCCGGAGCAGCGGTTAATGCGGTTGACGATGTTATGACCACCCTCAACAAACAGGCTTTTTGTGCCGTTCGCCCACCAGGCCACCACGCTACGCGCTCAAAAGCCATGGGGTTTTGTTTATTCAACAATGTTGCCGTTGCGGCGTACCACGCTATTGAAAAACACGGACTTGAGCGCGTTGCCATTGTCGATTTTGACGTACACCACGGCAACGGTACCGAAGACATTGTTCAGGGTGATGACCGTATCTTGTTTTGCTCGTCATTCCAGCAGGCGTTCTACCCGTTTACCGGCGAAGACAGCAGCGCCGGTAATGTTCATAACGTGCCGCTACCAGCTGGTTGCAAAGGCGAACAATGGCAACAAGCCGTTTCAGAAAAGTGGTTTCATGCACTCGACGACTTCCAACCCCAACTGGTGCTTATTTCTGCCGGCTTCGATGGTCACGCAGAAGACGACATGTCTCAGTTTCTCCTGAAAGAAGAAGACTACCACTGGATAAGCGTTAAGCTGAAAGAAATTGCCGACAAACACTGTGACGGTCGTATCGTATCTACGCTTGAAGGTGGGTATAATCTCAGCGCGTTAGGCCGCAGTGTTGTTGCGCATTTAAAAGGCTTACTCTAAGCGCACCTCTATTCTTAAAACATTCATAAAAAAAGAGTCGAATATTATGGGATTAGTTCTTAAGCTTGTGGCGGGTATTGTCGCCGGTATTCTTATTGGGTTATACATGCCAGAATGGGTCAGCCAACTTCTGCTGACTTTCAAAACACTGTTCGGTCAACTGCTGTTCTTCACTATCCCATTACTTATTTTGTTCTTCATTACCAGCGGTATTGCCAGCTTACCGAGCAACTCCGGAAAAATGCTGGGTAAAACCTTAGGCATTGCTTATGCCTCAACCGTTATTGCAGGTATTGTTGCCTTTTTCGCTGCCAGCATTGTCGTGCCCTGGCTGACAACCGACGCTCAGAGTGTTTCTACAGAAGCCAAAGCCACTATCGAACCCTTTATTGAGCTGTCGGTTCCACCGCTAATGGAGGTGATGTCAGCACTGGTTTTAGCCTTTATCTTTGGGTTGGGTATTGCCAGTACCAAGGCTGAAAACCTGAAGAAATTGTCGGATCAAGGCCGTGACATTATTGAGCTGCTGCTGATTAAAGTCATTATTCCTTTACTGCCGCTGTATATTGCCGGCATTTTTGCGGAAATGGCCGTTGCAGGCACTGTGTTTAACACGTTGAAAACCTTTGGTGTTATTCTGATACTCGCTGTCGCACTGCACTGGGTTTACATTACCTCTATGTACATTATGGCGGGCATAAAAACCGGTCGTTCTCCGCTGTTTTTAATCAAAAACATGCTGCCTGCGTATTTTACGGCACTAGGTACTATGTCCAGCGCCGCCACTATTCCTGTCACCCTGCAAAGCGTACGCAAGAACAAAGTCGATAACGACGTTGCCAACTTTACCGTGCCACTTTGTGCCACCGTTCACTTAGCCGGTTCCACCATTACCATTGTCAGCTGTGCTGTTGCGGTTATGGTGCTGCATAATTCCCTCGCCATTCCCGGGTTCTTTACCATGCTGCCGTTTATTTTAATGTTGGGTATTGTCATGTTAGCTGCACCGGGCGTTCCAGGCGGTGCGGTTATGTCGGCGGTTGGCCTGTTAGGTTCCATGCTGGGTTTCGGCGAAACCGCAGTCGCCTTAATGATAGCCTTGTACATGGCACAGGACAGCTTCGGTACCGCCTGTAACATTACCGGTGATGGTGCTATTGCGATGTTTGTGGACAGCTCGAAGAAGAGTTAGCGAACGAATATTGCAGGCATTGAGTCGCTGGTGCGTATTAAACGAAGTTTAACCGTACTAGCGATTAAAACTTGGAGCGGGAAACGAGATTCGAACTCGCGACCCCAACCTTGGCAAGGTTGTGCTCTACCAGCTGAGCTATTCCCGCGTATTGGTACTTTTTACAGTATTCTGGAAAGTCTGACGTTGGAGCGGGAAACGAGATTCGAACTCGCGACCCCAACCTTGGCAAGGTTGTGCTCTACCAGCTGAGCTATTCCCGCTTCGTCAGTGCGGCGTGTATTCTACTGATACCACCGATAAGGTCAATAGTTTTTGCGCCGCAATTGGCTTATTTGCTGAAAAAATGCTCTCGGTAATGCTGCAATTCAGCAATAGACTCGCGAATATCAGCCAAAGCTTCATGCGCACCCGACTTTTTGAAGCTATTAACAACCTCCGGTTGCCAGCGTTTTGCCAACTCTTTTAACGTACTGACATCCAGGTTGCGGTAATGGAAAAAGGCTTCGAGTTCAGGCATGTGTTTCGCTAAAAAGCGACGGTCCTGACAAATACTGTTACCGCACATAGGAGAAACCCCGGCATCAACGTATTGTTTTAAAAACTCAATGGTTTCTGCTGCCGCTGTCTTTTCGTCATACTGGCTTTGCTTTATTCGCTCAACGAGGCCTGACCCTGTATGCGTTTTGACATTCCAGTCGTCCATTCTGTCCAGGTATTTTTGAGGTTGATGAATAGCAATGACAGGCCCTTCCGCTAAGGTATTCAGCTGTGCATCAGTAACAATGGTTGCTACTTCAATAATGTGATGCTCTTCCGGCACCAGCCCGGTCATTTCGAGGTCAATCCAAATTAGGCGTTGTTTCTTGTCGTCTTCTGTCATTACCCTGCTCTCTTAATGCAATTTGTTGTATGATAGCGTCATTTCCAGCACGACAACAGGTTACAGGCTTGGTAAAACGCAGACGTCTGAACAAAGGCCAGCAACGGCGGGTTTCAGCCAACCAAAAAAAACGGCTGAAAAACACCGATATTGAGTGGACGGATAACCAACTCAATGCACCGGAAGCAGGCCGTGTTATCAGCCGCTTCGGTCAGCACGCCGATATTCGCGATGCCGAAGGCAATACCTACCGCTGCCATATACGCCGGGTTGTCGATAGCCTGGTATGTGGCGACAGCGTTCTCTGGTCCAGAGCAAGTGCCGAACAACAAGGTATGCAGGGTGTAGTTGTTGCCGTTCAGGAAAGACATAGCCTGCTGTCCCGTCCTGATTACTACGACGGATTAAAGCCTGTTGCCGCTAACATTGATCAAATTTTCGTTATTTCCAGCGTACTCCCCAGCTTCTCATCGCAAATTATCGATCGCTACTTAGTCGCCTGCGAGGACATTGGCATAGAGCCCGTTATTGTGCTGAATAAGGCTGATTTGCTGCCCGAAATTGACGAGACCGAACGTCAATATATTGAGCAAAGGCTGAAAGACTATGAAAGCATCGGCTACAAAGTGCTTCACGTCAGCAGTGCAACTCAAAGCGGGCTGGATGCTTTGCAGGAGATGCTGAAAGACCATATTTCGATTGTTGTCGGTCAGTCAGGCGTGGGTAAGTCGTCGCTGGTAAACCAGCTCTTACCCGACGTGAACGCCGACACAAATTTAGTGTCAGATAACTCTGGATTAGGACAGCACACAACGACGGTTGCAACCTGGTATGACTTAAAGGAAGGCGGAGCCCTTATTGACTCACCCGGTATCCGGGAGTTTTCGTTATGGCACCTGGAACCTGAGAGAGTAGCCCGGTGCTATGTCGATTTCCGCGACTACCTAGGCGGCTGCAAATTCCGCGATTGTAAACATGGCGATGATCCGGGCTGCGCACTGCAAGAGGCTGTCGGTAACAATCAATTGCATGAATGGCGCCTTTCTAATTATCATCGCATTATAGAGACGATGAAAACACAAAAGCCCAGTCGGGCAATTAGAGGTAAGTAACTGTGTCAAAGACCGATAAAGTCAAAATTTTCTTCCAGCATGTGATGCCGAAGCATTTAATTTCCAGGTTAATGGGAAAGTTTGCCGCTGCACGTGCCGGATGGTTCACACAGGTTTTTATCCGCTGGTTTATTCGGCAGTATAAAATTGACATGAGTGAGGCCATTCACGAGTCACCCAAGGCTTATAAAACCTTTAATGAATTCTTCACACGCAGGCTAAAACCAGAGCTTCGACCGCTGGAAGCAGACGACAACGAATTAGCACACCCGGTCGACGGTGCAGTCAGCCAGTTAGGCGACATTGATGGCGGACGCATTTTTCAGGCTAAAGGGCATGACTATTCATTACAGGAATTGCTCGGTGGCAACGAAGAAGACGCCAAGCCTTTTGTAAACGGTAAATTTGCGACCATTTATCTGGCACCGAAAGATTACCACCGCATTCATATGCCTTGCGATGGTGTCCTGAAAAAGATGATTTATGTGCCGGGTGATTTATATTCAGTAAATCCGTTAACCGCGGCTAATGTACCGAACCTGTTCGCTCGTAACGAGCGCGTTGTAGCTATTTTTGATACCGAAGTTGGCCCCATGTCCATGGTATTGGTTGGCGCAACTATCGTCGCCAGTATCGGTACGGTTTGGTCCGGCACCGTCACACCGCCTACCGGCGGCCGTATTCAAAGCTGGTCGTATCCAACGTCAGGCCACTCAGCTATACACCTCAAAAAAGGTGAAGAAATGGGTCATTTCAAACTCGGTTCAACCGTGGTGCTTACCTTTGCCGAAAACTCGATTGAATTTGATGACGATCTTAAGCCACTTTCCACCACGCGTATGGGAGAAACTATGGCAGAGATAAAAGAGAGCAACGATTGATTTTATGGGCGCACCGAGGGGCCAGTTATGAGGCCCCGGAGAATACGCTTGCCGCTTTCTCGCGAGCCATGGACAGCGGCGTGCATGGTATTGAACTGGACGTTTATGCCATAGACGGTGAACGTTTTGTGTTCCACGACCGGTATTTAGAACGCCTGACTGCCACACCCGGCCGGCTAAAAGACTTAACCGCTGAGCAGATAAAGCATCTGAAAGTGTTTGGTCAGCAGTCTATACCCACCTTGCGCGAAGCATTAGCTCATATTAACGGACATTGTCACGTAAATATTGAGCTTAAAGGTGATATGCCCACCAAAGAGCTTCTGCTTGATATTGATTACGCTCTAAAGAACACCAATTTCAAACCTGAACAACTCTTAGTTTCGTCTTTTAATCACCACTGGTTGCAGCGGCTTAAAAAGCGTCGCCCTGAGATTAAAATTGGCGCTTTGAGTGCCAGCTGCCCATTGAGCTATTGTCAGTTCGCAGAGGAGCTACAGGCGTTTTCAACCCATTTTGCGGTAGATTTTGTGACACCTGAACTGGTTGAGGATGGTCATCGCAGGGGCTTACAAGTTTATGTCTACACAGTAGACGGCCAACACGATATTGAAGAGCTGCACGCAATGGGTGTGGATGGCATTTTTACCAACCACCCCAACTACGCTCAAAATGTCATTGCCGGCTTAACCACCGTCGGCAACGAACCTATTCTGCATTATTAGCCTGACGGACCATTAGCTATGATGGTCCGGGTACTCTTCCTGCAACGACTCCAGCTTACGAGTGATAGCCATTGGTGAGCTGGTGTTTCTAGCCAGTGCTATATACAGAGCCGGAATAACAAATAGCGTCAAAAAGGCGGATACGGCAACACCAGCAAAAATCACCGTACCAATGACCATACGACTTTCTGCTCCGGGCCCTGACCCAAGAATCAGCGGCATTGCACTCATTAAGGTTGTGAACGCCGTCATCACAATAGGTCGTAAGCGTTGCTGAGCAGCTTTAAGTACTGCCTCTTTGAACTCCATACCGGAGTCGCGCAACTGGTTCGCAAACTCAACAATAAGAATGCCGTTTTTAGCAGCCAGGCCTATTAGCATCACAATACCAATCTGACTGTAAATATTGATACTCATACCCGTTATGTACAATGCCAATAAGGCACCTACTATAGCCATAGGCACGGCCAGCATAATAACCAGCGGGTGAATAAAGCTTTCGAACTGTGCCGCCAGAACCAGGAAGGTGATCACCAATGCAAGACCGAAAACAAAGATGATTGAGTTGCCGCTTTCCTTATAAAGTTGCGACTCACCTTTATAGTCAATAGAAACGTCTTCCGGCAGCTTCTCTTGCACAACTCCTTCCAGATAACTCAAAGCTTCACCCAGCGAGTAGCCTTCCGCAAGGTTCGCTTCAATAGTCACACTGCGCATACGGTTATAACGATTCAGCCGGGCTGACGTAGCCTGCTCAGTAATCGTCACCAGGTTTGACAACGGAATCAGTTCGTCACTTTTGCGTGAACGAACGTAAATGTTATCTATGGCACTTGGGCTGCGATAATCGGCTTTTTCACCTTCCAGCATGACGTCATATTCCTCGCCACGGTCAAGGTAAGTGGTTACTCGCCTTTGACCCAGTACCGACTGGAGCGTAATACCAATATCCTGTACGGAAACACCCAGATCGGCTGCACTGGCTTCGTCAACCTGAATCAGTAGCTGCGGCAGCGTTTCCTTATAGTCACTGTCGAGGTTCTGCAACCCAGGATTGGTCGATGCCTCTTCAATCACAATGTCACGAAACTCAGCCAGTCGCTCATAGGTATTACCTTGCAGCACAAACTGTACCGGCCGGCCACCGCCTCCGCTAATGCCGCTGCGCATAAACGCAAAAGCCTGAACGCCCACAACAGAATCCAACTGCGATCGCATCTCTTCCATTAAATCAAAACTTGACCATTCTCGCTCGTCGAAAGGCACGGCACCGACAATAGCAATACCTGCACTACCACCCCAGCCCGGAGCCCGAACAATTAGGCGGTCAATTTTTCCTTCATCGATATAAGGCAGAAGAATTTGCTCTATTTCGTCCATATGTCGGGAGCTCGACTCAAAGCTGGCCCCCTCGGCACTGCGTACCTGAATATAGAACGTACCGCGATCTTCCGGTGGCGCAAACTCTTGAGGAATAAAGCTGAACAAGCCAAAGGCAACAACGCCGGACATAACAACCAACACGACAGCCATAAGCGGACGCTTTACGCTCTTTTCGAGCACATTGCGATAGCCTCTTTCAAGCCAGTTAAAGGTCGCATCAAAAGCTCTGCCGAATTTACTGGTTCGCTCTTTCTTGCTTAATACCTTCGAGCTCAGCATCGGCGTCAGAGTTAATGCTGCGATACTGGAAAAGGCCACAGCGGCGGCTATGGCTATAGCAAACTCGGTAAAGAGCTTACCAATATTACCTTCTAAGAAGGCCAGAGGCACAAACACAGAAATCAATACCAGTGTGGTTGCTATGACAGCAAAACCAACCTCACGGGCTCCCCGGTAAGCAGCCAGAATAGGCGGCTCGCCTTCTTCTATGCGGCGATAGATGTTTTCTAACACCACAATAGAGTCATCAACGACCAGACCGATGGCTAAGACCAGCGCCAGCAGGGTGAGTAAGTTGATGGAAAAGCCCAGTGCAAACAAAACTATGTAGGAAGCAATAATGGCAACAGGTACCGTCAACGCCGGTACTATGGTGGCTCTTATATTCCCCAGGAACAGGTAAATAACGACAATAACCAGTGCCATCGCCACAGCCAGCGTGTTGTAAACTTCATCAACGGAGCCCTGAATAAATATCGAAGAGTCGTAACTGGGCGCCAGGTACATGGTTTCAGGCAACGTTTCCTGAATTTTTCTCATCTCCCGGTGCACGTTCTTCACCACGTCCAGAGTGTTGCCTTTCGACTGCTTAATGACACCCACACCGACCATGTTAACCCCGTTACCCCGGAAGTCGGTTTTGTCATCCTCAGCACCCAGTTCTACCCGGGCAACCTCGCCCAGACGCACTAAATAGCCATCGTCGCCTTGTCGTATCACTAGGTTTTTAAAGTCTTCCGGCGACAAATAAGCCCGCGCCATACGAACCGAAAATTCTCTATCGGTTGACTCAACTTCCCCCGCCGGAAGCTCAACGTTTTCTTCACGCAAGCGGCTGACTATGTCGGTTACCGTTACCTGTCGTGCGGCCATGGCGTCACGATCCAGCCAGACGCGCATGGCATAGCGACGATCACCACCAATGACCACTCGCGCGACACCATCGGCGACCGACAGACGGTCTACAATGTATCGTTCCGCATAATCAGTCAGTTCAAGAATCGACATGCTCTCGCTGCGAAGGTTATACCAAACAATGGTACTTTCATCACTTGAGGCTTTTGAAACTTCGGGTGGGTCGGCTTCTTCGGGAAGATTATCGAGTACCCGCGACACGCGCTCACGAACGTCGTTAGAAGCAGCATCAATGTCGCGAGTCAGATTAAATTCAATACTGATACTGGAGCGTCCATTGCGGCTGCTCGAGCTAATGTTTTTAATGCCCTCAATGCCGCTAATGCGGTCTTCAACTAACTGCGTTACCTGCGTTTCTACAACTTCGGCAGAGGCCCCTGGGTAGTCGGTATCAATAGAGACTATGGGGCGATCAATATCCGGATACTCACGCAACGGCAGCATGGTAAAAGCGACAATACCGAAAACCACCAGCAGAATATTCAGTACGGTTGCAAAAACCGGACGTTTTACAGAAAGGTCAGACAACAACATAACTTAACCTCCCTGCACAGAAACAGGTACACCGTCACGAAGGCGAACAATGCCTTCTATAATGACTTTTTCTCCCGGCTTAAGGCCGTCAGTAATTTCTACGATTCCCGGCTTACGACGGCCAATGGTCACTTCTTTTTGGCGCGCCCGGTTATCCGGAGTTAACACATACACATATTGTCTGTTTTGAATTGGAATAAGAGCTTTTTCAGGAAGCAATAAAGCTTCATCAATGCTCCGCAATAGCGTTATCTGGAGCAACATCCCCGGACGCAGACGCTCATCATCATTATCAATTTTAGCGCGCACTTTCACGGAACGAGTCACGGGGTCAACGCGCGAATCAATACTGGAAATACGTCCGACAAACTGTTCTCCCGGGTAAGCCCGGCTGCGGGTAATCACTTCCTGATCAACGGCAATACTGGCGAAATAGCGTTCCGGAACACTAAAGTCGACTTTAATGGGCTTGATGTCATCCAGCGTTGTAAACACATCGCCGGGGCTGACTAAGGAACCTGCACTAATTTCACGAATACCCACACGGCCTGAAAACGGCGCATAAATTTTCATTTCGCGTAATGTCGCTTCAGCCACTTCTAAGTCAGCCTGCAGACCATTAACACGTACTTGTTGCTCGTCGACCTGTTGTTGCGATGCAGCATTACCGCGGCGCAGTTCACTGACTCGTTCAAGCTGACGTTTGGCTTCATCCAAACTAAACTTAAGCTGCTGCACACGGGCAACTTCTTTGCGAGCATTTAACTCAGCAAGCAGTTGTCCCTGCTCAACTAAGTCGCCGCTTTCAAAATAAATTTTTTCAACAACGTCCTGAGTTTGCGCGGTAATACGAACCGTTTCATTGGCCATGGCGGTGCCAAGCGCTTCAATGGTATCGCGGAACTCACTAATTTCAGCGGTCTGAATTTTGACCGGGACAGTCTGTTCCTTGCCCTCTTCAACCTTTTCTTCAGGAGGGAACCCAAACAAATACACAGCTGCCGCAATTAAAATAACGACAACAATAGTGATAGGGTTTATCCAGGAACGTTTCGCCATGTTTACCTCTAAGTTCATAATACAACGCCTTTAACATAGACCATTGTACGCAAAACACCGCCCAAAAGGCGGTGCACTTAACGAGGATTATAGCGGTTTAATCGCAAATTCAGTCGTTTGAATGAAACGCTGGGCTGTATTTATGAATGGCGTTAATAAAAGCAGCGGCGTGTTCCGGGTCGACCTCAGGGTGAATGCCATGACCTAAGTTGAAAACATGGCCGGTACCTGAACCATAGCTTTGTAATATGGTTTGTACTTCTTCTTCAATACGCTCTGGCTTAGCATAAAGCACGCTGGGGTCCATATTCCCCTGCAGCGCAACTTGCCCGCCGACACGCCCTCTGGCATCACCTAAGTCGGTTGTCCAATCCACACCCAGTGCGTCCGCACCAGTCGCCGCCATAGCTTCCAGCCATTGCCCGCCATTTTTAGTAAATAACGTAACAGGCACTTTGCGTCCGTCGGCTTCCCGTGTAAGGCCAGCCACAATTTTTTCCATATAAGCCAGAGAGAATGCTTTGTAGTCGCGCGGAGAGAGTACACCACCCCAGGTATCGAATATCATGACAGACTGCGCGCCTGCAGCAATTTGCGCGTTTAGGTACTGAGTCACTGATTCAGCCAATACATTCAGCAAGGTATGCATGGCTTCAGGGTCAGCAAACATTAGCTGCTTCACTTTAGAAAAGTTTTTGGTGCTGCCACCTTCAACCATATAGGTCGCCAGTGTCCATGGGCTTCCAGAGAAACCAATAAGCGGCACACTGCCATTCAGTTCATGACGGATAGCACGCACGGCATCCATAACGTAACCCAGCTCGTCTTCCATATCGGGCACGGCCAGGTTTTTAATAGCGGCCATACTGCGTACCGGGTCTTTAAACTTTGGCCCCTCACCTGTTTCAAAATATAAGCCCAGACCCATGGCGTCAGGAATGGTCAGAATATCACTGAAGAGTATGGCGGCATCCAGGTCAAACCGGCGCAACGGCTGCATGGTCACTTCGCAAGCGAGTTCAGTATTGCGGCATAGTGACATAAAGTCGCCTGCCTGCGCGCGCACTTCTTTATACTCAGGTAAATAGCGTCCAGCCTGACGCATCATCCAGACGGGAGTGCGATCAACGGGTTGTTTTGCCAATGCACGAAGGTAACGATCATTTTTAAGCGCCGGAGCGGTCATAGCGAATCCAATTTTTAATCAACATCAATGCCCGGTATTTTATCAGTCCGCAGGCATTGGCTCCATGAAAACTTGTGCTTACCTCTTTTGAGAGAGATCAATCAAGGTTCTTGCGATGGTTCCCTCGGGGGGGATCATGGGCAGATTATCAAAAGCAAACCAGTCGCCGGTAATCAGTTCGTGTGGGTCAATATGCAGCTCACCTTCTGCCCACTCGGCGGTAAACCCCATCATCAATGAATGAGGGAAAGACCAGGGCTGACTCAAATGGTATTGAATGTTCTTAACGCGAATTCCTGCTTCCTCATAAACTTCTCGCTCTAATGCCTGCTCCAGACTCTCACCCGCCTCAACAAAGCCAGCGAGAATGGAGTGCAGTCCGGCTTTATGTCGCTTACCCTGAGCCAATAAAATGTTATCGCCTTTGCGAATAGCCACAATAATGCACGGCGACACTCTGGGGTAACAGCGATGCTGGCATTGGTTGCAGTGCATTGCCAATTCCCATTCGATAGCCTGCATCCGCGCACCACAGCGACCACAGAACCGGTGTGTATTGAGGAAATCACTGAACTGGCGTGCCCTGCCAGCCATTGCAAACTTTTCCATGTCTTCAACGGCAAGAAGCTGTCGCAAGGGAGCAAACTCACCTCCTGTAAATTGCTCATCCATGTAATCTGCCATTACCAGATAGCAACTGCGCTCACGCAGCTCACCTATCTCGACAACCCGGTATTCATCCAAATCCGGAAAGCTTAGCTCCTGTAAACAGCCAAATGGCACTTCGCCGGCCGCATCTAAAAAAAGGTGATCGGAGCTGACGACGAACCACCATGCTGGTTCATCATCTGCAGGTTTTGAATACAAAGTGGCCATAATAATTCCGCGTATCGAATCCGCTGAGTTTTCTGTAAAATCAGTTGAGTTCTAATGCTTCTGAATTTACATTAGGTACTGAAACTATAAACGGAGAGTATCATGTTAAGCCGTAATGAGCAGGCAAAAAAGCGCTGGGGTGGCGCTCATAAAAGTATCGATATCTGGTTGTCTGAACGCCAGGACTTATTAGTTAATTACTTTAAGCTTGCCGCGCTCCCTCCTTACGAAAGCATCCGTCAAGGCTTACCTGATGTTGTCGATATCCGGAACTTTTGCGGTCAGCTGGTCGACTATGTATCAAGCGGTCATTTTGAAATTTATGATCAAATTGTGCGCGAGGCCAGCTCGCAGGGAAACTCTGTTGATGACCTAGCAGATGAGCTATTTCCTTTAATTTCTGACACGACCGAGATTGCCTTAGACTTTAACGATAAATACGGGGATATCAGTTCCACGGACCACTGTGAAACCTTCGATAGAGATTTATCCGCATTAGGCGAAGCGCTTGAGTTAAGAATGGAATTTGAAGATAAACTCCTCAACCATTTAGACGAACATAACCTAATACCCGCCTAGCACAGTTACCAACAAAAAAGCGCCGGCAAATCTACCGGCGCTTTTATCAACTAAGCCGTTCTTACTTTTGTTCTGTATCCAGTTCGTCTTTTTGAACATTCAGCAATTCAACAGTAAAAATTAGCGTTGAATTTGGTGGTATCTGGCCACCACCCACTTCGCGCTCACCATAAGCCAGTTCAGCCGGAATCACGAAGCGATATTTACCGCCTTCTTTCATCAGCTGCAAACCTTCTGTCCAGCCAGGAATAACGCGGTTCAATGGAAATGATGTTGGCTCGCCACGCTCGTAAGAGCTGTCAAACACCTCGCCATTTACCAGCGTACCTTCATAGTGAACTTCAACCATGTCGGTTTCTGAAGGGCTGACTCCATCACCTTCTTCCAGCACTTCGTACTGAAGACCTGAGTCAGTGGTTTGCACACCTTCTTTCTTCGCGTTTTCAGCTAAATAAGCCTTGCCTTCTTCTTCTGACTTTTTACCTAAAACGTTTTGGCGCTGTTCCATGACTTCCTGACGCATCGCGTTTAGAATTTCTTCTGCTTCTTCATCAGTCAGTTGAGGATCACCTTTTATCGCATCGACAAAGCCGGCAATAACAACATCACGCTCAAGCATATAATCCGCTTCTTCCTGACGCTCCAGGTTACGCGCGATAAAGCCACCAACAGACGAGCCTAAGGCATACGCCTGCTTATCTTTCTCATCAACTAATTCAGTGTCATTAGCAGGAAATTTCTCTTGTGAACAAGCAGTCAGCGCCAGCGCGATGGCTGAGATAGCTAACGGCTTCATCAGTTGTTTCATCGTTTTCTCCAATTATCGTCTTGCATCCTTTCGGACTATGCCATAATAGTGTTATGTAACAGACCCATACTACACAACCATAAGGAACTTGCCTATGCCTTTTCTCAAGCTGTGCAGCGCACTCATGCTGCTCATTGCCATGGCAGGTTGCCAACCATCACCAGAGAAGGTCAATAAAGCAA
This sequence comes from Idiomarina abyssalis, assembly GCF_019797805.1. NCBI lineage: Bacteria > Pseudomonadati > Pseudomonadota > Gammaproteobacteria > Alteromonadales > Idiomarinaceae > Idiomarina > Idiomarina abyssalis. The sequence continues at coordinate 2,280,624 of NZ_CP081832.1, forward strand.
TTCACGCGGAAAATGGTACCTACGCCGCCGATATAGCTGATGATGGCAGTTTCAGTCTGGTTTCTACAGATGAGACCGGGTTACTGCTTTGGCCACGTTACGCCACCAACGCAAAGTATCAGTGGCAACATAATGAAAGTGAAGTTTCGCAAATTATCGATGTTGATATCAGCGCAGATGGCGCAGTTGCCGTCGCTGCTTCTCGTAAAGAGTTCTCCATGTGGGACATTGAGAGCGGCGAAAACTTAGGGTTCTGGAAAATAGGTTCCGGGGGTATACAAAAGCTTGTCGTCAGTAAAAAGGGCGGAACAGTGGTGCTGGGCAAGCGTGATGGCACACAGGTCGCCTTTAACCCTGCTTCAGGTCGGCGCATTGAATTTTATGGTCATACCGAAACCATTAATGCACTAGCTATTTCTCCCAACGGTTTTTATGTGCTCAGTGGTTCTAATGACCACTCAGCCATACTATGGGATACCCGTAGCGGACAAATTGTCCACCGCTGGCCACTAGACGGACGCACCACGCAGGTTGCTCTGCACCCCGATGGACATTTCGCATTTATTGCAGACGCTACCGATAACGCCGTTATCCGCTCTCTCCCTGATGGAAAAACCGTTTCCAAGCTTAAATTCATGGAGCGTCATAAAATTTTTAGCGCCGCTCGCTTTAGCGCATCCGGTGATTACCTCCTTACCGGGTCACCATCACGTCAAATTGCAATTTGGGACACAGCGACAGGGAAACAACTTTCGCATTGGCGGGTGGATTTACGCGACGGTGGCCGCCCAAGCAACGCTTCTGTGTTATCTGTCGTCTTCGATGAAGAAGAACAAATGGTTATTAGTGAAAGTTCTGCCGGCCTCGCCGAGTGGTGGAATATTGATTTAACAGGTAGTAAAGAATGACAATAGAAAAAATTGAAGCGCAGTTGGATAACCTGGAAATGCAGCTCACCTTTCAGGAAGACACCATCAACTCATTAAATAAGCTGGTTACCGAACAAACTCAACAAATGACTGAAATGCAAAAGCAGATTCGGTGGCTGGGCAAACGCTTAAAACAAATGCAGGAGAATCAGTCAACTGACTCCGATCCGGCCGCTGAACCACCGCCACCTCACTATTAAAGTCATCGAGTTTACCTTGACCTTGGTAAAACAGGTCAGTATAACAACTGTTCTTATTTAGTTTGCGAGAATGTTATGTCATCGAAGCACCCGATAATTGCCGTTACCGGTTCATCAGGAGCAGGAACTACCACAACAGGTCAGGCGGTACGCCACATCTTTCGCTCGTTAGATGTCAGCGCCGCCTTTGTGGAAGGCGACAGTTTTCATCGCTATTCTCGCCCCGAAATGGATTTGGCCATTCGCAAAGCGCAAGAGCAAGGGCGGCATATCAGTTACTTTGGAGCTGAAGCCAACGACTTCGACCGTCTGGAGTCTTTATTTCGTTCATACTCGCAAACTGGTAACGGTAAAGTTCGTCGTTACTTACACAGCTTTGACGATGCCGTGCCTTATAACCAGATGCCCGGCACGTTCACCCCATGGGAAGAGCTTCCAGAGAGCACCGATGCCTTATTCTACGAAGGTTTACATGGCGGTGTCTGTGGTAATGGTTACGACGTTGCGCAGTATGTCGACCTGCTGATAGGTATGGTACCCATCGTTAACCTGGAATGGATCCAGAAACTGATTCGTGACACATCTGAGCGCGGTCACTCACGTGAAGCGGTAACGACCAGTATCGTGCGTGGTATGGAAGATTACATTCACCATATTGTGCCGCAATTCTCGAGAACTCATATTAACTTTCAGCGGGTTCCCACTGTCGATACCTCAAACCCGTTTAGCGCAAAAGACATACCATCGCTGGATGAGAGCTTTGTTGTCATACGTTTTCGTGGTATTAAAAACGTCGACTTCCCGTATTATCTGCAAATGATTGATGGCTCGTTTATGTCGAGGACCAACACCCTGGTTGTGCCCGGCGGCAAAATGGCGTTAGCTATGGAATTGATTTTAACGCCGCTTATTGAACAAATTATGGAAAGGAAAAACCAGGTACGGCGTCAAGTTGACTGGATATCAAGTAAGTAACTACTCACCAACCAGCCAGCGGCTGTGAAAATTCGCACCTTTGTCCTGCGCTAATGTTTTGCATAACAAAGGCAGTAATTGCTCACTGTCCTGAACGACACCATAAGGCGGATTCACCCAAAGAAAGCCACAGCCATGGAGACCTTTACGTTCATCGTTTGTTCGTATGTTGAGCTCCATTATCATGGTTTTAGGAATACCCGGAAGAGCCGCAACATCACGATGAAAAGCCGCTGTTTTCAACTCGTCTTTTATTGGGTACCAAACCGCGAAACTGCCGCTTTTCCAGCGCTTCAAACCCTGTTTAAGAGCATCAACCACGTCATCGAATTCGCTTGTATTTTCAAACGGGGGATCAATCAGAACCAGGCCCCGCTTTTCAATTGGGGGCAATTGTGAACGAACCGCTTCGTACCCATTCACCGGCGCCAGTACCTGCACCTGTTGATGTCTTCCTAAAGGCGTCTGTTTAAGCGTTTCTGCATCTTCTTTGTGCAATTCACAAACAACCAGCCGGTCACCCTCGCGCAGAAACTCTGAGGTTAACACGGGCGAGCCCGGGTAATAACGCAAACTCTCACTGCCTGGATTAAGACCACTGACAATTCGTAAATACTGTTTTGCTAAGGGCTCATCTGCCGCTTGCTCAGCAAAGCGCACAATACCTTGTTCGGCTTCTGCCGTTCTAACAGCTTCGTCACCTTGTAAATCGTAATAGCCAATACCACCATGGGTATCCAGTACAAAATATGGCTTGTTCTTCTGCTGAAAGTACTCAAGTGCACGGGCCTGCAGCAAATGTTTAAAAACATCCGCAAAGTTGCCCGCGTGAAAAATGTGTCGGTAATTCAAAGGTCAGTCGTCTTTTTGAGGAGATTCAATGCGATAGCTGTGTGTCATTTTAACGGAAGCTTCCAGCATTTTAGCAACAGAACAGTACTTGTCGGCTGAAAGTTTTACTGCACGCTCAACATGCTTTTCGTTAATGTCTTCACCCACCACAACAAATTCCAAATGAATTTCGGTAAAGACTTTAGGAACTGACTCCGCCCGCTTACCGGATAACTCGCAGTAACAGCGATGTAGGTTTTGTTTGGCTTTTTTAAGGATGCTGACAACATCAACCGATGCGCAACTTCCTGCGGACATCAGCACCATTTCCATTGGGCTTGGCGCATTCCCCGGGCTGTCACCGTCCATGACCACCTGATGGCCACTACCTGATGTAGCCACAAAGGTCATATCATCAACCCAGGCAACCTTCGCGCTCATATTATTTGCTGACATTAGGAGAATCCTTACTGGAGTGCTTAAAAACTATAGCCGGTAACTTTGCAGGCGTTCATCAAAAAGGTTTTTCACCAGGCCGACAAACTCATTAATGAAAGCTTCCTGCTGAGGGGTTGGGTGTGTATCCAGAACTTTAGATAACACTTCCTCTAAATCGTAAACAATAGCGTCGGTTTCACGGACAATATCCAGACGCACTTCCTGATCAAGCTCATTTTGCTCAAAAACCGCCATCATGCTTTCTGATAAGCGCTCTTCCATTAAGTCACGTAAGGTGTAATCGGCTGTTTTTGCGCTATTACCCTGCTCAGTAAAGACCGGTAACTGACCTGTCAGGTACTGGATGAGCTCAATATATCCGTCTGTTTCAACTATCATCTGCTTCTCTTTGTCACGCGGCCAGGCAACCATTCACGTTGCCCAGCCGATAAACTAGCACAGATTGTGATTAAAATTTAAGCCCTGGCGCTAAATTCTCAGGTAAACTCATGCTGTCAGCTTCCACTGACGCAACCGGATACGCACAGTAGTCGGCCGCATAGTAAGCACTGGCACGATGGTTACCACTTGCTCCAATGCCGCCGAAAGGTGCTGCACTGCTGGCACCAGTAATCGGCTTATTCCAATTCACAATACCTGCGCGAATATGTTTAAAAAAGTAACGATACGTTTGTTCATCGTCACAAAGCACACCGGCAGATAGGCCGTAACGTGTGTTGTTCGCTTCTTTGATGGCTTCATCAATATCTTTAAAGCGATACACTTTTAGTAACGGACCAAAATGCTCTTCATCCGGCAGGTTTTCAACGCCGGTAACATCGACGATGCCCGGGGTTACAAAACCTTTCTTTGAGTCAGCCAGCTTCATGCGCACTAATGACTTAGCGCCTTTATGCAGCAACTCATTTTGTGCATCGACCATTTCGCCCGCAGCTTTAGCAGAAATCATTGCGCCCATAAACGGCTGAGGGTCTGCTTCGTAGTCATCGACCAAAATGTTTTCAGTCACTTCAATTAAACGCTCAAGCACTGCCCGACCCTGTTCTGAGTCTTCAATGAACAAGCGGCGTGCACATGTGCAACGCTGACCTGAAGTAATAAAAGCCGACTGCACGATGTTATGAACCGCCGCATCAATGTCAGCAACGTTAGTAACCAGCAAGGGGTTATTACCGCCCATTTCCAACGCAAGAATTTTGTCTGGACGACCGCCAAATTGTTTGTGCAACAAGTGCCCTGTGTTTGATGAGCCGGTGAAGTACAAGCCATCAATTTGAGGGTGTGCCGATAATGCTTTACCGGTTTCAACTTCGCCCTGAACCAGGTTTAAAACGCCGGCTGGAATGCCTGCTTTTTCCCATAACTTAATGGTTTCCTGAGCAACCATTGGTGTGAGTTCACTTGGCTTAAACACTACCGTGTTACCGGCAATCAGTGCTGGTACAATGTGCCCGTTTGGCAAGTGTCCCGGAAAGTTATAAGGACCGTAGACGGCAACCACACCGTGTGGTTTATGACGAATAAAAGCTTTAGCCCCCGGCATTTCGTTTTCCACGGTACCCGTGCGCTCATGGTAAGCACGCTCAGAAATCGCGACTTTGCCCATCATAGCGCCCACTTCGGTACGGGTTTCCCACACAGGTTTGCCGGTTTCTTTTGCCATGACCTGCGCCAAGTGCTCTTTATTTTCTTCAAGTAGCGCTGAAAACTTTTTGCAGATGGCTAAGCGCTCTTCGACGCTGCGGCCCGCCCAGTCAGGAAAGGCTTTGCGAGCAGCCATTACCGCTTTTTCTACCTGAGCTTCACTGGCGGATTCACCGCTCCAGATAGCTTCATTACGGGCTGGATCAATTGATTTAAACAACTGACCTTCGCCTGCTTCCCAACAACCATCGATAAATTGAATACTGTTCGTCATACAAATACTCCTGCTTAGAGTGCAACAATGCGGGCTTCATCGCCGCTTTCTAAATGCATTGCCTGTGCTTGTTCTGTCGTCAATATGAGTTCTTCTGCGCCTTCTGGCAAAGAAAGCTTTGTCGCGCGGAAGTTCTTCAACTGCGTATTACACACAATATGAGGAACACCCTCACCTTCTGCTACCGAGTCGCGCACTGCTACCGGCACTAAACGGCTGTTACGCACACTGTTGAGATTACAAACTTCCGCTTCAACCGTTGGTCCGGCGTCAAAAATGTCCACAAAACCTCTGAAACGGAAACCTTCCGATTCCAACAGTTTAAGAGCCGGGCGCGTATTGTCGTGCACCTTTCCGACCACCGCTTGCGCTTCTTTACTCAACAAGTTGGTATAAATAGGGAAGCGAGGCATCAGCTCAGAAATAAAGACTTTATCGCCAATTCCGCTTAAGTAGTCGGCTTTTGGAAAGTCCATTGAGAAAAAGTTCTCTTCCAACCAGTTCCAAAATGGCGAGTCTCCATTTTCATCTGAGACGCCACGCATTTCGGCTATTACCCAGTCACTAAAGCGTTGCTTAAATTGCGCCAAAAACAACATGCGGAAACGTGACAATGTACGTCCGTTCATGTTGTGTCGGTAAGGTTCTCGCAAAAACAACGTGCATAGCTCGGAAACACCGGTGTAGTCATTACACAGAGTAAGAGTTTCCAGCGCATTATAGATATTGAGTTTCTCTGAATGATGCACAACTTTACCCAAACGGTAATGCCAGAAGGCTTCATTCAAACCCACCGCAGCTTCGATACCACTAACACCTGCAATAGTACCAGTTTCGGTATCTTCCATAACAAACAGGTAGCTTTCATCACCGGGTGTTTCAACGGTGTCTTTAGCAAAAGCTTTTTGCGCCGCATTGATACGACGCTCCAGCAGCGACTGGTCTACCGGTAAGGAAGTAAAACCATGACCGGACTCAATCGCGCACTGATATAACGCTTCGTAATCTGACGGCTTAATGGGTCTGATTAGCAACATAAAACAGCCTCAGTTATTGACCGACAACCTGAGCAACGGCTTTTTCAAAGCGCTGCAGGCCTTCTTTTACGTCTTCTTCAGAAATAACAAGTGACGGGGTAAAGCGCACGACATTAGCGCCGGCAATTAAAACCATTACGCCATGCTCCTGGCCCGCTAATAGGAAGTCGCGTGCGCGTCCTTCGTATTCTTTATTCATTGCCGCACCAAGCAATAGACCCTGGCCACGAATTTCGCTAAACACGTTATATTTTTCGTTAATTGCCGCCAGCTGCTCTTTAAACCACTGCTCGCGTTGCTTAACGCCATCCAGAGTTTCTTTGGTATTAACAATATCGAACACCGCTTCTGACACAGCACAAGCCAGCGGGTTTCCGCCGTAAGTACTGCCATGTGTACCTGGTTTAAGATGCTCTGCAATTTCAGTTGTTGTTAGCATAGCGCCAATAGGGAAACCGCCGCCCAATGCTTTCGCTGACGTCAGAATGTCCGGTGTAACACCCAACTGCTCATAAGCATAAAGGCTACCGGTACGGCCAAAACCCGTTTGCACTTCATCAAAAATGAGCAACGCGTTGTTCTGGTCACAAAGTTCACGTACCGCTTTCACAAACTCCACGTCAGGGCTAACCACGCCACCTTCACCTTGCAGCGGTTCCATCATGACAGCACAAGTGTCATCAGAAATCAGCGCCTTTAGCGCATCAATATTGTTGTAATCAACATGATCAACACCGCCAGGTTTCGGTCCAAAACCATCAGAGTATGCTGGTTGACCACCAACAGTTACCGTAAAGAAAGTACGCCCGTGGAAGCCTTTAGTGAAAGCAATGATTTTTTGTTTATGTTCGCCGTGCTTTTCAATCGCCCAGCGACGCGCCAGTTTTAATGCCGCTTCGTTGGCTTCAGCGCCTGAGTTAGCGTAGTAAACACGATCAGCAAAAGTTGCCTCGGTCAGCTTTTTCGCCAGACGAATTGCCGGCTCGTTCGTAAACACATTACTTAAATGCCAAAGCTTCTGGCTCTGTTCCTGCAGAGCTGACACCATCGCCGGGTGGCAATGACCAAGACAGTTCACAGCAATACCGCCTGCAAAGTCAACGTATTCACGACCGTCCTGGTCCCATACCCGGGCGCCTTCGCCCTTTACCGGGATCATTGATGCAGGGTTATAGTTGGGAACCATTACGTCATTAAACATTTCACGGTTTACTGTCATATTGTCTGCCATTACTCTCGTCCTTATCGCCTTAGCGAGTTAACAAAGGTGTCAACAAATTCATTTCTCAAAGTAGCCCGCTATTATGCCAAAATTTGTTCACTTTGTCTGTGATAATTCCGTTATAAATCGCTTAAAACGGGGCTTTACGCTTTTCTTGCATCAGATACGAATAGTTATGCTAATGCATGCAGAAAGAATGAATCTTTAGTCATAATTTTTTCTCAAGATAACTTGTTAAACACCTTGTAACATTTACCTACGCAAAATTGCATTGCTTTTTATTAGTACTTACCTTAGCCTGAAGTTTATTGAATGAATGCTCGGCGACAGAGAATACTATGGACAATCAGACCCCAACTCTGGAATCCCCGTCTCAACCACAGCTAAAGCTGGCTTACTTACGTCCAGGCGATATGATTGATGTAGAGTTTGCGTCCGCAGCGAAAGTACGCACAAAACTCCAGCTGGTCGGTTTTGACACCGGCAAATACCTTTTATTAAAACAGCCCAACCCCCGTACCGAAGGGAGCTACTCAGATGTTTTATTTGAGGGTAACCCGGTTATTGTCCGATTGGTTTTAGAGGGAGAGACTGGCGAGTGTATTGCGTTTAAAACGAAAATTAGAGCGGTAACTAACTTCCCGTTCAGGTTGTTGTACTTAGAATACCCTGAGCAAGTTGAGAACAGGGCGTTAAGAGCGCAAAAGCGAGTACGCACCCACATTCCGGTTGATGTCACTGCGGACAATAGCCAGGCAAGCACTAAGAAAAAGCTCGCCAGTGGCGTCATTGTCGATATCTCTTCCGCCGGATGCAGGATCGTTTTTAAAGCCACGCCCAATGAAGCCGGTAATGTTACTCATATGAATATTAAGGTGGGCATTGGTTCTGGCGCGCATAAAGAAGCACTGAGCCTTTCAGGCCAAATTATGAACCAACGCAAAGAACGAGGGATGATCAGTGTTGGAGTCCGCTTCACCGACGATGAAGCCCATATTAATAATGTATTCGACCATCTGTTGATAGACACAGAGTTTGAGTGTTAACGCTTTACTCCGGCACAACAATAGGCGGTCGCTTTAAACTCACATTATTTAAGCGCGCAATGGTGTCTGCTGTTATCGAGTACTTATTCAACAGGTGTTTACCTTCTTCCAGGCTGGCTAAGTCCACTTCTCTTAACATTCTGAATTCACAATAGGCGTTTGCCTGCGCCAGAGCTTGCGCGTAATCAGATTCATTCTCTGCGGTCTGACTTTGAGTGAAAGCTAACAGGTGTTTACTGACAGGAACGCGTTTCAACCCCCAGCCTTCAGCCACCAGGTAACTGACGTCTTTGTCCTTCTCTAACATTAAGTCGCGTAAAAAGCGCTCATCCGGAGTCAGTTTTACAATCGTATTATGCCGCTCAGGTGATTTATCGTTCACGCTTTGCATCGCAAATTCACGTTGCACGTCGTCGAATAAGCGAAGATACAGTTTGGTTAACGCTATCTTCCCAAGCTCATGGAACATGCCAATAGTATAAGCAAGTACCGGATCCCGCAGCTTACGCTCTACCGCAATGTTATGCGCTGCAATAGCCGTCCCCAAAGAGTGTTCCCAAATTTTACGACGGAACAACATGAAAGGTTGTGCAGCCGGAGGCAGCCAGTTTTGCATGATGTATGCGGGCGCTAACAGTCGCAGGTTTTCGGTGCCCACAAAACTCATGGCAACACGTAAATTATCAATTTTTACCTGCTTGTTGCGATCGATAAAAGGAGGTTGATTGACCGTTCGAAGCAACCCTGTGTGAAACCAGTCCATACCTTGCACCACTGACTCAATGCGACGCATAGAAGCGGCTTTCAGACTTAAGGTATCCAGTAGCTCTGGCAGTTTCTCAGGAAGCGGTATCAAACGTTCGCGAATGTAATCGCCGTCATCTATCGTTTTCAATGCGCGGTGGTAGATCTCTTCATGCAGTTCGTCAGAAATACGGTCAGCATAACGTTGGCGCGCCTGGGCCTTACGGTCACGTTCTTCATAGTTCAGACGCTCCACTTCCAGCAGTTTACGTAACTGCTCTTTGTCTTCCTCGTCGGTACCGTCAGCCTTTGAACGAGCTTTGCGCGCAAACGGAAAACTTATCAAATAGTTGATAAAACGTTTTTCTAAACGCAGGGCCGGGTCATTACTGCCGCCTTCCGTGGTACCCGCAAAAAAGTGGAACATATTACCTCTATATTAACTGAACTGCGGCAGCATTATGTTGAATAAATTCCACAAATGCTACTTACTGATTATCGTATATAACGTAAAAAATTCGCTAACAAATTATGGCCCTGAGCTGTCATTACCGACTCTGGGTGGAACTGTACGCCAAATAAAGGTAAGTCCTTATGCCTTATTGCCATAATCTCCATCACTCCCCGCTCGCTCTCTGTATCGGCATCAATTAAGAAATCTGTTGGCAAACTGGCGGGGCAAACTACCAAGGAATGGTAGCGCGTAACTTCAAGAGGGTTATCTAACTGTTGGAACAGTCCGTTACCGTTGTGTCGAATAACCGATGTTTTTCCATGCATCACTTTTTCGGCGCGAACAACTTTGGCACCAAATACCTGAGCTAATGCCTGGTGCCCAAGGCAAACGCCCAGTATCGGAAGCTTCTTTCCAAAGTGTTGAATAGCGGCCAAAGACACGCCGGACTCGTTGGGTGTGCAAGGTCCGGGAGATATCACAAGAGCTTTCGGAGAGAGTTCTTCAATGCCCGGAACTGTTATTTCATTGTTACGAAAAACAACAACATCTTCCCCCAATTCACGGAAATAGCGAGCCAGGTTGTGAGTAAATGAGTCGAAGTTATCAATTAGTACGATCATGCTACTGAGGCAACCGCTCGTCCAGCCAGGTTTTATAATGCACGGGTCTTGCAAAGTAAAAACCTTGCAATAAATCAGCACCATTTTCGCCAAGCAATTTAACTTGCTCGGCGGTTTCTACCCCCTCAGCTACCGAGGAAACCGACAAAGAACGAGCCATGTTTAACATTGCCATTAGCAAGCCCATGTGCTTTTCATTCACTTCCGCGAGCTGAACAAATTCTCTGTCTATTTTTAATTCAGTAATGGGTAACTGCTGAATCCTCAATAAATTAGAGTAGCCGGTACCAAAGTCATCAATTGAAAACACAACGCCCAGCTCAGCAAGACGGGCCATAGTTTGCTGCACTTTCTCGGCATCAGCTAAAAGCAGGTTTTCAGTAATTTCCATGGTCAACTGGTTCAGTGGTGCATCATACTCCGCAAAAATCTGCTGTACGGTTTCCACATAGTCACTTTGCAAAAACTCAACCGGGCTCACATTAACCGCGATATTGTCATCCAGCCCCTGTGTTTTTAATTTGTTCAGTGTAAAGGCTACCTGCTGCAGTAATTCTCTGGCCATTGGAATAATAAGCTGTAAGCGTTCTGCTACCGGAATAAACTGAGCGGGGGAAACGAGCTCACCGTTCTCATTACGCCAACGCATCAAAGCTTCTGCGCCACGAATAACGCCCTGGGTATCGACTTTCGACTGAAGCCAACATTCAAATTGCCTTTTCCCCAGTGCCGCTCGCAAGGCAACCTCGGTTTTCGCGTCGGCAACAACGGACTCGGATATTTCCGCTTCGTAAACCGCAATTTGGTCACGCCCGTTATGACGCGCATTAGAGGTGGCTGTATCAGCCAGAGACAGTAGCTCGGATGCATTCTCATCGCCGCCGCTTAAACCGACCCCAATACTTGCCGTTAAATAGTGTGTCTGAAATTTCGTTTTAAAGGGCTCACGCAGAGCGTCATGCAGTTTCCTGATAACCTCGAGGCCAGCCTGCGTAGAGTCACGCATGACTCCCACCCAAAACCTGTCTCCAAGGTCTCTTGCTATCCAGCCCGAGTCTCCAATAGTCTCTCTCAGTCTTTGCGCGATTAACTGAATAACACGATCACCTTCTTCGTGCCCATGTATAGTATTTACTCGGTTAAAATAGTCCATATTAACCGCAGCAACGACTATCGCCCGGTTACTCTCCAGGCGTTTTTCTACCAAATCGAGAAAGCGATGGCGATTCGGCAAACCCGTTTGCTCATCAAAGTTGGCCAGATACTCCAGCTTACGCGCGTTCTCTTTTTGCTCGGTAATGTCTCGTATAACACCTATATACTGAGCTTCTCCGGCACGGCTTACCTCGGTTATGGCTAAATCGATGGGAAATACTTCACCATTTTTACGTTTGCCCTGAACCTCTCGACCAATGCCGATAATACGCGCCCGACCCGTCTCCTGATAAGCTTCAATATAACGATCATGCTCCCTGGCGTAGGGCTCAGGCATGAGCATACTGACATTATTACCTTTAACTTCAGCTTCACTGTATCCAAACATCCGCTCCGCCGGAGCACTAAAGTTAGTAATGATACCTTTGCTATCAATTGTAATAACGGCGTCAATTAAATTATCCAGAGTACTGCGAAGCGCGCTTGTCTGTTCCTGCAATTGCTGCAGCCGGTGTTTTTTTTCAGTTACATCCTGAATCGCACCAAACAGAACCGTCTCACCGCTTTCTAACTGCTTAGTCACTCCGGTAATGGTCACCCAGTGGATATGACCAGCGGTGTCTTCCAGACAACTCTCTGCCGACCAGCTTCTATTGAACTCCAGACTCTGTGCAACAAGCTGTTTTATGTTTTCCCGGTACTCAGGTAAATGAAACGCCATCGCTTTTTCATAATTAATGGGCTCATTGTCGGTTATACCGTGAATCTCTCTTAACTGGCGGCTCCAATATAGGTGTTCCGTCGCCGGTTCGTACCAAAAGCTACCAATGTTAGCCATGGTCTCGACGCTGGTTAACAATTCTTGTTCGCGCTGTTCCGGAGACTCACTCACCATAATGACAATTACCCAGGGTAAGGTACAAAACCTACCGCTTTATAAACATCTGACAAAGTTTTTGCTGAGGCTTCACGTGCTTTATCAGCACCTTGCTTCATAACTTGCTGCAAGAACGCCTGATCATTACGCATTTCGTGATATCGCTGCTGAATAGGCTCAAGCATAGCAACCACTGATTCCGCTACATCGACTTTTAAATGTCCGTACATTTTGTCTTCATATTCCGGAACCAGTTCGTCAATTGATTTACCGGTAGCTGCGGACATAATGCTGAGTAAATTTGAAACGCCAGGCTTCTCCTCAGGATTAAAGTAAATGCGTGCCTGTTCATCGGAGTCGGTAACGGCTTTCTTTATTTTCTTCAGAATTTTCTTCGGCTCTTCCAGTAAGCCAACAAAGTTATTTGGATTGTCGTCCGACTTTGACATTTTCTTAGTCGGCTCCTGCAGCGACATGACCCGCGCGCCCACTTTTGGAATCATTGGTTCTGGAATGGTGAAAATATCGCCGTACAGATTATTAAAGCGCTCGGCCACATTGCGTGTCATTTCCAAGTGCTGCTTCTGGTCATCACCAACCGGTACTTCGTTTGCCTGATACAACAGAATGTCTGCCGCCATTAGTGCCGGGTAGGTAAACAGTCCCGCATTAATATTATTAGCGTGACGCTGAGACTTATCTTTAAACTGCGTCATGCGGTTGAGCTCACCCATTTGTGTGTAGCAATTGAGAACCCAGGCCAGCTGAGTATGTTCTGGAACATGCGACTGGATGAAAACGGTACTTTTCTCCGGGTCCAGGCCGCAGGCTAAATACAAAGCCAGGCCATCCAGTGTTGCCTGCTGCAGTTTTTCAGGTTCCTGGCGCACGGTAATTGCGTGCTGATCAACCAGCATGAACTTGCAGTCGTGAGTATCCTGCATATTCACCCACTGACGTAGTGCGCCAATGTAATTACCAATAGACAACTGCCCTGACGGCTGACAACCACTTAATACAATTGGTTTAGACATTCTTATTCCTCTACGAACCTGTTACCGCAGCGATTTCATCGCGCATTGTCTGGATGACACTGGCGTAATCATCCGTATTAAAAATAGCTGAACCCGCAACGAACATATCCGCGCCAGCTTCCGCAATTTCACCAATATTTGAAACCTTAACTCCACCGTCGACTTCCAGACGGATATCACGACCGCTCTCTTCTATACGTTTACGCACAGCTCTCAACTTATCCAGAGTTGAAGGAATAAATGACTGCCCTCCAAAGCCCGGATTTACTGACATCAGCAAAATCACATCGACTTTATCCATTACATGATCAAGGTAGTGCAGCGGCGTCGCAGGGTTTAGAACCAACCCAGCCTGACAACCACTTTCATGGATGAGCTGCAAAGTCCTATCAACGTGATCGGAAGCTTCTGGGTGGAAAGTAATAATGGAAGCACCGGCTTCTGCAAAGTCAGGAATAATCCGATCAACAGGCTTCACCATCAAATGTACGTCGATGGGCGCTTTGATACCGTAGTCTCTCAGCGCTTTACAAACCATAGGCCCGATAGTCAGGTTAGGGACATAATGATTATCCATAACGTCAAAATGTACAACATCGGCACCTGCACTTAATACCGCATCTACCTCTTCACCTAAACGGGCGAAGTCTGCCGACAGTATAGATGGCGCAATTAGTGGTTTCATCGTTCGTTTTCCCGACCTTGATTAAAAAAGAGCGTTATTGTAGCAGTTAACCCCGGACAAAAAAATTCGCATCGATGACTAGAATTTTTACAAAATCGCTGATAAATTGGTCAATCTAGATTTTGGAGAGGCTTTATGCGACTACTCACAATGATTACTTCACTGGCATTAGCTGCGTTTACCGCATTTGCTTTGGTGAGCCCGTCGTCTCTTATGGCCCAACAAAATGCTACCCAAAAATGCCAACAACTTATGACTGAATCCGAACAAAACAGTAATTCAACTCAGTGCCAATTAGCAGCAGAGCAAGTTACCTGGTTTAGTTGGTTAACCGGTGACAGTCGTTCGGTACAGTTCCACTTTTTCGATTTGGTTGAGTTAATCTCAAGCTCAAGCGATAGCAGCAAAAAACGTTACCAAAACGAATACACCGATTAATGTCAGATTCTTCCGATAACAAAGCACCTAAGCTCGGCATTGTCAGTATGGTTGTAAGTGTCCTGGCTGCGTTTCTGGGTGTGCAAACTGAAAAAAACCGCCAACGCGACTTCCAGCACGGAAGCCCCAAAGCCTACATAATCATTGGCGTTATTCTTACCATTTTGTTTGTACTTGGTTTAGTTGGCCTCGTTAATATTGTGATGGCGAACGTAGCCTGACGTAAATAACACCAGGCTACGGCATGACACTTCATTTACGCAGCTTTAATGCCGCTATGTCTTAGCAACGGCTCGACGCTGGGTTCGCGACCACGAAATTCCTGAAATAAGTCAGCAGCTTTACGACTGCCGCCGCGCTCCAGAATAACTTGCAGGAAGTCGCGCCCGGTTGCGGCACTGAAAATGCCTTCTTCTTCAAAGCGTGCGAATGCATCTGACGACAATACTTCCGCCCATTTGTAGCTGTAGTACCCCGCAGCATAACCACCGGCAAAGATATGACCAAAGCTGTGCTGGAACCGATTGTACTCCGGCGGAATACGTACAGAGGTCTGCTCGCGAACTTCACTCAAAATTTCGCTAATATGCGCGCCTTTGCTTTCATCAAACTCGTGGTGAATGCGCATATCAAACAGCGAAAACTCTAACTGACGCATCATTTGCATCGCCGACTGGTAGTTACGTGCCGCCAGCATTTTATCCAGCAGTTCCTGTGGTAATGGTTCGCCGGTTTCATAATGACCAGAAATAAGCGCCAGTGCCTCCGGCTCCCAACACCAGTTCTCTAAAAACTGACTTGGCAGCTCTACGGCATCCCATTCAACACCGTTAATACCAGAAAGCCCTGCCGTATCGACCTGTGTCAGCATATGGTGTAGACCATGGCCAAACTCGTGGAATAACGTCAGTACTTCGTCGTGAGTAAAGAGCGCAGGCTTACCACCCACTGGTTTACTGAAGTTACAGGTTAAAAACGCCACAGGGTTTTGTAGCTCACCGTCGGCATGAACCCGACGCCCAACAAAGTCCGCCATCCAGGCGCCGCCGCGTTTACCCTGGCGGGCATACAAGTCTAAATAAAAGCTGCCACGCAAGTGACCATCGGCGTCATGAATGCGGAAAAAGCGCACATTCTCATGCCAGGTTTTCACGTCTTTCTGCTCACTCACCGTCATGCCGAACAAGCGCTTAACCACTTCAAACAGACCATTTAACACTTGTTGTTCCGGGAAGTACGGGCGCAGTAACTCATCGGAAATGGAGTAGCGTTGTTGCTTCAGTTGCTCACTGAAATACGGCACGTCCCAGGCTTCCATTTTCTCAACGCCCTGCTCTTTGGCAAAGGCTTCCACCTCAGCGTATTCTTCTTTTGCCTGCGACATCGACTTGTCAGCTAAGTCTTTCACAAAGCCCAATACCTGCTCTGGTGACTCTGCCATTTTTGTTGCTAGCGACATTTCGGCGTAGTCATTAAAGCCAAGCAACTTAGCCATTTCATGGCGCAAAGCCAGGGTCTCATCCATCACTGCCGAGTTATCGAACTTACCACCGTTAGGCCCAGTTTCTGACGCTCGGGTTACAAATGCCTGATACATGTCCTTGCGAAGCTCCCGGTCTTCGGCATACAGCATCACTGGCAAGTAACTGGGGATATCCAGGGTAAATAACCAACCTTCTTTTTCCTGATCGGCCGCTGTTTCTTTCGCCGCTTCTTTAATGCTGTCAGGCAGTCCGGCTAAGCGACTTTCGTCCGTAATTAAGCAAGTCCAGGCGTGAGTCGCATCCAGCAAGTTGTTGCTGAACGTCGACGACAAGTCAGATAGGCGAGAAGAAATTTCAGCGTAGCGTTTCTTTTTGTCCGCGGGTAAATCGACACCCGACAAACGAAAGTCACGTAAGGTATCGTTAATGAGCTTCTGCTGAGCTTCGGTCAGTTCGGCAAATTCATCACTGTTACGCAGCGTTTCGTAGGCATCAAACAAGCCTTTGTGCTGACCAACATAAGTTGCATAGTCAGACAGCAACGGCAGGCAGCTGTCATGGGCTTCACGCAACTCAGGCGTGCTGACAACCGAGTTTAAATGCGACACCGGCGCCCACACGTGCTCTAACTTTTCATCAGCGTCGGTTAAAGGCTCAATTAAGCCGTTCCAGCTGAAATCTCCTCTCGCAAGCACGTCATCAATCGTCTGCCGGGCATGCTCTATGCACTCTTTCAAAGCTGGCTGAATGTGCTCAGGTTTAATTTGCTCAAAGTCAGGAAGCTGGCTCTTTTCTAATAACGGATTACGGCTCATTGTTACCTCAATTTTTTCAAAATGCTTACAGTGGATATTGGGGCTTTAGGCTAGTCTTCAACCACGCTTATGTGGTTTCCTGCGTTTTTTACGGTATTATCAAATCGTTAATAAATCAGAATAAAGGTAAATGTCATGTCTGACACCTCTTTTCGCTCTTTGCGTTTAATGGCAGCAGTTACGGCCATTATCACCTTAAGTGCCTGTAGTAACCTGGGTAGTACACAACCAGACGATGAATCTAAACCGGCTGAAGTTACCGGCACTAACCAGCTAACACCTGAAAAGATCTTTGCCAGCGACATCTTTAGCATTGATCGCCCCGCCCCTACGCGTTGGCTGGAAGACGGCTCAGGTTACACCACCCTGGAACAATCTGATTCAGCCGATGGTCGCGATATTGTGCGCTATCATCCGGAGACTAACGAACGCACTGTGTTAGTCAGCGCCGAACAGCTTACGCCACAGGGTAGAGATAAAGCACTGCATATTGCTGACTACGTCTGGTCCGACGATGGCGACAAAGTATTAATTTTCACCAATACAAAACGCTCATGGCGTACTCACACTTTAGGCGATTACTGGGTACTAGACCGCAGCAACAACGAACTGCGAAAGCTCGGCGGTAATGCTCCCGAGTCGACCCTTCAGTTTGCCAAGTTTAACCCGCAGGGCACCAAAGTCGCCTATGTGATGCAGAACAACATTTACGTGCAGAACCTTCACAGCTTTACAATTAATGCCCTGACCAGTGACGGTAACGAAACCATTGTAAACGGCACCTTTGACTGGGTGAATGAAGAGGAATTCTTCCTGCGTGACGGTTTCCGCTGGAGCCCCAATGGCAAGCACATTGCTTATTGGCAGCTGGACACAGAGGGTACGCCGGTATTCACCATGATTAATAACACCGACGAGCTGTACCCTACGCTTAAAGAATTTCCTTACCCGAAAGTGGGTGAAACCAACGCTGCCATGCGCATTGGCGTTATGCCAGCCAGCGGCGGTAAAACTCAGTGGATGGATATTCCAGGTGATCCGCGTCAACATTACCTGGTGCGTATGAACTGGGCCGGGAACAGCGAGCAGCTGTTAATTCAGCAACTGACTCGCAAACAACACATTAACCGCGCCTTTATCAGCGATATTGAAACCGGTCGTAGTCAGGAGCTGTTACGCGAAAGCACCGACTCGTGGGCCGAGTATGTAGACGACATTCACTTTTTAAATGATGGTCGCGAATTTACCTGGCTAAGCGAGCGCAGTGGTTACCGCCATATTTACCGTGTGCAACGCGACTCGGGCAGAACCACCGCCGTTACCCGCGGTAACTGGGACGTTGTTGAAGTGCTGCGTGTCAACGAAGATAACGGTTGGGTCTACTTTATTGCGTCACCTGAAACACCGTTAGAGCGTTATTTGTTCCGCGCCAGCCTAGACGGCAGTGGTCGCTTAGAACGTCTGACGCCAGATATGGAAGGTACTCACAGCTACAGTATTTCGCAAGACGCCAAATACGCAGAGCACACCTTTCACTCTGTGAATCAGGTGCCTGTAACCAAGATGATTTCTTTGCCAGACCATAAGGTTATTCGTACGGTCGTCGATAACACTGACGCCCAAAAAGCGGTTGAAAACGTCGAGAAACAACCGGTTGAGTTTTTCCGTGTTGAGGCGCGCGACGGCCTTGAACTGGATGGCTACATCATGAAGCCAACCGACTTTGACCCGAGCAAAGAATATCCTATTTTGTTCTACGTTTACGGCGAACCCTGGGGGCAGACTGTGGCCAATAAATGGGGTGGCTCGTTGTATTTGTGGCACACCATGCTGACACAGCAGGGTTATATTGTTGCCTCCATTGATAACCGAGGCACTAAGTCACCACGCGGCTTTGACTGGCGCCGTTCTATCTACAAAAACCTGGGCGTTGTCACCGTACGCGACCAGTACGACGCGCTGCAACAAATGCTGGAACGCTGGGACTTTATTGATGAAAGCCGTGTTGGTATTTGGGGACACAGCGGCGGTGGTTCACAAACCCTGAATGCGCTGTTCCGTTATCCGGACGCCTACAACATGGGTATGGCGCTGGCACCAGTACCCGACTTAACCTTGTACGACACCATTTATCAGGAGCGTTACTCCGGGTTATTGCCGGAATCAGCCGAGCGCTATAAAGAAACCTCAGCGATTACTCATGCTGAGAACCTGAAAGGCGACTTATTGTTAGTACATGGCACCGGCGACGATAACGTTCACTTCCAGGGCAGTGAGCGCTTAGTTAACGAACTGATTAAACACGGTAAGCAATTTGAATTTTTTGCTTACCCGAACCGCTCACATGGTATTTACGAGGGTGAAGGCACCACTTTGCACCTGCGCACCATGATGACCGAGTTCGTCAAAGAAAACTTACCGGCAGGTGGTCGTTAAGAGCAGTGCTGTAAACTGATCTTTCGATTGCCACTATCGGTATTAAAAGCATGACAACCCCGTGTCTTTATTTGCAAGATACGGGGTTTTTATTCAAGATATGCGCAGTTTTTGAATTAAGCACAGGAGTTAAGCAGTATGAGCAGACATTATGACTATCTGGCGATAGGTGCCGGCAGTGGCGGTATTGCCTCAGCCAACCGTGCCGCCATTCGTGGTGCAAAGGCCGCCGTTATTGAAGCAAAATTTGTTGGCGGTACCTGCGTAAACGTGGGTTGTGTACCTAAGAAAGTCATGTGGTATGGCGCTCATATTGCAGAAGCTATCAAATATTCGCCGTCCTATGGCTTTGACCTTGAACAAAAAGGTTTTGACTGGGCAACCATGGTGCATAACCGTGAAGCCTACATTGAACGCATTCATGGCGGTTACCACCGTGGCTTCCAAAGCAACGGCGTTGAATTTATTGAAGGCTTCGCCAAGTTTATCGACCACAAAACCGTTGAAGTCAACGGTGAAGAAATTACTGCGGACCATATTACCATTGCCACCGGCGGACGCCCGATGATCCCTGAAATTCCGGGCGCTGAACATGGTATCGACTCTGACGGCTTTTTCGCATTAACAGAGCAACCTAAAAAAGCTGCTGTCGTTGGCGCTGGCTATATTGCCGTTGAAATTGCCGGTGTGTTCCACGCGTTAGGAACGGACACACACTTACTGGTACGTCGTGATAGACCACTGCGCACCTTCGATAAAGACATTACTGATGGTTTGCTGGAACGCATGAAGCAGGATGGTCCTGAACTTCATACAGAAACCACCGTTCGTGAAGTGGTTAAGCAGGACGATGGTACCTTAACGCTGCACTTTGAAGGCGGTAAAACCATGGACGGCGTGGACTGTCTGGTATGGGCCATAGGCCGCGTGCCGTCCACGGACAACATCAACCTGGAATGCACCGGTGTTGAACTGGATAACGAAGGCTACATTAATGTCGATAAGTTCCAGAATACCAACGTACAAGGCATTTACGCTGTTGGTGATAATACCGGCGCGGCCGCACTCACACCGGTTGCTATCAAAGCCGGACGATTGCTCGCAGAACGCTTGTTTAACAACATGCCGAACGCGCATATGGACTTTGAAAACATTCCAACCGTTGTATTCAGCCATCCAACCATTGGTACTGTTGGCCTGAGCGAAGAAGACGCGAAGCTGAAATTCGGTGAAGAGAATATTAGCGTTTATAAGTCATCTTTTGCGGCTATGTACAATGCCGTCACACCACACCGTGCGCTCAGCTACTTTAAGCTGGTTTGCCACGGCAAAGAAGAAAAAGTAGTTGGTATTCACGGTATTGGCGAAGGCATGGATGAGATCTTACAAGGCTTCGCCGTTGCCCTGAAAATGGGGGCGACAAAAGCTGATTTAGACTCGACTGTGGCGCTGCACCCTACTAGCGCTGAGGAGTTCGTCACGCTCCGCTAGCCTGCGACTCTAAGCCCTCTGAATGAATCAGGGGGCTTTCCAACCGGCGGCTATTATTGCCATACCGGTTAAAGTAAAAGCAGCACCCACAGCATCGTACATAGACAGCGACGCCCCTTCCACAGCCTTTAACCAGAGCAGTGCAGTAACCACATACACACCTCCATAAGCTGCATAAACGCGACCACTTTCCGCCGGATGCAAAGTAAGAAGCCAGGCAAACAGCGCCAAACTAATTGCCGCAGGTATCAATAACCATGCGCTTCCATCTTTTTTCAACCACAGGTAAGGTAAGTAGCAGCCTATAATTTCAGCAATAGCGGTTATAAAAAACAGTCCGAGCGTTTTGGCTATTAATAAAAGGGACATATTCAAAACCTTAATTTAGCGGGAGAATGACATTATGCAGTCTACTATAAGTGAGCTAACTCTTCGGGGCTCACTATTTTTGAGTTTTCTGTTAGCAACTATTGCCTCACCTTTAAGCTTCGCAGAGGACAAGAATAGACTGCAACAGTCATGCACCTATAACGAAAAAGCAATGATGGAACTGTCTCCTCGCGAGTTTGATCAGAACTTTGAAAACGGTTGGCGAGTAGTTGCTAAAAATAATGACTGCCTTGAAGTCGCAGCCAATCTCATCCGTACCTACTATACAACCAATGAAGTTTCTGCTGGCGCTAAGAGAACCTTTGTTTGGCACGAAGGGCAACTTCGAGCGGAAATAGGGCAATACCGCCAAGCTATTCAACTTATGGAACAAGCTGAGAAACCAGTACAAAGGGATATTTCAGGCTGGAATCATTATGTCGCCGCGACCATTGCTTTTTTGCAGTCAGACATGGAAAAACTAAGAATACACCGAGAAAAACTCGCTGCGGTTCCGAAGCCGGAAAACTTTAATCCGAAAGACGCTGACGGAAACCCTATCGAAATAGACTGGCCACTTAACTTAAATATTGTGGATAAGTTTATCAGTTGTTTCGGCCAGACTTATGCTGAAGTTTACAGTGGATGCACACAAGAGAAACAACCTTAAACGAAAAGCTTTATGCATTATTTACTGCAGTACCAGATCTCTGATGACTATCTGGAAAAAAGAGCGGCTAAGCCGCTCAACATCTACATATCATCCGGAATATCAGGTTCTACAAGCTGTGCTAATTGGCTTAATGTCTCCTGCCAGCCTAGATAGCAAGCTTCACTGGGAATTACGCTCGGAATACCCTCCTGAACAACGTTTAAGTCAGTTCCGCATGACACACTGTTAAGTTCAACCGTGGTTATCATAGTGCCTGACAGATCCGGGGCATCAAACTTATCGGTATAGCGCAGCTTTTTATTCGGCACTAACTCGAGATACTCACCACCAAACGCATGGCTACTCCCCGTAGAAAAGTTCGTAAATGACATTTTGTAAGTGCCACCAACACGAGCGTCTAGTCTCTCAATATTTGCCGTGAAGCCGTGTGGTGGTAGCCATTTGGCCAGAGCATCAGAATTTAAAAACGCTTTATAAATGCGCTCCGCCGGTGCCTTAATAACTCGATGTAAGCGAATCGTATTCGACATAGCTTTCCTCCATTAAATAAATGAGTAGATGGCTTCAACTAATCGAATAGGTGATTTGAATTTCGACAGCAATTTTGAAATGGATAACATGGGTTGTTAGTAGTTAATGATCATAAACTCACAACCAACAGGCAACACTTTGTTTTCACTCTTTGTCACCACCAGTTTATCTGCTGTTTTCATACCGACATAAGTTTTTACCTCAACCTGCGAAAACTTAAATGTCACAGGCTCTTTCATATCCTCAAAGTTGGCGTATACAGTATCCGGCAATACCGACTGATAACTTCCCGTATAAGAAGTAATTTCTTCATCTTCAATATCCAGGCTCATTTCTGTTTTATCTTTAAACTCAAGGATCATCCGTTGACCATTGCAAGTTTCCTCGCTACCGCGCAGTACCGGAGGAAGAACTAACTCTTCAGCATCTCCTCTTATATAAAGCCCGACATTACGCCCTTTGTAATAATGCTTTTGCTGATAAAACTTCTGATAAGTGACTGGAGGGTAATCTTTCTTACGAATAACTTGCTCGAGCTTATCGAAAAACTCTAGGTTCTCATTCGCGGGGTTGGTAGCAACAACAACACTCGGGAATTCCTCCGGAACCCTGACACCAGAGGTTGTTTTTACGGTAAACCCACTTTCAGATAATGCCTTTACAAGCTCTTGCTTGTCCTTCTCTGGTAACCTTTCAGTTGTTAAAAACACTGTCGGAGAAGCACATCCGGTTATTACCAGCAAAGCCAGTGATGAGACCAATCGTTTCACTTTTAAACATCCTTGTCTTTTCATTAATAAAATGACTCTCACAATCTGTTACAAATTAGTCAACAAATAATTAACAGGGCCGCTTCAATTACACCATTACTCCTAGGTATGATGTTGCTATAACTTGTTAAAGGAAAATATTGTATGAAAAAGTTACTACTTGCGAGCGCTATTAGCTCCGCCTTATTAGCCGCAGGCTGCAGTCAACCAGCGACCGAAACCAGCACACAGCAAAGTGCTATTGCCGGGGAAGTTATTAAAAGCCCTAACGATCAGCGTGAGTATCGTGTATTAACTCTGGATAACAATATTGAAATTATGTTGGTGTCTGATCCTAATACGGATAAGTCTGCCGCATCGTTAAGTGTTGGTGTTGGCTTACTGCAGGACCCTGAAACACAACAGGGCATGGCGCACTATCTGGAGCATATGCTGTTCCTGGGCACCGAGAAATACCCGGACACTAATGGCTACAGCGAATTTATGAGTAATAACGGTGGTAGTCAGAATGCTTACACCTGGCTGGATATCACCAACTACATGTTTAAAGTCAATAACGATGCCTACAATGAGGGCCTGGATCGCTTCTCGGACTTTTTCAAAGCTCCTAAGTTGTATCCAGAGTATGTCGACAAAGAACGTAATGCAGTTAATGCCGAGTGGTCTATGCGCCGCGAGATGGACTTTTTTGGTCAGTTCAAACTGGGCCGACTGCTTTTGGGCAAACACCCGTCTAACCGCTTCCTTATCGGTAATCTGGACAGCTTAAGCGACAAAGAAGGCAGCGAGCTTCATCAGGAAACTGTGGATTTTTATAACCGTTTTTATTCTTCTAATATCATGAAAGTTGCCATGATAAGCAACCGTTCGTTAGAAGAAATGGAAGAGCTGGCCCGCAAGCATTTTGCCAGCATTGAAGATGACGGTATTGAAGAGCCTGAGGTTACTGCTCAAATTAACTTCGACGATGTGGGCAAAAAACGCATTCATTATGTGCCGAATGAAGATGTTAAACAGCTGAAACTTGAGTTCATTATTAACGACAACCAAGACCAGTTCGCGGTTAAACCAAACCGCTATGTCAGCTATTTGCTTGGCTCTGAAATGCCGGGCACACCAGCACAACAACTGAAAGATGCCGGTCTTATTGCCAATTTAAACGCATCGGCACAGCCTACTTTCTACGGCAACTACGGCGTTCTGGCAATTGACGTTGAGCTAACCAATGCGGGTATGAAGCAGCGTGAAGAAATTGTTGCTCTCATTATGAAGTACATTGATAAAGTTCGTGCTGAAGGCGTTGATGAAAAATACTTTAACGAAATTAAAACCAGCCTGAGCAATCGCTTCCGTTTCTTAGAAAAAGGTGACGAATTCAGTTACGTTTCTAACTTGGCTGAAGCCATGCAAAATTTCCCGGCTGAATACGCTATCAGTGCACCTTACGAGTATCAGGAGTTTGACCCTGAAGCCATACGCTCTGTTTTGTCTCAGCTAACTCCGGAGCATTTGCGTGTTTGGTACATCAGCCAGGATGAACCGCACGACAGTCAACTCGACTTTTACGAAGGTAAGTACAAAGTTGTGGATATACCGCAAGAAGAAATCGCAAGCTGGGACCAGGAGCCCAAAATGGCAATTAACCTGCCTAAGGTAAATACACTTTTACCCGAAAACTTTGCCATTAAACAGAACGATGCTTTTGACAGACCTCAGGTGGTTATTGAAGACGATGGTATTCAGGTGTGGCAGTACCCAAGTCAACTATACAGCGATCAACCTCGGGGTGTATTCAACATTCAAATCAATAATGCGGCCCCGCTTGAAAGTGCAAAAGCGAATGTTTTAACCGCTTTGTGGCGCGACTTATACAATATGAATATTAGCGCGCTTGATACCGAAGCAAATATTGCCGGAATGAACATCAGTCTAAGCGACAGCACCGGCCTCACGTTGACGGTGTCAGGTTTCACCGATAAGCAGCCTCAACTGCTGGAAAGGGCGATTAACAACCTGAGTTTTACAGTTGAACAGCAAGCTTTTAAACAAGCAGTTGACCGCTATATTAGAGAGCTTAACAACAAGGGGCAGCAATTCCCTATTTACCAAAGCTTCGATGCTTACGGGCAGTTGATCCGCGAAGGTGGGTTTAATCAGGAAGAGTTAGTTGAAACAGCAGGTTCTGTAAGTGCAGAAGACTTATCGAACTACATGAATACCATGCTGAGTAATAATGCTATTCGCATTTTCGCTTTTGGTAACTACGACGAAGCAGGGCTTAATGAGTCGGTTAAACGCATCAAGGACAGCTTACCGAAGAATCGGGAAGTAACAGACTTTGAGCAGGCTCAGTTCTGGGAACCTCAACCAGAGCAATCTATTGTGCTGCGCCGTGACTTAGAGGTCGCTGATGTTGCACTGGTTGATGCACACATTCATCCACAGCCTGGTTTTGAGTCGTTAGCTGCCGGTACGGTATTACAAAGTCACTTCCGTACCGTTGCTTTCGATACGCTGCGTACAGAAGAGCAGTTAGCCTACGCAGTTGGCGCCTTTGCCCCAAGCTTAGACCATTACGCCGGCTTTGGGTTATACATCCAAACTCCGGTGAAAAATGTTGCCGATATGCAGGAACGCTTTGACAGCTTCAAGAAAGAATACTGGGAAGACCTGCAGGGTATGACTGAGGAAGAGTTCAATCAACTTAAGCAAAGCACGCTCATTACCTTGAACGAGACACCAAAGAACCTTAACGAGGAGGTGTCTCCGCTTCTGGCCGATTTGAGACTGCAGCGCTTTGAGTTTGATAGCAAAGAGCAACTGATCAAGGCTGTTGAGGGTGTCACATTGGAAAACGCAAAAGCCTTCTATCAGGAAACTCTGTTAAACCCGGATGCTGCTCGTATTTCGGTACAACTACGCGGCACTAAATTTGCTGATGAACCATACGCAGATTTACCGAATCAAACGGTAATTTCTGACCTGGCGGAATTCCAGCAGGAGATGAAAAAGCAGTAATTAACCAATGAGGCAATAAAATGAAGACCTTTATTAAGTGGTTTATTTACTCAACTATTATGGTGGCAGCTTTCTGCCACCATGCTTTACAAGCTAAAGAGTATCAGGAGGAACTGGAAGGCGTATGGCGCGGAGAGCTTGTCCTTCAAGAGGGTGTTAGCATTACGCTTGGTATTAATGTCGATAACGGCCAGCTAACTCTCGATAGCCCGAACCAGGACATGTTTGACCACCAACCCACGAAGTTTTCAGTTAAGGGTAATAAGATAGAGTTCACCGATACAAGCCTTAGGGCCAGTTATCAGGGTGCTCTGAATGATGGTCAGTTAGAGGGCACATTCACACAAGGTAAAGAACGCAGTATTACCATGCATAAGCTAACTCAGGAAGACAAAGCCCGCCTTACCTACGAAGCAACCTACAAAGGTGACTTGCCCGTCAGTGAAAACTCGAGTTTACCCTTACAAGTGAATATTGCCGTTGTGCACGACGGGTATATTGCGACTTTAGACAGTCCGGCTCAGCAAAGCTTTGGTATACCTTTGACTGACGTTCATATTGATAACAACACACTCAGCTTTAAGTCGCCGATGATTCAGGCGAGCTTTAACGGGAAAAAGACAACAGAAGGCTACGAAGGAACTTTCAAACAGGGGCAGGAATTTCCTCTCACCTTCAAAAAAGCCGGTTCGGATGAGAAACAGGCCAGCACCCCGACACCCGAGTTGGGCGAGCACGGTGCAGCGGTTGCCATCATTGACCAAGATGAAGTCAAAACGCAGTTTTATGGCGAGCATGACCATAATACACAATACGAAATTGGCTCGGTCACAAAAACCATGGTGGCTTATTTGCTGGCCCATGCAGTAGTTAATGAGTCTACAACCCTTGATACCCCGGTCAACGAGTTTTGGCCGCAAGCACCCGATACAGTGACTCTGGGACAGCTTGCCACACACCACAGCGGGCTGCCCCGACTTCCTGAAAATTTATTAAGTAAGGCCGACCAGACAGACCCTTACGCTCATTATGGTCAGTCAGAATTGGAAAGTGCCTTGGCTGAGGTAGAGCCCGGTGCCAACAATTACGAATATTCCAACTTCGGGTATGGCTTACTGGCAGAGTCACTCGCTAAGAGTGCAGAAAAAGCTTTTCCTGAGCTGTTAAATGACGTTGTGTTTGAACCTTTCAGTATGCCGGATACTTATGTGGCAACCCGTAAAGAAAATACTTCAGGCTCCCTGTCAAAAGGACATAATGTCTTGGGCGACGTAGTACCTCACTGGCACTTTCAATCTCTGGCCGGCGCCGGAGCTGTCGTTTCTACACTGAATGATATGGCCAACTACACCAGAGCAATCATGCGAAAAAGTGCAGAAGGCGATACCACTGTCGAGCAGTTACTTGCCCCACAAAAAAACATTGAAGGCTGCTGCCAGCAGGCTTTAGCCTGGCTTATTAGCGAAGACGAAAACGGTAAAGCCTACGCCTGGCACAACGGACAAACAGCCGGGTTCAGCAGTTTTGTTGGCTTTTACCTCGATGGCTCAAGGGCTGTCGTTATGCTAAACGCACAATCGATACCGGTAAATGATGAAGCCATTAAACGACTGACCCAGAATGCAGGAGGCCAATAAGTTCAGACCACACCTTGCTCTATCATGGCGTCGGCAACTTTACGGAAACCCGCAATGTTTGCGCCAAGAACCAAGTTGGACGGGTGCCCGAAATCTTCTGCAGTGCGTTTTGCGTCCTGATAGATATTCCGCATAATGTCTTTGAGCTTTTCGTCCACTTCTTCAAAGTCCCAGCGCAGCATACTGGCATTTTGCACCATTTCTAACTGACTTGTTGCAACACCGCCGGCATTAGCAGCTTTCCCGGGGCCGTATGCGGCACCACTTTCAATAAAGAGATCAACGGCGGCCTGTGTTGAAGGCATGTTCGCGCCTTCTACAATACATTTACAGCCATTCTCCAAAAGTGACTGAGCGTCTTTTTCGGTCAGCTCGTTCTGAGTTGCACAAGGGAAAGCTAAGTCGGCTTTATAACGCCAAACCGTATGACCGTCTTTAGGGTAATCGTCCCGGGGCGTATATTCCGCGTTATTATGAGTTTCAAGGTACTCTTCCAGCCGCCCCTTTTGTTCCTCTTTAATGCGCTTAACCAGGTCAAGATCAATACCTTGCTCATGATAAATCGTACCGCTGGAATCACTGCAGCTTACGGGCTTGGCTCCTAAGTCATACAGCTTCTCCATAGCGTATATAGCAACGTTGCCAGAGCCGGAAATTAAACAGCGCTTGCCTTCCAGCGAGTCACCTTTGTCATCCATCATGCACTGCGCAAAATAAACTGCACCGTACCCGGTGGCTTCTTTACGGACATGAGACCCGCCCCACAGCAGACTTTTACCTGTAAGCACGCCGTCAAAGCGGTTTGCCAAACGCTTATACTGACCAAATAAGTAACCAATTTCGCGCGACCCCACGCCAATATCCCCGGCAGGCACATCCGTATTGGGTCCAATATGACGGTAAAGCTCGCTCATGAAAGACTGGCAGAACCGCATAATTTCAGCATCGGACTTTCCTTTCGGGTTAAAGTTGGCACCACCTTTACCGCCACCAATGGGTAGCCCGGTTAATGCATTCTTAAAAATTTGCTCAAACCCAAGGAATTTAATAATGCCGGCATTGACGCTTGGGTGAAAACGTAGACCACCTTTGTAGGGGCCTAGCGCCGAGTTAAATTCAATTCGATAGCCTTTATTCACCTGAATATTACCGTCGTCATCCATCCAGGGAACCCGAAACATAATCTGCCGTTCAGGTTCAACCAAGCGTTCAATAATAGAATGCTCACGATATTTAGGCCGCTCTTCCAGAAGTGGCTCTATCGACTCCAGCACATCTTCTACCGCCTGATAGAACTCAACTTGAGCGGGGCTCGTTTGTTTTAATTTTTCAATGGTTTCTTTTATGTAGCTCATTGACCTACCTGTTATTGTGTACAGAGCATGATTTACGGTTTGCACCTACTAATAACGTATACCAGTGAGTTTAGATCGCCACTATTTTAAGACAACCCGGTTACGTCCCGACTTTTTAGCAGAGTACAGGTTCTCATCAGCGCGCTTTAATATGCTATCGGGTGTATCCCCGGGCTCTTTTAAAGTCGCTCCTAAACTGATCGTTATTTTTACGGCTTTTGCAGCATCTTTTTTTCCGCGAGCGTCCTTGCCTTTGCGTTTACTGTCAGGTCGCGAGGACTCCCTTAATTTAAGCGGATAATTCGCCACTTTGCTGCGCACACTTTCTAATGTACTTTTCAATTTGTCCGGGTCGCTGTGAGAAAAAACCAGAGTGAACTCTTCGCCACCATAACGATACGCTTTAAAACCCCGATGATCTTTCAAAATACTGCCAAGCAACCTTAATACCTGATCACCCACCTCATGCCCGTAACGATCATTAAACTTCTTAAAGTAATCGACATCGAGCATGCACACCGCACTGCGCCTGCGTAAATGCTGCAATTGACTGACCAGTGCTCTGCGTTGCGGTAATCCAGTCAACTCGTCAATGTAAGCCAACTTCAACATCTGATCGGCCAATGCCAATAATAGGCCAATTACCGCCGCGACCGAGGACCAGGTTGACGCATCCCGATGGTCAACAACCAGCAAAAAAACCATCAGTGCCAGCCATGAAGCCCACTGGCTCCAGGCAAAGGAAGATGAGCCTTTATACAATAGGAAAGTTGCCCAACTTCCTCCCATTGCAACAATCCAAAGAAGCAAACCAACAGCAAGTCCAGTGTCTTCCCAGTCAGGCAGAGTCAGCAGTTCAACTGGGCTCAGGGTTGCAACTGAGTTAGCAACCGGCCCCAAAAGCAAAGCTAAGGGTAAAATTCCCACAACAATAAATAGAAGAACACCCTTTAGCGTCAGTAAGGTTGGCTGTTTTATAAAGGCTAATAACAGGGCACTGACCGATAACCAAACAGGCAATGCCTGATACAGTTGTGACACTTCTTTTTGCGCCAGTGGTTGCTGCAACCCCAGTTGAATCGTTGCATAACTACCTCCAACCCAGGCGCACCAATAAAACCAGTGCCATTGCCGGAAAAAGGCGGCCAGTAAAAACACAATACCCAGGCCCACAGAAACGGCACCCGGCACCGGCAGCTGAATTTGCGTCAACCATTCAGGATAAAGCCAGGCAACCAAAGCCCAGAGAATTGCCGGTAATGCTGCAATAAATCCCAAATTCAACTCCCCGCAAGTAACCGATCTAAATGGTCAGCAAAATTTTTGCGATCAACGTTGGTTAAAGGCGGAGGGCCTCCCGACTGAATGCCGCTGCTTCGCATGGTGTCCATAAAGTCGCGTATATTGAGACGCTGACGAATATTGTCCGGCGTAAATAGTTCGCCTCGGGAGCTCAGAGCTTTTGCACCTTTCTCGATAACTTCTGCCGCCAGAGGAATGTCGCTGGTTATCACCAGGTCGCCGGCTTCACAGCGACGGACAATTTCATGATCAGCCACATCAAAACCACTGCCTACCTGAACCATATGGATAAACTTCGATTTTGGTGTCTGAATACGCTGGTTTGCGATTAAATAAAGGTGTAGCTGCTTACGCTGCGCCGCTCGAAACAGAATCTCTCTTATAGCCAGTGGGCAGGCATCGGCATCAATAAATAAAGTCATTACTAATAATCCATGAGTCTATATTAGAGTAAATGGTTCTAAGCCTATTACCTTGTAATGCGTTTACTAAGCTACTATTTAGTTGTTACCAATAAAGGTTATCAACAATGACTCCAGGAGTAACTTTATGACATTACGTATTGGCGATACTGCACCAGACTTTACCATTGATACCACTCAGGGTTCGATAAAATTTCATGACTGGGCAAAGGGCTCCTGGGTGTTCTTCTTCAGTCACCCGGCTGACTACACCCCTGTTTGCACCACCGAAATGGGAAGAACAGCACAACTGGCCCCTGAGTTTGAAAAGCGCAATGTCAAACCGCTGGGGTTATCAACTGACACTGTGGATGCGCACAAAGGCTGGATTGAGGATGTAAACGACACTCAAAGCACCGTCTTAGAGTTTCCTATTGTAGCGGATAAAGATCGTAAAGTTGCTGAACTCTACGACATGATCCACCCAAACGAGAGCGCAACCGCTACTGTACGTTCAGTTTTCATCATCGACCCCAACCAGAAGGTTCGGCTTATCATGACTTATCCCATGACGGTAGGTCGTAACTTTAATGAAATTTTACGTGTTATTGATGCGCTGCAAACGACCGATCGCGAAGAAGTTGCCTGTCCGGCGGACTGGGTTCCTGGCGACTCAGTTATCATTCGCCCGACAGTAAGCGATGAAGACGCAAAACAGAAGTTTCCGCAAGGTTGGAAAACGCTGCGCCCATACTTACGTCTGACCGATATCAAATAGCTTTAACTTTCGTTTTCGAGAGACTGCTGGCGTTCTGCCCACACGAGTAGTTCGCCCAGCGGCTTCGGTTTACAGAATAAAAAGCCCTGCATTAATGGACACCCGTGTTCGACCAGGTAGCGGTATTCGTTTTCAGTTTCGACACCCTCAGCAACCGTTTGTATACCGAGGTGCTCGACCATATTTAAGATGCCACCCGTTATTGCAGCGTTATGTCTGTTATGGTCAATGTTCTCAATAAAGCTGCGGTCAATCTTCAGTTTATTTACGGGCAGGACATTCAGGTATCGCAAACTGGCAAACCCGCTTCCAAAATCGTCAATTGCAACATCAAGACCTAACTCGCGCAGGTGTTGTAAAAGTTCAGCGATACGCTGAGTGTCGTTAACCAGCACATTCTCTGTTATTTCAACGGTAATTTCACCCGGCTTTATATTAAATTCTTCGAGCACAAACTTGGTTTTACTAATAAAGTCGTCACGATAAAACTGAATGGGCGAAAAATTCACAGAAACAGTGTTAATACCGTAACGTTTCAGCTCACTTAAGTCTTGGCAGGCCTGTCTAAGAACCCATTCACTAATTTGGATGATCTGACCTGTACGCTCAGCAATAGGAATAAAGTCCGCTGGAGAAACGTAGCCTTTGGTTGGGTGGTGCCAGCGAATCAACGCTTCAGCCCCTGAAATTTGCCCTGTACTGGTCATGATGGGTTGATAAAACAGCTCAAATTGCTTCTTGGCCAGCGCCTCCTGAATTTGTGTCCGCAGAGCAACCTTGTAGCCCAGCCCCTCATCAAGCTTTTCGGAGTACCAACAAACTGCATTACCGCCGCGCTTCTTCGCTTCATACATTGCTACATCGGCGCGCTGAGTCAGTTCCATGGGATGCTTATATTGAATATCGTTTGCGGCAACGCCAATGGCTGCCGACAAGGAAACTTCAATCTCATCGATACGAAATGGTTCGTCGAAAATAGCTAATACTTCGGTACATAAAACATTAATCTGCTCTGCTGACCCCATGCTTTGGATAACAGCAACAAATTCATCTCCGCCAAAGCGGCAAATCAGGTTAGGTTCACGGATTACCTGCTGCAGACGCTGCGCAGTTTCAATTAACACCTCGTCACCAAGGTAGTGCCCTAAACTGTCATTTATCGGTTTAAACCCGTCCAAATCAATAAACAACACAAAAACGGCTTGGTTCGTGTCATTGGATACTAACTGTTGTAGTCGCTCTTCCATTGCACTTCGGTTGGCTAACTGCGTTAGACTGTCATGTGAGGCATAAAAAGCTAAAGCATCCTCTCTTTGGACTCGTTCCGTAATATCGCTTTGTAACCCAATAAAATGCGTTACTTTGTTATCCGGGCCCTTAACCGGTGCTATTAAGAGCTCATTCCAAAACATGCTTCCATCTTTGCGGTAGTTCCGAATAACACTTTTTATTTCTCGTTTTTCCTGCAAAGCTTTTCGAATCTCATTAATTACCTTTGGATCCGTATCTGGGCCTTGCAGTATGTTGCAACTTATCCCTTTCATTTCGGTAAGAGAGTAACCGCTCATTTTCTCAAAAGCGGGGTTCACATAAAGAACCGGGAAACCTTTTTTATTGGCTTCGCTAATAACGACGCCATTAACACTGGCATGCACGCTACTTCGAAAAACTTTAAGTTTTGCCTCATTCGCCCGATGCTCAGTAACCTCTTTAGCGACACCATGCACCCCGGTAACTTCGCCATCAATAATAATTGGGATATTGGTTATTGATAAGTCATGCAGTTGCCCCATTCTGTCCGCAACTTTAATTTCGTAAGACTGAGGGGTGCCCTTTTTTGCTGTTTCAAAGTACGTTAGCGTTCTTTCCCGCTCGGTTTCCGGAACCGCCAGCTCGTAATGCTGCCCCAGCAACTCTTCCTCACTAAGAAGTAAAAGCTCGCAACCTGCACGATTAACGCTGGTGAAGTTTCCGTTTAAATCCAGTGTAAAAACTGAATCGGGGTTGTATGTAAATAAGGAGCGTTGATGTTGCTCTAAACGAACCTGCGCTTTTCGTTGCTCTTCTTGCTCGAGGATTAAGGCAACTAAGTCGCGGTTACGTACAATCAGTTCCAGCTCACCCCCGGTTGGCACTCTCGGCTGGGCAAAGTAGATAGCGAAAGTTCCTATAACTTCACCCTCTGCAGCCCCAAAAATGGGGTGAGACCAACAAGCAGCTAAGCCGTACTGATTAATTAACGGCATGAACGCCTCAAAACGCTCATCGTTCCTCATATCGGCAGCCAGAACGGGTTCACCGATGGCGGCTGCGGTACCGCAGCCGCCTGAACCATCAGCAATTTTTAATCCATTTAATTCATTAGAAAAGGAGCGGGGTAATGAAGCTGAAGCAGCCGTTGATAAAGTTTTGTTGTCTTTATTTGCCACCATGATAGAACACATGGCGCCATCAATTTGAGATTCAATTAGGTGACAAATACCCAGCAAGCGACCCTCAATATCCCGCTGCTGGGCCAGGGCATTAAACGTATTATAATGAGCCTGAATTAACTGATTTAATCCCTGATACTTCTTATCCGCTCTTCTACGGACCACGCTGACAAAAACTGTCGCAGTAATCAGGAGCAGCACGACTCCTGTCGCTATTTGACTATAACTGAGTAAGTTATCTTGCATTAGTCCGCTGCATAATTGTTCCTGGCTTATTTAATTCGCTGCACTCTAAGCCGACGATTTGAATCTTCTCGACCGAAGAAAAAGGAGTTCAACGCACCGCGCTCAATGTAATAGGTGTCATCATCGTCCCAGGAAAAATAACCCCGGCTATCGATTTGCTTCCAAACCTGACCATTAGTCAGCTCAATTTGCCATTTCTTGTAAGGGTCTTGCTTTTTGCTGGCAACTTCTACTTCTAACCTTTCAATCGTATTATTTTGACTACCTTTGTGCTCCATACCAAAGTTCTGCTCTGCGGCATTGTCGCTCCGCTTGCCCCGTTGCTTAGCCTTAGCTTTCATCTCTTCGGCCTTGCTTTGTCCCCGGGCTTTCATCTCTTCCGCTTTAGCTCTACCTTTAGCTTTTTCGTCCTGAGGTTCACCTTGCTGACGCTTGGCTAAGTTGTCATAGCACACCAAGCGCTCCAGTGAGTCTTCAATCGCCGCGCATTCCTTCATTGTTTCCTGTTGCGCTCCGGCCGTACCGGCAATAATGAATAACGTTGCGCCTAGTAGTTTTCTATACATACATCCGTCCTGCTCTAATTTTTAATAACGTAAAGTAAGAGTATCGCCTTTCTGCATTAACTCAAATTCTTTCAATGCACTCATGCCCAAAAGTATGACATCGCCGTCCATCCCGGGTGTAATTGAAGCAGCAACATTGCTCAACTGAATATCACCCAGCTGCAAACGATCAATTTCTGTACGGTATGTTATAACACGTCCATTGGCGGTTTGGGACATTCCCTGACGTCCCTTACGAAGTCCGAGCTTTTGCGCTAAACCTTCGGGAATAGCGACCAGGGTAGCTCCGGTATCTAATAAAAATGTCACCGACTGCCCGTTAACCTTTCCCCGGGCTACGTAATGGCCCATACGGTTTTGTTCCAGCACGACTGTGACCTGCCCATTGTCTACATGACTTTGAACCTGAGAGTTAGGATTAAACTGTTGCTGAAGTTTGTCTTCAAAAAACCAAACCAGCATAGCAATAGCAAGCCCCCATGCAATAAACATGAAAGGCTTACCGAATGAATTCGTTCTGCCCAAAGGAGCCCCCTTTAATCATTATTGTAGGGCAAGCCTTGCTTCTTAACTTCATCAGCTCTTTGCTGTCGCAGCCCAGAAACCTCTTCCACTGACCAACCCTGCAAATTATTCTCAATAAGCTGTGTCAGCGCAATAATATGATCACTTTCGGCATTTAGGGCTGAGATATACTCGTACCGTTCACCACCGCTTTCCATAAAGTATTCTCGGTTCTCCTCGCCAATTTCTTCAACCGTCTCTAAACAGTCTGAAGAAAAGCCCGGACAAAATACCTGAACAGACTTAATGCCTTTTCCGGGAAGCGCTTTCATGGTCATATCAGTATACGGTTGTAGCCACTCCTCGCGACCAAAACGCGACTGGAATGTTGTCAGGTATTCTTCCTCACCAAGTCCCAGACGTTCAGCCAGTAAACGTGAGGTTTTGTAGCACTCACAGTGGTAAGGGTCGCCATTTTTCAAGTAGCGTAACGGAATACCATGGTAAGAAAATAGTAACTTATCAGTGCGCCCATGCTGCTCCCAGTGTCTCTCAATGCGTTTTGCTGCCGCTTCAATAAACGGCGGAAAGTCATGGTAATGAGTAATAAAACGCAGTTCAGGTAACCAGCGGCGTTTGGTGAAATCTTTTGCCAGAGCATCAAAAGTTGAGGCTGTGGTAGATGCTGAATATTGCGGGTATAGCGGCAGAACCAGTAATTTCCGTACCCCTTTTTGCATCATATTCTCGACCACATCACCCAACGCCGGATTCCCATAGCGCATGGCAAAGTCGACGACAATATTGTCGCCCCAGGTTTCCTTCAGTTTTTTCTCAATAGCAGCGGCTTGATCCTGAGTATGAAAAAGCAACGGCGAACCGCGTTCTGTCCAAACAGTTTCATAAGCCTCGGCTGAACGTTTCGGACGAAATCGAAGGATCACGCCATTTAATATGAAGTACCAAAGCAGGCGAGGAACCTCAACCACCCTTGGGTCAGACAGGAACTCTTTTAAATAAGGCTTGAGCGCGCCCTTCGTTGGAGCTTCAGGAGTGCCCAAGTTAGTCACCAGCACCCCTATTTTATCTGCCTGTCCGTGAGAAAATGCAGGGCTTCCTCGATATTTCATTTTCAGTTACCTTTTAACAATACGCTTAATGCAAAGTTTACGTAAGTTTTAACGGCTTCGATCCCTATTTGCAAAGAAATAACGCTACACTAAACCGATAAATACTATCGAAATTAATAAATTGACGCGCCAATGACAGAAAACACAAAGACGCAGCAATGGTATCAGAAACTTGCCAGTTCCCCCCATGCTCTGGTACTTCTCTTTTTTCTTTCTGCTATGGAAGCAACCTTACTCCCCATTGCTTTAGAGTTAGTACTCGTGCCTTACATGGTGCTTGAGCGCAAACGCATCTGGCTAGTAGCCTCGGTTGCTTTAGCTGGCTTCATGGCAGGTGCCGTTGGCGGTTACTACATTGGCTTTGCGCTGTTCGACACTGCGGGCGAATGGTTTATCAGCTACTTGTCCATTCAGGACTATTATCAAGAGTTTCAGGAAACACTAAAAGAAGACGGCTTTGTCGCTATTTTCTTAGTTGGTGTGACTCCGGTCCCCTTCCAGGTTGCCATGCTGGCTGCCGGAGCTGGCGACTACCCACTTTCTCTGTTTTTATTCGCCGCAGGTGCAGCGCGCGCTTTAAGATATTATGTATTAGCGCTTATCGTTTTGTGGTTAGGGCCTTATACTGAGCGCTTATGGGGTAAGTACGCAGGTCCTGTCGGCTGGTCAATTCTGATTCTGGCAGGAACTATGTTATTACTGACGCAATTTCTGTAAGCATTTAGGGTACTAATGTTTTTACTTATTGTTTTTGCCATCATTGCGGTGGGTGTTTCGTTCGTTTGTTCGGTTTTAGAAGCGGCTCTTTTATCGGTTACGCCCAGTTATGTTGCACAATTAAAAGAGAGCAGGCCTAAAACCCATCAGCAATTACGCAAGCTAAAAGACTCTATTGATAAACCTCTCGCGGCTATACTAACACTCAATACGATAGCCCATACAGCCGGAGCAGCCGGTGTTGGCGCTCAAGTCGGAGTGGTTTTTGGTGATGGCTACCTGGGTGTCGCTTCAGCCGTTATGACGCTGCTTATTTTGGTGTTATCTGAAATCATTCCTAAGACTATCGGGGCCAAGTTCTGGCGACCCATTGCACCTTCGCTTCCTCCCATACTTAACTTTATGATTTTATCACTTAAGCCTTTTATCTGGCTCTCTGATCAAATTACAAAACGTATTGGCAGCGGTGAAGCGGACATTGATGTTCGCTCGGAAATTAAGGCCATGGCAACTATCGGTCACGAAGAAGAAGCTTTAGACGATGACGAGCGCCGGGTAATTTTAAACATTCTTGATTTACATGAAATTCGCGTGCGTCAAGTAATGACACCTCGCACAGTCTGCGAGTCGATTAACCCGAGTTTAAGTATGCTGGAAGTCAGCGAGAAGATCCGCAAGTTACCTTTTTCACGCTACCCGGTCATTGACAGTGAAGAGGAACCTCAGGGCATCATTTTCCGAAGTGATGTTTTAGATGCTGACGAGTCAGACGCATTAAGTGACATTGTCCGACCCGTGGAAATAGTAACAGAAACTGTGAGCGTGGAAGCGCTAATGAGTCATCTCATCAAAGAGCGCCAGCATCTTGCTTTGGTTTACGACGAACACGGCAGTTGGCTCGGGCTCATTACTCTGGAAGATATTATCGAAACCATACTGGGCACGCCCATAATGGATGAAACCGATAACATTGCCAGCTTACGCCGCTATGCTCGCCAACGCTGGGACAAAAGGCTCAAGCGCGACCCAAAGCAGGCGAAGAGCCAGCAAGGTAATGATTAACCGAAACAATTGGTCAAAGCGTTGGTTGGTGATTTTTTTCAACCAATGCAGACCAACCCAGGTACCAACAAAGCCGGCGGCAATCATTGCCAACACCAACGGCAGCCAATCCTGAAAAACAAAGCCTGCCATGCCAAAGACCAACGCTTTAGGGGCATGCTGCATGGTCATTACAGCAGAAAATGTCGCGACCGTTTGCAACCTTTCACTAAAACGAGCTTTTACAAAGGCCGCTACCAGCGGCCCTGACGCCCCGACAAATAGCGAAATAAAACCGGTTACCAAACCTCCGCCAACTAAGCCTGCCCGGCCGCGGAAGCTTTGCGGCAACTTAGGCCCCCAGGTCAGCCAGATTAAAAATAACGCGATGGTAATTTGCAAAAAATGCGTGGGAAGCTGAACCAATAGTAGACTACCAATAAAGGTTCCCAGCAGACCAAAAGGGACAAACCAGGCAACGGTAGGCCAGTGAATATGCTTCCATGACAACCCGGTACGGCCCACATTAGAACCCATTTGCACCAGTCCGTGTACCGGTATCACCGCGCCCCCCGGCAAGACTAATGCCATCATACCTATCAAGACCGCACCGCCACCTGCACCAGCTACAGCTGTCAGTAACGAGGTTGCGGCCGACAAAAGAACTAAACCAAAAAACAAAGCGTCGCTTACCATGGCTTTACTGCTCCCGGGAAACCTGATTTGCGCTGATCAGGATCAAAACGGTATAATCCGCGCGATTTTAAATAGGGCTCCGGATTTACGTTCCGGACCGCTGAAAAAGGTAACATGATATGTATATTTGTGCGGCATTGTACAAGTTTGTTGAGCTCAATGACTATAAAGAGCTGCGTGAACCGCTGTATCAAACGCTTATTGCAAACGATGTAAAAGGCACTCTTTTATTAGCCCGCGAGGGTATTAATGGCACTATCTGTGGCACTCGCGAGGGTATTGATAACGTGCTCGATTACTTACGTTCGGACGAACGTTTTGCGGATATTGAACACAAAGAGTCCCCCAGCGACGGCCAGGCTTTTTACCGCACCAAGGTTAAGCTTAAAAAAGAAATTGTAACTTTAGGCGTTGACTGGGTTGATCCCAAAAGCTCTGTTGGCACTTACGTTGACCCCGACAAGTGGAATGACTTAATTGCCGACCCGGAAGTTCTGGTTATTGATACCCGTAATGAATACGAATATGCCGTAGGTACGTTCGAAGGTGCTGTTAACCCCAAAACCGATACCTTCCGTGAGTTTCCTGAGTACGTTAAAGAGCACCTGAATCCGGAAAAACACAAAAAGGTCGCGATGTTCTGTACTGGCGGCATCCGCTGTGAAAAGTCGACCGCTTATCTTAAAGAACAAGGCTTTGACGAGGTCTACCACTTAAAGGGCGGCATTCTTAAGTATTTGGAAATGATGCCCGAAGAGAAAAGCAGCTGGAATGGCGAATGCTTTGTCTTCGACCAACGGGTTACTGTTAAGCATGGCCTGGAACCCGGTGAATACGACCAATGTTACGCCTGCCGTATGCCAATAACCAAAGAAGAAATGCAGTCAGAGCACTACCAGAAGGGCGTCAGCTGCCCGCACTGCTACGATAAAACCACAGCCGAACAGAAAGAACGTTTTGCAGAACGCGAGCGTCAAATTCAACTGGCGAAAGCCCGCGGCGAGAAACACATTCGCGACGGTAAAGTCGAAAGCCTCAGTTGATCTGCCTCACTGAAACTCCGTAACCTTTATGTAAGCTATAGCTGACAGTTATCGATTTTAACTGTCAGCTATATCGGTTTTCATCGCTTTCTTTAACTCTATGATTCAACTATTGTTAAGGCATAACGATGACAAAGGAGGGTTTATGAAACAGTTAAGCGTTATTGGTTTAGACCAGAAAAAAGCAGAGAGGCTTGGCGACAAGTTGAATGAGTTGCTCTCAAACTACCAAGTTTTTTACATGAATGTTCGCGGCTTCCATTGGAACATTAAAGGCGAACGTTTCTTCGAATTGCACGCTAAGTTTGAAGAAACCTACGATGACTTACTGCTGAAAATTGATGAAATTGCAGAACGTATTCTGACTCTGGGTCAACGCCCTCAGCATGCTTACTCGACCTATATCAAGAACAGTGAAATAGAAGAAGTAAAAGACGTTCACGAAGGCCGCGCCTGTGTAGCTAATATTCTGGACAGCTATCAGACTACAATTCGTCTGCAACGTGAAATTCTTGAAATTTCTGACGAAGCTGGTGATGAAGGTACTAATGCACTAATGAGTGACTACATTAAAGAGCAAGAAAAAACAGCGTGGATGCTGACCTCTTATTTAGGTAACTAAACTGTCAGCCTGGCCAAATAAAAAACGCCCCTTTGAAAGGGGCGTTTTCGTTTCTATTGGTAGATCATGCAACACCTAGAACGTGTAGTTCAGACGTGCATAGTAATAACCACCATTGATACCAAACGGGAAGGTTTCCCAACCGTATTTAAAGCCGGCATCAGAGAATGGCGAGCCTGCACTGCCCCACTCATCCGGGTAAGTATCAAATAAGTTATTGGCACCAACTCGTACGTTCAGGTTACTGGTAAAGTCGTAACCAACAGAAAGGTCCGTTAACCACTTGCCGCCCCACTCATGACGAACACCAGTAAAAGCCTGGCCTTCAACGGGTCCAAAATAATTTAGAGCTAAGTTGACGTTCCAGGCATCTCGAGTCCAGTCACCACTTAATGTTGCTTTTTCACTCGGTTGTCCTTCTTCAAGGCGCAAAATTTGAGTATCGTTAAAAATTTGCTCGCCCGGAATTAGTGAAGACACCGAATTAACCTGTTCAACGTCAGTATTCATAAAGCTCATAGCGGCGGTTAAGTTCAGATTACCGTCCAGAAGCTCAGTTGGATATGAAGCAATGACATCTAAACCTGTTGTTTTTGTATCAACAGAGTTGGTAAAAAACTGAGCAGCGCCAAGGTTATTATCCTCCAGGACCTGGCCAAACTCCGCACCGACACTGGCTGTTAAAGATTCCGACAAAACAATCCGATCATCGATATTAATTTGGTAGAAATCCATTGTTAGATCAAAGCCACTGTCGAAGCGCTTAATTAAACCTAAACTAATACTCTCAGAAGTTTCTTCCTCGAGTGCGTTAATACCAAACTGACGCGCCACTTCATCATCATTAGCTATGGTTCCTGTTTCCACCAAGGTCCCATTAACAATATTTGTCGATACCTGACTGTAATAAATTTGCTGCACACCCGGCGCACGGAAGCCTGTCGCTACCGTTCCTCGAACAGAGAAGTCGCTATCGATGTCATAACGAGCAGAAAGCTTACCTGAGATGTTGTCACCCGCTATGTCGTAGTCTTCGTAACGCAACGCACCGGCTAACAAAAAGTCAGGAGTCACATAATATTCTGCATCGACATAAGCACCATAGCTGTCACGAGTTGCGTCCACAGCCTGGCTTGGGCTAAAGCCCGGGAAGCCTTGTATACCAGCCTCTGCACCAGCTCCCGATGGGGTTACGATTTCCACACTGGGATCATTGGTCCGGCCATAAGCCCAGGAAACAGGGTCACCCGGATTTATCTCATAACCATCCTGGCGCATTTCCAGGCCGAAAGCTAAATAAAGCAGTTCATTGTCTATATCAACGGTTCCGTTAAAGTCTAAGTTGAACGTAGTTTGCTCAAACACTAACTCACCGTCAAAGGCTGACGTAGGGGTTTCACCGTAAATGCCGCCATCTGGGTGAGGTTCATAGTACCAACTGACATTCGCTGAGTTCGATGAATTAAAGCCGAATTCATTTTTACCGTAGACAACGCTCGCGTCCCATAACCAGGCATTCGGCAGATCACCTCGAATACCAACCGCCAGAGACTGGTCATCCGCCTCGGTTTCTAGTTTTGGTAAGAAGCCGTCCGGATAAATGGCTTCGATTGTTCTGGGGTGTCCTCTACCACGGAAAAAGCCCGAAGATCCACCATCGCGAGTTGAAACGCCACCGAAGGCATAGAGTTCTGTGCTGGAGTTCAAGTTAAAGCCGGAGTTAAACCAGGCGTATAAGTTTTCAGAGTCTGCGTCACCAATATGCAGGCGAACCACAGGGTCGCCACTGGGCGACGACCAGTCACCAATCAATGAGGCTTCAGCTGGTGCCGCACGATTTGTCATACCACGGTCACGGTATTCTAACGTTCCGTTGAAAAAGCCTTTATCAAACTCTTTACCAAAGTTGATACCAACGGTATTAACTTCGCCATCGCCTTCATAAGTTTGTCCAACTTCCGCTGAAATACTTCCGCCGTCAGAACTTTTCAGCGTAATGTTAATGACACCAGCTATCGCATCAGAACCGTACTGAGCGGCGGCTCCATCACGAAGAATTTCAACACGCGCAACCGCTGTAATAGGAATCGCGTTAATATCGTAACCAGCAGAGCCTTTACCAATCGTTTCCTGTACGTTCACAAGAGCTTGTTGGTGGCGACGCTTACCGTTAACCAGCACCAATACCTGGTCAGGGTTAAGTCCCCGCAAAGTAGCCGGACGAATAATATCGGAGCCATCAGAGATAGTGGTACTGGAGAAGTTAAAGGACGGTGCACTCATTTGCAGAGCTTTACCTAATTCCGTTGCACCGGTATTCACCAGTTGCTCAGCGGAAATAATATCGATAGGCGATGCCGACTCAGTTGCTGTACGGCCGTTCACTCGAGAACCCAGAGTAACAATGCGCTCCATCGATTCGTCTGACTCTGCATTAACGTCTGCTTGCTGTGCAAAACCGGTATTCGGAATTGCTAACGCGGCAGACAGTGAAAGGGCTAAATAACCCAGCTTGAAAGATGCTCTGCTCATAGTTCCGCCTTACTTTTGTTATTTTCGTTTTAAACGCGATCAGCCCTTTAACAATTACCGACATTTTTCTGGTTTGGGAATATATCAGATGACATAGATCAAAATTTCGTAAGGAAACTTGAAGATCTTGCTCACTGCTTTATATTGATAAGTTGTTAACACAACAAAAGGAAGACTTTATGACTCGTATCGTAGGTATTGTTCTATTAGTTGTTGGTGCTATTTTACTGTATTTTTCTTATGAAGCTTCTCAGTCTCTGGCTTCTGAAATGTCTGAAATGGCGACAAATGAGCCAACTGACAACACCATTTGGTATTTAATTGGTGGAGTTGCCGCTGTGATTGTTGGCCTCTACGCGGTAATTCGCGGAAAATAACGGATTCGGTTAGCCGGGCGTATCAACCTGATACGTCTGGCAATCGCAATGCTGCAAAGGTTGCAATAACGCCTATAGCCGCCAGCACCCACAGTACCGCAGCTACGCCGTAAGCAGCATCAACCCAGCCCAACAATAAACCCGCTAAAAGCACAACACCCATTACTGTGTTAGATACGGCGGTCAGTTGCGCTCTATTATCCTGAGTTGCCATATCCACCAAGTAAGTTTTTCGCCCAACCCTGGCACCATGGTGAGCCACCGCTGAACTGAACAGCAAAGCAGCTGCCACCCATTGCATACCTAACGCATCAGGAGCCCAATAATAAAGGGCTAAAGCTATGCCCATAACCAGGGTCGACATAACGGAAGCGGCAGCCATAACATGATGACTGGCTGAGTCAGACCAACGCCCCCAAAAACGCCCTGCCAGTAAACCAGCAAGCCCACTGGCCAGCATTAAGCTGCCTAAGCTTGTTAACTCGGCTTCGCCTTCTCGCTGTATTAAAACCACAATGTAAGGAATGGCGAAAGCAGCCGCTACCAATAACGCACGTGATACTACAAAATGACCAAACTGACGATTCTGCCAAAGCAGCGACATGGATTTTACTGCTTCGGTCAACGCATTGCCGCCGCC
This sequence comes from Idiomarina abyssalis, assembly GCF_019797805.1. NCBI lineage: Bacteria > Pseudomonadati > Pseudomonadota > Gammaproteobacteria > Alteromonadales > Idiomarinaceae > Idiomarina > Idiomarina abyssalis. The sequence goes on from NZ_CP081832.1 coordinate 2,324,857, forward strand.
TTCTGTTGCCCCCGCAACTTCAGGGATCCCTGCATAAAGCAGTGCAGCAACCACCCATAACGCGACTCCCGCCCCTAGAAGAGCAACAAACAGAGGCCGCTGACCATCCATCTCCGGAGCAAAAATGATAACGAGTGCAGTGAGTAAGGTCAGCAGTCCGGCAGCCGAAGCCGCGACACCCGACATGCGCCCTCTGCGGGTTTTAGACACCGTTTTTCCCGTCACATCTTTGTTGGCCACCGAACAAATGCCTCGTGACAAACTGAACAGCGCCAGCAGGATAACGACCGACCAGCCCAGCATATCGCCATCTAAGGTCGCTACTGCAAACAACATGGCCAACAGGGATAGTGCCTGACCGATACTACCGGCAACCCAGAACCATTTGCGTACCGGTTGTTCACGAAGCTTTTGAGCAACAAAAAGCTGAGGTAATAGAGCTAATGATTCACGTAGTGGTACCAGCGCACTAATGAATATAGCAGGGGCTCCGAGCGAACTCAGCATCCACGGCAGTACCAAACGGGCGCTGACCAGGCTATCGCCCAACTTTGTTAGCATTAACGATAGCAACATTAAAACAAACGAGCGAGGCTGCTCATTACAGGCTGATTCAGGAATGTCTTTACATACACGGGCATCTTCGTCTTCAGCTAAATAACCGTACACGCGTTCCGTCAGTTTTCTATCCGTCATGGCAGTGTGTTCACATTAAGAGGTATGTCGGAACAAATGCTGCCACACTTTGTTCAGCCATTCCACAAACTCACACCATTGTGACAAACGTTGCCGATCAACCTGGTAGTGAGTTCGTTTTTCATAATCAGAAATCAAACGCTCAACCATTCCGCTATTTAACTGATTAATTTTTATGGTACTGGCAATATCAAACAGCGGATTTCCTATGCCCGCATATTCCCAGTCAATGATTCTCATTGGGTCGGTCATCAATATATGGTTCATCGATAAGTCATTGTGACACAACACAGGAAAACTGAGCCAGTCATCAATAACTGAGGCAATAGGTTTTAGCTGCTGCCGCATAACTGTTACAGACGGTGCGTCAAAAGCTTGCAGTTGCTGCAAGTAATGCTCAATCCGATCCGCCATTGACCAGGTTGGAACATCAACGCGCACGGAGTGAATTTTGGCCAGTGTCTCAGCCAGCACTGTGGCTTTAATTAACGGAGATAAAGTGACCTGCTCTAGCGAAGGGGCTTTGTAATAATGCTGCAATAGCCAACCTTGCCCAGTGTGGTAATCCAATACTTCCGGCGCTAAAGAAAGCTTGGCCAGCTGCTGCTGAAGCGATACTTCCCGCTCTCTGTCAACCGCAAATACTTCTTCATTCCGCCAACGTTTCAATACGTAGTCGTCAGTGCCCGTTATTAAGCGTAAGGCCTGATTGGACTGCCCGGACGCTAAAAGCTTTATTTCTTCTGGCTTATCTATCACCCAATTTCGCCCACGGACTTTAACTGGGTGTCATGGCGCCAACGCCACATGGCGTAAACAACCAGAATAAGATAAACAACAAAAAGCAAAGCAGTAGCCACAAAGCCTTTGCTGGCGTACAAATAAACGTAAACACTGTCTATGACCAGCCAGTACCACCAGGTTTCATACGCCTTCTTGGTTACCAACCAAGTAGCTAACAAACTGAAGACCGTTGTATAAGTGTCTAGCCACACAGCGTCCGCGTCTGTGTAGACCGACAACAAATAAGCAATTAAAGCGGCCAGGGGAACTAACCAGGCCCATTGTATAAGGTGCCATCGCAGCGGATACTTTGCACCGTCAGGACTCTCTTTTGCGGCGCTTTGCTGACGTTGCCATTGCCACCAGCCATATCCGGCCAAAGCAATGTATATAGTCTGCAGCAAAGACTCCATATACAACCGGCCCTGCCAAAACAATACGGCGTAAATAGTACAGCTGACCGCGGCAGCAGCCCAACACCATTGTCGTTGATGCGCGGCCAGTACGAGATAGCCAAGCGCCAGAACTAAAGCGGTCAGTTCCCAGGGGGAGCTGACCATTAGCTGTTCAAGCCAGAACTCGAGCGAAGACTCAAGCATTCTCCGGCCTTAAATCCTTATTAATAAACTTACAAACCAGAACATTCGAAGGCACATTTTGAAAAAGCAGTTCCATTTCTTCACCTAAAATACGCATAACGTCCTGCATCTCACCAAAGACTTGGGTGCTCATCGTATTGGTCAGAACCGTTAACTCTGAATGCTGGTTTAAGCGCTCAATAAAGTCTTTTATGGTATCCAGATAGCTGTCAGCTAAAGGATACAACGACATTTCCACTGAAACTTGCATGTTACCCTCCTTTAAAACGACTTACTGACAGTAACCCCAAAGCGGCGGGGTTCACCATACTGCACGTAAGTTTCGGGGATGTACTCTTTACGTGGGTCATTACCAAAATAGAAGCCACGAATTTCATAATCTTCATCTGATAAGTTACGACCCCACAAACTGATACGCCAGTCCTGATAATGATAGTTCAACGCAAGGTGCAATACTGCCATGCTATCGGCTTTTTGGTTATGCGAATCGGAGAAATAGAATTCATCTTTGCCGTCGGCCTGAATCACCCACTGGAAGTTCTCGCCGACCCAGCCCTCAAGGCCAATATTAAACTGGTAGTTAGGTGCTTGCGCCTGTTCACGGCCCGTCATGTCCATACCGTCTTCCGTTACAAAACCGTCAATTTCGGTTTTTAACCAACTGGCGGAAGCGAAAACAGCCAGCCAGTCAGTCAACTGATTTCGAATTTCTGCTTCCAGGCCATAGCCCGTGCCTTCCGCTGCATTTTCGATATAACCGACAAAAGACTGATCGCGATTCACCCAACCTTTTAGCTGAACATCGTCGCGCCAGTGGTAAAACGCGCTAACCCGTGAAGTTAAACGGCCATCGGGGCTACTACCTTTAACACCTAACTCAGTACTCCAGAGAATTTCGGGCGCGAAAGTTGCTCGCTCTAATAGATAGTTTTCTAATTCTTCCAGTCCCTGATCTTCAGCTTTACCCAGGGCTTCCCCATTAACACCTCCGGCTTTATAACCTCGAGCTACTGTTGCGTACAGGTAACTCTCATCGGAAGCTTGGTAGCGCAGACTGAAATTCCCGCCAACCATAGTGTCTTCTGGTTCTGCCGTGACGCCCCGACTGTCCAGATAGTCATTGTTATAACGCTCAACCCGCAAACCGGTAATGGTGCTAACACGGTCAGTCCAATGTTGGGTCAACTCACCGTACAACGCACCGTGCTTGCTGTCATAATCGCTTTCAAAAATGGCCGGCACGCCTAAATCCCAATTAAAGTAATCGCGGGTTAACTGTACCGACTTATCGTAGTAATACAGGCCCAGGACCCATTCACTGTCAATGCCCAAAAGAGCTTCAGGATCATCTGAAAGCCAGCGAACTTCGGCTGTTTTGTCGTCACGTTCACGGAAGTACGCGTCAAAAGAAGAATATTCCCAGCCCGGAGCGATACCTTCGTAAGTCCAGTCTTCATCGTAGGCATAACCCGTGTCGGCATCTAGCTGGTTAACGGACATTTCCAGTCGGCTGTTATCAAAGCCCAGGTAACTCAACTGCAAACGCAGCGCCTGACTTTCTAAACGGTCAAAACCCGGCTCATCAGACAGAGTCTCGCGCGTGTTATCCAGACTGAAAGCGTCGTAACCATTATCGACATCGTTATAATGCAGAACCGTCTGCAGTAACCAGTCTTTGCTAAGCTCAGTATCGAGCAGTAAGCGGGCACTTAACTCATCGCGCTGTTCAGTGTCATCCCTATCCAGGTAAGTATTTTCCATATAGCCGTCTTGTTGGAACTGACTGACTGAGAAACGCGCGTTACCCAATACTCCCAGGCTACCGCCCATGGCTAAACCACCCATGGCTTCAGAATAATTTCCCGCCGATAACTGAAATTCACCGTTGAAATCGCTGCTCGGTGCCGTGCTATCAAGCAACAATAAGCCGGCCATCGCATTCACTCCAAAGCGACCACTTTGCGGACCACGGAAAACTTCGACCTGATTAATATCGAAAAGCGATGCGGCACTGCCTAGTCCGCTGTAATCAATGCCATCAATCAATAAGCCGACAGACGGTGTCACCGGATCAACAAACTGAGAACGCTCGCCAATACCACGAATTTGAATGAAACGAGCCGTGGAGGTACCACCTGAGAAGTTTACGTTGGCAAAGCTATTCAGGGTGTCCTGTAAATGCTGAGAGTGACGCTGCTGCATGGCGTCTTTATCGATAATAGAAACACTGCTGGTGGTTTCATTTAAGGTACGGCGGTGAAAGTCACCACTCACTTCAATAATTTCTATGTCTTGCGTATCTTGAGTGTCTTCTGCAACATCAGCAAATACAGGTGACGTGAATAGCGCAGTAGTTATGCTGGCTGCCAGGTATGAATGGATTATTTTCATGGATCATTTCCTCAAAACAACAGAGTCAGAAACGATCCGGTAAGGCTGTATTAGACGGGTTTTCTACCATCCCTACGCCAGTATTAACCGGATCAGGTTTTAAGGGTTCGCTAATGCATCTCAGCCGTTGCCGGCACCCCTTGGTAAAGCGGCGTCAGTATAACGCAGCTTATTCGTTAAACAAATTTACTTTCAGTACAATTAAATGAAGGACAGGGCATCGCCGTAAAGATTCTCTAACGGCACGCCTTTAGCCACAAAGTCGTCGCGGATAACGCGCACCATCTCAAAACGTCCAGCCATATAGACCTCACAGTCCGGCAAGTTTTTCTGTCTCGCCATAACCGCATGATGTACTAAGCCAATTGAATAAGACCAGTCGTTATCCGCGTCTTCGACCACCGGATGATAATCGAAATGTTCGTACTGGCCTGCTAAACGTTCCAATTCGTCATGCAAATACAGGTCGCTTAGGCTTTTTGCTCCCCAATAAAGGCTTAGTGAGCGCTCTGGTGACAAGCGTAAATGCTGCTGCAAAATAGAGTAAGCATAAGAAAACCCTGTACCACCGGCAATTAAAACCGCAGGCTGGGTACTTTCCTGACGATAAAAGGCACTACCATCCGGTGCATCAATCTCTAGTTCCCCGTCGGCGCGCACTTTATCCAAAACTTCCATTGCGTAGCTGTTATCCGGCGTAGCACCAACATGAAGTAACCACTCACTTTTATCTGAAGGACATGAAGCAATGCTAAAAGGCCGTTTGTCTCTTTCACCCATGACTACCATCAGATATTGGCCTGCTTTAAATTTAACCGGTTGCGGCAGTTGCAAACGCACTTCCCAAACAGCGTCCGCTAACTGGCGCGAAATATCGGCTTTACAGGTCATTTGTTGACTCATTCACGACTCCATAATGTTCAATTCGTCCCAAAGCTGGTCGACACGTTGCTTAACATCATCACTCATGACAATAGGCTCGCCCCATTCGCGGTCGGTTTCGCCTTGCCACTTATTGGTTGCATCCATACCCATTTTTGATCCAAGACCAGACACCGGAGAGGCAAAGTCGAGGTAATCAATTGGCGTGTTTTCAACCAAGGTAGTGTCGCGTGCCGGATCCATTCGGGTCGTCATGGCCCAAATCACATCTTTCCAGTCTCGCGCATTCACATCGTCGTCGCACACAATCACAAACTTGGTGTACATAAACTGACGAAGGAACGACCAGACCCCCATCATCACGCGCTTGGCGTGGCCCGGGTACTGCTTCTTCATAGTGACTACTGCTAAACGGTACGAACAGCCTTCCGGTGGCAAATAAAAATCGACAATTTCAGGAAACTGTTTTTGCAGCAACGGAATAAAAACTTCATTTAAAGCAACGCCCAGCACCGCAGGTTCGTCCGGCGGACGTCCGGTATAAGTGCTGTGATAAATTGGGTCTTTACGATGAGTCACATGAGTCACGGTGAATACCGGGAACTCATCCACTTCGTTGTAATACCCGGTATGGTCGCCATAAGGCCCTTCCGGCGCCATTTCGCCCGGCTCGATGTAACCTTCAAGAATGATTTCTGCATGCGCCGGTACTTGTAGTTCATTACTGATGCATTGCGTCACTTCGGTTTTGCTGTCGCGCAGCAGCCCGGCAAAAGCATATTCAGACAAGCTGTCCGGCACCGGTGTTACTGCACCTAAAATGGTCGCAGGATCAGCACCTAAGGCTACCGACACAGGGAATTTTTCACCCGGATGCTGCTGACACCACTCCTGGAAATCCAACGCGCCGCCGCGATGCGACAACCAGCGCATAATAAGCTTATTCGGCCCCAAAAGTTGCTGGCGATAAATGCCTAAGTTCTGGCGCTCTTTATGTGGCCCTCGAGTTACCGTAAGACCCCAGGTCACTAACGGCGCTACATCACCCGGCCAACAATGCTGAATCGGCAACTTAGTTAAGTCAACGTCATCGCCACTCATGACCACTTGCTGACACGGCGCCTTTTTAATGCTTTTCGGCGACATACTCAGCACTTTTTTGTACTTAGGCAGTAAATTCAGTGCGTCACGAAAGCCTTTAGGTGGCTCCGGCTCTTTTAAAAACGCCAGTAACTTACCGACATCCCGTAAAGCGGTCACCGATTCCTGCCCCATACCTAAAGCCACCCGCTCTGGCGTACCAAACAGGTTAGCTAATACCGGCATATCGTGGCCTTTCACGTTTTCAAACAATAAGGCAGGGCCTTCGGCTTTTAAGGTGCGGTCTGATATTTCGGTAATTTCTAGGTAGGGATCGATTTCTTGTTGGATGCGTTTAAGTTCACCGCGCTCCTCCAGGAGCGCGATGAAATCGCGCAAATCTTGATATTTCATACGCCGCTTAGCTGTTGCGTTGACGTTTCATCGATTCGAAGAATTCGTCATTGGTTTTGGTCATCTGCAGACGGTCAATCAAGAACTCCATGGCTTCAACTTCGCCCATTGGATGCATGATTTTGCGCAGGATCCACATTTTCTGCAGCTCGTCCGGAGTCGTTAACAACTCTTCACGACGTGTACCTGAACGGTTGAAATCAATGGCAGGGAACACACGACGTTCAGCCAGCTTACGATTCAGGTGCAGCTCCATGTTACCGGTACCTTTAAACTCTTCGTAGATGACTTCGTCCATCTTCGAACCAGTATCAATTAGGGCCGTTGCAATAATGGTTAAGCTACCACCTTCTTCAACATTACGAGCAGCGCCGAAGAAACGCTTCGGCTTATGCAATGCGTTAGCGTCCACACCACCGGTTAACACTTTACCGGAACTTGGAATAACGGTGTTATAAGCACGGGCTAAACGAGTAATTGAATCCAGCAGAATCACCACGTCTTTTTTGTGCTCAACCAGGCGTTTCGCTTTTTCGATAACCATTTCAGCTACCTGAACGTGACGGCTGGCAGGTTCATCAAAGGTTGAGGCAACCACTTCACCATGCACCAGGCGATGCATTTCGGTAACTTCTTCCGGACGCTCATCAATCAACAGAACGATCAGTTCAGCATCCGGGTGATTCGCCGCAATAGAAGTCGCAATATTCTGCAATAGTAAGGTTTTACCCGCTTTTGGTGGCGCGACAATAAGCCCGCGCTGACCTTTCCCGATAGGGGCAGATAAGTCCAGTACCCGTGCCGTGATATCTTCTTTACTGCCGTTACCACGCTCTAAGTGAAAACGCTCTTCCGCATGCAGCGGTGTTAAGTTTTCAAATAAGATTTTATTGCGGGAGTTTTCAGGCTTGTCGAAGTTAACTTCGCGAATTTTCAGCAGGGCAAAATAACGTTCACTGTCTTTCGGTGGGCGAATTTTCCCGCCGATAGTGTCACCCGTACGCAGGTTAAAGCGACGAATCTGGCTTGGGGAGACGTAAATATCGTCCGGACCAGCCAGGTAAGAGGAGTCGGCTGAACGCAAGAAGCCGAAACCATCCTGCAGAATTTCCAGCACACCGCCACCGTGAATGTCTTCACCACTTTTAGCATGCGCTTTTAAAATAGCGAAAATGATGTCTTGCTTGCGCAAGCGGGCCATATTCTCAAGGCCCATTGAGTCCGCGAGCTGAACTAGCTCGTTTACGGGTTTGTCTTTAAGTTCTGTTAGATTCATAGGAGGGTTTTCGAGTTATCGATTGAACACAAAGCCTTTTTTAATTTGACTCTAGAAAGTAAAACAATTGGAACTTTCGGAATTCGCGAAGTGCGAAACCAGAAACAGAAGTTTCATTTTAAAACAGGTTAACCGGTGGAGTTGGTGAACCCGTATGAACAGTTAATGAGCAGAAGTTATCACCAAAAAAGCAATCCGTCCAGTTTTCTCAACAAAAACGGCGCATAACGCGCCGCTTTTTGACAATCATTAAATATGCTGCTCAAGGAACTCGGTTAACTGAGCACGTGATAATGCGCCCACTTTGGTTCCAACAACTTCACCGCCTTTAAACAACAATAACGTTGGAATGCCACGAATGTTGTACTTAGGTGGTGTTTGTTCATTATGGTCGACATTCAGCTTGCCGATAACCAATTTGTCAGCGTATTCGCTGGCAATGTCATCAAGAATAGGCGCTACCATTTTACATGGTCCACACCACTCAGCCCAAAAGTCGACTAATACGGGTTTATCGGAATTAATGACATCAGCATCAAAACTGTCATCACTTAGCTGAACTATTGCGTCACTCATGGTACTCTCCGCTACTTTCTTCGCGTGGAAATATTAGAATAGTATTATTTCTGTTTTTGAATACAAGCGCAAACTGATATGCTTATAACTTATGACTAAAACACATCTTACAGAAACTCGCTTTGCTGATTTGGCGCTTCACCCCAAAATCCAGCAAGCAATATCCAGTGCCGGATTCGAGTATTGTACTCCAATTCAGGCGTTAAGTCTGCCTGTTGCTCTCTCTGAGCGTGATGTTGCCGGCCAAGCCCAGACAGGTACAGGAAAGACCTTGGCATTTCTGCTGGCTACTTTCAACCGCTTAATGCAGAACGAATCGTCCGAAAAAACAGAATCGGGGCCGCGCGCACTCATTATGGCTCCTACTCGCGAACTGGCTATTCAGATAGCGCACGACGCCGATGCTCTTATTGAGCACTGTGGATTAAAAATGGGCGTTATCTATGGCGGCGAAGGTTACGAAGGCCAAAAAGAGCAGCTAGCTTCACAACCCGACATACTGGTTGGTACCACAGGCCGACTTATTGATTTTTATAAGCAAGGTCTGTTCAGTCTCAATGACATTGAGGTTGTGGTTCTGGATGAAGCTGATCGCATGTTTGACCTTGGCTTTATCGATGACATTCGTTATTTGTTGCAGAAAATGCCGGAACCGGCCAAGCGCTTAAACCTGCTGTTTTCAGCAACATTGTCTTATCGCGTGCAAGAACTCGCCTACGAGCACATGAACGCACCAACGAAGCTTGAGGTCGAACCGTCACAGAAAACCGCGACACGGGTAACCGAAGAGTTGTTCTACCCCTCGAAGCCGGAAAAATTCCCGTTATTACTCACGCTTATTGAAGAAGACTGGCCGGATAAAGCTATCGTTTTCGCAAATACCAAGCATGGTTGTGAGAAAGTACACGGCTGGCTGGTTGCGAATGAACACCGCGCAGGTCTGCTCACCGGCGATGTCCCGCAGAAAAAACGCTTACGCATTCTGGAAGACTTTGCCGAAGGTAAACTCGACTTTTTAGTCGCAACCGATGTTGCGGCACGTGGTCTGCATATTCCCGAAGTGACGCATGTGTATAACTTCGACCTGCCTGACGACTGCGAAGACTATGTACACCGTATAGGCCGTACCGGACGTGCCGGTGCCAGTGGTGCAGCTATCAGCCTGGCGTGCGAAGAGTACGTCTACAACTTACCGGCTATTGAAGACTATATTGGTCATACAATTCCGGTAACCAAATACGACCCTGACGCTTTACTGTCAGACTTAAGACGCCCTCGTCCTGTACAGCGTCGCCGTCGCCACAACTCTGGCGGCGGAAGCAAAGGTAAGCCTCGTGGTCGTCGCTCAGGACCACCGCGCAACGCGTCGTAATATGCCTGCAAAAAAGCGCAAACTCGCTGCCATCGACATGGGATCCAACAGTTTTCATTTGTTGATGGCAGAAGTTTCCATGACAGGGTTCTTCCCTAAACCCCGCATTTTGGCTCGCCATAAGCAAAAGGTTCGTTTAGCTGACGGACTCGATGAGAATGACAGCATAGACGACCCGGCTATTTCACGCGGTGCACAATGCCTGAATTTGTTTGCGAAAGAGCTAGAACGTTTTCAGCCACATGCCGTTAAAGCAGTGGCGACTGCTGCTTTGCGTAAAGCCAGTAATCAAGCACAACTTCTTGCGAAATTTGAAGCTGTGCTGGGCTCTCCCATTGAAATCATTACCGGTGAACGCGAAGCCGAATTGATCTATTCCGGCGTTTGCAGTGCTTCTCAATGCAAAGACAAGGTCCTGGTTATTGATATTGGCGGCGCCAGCACGGAAGTTATTGCAGGCAACGGCTCCCGGGCCAATATTCTCAACAGTCTCGATATGGGCTGTGTGGTTTTTCAAAACCGCTTCTTTAAACAGGGGCACATTGACAGCGAAAGCATTGAGCAAGCGTCAAAAACCGCCGAGCAGTTACTTGCTCCCTATGTTGATGACTACCAAAAGCATGGCTGGTTAAGAGTATTGGGAGCGTCAGGTACTTTTCGTGCAATCAGTGAAATTGCGACAGCAGAAGGCCTGCAGGTACTAAGCCGGGATTGGTTAGGTCAACTGATTCAGCGATGTATTGAACAGGGACAAGTGGAACGCCTTAATTTTGCCGGCTTAAGGGATGACCGTCGTGCTGTTCTAGTTGGTGGAATCACCATACTGTTTGCCGTGCTAAAAACACTCAATGTCGATAAATTTGAGGTTACTACAGGCGCACTGCGCGAGGGGCTACTCGCACAGCTTGCCAATGAAATCACAGCTTAACGTTTCTTCTCAGCTAAGTGTTGGGCAACCGTTTTTGCAAAATAAGTGAGAATGCCGTCGGCGCCTGCACGCTTAAAGCTTAACAGACTCTCTTCAATAACATCCTGACCTAACCAACCGTTAGTAATGGCAGCCTGTAGCATGGCGTATTCGCCGCTCACCTGGTAAGCGAAAGTTGGTACCCCAAAGTTGTCTTTAACCCGGCGCACGATATCCAAATAAGGCATACCCGGTTTTACCATAACCATGTCAGCGCCTTCCTGAATATCCAATGCTATTTCCTGTAGGGCTTCATCTGAGTTTGCAGGGTCCATCTGATAGGTCTTTTTATTGCCACCCTTCAGGTTACCTGCAGAGCCGACAGCATCGCGGAACGGACCGTAGAACGCACTGGCATATTTAGCCGAGTACGCCATAATTTGTGTATTAATAAAACCTTCAGATTCCAGCGCGCTTCGAATAGCACCAATTCGGCCGTCCATCATATCCGACGGCGCCACAACGTCAGCGCCGGCGCGCGCATGAGACAAGGCCTGCTTAACGAGAATATCGGTAGTAATATCGTTCTGTACATAGCCGCTGTCATCGATAATGCCGTCCTGGCCATGAGTCGTGAATGGATCCAGAGCAACATCGGTCATAACACCCAGTTCAGGAAACTGCGCTTTTATCGCTTTAACTGCACGCTGGGCTAATCCGTTATCGTCATAAGCAGCCTCTGCCATTTCCGACTTTGCCGATGCCGGCGTAACGGGGAATAATGCGACCATAGGAACACCCAGGCCGACCAGCTCTGCACATTCCTGAAGCAGTAAGTCGATACTGACGCGTTCAACACCAGGCATGGAGCTGACTTGTTCGCGCTGACTGTCACCTTCCAGTACAAACATCGGATAAATGAGATCATCAACGCTTAACTGATTTTCCGCCACAAGCCGCCGGCTAAAGTCATGGCGGCGTAAGCGTCGCAGTCGTCTGCCCGGAAAAGCACCCTGGTTTATCATCTTTGACTCCTAATTAGTTACTGCACCGCAACTCGGTCGCGGCCGTCATGTTTCGCGGCGTACAATGCGTCATCTGCGGCTTTAAAGAGTTCATCAACGTTATCAAAAATACGTGCACTGGTGGAGATAACGCCAACACTCAAGGTAATTTTAAGCAAGCCGGCATTGGTTTCAAACTCAGTTTCACGAACTTGCTCAAGCAATTGTTTTGCAAAAATCTCAGCTTCCTGTAAGTCGGTTTCAGGAAGAATGATGGCAAACTCTTCTCCGCCATAACGGCACACAATATCAGCAGCACGCTTTGCATGTTTCTGCATTAAACTTGCCAGCTGCTGCAAGATTTGGTCACCTGCCAAATGCCCGTGGGTGTCATTAACGGGCTTAAAGTGATCAACGTCAATCATTAATAACGCCAGTGGCAACTCACGGCGTAACGTTCGTCTTAGTTCTCTATCAAGATGCTGTTGAAAGTAACGGCGATTATAAAGCCCCGTTAATGGGTCTTCAGTGTTCTTTTGCTCCAGCTCGGTATTTACATCCTGCAATTCTCTTAAAGCGACTTGCAGCTCAAATGTACGTTCATCAACGCTTTCTGCAAGCTCACGGTTATAGCGTTTCTCGGCCAGCAGCCGCTCTTTGCGTTGTTCGCTATAACGTACAGCCAGAACCCAGGACAGCAGCAGGATCTCAATACCGGAGCCTATCATAATGGCATGGCGTTGAATGAACATGCTGTCAATAACGCCAAGGTATCCCAGCGAGTTAGCAACAACCGAGACCAACAAACTGCACCAGGCCAGCGTGAAAATACGGGCGTAGACAAAGCCTTTACGCCACATGTAGGCGCCGACAAGTAACAGGAATAGACATCCCGGCACTGCCAGACTCAGCAGCACGTGGATACTGATTCGATAACTGGCAAAAATTGCAATTAACAGACTGATAGCTGACAGAAACGCCATAACCATCAGCCCCCGGCCCCATGTGTACCGATAACGCTTAAGTTCAAGCAGCTGATAAGCAAATAAGGCAGCCGTTAAAAAGGTTAAACTCCCGAATATGGGAATCCCTTTATCTTGCAAATACAGGGAGTTAGGCCAAAGGTAATGGAAACCCAGCCCCTCCAGCGACAACATAAGGCCGGCAAAAAATAAGGTATAAAGTGAGTAAACGCCAAACTCCGGTTCCCGTGAAGCGATAAAACCAAACAAGTTATATACCGCCATACAAAGCAAAACACCAAAGTAAACACCTTCAGCTATCCGTCGGTTCATTTGCGTTTCAAAGAAACCAATTTCAGTTCGCACTGCAATAGGCAGACGCATAGAGCTTTGAGTATTGGTTTTTATGTAAATCTCACCGTTGGTATTTTCAGGTAATGGGACAGCAAACTCTGAAGTGGGTATCGGCCTCTCACCGAACGGCACCGTGTCACCCATCTGGTAAGTTCTGACCCCTTCAGGCTGAATGATATAAATGGTCAGCTCGTCGAGTAACGGGTAGGCAATGTGCAGAATGCGATCGTAGGGTTTATTTTCAAGTTGAAAACGAAACCAATATTCGTCACTGGTATAACCAAAGGATGCCCGATCACTCTCCAGTTTTGACCATTGGCTGGCTGACAGGTTTCGGACTGTTTCCAGGTCGAGTTTTTGCTCGCTGTGAGTATATTCAATGGAAAGTTCCGACTGGCTTGTCGGTAACAGTTGCGCCTGAGCTGCGGGCATCATTACCACCAGCAGAACGAAAGCTGTCACTAACCACTTCAACACATTCAGCGAGAATGCTTTAGTCACTTTGTTCTCCCGGCCCAAAAAAACGCTCAGTGTTTGCGTAGGTTAACTCTGCTAACTTTTGCGTTGATATCTGCAGATGCTTTGCCAGCGTTTCACCGATAACAGGTAACAATGCAGGCTCGTTCATTTTAGGACGCGGTTTAATACCTCTGGGCAATAAAAACGGCGCATCCGTTTCTAAAACCAATCTGTCGAGTGGCAAATTCGGCAGCGCCGCTACCAACTCCTGATTACGCCGGTCATCACACAGCCAACCGGTAATACCAAACCAGTGATCGCGCTCAGCATAGCGTTTAAGTTCATCGGCACCGCCTGTAAAGCAATGCGTTAAACATAAGGTGTTATCAGCACAGTATTGGTTAAGCAGCTCAATTTGTCGGTCAATGGCGTCACGTTCATGTAAATAAAGCGGCAGGTTGAGCTCATTAGCCAGTTCAATTTGCGCAACAAATACAGCTTCCTGCTCGGGTCTGGGAGAATAGTTGCGATTAAAATCGAGTCCGCACTCTCCTATAGCAACCACGCCAGGGTGCTGGGCTAACTCTTTTAACTTCTGTTTGTAATCCGCAGGCGCTTCACCGGCATCATGAGGGTGAATACCTACAGTCATCACCAATTGCTCAGGAAACTGCTGACACAATTTAATGGCCTGTTCAGCCTCATCAATAGAGGTTGATATGATCAGTTGCTTCCGCACCTCTGCTTGCTGAGCCCTCAGCATGACGCCATCCAGGTCTTTCAGCAGTCGCTTATTGGTTAGGTTTACGCCCGCATCAAACCACATCGTCCTCTTCCTTTTTACCCGGCGTATACCAACGACTGACTTGTAAGCCCAACTCGAACAACATCCACATGGGTATTGCCAGCAAAGTTTGAGAAATAACATCCGGAGGTGTTAACAACATTCCGATAGCGAAGGCACCAACAATAATATAAGGCCGTTTTTTCGCCAACGACTCCCGACTGCAGGTTCCCGTCCAAATAAGCAGCATAATGGCAACTGGCGTTTCAAACGCAATACCAAACGCGACGAAGATAGCTAAAACAAAGTCGAGGTAACGGGATATGTCTGTGGCTACTGTGACACCCTCCGGTGCTGCGCCGGTAAAAAACGCCATAGCAACAGGTAAAACCACAAAGTAAGCAAAAGCAATGCCGGCATAGAAAAGTAACGTGCTGGTGGCCAAAAGCGGAATCACTAAGCGCTTCTCGCGTCCATACAAGCCCGGCGCAATAAACCCCCACACTTGCCATAATAAATAAGGAACCGCCAGCGCAAGGGCTACCACCAGAGTTAATTTAAAGGGCGTGAAAAAAGGGGCGGCGACGTCTGTGGCTATCATTTGCGTGCCGAGCGGCATATTACTGAGCAAAGGTTGTGCAACAAAGTGGTAAATGTCATTGGCAAAGTAAGCCAGTGAAGCAAACACCAACAAAATTACCAGTATAGAGCGCAGTAACCGGTTTCTCAGTTCAAGTAAGTGGTCTAATAAAGGCGAGTCACTCATTCCGCACCTTTATCCGTGTCCGTTTTTGGCTTGTTGTCAGTTTCCGGCCTGGCTTTTGAATACGGTCGCTGAACATCGGCTGCCGCGTTCCTTAGCTCAACCAGTGAGCGCTGCAGCTCCGGGCTTAAATTTTCCAAATCCTGACTTTCAGCTTGTTTCAAATGCTCGTGCAATTCTTTTATGCGCAGCTCATTATCGAGCTCACTTTGCACTTTTTGGGAGTATTGCCTGATACCAGATAAGGTTCTCTGAAAGCCGCGAATAGCTGACGGCAGGCGCTCGGGACCGAGCACCAGCAAGCCGACTATCGCTATAAGCAATAACTCCCAAAAACCAATATCGAACATCTACGACTTCCCGGTTTTATCCGAATCTGACTTGTCGTCATGCTCTTCTTTGTGTTGCAGCGAGTCATCGTCTTTATCTTTGTCATCCGCTTCATCGCCCATGGACTTTTTAAAGCCCTTTACCGCATTTCCCAGGTCGGAACCCAGATTGCGAAGACGCTTGGTGCCGAACAGCAAGACAACAATGACTAACAGTATGAGGAGCTGCCAAGGTGATATACCCATTTTATTTCCTATCGTTTACGTTAAATAAGTTCACTATTTGTCGTTTTAGGCCGGGTGCGCCAGGCCATAATTCCCAGAATAACAGTGACGACTCCGGAACCAATAGTAACCTCAGATAACTCGGACTGGTTCCAAAGTAATGTCGTACAAATTAAACCGCTGCCGGTTAATACCGTCCAGAACAGGGAGGTTGAAGCCTGCTTCTGAGTTAAAAGCTGTTGCCTGCGCAGCTGCCGTTCTCGTTCATCAATATTGTGTTGCTGGCGTAAGTTTTCATACAGCATCATTGGCATTTCAGGCAATTTCTCAGCCCAGTACGGCGCGTTCTCTTTCACCGAACGGACAATAGCACGCCAGCCCAGTTGCTCATTCATCCAACGCTCGAGGAATGGTTTAGCGGTTTTCCATAAGTCCAGTTCCGGGTATAGCTGGCGACCCAAACCTTCAATGTACAATAAGGTTTTTTGCAGTAAAACCAGCTGCGGCTGCACTTCCATCTCAAAACGTCGCGCCGTATTAAATAAGTTGATCAGCACGTGTCCGAAGGATATTTCCGCCAGTGGCTTCTCAAAAATAGGCTCACAAACCGTTCTTATGGCAGACTCAAACTCTTCAATATTGGTGTGCTTGGGTACCCAGCCTGAGTCAACATGAAGCTCCGCAACTTTGCGATAATCACGGTTAAAAAAGGCCAGAAAGTTTTCGGCTAAATAGCGTTTATCGTCGCGGTTAAGGGTTCCGACAATACCGAAATCAATACCGATATAACGCGGGTTTCTGGGGTCATCTTTCGCCACAAAAATATTACCCGGGTGCATGTCCGCATGAAAAAAGCTGTCGCGGAATACCTGGGTGAAAAAGACTTCAACGCCCCGTTCAGCGAGCTTTTTCATATCGACACCACGAGCTTGCAGGGTCGCAATATCGCTTACCGGAATACCGTCAATGCGCTCCATAACCATCACGTTATGGCGACTGTAGTCACTGTAAACCACCGGAATATAAAGCATGTCTGAGTTTTCAAAGTTGCGCTTTAACTGTATTGCATTACCTGCTTCGCGCATTAAGTCCAGCTCATCGAGCAAGGTTTTCCGATATTCTTTAACCACCTCTTTCGGCTTTAAGCGCCGCCCATCCGGTAAATGGTTTGCAGCTACCGACGCCAGGGTTTCCATCAGCTCCAAATCGGCATTAATGGTCTCGCGGATATCCGGACGAATAACCTTTATAACAATATCCGTTAACTCGCCGTCTCTTTTCTTCAGTTTACCGGTATGCACCTGAGCAATTGACGCCGACGCCAAAGGGGTTGTTTCAAAATCAGCAAAGCAGTCACTAATACTCTGTAAACCTAAGGACTTTTCGATAATACGCTGCGCTGCATGACCATCGAAAGGAGGGACTTTGTCCTGCAGGCGTGCCAGTTCAATCGCAATATCAGGCGGTAATAGATCGCGGCGGGTAGATAGCATTTGACCAAACTTAACCCACACCGGACCAAGCTCTTCAAGCGCCAGCCTTAACCGCACACCCGCAGGCTTGTCTTTGTGCTTATTGGGTAACCAAAACAACGCATGACGTCCTAAACGAATGGTCCAGGGCAACCAGCGTGCGGGGATAAGATCATCTAACCCATAGCTCAGTAGTGTTTTGGTAATTTTATAAAAGCGACGCGTCCGCATCATTAACCCTTCTTCTCACGACACTGACGTTCAAGGCGCTCAATTTGAGCCCGCAGCTGTTGTAAATCGGTTTTAAACTGGTCAAATTCAGCTCTTACCGGTAATAGTTTTTTCTCTTCAGTTAGCACACCATGGACCCAGCGCTGCTGCTGTTGCCATTGTGTTTTTACCTGCTCGCGGCTGCGACGCCAAAGCTTGCCCAACCAGTGTGCAGGCACGTCGCCTATGGTCTTCGCCAGTTCCGCTTCCCAGTCGACGTTTAACGACTTAAACAAGCTCACCACCTGTTGCGCCAGCATAGGGTCACCGTCAATATCCAGTAAATCCGCTTTGATCAGTCGCGTCAGGTTGGCTGTATCCTGCAGCTCGGGCAGTACACCCATTTCTGTTGCTATCCGGCAGTCTACATCGCTCTCATCCGACGTACTGAGCTGCACACCGTGGGTGTCCACACTCACGGTAATTTCAAAAGGCAGCTCTTTCAGATGAAAGCGCAGACGCTTTCCGTCCAGACGCTGCAAACGCTCCACCGACTCCGGGTCACGGTGCAACAGATTATTCGCTACCTTTTCAACCAACAAAGTTGGAATAAGCGGTAATAGCGTCATCAGAATTTATACCCTCGGTGCAGTGCAACCACGCCGCCAGTCATATTCTGGTAATCGACTTTTTCGTACCCGGCAGTGCTCATCATCGACTTCAGTGTTTCCTGGTCCGGATGCATGCGGATAGATTCCGCCAAATACTGGTAGCTGTCAGAATCGTTAGCAACAGCCTGTCCCATTTTGGGTAAAATGTTGAACGAATAGAAGTCGTACACCTGGTTCAGCGTAGCCGATACCGGTTTAGAAAACTCAAGAATTAATACACGTCCGCCAGGTTTGAGTACCCGCAGCATAGAGCGCAGAGCTCTGTCTTTGTCGGTGACATTACGCAAGCCAAAAGCTATGGTAATAACGTCAAAGGTATTGTCATCAAACGGAAGTTCTTCCGCGTCAGCCTGCACATAACGTACATTGCCAATAACGCCGCTATCGCGCAATTTGTCACGGCCTACTTTCAGCATAGCGTCGTTAATATCGGCCAGTACAACTTCGCCCTCAGCCCCGACACGGCGTGAAAACTGCGCGGTTAAGTCGCCGGTTCCACCGGCAATATCCAACACTTTCATACCGCGGCGAACACCACTGCAGTCAATGGTGTAACGTTTCCATAAACGGTGAATGCCAAACGACATTAAGTCGTTCATGACATCGTATTTTGCCGCTACCGATTGAAAGACATCAGCGACCAGGCTTTTCTTCTGACTGCGGGCAACTTTTTGGTACCCAAAGTCAATGGATTCTTCGTTTTTATCGTTCATTTAACTATCCCGAACTGATTTTGTACTAGTGTACTTGATGATCACACCTGAGCATAGTGGTCACGACGCGGTAACCAGCGCTCAATTAACGCTTCAGCGCTTTGTGGGTAGTGCTCTAATACGTGCTGAGCAATATTTTGGGCTTCTGGTATTAACGCTTCATCGCGCTCTAAATCAGCCACTTTCAATTCGGCCAGACCGGTCTGCCGGTGCCCCAGCAATTCACCCGGTCCGCGAATTTCTAAGTCTCGCTGTGCAATCACGAAACCGTCGTTACTTTCCCGTAAAACGCCCAGTCGCTGCTGCGCCGTTTGTGACAACGGACTGTGATACAGCAGCACGCAGTGACTGGCTACCGAGCCACGACCAACTCGTCCGCGCAACTGGTGCAACTGAGCCAGGCCCAGCCGCTCCGGGTTCTCAATGATCATCAGCGACGCATTAGGAACATCCACCCCAACCTCTATGACTGTCGTTGCGACCAATAGGTCAATGTCACCCGCTTTAAACGCCTGCATCACCTGTTCTTTCTGCTCGTGCTTAAGCCTGCCATGCACCAGGCCAATACTTAAACCTGGCAGCTGCTCCTGCAAGTCATTGGCGGTGTCTTCTGCGGCCTGACATTCAAGTACATCGGACTCTTCAATAAGCGTACACACCCAATACGCCTGACGGCCTTCAGTGGCACAGACCTCCCGCACACGCTCCACAATTTGTTCCCGCCGGGTATCCGGAATGGCAACCGTCGTGACCGGTGTGCGTCCGGGCGGCAATTCATCAATAACTGATGTGGCTAAATCCGCATACGCTGTCATAGCTAAAGTGCGCGGGATGGGTGTTGCGGTCATAATCAATTGATGAGGATGCACACCGGCCTGAACGCCTTTTTCGCGTAATTGTAACCGTTGATGCACACCAAAACGGTGCTGCTCGTCAATAATAACCAATGCCAGGTGCTGATATTCAACATCCGCCTGAAACAGCGCATGGGTTCCAACCAGTAACTGGATCTCACCTTGTTTTAACTGTGCCAGTAACTCCTGACGGGACTTACCTTTTGATTTGCCGCTCAACCAGGCGACATTAATGCCCAGCGGCATTAACCACTGACTAAAGGTAATAGCGTGCTGCTCAGATAAAAGCTCGGT
Source organism: Idiomarina abyssalis (assembly GCF_019797805.1). Lineage (NCBI taxonomy): Bacteria > Pseudomonadati > Pseudomonadota > Gammaproteobacteria > Alteromonadales > Idiomarinaceae > Idiomarina > Idiomarina abyssalis. The sequence continues at coordinate 2,344,927 of NZ_CP081832.1, forward strand.
TGGTGCCATTAAAGCCACCTGGTATCCCGCTTCAATCGCAGCCAGGGCACTGAGCGCAGCAACCAGAGTTTTGCCCGAGCCAACATCGCCCTGCACGAGACGCATCATTGGTTGGCCTCGGGCCATATCGCTGGTAATTTCTTTCACCACTCTTGCCTGCGCGCCAGTGGGTGAAAACGGCAACTGCTTTAAAAATGCCTCTTGTAACGCACCATTGCCTTTAATGGTAAAGCCCGCCTGAGCCTGTCGGGACTGGCGTAACTGCAGCAAACTTAATTGATGCGCAATAAGTTCTTCCGACGCCAGTCGCTGCTGCGCCGGATGCTCGCCTTGCTCCAACTGATGCAAAGGAACATCTACCGGCGGCCGGTGCAGAGTTAAAATCGCTTGTTCGAGAGAAAGTTGATGGGGCCTTAATTTTTCCGGCAGAAGCTCGGGCAAAGAACCAGGCTGAAGATACGTCAGTGCCTGCTCAATGATCTTACGCAATAGCCCTTGAGTTACACCTTCTGTCATTGGGTAGACTGGTGTCAGAGTTTCCTGCATATTCAATGGCTCACCGGCTTTAACAACGCGGTATTCCGGGTGGATCATCTCCCAGCCGGTCATGCCGCGGCGCACTTCACCAAAGGCTAATAAATGCGTGCCTTGAGCAAATTGTTTTAACTGAGCAGCACTGAACTGAAAAAAACGCAGACTGATACTGCCGGTTTCATCGCTGGCCTGACAAATCAGCATGCGCTTACGGCCGTACTTAATATCGGCATGCCGCACCGTGACCAAAACATTGGTTGCCACACCAGCACGCAAATTTGCAACGTCGGTCACTTGGGTACGGTCTTCGTATCGCAGCGGCAGGTGCAACAGTGCATCACTGACAGAGGCTAAGCCCAGCTTGCGCAGTTTAACCGCAACCTTTTCGCCCACACCTTTAAGTACCGTCAGTGGAATGTGCTGCAGTCCTTTTACCGCCACCTTTGCTCCTTATCTTGCACGCATCGCCAGCCACCAGGCTTCGTCCGCGACAATTTGTCCATTTTCATCCAACTCCGGATAAGGCATATTCTTACGCTTGCATGCCTTGGCATAAATCGGATGACCGCCTTCAAACAGCACTCGGTGTCGTTCTTCGGCACTCACGTGCGTTTTATCGTACAAACCAGCCAGTTCACGCTGGCGTTGCGCTTCATACAACATCACAGCGCCAGCTACAGAAACATTCAGTGACTGTACCATGCCCACCATAGGAATCATCACATGATGATCAGCAATATCCAGCGCCTCATCGGTTACGCCATATTTTTCCTGACCCAGTAAAATAGCGGTCGGCTTGGTGTAATCGACCTCACGGAAGTCTACAGAGTGTTCTGACAAGTGAGTCACCACCACCTGCATACCTTGCCCCTGAGTTGCTTCCAGCGCTTCACCAATGGTTTTATGGTTGTGAATTTTTACCCAATTCTGGCTTCCTAAAGCAGTTCCGCCGGACAACCTCGCCTTTTTGGTCAGCCATATCGCGTGCATTTCATGGACGCCTATCGCATCTGCCGAGCGAACCACCGCAGACAAATTATGGTTTTTATGCACGTTCTCCATGACAACGGTCAGGTCTGGCTGGCGTTTGTCCAGCATTTGGTTAATTCGTTGATATCGTTCAGGACTCATTTGCTTTTTTATAAAAATAGGACTAGATATAAGCAGTATACCCGAGAGAATCGGTCAGAACTAACCCTATGCTTCATCAAGGAAGACAAGAATAATAATGTCGTACTCCTATATTGCTCGGCAACCGATACTCACCAGAGACCAAAAAGTCTATGGTTATGAGCTGCTTTTCCGCGACAGCAACTCCAACAGTTTTCCTAATATTGACCCAAATGAGGCAACCTCCAAGTTGCTTCTGGAGCAGCACTTACTGGGTGATATTCAGACGCTGTGCATGGGAAAGCAGGCGTTTATTAATTTCCATGCCCGCACTTTGTTAAACGACTTTCCTTCTTTTTTAAATGCCCGAACGGTATGGGTGGAGCTGCTGGAGACTGTTGGCGTTGATGCTCCTTTACTTGAAGCCTGCAGCAGCACTACGTCGAAAGGCTACCGCATTGCGTTAGACGATCACGACTTTGACGGGCAGTGGGATCCGGTTATTCCGATGATCAACATGGTGAAAGTTGATATTCAGGAGCAGGGCTTAAACCTCGAAAGTAAAATTCGGTTCTTCAAAGAAAAGGGAATTCCTCTTTTAGCCGAACGGGTTGAGACTTACGACGAGTTTGAACGTTGTCTTGAATTGGGCTTCGATTATTTTCAGGGCTTTTTCTTTGAGAAACCTCAGGTCGTACAACAAAAATCGCTCTCGCCAAACCGTATTAGTAAGCTGACATTATTATCTGAGGTTCATAAAAAAGAGCTCGACTTAAATACCATAAGGCAGATCATCGAGCAGGACTTGTCGCTGACATACAGTTTACTGAAACTGGTGAACAGCGCACTTTACGGCGGCCGTAAGAAAATAGAAAACATTCAGCACGCTTTAGTCTATTTAGGCGATGCCGAAATTCGCCGCTTTGTTACCTTGGTGGTGTTAGCCAATGTCTCGGCAGGGCAACCTGAAGAGCTGACCATTAAGTCAGTGACCCGGGCGCGTTTTATGGAGTTAGTCACGGTCGAAATTCTCAATGAAAAACACCGCTCCAGCGCTTTTCTAGCCGGTATGCTTTCGTTACTGGATATTATACTGGGGGTACCGATGGACGATGTTCTCAAACAACTGCCACTTTCTTCAGAAATAACAAAGGGGCTGAAAAGCCGCGAAGGTGTCTGGGGCTATCTACTGCAAATGACCGAAATTTACGAGCGCGGCGAGTGGGATGCTCTGGATAAGCACCCTTTAAAACAAAAATTAAACGGCACCGATATTGGGCAGCTCTATATCGATGCCAGCCAATGGTGCCGTTTAGCGCTATTTTGAACCTTAACCTAAAAGCTTACGCGATACCTCATAGATGTCCGTCCGACGGTCTTTTTTATTCGTTACCGACCCTTCGTGATGCAAATAACGAAGCTCATCCAGGTTTAAGTCAGAAAACATCAGCATTTCGGTGTTCGGTGTCGTTTCCGACATAATTGCGTCATGCGGGAAAGCAAAGTCAGACGGTGAGAACACAGCTGACTGCGCATATTGCACGTCCAGACTTTCTACTTCAGGTAAGTTACCCACACTGCCACAAATAACCACATAGCATTCGTTTTCCACCGCACGAGCCTGAGCGCAATGACGTACGCGCAAATAGGCATTGCGGGTGTCCGTCCAGAACGGCACAAACAGAATTTCCAAACCCTCATCGGCCATTATGCGGCCAAGCTCAGGAAACTCGACGTCATAGCAAATCAAAATACCAATGCGTCCGGCGTCGGTATCAAAAACTTTAACTTCGTTGCCGCCTTCAATAACCCAGTCGCGTTTTTCGTGTGGCGTAATATGCAACTTATACTGCTCTTCCACCGAGCCATCGCGACGGCATAAATACGACACGTTATAAATTGTATCGCCATCCTGAAGCGGCATAGAGCCAGTAATGATATTGACGTTGTAACTGACCGCCATTTGCGACATTTCACGCTTAAACAGATCGGTGTACCCAGCCAGAAAACGAATCGCGTCCATTTGCTGGCTCTGGTCAGTCAGCCCCATTAACGGTGCGTTGAAAAACTCCGGAAAGACAGCAAAGTCACTTTGATAACCCGACAAAGCATCAACAAAGTATTCCACCTGCTTCAGCAGCTCTTCTACCGACTCAACCGAGCGCATTTGCCACTGCACGGCCCCCACGCGTACGTTTTGAATACGGGTGGTGAGAATGTTATCCGATGGCTCGTACAGAAAGTTATTCCATTCCAGCAAAGTCGCAAAGCCGCGCGACTTCTCGTCCTCGGGTAAATACTTGCCCAGCAGGCGTTTTACGCTAAAGTCGTTGGCCAGCTGAAAGGTCAGAATGGGATCATAAATTTCACGGCGCTGCACCTTATCCAAATATTGGCTTGGCGTCAGTTCGTTAGAGTACTTATAGTAATTGACGATACGACCACCTGCCAGAATAGCCCTCAGGTTCGCCTGTCGACAAAGCTCTTTACGCGCATCGTACAAACGGCGGCCCAGTCTGTAACCCCGGTATTCAGGGTGAATTAAAACATCCAGGCCATAGAGCGCATCGCCTTTCTTATTATTAAGAATGGCTTCTCTGTGACCAATTAAGTCGTCGTAGGTGTGGGGGTTAGAGAACTTGGTGTACTCAACTTTTACGGTCAAGGCGACCCCGACAATGCGTCCATTGTCCTCCAGACAAAACTGGCCTTCCGAGAAATCTTTTATCAGCTTTTCTATCGTAAACTGACTCCAGGAGCCGCCTATATCTTTATAGACCGCATCCATTAACGCTTTCAACTGTTCGTAATCTTCCAGGCGCAAATTTCGTATTTGCAAATGCAGTTCATCCGGGCTCATTATCTCTATCCTGATCTAAAACAACTTTACCGACAGTCTACACGTAATTGGAATAAGGTTGCATCAGGATAATTAGCTGTATAAACTTCTGGACGTCCAAATAAAAATAAAAGGCTGACACATGACAGATGCTTCGCCACAACCGGCTAGCGCTAAGGCGCTGTTACCTCTAGCGTTATTCTTAGTTTTGTTCTTAGGAACAGGGCTGTATTTTCAAAGCGAAGGCGTAGAGTACGCGTTTTATCAACTGCCCAGCCCGGTGGCTATTTTACCGGCAATAGTGCTGGGTATACTGCTCAGCAAACAGGCTTTTGAAGAACGTATTGAAACCTTCGTCGGTGGTGTCGGCGACAACAACATCATTACCATGTGTTTAATCTACTTATTGGCCGGTGCCTTTTCCACGGTCGCAGAAGCAACCGGCGGTGTAGATGCCATGGTGGCTTTAGGTTTAAACATTATCCCTCCGTCATTTCTGCTGCCCGGGCTATTCATCATAGCGGGCGTTATATCCACAGCTATGGGCACATCAATGGGTACCTTGGCGGCACTGGCCCCGGTCGTTCTGGGTATTGGTGAAGCAACGGATATCAGTCTGCCATTGCTGGCCGGAGTGCTGGTTAGCGGCGCGATGTTTGGTGACAACTTATCCATCATCTCTGACACCACCATTGCTGCAACCCGTACACAGGGTTGTACTATGAGGGACAAATTCCGTGCGAACCTTAAAATTGCAATACCAGCAGCTATTTTCACCGTTATTTGGCTGATCACTTACGATACCAGTCAGGTGCCTCTGGAGATCCCGGAAGCTAACCTCTGGCTGTCACTGCCTTACTTCGCCATCATTGTACTGGCGGTAACGGGGCTTAACGTTTTTGCCGTATTAGGCCTTGGTATTGTCTTAGCCGCTGCTTTTGGCATGTTCACGGTCGACTATGAATGGGTTGCTTTCAGTCAGGATATTTACGAAGGCTTTGGCAGCATGCAGGAAATTTTCCTTCTGTCGTTACTCATTGGTGGCTTATCAGCGCTAATCCGTCAGCAGGGCGGACTGGCTTTCTTAGCCGCTTTTGTCGAAAGTGCAGCCAACAAGGTGAGTAAACACAAGCAACGAGCCTCCGCCATTGGCGTTGCCGCACTAACCGCACTGACCAATTTCTGTGTTGCCAACAACACCGTCAGTATTCTGTTAGCCGGTGAGGTCAGCAAGCGTTTGGCAAAAGTGGGTAACTTAGCACCACGACAAAGCGCCAGCTTATTAGATATTTTTGCTTGTGTTGTACAAGGCGCGTTGCCGTATGGAGCGCAAGCACTGCTAATGGGGGCTAGCTTTAAAATATCCCCATTGTCAGTCAGTTTGCATACGGGTTATTGCTTTATTCTGGCAGCAGTGGCTATTGCTATTATCATCTGGCGCCGACCTCTGGAGGACAGAGAGCCGACACCAGAGTCAGCCTAAATTAGTTGGTGCTGGGCAGTTCCATAATGCCGTCAATTTCAATCTGCGCGCCTTTCGGTAATTGTTTTACGCCGATAGCCGCGCGAGCCGGATACGGCTGTCTGAAATGTTTTGCCATCACTTCGTTCACAATAGCGAACTGACCCAGGTCGGTCAGATAAATCTGAACCTTGACCATATCCTGTAATTCACCACCGGATGCTTCACAAACTGCAGTCAGGTTTTTAAACACCTGCTCCGCCTGAGCCGTGAAGTCTTCACTAACAAGCTCCATAGTTTCAGGAACCAGCGGAATTTGCCCGGAAAGATAAACGGTCGTGCCAATTTTGACTGCTTGCGAATAAGTGCCGATAGCAGCAGGCGCTTTATCCGTTGAAATAATTACTTTAGACATATTACTTCCTTAAGCGCGTCACGCGCTGAACATCCGGCATTTTACGAATGTGACGTATCACGTCCGCTAAGTGCTTACGGTTTTTTATGGTTAAAGCCACATCAATGAAATAAATGTTGGCGTCAATTTCTTCGGTCTGCAGACCGTCAATATTACAACCCGTGGTGGCAATTGACGAGGTTAACTTGGCCAGCACACCCTGATTGTTAACAATTTCAATGCGAATCTCAGAAATAAACTCGGCGTCGGGCTTGTTATCCCACTCAACCGGGAAGTAACGACCGGGATCATCTTCATGTCCGCGAACGTTTTTACACTCACGGCGATGGATAACCAAACCTTTACCCGGACTGACATGGGCAATAATATCATCGCCCGGAATAGGCCGGCAGCACTTCGCGAAGCTTACCAGAAGACCTTCAGCTCCTTTAATTGAGAGGCTTTTTTGCGATGCGTTGTCGTCTTTTATTGGCTGTAAATCGCCTAATAACCGCTTCGCAATAGCTATCGACATCATATTTCCCAGGCCAATTTGCTTTAATAGGTTCTCGCGGGTATCAATTTTGGTTTCCTGCAACACTCGGTTAAATTCCGATTCCGGAATTTCGTCATAACTGACTTGCCCAAGCGCTGAGCGAAGTAAACGTTCACCCAGTTGCTGCGCTTCATCAGCTTCCTGGCTTTTCAGGTACTGACGGATTTTCGCTCGTGCTTTACCGGTTACGACAAAGTTCAACCAGGCAATATTAGGACGCGAGTTCGGTGCTGTTTTTATCTCAACCGTCTGCCCTGTTTCTAACGGTTTACTCAATGAATAAGTGCGATGATTAACCCTGGCGCCAATGCACGTATTACCAATATCGGTGTGTACCGCATAAGCAAAGTCTACTGCCGTAGCGCCCTGAGGTAATTCGGTGATACGTCCGTCCGGGCTGAATACGTAAATTTCATCGGGGAACAGGTCAGATTTGACGCTTTCAATAAACTCAAAAGAGTTACCGGCACTTTGCTGCAGCTCTAACAGACTCTGCATCCACTTACGGGCGCGCACCTGAGCGGTAGTACTGGAGTCATCAGATTTTTTGTACATCCAATGCGCCGCGACACCCCGGTCAGCCATAAGATCCATCTCTTCAGTGCGGATCTGAATTTCTACCGGTACCCCGTGTGGTCCTTTTAAAGAGGTATGCAGCGACTGATAGCCATTTGACTTAGGAATTGCAATATAATCTTTAAACCGCGTTTCAATGGGTTTATACAAATTGTGCAGCGCGCCAAGAACCCGGTAGCAGGTATCCACACTGTCCACAATGACGCGGAAAGCGTAGATATCCATGACCTGTTCAAACTTAACTTCTTTGGCCTGCATTTTGCGGTAAATACTGTGCAGATGCTTTTCACGGCCGGACACCCGCGCTTTAATATTATTGCCTTCAAGCCGGGAGTTGATTTCACTCTGTACACGCTCAGTAAACTCGCGTCGATTACCACGTGCCCGTTTAACTTCCGATTCCAGCAACTTCCCGCGCCAGGGATACAACGCCCAAAAGCCCAGTTGCTCCAGCTCGTTTTTAATATCGTGCATACCCAGACGGTGCGCTAACGGCGCATAAATTTCTAAGGTTTCGCGGGCAATGCGGCGGCGTTTGTCGGGCCGGAGGTGCTGAATAGTGCGCATGTTATGGGTGCGGTCAGCCAGTTTAATCAGAATAACCCGAATATCCTGCACCATCGCCATAATCATCTTGCGATAGTTTTCCGCCTGAGCTTCTTCTTTAGAGTTAAACTGAAGTTTATCCAGTTTAGAAACCCCTTCGACCAGACTGGCAACCGTTGCGCCAAAGCGCTCGGCCAGGTCTTCCCGGCTGGTTTCGGTATCTTCAATCACGTCATGCAGTAAGGCAGCCATGAGTGTTTCACAATCCAGCTTCATATCCGCAAGCAAACTGGCTACGGCAACCGGGTGAGTAATATAGGGTTCACCACTGCTGCGTTTTTGCGAACTATGGGCTTCATTTGCTACAACAAAGGCATCACGAATACGCTCCACCTGCTCAGATGGAAGATACTCACTAACTTGAGCCTTTAAGCCTTCAAATAAGTACACCAGATAACTCCCCGGGTCACACCGGACTTATGAATATACTTTCAGAATAAGGGGATTTGATAGAATTGCCAACGGCATTGATGCCGTTGGCGAATAGAAATTTTTATTCGATACCGCGCAACGCATCTACGGCGCGCAGTTCTTCAGCGTCTTGCTGCTTTTGAGCGGCTTGATCTTCGATATCCAGACGTTCGTTGTCGATAAGACCTTGCTCTATTTCACGCAAAGCAATAACAGTTGGCTTTTCGTTCTTTGTTTCAACTAATGGCTCTTTACCATTAGCCAACTGACGCGCGCGGCGTGAAGCTAACAAAATTAAATCAAAACGGTTACCAACACGGTCTACAGCATCTTCTACAGTTACGCGAGCCATGGTTTTACTCCAAATAAAGCGTGAGTCGTATTTTTCGAAAGGCTAAGAATTATACGGAATTAAGCCCTATGATCCAAGCAATTCCTTCAATACCTTTGAATATCTTACTTGTTGGTGCGGCATTTTATGCCGTTGGGCAAAGACAATATGCTCCAGCGATGCCAGAGTACTATCAAAATCATCGTTTACCAGTAAGTAGTCAAACTCATGATAATGCGACATTTCTGCCTGAGCTTTTGCCATGCGCTCAGCAATAACTTCGTCGGAATCCTGACCTCGGAATCGCAACCTTTCTTCCAGAATATCCAAGCTTGGGGGGACAATAAAAACCGATCGCACTTCAGGGTGGTGTTCACGAACTTGTTGCGCGCCCTGCCAGTCAATATCGAGGAAAACGTCTTTGCCTTCAGCCAATAAGGACTCGACGACTTTACGAGAGGTTCCATAATAATTGCCGAACACACGTGCCCATTCATAAAACTCACCCGCATCAATACGCTGTTCAAACTCGTCAGTATTGAGAAAATGGTAGTGGACGCCCTGCACTTCACCTGGGCGCGGAGCACGCGTAGTAGACGATACAGATACCTGCATGGATTGATCGGGGTGTTTTTCCAACAAAGCCCGTATCAGGCTCGACTTGCCTGCGCCACTGGGGGCCGCAATGATAAACAAATTCCCTAACACCGGAGACGCGGTCATAACGGGTTCTCTTTTTAAGAAACGGACGATCACTGTTGGCGCGAAATAATAACACGGTTTCACACCGCGATGAAAATTGAGTAGAGTATGGCTTTTACGCAGCAGCGGTACTAATTTGCAGACTTCATCAGCGCCAGTGGCGAAACCATCAAAACTTCCCCTCTTTTTCGGCCTGTTGGTTCTGGTGTTGCTGGGGCTCAATCTACGCCCGCTGCTAACCTCGGTAGGACCTCTTGCCGACGAACTGCAAACCATTACCAAACTGTCTTTTAGTGAAGTTTCGCTACTGACCACACTGCCCATCTTAATGATTGGTTTAATGGCGTTATTCGCTGGCCGGGTAACGACAGCATTAGGTTATAAGCAGGGCATAGGTCTTGGCCTGCTTGTACTTTGCGCAGGCCTGCTAGTACGCTTATTTGAACCGACAAATATAAGCTTAATCAGTAGTGCCCTGGTTGGAGGGGTTGGTATTGCACTGCTTCATATTGTGATCCCTGAGCTGACCAAGCAAAAGTATCTGAATCGCTTAGGCATGGTCACCGGTCTTTGGTCTGCTGCACTGATGGGCGGTGCTGCACTCGGCGCCGTTGCCACCCCCTGGGCCGCAAACTTACTACCTGAACGGTTCCAGGCTCTGGGAAGCTGGTCCCTGTTGGCCTTACTGGTGCTCGTCATTTGGTATCTCCCTTTTAACCGGGTTCCGGTAGCCAGCATCCCTCCAAGACACCTGCTTTTGCGTGCTCATCGTTATCCACGGGCCTGGCTGCTCGGTATTTACTTTGCCCTGGTTAATGCAGGCTATGCAGGGTTCATTGCCTGGATAGCACCTTTTTACGCGGAGTTTGACTGGCCAGCACAAAAAGCCGGAAATTTACTGGCACTGTTTTCTTTAGTTCAGGTTATTGGCGCTTTATTGTTGCCGGCTTTATCTCGAACACAAGACCGACGCTTTTGGCTAATGCTAGCGGTTATCACCCAAATGGTGGGGTTTGCCGGACTCAGTTGGTTTCCGACAGCGGCTCCGTGGTTATGGTCCGCTCTGTGCGGTTTTGGTTTAGGTGGCGCTTTTCCGCTGTGCATTGTTATGGCACTGGACCATATCGATAACCCAGTGCAGGCCGGGCGTCTGGTTTCCTTTATGCAGGGTATAGGCTTTATGTTTGCCAGCCTCATGCCGCTTTTAACCGGATGGTTCAGAGATGTTTCAGGCAACTACAGTTTAGGCTGGCAACTACACATCATTGTTGGCTTATTAATTTTGCTGATAACCTGGCGCTTTAACCCCAAGAGTTACAAAGGCTTATTTAACTTGCGGGAATAATTCTCGCAATAATGTCGTCGGCCAAACTCTCTAGCTGTTGCTGAGGTAAACCTCGTCCCGCCATGGTGCGCAACCCAATAACATTCGTTTGCAACAAGCGACCAAGACGTTCGGGAGACTGAGCCCGACCAATTTCTCCACGCTGTTGCGCCAACTTGAAAGCATCGGTGAAGCCGCGCTCAAACTCGTCCAGATAAGCTTTGGCAGGTTCACTAAACGTCTTGTCTTCCGGAGTGAACTCAAGCAAAGTTTTCACTAACATGCAGGCTTTCGTCGGCGACTCATTAGATGTCATTACCGCTATATTGCGAAGGTACAAACTGATACCCTGCAAAATAGACGAACTTTGAGCCAATGTCTGTTCAAACTCTTCCGTTGCAAGCACAGCGAACTTTTCCAGAGTTTCTTTAAATAGCGCTTCCTTGTTACCAAAGGCGGCGTAAATACTTCCTGGCCTCATGTCCATTTCTTCTTCGATGTCTTTCATCGAGGTCGCATGATATCCCTTGCGCCAGAAAAGCTTGAGCGCATTATTAAGCGCTGTTTCCCGGTGAAATTTAGGCGTTCTGGGCATTTTCTTCATCCTTAATTATTGACCTGGAAACAAGTATAGACCTGCTTGTCCCTAATTTCACTTTAAGAAGTGTTAAGAATTATGATCCAAAGTTTTCGGGAACGACTATTAGAAGGAACATTACAAATAAGGGTAACACTATGGAAATTGTTCAGTTCGGTTCCGATGATATTGAAAATACTCTGGCGAAAATGTCAGATGACAAATTAAACGACATTGCGTTTGGCGCGATTCAGCTCGACGGCAGTGGCAAAATCATCCAGTACAATGCCGCTGAAGGCGATATTACAGGTCGCGATCCGGGTGCTGTTGTTGGTAAAAACTTTTTTAAAGAAGTCGCTCCTTGTACCAACAGCCCTGAGTTTAAAGGCCGCTTCGATGAGGGCGTAAAAAATGGCGACTTGAACACCATGTTCGAATACGTTTTTGACTATGAAATGAAGCCGACTAAGGTCAAAGTTCACATGAAAAAAGCCCTGACAGGGGATACCTACTGGGTGTTTGTTAAGCGGCTATAACGTGGCAAACTCACTTAATCACCACTTCATTGTAACTGTCATCGGCGATCTTATCGCCGATGAGCTCTCCAGAATGCGTCCGGCTGAAAGCGAGCACTGGAAGCGCCGTCAGTGGCACGAAGACGATTATTTGATATCGAAAAACCAGGTCACAAAAGACGATGGCGACGAAGCTGTTGCGGTAGACTCCCTGGAAAGGCTTGCTCTGGCCGGGCGGGTTGTCCAGTTTTTCCACATGGGAGACAGCGGAGTCGAGGACTATCTCTTACGTCGCCACAGTCTGTCCGAATGGGCTGAAGTGGTGCTTAAGTCACGACAAGTTCACTCTCAAAATTTAACCGTAACGACTTCTGGCAGTACCGGACAACCTAAGGCTTGTGAACACTCATGGAGCACTTTGGTTGAGGAAGCTCATGCGTTTATACGTATTTTTAATAATGAATACGACATATCGCCTAACAGAGTGGTCTCCTTAGTTCCCAGCCATCACATTTATGGCTTCCTGTTTACTGTGTTATTACCTAATCTCGTCGATATTCCCGTTATAAGAGGGTTCAAAGCCTATAGCCATGTTCGTAACGGCGGCTTGCGTGCAGGCGACATCGTTGTTGGCTTTCCAGAGTTATTGACTCAGCTTTCTACAGAGATCCCGCCATTACCGCCGGGAGTGCTTTTTATGAGTTCAACGGGTCACTGCCCACCAGGCACATTGCACCAGCTCTACTCTATGGGTGCTGCAAGAACTGTCGAGGTTTACGGTAGTTCAGAAACTGCAGGTGTGGGTTATCGCAGCGAGCCAGAGGATAATTATCGTTTGCTTCCCCGCTGGCGCAGCCACGACAGCAATCCTCAGTGTATCGTTGACAGGCAGACGCTATTAACCTTTGATTTACCGGATAGCGCAGCTTGGAAAAACGACAGTGAATTTCAGATTAAAGGGCGTGTTGATAAAGCTATTTCAATACGGGGAACCAATGTATTTCCCGACCATGTTGCTGATTGTCTACGCCAGCACCCTGATATTGCTGATGCCACTGTCAGGCCACTCGTAGCGGACGAAGGAACAGGCTTAAAGGCGTTTATTGTTTTACAAAGGCATTCTGAAAACACCATGACTGAGCAAAGTCTAAAAAACTGGCTAAGTGAACGTTTACTTGCGGCCGAAGTCCCTCAGCACATCAGCTTTGGTAAGCAGTTACCGCTTAATACCATGGGCAAGGCCTGTGACTGGGCTATCGATAAACCTTAAGCGACTCAATTAATGCAGCGCTCTGACGAGTACATCGTCAAAGCGTAGATCCGTTACCTGGGCACATTCCAAAGCAATTTTATGCTTTACATTCTGTTGTGTTAACTGCTCCCGAACAGCGTTCAGACATTCATTATTACGATCAGCAGAAAGAGTCGACATAAGCACAACAATAAGGCCATTCCCTAAGCTACCCGGAATGTCGTAATCACGAATGCTATTACGCAATATATGGCTTGTCGCTTTTAACGTCGCAACATCATCAGCCACTTTTACAACAAGAACGTAATATTGGTATTCGGAGTGCGCCTGAAATAGACTAAAGCGGCGTTGCAATGACTGCAGCATAAGCCGCCGATTGTAAAACCCCGTGTTCTCATCGCTGCCCCCCGTTTGCCGTAACTTCAGTTCAAGTTCTTTGTAGTCGGTAATATCCTGAGTGGTGCCAAAAATAATTTCCTGACCATTGTCATTCGTCCGGTAAATACCAGATTCCCGTAACCATCGAATTTCGCCGTCCGCTAACATGATGCGATGCTCCACGTCCCGCGCACCCGACTGCTTAACCGCTTCAATAGCTTCAGTCAGCGCTTGTCTGTCTTCCGGGTGGGTCTTATCCATAACCAATGCTAAAGACGGTTTGGTTTTTGCTTTATTCAGACCATGTAAGTCGTACATAGTATCGGACCATTTGGACAGCCCTGTTTTTAAATCCAGCTGCCAATGACCCAGCCCCCCGACTCGCTCGGCTAACATTAAATTCCGCTGGTTCTCTTCAGCTTTCAGTTCCAGCATTTTTCGTTCGGTAATGTCGAGCATTTGCCCATTCCACAAGGTGCTGCCGTCATCTTGTTGAATCGTTACCGCGTGTCCGTATATCCAGGCTTCTTTACCGTTTCTAATCACACGGTATTCTTTTATCCAGCGGTATTTGTAACGGGCGGAGTCGTGCATACTTTTCAGTACCGACTGTAAGTCATCGGGGTGGATAATGTTGCTGAGCAAATTAATATCGTGACTCAATGCCTCGGCGGAACATCCGAAAATAGCTTCCACGCCCTGGCTCACATAGTTAAATTTTAATTCCCCGTCTGGCGAACGTTCAAGTTGGTAAAGAGCGCCTGGAACAGCATTTGCTAAGAGCTCTAAATTCACGCGGCTTTTATCAGTATTCATAACGACTAAGTCACTTTTTATCTACTGCAACAACAGTGCTCATAATACCGCAGTGGCCAGAAACTAAACAGCAAATTAATACAAAGTGACCCATTACAAATCTTTCTGAGTAGTCTATATATAAATAAATCTTAGAAAAAACAGGAGCTTTTATGTCGGCCGAAAAGAGCAAATGGCATTCTGCGATTTTAGTGCCAGTATTTCTCCCTGCAGTAATCGTTATTGCACTGCTGGTTATAGGCACTTTGAGTGCGCCTGACAAAGCCGGGGAGCTATTCGACTGGACATTAGCAGGCATTACTGACAATTTCGGTTGGTTTTATATGCTGGCAGTCGCACTGTTTCTTATATTCATTATTGGTGTGGCTGTTTCCAATTGGGGCAAGATTAAACTAGGTCCCGACCATTGCGAGCCGGAATACAGCTTTACGTCCTGGTTTGCCATGCTGTTCTCGGCTGGCTACGGCATTGCATTGCTCTTTTTCGGCGTGTCCGAACCCATATTACATTATGCAGAGCCTCCTGCAGGCGCGGCTGAAACTGTCAGCTCGGCAAAACAAGCCATGCAAATTGCGTACTTCCACTGGGGCTTCCATATTTGGGCTATTTATGGCCTGGTAGGCCTGGTGTTGGCTTACTTTTCTTTTCGCCACGGGTTACCACTTACCATGCGCTCAACCCTTTACCCGCTTATTGGCGACAGAATAAATGGACCCATTGGGCATACCATAGATACGTTCGCCATTCTCAGCACCATGTTTGGTATTGCAACAACTCTGGGGCTGTCCGTTATTCAAATTAACGCAGGGCTCAATTATCTATGGGAGGATATCCCCGTTGGCACCATGGTTCAGGTTATTTCCATCGGACTCATTACTCTAGCCGCTATTGCTTCAGTGGTAGCCGGTATGGACAAAGGGATAAAACGGCTATCACTGATTAACATGACGCTGGTTGTCTTCTTGCTGCTGTTTGTTTTCGCGGTAGGGCCAACAATACACATCCTGGAAACCTTCCTGCAAAACACCGGGGCTTATTTAAGTGGTATTGTCGAGCGGACCTTTAACCTGCAAGCTTATGAGCGCAGCGACTGGATTGGTAACTGGACCTTATTTATATTTGGCTGGACCATTGCCTGGGCGCCTTTTGTCGGGTTGTTTATTGCTAAAATAAGCCGCGGCCGAACCATTCGCCAGTTTGTTTTCGGGGTCATGCTGGTGCCTACGATATTTACTTTCTTCTGGTTCGCAGTGTTTGGCGACACCGCACTCAACATGATAATGAACGAGGGTTATACCACCTTAATCTCAGAAGTTCAGGACAACCAGGCAGTCGCACTGTTTAAGCTTTACGAAAACCTGCCAATGACCAGCATATTGAGCTTTCTGACCGTACTTTTAATTATTACCTTCTTCGTAACGTCGTCAGATTCCGGTTCACTGGTCATTGATTCCCTATCTTCTGGCGGCATGATGGAAACGCCTACATGGCAGCGTGTTTTCTGGGCCAGTACGGAAGGTATTGTCGCCGCAGTACTGCTCGTAGCAGGCGGCCTTGGGGCTCTACAAACGGCAGCCATTACCAGCGCCTTACCCTTTGCCGTCATTATATTGATATCAGCAGTGGGCATGTGGCGTGCTCTGGTCATTGAAGGGTACCAGTCCAATAGTCTCCAGAGTCACCGTCATTCTCACCGCCGTGGTGTTAACGAAGGCCCGGACTATTGGAAAAAACGTCTGGCCGGGCTGGTAGATTTCCCGAAGAAGGAGCCGGTACTGGACTTTATTAGCGGGCCTGCCACAGAGAGTCTTAAAAATGTTCGTGACGAACTGAAAGGCCAGGACTGGCCTGCTGAATTCAGGGCTGATGACGAACACAACCGAATTATCCTTAGTGTTGAACGAAAAGATGATCTCGATTTTGCTTATGAGATTCGTTTAAGAGACTATCTGTTACCAGAGTTTGCCTTAACTAATGACAAAAATAGAGAAATTTACTATCGGGCAGAGGTTTTCCTTAGACAAGGTGGTCAGTCGTACGATCTCTATGGTTATGAGACAACAGATATTATCAACGACGTGATCAATCAATTTGAGAACTACCTTCATTTTCGTCATCATAGTCCAGGTGTCTTACCCTGGGATCTTGAGAAACATGACGAGGACTTGAACGACGACCTTGAGACAAAGAAGTAAAAGGAGTGTAAAAGGTCGCTCTACGGAGCGGCCTTTCAGTGGTCGGACTGTTGATAGTACGAGACATGTGCGAGAATAGCCGTATTATCAGTATGGAGTTTAATGGTCACTATGGAACGTGTTGATACACCTACTCAGAAGCTGGCACCTATGCCAAGCATGCTGTTGCGCTCACTGCTAACCTTGCAGCGCAGTGACGAGTCTGAGGCCGAATCAGAGACTTTATGCAAAAGTTACTCTATTCCTGCGCCTACAGAAAAACACCTGAGTCGTTATCATCAAGCGTTTAATGGTTTTGTCAGCGATGTCCCTTTAGCTATGCTTTACTGTATAGCCCAAAGAGCACATCTTTCTCAAATGCTGGATGACAGTTTTCCCTGGCCCGCACCCGGTCTCGTTCATGTCAGCAATAAAATCGAACGACATCAGGTTATTTCTGCACAAGCTCCTTTTCAACTGATTTCAAAAGTCAAAGTCCCTAAACGTGGTCCTGATGTTTCTCCACGCCGTTTGCGTCCGCAGTTTGTGGTAGAGTTTTGGCAAAACAACGAAAAAGTAGCCACCTGTTCCAGTGTCTATCAAGTCATGAGTGGCCAAAGCCAGGCTCCCTCGAAAAAAGCAGCAACACCGATAAAGCCATTTGAACCGGAAGCTGGCTGGGAAAACATCAGCCATTGGCAGTTAGGCAGCGGTATGGGCAGGCGTTACGCGAGAATTTCCGGTGACTTTAACCCGATTCATCTGCATCCTCTGGTATCGCGCTGGTTTGGGTTTGAGAAGCCTATTATCCATGGCATGTACATGATGGCGAGAGCTCAGGCTGAACTTGAAAAGCGCCAGCAAAAAGCCGTTACTTATATTGACGTTACGTTCAAACGACCCGTTATTTTACCGGCTCGGGTACAGCTCTGGGCATCAGAAGAAGAGGATAAAACCAAATACGAAGTAAGAAGCAGCGATCATGTTTCCTTAAAACTAGAAGGGTCAGTCCGTTTCGACTGACCCTTAAAAAGACTTATTGGTGTTTATAAACCTTACCGCCTTTCATCACAAAACTGACATTTTGCAATAAGGTAACATCGTCCAACGGGTTTCCTTTTACAGCCACGATATCCGCTAGTTTACCTTCTTCAATGTGACCAATATCATCATTTTTAAGCAGCTTGGCAGCTATGGAAGTTGCTGACTGAATCGCTTCAGCTTCGGGGACACCTGCTTCTACCATGTATTGGAATTCTAACGCGTTATCACCGTGAGCGGATACGCCACTATCGGTACCAAATGCGAAATTAACCCCTGCTTTATAGGCTTTTGCAAAAGTGTCCTGAATTTTAGGGCCTATTTCGCGCGCTTTCGGTCTGACAACGTCCGGAAAGTAACCATCAATTTCCGCTTTTTCAGCAACAAACTTGCCGGCCAGAATGGTGGGCACCAGATAGGTTCCGTGCTCTTTCATAGCCGCTATTACTTCGTCATCCATGTAAGTACCATGCTCTACCGAAGTAATGCCGGCTTTCACTGCCCGCAGCATACCTGCTTTACCATGGGCATGTGCTGCAACATGAAAGTTGTAGTCATTGGCAATATCAACCAGACCTTTTAGCTCTTCGTCAGTAAACTGAGGGTTGTCGCCGCTGCTGGCCATACTCAAAACACCGCCGGTTGCGGTAATTTTGATAAAGTCAGCACCATCTTTGTAGTGCTGACGTACTGCTTCGCGAGCATCTGCGGCACTATTAATAACACCATCTTTAGGCGTCGGACGCCCCATCAGTTCTTCTTTCCAGCCGTTTGTCGGGTCGGCATGTCCACCGGTCGTTGCTAAAGATTTCCCTGCGGAATAAATTCTTGGCCCGTCAACCACACCTGCATTTACCGCATTACGTAAGGCAATAGTGACGTTGTCGGAGTCACCCGGGTTTCTTACGGTCGTAAAGCCAGCTTCCAAGGTCTTCATGCCATAGTGTTGAGCTTTCAAAGCAAGATCAGCAGGGTTTTCAGTAAACTGTTTTATGTAAGAGTCAGGCCCGGATTGGCCATCAAGATGAACGTGTAAATCAATCAAGCCAGGCAGACAGGTATGTGCGCTTAAATCCGTAACCGAAGCATCACCGCCGGGGGCGTTCACTTTAACGGCAGTAATTTTGTTGTCAGTGACTTCAATATAGCGCTCACCGGCAAGACGACCGCTTTCACTGTCAAACACATTTCCGCAATGCAGCCATTCACCAGCCTGAGCGGTGTGTCCTGCTAACGCTACCGTTAAACCTATAGCTATTTTCTTCAACATACTTCCCCCTGATTTTATTTTACTCTTTATGGTCTGTGATACTCCGAACCGTTACGAATTGCAACGCCAGCGATCACTATTGCGACCAAAGGTTAATCTTTATCGACAGTTACCTGAATTGGGGTTCCCCAGAGCTCTCTAATTTCAGACTCATGTTTCAACAACGAAGCTAAGGTGTAATTCGACAGGAAGTTGTAGAAGGTTTCTTTGCCTTGGTTGATTAAGCTTTTCAACTCACAGACAGGAAATATAGCGCACTCGGGCTTATGGCAGTCTATCCAGTATTCATCGCCTTCCAGTCGCCTAATCACTTGATCAAGACGTACATCGGCAGGGTCAACCGCCAGTAAAAAACCTCCGTTTTTGCCACGGCGAGTTTCTATCAGCCCCTCTTTCCCAAGCTGATGAACCACCTTATTTAAATGATTTCTTGGCACGTTAAATATGCCACTTAACTCATCGATGGTGACTCTTTCATTGTCTTCTTTCGCTGCCAGATACATCAGCACTCGCAAGCCGTAGTCTGTATACTTTTTTAATTGCATGCGTGCGTATTACCTTTATCGGGGTTCTTGTTTAAAGACCAGTTGACGACCGCCACGAGTGCTCAATATCAGGCGCTCCTTATCATCAATATTCACTTGATAAACACGCTCGAGTACATCGCTAAACTCACGCGACAAAGCGTTGGCTGTATCACTACAGGCCATTTTCGTGCTGCCTGTTAAGCGGATCTGCGCAAGCTCGCCACCCATGTTGTAATGTCCAAAGTAGCGATTGCACCCATTAAAGCCCGCCAGTTGATTGTCCTCTAAAAACTGGATGGTGGCAGGTTTGGACTGAATTGCATGCCCCTCAAACTCTGATAATTCCCAGCTGACGCCCTGAAGCAACCATTCGCTGTCTCCGCCACATCCAGAATACATCCGGTCAGACTCCTGTAAGTCCACCTGATAAGGATATAAACGGCCACTCATTGAATCGCGACATAACCGGTCAATAACAATCAGGTGTTTATCTGTGGTCGACTCTATACGCCATTCGTAAGGCTGGGTTGATACCACTTGCGCAGGTTTTAAATCGATAATGGCTTCGCTTTCCGGGGTTGTTAAGGCCATATGCTGAGGGTTTACTGCCACTTGCCAGAAGGGTTCATTACCTTTAGCAGTAAAGTGTTTGGGCAAGGCCCCCTGTTCCACACACAGCGGCATGTCCTGGCCACGCCAGGTAATATCTGCTTCGTTACCCTTACTCCAGAACTCAGTGACAGGTTCGTTATCATTTGAATAACGGGCTCCTGAACCGCTCACCGCTTGTGTCAGCAGTTCTTGCTCAGATCCATAACTTAACAGCAAACCTTGCTCTTGCTGCAATACACTCAATTCACTCGCACCACATTGGTAAGCAACGGGTGCCTTCTCTGCTGGCGATACAAGCGCACAGCCTGACAACAGTGTTGCAGCGAAAAGAGAGAGACTTCCTTTTACGGTGATACCGGGCATACTTGCCATCCTGTTATTTTTAACTGTTAAGATAAGATTCTATAGTATGTGCTGGTGATTGCACTAACTCCTCAAACTCATTTTGAGTAATAGGCCTGGAAAATAAAAAGCCCTGACCTTCGTTACATGCCATTTGCACTAAAAGCTTAGCTTGCTCAACTGTTTCAATGCCTTCTGCAACAATTGAGCATTTAAAATTGTGAGCCATTAACACGATAGTACCTACCAGCTGTTGGTCCGATGAATTGCTCACTAAGTTCATGACAAAACTACGGTCAATTTTAATCACGCTAATTGGTAAATTCCGCAAATAAGACAATGATGAATAGCCCGTACCAAAGTCATCCATCGCTACGGTAACTCCCGCTCGCGTCAGTACTTCCAGTTCATGCTGGACTTTCTTCAGGTTCTGCATGACCGCAGATTCCGTGATTTCCACCTGTACCTGTTTGGGCTCGACCTTGTGACGTTGGCAACACTCCAGAAGATCCGAAGCAAAAGTTCCGGTTACCATCTGTTGAGGGGACACATTTATTGCCAACACAAAACTGCCATCAACAATGTTCTGTTGACGCCATTTCGCCAGCTGTTTTATCGCATGTTCAGCAACCCAGTCTCCTATCGCTCTGATATCACCGGTTTGCTCCGCCAATGGGATAAACAGCGCGGGCGATATGAACCCCTTTTCTATGTGTTGCCAACGAAGTAATGCCTCTGCGCTGGTTATCTTACCGGTAACTAAGTCGTACTTAGGCTGGAAAAACAACTGAAGATCATCGGCTTCTAAGGCTGCTCTCAAGTCGTTACGTAAACTAATACGATCAGCCAAATCACGATGCAGCTCGTCAGAAAACAGCCCGACAGGGGGTGTTCCTTTCTTTGGTAAAGCCAGGGAAGCCTGACGTATCAGTTCATCCGGCTCTATATTACTGTCCAGAGTAGAGCTTATTCCGGCCCGGGCAGCGATAGTGATAAGTAAGGTTTCGTAATCGTGATCGCCGCTGGCAACATCAACCAGTCTATGTCCCTTACGCATGAGTTCGGCATCTAACTGCGCTTCAAACACGACAACATATTCCTGTTGCCCCCAGCTACCAATGAAGCTGCGGGCTGGTGCTTTACTTTGTAATAACAACGCCAGTTCACGCGTAAAAGCTTCGGCCAAAGGGTAACCATGCAACTGAGCAACTTCTTCAAGTTCATCAATAACCAGAAAGACAACGCTACAGCCTTTATCGGAGCGCACCATTGCATTAACTTCCTGCAGAATTGCCCGTCGGTTAGGTAACCCGGTTAGCATGTCCTCAAGAACGAGCTCTTCAAGCTCCGCAGAGCGTTTACTTGCAATGGCTTCGTAAAATAACGACGCATCTCGTCTCGCCTGCGAACGATAATGGACCTGCAAAATGTTACGCAGTCGCTGTAAAATTTCTTCGTTATCAAAGGGCTTGGTTAAAAAGTCGGTAGCACCCAGTTCAAGTGACCGGAGCCGCGTTTCTTTATCGCCCTGAGCTGTCAACATAACCATTGGCGGAGCATCATCGCCATAAGTTTGTTTCATATGTTTAAGTACTTCAGCACCATTCAACTCCGGCATTCTGTAATCTAACAGAATAAGATCCGGTTTAAATGAGGCCATTTTTTCATCAATGAGCCTGGGAGTTTGTACCCCTTCAATATACTGGTACCCAGCCTCTTCTAATAATGCGATGAGAAGCTCAATGTTGGTGTGATTATCATCAACAATCAGTACTCTGGCATTAGCAATATCCTTCGCTGACAAAGCATATCCTTCTATCTTTCGATTCTATTAACTAATTCCTTACGTAACTTTTCTAAAAACCGATGAGTTGGATCAAAAAAACACTAAAACTATTATTGCGAATCATTCTTATTTTAATTATCATTCTCGCCGCTTAATTCATTGAAACTGAAATTACTTTTCAAAAAAGGTCAATCGAGTCCGTTATGAAAAAAACGATCTTAGCTAGCACCATACTCACAGCTCTGGCAGCTCCGGCTTTAGCAAATACCGCTGTCGATACAGATATCGAGCAAATTAAAATTATTGGCAGTAAAACAGAAGCCCGCAACGTTGCCGGCTCAAGCGCCGTTATTGACGAAGAGCAGATGCGCATTGAAGTTCCGAGCGACATCAACCAACTGATGAAAACCATTCCGGGAATTTATGTCCGTGAAGAAGACGGCCAGGGCCTGCGTCCTAACATTGGCATCCGTGCCGCAACAGCTGGTCGTGTCAGTAAGGTCACTTTGCTGGAAGACGGCGTTATGATGGCTCCGGCGCCTTATTCAAACCCAGCGGCCTACTACTTCCCGACTACCTTCCGTATGTCATCCGTTGAAGTATTAAAAGGTGCTCCTTTACTGCGTTACGGCCCACAGACAACCGGCGGCGTTTTAAACCTGGTAACAACACCTATTCCTGAAGACTTTGGCGGACAAGTTCTGACTCAGTTTGGCGAAAACAGCAGCCGTGATATTCATGCTCATGTTGGTGGCACTGAAGGTCAATGGGGCTTTTTATTAGAAACCGTTCAACGCAGCAGCGACGGCTTCAAAGAAATTGACCGCAGCAGCCGCGACGCCGGTTTTGATATTGAAGACTATGTTGCAAAACTTCAGTGGACTGGCGAGCGCCAGAGCCTGTTGGCCAAAGTTCAATATTCAGAAGAAGTCTCGAACGAAACTTATCTCGGTTTGACCGATGCCGATTTCGCTCAGGATGAAAACCGCCGTTATGGCCTTTCTGAAATTGATCAGATGGATAACTCCCACAAAGGCTACAGCTTAAACTATGCGTTTGAAGCGACGGATAATCTGACTTTTAATATTTTAAGCTACTATAACGACTATGCTCGCAACTGGTTCAAACTGGATGGCGGTAATGCATACGTCAGTGCGGCTAACAGCGGTGACGCCGATGCATTAGCTATTTTGCAAGGCACTCAGGATGAAGCCGGTCTGAACTACAAAAACAACAACCGAGCTTATGAATCTAAAGGCATTGAAGCTAATGCTCAGTTTGCTTTAGGGACTCATAACCTTGAAGTGGGTGTTCGTGACCACAGCGACGAAATGGACCGTTTCCAGCCGGTTGAAATTTATGATCAGGTTAACGGCAGCCTTGTATACCAAGCCGAAGTTATGCCTACTGGCGGCAACAACCGTCTGGAAGGCGCTGATGCAGTCAGCTTCTGGCTGACAGACCAGTGGCAGGCAACCGAAGACCTTAACGTCCACTTTGCACTGCGTTATGAAGACGTTGAGTCTTATCGTTACCAGTTTGCTGACACGGCTCGCGAGCAACTGGACAGCACACGTTCAAACGACAGCGACGAATGGTTACCGGGCGTATCCTTCACTTATGACGTGAATGATAACTGGCAGGTACTGGCAGGCGCTCATAAAGGCTTTTCGCCTTTAGGCGGTGGTGCGAAGGACTTCCAGGAACCAGAAACCAGTAACAACTACGAAGCCGGTGTTCGTTTTAATCAAGGTTCCTTCTTTGCAGAAGCCATTGGTTTCTACAGCGACTTTAGCGACACCACACAGCAGTGTTCAATTGCTAACCCATGTGACAATGGCGCTGAGTCGGGCTCTTATGTGCTGGGTGAATCAACGGTAGCCGGTCTGGAATTACAGGCGAGCAATACCTTTGAATTGGGTCAGTTCCTTATGCCAGTTGATTTGGCTTACACCTACACCAAAGGTGAAATCAGTCAGGACAACGCGGTGACAGGTTTAATGGACGGCGATGAACTGAATGACATTCCGCAGAATACCTTCAGTGTTCGCGTTGCGCTAGATAACAACAAAGGCTGGGTAAACTATGTGGTCGGTAAATACATTGACGAAATGTGCGTCTCTGTTGGCTGTAACCGTGACAACAGCCGTTTTAACAAAACCGAATCACTGTTTGTGACCGACTTTGTCAGCCGTTATGAAGTCGACAACAACATGGCGGTTTATTTCAAAGTTGAGAACCTGTTCGATCAACAGAAAATTGTTGCTCGTTCACCGCATGGTGCGCGTCCGAACAAACCTCAAACAGCCTCTTTAGGTGTGGAATACACTTTCTAAAAACCAATCCCTCCCTGGATTTGTTATGGCCCCACTCTTAGGGGCCATTTTTTTGGTTTGCCTTATTGAGCTAAGCTAATCAAGTAATCCGCTAACGCACCCATACCCGTTTTCTTAACACCGGCTTCACGCTCTGCACTTTGATTATAGTTGGTATTGGTGTTCACATCGTAAACGTACAGTTCGCCTTTTGCGTCTTCAATAAACTCAATGCCGGCCACATCAATATCATTGGCCTTCAAGAATGCTTCCAGCGCAAAAATAATTTCATGGTCATTAAAGCGCTGTGTAATAGTGAATTTATTGGGTTGATTGTTCTCAGCAGGTGCTTCATTGGTTGGGCAAAACGCATCATCCACACTGCACACATCGGCCGGGCATAGCTCAAAGCCTTGCTCAGTGTTCACGTTAACCGCGTAAATAAATTTCTGCCCGACAAATTCGCTGCGAGTGATATGTGGTTGCTTTGGTTTAATGTATTCCTGTAACAGCCAGATGCCATCTAACGGCTCTTCATAATCATCGCTGTCGATATAGCTCTTTAAGCCAGCGACATCGTCAAACTTAATAACGCCTAAACCTTTACCCCCGCGATTAGGCTTTAAAATCAGCGGCCACTCGGCAAACTTTTCAGCCGCTTCTGTCAGCAGATCTTTTCCGACCACTGCCTGCGTTTTAGGTACGTTAAGGCCTGCTTTTTGTAACGCCGCATATTGCGACAGCTTACACACTTCCAGTGCCAGCACCCGGGAGCCATTAACCACGGTTCGGTTACTGTTTTCCAGCCAGGTTAATGCCATGCGAGTCAGCTCCGGTGCAAACCGATGGCCCCTTGTGTGCGAGGAGGCACTCATACGGTTATAGTAAACCGCATCTTCCGGAAGCTCGGAAAAAGGTATCACTCCCGTATCCAGGAACCATTCTTTGGCTTCTACGCCGCGCTTTTCAAACTCTGCTCTTAGCGGCACCAGCCACTCTTCATTTTCGTGCAGAATAACAATATCTCGCATGTATACCTCTTAGCGTCTCAGCTGATGTATCAGCAGAACTACGACAATAAAAATGATGCCCGACAACAGCACCTGCCACGGCACAAAAACAGCCAGTCCAAGACAGCTGGCCAAACCTATTATGGATACCCACTTTGGCACAAAACGATCACTCTTTGTGACTTTCAATGCGGCCAAATTCGTAATGCCATAATACACTAAAACCGTGAAGGCACTGAACGACCATGCGGTCTTTATATCACCAATTGCGACCAACACCAGCATGACAATACAAGTTAGCCAGGTTGCCGGTGGTGCCGATGTCTGTTGGTCATTTAAATTGGCAAAGCGCATGGGTAAATCGGCGCGGCGGCCCATAGCCAGAATCACCCGCGATACCCCTAAAATTAAGTTCAGAATAACTCCGCCCATAGCAACCACTGCACCAACGGTCACTAACCATTGTACAGGTCCGCTCGGCAGCAAACTTGCCAGAGAGAAATGCTCCGCCTGAAAGTTCGCTATACTGGGAAAACGCAGCAGAGCATTCCCCACTCCCAGATACAGAAGCGTCACAACCGCCAGAGTTAAAACAACGGCCAGAGGAATAACCCGACGTGGGTTTTGTACCTCTTCCCCCATGGTGGCAATACGTCCGTAGCCGGTGTAGGCAACAAAGAGTAAAGCTGAAGCTTGTAGTACCTGCCACCACTTAACAGACGGCCGCTCTAGCATTACAGCCGTTTGCTGATGGCCTGTAACAATAAAGGCCAGCAGAGCAATTATGCTCAGTGTGACAATGGCGGCGTTAACCCAATTTGTGCGCTTAACGCCCCCCAGTACTAATAACGTAAACAGCACCAATACCGCAGCCGCTATCCACTGCGCTAAATAGTCCGGTATTGCCGTGGCATTGGTCACATACCAGCCTACCGCCAGCGCAGCGGTTGCCGCTGAAGCACTTTTTGCTACCACGAACAAACTACCCGCCGTTACACCATAAGCCGGAGTCAGAAACCGATAGCCATACTCGTAGGTGCCTCCACTGACGGAATGAGCAGAAGCCAGCTGCGCGGAAGACAAGCCATTACATAAGGCCGTCACCGCCGCAATGAGAATTGCCCATAAAACGGCACCACCGGCAATATCCGCACCAATACCCACACTCACGAACGCACCGGTACCTAAAATGGAACCAAGCCCCAAAACAATGGCACCCGCGAGCGAGGTAGAGCGAACCAACTGCTGATTCATGCTATCCCCTTTAATCTTTCGTTGCTGATTCAGTCACTTCTCTATTATCTTACAGGGTAAAAGATGAAATGGATGTGACAACCTCTTAATGAAACATTTAGCACTGGGCCCGATTACAGCACTTATCGTATTGCTCACGACGCAATTGGCGAACATGCCATTACCTGCCGCGCTTACTTTAAGCACTGTGGTCTGGGTAGCCTGGTGGTGGGTAACCGAGTGCATCCCCTTACCTGTCACCTCATTACTCCCTTTCGTCTTGCTTCCGGCCTTCGGGGTTATCGACACACAAACAGCCGCAGGCGCTTTAGGCGACAATATTATCCTCTTGTTCATGGGCGCCTTTATGTTGGCCAAAGCCGTTGAAGCCAGTGGTGTTCATAAGCGCATGGCTCTTTCTTTGGTTGCACGCATTGGTGCTGACAATGGCCGCAAAGTGGTTATTTCTTTTATGGCCGCGACCGCCTTTCTGTCCATGTGGATATCGAATACGGCAGGTGTGCTGGCACTTTTACCTGTAGCGTTGGCATTGGCCGATGCCAGCGACGATGAAAACTTCCAACGGGCTCTGCTTTTAGGTCTTGCCTACGCAGGCTCGCTTGGCGGTATCGCTACTTTAGTAGGAACACCACCGAACCTGATTTTTGCGTCTATCTACCAGAATATTACCGGCGTAGAGTTCAGTTTCACCCGCTGGCTTGGTATTGGTTTACCCATGGTTTTATTAGGTTTACCTGTTATTGCACTTTGGTTAACCCGCAACGTCAAATTATCAAAGCCACTTGAGTTACCGACCACCAGTGAAATGACAACCTATGAGAAGCGTGTGCTCATGGTGTTCGGTACCGTCGTCCTTTTGTGGATAACACGTACCGCACCCTTTGGCGGCTGGACCGGCTTACTGGGCATTGGCAGCCTCAATGACGCGACCGTTGCACTGGCCGGTGTAGTTGCCATGTTCGTTATTCCAACTGGAAAAGTTAAACGCGAGAAGCTATTAAACTGGCCACTGGCAAAAGATATTCCCTGGGGCATTCTATTGCTGTTTGCCGGCGGTATTTGCTTAGCCCGTGGCGTTATGGAAAGTGGTTTGGGCGAAATTATTGGCCAGTCACTTACCGCATTAGGCGTGCTGCCGTTATGGTTACTTATTTTTGTGTTAGCGCTGACCGTGTCCTTCGTAACAGAAGTCACCTCCAATACAGCAACTGCCACCTTACTGATGCCCATTCTTGCAGCCACGGCAGCAGCACTTGAATTACCCATTGAGTTACTCATGATACCTGCGGTTATTGCCTGCAGTTGCGCGTTTTGCATGCCGGTAGCCACACCACCAAACTCCATTGTTTTTGCTTCTAATCGGGTCACCATAAAAGCCATGGCCAGAGAGGGTGTGGTGCTTAATATTTTGCTCGCCATTGTCACGACACTGGTGGTACTAATTTTTGTCTAGTGCGCCCGAGTCGGTGACAGGCTATAATCACCCGCTTTCATCCCCTAGAAAGGACTTGATATGAGCGATTTCCCAGCCTGCCCGGAGTGTAATTCCAGCTTTACCTACCACGACGGAACTTTACTCATTTGCCCTGAATGCGGACACGAATGGTCCGAAAACGAACCTGAAGCGGCTGACGATGCGCCATCCTTTCGTGACTCTAACGGCACACCATTGGAAGACGGCGACACCGTCACAGTGATTAAAGATCTTAAAATTAAAGGGTCATCTTCGGTGGTTAAAGTAGGCACCAAAGTTAAAAATATTCGTCTCATTGACGGCGATCATGACATTGACTGCAAAATTGACGGCATTGGTGCAATGAAACTGAAATCTGAATTTGTTAAAAAGGTCTGAAACCGGATACCGGAACTTATTATGAAAACCCTATTGATTGTCTGCCTCGTTCTTTTTTCGTCATTTACATTTGGCAAAAGTAACGAACAAACCCTGGTGCTCATTTCAATAGACGGCTTTCGTCATGACTATATTGAAAAGCACGATGCGAAAAATATTGCCAAGCTTGCTCAGGAAGGCGTCCGCAGCAAGGGGTTAATACCGGTTTATCCGTCCAAAACCTTTCCTAATCACCTGTCTATTATTACCGGCCGTTATCCGACCAAGCATGGTTTGGTCGATAATAACTTTTACGATACCGAGCGCCAGCAAAAGTACAGTATGGCCGACGGCTTAGAAGACAGCAGTTGGATAACCGCGTTGCCTTTGTGGAACCTTGCCGAGTTTCAGGGAGTAAAAGCAGCCACTTTCTTCTGGCCTGAATCCGATGCCCGCATAAATGGCCGGACACCCAGTTATTTTTATCATTACAGTCACCCGGTTCCTAACCGCCAGCGAATCGAACAAATCATCGACTGGCTCAAGCTACCGGAAAAAGCTCGTCCACGGCTGGTTACCGGCTACTTTTCCGTCGTTGACACCATGGGTCATCGTTTCGGACCAGACTCGAAACAAGTAAAAGGGGCCGTTCAGCACATAGACGAGCTTATTGGAGAATTGTGGCGCAAATTACAGACAGAAGTGGATGCTTCCGTGAATTTAGTGCTGGTTTCTGATCATGGCATGGCTCCGATACTAGCCGACAAAATGATAGAAGTTGATGATCTGAACATTGACTCTGATCGGTTTACCGTCATTAACGCACAAACCCGTTTGCTGATTTATGCTAAAGAAAATACGTCAGAGCAACACATTGAGTCGCTCCGTCATCGTTTAAAACAAACAACGGAACAACCATTTTATCTAGAAACAGAAAGCGCACTTGCACAGCGACACTTTGTTAATAGCCCTCGTGTGCCGGCTATCGTGCTTGCAACCGACGCACCAAACAGCTTTGCTACCCGACCAGCTGAGGAACGCTCTGATGGAGGTACTCACGGGTATTACGGCACTCGCGATATGGATGGGTTATTTGTTGCCACCGGCAACGCCTTTAATAAGGGACAAAGCATTGAGCGTTTTGAAAACATTCATATTTACCCAATGCTGGCAGAATTACTGGGGTTAGAGATTCTCACGGAAATTGATGGCCGGGCGGAAGTGCTCCGGCCAATTCTCGAAACTCATTAATCAGCATCAGGTTGCGGTGTTTTCATGAACACCGCGACGATTGCCGCCGTAATAGCCCCAATGACTAAAGCAAAAATCATTGACTGAACAATATAACTACTAAGCTGAAAATAAACCTCAGCTTGTTCTGCACTCATTTCGCCTTGAGTTACTGAAAAATTGCTCACATTTTCAAAGTAATCAGGCGAAATAATGACATGGGTTATCCACTGGCTAATTGGCGTCAAAATAGCCACCACAACGGCAATTATCAAACCGCTTACAAACCCCTGCTTCCAAGTCATCGATCCATTTAGATCCTTTTCGCGTTTTTCTCTCAGTGCCAGTACATAAATAGCAATAGCAATGAGTGCAAAGAAGTTGGTATAGGTTGCGTGGTAAGCAATATAGTTGTCATGCAGACCGACTAATCTTTCCATTAACATCCACAACAAACCTGCAATGGTGAAGATAATGCCCCACTTTATTTCTGTTTTTCGTTGTTTAAGCATTTTGTACTAACCTTTTGTAAAGATCCCTAAAAACAATAGCCTTATTAGCAGACTATCTGTAATTATAGTCGTGTTTTCAAACAATTTCCTTCAGGAGGGTTCCCGTGGAAATACCCAGCATGCTCGCTATTGTCGCTGCACTATGGGTTGTTCTCGTCATTGCCGGCGTTTTTGAGGCTGTTCGTCACTGGGCGCTTGTTCGCAAAATTCCGGTTCGAGTCCATGTTAATGGCACTCGCGGTAAAACCAGCGTTACCCGTTTAATTGCTGCAGGGCTGCGTAGCGGCGGAAAACGTATTTGCGCAAAAACAACAGGTTCAGCCGCGGCCATTACTGACCCCGAGGGGCGAGAATTCCCTATTTACCGCATTAGCGGCGCAAATATTATCGAACAAATGCGCACCCTGAAAAGAATGGCCGCATTAAAGCCCGAAATTGTGGTTATGGAATGTATGGCGCTGCAACCACAGTACCAGTCCTTAAGCGAACTGCGAATGGTACGTTCAACAGTAGGCGTTATTACCAATGCCCGAGCCGATCATTTAGATGTGATGGGGCCGGGAGAAAACGATGTAGGACTCGCCCTTGCCGGTAGCACCCCGGTGAAAGGGGATTTATTCACCGCTGAGCGAGACTTACTCGACATCTTCAAGCACTCCTGCCAAGACCGAAAGAGCGAGCTGCATGGTGTAACAGAAGACGAAGTTAACGCTATTACTGAGGAAACCATGAAACGTTTTCGCTATGCCGAACATGCGGAGAACGTTGCGTTGGCACTTAATGTCTGCGAGCACCTGGGCGTCGACAGGGAGAAAGCCTTAGACGGCATGGTTGCCCTTGAGCCGGAAGCCGGTGCCATGCAGGTTCTTCACGTTAATTACTTCAAGCGGGAAATTGTTTTCGTCAACGCTTTTGCAGCCAACGATCCAGAGTCTACTGGTCGCATTTGGGAAAACATGCTGGAAAAGCATGGCAACGAACGTCGAAAAATCGTGTTAATTAATTGCCGGGCGGACCGCCCACACCGCTCTCAGCAAATGGCGGAAGATGCGGTTAAGTGGAGCGAAGCGGATAAATACCTACTGATGGGTTCAGGCACCTTTATTTTCGTCCGTAATGCGGTGAAATATGGCCTCGACCCAGAAAAATTATTAGTCATGGAAAATGCCCATATGACCGAAATAACCGAAACAATTTTAGAAGAGTCCGGCAGCAGCGCATTAGTTGTTGGCATGTGCAATATTCACGGCGGTGGCGAAGAAGTCGCTCGCTTCTTCCAGAACCGGGCAATCAAGGAGGAAGATCTATGATTGCATTAAACATTCTGGCCGTTGCCATTGGGGTCGGCTTATTTTTTACCTTATTACTCACTCAAACTTTAGGCCTTGCCGCAGGCGGTTTGGTTGTACCTGGGTATGTCGCACTGCAATTGACCGATCCTTTAAGCTTGGCCATTACGCTTATTGCCGCGCTTATCACTTATTTGATTGTCCGAATTATTGCCAGCTTCGCCATTATTTACGGCCGCCGCCAAACCATTATCATGATTCTTACCGGCTATTTGATTGCCGGGTTAATGGACTTATTTCTTGGGAACCTGGTTAACTGGGTCGATTTACAAATGATTGCCGGGGGAGATAACGCTCAGGCTCAAATCGCAACACTTGAGTCCAGCTTTATGATGTCCATTATGGAAAGCAGCATTATCGGCTACATTATTCCCGGACTTATCGCCATTTGGTTTGACCGACAGGGCGTACTTCAAACCCTGTGCGGGCTGGCAGTAACAGCTGTGCTGGTCAGGCTAGCACTGATTGTGATTATGCCGGAATCATTACAAATGTACGAAGCAAGCCAAGCATTTCAGATGCCCGGCTGGTAACAGGAGGACGAATCATGAGTAGTTTTACAAAGATTTATTGGCGTTCTTCGGGCGTACCAACCTGGGGATTAATTTTTCTTATCGTATTATCCGTTATTGTGATGGTCGCGGCGGAAAACGTGAAGCAGCGTGATCCTATCGTTGACGACAACTACGCTACTATGGTTAACGCATCGAAGATAATGCGTGAAGGCATGCAGGTACTGAAACCACTGCGCGCTCAATTAGCACCAATTAACCCTGAGTTTGATCCCCAACGCTCAGGATTCGTTGGTTTAGAAAATAGCATTGTAACGACCAACCATGGTGGCCGTGAATCGAAACAAACAACAGTTAACCCTAACTGGGCTGCCGTTGCAGTTAAATTAATGGCCGATGCCGGTGTGAAAGAAGGGGATTTAGTTGCAGTCACCGTATCGGGTTCCTTCCCCGCATTAAACCTCGCTGTTTATTCAGCCATTGAAGCTATCGGAGCCGAAGCGGTTATCATTGCATCCGCATCATCGTCGCAATGGGGTGCCAACGTTCCTAACTTCTTGTGGCTTGATATGGAGCGCGAGCTTAGAGAAGCCGGTGTGCTCTCTTTAAAGCCTGTTTATGCGTCTATCGGCGGTATTGAAGACCGTGGCATTGGGATACCTGAAGAGGGGATCCGTTCAATACGCAACAGTATTGAAAACGCAGATATTAACTTAATTGAGCCCGCGAACTACCAGGAAGCAGTTGCTGATCGTATTGCTATATTTCGAGAGTATTCAGCCGACCGCCAATACAAAGCGTTCGTCAACGTGGGGGGAGGAGCAACTATTGTCGGTCCTCCGGGTATTGATGACATGTTCAAGTCCGGCCTGCAAAAAGATGCGCCATCACGAGCTTTTGCAGTAGATACTGTCATGGGTTACTTCCTGCAGGAAGACATTCCCGGCATTCACTTCATTGGTATCAAAACCATGGCTGAACGACACGGCCTTCCGTTAATGCCACCTGAAGTTGTTCCGGTTGGTAATGGCGGAGTTTATTCAGCCACTATTTATAACCGCTGGTTAGCGTTAGGGTTAGGTGTTGGATTATTTGCCATGACCTGGCTTATTGTTCGCTCTGCTCGCATTACCAGCTTGTGGCGGAGAACTGGCGAAAGCGGTAAAAGCACGAAGCCGATGGTTTAATAGCTACCAACAAAGGGGGAGTTACTCCCTCTTCTGGTCGAGCTTACATACTGGCTAATTTAGTGCTAAAACTAACAGTAGTTTATTATCGCTTGTTAGTGAGATGAGAGCATGAGCAAAAGGAATATTGTCTGGGCGGTGGTCATTATTGGCATCGCCTTTTTCGTTTATCTTGGTATTAACAAAGAGTCGGCTAGCTATGAAGGCATTGCCAGTGGCAATGGGCGAATAGAAGCCGTCGAAATTAACGTCGCCACGAAAGTTGCCGGTCGCCTCGACAATGTATGGGTTGAAGAAGGTCAGTTCGTGCTCACCGGCGACAAACTGGCAAAAATTGATACCACCACTTTGGAAGCTGAACTGCATCAAACCCAAGCAGTATTTAAACAGACTCAAAACGCCATCAATACCGCCAAAAGCCAGGTAAATCAACGGCGCGCTGAAAAAGACGCCGCACAGGCCTTATTAAAACAACGAGAGTCTGAGTTAGACCTTGCCAAAAAGCGTCTGGCACGTGTACAGAGTTTATCCCAACAAGGCTCTATGTCAGCCCAGGAGCTGGATGATGCAAAAGCCGCTGTTGTTAGCGCTGAGTCGGCGGTAGCTGCGGCGAAATCTCAAATTGCTTCTACTGAAGCGGCAATTACCACTGCCATCTCACAGCGAGAGGAAGCAGAATCTGCTGCTCAAGCCGCCAAAGCAACCATTGAACGTATCCAAATCCAAATTGATGATAGTACCCTTTTGTCCCCCCGGGACGGCCGTGTTCAATACGTAGTATCAAGGCCAGGCGAAGTGATTGGGAGTGGCGGCCGAGTAGTTAATATGGTCGATCTGAGCGATGTTTACATGACCTTTTTCTTGCCAACACAGACTATTGGAAAGATTTCAGTCGGTAGTGAAGTCCGTATTGTATTAGATGCACTGCCGGACTACCGCATCCCGGCTAATATTAGCTTTATTTCAGACGTAGCTCAGTTCACACCTAAAACAGTAGAAACCCAGGAAGAACGTGAAAAACTGATGTTCCGGGTCAGAGCCAGTATTGATAAGAAGTTACTAGAACAACACCTGGAGCGGGTAAAGACAGGGCTCCCTGGGGTGGCTTATGTCAAACTTGATGGACAGGACAGTTGGCCTATTGAGCTGCAATCGGAGCTTGACTGATGTCAACAGACAATGACTCAGTAGTAACACTGAGCGAGATCAATTACCGCTACGGAAAACAACAAGCGCTTGAAGCATTATCAATTAAAATTCCACGGGGGCAACTCTGTGGCCTGATTGGTCCCGACGGAGTAGGGAAATCCACCTTACTCTCATTGATTTCCGGGGCACGCGCGCTACAAAAAGGCCAGTTACATGTTCTTGATGAAGACTTGAGTCAGTCGCGTCAACGTAAACATTTATATCGTCGTTTAGCCTACATGCCACAGGGACTTGGTAAAAACCTTTACCCGACTTTATCGGTTGAGGAGAACCTCAGCTTTTTCGCACAACTTTTCGACATTGACGGTAAACAACGTCGGCAACGTGTCAGTCGTTTGCTAAAAGCCACTCGCCTATGGGAGTTCCGCGATCGCCCCAGCGCCAAGTTGTCCGGTGGTATGAAGCAAAAGCTTGGGCTTTGCTGTGCCTTGATTCATGAACCCGAGCTTCTTATTCTTGATGAACCTACCACTGGCGTAGATCCTTTGTCCCGTCGCCAATTCTGGCAACTCATTGCTGATATTCGCCAACAACACCCTGACATGAGCGTTTTAGTCGCTACTGCCTATATGGATGAGGCCGAGGGCTTTGACTGGCTGGCTACTATGAATGCAGGGAAGTTATTAGCCGCAGGCTCTCCAAATGAGTTGCTGCAGCAAACGGCAACATCCACTCTTGAAAAAGCCTATATTAAATTGCTGGGTGCAGAACCCAATCAGGACTTTGAAAATATCGCTCGTCTCTCGATAAAAGAAACATCGGTTGCTATCGAAGCCCAGGATCTTACCATGCAATTTGGTGACTTTACCGCCGTAGATAAAGCGAGTTTTCGCATTCAAAAAGGCGAGATATTCGGCTTCTTAGGCTCTAATGGTTGCGGTAAAACCACCACCATGAAGATGCTGACCGGTTTACTTACCGCCAGCTCTGGTAAAGCCTGGCTCTTCGATCAACCAATTGAGAACAACCCTCTTGAAACCCGAAAGCGTGTAGGCTACATGGCTCAAAGCTTTTCCTTGTATGGAGAATTAACGGTTTACCAAAACTTAAAGTTACACGCCCAGTTATTCGATATTCCTAAAAACAGCATAAAAGACAGAGTAGAAAGCGTTGCCGAGCAATTTGATTTACAACGACTATTCCAACAATTACCTAGCCAGCTTCCGGTAGGAGAACGACAGAGGCTATCTTTAGCGGTTGCAATGATCCACCAACCAGAAATATTAATACTGGATGAACCAACTTCGGGCGTTGACCCTATTGCACGGGATCACTTCTGGCAAATTCTGATGAAGTTATCGCGTGAGCATGGTGTCACCATATTTATCTCAACGCACTTTATGAACGAAGCCGAGCGCTGTGATCGCATATCCTTAATGCATGCCGGGAAAGTTCTAATAACCGATACCCCCGAAGCTATTACTAAAAGCCGTAATAGTGACTCGCTGGAAGATGCCTTCGTCAATTATTTAGAAGAGGCGTCTGCTTCTCATCACTCGCAACAATCACCGCAGGAACCTTCAGAACTGCAACATAGTGAAAAACTTAAACTCAATCACGGTTTCAGCATTAAGCGACTGCTCAGCATCAGTCACCGCGAAACCCTAGAGCTTATCCGCGACCCGGTGCGCTTAGTGATGGCCTTAGTTGGTAGCGTTATTCTGATGTTTGTTTTGGGTTACGGCATTAATATGGACGTTGATGAAATTGATTTCGCGGTATTAGACCGTGACCACACCAGCACCAGCCGGGACTATATTTTAAGCTTATCGGGTTCTCGTTACTTTAATGAAAAAGCCCCCCTGACAAGCTATGAACAAGTTGACGATGCCTTAAAAGCTGGAGAAATCAGCTTAGCTATAGAAATACCCAGCGGGTTTGCTCGCGATATGCAGCGTGGGGAAAACGTCAGTATAGGGGCCTGGATTGACGGTGCAATGCCAATGCGTGCAGAGACCGCGCAAGGATACATTCAGGGTATGCATATTGACTGGCTACAAAAACAGCAACAACAGTTAAGCAGCCAGCCAACAAAGCCAGCGATGGTCGATATAGCATCGAGGTATCGCTATAACCCCGACGTTAAAAGCTTGCCAGCCATGGTTCCTGCTGTCATTCCACTGTTGTTAATGCTTTTCCCATCCATACTGACGTCACTGTCTGTAGTGAGAGAGAAAGAACTGGGCTCTATTACAAATTTTTATGTTACCCCAACCCGCAAAAGTGAGTTTTTTATTGGTAAGCAACTACCCTATGTCGTTCTCGCAATGGCAAACTTCTTAATATTGGTTGCTCAGGCGTTGTTTATTTTTAACGTAGAAATCACCGGAAGTTTTCTGGCTTTCTCACTCGCGACCTTTCTCTATGTTCTGTGTGCAACCGCACTTGGACTTATTATGTCGGCCTTTCTTAATAGCCAAATTGCCGCACTTTTTGGTACTGCACTTGCCACCATTCTGCCTGCATCCCAATTCTCTGGCATGATCACGCCGGTGACTTCACTCGAGGGACTTGCCAAGGTTATCGGCGAAATTTATCCGACAACTTACTATATGATTGTCAGTCGGGGCGTGTTTTCGAAAGCCCTGTCATTTAATGAGTTGCAGGTCATGTTAGTCGGGCTCAGCATCGCTGCCATTCTTTTCATTGCCATTGGTATTAGCTTAGTCAGGAAACAGGAGCAATAAATGCGATCAGCTAAAAACATTGCTCATTTAGGCGTGAAAGAGCTCATTAGCTTGTCGCGTGACCCTATGTTACTGCTGTTTATTATGCTGGCTTTTACCGTATTTGTTTATACCGCGGCATCTGCCACACCACAAACTTTGTACAAAACACCAATAGCCGTTATCGACAATGACCGTTCCCAGCTTTCCAACCAATTGATAAACAGCTTCTTAATGCCTTACTTTTTGCCGCCCGAAGCCGTTTCTGCTCAAGAGGCAGATCAGCTTATGGACGAAGGGCGCTACACCTTTATTCTCGATATTCCTGAAGGGCTGCAGCGTGATTTGTTAAGCGGTGATCAGCCTCAGCTACAACTCATTGTTGACGCCACGCGCATGAGTCAAGCCTTTACTGGTAACGGTTACATTCAATCTATTATTAATCGCGAAGTCAGCTCCTTCACGCAGTCCGACACTCAGTTACCTGTCGATATAGCCGTAAGGGCACAGTTTAACCCGGAGCTTGATAGCGGATGGTTCAGCGCCATTATGGAATTGATTAACCAAATTACCATGTTGTCGATTATCTTAACCGGTGCAGCCCTGATAAAAGAACGGGAACACGGCACCATTGAGCACCTTATGGTAATGCCGGTCAGCCCTTTTCAAATTATGGTCAGCAAAGTTTGGGCTATGGCCTTAGTCGTATTAGTTGCCTCTGCGTTCTCACTCACTGTGATAATTAAACAGGCGCTTGCTATACCTACCAGCGGTTCCTTAACACTGTTCTTATTCGGTACCGCTCTGCACCTTTTTGCCACCACGTCTATTGGCATTTTCTTAGGAACCTATGCCCGCTCTATGCCCCAGTTCGGATTACTGTTTTTGCTGATTATTATGCCAATGCAGATACTCTCCGGCGGCATGACACCTTTTGACAGTATGCCTGCTGCAGTTCAGGCTGTGATGTACTTTGCTCCTACATCTCACTTTACCGAATTTGGTCAAAGCATCTTATTCCGTGGCGCCGGGTTAGAAATTGTTTGGCCACAGCTACTTGCACTAAGCGGTATTGGCGCCTTATTCTTTTGGGTTTCCTGGCGCCACTTTCACGAACGGTTAGCGGATATGGCGTGAACCATTTTTTAAGTCATAACAGTGACATATTGCTTGCCATGCTTCTTCCGCGCTATCCACAATCTGGAACAAGTCTAAGTCGTATTCTGCAATAGTGCCTTCTTCTACCAGCAAATCGAAATCGACTGCACGACGCCAAAATTCAGATCCCACCAAAACGATAGGTACAGGTTCTGATTTTTTAGTTTGTACCAAAGTTAAGGTTTCGAATAACTCGTCGAGCGTTCCGAAGCCACCAGGAAAAGCAACTAACGCACGAGCTCGTTGCAGAAAGTGCATTTTTCGAATGGCAAAATAGTGAAACTGGAAGCAGTATTCAGGCGTTATATATGGGTTTGGACGTTGCTCATGAGGCAGTACAATATTCAGACCAATA
This sequence comes from Idiomarina abyssalis, assembly GCF_019797805.1. Lineage (NCBI taxonomy): Bacteria > Pseudomonadati > Pseudomonadota > Gammaproteobacteria > Alteromonadales > Idiomarinaceae > Idiomarina > Idiomarina abyssalis. Next base: position 2,383,650 of record NZ_CP081832.1, read on the forward strand.
CTTTCTCCTCCGGCTTCCATCGCTCCTCGGTTCGCAGCTTCCATGATGCCGGGGCCACCACCACTGACAATCATCAGGTTTTCTTCATCGTGCTTAAGGTTGTGTTCAGTCGCAATACGTGAAAAGTCCATTGCCTGCTGATAGTAAGCACTATTTTTTAATGCCCGCTGGGCGCGCTTTAAGTTACCTTTTAAGCTGTCATTATCTGGCTCTTCTGCTAACGCTTGCTCAGCCATACGGGCATCATGCTGCGCCTGCTCAGGCGATAAAAAACGGGCGCTGCCAAACACAACAATGGTTGCGTCTATCTGATGCTTTTCGAGCGTTAACTGAGGCTTTAAATACTCCAGTTGCAGGCGTACCGCGCGCAAGTCGTCCTGCAGTAAAAATTCATGATCGGCAAATGCCAGCTTATACGAGCCTTGCCCTTCTATTTTGGCAATAGATTCTTCAGACTGTTTCGCCGAAATTAGACGACGTCGATGCAACTCATTTTCTTTCATGGGAAGTCCGTATGCATGGGGTTAATGGTAACCAATAACGGCTAGTTTATCTTAAATACAGAGCAAAGCCTTTTGAATTAGTCTCTCTCCAGTTGCATAGAGACCATACCATTATTCTCACCTACCTCGTGAAACCCCAGGTCTTTATAAAGTGACCGCGCCGGCGTATTTTCAGGGTATACATTCAATGTAATAAACCTGACTTGCTCCTGCGCCCAGGCATTTTCCATTAATGCTTTTACAAATAACCGCCCCAGCCCTTTGCCTCTCATTTTCGGGTTAACAATAAGGCAGGCTATGTGAATACCGTTCTCGACTTTTTCATAAGCCTGAGCAAAACCAATCAGCTCTTCATTCTGATAAAACGCAAAAGTGCCGCGTTCATTGCCTTTAATTTGTTGCCAGATAGCGTCCGCAGGGCTGCCATACCGAACTTTATCGCCAAACCACAGCCGGAACTCTGCAGCATTCTCAGGCCAGGTCAACGCCACTTTTAATTCGTTTAATTCAGCTTTCTTTAACATCGCTCTTTGTTTTAACAATGGGTTTCCAACGTAAATTAGCACAGAAGAAAACCTAACGTCGCGTTAGTTCGCTAACTAAGGTAATGTGAGTCCTATAAAAAATAACCTCCTAAAAGATGCAACTAACGGCGCCATGCTAAGCAATACCAAACTGCACCAGAAACTTGCCTTGCCCTTAATTATTCTCTCTCAATTACTGGGCACGTCCTTGTGGTTCAGCATTAACGGTGTCTGGCTTCCTTTGTCGGCAGAACAGCAACTCACTGAGTCAGACTTAGGCGCTCTAACTCTGGCCGTGCAGCTGGGTTTTATTATCGGCACTCTGACACTGGCACTAACCGGGCTGGCGGATCGCTACCGGGCCAGCCAGATTTTCCTGTTCTCAAGCATGGTTGGTGCAGCTGTTAATGCACTGTTTATCCTTACCGTTGATATTGCCAGCATCGCCTGGTTGCTGCGCTTTTTAACCGGGCTTTGTTTAGCCGGAATTTACCCAATGGGAATGAAACTGGTGATATCCTGGGTGCCCCGCTATGCAGGCAGCGCACTTGCCTGGCTACTAGCCATGCTGACTCTGGGTACGGCTTTGCCGCACCTCATGCGCGGAATAACCCTGGATTTTTCCTGGCAGATCCCGCTGCTGGTATCTTCGCTACTGGCATTGCTTGGCGGCCTCTTAGTAGGATGGCTTGGCAGTGGTCCTCATCTGCCGGCTACCGCGTCAGCTCATACGTTGCGCTCTGGCTTGCGCGCATTAACACGCCCCAAATTCAGAGCCGTTGCTGTCGGTTACTTTGGTCACTGCTGGGAGTTATACGCGTTCTGGATGTTAACACCGTTGCTAGTGTTGCAACCTCTAACCGCTCTTAACCTTCCTTTAAGCGCAGTACCCTGGCTGGCCTTTTTCATTATTGCTATTGGCAGCCTGGGCTGTATTGGCGGTGGTTTACTGACCAAACGGCTCCCGGGGCTAACCGTTGCCAGACTGGCATTATTCAGCTCCGGCAGTATTTGTTTGCTGTACCCTTTAATGACAGAACTTCCCGCCTGGATACTTTTCGCTTTATTGCTGTTTTGGGGTCTTACGGTTATTGCTGACTCTCCGCAATTTTCAGCGCTGGCCGCTCATTTTGCACCCAAAGAAAATGTTGGTTCTGCACTGGCCATAATGAATGCTATTGGTTTTTCATTAACACTACCGGCCATATGGCTAACCAGTAATTTGTGGTCTATACATAACGAGTGGGTTACCTGGCTTCTGCTGCCCGGACCAATCATTGGTTTATGGGCAATGCGCAAGCTATCAGCATAGAGAAGGCATTATGGCCACTAAAATTAAAGACCAGCGTATTTATAAGTACGGCGTTATCGCTATCGTCTGTATTGTTGCCGCTCTGGCACTTATTTTTGTTCTCGGACGCTTCAGTTAGAGTTAATGCTCACTAACCTTCTACTCACCCTGAAGCGTGAGAACTAAGGTGCGTGCGCCGCCATGGTCCCGATGCTCGCAAAGATAAATACCCTGCCAGGTTCCCATATTTAAACGGCCATTTGTCACAGGAACGGTCAGACTGCTACCAAGAATGCTCGACTTTAAATGTGCCGGCATATCATCCGGCCCCTCAAACGTATGACGATAATAGGGGGCATTTTCCGGTACCATCTCATTAAAATGGCTTTCAAAGTCCTGCCTGACCGTTGGGTCGGCGTTTTCATTAATAGTCAACGACGCAGAGGTGTGCCTAATAAACACATGCAATAAACCCACCTGAACCTGCCCAAGCTGCGATAAGGCCTGCTCAACCTCGCTGGTAATAAGATGAAAACCTCGCGGTCGAGCCCGTAACTGAAGTTCCGTTTGTTTGATAAGCATTTGTAAACCTGTTTGCTGTACATGAAAGCTTGCCATATGCTTAGAGCATATCGAAAACAACGTCATAACTTAAAGGAATGATACTAATGCGATACTTACTGATCGTTTTTACGCTTTTATTCAGCATAACAAGTTTAGCCCAAGAAAGTGTCGAAGAAGCCACCACAAAAGCCGTAAAAGCATTTTTGTATGGCGCCAGCATTAATTCACCAAAAGCTCATGACCGGTTCTGGGCAGAAGAACTCACTTATACCAGCTCCAGCGGTAACCGCTTTGGTAAAGAACACCTTATGTCCGGCATGAAAGACGCCAAAGCTAAAGACCCTGAAGAAGTAAAAGTTTGGTACGGGGCCGAAGACATCGAAGTAAAACAGTTTGGCGATACCGTGGTATTTAATTTCACGCTAACCGCCGAAGAGGAAGGAAAAGTAACAAAATACTATTACAATACCGGCGTTTTAATTGAGCGTGACGGTCGCTGGAAAGCCGTCAACTGGAACGCAACTGAAGTCCCTGAATAAAAGTAAACAGCCACCGGAGGCAAAGAATGGCACGAGCACACGCATTACATATTTTGGTCGAAACCAAAGACGAAGCCGAAACGCTAAAAGAGCAACTTGCGCAGGGCGCTAAGTTTGCAGAGTTAGCACGTAAGCACTCACTTTGCCCCTCCGGCAAAAAAGGCGGCGATTTAGGCGAGTTTAATCGCGGCCAAATGGTTTCTGCTTTTGACAAAGTCGTGTTCGGCAAGCCCACTCTTGAAGTGCACGGGCCGGTCAAAACTCAGTTCGGCTGGCACTTAATTAAGACATTGTCCCGCAGCTAACAAACCGTTTTTATTCTTGCTCCTCAACCGGGTCGGCGTCCTTTTTACCAGGCTCTACATAAATAGCGATGCCTTCTCCGGTTTTATCGGTCAGTCCAAACGCTTTGCCCACACTGACACCAAACCCAACGTTCCCTGAGTAGCCTCCGGCACCGGTGCCCACATAAACGGAGTTACCTTCTTTATCACCCGTTTTTTCAAGTAAAACCCCATTTGCGCCTACCTTCGCCGCCTCTTTTTTCAAGCGTTGCAGAACCGCCTCTACTTTAGCTTGTTCACCAAAACTCCAGGACGAATCACTGGTCGCTTCTATCAACGCAATTTCTTCGTAGCTCTCTGGCTTTTCTAAGTACACCTTCACCTGCTCAACCGGAATTTCAGGGCGAGCTTCGCCAATAAGTACTGAGGAAGAAGGTGATGCACAGCCTGCCAATAACAGCATGCCGCTTAGAGCCAGCCCAGAATAAAATGTATATCGCATAACGCTACTCTCAGTTTAGACGCTTACTTAATGAATAGCACAGAAGTGGTGATTTCACTCAACTCTTTCAATATCTTTAAGGAACCGTAAAATAGAAGAGACTAAGCATACCAACTGAACGGAGCTCTTTTTGCCTGATATTGACCTAATTAGCCGTCATTTTTTAGCACTGTACTTTCTCTTTATTGCGGTTCATTACGCAAGCACCGCCATTGGGCTTTCAAAGCGCACCGCACAAAGTCACATTCAGTATGGGGAAAAAGGCAGTGCTACCTGGTGGATAAGGCAGGTCTTTAACCTTTTTCGTGGAGCCATTTTAGTTGTTTGTATTGCCCGCGTTTTCTTCCCTATAGATCCCTGGTTGGGCATTTTCGCCTCACTTTATAGCCCCTGGGTTCTTTCCATTGGCATGGTCACTATGCTGGTATCTCTGGGGCTCGTGAGCTACAACCATGCTTACATGAGACAAGACTGGCGCTCAGGGATAGACTCCGATAGAAACCGGGCCTTGCTGACAAAAGGGCCTTTTTCACGCTCCCGGAACCCTATGTTTTTAGCCATTATGTTGGGACAAATTGGGTTATTTTTGACGCTGCCCAGCCTGTTTACACTCATCTGTCTGGCAATGGGCGTCGCAATGATACGCCTGCAAGCGGTAAAAGAAGAACAAGCACTGAGTGAACTCTACGGTGAGGAATACCGGCAATACAAGAACCAGGTGCCGCGCTGGTTTTAAGTTCGTTAAGTTGTGCTGTGGGCTGAAGTTAAGGCAATATCATCGTAGCTGGCAACCACTGTATTCCTCCCGTCTGCTTTTGCCTTGTAAAGGTTTTTATCAGCAGTTTGCAGAAGAGTTTCAACAGTATCCTTTTTATCGCGGCCCGAAGCTGTTGCAATGCCAATACTGACGGTCGCATTAATGTCATCCAATAGCGGCTGCTTATTGAGTCTTTCTACAATCCGGTTCGCAATATTTGCTGCCTTACCGCCATCAGTATCAGGACAAATAATTAAGAACTCTTCACCACCCCAGCGACCGACTAAATCACCCTCCCGGGTTGTCTCTTTCATTACATTGCCAATCGCCACCAATACTTTATCACCCGCAATGTGGCCATATTCATCATTAATGCGTTTGAAATGATCGACATCCAGCAACAATATCGATGTAGGTTTTAAGTCTCGCTTCGAGGAGGCCAATAAGCTCTTTAAGCTATTATCTATGTGCAGGCGGTTAAAAATGCCCGTTAAAGGATCTGTTGTTGAGGTCTTTTGCAGTTGCTCATAAGCCTCACGCCGTGAGCGTTCATAATAACGAAACAGAAAAACCTGTGCGGTTGCAACTTCCACAAAATTAAAAAGAGCACCTAAACTTAAATTTCCCGGAACACCAAGACCCAACAGTTTATACAAAAACCAGCCGCAATAAGCGAATACCAGTCCCGTCACCCATGTACCGGCGGTTGGCCCCAATAAGAAAAAGGCAATCGGCGGTAAAATCGTAACCCACAGCAACGAATAATTTCGTCCTTCAGCCAAATGAATAAAAGCTAACAGGACGAAAACCAAGGTTAGAGTCACTATCCACCCAGCCACTTTGAAATTACCACCACGGCTAACGTAAAAGTAGATAGCAGCGGCTAAAACAAAGCCGGAAAAGTCGTATATGGCAATATCGGCAGCATCAAAAAGCGTAATATTCAGCAAGCCAATTAAGCCGAAGTAAATCAGCATAATCAGCAAAACACTATAGATCAGTGACACCTGATGATACCTGGGATCATCAGTGCCAATGGTCGGATGGTATTTACGCCAATATTTCATAAGTCGCTTTTGCTGCTTTTTTCTTATGCTAGCGCGGTTTCACAGTGATTGGAACTTATGTCACTGGTTACTTATCTGGCAGCTTCCATTAAGATGGCTATAATTCCAGAAAAACCGGGCAAACTCATGAACAAAACTGCATTTGCAGCACTCGCCGAGTATATGGATCTTCTGCTCGATGCTATATGCGTCGTTGACCAGCAGCACCGGTTTAGTTATTTAAGCCCTGGCACTCAGCGCGTATTTGGTTATACACCCGACGAAATGATGAATCGCTCAATGTTCGACTTCATTCACCCTGACGACCACCAGGCAACCATGGCTATAGCACAGAAAATAAACTCAGGTGACCAAGTGGTTCACTTCGAGAACCGTTATATACGTAAAGACGGATCTGTTGCACACATACTTTGGTCAGCTCGCTGGTCAGAGCGAGATCAAAGGCGAGTTGGCGTTGCCCGCGATATCTCTGAACAAAAGCGCCTGGAGCGCGACCGCGAAAGCTTGATTGCTCGCCTTGAGCACATGGCACTGACTGATCCCCTAACTCAATTACCTAATCGCGCCTTGTTCTACGACAGAGTCAGTACAGCCCAAAAGCGTGCCACTCGGGACGGTACAGGTTTAGGTCTTCTGTATCTGGATCTTGATAAGTTCAAGTTCATTAATGATGAGTACGGCCACGCCACAGGCGATCAACTGTTAAAAGAAGTTGCCCAACGCGTGGCTTCGGCAGTCCGCGCAACCGACACGGTTGCTCGACTGGGTGGCGATGAATTCGTGGTGCTTATTGATGCCGTTCCCTCAACAGACGAAGGTATAACGACGGTACGTGCTGTGGCAGAAAAAATCCGGCTAGCAATGCAAGCACCGTTGCGACTGCCCCATGGTGAAGAGGTCGTTACCTGCAGTATGGGTATGGCCTTGTGGCCACAGCACGGTGACACCGCAGACACCCTAATAAGTCAGGCTGACGAGGCTATGTACCGAGCTAAAAGGAATGGCGGTAATCAATTAAGTGAGTAGTTGATATAAAAACGCACCACCTTGGTAAGGGTGGTGCGCTGAATCAGAAACGGCTGTTGCCGTTTTAAAGTCTAGTTCTAAGAGCTTTTCGTTTCACTAATGTAGTCGTTAACAAATTGCTCCAGAATGTTCAGCGGTACTGGACCACTGCCAAGCACAACGTCATGGAACTCACGAATATCAAATTTATCGCCAAGCTCTGACTTAGCTTTTTCACGTAATTCCAGTATCTTGTTCATGCCAATTTTATAGGCAGTTGCCTGACTTGGCATGACAATGTGACGCTCCACCATTTTCACGGCGTCTGACTTTGCGTTCGGTGTATTGGTTACGTAGAAATCAATACCTTCTTCACGCGTCCATTTCTTGTCATGAATACCGGTATCAACAACTAAACGAACCGCACGCCATAGCTCCATCGCTAAGCGACCAAAGTCGGAGTATGGGTCTTTGTACAAACCAATTTCTTTCGGCAACTTCTCGGTGTACAGTCCCCAGCCTTCGCTGTAAGCAGTGTAACGGCCAAAGCGACGGAACTTAGGAATGCCTTCCAGCTCTTGCTGAATTGCAATTTGCATATGGTGGCCCGGAATACCTTCATGGTAAGCCAGCGCTTCCATCTGATAAGTCGGCATAGCCGCCATGTCATAAAGGTTCGCGTAGTAAGTACCAGGGCGAGTACCATCCATTGATGGCTGCTGGTAGAAGGCCTTACCCGCTGACTTCTCACGGAAAGGTTCTACCGCTTTGACAATCAAATCAGCTTTAGGCTTTTTGATAAACAGCTCATCCAAACGCCCACGCATGTTATCGATGTAAGCCGTTGCTTCATCCAGATAACGCTTGCGACCTTCTTCGGTGTTCGGGTAAACAAACTCTTCGCTATTGCGCATATGGACAAAGAACTCTTGCAGCGTTCCTTCAAATCCCACTTCTTCCATAATGCCGCGCATTTCTTCATGAATACGCTCCATTTCACTTAAACCAATTTCATGAATTTCTTCTGCGGTTAAGTCAGTCGTGGTGGTGCGCTTTAACGCATTATTGTAAAACGCTTCACCGTCCGGGAATTTCCAGGCACCGTCTTTGGTCGTAGCTTGCTCGGCAATACCTTCCACCGCGGTAATTAAACCTTCATAGGCAGGCTTAACCGATTCCAGCATGGCTTTTTCTGCAGACGCTAACAGCTCTTCACGCTGGCTCTCTTCAAGCTCAAGCTTCTCAACTTTACTTGTGAAGTCTTTCCACAAAGCACTAGGCTCACCGTCATCAAACGGCGCACCGGTAATAATGTTTTTGCTGTCGCTAATTACGTAGGGGTAAACAAATTTCGGTGCGATAATGCCTTTTTCAGCCCGCAGTTCCAGGTTCTCTGCCAACTGGTCAAACAGCCCCGGCAAGCCATTTAAACGAGCAATGTAATCTTGTGCATCGTCCAATTCGCTAATACCGTGTTGGTTAATCAACAACGAAGCAACACTGGAGTGCATGCCAAACATCTGATTAACCGGATAGTTGTGATGACGCCATTTGTAATCAGCAATCTCGTTTTCCAGCTTCTGCTTCATCAGCATCCAGCTTATTTTAGTCTGCTCATTCAGCTTTGACTCATCAATCGCCTTCACTTGCTCTAAATGCTCTTTCTGTAACGCCAGCTCTTCCTCTGCTGCCGCTTCAGAAATATCGTCCCATTTGTCCTGGTCTTCTTTAATACCAAGATAAGACTGATACATTGGGCTGCGCATGACATTTTCCATAAAAATGTCTTCAAACAGCTTATTGGCTTTTTCAGATTCAGTCTGTTCAGCATTCTGAGTAGTGTTTTCAGACGTTGCGCTTTGAGACTGAGCATTTGCCGTCGTCGCTTCTTCTTTGGAAGCGTCTGAACAAGCGGTCGTCATTAGCACCAGCGAGACAGCCAACGCAATTTTCTTATATTCAAACATGTGTATTCTCTCCTGTTGTTTCATCAACTTGATAGCGTGTACAGCACGGGATGTCAATGAAGAGACGACGGCAGGGGTAATAGCTACGCCCAAACGTCTATGCCGACAACCCAGTGAAAATGTCCGGAATAACTCGAGCACTGTTGCGAGATAACTTATTCTGCAGGAAAGTAATAAACGCGACGAATGAGGCTATTATTAAACTCGTAAATCGCCAGGCTTTTCTGCGACCTCAGCTCTCCGTTCTGCCGCCAGCTTGCTTCTTCCACTGCACTGACACGGTTTCCTAATACAGTTAGGTCGGTTACTTCACTTTGACACGACGCGCAAGATTTAAAGTATCCGTCCATCGCTTCAATGAGCTCAGTCTTCCCGCTGGTTTCAACCGCTACTCTGTCACCATTAACCGACAGCCATTGAATATCATCGGTCACGTATTGTGACATTAGCTCCGCATTATGCGCATTAAACGCGGCCACGAATCCCTTAACTTGTTCAGAACGCTCGGAAGCCGCCAGCCCGGGAGCCGATAGGACAACGCAAAAGAACATGAAACAGGAAGCTAAATGCCGCATGATCAATCCTTATTCAGTTACTGCAGTGTGTGTTCCCGGCACGCTTCAATTTGTGCAGCCGGCAAGGGCTCACCTATTACAGGTTCAAGTGCGAACTGCACCTTTGGAATCAACGCCTGAAACTCGGTAAGTAATACATCCTTGCTTACGCTCTCGTTAAACACAAGCGTCACCTTCAAACTTTGCGGAAAGTGCTGATAGTTCACTTCATGCGCGAGCCAAATAAAGCCTTCATGTTCAAACTTCGCCACTTCGCACAACTGAGTCAGCTCTCGGATTATCTCCCGTTCCAGCTTTTTGTCCGTTTTTCGCATGCAAACACCTTTAATAGCTTTCTAGCCATAGGATAACCTAATAACAGCAATGTTGCCCTGCCTGGCGTTTGATCCGCTTAGTCAGCTAGCTATACTCATTTTATCAGTCGTCGTAAGGGGCATTGGCATTTGTTAAACCCTGAAAACTGGACGTTATTTCAAGGACTGGCGGTATTTGGGGTTTGCGCTCTGATTATAGCTATTGCCGGAACCCGCATTACACGTATTGTCGATCAGCTTGCCGATCGCACCGGTATCGGTGAAGCCGCAGCAGGCGCGGTGTTACTGGGCGGTACAACTTCCATTGGCGGCTCCGTGTTGTCGGTTACCGCAGCATGGAACGGCAACGCAGAACTGGCAATGAGCAATGCTCTGGGTGGTATTGCGGTACAAACCTTTTTCCTGGCGGTGGCCGATATGGTCTACCGACGCGCTAACCTTGAGCATGCAGCAGCATCGGTTCCGAACATGATGCAAAACGCACTGCTTATTGTTCTGCTTTCGCTTATTCTCATGACTCCGCTTTTGCCTAATGTCACGGTCTGGGGGTTACACCCTGTCACGCCCATACTGTTTCTTGTTTATATTTACGGTATTCACCTTGTCCACCGGGCGCACGATGCGCCTATGTGGGCTCCGACAAAAACTCGTGAAACGCGTGAAGATAAGCCGGATGACATAAAGCTTATGCCGTCAATGTTAAGGCTTACGAGTGAGTTTTTTGTGCTGTTTGTCGTGCTTGGTTTTGCCGGTTACATGCTGGAGCCTTCAGCAACTGTCATTGCCACAGAGACCGGACTGACCCAAACCATAGTAGGCGTTATGCTAACCGCTATTAGCACATCAATTCCCGAACTCGTCACTTCCGTCGCAGCCGTTCGGCGTGGCGCATTAACCCTGGCCGTAGGCGGTATTATCGGTGGTAATTCCTTTGATACCTTATTTACCGCCGCATCGGATATTGCCTACCGCGACGGATCGATTTATCACACCATGACCGACGGTACCTTGTTCTGGGTGTGCCTGACACTGTTAATGTCAGCCATTCTGATCATGGGGCTCATTCGGCGTGAGCGTGAAGGCCCCGGCCGTATTGGTTTGGAAAGCGTACTTATTACCGTGCTATACCTTGGTGGGGTGTGGTTGTTGATAAGCTAGATAAAGCTTTGTTGTGCTGCACTACTTGCTAATAATGACTCGTTAATCTCTATTTTAGAACGTGAGCCGAATAAGCAGGTTATTTGGCTCACAGAATGAGCCAAATAAAGAGAGATTATAGAGATAAGAGTTACTCGATGTTTTGAATTTGCTCTCTCATCTGCTCTATCAAAACCTTCAACTCCACCGCAGCAGCGGTAATGTCAGAGTTGATAGACTTAGAGGCCAGGGTGTTTGCTTCGCGGTTGAACTCTTGCATCATAAAGTCCAGACGGCGTCCGCAGGGGCCGCCTTTTTGCAATATTTTGCGAGCTTCTTCTACGTGCGCGTCTAAACGGTCGAGCTCTTCGGCTACGTCAGTTTTCTGCGCCAACATCACCATTTCCTGTTCTACACGCTGCGGCTCTAGTTCAACTTTAGCTTCTTCAAAACGGGTTAGTAAGCGTTCGCGTTGCCACGCCATAACTTCCGGCATGCGTTCACGCACAAAAGCTACCTGTGTGGTCACACCGTCTAAACGTTCCTGCAGCATTTTATCAATAGCTGCGCCTTCACTTTTGCGGTTTTCAATAAAGTCGTTGGTGGTCTTTTCCAAAGCAGCCAGAACGTCTTTTTGCAGCTCGTCCATGTCCTGGTCCTGAGCAGCAACAACGCCGGGCCATTTTAGAACATCAATAGGGTTTAACTGCCCGGCGGCGGAGTGTTGGCTTACCCATTTGGCGCTGGCAATAACACTTTTCGCTAGGTCTTCGTTAATCGACAAGGCGCTTTGCTGGGCTTCATCTACCTGCAGGCTCAGTTTGCATTCAACTTTGCCCCGCTGCAGCTTTTTACGAAACTGCTCACGTAGTGAATTTTCCAGTGAACGGAAGGTTTCCGGTAAACGAAAGTAAGTTTCCAGATAACGTTGGTTAACTGAACGAATTTCCCAAACTGCGGTGCCCCAGTCGGCTTTTTGCTCGTAACGAGCATAGCCGGTCATACTTTGAATCATGTCGGTTCCTTTAAAACGAATCGTTTCTGTTACCGCTTAGCGTGCTTTTCACGGTTCTTTTGTTTCTGTTCGGCGTTCTTTTTCATCATTATGTAGGCTGCGCCGCGGCCACCATGGGGTCGCTGTGCACTATGAAACGCCAGTACAGGTTCCAGCTCGCGCAGCCACTTATTCACGTAACTTTTTATCAGTGCCGGATGCGGTTTTGTATGCTTCCCCATGCCGTGGATGACTAAAGCCGTACGTACACCCGCGGCGTGACAATCTTTCACAAAGTTAAACAGTGCCGTGCGCGCCTCTGCCAGTGTATGGTGGTGCAAATTCAGGCTGGCTTCCATACTGTAACGCCCCTGCTTCAGGCGCTTGAATACACCCGCCTGAACACCGTCACGATGAAACTCAATAACGTCATCCGGCTCAACTAAGTCCACGTACTCGGTCGATAAAAAGTTTTCGTTTGCAGCCTCTTCCGCCTCGGCAGCGCGGCGGCGCTCTTTTTGCGCCAGCGTCGGTTCAAAAGCCTGCTTAATATCAGCAACCTCTTCACCCGCCAAGGGCGTTACGTCAGTCATTTCCTGACGAAACAGCTCAAATTCTTCATCATCTGAACGCGACATACTGCCTCCCGTCCATATTTTTCCACTCGGTCTAGTGTAATACGTTGCTGCGCGAATCGCGATCCATTAATCGTCCAATTCTGCTACAATTGCGCTCAATTTATACATCGCGACATTCACTCAGTAAGGAGATGACATGCGTCCAAGTGGCCGTACGGCACAACAAATTCGACCGGTAACCATTACCCGTAACTTTACCAAACACGCAGAAGGCTCGGTTTTAATAGAGTTTGGCGAAACCAAAGTGCTTTGCAATGCGTCGGTAGAACGCGGCGTTCCTCGCTTTTTAAAAGGTAAAGGACAGGGCTGGGTTACCGCTGAATACAGCATGTTACCACGCGCCACTCATACCCGTTCCGCCCGCGAAGCCTCCCGCGGTAAGCAAGGTGGTCGTACTTTAGAAATTCAGCGCTTGATTGGCCGTTCACTGCGTACCTGCATCGATATGAGCGCTTTAGGTGAACACACCATTACTATCGACTGTGACGTGATTCAGGCCGACGGCGGCACACGTACCGCGTCTATTACCGGTGCTTGTGTCGCTTTAGTTGACGCGCTGAACTGGATGCGCGGCCAGGGCATGGTCAAAGTGAACCCGTTAAAAGAAATGGTCGCGGCAATTTCGGTCGGTATTTTAGACGGCGAACCGGTCAGCGATCTGGAATACATTGAAGACTCAAAAGCCGATACCGACATGAACATAGTCATGACAGAAGCCGGCAAGTTTATCGAAATTCAGGGCACAGCCGAAGGCGAAGCCTTCAGTTTTGACGAAATGAACAGCCTGGTTGAAATGGCGCGTCACAGCATTCGTGAGTTAATTGATATTCAGAAACAAGCGTTAGCGTAAGCTTCAGTATAAACGTAAGCGAGGAATAAGCAGGCAATGAAAGCGTATCAAAAAGAGTTTATTGAGTTTGCCATAGAGCGTGGCGTATTAAAGTTTGGTGAATTTACCTTAAAGTCCGGCCGCACCAGTCCGTACTTTTTTAATGCAGGGCTTTTTAATAAAGGTTCTGACTTAGCCCGCTTAGGCCGCTTTTATGCCGCCGCGCTGGTCGACTCCGGTATCAGTTTTGATGTGCTTTTTGGCCCGGCTTACAAAGGCATTCCAATTGCCACCGCCACAGCGGTTGCCTTATATGACCACCATCAGCAGGACACCCCATATTGTTTTAACCGTAAAGAAAAGAAAGACCACGGCGAAGGCGGGAACCTGGTGGGCTCAGCGCTGGAAGGCAAAGTAATGCTGGTGGATGACGTGATTACCGCAGGCACGGCTATTCGCGAAGCCATGGACATAGTTCAGGCTAACGGCGCTGAGTTATCCGGTGTTCTTATTGCTTTAGACCGTCAGGAAAAAGGCAAAGGTGAGTTATCGGCCATTCAGGAAGTTGAGCGTGATTTTGGTGCTCAGGTTGTCAGCATTGTCAGCTTAAATGATGTAATCACCTTCTTGAAAGATGACGACACCTTTAAAGAGTATCTTCCCAAAGTTGAAGCTTATCGCGCCGAGTTTGGTGTCGCCTGATACGTATTTCGTTGCTCGGCATGAATGTCAGGTGGAATATCGGACCTGACGTAAACGCCAGGCTACAGGAAAACGGCAATAAGTGATTATTCCCTCACCTGAAAGTGTGTGGCGCCAAGGATGGCGCCACCCAAGCCCCCAGGAATGGGTTCACGGCGTCTTTCAGGTGAGGGGGTAATCACCAGCCGTTTTCATTCGCAGCCACCCGTTACAGCTGTTCCTGTGGCTGCCAGGCAATGCCAATGCTGCCGTTTATAACCTGACATTCACCACCTGAAGACTTAATCCGACTTGATTCACCACGCTGAGCTATTAAGCGGTAGTCCTTATTCAACAAGCTAACCTGCTTACGCTCACCACACAAAATGCGCATAGAATCAATTAAGCCACGGTCGGACAAGAAGTTTGTGGTTGGCTCTGTCTGTACTACGTCATCACCTTCAGCGAATTCTGCGGTTTGCAGGCCATAAGGGGAAATCACACCTGAAGCACCGGCAACCAGGTAATGGAAAGTACCGGCTACCGCGTTATCGGTGCCCTGTGCATCTTCTACAAAGAAAGCACCGCGCTCGCCAATAATATCAAACGCCCCAGTTTCAAGATTCACTTCCATCGCGGTGTTTTCATCAATACCAATCGACAAAGGTGTTGAGCTTGCCGCAGCTAAGCGCATTAAGCGACCATGCCGGCCTCGCTCAGAAAAGTGCGTATCTAAGGTTGCATAATGGAACAGGCTCAAGCCACCTAACGGATGGTAAGTCAGGCTGTCCGGCCCGACATTCGGCGGACAAGTGGTGTCTAAATCACACCCAAACGGCGGTGGATCAGAGGCAATCGCCCCTTCTTTTATCGCCTGAGCGGTTGTACCGTTAGAGATCATCGGCTTAGAGGTCATGACCGCCGTACCTGCGCTGGTTCCACCAACAACCACTTCTTTTTGCTGAACAGCGGCAATAATCGTTTTCAGCACATCGCCAGGCTGATTATTCGCCTTAACAAAGGTCGAACGAGTTAAATTCTGGTCGCCACCATTAAAAAACAGTCCGTCGGCCTTCGCAATCATTTCTGCGGCGGCATCAGAGTCTTTGCAAAACGCGACCTGTTCTTTATAACGGTCTCTGTGCACACGGTCACGTTCGTAGGCGCCCAGTTCTTCCTGCTGAATTTTTGCTAGTTCATCGCAACGGCCCTCACGCTGAGCTTTGACTAACGCCGAATCCAAAGGCAGCCAATGCGCTTCAGCTCCCAATTGCTCAAATACACTGCTGTAAAAATCAATAGCGTCATAAGGGTTACGTGATGCAGAGGTCAGAAAATAAATGGTCGGCTTCTGATCATCTCCGGCAACAGACTGAGCCATTTCAACAAAACGCTGAAAAATTGCTTTCGATTCACCTTTCAGGTTTTCATCCAAATTAACAACTTCACGGGCAGAGTCGGGAACAGGAAGCTCAATTAAATCGATAATCCGGTTCCATTCCGCGTCTGACAATGCGTTATAAAGCTGCTGTGTCGCACGACGGGTAAATTCACGCAGGAAAACACGTTCAGGAACAATATCTTCTTTTAAACGTTCATGAATCAATTCCAGCGCATCGGCCACCTTCTTGCGAGTTTCTTCACGGTAGGTTGGCCAAACCGACTCTGCCGTTGCTTTGGAGCGAAACTTTTTTGACAGATTGAGGTATCTGTCGGTGCGCATGGTGTCCTTATCTATCCAGTCAACGTCGTCGCAATTGTCCGACGCGAAACTGGAACAAGCCTCTAATCCGCCGCCGGCTAATAACAAGTGACGAAAATTTTTATCTTCTTCAGCACTTACAGACGCCACCAAAACCGGTGCGCAAATGGCAATAAAAACTTTGGAAAACAACCGTTTGACCATAAACAAAACCCCTAGTAATCAGCCACTCGTTCCGTCCGGCTATGATATTTGACTAAATTGACAGCTAGCAACGCTAGTGCTATTCCTATGCCACTGTCAAATTTAAGACAGCAAATTATTAGGATAATTATAACCGTTATGCTAAAAAAAGCTTATCAACTAACCAACTATCACTACGATAGTTTCTACCTTTCGGAGTGGTTCGACGAATAGGCCACGGTAGCCAGTCTGGTTACTGCGGCGAGTGCACCACTGCCTCCCCCGCTAAAACTCTCTTACGAGCAATATGCATGAGCCTTTGTGTGTCAATAAGACACGACTCGTGACATAAATCCCGTTCACACGGGAAAATCTCAAAAATTAAAAAACCACAAAGGAGATTCCTATGTCCAAGTGGAGCCTATTGATCCCATTAGCGGGTCTAACTCTTTCGCCTGTCGCACTTGCAATGCAGCAAGCGAATACTGAAAGCGAACAACAAGAACAAGCTCAAATCGACGAAAATATTCAAGTCACTGGATCACGCTTAAAAGGCGTTGATATGGAAGGTGCCAATCCGGTTCAAATTTTCAGTCAAGAAGATTTGAATGAGCGAGGCCATATCAGTGTTGGATCGTTCTTAAAAGATTTACCACAAGCCGCTACCGCTGGTACCTTTACAGAAAACGGCGGTGTTGGCGGAGCCGATGGCGCACCGGCAGGTTCGGCAGGCGTCAGCTTGCGCGGACTCGGCAGCAGCTCAACACTGGTTCTGGTGAATGGCCGTCGCGTTAATGTCAGCTCTTTCGCCAATGGCGCAGACTCTTTCGTCAATGTGAATAACATTCCCATGTCTGCCATTGATCGAATTGAAGTACTGACCGACGGTGCTTCTTCCATTTACGGTTCAGATGCCATTGCAGGCGTCATTAACTTTATTATGCGCAAGGACTTTGAAGGTCACGAAGTCTCCCTGATGTACGGAGATGATAGCGACTCGGCAGATGGCAGCCGTTATAACGCAACTTATGTTGGCGGTTTTAATACCAAGAACAGTAACACCACGGTCATTTTAGATTACGCCAGTCAAAACTCTGTGTTCAATTCAGATCGCCCTATTGACGTAACCTTTAAGTCCAGCACTTTTGTTGATATTGATGGCACCGAATACGCAGAACCTTATTGCAACAATGGTACCGCAGTAGCCAATGAACGCTGCGATTACGACTATGTGATACAACGGGTTATTCAGCCTGACTTCGATAACCTCGGAGCAACCGTTAATCATTATTATCGAGTAAACGACCGAACCGAGTTTTTTGCCGAAGCCATGTTTCAGCGTAATGAGGGACACGCTTATGACTCCGGAGCTGCATTCTCGGCAAATATCCCCGGAGATTCACCCGTAGTGCCGGAATGGGCGAGTGAAATTAACGAGACTGATGGATCTACAGACCCAATCTATATCAGCTCACGCTTCCCCGATCGTCGTACTCAGGAGTATACCGATACCTCATACCGTATGTTGGCAGGACTTCGTGGTGAAATCGGTTACTGGAGCTGGGAAACAGCCGCCAGTTACGGCAAGTCAGAGAGTGAGATTCTGCACACCGCTGGCTTCTATTCAGTAGACGCTGTTGATGAAGCAATTGCCGAAGGGCGTTTCGACCCATTCAATTTAGGTCGTAACAACGATGCGAGCACTCTTGCTGATTTACGGACTCTGGCGCCAAGAAACGGCGAATCGGAGCTGTTTTCTATTGATTTCAACATTGCAGGTGATTTATTTGAAATGCCTGCTGGTTATGTGAAATCTGTTTTTGGTGGTGAGTACCGCCGTGAAGAGCTATTTGATGAGCCCGCAGCCATTGCCGCTAACAACGGTGTCTTCGCACTAGGTGCAAGCCAGGCTGAGGCGGACCGAAGTCAGTATGCTTTTTATGGCGAATTCCATCTGCCACTCACTCAGTCAGTTGATGCGATCGCGGCTTTACGCTATGACCATTACAGTGACTTTGGTGGCGACGTAAATCCTAAACTGTCTCTGCGTTGGCGTGCGACAGATGACCTGATTCTGAGAGCATCTGCCAGCACAGGGTTCCGCGCACCTTCCTTAACTCAGTTGGGAGCAGGAACGTCCTTATCTGCCGCTTACATCAACTGTACGCCAGATGACCCTTATGTTTCTTTATGCGGCACTTCAGGTAACGAACAAGGAGAACTAGAGTTAGACCAAGAAACCTTAGGTAACCTGGATCTCGAAGCTGAGAAGTCGGTCGCATATAACATGGGCGTTTCCTGGAACATTACTGACGCCTGGCAGTTTACAGCTGACTACTGGCGCTACGACCATGAAGACATTGTTGATATCGACGCCAACACCACTCTGGATGCCTGCGTCGCTGGCACGTCACCAGTTGTTAGCGACGAAAGCCAGCTGAACAGTGAGTTTGGTTGTGTCGTGAATGCCCAGGGTGATCTGGTTTTCTTGCGCACCGGTTACTTCAACGTGGGTGAACAGAAAACCGATGGTGTTGATATTCGAACGGACTACAGCCTGAACACAGCGGCATATGGTCAGTTCAACGTTTATGCCAGTGGTACACGCACTTTCAGTTACGAGCGTAAGCTGACAGCCGATTCAGAAGCGGAAGATCTGCTGGGTCGTTTAAGTGGTGCGGCAGAAATTGCACGCCCTGAATTTGTCGCCGACTTCGGCGTTGAATGGCAGTTGTCTGATTATAACGCGAACCTAAACGGTCATTACGTCAGTAGCTTGGGTGATGGTGACTTTAAATTCGGCGGTAATGATACTGTTGATGCCTGGTTAACCTGGAACGCCAGTGTTGGCTATGACTTAACCGAGAACCACCGTTTCTTGTTAACAGTACGCAATTTGCTGGACGAAGAGCCGCCTTATGCGTCGTCACCGACAAATGGTTATGCTTCTTCAGTTCATGACTGGTTAGGTCGTCAGGTATCGTTGCGTTATACCGCTAACTTTTAACAGGCTTACAACGCAGTATGAAACTACAAAAACAATCGATGGCCATGCCCGATGCGCTGGTCATCCTGTTCTTTGTTGGTGTTCTGGCAGCACTCGCCGCTTGGTGGGTGCCTGCTGGATCTTATGAAACACAAACCGTTACGCGCAGCGTTAATGGTGAAACCCAACAACGTTCAGTTATTATTCCTGAAAGTTTTCGTTACGCAGATGAAGAGAGCTTTCAACGACCTCTTTTCGCAGAGGGCGGTGAAATCGGCCTGGCTAATGTTCCTTTCGAGGGGCTGGTTTCCGGCTCTAAATGGGGTGCAGCAATTGGCGTTATCGCATTCATTTTAGTGGTTGGCGGTGCGTTTGGAATGATCCTAAAAACAACCTCAGTTGAGCGTGGGATTCTAGCACTTATTGAAAAAACACGGCATTTCGAGTTGGTATTTCTGACCTCTATGTTCCTGGTTTTTTCTCTCAGCGGTGCCATTTTTGGTATGGGTGAAGAGGCCATCGCATTCTGTCTGGTTTTGTTACCGGTCATGCGATCCCTCGGCTATGATGCAGTTACTACTGTGCTTACCACTTACGTTGCTACCCAGATAGGTTTTGCTACCTCCTGGATGAACCCCTTTAGTGTCGCCATTGCACAAGGCATTGCTGAAGTCCCTCTACTCTCGGGCAGTGGATTCAGAATCATACTCTGGTGTGTTTTTACCTTGTTCGGCCTGCAATTTACGTTACGTTATGCCAGACGAATTAAGCAGCCAGTCATCAATGAACGAGAGCCTCAATCTGTCTCAGATAAGCCTTTTCAGCCTGTTGATACAGCCATTTTATTAACGTTTTTGATCGGTTTAGGCTGGGTCATCTGGGGGGTAACCCAACGTCAGTATTATATCCCGGAAATTGCGGCCCAGTTCTTTGTCATGGGTCTGGCATGCGGACTAATTGCTGTTATTGGCAGACGTTTATCGGCAAACGATCTTGCTCAATCTTTTAATCAGGGAGCGAAAGACTTACTCCCCGCTGCATTAATTGTCGGTTTTGCTAAAGGTATCGTTTTATTGCTTGGTGGAGATGATGCAACCACACCTTCCGTTCTCAATACGGTATTACACACCGCAGGAAATACAATCGGTGAGTTTTCAACGGTTGTTTCAGCATCGTTGATGTTAGTGTTTCAGTCCGTTTTTAACTTCTTTATTGCCTCGGGTTCCGGTCAGGCAGCGTTAACCATGCCTTTAATGGCACAGCTTTCAGACTTAGCTGGGGTTAGTCGGCAAACCGCGGTACTCGCATTTCAACTGGGCGACGGCCTGACTAACATTATTATCCCGACCTCCGCATCTCTTATTGGCTGTCTTGGTGCAGTCAAGTTAGACTGGGGCGCTTGGGTGAAGATTATCTGGAAGTTTCAACTCGGCCTAATGCTCATGTCATTGGCTGCTATGATCCTCGCTGTAACCATAGGATTTTCATAAAATGCTCAAACTTATTAAGAACGCCGAAGTCTGGTCGCCTGAATATTTAGGCCAACAAGATGTATTAATAGCGGATGGTCGTATTGCTGCCATAAATACTGACATTGATTTAAATAGCCAGAGTGTCGACGTTCAAGTTATAGATGCCACTGGTCTATGGCTCATGCCTGGCTTTGTTGACCCGCTTGCCCATTTTAACGGCGGTGGTGGTGAAGGTGGCTTTCATACCAGAACACCCGATATGCCAATAACGGATGCTTTTAGTGCAGGTATTACTACTATGGTTTCCGGACTAGGTACTGATGCCTCCACCCGATCCTTAATGGATATGCTGGCAAAAGCTTGTGCGCTAGAAAATGAAGGGCTTAGTACCTTTTGTTACACCGGCTCCTATGAGTATCCTATTAAAACAATAAGTGGCTCCGTACGAGATGACTTAATTTTAATCGATAAGTTTATTGGTGTTGGTGAAGTTGCTATTGCCGACAAACGCGGCTCTCAAATTACTCCCCACGAACTGGCACGGTTGGCTGCAGATGCAAAGGTAGGCGGTTTGTTATCCGGCAAGTCCGGTATTGTATTTTTGCATGTTGGTGACGAGCCATCCATGCTGAGTGTTGCAGAGCATGCTTGCGCCGATTTTGATGTTACTGCTAATCAGTTCTATCCAACCCATATCAACCGTCATCGGCAGCTAATGGAGAGTGCGGTTCAGTTTGCCCAGCAAGGTGCTGTTCTTGACTTAACCACATCAACGACGCCCGAACTGCTGGCAGCCGGAGAGATTGCAGCGGCCGACGCTCTCGGTGAATTGCTGGAGCTGGGAGTAGATGAGAACCATATTAGTTTTAGTACCGACTGTAATGCCAGCCTTCCTGACTTTGATAAAGCCGGTAAACTACGCGGACTTAAAGTGGGCAGAGCACAAAGCTTGTTAGAGTCGGTTCAGCAGGCATTGGCAAAAGGTATACCAACCACAAAAGTACTGAAAGCGGCTGGTACCAACGCCGCCGACCGCCTAAAGCTTCCGCGCAAAGGGCATATAGCTGTCGGTGCCGATGCCGATATCTTATTAATGAATCAGGAAGACCAATCCATAACCTATGTAATAGCCAAGGGTAAAATGGTTGTTGAACTTGGTAAACCATTGAAATTTGGTGAGTTTCAGGGGTCGTGACGGGCCTCTGAACACTGCTATACTAAACCTTCTTTAACGATATAAGATCTCACTTTTTGTTATGAAGTCATCGTTGCGCCTTTGCGTGTTGCTATTATTTTTTGGTTTAATACCCACAACCAGTCTCGCGCTCGCTCAGGAGAAACTGGTCTTTCGTGCGCCTGACGAAGGCCCTTTTACGCAATACGTAACAGCAGTTCTTGAAGAAGCTTATGCCAAACTGGATATCAAGCTTGAATATATTGAGCTACCTCGCGCTCGTGGTGAGCAGCTAGCGACTGAAGGTACCATTGCTGGTGAGCTTGGAAGAACAGCCATGCTTGAGAACAAGCGTCGCGACCTTCGCCGTATCCCATTTCCATTATTCACTTTCGACATCATAGCTGTCGCTGACAGGCGCGACTGCGGTTACTGCCCATTGTCGAAAATAGAAAGTCTGGCATACGTCGATGGTATGGATTCCATTACTGACGTCGTTGAAAGTCTTCCTCACCAGCCGTCCATAGTAACGCCTATTGATCTCGAACAAGTACTAAAGCTGCTTGAATCGGGACGCATTCAGTTTGCTTTTATGGGGGACTTCCAGTTTCAAAGTTCGGAATTAAGCGATAACCCGCACTTTATTAGCCACAAACTGTCCACCGAAACTGGCTTCCATTATCTAAACGAAGAACACGCCCGGCTTATTCCTCAGCTCACTTATCAGCTGCAAGAGATGCATGAGAATGGTCGTATGAAAGTGCTTCGTGAAAAGTATGGAATAAAGCCCCAGCCTGCGGTGGAGCCTATTAAACGTCCGGAGCAACTGACGGTTGTTGGTGCCATACACCCTGGCTTACTGAATGCCGACGGCACCGGTAAACTTTGGCAAATAGCAAAGTCAACGTTCCCGATGTTTACTTCTCAACTCAATACCGTTGTCAGTAGCTGGCAACGCAGTATTCAGCTGATCCAGGAAGGCCGTGCTGATGCCCTCATCGGTGTTCGTCCTGATCAAAGAATAGAGAATATTATTCTGTCAAAATACCATGTCGCTTATGACGACAGTGTTTTTCTCTTTACCCTGGAAGAGCCTAACGAAGGCCCTATTTGCATTTCAGGCCCTCGTTTTATGGAAAATTTAGTTGATACTGAGCGCCCTTTTTATCGCGCATCAAACTCTCTTGATTGTTTTGCGCTGCTCGATATGGAAAGGGTGAGTGCGGTTGTGGACTACAAAGATAACCTGCCAGACTGGACAGAGCAGCCTTACAAAAAACAAAAATTATCGGATCCTCTGCCACTGTTTGTGGCGTTTTCAGACACGCCACGAGGCCGCTCACTTAGAAGCTTATTCGACACGGTTCTGGCTCAGCAAAGCCCAATAGCCATTGATAAATAAGTTAACAGGCCCCTTTAAAACCATTTTGGCGCCACGCTTCATAGGCAAAGATAGCAACAGAATTTGACAGGTTAAGACTGCGGCTGCTGTCCGCCATAGGCAACCTCAACCAGTTCTCTTCTGGAAAGGTTCTCAGCACTTCCATAGGCAATCCACGGGTTTCAGGGCCAAAAAGCAGAACATCGCCCGCTTCATAATTTACCTCAGCATAGCTAGTCTTACCTTTTGTCGTGCAGGCAAATATACGATTAACTTTCGTGTTATCTAAAAAGCTTTGCCAGTCTTTGTGAATTTTCACAGAAGCCAGATCATGATAGTCCAAACCGGCACGCCGAACCTTTTTCTCATCCAGCTCAAAACCCAGGGGCTCTATCAAATGCAGGGACATTCCGGTATTCGCCGCCAGACGAATCACATTGCCCGTATTAGGGGGTATTTCAGGCTCAAACAGTACGAGGTGCAACATGGTCGTTTTCATCGCTTCAGTAAAAGCGGTAGAATAGCAGAATATTTTTTAGAAATGTGTACCGGCGCTGTGGCAAATCAGAAAAATTACCAACAAAATTACGCTTTTTGGGTGCGTCTGGCCAGCACGGCATCCGTTGTTGTTGCAATAACCCTCATAAGCATTAAGCTTTTTGCCTGGTTTCAGACTGAATCAGCCAGTATGCTTGCCTCTCTGACAGACTCCATTCTGGACAGTGGCGCCTCGATTTTTAGTTTCTTTGCCATTCGCTATGCGTTACAACCCGCAGATGAAGAGCACCGCTTTGGTCATGGTAAAGCGGAGTCATTGGCCGCTCTGGCGCAAAGCGCGTTTATTGCCGGTTCCAGCATGCTGCTTATTTTTCACAGTGTGCAGCAATTTATGCAGGGTGGTAGCGTTCCGAAAGTGGGTTACGGCATCGCTGTTTCTGGCATCGCAATTGTCATTACCTTTGTTCTGATTGTTATTCAGCGCATGGCCATTCAGCATACCAATTCTAAAGCCGTACAAGCCGACAACCTTCATTATCAGTCGGACATACTGCTGAACTTAGCGGTTATTGTTGCCTTAATTCTCAGCAGTTACGGTTGGCTCTGGGCCGACAGTATTTTTGCCATTGGTATTGCCGTTTACTTAATTATTGGTGCTGTTCGCATTGGCTGGGATGCCTTTCAGGCACTAATGGACAGAGAGCTTTCAGAGGATCTGCAGGAGCAAATTGGCCGCATTACTATGGCGGTGGATGGTGTCAGAGGCTTTCACGGTTTGCGCACGCGCGAAGCCGGCCCGGTACGCTTTATTCAATTACACATTGAACTGGCTAACGAGTTGTCGTTATTGCGCGCCCACGCCATAGCTGACGATGTTGAGGCGCAGCTTATGAAAGCCTTCCCGGGAGCAGACATCATTGTGCATATGGATCCTGAAATTGTCGCCGTGGTGGAAGGTTCACTTAAGCGTTAACGAGCTCTCGAGTCTCTTCAATGATGGCATCCAACACTGGCTGGCGGAATCTGTCCGTTTCCATCATCAGCTCATGCGATGCGCCCTCAATGGTTTCAAACCGAAAGTACTCCCGGGTGACTGCCGCGGCGACTTTTTTCTGCCCGGCAGCAGAAACAACCTGATCATTACCAGCCTGAAATAAAATGACCGGAATGTGAACATCACTCGCCAGTTGCTGCGCCTTCATGGCTGCACTAACCGCTTCGTAAAGCCAGTTAAAAGTTGGTCCGCCCAGCTGCACCTCAGCGACATTATCGTATACCCTGCGAAAGGTCTGGTAACGCTGTTTGCTGTGAGTGAGAACGTTTTCTTCAAAGGGTACCGCCTGGTAGTCACCCATACCAAAAAAATACCAGGGCTTAGCCAAGTACCGGTTAATACATGCGCCTGCGGCAACTACCCAGCGCGCCAGCCAATAAGGGACTTTACCGGTTTCGATAGAGAACATGGGAGCGGATAAAATCAGCTTATTGTATGGGTGGCTACAAGTCGCACAGTAAATTGTCGCAATGGTGCCACCCATTGAATGAGCAAATAAAGTTTTAGGGACACTACCAAATAGACTTGTTAATTGTTCGGTAAAATCTGAGAAATCGCGGACAAAATCGTCAAAGTTGTCGACATGTCCCTGATGATGATTGGCCGTCAACCGAGCCGATAAACCCTGGCCTCGATGGTCCAGCGCCGCCACGGAAAAGCCTTGCTGGGCCAACTCCCAAAACAGCTCCTGATATTTAAGAGCCGACTCTATCCGACCCGGAGCAATGACCACCAATGGTGCATCAGCGCTATGTTTATAGTATGCGAAATGCAACTGAATACCGTCAAACGCCGTGAAATACTCAGAAAGAACCTGTTGTTCCCAGAAGGGTTCTACCTGCGTTTTGAAAAACTCCGCCCACTCGGGTGTATCATCTGCGGGGCGCTGGTGTTGTGAATCAGGTTGCTTCATGTATTTGGTTCAGGCTGACTTTTAGGTAAGTCTAACACGACTTCCAGTCCTCCTTCAGAGTGATTACTGGCTTTTAATTCGCCCCCTAACACAGCTGCAGCACGATGACTTAAGGCCAACCCAAGACCAACTCCGGCCTTATGGTGACGAGCCGGATCGCCGCGGTAAAAGGGTACAAACAGTTTTTCTAATGTACTTTCATCCACACCCGGGCCATGGTCACGAATACGAATGCGGCACCCTTCGCCATAATCATCATAAGAAAGTTCGACATTATCGTCAGTGTAATGCAGCGCATTACGAACAATGTTTTCCAGCACCAGTCTGAGCAATTCAGAGTCAGTATCAATAATAGGCCAGTCGCCATTTTGCTGAATCAGGCGCCCACTAACCTCCGGGTTCTGATAGCACATATCACCAATAAGTTGTTGCACTAACTCACCGCTGTCCAGATTCTCATGATTAAGCTCTACCAAGCCGTTCTCTAACCGCGATAATGACAAAATTCGTTCAATGATTACGCTGAGGCGTTCGGTATCGCGGCTCAGTTGCTGCCAATTTGGGTCATCCTCATTACAGTCAGCTAAATCAAGGGCAACCTGCATACGTGCCATCGGTGAGCGTAGCTCATGCGATACATCACTCAGTAAACGCCGTTGGGCATCGCGCGATGTCGCTAAATCGACAGCACCCTGGGACAACGCTCGCGCCAGTTCGCCAATTTCATCACCGCGTTTGGGTAGCCGCTTTAATTCAGGAGTTGCACTACCGTCAGCTACCTCTCGCATAGCCAGGATCATTCGTCGTATTGGGCGGATAAGCCAAATGCCCAGTAAAACGGCAAGTAAACCACTACCCACCAACAAGGTAAGTAAGCGCGCCCGGGTTGACTCTCTTTCTAACTGCTCCCGGTTAACTTGCTCATCAATACCCAAAGGTTTAGTGACCAATATTTTATTGCCGTCCAGTTCAAACGGGCCCATCAGCAAACGTTCGTCCAGAGGAATTTGTTGAGGTGAGCTTTGGCCAAGCATACGCAACAAGGTTGAGCCGTGACTGACTCTCAGCATTTCGTCCATCAACAGCTTTTCACTGCCTTCCACGGATAGTTGAGCAGCCACGCGGTAGTCGCCAGCGATTAAACGCCCAGGTTGCAAAGATTGAAAAGTTAAAGCATCGCTGAGTAGCGGTTGTAGAGTTTGATAAATATCCGGCTCCAGCGGCTTTAACTCTGCTTTCGGTTTATTCCAAACCGCTAACAGATAACCGCTGGCCGCTGTGACCGACAGCAACGCCCAGAAAATAAAAAGTAACCTTAGGGCTAGCGATCGATACCACCGCGTACGCCGGTTTCTCATAAGCTGGCGATCAGTCGATAGCCACGGCCGCGAATGGTTTGGATACGATCAGGTTTCGTCGGAAACTTTTTACGAATGTTACTGATATGAACATCCAGGCTGCGATCAAAAGGCTCCATTTTACGCCCCAGTGCCGCAACCGATAATTGATCTTTACTCACCATTTGGCCCGCTTGCTGCATTAAACAGCGCAGAATATCGAATTCAGTGGGGGTCAATATCAGTTCAGCATCGTCGCATTTCACTTCCGTTGTGGCCGGATCTAATACAATACCGCACACGTTCAGGCTTTCGTTTTGCATGGTGGTGTTAGGTGTACGACGCAGTAAAGCTCTCACCCTGGCAACCAGTTCACGCGGGTTAAACGGTTTTGGAAGGTAGTCATCTGCACCCAGTTCCAGACCCATAACACGGTCGTCGTCGTCACCACGGGCCGTCAGCATGAGCACAGCTGTATCGCGGTGTTGTTGGCGCAAACGCTGTAACAGCTGCATACCATCAATACCGGGTAACATGACATCCAGCAAAATAAGCTCGTAGTCGCCGTTAAGTGCTTTGTCGAGGCCGGTCACGCCATCTTCGGCAACGCTTAAATCTACGGATTCACGTTTAAACAATTCTGTCAGCATGACAGACATTTCAGTATCGTCATCAATGAGTAGTACGGAATGTCTCATAACTTACTGTTCTCTCCAGAAATAAATCCATGATCCAAAATGCCGGGCATGGATACGACCCCCTTTACATAACTTTTACTTTAGCAGAGTTTTCAGCTTTCGGGTTAAGGTGTTTCGGCCCCAGCCCAGCCATGTCGCCGCTTTTTGCTTGTGGCCGGAAAAACGTTGTAAAGCAGTTTGCAAAGCAATTTTTTCCAACTGATGCTGATAACTTTGCAAAACATCCTGAGCCTCTAACGGGTGTTTTTCCAGTTCTCTTTCGAGCCAATGCAGCCAGGTAAGTTCTCCGGTAAAATTTTCAGGTTCTGAATCAGCTGGCACCAGAATGTCTTCAGGCAAGTCATTAACACCAATATTCTGCCCTGGTGCCATAACGGTTAACCAGCGACAGGTATTTTCCAGCTGTCTTACATTACCGGGCCAAGAGTAACTCATTAACTTGCTAAGTGTCTCATTTAACAACGTTTTTGGTGTAACATTCAACTCTTCAGCCGACTTTTTCAGAAAATGCTTTGCCAAAGTCGCTATATCTTCTGTTCGCTCGCGCAAAGGGGGTAAACGCAACCGGATAACATTAAGCCGATGATATAAGTCATCACGAAATTGTCCTTTATCGACTAACTGCTCCAGCTCTCTGTGTGTCGCTGCAATAACGCGAACATCAACTTTAACTGGCTGATGCGCCCCTACTGGATAAAACTGCCCTTCGGCCAAAACTCGTAACAAACGTGTCTGAACCGGTAATGGCATGTCGCCAATTTCATCCAGAAACAAGGTTCCGCCATCGGCTTGCTGAAAGCGGCCCACACGTTTTCTGTCAGCTCCGGTAAAAGCGCCGCGTTCATGCCCGAACAACTCCGACTCAATTAAGTCCGCCGGTATGGCCGCCATGTTAAGTGCAATAAAAGGCTTTTCCGCGCGCGGACTGTGTTTATGCAAAGCTCGTGCAACCACTTCTTTACCAGTTCCGGTTTCACCGGTCAGCAAGACACTGACACTGGAACTCGACAGACGACCAATGGCACGGAAAACATCCTGCATGGGAGGTGCCTCACCGATAAGCTCCGGAACGCTATTATCAATAGGCTCATTCGCCGCGGTTTCGCTTTGTCTTGCATGTTGCAGCGCACGGTCCACTGCTGTTATCGCTTCATCAATATCGAAAGGCTTTGCCAAATACTCAAAAGCCCCACCCTGAAAAGCCTTTACCGTGGTTTCAAGGTCTGAATGTGCGGTCATCACCACCACTGGCAATTGCGGCTGCTCACGGCCTAATTTTTCAAGCACGGCCAGACCGTTTTCCCCGGGCATTCGGATATCCGTCAACACCACAGTCGGAGCATCAGTTTTTAATGCGGAAAAAAAGTCCTCTCCGTTAGCAAAACTGCGAACATGATAGCGACTGTCAGCAAAAGCTTTTTCCAAAACCCAACGAATTGAGTCATCGTCATCAATGATCCATAACTGAGCATTAGTGGTCATCCATCACCTCGTTACCATTGTCTGCAGTAAGGTACGGCAAATAAACTGAGAACCGGGTTTTGCCCGGGCTTGAGTCAAATTCAATTTTCCCCTTATGCTGGTGCACAAGGTTTTGCGCCAATGAAAGACCCAGGCCGGTTCCCTCTGCACGTCCGCTAATTAAAGGGTAAAATAATGTATCGCGTAATTCCGCCGGTATGCCGGGTCCGTTATCGGTAACTGTCACCACCGCACACTGCCGATAACGCAGACCAAACAACGTCAATTGGTGCTCGACCCGAGTCTTAATGACAATAGTGCCAGCACCCGACATAGCTTGCGCCGCATTCTGGGCAATATTCAGGAACACTTGCTCACAAGCTTCAGGCACCACCCGAATGTCCGGTAAAGAAGGGTCATAGTCCCTGGTCAGCTTCAGTGACTCGCCGTACTCATAAGTTAGTGTCCGAACCACACGCTCCAGTACTTCATGAATATTGGTCAGCTTTGATTCACCACGCTTGGTTGGCCCTAACAGTCTGTCCACCAGATACCGTAAACGATCAGACTGACTGATAATCAAGTCGGTATACTCGGTCAGTTTCTCATCGGGAAGCTGTCTTGCCAGTAGCTGCGCAGCTCCTCGCAAACCACCTAACGGATTCTTTATTTCGTGAGCCATACCGCGTAATAAATGCTGTGTCGCAAATAACTGATTACGTTGCTGATCTTCCTGGTTGATGCGTCGCAATTGGTCAACTTGTTTGAGTTCCAGCAACAATGCCCGGCCAAATTCTTGATCAACTGTCTGAATACTGGTTTCCACACGAATATCGTGACCAGAATGCAGTGCAAAATGAACTTCCGCATTCAGCACAGTTTGCTCACTATTCAGGCATTCTATTAATGTTTCCGACGCCAGAGAACAATGATAAAACGCGGCGCTAAACGGTTCACCTAATAGTCGCTTGGCGCTGTGATCCAGCAACGATTCCGCGGATGAATTGACATAACGAATGGTCAGGCGGTCATCAAGGATGAGTATGCCTGTGAGTAATTGGTTAAGTAGCGCGTTGTTATTCACGAAGGCAGGAGAGGGTTATGCACCGTATTGGTGCAATCGGGCAAGGCTAAAAGCCTCACCCGATAATTCGCCATTAAACGCTGTAGTACATATCGAATTCTACCGGGTGGGTAGTCTTCTTCAATGTCTCTACTTCGTTATATTTCAGATCAATGTAAGCATCAATCATGTCGTCATCCATAACGCCGCCCTGTTTCAGGAAGTCACGGTCTTTATCCAGAGCTTCCAGAGCCATTTCCAGGGAGTGACAAACCGTCGGGATGTCTTTCGCTTCTTCAGGAGGCAGATTGTATAAATCTTTGTCCATTGCATCGCCCGGGTGGATCTTATTACGGATACCGTCAAGACCCGCCATTAGCAATGCAGTAAAGGCCAGGTAAGGGTTGGCACTTGGGTCAGGGAAACGCACTTCAATACGGCGACCTTTGGCGCTGGAAACCAATGGAATACGAATAGAAGCCGAGCGGTTACGCGCTGAATAAGCCAACATTACCGGAGCTTCAAAACCAGGAACCAGACGCTTGTACGAGTTAGTTGAAGCATTCGCAAAGGCGTTAATAGCACGAGCGTGCTTGATAATACCGCCAATGTAATACAATGCCGTTTCGCTAAGCCCTGCATATTGGTCACCGGCAAATAAGTTCTCGCCACCTTTATTCAGAGACATATGCACGTGCATACCAGAACCGTTATCACCAACCAGTGGCTTCGGCATAAAGGTTGCTGTCATGCCATAAGAGTGCGCTACGTTATGCACAACGTATTTGTAAACCTGCATCTCATCAGCTTTAGATGTCAGAGTATTAAAGCGAGTTGCTACTTCGTTTTGACCAGCAGTGGCTACTTCATGATGATGCGCTTCAACAACAAGGCCCATGTCTTCCATAACCAGGCTCATAGTGCCGCGGATGTCATGTGCAGAGTCAACCGGAGGTACCGGGAAATAACCGCCTTTTACGCCAGGACGGTGAGCCAGGTTACCTTCTGAATATTCACGACCAGAGTTCCATTTCGCTTCTTCTGCATCAATTTTGTAGAACGAACCACTCATATCGGTGTGGAAACGAACGTCATTGAACAGGAAAAATTCTGGCTCAGGGCCAAAGTAAGCCTCATCGGCAATACCTGACGAGCGCAGGAATTCTTCTGCACGCTTAGCAATTGAACGAGGGTCACGGCTGTAACCTTGCATGGTTTCAGGCTCAAGAATGTCACAGCGGACATTCAGGGTGATTTCATCAGTAAACGGGTCCAGAACGGCAGACTCATTATCGGGCATTAGCACCATGTCCGATTCGTTAATCCCTTTCCAGCCGGAAATAGATGAACCATCAAACATTTTGCCTTCTTCAAAGAAGTCTTCATCGATTTGCGACACCGGAATAGTGACGTGCTGCTCTTTACCTTTGGTGTCGGTAAAGCGTAAGTCGACGAATTTTACGTCGTGTTCTTTAATGGTATCGAAAATCTTATTAGCTGACATGTTGTCCTCCGTAGACAGCGTCTAAAAATACAGCCTAAGTATAGCAAAGCCTGTGCCAACTGAACTTTCCCTTTATATTCATACTATTAAGTTAAATTCAGTCTTCTTTTAAAAGTTTATATGCACCAGTATAGCGCATATCGCACATTTTTGGTGCAAAACAAAGAGAAAGGAAAAGAAAATATAATGGACAAAAAACAATCAGCCCTTTCTTAATCCAACTCAAAAAGGTAGAATACGCCGCTATTTTTCACAAAACCCCTTGGACGGGTTTCGCTCCCGGACAACTACAGGCAGTTCTTAATGACAATTCAGGTATTTGATATAGAAAAATTACGCAACATCGCGATTATCGCGCACGTTGACCATGGTAAAACCACCCTAGTCGACAAGTTGTTGCAACAATCCGGCACGTTAGAAAGCCGTGGCGAAATAGAAGACCGTATTATGGATTCCAACGATCTTGAAAAAGAACGTGGTATTACTATCCTCGCCAAAAACACCGCGGTTAACTGGCAAGATTACCGCATTAACATTCTGGATACTCCAGGACACGCCGACTTTGGCGGCGAGGTTGAGCGCGTACTTTCTATGGCGGATTCTGTATTGTTAGTGGTTGACGCCGTTGACGGCCCTATGCCTCAAACTCGATTTGTCACGCAGAAAGCCTTCTCTCACGGTCTTAACCCAATTTTGGTTATCAACAAAGTTGACCGTCCTGGAGCTCGCCCAGACTGGGTTATGGATCAGGTCTTCGACTTGTTTGACAACCTCGGCGCTACCGACGAGCAGCTGGACTTCCCGGTTGTTTATGCATCAGCACTTAATGGCTGGGCATCATTAGACGCAGACGATCAGGATGGCGACATGACGCCATTGTTCGAAACTATCGTTAATAAGGTAAGTCACCCGGACGCAGACCCCGAAAGTGACCTGCAGATGCAGGTGTCACAGCTGGATTACTCAAGCTACTTAGGCGTTATCGGTATCGGCCGTGTTACCCGTGGTAGCGTTAAAGTTAACCAGCCAGTTACTATTGTTGGTGCTGACGGCAAAGAACGCAGCGGCAAAATTGGTAAAGTCTTTAGTTACTTAGGTCTGGATCGCATTGAAGCCGACAAAGCAGCAGCAGGCGACATTTGCGCTATTACCGGTCTGGGTGAATTAAAAATCTCCGACACCGTTTGTGCGGTTGGTAAAGCGGAGGCAATGAAGCCGCTAACCGTCGATGAACCTACTGTAACCATGACATTCCAGGTCAACACCTCACCTTTCGCGGGTAAAGAAGGTAAGTTTGTTACCTCTCGTCAAATTCTTGAGCGTTTGCAGCAAGAGTTGGTTCACAACGTCGCACTGCGCGTTGAAGAAACTGATAACCCGGACCGTTTCCGTGTATCAGGCCGTGGTGAGCTGCACTTAGGTGTTCTTATCGAAAACATGCGCCGTGAAGGCTTCGAGTTAGCCGTTTCTCGTCCGGAAGTTATTATCAAGCACGAAGATGGTAAAAAACTGGAACCTTACGAAACCATGACGGTTGATATTGAAGAGCAGCATCAGGGTGCCGTTATGGAAAAATTAGGCTTACGTAAAGCCGAAATGACCAACATGACACCAGACGGTAAAGGTCGCGTTCGCGTCGACTTTGAAGTACCAAGCCGTGGTTTGATTGGCTTCCAGACAGAATTCATGACACTAACTTCAGGTACTGGCCTTATGTACCATACGTTTGACCACTACGGCCCGCACAAAGGCGGCACCATTGGTCAGCGTAGTAACGGTGTACTGATTTCAAATGCCCAGGGTAAAGCTCTGACTTACTCTCTGTTTAATCTGCAGGAACGCGGTAAGTTATTTGCATCGCACGGTGATGAAGTTTATGAAGGCCAGATCATTGGTATTCATAACCGTTCAAACGACCTGACAGTAAACTGTCTGAAGGGTAAGCAGCTAACCAACGTTCGTGCCTCTGGTACGGATGAAGCGCAAACGCTGAGTACGCCTATTCGTTTAACACTGGAACAAGCGCTTGAGTTCATTAACGATGACGAACTGGTTGAAGTAACACCACAATCTATTCGTATCCGTAAGCGTGCTCTGACAGAAAACGATCGTAAACGTTTAAGTCGTGAACCCAAGAACGGCTAATTAGTTTTAGTTAGATAGTAAAAAGCCCACTTCCTAGTGGGCTTTTTTTATTGTCTATTATCCGACTCGTGCTCATCCGTTCACTGACAATAAGTCCGGTTGAGGCAACACAAAATAGAAAATAGAAAAGAAGTGAAAAACACTGCCCGCTAATACAAATAAATGCCAAACCGCGTGATGGTACGGCAGCGTTTTCCAGACATAAAAAATAACACCAAAAGTGTATGCCAGGCCGCCGGCAACCAGTAACATCAAGCCACCAGCATCCACGTTATCAATCATGGGCTTAATCGCTATAAGCGCCATCCAGCCCATACCAAGATACAAACTTAGCGACAGCCACTTTATTCGCTTTTTCATGCCAAGTTCAAGAACGACACCCAAGAGCGCAATACTCCAGGCTACGCCTAACAGCGTCCAGCCCCAGGCTCCCCTCAGATTAATTAATGCAAATGGCGTATAAGTACCGGCTATCAGTACATATATAGCGGCATGATCCAACTGCTGAAACACCGCTTTAATTTTTGGCCAGGGAAATGCGTGGTACAGCGTAGAGGCCGTATAAAGCAGAATAAGACTCGCACCGTATACACTCACCGCTACAACATGAAAAGCATCGCCATGAGTTGAAGTCCACACCAACATGACAATCAAAGCAACGACACTTAGAACGGCCCCCACGCCGTGAGTTAGCGCGTGAGCAACTTCTTCCATTGCCGTATAGGCTTTATGTTGACTCATCCTCTCTCCAGCCCAGGAGTTTCATACCCCTTACTGATATTTTTAAGGGCCCGTATAAACTGGTCGTATTGTCTTTCGTTGTCGTAGTCTAAGTGATACGAGTTATGGAATTGTAATGTCAGCTTAACGCCATGTCCTTCCAAAAAAACGGTATACCCATCATGGTCGGTATAAGCTTCAATTCCTTCTAAATAGTGACGCCCCTGACGAGCTTCACCATGAGTGTGGATTTTTTCGTACGCATCCAACATCAGTTTGTTATCGAGTTCGTTTTTCATCACACACCTCAGCGTTTTACTAAATGTATACCTTTATTATTAGGGCGGAAATCCCATTCCACAACCGCTTTTACCGAATTGTTTTGAAAACCTTGTATTAGAATATACATACATTGATGCATGATTAAACAAAAACCGTTATAATAATGAACGAATGTTAAGAAACTGGAGCCCCAAATGGTTCGACGCACAAAAGAAGACGCAATGGAGACCCGCGCCAAATTATTAGATGCTGCTGAAGCTCTATTTAGTGAAAACGGTGTAACCCATACGTCTATGATGCAAGTGGCTGAAAAAGCAGGTGTCACTCGCGGTGCTATCTATCACCACTTTGAGAACAAGATGGATCTCATTGAATCCCTGATGGGACGCGTCAAACTACCCATTGATGAAATGCGTGAGCAAATCGCTGAAGGCTCCGAGTTTGATCCTTTGGAGGAAATTAAAGGGCGCTCGAAGGAATTTATCAGCCGCGTTCAGGAAGACCCGCAAGTACGCTCACTGGCCAGTATTTTACTTCATAAATGCGAATACATTGACGAAGTAAACCCAATTAAATTACGACATGTAAGCGGCCGTAATGAATGTATCTGCGATATTGAAAAACTTTTTGAATCAGCTATTGAAAGGGGCGAATTAGCAACAACAGTGGATGCCCGAATTGCTGTTATTGGTCTTTTTTCTTTGGTAGACGGGCTCATTTACAACTGGTTGCTCGCACCAGACTATTTTCCTTTAGTCGAGTACGGGAACCAGGCCATCGACAGTTACATCAATGGCTTAACTCGTTAAGGCTCATTACTGTCTCCACGACGGCGGCGCCAGCCGCTGTATTTTCGGTGTACGCCACGGGTTAGTGATTGAAAAGTGTCTTCAAGCAGGTCAACGCCAAGCAACACGCCAACAATAACCAACGACAACACAATACCCACACCGTACATTCCCAGGCCTACGGCAATACCAATGGCCGCCAAAGCCCAGATGGTCGCAGCGGATGTTACGCCGACCACCACGCCATCGCGCGCCAGCATAACACCGGCGCCAAGAAAGCCGATACCGGTAATAATTTGGCCTATCACTCGCGATGGATCGCCGCCCTGACTGACAACGGATGAACCACCCACCAAAAACAGGTAGGTGCCCAGAATAATCAGTGCAGAGGTTCTTATACCAACCGGTTTACCACGAATTTGTCGTTCCAGACCCACAATAGCACCACACAAAAGTGCGGTGCCTATTCCCCTCCAGGAGTATGGACCCAGATCCTGGACAATTTGCCAGTCAATCACTAATCAGTCCTTTCCTTGTTCTAAAAAGCTCTTTAAAAAGCTCTCGTCCATTGCGGCAATAGCCTCATCAGTGGCATTAGGACAGCTTGCACACATAGGAGCCGTCCAGGCTTTTACATTCGCAAGTATATCGCGCAAATGGCTGACCGCACGCAAACCACCTAAACCACCAGGGGAAGCCGCAGCTAATAAAACCGTTTTACCAGACCATGCCCCCATATCAAGCCGTGACACCCAGTCGATGGCATTTTTCACTAACGGCGACACCGACGAGTTATACTCAGGGCTTACCAAAACCACTTTCGATGCGGATTGGATTTTTTCACCCAGCCTTTTCATCGGCTCGGGAACGCCATCAGCGGCTTCTAAGTCACCGTGGTAAATCGGAGCATCCAGCGCGTCAGCATCAACCAGCTCATAGCGAATACCGTGTTTATCCGCCACTTCTGCTAAACGGTGCTTGAGCTTGGTATTGAGCGAATCTTTACGGCGACTGCCACCAATAAATAAAACTGTCATATCATCTCCTGATCGTTAAGATTGGGAATCTTTCATAGCTTCGATAAAGCGGTTCGATTCAGCTACTGCCGCTTCCATGTCTTTTATTAGTACGGAAATATCGTTTTGCAGATTACTGAACTCACCGCGAATGGCATCAATCGCCTTGGCGTTCAGGTTATGCTTCAGATAAAGCACATTGTCCTGCATTTTATCCAGAACCGGCTGCATCTTATCCGCCGCGCGTTCCATAACTCTCAGTAACTCAGCGTAACGCCGTTCAGTTTCGCGCAACTGACGCTCGCTTTCGCGACGCATATTGTCATTGCTGTACTCGCCTAACTCCTCACT
Source organism: Idiomarina abyssalis (assembly GCF_019797805.1). Lineage (NCBI taxonomy): Bacteria > Pseudomonadati > Pseudomonadota > Gammaproteobacteria > Alteromonadales > Idiomarinaceae > Idiomarina > Idiomarina abyssalis. The sequence goes on from NZ_CP081832.1 coordinate 2,420,549, forward strand.
CCATTCGTCGAACAAGTCATTCGCAACTTCATCAACTTCATCGATACGACTGCGAACTTTTTCAGCTGCGTCTTTACTGTCTTCATAGTCGTCCCGTAGCGCATTGTATTGCTGTTCCAACTCGCCACCATCAATGTTCAGCATGGTATCCAGACGCTCAAGCGCTGAACGGAACTCCTCCTGCGCATCGGACTGCGAGTCGCGAGCGTCATCCACTCTGTCGACTAAAATGTCGCGCTTTTCTACACCAAACTTTTCCATGGTGCCGTAGTAGGCACTTTGGCAGGCTGACAGTATGAATACCGCGACAATTGGTAAAGTCCATTTCATCATTTGTCACCTCGTGCCGCTTTAATTAAGCGTTCGTCGCGTTTGGTCTGACGGTAATCATGCACGGCGATAATAGCGTGAATAATAGCGACCAGATAAATAACACCTAACGCACCGAAAGATACAATAAAAAGAACCACGCCAATAATGGCGATGATCGCATTAAATATTGCCTGAAATATTTTCCCGGTGAAGAGAATTGCAATCGGCGGGAATAAAATCGCTAAAATATATAACATCGTGTTCTCCTTGCACTGCATTTTGCCTCATACCAATTAAGAGACATTCCTTAACGAAAAGCAAATTAAATCAATAAGGTAACGCTGAGCCGTCCCAGTGCCATAACCCACCGGACTGCTCGGGTTTCAAATTTTTCACGACTTCGACTATTCGTTCTGCGGACAATTCCGGCGAATACAACTTGTCGGCTGAAATACGCTGCTGAAAAGGTTTCGATAAGTCAGTATCTGTTGTCCCCGGATGCACCGCTGCTATCGATAATTTTTTATGGGTTCGTTTTAATTCTACAGACGCCGTTTTCAGTAGCATATTTAACGCCGCCTTGCTCGACCGGTATGCATACCAGCCACCCAGATAATTATCTTCAATGCTGCCCACTTTTGCCGACAACTGCACCCAAAACCGGGTGTTTTTACGGTCAAGAATAGGTAAAAAAGCCTTCAGCGCTAATAGCGGCTTTATTGCGTTAACAGAAAACAACTTAGTCAGATTGTCCGCAGTAATGTCTGACAATTTCTTTTCTGGAAACGTCTTTTCATCATGCAGCATACCAATAGTTGAAATGATTCCCGTCAGCTGCTTGCCGCCACTTTTAAAGTCACTCACCCACGCGCTCAACGAGTCTTCACTGTAGTCATCAATTTGGCAATAGGTTATTTTACCCGAGTCAAATAACCCAGTTTGAGGCTGACGAGACAACGCAATAATTTCTTCATCAGGAAACTGATTTTGTAATTCCAGTGTTAAGGCCTGGCCTAATCCACCACCGGCACCCAATACCACCATTGCCATTTGCGCTACTCTCTATCATGATAGTTTATACTTCCCTACGTTATTTAAACTGGATTAGCTCAGTACATCATGATGCAACTTGACTGGAAATCGTATTTCGAACATACCTTAGGCTTTCTCAAGTACTTTGGTAAGAGGTTTAACAGTGACAATACGAACATTACCGCTGGTCATTTAACATACGTCAGCATGCTGTCGTTAGTGCCTCTGTTAGTGGTCATGTTTACGGTTTTTTCCGCTTTCCCCATGTTTGAGGAGTTACAGGAAAACCTTGAACAGGCCTTGTTCGCCAACTTACTTCCCACTTCGGGCGAGCAACTTGAGCAATACCTGAATGAGTTCGTTACCAACGCCTCGAAAATGACAGCCATTGGCGTTGGCTTTCTGTTCATTGTGGCCATTATGCTCATGTCAGCCATTGATAAAGCACTGAATAATATCTGGCGAGACTCCAGCAGCAGACATTGGTTAGTTTCTTTTGCGGTTTACTGGATGCTGCTTACACTCGGCCCGGTACTTATCGGTTCCGGCCTGGCAGCCACGTCTTATTTGATATCACTCAGCCAGTTTGCTGATGAATATGTTTCCGGTGTACAAAACTTTGTCTTATGGTTCGTACCCATTGTCACCTCTTTTGTATTCTTTGTGCTCATGTATCAGCTGGTACCTAACCGTCAGGTTAAATTCCGCTATGCCGCCTTTGGTGCGGTTATCGCGGCACTTTTATTCGAGCTGAGTAAACAGCTATTTTCACTGTACATCACCTTCTTCCCAACCTATCAGGCCATTTACGGCGCGCTGGCCACTATTCCTATTCTTATTGTATGGATTTACCTTTCCTGGTTGATTGTACTCATTGGCGCGGTTTTAACCGTTAGCTTAGAGGAGTATCAGTTACAGCTGCCTGAGCCGAAGTCTGATTGACCTGCTGTGAATTTTCACCGACCATAGCGGTTCTCTTTTTTAAAGGTATGTACTCATGATCGGACTGATTCAGCGCGTTAGCCATGCCAAGGTCACCGTTGCCGATGAAGTTGTCGGTGCCATTGACCACGGGCTGCTAGTTTTGCTCGGAGTAGAACACCAGGACGACGAAACCAGTGCCGAAAAATTGGCAAAACGCATTGCTCATTATCGGATTTTTAGTGACGCCGACGACAAAATGAATAACAGTGTCATTGATCAACAAGGCAAAGCCCTGGTTGTTTCTCAATTCACACTGGCGGCAGATACCCGTAAAGGCCGTCGCCCCAGCTTTTCATCTGCAGCAACACCCGACCAGGCTCAACACTTATATCAGGTGTTTTGTGAAAAGCTGAAAGCTCAGGGCGTTCCGGTAGAAACCGGTCGTTTTGCGGCCGATATGCAGGTTGAACTGGTCAATGACGGCCCGGTTACATTTGAATTGAAGGTATAACTGTCATGTATCGCGTTATTACTCCTGAAACCGACGAGCAACTCGAACGTTATTATTACCTTCGCTGGCGGGTTCTGCGTGAACCCTTTCAACGGCCACTGGGCTCTGAACAAGACGAATACGATCAAGTGGGTCATCACCGAATGGTCGTGAATGAAGCTGACGAAGCCGTTGCCGTTGGCCGGCTGCATTTTAATAGCCCGGAAGAAGCTCAAATACGCTTTATGGCCGTTGCACCTGAATACCGTGGCGAAGGCCATGGGGTTGCTATTATCTACGCGCTGGAGCTTGCTGCGCGCAAAGAAGGCGCAACACATGTCGTGATCAACTCACGCGACAATACCATCGGCTTTTACAAGAAGTGTGGTTACGAAGTCGCGGAAGAAGCCGATACCGTGAATAACCCAATGGCAGAACATCACTTACGTAAGTCTTTTACTGAATATAACCGCATAATTTATCGACCCGAATGGTGTACTGAGCTACAGAAAACCTGGCAGGAAGACATTCCTATTTCCGATGCCATGGGCATTAAGATTCATCAATACACAGGGCGTGTTTTCGAAACCCGCGCGGTTCTATCACGGAACATTAATGTACACGGCACCATGTTTGCAGGCAGCATTTATTCACTGGGCACCTTAACCTGCTGGGGGTTGTTGCATTTGCAGCTGTTGGAGCGGGAACTTGAAGGGTCAGTCGTACTGGGCGATGGCAACATTCATTACCATAAGCCGGTGACTCAGGAGCCTCGGGCAGTAGCACGGTTAAGTGATGTTACCGGTGACTTTTCTGCGTTAAAACAAGGCAAAAATGCCCGGTTAACACTAAAAGCTCAAATACTCGACGAAGAGCAGCCGGTAGCAGAATTTACCGGCCGCTTCGTGGTTCTTGCTAAACGGGATTAACCCTTACACTTCAGACAAAATATGCGGTAGTTGCACCACTGCCGCTAACTCGCCATTTTGAATCAGGTCACTGGCGGCTTTAATATCCGGTGCAAAGAAGCGGTCTTCCGCATAATACGCCACTTGCTCACGCAGACAGTTAAAGGCCGTTTCAACCGCAGCCGCACCTTTTAAAGGACGACGGAAATCCAGACCCTGCGCCGCTTCTAACCACTCAATAGCAATAATGTCGCTGACGTTCTTAGCAATGTCCGTTAACCGGCGTGCTGCAAAGGTTGCCATCGACACATGGTCTTCCTGGTTAGCAGAGGTTGGCAGGCTATCCACCGAGGCAGGATGCGCGAGAGTTTTATTCTCTGACGCCAATGCCGCGGCAGTAACCTGCGCCAGCATAAAGCCCGAATTAACCCCACCGTCATTCACCAAAAACGCCGGCAATTTGCTTAAATGGCTGTCTATCAGCAGCGCACTCCGACGCTCTGACAAAGCGCCAATTTCGCTCGCTGCAATGGCCAGAATATCCGCCGCCATAGCAACAGGTTCGGCGTGGAAGTTACCACCGGAAATAATGTCCTGCTCTTCGCTGAATACCAGTGGGTTGTCAGTAACACCGTTAGCTTCGCGTACCAGAATGCCCGAGGCATGCTCAATTTGGTCTAATACTGCACCCATTACCTGAGGCTGACAACGCAGAGAATACGGATCCTGCACTTTCTCGCAGTCTTCGTGGTCTTTGGCAATTTCAGAACTGTCAGTCAGCACGTGACGCAGCATTTCCGCCGCTTTAATTTGCCCCGGCTGTCCTCGCACAGCGTGTACACGTTCGTCAAATGGCGCCCGAGAGCCCATAGCGGCTTCCACAGAAGTCGCACCCACCACAATGGCGGCATGGAAGTTACGTTCAATTCGGAACAAACCTGCCAATGCCAGTGCGGTTGATGCCTGAGTGCCGTTTAATAAGGCCAGACCTTCTTTCGGCGCAAGTTCAAAAGGCTCAATGCCCGCTATTTTCAGACCTTCTTTAGCGTTTAGCACCTCGCCATTATGGCGCACCGTACCTTCGCCTACTAACGGCAATACCATGTGCGCTAACGGGGCTAAATCACCAGATGCGCCTACGGAACCTTTTTCCGGTATGCAGGGATACACCTCGGCGTTCAACAGTTTAATCAACGCATCAACCAACACCGGACGCACACCAGAAAACCCGCGCGACAGAGAGTTAATTTTCAACAACAACATTAAACGCACCACGGCGTCTTCCATTAAGTCACCGGTGCCGGCGGCGTGCGACAACACAATGCGGCGCTGTAAATCAGTCAAACGTTCTGGTGGAATACGTGTATTCGCCAGTAGTCCAAAACCGGTATTAATACCGTAAACCACTCGCCCTTGCTCCAGTACATCCGCAACGGTTTTTGCCGAAGTCGCAATGTTGTCTTTCGCTTCATCAGAAAGCTTTAGCGTCTGATGCTGATAAAACCAGTGGCGCAGTTCGCTTAACTGCAACTGTCCTGGCTGTAATTCAAAATGACTCATGCAACCTCCTTACTTCGTATCCAGCATCGGTAAATCAAGCCCTTGTTCACGGGCGCAGTTTTTCGCAATATCGTATCCGGCATCAGCATGACGCATAACGCCTGTGCCCGGGTCGTTCCACAGCACCCGGCTTAAGCGCTTGTCGGCTTCTTCGGTACCATCGGCCACAATCACCACACCAGCGTGCTGTGAATAACCCATACCTACGCCACCACCATGGTGCAGGCTGACCCAGGTCGCGCCGCCGGCTGTATTCAGCAACGCATTCAGCAGGGGCCAGTCCGATACCGCATCAGAGCCGTCCTGCATCGCTTCGGTTTCGCGGTTAGGGCTGGCAACTGAGCCGGAATCCAAATGGTCACGACCAATAACCACAGGAGCTTTTAACTCACCGCTTTTAACCATGTCGTTAAACGCACGAGCAATGCGGGCGCGGTCTTTAAGGCCAATCCAGCAAATACGTGACGGCAAGCCCTGGAAGCTAATGCGTTCTTTGGCCATATCCAGCCAGTTGTGTAAGTGCTCGTTGTCCGGAATCAGCTCTTTGACTTTCTGGTCGGTCTTGTAAATGTCTTCCGGATCACCCGAAAGCGCCACCCAGCGGAATGGACCAATACCTTCGCAGAACAGCGGACGGATATAAGCGGGGACAAAACCCGGGAAGTCAAAGGCGTTATCAACGCCAACGTCTTTGGCCATCTGACGAATATTGTTGCCGTAATCCAGTACAGCTGCGCCTTCTTTCTGGAAGTGCAGCATAGCGCGAACCTGTACCGCCATAGATTCTTTCGCGGCGGTTACCGTGCCACTGGGGTCGCTTTCCTGCTGCTCTTTATACTCCTCCAGCGTCCAGCCTTGTGGCAAGTAACCGTGCAGAGGGTCGTGGGCAGACGTTTGGTCAGTCACCACATCCGGTGTGACACCGCGTTGCTGCAATTCAGAATAAACGTCAGCGGCGTTACCCAGTAAGCCCACTGAAATGGCTTCGCCCTTTTCCATGGCGTCGTTAATCAGCTTTAACGCATCGTCCAGGTTGGTGGCTTTATGATCCACATAGCCGGTGCGCGAACGGAAATCGATGCGCGACTCATCACACTCCACCGCTAACATGCAAAAACCGGCCATGGTGGCCGCCAACGGCTGAGCTCCGCCCATGCCTCCAAGACCACCAGTAAGTACCCACTTACCTTTAGCGTCGCCGTCGAAGTGCTGACGCGAAACGGCGCCAAAGGTTTCATAAGTGCCCTGCACAATGCCTTGCGAGCCAATGTAAATCCATGAACCCGCAGTCATCTGCCCGTACATCATCAGGCCTTTTTTATCGAGCTCGTTAAAATGCTCCCATGTTGCCCATTCGGGCACCAGGTTAGAGTTTGCAATCAATACACGCGGCGCGTCTTCATGAGTCGGAAATACACCCACCGGTTTACCCGACTGAATCAACAGAGATTCGTTTGGCTTCAGGCGCTCTAAAGTTTCAATAATTTTGTCATAGCATTCCCAGCTGCGCGCAGCACGCCCAATACCACCATAAACGACCAGTGCCTGTGGGTGTTCGGCAACTTCGTCATCCAGGTTGTTCATTAGCATCCGCTTTGCAGCTTCTACCTGCCAGTTACAGGTGGTTAGCTCGGTTCCATGAGGTGCGCTTATTTTGCGACTTTTATCCAAACGGGTGAATGACATGACTTACTCCTTAAAGGTTAAATGGCCGCCTAACTTAAACCGGGAGCCAGGGTGAGTCAGTGTGGCAAAGGTGACCACACCGCCTGAGCTCCAGGTACGGCGCAAAATTCTGAGACAAGGTTCGTGACGGTCGATATTTAAGTATTGGCATATCGTGCTGACCGGCAGAATGGCTTCAATTTGATGACTGGCTTCGGTTAGCGGACTGACTACGCATAAATATTCATGCGGAGTGACCTTACTGTAGTCCTGCTTAAGATAATCGGGTACCAGCTTCGGATTCACAAAACGCTCTTCAAGCTGAACCGGCTGGTCATTTTCATAGTGGGTGATCAGCGAATGAAAAACCGGATTCCCTTCTTCCAGCTCCAGTGCTTCCGCAATTTGAGCGCTTGCCGGCTGTTCTTTTAGCAAATGCACCTTGGCGCGGTAATCGTGTCCGCGCGAACGCACCTCATCGGCAATATTGCGAATGGCCATAAACGAGGTTTGCGACTTGATGGGGGCAACGTAAGTGCCGGACCCCTGCGTTCTTATCACCAGACCTTCATCCGCAAGCTCCTGCAAGGCTCTGCGAGCCGTCATACGACTGACCGAGAACTGCGTCGATAATGCGTTTTCCGAACTGACAGGGTGGTTTTCAGGCCACTCACCGGACTCTATCTTCAGATAAATGTGCTGTTTTATCTTTGAGAATTTATTCATCCCGACCCCAACAATGAATGATATGACACGGTACTTTTGAGGGTAAAAGTCTAGTCCAGAATAATTGTCTATACAAGTTACTTTTGCTATTCTTTTATCAGAACTCACCTTTAAGGACTGCTATGCAACGTATAGAAAACATCAACGCAGCAACAATGAACGATGATCAGGGCTATGGTCTGATCCACGACGCTACAGTCATTATCAATAAAGGAAAAATTGAATTTGTAGGTGCAGCCTTTGACGCTCCCGCCACTCCCACGGCGGAAGTCATTGACGGTAACGGCGGTTTGCTGACCCCTGGGTTAATCGACTGCCATACCCATCTGGTATGGGCAGGTTCGCGGGCTAACGAATTTGCTCAACGTTTGCATGGCGCCAGCTATCAGGAAATTGCCGAGCAGGGCGGCGGCATTAAAAGCACCGTCAAGTCCACTCGCGAAGCTTCACAGGAAAAGCTGCTTAAATTAGCTTTAGAGCGCGCAGAAACGCTCATGTCACAAGGCGTCACCAGCATTGAAGTGAAATCCGGTTACGGGCTGGACTTAGAAAACGAGCGCAAACAGTTAACCGTAGCGCGTCAGTTAGCCGAACAGTTGCCGGTGAACATAAAGACCACGCTACTGGCAGCGCATGCCGTGCCGCCAGAGTTCAAGGATAACGCCGACGGCTATATTGATGAAATTATCCAAAACATTCTGCCGACTCTGGCGAACGAAGGGCTGGTCGATGCTGTTGACGCTTTTTGTGAAAGCATTGGGTTCAGCCCGGCCCAAACTGAAAAAGTGTTTGAAGCAGCTAAAAAGTTAAGACTTCCTATTAAGCTTCATGCCGAACAAATTACTAATCAGCAAGGTGCCAAGCTGGCCGCGGAATATCAGGCGTTATCTGCTGATCATCTTGAACAGCTAGACGAGGAAGGCGTTAAAGCCATGGCCGAAAATGGCACAGTGGCGGTGTTATTGCCGGGCGCATTCTATTTTCTGCGCGATACCCAAAAGCCGCCGGTTGAATTACTGAGAAAACACGGCGTTCCCATGGCCATTGCCACCGATGCAAACCCGGGCTCTTCGCCTATTCACAACCTACCGTTAATGCTGCAAATGGCCGCTACCTTCTTCCACATGACACCGGAAGAATGCTTGCGCGGGGTAACAGTTAATGCTGCCAAAGCCTTAGGTGAACAGAAGCGGGGCGTTATTGCCGAAGGCTGTTACGCAGATTTAGCGCTATGGAATTGTCAGGACGCCGCTGAGCTCACTTACCAATTTGGCGTAAACCCGCTAAAAACCTTGTGGTTTAACGGCGTCGCTCACGACCGTGTAAGTAAGCCGTGGTCAGCTCACTAAGCAGCTGTCCGCAAATTTTCATGCCTTCATCGAAGCCCGCACTGCATAATGACGGTGCGGCTTCGGCAAGGTGCAGGTAACGTGCCTCGCTAACCTCTGCCAGTCGCTTAACGTACTGAAAGCCTTGTCCAAGACTCAAGCCAACATAATTCACCGCACTGGCAGGCACAGCGTTTAAGGCATCCACGTCAACCTCAATGCCCAGTGGACGTTGCCAGGACACCGCTTTTGCCACCACTTCGTCCATCACTTCAGTAAATGGGCGCTCGTACAAGCGGTGCAGCGTATGGTAACGCATTCCTGCGTCCTGCAACTGGCGAAGACTGCTGGCGGAGTTTTTCCCCTGATGCAGACCAACAATATGATAAAACTCCAGCGCGCCTTCCATATAGGCATAGCTAAAGCCATTACCAGAGTGGCGACCCTCGCGCGGGCGAAAGTCTGCATGCGGGTCTAAATTCACGGCTCCACAGGCTTCACCGGTCACTTTATGCAGGCTCTTCAATAGTGGATACGCGTTATTGTGACCACCACCAATAACAATGACTTCAAAGCCTTGCTCGAACAGCGGCGTCAGCACCTTTTCCACCCGCGCATCGACCTGTGCGCAAAGTTCGCGTAACGTCGCTAGTTCATGCGGGTTCGAAGTATCCAGCTCCTCAGCTTTTTCATTCAAATCATCACAATTAACAGCACCAATCAGCAACAATTCATGGGTAGAAAGCAAGCCGGTTTTCTGCAGGTTCAAAAAGCTCTTGAGAAAGGACTGCCAGCCATCGTCGGCACCTGCCCGCCCAAGATTCGCGCGCACGCCAATACTTTCCGGAACTCCCACTAAAGCTACGCGTTGGCCGTCTTCCCAGGCTGCAGCCAGGCTTTCTTCATAAGTTCCCTGCTCAGAAAGAACCCGAATAGCCTGACCAATTTTTGTTTCCTGCTCGCGCACCGTTACCCATTTAGCCGGATCGGTTAATTCTAAAAAAGAAATCTCACTCATAGTTATTCAATATCTAGTGGTTCCGGAGACAAGATGACGCCGGTGGTATCAATGTAGAGATGATCATCGGGTAAAAAGGTGACGCCGCCAAAGTTAACCGGCACATTCACTTCACCCACACCTTCACTAATTGCCCCCACAGGAATAGAAGCTACGCCAAGAATACCAATGTCCAGTTCTTCCAGCGCATCAACTTCGCGCACAGCCCCATAACAGACAATGCCTTCCCAGTCGTTATCCATAGCTTGTTCAGCTATAGCAGCATCAAGCAGAGCACGACGTGCCGAGCCACCACCATCTATCAGCAATACTTTGCCGCCACCGTCTGCCGCCACCGTTTCTTCAATGAGCCCTTTGTCTTCGTGGCATTTAATGATAACCAGACGACCGCCGAAAGAGCTACGGCCTCCATAAGACTCAAACATGGGCTCAACCACATCGACCATATCGGGGTATAAATCGCAAAGTTCTGAAGTGTTGTATTCCATGATTGTGTTCCTGACGTTGCTATAGCAGTGACTGGCAGTATACCTGCTATCCGGCAAGGACAAAAGTAAGCCCGACAGAGGTAACGAAACCCTTGAATTATAGAATAAAAACCCGTTTAATCTAACTAACTATAATAATAATAAAGTGAATCGCTATTTTCATGCCGCAGCTTGACCTAATGACAAGTCTGGCAATAGAGACCTTTGCGCACGCCATACAAGCCGTTTTTCTTATCGGTTTCGCGTCGCTGCTTATGTATTATCACCGTTATTATCGACGTGACTACTTAAGTTACTGGTCTTTTGCCTGCTTTGCCTTTGGCCCCAGTGAGTTAATTCGCGCCTTTCTTGCAGGCAGCGCAATGGTTGCACCCGAGTCTGCACTTAACTGGTCCGGCGGCTTACAAGGCATTGCCTTAACCTTCCAGTACCTGGCAATTTGCTTTATTGCTTTGGGGGCGTCCTGTGCCGCCTTTAACAGCAAACCACAAAAATACTGGCAGTATATTGCTTACGCCGTTTCACTCATTGGTGGGGTTATCTCCTACTTCTGGCTGGAGCCAACTATCAGCTCTGTCGGCAGCACCCCCAATGCCGGGTTTATGCGCTTTTTAGTCACAGGCTTAGCGCTTATTGCTATCGGCTTTTTCATGTGGCGCAGTTTGGGCGCAGGTATCGGCCCCAAGTTAGTCTCAGGGGGTTTTCTGAGTATCGGCATTAAAAACTTTCTGGTGCTGGCCGGAATGTTCTCGTTATCAGCCAACGCCATCGACTGGGTTTTAAGTTTCCAGGCTCTGTTAACGGTTATTATCATTGCCGTTGTTATTGTTGGCGTCATTATTTGGCTGCTGGAGTCAGAGCGCAATACCGCAGTGCGCGCTATTCAACGCGCCGAATATCTTCACACTCATGACGCTCTGACAGGGGTTTCTAACCGCGATCAACTGGTCAGTAAAATTCCGTTATTTATTGAATATTGCCGTAGCAACAATCGCCACTTAACCATGATGCTAATTGGTGTCAGCCGTTTTAAAGTGGTGAACGAAAATATCGGTATTCGCGGCGGTGACCAGGTTCTAAAGGAAATTGCCCGCCGCCTGCAAAATTTTACTAAGCAGCCCCTCACTGTTTCACGTATCAGCGGTGACGTTTTTGCTATTGCTTTTGACCACTTAAAGAACCGAAGCCTGATACAAGACTTAGCCACAGAACTTCAGGAAGCATTGACCCTGCCCATTGATATTGGCGAGAAAACCGTAAATATTGCAGTAGGCATTGGTATTTCGCGCTACCCTCAGCACGGCAGCCGATCGGAAGTCTTGCTCAATAAGGCAACCATAGGTTTAACTCAGGCCAAGCAGTCGCACCAGCCCACCATAACCTTTTATGAGCGCGGCATGGACGAAATGTACTCCTATCTGGTTGATATGGAGCCAGTGCTTCGTAAGGCAATGCAAGAAAATGAATTCACTTTGTACCTTCAGCCTCAGTTCGACTTCGACCATCAGCAGCTTTGTGGGTTTGAAGCCCTCATACGCTGGCAACACCCCGAACGGGGCTTGCTGAGTCCGGCAGAGTTCCTGCCTTACATAGAACAACTCGGCCTTTCTACCGATTTAGATGACTGGGTGCTGAATCAGGCCGCTGCGATTCTTAGCTCCTGGCAACAAAAGTTTGGCGTATGCTGGCCAATTGCGGTAAACCTCTCTGCACCTCAGTTTCAGCATTTCCAGTTGATTGAAAAAATGCAGCGGCTGCAGGAAGACTACGGTATCTCGCCGGAATGGCTGGAATTAGAAATTACTGAAAATGTCGCTATGTCTGACTTGCATAATGGCATGAGTGTCATTCAACGTTTGCGGGAGATGGGCTTTGGTATATCCATCGACGACTTTGGTACAGGACATTCTTCTCTGGCTTATTTACGGTCCTTGCCTATTAACAAAATTAAAATTGACCGAAGTTTCATCAGCGAACTTCAGCAAAATAATAACGACGCGACCATTTTAAAAGCCATGATCCGCTTGTCTCATGGTTTAGGAAAACGAGTGATTGCTGAAGGAATTGAGACCGAAGAACAGCAGGATATGTTGCAGAAACTGGGTTGTGACATGATGCAGGGCTATTTCTATTCGCCGCCAATGCGCCTGCAATTCGCCGAACAATTTATTGAACGTCAAATTCAGAGCAATAAAAAGCCGCTGCCTCCCGGGGAGTTTGCAACGGCTTTTTAACGGTAATGTATTACAGGATGAAGCGACTTAAGTCTTCGTCCTGCGACAACTCACCAACATGTTCGTTGACGTAATCTGCGTCTACGGTCAGCTTCTCACCGTTGTGGTCTGTTGCATGGAAGGAAATTTCTTCCATCAAGCGCTCAAGCACGGTGTGCAGCCGGCGAGCTCCGATATTCTCGGTCGTCTCATTCACATGGAATGCAACTTCAGCTATGCGCTGAATGCCCTCTTCGGTAAAGTTAACCTCCACGCCTTCCGTGTTCAGTAACGCATGGTATTGCGTCGTCAGTGAAGCACTAGGCTCTGTCAGAATGCGAACAAAGTCGCCGCTGGTCAGCGCTTCCAGTTCTACCCGAATCGGCAAACGACCCTGAAGCTCCGGAATAAGATCCGATGGCTTACTCATCTGGAATGCACCAGAGGCAATGAACAGAATATGGTCGGTCTTTATCATGCCATGCTTGGTGTTCACCGTTGTACCTTCAACCAAAGGCAGCAGGTCACGCTGCACACCCTCGCGTGAAACATCCGGTCCGCTGGTATCACCGCGCTTACAAATCTTGTCAATTTCATCTAAAAAGACAATGCCGTTTTGCTCAACCGATTCAATCGCTGCTTCTTTGACTTCATCTGGGTTCAGCAATTTCGCCGCTTCTTCTTCGACCAGTTGTTTGTAGGCGTCTTTGATACGCATCTTACGGGCTTTGGTTTTATCGTTGCCCATGTTCTGGAACATATTCTGCAGTTGCGACGTCATCTCTTCCATGCCCGGTGGTGCCATGATTTCAACACCCATTTGTGGCATAGCTAAATCAATTTCAATTTCTTTGTCGTCTAACTGGCCTTCGCGCAGCTTCTTACGGAATACCTGACGTGTGCCGCGCTGATCATCGTTTTCAGGTGTTTCTTCCTGTTGTTGAGCCCAACCGGAGGACGACTTCTTCGCCGGAGGCAACAGTACATCCAGAATACGCTCTTCCGCCGCTTCTTCAGCGCGGTAACGTACCTTTTGCATCATCTCTTCACGAGTTTGCTTCACTGCTACATCGGTCAAGTCCTTAACAATAGACTCTATCTCTTTACCCACATAGCCAACTTCGGTGAACTTAGTGGCTTCTACTTTAATGAACGGTGCCTTTGCCAATTTTGCCAGGCGACGGGCTATTTCCGTTTTACCAACACCCGTTGGGCCAATCATTAAGATATTCTTTGGCGTCACTTCCTGACGCAGTTCATCGTCCAGCTGCATGCGGCGCCAGCGATTACGCAAAGCAACGGCAACAGCGCGTTTGGCTTTATCCTGGCCAATAATGTGTCGGTTTAATTCGTCAACAATTTCTCTTGGGGTCATCTCAGACATCTTATTCTTTCCCCTGCTTTGTTTTGTCTTCAGCAATAGACTCTTCTTCTTCAATGGTCTGATTGCCGTTCGTATATACGCAAATATCACCCGCTATAGTTAATGCTTTTTGCACAATGTCGCGGGCATTCAAGTCGGTGTTTTCCAGCAACGCTCTTGCCGCTGACTGAGCAAAAGGACCACCCGAGCCAATAGCTATAAGGTCATTCTCAGGCTGAACAACGTCGCCGTTACCCGTTATAATCAGTGAGGTTTCCTTATCAGCCACTGCCAACAGAGCTTCTAACCGACGCAGCGCCCGGTCAGTACGCCAGTCTTTTGCCAGTTCCACAGCAGCACGCATCAGGTTGCCCTGATGTTGCTCAAGTTTGGATTCAAAGCGTTCGAACAGTGTGAAAGCGTCAGCGGTTCCGCCGGCAAAACCTGCCAGCACTTTGTCGTGGTAAAGACGACGCACTTTACGTGCATTGCCTTTCATTACGGTATTACCTAAGGAAACCTGGCCGTCTCCGCCAATTACAACTTTATCGCCGCGGCGAACAGATACGATAGTAGTCAAATCAAGACCCTCTTTTTTGTCTTTGTGACATCAATGACAAGTATTTGAGGGTCTATATCGTGTTTTTCAATGGTGGGTATGGATTAATCAATGTTCCAGTTCCAAATTGCGCAACCAAACACCTGATTCCGCTGCAGTTTATGACGATCACGTTCGGCGTCACGTTTTGTTTCATAAGGCCCTAAAATAACCCGGTACCAAAGACCATTACTGCCGTCCGTTGCTCTAACCTGAGATTCCAGACCCGCCATAGCAATTTGCGCACGCAGCCTTTCTGCGTCAGCCTGCTGACGAAAAGAGCCACATTGCATAAGCTTAGGTGGACCCACTTCGCGTTCGGGTACATCCACTTCCACTTCTTTGCTTTCCAGCTCTTCAATATAACGCCAGCGTTCGGCCGACTTTTCCGGCAACAGATCGGCCGGTGGTTGCTGCACATGCGGTTGCTCAACTTCCTCGGACTTACCGCTAATTTGCACCAGAATATAAGTAAATAAGGCGATTAAGCCAATGGCAATAATAACCACGAACCAGGGGACAGCTTTACGTTCACCAACAGGTTTTGCGCCACGTTGCTGCTTTTTATTGCTTCCCTTTTTCTTAGCCGGCTTACGTTTCGGCGATTTTGGCTTACGATTCGCGTAATCCATAGTGCGTTACATCTTCTCCAGGGTTGGAATGCCCAGCAAATCCAGGCCTTGCTTCAGCACGTTAGCCGTTAACATCGACAACTTCAGGCGGCTGTTACGAAGGGCTTCATCTTCCTGATTCAAAATAGGGCAGGCTTCGTAAAAGCTGGAAAAACGCCCGGCCAGATCAAACAGATAGCCGCATAAGAAGTGCGGCATGGCTTTATCCTGAACCTGATGCAGCACTTCATTAAAACGCACCAGCTGGTTCGCAAGTGCCAGCTCACGCTCGTCATTAAGAATAATGTCTGCATCACGGTCAAAAGCGGTATCGCCGAGTCGGTCAAAAATGCTGTTCACACGGGTGTAAGCATAAAGCAGGTAAGGCGCTGTATTGCCTTCAAAGGTCAGCATGTGATTCCAGTCAAAAATGTAGTCACTGGTACGGTTTTTCGACAAGTCGGCATACTTCACCGAGCTAATACCCACCACTTCAGCAACGCGTTTCTGCTGCTCGTCTGTTAAGTCGGTCGTTTTCTGCTGAAGCAACTCGAGTGCGCGGCGTTCGGCTTCATCTAATAAATCAGCCAGTTTAGTCACACCCCCGTCACGGCTTTTGTAAGGTTTTCCGTCTTTGCCCATCACCGTACCAAAACCGTAATGGTCTAGCTGTATCTCACCCTCAACAAAGCCTGCTTTACGCGCCAGGGTAAAAATTTGGTCAAAATGCAGTGCCTGACGGGCGTCTACAAAATACATTAAGTGGTCACCGCCTAATACTTTCTGACGGTATTCAATGGCGGCTAAATCGGTGGTGGCATACAGATAACCACCGCCTTTTTTCTGCACAATAATTGGCAGCGGTTCGCCTTCTTTACCTTTGTACTCTTCCAGGAACACGCACTGCGCGCCCTGATCTTCGGTCAGCAAACCTTTTTCACGCAGGTGCTCGATGACACCCGGTAACTTGTCGTTGTAGGCACTTTCTGCCATCACGTCATCACGGGTCAGCTTAACGCCCAAACGATCATAAACTTCCTGGCAATGGCTGAGTGATACATCAATAAATTGATTCCACAGCTTCAGGCAGTATTCGTCGCCCGACTGCAGTTTTACCACCAGCTGTCGAGCACGGTCAGCGAACTCTTCGCTGTCGTCAAAACGCTGCTTGGCTGCTTTATAAAAGGTTTCCAGGTTGCTCAGTTCATATTCTGCCGACTGGTTATCCAGCGCTTCCATGTAAGCCAAAAGCATACCGAACTGTGTACCCCAGTCGCCCACGTGGTTTTGGCGAACCACTTTATGACCTAAAAACTCGCACACGCGGGACACGGCATCACCAATAATGGCAGAACGTAAATGGCCGACGTGCATTTCTTTCGCCAGGTTAGGCGACGAGTAGTCAATGACAATGGTTTTGCTTTGGTGAGCAACATCGGTATTCAGGCGGTCACTGTTTAGCATCGCCGTTAACTGATCTTTCAGCTGGTCCTGCGAAATAGTGAAATTAATAAAGCCCGGTCCGGCAATATCCATTTTCGACAGCAGAGAGTTCTCCGGGACCGCATCAACAATAGCTTCAGCCAACTGACGCGGGTTCGACTTTGCCGGCTTTGCCAACATAAGTGCCAGGTTCGTCGCAAAGTCACCGTGCGATTTGTCGCGAGGGCGATCCAACTGAATCTTTACTGGGTGATCCGCAGGGATTTTCCCCTGTGCTTTAAGTTGACCAATGGCTTCGGCCAGTAACTGTTCAAGTTGTTCTTTCATTAATGCGACTACCTGTATGAAAAATCGAAGAGGAAATTCAAAGCGCTTAGTTTAATCGCTACGCCCGATAAAAAAAACCGCTTAGTTGTTAATCAGCTGAAGTCTTGCGGATCGATATCCAGCGACCAGCGTACTTTTTTCAATAACGGCAAGGCGTTAATCTGCGGCAGCAAGTGCTCAATTAACTGAAAACGTAATTTCCGTGACTGACAATGTAACAGCAATTGATAGCGGTAACGACCAGCTTTACGCTCCATTAAGGCAGGCATTGGCCCCAGTAAAAACGCACCATCAACCTGCGGCATCAACTGCTGAATTTGGGTCATGGCCTGCACGACAGAGTCTCTGTCTGTCGCCTCAGCCCTGAACAGAGCTAAATAAGAAAACGGCGGCAGCTCACTTTGTTGGCGTTCGGCTAAAGCCGTCAGTGCGAAATGCGAATAGCCGTTATTGAGCAAATCCTGAATTAAATCATGCTCCGGATGGTGGGTTTGCAGCACCACTTTACCGGCTTTGTGCTCACGCCCTGCGCGACCGGCCACCTGAGTATAAAGCTGGCCTAAACGCTCTGCAGCCCGAAAGTCAGCGCTGTAAAGCGCACCGTCGACATCCAGCAGCGCCACTAAAGTCACGTTAGGAAAGTGATGGCCCTTTGCCAGCATCTGCGTGCCGACCAGCAAAGGATACTCATTATTTGTGGCTTTTTGCAGGTAGTCGTCTAACTGGCCTTTGCGGCGGGTTGAGTCCCGGTCAATGCGCAGTACCCCGCGGCCAGGAAACATCTCTTTCAGACTATGCTCGAGCTG
The DNA here is from genome assembly GCF_019797805.1 of Idiomarina abyssalis. Lineage (NCBI taxonomy): Bacteria > Pseudomonadati > Pseudomonadota > Gammaproteobacteria > Alteromonadales > Idiomarinaceae > Idiomarina > Idiomarina abyssalis. The sequence continues at coordinate 2,438,361 of NZ_CP081832.1, forward strand.
CTCAGTGCCCACACCATGAGAAATCATCTGCGGCGAGCCGCAGGAGCCGCATTGACGTGGTATCCGCTGCTGACTCCCACAATGGTGGCACTGCAGCTGCTGGTGCGTCTTATGCACGGTATAATAAGCGTCACAGCGATGACACTGGGCCAGCCAACCACATTCATGACACATTAACGCAGGGGCAAAGCCACGACGATTCAAAAACAACAGCACCTGATTACCGCGCTCAATTTCTACCTGAATTTGTTCCCGTAGTGCTTTGGAGATGCCCGCTTTTATCGGTTGCTGCTTAAGGTCAATAAGCTCGTGTTTAACCATTTGCGCGCCACCAGCGCGCTGCCCCAGCTTAAGCCAGTGAAAGCGTTTGTTTACCGCATTGTTTAAGGTTTCCAGCGACGCGGTAGCACTGCCTAATACCAGCGGTATATTCAGCAACGACGCCCGTTTAATAGCAATATCCCGGGCATGATAACGGAAACCATCTTGTTGCTTATACGAAAGGTCATGTTCTTCATCAACCACAATAAGACCGAGCTTCTGGCAAGGCGTAAACACCGCCGAACGGGTACCGATAATAATCGCTGCATGCCCGTGCTTAGCATCCAGCCAGGTATTCAATCGCTCTCTGTCGCTCATACCGGAGTGCAGCATCACCACCGGCGCGTCAAAGCGTTCTTTAAAGCGCTGCAGGGTTTGCGGGGTGAGGCCAATTTCAGGCACCAGCACTAAAACCTGTTCACCACGTTCCAGTACCGGTTGCATAGCCTGTAAGTAGACTTCAGTCTTACCACTGCCGGTAACGCCTTCCAGCAATAGCGTACTGTGCTTCTGTTGCTGGTTAATGGTTGAAACCGCTACTGCCTGCTCGGTATTTAATTCATGACCCTGTTCTCTTAATACCGATGGCTTCTGCTGCCAGCTTTGTGGCTTTGCCGGTGCCTGCTCACGCACCTCAATCCAGCCTTTATCCTGCAGGGTACGAAGCACGGCCGAGGTCACACCTATGTCGGTTAAGTCGCTGCGCCTGAGCGGCTTATGTTTCAGCGCCGCCAGCACTTGCTGTTGTCGCGCCGCCCCTTTCAAGTCGTTAATAGACTGAGCAAGGCCTAAGTCAGTCAACGCATAAAAAGTTTCAGTCAGGTATTCCGGCGCATCGCCTTTGCGCAACAAAACCGGCAGGCTATTGGCAGCAACATCCCCCAGCGAGTGGTGGTAATAATCGGAAGACCAGCGAACCAGTTGCCAAATATCATCCGGCCACAGTCGTTGCTCATCCAATACCGACGAAACCGACTTCAGCTCAAACGTTGGCGGCTCGTCATTGGCTTCAGTAACCACATAGCCGACTAACTGGCGCTGACCAAATGGCACGCGCACGCGCACTCCCTGCGGCAGCGGCTCAGCACTTTTGCACAGATAATCATAGGTTTGTCGAAGAGGTAACGGCAGAGCGACTTTATAACGTCGTTCATTGCCGGTGTTGGCTTGCTTCATGGCTCTATTCTGGAACGCTACCGCGCAGAATACAAGGCAGCAGATTCTGCTTGATCACAAGCTCAGGATCACATAAAATGCGCGGCTCTTAATTCATTGATGTTTTTTTGCGCATGGTGTTCGGCTTTGGATCGAATGGCGATGCGGCCCATAACTGAGGTAACCCCATGAAACAAGGTATTCATCCTAAGTACGAGACTTTAAAAGTCAGCTGTTCTTGCGGTCACACGTTCGAAACGCGTTCAACCCGCTCAGAAGATCTTCACCTGGACGTATGTTCAGAGTGCCACCCGTTCTACACTGGTAAGCAGCGTGTAATGGACACTGGTGGTCGTGTTGACAAATTTAAGAAGCGTTTTGGTGCTCTGGGCAAGAAATAAGCCTAAGAAAACTTATAGAAAACGCTGCTTAACAGCAGATTTTAAGAAAAAGGCGCTAAACAGCGCCTTTTTTTGTGCCTGTTTCGCTAAGCGGCCTATTGTTAAAGAAAAGTTAACTGGTGTACTTTTGAACACATTGGAAATTTCATTCACCTCATTACCCTCAAAGGCGGAGGTAAGATTTGTTTATTAGCACAAAAGCGATAGACTGATCGGCATTCTGATCACCAGACTCAGGTATCACCGCATGACAGACTTTCGCCAACAGGCACTGGATTACCATCAATACCCGACCCCGGGTAAAATTTCCGTTGAACTCACCACCCCTGCTGAAACCAGCAAAGACTTAGCGCTGGCCTACAGCCCGGGCGTAGCAGAGCCGGTTCGGGAAATCGCGCAAGACCCGGACAATGCCTACAAGTACACAGCTAAAGGCAACATGGTTGCTGTTATTACCAACGGAACGGCTATTCTCGGTCTGGGCAATTTGGGACCATTAGCGTCAAAACCGGTCATGGAAGGTAAAGCACTTTTGTTCAAGCGCTTCGCCGGGCTGGATTCCATTGATATTGAAGTCAGTCACCGTACCACACAGGACTTTATCAATACGGTTGCCAACATTGCTGATACCTTTGGCGGTATTAACTTAGAAGACATTAAAGCGCCTGAGTGTTTTGAAATTGAGCAGGCCTTAATAGAACGCTGCAATGTACCGGTATTCCATGACGACCAACACGGTACTGCCATTGTTACCGCAGCCGGTATGCTTAACGCGCTGGAAATTCAGGGCAAAAAACTGGCCGAGTCACGCATTGTTTGTCTCGGTGCCGGCGCAGCAGCAATTGCCTGTATGGAGCTTCTGATTAAATGCGGTGCACAGCGCGAACACATTTATATGCTCGATTCTAAAGGCGTTATTCACACCCGCCGTGATGACTTAAACGAATACAAGCAACTGTTCGCTAACAATACCGATAAGCGCACGCTAAAAGATGTTATTGAGGGTGCTGATATCTTTGTCGGCGTTTCAGGCCCTGACCTGCTCAGCCCGGAAGAGCTGAAGCTAATGGCGCCTAACCCGGTTATTTTTGCCTGCTCAAACCCTGATCCGGAAATTAAACCGGAAGTTGCTATGGCAGCACGGGACGACTTAATTATGGGAACTGGCCGTTCGGACTATCCGAACCAGGTGAACAATGTACTCTGTTTTCCCTTTATGTTCCGCGGAGCATTAGATGTGCGGGCAACAGCCATTAACGATGAAATGAAGGTGGCAGCGGTAGAGGCCATTCGTCAGCTGGCGAAAGAGCCCGTGCCCGATTCCGTGCTAAAAGCAGCCGATGTCAAAGAATTAAACTTCGGCCGCAACTACATTATTCCTAAGCCTATCGACCCACGCTTGTGCCAACGTGTGGCTCGCGCCGTTGCTGAAGCCGCCGTGAAATCCGGCGCGGCGAAAATCGATTTACCAGAAAATTATATGCAGGATTAATCGTCCAATTCGTCATCCGTCGGGATGGGCAAGCCTCTGGCTTCCAGCTCTTCCCGCACGGCTTTGGGTATTTTATTCGAATTCGATTTTTGTAAGTCTTCATCTTCGGGCAGCGGCTGACCGGTAAAAGCGTGTAAAAACGCCTCACACAGCAGTTCGCTGTTGGTAGCATGACGCAAATTATTGATTTGGCGACGGGTCCGCTCATCAGTCAGTACTTTTAATACCCGAGTAGGAATTGAGACCGTAACTTTCTTAACCTGCTGACTCTTACGACCGTGTTCAGCATACGGGTAAATGTATTCGCCGTTCCATTTCATATTCATTACTCTGATGTCAGACAAAACCCTGTAAGTTGTAATGAATTGTACCCGACTGAGCGACCCCGTCAAATTTTATCCGTCTAGATGGCTAAAAGTTGCTGACATTTGTCTGACAATATTTTAGCCTTAGTAGCAGTAACCCAATCCATGCGAGTAGTTAAGGAAGGCGGAATGACAACAACACAGCTCACAGAGGAGCAAAAGCAGGCCGTTGCCGACAGTGTTCAGGTACACAAGTTTGGCGGAAGCAGTCTTGCCGACGCCTTTTGCTATCGACGTGTGGCCCGCATTGTAACGGAATACGCCGGCGCGAGCGATCTTGTCGTGGTTTCCGCCGCTGGTGATACGACCAATCGTATTCTGGCTATTATAAACGCCAAACCGCAGCCGGGCGATACCGCCAGTATTCTGCTCGATCAGCTGGAGAATTTTCAGCAAGGGCTTATCACTGAATTATTAAGTGGCGATTTACAACAGCAATTGCTGCAACAGTCACAACAGGACTTCACTCGCTGGCGTCGTTGGTTAGCCGGTGACGAAGACATTGCTCATAACGCCGAGCTGCTGTCCTACGGTGAACTTTGGTCGGCACGCTTATTATCTGCGCTGCTGCAAAAACAGGGCACCCGGGCCGACCACATTGATGCCCGCGACTTCTTACTGGCAGCGGATGCTCCAGAGCCTGTGATTCAGGTTGAGCACTCCCGTGAAAAGCTACTACTGCGGGTAGCTCCTCATTCCGGCACCCGCTTTATTGTTACCGGCTTTATTGCCCGTGGCTTAAACGGCGAAAGCTTGACTCTGGGTCGCAACGGCAGTGACTACTCAGCTACGCTGGTGGGTAGCTTGCTTGATGCTCGCCAGGTCACCATATGGAAAGACGTTGCCGGTGTTTACTCGGCGGATCCTCGTAAAGTTGAACGTGTCGTCAGTTTGCCCACACTGGACTGGACCGAAGCCGAGGAACTGGCAAGACTTGGCAGCCCGGTTCTGCACCCAAGAACCTTTCAGCCGGTCGACCGTCAACGCATGGTCATATCGGTACGTTCCAGCTTAAAAGTAGAAAACCAGCAAACCCGCATTGGTCAGTTCCAGAATACGCAGCCCCGCGGCAAAGTTTTCACGTCTTTGTCCGAAGTGGTTCTGTTTAAAGTTGAGTTGCAGGACAAGGCTTTAGTAAAGCGCCTGGATGAACTGGAGTTAGAACCGCTGGTCAGTTGGACTGAGCCGGAAAATCATCAGCAGTATCTGGTCTTTCACCAAAACCACTTAGACTATCTGACCGGCTGGCTGGACAGTCTGGGCGCGGGTGATGCCATCACTCAAATTCGCGGTTACTCCATGGTCGCTATAGTCGGTAACCGCATTCAGGAAACCGATCAGTTTTCGACCTTTAAGCTCCAGCTTTCAGAACAAAAAGTACGCCGCTTTGCCTTAACTCAGAACGGCGACTCCGCTGTGGCTATTTTAGAGCAGAAGCTTGATAACCGTTTACTGAACCGTTTACACAGTCAATTATTTAACTACCGCCGCAGTCTGGGTGTGCTGGTTATTGGCCGTGGCAATATTGGTACAGCCTGGTTGGAGCTGTTCAGACAACAACGAGATCGCATTAATCAGGTGATGGACGTTCGCGTTATTGGCATAGCCAACTCCCGCCGTTTATGGCTGGATTACAACGGCGTTGAACTGACCCAGTGGGCAGATGACTTCGACCGCCTGGCGCGCCCTTACGTATTGACCGAACTGTTGCGCGAGCTGCCCAATGCGCCATACGACGAGCTGGTTGTGATTGATTTAACCGATGCCAAACAAGTCGCGCAATTATACCCGAGTCTGTTCGCAAACGGCCTTCATATCATCAGTGCCAACAAACGCGCGGGCTCGGCTGACGAAGCGCTGTACCGCGAAATTCGTACCATCCAGCACGAATACGAACGTGAGTGGCTCTATAACACCACAGTTGGCGCTGGACTGCCTTTGAATTACGCCATTAATGACTTACGCAATTCCGGCGACGAAATCCGCAGTATCTCCGGTATTTTCTCCGGAACTATGTCCTGGCTGTTTGAGAATTTCACCAAAGGTGTGGCTTTCAGTTCGCTGGTACAAGAAGCCAAAGAAAGGGGTTACAGCGAACCCGACCCACGAGAGGATCTGTCCTGCCAGGACCTTGTCCGTAAACTGCTGATTCTTGCACGCGAAATTGGCTTGAATCTGGACTGGCAGGACATTCAGGTACAAAGCCTTGTGCCGGAGAACTTACGCGACATACCGCTTAACGACTTTATGCAACGCATATCTGAGCTTGATGAGCCCATGGCAGCTATGCTCGACGAAGCCGCCAAAGACGGTAAGGTCCCTCGACTACTGGCCAGCTTCACGGTCAGTGATGAGCAGCGGGTTACCGCCCAGGTTGGTATTGAGTACATTCCGGAAGGGGATATGCTGGCAAACCTAATACCCGGCGAAAACATCTTTGTTATCTACACCGACTGGTATTCTGAAATGCCGCTCGTAATAAGTGGTCCCGGTGCAGGTAAACACGTTACCGCAGGTGGTGTTCAGTCCGATTTGAATCAGTTACTGGGTAAACTGGCAGTGGGAGCTCAACGCTCCCACTCATTTTGTCCTAATGCCTGACTAGAATAAATCGTCGTCATTGTCTTCAAAAATATCGCGGTCTGAGTTGCCATTATTACGGCTGTACTCTGTCGGCTCAGTTCCCCGAATGAAGTATTCAAAGCGTGTTGTGTAATCGCTCTTATGCGACAACTTACCAGTTTCTAAGTCGATTCGAACATTCACCACGCCCGGTGGAATACCAAACTCACGTGACGGGAACAGGGGTAACGCCTTTTCCATAAATAGGATCCAGCCCGGCAACGCTGTTTTAGCACCAGCCTCACCGCCTGTTATTGCCTGCTGACTGGAGTCCACTTCAGGATGCTTTGACGTACGCCCCAGCTTTCTGGAAACATCATCAAAACCTACCCAGACCGTGGTGGACAGACTAGAAGTAAAGCCCGAGAACCAAGTGTCTCGCACATCGTTTGTCGTACCGGTTTTACCGGCAATATTACGACCTACCGCTTCGGTAATGGGTTTGGAACGTTGAATACGCCAGGAGGTACCATTCCAGCCAGTGCCATTAGGCCAGCTTCCACCACCCCAGACAGCAGAGTTCATTGCCTGTTCAACCAAAAATGCATTTTGCTCACTGATGACCTGCGGTGCCGGTTTATCGCAGTCGAAACAGGCGCGCGCCGGGTCGGTTTCGTCTAAAACGTTTCCGTCTGCATCTTCAATGCGTTCAATGAAATAAGGTTCGACCAAAAAGCCACCATTTGCGAAAACAGCAAATGCTCTGGCTACCTGCATCGGTGTCATTGAAAGAGAACCCAACGAGAGCGATTCATTTTCAGGAATTTCAGAACGATCCAGCCCAAATTTCGCTAAATGGTCTGCCACTTGCTTTACGCCCACTTCGCGAATTAGCCGCACTGAAACCACGTTTTTCGACTTAGCCAGCGCTTTACGCAGGCGAATAGGCCCTTCGTAAACTTCAGGCGAGTTTTTGGGTCGCCAGGCAATACCGGAACCCGGGTTCCACTGGTTAATCGGAGCATCGTTAACCAAAGTCGCCAGCGTCAATCCTTCTTCAAAGGCTGCTGAATATATTAACGGTTTAATATTAGAACCAACCTGACGTTCCGCTTGTAATGCGCGGTTGTACTGGCTCAGCTGGAAACTGTAACCACCAACCACAGCAGCTACAGCGCCGTCATCGGGCCTTAGCGACACAATGGCGGAACTTGGTTCAGGAATTTGAGCCAGACGCCATTCACTGCCGTCATTCACCCGACGCAACCAAATAACGTGCCCGGGCTGCATGATTTCTCCGACTGTCTCCGGAGGCGGTCCCTGACGTTCTTCGTTCAGGTATTCGCGGGCCCAGTGCATGGCTTCCCAGGGTAAAGTGATTTTCCCCTCGTCTTTAACCATCACTTCCGCAGACTGCTCACCAATGGCTGTCACCACAGCCGGTGTAACCGCACCAATAACGCGTAATTGTTCAAGGTATTGCCGAATAGCCGGTTCTTCCACCGGCTCCTCTTCTTTCTCTGCCGACCACAACAAACTCACCGGACCGCGGTAACCATGGCGTTCGTCATAACTGTGCAGGTTATCCCAGACGGCCTGACGCGCAGCCAGCTGCACATCACTTCTTATCGTTGTGTAAACCTTGTAGCCTTCATTGTAAGCTTGGTCGTCTCCGTAGCGGTCTACCATTTCCTGACGCACCATCTCAGCCAGGTAAGGCGCATTGACCGTTACCTCCGCTCCATGGCGACGAGCGGTAACCGGAGCATTAGCCGCTTCTTCAAACTCCGCCTGGCTGATTTTATTTTCATCCAGCATACGCAACAAAACCACACGGCGGCGCGCTTTCGAGGCAATGGGGTTTGAAATTGGGTTTAGATTCGACGGCGCTTTAGGCAGGCCTGCGATGGTTGCCATCTGTGCTAAAGTCAGGTCTTTTAGTGGCTTACCGTAATAAACCTGTGCTGCAGCCCCGACACCATGAGCGCGATGCCCAAAGGTAATTTTATTGAGGTAAAGTTCCAGAATTTCATCTTTGCTTAAGAGCTGTTCAATGTGAACGGCAATAAAGGCTTCTTTTATCTTGCGCATCCACGCGCGTTCAAAGGTCAAAAAGAAGTTACGTGCCAGCTGCATGGTAATGGTACTGGCACCTTCCTGAATCTCACCGGTGGTCAGCAACACACTAAAGGCACGCAAAACACCAATAGGATCAACACCAAAATGCTGATAAAAACGACTGTCTTCAGTTGCCAGAAAAGCATCAATAAGCGGTTGCGGTACGTCTTGCAGCTCCACAGGTATACGCCGCTTTTCACCAAACTGTGAGATCAGTTCTCCGTCTGCTGTGAACACCTGCATTGGTGTCTGCAAACGCACATCGCGCAAAGTTTCCACGCTGGGTAATTCGGGCTTTACATACAAGTAAAGGCTGCCAACCGCTACCCCGCCAATAATAGTACACACCAGCAAGGTGTAAATTAGCCGCTTAAACCACTTCAATTATCTGCTCCATAACCGCTTTTTCACTACACCAGTCTGCTTAAACCGCAAAAACCGACATAAATTAGCTCTAAATTCTTACTGACTATTATGGCGGATTTTTGTTCACAACACTACGCTTGCATCTGGCTTTTCTACAATAAGGATATTGTCTAATGTCATTACTTCGCCAGCAACCACTTGCTGTGCAAATGAATCGTGAAAGTTGTCTGGTTTTACAACTATCACGGCAGGGCCGGCACTTTGTCGTCGACCACTTTTCACAGCAACACAAAAACAGCCTCAGCGATAAAGGACTCAATAAAGATGGCATTGTCTCAGCGCTTGATTACACCGCAACTCACTATCAGAAAATTGCGCTGGACAACCATAGTCAGGTTGAAGAGCAGTTACTGGAAAAGTTACCGCCACAATTAAAGACCAGTACCGGTATCAGTTACGACTATTTTACCCGAGATAACGAAGCTGAAGCGGTCATTGGTCAACGCTCAGCTCTGGAAGAATTACTGGCAATATTGGCACCACTACAAATGCCGGTACACGTGGTTGAGCCGGCCTATCAGTCTGTTGTACGTGCAACCAACGCAGTACTTCCTTACCTTTGGCCCGACAACGCAATATTTGAAAGCACAATGCAATGGGTCATTGTCGAGCTGAGACAGCCTCAGTCTATTCTTCTGTATTGCAAAGGCGGTGTTTTTCAGCGCTTAGAATACGTCGATACTTTCAATTTACTGCCTTATCTTTTGTCGGCTCAAATGTCCGGCAAATTCAGTTGGGTTATGAGCTTTGGCGATAAAGCGGTTCAGTCGTCGCTTGACCGGCAGCTTGAAGGGCAAATGCAACTCACGCACTTAGTGCTATCAACAACCCCCTTTTTCAAAAACAATCCAGCACCCATTGTTGCAGCATTAGATAATGAAATGGTGTTATTAGGCTTAGCCTTGCGGGGGTTTAACCAATGGCATCGCTAAACCTTCTGCAATGGCGACAGCAAAGCTTATGGCAACGCCACCGCACGTTGCATAAAGTCGGTATTGTGCTGTTAATAACTGTTACCTTTTTCTCGTCACAGTGGGTTATTTCATACAGTGACTATCTGGCTCAGTTGCAGCAGCAAGTTAGCGACCAGAATCAGAAACTGGCTGAGCGCAAAGTTCACCAACAACGCTGGCAAGCCTACAAGCAACAGCAAGAAACTCAGCGTATTTTTACCCGGCTTAAACGCTTACATAAGCTGAGGCTTAACGCATTTTCGGCATTACTCGACAACACCCCAAAAAGCTTTCACCATCGCAGGCTTACTTTTAACCATGAGCAATTCAAGCTGGAAGCTGGCTATCGCCGTATTCAGGAAGTTAACGATCACTATTTATGGCTCAACAAACAACTTGTTCATGCCGGGCTAAAACAGCAGTTGTTGCCGCAAAAACGCGTTTCATTCCATTACTTAAATAGCCAGCGTGAGGCCAGCCGTGGCTAAATCATTACACAAAGCACTTATTGCCTGGGTCATGGCCCTGCTTATCTTTACCCTGCTTGCTGTGCTCATTAGCTATTACTTCACCGGGTATCAGGCCGCGCAGCTTAGCAAAACCTTGCGGAATCAGTATCAGCAGCTACAGACACCTCTTCCTCCAGTTCCGGCAGAGGACAGTATCTACGTATCCGAACCCTCCTTCGTGGATGTTTCGTCTTTACTGACCCAGGCGGCAAAGCAACAAAAGGTAGACTTGCACTACCAACAAGATCCAGAGAGTTCTGAACAATGGTTCGTTGGGGTTAATGGCAGCTATCAGCGCGCTGTCCGTTTTGTTGCCTCTGTAATGCTGGCACAACACGGCGCGACTCAGGCTTTTCCTTTTACTCAAACATTAAAGTGGCAAGACACAGACTTAACCAGCGGTAAACTCAGTTGGCAGTTTCTGTGGTTAAACGCCGATGATGCCGCTTCGGCAAGCATTGACGCCAACACGCTGTTTAAAACAAACTTTCCGCCCATTGCTGTCGAACCTCCTAAGTGCTTAGAGCGGCCTGCAATAAAGAGCAACATTCAAATCAGTGACTGGTCTTTAGTGAAGTTGCTGGCCACACAAACCTCACCACAAAGAAAAGCTCTGCTACAACTGCCTGACCGCGTAATAACCCTTGCTAACAACAGCTGGATAGAAAACCCACTCATGCAATTGCGTGAAATTAACCCCGGGTACGCACTTTTCGAACGCTGGCAGCAGTATGCAGGCTGTTGGTCGGCAGAGACCGTCAAACTTCGTTTAACTAAGGACAAGAAACCGTAATGAAGCCAATTAAATTCTCTTTTCGTGCGCTCAGTCTGCTGCTGGTGCTTTGCTCTACATCTGGCTACGCAATGGAAAATTCCTGGAAAAGCCTGCTGAGCGAAGAGCAAAGACAACAACCTGTTTCGCTCAATACCGATAAAATGCCGCTAAGCCAACTCATACAATTACTGGCCGATCAGCATCAGTTAAATATATTGATTACCGACCAGGTCAGTGGTGAATCCAGTTTGAAACTCAACAAGGTTGCCTGGCAGGATGCCTTCGACACGCTGCTAACCAGTCATGGCTTAACGGTTCACACACAAGGTTCCATGCTCCGCATTGATGTCGCCGATGATGCTGCCGCAGACAATAGCCAGCACCGCTCTATTTTGCTTAGCGTAAACTTTGCTAAAGCCAGTGACTTAGCGTCGTTATTAAAAAATGAACAGCAAAGCTTTTTGTCACCCAACGGAGCGGTCAGTGTTGATGAGCGCACTAATACCCTCATTGTTCGGGACACGCCGGAGCAGCTGGCCACCATTCGTCAGTTAGTCAATGATTTAGATGTCCCGGTGAAACAGGTGCTTATTGAAGCCCGTATGGTGACGGTAAAGGCCAACGTGAGTAAAGAACTGGGCATTCGTTGGGGCGCGTCGGAGTACGGACTGGCAATACCAGAGGACACAGGGAGCTTTGTAAAAGGTATGCAAGTGGACTTACCCGCAACAAACCCCGCCGGAACCTTTTCCGCAAACCTGGCCAGGCTGAGCGATGACATTCTGCTGGACCTTGAATTAACGGCGCTGGAGCAGGAAAACAAAGCCGAAATTATTACCAGTCCGAAAATTTTTACGTCGAATCAGCAACCGGCCTACATAGAGCAAGGTACCGAAATACCTTACGTCGAAACAGCTGCGCACGGGGCTACCGCGGTGCAATTTAAAAAGGCAGTTATGGGTTTAAGTGTAACTCCGCAAATAACACCAAATGACCATGTACTAATGGAGCTCACCATTACCCAAAACACCCGCGGTGACACCGTTGCCACACCAACCGGACCCGCTGTCGCTATAGACACTCAGGAAATGTCGACGCGGGTACTGGCGAAAAATGGAGAAACTATCGTCTTAGGGGGAATCTTTCAGGAACATAGCTTGAATGATGACAGTCGTGTCCCCATCTTAGGTTCGCTGCCGTTACTCGGGAATTTGTTCTCTCACCAGCAGCAGCGCAATGAAAAGCGGGAGTTAATGATTTTCGTCACACCAACGATATTGCCCCAAACTTAGTCCAAAAGCCGATTACTATTGCTAAAGTGGGCTCAAGTTGCGATAATCGCGCTTCTTTTCGTTGGGTTGGGGGACGTCTCCAGACACTCCGGATTCGTGAGTTACAGCTAATTTTAACCAATGATGTAAGCAGGAATATGGCTGAGAAACGTAATATTTTTCTTGTTGGGCCCATGGGGGCTGGCAAAAGTACGATTGGCCGTCAAATCGCCAGACAATTACATTTAGAGTTCTTCGACTCAGATTCTGAAATCGAGCGCCGCACAGGGGCTGATATCAGTTGGGTTTTTGAACTTGAAGGTGAAGAAGGCTTTCGTGCACGCGAAGAAAAAGTAATCGAAGAGCTTACCGAAAACATGGGTATTGTCTTAGCGACAGGTGGCGGCTCGGTCATGAGCAAAGAAAGCCGTAACCGTCTGTCGGCTCGGGGTGTTGTTGTGTACTTGAAAACACCCATTGAGAAACAACTGGCGCGCACCCAGCGCGACAAACGCCGGCCTTTAATTGCAGAAGCTGACGACCCGCGTAAAGTGCTGGAGCAACTGGCGCAAGAACGCGACCCTTTATACGAAGAAATTGCAGACATCACGGTACAAACCGATGATCAAAGCGCAAAATTCGTCGTCAATGACATTATCGATCAACTCGAGTCGATTAACGGCCTCGGGTAAATAAAGGGAGCTGCGTTCATGGCTGAGGTTAACGTCTCTTTAGGTGAACGCAGCTACACCATCTACATTGGTAACGCCCTGTTATCAAACTACGTAGAAAACCTCCCGCATAGACTCAATCAACAGCTACTGGTCATCACTAACCCAACCATCAGCCAGCACTATTTAAAGCCATTATTAAGTGCGCTTGCCGGCCATCAGGTCGAAGTATTTGAAATGCGCGACGGCGAACAGTTTAAAAGCCTGGAAAGCTACAGCGAAGCCATGGATCTTCTTATTAACGCTGGCTTTAACCGCGACTGCGGCATTATTGCTTTAGGCGGAGGTGTGGTTGGTGACCTAGCGGGCTTTGTGGCGTCAACATTTCAACGGGGTGTCGACTTTTACCAAATTCCGACCACCCTACTGTCGCAAGTCGATTCTTCCGTGGGCGGAAAAACAGCGGTTAACCATCCGCAGGGGAAAAACCTGATTGGCGCTTTTTATCAGCCCAAATCGGTGGTTATCGACATAGACTGCTTGCAAACACTGACTGAACGGGACTACCGCAGCGGCTTAGCCGAAGTGGTTAAGTACGGTGTTATCTACGACGCTGAGTTTTTCCAGTGGCTGGAAGAGCATACGACAGAGTTAAACCAAAAAGACCCGGGGGCACTCACCTACGCCATTAAGCGCAGCTGCGAAATTAAAGCAGAAGTTGTCGCACTGGATGAACGCGAAAAAGGCCTACGGGCACTACTCAATTTAGGCCACACTTTTGGGCACGCCATTGAAGCCGCCACCGAATACGGTGCATGGACACACGGTGAGGCTGTAGCCGCTGGCATTATAATTGCATCTAAGCTGTCAGAAGTGACACAGCGGCTCGATTCGTCAGATTTTCGACGCATCAAAGATTTACTGCTGGCACTTGGCTTGCCGACGAAGGGCCCGCAAATGCCCTGGCAGGACTGGTTAGACTACATGCAGCGCGACAAAAAAGTAAAAGACGGTCAGCTGCACTTTGTTCTTCCAGTTGCTATTGGTAAAGCTGAAGTCGTCAGTACTGTAGAACACAATACCGTTGCTGCTGTGATCACTGAATGTTGCTAACGCCAACGCGTTATCTCTATTCGGCTGACAGACAGGAACAGACAGATGCAAGCACTTGCAACCACACAACACATTGTTGCCGCGCCGGTAAAAACCAAACCAAGCCAGCAACAGGTTATTGACCAGCTCCACCAAAATTGCCAGCAAAGCGTTTCGCTTATTATGCTGCACGGCAAAGAGGGCAGCGGTAAAACCACCATTGCAGAAGTGTTTCTGGAGCAGGCATCAGAATACGCGGAAGTCGCTTTTATCAGCGCCAATGAACGCTCCACCAACGACCGACTTCGCGCACAGATACTCAACCAGTTGTTCGGCACCATCAGCATTAACGACGAGTCACTAAGTCGTCAGATGCAACGCCAGCGTCCGCTTAACCACGCCATTATTGTTATCGATAACGGTGAGCTATTGTCAGAAAGCTTTTTAGCCGAGTGCATTTCCACCGTTACTCAGCTTAGCGCCATTGGTCAGCGCACCAGCATTATCATTACCGGCGACAGCCGCTGGGCACAGCAACAACGCCCGGCGCCGCACTTGCGTGTACAAGGGCCCACCATGATTGAGGTCCAGCCACTTAATCATGACGAACAGATTCGCTTTGTGCAGGCCTTACTGCCGGAGAAGCAGCGTAGCTTCTGGAACCTGGAACGCATTCAACAATTTTTAAACTCCATTCATGGGTTTCCCGGTGAAATTCAGCAGCGTCTGCAGTTAACCTTAACGACTCAGGCAGCACGCTACCGCGATACCAATGCCGAAGAAAATGCTGACAACAACGCCAGCGAACAGAGCAAAGCGAACCATAAAGCAGAACAGGGCAGCCGTCGCAAAATGCGTCTGTGGCCTATTCTTTTAATTGCAGCCATTATGAGTCTGGCCTTTGCTGGTTTTCTGAATAAAGAGCAGCTGACCGCCTACTGGCAACAAGTGAATCCGGAATCAGCGGCATCGGCAGAAACCACGACCGAAGAAGGCGATGCAAACAGTGCCACGACAGCCGTAGATGGAACAGCATCAGAAGCTACCGAACAGACGACCAGTTTGCCCAGCTTTGAACCGCTCAATGAACGTTCTTTAGAACTGGTTCCTGCGGAACTGGCCGCCTCTTACCGCAATGCGTTAGGTACATTAAACACCGTAGCCGCCTCTGAAATTACAGAAGGCGAAATTTCGCTGGGCTTCATTAAGCAACAGCCGAAGCAACAAGAGCCGCAGGAAGCAGAGCCTGCAGGGCAGTCTAACGAGCAGTCGGCAGCCGAGGCAGGCATTGATACCGTTGTAGCCAAACCAGAGCCAGAAGTTAAAGCAGAACAACCTGAGCTACAACCACAACAGTCTCAGCCTCAAGCGCGGCCGTTCCAGACCCAGTGGGCACTGGATCAGAATTCAGGCAATTACACGCTGCAAATCAGCATTATTAGTGACCCGCAGCTACTGCGCAGTTTCCGTAATGACTACGGTATTGCCGCTAATACTCAGGTGTATCAGCGCGCTGATCAACGTTATGTGGTTATTTTTGGCAGCTATCCCAGCATTGAGCAAGCACGTGCAGCCGCCACTCAGCTGCCGACCGATGTGCAGCAAATGGAGCCCTGGGCTAAGTCGTTTGCCAGTGTGCAAAACGACATTACTAGCCAGTAGCCGGACGAATCACGCAGTCAGCAATTTTCATCCCCCGGCCTTTGGGTTACAATCCCTTGAGGATCCACCAACGGCCGGCGCATGAAGAAGAATCGGGCATTTTTAAAATGGGCAGGCGGTAAGTACTCACTTATCGAGCCGATAACAGCACGCTTGCCGCAAGGTAAAAAGCTCATCGAACCTTTTGTGGGTGCCGGTTCAGTTTTTCTGAATACCGACTACGACAGCTACCTGCTTAACGACATTAATCAGGACCTCATTACCCTGTATCAGTTTGTGAAGCGCCGTCCGAAGACTTTTATTCAGGACGCCCGCAAGCTCTTCGTTAACCGTAACAACCAGGCCGACGCTTACTACGCACTGCGTGCCGCCTTTAATGCCAGCAGCGACCCTTACTTTCGCTCTTTGCTTTTTTTATATATGAACCGCCACGGCTACAACGGCCTGTGTCGCTATAACAGCAAAGGCATTTTTAATGTGCCCTTTGGTGATTACCGCAAACCGTATTTCCCTGAAAAAGAGCTCGAGCATTTTGCCGAGAAAGCGCGCAAGGCCAAGTTTATTTGCCGCCCGTTTGAACAAGTTTTCCGGCGCGCCCGACAAGGCGACGTGATTTATTGCGACCCGCCCTACGCCCCGCTGGACCAGACCTCTAACTTTACCAGCTACTCCACTGGCGGCTTTGGCCTGACTGATCAGGACGAGCTAGCCCGCCGGGCAGTGCAGGTTGCGAAAAAACGCCACATTCCGGTACTGATAAGCAACCACGACACCGACCTCACCCGGGCTTTATACAAACACGCCGACATCAGTAGCTTGTCGGTCTCGCGCAGCATCAGTCAAAAAGGCGACGGTCGAAAGCCCGTAGCCGAGCTGCTCGCTTTATACGATAGCGAAGTCAATAAAAGCAATGTGGTTTCTCTTAGCAACTCATTGAAGAAAGTAGGCACATGAACTGGCACTTAAAAGCATTTAACGATCTTTCACTGCATGATCTGTACGACTTACTGAAACTTCGGCAGGAAGTTTTTGTGGTGGAGCAAACTTGTCCCTACCTGGACGCCGACGGCGCAGACGAGCAGGCTTTACATTTGTACGCCCGCAACGACACTGGTGAAATGGTCGCCTACGCCCGGCTGTACCTGGCCACCGCCGATACCGGCTATTCTCGTATTGGTCGGGTAATAACCCATGAAAAAGTGCGCCGCCAGAAGCTAGGCAGAGAAGTCATGCAACGCAGTATCGACTATCTTGAAGAATATGCTCCCAAAGCCCCAGTTCGGGTAGGCGCACAGGTTTATCTGCTGAAGTTCTATCAAAGCTTCGGCTTTGAAGCCATTAGCGACGAGTATCTGGAAGACGACATTCCACACATTGATATGCAACGTAAGGCCGCACAGTGACCGCCGCGGTCCGGGTTCCCGTTCTTGCAGGCAGCGATGCTGAAACCGTTGAGGCAAAGGCGATCGCGAAGCGTTGGGGCCTCCCGTCTGAAGCCACCGATAATGACGTTTTTCAACTGTGGCTGAACGACGATGTACTCGCGCTGCATTGGCTGCAAAGCCCACAAAAAATGTCACCTTTAGTGGTCGACTTTCATCAGGGCAAAGCGGCCTACCGTGCTCAGAACACACAGTTAAAAAACGAAGCTATTGCTAAAGCAGTTGGTGTCACCGGGCAGTTTAAACCATCGGTTGTCGACGGAACCGCCGGCCTTGGGCGAGACGCCTTTGTACTAGCCGGACTGGGCTGCGACGTGCAGCTTATAGAACGTCACCCGGTTGTCGCTGCGCTGCTCGATAACGGCCTGCACAGAGCCCAGCAGGAAGCCGACTTCATTGGCGAAACCTGCCAGCGCATGCATTTAATCGGAACCGACAACTTATATACGGGTAAAGGCTTCACCCACGAGCCCGACGTGGTTTATTTAGACCCCATGTACCCAAAAACCGGCAAGCAAAAGGCGCAAGTGAAAAAAGACATGCAAATGTTCCAGCAGTTAGTCGGCAGCGACGAAGACGCCGATTCATTGCTAGAGCCTGCGCTTAATAACGCTAAATTCCGAGTAGTGGTTAAGCGCCCCAACAGCGCACCTTTTCTGGCCGGGCGTGAACCAAACAGTCAAATTAAGAGTAAAAAGCATCGCTTTGATGTTTACATAAAACGAGGTTTTCATGAGTCAGCAAATTAGAGAAGGCGATAAAATTCCATCAGGTTCACTGACCAGCAAAGGTGATCTTGGCATTCAGAACTATGACCCGGCAGAGATATTCGCCAAAGGCACGCACGTACTGTTTTCAGTGCCTGGCGCGTTTACTCCGACCTGTTCGGAGAAACACCTGCCCGGCTACGTAGAGCACGCCGAAGCGTTAAAAGAAGCGGGTGTTCTGAGTATTAATTGTGTGGCGGTAAACGACGCCTTTGTTATGAAGGCCTGGGGCGACGCATTAGGGATCGGAGAAAAGGTTCGGTTATTGTCCGACGGCAACGGCGCATACAACCAGACAATGGGCCTTAGCATGGACACCGGTAACTTTGGTGGCATACGTTCTAAGCGCTACGCCATGATCATTACCGACGGCCAGGTAAAAGGTGTGTTTGTAGAAGAGGACAAGTCCTTTGAAGTGAGCAAAGCCGAATACATACTGGAGCAACTGCAAAAATAATGTCGAACTGGGATGTGATTATTATTGGTGCCGGTGCGGCGGGGTTGCATTGCGCCGCCCATGCCGCACAGCGCGGTAAGTCGGTGCTGGTATTGGATCACGCCAAGCAGGCAGGTAAGAAAATTCTGATTTCCGGCGGCGGCCGCTGCAACTTCACCAATATGTACGCTGGCCCGGAAAACTTTCTGTCTTCCAACCCGCATTTTTGCAAGTCGGCACTCAGCCGCTACACCCAATGGGACTTTATTGGCCTGGTGGCTGAGTACGGCATTGCCTACCACGAAAAAACCTTAGGCCAGTTGTTTTGCGACGACTCCGCCAAAGACATTGTGCGCATGTTAATGAGCGAATGCGACCGATACGGCGCCAAAGTTCAGCTACGCACCGAGATTGTGTCGGTAGACTACGACGGCAACTACCGCATTGAAACCAGCCGCGGCGACTATAGCTGCGACAAACTGGTTATTGCCTGTGGCGGGCTATCTATGCCCAAATTGGGCGCGACCCCGCTGGGGTATCAAATTGCGGAGCAGTTTGGCCATTCCATTGTGCCGGTACGCGCAGGTTTAGTGCCTTTTACCCTGCAAGAAGACGAAAAAGCCCGCTTTGCCGAGCTTTCCGGTGTGGCTGTACCCGTCAGTGCAGAAGCCCATGGCGGTTATTTCCGTGAAGCCATGCTGTTTACCCACCGCGGTGTCAGCGGACCGGCCATTTTGCAGGTTTCCTCCTACTGGCAGCCCGGCGAAGCCGTGACTATTAACCTGCTACCCGACTTAGACGCCTTTGAGTGGCTGAAAACGCAACAACAGCAACAACCCAAAACTCAGCTCAATACCGTATTACAGCAACACTTCCCTAAACGCGTAGTGACCGCGCTAGCAGAGCACCACCAATGGCCACTGAACAACAAACTGGCCGATACTTCTAACGCGCAGTTTCAGGCCATAGCCGACAACCTTAACCGCTGGCAGCTAAAACCCAACGGCACCGAAGGTTACCGCACCGCCGAAGTCACCTTAGGCGGTGTTAATGTTGACGAAGTCAGCTCCAAAACCATGGAAAGCCAGAAGCAACCCGGCCTGTACTTTATTGGCGAAGTGCTGGATGTAACCGGTTGGTTGGGAGGCTTTAATTTTCAATGGGCGTGGAGCAGTGGCTTTGCTTGTGGGTCGGAGGTTTAAGTGATTGCCAGAGCGATCACTTGTGCTGGTTAGTTCCGCTTGGTGCCAGGAGGCGAACCGGGATCAGACTAATTAGCCGACAACTATATTTTATTCAATGGGTAAATAAATATCGGTTATCATTTCGTTCTCTGGCACATCCGGGAAGAAACTGACTCGCTCGAAGTAAATAGGAAAGTCCCGCACTTCAACCTCAGACTTCGGCAGCCATTGGGTATAAAGAAAGCTTACTATCACACCGATAGAGTCATCGCTACCAATATGCCTAACTACGGCGCATCGTCCCGCAGGAATAACTTTGTTGACTATGCCGTAGTCATTCGCGGCGACTGGCTTATCGACAGAGCAGGCTATATCGAGTCGATAGTCGTCTGGTGCGGTAACATTCGGGTCATCGTAAACCAAGTTAAATGTCTTACTTTTGCTTGGCGGGATATGACTAAGCTTTCTCCATTCAATAAATTTTTGTAGCGAAGCCCCCAATAAACTTGGCGCCCCGCGATGTTCCATTACCGCGATTAGAGTTTCAGGAAACTCTTTAATATCAACGTTAAATTTTGTGCCGTTATCCATAATATTTTTCCTTAGCATTAATATCGGTTCATATTTCTCGTGCCAAGGGGTCCAATTAGCCGCCTTTCTGAATTCGGATGGACTTTTCTCAAAGTGCTTTTTAAACACCCGAGAAAAGGCTTCATGACTCTCGTAGCCATTTGCCAGCGCTATATCCAGAACTCTTTCATGATCTCTGTAGGCCAACTGATAAGCAGCCCTTTTGAGCCTAAGCAACCGTACCAGTTTTATTACCGACATTCCCATGAATGCCGAACACTGCCTGTGAAAATGATACTTGGACAAATGCGCAAGCTTGCACAGCGTATCAATATCAAGGTCAGCGTCCAGATTCGCCTCAATGTGACTAATAACTTTCTCAAACCGACCTTGATAGTTCGACATATAAGTAATTCTCCCCTTAGCGGTTTAATACTAAAACTTAATAGAGGGTTAATCTTGACTAAGGTTGCTCAATATCGAGGGAAATTTGTTCTACGCAGCAGCTTTTTAGCAATACCAACACACAGCATCGCCACAGCCGTAACAACAAATAATTGTCCGAACATTTGAAGCGCGAACTTAGGCCAACAGTAGCCATTGCTCGCAAATAACTAGGTTACACATATACGTCGTGCAAACTCAAGCTCTTCTACTCACCTTTATGTTTGTTAGGAGTAACTTGACGATAGACATCAAGTTGCCGTTAAATGGCAACGAACAATATTTCACCAAGCTATCATCGTATTGAACTTTCACTTCATAATTAAGGATAGGTTCCATGGCTAGTCAAAACCTTGCTGAAGAGCTACACCTTATTGCAATTGGCGACCAACAGGCTTTTAAGCGGTTTTATAAACAGACTGCGGCTAAGCTATTTGGAGTCAGCCTTGCGATACTCCGCGAAAGAAACCTTGCCGAAGACGTGCTTCAGGATACTTATATCAAAGTCTGGCATTCTGCCTCGCAGTATCGTGCTGATCAGGGAACGGCTATGTCATGGGTGACCAGTATGGTTCGTTATCGTGCCATTGATGTTTTACGTTCGTCGGATAATCGGGCCATATCTGTAGATGACATCGAGCGCCTCGTTAGCCAAAATGCTGTTGATGTGATGAACGAGGAGGAGGCCGATGCCCCGCGGCTTGATGATTGTCTTGGTAAATTGCAAGGCTCACAGCGACATTCTATTCACCTTGCGTACCTGTTTGGATTGACGCATCAAGAGATCAGCCACCATTTAGGAGAAGCATTGGGGTCGATTAAAACCTGGATTCGTCGCGGGTTGGACAGTCTGAAGAGGTGCCTGCAATCATGAATTATGATAATCAAGAATTGACCGAACAATTGGCGCGCCGCTACGTTATAGGATTGATGCGCGGCTCAGCGAGGATTCGTTTTAGATCATTGATACAAAGCAGTTCATCTATCAATCGACAGGTTATTTATTGGGAAGGGCAACTAAACCATTTGACTGACCGTCTACAGCCCGTTAACCCACCGGCAAAGCTGTGGAACACGATCTACGGGCGCCTATTCAGCCGCAACCAACGAAGTTTCGATCTATGGCATTGGCTTGGTCCGGTTGGTACTGCCGCAGCAGTCGTGTTAGCTATATTCCTGGTGCAGCAAACCGTATTCACCCCAGATACGGCAGATAGCCGTGTGGCGGTGATTCAAAACGAACAACAAAAATCATTGTGGGTATTAAGCATCTCGGATAACTCAATCGAAGTTGTTCCCCAGAGAACTATCGAGCCATACTCCGATAAAGACTATCAGTTGTGGATGTTACCTGCTGATGGTTCTAACCCTGTATCACTGGGTCTACTACCAGAACAGGCCGGAAGCATAATGCTTACACCTCCGGATGCCTTTAAGTTGGCGCAAGTTAGTGGTTTAGCCGTGAGTCTGGAGCCTGCCGGAGGCTCCCCGACAGGGCTGCCTACTGGACCCGTTTTATATACAACTGATATTGCTCAGCTATAAAAAAATATTTTTTTGAATCCAATATGCCCTCTCGTTCGGATAGCTCATGAAGAACTAAAATAACGAGAGGGCATTATGAAAAAACTATTTTCTAAAAAACCATTAGCCACAGCGATTGTGGCTGCAGGGATCGTATCAGCAACCGCACTGGCATCCAGTCACCGCGAAGCGCCTAACATCACTCGCTTTCCAGCATTAGATTCAACCGACTTTTATCTATTCAATAGTTATGAGCCTGGCCGCGAGGATTACGTTACCGCCATCGCTAACTATGTTCCGTTGCAAGACGCTTATGGTGGTCCTAATTACTTCGCTATGGACGAATCAGCGGTTTACTCTATCCATTTTGATAGTGATGGTGACGCTGAAGAAGACCTGACCTTTGAGTTCCGTTTTGATAACTCACTGCCAAATGGCGGCGTGAAGCTACCCGTTGGTACAGATGGTATGCAGAAAGATGTAAGTGTACCGCTGAAGTTTATCGGCGCTATTTCGGCAAGCGACCAGAGCACCCTCAACTTTAATGAATCCTTTACCATTAATGTCGTCAATGGACCTCAAAAAAGTGGCACCTCGGCACAGGTTATGGGCGTTTCGGGTGAACAAGAGTTTACTAAACCATTGGCGTTTGTGGGAGAGAAGACATTTGGCAGTGCACAGGGCTACCAGGATTATGCAAACCAGTATGTATATGAAATCAACATTCCAAACTGCTCGATGCCGGGTAAGGTGTTTGTAGGTCAACGCAAAGACCCCTTCGTCGTTAACCTAGGTGAAACCTTTGACCTCGTGAATTATGTGCCCATCGAGGCAGGCGCGTTCCCAGGCGGGATAGAGCAGAGTGACGCCAATGATGACTTGCGTAACAAGAACATCAACACCATTGCCCTTGAGCTACCAAAAAGTTGCATCACAGGTGACGGCAATGGGGTCGTCGGCAGCTGGACAACCGCACAAGTACCTCAGGCGCGATTGCAAAATCCTAACGCTACATTTGAAAAGCCCGACGTTAATGCCGGCGCTTTGGTTCAGGTATCGCGCTTAGGCGCACCATTAGTGAACGAACTCGTTATTGGTATCGATGATAAAGACACGTTCTCATCGTCGGCACCGAGTGAAGACGGCCAATTTGCTGATTACGTTACGCACCCAACGCTACCGGTTATTCTTGACCTACTGTTCCGTGAACCCGTGAATACAACCTTAGGTACCGACTTCGACAGCTTGGCGCCATCGAACTATCCACGCACCGATCTTGTGGCTGCGTTTCTAACCGGCGTCGAGGGTGTAAACCAACAGACAATGGTCACGCCATCAGAAATGTTACGGTTAAATACCGGCATTCCGGCCACACCCGCTCAAGAGCAGGCTGCTTTAGGCGTTGCAGGCGATGATTTAGCGGGCTTCCCTAACGGCCGCAGGCCAGGTGATGACGTAGTGGATATCGCCTTAAGAGTGGTTATGGGCGCGTTATGTCACGACATTCCCGTTAATGGTGAGGCAACTAACTTAGGCTTTTGCAGCCCAGACGACGCCCCCGTCGGCAATGTACCTTTCACCGATGGAGCCCCCATCGACGCCAGCTACGTTAACGATGGATTCCCTTATCTGAAAACGCCGACACCGGGTTCAGCGAGCGAATAACGCAGCATGGGAGGAAACAACATGAAATACTCATTAATTATTGTCAGTTCAGCTGCCGTTATGTTGCTATCAGGCTGCCTGGATAACAGTGACGAAAATCTGCCACCAGCAGCTCGCGATAGTATGTTTACAATGACCGTAGATACGACACTTAACGAAACACTGAATGGTTATGATGGCAACGGTGATACCCTGAGCTACCAGCTAGAACAAGGCACCGACATTGGCGAGCTAACAGTGAATTCGGATGGCACCTTCAGTTATACACCACCCAGCGAATATGTTGGTGATGTTGACTTTAGGTATTCTGTTACGGACGGCGAACTCTCTGATGAGGGAACTGTATCAATCGCGGTGGAAGCCGAGCAGGTTGCTGCGAGCTTTTATGTCCGTGAGGCTTATGGTCAACCTGCTAATGCTGAGCCATTGCCTTTGAATGGACGCATAATCAATGATGATGTCTCGGATACGGCAGCTTTTGCCGATCTGGTAGCGGAAGGAGGCAATGAATGAGAGTCGCGCTTTTACTGATCGGTTTATTGGTCAGTCATATGGCGGCTTCATCGGAAGAGTTACTATGGCAGCCTGAGGCTGCCATAGTTCCGACCGAAGTAACCGAGGCTGAACAAGGGTACCAGCAACACCCTAACAGCCTGAACCATGGCGCTGATCTTATTCACCACTATCTTAACTGGGTTCGCCGCTCGGACAGCCATGAATATTTACAAAAGGCAAAGCAGTTACGATCAAAGCTGGCAGAACAACCCAGTGCTAACCGGAACCTTAACTGGCTATTAGCAAGTGCCGATTTACTGCAATACCAACATCAGTTTACCAAGGCCAGTGAATATTTAGAGCGGATTCTTGAACTACGTCCATTCCACTTGCAGGCCTCACTGATGCAAGCGCGTATTGCCTTGGCTCAAGGGAACACGGAAGCAGCTAAGTCCCGCTGCACCTCATTGTTTGGTCAACATTCATTAAGTGTCGTATCGACCTGTTTACTTGAAGTTGAGGGACGTGCCAACCAACAGCTTGCCGCTTACACGCAGTTAAGCGATCTGCAAAAGCGACAGCCACAAAACAGTGAAGTTGACACTATTGAGCGCTGGCGTTTACAGATCCTGGCCGAACAAGCATTGTTATTAGAGCGTTATGCCGAAGCAAGAAGCTGGCTTAACCAGTTACCCGAAGATAAAACCATTGTAGAAGAAAAACTATTGCTGGACAGTTATTTGCTCGAAACGTCTGGATCACTTCCCGACTCGCTGATAGCCGACTGCGCTAGTCAGCTCACCGACGCGTTAGCGGTTCGTGTCGCCCTAGTGCAACAACGATTGCACGGTGGTGGTTGCTGGGTAGATTACATCAAGCAACGAATGCATTTGCGCGTACTTCGCAATGATCGGCTGCACAGTGCAGATATTGCGTTTTATTTTACCTACCTCCTTGAGCATCCTGACAGAGCTGTGAAGTGGGCTAACATCAATTATTCTGTCGCCAAAGAGCCCTTTGATAAACGGCTCTTGATTGACGCGCAACAACTTCAAAAAGAGGCGAATCAATGATGAAGATACCAACGTTTTTTTCTATCCCCCTCTTGCTCCTGTCTTTAGCGTTTACAGGGCAGGTTAGTGGACATTCATTCAGTACATCGTTTTTAAATATCGATCGTGATGGGCTGCTTAAATACCAGATATCGTTTCACGACCTAGTTGCATTAAACGACGACTGGATAGACGAAGGCAAAATAAGCAAGCAGCTCCTAAACGGAAAACTGAATAAACTGGAGCAATTCCTTAATCAAACGGTCAGTCTTAACCAGTGTCACTTAGTATTAACTCACAACAATCCCTGGGTTACCGTGACCTATGCCAAAGAACAGTATCTTGTATTACAGGCAGAGCCTGATTGCGACCAGCCACTAACGTCAGTGACCGTAAATAATGTCTGGACAGAGTTTCCTGACCATCGAGTGATTGTTGAATCTTCACTATTAGACACGAGTAGCAATCCCACTGTTATAGACATTGAGCAACGCACGGTTATTTTTTAACTTTGAATCATAGGGAGGGACTTTAAATTAAGAAGTCTTGCCGTGATCGGTCCAATAGTGCCCAGATTAATGTAGTAAGACAATATTAAACAAAATTTTACCTGTTTGGCCGGATACTTAGCATTAATAGATTAAGTCGACTTAAGTCAAATTCAATGTCCGTCCATCGCTCGAAGCTGACATTAACGCAGGCCCTTAGATATCGAATATAAAGAGATAGTGCACTCTATGTAGGATTGAGTACGGTTGATAAGCTATTCAAGTCAGAGCTCACCCGCCTGTTCAATAACTTCCGTCCATGATTTTTTAGAATGCCAATCATTGTATCTTTCCATCAAGGGCAGGTAGTGCTCAGGGATATCTGAATCGGGTGCGTTGCTATATGAATAGGCCATTCCTTCTCTGAACCATTCCGGTTTCATCATTGTCGCAACAGCACCAATTTCGGAAAATTGAAACCAATGAATCAATTCATGCTGAGTAATGTAGCTTTGCCAAGAAGCGGGAGCTATAACCGTACCAAGAAAAGGGTATGAGATGGCCCGCTCATAGCCTCCTCCGAACGACTGATAACACTCTAAAGTGGAGCAATATACAAATATAGGCTTTGAGCGAAGAGGTATTCCAGCAGAAGAGACTGCATCGAAGGCGGATCCGTACGACTCTTCGGCTTTTTCCATTTCTTTTGTGTGCTCGACACAAACCGAGTTGTGACATTTCATGCCGTTTAAATGTGGAAAAAGCAATCTAACCGGTTTTACGAACGACCACGCTAGCAATGGAAGCGAGGTAAGAATCAACACCAATGACAACTTTTTGATCACTTTAGCTCCTTGTGTACCACATTTATGCATTTTGCGTGCGGACGGTGTAACTCGCTCAACAGTTAGGTACTGATCCTTAGGTCAACGCAAAAATACCGCTACCAAGATACACTATTAATAACCTGAATAGCACTCGTTTAAGCCCTACCGACTGCATGATACCTAACATTGGTTATGCGTTACACCGACGAAAGTCCGATTGGAGCGAGAAGCGGAATTTGAATTTTTCTTAATGTTTTTAATGTTCTTCAACTTGCAGCGGTTTTATTAGTAACTGAGGTTACGCTAATGGCTTTAGGGAACTCGTGAGCGGCGCCAATTTGTAGTATGCGGTTGTTTTACTCAACTTGTTGGTTTAACGTTAACTTGAAAGTCGGGGCTTAATGTTGCTCGCTATGCAACACCTCAATATGAAGAAAATGTTGTGTTTTCAAGGAGGATAAAGATGAAGAAAACTCTAGGGCTCGTGATCGTTGCTTTTCTTACCGGATGTACATCGCAAAATTACTTGGATGTGAGTGACAGCCAAGCGGTCATTAGTAACCTAAAAGTCTCCGAAGTGGGTACGCCTAGAACCGATAAGCACCAGTTACATGTAAAGTTTGATTATAGTATCAAGAACTACAAAGCACTTGATGGTCTATATACGTGCTCAGTCTTGTTTTCGACGGGAAAAGGTGAATGGGTGACCCAAACCATAGGAAACGATCCTTGCCAAATCGACTCAAGGAGCGGCTCAGTGTCAATGGAATGGATTACTCCCTTATCGACGAGTGCGGATTATTCAGATGAAGTATTGAAAAAAATGCAGTTACCACTCAAATACCAAGTAGCTATTCATCAAAAAAAGACTAAAAGCAGAGACAATGTCATCGGTATGAGTGAACCTCTCTATCTTTCACCCAAACGATAAGAGTAATGACGCGTTTAGCTTGCGAGCCTCTGAGTACAGCAAGTATGACAAAGTTGGCCTTTAAGAGCCTTTCATAGCAACGGGCCTTTCCCCAACCCTTTACACTCAATTTCGAATGAGCGAGTGATCTAAAACCCTCTCTTACGCTATAGTACAAGGAGTCTTGGTAAAGGAGTATTGCGCTTATGAGAAAATGGATCTGGATATTTGCGACAGGAGTTTCCGCTGTAGCGGTTAATGTCCAGGCGCAAGAACTCTCAAATATGCAGCAATGCTTGCTGGGTAAAATGAATGACGCCAATGCTGAAGTCACTATTGCGGATGTTCGGGCTCAGTGTGAGGAAGAACTTCGCTCTGCTGAGGACGAGGACATTGTTGAAGTCGATGCCGTTGAGCAACCCGGCGCTTTAACTAACCGCATGAAAAGTGAGCAGGTTACTCAGTTTGACCCTTATGTTTTAACTCCGCACCGTCGCAATTATTTACTGCCGGTAATTACCAGTAACAACATTAACCGCGAGCAGTATGCGAGCGTAGATGGTTATGAGCAAAACCTTGAAGACTACGAAGCAAAGTTTCAGTTCAGCTTTAAAGTACCTTTCAATAGAGAAAGCTTGTTGTTTGAAGAAGATAAGCTTTTCTTCGGTTTAACCGTGCAGTCGTGGTGGCAGGTGTACTCCGACGATATTTCCAAGCCGTTCCGTGAAACCAATTACATGCCTGAAATTTTCTATGCCACACCAACCGGCTGGCATCCTTTCGGTACAAATACCGGGATCGTTTTTGGTGCCGAACACTTATCAAACGGTCGCAGCCAGCCTTTGTCACGCAGTTGGAACCGATTTTATGCGCAGTTTTTTGTTGAAAAAGGCCGTTTTGTTTTCTCCCTAAAACCCTGGATACGCTTACAGGAAAACAGAAAAACCGACCCTATGCAGTCCAGCGGAGATGACAACCCGAACATTACCGACTACGTTGGCGACTACGAATTCACCACGGCTTACAGCGATGGTGACTTTGAATACATTCTTCGCCTTCGTCATGCCATTGATACCGGCAGAGGGTCAGCAGAACTCAACTGGACCTTCCCTATTGGCGGTAAATTTATAGGTTATACCTCAATATTTACCGGTTACGGAGAGAGTCTCATTGATTACAACCATAAACAGACTCGCTTTGGTATCGGCATAGCTTTAAACAACATTCTATAAGGCTTAAATGGATAAAAACGGCTGGAGCAAGAAGATACTCCAACCGTAAAACATAGGCACTAAGCCATTCCTTTCATCGACTGTAGCGAACGCTCGACTTCGCTGTCGCCTGCCATTAAATCAAAAGCTTTATGCTCGGTTCCATTTTCGTCAAGGCAGCGTCGCAGAACGCTGGCAACATCTTCACGAGGCACAGAGCCCGGTGCCAGTGAATCGCCAACAACCACTTTACCGGTCGCCTCTTCGTCCGTTAATGCCCCCGGGCGAACAATGGTCCAGTTAAGGTTTGTACGCATCAACTCCCGGTCTGCATAATGTTTTGCAGCATAATAGGGAAGTAAAGAATCGGCCCAGTTTTCCCGGTTGTTAGACTGCCACGCACTGACCATGACATAACGCTTAACTCCGGCTGCTTCTGCTGCCTCCATAGTTTTTACCGCACCGTCTAAATCAACCAACAATGTTTTATCGTCACCGGTACTTGCGCCGGAGCCAGCGGTGAAGACCACGGCATCGACGCCGTCAAAAAGCGCCTGCCACTTTGAAACCGGTCCTTCTAAATCACCTAATTTGGCGGTAACACCTCGTTCCTGCCATGCCTTTTGCTGCGCTTCTTTACGCACCACCGCAATCACTTCATGTGTTTTTGCGTGCTGCATCTGCTCAACCAAATGCTGACCTATTTTTCCATTCGCTCCAATAACAGCTACTTTCATCATCCACCTCCATGAGTTTTTCTCTGTCTGATTCTACGTAACTTTTACTGAATTTAGATCGCCATTTTACTGACATTTACAAGTAGCATAAGGCTTGTAGGCATTACGACAGAGCACTGTCATATGACAGGCTCAAAACTGACGTCACGCTGTTTTTCTAACACTGGTAGCTTTATTCAGCACACGAAGAGTGTATTCTTTAAAACAAATAAAAAGGTGAATCGCAATGAAACAATCTCTGACTGAAAAGCTGTATTTAGCGTATCGTTTTGAATTTGAGCATAACGGCCATACTATTACGGCAAATGCTTCCAGCCTTACCGGTAAAGAAGAAATTCTGGTCGACGGCGTATCGGTATCAAAAAAACGTAACCTGGGCTTATCCAGTCGCCATCAGTTTCAGGTTGATGGCACTTCGTACGAACTACGCTTCAATGTGACCGGTTTTCTGTTCTGTCGGGTGGAATGTACTTTGATGGCGGACGGCAAGGTCATAAAAACCGAAACTCGTTCCGCTTTTGATAATAAGAAAGTTTTTATCCGTAACCTCATTTTATTTTTTCTGGCCGGTATGGCCTTTGGTTATTTAGCAGCCACCATAGCGTTAA
This sequence comes from Idiomarina abyssalis, assembly GCF_019797805.1. NCBI lineage: Bacteria > Pseudomonadati > Pseudomonadota > Gammaproteobacteria > Alteromonadales > Idiomarinaceae > Idiomarina > Idiomarina abyssalis. The sequence continues at coordinate 2,468,494 of NZ_CP081832.1, forward strand.
AGGTAATGGGGTAAGCTATGCAAATTGATGCAGCTAAAGCCATAGAGCTAAGGAATAAAAGAGGTTGGACACAGCAGCACCTGGCGGATGCCTGCGCAGTCAGCTTACGGACCATACAACGCGTTGAAAAAGATGGCATAGCGTCACAGGAGACCGTTGCAGCCCTGTGTAGTGTGTACGAAATAGAGCGACAGGTTATCGGAGCAGACTCTGCCACAAAGCCCAAAGTCAGTAACGCAGTAAATCAACAACGGTCACCGAGCTGGTTAGATGCACTGCCCATGTTAATCACACTGCTGTTAGGTATGGCTATTGGTATTGGCTTAACACTCTGGCTAACTAACCGCTAATGAAAAGTGGGCATAAAAAAGGCAACCCGAGGGTTGCCTTTTTAGACTTCGAGGCGCGTAATTACAGCGCTACGATGTTCTCAGCCTGAGGACCTTTAGGGCCTTGAGTTACTGCGAACTCAACGCGCTGGCCTTCAGTTAAGGTTTTGAAACCGTCGCTAGAAATAGCGCTGAAATGTGCGAAAACGTCTGCGCCGTTTTCACGTTCGATGAAACCGAAGCCTTTTGCTTCGTTAAACCATTTTACTGAACCAGTAATTTTATCAGACATAATATATCTTCCTGTAACTTTTAAGTATGTGGCCGTTAAAGGCCGATGATGCGGGTAAAAATAAGAACTTAGAACTACAGGACGATGGTATTAATAATAATAGGTCAACGAAGTGGAGTTTTTTAACTAACTGTCTTTCTATCTATCCGACGCAGTGGAGTCTACGCCTATTGCACTGTGAGTCAAACGATTTATCACTTTATTTTGATAATAAATTTATGCGTCAGTGTCATCTGCCCAGACAACACAGTTACGACCTGCCCGCTTAGCCTTATACAGCGCCTGATCAGCCCTTCTGTAAATACTGGAAACGTCATCTTCCGCTCGGCTCTCCGAGGCGCCAATACTGACTGTTGGGTTAATAATTTCCCCTGAATCGAGCGTAATGACTGTCTCTTCTACCGCCTGACGCACTCTTTCCAGTACTTGCGTCGCACTCTCATGATCGGCGTAAGCCAATACCACCATAAACTCTTCACCACCCACCCGGACAACGCTGTCGCTGCTACGAACGGCTTCTGACATGGCTCCGGTGCCTGCAATTAGTACTTTATCACCCACATCGTGCCCGTAAGTGTCATTAATTGCTTTAAAGTGGTCAAAGTCAATAACGGCAACAACACATCCGCGCTCATCGTTTTTCCGTATTAAGCTTTGCTCAAGTATTTCCATACCCGCCGAACGATTCTTAAGTCCGGTTAAAGCATCGGTATAGGCAATAACCGCCATATCATCCCGTTGGCGAATTAGGTCGGAACGAACCTGTTGCTCAGCAATAACGGTTTCTACCGCCGTGCCCATCATTCTTACCATTTCGACTTCAAGCTCACTGAAAGGCTCAGCCCGTCTGTTTTTGCGGGAAAACCCTAAAATGCCCCAAGTTATATCGTTAATAATAATAGGCGTACCAATGTAGGTCTCCAGGCCGTAAGTCTGGAAACTGGAGTGATCTTTAAAGCGTGGATCTTCTGAAGCGTCATTGGTATGAATTAAATTATTGGCCTTAAGTACTACCGAACAATAGGTTGTCGCCAGAGGTAATTGCGTACCGGCAGGAAAATCCATTTTTGCGGTTTGCACCCATTCAATGGTGTAAGTCTCGTTTTTAATGGAACTGGCGGTACCAATATCAACACCTAAGTAATCCACACCAACTTTTAGTAACTCATCAATGGAGGCGGGGTCAATCCGGCGTCCACGTTTATGAATCACTTCATGAATGGTGCGCATAACATCAACCGATGCGTAATAGTCCGTTACGTCCTCAATAAGAGCATAAAGACCAATGACCTTACCTTGCTCATCAAATTCAGGCAGGTAGCGAATATCCAAAAAGCACTTACGTCCGTTTCGGAAAGTAATAACGTCTGAAAACTCTAGCTTCTCACCACTAGAAAACACACGGTCATGATTTGGCTTTACCCGCTGGTAAGATTCGTCACTCAACACGTCGGTTACCGGTCTACCCAGCATGTCATCCGGCGTTAAATCAAAAAACGAGGCATAAGCCGTATTCACAAAGCGAAAACGTCTTTCAACATCAACATAAGCTACCATCGTTGGCAGCTGTTCAATAATTCTATGAGTAATACGGTTTGTTGACATAGCGCCTCGTCGCTTTAAAACTCAAGGGTACGAGCCAGCATAACTGCTAACGATACTAACTAACAGTGTAGCAAAGTGTCGTAAACTATTCGGATAAGATTGCCTTAAAGAACTCGCTACCCTTACGGCGGGCAAACTCTATATTTCGTTCCGGAATGGATTCCGGATCATCGTAGCTTTTCAGCGCCTCTTCAATGCTGGCTTCACGCAGCAAGTGTAAGGTCGGGTAAGGAGCCCGGTTGGTGTAATTAGCCGGGTCATCTTGTGGTTCACCGTCAAAACAATAGTCGGGATGAAAATGCGCCAGTTGATAAACGCCCTCGTAACCCTCTTCAACAAGCAATGCATCGGCAATATCAACCAGAGTCAGAAAGTCATAAAAGCCTTCAAACCCGGAAGGAAGAATAAGCAATGTGGTTTCAGTTTCAGGCGTCGCGTCCAGGTGGTTAACTTCATCCAGTAATTGTTGCAGCACGGCTTGAGGTTCGCGCTGAGCAGCTGTCACATATCGAATACTCTTACGCTCAACTTCGCGGCGCGCGAAAGGGCAGATGTTGTACTTTACAATCAGCTGTTGCACCCAATGGCGGGTTTGCTCAATAATCTTAGCTGTATCAGTCGTCATTTTTCGTATCTTTTCCGAAAAGGAAGCCACTTTGCCATGAAATCGCTTGAACTCAAAGTACCGCCCGTGCTGGTTGTTGCCGTTGTTGCCGGGCTAATGTGGTTAACCGCCCATTACACGGAAGCCTTTAACCAGTTTTATGTTGGTCAGCGCGCTGCCGCTATTTTCCTATTGGCATTAGGGGTGTTATTACCCTTGCTGGGTGTTATTGGTTTTCGACGTGCACAGACAACAGTAGACCCACGCGACCCTGCCAAAAGTACAGAACTGGTCACCACGGGTATTTATCAGCGAACGCGGAACCCAATGTATTTAGGCTTTTTCTTTTTGTTAATGGCGTGGGGCGTTTTTCTGGGTAGTGTGTTTTCTTTATGGGGCTTAGCGTTGTATGTGGCTTACATGAACCGCTTTCAGATTATTCCGGAAGAACGTATTCTGACAGAAACCTTTGGTGAAACTTATAAAGATTACTGTCAGAAAACTGGCCGTTGGTGGTAGCGCCGCTTTATTTAAAAAAGCTGCCGCCGTTTTAAACTCCGGCCCAGTAGAATGAGGCCCGACAAGCTAAACCAGAGCGCAGCGGTTGCCGCAACAATGTTCAGAAGGCTGTTGAAGTCGCGTTCACCGCTGTAGTCCATAAAGTGTAAACGGAACATCCAGTCACTTAACCACCAACTGCTGTTACGGTGATCAATCACGTCGCCGGAGGCTGCGTCTATATAAGCACGCGTTGCAATGTCATCGCTGAAGGTCACTCTAAAGCCCTGGCTTCGCCAACCAATAATCTCATCAGTTCCGGTTACGGCATGCACTTGTTCAATATGGCCCGGTCCATTATAGCTTCGCCGGGCCAGATCAGCTGCCATCGGGGCCGGGGTTTTCCAGTCCTTGCCTGTGAGAGCATTCACATAATGCTTTTTACCATCGGTTGTTGTAACCACGTACTGAGCGGTACCAGCGACAGAGCGTATTTCCAGACTTTGAATATTCTCAAAACGTTCAATTAACGCACTTTCCGGGTAATAAACCGGACCTACGGCCTCTTCAGTAACGGGTTGGAAATAGTCATGGGCTGCCAGCTTCTCATGACCCAACCAACTAAAGTACAAGCCGCTAACTAACCATATAAATACCTGAATAAAAATAACCAGGCTTAACCAGCGATGCAGTTTGCGCATAAACCTCATACTGACCGCCTTCTTTTTTTACGTGGCCGATAATGAAAGTAAAGCAAGGCAATGCCACTTATCAGAAACAAGCCATTAGCAATGCTAAACGCTTTTAACCACCAGGTTTCAATGTCCACTCTGTCCTGATAGTCCATAATATGGAGCATCCAGAAGAAGTCGAACATTCGCCAGAAATCATGACGCTTGGTTACAAGCTCACCCGTCGCCGCTGAAAAATATAAAGTAGCACCGGCCATATCATTAAAGTCCACTCGCCAAACGGGTAATAAGGCAGGGTTCAGCTCACCCGGGGCTTTGTCTTCAATAAAACTGACCTGGGCTTTTATGTTTTCGTCACCGGTATAATGCTGTCGCGCTATGTAGCCGATGTCCATTCGATCAAGCTCTATCGGCTCAAGAGACTCAGCCATAAGCAACTGTGTGCCAGCCTTGCTCTCAACGCTGTAAACCGGTTGCAAAGATCCATCTATCCACTGCTGTATTAAGCGGACCGACGTGGCTTCGGGGTTTTGTTCCAACACCCAGCTTATTGGAGAGTTTAAGGTATTTTTAGCAATAGGCTGCTCAAGCTCTTTCACCAGGTGATTACCGTGAATAAAGCTCAGATCAAAATACACCATATAGGCACCGCTAATACTCCACACCACCAGCTGTAAGCCGACAATAAGAGATAACCAGCGATGCCAGACTCGCCATTTTCGAGGGTTCATATGCGCTAAATTAATAACCGCCGTTCATTGAGCCAGCCATACCTACCATACCAATGAACATGAAAATATTGATGACAATAGCAATAGCAACCCAAATAAGAGCGGCTCTTGCCCAATTTTTCTTGTTTGGATTTGTTGCATCTGAGAAGCCCCAGACAAACAACATAATAATGCCAATAAGTGGAATAGCGGTAATTAGAAGGGTGACAAACCAATTGCCAGTAGAGATAACGTCATTGTTATTATTCTGATTTTCCATAATAGACCTTATTTTTATAATTTATTATTATGTAGTGCTCTATAAAATTATCGGGTCGCCCTGCAAAAGTCAAAGTAGTTCTCTAACTCTCTGCTTTAATTGAGGAATAACTTCGTCTTCAAACCATGGGTTCCGACGTAACCATAAGTTGTTTCGCGGGCTAGGGTGCGGCATCGGCAGTAAAGTTGGCCAATAATCTTGCCAACTTTTTACTCGCTCAGTCAAATTGCGCTTTGGTTCATTTAAATGCCATTGCTGAGCATACTGACCAATAGCCAGCGTCAGTTCCAAATTAGGTAACTGCTCTAACAACTGATTACGCCAGGTTGGAGCACACTCCGGACGCGGTGGCAGGTCACCGGACTTCCCTGTTCCCGGGTAGCAAAGTCCCATAGGAATAATAGCCAGTTTTTCTGGGTCATAGAAGGTTTCTCTATCGATACCCATCCATTGCCGCAACCTGTCGCCGCTTGGGTCATCAAAGGGTTTGCCAGAGGCGTGTACACGTCTGCCAGGGGCCTGACCTGCAACCAGAATACGGGCTTTAGGGTTTAGCTGAACAACCGGTCTGGCACCTAAGGGAAGCTCCGGCTCACATAAAGTACAGGCTCTTACATCACGCAGTAATTGTTGCCAGTGCGGCGGCTCTTCCCATTTCATACCCCTGCTCCAACAGCTTTTTGTCCTGAGTAAAACGCCCGACCGGAAAATCCGCAGGCGGTGCAAGTACAGTCATAGTACAATCCGCTGGCGGATTATCAATGAAGTTAATGGCGTCATTATACACAGTGGAGCGTCTGGCAACCGCGTCAAATAAAGCAGGATGATGTTTAAAAAAGCGCTTCATAAAGGTCGGTAGTGGTCGTATTTTTTTCCTGAAGCCACGGGGCTGAGACAAAATAACGGTAATATCCCGGGCACCCATTTCATAGGCTTTAATCACCGGAATAGAGTCAGCCAGACCACCGTCTGTCATAGCTGCACCGCCAACGGTGGGGAAGTCTCGGTAAGCCAGAGGAATAGCGCAGGACGCCGGAAAAAGTTCGTGCAAATTATCGGCTGTCACCCGGGTGTAAACTGGTAAGCCTGTATCGACGTTGGTGGTAACGACATACAAAGGACGATTTTGCTCAAGGTAATACTGAGTACTCAACGGCACTTGCTCAAACGAAGCATGCCATAGCCAGCTGACATCGCAAAAGTGACCACCTTTTAAAAATCGCCGCCAATTAAGAAACTCGGGCTGCAGTGCATGCTGCAAAAGAATCTTTCGGTTACGTCCATGGTCGCCGGCAAGAAAGCCAATCAGGTTGGTTGAACCTGCCGACACACCAATCGCAAAATCAAAGTCTGTATGTCCGGCTTCAAGAAAACCGTCCAGTACACCCGCGGCGAAAATGCCACGCATAGCACCGCCTTCAACCACCAGCGCTTTGTTACCTTGCTCTTGCCTCATACACTCGCTTATTTCTCAATGCTCTCTATTTTTCAATACTGTTTACTTCTCAATAAAAGCCTGCTCAATCACGTAATCACCCTGGCGACGTGACGTAGCTTTTGTGAAGCCACGCTCATTCAGTATTGCCATTAAGTCTTGCAGCATAGCGTCATTACCACACAACATAAAGCGGTCATGCTCAGGGTTAATGTCGGGCATACCAATGGTTTTAGTCAAGGTACCCGACTCCAGCAAGTCGGTAATGCGTTGTTGATGAGCCTCGTCACGGAATGGCTCCCGGGTAACCGTTGGGTAGTAGATTAGCTTTTCGCGCACCCAGTCACCAAAGTACTCATTGCTTGGTAAGTCCTCGCCAATTTCCTTTTGATAAGCCAGCTCTGAAACCCAGCGAACACCGTGCACTAACACAACTTTATCGTACTGTTCATAAATATCGGGGTCTTTAATAACGCTCATAAAGGGCGCCAGTCCGGTGCCTGTACTCAGCAAATACAAATTTTTGCCGGGCAACAGGTGCCCCGGAACCAGAGTGCCTGTTGGACGAGTGGACAGTACTACCTCGTCACCCACCTGAATGTGTTGCAGGCGAGAGGTCAGGGCGCCGTCCGGCACCTTGATACTGAAAAACTCCAGTTCTTCTTCATGGTTTGCGCTGGCAATACTGTAGGCCCTGAGCAAGGGCTTCTCTTCCAGCTGCAGACCCATCATCACAAACTGGCCGTTTTCAAAGGTGAAACTTGGCTGACGGGTGGTTCTGAAGCTGAATAAGGTATCGTTCCAGTGGCGTACCTGAGTCACTTTTTCCGCAATGATACTTCTCATAACTATTCCTCATTGGCGATTTTGTGCGCATCATAACATAACGTGATTAAATCTAAATGAGAATTTTTATCATTAAGTATTGCAAATGAGAATAGTTTTTATATAAGATACATTCACTGATGTTTGTAAAGGATTAAAAGTCATGGCTCGACGCTCGAGTGGACGCAAAGGATGGTCATTAAAAGACTGGCATTGGATAAGTTCTGCCATCTGCCTCATTGGCATGCTGTTGTTTTCAGTTACCGGCATTACGCTTAACCACGCCGGCTGGATAGAGTCTGCGCCCAGCGTCGAAAGCCATGAAAGTTCTCTCCCACAAACGGAATTGGCCCGGTTGGTGAATGCGTCAGGGAATGACGTTCTGCCAACTTTTTTTCACCGCTGGTACGAAGATAAGACGCAAAACAGCATCAGTTCAAATGCCGAAATAGAATGGAATGACTACGAATTGTACGTCGCAATGCCCCGACCTGGCGGGGATAGCTGGTTCAGCGTCGACTTAGCCAGCGGTGCCTTTTATTCAGAAACCACCGATCGCGGCTGGATTGCCTACTTCAATGATCTCCACAAAGCGCGTAACACCGGGCTTTTCTGGAGCCTCTTTATTGATGTATTTGCCATTGCCAGCATTCTGTTCACTGTTACAGGGTTATTACTTTTGAAAAAATACAGCAAAGGGCGAAAGTCCACCTGGCCTTTAGTTCTGGCCGGATTCATCATTCCCTTATTTGCCATTATGGGTTCAGCACATGCCGCTGACAATGAACTCACCGTGGAAATTCCTCGCTTATCGGTTGCCGAATACCACGCACCTTACCTGGCGGTATGGCTCGCTAACGAGCGTCACCAGCGAGTCGTCGACATTGCCGTCTGGTACGACGTAAACCTGAAAGACAACGAAGGTGAGAAGTGGCTGAAAGACATGCGCCAATGGTGGCGACGCAGTGGTCGCATGGCCGACATGCCGATTGACGGTGTATCGGGTGCAACGCGTCGTCCGGGCACTAACCGTGTGGACTTAACACCTTTACTGACTCAATTACCGGAGCTTGAAGCCGGCCAGTATTACTTATACGTCGAAGCCGCACGCGAGCTCGGAGGCCGTGAAATGTTGCGGCTGCCATTGTCTTTACCAATTGAAAGCCCAATATCCATCTCAGACACCGGCGAGCATGAGCTTGGTCGCGTGTCATTAAAACTGGAGCCTTAACCATGAAATTATCTTCTGTACTGACCACCAGTCTGGCCGTTCTGACCTTATTCGCCAGCGCCAGTAGTGAAGCCCATCGTGTCTGGATAAAGCCGAGTGCAACCATTGTATCCGGCGACTCGGAATGGATTACTTTTGACGCCGCTATTGCTAACGGCATTTTCTATCCGGACCACTACCCGTTGGGACTGGACCGTGTAAAAGCCATGGCACCCGATGGTGCAGCCGTGACTTTAGAAAATGGCCACAAGGGCAAGCTTCGCTCTGTATTCGATGTTGAGCTGGAAAAAGAAGGCACATATACCGTTTACTCAGCCAGCTCAGGCTTATCGGCACGTTGGGTAGACGATGAAGGTGAACGCCAATACTGGCCACCTCGTGGCTCGCAAAAAACCAATGAGGATTTCTATAAGGAAGTACCTCAGAACGCCAAAGACCTGGAAGTTAGTGAACGCTCACATCGTGTAGAAACTTTTGTTACCTCCGGTGCACCAACCTATGACACTTTGGGTCCAACTGGTAAAGGTCTGGAACTGGAACCGGTCACTCACCCAAATGACTTATACACCGGCGAAAACATTACCTTTAAGTTCAATATTGATGGCACAGCAGCGGCGGGTACTGAAATTGTTCTGGTAAAAGACGGGGAGCGCTACCGCGACCAGTCACAACCCACCAAACTGAAAACCGACAAGAAAGGTGAGGTGACTTTTACTCTGGATGAACCGGGCATGTACTGGTTAGAAGCCGAGTACACTGACAACAATGGAAAAGCCCCGGCGAGTAAACGCCAGGGCTCCTATGTTGCGGTACTAGAAGTATTACCGATGTAATTAATCGGCTGTTACAACGGGTGGTTCCTCTAAACGAACCACGCCCAGTGTATTGGCGTCGGTACCGAACCAAATGGAGTCGGTGCTTTCATCATAGAACATATGACGAACGGTACCGCCGCCACTTTCCAGCTCCATCGGCTCTGAAAACTCATGGGTTTCTGTATCAAAGCCCACCAGCCGGTTAGGCTGAACACCGGTTTCTACAAACCAGACGTCGTTACGTTTATCCACAGCCATACCGTAAGGGCGCGAATTTTCTTCAGCGGGTGCCCGCCAGTCTTTATTCTCGCCACTGACCGGGTCGTAACTGCCAACATACCCTTTGTTGTAGTCGACATACCAAATAGTGCCATCGTCAGTCATACCCAGCCGGCGCGGTCGGTTATCTTTTCTATCCAGCTCTATTTCCTGAAGCTTGCCGTTTTCTATGGTCGCCAGTTTATTGGTGCCAAAAAGCGTTGCCCAGGGTTTGTCATTTTCGACGATTAAACCATAGGGCCTGGCCGAGTCCGTGGGAACGTCCCACAGCATCATCTCACCATCGCCGGTTTCCAGAAAACCAATTTGATTACCACCTTGCACCGTAAACCAAATGTCATCGTTGGAGGTAAAGTCCATGGTATGACTGTCACGAGTGCCATCACCCGGCAGCTCAAACTTCTCGATGTCACCTGTTGCAGGGTCAATTAACCCAATATGATTCATAAGATTACCGGCGTACCAGGCACCGCGGTCATCCACTATAACGGTGTGCGGGCCAGCGCCATCGGGTAAATCGTAGCGTTTAAATTCTTCAGTTTTTGGGTTAAAGGTGGCGGCGTAATGACTTCCCTGACCCACAAACCAAACCGTTCCGTCGTGTACCCAAGGGTCACGCGGACGGGAGTCCTCCCATGGAACCTGCCACTCCTGAATTTCTGCGTTCGCCAGCCTGCTGTCTTTGTGATCATCACTTTTTGCCGGCGCACTACTTACTCCCGCCAGACCAATAATTGCTGCACTTGTTAAACTTAGGTACTTCATCGTTATGGCCTCCCGAAATAGATTCGTATCTAAGTATAGACGCTATTGCGTCAAACCCAACACTGTGCAATCTTCAACCTTTAACTCTAAAACGGCGCGTCTTACATGCTGGATCAATGGCTTATCGGAATCATATTAGTTGCTATGCTGGTGCTCTTCGTCATCGATAAATGGCGTTATGACCTGGTAGCTATGATGGCGCTATTGTCCGCAGCTATTCTTGGTTTGGTGCCAACAGCAGAAGTATTCAGTGGTTTTGGCAACCCCGCGGTCATTACCGTGGCCGCCGTACTCATTATAAGCCAGGCACTGTGGCGTTCAGGTGTGGTTGATGCACTGGCTTCCGCCATGAAAAACATTGGCGATAAGCGTTGGGTGCAGATGATAGCCCTAACCTCCGTCACAACTTTCTGCTCTGCGTTTATCAGTAACACCGGTACCATGGCCATAATGATCCCGGTCGCACTTCAGTTAGCCCGCAGCAGCGGCAATAACCCGTCCAAACTGCTTATGCCGATGGCTTTTGGCTCCTTACTGGGTGGCACCATTACAATGGTGGGTACGCCGCCAAATATTATCATTGCCGACATACGCAGAGAGGCAATGGGTGAAACCTTTGGTATCTTCGAATTTACGCCCGTTGGCCTCAGTATTGCTATAGCCGGTTTGCTTTTCATGTGGTTGCTCAGTCATTGGCTGGTACCGGAAAAGGCCGGTAAATCAAAGTCAGAATCGCTTTACGATGTAAGCAGCTATTTGACAGAACTGTACGTGCCCGAAGGGTCCAGCTTTGTAGGCGAAACTCTGTACGAACTTGAAAACCGTACAGAAGACGACTTTGTTATTGTTGCGCTGCAGCGCGGTGACAAGCGTTGGTCAGCACCGGCTCGTTATTTGCGGCTAAAGTCTGAAGACGTATTAATAGTTGAAGCCAACGCGGAAACTATCCAGCAAGTTATAGACGGCACCGGACTTGAGCTTAATGCCGAAGAAGAAATCGATGACCGTTTCTTAAAATCCGATGACATTACCGTAATAGAAGGAATTGTCGGACACGACTCGCGGCTTATTGGACGCTCTGCCGCCGATATTAAACTGCGCAGCCGCTACGGCATCAACGTGCTTGGCGTCGCCCGAGAAGGTCAGAAGCTGGGCACCGCACTGGCCAATATTCGCTTTAAGCCGGGCGACGTTTTATTACTGCAGGGAGACGCAGAGATCCTCGATGACGTATTTCAGCGCTTTGGCTGCTTCCCGCTGGCACAGCGCAGCTTGCGCATTGGTTCGTCAAAACGTTTAATGTTGCCTTTGGGTATTTTTGCCGCAACCATTTTATCGGCTGCGTTTGGTTTAATCTCGGTTCCTGTCGCCTTTTCACTGGCCGCAGGCCTTATGGTTATAACCAATATTCTACCCCTGCGAGAGCTCTATCATTCTATAGACTGGCCTATCATCGTATTGTTAGGCGCAACCATACCACTGGGGTCTGCGCTGGAACGCAGTGGCGCCGCAGACACCATTGCCAATGCCGTACTTTATATCAGCCAGGGGTCACCGGAATTTGTGGCCGTCGGCTTACTACTTATAGTCACCATGTTGCTGTCCAATATTGTCAATAATGCAGCAGCTGCGGTACTTATGGCTCCCATAGGTATCAGCATGGCCAGTAGCTTCAGTGCCAGTATGGATCCATTTTTGATGGCCGTCGCTATTGGAGCCGCAGTTCCGTTCTTAACGCCAATAGGACACCAGTCGAACATTCTGGTTATGGGTCCGGGCGGCTATAACTTCAGCGATTACTGGCGGCTGGGCTTGCCGCTGTCGCTGGTTGTTGCCGCCGTCGCTCTGGTCATGATATTGCTGGTATGGCCGCTGTATTAAGCGCGGTCTTTATAAGGCAGGTAAGTTCGCAATGTTTTTAGATGTTCGCGTAACGCGGTGCTTTCATCCCGACAATACTGTTCAATGGCGTCGTTAAGAGGAGACGGCATAAACCGGTAAAAACCTTCTCGAAGCACAGGCTCAAAGCCTCGATGCAGCTTGTGCTCGCCCTGCGCACCAGCGTCAAAGTAGCTAAGGTTATGGTTTATGCAGTATTCAATACCCTGATAATAACAAGCTTCAAAATGCAGAAACTCAAGCTCTTCCTGACAACCCCAGTAACGCCCGTAAAGCGTGTCTTCACTTTTAAAGCATAATGACGCCGCCAGCATTTCGTCATTTCGGTAAGCCGCAAAAACCACAATATGGTCAGCTAAATGTTCACCCCAAAGTTTGAAGGTAGTCGGGGTTAAATAACCGCCATGGCCTGAGCGTTTTAAATAGGTGCGCTGGTAAAACACAATGAATTGATGCCAAAAATCTGCGGTTAATTCGGTACCCTGTAAGGTTCGCATTTCGACATTTTGCTCTGACACCTTTTGCCGCTCTTTGCGTATAGACTTGCGCTTGCGTGACACCAAAGCCCCGAGAAAGTCGTCAAAGGAACTATAACCTCGGTTCTGCCAGAGGAACTGGATATCAAAGCGTTGCCACCAACCTTGTTCTGCCAGAGCCTCGCTTACATTCGGCTCAACGTACAAACACTGCAAATTGCTGACATCGTGCTCCTGCATCAACGCCGATTCAATAACCAGCAGAACATCAGCAGCATTAACGCTCTCGGCAGTAGCCAGACGAGGCCCCTGACACGGGGTAAAAGGTATAGCATTGATAAGTTTGGGGTAGTACTGAAAACCATAACGCTCGTAGGCTTCAGCAAAAGCCCAGTCGAACAAATACTCACCATAGGAATGGGTCTTTTTAAACCAGGGCATAATGGCAATCAGTTTGTCGTTGTTATCATGCACCGCTACATATTGAGGCAACCAGCCACGCTGCGGTCCTAGACTACCGCCCTGCTCAAGCGCCAACAGAAAATCATAGCAAGTAAAAGGGTAATCACTCTTAAATAACCGGCTCCAGTCAGCCTTAGGTATAGTGGTTACTGTTGAGTGTATAACTGTTTGCATGCGTTAGGTGCTTAAAAGCCCCAACACACTAATGTCTTCATCCAATTGTGGCCAGTGAATTCCCTGGCCATTTCCCAGCAGATGCCAATCTTTACGCTCCTCTTCCGTGGCCGCTTCCAAACGAGGAAACCAGACAATGGGTGCAGAAATTTTACGTCCATCAGCTAGCTCGACCTCAAGCGTTGCTTCGGTAACGGATACATTCACTGCTACAGGATGGCGATCAATCTCTAAAGTATTCATCCCAGGCCTCCAGAAGCTCTTCTTTATGTTGAACGACAATTTTGCTTATACGCCTAAGCTCAAACGATGAAAAGCCTATCGAACTGCTCATCAAAACAGGCTTAAGCCAAAATTTTGCCAGCTTGTTGTCTCGCTGCACATGAATGTGAGGAGGCTCACCGTTTTCATTACTATAAAAGAAAAAGCGATAAGCACCAATTCTTAGTATTGTCGGCATGCTTTAGTTTCCAGGCTTTATAAAGAAACCAAGCTTAGAAAAAACCAAACAATAGAACGTTATGAAATAACCTAAAAGTACGTAATCATTTGCCAGCTCATTTCATCCGGCACTAATTTTCGTAGCTAAAAACCCGCACCCATACATCGGCTGTCAGCTCTAATGAGCTGAGAGCTTCGATGCGCTCACGGCCTTCAGCGCTGCTTCGGTATAGGTGGGGAGTCATAGTAAGTAAATCTTTTATCGCCTGATTTGATGCCAAGGATACCGGAAAAGTTACTTGTTGCTCAGAGGTCAACTCAAAAGCGGAATCGGTTATCGGCAGCGCCTCATTTTTACTTTTCTGTTCAGAATAAATAATGGCTTTCAGCTCTTTTAAATGGCTACCGGCAGGGTCCACCATAATCAACCGGCCTCCGGGCTTTAAAACCCGCTTAAATTCAGCTTCTACCGGAAATCCGAATACGCATAAAATAGTATCGACACTACTGTCGGCTAATGGGATAAAAACGTTCGATGCCACCATCCAGCTCAGACGCTTGTCTTTCTTTGCCGCCGCTTGTACCGCCCATTTGGAGATATCCAAAGCCGCTACACGTAAATCAATGCCTTTTTGCTCAGCTTGTTCAACCAAATAGCGCAAGTAATAGCCTTCGCCACAGCCCGCATCGAGCACCGCCTGATCACCTTCCGCCAACACTGTGTTCGCCAAAGCCCGGACCAGAGGCTCGTAGTATCCCTGCTCAAGGTACTCCCGACGCGCCTGCACCATGGCCTTGCTGTCGCCAGGATCCTTAGAGCGCTTATTCTGAACCGGCAATAAATTCACGTACCCCTGTTTCGCCACATCGTAGCTGTGGCCATCCTCACAGCGCCAGCTTCGCTCATTTAAGCGCAGCGGCTTGCCATCAAGTGGGCAGATCAAATCAGTTAACGACTGAGTCACATTGGGTTCCGGTTCGCATGTTCTGTCATCATTCTACGCGGTTTGTTCTTAAAATTCAGACACAAAAAAAGCAGCCCGTGGGCTGCTCTTCATAATTTTTAGCTTACCTAGAAGCTAGTCCATGCAAATTAAATTGCCTGGATGTTCTCAGCCTGAGGACCTTTAGGACCCTGGGTTACTGAGAAAGAAACGTTTTGACCTTCAGCTAGCGTTTTGAAACCGTCGCTAACGATCGCGCTGAAATGAGCGAATACGTCTGCGCCGCCTTTCTGCTCGATAAAACCAAAACCTTTTGCTTCGTTAAACCACTTAACAACACCGTTTACTGTATTAGACATAATAAATATCCTGAAATTTTATAAAATAAGTAATCGCTCCGGGCGTTCCCAGTTGCGATGATCATGCGGGGTAAAAAATGAAACTTAAAACTGCAGGACGAAGGTATTACTAAGAGTAAAGCGACGTAGAGGAGTGTTTAACTAACTGTTTCTTATCCAACGCCGGCTACTTTACGCACATTCTATATAATGTCAAACAATAGTTTTTATTTATTTTATAAATCACCTTTATAATTCTTTATGGCTTTCTAAACACCTGCGCCAGCATGCAACGAACTGAGCCTCCGCCAAGTTCTATGGTCGGAACCGCTATCGGTAGTAACTCAACCCACTGCTCCAGTTGCCGAGTTTGTTCTGTGGTCAATGAGCGATAAGCGGTTTCAGACATAGCCAGGAGTTTGTGGCCATTAACCTCCAGTTCCAGCATATTACCTGCAAAGTTGCTTATCTGCTGCTCTGTTAATGGCACTAAGGTTTTGCCCGAATTCTTCACCGAACGAACAAAAGTCTGTTGCTCTTCCTTATTGCGGATCATATCCACAGACGCTATAACAAAGTCACTGCCAACCGCCATAAGCACATTGGTGTGGTACACCGGTTTACCGTCACTGCTGGTGGCATCAAAGGCCATTGGCTGATAGCCCAACTCATTACACAATTGCTCCAAGGCTTTCTTGTTCATGCGTTTTGAGCGGGCACCATAGGCCAATTGATTATCGTGGTCGAAAACCACCGATCCTGTACCCTCCAGAAAAACTTCTTCTTGCTCTAGCACGCTAAGGTCGAGCGTTTTTTCGTATCCATAAGTTTCCTGCAGAAACTCAATAATATCGGCTCGACGTTCCTTACGACGGTTATTGCAATACATGGGGTACAGCACCAGCTCTCCGGTACTGTGTGTACTGAACCAGTTGTTAGGAAAGACCGAATCGGGTGTTTCTGTGCCGGTATCTTCAAACAGGTGTACTTTAACGCCTTTACTCTGTAACAGCTCGACCGCCTTTGTAACTTCGTCGTAAGCGGCCTTGGCGACATTGAGTCCCTGCTGCGCTATCGACTGAAAGGCATTATCCGCCATAGTTTCAGGATTTGAAGCAAAGTGATGCGGGCGCACCATAACAACGGTATCGGACGACTGATTCATTGCGTTTATAGACATTGCAGAATTTGCGCGCAGTTATAGCAACTTGGCTGACGCTTAGCAACGGGCAAAAGAAAAGGGCAGTGTTGTTGCACTGCCCTCCATTAAATAAACGTGCCAATTCCTACCAAGCGTACTTTAGGCTTAGCTCAAAATTGCGATCAGCGCCAAAGAAACCCTGGTCATAAAAATCGATACTCGAGTAATATTTCTCATCGAACAGGTTGTTGACGTTCAGGCTTAGATCCAAGTTTTTACCTAACTGATAGTTAGCCATAGCGTTTACTACAGTATAGCCTTCTTGATAAAACGTCGGCATCCCTATAACTGTTGGGTTCGAGACTTCACTCTGCCAGTTCGCGTTTACACCGAGCTTCAGTGCATCGGTAGCAGTGTAAAGCACGCTCGCCTTGACCATATCCTCCGGTAAATACGGTGCATAATCCGAACCGTCGCGATCCGTCGACTCATTATGCGTATAGCTGAAGAAAATGTTCAGCGCATCTGTTGGTTTACCGTTTAGCTCCAGCTCATAACCTTCACTTTCGGCACCATCAACTCCAATAGAAGGGTCAATTTCAGTGCCTGGTATAGGCCCAGTTGCATCAGGGTCACTAATTGCAAGATTATCTTCTTTCACTTTATACACTGCGAAGCTGGCCGAGAGCGCTTCATTAAAGAAGTCACCTTTAACACCAACTTCTGCGTTAGATCCTTCAACTGGGCCAATCAGCTCGCCGTCAGCGTTAAATGCATTTTGGGGCTGGAAAATTTCGGTGTAGCTGGCGTAGGTGGAAATAATGTCAGTAACATCGTAAACAAGGCCGAGATAAGGCGTATTGACGCTTGAGTTCTCGTAGTCACTTGTTGCCCAGGGTGACTCAGACAATGAATCGTAGTTGGTTAAACGATTACCAATTATCGCGGTAAATTCGTCCGTTAAACTAAACTGTGCGGCAGCATAAACGCCTTCCTGAGTATGAGACTCTAGCGTGCTATATGCTGGTGTATCGCTGAAGTTAGGTTGAGGTACTCCACTCCCCCAGTCAAATAAGCTAGGAACCACAATAGTATCGGTAATACCATAAGACGTAGCATTAACATCCTGCTCAGCATAGAGAGCACCTGCCGTTAACTGGTGCTCGCGACCCAATAACTCAAAAGGGCCCGAAGCTAAAATACGGAATGACGTTTGCTCCCGGTCGGACACATAGTGATTAGGAGACGCACTCAGACCTTCTCCCGTTTCTTTATTCGGGAAGCCAGAAAAGTACAAAAGATACCCGTCCATCTCACCTTCACGGCGCTCAACATCCATTTGAAGATCCCAGCCGTTATCAAACGCATGCTCTAGTTGCGCAAACACATTAGTGCTTTCTCTGTCCCATCTGTTCCATGGCGAAGCGGTTGTCGTACTCACAGGTAGATCATCCGCCTGAGTGCCGTCGTCATAAAACAGCGGTAATGCGCCCCACATGCTGCCTTTGGGGTTCCGCTCACTGTAGTCTGCACCTACCGTCAAGCGCGTTTGGGTCGTTAAATCGGTCGTTACTACCGCGTAAATTTGTGCGTTTTCTTTTTCCGATAAGTCGACGTAGCTTTCGCCTTCTTCATAGGCCATGGCCACTCGCGCTTTCACATTACCGTCTTCGGTCAATGTCTGAGAATGGTCAGCCTCGAAGCGATAATTACTCCAGGAGCCAATACCAACACTCGCATAGCCGCCATCTTCTGTTTTTGGGCGCTTACGAATCAGGTTAATTGCTGCAGAAGGTTCCCCGGCACCCGTTAACAAGCCGGTTGCGCCGCGCACAATTTCCACTCGCTCAAATACTACCGAGTCGGCTAAGGCTTCACTAAAGAAACTGTTATAAGCAATGGGTACACCGTCGAACTGGAAGTTAGTTACGTCACGCCCGCGAGAGCGGAAGAAAAAGCGGTCCGTTTCAGCCTGCTGCGCCTGAATACCCGGGGCAAATTGCATAACATCTGCAACAGTATCTAATGCGAAACCGTCAATAAAATCGCGATCGATAACTGAAATAGCCTGAGGTGTCTGGCGCAGAGTTAACGGCAGTCCTGTTGCCGTTGTCGCACGGTCAAGCGGGCTTCCGGTCACTTTAATGTGTTCAAAAATCTTTTCTTTAGTCTCGGTATTTTGTTCAGCTTGGTCTGAACCTTCTGACTGCACCGCAAACGCAGTAGAAGTTAACAGCACCGATGTTACTGCTGTCGCTAAAAAGCTTTTGGCGAATGCCTTCATGAATTGTCTCCCGACTACAGACTGTAAATGCGAATTGTTATCAGCCAACATTGTATTTGATAATTGTTCGTATTTACAATATCATTTCGGAAAATTTTTCAGGGGGCTCAAAATGACGCAACGACAATGGTTTAAATTACACGGATGGTGCTCATTACCTATATGGGTATTGTTCTGCTTTATCTGTATTACTGGCACCATTGCGGTCTTCAGTCACGAGCTCACCTGGCTATTTAACGAGAATGCACGCGCCGTCAACCCAGACAGCTTGCCTGCTCAACCTGTTTCAGAACTTGTTGCTGCAGTTAAAAGCCAGTTCCCGACCGCCAACGTCACTACAGTAATGACTTTTGAGCCTTACCTTATTAATGCGGTTATTTTCTCGGCCGAGAATATTCCGAATGGCATTGCTTACGTAAACCAGTACACCGGCGAAATTCAGGAAGTGAACCAGGGAATTACCTTTATTAACTTTATGCGCTCGTTGCATAGCTGGCTGCTATTCCCCTGGCAAGAAGGCTATAGCGTTGGCTACTATTTAGTTTCAGCCATGTCATTTGTCATGATAGGTGCGTTAGTTACCGGGCTGGTTATTTACAAAAAATTCTGGCGTGCCTATACACAACCTAAAGTTCGCGCTAAGCAGGGCAAGAAAACACTATTAACTGACTTACATAAGCACGGCGGTGCCTGGTCTATCTGGTTCCTGATTGTTATGAGCCTGACCGGTCTCTGGTATTTCACCCAGCAAGTACTTTGGCATGCCGATATCGATATTGAAGGGCATGCACCGTTAGTGGAAGTCTCTGACATTCCCATGGGTGAAAAAGCGCAACCACCGGTTTCCTTTGAACAAGCCCTGACAATTGCTGAGCAGCGTTTCCCGGATATAAGACCCAGCTTTATTATGATGCCGGAGCACAACCGCGACATGTTCAAAATTATGGGTGGCGGCGACTTTATCTTTTACGATCAGTACTCCTATCGGCTTGATATTAACCCGTGGAACGGCGAAATAGCCCGTGCCGTTTCACCGGAAAACATGAATACGCTGCAAACCATCCAGCATATTATTGATCCCCTGCACTACGGCACTATTGGCGGTATCTGGACCAAAGCCATCTGGTTTATTTTTGGCCTTATATTGTCAGCCATGTCCATTACCGGATTTTTAATCTGGGGCTCGCGTACTGTTAAAGCATCGAAAGAGAAACGAGCTGCCGCTCAAGAACAGCTGCAAAGCGAGGGGGCTCAGTAATGGCGCGTCGCAAAAATACATTCTGGAACCGCAACAAATTCAAACTCAGCGGCTTAATTCTCATTCTGCCTATTTATTTTTTATATGAGCAGCTGCAGCCACCTGTATTTCCGGATGTCTGGGAAGAAAAATCAGTCGGACCTTTTGAAGTTGCCATACAGCCGTTAAATAACGATGCGCCGTATGCACACCACGACGACTGGGTAAAAGACTTTGCGGCCTATGTAAATGACGGTGAAGTCAGCAATATACGCCAGGGCTACGTCAGTATCGGCGAAGAACCGGTTGCCCTGGAAGCCTTGCAAAAAGATGACGTCGGCATTTTGCATGGCAGTGAGTTACTGCAACATGTGCATGCTATTGCGCCACAACAATATCAACCTGAACACCGCGTTTGGGTGACATTGCAGACCTGGGACGGCAATGTGCATAAGGCCTCATGGCAACTTCCCGAAAATTGGTTAAAATAAAACTTTAAACACGAATCATTTTCATTTACGATCCGCCTCAATTTAGACAGCAGTTAATTTTTGAGGGGAACAATGAACATTCACAAGACCTTACTGGCGGCCAGCATCCTGGCCGCCTTAACCGCCACCAACGTTCACGCACAAGAAGAAAGCCCTGAAAAGACTCAGGAAGAGATGATGGAAACCATCAAAGTCAGTTCGCGCGGTCTTATCTCTTACGTTAGCGCGACCGGCGCGAAATCTGACACCCCGATTATTGAAACACCTTTATCGGTTTCAGTTCTGACCGAAACCCGTATTGAAGACTTAGGTGCTGTAACAGTGCAGGACGCCATTGGTTATGTAGCGGGTTTATACAACGGACCTTACGGCGTTGATACGCGCGGTGACTGGGCACAAATTCGTGGCGTCTCTCCAGTACAGTATTTAGATGGCCTTAAGTCGTTGTTCGGCTACTACAACAACGTGCGTATTAACCCCTACTCGTTAGGTCAAATTGAAATACTGAAAGGGCCAAGCTCGGTCTTATACGGACAAGGCTCTACCGGTGGTATTATTAATTTAGTCAGCAAGCGCCCTCAGGCAGAGACCGAAGGGCAGTTCTGGGCACAATTGGGCAACTATTCGCGCAAGCAAGTAGCTGGCGACATTACCGGCGCCTTAAACGATGATGCGTCGTTAACCGGGCGCTTCATTGGCTTATACCGCAACAGCGACACCCAAACCGACTTTGTGCCCGACAACAGCTTGGTACTCAACCCTTCCTTAAGCTGGCACGCTTCTGAAGACACTAAAATTACTTTGATCGGCAATATTCAGCGTAACGAATCAGGCTCCAGTACACAGTTTTTTCCGTGGCAGGGCACCCTGTTCCCGAACGAGTTTGGTCAAATTGACAGCTCCACCTTTGTGTCAGAGCCGAGCTTCGATAAATACGATACTGAGCAGGACGCGTTAACCGCTATTGTGGAACACGATATAAACCTGGACTGGAGTCTGCGCTTAGCAAGTCGCTACAACGACAGTCATGCCGACTACAATACGATGTATGGCTGGCCACCAGTTTTCGCCGATGACAACCGCACGGTTAACCGCGTTTCTTACTTGTCTCGTGCTGATGCAAGAACCTGGACCAGCGACCTGCAGTTGCACGGCTCTGTTATTACTGGTGCTGTTGAGCACGACTTAGTCTTCGGCCTGGACTTTCAAGACTCTTACACCGATAACGACTACGCTTACGGTGCCATGAACCCGTTAGATTTGTATGCGCCAGTGTACGGCCAGGCAACAGGCTTGCCGACCGAATCCGATGTTGTTGACTATGCCTCTTTAACCAGCCAGCAAACGGGTGTGTATATGCAGGACAACATGCGTATAGACAACAAATGGTTAATTTCAGCCGCTTTACGTCGCGACCGTGCAACAAATAATCCTGAAGACGAAAGCGCTACCGATCAGTATGCGACAACCGGTCGCCTGGGCTTCATGTACCTTATGAACGGAGGCTTGTCTCCATACCTTAGTTACAGCGAGTCTTTCTCTCCACTTATTGGCCGGGATGCGTACGAAAATCCCTATGTACCATTAGAAGGTAAACAGTGGGAAGCCGGTATTAAGTACCAGCCTCAGGGTACAGAGCACCTGTTAACCATTGCCGCTTATAAAATTACCGAAGAGAACCGGGCAACTCCGGTGAACGATGCTGATGCACCAAACCCGGACGGCCAGGTGCAAATAGGCGAAGTAGAGATTGAAGGTGTCGAGTTTGAAGCGCAACTTGCCTGGGACTCTCTGGACGTTTACGCCAGCTATGCCTACACCGATGCGGCTGTTAGCAAGAGCAACATCCCATCTAAAGTCGGCAAGCCACTGTCAGCCACTCCTGATCATCAAGCTTCTGTTTGGGGAACTTACCGTCCGGACAACTGGAATGGCTTTAAAGTTGGTGCCGGCGTTCGCTATGTAGGGAACACCTCTGACGGTAACGTGGTATATAACGGCAACCCACTGTACTTAGAAACGCCAAGTTACACGGTGTTCGACGCCATGATTGGTTACGACTGGGATAACTACAGCTTGAGCCTGGATGTTGACAACCTGACAGACAGAACAGTGATTACCTCATGTGGTGCACGCGGCGACTGTTTCTATGGCCAGCAACGCACGATTATGGCTAACTTCCGTTATAACTTTTAAGACTTAGTAAGTTTCACGTGCAGCCCCGGACGCCTTTCTTCCCAGCGTTCGGGGCTTTTTTATGGGGGAGTTTATTCAGGAGTGTAGTACTCAACACCAATTTGAATACGGTCGCGGCCATTTTGCAGGCGCCAGCGGTTGGTGTCGCGCAATGAGTAAACGCAGCCGCAATATTCCTGCTGATAAAAACGCTCGCGCTTGGCAATTTCTACCATACGAGCGGAGCCGCCTTTTTTACGCCAGTTAAAGGTCCAGTAATGCAGACCGGGATAACGCGCAACCGCACGCTGACCGCAATCATTAATCTGTTCCATATTCTTCCAGCGTGAAATACCTAAGCAGCTGGTAATGGTGTCAAAGCCGTTTTCATGCGCATACAACGCGGTACGCTCAAAACGCATATCAAAGCAGACTCTGCAACGCTCACCACGCTCAGGTTCCCACTCCAGGCCTTTCACCCGCTCAAACCAGTTTTTGGTGTCGTAGTCACAGTCAATAAAGTCCACACCAAGCTTTTCTGCAAAGCGAATATTTTCCTCTTTACGCAGCAAATACTCCTTTTCAGGGTGAATATTTGGGTTATAGAAGAAAATCGTAAACTTAATGCCTGCTTCAGCCATACGCTCCATTACTTCACCTGAACAAGGTGCGCAGCAAGAGTGCAGCAGCACGTGGTCAGAGCCCGTAGGCGTTTCTAAAACAATGGATTCTTTCTTGTTTCTAGCCATAACTCTCTCTTCGCGGCTGAAATTTGTGCGAATTATAACTCAAACAGGCGGGGGTGATCACGTCTTCACCCGTTTATCGAACGAAAAATCCTGAAACCTGCAAATACCTCAATGGCCATATCAGGCCTAGGTTATAGCGCTACATATGTTGAAATTTTGTAAAATCTTTAAACAATCTTTACATTCTCACCCTTTAAATCGTTTATTTTTTGTTATTAAATGCAACAAATGATGTCAAACGACGTCATTTTCGTGCAGCCAAACGACGTATCCTCTGCTGCCTTCTTTGAAGGACTCCTTGAAGTCCACATAAAAACAAAAAGAGAATATTACGTTATGAATAAACTAAGTGTTCTTACACTGTCTGCTTTGGCAGTGTCGGTTTCATCTGCTTTTGCAAAACCACCTGAGCATTCTCAAGCTCAGCCACTACTTGACAACCAGAAGCAAATCGAAAGCGCCGCTCCACAACGGTACATTATTAAATTTAAGAATAATGGTAACGCCGTACAGAAAATGGGGAACCGGGGCCGTTCTGAACTTGCTATCTCTCGCGCAAACAACATGGTCAAAAAGGCCGGCGGTAAAATAAAACTCAGCATGCGCCATAACCTGGCAGTTGCTGCTGAACTTACCGAAAAACAGAAAAAGCGCCTTGAGAAAAACCCTAACATTGAATACGTTGAAGTTGACCAAAAACGTCGCTTCATGGCTCAAGACGTACCTTACGGCATCGGCCAAGTTCAGGCTGACTTAGTTGATGACAGCGTTGCAGCTGCATCTGCCGGTGGTAAGAAAATTTGTGTTATCGATTCAGGTTTAGAGCTGCCGCACGAAGACATGGGTACACGAGGCGGCACCATCAACGGTACTAACGATAGCGGCACAGGCAACTGGCATGATAATGGTGGCCCTCACGGCACACACGTTGCTGGTACTATTGCCGCTTTAGATAACGGCCTGGGCGTTCGTGGCGTTATTGGCAGCAACCCTAACCTGCACATTGTAAAAGTATTTAACTCAAGCGGCTGGGGTTATTCATCTTCACTGGTTTCAGCGATTGAAACTTGTGCTAATAATGGCGCAGACGTCGTTAACATGAGCTTGGGTGGTGGCGGATCAAGCCAGACCGAAGCAAGCGCTATGCAAGACCTTCATAACCAGGGCGTTCTGCTTATAGCCGCTGCTGGTAACGACGGTTCAGCTTATAGCGAAACAGACCCAATGTCTTACCCTGCATCATACAACGCCGTTGTTTCAGTTGCGGCAGTAGACAGCAGTAAAAACCTGGCGTCTTTCTCGCAGAAAAACAGCCAAGTTGAAATTTCAGGCCCGGGTGTCGATGTTCTTTCCACTTACCCAGAAGGCACTGGCCAGCAAGGTAACTACGGTACTATGAGCGGTACGTCTATGGCGTCACCTCACGTAGCTGGTGTTGCAGCGCTAGTTTGGTCACATCATCCAACCTGTACCGCACAAGAAATTCGTGGCGTTCTTAACACCACAGCGCAGGACCTAGGTGCAGCAGGACGTGACGTTAAATTCGGTTACGGTTTAGCACAAACCAAAGACGCTATCGACTACATCGACGCTAATGGCTGTGACAGCTCAGGCGGCGGTGGAGATCCAGAGCCACCAACAGGCAGCGAACTGACGAACGGTCAAACCGTTAGCAACCTGTCCGCTACAACAGGTGACTCTCTGTACTACACCTTAGATGTTCCAGCCGGTGCAACTGACTTAAGCTTTAACATTAACGGCGGTTCAGGCGATGCTGACCTGTACGTTCGTTTCGGTTCAGAGCCAACTCAGTCTAGCTACGACTGTCGTCCATACCAAAGCGGTAATACCGAAACTTGTTCTATCTCTAACGTACAAGCCGGTACTTACTATGTCATGGTCAATGCTTACTCTAGCTTCTCTGGTCTGAACCTGACTGGTTCGTTCACAGAACCTAGCACTGGCGGCGGCGGAGGTGACTCTGTTTCTGCTACTGACCTCTCTGGCAACAGCGGCGAGTGGACTCACTACTACGTAGATATTCCTGCAGGCATGTCATCACTTGACGTAACCATGTCTGGTGGAAGCGGCGACGCTGACCTTTATGTTCGTCAGGGCAGCCAGCCAACCGAGTCAAACTACGAGTGCCGTCCTTACCGTTCAGGTAATAACGAAACTTGTAATATTGCTAACCCGGCTGAAGACCGTTGGTACATTAGCCTTAAAGGCTACACTAACTACTCAGGCGTAGACTTATTAGTCGAGTGGCAATAAACCTTTAATGAGTAAAATGTAACGTTTTGGGCGCCTTTTTGGCGCCCTTTTTATTTGACCGATATTAAACCTTATCGAATACCGAACCGGTGTCCGGGCTGAACAATTTACCGTAAAGCTTGGTCGCGTAGTTGTCCGTCATTCCCGAAATATAGTCGCAAATAACCCGCTTGGGGTTCTCTGCGTTTTTATACTTTTGCAGAGTAGAACTTGGAAGCAACTGCTCTGGGTTTTCGCTCAGTACCTGAAACAGCTTCATTATCATCATCTGGCCTTTGTACTCCAGAACCTGCACCGAAGAGCTGCGAATAACATGCTTAAACACAAAGTCCTTCAACGCTTGCAGAGTATGTTCAATGTGCTCAGGCAACTGGGCCTGAAGATCTAACCAGGGCGATTCAAACTGGTTTTGTTCTGTGACTTCTATCGCCTCCACAAAGTGCCCGACAAGCTTACTAATTGCATGCTTGCGTGTCCGACTTTGGCCTGAAAAAAGTGCTTCTGTGTAAAACCGTTCTTTCTGCATAATAACGCTGTTGTCGTCCAGCACAGCCAGTACGTCTTCGCGCCACTGCTTTTCTGTAACCAAATTCAGCGCCAGTGAGTCTTCTAAATCGTGCACGCCGTACGATATATCATCTGCCAGTTCCATAATGGAGGTATCAAAAGCTTTATACTGCGCTTTGGTTTTGCCACCTTTCGTTTTAGTGGAGCGAAAGGTCGCTTTGTCGTTGGGCGTCAGCGGTTCCAGTATCCAGTCCAGCACATCCTGTTCGTCGTCATGAATAGATTTGGGCGGTTTAAAAGCACTTAGGTGATCTTCGTCAGACAGTGAGCGAGTACTAACTTCGCTATGCAACACCGGATACTTAAGCACGCCGAGTAAAGTGCGTCGGGTTAAATCCAACCCGTCGTGGTCGGAATATTCACCCAGCTTTGAAATAATACGCAGCGTCTGCCCGTTACCTTCAAAACCACCGCTGCTGTGCATGTGGTAGTTCAGCGCCACTTCGCCACCGTGCCCGAACGGCGGGTGACCAATATCGTGCGCCAGACAAATGGCTTCAATTTGAAAGTAAGACGGGATATGCGTCGAAATAGAGTCGTTCTCTGCATACTTTTGCTTTAACTTCTCACAAATGCCCGAACCAATCTGCGCCACTTCCATAGAATGCGTTAAGCGCGTGCGATAAAAGTCACTTTCGCCCACACCCAACACCTGAGTTTTTGCCTGCAAGCGGCGAAACGCCGACGAGTGAATAATACGCGCCCTGTCACGCTGAGCATCGCTGTCCGGCGTAGCGGCATTAAAGGTCGTAGTTTTTCCTGAGCGGCGTTGGTGCAGCCCCATTTGCCGAGTATTTTTCACATCCTGCCCCATAAAACTTCTAAAAAATCGAAATAAATATATAGTTTTTTCGAAAATTTAATCACGCCATTTATATACGATAATTTGAGGGATCAAATGAAGTTATCTAATTTATCTGTTTCCAGAATAAACCAAATCAACCTTTTATTTCTGATCACGTTAGTCGTTGTTCTTTGCCTTTCCTTATTCACCGATATCGCCCGCCAAGCACTTATTATACCGGGCATTATCATCGCCGCATTATCAGTGGTATTTTTTGTCATCTCCCGACGTTTCCTGAACTTAGCCATGAAAGAACTGAAAAATATGGCCACGGAGGTCAGTAATGGAAATCTCGACCCAAGAGTCAGTTTAAGCAGCGACAATGAGTTCGGCCAAATCGCACGTTCCTTAAACCGTGCATTAAAACGTTTTAGCCGTATTCTGGGCCACATTGATGGAACAACCGAAAAACTTAGTAACCTGGCAGAGCGAACGGCTTCTGTCTCCGACCGCTCTCACACTACCAGTGAAAAACTGAGCGAGCAATCCAGCAGCCTAGCTTCAACCATCGAAGAAATCTCCACCAGCATGAACGAGATGACAGCAACAATTGAGCGAATTAATAGTAATACTGACTCAGTTGCTGAGGCCAGTACAACCTCTGAACAGCAAATGAATAGCCTAGCGGAGAGATTACAAAAACTGGTAACGTCAGTTGAAAAGTTCGACAACAGCTTTGAGCAAGTGGAAAAAAGTGCGGAAAAAATCACCTCGTTTGTAGAGCTTATAGAAAGCGTGACAGAACAAACCAATTTGCTCGCTCTGAATGCTGCTATTGAAGCTGCCAGGGCCGGAGAACATGGTCGAGGCTTTGCGGTTGTCGCCGACGAAGTTCGCTCATTAGCTCAAAAAACCAAGGCAACCACAGGCGATATTGTCAGTATGACCAACGAACTACGAGACGTTATATCGTCTTCCGGAGAAATCAGCGACCAAGCTCTTGAAGCCTCAAAAGAAGCACAAGAAATTTCTACAGCAACCATTGATTCGTTTAACACAGTTCTGACAGCAGTAAGAGAAATTAATGCTGAAGTTGATATGGTGACCGAAGCCAGTCAACAACAAAACGACGCAGTGGAAAGTGTCAGTCAGAACGTTCAGGTTCTCAGCGACTTATGCGACAACGCCTACGAACAAGCCGATACACTATCCAAAAATACTGATGAATTAAACGACTTGAGTAGTGACATCGTTCAGCAAATGGATAAGTTAGACGACTAGTCAGACATTGTGTCTCTTCTCTGAATAGCTAAACATTCGGAGAGGAGACATAAGATGAATTGCTTATTGAAATATGATGTCACTTAATTTTTTTATATTTAATATTCTGACCTGAACCACATTCTCCGCAAGGGGGGAGCCTATCACTATCATCATCAAGTGTGACCTCCCATTTTTTGCAACTTGTGCACTGATAAGTACCTCTTCCTGGTTTTTCACCAATATCGTAAAGCATTATATTTCTCCATTAAGTATCAAAGTTGAACCGAAGCAACTTAAGAGTAGCCGTTAAAGTCAGTATTACAGTTTATGAACATTATTTCGTTTCTAACGACATGAGTAAGCTGGCAAATCAGTTGTTCCTGGCCAGCGCAATTAGCGCGCGGCAACGCAATCGCATGGGTTTTCATATGGCTAAAACCGATCAGCAAAACACCTTAATGTCAGAACCTGAGCAAATTGACCCGGATGAACCCATAAACTTTGTGAAGCATTGGCAGGATCGCGTCAAAGCCAACGAACACTTCGACGCGTCACCACAGGAAAAGGCATTAGCCCAGGGTGTATTGGACGTTTTGCGGCAAGTCTGAATATCACTTGCCGCAGGCTGCATCATTTATTGCGTGACTTCAAATCACTATTCTGCGCTTCAATTTCACTGATGTACTTTGACTGATGTTCGCGTGCGAGTTGCACAGCTTTATTCGAGGCCTTTAGCGCACTCTCGTTGTTGTCATTCATTGCATAAACCGTTGCCAGGCTGTCCCATAAAACTTCGGACTGGTCGAATACCTCAACGCCTTTCTCTAGAATAGCCTGCCCCCAGTCAACTTGGCCTTCATAAGCGGCCTTTAAGCCATACACGTTGTATTGCTGAACCGACATAGGAAAGTCGTAGCCCACGGTCTTTTCATAATCAGCATAGAACGCCTGCAACTGCTCCAGCGACTTAATTTCAATATTCGGCACCGCGTTAAACCCTCGAAAAACGGATTTAAGCCCCTCGACATTGCCAATTAATGGCGTGCTGTCATGGGTTTCGTTGGGAAACTGCTTTGCTTCCCAGTTAAAAGCCGATTCCGGCTTCGCTTCCAGCACCTTCAATAAACGCTCATAGCTCTCGGCCATTTCGTTAGGCTCATTCGCCATACTGACAAACCAACGTACCGACGGCTTTTCTGCCTCTTGCTCTGCCGCTTTTATGTCGTTGATAAGCGCAAAGTCATCCCACCAAAGGCTTGGGCTCACCGATATTGCAGCATTGATAAAATCTGAGTGGTGAGTCGCCAGATAACTGGTGTAGAGCCCTGACAGCGAATGCCCAGTAACCACCGTATAAGGCGACACTCTGTACTTTTTCTGCAACGCTGGCATCAACTCATCTTGCAAAAACTGGGTGTACTGCTCAGCACCGCCAGAGCGGTCAGCGTAGGCTTCCATTTTTGTGTGAGTAAAACGCTTTAAGCGATTCCTCGCACTGACCCCGACAACAATCATTTCCGGCACAATAGAAAACGTACTTAGAAAGTTAACGTTACCCGCTATGTGCTCAAACTGCGTTGAACCGTCCATAACCAGCAGCACCGGATACTGAAAACTGTCTGAATGCTCATAGCTTTCCGGCAACGCAACACGCGCCGTTATCCCTTCATCAAGGAGCTTAGACTTCACTGTGAAGATTTCGGATGCGTGCACGCTGGCAATGGTAAAAAGAAATAATAGACAGGTGAGTGCTTGAGTTAGTTTTTTATAAGAAAGAGGCATGAGATCAGTAAGTTACTGGGTAGTGGGGGTATATTAGAACTATTCTTGGGTGGGGGCAATTGAGGGCGAAAATGTAGACGTGTTGCTGAAGACTTTTAGTTATTTCACTCTAATAACTACGAGCCTACTTAAAAATAGTATCCCTATTGTATTCAAGGTGATTTTGGGCTTAGTTTGTAAAACGCCCGAGCGTATTCTTTCGCGAAAAATATTAGGCCACTTACTATTAAAAAGTTGT
Organism: Idiomarina abyssalis; assembly: GCF_019797805.1. Lineage (NCBI taxonomy): Bacteria > Pseudomonadati > Pseudomonadota > Gammaproteobacteria > Alteromonadales > Idiomarinaceae > Idiomarina > Idiomarina abyssalis. The sequence goes on from NZ_CP081832.1 coordinate 2,498,573, forward strand.
ACGAGAACGGACAAGGCAATCAGACGGAAAATATAACCAACTGTTTTTTATAATTAAAATAAAACGTAAAGAGCAAGAAAGAAATTTCTTACTAAAAAAATCAATTTTTACTGTATATTTATATAGTATCTTTGCTACCATCATATTGAACAAAACGTCTAAGTTGATTCATTAGGTAAACAGATGACAAATTTTCTTGATGTAAAACACGCCACAGAAATTTTAAAAGAACATGGATTAGCTAGCGACATAGACAGTACTAGACGATTCATTCGGCTCAACGAATTACCGGCAGAAAAAGACAGCAATTTCTCTGGGTATCGAATATCCAGAAGAGCACTAGATGCTTTTATATGGGTGAAAACTAACAAAACTCCGAATATAGTTCAGCATATCATGGAGCAAGGAAGTTTGTATTCCTCTGCTAACCAAATCAAGAGCACGAACCCTTATCGTGTAGCTTCATTTTTTGCAGGAATTGGAGGGTTTGATCTTGGATGTGAACGAGCAGGTATGAGTGTTGTTTTTCAATGCGAAATTAATAAATTTTGTCAGCAAGTCCTTAAAAAAAATTGGCCGAAAACTCTGCTTGCAGCAGATATAAAACAACTCAATGCGGACGATATTCCCGATAGCAATATATGGTGTGGAGGGTTTCCATGCCAGGATCTATCTCTCGCTAATCAAGGTAAAAGAAAGGGGCTAGAAGGTGAAAGAAGTGGATTATTCTACAAATACTCAGAGCTTATTGAAGCAAAAAGACCTAGCTGGGTTATTATTGAAAATGTTCCCGGACTACTTAATAGCAACGGTGGAGAAGATTTCCGACTCCTCCTCGAACGGATGGATGAACTCGGGTATGGCGTTTCGTGGAGAGTCTTGGACGCAAAATACTTTGGAACACCCCAAAGACGTCGACGTGTGTATATTGTCGCAAGTCTTGGAAACCTCCGCTCCTCGGAAGTACTTTTTGAACCAGGAGCAACTACAATCACTGATAAACCGGGCATTGGCGAGAAAAAAAGAGCTACCCCCCGAGATGCTTCACGCATTCGAGCAGCAGATTGCTATTCTATCCAACACGCAGGTATCGGTCGAAAGCATACCGCAGGACCTCAAGCAAAAGGATATAGAAATGACGGAGAAACATACACGCTCGACTCAAGAGGTAGTGCCGACGCTGTATGTTCGACGAATGATGCCTTCAGAATACGAGAAACTTCAGGGCTTTCCAGCAAATTGGACTCTAGTCGATACAGAGCGATAGGTAATGCTGTAGCTGTCCCGATAGTAGAATGGATAGCCTCTAGAATTATAGTAGTTGATTCTTCAAATCCAGGATAACTCTTGACTTAGCTAATTAAACTGATAATTTTGATTGGTTTTTCCAACCAAGGTTTTCTATGTCTTTAAGTGTAGCCGAGTACTTGGGTCAAAGAACGGATATTGATCAACCCGTGATTAAACCAGTTCAATTAAAATCGATTGTTGAATGCCCTTTTATGGACGGCATATGTACTAAAGTTAAAAAAGGGCAACAACCAGTTTGTAGTGTTCGAAAACCTGCTGACTCTACATTATGGATTGTTTGCGAACACCGGTTATGTGCAACACCGAGAAATAAAAAGGTTAATGGAAAATCACAACCTGCAGGATTAAAAGATCACCAAAAAAATATTCTATGGAAAGTTGCTCAAACTATTTATAGAGGCAACTTTACGAAAGACCAAGTTGTAGTCAACAGGGAAGTATCCATACCTATAATGGAAACAGGCGGTCGTTACAAAGCTGACTATATAATGAGAAATACTGCTCCCGGAGCCAAAGTAGACGAAATACTTTTAGAAATGCAAGGCGGAGGTGAGACCAGTGAGACAAAAAAAATATCTGACCATGTTAAAAAGTGGGCAAAAACTCCTACAAGAAGCAACAGCTTGCTTAGACAAGTCATCCAAAAACCAAACAGCATAGAAACAAATGCTTGGAGAAGACAACAAGAGCAATTCCTAGTAAAAGGGAACATAGTTAACCAAACAGGAGGAAAAATTGTTTTTGCTGTTGGTAAGCTAATTTATGATTATTTATATCCTAGGGTTTCTAGAGCAAATTTAAGGGACTTGAGAGAGCACAATTGGACACTTTGTCTACTTTGTATAACAGAAGATGAGAATGCCCCTAAAGTCCCAGGGCCTATTCAGCTAAATGTCGACGAAGATAGAATTTTATTCACGAATTACTCGACTTTTGTTAGGACTTTAACTGATCAAGGCGGCCCTGAGCCATCGATCTTCAAAGGAAGATTTCTCTCACTTAATGATGAGTACACTGAGTTATAAATGAAACCTTCAAAATCAGTTTTATACCAATAAATTATATTATCTTTTGACCAAAAAAAATCTACCCACCAAACTCAACCGCTCTTTAGCCCGCGTAATGCCTGTATACAGCAGTTCTTTGCTTAGCACGGGGCTGTCGTGGTCGGGCAGTACCATCACGGTGTGTTTGAATTCGGAGCCTTGGGATTTATGTACGGTCATGGCGTACACGGTTTCTATATGCGTTAGGCGGCTGGGCAATACCCAGCGTACGCCGTGCTCCTGGTCGGGGAAGGCCACACGCAGGTAGTCGTGTTCGGGGTCTTTTATGGCGATGCCGATGTCGCCGTTGTTCAATTTGAGTCCGTAGTCGTTTTTGGTGACCATAACGGGTCGGCCTTCGTACCAGGTGTTAGCGTTTACGCCGAGTATGTCGCCGACTTTTTGGTTCACGGCTTTCATGCCCCATGGGCCTTCGCGCAGGGCGGTCAGAATTTGGAAGTTGCTTAGGTTTTGCAAGGCTTCGTGGGCGATTTCGTTGATGTTGTTGGCATCAGCTGTTGTGTCGGCATTGTTCCTGACGTGTAACGTCAGGCTACCCCTGATAAGAGCTTCGAAGGCTGGGTCGTCTAGGCTGCTGACTTCATGCAGGCTAACGGGGTAGTCTTCATCGGCGGTTTTGGCTTTTTCGAGTTCCTGTTTTGTTGCGGCGTTGTCTTGTCGGTTAATGGCGTTGGCCAGGTCGGCAATAGGCCCTTTAAAGCGATAGCTTTTACGAAACTTCACGACGTGTTGCAGACGCTCTTCGCCGTTCTCGTCTATTAACTCTGCTGGCAAGGCGGGTGTATCGGCAACCTGCTGCAACCATTGTGCGGTGTCGCTGTGGTAGTGGCCTTCGTCTGCACCGGCGCACAAATTGCCGAGCACGGCTCCGGCTTCTACTGAGGCGAGCTGATCTTTGTCGCCTATGAGAACTAACCGTGCGTGCTTGGGCGTGGCTTTTAGCAACGCGGTCATCATTTCAATGTCTATCATCGAGGCTTCGTCGACAACCACCACGTCGGTGCGTAATGGATTCTCCGCGTGGTGTTTAAAGGCTCGCGAATTCGGCTTAACACCCAGCAAACGGTGCAGAGTTTTACCTTCTGCCTCTATCGAGTCCAGCGCAGGTAGTAAGGTTGCCAGCTGTGGGTTGTTTTTTAACTTTTCTAACTCGGTATCTATGGATTCGGTGAGCCGGGCGGCGGCTTTACCCGTGGGTGCTGCCAGCGATACGCGCAAGGGCGGTAAGCCCAGAGTTAATGTCTGATGCTGCAATGCGGTTAGCAGTCGCACCACGGTGTAGGTTTTGCCGGTACCCGGGCCGCCGGTCACCACACTAAAACGGTTGCGCACGGTATTTGCACAAGCTACCCGCTGCCAATTAATATCGCCGTTCTCAGCAGGCAAAAACAGCTTCGCCAGGGTGGTTTTCAGCAGGTCGTCGTTGGTCACAGGGCGGTCGTTCATGCGCGCCTGCAAGTCACGTTCAATAAAGGTTTCGTATTGCCAGTAACGGCGCAGATACAGCTTGCTGCCGTTAAGCACCAGAGGATGATTTCCCGCGCCGTCCGTATCCACACAGGTGCTATGACTCAGGGCTTCCAGCATGCGCTCGCCAAACTCGCGGAACAACTGGCCGGGCGTTGCGCAGTCAGGCGCGTAACGGTTTTCGGGCGGCAGGTTCAGCACCATTTCGGGTTCGCTCTGCAACGCTTGCATGTCAATGTGGGTATGTCCGCGCCCGGCCTGGTGCGAGGCACACAGAGCTGCCAGCAAAACGGCGTTTTGACTTTCTCCCGCTTGCTGCAGGAACTCAACAAAGGCAAGATCAATAGACCGCACCCAGCCAGCATCACGCCATTGGCTGAGGGCATCAAATAAGGTGTTCGATGTCACGTCGCTCATGTCGGCTCCTTATCAGACACGTTCTTACCCACAAAAAGCTCGTCCAGCTGTTCGATTAATGCCCGCGGTGGCCTGTCACAAAAAGCTCCGCCGGTTTCTGCTCTGTGCCCGCGTAAAAACAAATACACTGCGCCGCCAACATGGGTGTCGTAGTCGTACGCCTCACCCAGCCGCGCTTTTAATAAGCGGTGCAGGGCTAAGGTATAAATGACGTACTGCAAGTCGTAACGGCTGTGCAGAATTTTCTCGCGCATGGCTTGTTCGGTGTAAGCGTGGTCGTCTTCGCCCAGCCAGTTGGACTTATAATCTGCCACGTAATATTTGCCGTTATGCTCAAACACCAAGTCGATAAAGCCTTTGAGCATGCCGTTCAGCACATTAGGTTCCAGTGCAGGGCGTTCGTGGCCCGGCAGAATGTGTTCGCGAACCAGAGCATCCAGCCTTTGTGCGTTAACTTCACTGGCACCGAACCAGAATTCCGGCTCGGCTTTGTATTGTTCCAGAGCGCTTAAGCTAATGCGGTCACCACTGTCATTAATGGGGAATTGGTTGTGCAAATAGGCGTCCAGCCAGTGCTCTAGGCTGTTTTGGTGTTCCTGCCAATACGGGCTGACACAAAAGCCCTCTACCAGCCCGGTACGCTCGGCAGCGTCACCTGCTATTTGCGCAAAGCCGATATTGGCCGATTCTTCCAGTAAATTATGCAAAAACGTACCCGGCCCCGCGCCTTTGGGTAAATGATGAATGCTGTCCGGACTTGGCTCGGCGGCACTGGCGACTTCCGCTTCGTCATCATCGCGCTCGTCCAACAGGTTCATTTCGTCGGGCGACTGCGGTGCCTGCAGGCTTTTTGTCACGGCACCTTCGTACTTCAGCGCGCTGTAACTGGCCACCCACCAACGCTCCAGTTTGCGGCCTGCGGGCATGCTGCGCGGTGTGAGTTTAGGCGTTGTTTGTTCCTGCTCCAGCGCACGGACTAAAGGCTCGTCGTCTTCCAATCGCGTTAACTGCGTATGCGGCGCCTGTTGCCAGCGTTCGCTGACTTCGTTGTACAGCTCATCGGTTAACGACTCACCACCGTTCAGCAAGTAAAAGAGCGGGTTGTTGCGATGCTCTTTCACAGCTTCCAGCGCAATAAAGGTGGCGTATTGCGCGCGGGTAACGGCTACGTACATTTTGCGTAAGTCTTCGGCGAGGATCTCATTACTCAAGCGCTGCTTGTTGTCGTCGTCTTTTGACCACAATACCTGTAGCTCACCGTTTTCATCGTGGTACACCGCCGGCGGTTTTATCCGGTAGGCTTCCGCCTGGGTGTAGGCCACAAAAGGCATGAACACCAACGGGTACTGCAGGCCTTTCGACTTGTGAATGGTGATGATTTTTATCAGTTCGTCGTCGCTTTCTAAGCGCAGCTGCTGCTCGTCACTCTGAGTACGGCTGTTGTTACCGAAACCGTGGCGTTCGTTCACCTGCTCGGCAAAATGGTTCACCAGGGCCGGAATACCGTCCAGTACCAGGCTCTGTTGTTGCAGCAGCTCGGCAATGTGCAGCACGTCAGACAGTTGGCGTTCGCCGTGAATGCGGTCTTCCAGCAGCTTAGCCGGCACCTGATGGTCGTGTAACAGGCTGTGCAACATGGCGAGTACGCCCTGTCGCTGCCACTGGTCGTGGTAACTTAAAAACTGCTCAACCCGCTCTTCCCACTCGCGTTCGTGGCTGTGAATATGTTCCAGCTCCGCCAGCGGCAGGCCAAGTAACTGTGTCGCCAGAGCACTGCGTATCAGCGACGGGTCGCGCGGCTCGGCGCAGGCACTCACCAGCGCCAGCAAATCCTTCGCTACGCGCTGGGCAAATACCGATTCCCGGTCCGACAAATAAACGCTTTTCAGCCCGCGATCGCTCAACGCCTTTTTAATGGCATTCGCTTCGTTAAAGTTGTTTACCAGCACCGCAATGTCACTGGTTTTGACGCGCTGCTCGAGTTTATCGTCGCCGTTGTAATAGCCCGCCTGCGGGTCATTAAGCAGCGAGGCAATCAGGTTAGCGTGATGGTTCGCCGCTGCGCGGAAGAAGGTGTCTTTATTGCGTTTTTCCTCTCCGGACACCGACCACAGAAGCGCCGGTGCGGTTTTTAAGTTGCTGGATAACAGGCAATGCTTGAAAGTGCGCTTCAGCCCATTTGCACCCACTGGGTTAAAGGGCAGCTGGTTTTCTGCTTCGGTTTTAAACAGGAACGCGCCGCTCGGCAGCTCTTCGGCGCGCTCAAACAGCGCATTAACGCCATCCACCATGGCCTGCGACGAACGGAAGTTTCGTGCCAGATTATAATGCCGGCCTTCGGTGTCACGCCGGGCTTTTAAATAGGTGTAAATATCGGCGTTACGGAAGCTGTAAATGGCCTGCTTCGGGTCACCAATTAAGAAAATTCCGGTGCCCGGGTGCGGCTCAGCTAAATTATAAATGCGGTTAAAAATCTCATATTGAACCGGGTCGGTGTCCTGAAATTCGTCCACCATAGCCACCGGGTACTGCTTACGAATAGCGGCGGCTAAAGCTTCGCCGCTGGGTCCTTTCAGCGCGTCCCGTAAACGGGTCAGCATGTCGTCGTGGCCCATTTCGGCACGCTGGTTTTGCAGTTCGGCAAAGCGGCTACTGACCCAGAAAGCCGCGTGTTGTTTTACTTTAGCCAGCTCTTCCTGCTGCTGCACTTTGCTGCGCTTAATACGTTCCTGCAGCTCGCCTAAAGTGGCCCAACTTTGGGGCATGCCGCCAAGTTTGGCCTCGGCAAACTTCTGTAGCTCGTCAGTGCCTATATTCTTCCAGTTAGCCGCGGTGGCGTCGGGCTCAACTAAGTCAGGATCTCCGCACCAGTCCGCAAACTTCTGAAACTGTTTGAGTTTGGTTGCCGTGCCCTTGGCTTGTGAGGTTTTATCAACCAATTCCTGCACAATAGGCGCAACTTCCCGCTTTATATCAACCATTCGTTGCTGATGCGCGCTTTCAGCTTCTTTCAACAGGCTGTGCAAGTCACCATTGACCGGTGCCTGTCCGCTTTTGCTCAAACTGTAAGTGAGCCCTAACAAAGCTTCGGGTGACTTAAAGTCCTCCAACAGCCGGGCGCTGAGTTCAGCGTCGGCCGGGTAAATAAAACGCCGGAAGTAGTCTTCAGCGGCCTGAAGGCGCAGCTCTTCGTTGTCGGTTTCAACGTCCTGGCTGAACAGGCTACCGCTGGCAAAGGCGTGCTCTTTCAGCATGGACTGACACCAGCCATGAATGGTTTTCACCGCGGCTTCGTCCATGGACTGCGAGGCTAAATCCAACAGCCGCGCCAAGTGCATCAGGTTCTGCCCCTGCGCTGCACAGTCGTCGCGCAGGCAGGCTAAGAAGGGATCACCTTCTACGGCTTCCGGGTCACGGAAGTAAGCTGCGGCTTCGGCTAAGCGTGCGCGAATACGATCACTCAGCTCTTCGGTGGCAGCTTTGGTAAAGGTCATGACCAGAATATTTTTCGGCACCAGTTCGCGGTCAAACGCAGTTTCTTCCATACCGTTATGCGAGCCATGTCCAATAACCAAACGCACATAAAGCGCAGCAATGGTGTAGGTTTTACCGGTACCGGCGCTGGCCTCAATTAAGCGGCTGCTGTTCAGCGGAAAATCGAGCGGGTTCTCTAGCGTATGTCCTGAGGTATGTGACGGTAACTGGCTCATGACTTTTCCTCCGGCACCAGGGTTAAGCGCATAGGGTCATAAAGTTCGTCCATAAAGCGGCGGAAGTGCGGTGATGCCTGAATGGCTTGGTAACTTTCGGCAACGCGCCCACAATAATCGCTTTTGGTGACCAGCGCCGGGTCTTGAAAGCCTTCTTCTTCGTATTTCTGTCGGGCGGCTTCATGCGCCAGCATTTCGTCCTGGCCGTTCTTGTCCATTGCGCTTAGCCAGGTCATGGCTACGTCCAGATGCATGGGCTGCGGCTGCTGCGCTGACAGAGCCACCAGTTCCAGTATTTGCTCCAGTTGTTGTACTGCAAGCTCAGCCGGCACCGCCGCCACCTGCAACTGACAGCCACCTTTGGACACAATTAAAAGCCGTGTCGGCTTTTGTAAATTCAATAACAACAGACCAAGGTAATACGCGCTGGCGTGCTTCCAGCCGCCGCTGTTAATGCCTTTACCGTTTTTAGCAGCAATATTGCTGGCCGAGGTAACCACCCATAGGCGCTCTCCGCTTTCATTGGTATGCAGCCCGGTTAGGGTGTCATCAATAGTCAGCCCGCTGTGCTCAAAAAACACCTCAACCGGAAACTCATTCACACCCGAGTAACCGGCAATGCTCTGCTGATAGGTTTCCAGTATCTCCTGCGACTGCTCCAGCAACTGAAACCCATTTTGCTCGGCTATTGCACCAATACCTAAAGCCCCTTCGCGTTTAATCCGGTTCAGTTCTTTTAATAGCGAGGCTTCAATACCAGCCCCTGCCAGCAGCGCTCGCTTGCCCGAGTCCACCAGACGCGTGGTTAACGACCAGCTTTGCAGGTTATCCATGACAAAGGCTTCGCTGTCGTCCAGATCTTCACTGTTGCGGCTGAAGTAAGTATCCAGTCGCCAGTTAAAGTACAGCCGGGCGGGCTCTTCAATAAAGCGCTTAATGTCGTTAATGCTCAGGGTGCGTTCCAGTTCGTCGTCCGGGGCGGTTCCCGAAGCCGGGCGGCTCGCAGAAGCCAACGAGCCCTGATGCGCCTGCGCCCATTCACTGGCATAGGTAAAATAGTCCGGGTCTTCCTGGCTAAAGTAATACGGGTTAAACGGCTGTAATTTGTGCTCAACGGTCAGGCTGTTAATGTCCACTTCCCAACCCTGTTGCAGGTGATCACGCAATTGCGCCACCAGCACCGACGGCGTGCGCTCGCTGTTGTCTTTAGCGCTGTAACCTACCCAGCTCAAGTAAAAACAGTCGCGGGCTGAGAGCATAGCCTCCAGGAATAAATAGCGGTCATCGTCCCGCCGCGAGCGATCGCCCGGCCGATACCGGTCGGTCATTAAATCAAAGTCCACACGCGGCGTTGAACGTGGGTAATCACTTTCGTTCATGCCCAGCACACACACATACTTAAACGGAATGGCCCGCATGGGCATTAAGGTGGCGAAGTTTACCGCCCCCGCCAAAAAGCGTTGGTTCAAGTTCTGCTGGTCCACGCGCTCCAACCAGGCGTCTTTAAATATGGGCAGGCGCAGTTGTGACTCGTTATCCGCCTCTACGCAAATGTCCCGCAGCTGATACAGCTCGTCACTCAGTTTGGCTAACAGTAAGCGGTCACTGTCTTCTTCGGCCTCGAAAAATTGTTCCAGCAACCACTCGCCCTGAGTGACCCACTCCGGCAAGTTGTGCTCACCCTGCGCGCGCTGCCACCATTGTTCCAGTGTGCGCACCACGTCCGCCAGACACCCCACCAGCGCGGCACTTAGCCCGGCCACTTCGGTATAAGGTTCTACATTGGCCCAGGGTGAATCGTTTTCTAAACTAACGTCAGCCAAATCTCCCATGGCGTAACCGGCTATCATGCGTTTTAAGCCAAACCACCAGCTGTTGGTTTCTTCCGCTGCTGGCATATAAAACTGCCCGCGCTGCTCGGCATTAAGTCCCCAGCGCGCGCCGGCTTCTTTTACCCAGCGCTTTAACTGCGGCAGGTCATCGTCACTCATATCAAAGCGTTGCTGCACCGCGGGTACCGACAACAAATTGAATAAATCGGTCTGAGTAAAACGCAACTGATCAACTTGCAACAGCAATTCCAGCGCTATCATTAACGGTCGCTGATGACGTTCACCCTGATCGGCAATGGTATAAGGAATAGCACGCGAGTCACGTTCGCCAAAGCGGTTATGATACCGACCAAATACCGCATCAATGTATGGCGCGTAGGTGTTGACGTCGGGCAGCATCACCATAATATCGCGTGGTTTGAGTTCCGGGTCTTTTGCAAAGGCATCCAGTAATTGATCATGCAGCACTTCCAGCTCGCGCTGCGGGCTGTGGCAGACGTGAAACTGCAGTGACTTATCGGTGGCATTCGGCTCAGGCCAAAGCTCGCGGGTTTCCTGTACCGGCCGCAGGTTTAGAATATCGTCCTGCAGCTGAGCTAATAAATGGTTCGTGTTGTGGGGCTCAAACAGCTCCAGCTTAATGGTGTTAAACGCTTCCTGTTTGGCCAGGGTTTCATCGTATAAATCCAGCAGGCGAATGTAGTCCCGACCCTGCTTACCCCAGGACGCCAGCAACGGATGCGCCAGCTGATGCAGTTCGTCGTCATTCGGGTCGTCGGGCAGTTCCGGTTTGTGCTTTAAGCGCGAAGAGGCTTTAACCGCCTGCCGCAAGGCTTCTTTGCCATCGACAATATCCGCCCAGTGGTACTGCGATGGGTTATGCACACACAACAGAATTTGGGTATAGCCTTTAATGGCATCCAACACCTGCAGCATTTGCTGCGGCAGCGAGGAAATACCAAACACCACCACCCGTGGCGGCAAACCTGCAGGGCGTTCAGTTAACGCCTTTGCCGTATCAATAAAGCGCTGATGCAGCTCCGCCCGGTTATTCCAGTAGTCGTCTATGCCAATATCGTTGCTGACAGCGCGCCATAACTCCGGCTGCCACAACTGTTCGGCTTCAACTGGTTGTTCCTGCTCCAGCACGTCCTGACCACGCACCCAGTTATCCAGCCAGTCAGCACGGTAAACCGCGTACTGATCAAACAAGTCGGCGAGCCGTCCACTCAACTGATACAGCTTGCGCCCGTCGTTGTCGTCGGAGGTATAGTGCTTAAGCGGTGCAAAATGCGGGTTGTGCTCAATAAGCTCGGGCAACAAGCGCATTAACCGCCAGGTTAAGCGGTCTTTATCAAAGGGGGAGGTTTTGGGAATGTCGTCACCGAGCACGGCTCTGTATGCTTGCCACTGAAACCGCGCCGGCAGGGTGACATCTATCATGGCAGCAATGCCGCTGGCCTGAGCTAAATTAATTTTCAGCCACTGGGCAATACCGTTACTTTGTACCAGCACGGTTTCCTGCTCCAGCGGCGCCAGCGGATAGTTTTGGGTGAATGTAACCGCCACATCGGTTAAGTCTTCCAGCCGATGTCCATGCGCGACAATAAAGCCGGGGGTCAATTCACTCACTCGCTGCTCTCCCTGTAGAGTTACTGTAAGACATCCATCCTAATCAATAGGGAATTATCTTACTAGTTATAGAGCAACTTATCGACGCGCTTATTTCGCCAGTAGTTTGTCTTTGGCCTGACGGTTCGCTTTACGCATTTCTGAGAAGGTCGAGTTCTTTTTATAGCGTCCCTTCTCTACATGACGAATTATCGATACATCTTCAATGTTTAATGGTTTTCCGTGCGTACCCAATAACCAGCGGAACGCGCGATCCTCGTAAGTTTTTACCCACCGATCTTTCGGCTGCTGATAGCAGTCTATCTGCTCGCAATAGCCATAGCGGCGTGCCGTGTCACCATGAACTATCTGCACCGGGCCAGAGGCTTTTGAAAAGGTATGAGTGGTAAAATCCGCCTGCTGCAAACATTCTTCAACTGAGGTTTCTTTACCATTACACAGAACATCATGCTCTTCGCTCAGTAAAGAGGTTCGGGAAACCTGTTCCGGAAACGCCAGAATGCAGGACTCTTTGCGTAAGGTCTGTTTTAAGCTTGGGAAGGTATTTTCCCCAAACAGTAAGTCGCAGTCGGTAAACCAAATCCAGTCGGCTTTCGTTTCTTTTGCAGCTTTATTACGGCCTATACCACGGCGTAGTAAGTCGCCTTTGTTGAGCGCGATAAAATTCCACTCGATATTATCAACCTGTTTCGATTCATACTCTTTAATTAAAGCAACGGTGTTTTTGTCTTCGGGGCAATAAAAACCGGTCAGCGTAACTTTAAAGTCCTCTGGGGCATTATCCACCAGCGACTTCAACTGATACACAAACAAATGCGAATAGTTCCAGCAGTGACTGACAATTTCAATATGTTCAGGTGTGCTGGTCAGATCTTCAATTTCGGTTGACTCCGGTACATCATATAGCCAACTAGCCGGAACGGGACTGGATACCGCAAATCGCAATATGAACTCTTTACTTTGCTGTAACCAACTTCTTAGTGCCATTCAGCATTACCTCGCATTCGCTTTCTTTGAACGTACTATGGTATTTTCAACACAGGCTACAGAAGATCTGGACGCTTTGTAACCACTCTATAACGAACGAAGGGGTTAGTTGTTAAACCGATGAATTTAGTTAAAGGTTTTTTCACACAATTGCGCTATCGCTGGTTACGAAAGTATAAATCGCTGGCCGGCTCAAGTCTTAAACGAAACGCCCAGGCAATAACTGAACTGCAATGGCAACAGCGCGACACCTTAATTCAGTCGGAACACGCATTGCCCGGTCAGTTGATAGTGAACCTAACCTCTTTTCCTGATCGCTTTGCCAGGCTGCACCTGACATTAAAGTCGCTATTGTTACAGACGGTAAAAGCGGACAAAGTCATTTTATGGTTGTATCAGGACGACATTGCCAAACTTCCGGCAAGTGTCACTGTACTGCAAAAATACGGCTTAACCATTGCGCCAGTGGGTACCGACACCCGTTCCTATAAAAAGCTGATCCCGGCACTTAAAAGCTTTCCCGATGCCTTTCATGTGACCGCTGATGATGACATCTATTACCGTCCTAGCTGGCTGGCAACCTTAGTCAATGCGTATACGGGTAATGACCAGGAGATTTTGTGTTGGCGGGCACATTACTTACGCCGTGCAACAAGCGGAGAAATACGCCCCTACAGGCAATGGTACCCGAAAACAGAGGTACGGGGTCCTGACCCGCGCCTGTTTTTTACCAGTGGCGCCGGGGTTCTTTTCCCGCCAGGGTGCTTTGATAAACGCGTAAACGATCAAGAACTGGCTTCTTCTCTGGCTCCTTATGCGGATGATTTATGGTGGTTTTGGTTAGCCAGCCTGAATAATTGTATTATTCGCCGGGTGGGCAACAACCCCAAGCTTATTAATTGGAAAGGCAGTGGTGGCAGTTCGCTGTGGCAGTTTAATAAGCGCGAAGATGGCGGCAATGACGCACAATTACAGAATTTAATCGCACATTTTGGTCTGCCGCCAACCTTAGAGAAGAAGTAAAAGGATCAGAGAATGGAAATTTTTATTGCGGTATTTTTCTTTGCTTTTTCGACAACTATTACGCCCGGCCCCAATAATATTATGATTATGTCTTCGGGCGTGAATTATGGTGTTAAGTCCAGCATGCCGCACTTCCTCGGAATTTGTCTTGGCTTTCCGGCTATGGTGCTGGTGGTCGGCATGGGTTTTGGTTCAGTGCTGGAGCAGTTCCCGCTTCTGCACCAAATGATTAAAATTGCCGGTACTATCTATTTGCTTTGGCTGGCCTGGGTCATCGGCTCACAAACCCCCAAGGCAATTGAAAAGGGTGACCGTAAGCCATTAACCTTCTGGCAGGCAGTTTTGTTTCAGTGGGTAAACGGCAAAGCCTGGGTTATGGCAACTGGCGCAGTGGCAGCATTTACCACAGTTGCAGGAACGCTTTGGTCAGAAGTAATGGAAATAACAGCGGCTTTTCTGGCTGTGGCGTTTCCCTGTGTAGGCATTTGGCTGGTGGCCGGCGCCGGACTGAGGCAGTTACTCACCAACCACCGGGCACAAAGAATTTTTAATATCTCCATGGCTTTATTGCTGGTCTTTTCTGTTATACCGGTCGTACTGGATATATGGCAGTTCTATTTTAGTTAGCCTCAATTTGAACAACATAAAAATAACAATTTACGCTTACCTGACGATATGGTTAACTATTGACCATAAAGGCAATAAGGATGAGTCATGGACGTGAAAACCAAGCAAGTATCTTTTGATCAACTCATCTCAGAATTGTCGACTCGCCTAATTAACAGTGAGCCCACAGAAACCTACGAATGTATTGAAGAAGTTATTGCGGCTATTGGCGACTACACAGAGGCAGACCGTTGTTACGTATTTGAGTTTGATGACCATATTAAGCACATGACCAATACCCATGAGTGGGTTCGTGACGGTCACCAGGCACATATTGATAGTCTGCAGGCAATCGAAGCTGACGATTTACCCTGGTTTTTTAAAGAAATGAAAGAAAACCACGTTTGCATTGTTAATGATGTCCAGACGCTTCCCCCTGAAGCTAATGCCGAAAAAGCAGAGTTTGACCGCGAAGACATAAAATCCGTTATTTGTATTGGTATGGTCGCTAACCACAAACTTCTGGGTTTTGTCGGCTGCGATATGGTGCAGAAAAAACGCCAATGGCAGCCAACAGACCTACGTCGCTTGAGCCTGGTTGCCGACATGATAGCCAATACCCTTGAACGGCAACGTACCTATGCAGAGCTCATCCACACCCAGCGGGAGCTGGAAAAAGCCAACCGTATGCTGCAGGCGCAAGTAGCACAGGATGGTTTGACCGGCATTGCCAATCGTCGCGCCTTTGACGAACGCATTACTAACGAAATTCAGCGTGCTTCTCGTCACAAAACTCCACTGGCTTTGCTCATCATTGATATCGACCAGTTTAAGCCCTACAACGATCACTACGGTCACTTGCAGGGAGACCAGGCGCTTAAATCTGTCGCCGACGCGATGTTTGATCAATTGCAGCGTAATACAGATTTTCTGGCGCGTTATGGCGGAGAAGAGTTTGTTGCGGTAATTTCAGCCACCGACGAGCAAAAAACCGAGGACAGTATTCAGCAATTGCTGGAGGCTGTTCGGAATCTCAAAATAGAACATGAGCAGTCGCAGGTTGCGCCCTATCTAAGTATTAGTATTGGCGGCTACTTGCACACACCGACTGCTGACGAAAATACCGAAGCCTTAATTAGCCGAATGATTTCAAAAGCAGACTCAGCGCTTTATCGCGCCAAGTCTGATGGTCGTAACAGAGGGTATTTAGATTACTAACCTTATTGCGCCAACTGTTTTTGCAGCTCTTTATCGTCAACGCCTTTAAGTTCTGCAAGCAGTTGCTCCGAAGTTTCCGTGTCGCCTTTTAGCGCCAATAGCTGTGCTTTTCTAAACTGGGCCCAGTGCGGCTCAGGCAAATTATCCGATGTTACATCTTCCTCTAAGTAGCTATTTAACGCTGCAATTCCAGCTTCGATTTGGTTTTCGGCTAAAACGGCGGTTTTTCCAATCTGATACAACGCCATACTGACTGCAGAACCGTCATCTGAAACGCCATTTACCGCTCTATCAAACAGCTTGAGAGCCGTATCAAATTCTCCTGCGCGTTGTTTTTGCAAGCCTGAATACAGCAAAACGTCCGCATTATTTGGGTGTGCTGCTATGGTTTCTTCCAGCAAAGACTCAGCTTCTGTCATCTTTTCATGCTTACGCAAATACCCAACTTTCGCGAGCGCACCTTGTGCCGGGTCTAACGCCATCATTTTCTCAATTTGAGCCAGCGCTTTTTCGTCATCACCGCCGGCTATAGAGGGCGCCATTAAATAAAACTGCATTAGGGATCTACGGTATTTAATACTCTCAGGCGCCAGCTCAACTGCTTTCTCAAAGGAGTCCACTGACTTGCCGGCGTAGCTCATCGCACTGAAAAAGGCATTTTGTGCCTGTTGCGCCATCACCACCCCACGGGTATGCCATGCTTCAGCGTTTCCCGGTTCATTTTTAACCCATTCTTCGACGCTGTTTTCAGCGCTATCCAATGAGCCATCAGCCAACTGCTGCTGAATAACCTGCTTCGTTTCCACCTCGGCATAAACGCCGGGCGCAAAAATTAATGTTGTAAGTAAGAATAAAAGCCACCTCACGAGAATTCTCCTTTTTCGTATTTTTGTGACCATAAAAATATAAGCACCGTACCTACAACACCCGGCACTACCCAGAATAACAATTGCCACTGCCCCAAGTGAGCCAGCACATGACGCGCGCCAAAAGCAAAGAACGCTGTATAAACCGCTATGCCTGAACCACACATTGAACTTAAATGTTCTATCAGCCAGGCATTCTTCTTAACTGAGGGCGAAAATGCAAAACGCAACATTTGATACACGTTTACTAACCCTAAAATGCCAAAAATAATGTGCAACCAAGGGCTGACAAACTGAATAGCAGGCGTATTCATGCTCTGCCATAGCAACACCAGAGACATCACCGCCAAACCAACCGGCATCGATAAGTAGCTGAATGTGCGCAAGTTATCGCGACTTCGTTTCGACCGCAAAACAACGGTTGCGTTCCGAACTGAGGCAAAAGTAAACACGGAAAGGAACAACAGCAATGTCCAAAAGAAGCGAATCCCCTCTGTAACGGCGTCAGGTCTTTGGCTATTGGCAATGATGTCCGCTTTAAAATAAGCAGGAGCAACCAGCACCATAACCGACATAATAATGGCCGAAACAGCAACCGTATTCATGATCCAGACATACGCCTTACCAAACCGGCGATGGTTCAGACTTCCCTTTTTTGTCACTACCGGCACCCAAAATAGTGCCATCGCTATGGCACCAAACACGATGTGTAAATAAAGTAAAAAGCTGTGCAGCGTCAACATAATAAGCCCTCCTGTTTTTTTTACAGGTTAGAGCGGTTCAACGGTGTCGGTTAGTGCAAGAAGTCACTTTATGAAACGTGACTTTTGACCTATTGCGAAATGCCGAGCTGCGGGCATACTTAACTAATGAATATAAAATCTGTTACTTCCAAATACTTAGATCATGAGCAGTGGGTTGCAGTGCTGGCCTGGGTGCTGCTGTCCTCGTTTTGTCTCTACTTACTGGGCCAAAGAGAGCAAACGCCTTTCTTCAGTTCGTACTGGATTATTTCCGCGGTACTTTTTTTGGTCTTCATTGTGTGCTTCACAATAGCCACACGGGAGCAGCCTTACAAAAACGAGCCTTGGCTACGCCTTAGTCTTGTCTTTATTCAATTAGTGGCTATTTTCAGTTTGTATTACTTAATACCCTATAGTGTTGTCGCCATATTGATGACGATTTGCATGGCACAGCTGCCTTATTACACCAGTATTCGAAACTCTGTTCTTCTCTCTATTCCGCTATCGGTTCCATTGTGGTTGATTTACCAGTTTGGCTGGGGCGACAGTTATGCTTGGATATCCGCCATTCTGTTTTGGGCATTTAATTTGTTCTCCATTGTGACCATGGGCACCCGGCTGAGAGAAACAAAAGCACTGGAGCGAGAGCAAGCTATCAATCGAGAACTTCGCGCAACACAAATGTTGCTTCAGGAAGCGAGTAAACAGAATGAACGGACTCGCATAGCCCGCGATATTCACGACTTAATAGGCCATCACTTAACGGCGCTTTCAATTAACCTACAGGTGGCAGCTCGAAAAGCAGATGATGAACTAAAACCCACTTTGGAGAAGAGTCAGAGCATTACCAAGTTATTGCTCTCCGATGTTCGTGAAGCGGTTTCCGATTTACGTGATTCGGCCGTGCTGGACATTGAAAACGCATTACAGTCTCTTTCTTATCACTCGGCGGACAAGCGAGTTGAGGTGGTTTGCCAGAAAAAACTTGGTATTCAATCCATCGATATTGCTGACGCTGTTCTGAGAATATCGCAAGAAGCAGTGACCAATTTCCTGAAGCACTCCAATGGTGATCGTCAGAGTATTTCTTTATCTCGCCAGGGAGATAAACTCTGCCTTTTTATTGAAGATAATGGGTCTACTCAGCATTTTAAGGGCGGAAATGGACTGACCGGTATGCGAGAGCGCGCCAATGAAATTGGTGCTGATTTGAGCGTGCAGACAAAGGGCAGAGGCTTTAGCATTCAGCTAACGCTTGAGGGTGATGTATGAGCATTAACGTTCTGTTAGTTGATGACCAAACATTAGTTCGGGAAGGTCTGAGTTCGCTCTTGTCACTATCCGACAATGTTACCGTTGTCGCGCAGGCTAGCTCTGGCAGAGAGGCGGTTAGGCTAACGACAGAGAGTGAACCTGATGTAATTCTCATGGATATTCGCATGCCTGACTTGAATGGTATTGAGGCCGTCGAGCTTTTGCGAAAAAAAGGCTTCCAAACACCGGTTTTAATGCTGACAACCTTTGATGACCACGAATCTATAATGAAAGCCATTCAAGCCGGCGCTGAAGGCTACTTATTAAAAGATGTGTCGCTGGAGGTTTTGGTGGACGCCATTGAAGCTTTAGCCGATGGTAAAACCTGGCTTCAGCCCGCTATCACTGAACGTATCGTGCAAGGCTTAAAAGAAAGCAAAGCGCCTGAAAATGATAGTGAACAGACTCTGGTTGAGCCGCTGACAGATAAAGAAATTGCCGTTTTACGGTTAATAGCAGCGGGGCTCAGCAATAATGAAATAGCGGAAAGCTTGTTTAAATCGACCGGGACCGTTAAGAATCAAGTGTCGTCACTTATGGCCAAGCTCGGGGTACGTGACCGCACCCGAGCTGTGTTAAAGGCCATTGATTTAGGTTTATTGTAAGTTAGGCGTTCTTCTGCTTTTCAACCCATTGGTCAACACGACGCTCCAGAATATGCAGCGGCAATGCGCCACCACCCAAAACGGTGTCGTGGAAGCCACGGATATCAAACTTATCGCCCAAGGCCTCTTTGGCTTCTTCACGCAGTTCCAGAATGCGGATCATGCCAATTTTGTAGGCCGTTGCCTGACCCGGCATGACCAGGTAGCGACGAACTTCTGAACGCACAGCGCCTTCAGCAATCGGCGTGTGCTGCTGGAAGTACTTAACCGCTTCCTCTTCAGTCCAACCTTTAGCGTGCATGCCGGTATCCACAACCAAGCGCACGGCACGCCAAATTTCGGTGGTTAAGCGACCAAAGTCAGAGTAAGGGTCTTCATAGGCCCCCATTTCCTTGGCTAACTGTTCTGAATATAAGCCCCAGCCTTCACTGTAAACCGTAAAGCCAGCCTGAGTACGGAATTCTGGTACCGACTCCAGTTCCTGAGCAATAGAAATTTGCATATGGTGACCCGGGTTACCTTCATGATAGGCAATGGCTTCCATTTCATTTTTCGGCATGGAACTCATGTCCGACAAATGCGCATAGTAAATGCCCGGACGCTCACCGTCAGGCGAACCAGGGTAATAATGCTGGGCCGCACCGTCTTGTTCACGGAAAGGCTCAACCCGTTTCACCACCAAGTCGGCTTTTGGCAAAATACCAAAATATTCCGGCAGCTTCTCATTAATGTACGCCAGATATTCGCGCGAGTCTTCCAGATACATTTCCGCGCCTTCGTCGTTGTTCGGATAGAAGAAGCGCTCGTCGGTGCGGATATAATCAAAGAAGTCCTGCAAATCGCCATCAAATTCAACTTTCTCTTTAATCGCGATCATCTCATTGGTCAGGCGTTCGACTTCACTCAGGCCTATCTCATGAATTTCATCAGCGGTTAAGTCAGTCGTCGTGTAGTTGGCCAAACGGGCGTTATAGTAAGCTTCGCCGTTTTCCAGACGATGCACGCCGGTTGCGACTTCGTCGGTATTCTCAATGTCACTTTCCAAAAAGCTGATTAAGGCTTCGTAACTCGGGCGGAAACGCTCCAATAACGCTTTACGTACTTCTTTTTCGTATTTATCGGCTTGTTCGGCGGAGATCGCGTCATTTTCCTGAAGCGTGCTGAGCTTGTTCTTAGCATCTTCAAGCAGGCTTGAGTCACCTTCTTCGTCAAAAGGGGCGCCTGAAGTCAGGCCTTTTGCCTCTTTAATAACCTGCTCATACGCAAACCGCGGAGCACGAACGCCGTTCTCTACTTGTTCTTTCGCGCGCTGCAATAATTGCTCAATGGCCGTTGCACCACCCTTAATACGAGAAATATAAGCCTCCATATCTTCCGCGTCATCAACCCGATGGAAGTTGATTAAAAACTGCGGCAAGAAGGTGTGTGCGCCACGCATTTGGTCAAATACGTAGTCCATGCCACGGAATTCGGCATTACGCTTGGCTTGTTCGTATTGGTAAACCCAAACGTCGTAAGACGTCTGAGCTTCAAGGTTCAGCTTGTCGTAGTCAAAGTTCGCTTTCAGCTCTTCAACGCTATTTTCCAGCCACTGCAGCTGCTTTTTCTCAGCAGCGACGGTCATATCGTCAATGTCACCGTAGCGGTCTTTGCGACCCAGAAAGGTCATTTGAATGGGGCTTTGTTGAAGCTGTTGTTCGTACTTTTCTTCAAACCACTGATTCAGACGCTCAGTTTCTGACTGCGCCGTTTGCTCAACCGCCGTTTGTGAATTTTGTTCAGAATTGTTTTGCTGCGGTTGTCCGCAGGCCGTTAATAAGCCCAAAACAGCCAGGGCGACAATGGAATAACGCATAGCAGTGTCCTTTATTCTTCTTTTGATACAGGAAGAAAAACTATAGCGTGCTTGTTACACTAATGGAAATGCTTAAATTGTAACCGACTGTTTTATGGCGAAACCTAACAAGAAAGGGCCGGTTCGCACCGTGCAGATTTCTTGTCTGCAGTGCAAAACGCCCATATTTAAATATCGCAAGGGTGGCAAAGGCGCTTTGGTAAAATGCTTTATTGAGCGTATTGTTGAAGACCACACTACTAAGCCGTGCCATTGCCCCGGTTGTGGGCAGGAGTTTGCGCGCGAAACTATGATACGTGGCACTCCTGCCTACAAAATTATTGGCGGTAAAGTCCATTCAAAGTAGGAAAACCATGACAACCTCAATAACGGTAAAAACAAAACAGGCGTACCAGCACGCTGCCGAGCAGGCGAGCACATCTCTTTTGCGTCAATCCCAGCCTGGCATGGCGGATGAGCTCAAATTATTGTCTGAACAACTTCAGGGCAATGAGAAAAGAGACGTCTATGGCAGTGGGGCGCTCATTAACGACTTTGAAGACGACGTTGCAAAATTACTGGGCAAGCCAGCCGCTTTGTTTTTACCTACGGGAACTCTGGCGCAGCCACTGGCCCTGCGTATACATGCCGACCAGCGTCAGCGTAATGGCGTGGCATTACACCCAACGTCACACTTGATGTTGCACGAACAAATGGGGTTTGAAGCCTTGTGGCAGCTTAACGGGACCACCACAGGCTTTGCCAATAAACCGATAACACTTAGCGATTTAAAGTCCGTGCAAACACAGGATCTGGCTGCCGTTTTACTGGAACTGCCCATGCGTGAAATTGGGGGGCAATTACCCGACTGGGACGATCTGGTCGCGCAGTCGCAATGGGCGCGCCAGCACAATATAGCCATGCACTTAGACGGAGCCCGGCTCTGGCAGGTACCAACCGCTTATGACTGTTCATTGCCCGAAGTCTGTGAGTTATTTGACTCAGTTTATGTGAGTTTTTATAAGGATTTAGGGGCTATCTCGGGGGCTATTCTGGCGGGTTCAGAAGC
Organism: Idiomarina abyssalis; assembly: GCF_019797805.1. Classification (NCBI taxonomy): domain Bacteria; kingdom Pseudomonadati; phylum Pseudomonadota; class Gammaproteobacteria; order Alteromonadales; family Idiomarinaceae; genus Idiomarina; species Idiomarina abyssalis. The sequence continues at coordinate 2,520,274 of NZ_CP081832.1, forward strand.
CTTCATAGAGCAAGCCAAAATCTGGGCTCGCCGTGCCGGTGGCAATATCATTACCCAGTACCCGCAGGTTTTGTCTGCCCGTTACGGCTTAAGAGAGAATTTACCCATTATGCCGGACGCGGTTAACTACGCCAAAGCACTCGGCGATGCACTCAACGAGTTAGAAATGCTAAAGGTAAATCCGGAAATACCGCAAGCCGCGATGTTTCACCTTCATTTTGCTCTGCCGGCCAATACGCTCGGCGAGAAAATAACAGACTACGCCAGCAATACAGGCGTCATGCTATTACCGCTGCCAAGAGCAGAGATCAATGGTGAAGCTATTTGTGAGATTTCAATTGGAAGAAACGCCATGTCGCAACCACAAAGCTTCTGGCTGCGACATTTTAAGGCGTTTTTAGAAACGCTTTAGGCTTTTAGTGGTGCTCTTTGTGATCACCTTCATGGTGTTTGCTATGCTCGCCTAACACGTGGTTCAGGGTGTCTAAGTAGCTTTTCCCAAAGCCTTTAACACGTTGTTTGTTCATTGCCTCAGAGCCTAAATGCACTTCTTCCAGAGAGTTTGCCGCTACGTCGAGCTCTTTACTTAAACGGGCCAGTGCCACTTCCAGTGTGTAAGTCAGCTCGTGTACTTTCACCATGTCCTGTGAGTCTAAATCGCCATTCACAATTTCCTGTAATTTAGCGTTATATTCCGTCAGGTTCATAATAGCCTGTTCTAAATTTTCAGAAGCCTCAGGCTTAAAATGGTCGTAACGCTGCTCGTCATCATTGTCACTGGCCGTTGCGGTTACATTAAAAAACAGTGCTGCGCCTGCTAGTATCATTGTTAACGCTTTCATAAAAACCTCATTAGTTGTTAATGGTTCTCATTATTGTTCAAATGTCCATTTTTTACAAGCTGAATGAATGCGAACCTGATATTCTTAGCTTGATGTATATCAAGGAGTGACGCAATGTTTTCGTGGTTCGAGCGCCGATTAAACCCTTTCCCTGCGGAGGAACCCACTCAGGCTCCTACCGGCTTTTTTGCTTTCTGCTGGCATTATACGAAAGGTGCGACCCCCTTTCTTGCGGTTACGGCGCTACTTATGGCTGCCATTGCCGTAGCTGAAGTCTGGCTATTTGGCTTTTTAGGGCAGATTGTCGACTGGCTTGCCGCTCAGGACAAAGAGACCTTGTTAAGCGACCAGTTCTGGCCGCTGTTAGGTATGAGCGCTCTGGTTTTGTTAGGCCTTCCTCTGCTGGTCTGGTTCCACTCCTTACTGACCCACCAGACACTGCTTGGCAACTTCCCTATGCGTATCCGCTGGCTGGGCCACCGCTACCTGATGAAGCAGTCCATGAGCTACTACCAGGATGAGTTTGCCGGCCGGGTCGCCACCAAGTTGATGCAAACCTCGCTCGCCCTGCGCCAGTGCATCATGACCTTTATTGAAATAGTGAACTATGTCGTCGTCTATTTTCTGGGGATGTTTGTCATTATTGGCAATGCCGACTGGCGTATGATGCTGCCATTGGCGTGCTGGCTTATTCTTTACGCACTGCTGCTGCGTTTCTTTGTGCCTAAGCTGGGTAAAGTTTCTGCCGAACAGGCTGACGCTCGCTCTAATATGACCGGTCGCATAGTCGACTCTTACACCAATATACAAACCGTTAAGCTGTTTTCGCATTCTCAGCGTGAGGCGGCTTTCGCCCATGACGGTATGGATACCTTTTTAGGCACGGTGCACAAGCAAATGCGCCTGGTCACTCAGCTTTATGGTTTCCTTTATTTTATTAACTGCGCACTGCTGTTCAGCTCGGCCGCTACCGCCATTGTGTTATGGATGGATAATGCCGTCACTCTGGGGGCTGTTGCCGTGGTTATTGGCCTGGTTCTGCGCTTATTTGGTATGTCACAAATGGTCATGTGGCAAATGTCGACCCTGTTTGAAAGTATAGGTACTGTTCAGGACGGAATAGGCTCTATTGCCGTACCTCAACGCATTGTTGATGAACCTGACGCACCGCCTTTAAAAGTAGAATGCGGCGACATAGCCTTCGATCATGTGCGTTTCCATTACGGCAAGGGGCATGGCGTAATGGACGACTTTAATCTGCACATTAAACCCGGTGAGAAAGTCGGCATTGTTGGCCGCTCCGGTGCCGGAAAATCCACTCTGGTGAACTTGTTACTGCGTTTTTATGATGTTGAAGGCGGTGAAGTTCGTATTGATGACCAGGCCATCCATAAAGTGCAGCAGGACAGTTTGCGCGCCAATATTGGTATGGTAACTCAGGACACTTCTTTGCTACACCGTTCAGTGCGTGACAACATTTTGTATGGTCGCCCGGGAGCCAGTGAAGAGGAACTCATGAATGCGGTGCGACGCGCTCATTGCGAAGAATTCATTGCGGACTTAAGTGACAGCAAAGACCGCACCGGCCTGGATGCCCACGTGGGTGAACGTGGCGTGAAACTCTCCGGCGGCCAGCGCCAGCGCATTGCCATAGCCCGCGTCATGCTAAAAGACGCCCCCATTCTGATTCTGGACGAAGCCACTTCGGCACTCGATTCTGAAGTAGAAAATGCCATTCAGGAAAACCTATACCAACTGATGCAGGGCAAAACCGTTATTGCCATTGCTCACCGTTTATCGACTATTGCTGCTATGGATAAGCTGGTGGTTATGGATCAGGGTGAGATTATTGAGCAGGGCAGCCACGAACAGCTGCTTGCCCAGGATGGTCTATACGCTAAGTTGTGGCGTCATCAGTCGGGTGGTTTTTTAGCAAAAGAAGCTTAGTGCTTTAGCTCGTACGCTTCGTCTGATTCGATTTTGGCGAAGCGTACATCCAGTTCCATTAAGCGTTTTTTACCCCGGGCTGTCATGTCAGTAATAAACTGAAACTGCTGTCTGGGGTCTATCGGGTAGGCTTTTAAGCGGTATTTGGTGCCCCAGGGTTGTTCAGCCGCTGTTACCGCTATGGGCTTGCCCAGCTGTAAATACGGGCTGGTCAGAGCCACTTCTTCCAGAGCATCTCGTATTTGATAGGCGTCGGCTTCTGGCTGAGTATAAAATTCAGCAATGCACATTAAACTGGGGCCGCCGTTGTTCGCATTGTGAATAAGGTTATCCCAGAGTTTTAAGTGTGGTACCCAAATAACGGTGTCGTCATTGGTTACTAACTCGACCGTACGCATGCCTATATGGGTAACTTCGCCATAACTACCGTCAACTTCTATCCAGTCACCCGGTCGGTAGGGCATTTCATGAATAGCCACTACTCCGGCAATTAAACTACTCACATAGTCTTTTAATGCAAAACCTATAGCCAGGCCCGCTGCACCCAGTGTTGCCACCATGTTCTGCAACGTTGGCTCAATGATCCGGGGCATGATCATAACCAGAGCAACAACCAATACCAGTATGCGAATCATTGGTACTAAGGCCAAAGTGTACAGTCGGCGCTTACCATGCAGGTGGGAGGCAACCCAAGGTAGAACACGCTGAGTCAGCCAAACTATCGCTAGTGCAAAAACGAAAATCACTGCAATCTCAAAAATCGCAAAGCCGTCCAGCGATTTAAAGAGTCCGGTAACGTCGTCTACTGATCGTGTTTCCATTAATGTCTCCCGTTAAAACCGGTCTAACCAAAAGCCCCTGGAGGCCAACAATTCTCTGACAACCGGGTAACCGCGTGCAGTGACATACCAAAGCTCTTGCTCAAGCTCTATCAAACCTCTCTGATGCAGAACCTGTAGCTGAATTTCAAGCTGACTACCGGAGACGATTGGCAACACTTTAACCAACTGCCCTTTATTCAAACCTCGGTGTAACAGCAGAGCATAACAGACAAAAGCCGTGGCATCGTTAATCTCTGAAGGCATGCTGGGTGTTTCAAAAGGTTTCTCGCTACTGCGCTGGTAACGATCGGAATAGGCAGCAGCCACACCTGCGTTACCACGACTTAACGCCGCTAATGCCCGCAAACGACCATCGCCACGAGCCAAACCAAGCTCCTCCAGCGCCGGTTGATCCAGCCCCTGCAAAGTCCACAATTGGCTTACCGGAACCGGCCAGACTTTTTCAAGAAAAGCCCAGGCCCAGCTGTCACAAACAATAACGCCTTTGCCTGCTTCGCCTGAAAGCACAGTAGAAAAGAATTCACGCACCCACCGCAACCCATTGGTTTGGCGAAGGAAGCCATGCGCTAACTGAGGCATTATCCAGGGCTTATTATCATCGGACTTGGACAAAAATTCAGGCAGAGTAGAATCATCCGGGTCGCAAAGTGATTCTCTGTCGGGCAGGCTCATTTCCCTGAGACTATGCTTCTCAGCCCACTTCTTTACGGCTTCTTCAACACCTGAATGAGGTGGTGCGATTATCCAGCGTAAGCTGTTATCTTCGTCGTCCTCCAGCCAGTCCGAAAAGCACTGTTCCAAAGCATCTGCTGCGTCGTCAAAACTGAGCTCTAGCGCACTCGACTGGTCATCCTCACTTTCTTGCTCTTGTTCAGGGGTTATCCATCGAATAAATTTTCCCCACCATTTTTTTACCTTAATGACGGTAGGAACGGCTGGCTTTTCATATTCATCAACAGTAACCCATTGCCACGTTTTCTTTGGCTCTTCGGCCATTCTAAGGTCCCTTTTCACGGATAAAATAAGTGAGTGCTTAACAACGATAATAGAGTGCCCTGAAGCAGAGTCCAATGAAAAATTTGCAAATAGACTCTTGAAACCAATTTAACCAGTGCACATATAAGAGTTAAGGCCGGTGTCTCTGAGAGAGCCGCCTTAAACCGACACATGGTAACCGACACATGGTGTGTCACTTGTTTATTACAATTAACGTTATTGCTTCTTAGGAGAATGACTATTATGGCAACTATCGACTTAAGCCCTCTATATCGTAGCAGTGTAGGTTTTGACCGTATGGCATCTTTGCTGGATTCGGCACTACGCTCAGATACTGGTGCAACCGGATACCCTCCCTACAACATTGAACTGGTAGCAGAAAACCAGTACGCCATTACCCTGGCGGTTGCAGGTTTTGAAGAGGATGATCTGGAAATTGAAGTAGAGAACGGCGTGCTTCGTGTGACCGGCAAGAAAGCCGAAGAAAACGAAAAACGCGAGTATCTGCACCGCGGCATTGCAAACCGTGCCTTCGAACGTAAGTTCAGCCTGGCTGAGCACATTGAAGTCACAGGCGCAGCCTTAAAGAACGGTCTGTTAACGGTCGGCTTGGTGAAAAACATTCCTGAAGCCATGAAGCCGAAACGCATCAACATTGGCAGCTCGACTAAAGACCTGCTGGAAGATCGTTCCAAAAGTAAGGAAAATGCTGCTTAAACTTAAGCACTGGATGAGGGGCGGCAATTAGCCGCCCTATTTTTCCTGACGTTGCCACTCTACTGGGTGCCCACAGACGAACCCCTGGACATAGTCTACACCCAGCTGAGTGAGCTTAATGCGCGCTTCGTCACTTTCAACGCCTACTGCACACACCTCAATACCAAGCACTTTAGCGATACGAACACAGCTAGCTACCAGTTCTGCATCAACAGCGTCCACCAGCATGTCCTGCACCCAAAAGCGATTGACCTTAATTTGCGTTAACGGCAGCTGCCGCATTAAACGAAATGAATTAAAGCCCGTTCCGAACTGATCCAGCGCTGTACCAACCCCCAGCCCCTGAAGCTCTTTGAACAGACGGTAGGTTTCATCAAAATACTTGTCGGCATCGGGCTCAGCCACTTCAAACATTAATTGTTCCGGTTGCAGCACCGACTGCTTAAGAATTTGCTCAAGAAAACGAATGAAGTCGACGTCCTCCAGACTTTGCGCCGACAAATTTATGTGGCAACGCCAGGTTCTGTTTGCCTGAAACGGTTGTTCGTTAAAGTGCTCAATAACTTCGCGAACTAGCCAGCGGTCGGCTTTACCCATCACACCCGCCCGCAATGCTGATCTCAGAAACTGTTGCGGTGCAATGGCTTCATCAGAGCCTGAGCCGGGTAGCCTCAGCAATACCTCGAAACAGTGTTTGTCTTCGCTTTTAGACGCACTGATAAGCGGCTGCGAAAACAATTGCCAGTCTTCTTCCCTTAAAGCCTTTTTCAACCGAGTTTCCCATTCCGCCTCGGCCTGGCCTATTAAACGTTTCTGATCGGCTTCACTGTAGGAATGCACCCGGTAGTCACCTTGCTGCATAGCAAGCTGAACGGCCTCACGCGCTTGTCGCATTAACGTACTGGCTGCAACGTCCTCATCTGCGCTGTAGGAAATACCGGCGTGTGCAGTAAGCTGAAATATGCGCTTATCACTGCTGAAACGGAACTCACGGCAAAACTGAAGCAAACGATGAGCCTGTGCAAACGCGGCTTGCTCATCCTCACGGCTTAACAAGGCAATTTCCGTTTCACTAATACGGGCAACCCGTGCACTTTTCGGAGCTTTTTGCTGAAGCGACAAGGTCAACTGCAATATAGCCTGATCACGCCCGTCGGAGCCCGCTTGGTCAGCGATAATCTGCAAGCCTGTGAGGCGAATAATAGTCACACTTGAAGTCTTTTTCTTATCCAGCCTGTCTTGTAATAAACGCCGAAATTCCCGCACGTTGAGCAGCCCGGTAACGGCGTCGTGATGCGCCAGGAAATTCAAATGAACTTCCGCTTCCATGCGTTTAGTAACATCTGCTATACGCCCGGTATTATCAGTGAAAAGCTCGATATCCAGCCACACTTTTCGACCATCAAGACGTTCAATAGAAACCAATTGCCGCTGACCATCAATATTAAACCCGTTAGGCCAGTTGGCCCGAATTTGTTCTTCGGAGTGCGCCGCGAGAATTCTCATCATTTGCCGGTTAACCTGCTTAATACTGCCGTCAGAATTCATCTGAAACCAACCTTCCCCGGTTCGTTTCAACAGCCGCCATAACCTGCGCCGCAAGGCTTTTCGGTTTTGCTTTAAATGGCTAATACGTTGCATTAAACGGCTGAGACGGTAACGCTCTAATGCCAGTAAAAACATAATAGTGACCAGCGTCAGACCACTATACAAAAGAAGCCCTGAAAGCCCTTCCCAAATTGGATTATAACGAGGAGAGACTAATAACCAGGCGGATAATACGGTGAGTACCATTAGTGCGGTTTGCCAGCGATGCCCTGACACAGGCTGTTTCTGCAAACTGCGCCCAACGACAACACCGCCCCAGAGTAGTAGTGCGTTAATTTCCCAGGAAATAAGCGCCAACTGCCAAGGCTCCGGAAGCCACGGCAATAAAATGGTCATAGCGATAGCAATTAACATTACCGAGTAACCAATTCGGTTAAACCTCGATAGCTTGAAACGAAAACGCGACCACTCCCAGATAAACCAACTGAGTGCAACAATCAGTAGCTGGCTAATGTAGCCTTTCAAAACTGCCGCTATGTCCGGCGAGTATGGCGTAAAATAGGTGATCCAGACACCGCTATGCAGCAGCAGTGACAACGTAAAGGCTAGTGTTAGTGTGCCAAACGCAATTAACAGACGACTACCAAATAACCTCGCCGAGGTGGCTGCAGCCAGAGCTAATAAAATTAGGATACCAGCATTAACACCCAGCGCAGTTTGTTGTTGCTGCAGGCGCAGCTGCAAGTCTCCGGGTTGCCATAAGCTTACGGAAGGCATTTGCTCTGGCCATTGCTGAACCGATACGGCCAGCCAGACAATTTCGTTTGCAGGTATGGTAACGGGCAGCACCTGCTCGTGCGATAAATACTCTCGCTGTAAAATTGGCGTCGAAAAACGACTGATGCTTTGGCTTGTTATTTGGCCTTCTTTATCCAGTAAGTAGACACCAACTTTTTCCAAATAAGGATCGCCGAACTTAAGATGAAAAGTCAGGGGGGCATTACTGCGGTTAAACAGAGGGATAACGCCCCAGACATTTGGTCGCTCACCGGCGTAATTATGGTCCTGCAGTTGTGAAGGGCTGAGCCATCGCTGGGGTTCATTCACCGCTATATTTTCAACATTTAAACTCTTATCCACAACACGATAGTTCAGATATTCATTCAGCATGAGTCTGGAAGTTTGCGGAGAAACGGTAAGCGGCTCCTGAGCAGCCGCAGACTGGCTTAACCCTAAAGCGAATAATAACCCGACCAACCAATATCTAAACATAGCCATGCTCCGCCAATTTCGCTTGTACCGCAGGCTGCGGCTCTTCCAATGCCTGCAGCCAGGTGGCATCGCAAATTTCAGAGTAAAACAATAACCAGTGGCGCTGGTTTATACTTAAGCGCCAGCAAAACTGATCTGCCGCTTGTTCTCTTTCACGAACAGTGGCTCCAATACGCTCACAAAGCTCATCAACCCAAAGCTCAAGCTCGGCTTCCGGTGGTGTACTTTTTAACGTAATGACATTGTCTTCCATTGCTGTTTATTACCCGTTAAATAATTGTCGCTCGCTGGCTCCGGACAGAAAGGCTTCCACGGCGTGCATAAAGTCATCACCATAACGTGCCAGTTTCACTTCCCCAACGCCATTGATTTCTAACATATCTTTGGCTGTTGTGGGATAGTGCACACACATTTCAACTAATGCTGCATCGCTAAAGACAACGAATGGTGGCACTTGGTCACGGTCGGCAATGTCTTTACGTAATTTACGTAAACGCCGGAACAATATTTTATTATAGTCGCCACGGTCGGTAATACGGGTTTTGGTAGCGGTTAATTCGATTCTCGGCTTGGCCAGTTCCAACGGAACTTCACCCTTTAACACCGGACGCGCTGCGTCAGTAAGCTGAAGCGCCGCAAAACGGCGTATATCCTGCAGAATAAGTCCTCGATGAATCAGCTGTCGTAAGACTGAAAACCAATGCTCCTGTGTTTCCGATTTGCCCAGGCCATAGGTACTAAGTTGGTCGTGTCCGAGCTCGATAACCCGTTGCGCTTTTGAGCCGCGTAAAACCTCAACCACATGGTTAATACCAAACTGTTGGCCTACCCGGTACACGCAGCTCAGCGCCTTTTGGGCATCTTCCAGACCGTCATAGCGTTGCGGCGGATCCAGGCACAAGTCACAGTTTCCACATTCTTTATCCGAGTATTCATTAAAATAATTCAGCACCACCAGGCGTCGACAGGTCTGGGCTTCTGCCATGGCTTGCATTGCTGAAAACTTTTGCGCCTCAACCAGGCGTCGCTGCTCATTTTCCTGCTCTTCTATCATCCGCCGTATCCACTGCGCGTCGCGCGGGTCATAAAGCATAAGCGCTTCTGCCGGCAGGCCGTCGCGACCGGCACGCCCGGTTTCCTGATAATAAGACTCCACGCTGCGTGGAATATCAAAATGAATGACAAAACGAATGTTCGGCTTATTAATACCCATGCCAAAGGCCACTGTTGCCACAACAACGTCTATGTCGTCACGCAGAAACTGCCGCAGGGTACTTTCCTTTATCTGATGCTCAATACCGGCGTGGTAGGGCGCAGCGCGCACGCCAGCTTGTTGAAGACTTTCAGACAGCTCTTCGGTTTTCTTGCGGCTACCGCAATAAATAATACCGGCGGCGCCTTTTTGCTTTTTAACGTAGTCACGAACCTGCTTCAGCGGCTTGTACTTTTCCTGTACCACGTAACGAATGTTGGGGCGGTCAAATGAACTGCGGTGCACCAAAGGTTCGCGCAAACACAGTCGTTCAATAATGTCGTGCTGGGTTGCAGAGTCGGCAGTTGCCGTTAATGCCATAAAAGGCACATTGGGCAGGTAATTACGCAGTACTCCGAGTTTGCCGTATTCAGGCCGGAAGTCGTGCCCCCACTGGCTGATACAGTGCGCTTCGTCCACCGCAATAAAATTGAGCTTTAATGACTGCAGCCGCTCAATAAAGGAGGGCTGCAAAACTCGCTCAGGGCTTACGTACAACAGCTTAATGTCACCGCTCTGTAGCCCTTGCATTGTTGCCATGGATTCTTGTGATGTTACCCCCGAATGCAGCGTTGCCGCTGAAATATCTAATGCCTTAAGTGCCTCGACCTGGTCCTGCATTAATGACAGCAACGGCGAAATAACCAGAGTAAGGCCGTCACCACAAATGGCCGGCAACTGGTAACAAAGCGACTTGCCGCCACCGGTTGGCATCAGTACCAGCGAGTCACGCCCCTGCATAGCGGCCTGCATAATATCCTGCTGACCATCGCGAAACTGATGGTAGCCAAAGGTAGACTCAAGCTGCTGCTGAAGCGGATCAAACTGCGTTTTTTCGGCGGTACTGCTGTGCATGGTTATATTGACTTCCCGAGTAACATGCTCTTATTGTAAGCGTCCTGTTCGTTAATCACCATGCCGAAAATGAATACACAAACAATACTGACAAAAGTTTCCGAGTTTATGAACACTCAGGTTCCGTTCCAGGCACTGCTTGGCCTGGAAATTACGGAATTTAACCCTGCCCGTGGTGAAATTCGATTTAAATGGCAAGACCAGCTTATGGGCAATGTACCACAGCGTATGTTGCACGGCGGGGTTACGGCTACGGCGCTGGATACCGCCGGAGGACTGGTCGCTATTGCCGGCATGGTCGACAGACTGGAGTCACCTTCTGAAGCTTATTTAATGGAGCGGCTGAGCCGTTGTGGTACTATTGACCTTCGGGTTGATTACCTCCGTCCGGGCCGTGGCACTGAGTTTATTGCCAGCGCAACCATTATCCGCTCAGGCAACAAAGTGGCGGTAGCGCGGATGGAATTGCACAACGAAGAAGGCACGCACATAGCGTTTGGAACCGGTACTTACCTGGTCGGCTAACGCAGATTAAATAAGGATTCCCACTATGTCCGATGACGCAGTTCGGGCGCGGCATGGCGTTTTTTTCGCACTTGCTGCCTACACCTTTTGGGGCATTGCACCGGTTTATTTCAAACTGGTAAAGCAGGTGCCTGCGTTCGAGATACTCTCCCACCGTATTATTTGGGCGTTTTTAATGGTGTTTGTGCTGATCGTTGCCATGAAGCGGCTGGATCGCATTCGTCCTATTCTGAAAAGCCGCAAACTGGTACTGCGTCTGACTCTTGCCACTTGCTTACTGGGCGGCAACTGGTTTTTGTTTATTTGGGCGGTAAACACCGACCATATGCTGGACGCCAGCCTGGGCTACTACATTAACCCACTATTGAACGTAGCTATTGGTATGGCCTTTTTCGCCGAGCGTATGCGTCGGTTACAGTTAATTGCCATTGGTATGGCGGTGGTAGGGGTTTCTATTCAGGTTATTACCTTTGGCTCTGTGCCCTGGGTTGCCCTGGCTTTAGCCTCTAGCTTTGCCATTTATGGTGCCATTCGCAAACGTCTGCCGGTCGATTCCATTTGCGGGCTGTGGCTCGAAACGGCTATTTTGCTGCCGGTTATGCTGATTTACCTATTTGGCTTCGCACAGTCAGCCAGCAGTGACTTAACCGCTAACCCGTGGACCTTAAATCTGCTTTTAGTAGCGGCCGGGCTGGTAACAACTATTCCACTGCTGTGTTTTACGGCGGCAGCACAACGCTTACGTTATGCGACACTGGGCTTTTTCCAGTATATTGCGCCAACATTAATGTTCATATTAGCGGTGGCGGTTTACGGTGAGCCTTTAGAAGAAAGTAAGCTGGTTACCTTCATTATTATTTGGAGTGCGCTGGCACTGTACAGTTTCGATTCAATAATACAGCGCCAGCGGGATCGTAAGGCGAAGAAGCGATTAGCTTCAGCTGAGGCTGGCATCCATTGAGATGTCAGCGTTCAACACCTTACTGACCGGACAGCCGTCTTTCGCTTTTTCTGCCAGTTTCTGGAATTTGCTTTCGTCAATATCCGGAATGCTGGCTTTAACGGTTAAGTGAATTTTCGCAATGCTGAAGCCATCACCGTCTTCCTCTAAGGAGACTTCGGCTTTGGCGTCAATACTGTCCGGCTCATAGCCAGATTCTCCCAGCATTAACGAAAACGCCATGGCGTAGCAGCCTGCGTGCGCAGCACCAAGAAGCTCTTCAGGGTTAGTGCCCTTGCCGTCTTCAAACCGACTCTTAAATGAGTATTGGGTACTGTCTAAAACACCACTTGGCGTTGAAACAACACCTGAACCTTCTTTAATACTGCCTTTCCACTGTGCATTTGCAGAGCGTTTCATAAAATGCCTCCGACATAGTATGTATGTACTTTAAACATAGTCGAAGAACGCATTTTTTGATCACTACTTTACACTTCAGAAGACGGGATCCAGGCGCGCATACGAAACAACCAGCCACTTACTGCCGACGTTATCGAAATTGATCTGGACTCTGGATTGCGGCCCGGTGCCTTCGTAGTTCAATACCGTACCCTCGCCAAATTTCGGGTGGCGTACACGTTGCCCAAGTGAGTACCCGGTCTGCTCAAAGGCCTCATGGCTGGCTGCGTTATTAAATCGGCTATAACTACTGGGCTTTTCAACTTTGGTTTGTATGCGCACTTCGTGCAGCGTGTCCGGCGGAATTTCGCTTATAAAGCGGCTGACTTTGTGAAACAATTCCTGACCATAAATACGGCGCTGCTCAGCGTAAGTAAGCACTAACTTTTGCATGGCGCGGGTCATTCCCACGTAGCAAAGTCGCCGCTCCTCTTCCAACCTTCCTGGTTCATCCATAGACTGCTGGGACGGAAACAAGCCTTCCTCCACGCCGGTCATAAATACCAACGGAAATTCCAGACCCTTGGCACTGTGTAACGTCATTAGCTGCACCGCGTCCTGATATTCATCGGCCTGCTCTTCACCAGCCTCAAGAGCTGCGTGCGCCAGAAAAGCGTTCAAAGGGGTCATGTCCTCTTCGGCGTCATCCAGGGTAAAGTTCTCGCAAGCCGTAACCAGCTCTTTTAAGTTTTCTACCCGGGTTTCCGCTTTTTCGCCTTTTTCGGCTTCGTACATGGCCATAAGGCCGCTCTTCTTAATGACTTCGTCGCTCAGGCGACCTAACGAAAACTCTTCGGTTTCGTCGTCCAGAGCTTCCATAAAATCGAGAAAAGAGCCAACCGCATTGCGCGCACGACCGGCCAGCTGCTTTTCATTCACCATGTACTTTGAAGCCTGCCATAAAGACTCGCCACGTTCGCGGGCGGCCTGACGGATCATTTCCAGAGTTCGGTTTCCGATACCCCGGGTTGGTGTGTTGATCACTCGTTCAATAGCGGCGTCATCGTCCCGATTACCCAGAATTCGCAAATAGGCGAGTGCATCTTTAATTTCCTGACGGTCGAAGAAACGTAAACCGCCATAAATACGATAGGGAATACGTGCGTGCAGCAAAGCTTCCTCTAAAATACGCGATTGTGCGTTACTTCGGTACAAAAGAGCCGCGTCTTGCAGCGAACCGCCCTGATCTCTCCATTCTTCAATGCGGGCAACAATGTACCGGGCTTCATCCATTTCATTGAAACCGGCATAAAGGCTAATGGGCTCGCCATCGTTACCGTCAGTCCATAAGTCCTTACCCAGCCGCCCAGAGTTATTGGAAATAACCGAGTTTGCTGCGCGCAATATGGTGCTGGTTGAACGATAGTTTTGCTCCAGACGAATGGTTTCTGCGCCTTCAAAGTCGGATAAAAACTGATGGATGTTTTCAACTTTAGCACCACGCCAACCGTAAATGGACTGATCATCGTCACCCACAATAGTCACGCTGTTTCTTTCGCCAGCCAGTAAACGCACCCAGGCATATTGTATGGAGTTGGTATCCTGGAACTCGTCCACCAGAATATGCCGGAAACGGTTTTGGTAATGCTCGCGGACAATCCGGTTATTGCGCAATAATTCGTGTGCCCGTAATAACAACTCCGCAAAGTCGACCAGACCAGCCCGATCACAGCTTTCCTGATACAAAGTATAGATTTCTTTTAGGGTTTGCTCTGTCGGGTCGTAAGTTTCAATGTGCTGCGGGCGCAAACCTTCGTCTTTTTTACCGTTGATGTACCACTGCGCCTGCTTTGCCGGCCAACGTTTGTCGTCCAGGTTTAAACTTTTAATTAAGCGTTTAATCAGCCGATGTTGGTCATCGCTGTCGAGGATCTGAAAGTTCTGGGGCAACCCGACATCCATGTAGTGCGCGCGCAAAAGGCGGTGCGCCAGACCATGGAAGGTACCAATCCACATACCGCGCACTGAGCTGCCAACCAGTTGCTCAACACGACCACGCATTTCCGCCGCTGCTTTATTGGTAAAGGTAACCGCCAGCACACTAAAAGGCGAATACTGCCGCTCCTGAATAAGCCAGGCGATGCGGTGCACTAACACACGGGTTTTGCCACTACCGGCTCCCGCCAGAACCAGCATATGCCCGTCTGTTGCAGACACGGCTTGTTGCTGTCGTTCATTTAAATCTGCCAGAAGCGGGTGTGTACTCATCTGCGGTCACCTAAGTCATTATTGGGAACTGTGTTGCGTTAATGCGCCAGTGTAATAGCGCATCACTGTATAAGCAACCAGTAGTTAATCAGACGCTTTAGTCCAGCAGAAGTTGCTGAAGCTGACTCAGATTATGCAAAGTAACCGTTGGTAATACCGACAAATGTTCTGAGGTTCCCAGCCCGGAGGTTAGCCAGGCCGACTGCCAGCCATGACGCTGCGCACCAAGAACATCGGAATAAGGATGATCACCCACGTGTAAAAACTCATGCGGCTGCAAATTAGGCAATTCACGTTGCGCCGCCGCAAACATATCGGGCAAAGGTTTACCCCGAATGCCGTCTCCTGGCTGAATCACCTGATCAAAGTATTTCGCCAAGCCTATTTTTCCGGCATCGACATTACCATTGCTAAGCGCTATCAGTTTGTAATGCTGCGATAATGCTTCAAGTAACTCAAAACTGTTGTATGGCACCTGAAAATTACTACGCTCAGACAAAAACACATCCATTATGGTGTTTGCGGCCTTTGATACGTCACCAATACCGAACTTTTTTAACCCTAACTCCAGTGTTTTCAGTCGAAGCTTGGTCATATCGCTGGCCAGAGCTTGATCGGTTCGGCTGACTTCGTCACGAAAACGACGCCAGTGGTGCATATCCCACTCAGCGGTTTGCGGAAATTGTTCTGTAATGTAGTTATGCACCGCTTTCTCTGCGCGCTGCATAACCGGCACGTTGTCGTACAGTGTGTCGTCTAAATCAAAACTAATGACTTTGGGCAAATACCAACGGCGATGAAACTGCATAACGCATTACTCTCATTGAGTTGAATTTAGGTCGATTTTTTCCGGGCACGCGGGTGAGCGCTGTCATAAACACTGGCTAAACGCTTAAAATCTAAATGTGTATACACCTGAGTTGTGGATAAGTTAGCGTGCCCTAACATTTCCTGCACAGCACGCAGGTCACCACTGGATTCCAGCATGTGAGAAGCAAATGAATGCCGCAGTTTATGCGGATGCAAGTCACCCACTACACCTTGCTGCTTACCCCAGTAATTCAGCCGCTGCTGCACAGTACGCGGACTAATACGCTGCAGCCTTTTACTGACAAATAGCGCCAGCTCGGGCTTTTCGTTAAGCCAGGATTGACGGACTGACAACCATTTCTTTAAGGCTTTTTCTGCGCAGCGGCCAAAGGGCACAATGCGCGTTTTGCTGCCTTTACCCGTTACCCTTAATTGCATCATACGGTGATCAATGTCATCTCGATCAAGGCTGACCAGCTCCGCCAGACGAATACCACTGGCATACAGCAGCTCCATCATGGCGGCATCGCGAATCGCCAGGTCATCATCTGTGGGTAAGTCCAGTAAATGGGAAATACTGTCCACATCGAGGTTTTTGGGTAAGCGTTTGGGGATCTTCGGAGCTGATACCGACATGGCGGGGTTATCATCCATAGCGTTAGATTCCACCATGAACTGGCAAAATGTCCGCCACGCCGATAGTTTTAAAGCAATACTGCGCTCACCCAGACCATTGCGGCGCCAGCCAACTAAAAGCCGCTCAATAACAGGCACACGCAGTGCTTTAGGTTCAGTTATTTTTTGCAGTTCAAGAGCAGCCAGGTCAGCGGCAATAAGACGCTGATAGTTCTTCAGCGTCAGCTCTGCTAACCCTCGCTCTCCCTGCAGTTGTTGCATCCATTTTTGCTGCCAGTCATGCAGCTTCATGGTTTTTCAGTAGCCCCGGTAACAATGCACTTAGCAGAGCCTGTAGCTGATTGATCAATAATTTGTCCATTGCCGGCTCAAAGTGGCTGGCATTGGTATTGCCAACCGCAAGCATACCCAACTCACCGTTGTCGCCCAGCAGCAGTAAAGCAACTGAGGCTATGTCTTCGTCCTGGAACAACAGCTTATGCTCCTGCTCGGTTAAACGCCCAAGATAAATAGAGCTGTCATTAAAGCGCTTGCTCAACAGCTTTTTGTGAGTGTCGGAAGCAAAGCTGTATTGCTCATCCAGCTCCACAGGGCTGTCAAAGAACTTGAGTGACAAAGCCGGCATTTCCAGTTCATTTTCAAAGGTGTTTTCTAACTCTTCCAGTACCTGAGTCAGACTTTGGCAACGCAGAAGGCGAACATACAAGTTACTGTAAGCAGAAAAAATAGCCTCGTTACGACGTGCGTTAATCATCAACTCGGTAATTTCTTCTTCCAGTTGATTCACGCGCAAACGCAGCTTCTGTTGCTGACGCTCTATTAACGACACCGCTCCTTTTTCACTGTGCTGAAACTGCAGTTGAGTCAGCAGATCATCGTTTCGCGTGAAAAAGTCAGGGTTCTCTTGTAAGTATTCTCTGATAAGGCTGTCGTCCAGCCGTTCATTTGCCATTATGTTCGATTCGCTACTCATAACACCATTTGTCCATCGTAAATCAATTCTGCGGGGCCGGTCATTTTAACCGGATGCCCTTGTTGCCAGCGAATAAGCAAATCTCCACCCGGCAAGCTGACTTTTACTCGTTCGTTCAGTAAACCTTGTTGAATGCCCGCGACAGCTGCAGCGCAGGCGCCACTGCCACAGGCCATGGTCTCACCGACTCCACGCTCAAATACGCGCAGTTTTATTTCATCCGCGGATATTTTCTGCATGAAACCTACATTCACACTTTCCGGAAAGCGCTCATGCGCAGCTAAGTCAGCGCCAAGAGTCTGCACTGGTGCCGTATCGACGTTATCCACTGCAATAACACAATGCGGATTGCCTAACCCCAAAACGCCGCACAGAACGGTTTCATCTTTTACTCGTAAAACGTAAGTCTGTTCCGCTTTTTGCGCTTTGAAAGGCACCGCCGCCGGTTCGAATAAGGGCTCGCCCATATCCACCGTTACTTGTCCGTCCTTTTCTAAATGCAAAACCATTTTGCCCGCTTTGGTGCTGACCTTAAGATGGTTTTTATTGCTTAAGCCTTTGGCTTTGACAAACTTTGCGAAACAACGGGCACCGTTACCACATTGCGCAACTTCGCTGCCGTCTGCGTTAAAAATGCGATAATGGAAGTCCAGGTCGGGGTCATAGGGTGGTTCAACCAGCAGCATTTGGTCAAAGCCAATGCCTGTGTGCCGGTCTGCCCAACGACGAATTTGGTCCGGATTCACATATAAATTCTGGGTGACATTATCCACCACCATAAAGTCGTTGCCGAGCCCGTGCATTTTTGAAAAATGTAATAACATTTTATTGGCCTTCCTGGTGTAACAAGTGCTCGCCCCGGACAAGATCATTAAAGCTCTCTCGCTCGCGGATAAGTGTAGCATTTTCACCAGAGACCAAAACCTCGGGCGGACGGCCTCGGCTGTTATAATTTGATGCCATGGTGAAGCCATAAGCACCTGCATGCTTGACGATAAGTACATCGCCCTGCTGCACATGCAAATGCCGCGCGTGTCCGAAAAAGTCTCCGGTTTCACACACCGGTCCCACCACATCGTTTAGTTGGTCGCCGCCGCGTTTGTTCTCGTATGCCGGCAGAATGTCGTGCCAGGCCTGATACAAAGACGGACGTAATAAGTCATTCATGCCGGCATCTACCAGCACAAAGTTCTTATCGTCTGAGGGTTTAATGTATTCCACCGTCGTCAGCAGAACTCCGGCATCTGCGGTAATAGCGCGACCGGGTTCCAGTACCATTGTAATTTGCGGGTAACTTTCGGCGAGTTTAACCAGCTCTTTTAAATAAAAGGCTTTATCCAAAGGCTCTTCCGGCTGATACGCCACACCAAAACCGCCACCTAAATCCAAGTGGGTTAAGTTGATACCGTCCTTTTCCAACTCTGCCACCAGATTAAACATACGCTGAGCCGCATCAAGAAAAGGTTCGGCTGTCATTATCTGCGAGCCAATGTGACAGTCCGCACCAATCAAATTAATATTGGGTAAGCTATGCGCTTTCAGAAAAACCGGCTTGGCCAGTGACATGCTGATGCCAAACTTGTTGGCTTTCATGCCTGTGGCAATGTACGGATGCGTTTTGGCATCAACATCGGGGTTCACTCTTAACGATACCGGAGCCTGTTTGTCCATGGCAGCAGCAATGTCCTGAATACGCTCAAGCTCCGCCTCCGACTCTACGTTAAAGCAGCCAATGCCCGCTTCCAGCGCCATAATGATTTCATCTTTTGACTTAGCCACACCGGAAAAGACAATATCTTCCGCTTTGCCACCAGCCATGAGTACGCGTTGAAGCTCGCCACCGGACACAATATCGAACCCGGCACCGTGCTCAGCCAGTAGCTGTAAAATAGCTAAGTTGCTGTTCGCTTTGACCGCGTAGCAAAGTTTGTGAGGGGTTGGCCAGTACTGTTGAAACTCGCGCCAGTTTTTTAAAATCTGACCTTTAGAGTAAACATACAAAGGCGAGCTAAAACGCTCAATCAGGCTCTCAACATCGCAGCCTTCAATGTGAAACTGGCCATTTTTATAGTCAATTAATTCGCTCATTCTTTATCTTCCGCCGGCGGCTCTGCAGGTGTATTTTGCTCAGGCATAGGCTCAGGCGTTAATGGTCCTTTCTGACCACAACCAACTAAAGTCATTAAAATGGCTGATAGCACCAGCGTCTTGATTACAATTCGACTAAACATCGCTAAACTATAGGTATTCCGTTTGGGTTTCTCTGGTGCCTATCATCGCACCAGATACCCAAAAAGTCATTAATCGTCGTAAAGGAAAACGAATGACCCAACGCGTTAGAATTGCAACACGCAAAAGCAAGCTGGCTTTATGGCAGGCTGAACACATTCAACAGCGCCTTGAAGAGCTGCACCCGGGCCTGTCGGTAGAGCTGGTTCCTATGTCTACCAAAGGCGATGTCATTCTGGATACCCCGCTGGCAAAGATTGGCGGCAAAGGTTTATTCGTAAAGGAACTGGAAGTAGCCATGCTGGAAGGGCGTGCGGATATTGCCGTACACAGCATGAAAGACTTACCGGTTGAGTTCCCGCCGGGGCTGGAGCTTCACACCATTTGTGAACGCGAAGATCCGCGTGATGCTTTTGTATCCAACAACTACAAAAACCTTAATGAACTGCCGGAAGGCGCCGTGGTCGGGACCTGTAGTTTGCGTCGTCGTTGCCAGGTTAAAGAGCAGTTTCCGCATTTAGTCATAAAAGATTTACGCGGCAATGTTCAGACCCGTTTACGCAAACTGGATGACGGTGAATTTGATGCCATTATACTGGCTGCTTCAGGCTTAATTCGATTAGAGCTTGGCGACCGTATTACCTCCTTTATTCCGGTGGAGCAGTCATTACCGGCTAACGGACAAGGTGCACTGGGCATTGAATGTCGCAGCGATGACGACGAAATGAAGGCCTTACTGGCGCCACTGCAATGTCAGGAAACCCGTACACGAGTATTAGCCGAACGTGCAATGAACCGCGGTCTGGATGGTGGTTGTCAGGTGCCTATTGGTGCTTATGCTGAACTGGAAGGCGACAACGTCTACTTACGCGGCCTGGTTGGCGAGCCTGACGGTGGTAAAGTACTTCGAGATGAAGTGCGCGGCCCGGCGTCTAAGGCGGAAGAATTAGGTTCAGAGCTTGCTGAGCGGTTACTTAAACAAGGTGCAGCCGAAATTTTAAGTGCAGTCTATGACAGTGAATCCAGTCAGTCATAAAGCGGTTTTACTGCTGCGCCCGGGTAATATGCCGGACGCCTTCACTCGCCAGTTGCGCGAGACCGGCCGAGAGTGCTTTGTTCACAGTTTTATTGAAATAGAGCCCCTGCCTGTAGATAAAAAGCAGTTAACCGATCTTAAGCAACGGCATTGGGATGGTATTGTTGTTGTCAGCAAAAACGCGGCACATTACGCTGCAAAAGCTGGCTTTACCGATGTTCCCTCTAAATATTATGCCGTTGGCCCCGGTACGGCTTCGTTTGCTGCAAAGCACTTAAACACGCCGGTAAGTTGCCCTACTTTTATACATCAGTCCGAGGGGTTGCTGGACTTGGCTGAGCTGCAAAAGCTGGAACAGCAAAGCTGGTTAATTATTCGGGGTGAGGGCGGACGTGAGTTACTGGCCGATGCGCTACGGGCACGAGGCGCATCCGTTGACTACTGGGAAGTTTACCGCAGGAAACAACTCACATTGAATGATCCCGAACTTATTGAACAGTGGATAAAATCAGTAGGTACTATAGTAGTTACAAGTGCTGAGCAACTGGGATACTTTCTGTCATCAATGCCAAGCTCGGCAAAGACATGGCTGGATAATTGTCAGTGGATAGTGCCAAGTCACCGCTTGAAAGGTTTGATTCCTTTTGGACAATCAGACAGTATCAAAGTAACAGGCAGTGCAGCGGACGCCATATTAATGAATGCGCTAATAGCGGATGGAAAAACTCATGACTGAAGAGAATAGAGTAGAGAACGACGAGTTACAGAATAATGACCAGAACAACGATCAACCCGAAGAAGAGACGCTGACGGCAGAGAAAAGTAGTGGGCGCTTCTTTAAGCGATTAATGTGGCTCGTTATTTTAGTGGCTATAGCGGCTGCAGCCTACTGGGGTTACACCCGCTTTCCCGCATTATTTAACGCGGACACTGAGCAGGTTGTAGAGCAACCAAGACAAGACCCGATTGACGCTCGTTTTAACCAATTGGAACGCTCAGTCGCCAATTTAGAGCAACAACTGCAAAGCACCGTTCAGGCACGGGAACTCGATAAATTCAGTAATACCGATCAGCAGTTACAACGCGAACTCACCAATCTACGCCAAAGCCTGGAAGATTTACGCGATGATGTCCGTAAAACGCCGGCAGAAAAAGCAGCTTACTGGCGCTTAGTGGAAATTAAACAAACGCTATCAGCCGCAGCACGAATGATGTGGAGCCAGGAAGACTACAAAGCGGCGCTTAGACTTTTAAAGCTTGCGGACCAGCAGTTAGTGGGTATCGACAACCGGGACGCCATTCGTACCCGCGAAAAATTAGCAGGAGATATTGAGCGGGTTAATGCCATAGTAGAAGCCGACAACACTGATCTGGCTTTACAGCTAGTGGGGCTTCAGCAACGGGTGGCTGACTTACCGGATAAAGTAAATAACAATCAGCAGCGTCTCAGCTCTGACACTCAGGCAGTCAGCGACGACGTTAACGACTGGCAAACTAACCTGAGTGCTAACTGGCAGTCGTTCCTTGATAACTTTATCCGCATTCAGCCGGTAGAAAGTGACCCGGAACCTTTATTAAATGTCACTCAACGTACGGCTATTAACGAGCGAATTCAGTTAACCTTTACTCTGGCTCAGCAAGCCGCAGTTAAGAACAACGAACAATTATGGCAACGTTATCTAGAGCAGTTATCAGAACTGATTTTAGAAGTAAAAGGCGATAAAGCGGCCACGCAAGATGTCGTGGCCCGCATTCAGGCGCTAAGTCGCGAGGACTTTGAAGAGCGAAGCCTCGATCAGCTTGAGTCACTGGACTTCATTGCTCAGACAATTGAGCAGGGAGACGCGTCATGAAGTGGATCATTGCGCTGGTTGTTATCATTATATTAGGTGCCATTATTGGCCCCATGGCCTCTGGTAACGCGGGTTACGTTCTGGTTCAGTTTGCTGGCGTTGCCATTGAGACAACCGTTGTCGGTCTATTTGTGGTAACTGTTGTGGCTGTTGCTGTGTTGGCCGTTGTTTGGTCGTTACTGCGTCGGCTGCTGAGTAAAACTCGCCAGGGTCGAAAATGGCTGGCCAATCGCAGCGAACGCAAAGCCCAGACAATGTATCAGCAGGGTATTCGTGAGTTACTCAATGATGAACCCAATAAAGCCGCCGAGAGCTTTGCCAAAGCCTATAAAAAGGCGCCTGATAATAACCTTGCGGCATTAACTGCCGCTGCCGCCTGTCTTGATAAAGATGCTGGTAAAGCAACCTACTGGCAGGAAGAAGCCGGCAGTTTTTATGAAAACTCCGACACACTCTTACAATTGGTCGTTATTGAGCAACAGGTTAAAGTGAACCCGGCAGAAGCTGACCGCAAAATCCAAAGCCTGTTAAAAACAAAGCCTCATACGGCTAACGTATTGAAATTGGCTTACCGCGTATTTAGCGCATCGGGAAACTGGCAGCAACTTAAGGATCTTTTGCCGGAGCTTCGCCAGGTAACTGACCTTGCTCCAGCTGAGTTCGAACGCCTTGAGTATCAGGTGTATTTCGAACGCTTTGTTGCTGAAGGGCGTAAAAGTAACGAAATGCTCTACAACGAGTGGCGCAGCTTACCAAGTAAGCAACGTGCTGATGCAACCGTTCGTTTAAGTTATGCCGCCGCGTTGAAGCATTTGGGCGATCACGAAATATCCGCAAGAGTGATTCTTAAAGGCCTTAAACGAGGTGACTTAGAGCCGGCTGCGGTAAACTCTCTGCATCTATTTAATGCGAAATCGGAAAAACTGCTGGAATTTGTACAGGCTCAGTTAAAGCAAAACCCTGAGAGCAGAGACTATTTGTATGCTCTGGCGCAAATTGCGATGGACAATCAGGACTTCTCGTTAGCGCAGCGAGCGTTGAAGAAACTAGCGGAGATTGAGCCTAGCACTCATGTTTATCGTCTTTTAGGCGACGCTTACCATGCGCTGGGCGATAGCCAATTAGCAGCTAACGCCTACAAAGAGGCGTTAGCTCACTAACTAAGGTTGGTGCTGTGATTATTGACGTACACCTTCAATAGACAGCATCAACTGTACTTCTTTGGCGTCAGGGCCTAAGTTGTAGTCAATTCCATAGTCCGCCAGGGTTAAATCAACTTCGCCCGCAAAACCGCGGCGGAATCCGCCCCATGGATCTTCGCCTGCGCCGATATGCTCAACATCGATAGCGATTTCTTTGGTAACACCGTTAAGCGTGAATTCGCCATGCAGAGTACCTTCCTCTTTATCATCTTCATCCGGTACGTATTTGGTGCTTTTAAATGTCGCCGTCGGATGATCAGATACGCTTAAGAAGTCGTCTCCACGTAAATGCTTGTCACGCTCAGCATGGTTTGTATCAACGCTGGAAGTATCGATGGTTACGTTCACTGACGCATTTTCAGGGGCATCTTCGTCGTAACTAAAAGACCCTTCAAAATCATTAAAACGACCATATAACCAACTATAACCTAAGTGACTGATTTTAAATTGAATAAAGGCGTGTTGCCCCTCAATATCAATTTTATAATCTTCTGCCATAGCTGCCGAAGTAAATAATGCACTACCCGCCACAGCGGCTGCAATTAATGTCTTTTTCATAATTATTTCCTCTTAGTTTTTCCAAACATTCGAATTAGTGTGCTGTCTTTATTAATAAAGTGGTGTTTCATTGCCGCTAAACCATGACCGCCGGCTAAAATCACTAACGCCAACGCGGAATACCAATGCACCTCACCGGCAATGTCTTCTTGTTTTGGTAAATCGGTAATCACAGCAGGCACCGAAAACCAATCAAAGACGCTGATAGAACTGCCGTCTGCGGTGGATATTAAAAAACCGCTGATCATGACCGTAAATAACAGTACATAAAGCAACAAATGGCCTGCCTTAGCACCAACACGTTCCAACCTGCTGCCTAAAGGTTTAGGCTTAGTATTCAATAAAGTCCAGATGACTCGCAGAACAGTTAAAGCAAGTAATACGATACCGAAGGACTTATGCCACCAAGGCCCCAGCCGATACCACTCGTCATAGTAGGTTAAGGTGAGCATCCACCAGCCAAGAGCAAAAAGCCCGATAACCATCAGAGCCGTTAACCAATGAATAACGATGGTAATGGCACCGTAGCCTGTCTGTGTATTTCTAAACATTGCTTTCATCTCTTTCGTTCGTACAAATAGTATCTTAGTCCAATTATATGAAATGAATATCAGTAAATATCGCCGTTTATTTTCTAAAAAATAGAAAAAAAGGTTAGTTTATTAATCAGGAAGGGATGAATAAATGGTAGGTTGGTATGATTTAGGCTTCAAGCTGGTCGGGGGGGAATCGACTCACCTGACGTGAACGTCAGGCTACTGAATTTTGTTTCGGACATAAAAAAGCCCCCAGCGTAAGCTGAGGGCTTCTTAGAATAAAAGTCTGGCGGTGACCTACTCTCGCATGGGGAGACCCCACACTACCATCGGCGCTGGTGTGTTTCACTTCTGAGTTCGGAAAGGATTCAGGTGGTGCCACACCGCTATGGCCGCCAGACATAAACTGTCACAACATGTAAAAACTGACTGCGTCTTTAAAAATACGCCACTCTATTTGCTCTAATTCGGTAAAGTCGCTCGCTTGTGCGTAACGTCCCAAACACCTTGGGTGTTGTATGGTTAAGTCTCACGGGCAATTAGTACGGGTTAGCTCAACGCATTACTACGCTTCCACACCCCGCCTATCAACGTTGTCGTCTTCAACGACCCTTCAGAGCACTCTGAGTGCTAGTGAGAGCTTATCTCGAGGCTCGCTTCCCGCTTAGATGCTTTCAGCGGTTATCGATTCCGAACGTAGCTACCGGGCAGTGCCATTGGCATGACAACCCGAACACCAGCGGTTCGTCCACTCCGGTCCTCTCGTACTAGGAGCAGCTCCTCTCAACTCTCAAACGCCCACGGCAGATAGGGACCGAACTGTCTCACGACGTTCTAAACCCAGCTCGCGTACCACTTTAAATGGCGAACAGCCATACCCTTGGGACCGACTTCAGCCCCAGGATGTGATGAGCCGACATCGAGGTGCCAAACACCGCCGTCGATATGAACTCTTGGGCGGTATCAGCCTGTTATCCCCGGAGTACCTTTTATCCGTTGAGCGATGGCCCTTCCATTCAGAACCACCGGATCACTATGACCTACTTTCGTATCTGCTCGACGTGTCTGTCTCGCAGTTAAGCTGGCTTCTGCCATTGCACTAACCGTACGATGTCCGACCGTACTTAGCCAACCTTCGTGCTCCTCCGTTACTCTTTGGGAGGAGACCGCCCCAGTCAAACTACCCACCAGGCACTGTCCACAACCCCGATAAGGGGCCAATGTTAGAACATCAAACATACAAGGGTGGTATTTCAAGGATGGCTCCACATCAACTAGCGCCAATGCTTCAAAGCCTCCCACCTATCCTACACATGTAGGTTCAATGTTCAGTGCCAAGCTGTAGTAAAGGTTCACGGGGTCTTTCCGTCTAGCCGCGGGTACACAGCATCTTCACTGCGATTTCAATTTCACTGAGTCTCGGGTGGAGACAGCGTGGCCATGGTTACACCATTCGTGCAGGTCGGAACTTACCCGACAAGGAATTTCGCTACCTTAGGACCGTTATAGTTACGGCCGCCGTTTACCGGGGCTTCGATCAAGAGCTTCGTCCGAAAACTAACCCCATCAATTAACCTTCCGGCACCGGGCAGGTGTCACACCGTATACGTCCACTTTCGTGTTAGCACAGTGCTGTGTTTTTAATAAACAGTCCCAGCCACCTGGTCACTGCGACCACCAACAGCTCATGACGCGAAGTCAATCACCGCCAGTGGCGTACCTTCTCCCGAAGTTACGGTACTATTTTGCCTAGTTCCTTCACCCGAGTTCTCTCAAGCGCCTTAGTATTCTCTACCTGACCACCTGTGTCGGTTTGGGGTACGGTCAATGTTCATCTGAAGCTTAGAGGCTTTTCCCGGAAGCATGGCATCAATGACTTCGCACCCGTGGGTGCTCGTCTCGTGTCTCGGCCTTAAGGACCCGGATTTACCTAAGTCCTCAGCCTACGCACTTTCACCGGGACTACCAACGCCCGGCTCACCTAGCCTTCTCCGTCCCCCCATCGCAATGAACATCGGTACAGGAATATTAACCTGTTTTCCATCGACTACGCGTTTCCGCCTCGCCTTAGGGGCCGACTTACCCTACCCTGATTAGCATGGGATAGGAAACCTTGGTCTTCCGGCGTGGGAGTTTTTCACTCCCATTATCGTTACTCATGTCAGCATTCGCACTTCTGATATGTCCAGCGTGCTTCTCAACACACCTTCACCCACTTACAGAACGCTCCCCTACCCCGCATACATAAGTATGCAGCCGCAGCTTCGGTGTATGGCTTAGCCCCGTTACATCTTCCGCGCAGGCCGACTCGACTAGTGAGCTATTACGCTTTCTTTAAAGGGTGGCTGCTTCTAAGCCAACCTCCTAGCTGTCTCTGCCTTCCCACATCGTTTCCCACTGAGCCATAACTTCGGGACCTTAGCTGGCGGTCTGGGTTGTTTCCCTCTTCACGACGGACGTTAGCACCCGCCGTGTGTCTCCCGGATAGTACTCATTGGTATTCGGAGTTTGCATGGGGTTGGTAAGTCGGGATGACCCCCTAGCCCAAACAGTGCTCTACCCCCAATGGTATTCGTCCGAGGCTCTACCTAAATAGATTTCGGGGAGAACCAGCTATCTCCGGGCTTGATTAGCCTTTCACTCCTAGCCACAAGTCATCCCCTAATTTTTCAACATTAGTGGGTTCGGTCCTCCAATTGATGTTACTCAATCTTCAACCTGCTCATGGTTAGATCGCCCGGTTTCGGGTCTATACCCTGCAACTCAACGCCCAGTTAAGACTCGGTTTCCCTACGGCTTCCCTATACGGTTAACCTTGCTACAGAATATAAGTCGCTGACCCATTATACAAAAGGTACGCAGTCACGGAACAAGTCCGCTCCTACTGCTTGTACGTACACGGTTTCAGGTTCTGTTTCACTCCCCTCGCCGGGGTTCTTTTCGCCTTTCCCTCACGGTACTGGTTCACTATCGGTCAGTTGGGAGTATTTAGCCTTGGAGGATGGTCCCCCCATGTTCAGTCAGGATATCACGTGTCCCGACCTACTCGATTTCACTTATCCTGCACCGTCACATACCGGGCTCTCACCGTCTGTGGCTCCGCTTCCCATCGGATTCTGCTAGCACAAGTTAAGCTTAAGGGCTGCTTCCCGTTCGCTCGCCGCTACTGGGGAAATCTCGGTTGATTTCTTTTCCTCCGGGTACTTAGATGTTTCAGTTCTCCGGGTTCGCTTCCTGGCACCTATTGATTCAGTGCCGGATACTCTGTAAACAGAGTGGGTTTCCCCATTCGGAAATCCATGACTCAAATGCCTCTTACTGGCTTATCATGGCTTATCGCAAGTTAGTACGTCCTTCATCGCCTCCAACTGCCTAGGCATCCACCGTGTACGCTTAGTCACTTAACCATACAACCCGAAGGTGTCTGGCATACGTGACCAAGATTGTTTGTTCTCGCTGTACACAAGTTCGATACGCCTCTACCAAATCAGTTTGTTCAAGTAGAGTGGCATTTCTTACTTTTAATATTACAATCAGCTTTTCATGTTGTTAAAGAGCACGTAACACTAAGTTACCGGTAAACATTCTTGTTTAAGAACGCTTAACGCTAACGGTTACGAAGAGAAGAAATGGTGGAGCCAAGCGGGATCGAACCGCTGACCTCCTGCGTGCAAGGCAGGCGCTCTCCCAGCTGAGCTATGGCCCCGTTATGGGCGTTTCGACCACCCCCGATAAGGGCATTTCAAGTAAGGCAAAGCCTGAGACTTGAAATGTTTTTGGCATTCTGGCAAGGCAAGAGGGTGCGAAGCATACACCAGTATGCGAGTACCCGAATAACGCCGTCCAGAATGACAAAATGGTGGGTCTGGGCAGACTTGAACTGCCGACCTCACCCTTATCAGGGGTGCGCTCTAACCAGCTGAGCTACAGACCCAGTTTTCTTCTCTTTTAATATCAAGCCTGCAAACTGTGTGGACACTCACTTCCGTAAGCTGTTTTGTAAGGAGGTGATCCAGCCGCAGGTTCCCCTACGGCTACCTTGTTACGACTTCACCCCAGTCATGAACCACACCGTGGTGATCGTTCTCCCGAAGGTTAAACTAACCACTTCTGGTGCAGCCCACTCCCATGGTGTGACGGGCGGTGTGTACAAGGCCCGGGAACGTATTCACCGTGGCATTCTGATCCACGATTACTAGCGATTCCGACTTCATGGAGTCGAGTTGCAGACTCCAATCCGGACTACGACGCACTTTATGAGATTCGCTAACCATCGCTGGCTTGCTGCCCTTTGTATGCGCCATTGTAGCACGTGTGTAGCCCATCCCGTAAGGGCCATGATGACTTGACGTCGTCCCCACCTTCCTCCGGTTTATCACCGGCAGTCTCCCCAGAGTTCCCACCATTACGTGCTGGCAACTAAGGATAAGGGTTGCGCTCGTTGCGGGACTTAACCCAACATCTCACAACACGAGCTGACGACAGCCATGCAGCACCTGTCTCAGTGTTCCCGAAGGCACTAATCCATCTCTGGAAAATTCACTGGATGTCAAGGGATGGTAAGGTTCTTCGCGTTGCATCGAATTAAACCACATGCTCCACCGCTTGTGCGGGCCCCCGTCAATTCATTTGAGTTTTAACCTTGCGGCCGTACTCCCCAGGCGGTCAACTTAGTGCGTTAGCTGCGTTACTCACGTCTTAATGACACGAACAACTAGTTGACATCGTTTACGGCGTGGACTACCAGGGTATCTAATCCTGTTTGCTCCCCACGCTTTCGTACCTCAGCGTCAGTCTCTGACCAGGTGGCCGCCTTCGCCACTGGTATTCCTTCCAATATCTACGCATTTCACCGCTACACTGGAAATTCTACCACCCTCTTCAGGACTCTAGCATGCCAGTTCAAAATGCAATTCCCAGGTTGAGCCCGGGGCTTTCACATCTTGCTTAACACGCCGCCTACGTACGCTTTACGCCCAGTAATTCCGATTAACGCTTGCACCCTCCGTATTACCGCGGCTGCTGGCACGGAGTTAGCCGGTGCTTCTTCTGCGACTAACGTCAATAATGTGCGCTATTAACACACACTCCTTCCTCGTCGCTGAAAGTGCTTTACAACCCGAAGGCCTTCTTCACACACGCGGCATGGCTGCATCAGGGTTTCCCCCATTGTGCAATATTCCCCACTGCTGCCTCCCGTAGGAGTCTGGGCCGTGTCTCAGTCCCAGTGTGGCTGATCATCCTCTCAGAACAGCTAGGGATCGTCGCCTTGGTGAGCCTTTACCCCACCAACTAGCTAATCCCGCTTGGGCTCATCTTTAGGTGTGAGGCCCGAAGGTCCCCCACTTTGGTCCGTAGACATTATGCGGTATTAGCCACAGTTTCCCGTGGTTGTCCCCCGCCTAAAGGCAAATTCCCAAGTATTACTCACCCGTCCGCCGCTCGTCAGCAGAGAAGCAAGCTTCTCTCTGTTACCGCTCGACTTGCATGTGTTAGGCCTGCCGCCAGCGTTCAATCTGAGCCATGATCAAACTCTTCAATTAAAAGTAGTTCAATCAACTCAATGAATTACGCGTTTTTGCTTAGCTTCATTAATGAAACCTTGCTGAACACTCATTCAAAAGTTGCAATACAAATATTTCTGTTTGCTTACTTCTGCAAGTGCCCACACAGTTTGCTTGGCTTGATATAATTGTTAAAGAGCGTTTCTCAGCAGCCTTGGCTGCGAGAGGTGCGTATTCTACACACCGTGTGTTTTCCGTCAATACTTTTTTGAAAAAAGATTTTTTAGAAAACTTAGGTTTTCGGCGGCTTCGTTGCCTGCCTCGAACGTGGAGCGCATTTTAGAGATTTAACTCGCCCCGTCAAGCGCTTTTTATGCCTTTATAACTGTTTTTTTGCTGACTGCGTAAAGTTTCGGCAACACGCTGCTTTTCTCACCAAAGCAAGGCCAAACATGACCTATTATTCTCTATCTGCTATAAAGGTCTTAATAGCTTTTTAACTTAGGAGCACACTTATGGCAGATATCCGCAGTTACCATGAATATGAACCAGTTATTGGGGAGCGGGTTTATTTGGATCCCAGCTCCGTTATTGTCGGCAATATCACCATTGGTGATGACAGTAGTGTCTGGCCTATGGTTTCCGCGCGTGGTGACGTCAACAGCATGACCATTGGTAAGCGTACAAATATTCAGGATGGCACGGTATTACATGTCACTCGTAAATCGAACTCGAACCCAGAAGGACATCCTCTGGTCATTGGTGACGATGTCACTGTAGGCCACCACTGTATGCTGCACGGATGCCGCCTGGGCAATCGCATTCTGGTGGGTATGTCGGCCGTTATTATGGATGACGTTGTCGTAGAAGATGATGTCATTATTGGTGCAGGCAGCTTAGTCCCTCCGGGCAAACGCTTAGAAAGCGGTTATTTATATGTTGGCAGTCCGGCTGAGAAGAAACGCCGCTTAAATAGTAGTGAAAGTAACTTTTTAAGCCAGTCGGCGCAAAATTACGTTGATCTTAAAGATGACTACCTTTTACAGGTGAGCCCCGTTTCTTAAATTAATGGAAGCGTCGGCTTTCAAGCCGGGAAAAACTCAGCAGGCTGGATAAGTCCTTTAGCCGGCCTGCAATAACATGCACCACACCTTCGTGAATTTCGACAATACCTTTTACCCAAAGCAGGTTGCTGGTCAGGAAACACTGCCGAAATTGACGAGCGGTGTGCGCCCACACCACCACATTACTGTTTCCGCTTTCATCTTCCAGCGTTAAAAAGGTGACCCCGCTACGGGTTCCGGGCCTTTGTCGGCAGGTCACTAAGCCAGCCAGTGTGAGCACCTGGCCAGAACGGCAAGTTATCAGGTCTTTGGCCATGACACAGTTTTTTAATTCCGGAGAGTTTCTCAGTAAAGCTAATGGATGCCGGCCTAAAGTCAGACCCGTTGATTCGTAATCGGCTTTTATGTTCTCTGACTCATGGGGCGCAGGCAGTTCCCGGGCGGGCTGATCTTTTACATTCGCAAATAGCGGCATTTGTTGATCACTTATGGAAACACTTTGCCAGTGCGCCTGATGTCGATGGCCTGCGATACTCTGCAAAGCATCGGCGCGGGCTAGGGCGCTGATATCGGAGTCCCTCAGCCCACTTTGCCTTAACTCATGAATACTGGCGAAGCCACTTTCCGGTCTTTCATTCAGTGCCTGTATGATTCTTGTTTCAGATACCCCCTGAATTTGCCTTAACCCCATACGCACGGTTTCAACAGAGCTCGTATCTTCTTTAGGTAACCAATGGTAATCCCAGTGGCTCAAATTAATATCTGCCGATAGAAACTCAACGCCGTGGCGCTGTGCATCCTGTACCAATTGCGAGGCCGAATAGAAGCCCATTGGTAAACTATTAAGCAAGCCCACATAAAAAACCGCCGGATGATAGGTTTTAAACCAGGACGACACATAAGCCAGGTTGGCAAAGCTGGCAGAATGAGACTCAGGGAAACCATACTGTCCAAAACCGCAAATTTGCTTGAAAAGTCGTTCGGCAAACTCTTGTTTATAGCCGCGCGCCAACATGCCATTGATAAGCTTGTCTTCAAAGCGGGTTAAGTGGCCGTTTTGTCCCCATGAGGCCATCGCGCGTCGAAGCTGATCCGCTTCTCCACCGCTAAAACCAGCGGCAACCATAGCCAACTTAATTACCTGCTCTTGAAAAATAGGGACACCCAGGGTTCTTTCTAATACCGACTTTACTTCATCGCTGGGGTAATCCACGGCTTCCAGACCGGCCCGACGTCGCAAAAAAGGGTGTACCATGTCACCCTGAATAGGGCCAGGCCGGACAATCGCAATTTGAATGACCAGATCATAAAAAGTCCGGGGTTTTAGTCGCGGTAACATGTTCATTTGCGCCCGGGACTCTATCTGGAAAATCCCCATAGAGTCGGCGGTTTGCAACTGTTGATAAACCCGCCTGTCTTCCTGCGGAATGGTTGCTATGGTGAGTTGCTGGTCATAGCGTGAGTTAATAAGCGCCAGCATTTTTCGTAACGCAGTGAGCATACCCAGCGCCAGTACATCCACTTTTAACAGCCCGAGACTTTCAAGGTCTGTTTTGTCCCACTGAATAACCGTTCGCTCCGTCATGGAGGCATTTTCTACCGGAACCAGCCGGGATAAGTCATCGGCAGCAATGACAAACCCACCGACATGCTGAGACAAATGTCGGGGAGTGCCCATAAGTTGCTCGGTAAAATGTAAAAGGTGTCGGCCCCGCACCGAATTTGCTACTTCAGGGTGCTGTTGCGCGAGCTGTTGCTGCCAGCTTTGCTCTTTATCGCGCGTATCCAAATGACTTCGATAATACTGCAGCTGTTGCTCACTAAATCCCAGCGCTTTGCCAACATCCCGAAAAGCACTTTTAAAGCGATAGGTAATAACGGTCGCCGCAAGGGCAGCTCGCTGTCGACCGTACTTTCGGTAAATGTACTGAATAATCTCTTCGCGGCGCTCGTGCTCAAAGTCGACATCAATGTCCGGCGGCTCGTTCCGCTCCTTAGAAATGAAGCGCTCAAACAATACCTGAATTTGCGCAGGGTTAACCGCGGTAATACCCAGACAATAACAAACGACGGAGTTTGCCGCCGAACCACGCCCCTGAAACAGAATACCCTGCTTACGGGCAAAGCGAACTAAGTCGTGAATGGTTAAAAAGAAAGGCTCGTAGCTCTGCTCTTTTATCAGACTAAGCTCTTTCAAATAAAGTGCCTTTACTGATGGAGGTACGCCTTCGGGGTAGCGCCAACGCGCGCCGTCCTCAGTTAACTGCTTTAAGTGTTCTGCAGCACTCATTCCATCAGGTACCAGTTCAGCAGGGTATTCGTAGCGAAGCTCTGATAAACAAAACTGACACTGGTCGGCAATAGCTACGCTTTCTGCCAGCCACTTTTCTGGGTAACATTGCTGCAGCTCACTTAAGCTACGTAAACGATGCTCTGCGTTATTGCTGGCTAAACCCGGCTGTTCTGCCAGCGAGCTTCCCTGCGCAATAGCGTTCAGAATATCGTATAACGGTTGCTGTTCTGTCGTTGCCATACGGGCGCCTCCCGCACAGGTTACTTTCACCTTAAGTGCTCGTTGCAGCTCAGTCATAGCGTGAAAGTTCTTTTCATCGTCAGCCTGATAATGACGCTCGTACAATAACCAAAACCGTTGCTTCCATACCGATTTAAGCTTTTCGCCAATAGCAATTAGTTGAGCCTGTCTGAAGTCAGGTTGCCAGAGCAGAAAACATAAAGAGAGCCCGTTAAAAAAATCGTCAATATTGGCCTGGTAATGACCTTTCTCGCTGCGACTACGAAACAACGTGATTTTTTTACAAAGCTGAGCATAAGCTTCGCGAGTAGGGGCGAGCAATATTATGGTCCCCAGCTCAGGCAGCCGGAACTCACTGCCAACAATGAATTTAATGCGACGTTCCTTTGACGCCTGATAGGCCTTAACAATGCCTGCCACCGAGCATTCGTCGGTTATTGCTATGGCGGTGTAACCCAATTCATCGGCCCGAATGACTAAATCTTCCGGAGCCGCTGCAGATTGTAAAAAGCTGTAGTGACTCAGGCTGTGTAATTCCGCAAATTTATTAAGCACAGAAGGCGATGACATTTCAGCTAAACCAACCCTGTAAATACCACTGGTCAGACTCAAAATAGATCCAACCCAAACGCCCTAATTTGTCTTTCGCGATCCAGTAGTCCCGTGCAACTTCATCTGCGTCCCACCAGCCGCAATGTTTCCGTTCAGGCCCATGCTGTAATTGCCACAAATCTATCGAGGTTACTTGTGCTGGTCGCAACATCCAAAGAGGGCGTTTCGGTGCATTCAATAAAGCTTGCGGTTTTTCCCCGGGCGGACGAGCAACCTCACTGTAGCCAGGACGAGGATCATCATTCACTGCCGGAGAAAATACGGCATTTTTGCCTAACTTTGCCTGTAGCCGGCTAATGAGCTGCAGAGTTTCATGCCGATGCTGTTGCGCTCCGAAAAATTGCTCATTGTGTTGCTCAGCACGCAATAATTCATTCGCCACCAGCCTAATTTCTATAACCGGCTCCGGCAAAGGGATGGATTCCATTTTCAACTGCAGTAAAGACAAGAAATTAGACACTCGCCAACCCGGCTCAGCTAAAGCGACCGGAACAACTGAAGGAGGCTCATTGCGATGCTGCAGTTCAACTTTTACCTGCTGTACCACTTTCTGCCGTTGATAAAGAAAGTTCTCCAGCTCCCCAAATAGCCTTTTTAGCGGGAACAGTAACCCTTGCCAATGAGGGATCTCAGTCACCAGGTCTAAGCTTTGCTGAAAACTTTCCGGGGGCATAAAAAAGTGATGACTTTGTTGCTTCAGCCCTTGCAGCTGCTCCAGATGCAATAACGTTTCCAACCCTAATTGGCGGCCAACTTCCCCTCCGGGCAGTTGCATAAGCTCCCCCAGCAAACGAAACCCCGCAGCTTTGCTGTGCTTCTGCGCTTTCAGGCTTAAACCGGCATTCTGAATGGGTAACTCTGCCAGCAGATTAGCTTGCTTTTCAGCCAAAAGAGAAACAGGAGAACCAAATTCGGCTAACAATTGCGCAGCTAATGAGTTATCCGCAACAGCCAACTGCGAAGCAACCGGTAATTCCTGAACTTTTTGCGACAAGACATTAAATGCGCCATTACGCCCACCATACAATTGTTCCAGGCTGTTCAACTCAATTGCCAGCCCTTGCGGTGGGTACAACACCAGCTTGGCTGCCCACTGATACAAGTAGGTGGCCAACTGCTGCAGGGCTTGCTCTTCACGCTCTGACGAATACTCCATGAGCTGCAGCTGCTCACAAAGCGATATTGCCATAACGGTCTGAAGTTGTGGCCTTACACCACATTCCAATGCCCGCGAATTGCACTGCACAATAACAGACTGACTGCCCTGTAACTGATGAAACGCCAGAGGCAGTGTGTTGCTCTCAGGCTGTAACCGAACCCGGTTATCCAGCAGCAACTGAGGGAAATGACAATACAGCCACATTACTGAAGCGCTACGTTTTCCAATGGCCAGCCAGCTTTACGCTTTAACAAGTCCAGCGTGACGCCTGTTGTGGTCATCTTTACACGTAACCGATTAGAGTACGCCCGGGCTTCTTCATTAACCGTTGGCTCACTCAGGACCACACCCATTTGTCCTGTTTGCGACGCTTTATACCAACGTCGGACACACTGAGCTGTCGTTGTTTTTTGCTCAAACCAGCCCAGTGCCAAGGCATTTTTTGTTTGCAGTACCTGCTCAAAAGCCCAGGCTGCTTTTTCTGCATTCGTTTGAATGACTATCTGCATCGACTTGCTTAAGCCATAATAATGCAACCCCGCCGCCGACAGCCAGGCTGGAGGGTTTATCCAGAAAACGGGCTGATGATGCTGCACGGCCTGCTTTACCAGCGGCAATAGTAAAGCCTGCTCAGAGAAGGGCGCTTGTAGCTGCCACTCATGCAAACCCGGGTATTGCCACCCGCCACCAAGCACTTTGTCCAGTTGCTTAAACCCCGTGCTTAGCGCTGCTGCCTGAGTGTCTGTCGTCTGGCCATGCCAGATAAGCCCCTGTTGGATAAGGGTCTGAATCTTTGTCTGCATAACGTCTCCAATACTGTACATATATACAGTATCATTAATTTTTACTGGTTAGCAACAGACATCATTCCTGGCTTCAGTTATCATTTGCTCATTGTTTATGGTTAGGGCTGGGCGATATGCTGACATCAATACTTATTCCCTTCAGAGTGGTTATTAACTTTTTATGGGGATTAATCACCACCGCTATTATTGGTGTTTCAATTATTGGTATTGGTGTTTTTAAAGTGTTACTGCCATTTAAAACCCCTCAACGCATTTGTTCGCAGCTAGGAAACGGCTTATTCAGAGTCTGGGCATACTGTATGTCGATGATGTTTCAGCTGACCCAACGCATGGACTGGCACATTAAAGGTGACCTGGAACTCCATGAAAAGGGTTGGTATATGGTTATGGCAAACCACCGCAGCTGGGTCGATGTACTGGTATTAATGCACCTGACCCGCCGCCATATGCCAATGCCACGCTTTTTCCTAAAGTCACAGCTTATGTGGGTACCTATTATTGGCTGGGGCTGCTGGGTACTCGATATGCCCTTTATGAAGCGCTATTCAAAAGAGTTGCTAAAGAAAAAGCCCCATTTAAAAGGCAAAGACATCGCAACAACCACGCGTTCCTGTGCTAAGTTCCGTCACATTCCCACAACAGTGGTGAATTTCTGCGAAGGCACACGATTTACTCCGGAAAAGCACAAGAAAAAACAAAGCCCTTTTCGTAATTTGCTCCCTCCCAAAGCAGGTGGTACCGCCTTCTCACTGCAAATTATGGGCGGTCAGTTTGAAGCCATTCTGGACATTACCATTGTTTATCCGGGGAACGATAAGCGCCCGGTAGTCTGGCATCTATTAAGCGGACAGCTGAAAAACGTCTATGTTGATATACAGACATTGCCTATTACTAAAGACTTAATTGGTGATTACGCCAGTGACGAAGCTTTTAGGGCTCACTTTCAACAGTGGCTGAATAAACGTTGGCAGCAAAAAGACCAAACCATTGACGAAATGCGTAAGGAAATTCACAGCACCCGCTAAGGGAGTTTTATAATGGACTTTGAGTTTATAAAAGAGTGGCTTCAAAAATTCGGAATTGACAGTAACCTACAAGAGCTGAGTCTTGTTATCAGCTCATTACTCGTTTTAATAGGTTGTTACATTGCTTATGCCTTAGCCCGTTGGATTATTGATCACGCCATTGATCGGTTACTCAGCAAAGCACCTGAGCGTTGGTATAAAGCTTTAGTTAACAGTGGCTTTTTCAAGCGCTGTGCAAACCTGGCTCCTATTGTCGTAATACACAGCTTTATACCTATTCTGTTTATTGATGACTTCGAAAGCTGGCAGTCGCCGCTACGTACCGTTGTAGGGGTTTACCTCACCTGGGTTATCACCAGTATTCTTACCGCCTTAGCTAACGTTATTTCAATTGCCTATGACTACACCTATAAAGCAAGAGAAGTCCCAATTACGGGGGTTATACAGGTGGCCAAGCTCGTTTTGGTGCTGATGGCTATCATTATTACCATTGCCATTATTATGAACAAGTCGCCCATGTACCTACTAAGTGGCTTCGGTGCAATGACCGCTATTTTGATGGTGGTTTTCAGAGATACCTTAATGGGCTTTGTTGCCGGAGTACAATTGGCGACTAACCGCATGGTTGCCATAGGGGACTGGATAGAGCTGACTGACCACGGTGTTGATGGCACAGTGCAAGAAGTTGGGCTTATTTCAGTAAAAGTCGAAAACTGGGATAAAACCATTGTTTATTTACCGACTTATGTTTTGATTCACGAATCCTTTAAAAACTGGCAGGGAATGGTTAATACCGGAGGTCGTCGCATGCGCCGATCACTGATGATTGACCTCGACAGTTCCAAAATTCTTTCCGACGAGCAACTGGATGAGTTGGCTAAAAAGCACTTCAAACAGTCCGCAGAAGACTGGCTAGAGGCTAATGAACTGGAAAAGCCGGTCAGTAATTTAACCGTCTTTAGAGTTTTTACTGATAATTATCTTAGAAACCATAAACAAGTCCGAGAAGATCTCACGCTCATGGCTCGATTAATGCAGCCGACAGCTGCCGGTATCCCTTTAGAAATCTATGCTTTTTGTAAGCAAATCGACTGGATGAAATACGAGGCAGTACAAAGTTCTATTGTGGAATACTTGTACAGTGTTATGCCGGACTTTGGACTGAAGAACTATCAGTTTTTAAACAATAATCAGGCCTTCTCCCAGAATGGAGAAGGCGCTTATTGTCAGTACAAACCGGAGTCCTGAATTATTTTTCCAGCAGATAACCGGCCAGGTTAGAAAAATCTTCAAGGAAGTTGTCGCTGTCACGGAAACCCTGTGGCAGCATTTGATACTTACCATTGACGATAAAGGTCGGTGTTGCGTTAACCCCTAAGTTACTGGCGCGGCGGTCCATTTTAGCCGCTGCAGCACGAACACTAAAACTCGCTATGGCTTTATCAAATTCGTCACCAGAAACACCATTGACCACAAAAACATTACGAATGTCTTGTTTACTGGTCAGCATATTGTTTTTATTGAAGTTATAGTCAAATATAGCAGCGGACAGTTCTTCTTCTTTATCCAGCTTTTGTGCAACCACAAAAGCCTGAGTCATAGTTTCACCCACATTGCCCCGTGGGCTGATGAACGACACATGCGCCTTTTTAAAAGCTTCCGGGTATTCAGACTTCATTTCTTTTGCTATGGGTTCAAACCGGTAGCAATGAACACAGTAAAAAGAAAAGAACTCGGTAATTTCCGGTTTACTGGTAGCTTCATCGGCTATCACCTCATAGTGAACACCTTCCTCAAAATCCTGAGCCTGAGCAAAACCTGCTGCTACCATTAATGCTCCGGCAAAACCCATTAACCACTTTTTCATTGTCATTTCCTGTTATCTGTTAAGACTATCCGTTAAAACCAAGGTTCAGCGGCGCTTCGTCCAGCCCCGCTAATTGTTCTTTCAATGCCAGAATCTGCTGTTCCCAATAACGGCTTTCTGCAAACCAGGGGAACGCTCTCTGAAAAGCACTATCTTGCCACCTGCGCGATAACCATGCCATATATTGAATGATTCTGAAACTGCGCAAAGGTTCAATTAATATCAACTGCGCGGTATCAAATTCGCAAAAATCTTCATAACCAGTAAGCAGCGCATCCATCTGCAGAGTCTGCTCCTGATGCGGGCCATTAAGCATCATCCATAAGTCCTGGACCGCAGGTCCTGAGCGACAATCGTCAAAATCGACAAAGGTCAGTTTTTCCTCATACTGCAGAATATTACCAATATGGCAGTCGCCATGCAGACGCTGATAATCAAAGTCTTGCAGAGGTGTAGAACGTAAGCGCTCACTTAAGGGATCAAGAATGGCAAAAAAGGCGTCTTTTAGCTCTGCGGGTAATAAAGCGGATTGCCGTAACTCCGCCACGGACTGCTCCACAAAACCTTCATAGTCGATAGTTTCCCGCACTTTAAACTTGCCCGCCTGAGCCACTGCATGCATGCGTCCAATTTGACGCCCCAGGCGTTCAAGCTCATCCAGGTCATTAGGCTCAAATGCCCGCCCTCCAATGCTTGAGTAAACACAAAAGCGATAGCCTTCGAACTCATGCAGGCGCTTATTCTGCAGTAGTAAAGCGGATACGGCCGGAACCTCTGCTTGCGCCAGCTCCTCGACAAACGCCAGCTCTTCTTCTATTTGCTCAGTGCGCCAGCGCTGAGGTCTATAGAACTTTGCCACATAGCGTTTGCGATCATCATCAGCAAACTGATAGACCCGGTTTTCATAGCTATTCAGCGCCAGCAAGCCCGAAGCAGGATACAAACCGACACTTTCTAACGCATTAACAACAAGATCCGGCGTCAGCCCCTGAAAAGCAAAGTCAGACGCGTTCTCTGTAAGATTACTCATATAAAAAGCGGCTCTGATGCGTATTAGTTATATCCGCATTATCAACCGCTGTTACCACGAAGTAAAACTCTGTGACCTGTTCTTTCAATAAAGAGGGTGGAACCTCTACCGTTACCGGCAATGTGCCAACCTCACCGGCCGAAACCTGTTTAGTGGAGTCACCAATCAGTTCGAACTGTTCAAAACCTTTGACCTCTATGCGGTAAGTCATGTCCTGCTGAGATTTATTAACCAGCTTTAAGGTGAAGACGTTTTCAATCTGGCCTTCAATATTTTCTCTGAAAAGCTGGTTCCTGTCTCGCAATACATCAACTTCCAGTGGGACTCGGCTGGCAATATCCCAGACCAATACCGCGCTCACCGCCAGGACCATAATAAAGTAGCCAATACTTTTCATTCGCCACGGATTGGTCTTCTGCTTTTTGTCTTTAGCCGCCAGGTTACGCTCTGTGGTAAAGCGGATAAGCCCTTTCGGATAGTTCATTTTATCCATAACGTCATTACAGGCATCAATACAGGCACCGCAGTCAATGCACTCGTATTGCAGCCCATTTCGAATATCAATCCCTGTCGGGCAAACCTGAACGCACATATAACAGTCGATGCAGTGTCCTAAGCCTTTCTCCGCCGGGTCGGCTTTACGTGACCGAGGACCACGCGGCTCTCCGCGTTCTGCATCATACGACACGGTGTAGGTGTCTTTATCAAACATAGCTGACTGGAAGCGGGCGTAAGGACACATGTGCGTGCACATAATCTCGCGCATGTACCCGGCGTTGCCATAAGTGCAGAAAGTAAAGAACAGAACGCTGAATGTTGCCCAGAAGCCAGCATCCAGAGTAAAGAAATTGAGGAAGAGTTCGCGTATATCGGTAAAGTAACCGACAAAGGTCATGGATGTTAATAGAGCCACCAGAATCCAGCCAGTTTGTTTACCGGCTTTACGCCAGAACTTATCAAAGTCCATTTTGCGCTCATCCAGCTTAATACGCTTATTGCGGGGGCCTTCAAACTTTTTCTCAAACCACATAAATATGAAGGTCCAGGTTGTTTGAGGGCACATAAAGCCACACCAAACACGTCCAAATATAGTGGTCACAAAAAACAGCGCAACGGCCGCCACAATGGCGAACCAGGCAACAACGGTAAAGTCCTGTGGCCAAAGCGTTAAACCATAAATACGAAAGCGCTGCTCCATAATGTCGAGCAGAACCGCCTGTTCGCCCTGGTAGGTGAGCCAGGGAATAATGGCAAAAACGGCCAGTAGCAGGAAGCCAAAGCCACGGCGGAAGTACTCCATCGCACCTTTAATGTCGCGCACATAAATGCGGCTACGAGGGGAATAGTTATTGTTGTGCTTTTGCCCGTCCGGACGTTGAATTTTAACTTTATCGGCGGACTGAACCGTTATCTTTTGTTCCATGAACAATACCACTTAGTATCACGGCGAGGTGCGCACAGTATAACGGATCCTAACTGTTTGCGCAGCTCACTGAGCTGAATCAATAATACAATCAAAAAGTATGTTACAACCAGCTTCCACATCATGCCAGTGCGACCACTCATCGGGCGCGTGACTGACACCGTTTACAGACGGAATGAAAATAAGACCTGACTCTGTAATTTCAGTAAAAAACTGTGCATCGTGACCAGCCCCACTGGGCATTTTCAGGCACGAATACTTTCTTGCTTTTGCCTTCTCTTCTATCTGCTTTGTCAATTTTTCTGAACATGCCTGAGGATTCAGCCAGCTTACCTGTTCATACTCAAATTTTAAGCGGTGTTTACGGGCAATGGCTGACAACGCCTTATTACAAGAATCCGCGAGCTCTTTCATCACATCCGGGCTCATATCACGACCGACAATAGTAAATACGGCTTCTCCGGGTACGGTATGCGGGCTGCCCGGCTTTAAATCCACTTTACCCACAGTAATGCGCGTCTTGTCCGTACCGTCTTCTGCAATAATGCGCTCAATTTCATGAGCAAAGTCAGCCAACCCCATGAAGGCGTCGCTGCGCATGTTCATTGGTGCTGTACCAGCGTGGTCAGCTTTACCTTTTAAGTGCACTATCCATTTGAAAACACCGGATATGCCCTCCACAGCACCAATGGTAATTTCTTTTTGAAAAAGTACCGGCCCTTGCTCAATGTGTAACTCGTAAAAGGCTTTCAGGCGCTCCGGTGGCCATGCGGCGTCCAGAGCATCCATCACATTCATTCCATGAGCGGCCATGGCGTCTTTTAGGTACACATTGTCAGCATCATGAGCGGACATAAGCCAGTCAGGGTTTAATACACCGGCAATAGCCTGTGACCCCATCATGCCTCCAAAGCGTCCTTCTTCTTCGGCAGTGCCGACCACCCATACAGGATGCTTCAATTTAATGTCATTTTCTTTGATCGAGCGCAAAACTTCGAATCCGGCCAACACGCCCAGTGCGCCGTCAAAAATACCGCCGGCCGGAACCGTATCTAAATGCGAACCGGTAAGAACGGCGGGCTTCTTACAATAATCCCCTATACCGAAGAACACATTACCGGCACCATCCATAAAGGTTTCAAAACCTTCGGCTTTTGCCTGGTTCATCATCCATTGGCGCGCCTCCATATCGGCATCAGTAAAACCCCAACGGTAGACGCCATGATCGGTCTCGTTATAACCAATGTTGGACAGTTCAAGCACGGATTTTTTTAAGCGGTCTGAATTAATACTCAGCATAGTACCTCCTTAGCTTCTGTTTTAAGCGTAGGACATAAACTACGGAGCAACAAAAAGGCACCCATAAAAAAGCCCGCACCAAAAGGTACGGGCAAAGGTTGCACGGGGCAAAGGGGAGCCCCTAGAGGGTTTACGACAGTTTGCGTGCAGTTAAGGCTGCATTAAGTACCGCCGCCAACTTAATTGACGATTGGATTGCTTGTGCTGAAACGTCGTGCTTCAGCAAGGTTTGTACGTGCGAATCAATACACATACCACAACCATTCAGTGCCGATACCGCCAGTGAGAACAACTCAAAGTCGGCTTTATCCACACCCGGGTTCGCCATTGCGTTCATGCGGAGCCCCGCAGGAAGCTTAGAAAACTGTTTATCGCTCGATAAATGCAGGAAGCGATAATAAACGTTATTCATTGCCATTAATGACGCTGCTGTTTTTGCCGCCGTCTTAACGTTTTCTTCAATTTTTCCTTCGGCTTCTTCTTCCACAGCCTGAGTCAGCTCGTCGTTCGACAAGGTGTAAACCAGCGAAAGTGCTGTGCCGTAGAACTGGTCATTTGTTAAACCTGACTGCTCAACGTTTGAGAACAAGCTCGACAGGTTTAATTTGGTGTCTTTACTGTGATCACCCAATAATTGTTTGTAGTCTGCAATTGCCATGCTTAACTCCTGAAATACTGTAAAAGTGCCTAGCGAGCACCGATGGCAATGCCATCAGCGCTTAGGTTTGGGAATTAACACCGATTAAAGGGTGTCGCCGCCCAGTGCACGGTTACAAGGGCAGAGTTCATCGGTCTGTAAACCGTCTAAAATACGCACGATTTCTGCTGGGTTACGACCCACGTTCAGGTTGTTCACCGATACGTGCTGGATAACGTTGTGCGGGTCAACAATGAAGGTCGCACGCAAAGCAACATTCTCAGCTTTGTCACGAACGCCCAGGCCATCAACCAATGAGCCATCATCAGCAAAAGAATACTGGTTCAGGCGGTCAAGGTCAGGGTGCTCACGGCGCCATGCCAGTTTTACAAATTCATTATCCGTGCTACCGCCCATAACAACGGCGTCGCGGTCAGCGAAGTCTTCATTCAGTTTTGCGAACTCAACAATTTCAGTTGGGCAAACAAAAGTGAAGTCTTTTGGGTAGAAGAAAATGATTTTCCACTTACCTTCAAAGCTGTTGTTGTCGATAGTTTCAAAAGCGCTTTCGCCATTCTCTTCCGGCATGTTGAACTTAGGTTTTGCCGCAATGACGCTGAATTCTGGTAGTTTATCGCCTACTGTTAACATAAATTGTCTCCGTGATTGGGATTTAAAGTGTATTCGTTCCTTAACGAGTCGAGAGCTAGTGTACGGACGGAGACAGATTGGATAAAACGAATAAAACGGATTATGATAATCGGAAATACCAATTAAAAACGCGACGGGTATCCCATGAGTAAATTACCAAGTCTGAAAAACCTAAGTTACCTGCTGGCGCTGCACCAGGAGCAAAACTTTAACCGCGCGGCGGCCGAGTGCAATGTTAGCCAGTCGACGTTAAGCAGTGGCATTCAAAACCTGGAAGAGCAACTGGACTGCCAGCTTATTGAGCGTGACCATAAGTCCTTTCTCTTTACCGCCTTAGGCGAAGAAGTTGTGGAAAAAGCACGGGACATCATTAGCGCGTCGGAAGAGTTACTGCATTATGCGCAAGGGCAGGGCAATATTATGGAAGGCCCGTTAAGACTCGGCATTATTCCTACCATAGCCCCCTTTGTTATTGGCGAACTGAGTAAAAATTTACAAGACAAGTTCCCTAAGCTACTGCTGCAACTTTCTGAAGATACCACACAAAATTTACTGCACCGGCTGCGTAACGGCGAACTGGATATTCTCTTACTGGCCCTGCCGATGGACATTCAGGG
The DNA here is from genome assembly GCF_019797805.1 of Idiomarina abyssalis. Lineage (NCBI taxonomy): Bacteria > Pseudomonadati > Pseudomonadota > Gammaproteobacteria > Alteromonadales > Idiomarinaceae > Idiomarina > Idiomarina abyssalis. The sequence continues at coordinate 2,564,737 of NZ_CP081832.1, forward strand.
CAACCAAAAATGGATACTGGGTCGTGACCCTTTCAAACTGGTGGTGCATAAGGAGCTGGCGGAAACAGTCGGGGAACCGGTTGACTACGACAAACTGCCTGATCGCAGTATTTTTCTGCTGGAAAAAGAGCACTGCATGACCGGTCACGCCGTCGCGGCCTGTCAGCTTACCGATTCCATTAAAATGAATCCTTTTACGGCGACTAGCCTACACAGCCTGGTGCAAATGGCAGACGCCCGCTTAGGTGCTACCTTTGTTCCGCAAATGGCCATTGACCGGGGAATTTTAGAAAACACCGATTTGGTTTCATTAAAGCCAACCGGTCAGGAAGCTTCTCGTGATATCGGCCTGGTATACCGTCCGACCACCAGTCGTCGGCAAACCTTCCGCAAAATCGCGGAAGAAATTGCGCGCCTGTTGCCGGTCAATACACTCAACTAACGACGTCTGGCCGGTGGTAACGGATAACGTTCCGCCAGGCTGATGCTCTCACCATCGGGCTTAATAACCCGGGCATGGCGGCGGTTTAACCGGCGTGGATCGGTTACACCGCAGGAGTGCGCAATGATATTGACGCCATACTCCATATATTTGTGATAGTTAGCCGCACGTACCGACTTATTCTCAGGATCCAGCCCCCTCATCAGCTTAGGATCATCCGTTGTTACGCCAGTTGGACAAGTATTTTTGTTGCACTGCATAGCCTGAATACAGCCTAATGAAAACATAAAACCCCGGGCCGAGGTCACGAAATCGGCACCGATAGCAATAGCCCAGGCCACATCAGCCGGTGTAATCATTTTGCCGGAAACTACCACTCGGACACGCTCGTGCAAGCCCGCTTCTGTCAGTTTATCGATGAGTATCGGCAAGCTTTCCGTGACTCTTAAACCAACGTAGTCCATTAGCGGCTGGGGTGCCGCTCCGGTTCCGCCATCGGCGCTATCCAGAGTGATAAAGTCAGGTGCGGCTTCTTCGCCGCGAGTTAAAATGCAATCTATCAGTTCGTCGATCCATGAAGGGTCGCCCATCACAAATTTAAAACCCGTTGGCTTGCCGGTAATATTACGAACCTTTTCGATAAAATCGAGTAACTCTTCATTATTGCTTATTTCCGGATGACGGTTTGGGCTGATTGCGTCTTCGCCTTCAACAATTCCCCGAATTCTGGCTATTTCACTGTTAACTTTAACACCCGGGAGGATGCCGCCTTTACCTGGTTTAGCACCCTGGCTCAGTTTAATTTCAAACATTTTCACATTATCGTGACGACCGAGTTCTGCCAGACGGTCCTCGTCGAGTCGACCTTCTTTATCGCGAACACCAAACTTCGCAGTTCCCATTTGAAACACAATGTCGCAATGCCCCATTAAATGATAAGGCGACAAGCCACCTTCACCCGTATTCAACCAACAGCCGGCTTTTGCAGCCCCCTGCGACAATGACTTAACCGCAACCGGCGACAACGCACCGTAACTCATTCCTGAAATATGAAAGTACGACACCGGAGAATAAGGCGTCTCGCAGTAAGGACCAATGGTAATGGGTTCTGGCGATGTTGCCTGCTCAGCCATAGGCGGGTAGGGAGCGTTGCTGAAAATAATAGTTCCGGTACGACTTAAGTCACGTGTTGAACCAAAGGCAACGTTACGATCAGCGTTCTTGGCAGCCCGGTACACCCAGCTGCGCTGCGCCCGGTTAAATGGCATTTCCTCACGATCCATAGCAAAGAAATACTGACGCATAAACTCACCCATACGCTCAAACATGTAGCGAAAGCGGCCAATAACAGGGTAGTTATGTCTTATGGTGTGTCGGTTCTGCGTCCTGTCAACAACGTACATGATGCCAACAGAAACGACTAACCCAATAATAACCAGAACAAAAGCAGCGGCTAACCACTGCGCTAAAATCAGTAACGAGTCGGTACTAAACACCTTGCTGCTCATGAAGTTCCAATACCTTTTTACAATTGATAACAGTATTAACGGCCAAAGCGACGAACAGATCAAGCACAGTGTCATCAAAATTCCGATGAATGACGTATACTGAAGGTAATTCAATAAGAAGGAGAGACCGATGTTCAATCCAAAAGTTGTTTTAACCGCAATACTAGCGGCTTCTTTCAGTACTGCTGCAACCGCTGAAGATGTCGAAACGGAACGTCATAAAGTCAGTGTCAGCACACTTGCTGACGGCTTCACCAACCCCTGGGGCATGACATTTCTTCCGGATAAAAGCATTTTAGTAACAGAACGAACCGGAGATATCTACTGGGTATCAGCTAATGGTAGCTACCGCGAAAAAATCAGCGGCACCCCGGAAGTCGTTGCTAAAAGTCAGGGTGGCATGCTGGATATAACCGTTGACCCGGATTTTGAAGAAAACAATTGGGTTTACATTAGCTACTCCGAAGCGGCCCAGGACGAGGGTAAAGGCAACAGTACGGCCGTTATGCGTGCCAAACTTAATGACAAAGAATTTACGGATAAAGAAGTTATCTTTCGCCAGGCACCAAAATATGAGAGCAATGCTCACTTTGGTTCACGGTTAGTCTTTTCTCCTGAGGGACACTTGTACGTTACCTTAGGTGACCGTTACTCACGTATGGATGATGCACAAACGCTGGATAACCATCACGGTAAAATCGTACGTATTTGGCCGGATGGCAGCATACCGGAAGACAACCCCTTTGTTGGCGACGACAACGCACTTGACGAAATTTGGTCCTACGGTCACCGCAATGTGCAGGGCGCTGATATTCATCCTGAAACCGGAAAGTTATGGTCGGTTGAACACGGCCCACAAGGTGGCGACGAAGTGAATATTCCTGAAGCCGGTAAAAACTATGGCTGGCCGGAAGTGACTTACGGCGTTGACTACGGTGGTGGGACCATCAGCGAGGACGCCGTAAAAGAAGGCACTGAGCAGCCGTTTTATTATTGGGTTCCGTCTATTGCAACAGCTGGCGCCACCTTTTACACGGGAGATGCTTTCCCTGAATGGAAAGGCGACTTCTTTGTTGCTGCCCTGAAAAGCTCCCTGGTAGCCCGCCTGGACTTATATGAAGGCCGCATGATGCATGAAGAGCGCTTATTTGAAGACGCCGTTGATGCACGTATTCGTGACATAAACCAAGGGCCCGACGGTTACTTATATTTACTGACCGATGAGTCTGACGGTGCCATTATTCAGATAAAACCAGCGGATTAACCATGTCATATTCAGCAGTTTTAAAAAAACTCACTTACACGGGGCTGCCTTTATTGGCGGCCTCTTTCGTTGTTCATTCAACTGAAGTCGACGAAACCGTCGTGGTGACAGCCACTCAGAGCGAAACACCCTGGCTAACCACTGCAGCCAGTATTGACCGTGTTAACGTTGAAAACACCTTACCCTCCATGAAGATTGATGCCGGTGACGCCTTAGCCGGCGTTGCAGGAATTCAGGCAGACAGCCGTTATAACTACGCACAGGATACACGCCTGGTGGTTCGCGGCTTCGGCTCACGAGCCGCGTTTGGAGTAAGAGGTTTGCAACTTAATGTCGACGGTATTCCTTTGTCTATGCCCGATGGTCAGGCGCAAACTTCGAGTATTTTTCTCGACAGCATTGATTCGCTGGAAGTTTTACGCGGTCCGTTAGCTACCTTGTACGGCAATTCTGGTGGCGGTGTGGTTGAATGGTTCAGCCGCAAGCCGACTGAAACCGCACTGGAGTGGGGTGGGCAGTTCAGCGAGAACAACACACAGCGGTATAACGTCAATGCACAGTGGGCAACCGACAATAAACAACTGCAAGTTCTGGCGTCGGATTTTCAGACTGACGGTCCGCGCCGGCATAACTCCGCCGAGCGCCAGCAACAGGCTGTGCGCTGGTATCATCAATGGGATGATCAGAATCGCTTTATTATCCGCTACGATAATAACGATGCGCCACTATTGCAGGACCCCAGCGCATTAACCCCACAAGACTGGCGTTATGACCCCACCCAGACAGTACAACGGGCAGTTGACTTCAATACCCGCAAAGACATTCATCATCGTCAGGGTTCATTTAGCTGGTTTCATGAACGCGACAATGGCGAGGGCTTACTCTCACTGTGGCAGGGCGACCGAGATATTGAGCAGTTCCTGCCGTTTGCCGGTGATGGTGACACAAGCTCGGGGGCGGTTATCGATGTTTCCCGCCAGTTTGAGGGAGCACATGCACGTTGGCGCCAGCGCGGAGTCAACTGGTCGGCAACCCTCGGCGCGCAAATAGAACGCCAACAGGATCACCGCTTTGGTTTTGTGAATAACAGCGGTGAAAAGGGCGAGCTGCGTCGCGACGAATTCAACTGGATTGAAAATGCTTCAGCTTATTTGCGTTTTCAGTGGCAGCTGTCTGAAGAGTGGTCTGCAACTGGTGGGGTTCGTTACAGTGACATCAATTATGAAGTAAAAGACTACTTTACTGAGCTGGATAACTCCGATGACAGTGGTAGCAGTGACTTTAGCGAGACCACCGCTGCCGTTTCAGTTACCTGGCAATTCCTGCCAACCTCGGCGACTTACCTGAGTGTCGGGCAGGGCTTTGAAACCCCGACACTAACTGAACTGGCGTACCGCAACCAGGGCTCAGGCCTGAACCGCGAGTTGGGTCCATCCACCAATGATCAGTGGGAATGGGGTATTAAACATCAACTCGATAACGACTGGCGTCTGCATTTCGCTTTCTTTGGTATTGAAAGCGAAGACGAAATTCTCGTAGACCAGTCAAACGATGGGCGTACTACCTACCGTAATGCCTCAGAAACAACGCGCGAAGGGGCTGAACTGAGCATTAATGGCGAACTAACGCGGCAGCTCAACTTGCTGCTGTCATACAGCTATATAGACGCTAGCTTTGATGATGGCCCGTTACAGGGGAATCAATTACCCGGCGTAGCGAAAAGCCAGGGGTATTTACGCCTTAACTGGCAGCCCGCAGAGCAATGGCTGGTTCAGTTAGCGGGGCAGTATAGAAATGAAACGCCGGTTAATGATCAAAACGATACCTTTGCACCGTCTTATACGACATGGGATATAGCAATAAGCCGCGACTGGCAGTGGGCAAAAAGCGAGCTGGACGTGTGGGCCAGGGTCGACAATATTACGGACAAAGACTACGTCGGTGCTGTTGTTGTTAACCAGGGAAGCGGACGTTCATTTGAGCCTGCAGTAGGAAGGCAGGCTAGCGTCGGCATCAGTTGGCGCCGACGCTTTTAAGGCAAATTACAGGCTGGCTCTGAGTACATCGAGCAGGCGCTGTGCCGTCTGCTCTGATGATGCAGGGTTCTGGCCTGTAATTAACATGCCGTCCTGAACGGCATAGGCCTGCCAGTCATCAACTTTGCGGTAATGACCGCCTTTAGCTGTCAGTTCGTCCTCAAGTAAGAAAGGGACCACATCGGTAAGCTCTACCGCAGCCTCTTCGCTGTTACTAAAGCCCGTTACTGTGCGGCCCTGAACAATAGGGTCGCCACACGGCGTTTTTGCATTCAGTAATACCGCAGGAGCATGGCAAACAGCGGAAACCGGCTTACCTTTACTCCAGAAGTGCTCAATGAGCTTAATTGAATGCTCGTCGTTCGTTAAATCCCATAAAGGTCCGTGACCACCAGGATAGAAAATCGCATCAAAACTTTCCGGATCAACTTCATCCAGCTTGCAGGTCGTCTCGAGTTTCTGCTGTGCTGTTGTGTCGTTATCAAAGCGCTTCGTCGCTTCCGTTTGAGCGTCAGGGGAAGTGCTGTTTGGATCGATGGGTGGCTTACCACCTTTTGGCGATGCCAAAGTAACATCCACGCCCGCGTCTGCAAAAACGTAGTACGGGGCCGCAAATTCTTCTACCCAGAAACCTGTCTTATGGTCTGTGTCACCGAGTTTATCGTGTGAGGTTAATACCATTAATACTTTCACTTAGCACTCCCGTTAAATGAGTCAAAAACTTATTATAGACTACGCAGTAAAACGCCAGTTTGATCACTCACCATGCTGCTCAAGCCAGCGGTATAAGGTACGCCGGGTTACCCCAAGAATTTCAGCCGCTTTCGATTTATTACCCTCTGCGTGCACCAGCACTTTGCGTATATATTGGTTTTGATACTCGTCCAGAGTTGGCCACTCTGCGGCATATTCCACTTCCGGTTCATGCGCACTCTCCAGAATTCTTTGCGGTAAATCTTCAACCGCTATTTTGTCGTCTCTGGAAAAGGTAAAAGCACGCTCTATCGCATTTTGCAGTTCGCGGACATTACCAGGAAAGCGATAGCGATAAAGCTGTTCGAGCGCAGCCGGTGAAATGCTCTGAACCGCTTTGTCGCTGCCCTTCCGCAACTGTTGTAAAAAGTAGTTAGCGAGACGTTCAATGTCTTCTCCACGCTCGCGTAAAGGCGGCACTCGCAGACTAAAGGTTTCCAGCCGATAAAATAAGTCCTGCCGGAAGCGCCCGTCTTCAACCTGCTTTTCTAAGTCCTGGTGGGTAGCAGCCAATATGCGGACATTCACCGTTTCTTCTTCGTCGCTGCCTACCGCGCGGATGGTACCTTCCTGCAACACACGTAATAGTTTCGCCTGCAAAGCCATTGGCATTTCGCCAATTTCATCCAGTAGCAAAGTGCCGCCGTCTGCCTGTTTCAATAAACCTTGACGTTTTTTCTGCGCGCCGGTAAAAGCCCCGGCTGCATGGCCGAAAAATTCACTTTCCATTAAATCGGCCGGAATGCCGGCGCAGTTTACCGCCTGAAAGCTTTGTTCAGCGCGGTCACTTAACTGATGCAGCGCCTTCGCCACCAGCTCTTTACCGGTCCCACTTTCGCCGGTGATCAGAACGCTTCCGTCAGCTGGCGCAATACGTTCTATTTGATCATAAAGCTTGCGCATTGACGGACTCTGCCCGACTAAACCACCCGGTCCTTTTTGCTGCTGACGGTAGCGCTTGAGTTCTCGTTGTAGCGAGCGATGCTCAAGAATACGTTGTACACTTAGCAATAAATGTTCAACATCTAAAGGCTTGGTCAGAAAGTCATCCGCGCCCTGCTTTAACGCATCAACCGCCTGATCAACCGTGCCAAAAGCCGTAATTAATAACAGTGCCGGAGCGTTGTCTTCATTTTTCAGGCTGTCTAAAAGTGACAGCCCGGACTGACCCGGCAAGCGAATATCACTAATGATCAAGTCCAGAGTTGCAGCGGCTTTTTTAAAGCCTTCAACACTGCCCCAGGCAGTTACCTTATAGCCTTCAGCTTCAAGCTCTTCAACAAGCAGTTCCTGTAGAGCCGGATCATCCTCAATTACACCTATCATGGCTTTTGCTGCTGTCACTTACTGCCTCCGTTTTTAACCGCTTGCCGAACGCATTGTGCCGGTAAACTCAAAATAACCCGACAACCGCCATTTGGGTTATTGGTCAAAGACAATTCACCACCATGATCATTCAATACGTGCTTAACTATGGTCAAACCCAGACCCGTCCCTTTACCTTGTGGCTTATTGGTTTCGAACGGCTGTAATGCTTTATCTTTCATTGCATCAGGTAAACCTTCTCCGTCATCATCTATGGTAATGACGACTCCGTCATTCGCGTACTCAGCCGCGACAGCAACCTCAGATTCAGCAGCCTGTAAGCCATTGCGCAGTACGTTTACTAAGGCCAGTTCCAGTCGCTTTATGTCAACTTTAAGAATGACATCGACAAGCTCTTTAACTACCACTCTGGCAGAACCTTTATCCTGCTCAAACTCAATGCTAGTCATTGCCGTTGTTACCAGATTTCGCAGGGAAATGCTTTCTCTTTGCTGCACCGGCGTTCTTGAAAATGCCAGCAATTGATTCACCAGTCCGGTAAGCCTTTGTACCTGGCCTCTGACGGCCTTAAGTTGTCGCTGGCTGTCATCGTCTTTATGGTTACGTAATAATCGGCTGGCGCGTCCATCAATAACAGTAAGCGGCGCTCCTAACTCATGGGCAACACCACTGGCTACACTGCCAATAGCTGCCATTTTTTCCTGTTCCCGCAACGCTCGCTGCAACGACGCTTCGTGCTCACGTCGCTGTTCTAACTCCTGCTCCGCTTCAGTAATGCTATCCAGCATCCGGTTAAACCCCAGGGCAACATCCTGAAGCTCCGAAGGCCCGGCAGGTGTCACTCGAGTGCTTCGATTTCCTTTTGCGACTTGCAGCATTGCGTCTTTTAGTGCCACCACATGTCGCCCAACACCGCGATAATGCCCAAATACCAATACCGCAATAGTGATCAGGCCGAATGCAGCCCAGCTCAGCCAGGCATACTGACTCAGCGTTTCAAAAGACTCATCGAAGTCACTGGCCCGCCGGTTTATTTGTAATAAACCTATAATGCGGCCGCCACGATCAACAATAGGAAGAAATTGAGAGAAAACATCGCGGCCTTCAACACGGCGGTAGTCGTCTTGCTTCACCCCCGTCTGAACAGTTTCCAGTGCGAGCTGGCTGTTGCTCAAGTCAGTTTCGGTGATACCGGCTTCAGCAACTTGCTGACCATACACATTGTATACCGATGCCCCGTACACCCGGCCAATATTGAAGACTGAATCCAGGTTAGCCTGAACCGTTGCTAAGTCGTTATTAAGTAGTGCATCGCTTATGGGTAAGCTAATGGCCCGTCCCAGCAGCTCTAAGTCACTTTTTAAACGCTCATTGGCTTCGTCAGATGCAACCTGCAGTCCAACACTTATCGCCACGCCCGAAATCAATAACATCGGCACGACAACATACATTAAAAGTCTTCGCTGCAGGCTGGATAGTGGCCAACTGTATCTTTTTGTCACACTGCCTCCTTTGACTGTGTACTAAGGATACACATTTTTGGGCTGATTTTCTGGGCGATAACTGAGAAAAGATAAAAACCAAATTAAATCAATATGTTGAAAAGTTGGCACAGTCTTCGCTTTAGTTAGAGCGTTAATAAAAACTGATAAATTCAATTAGGAGATTATCATGCAAAAGACAATTATCGCATTAGCAACTGTATTCGCGCTGGGTAGTACTGCGGCAATGGCTCAACAGCAGCAATCGCAGGATCCTATGGCTCAGCAGCAGCAAACTCAGGAAATCTCTGAAGGTATGCTGGTTAAATTTGTAACCGCTATGGAAGACGTTCAGGGTGTTACTGAAAAATACCGTGACCAGTTCCAGGAGGCTGAGAACCAGGAAGAGGCTCGTGAAATTCAGCAGTCTGCACAGGAAGAAATGATTGCAGCCGTTGAAGATGCAGGCCTTACTCCGCAAGAATACAACATGATTATTCAGCAGGCACAAAACGACGAAGAGTTACGTGCACGCTTAGAAGAAATGACAGGTGAAGAAAACTCTTAATCGTTAGTTCCATTTAATACAAAGCCCGCGGCTCTTTCTGAGTCGCGGGCTTTTTCATTTAAAGTATAAACAGCTTCCCCTCACTTAATCCATTTAGCATCAAGCTTTCGATTTTTTTCAAACTTTTACACTAAATTATCTTGATCATATGTTGATTTAATGTAACAAAAGATGCTGTGTTGTTGATTTAACACACAAAATCGATAAAAACTCCCGGGGGGGAACATAATAATGAAAACAAACTTTAAATACTCGCTATGTGCATTAGCAATAGGAGCCGCATTCGCGTCACCGGTCAGCTTTGCGCAGGATCAAGAGAATCAGGCAGAAGATGACGCTCTTGAACGCATTCAGGTCACAGGCTCCAGAATCTCACGAACCGATATGGAAGGCGCTTCTCCTGTCGAAGTTATTGACAGAGAAAGCATTGAAGCCTCAGGTTTCAACAACCTTCAGCAACTCTTAGAGCGCTTACCTTCGGCCGGTGTCGGAACCTTCTCAACTCAGGGCAATAGCCAGGACACTACCGCGAACGGCGCTGCTGCAATTAGCTTGCGTGGCTTTGGTGCCGACTCAACACTGGTCTTGCTTAACGGCCGTCGTGTAGCGGTTTCTTCCTTTGCCGAAGGCGTAGCAAATTCATTTGTCGACATTAACTCAATTCCCGTAGCGGCGATTGAACGCATCGATATTCTGAAAGACGGTGCTTCCGCTATTTACGGTTCTGACGCCGTAGCTGGTGTCGTTAATATTATTTTAAGAGATGACTTTGTCGGTACAGAATTAACCGCCAGCCACGGTGGAACGACCGGCGATGCTAACTATGAAGAAACCAGTATGAGTCTGGTCTGGGGCACGGGTGGAGACGACAGCAATACCACCATGATTCTGGATTACTGGAAAAACACCTCGATTACAGGTGCCGAGTTTGGTCGTAACGGCACAGCGAATCAAAGTCCGTGGGGTGGTAATGACTTTCGCTCATCACGAGGCTTTCCGGGAAGCTTTATTGTTGACGGTGAAGAGCAGCCCGATCCGGACTGCCCGGAAGATTCACTGGTTGGAACACGCTGTGTATTTGACTATGGTCCTTATGCGCAAATTTTCCCGGAAGCTGAACGTGTAGGTGCCATTATTCAGTCTCGTAAAGAGTTCTCACGAGACGTTGAGGGCTATATTGAAGTTGCCGCTCAGCATAACCGTTCAAAAGCCGGCGGCGCACCGACTCCGTTAGACGCCGACGCCGGACTCTATGTCCCGGCTGACCACCCTAACAACCCTTGGGGCGAGCGTGTCGATATCAACTTTTTCCGAACAGTGGATGCCGGCCCTCGTATTTGGGATGTTGAATCCGACACTTTACGTTTTATTGCAGGCTTACGCGGAGACTTAGACGGCTGGGTCTGGGATGTCTCTTACCAAAAAGGCCGCAGCGAAGGCATGCAAACGGGTTCACGTGAGCAAGGATGGGTACGTACTGACTTTTTGCAGGAGCAAATTAACGCTGGCAACTACAATCCATTTGGCGGCACCATCAACGACCCTGAAGTCATTAATGACATTACTACTTCACTGGTACGCCGGGGTGAATCCCACCTGACCGCAGTTGATGCCAGTATCGCCGGCGAAGCGTTCCAATTGGGTGAGCATTGGGTCTCCATGGCAGCGGGTCTTGAATACCGTGAAGAAGACGTATTTGACCAACCGGATGATCAGTTCCAGCGTGGTCTTATCTTTGGTACCGAATCGGTGCAGGCCGAAGCTGAGCGCGACCAGTGGGCTGCTTATGTCGAATTTCTCATTCCAATTACTGATCAGTTAGAAGCAACTGTTGCCGGTCGTTACGATGACTACAGTGACTTTGGCTCAACCTTCAATCCGCAGTTTAAATTGCAATGGCGTCCGACTGAAGACGTGACTTTACGTGCATCCTACGGCGAAGGTTTCCGTGCTCCGTCACTGGCACAAATTGGTCTGGGCCCATCGCAGGTTTCAACTTTCTTTGTTGATGAGTATCGTTGCGAAACCGATGGCGAAAGCTGTGTACCACTGGATTACACCATTGTATTCTCCGGCTCTGAAGACCTGCAGCCAGAAGAGTCATCAAGCTATAATATTGGTGGTATTTGGCAGGTCACTGACGCGTTTGATATCTCTGCTGATTACTGGTCAATTGAACAAGATAACAAAATTGTTCAAAACGACTTTGAGAACGTTTACAACGAGCACTGTAACGACCAGGACAGCGAGGTCTGTGAGCGCCGCGACCCACTACCAGGAGATGAGCTGGGTGAGTTGGCTGTTCTTTACAACACCTACGTTAACCTTTCCAGCCAAGAAGCTGCAGGGGTTGATTTTTCAGCAAACTATAACTGGCAACTACAAGACATTGGCGATGTTCGTTTAGGTCTTGATTGGTCTTACATGAGCAAGTTCGAGAAAGACGGTATCGACTATGCCGGCGAGTACGAGTATCCGGAGCACCGCTGGACAGCCCGTGCAGAATGGGGACGTGATGCTTTAGGTGTTAACCTCAATCTGAACTACATTGGTGAGTTTGAAGACTATCAGGCACCGGCAAACGTCGAATCCAGCGAAGCGCGTATGGTTGATAAGCAGCTACTGGTTGATTTACAAGCATACTACGATGTCACCTCGGAACTTCGTTTGACGATAGGTACCACCAACCTGTTCGACGAAGAGCCACCGGAAGCGTTTAACAATGACCTTTACGGGTATGCACCAAGCGTTCACAACCCTCGTGGCCGCTTTGTTTACTCAAAAGTCAGTTACTCGTTCTAAGAACTCAGTTTTAAAAAACTGTAAAATCCGCAATCAGTTAGTGCTGATTGCGGATTTTTTTGATCATCTCTCCTATGCTTTACGTAGGCCTAACTAGAAGATTCTTTAACGCAAGGAGAAAGCGAAGTGAAAGCATCCGATTTATTCGTAAAAGCACTTGAAAACGAGGGTGTGAAGTACATTTTCGGCATTCCCGGCGAAGAAAACCTGGACTTACTTGAGTCCCTCTCAAAGTCTGATATCGAACTTATTTTAACCCGGCATGAACAGGGCGCTGGCTTTATGGCTGCCACATACGGTCGCCTGACCGGAAAGCCCGGCGTGTGTCTATCAACCCTGGGGCCGGGTGCAACGAATCTGGTTACCCCTGTGGCCTATGCTCAGCTTGGCGCTATGCCCATGGTTGTGGTTACCGGACAAAAACCCATAAAGGAGCGTCATCAGGGTCAATTCCAAATCATTGATGTGGTCGACATGATGACCCCCATTACCAAATACACCCAGGCGATTATTAGCGCCAGCAGCATTCCGGCGCACATACGCGAAGCTTTCCGTCGCGCTGAGGACGAACGCCCGGGCGCTTCTCATCTGGAGTTATCGGATGACATCAGCCGCGAGGAAGTCAGCAGCCTTCCAATACAGGCCAGTCATTCGCGCCGCCCCATTACTGAGCATAAGTCGGTACGCCACGTGCTGGAACTGCTGCGAGAAGCAAAACACCCGGTGTTGCTGATAGGTGCCGCTGCCAACCGTAAAATTACGGCAAAAATGTTACGCGCCTTTGTCGATAAAACCGGCATTCCTTTTATTACCACCCAAATGGGTAAAGGCGTTATCAATGAGGATCATCCTCGCTGGCTGGGTAACGCGGCCGTTTCCGATGGCGACTACCCGCACCGGGCGATAGAGAAAGCGGATTTAATCCTTAATGTGGGCCACGACGTGGTCGAAAAGCCCCCATTTATGATGAAAACCGGCGATAACGATAAGCGTAAAGTGGTACACATTAACTTTCAGGGCGCAGAAGTCGACTCAGTTTACTTCCCGCACGCCAGCATGATTGGTGATATTGGCAACAGCATCTGGCAATTGAAAGAGGGAACCGAGCCACAAGACCACTGGGACTTCGACTTTATGCTGAAGGTTCGCGACCATATGCGTGACCATACCGATGAAGGTGCCGACGACGGTAGCTTCCCGGTTTTACCGCAGCGTCTGGTGGAAGATGTGCGTGAAGTGATGCCGGACGATGGTGTTATCGCACTGGACAACGGCATCTACAAAATTTGGTTTGCCCGTAATTACCCAGCGCGTCAGCCAAATACTGTACTGCTGGATAATGCACTGGCTTCAATGGGTGCCGGCTTACCTTCTGCAATGGCTGCTAAGCTGGTTAACCCGGAAAAGAAAGTTATGGCAATATGCGGTGACGGCGGCTTTATGATGAACTCGCAGGAGCTTGAAACCGCGGTGCGCATGGGGCTGGATATTGTTGTCGTTATCCTGAATGACAGCGGTTACGGCATGATCAAATGGAAGCAGCAACACATGAAACTCAGCGACTATGGTTTAGATTTCAATAACCCGGATTTTGTGAAATATGCAGAGTCTTATGGTGCGAAGGGCTATCGTTTAGACAAAACTGAGAATCTGATACCGCTGCTAAAAGACTGCTTAGATAAGCCCGGGGTTCATCTTATTGATGTTCCGGTGGACTATTCACAAAATGACCGGCTGCTGAATGAGGAAATTCCCCAGCGCAGCCGTGCCATTAAAGCCGATTAATCACGGTTAGGATCAGTATCCGCGAAGTAAGGATAGTCGTTTAATTTATCGACAAAGGCCTGAAGTCGCGGATACTTATCCAGATTGAAACGTTCACGGAATAAGCCCCAGCTTAAGAAACAACCTAAACGTAGCTCTCCGTCACTAAAGGGGTGAGGCCCTTCATAAGCAACCGCATGCTCTTTGTCTTCCATGAGTTGAAGTATGTCTTCAATACGCTGCTGCTGGCGCTTAAGGTAAGGTACCTTATCTGGTGTTACACCCGCTTTTTCTAACAAGAACAAATTAATGGCAGCATCCATAGCCGTGTTTACCAGGCAGTACTGATCAAAATCTTTTGTGTCCGCAAAAAAACGCTCATCGGCTTTTTCCCGAACGTATTTTAGTATGCTGCTTGAGTCATGAAGGCGCAGATCATTGTGGTGCAAAAACGGCACCTTTTTAGCCGGGGTTAATTTAGCGCTGGTTTCAAAGTCCGTTTCGGTAAATGAGAATTTTGTCTTTGTCTCCAGTAAAGCAATGCGACAATGCCTAACGAACGGCGAGGTATAACTTCCGAACAATTCCATGATCTTCTCCTGTTAATGATCTCGACAAGCTTCGTCTGGGTACTCCAGCTCTATGGTTGTATGAGCCAACTCAAACACAGCTAACTGTTCTGATATTTGTTGTTTTAAAAGCGCTCTTTCCGCGCATTCCAGTTCTTTTGATACCACAATATGCGCCGTTAATACATGGCGCTCACCATCCAAAGACCAGAAATGTAAGTGGTGGGCATCATTCACGAGTTCTAACGAGGTTAATTGTTCGCGTATTTGCCGATAAACTTCCGGGTCGGGGGACGCCTGTACAAAGAGTTTAACCGTAGAACCCAGGTGACGAATAACGTTCACCAAAATAAACAGGGTAAAAGCAATGGATAAAAGGGGGTCTAAAATAGGCCAGTCGACAAACATAAGAATGATCGACACAATTAGCACCGCTACCCAGCCCAATACGTCTTCAAGCAGATGCCAGTTAAGCACGCGTTCATTCAGCGACTTGCCATGAGAAAGCTTAAATGCCGCATAACCATTAACAATGACACCGAACACGGCCAATAGCGCCATACCTTCGGCCATTGGCATTACCGGGTTCCATAAACGAGGAATAGCTTCGAATAAAATCCAGATAGAACCTGCCGTCAGTACAACAGCATTAATAAAAGCACCCACCAGAGAAAGCCGCTGGTAGCCGTAGGTAAAGGTGTGGGTTGCGTCTTTTCGACTGAACTTATCCAACAGCCAGGCCATACCAATAGAGATGCTGTCGCCGAGATCATGCACTGCGTCAGCTAAAATAGCGGTACTGTTAGTCAACACTCCGCCAATAAACTCAATAATGGTAAAACACAGGTTAAGGAAAAACGCCCAGCCAATGCGCTCTGACGAGCTTTCGTGGTGATGATGGTGATGGTGCATAGCATCCTTAACTGTTAATCAAATGTACTTTTCAGGCGATAAAAAGCGCATAAAAATGAGCCATATTGTTAATTTAACACTCTTTTGTACGGCAAATGAAGTATTGCTTACGCATCTTTAACAGTGCAAAATTTCGCCAAATTTAGATCCCTCTAAATTAAGATGATGTAACTTTTCTCAGGAGCTTTAAATGAAGTACTCTCTAGCAGCTTGTTTCGGTGCTGCAGCACTGGTCATGAGCCTGCCTTCTCAGGCACAAGATAAAATTCAGTGGAGTGGTTTTGGTAATATCGCAGCAGGTATGACAACTGGCAGCGACGACGAACTGTTTGGCTACGATAACGACGTAGACTTTAATCCGGAGAGCTTATTTGCACTACAAGCAAAAGCTAACTTGTCTGACAAACTCAGTGTCACCGCACAGATTATGTCTCGTGGCTCAGAGGACTTCGACTTAGGTGTTGAATGGGCCTACTTACAGTACCAACTAACCGACGCGGCAAGCATTAACGTGGGTAAATTGCGCCTGCCTTTCTATATGTATTCAGACTCTCTGGATGTAGGTTACAGCTACCACTGGCTGCGCACACCTCAAAGTGTCTATCGTGTCGCTTTCGACAATTACACTGGTGTGAGCTTCCAACACAACGCCTTTGCCGGTAACTTTATCTTCAATACGCAAGTTATTGCCGGCAACATGCAAGACGATATTGAAGCAGGTGGCAGCGAAGCGGCAGAAGCAGAAATGAATAACCTGATAGGTTTTAATACCAGCGCCATCTACAACAACCTGACCATGCGTATTGCGTATTACCAGACCAACGATACCAACATTCATCTTAATGAGATTGACGGCTTGCTGGCAACGCTAAGAGAAGCGGGAGCTGCACAGGTCGCTTCAGAGCTGGAAGTTTCTGAAGACAAAGGGACTTTCGCTGGTGTCGGTTTTATGTACGACAATTTCAACTGGTTTGTAGGTGGAGAATATACCGAGCTTGAAGTTGATGGCAGCTATATTCCTGAACAGCGCTCTAGTTATCTTACTGCAGGTAAGCGTTTTGAAGACTGGACATTACACGCTACCGTTGGCCAAACCGACGATAAAGTCATTGATGCCGAGCGTTTCAGCGTTCCTGTTCCTCAGTTACAAGCTGTTATTAACCAAGTAGCAACTCAGGTTATTAGCGAGAACACTTACACCTCTGTAGGCGCCAACTTTAACATCGCGCCAAGCGCTGTACTGAAGTTTGACGTTACCCATTCTGACGACAAGTTAATCGATGAGTCTGACGTACTGGTTTCCGCTGCAGTTCAATTTGTATTTTAAGGAATTATGATGAAAAAGTTTGCTGTATTTCTCATCGTTATAGCGACAAGCCTGCTGAGCTTTTCAGCTCTTGCACAAAATGGCGTAGTCGTTTCACAAACTGAGATTAATGAAGAGTCAGTTTCTCGAATATTCCTGGGGCA
The DNA here is from genome assembly GCF_019797805.1 of Idiomarina abyssalis. Lineage (NCBI taxonomy): Bacteria > Pseudomonadati > Pseudomonadota > Gammaproteobacteria > Alteromonadales > Idiomarinaceae > Idiomarina > Idiomarina abyssalis. The sequence continues at coordinate 2,581,632 of NZ_CP081832.1, forward strand.
GTCGCGAGTTTTAACCGGGGTAAACTTACCTGAAGACTCAGCAACCCGAAAGGCTTTCGAAGAAACCTTATTAGGGCAGTCTGGTGAGCAGCTTAAACGCCACTGGGCAAAGTTGAAGTTCACCGGCCGTGCAACGCCGCTAGATACTTTGGCAAATGATGATGCGGTTATTGAGTTTTTACTGAGTAACCCTCAGGGCATTGGTTATGTTTCTGATAAAAGCAAAGTGTCAGGTGATTTGAAGGTAATTGCTACTTTCTAAACAATAAGAATAAAACCTCCGGTTGTTTGCCGGAGGTTTTACTTCGATACCTGGTTTCGGCCCTTCTCTTTCGATTCATATAACGCAGCATCCGCTTTTTCTAACCAGTTCTCAGCAATTGAAAATTCATTAGAAAACTCAGCAACGCCTGCGCTTACTGTCAATTTTAGCTGCTCATCGTTATATTCTTTGCCTAAGGGCAGAAGCGTTTCCTCTATCTGCTTTCTCAGGCGTTCGGCCACTAACACAGCATCATTTAATGACGTTTTAGGTAAGAGTATGACAAACTCTTCTCCACCGTAACGACCACAGGCATCCGTTTCTCGCTGACTTCCCAGTATAATATCTGCTATTAGCTGAATAGCGCGGTCACCAATTTGGTGCCCATAAGTGTCATTAACCTGCTTAAAGTGATCAATATCCATCATAATAACTGAAGCGGTGTCTTCGTAACGCTTACAACGAAGAAACTCCTGCTCAAACAGCGTTTGCCAATGTCCGCGATTAAACAGCTGGGTTAAGGCGTCGGTCTGGCTGATGGTTTTTAGCTTTAATAAGTTATTCGCTTCCTCACTGACGTCATAAACCAACGCACAAATATGGTGAATTTGCTTGTCCGTAGAAAATAGAGGAAATAACGTCACGTTCTGGAACATCAAATCAGATTCAGCCGTAAACGGTCGGGTGTTTTCGAAGTTCAGAATATGGGGCTCTTGCTGCCAGTTACAGTGAGCCTGAATACCCAACTTTAAAACGGACTCAGTTTTATATTGGAACCAGCTTTTAGGTAAGGTTGGCAATAGCGTAAACAAATTTTCATCTTTAGCGACAACGCTACTGATACCGCTATGGTTTTCCATAAAGCCATTCCACACTTTAACGTTGTAATCGCGGTCAAAAACAATCAACCCAACCTCAATGTTCTGAAGAATTTGCAGTACCCAGTGTAGGTTGGTGATGTCTAGTTCCTCTTTATTCATCGATAAAGTACCCGGCTCGTTCTTCAAGTGCAGCAATTGAAGCTTCAGTGAAAATAACGTAGAGATCGCAATTTAAATGGTAATCAGGGATCTCATAATCGATGGTAATGATTAAAACTTCTTTATCTTTCACATCCTCTTTAAAAACATTATTGACGGTTTCGCTCATTCCCAAGAAAGCTGGCTGGCTAATATTTAACTCTAAATCCAGTTGCGATGAGAACCGCTTTAAAAAAGCGGCAATAAGCGTTGAGGCAACATCTAAAAGGACACTTCGGCTGTCGTCCTTAAATTCATAACCGTGATAGTCCGACAACTTAGACGGTAAGTCGTTGAGAGTTCGGTTATCAACACAGAGAATGGCTTCTCCGGCTATAGCGTTACCAACAAAACCTTCGGACACCATGTTTACCCGGATATTTTCATCGTGAAGTTCGTTAATCAGAGTATTGTATGGGCGCTTAGCAACATCGGGCACAGGTAGCTGAATAAAGGAACCCAGCATACCACCAAGCAGTTTTGCCGCATCACCAAGCGCAATATTGCTCACTTCCTTTAAAATATCGGTAGGTTCAATATGTTCCGTTTTTGTCTTCTTACGCTGGTGGTTCCCGGGCAATAACTCTCTGATAAGGCCGTAGCGCTCAAGTACATCGTGCAACTCTTCAGAAACAATGGGTTTCTTTATAAAACCCAAAGCTCCGAGCTTTTCAACCCGGCGCTGAGACTCTTCCTGTATGTCACCGGAAACAACAATAGTCAGGCAGTCTAACTGCTTTTCCTTAATGTTCTGTAATACCTCAAAACCATCCATAACCGGCATAGTTAAATCCAGAAACAGCAGCTCAACAAGACCTTGCTCTACAAGAGCTAAAGCTTCTTGCCCGTTTTCAGCAAAGCGCACCTCAATGTCCCAACTCTTGGGTAAGGCATGCTCAATGCTTTTTCGAGCAACTTTTGAGTCATCACATATCAGAACTTTCATAGTCTAAACATGGCATAACAAAGCCTGTCCGTTAAGGTACTTTACAAAATATAGACGGCCATTCCGCCCAATAACCAGAATACACTCACACCACAAAGGCCGGTCATAACCTTTTCACTTACCGAGGACGAACCGCCATGGTCATGGTGGTGGTGATGTTCGTGCTCTTTTTGTTTCTTACGCCAAAGAACAATCATGACCACGCTTAGTAGTAAGAAAATAAGGTTCAGAACAAAGCCATAATCAAGTTTGAAATGTTCCTGCTCGGCCGGCGACGACCATTGTGATGCGTCCGGCAGTAAATCGAAGGCGAACAGTCCATAGTGCATAACCAAGGATGCTGCCACCAGACAGGTGAAAAGCATTAAGGCAATATACAGCGCCATTTTCCAGCCATAGTAACGAGCATTAATTTTTAGTACCGGCAGTACAATTAAGTCGGAGAAAATGAACGCCATAACACCGGCAAAGGCTACGCCCTCACCGAACAGGACGGCAGCCAATGGAATATTACCCATAGAGCCAATAAAGGTGAAAAATGCGGCTACCGGGCCCACTACCGCTTGTTGCAGTAATGACCAGAAACCCGGTTCGCCCTCGGCACCCACGCCAATAAACAGCCATTCAAAAAACGCGCTCGGCACAAAAGCGGAAATAACACCAGCAACGGTAAAACCAATAAGCACGTCTTTCCAGACCATCTGCCATTCCATAACGTACTTTTGACCAACTTTTTTCCAGGTATCTGAGCTAAAGAGATCAGACAACGTGCTCTCATGTTGATGCTCGTCGTCTTCTTCGTCTTCTTCTCGGGCGTTTTTGATGAGGTTTTTGGGGTTAGTTACCGTAATAAAAAGCCAGACGAATAAAATTAGCAGCAACCCACCAACGTATTCACCAACCACAAACTGCCAACCGAGGAAAATAGAAATAACAAAACCCAGTTCAATGACCAGGTTGGTGGAAGCCAGCATAAAGGCCATTGAAGCACTAAAGGCCGCCCCTTTATTGAACAATGCCCGGGTGGTAGAAAGTGCAGCAAAGCTGCAAGAACTGGAGATAAAGCCAAAAAAGGTGCCCAGCGACACGGATTTGAGATCATTGCCGCCCATAGCCTTGCGCATTCGCCGCTTAGTGATAAGCACTTGAATTAGGCTACTGATTAAATAACCTAATACAAACGCCCATAAAGCCATCCAGAAAAAGCCCAGGCTGGTGTACGCCGATTCGCCCCATAGTGATAAGAAATTTTCCATGATAGCTCCTTTTACTTGAAGCCCACCTTCATTTCCTGCGCATGTCCATGATGGGCATTTTCTGGTTACTATTTACAGCCTACGTTATTCTCCGAAATTTGATCTCTACCTGAATGGACTTCTGTATCCGCTTTAAGTTCTAACATTGAGCGTTTAAGTAAATAATTAAGTAGTCTAAAAAGACAACTAAAGTGCAGCAAAGCAAGTGAGAAGCGACAAAGTTAAGTTTCAGAAAAAACTTACAAAAAACGGCGGTTATTACGACGTTAAGCAAAGCGATAAAGTTAACAAACAGATAGAAAAACCAAATGAAAAGGCTGTCACCATAGGACTCGAACCAGCCCTTAGTACCCTCGAGTGACTCCGTTTCACAACTTGAAGCCACTATGATTGGGCCCGCAAAATTATCTAGTAAAGGGCTCAGTAGAGCCCCGAGAGTAACTTGGAAAAGCAGATTCAGCAGTACAAAACTTACTGATTCTCGGTAGTCTTTCATGAGGTTCACACAGTGTTACTAATTCCATCGAACCAAAGTAACAGGTATTTCACCACCGGTGTACTCGAACTCGACTTCAACAAGACCACCGCTATCGGCAATAGCTACCAAGGCATCGCAATCCGCGTTTTCAGCACAGAGGAACTCATATTGATAAAAGCCATAAACTCCCTCTTCTTTATCAGTAAAAGGGTTTCCGCTAAGTTCTACTTCGCTGTAAACATAGCTGGTGCCAACGGAGTCGGACTGCGAGCTAATAACTTCGACCAGCTCAATTGATATTGAGCTGCCATCGGCAACACCTTCAGTATCAACGTTTTTCTCAAGTACACGTAACTCATAAGAGGTTCCGAACTCATGTTCAAAGCCCTCAATACTAGTGGTGAAAATTTCTTGTCCACTTTGAGTAGTTCCATGTCCAGTTATTGGCGGGGTAAATTGAATACCTAAACCGTAATACACGGGTTCAGACGCCACTGTGACGGTATATTCAGTTCCCTCATCAGAATCATTTGAGCCGCCGCAACCAAACAAATATGCGGTCATAAATGTGAGTAACAAAGAACGTGACAGGGTTTTAGATTCCATTTATTCATACTCCTGATTATAGACAAGCTAAATTTCAGCCAGATAATGGTCGCACCATGATGAATTGCCGCAATACTCTTGAGCTACAGGGTGAAATAATTATCACAGAATCGCTATAGTATTAGCGGTTCCGTGATAATTCTAAATAGGTCACTACCACCCTCGATATAGATTTAATCACGTGATTTTTTTCTAGACTTAAAAACAGACTCGCCTAAAGCAAAGCCAACACTTGCGGCAATAACTATATAATAATTACGCTTAAAATCTTCTAAACCTAGAAATTCCGAAGTAATTCCAAGAAAATATAAAATATAGCTTACGCTGTGGAATAACGTGACAAGAACAACAAAAACAATAAAAACGAGTATGATAAATTTAATAAACCGAATCATAAAGTTCATGATAATCAAGGTGAGCCAATACCATCAGCATAGCTTGGAAAGCCATCTTTATCGACATACCATGTATTATTATCCTGGAAGGTTTTGAAATGAGAAACCGACATAATTGGATCACCATGAGAAAAGAACAAGTGACTAGAGGAGTTTTTTCGTTTATTACTAACTTTAGTCTTTATTTTATAGCATTATCCTTGGCTATATTTTGTATAGGGTATGTGGCTTATATCGTAGATCTTTTAGACAAGCCGTTAGGCCTTACCGACTTTAAAGATAAGTATTATATTATCATCGCAGGAAGCTTTGGTATTGCCGCAAAACCTTTCATCAAAAGGCTACTCCGTTAGCTCAAGGATAAGAACTTTAATGTACGCCGAAAAAAAGGGCCTTTCGGCCCTTTCTGATTTATTCGACCGTTACACTTTTTGCTAAATTACGAGGCTGGTCCACATCGGTGCCTTTAATCAGGGCAACGTAGTAAGACAGCAGCTGCAAAGGAACGGTATAGACAATAGGCGCTATCACTTCGTCGCAATGGCAGACGTTAAGCACATTTAACGACTCATCGCCTTTGAAGCGGGCGTTTTTGTCGGCAAAAACGTACATCAAACCGCCACGAGCGCGAACCTCTTCCACATTCGATTTCAGCTTTTCCAGTAAATCGTTATTGGGGGCTACGACAATAACCGGCATTTCTTCGTCAATAAGTGCCAGTGGGCCGTGTTTTAATTCCCCAGCGGCGTACGCTTCGGCGTGAATGTATGAAATTTCTTTCAGTTTTAACGCACCTTCCATAGCAATAGGGTATTGATTACCACGTCCCAGGAACAGGCTATGCTCTTTGTTGGCAAAGTCCTGCGCTAACTCTTCAATTTCATCGGCCAGTGACACCGCTTCTTCCAGCTTGGCCGGCAAGGCCTGCAACGCGTGGACAACAGCTTCTTGCTGTTGCTCTGGCATGCCGCGGTATTTGCCAATACCTAAGGTCAGCATAAGCAGGCCGGTCAACTGGGTCGTAAAGGCTTTGGTTGACGCCACACCAATTTCCGCACCAGCGCGGGTTAAAAAGGCCAGGTCCGATTCGCGTACCATAGACGAGGAGCCCACGTTACAAATAGTCAGGCTGCCTTTATAACCCAGCTCTTTCGACAAACGCAGTGCTGCTAAGGTATCTGCCGTTTCACCACTTTGAGAAATGGTGACTAACAAGCTGTTCGGGTGAACATAAGACTTTCGGTAGCGGAATTCTGAGGCAATTTCGATATTACATGAAACGTTCGCCATAGATTCGAGCCAGTAGCGAGCCACCATACCTGCGTGGTAACTCGTTCCACAGGCAACAATTTGAACGTGCTCGATACCTTTTAAAATGTCGGCGGCGTTTTCGCCAAAAGCATTATCCAGCACAGTGGTTTCGGACAAACGGCCTTCCAGTGTGTTACGAACGGCAATAGGCTGCTCGTAAATTTCTTTTAGCATGAAATGGCGATACTCGCCTTTACCACCCGCGTCGTAGCTTACGTCAGATTCAACAACTTCACGTTCGACAGCGTTACCTTCAGAATCGTAAATGTCTATTTCAGTGCGGTTAATGTCGGCTACATCGCCTTCTTCCAGGTAGATAAACTGACGGGTCACCGGCAATAAAGCTAACTGGTCAGAAGCCACAAAGTTCTCGCCAATACCCACACCAATAACCAGAGGGCTACCAGAACGGGCAACGACTAAACGCTCAGGGTATTGGGTATCCATAACCACGGTACCGTAAGCGCCTTCCAACTGACGTACTGCCGACTTAACGGCAGCCAGTAGATCACCATGCGTTTTGCGTTCGTGATGAATCAAGTGAGCGATTACTTCGGTGTCAGTCTGCGAGTTAAAGACATAACCTTCGGCTTTTAGCTCTTCGCGCAGGCGTTCGTGGTTTTCAATAATGCCGTTATGCACAACAGCAATTTGATCCTCAGAGCGGTGAGGGTGGGCATTAGCTTCAGTCACACCACCGTGCGTTGCCCAACGTGTATGCGCAATACCAATAGTCCCGTCTAACGGGTTCTGGTCTATAGCGTCTTTAAGTTCCTGTACTTTACCGGTACGACGCACACTTTTTAAATGCTTATCGGCGTCAATAACAGCCACACCAGCCGAATCGTAACCCCGGTACTCCAGTCGTTTTAAGCCTTCCAGCAAAATACCTGTTACTCGACGTTCAGACGTCGCGCCTACAATACCGCACATAAGTTAACTTCCTTTTTTCGACTGTGGACGTTGCCATCCGCTGATATTACGCTGCTTGCCCCGGGCTACAGCCAGTTCGTCATCTGCTACCGTTCGGGTTATGACCGAGCCGGCACCGACGGTGGCATTTTTACCAATGGAGACAGGCGCAACCAGAGAGCTGTTTGAACCAATAAAAGCGCCGTCACCAATTTCAGTAAGCGCTTTATTCACACCATCGTAATTGCAGGTAATGGTACCTGCACCAATGTTTGCGTATTCACCCACTTGAGTGTCACCAAGGTAGGTTAAATGACTGGCCTTTGAGCCTTTACCTAAACGGCTTTTTTTCATTTCGACAAAGTTTCCGACCTGCGCTTCATCCGCAAGTTCCGCGCCGGGTCGCAGCCGTGCAAAAGGACCGACTTTACAGCCTTTCGCCACTTTTGCATCTTCTATATGAGAGTTCGCGCGAATAACAGTGTCGTCGCCAATAACGGAGTTTCTAATGACACAGTTTGGCTCTATAACAACGCGGTCTCCAAGAACCACATTACCTTCAAAAACCGCATTAATATCAATAGTGACGTCGCTGCCGGCACTCAATTTACCGCGGCAATCAAAACGAGCAGGGTCAATTAAGGTCACGCCCTGAGTCATCAGCTCTTCGGCCTGACGCTGCTGCAATGCGCGCTCTAGCGAAGCTAACTGCTGGCGGTTGTTGGCACCTTCCACTTCCTGCGCGTTGTCAGGCTGTGCAGTAGCAATATTTACGCCTTCCTGGGCGGCCATTTCCACAATGTCAGTCAGGTAATATTCTTTCTGCGCGTTGTCATTGCTGAGTTGCTCAAGCCAGCCTTTTAGCTTGTCGCTGTCAGCTATCATAATACCGGTGTTTACTTCGTCTATAGCTAACTGCTGCGCATTTGCGTCTTTTTGCTCAACAATGCCGGTTACGCTGCGGCGTTCGTTACGCACAATACGACCATAACCTGTTGGTTCCGCTAACGTCATAGTCAGCAAGCCAAGCGAGGTATTAGCACTGGCAGTTACCAGCTTAATTAAAGTGGACTCGGTTAACAGGGGCACGTCACCATACAAAATAATGACTTTTTCATTGCTTTTAAGGTGCGGGATAACCTGTTGAACGGCATGACCGGTACCCAATTGTTCACGTTGCTCTACCCAGGTTAAGTCGTCGCCGGCAATAGCTTGCTGCAGCTGATCGCCACCATGACCATAAATTAAATTAATGGCATCTGGCTTTAATGACCTGGCAGTATCAATGACGTGTTCTACCATCGGTTTATTCGCCACTTTATGCAGCACTTTGGGTAAGTCTGAACGCATGCGGGTTCCTTTCCCTGCGGCCAGAATAACAACGCGTAACTTCATATTAATGAGATCCTTAATTCAGTATCGCTTGCAGCAGCTTTATTACGTACACCTATTGTAACGACAAAAAAGGCCCTGTTGCACTAACAACAAGGCCTTTTACGTATTTTAACGCAGAAGTTTTAGCGCTTAAGCTTACGAATAACCTCAAGCTGAGCCAATGCGCGCGATAACTCGGCGATTGCCTCTGCATAGGTCACATCTGCACTTGAGTCAGCAATGGCTTCTTCAGCGCGTTTCTTCGCCGCTTCAGCTTCTTTCTCATCGAGATCGTCACCACGAACAGCAACGTCTGCTAGTACAATGACATGACCAGGCTGTACTTCTAACACTCCACCGGCGACATACAGAAGCTCTTCGTCGCCCGCTTCGCTGACATACCGAACCATACCTGGTTTGATTTTTGTCAGCAGGGGCGCGTGACCTGGGTAAATACCCATCTCACCTTCGCTACCAGTGACCTGAACCGTTTGTACAACGCCTGAGAACAATTTGTCTTCAGCGCTAACAATGTCCAGATTTAATGTTTGTGTTGCCATTCAAACCTCCCGGTCGGTTACAGGTTTTTGGCTTTTTCTACCGCTTCTTCGATGGTACCAACCATGTAGAAGGCCTGCTCTGGCATATCGTCGTAATCACCATCCAAAATGCCTTTAAAGCCGGCAATAGTATCTTTCAAAGATACATATTTACCTGGAGCACCAGTGAATACTTCGGCTACGAAGAAAGGCTGCGACAAGAAGCGCTGAATTTTACGAGCACGAGATACAGACAGTTTGTCTTCTTCAGACAGCTCGTCCATACCCAGAATCGCAATGATGTCTTTCAGCTCTTTATAGCGTTGCAGTACTTCCTGAACACCCATTGCTGTGTCGTAGTGCTCATCACCGATAACCTGTGGGTCCAACTGACGTGACGTTGAATCCAACGGGTCAACCGCAGGGTAGATACCCAATGACGCGATGTCACGGTTAAGTACAACGGTTGCATCCAAGTGAGCAAAGGTTGTTGCCGGAGATGGGTCAGTCAAGTCATCCGCTGGTACGTAAACCGCCTGTACCGACGTGATTGAACCCGTCTTAGTAGAGGTGATACGTTCCTGCAGAACACCCATTTCTTCGGCCAGGGTAGGCTGATAACCAACCGCTGAAGGCATACGGCCTAACAGTGCTGATACCTCAGTACCGGCCAGAGTGTAACGGTAGATGTTATCAACGAAGAAAAGTACGTCGCGACCTTCGTCACGGAATTTCTCAGCGATAGTCAAACCCGTCAAAGCAACACGTAAACGGTTACCCGGTGGCTCGTTCATCTGACCATAAACCAGTGATACTTTATCCAGAACGTTTGAATCGTTCATCTCGTGATAGAAGTCGTTACCTTCACGAGTACGCTCACCAACACCAGCGAATACTGAGTAACCGCTGTGCTCGATTGCGATGTTACGGATAAGCTCCATCATGTTAACGGTTTTACCAACACCAGCACCACCGAACAGACCAACTTTACCACCTTTAGCAAACGGGCAAATCAAGTCGATGACTTTAATACCTGTTTCTAACAGTTCGTTAGTGTTTGACTGTTCTTCGTAGCTTGGTGCCGCACGGTGAATAGACATTTTCTCGTCTTCACCGATAGGGCCCGCTTCATCGATTGGGTTACCCAATACATCCATAATACGGCCCAGGGTCTTCTTACCCACTGGAACCATGATTGATTCACCGGTGTTTTCAGCGGTGATACCACGACGCAGACCGTCAGTTGTACCCATTGCGATGGCACGTACGATTCCGCCGCCCAGCTGCTGCTGAACTTCAAGAACCAAACCTTCTAAGCCACCTTCGGTCACTTTCAGTGCGTCGTATACTTTTGGTACAGCGTCTTGTGGAAATTCTAAATCCACAACGGCGCCGATAATTTGTACGACCTTACCTTGACTCATGACGTTTCCTCTAACTCTTCAATTCTGTTAACCGTTGCCGCGTTATACCGCTTCGGCGCCGGACACGATTTCCGAAATTTCTTGCGTAATTGCTGCCTGACGCGCCTTGTTATACTGCAATTGCAGTTGATCGATAATATCTTCGGCGTTGTCGGTTGCAGCTTTCATCGCAATCATCCGAGCGGCTTGCTCACTAGCAAAGTTATCTACGACACCTTGATACACTTGCATTTCTACAAAGCGACGAATTAGCGTATCTAGAATACTTTCCGGATTCGGCTCATACAGGTAATCCCAGCTACCTGTCTGTACTTCTTCTTCCGATCCTGCTTGCGGCAATGGCAACAATTGATGAATGGTCGGCTCCTGGGTCATCGTATTCACAAACTTGTTGAATACAACGTACAAGCGATCGATTTTACCTTCTTCAAAGGCATCCAGCATAACCTGGATAGAACCGGTGATTTCTTTCAGTTCTGGCTTATCGCCCATACCTGAAACTTGCGCTTTCAACTTACCAAAACGCTTGAAGAAACCGGTTGCTTTGCTGCCTATTGCGGCAAAATCCGCTTCAACATCTTGCTCTTTCCATTCGTTAGCGTGCTTAACGACTTTCTTGAACTCATTACCGTTCAAGCCGCCACACAAACCACGGTCGGTAGAAACAATGATGTAACCCACACGCTTAACCTGACGTTCTTCCATAAATGGATGACGATATTCAAGGTTACCGCGCGCCACATGACCAATCACCTTGCGAATGGTGTCCGCATAGGGGCGACTAGCCTCCATACGTTCCTGCGCCTTTTTCATTTTCGACGCAGCGACCATTTCCATAGCACTGGTGATCTTCTGAGTATTACCGATACTCGAGATCTGAGTTTTTATCTCTTTACCGCTGGCCATGACGATTCTCCTGTTAACTCAACGACAAATGGCCGCTACTGCGGCCAGGTGCGATTACCATGATTGCGTTTGCTTGAATTTCTCAAGCGCAGCTTTCAATTGCGCATCGATGTCGTCGTTATAGTTGCCAGTTTTATCAATCTCAGCCATTAGCTCGGCGTATTCGCTCGCCATGAAAGATTGCAGCGATTCTTCAAAATCCATGATTTTGTCGATTTCTACGTCTTTCAAGAAGCCTTTTTCAACGGCATAAATTGATACAGCCATTTGAGACACGCTCATAGGCTTGTACTGTTTCTGTTTCATCAGTTCGGTTACACGCTGACCGTGCTCCAACTGTGAACGAGTCGATTCATCAAGGTCAGATGCAAACTGAGCGAACGCCGCCAATTCACGGTACTGAGCCAGGGCAAGACGGATACCGCCACCCAATTTCTTGATGATTTTCGTTTGTGCTGAACCACCAACACGAGAAACCGAGACACCGGCGTTAACCGCAGGACGAATACCTGAGTTAAACAAGTCAGTTTCCAGGAAGATCTGACCATCGGTGATTGAGATAACGTTAGTCGGTACGAACGCCGATACGTCACCTGCCTGAGTTTCAATGATAGGTAAGGCAGTTAAAGAACCTGTCTGGCCTTTTACTTTACCGTCAGTGAATTTTTCTACGTAGTCAGCGTTAACACGCGCTGCACGCTCAAGTAAGCGAGAGTGGAGGTAGAAAACGTCACCAGGGAATGCTTCACGACCTGGCGGACGGCGCAGCAACAGTGAAATTTGACGGTATGCAACAGCCTGCTTAGAGAGGTCATCGTATACGATCAAAGCGTCTTCACCACGGTCACGGAAGTATTCACCCATAGTACAGCCAGAATAAGCTGCTAAGTATTGCAGTGCTGCAGATTCAGAAGCAGAAGCCGCAACCACAATGGTGTTTTCCAATGCGCCGTGCTCTTCCAGCTTACGTACAACAGCAGAGATGGTTGAGTTCTTCTGACCAATGGCTACGTAAACACACTTAATACCAGAGTCTTTCTGGTTGATAATAGCGTCTACGGCTAAAGCTGTTTTACCTGTCTGACGGTCACCGATGATAAGCTCACGCTGACCACGACCAACTGGAATCATCGAGTCAATTGACTTGTAACCAGTTTGTACTGGCTGATCAACCGACTGACGTTCGATAACGCCCGGGGCGATTTTCTCAACTGGCTCATAGCCGTCAGCTTCAATTGGACCTTTACCGTCGATAGGCTGACCTAGTGTGTTTACCACACGGCCCAACAGTTTTTCGCCGACCGGAACTTCAAGGATACGGCCAGTAGATTTTACTTTGGTGCCTTCCTGCAAATCTGCATAAGGACCCATAACAACCGCACCAACAGAATCACGTTCAAGGTTCAGTGCGATAGCGTAACGATTACCAGGTAGCTCGACCATTTCACCTTGCAGACAGTCTGCAAGTCCGTGAATGCGAATGATACCGTCTTGTACAGACATGATGGTACCTTCGTTGCGGGCTTCGCTGGTGACTTCGAACTTCTCAATTCGCTGTTTGATCAGTTCTGCGATTTCATTTGAATTCAATTGCATGCTCAAGTCCCCAATTAGGATTGCAGTGCGTAAGCAAGTCTATCGAGCTTGCCGCGCAAGGTGCCGTCAATAACGGTATCACCAGCTTCTATAACAAGTCCGCCAATAATGGACTTGTCGACACTGCAGTTCAGCTTAATTTTGCGTTGCAGGCGCTTCTCAAGTGCTTTACTCAAAGCCGTTTGTTGTGCTTTCAGCAGTTTAACCGCTGACTTCACATCTACAGTGACTTCTTTGTCGTGTTCAGCACGAAGCGTCTGATAGAGCTCACTAACCGCTGGAAGTACTGGCAAACGTTCATTTTCAGCCAGTACTTTAACGAAGTTCTTAGCGTTATCGTCGAGCTCGTCGCCGCAAACACCCAAGAAAACATCTGTCGTTTTTCCAACAGTCGAAGAGCTGCTCAAAAATGAGGCAATAGTCTCATCTTGCGCTACCGCAGCAGCGAAGCTAAGCATTTCTGCCCACTTATCGAGCGCTCCCTGTTCTAAAGCAAAATCAAAAGCTGCTTTTGCGTAAGGGCGAGCGACCGTAGTCAGTTCTGACATAAGCTCAAACCCCTTTATTAAAGTTCAGCGACCAGTTTTTCAACAATGTCGCTATGAGCGTCTTTATCAATTTCACGCTCAATGATTTTCTGAGCCCCAGAAACCGCCAATACGGCGACTTGCTTACGCAACTCTTCGCGAACGCGGTTACGCTCAGCTGTCACTTCTTCATGTCCAGACGCAACGATTTTTTCACGTTCTTCGTGGCCACGTTGAGTTTCTTCCTCAACAATTTTAGCGCCACGTTTTTTCGACTGTTCAATGATTTCAGCGGCTTGCTGTTTCGCCTCTTTGAGCTGCTCGGCAATTTCTTGCTGGGCTTTCTCTAAATCTTTTTGAGCACGTTCACCGGCATTAAGGCCGTCAGCAATTTTCTTCTGACGTTCCTCAATAGCCTTGATGATCGGTGGCCATACAAATTTCATGCAGAACCACACGAACACGGCAAACGCGATCGATTGTCCAATTAGAGTAGCGTTGATATTCACAACGGACCTCCTTCAGTTGGTGACCGTCGAATAACGATTAGCCTGCTACCTGGGTTAAGAATGGGTTCGCAAACGTGAACAGCAATGCAACAGCAACGCCGATCATTGCGATAGCATCGATAAGACCAGCTACGATGAACATCTTAACTTGCAGCTGTGGTGCCAATTCTGGTTGACGAGCAGCAGCTTCCAGGAATTTACCACCCAGAATACCAAAGCCCAGTGCTGTACCCAGTGCAGCCAGACCGATCATGATTGATACAGCGATAGCAGTAAAAGCAACTACAGTTTCCATTGATTTCTCCAGTTTTTCAGTAGATTAAAGTTAAAAGTAAAGCTAAAAACTTTTTGTTTAGAACACTAGTGTTCAGATGAAGCCATGCTTAAGTAAACAATGGTCAGCATCATGAAAATAAACGCTTGCAATGTAATGACCAGAATATGGAACACAGCCCAGGCAAAGTGCGCTGGTAGCTGGAATAATCCAATCATTGCAATCAGAATAAATATCAATTCACCCGCATACAGGTTACCGAACAAACGCAGTGCCAGTGACGCTGGTTTTGCCAGTAACGTGATACTTTCAAGCACAAAGTTTACCGGCATTAACGCCCAGTGATTAAACGGGGTTAATGTCATTTCTTTGGCAAAGCCTTTCACGCCTTTGTACTTAATTGAGTAGATAATAATGAGCGCAAAGACGCTGATACTCAGAGCAAAAGTTGTGTTCAGGTCAGTTGTTGGTACAACTTTCATGTAGACGTCATGCGGATCGTCAACAAAGCCCAAATGGTATCCAATTTGTTGAGATGCCCAAGGCAACCAATCAACTGGAATTAAGTCCATCAGGTTCATCAGGAATATCCAGACAAAGATGGTTAATGCCAGAGGCGCAATCAGTTTATCTTTACCGTGAAAGGACTCTTTGACGCTGTTGTCGACAAACTCGACAATCATTTCGACAAAGCATTGCCATTTACCAGGTACCCCAGCAGAGGATTTTTTGGCTACTCTGCGGAAACTCCACAGAAACAGCACACCCAGTAACACGGACCAGAAGATAGTATCGACGTTCACCGCCCAGAACCCTTCACCAACCGTCCAATTTTGGAGGTGATGCTGGATATACTGAGTCGGAGTTTGTTCTCCACTTACCATGTTGTTTCCCAGTTAGGTTGATTTTAAAAATAAAACCGGTGCTATCCACTGCATGGTGACGGCAATAACGAAGCCGATCAGTAACCACACAGGATATAAATTTGTTATCAGCAGTGCGAGCATGAGCAGCAATGCTGTTAGCAGAAGCTTAACGCCTTCGCCTAAAAAGAAGCTTTGTACAACTTTCTGATTAGCGCGTGCACCTGCATGTTTAAAAGCAATAAGTGCAAATAGTGCGTTGGGTATTACAGCGGTTAATCCGCCACAAAGAATACCTAAAGCCGACTGCGTATTCGAAACCAATATCGTGACAAGTGCAGCAACTAAGACCACAATAAATTGTGTGCCTACTATTCTTCCTGCCAGTTTTTTACCTACCGCATTGAGTGCCTGTGTCACGACCAAAACCTTTTAACTGGCGGCTATCTTTATGTGGCTTTCAACCAGCCACAATGAAACTCGCGCTAGTATAAAGATCTGCCATGTAATTGCAAACAAATTTGCCTGTAGGCAACGGTTTCTATGCCATTTAACAAAAGTTCTACAACAATCAATACATTGGAATAATTATTTGATGTGAGTCAGAATTCCATCCAGTTCGTCCAGGTTGGTATAACTGATAACCAGTTTTCCTTTTCCTTTACGACCGTGATTGATGGAAACTTTCGCGCCCAGAGTCTCAGACAATTTCGTCTCTAAATGTTCAATGTTTGCGTCTGGTTCGGGCTTTTCAGTTTGTTTTGGTGGGTCGATAGTACGTCTGACCAGTTTTTCGGCGTCACGTACGGTCATATCTTTTGCAACAATTTGCTGTGCTACATCGGCTTGTTGTTCACCTTCTAATGCCAGCAACAACTTAGCGTGACCCAGCTCAATGTCGCCACGTTCAAGCAAGACTTTCACGCCGTCCTGTAAATTATTTAGGCGCAGTAAATTCGTTACAGTAGTACGCGATTTACCGACAGCCTGGGCAACATCCTGGTGGGTCATCTGAAACTCATCCAATAAGCGTTGCAACGCTGTCGCTTCTTCCATTGCATTGAGGTCTTCACGCTGGATGTTTTCAATTAATGCAATAGCAACGGCCGCTTCATCCGGCACGTCTTTAATTAGGCAGGGAACCAGCTCCAGTTTCGCAAGCTGAGCTGCACGCCAACGACGCTCCCCGGCAATAATTTCGTATTCGTCTTTGCCAACAGGGCGAACCACAATAGGCTGAATAATACCCTGAGCTTTCACTGAAGCGGCTAAATCTTCCAAAGCTTCGGGTGACATGTCTTTACGAGGCTGATAACGACCGGGTTTTAACTGTTCAACCGGCAGTTTCTGTAATTCGCCTTTAACTTCTTCCGTCACTTGTTCAGATTGACGATCAGAGTTTTGCTGATTACTGGTCAGTAAGGCATCCAGACCACGACCTAAACCTCGTTTTTTTGCCGACATGATTCGCTAAATTCCCTTGTTATGATTCTTCTGCTACTTCGTTACGATTTTCAGAACGTCGGATAAGTTCACCCGCTAAGGACAAATAAGCCTTTGAACCCGTTGATGATTTATCGTAATACATAGCCGGTGCACCAAATGAAGGCGCTTCAGCTAAACGCACGTTACGCGGAATGACTGTTCGGTAGACTTTGTCACCAAAGTGGTTTTTTAGTTGTTCTGAAACATCGTTAGCCAAACGGTTACGCGGATCGTACATAGTCCGCAAAATACCTTCTATCTCTAGCCCGGGGTTAACCACATCGGCCAGCTGACGAATGGTTTCCATTAATGCTGTCAAACCTTCCAGTGCATAGTACTCACACTGCATTGGCACCAGAATAGAGTCAGCCGCTGCCATGCCGTTAACCGTCAGCATGTTCAGCGATGGAGGGCAATCAATAAAAATGTAATCGTAGGTGTCCTGGACAGCTTTTAGTGCGTTACGCAAGCGTAATTCCCGCGCAAAAACTTCCATTAATTTAATTTCAGCGGCAGTTGCATCAGCATTTGCCGCGATTAAATGATACTTACCGTTAGTGTCTGTTACCGCAACGTCTTTAACCGGCTTTTCTTCAATCAACAATTCATAAATGCTGTTTTCAACGTCGTACTTGTCAACGCCGCTACCCATGGTTGCATTACCTTGAGGATCTAAATCGATCAACAATACTTTGCGACGGGTAGCAGCCATCGAAGCAGCCAGGTTAACTGCTGTGGTTGTTTTTCCAACTCCGCCTTTTTGATTTGCAATAGCAATGGTTGTAGCCACGGGTTTTATAACCTCTTGTTGTTGTCGGATAATCGACTGTCGGTTGTTTTATGACCGTTTGCTTATAATGACGATATGTCGGCTCGCGTCAATGCCGGGAACGTTAATTTGCTCAATACTTTCAGTTTTATAGTTTGCTGACAGTTCGTCCAGTTCTTCTTGCGGGTATAAACCTTTAAGAGCGTAAAACCGTCCTTTATCTGAAGGTAAATGCTCACACCAGGAAAGCATATCATTAAGCGAGGCAAAGGCTCTACTGATTACACCGTCAAACTTTTTTTCGTCCTGATAATCTTCAACCCGGGCCTGTACCGGCGTCACATTGGTTAATTTTAACTCGTGACAAACCTGACGAATAAAACGAATACGCTTACCTAAACTATCGAGCAAAACAAATTCTTTATCAGGTTCTGCTATGGCCAAAGGTAACCCAGGTAAACCAGGGCCTGTTCCAACGTCAATAAAACGTTGTCCCTGTAAATACTGACGAACCGCCAGACTGTCCATAATATGTCTTGTGAGCATATCCTTTGGATTTCTTACGCTGGTCAGATTATAGGCTTTGTTCCACTTGTCCAATAAACCCACTAACGCCAGTTGCTGGTCAATTTGGGACTCTGACAAGGTTAGTTGCGCTTGCTCCAATAATTCCTTTAACTGCTCTTTCACATCCCTTCCTTAAGCACTTTTACGCAATAAACCCTGTTTTTTCAGGTGCACCAGAAGCATAGAAATGGCCGCAGGTGTTATACCAGAAATACGGGCCGCTTTGCCTACTGTTTCTGGCTGGTGGTCATTTAGCTTAGCAATAACCTCATTCGATAAGCCTTTAATCTTAGCGTAATCGAAAGGTGAAGGAAGCAAAGTATTTTCGTGACGCTGCTGTTTCGCAATTTCATCGTGCTGACGCGAAATATAACCTGCATATTTAATCTGAATTTCAACTTGTTCAGCGGCTAATGGATCTTCTAATCCCGGAGCAAAAAAATCCGTCTTGGCAAGATCCTGATAATGGATCTCCGGACGTCTCAATAACTCTTCGCCACTGACTTCTTTGGTTACAGGGCTTTTTACCAACGCATTAATTTGCTCCACAGAAGCGTGGTCTTTATGCACCCAGGTGGTTTTTAACCGTTGTTTTTCCTGCTCAACAGCTTCCATTTTCTTATTAAATGCAGCCCAGCGTTCATCATCGACTAAACCAAGGTTACGACCAATTTCGGTTAAGCGAATATCGGCGTTATCTTCACGCAGAAGCAAACGATACTCCGCACGCGAAGTGAACATACGGTACGGTTCCTGAGTACCCAAGGTTGACAGATCATCGATCAACACGCCCATGTAGGCTTGATCACGTCGTGGTGACCAGGAATCTTTATCCTGTGCCTGCAATGCGGCATTTAAGCCAGCAACAAGGCCTTGTGCTCCGGCTTCTTCATAGCCGGTTGTGCCGTTAATTTGGCCGGCAAAGAACAAGCCGTTAATGACTTTGGTTTCCAGCGATTGTTTAAGATCTCTGGGATCAAAATAATCGTACTCTATGGCGTAGCCCGGACGCGTAATATGAGCGTTCTCGAAGCCTTTAATTGACTGAACCAGGCGCTGCTGAACATCAAACGGCAGACTGGTTGAAATACCATTAGGGTAAACTTCAAAGGTATCTAAACCTTCAGGTTCTACGAATATTTGATGTGAACCTTTTTCAGCAAAACGAACAATTTTATCTTCGATAGAAGGGCAATAACGTGGCCCGACACCCTCAATCACACCTGAATACATGGGCGAACGATCAAGCCCTGAACGAATAATTTCGTGAGTGTTTTCATTGGTGTGCGTAATGTAACAGGGGATTTGCTGTGGATGATCAGCACGCGAACCCATATAGGAAAATACCGGAGTTGGGTTATCGCCTGGTTGTTCCTGCATGACTGAAAAATCGACGCTTTGGCTGGCTATACGCGGTGGTGTGCCGGTTTTTAACCGCTCTACTCGTAACGGCAATGAACGTAAGCGTTTAGCTAAAGCATTTGCAGGAGGATCGCCTGCGCGGCCGCCTTGATAGTTATCCAGACCAATATGAATTTGTCCGCCAAGGAAGGTTCCTACCGTTAAAACAACGGTTTTAGCGGTAAATTTAAGACCCATTTGGGTAACAACGCCGGTAACGCGATCGTTTTCAACAATAAGATCATCACAACCTTGTTGGAATATCGACAAATTAGGCTGTGTTTCTAATGCGTAGCGGATCGCTTGTTTATACAGTTGGCGATCGGCCTGAGCTCTTGTCGCTCTTACTGCAGGACCTTTTGAAGAATTCAGTGTTCTGAACTGAATTCCGGCTTTATCTGCAGCTTTTGCCATGAAGCCACCAAGGGCATCAATTTCCTTAACTAAATGACCTTTTCCTATTCCACCAATGGCTGGGTTACAGGACATTTGCCCTAAAGTATCAATATTATGCGTAAGCAATAGGGTTTTAACACCTAAACGAGCGGCGGCTAAAGCTGCTTCTGTTCCGGCGTGTCCTCCACCGACAACAATAACATCAAAGTGTTGTTGGCTCTGTTCTGACATTCAATGTGACCTTTCGTTGAAGAATAGGAAAATAGCCGATTATTTTAACGCGATTTTGTATAAATCTAAATGGTTAAATTTCGTTCAGTGTTATTAAAGATCTTAAAGAAGATCAGTAAAGGATCTTATTTAGATCTTTTATTGTTATTACTACTAGTCAGCGGTTTTCTGTGAATAGATCGCTACAGCCCTTTTTTTATATAGCTCATATTAAGATCACTCTCTGTAGATAACCGGGGTTGAACTGGGATCATAGATCGTGGATAAGTGGGGTAGTTATACACAGATCAGTTTATCCCCAGTGTTATACCCACTCCATTGACAGTGCTTAAGTGATCTTATGCCAGCTTTAATCACAGGCTAAAATAGCTGTGTATAAGCATGTGGGTATGATCACAGAGCCTTTACAGAATCAGTGATCGCGGGCAACCAGGTTAATGTTTTTTCTTCCGGATCGTCTTCCAGCATGTCTATTTCTAAACGATCAGCCAGTTTAATGGCACCGAGTTCCTGCAAACGGCTATCGCAATGACGACCCGCCTCGCAGAAGGTGTCGTAGCAGGACTCACCAATAGCGACAACTGCGTAGTTTAGTCCTGTTAAATCAGGGCTTTGGGGATCATTTATTTCATCATAGAAATCCAGCATAGAGTCGGCATAGTCGCCGGCGCCGTGACTGGCTAGAAAAACTAACCAGGGTTGATCGGTCGGGAGTTTTTCAAATTCTGGCTCGTAGTGAAGCTCGGTTTCGATACCTTGTTCGTTGAGTTTTTCGCTGACAGTATCGGCTAAAAACTCGGTATTACCGGAGGTTGTACCCACTAAAAGATGTAAAACGGTCATAAACTTTTTTGCTCATTTGCTACTATTAGAAAAACACGAATCATACAGGAGAACCCAAATGGTAAAAGGTCTTATAAAGGTATTAGTGGCTTTAAGTGCCGTAATAGTTTCATTCAATGTTTCAGCTGGTATAGAGTCGCCTAAACAAGTGTCTGAAAACCTTTGGGTTATGGGCACGCCTTCAGATGAACAGTTAGCGGAATTTGCGGATAACGGCGGTGATGTTGTTATTAATTTGCTTTCACAAAAAGAAATGACCGAAAGCGAGGAAGCTGCTGTTGTGACCCGTAATGGTATGGCTTATTACCATGTACCGGTTAATGGCGCAGACGGTGTTACCTTTGAGAACGCACGTATGGTTGATCGTATTCTATTAGAAAATAGCGATAAAACCATTCTGGTGCATTGCGCTTCGAGTAACCGCGTAGGCGCACTGATGGCTTTGCGCGCGGGCTGGTTAGACGGAATGCCGGTGGAAAAAGCGTTAGAAGTTGGTCGTGAACATGGCATGACGTCGCTGGAAGAGAAAGTGAAGACGATGCTTTCTGAGTGACGAGTCAAAAAAGGCCAGCTCTTATGAACTGGCCTTTTCCTTTATTTTAAATGCTCTTTTAATAGCCCTGGCTGACGTTCTGGTGTAAATATCTCAATCCAATAGCCGTCCGGGTCTTTAATAAAAGCAATGCCTTTCATTTTTCCATCGTTAGGGCGTTTTTGAAATTCCACGCCCATTTTTTCGAAACGCTCACAGGCGGCATCAATATCGGGCACAGCGAATCCAATGTGACCAAAGCCTTTCGGTTCTTCATTGCCACTGTGATAGGACACTGAATCGTCGTTTTCGTCCCCCCAGTTGTGCGTGAGCTCCAACATAGCCGGACGACCAAAGGTTTGTTCAATACGTTTATCGTGGTCGGTTGACCAGTCTTTACGTTGCTCCGGTGAAATAGCAGCCATGAAATAAAGCGTGAATTCCATTTCGGGAAAGTCCAGGCGTTTTACCAGAGTCATTCCCAACACCTCACTGTAGAACTTTAAGGTGCGTTCCGGATCTTTTATGCGGAACATGGTCTGGTTAAAAACAAAGTCGTGCGTTGCCGGGTCATGTTGTTCCGATAACCCCTTGGCTTCATCAAAATGTCTGCTCATAATGGCTTCCTTAGTCGGTTCAGTAATTAACTGCTGTTACACTGTTTATTGGGTTTATTACGAGAGAGTTCAAGCGTGGCCTGGTCGGTTTATTTAGTGAAGTGTGCTGATAATACGTTTTATACCGGTGTGACAACTGACGTTGAGCGCCGCGTTAATGAGCACAATGTGGATGATAAAAAAGGGGCTAAATACACACGAGCGCGTCGTCCGGTTGAGCTTGTCTGGAGCGAGGTGCACCCTAATAGGTCAAAAGCGTGCCAACGGGAATATGAAATAAAACGTTGGTCTCGCGTTAGAAAAGCCGAATTAACCGGTTGAGTTGAGTCTTTTTTGTCCGGTTAAAAGGTGTTCAATTATGGAGTCTTTTTCTTTTAAGCCGAGCTTATCACTAATTTGGGTTAGCTTTATGACTCGATGGTAAAATCGTGCTTTGCGCCTTTTGTATTGGCTTTCGGTGAGTTTCTCGGTGTCGAGCTGGTCAATTTCTTCTGTCAGTGTTTGCAATAAAGTTTGGTACCGAGCTTTTAAGCTTGTCGGATAAATTAGACGATAAGCAACTAATGCAAGTAATGGTGCGGCGACCACGGCCAAAGCAATGGTAATAGAGTGACCAAGATGGAACGAATAAGCTACTGAAGGCTGCATTAGTAGCAAGAAAACCAGATTAAAATCCATGCTGCCGTTGGCAGTTTTTTGATGAGACATAGGAAACCCGGCCAACAAAATAACGGGCATTAACGCCACTAACATCCAAAAAATGGCATCCTGATATTGCCAGACAGCGGCCTGTATTAGTATGGCAGTTAAAGCTCCTGCACACTGCCCAAAAAACACATACTTCATCGTCAGAGCGGGGTTATCAGCGGTTGAAAATAGAGTCAGCATAACCGAGGCGCCTAACATTAAATAAGCCAGCTGAAACCATTCGGTATACCACCAGGCTGCGCCAATTAGGCTCATTATAACCAAGGTTCTTATAGCTGCCTGACGAGCGCCTCTCCAGTCGCGGTGTAAAATAGTTTTGGTCAGCAGGGTTGAGCTGGCCGTTTTGCCTGAATCGCGAAAAGATAAACGGTCGTTGGTGGCTTCAACAAATTCACTGAACCGTCTTTTTAATGCATCGTTTTTAATCAGTTTCAGGGCTTTTCTGAGAGGTTCAATAATTTCTGAGCGTTTAGCGGAAGCATTTAGTTTGTTGGAAGATTCAAGTAAGTGATTACTTACTTCTTTATTGTTTTCTGGTTCCTGAATGTTGAGTTCGGTGAAAAAGCCAAGCTGACTGTTAATGACTAAACGTAAGGTTTTGGCTGACTCATGAGCGCTGACAGAACCGGTACCATGATCGAGTAATTGAGCTTCTATGGCCGCTAACTGCGACAGCTTTTCAGACAGGTTAAGCGAAACCTTATCCGGTTCAGCAAAATAATGACTGATATCCTGTAAATTAGCGGCGGTTAGTCGGCGAAGTTGGTTAATTAAAGTTTGTTCCGCGCGTTTATAAGTAAAAGCCCAACCAATAACTAACGAGGTCATAATACCGACAAATACTGTAAGCAAACGGTCGATACCCAGTGGCATCAAAGCATCTGGGCTTTGTGTCAGAAGAACGACCATTGAGGCAGAGTACCCGGCCAAAATTGTGCCGTAGGAAATAAGACCGTGCAGTAAATTGCCGGTGTAAACACAGAGGGTTACCCAGAGTGATAAACCGACTACCAGCCAGATGATCTCGCCGCCGGCAGAAACAACCAGTATCATTCCAAACATGGTGCCCAGCAAGGTACCTAAAGCACGATAGGCAGCTTTTTCTACGAGAAGACCTCGGGTTGGTTGCGAAACGGCCCAGACGGTCATAGCGGCCCATTGAGGGTGTTCTAATCCAAGTGCCCAGGCAAAAACAAGTGACAAACAGGCAGCAATGCCGGTTCTGAACCCAAACCGGAGCCGGACGTAGTCAAACCCCCATTGCGCTAACTTGTCTTTCACTGTTGCTCCTTAGCTTTTGGTGACTAAGAAATCGCGTTATTTGCCGATACAGAACGAACCGAAAATCTGGCCGAGAAGATCGTCAGAAGTGAACTCACCAGTAATTTCATTGAGGTGCTGTTGGGTCAGACGTAGCTCTTCCGCCAGTATTTCACCGGCCATGTTGGCTTCGAGTTGCTCCTGACCCTGCAGTAAATGGGTTTTTGCTTTAGCCAGAGCCTCTAAGTGCCTGCGTCTGGCCATAAAGCTTCCTTCTGCAGTTGTGTTGTATCCAACACAATGCTTTAAGTGCTCGCGCAGTAATTCAATGCCGTGGCCAGTTTTGGCGGATAAATGAATAACCGGAATGCCGTTGTGCTCATCAATGCCGGTAGGCTCTTCCGATAAGTCGACTTTATTGCGGATAACGGTGTAGGGCATGTCTTCAGGTAACTGAGCGAAAAATTCCGGCCATATGTCGTCAGGATGAATGGCAGAAGTCTCCTGACTGTCGACCATAAATAAAACGCGATCTGCCTGACGAATTTCATCCCAGGCGCGTTCAATACCTATTTTCTCAACGTGGTCCGGGCTTTCGCGTAAACCGGCGGTATCAATAATATGCAGCGGCATGCCGTCTATTTGAATGTGTTCTCGCAGAACATCACGGGTGGTTCCGGCTATTTCGGTAACAATGGCGGACTCGCGACCTGCCAGAGCATTAAGCAAGCTGGACTTACCCGCATTAGGACGTCCGGCAATTACAATGCGCATACCTTCACGCATAAGCGTTCCTTGCCGGGCCTCCTGTTCTATATGGAACAGGTGGTCAATAATTTCAGCTAAATCGCCGGAGACTTTACCGTCGGAAAGAAAGTCGATTTCTTCATCCGGAAAGTCGATGGCTGCCTCAACGTACATGCGTAGGTGAATAACGGCATCCACCAACTGATCAATTTTGTGAGAAAACTCACCTTTTAGGCTTTGTAATGCGGCTTTAGCGGCTTGCTCCGAATTGGTATCAATTAAGTCGGCAATAGCTTCTGCCTGGGTGAGGTCAAGCTTGTCGTTCAAAAACGCTCGTTCACTAAATTCACCAGGTCGTGCAGGACGAATACCGGGAATTTCCAGAATGGCCTTAATGATCATGTCGATAAGAACGGGTCCGCCGTGACCTTGCAGCTCTAAGACATCTTCGCCGGTAAAGGAGTTAGGACCAGGGAAATAAAGCGCAATGCCTTCGTCCAGCAGTTGTTTTTGTAAATCGTAAAAAGGTAAGTATTCGGCTTTACGAGGTTTGGGGCAATGGCCTAACAGTTTTTCAGCAACATCTTTACAGGCTTTGCCACTAACGCGAACAATACCAACACCACCGCGTCCGGGTGGCGTGGCCTGAGCAACAATGGTGTCGTCAAAGTCTGTTTCAGTTGTCATTGATATTGATTGGTTCATCGAAATCAGCTTTTATTGTGATGGTATTATCCGAAATTTCTGTTATTACGAAAGTCGGGTTCCGAGGGTAAGATGGGAAAATATTACTGGAAATATTAGAAAACGTCGCTTTATTTGAGTTTTCATCCAGAACTAAATCTATATTACACATTTTCGCTTTACACTCTGCATCAAAACTTTCGATATCTGATTGATTAATGTTGGTGTAATAGAGAGTTTCAACTTCATTTTTCATATCATCGCCCCAAGCATCGGGCGGTGCCTGCTTAAATTCATTCTCTCGTTGTTTATTGAACCTGTTCGCAACTAGGTCTGAATGGTGTTGGAGTGCAGCGTGCGTATCAGCTGTTGTTTTTTTGTTTTCAGGTTTATCTGAAGGCTTGGGCAGATCACTATTCTTATGAATTTCTGAATCCGGACTTGCAGAATATTTGTTTGTTTTCGTTTTTTGCGCAGTGGATTCTATAGACTTAGATATTTTATTTTTGCGGGTATTTTCATATTCATCAGGACTAACGCCTGTTTCTGGTTTTGAGAGGCCAGGCTGTTTAGGTTGGCTTGTACCAGCCAGAGAGGAAGGCTTCTGATCGATAATAATAAAAGCAACAAGTCCTGTGATGATGACTAAATAAAAAAAGTCCTTTTTATTCATTTCAGTACCCCCAATAGGATAAAAGCCCAGCGTTTGCCGGGCCTTAATGCTTGATTACTTCTTCTTGTTCCTAACGTCTATTCCTTTCTTCTCTAACCCACGGTAAATGATCAGCATTTGTGCAATGGTAATCAAGTTACTGACCAGCCAGTACAGTACCAGACCTGATGGGAACCACAGGAAGAAGACGGTAAATATAACCGGCATATACTGGAACAGCTTCTGCTGCATTGGGTCAGCCGTTGGTGTTGGCTGCAGCCGCTGCATCAGAAACATACTGGCACCCATTAATATTGGCAGGATGTAGTATGGGTCCTTGGTCGATAAGTCCTGAATCCAGAATACAAATTCTGAATGACGCAGTTCGACACTTTCCAACAGCACCCAGTAAAGCGCCAGGAAGATTGGAAGCTGCAACAGCATTGGCAGACAACCGCCCAGAGGATTTACTTTTTCTTCTTTATAAAGCTTCATCATGGCGCTCGACATTTTCTGTCGGTCGTCGCCATAGCGTTCACGAAGTGCGGTCATTTTAGGCTGCAGCATACGCATTTTAGCCATTGATACGTATTGCGCTTTGGTCAATGGGAACAGCAATGCTTTGACAATAACGGTGGTCAGAATAATGGCCAGACCCCAGTTAATGACAAGGCTTTGTAAAAATTGAAGCAGCTTAAATATTGGCTGAGCTAACCACCAAAGGAAACCGTAGTCGACGGTTAAGTCCAGGTGCTCAACTATTTGTGCCATAGCGTCCTGATCTTTAGGACCCAGATAAAGCTGTGACTCAATGACTTTTGAGCTGCCGGCCTGAATTTCGGTCATCGGGTAAATGACACCAATAATTGCCTGGCTGCCATTCGCAACACGTGAGAACAAGCGGTTAGGCTGGCCCTGTTCAGGTATCCATGCCGAAACGAAGTAGTGCTCAAGCATACTGACCCAACCGGTCTGCGAGGTGACGTTCAGCTTTTTATCCAGCATGTCGTCAAAGTCATACTTTTCAAACTTGTCATCGTCATGCGAGTACGCTGCACCAAAGTAGGTTGGCATAATCATGCTGCCACTTTCGCCAGTACCCATGGAGCGCTTAAGTTGTCCGTAGAACTGGGTATTCAGCGCGTTAGCAGTATTGTTCTCAATCTCAAAACGAACGTCGACGTTGTACTTTCCGGGAGTGAAAGTAAATACCTTACGATAGATAGCGCCACTTTCCGTGGTGTAGGTTAACGGAACTTCGATAACGTCAGTTTCGGACTGATAGCTTTCTTTTTCGTAGTTATAAGACGGACGACCGTCACCGCTTGCATCGATACCATCCGGGCCTATTAAGCCAGACTGTGCGACGTAGACGCTATTTGATCTATTCTGTAATAGCTGGAAACGCTCTTCGGTTCCTAAGTCCTTGGCGAACTTAAGTAACTCTGTTGAAACAACGTCACCACCGTGAGTATCAATTTCGACATCAAGCACGTCGGTGCGGACGCGAATGGTTGTTTCTGATTGTTGGCTAACAACGGGCTGATCACCTTCCGGTACATCTGCCGCAGCTGAACCACTTGAAGGCACATCGCTGTTTTCAGTGTTATTGCTCGATTGCGTTACTGTCGCGGTTTCGTTTGCTTTTGTTCCGGGTGCGGTCTCCACCATCCAATTTTGGTATAGGAAGAATGACACCACTAAAAAGGCAATAAATAATATCGTGCGTGGCGAATTCATAGTGATTTCGTCTCTGTTGGCTGTTTTAGTAAAGATTCGGATTCATTGTTATTTTCTGGCTTAATTTCTTGCTTACTGGGCGGAACGGGGTCATAACCGCCTTCGTGGGCAGGATGACATTTACCAATTCTTACTGCAGCAAGGCCAATACCTCGGATTGTACCGTGTTTTTGTATAGCCTCACAGGCATAATGCGAGCAAGATGGATAAAATCGACAACGCGGGCCTAACAATGGGCTAATAAACCATTGATAAACCTTTATGAACGCGATTGGTATTGTTCGCAACGCTTTGCTAATTTTCGCCATAAATAATTCAACGTATCCCGTAATGCGGCGTTATCCTGCTCGACAATACCCTGCTTGGCAATAATTACAATGTCAAAACCGGGAATTTTGTGCTGTCTTAAACGGAATGTTTCACGTATCTGGCGTTTTATGCGGTTTCGGTCAACAGCGCGCTTCGCTCGCTTTTTACTGACAGTAACACCTATACGTGGATGCTCTAACTCATTGGGGGTTGCCAACATAGTGACATGAGCAGTAACGGCTTTTACAGGAGGGTTTGAGAATACAGTCTGGAAATGAGAGGGAGTTAACAGACGTAACTCCCTTCCATATGAGATACTTTTATGCACTCAGTACTTTGCGACCACGAGCACGGCGACGAGCCAATACTTTACGGCCGTTTTTACTTGCCATGCGAGCACGGAAGCCGTGAGCACGTTTGCGTTTTAATACGCTTGGTTGAAATGTTCTTTTCATAACTAATATTCCATCGGTCAGTTTGCTATTTCCCACGCTGGCCGAAAAAGTTGAAACCAAACGTGAACGGAATTTTTTAGAGCGCGGATCTTACCGATCTTTTCGCATTGAGTCAATGATAAGAGGCGGTTTTAGGCAATAAAACCTAAATTAATCTCATCCACAATCTGTAGCAATTATAACATTAAGAATGTGGATAAAATAACAGTTATTCACTTTTTAGATGATTTTTCTGTTTTGGTAAAGTGGCTGGTTACAAGCAAGTTATGCGCCAGTTCTGCCATCAGTGACTATTTTTTATCTCCTTTATTCATGCCGTTTTCAGGCAGTTTATACTAGCGAATATGAACTGAGTGAAGTACAATCTTTGGTTATGATAATAAAAAACGATCCAGGAGAAGAGT